>CAWIAB010000001.1:0-73258 GCA_963833975.1 uncultured Actinomycetota bacterium
ACACTCACTGATGCACCATCGTTGTGTTGGTGGCTCCCGATGGGCTGCCGATACACCCTGGTCCCCACCGGGCCATCGCCAGCCACACTCGACCTTCGAGGTCCAGTCTGAGTTTTGCGGGGCCCGGTGGTCCAGGACTCCCAGACCGGCTACAGGGCTGTGCGCCGATGAGCGCCGATCAGTGAGCGACCGGCTGCGGGGTCCCGGGACCACCGGGTGTTTGCTCACTGCTGCAACAGCGAGGAAACAACGATGATTCTTACTCCTTCAGCCGTCTCGGCGCGAATGTGCGCTGGTGTCGACTGGGCCAAGGACAACCATGCCGTCTGCATCATCGAACCCGACGGCACGGTTCTCGACCGGTTCGTGGTGGGTCATGATGTCGCCGGCCTGAGGGACTTGGTCCGCAGGCTACTCAAGGCAGGCGTCGAGGAGGTCGGCATCGAACGCAGCGATGGCCCCGTTGTCGAGGCGCTGCTGCAGGTCGACCTGACGGTGCTGGTTATCGTGCCGGTCCAGCTGAAGAACCTGCGTTCGCGCTACGGGTCGGCCGGCAACAAGGACGACCGGTTCGACGCGTTCGTGCTGGCCGACGTGGTGCGCACCGACCGTGCCCGGCTGCGGCCGCTGGTCCGCGATACCGCAGCAACCGTCGCCATGCGCACCACGGTCCGTGCCCGCCGGGATCTGGTGCAGCATCGGGTGGCCGCCGCGAACCAGCTGCGTGCCCACCTGGACCTCGTGTTCCCCGCCGGGGCAGGGCTGTTCTACAGCGTCGACTCCCCGGTCAGCCTGCAGTTCCTGGACCGCTTCACCACCCAGACCCAGGCAGATTGGCTTTCGCCCAAACGCCTCGCGGCCTGGCTGTCGTCGGTCTCCTACTCCGGACGCACCCACCCCGAAGCGCTGCACGCGAGGCTCCTCGCCGCACCACGCGGCACCACCGGCCCCGACGCTCAGGTCCACGCCGCCACCACGAAGGCCTTCATCGCGGTGCTGCGGGTCCTGAACACCCAAATCGCCGCTCTCGAGAACAACCTCACCACCCAGCTCAGCACCCACCCCGACAGCCACATCTTCGCCAGCCTGCCCCGGGTCAGGACCCTCCGCACTGCCAGACTGCTCGCCGAGATCGGCGACGCCCGAGGCAAGTTCCCCACCGCAGAATCCCTGGCATGCCTCGGCGGAGTCGCCCCCTCCACCCGACAATCCGGCAAAGTCAAAGCCGTCACCTTTCGCTGGGGACCCAACAAAGAACTCCGCGACGCCCTCTGCGACTTCGCAGACGGCTCCCGCCACGACAACGCCTGGGCAGCCGGCCTCTACGACCGCGCCATCACACGCGGACACGACCACCCCCACGCCATCCGCATCCTCGCCCGAGCCTGGACATACATCATCTGGCGCTGCTGGCAAGACAACCTCCCCTACGACCCCACCCACCATCGAGCCCTCCAAAACGTCCTCGCCAACCCCACCACCAAAGCGGCCTAAACAACCAAGGGGTAGACACAGGGCAACTCAGACCGCACCCGCCGGCAGCCCACCCCAGCAAAACGGCAGACGGAAGAGGTGGGCGAGGGTTGCTCGTCGTCGCTGCGCCTTTCAAGAACCGGACCGAACTCAGACCGCACCTTCAACCCGGCCTTTCGGCTCGGATCGCCGACCACCAGACTCGGATGGCCGACCGCGAGGCTCGGATGAGCGGCAACGAGGCTCGGATCGCCGACCACGAGGCTCGGATGGGCGATGGGCCAGGCTCGGATGGTGGGGCAGTTTGGCCGGATGGTCGGGCAGTTTGGTCGGATGGTCGGGCAGTTTGGTCGGATGGTCGGGCAGTTTGGTCGGATGGTCGGGCAGTTTGGTCGGATGGTCGGGCGGTTTGGCCGGATGGTCGGTTAGGTGGAGGACATGCGGGCGAGGTCGGGGGGGAGTTGGGAGGCGGCGGCCTTGTCCAGGATCCAGAGCGTGGTCTGGATGCCGCGGGGTCCGGCGGCCGGGATCTGGACCATCCCGACTCCGCCGAGGGCGAGGTGGACTGCGCGGGCCTTGTCCTCCCCGGCTACCACGAACCAGACGTCGTGCGCGCGCTGCAAGGTCGGCATCGTCATGGTGATCCGCAACGGCGGGGGCTTCGGCGAGCCGTGGACGCCGACGACCGACCGTTCGTCGTACAGGGCGGGGCGGCCCGGGAAGAGGGACGCGACATGCCCGTCCGGGCCCACGCCGAGCATCAGCACGTCGAACGTCGGCACCCCGCCATGGTCACCGGGGCCGGCAGCGGCCGCCAGCTCGTCCGCGTACATCTCCGCGCCGAGGTCGGGGTCGTTTCCGGCCTGGTCAGGCGTCGGCATCGGATGCACCTGGCGAGGGTCGAGCGGAAGTGCGTCCAGCAGCGCCGTACGGGCCTGAACGTCGTTGCGATCAGGGTCGTCGCCAGCCACGAAGCGTTCGTCGCCCCACCAGATCTCCACTGCGCTCCAGTCGACCGCGTCACGAGCGGCCGAGGTCGCGACGGCGCGGTGGATCCGGTCGGCAATCGATCCGCCGGTGAGCACGATCCGGGCGGTACGGCCGGACGACTGAGCGTCAACCAGCCGGGTGATCAGCCGGGCGGACACCGCCTCGGCGAGGGCATCGGCGTTGCGGTGGATTCCGACCGACGGTGCGCTCATCAGCTTCGCTTCGCTGCTCGCTTGCGCGGCGAGGCCTTCTTGGCCTGGGCGCCGCCGACGGTGCGACGACCAGGTGATCGCTTGGCCAGGCTGGCCGAGCTCGTCGATGCGGCCTTCGCAGCCGAGTTCGCGGTGGTGGGTACGGTCGGTTTCGAGGTCCGTTTGAGGCTCGCCTGGTTGCCGCTGGCCTTCTTGGCGGCCGACTTCTTGGCGGCCGTCTTCTTGGCTGGCCGTCTTCTTGCCGCTGCCCTTGTGGACCGCCGCGTCGGCCAACGCGCACAGGTGCTTGACGGTCGCCTCGTAGATGTCATCTGGGTCGAGCCGGCGGAGCTCCTCGGCGAGTAGCTCGGCCGTGTCCCGCCGCTTGAGCGCAACCGGCCGGTTGGGTGCGTTCGGGATGGTGAACTCGGCGAGCAGCCCGTCGGGGCGGGAGATCTCGATGGGTCCTCCACCGGTGTCCAGGACGACCGACGTGATACCGGGGCCCTTGGAGATCGAACGGACGATCTCGACGTGCAGACAGTCGGACAGCCAGGCGACCAGCAGGTCGGCACTCGGGTTGGTTCGCTCGGCCTCGACGACGCCACCGGTGATCTTGGCCGGGTACTGGTCCAGAGCGGCGGCGAGGAGCGCTCGCCACGGTGTCAGCCGGGTCCACGAGAGGTCCGTGTTGCCGGCGGCGTAGCAGCGGGCCTGGGTCATGATCGCCTGGGTCTTGCCGCGCTCGGTGGCCGCAGCGTCGGTGATCCGGCGTTGGGCGAGCCGCCCCAGTGGGTCGGTGGCCGGATCCAGCGGCGCCTTGCGCGGCCACCACACGACCACCGGTGAGTCCGGCAGCAGCAGGGGGAGCACCACGCTCTCGGCATGCTTGGTCAGCTCGCCGGACATCCGGAGCAGGACGGACTCTCCCGAGCCACCGATCATCAGCTCCGCGTCCAGGTTGGGCTTGCCGCGCGCCGAACGACGGATGATGCCCAGGATGCGTGCGGGATGCTCGCGGGAGACCCGGCGAGCCACCTTCAGCGCGTCGTAGTGGTCTCCCTCGTCCGTCACCACGACGAACGTGAGCACCATGCCCATCGCCGGTGAGCCTGCCTTGCGGCGTTCGCTGAGCAGCGCGGCGGCGATCTGGCTGGCGTTCGTCGCAGTGAGTTCGATGGTCATGGGCTCTCCTCAGGGACGGCGCCAGCTGCGCCCGTCGCGCGCCAGCATCTCGTTTGCGGACTCCGGGCCCCAGGTGCCGGACGGGTAGGTGTCGGGCTTCCCGTGCTCGGCCCAGTACTCCATGATCGGGTCCAGGACCCGCCATGAGAGCTCGACCTCCTCCAGCTGAGGGAACAGCGGTGGGTCACCGAGGAGTACGTCGAGGATCAGCCGCTCGTACGCCTCCGGGCTGGACTCGACGAACGATCCGCCGTACGCGAAGTCCATGTTGACGTCCCGGATCTCCATCGCCGTACCCGGCACCTTCGCGCCGAACCGCATGGTGACGCCCTCGTCGGGCTGCACCCTGATGACCACGGCGTTCTCGCCGAGCTCCTCGGTGGCGGTCTTGTCGAACGGCAGGTGCGGCGCCCGCTTGAACACGACCGCGACCTCCGTGACGCGGCGGCCAAGCCGCTTGCCGGTACGCAGATAGAACGGCACCCCGGCCCAGCGCCGCGTGTCGATCTCGAGCTTGATCGCGGCGTAGGTGTCGGTGGTCGACGATGACGGGATGTCGGGCTCCTGGAGGTAGCCGCCCACCTTCACCCCGCCGGCCCACCCAGGCCCGTACTGGCCGCGGCAGGTCGCGAGGTCGAGACGGTGAGGTCGCCGTACGGCCCGGAGCACCTTCTGCTTCTCGATCCGCAGGCTCTGCGCGTCGAACGAGACCGGCTCCTCCATCGCGATCAGCGCCATCAGCTGCATCAGGTGGTTCTGGATCACGTCGCGGGCCGCGCCGATGCCGTCGTAGTAACCGGCCCGCGAGCCGATCCCGATGTCCTCGGCCATGGTGATCTGCACATGGTCGACGTAGTTGGAGTTCCAGACCGGCTCGAAGAACTGGTTGGCGAAGCGCAGCGCCAACATGTTCTGGACGGTCTCCTTGCCGAGGTAGTGGTCGATCCGGAAGACCGCCTCCGCTGGGAACACGCTCGCAATGACGCGGTTGAGCTCCATCGCACTGGTGAGGTCGTGGCCGAACGGCTTCTCGACGACCAGCCGCCGCCACGAGCCGCTGCTGGGGTCGGTCAGGCCGTGCTCCTTGAGCTGACCGATCACGTCGGGGAAGAACTTCGGCGGGATCGCCAGGTAGAACGCGTGGTTGCCTGCCGTGCCCCGCTCCCGGTCCAGCTCCTCGATGGTGTCGCGGAGCTGGTCGAACGCGACGTCGTCGGAGAAGTCGCCCGGGACGAACCGGAACCCGCGAGCGAGCTGGTTCCAGACCTCCTCGCGGAACTCCGTCCGGGCGTGCTGCTTGACTGCGTCGTACACGATCTTCGCGAAGTCCTGGTCGGCCCAGTCCCGGCGCGCGAAGCCCACCAGGGCGAAGCCCGGCGGCAGCAGCCCCCGGTTGGCCAGGTCGTAGATCGCCGGCATGACCTTCTTGGTGGACAGGTCGCCGGTGACGCCGAAGATGACCAGCCCGCACGGCCCGGCGATCCGCGGCAGCCGACGGTCGGCCTCGTCGCGCAGCGGGTTCGCGGACCCCCTGCGGTCCAGGTCGGCCACCCAGCTGGCCTGGGTCTGAGCAGTCATCGAAGCAGGTCCATGAGGCGCGCGACGCCGGTCGACGGGTCCGTCAGGTGAAGGCGCAGCACGGGACGGTCATGGTCGGCCAGCACCGCCGCATCGCCAGCCGCCTGAGCCGCGATCAGCGTGCCGAAGGAGAACGGTCGGTCCGGGATCTCGACGTCCTGAGTCTCGTCAGAGGTGATCTGCAGGAAGACGCCCTGCGGCGGTCCGCCCTTGTGGTACTGGCCCGTCGAGTGCAGGAACCGTGGTCCCCAGCCGAAGGTCGTCGGTCGTTCGGTACGGCGAGCAAGCGCGGACCGGGTCTCATGGAGGGCGGCGTCTCGCTCCGAGTCGAGGTAGGCCATGACCGCGAGGTAGCCGTCGTCGGCGAGCCGGGACAGCAGCGCCTCGATGGCACCGGCGATCGAGTCGACTCCCGTCGAGCAGGCCGTCGGAGCCGCGAGCCTCGATGCCGTCCTCGGTGATCTCGGCCGGCTGTTGCTCCGGCTGCTCGTCGAGCAGGCCGCGGGCGGCCTTCTTCGCACTCTCCACGTCCGGCTGGTCGAAAGGGTTGATGCCGAGGATGCCGACCGGCCACCGCAGTGGCCGTCTCCCAGAGCAGCAGCTGCGCTCCGAGCGTGCCCGGATACCGTGACCCAGGGCTCGCCGATCTGGTCGTCCGCGCCCGGCGCCTCGAGTACTGGTGAGCCCAGCCACGACCACATCGCGTGCCGGCCAACGAGCCTCGGGGGCGCCCGAGCCTTCGACCGCCACCGGGAGCACGCCCTTGCCGAGCTTCCCGGTCGACTCCGCGACCAGCTGCTCCGCCCAGTCGGCGAACCCGTGGATGCCGGAGCCGAGGTCGGCGATCGCCACCTTGTCGCGACCTTCGTTGTCGGCGATCGCCGCAGCCAGGACGAGGGCCGGGTTGTCCGGCGTGTCGGCCGCCAGCGTGCTCATCACGGCCTCGGCCTCGTCGAGCAGGTCGGAGATGTCGATGCCGGCGAGCCCGGTCGGCACCAGACCGAAGGCGGTCAGGGCGCTGTAGCGGCCACCGACATGCGGGTCGGCGAGGAACACCTGCCGGTAGCCCTCGTCCTTGGCGAGCTTCTCCAGGTCGGACCCGGGGTCGGTGACGACGACGATCCGGGACGCGGCGTCGATACCGGCGGCCTCGAAGGCAGCGACGAGGGCCCGACGCTGGCTGTCGGTCTCGAGGGTGCCGCCGGACTTGCTGGAGACCACGACCACGGAACGGGACAGGTCACCGCTGACCACGCGGTGGATGACGCTGGGGTTCGTCGAGTCGAGGATCGTCAGAGGGACGTCGAAGGTCCGCGCGATGACCTCCGGCGCGAGCGAGGAGCCGCCCATCCCGCAGAGCACCACCTGGTCGAGGCCCTCGGCCCACAGGTCGGCACGCAGGGCGTCGATCTCGGCGAGCAGCGGCCGCGAGCCGGTGGGCAGCGCCACCCAGGACAGCCGGATCGAGGCCTCCGACTCGGCGTCCGGGCCCCACAGGGTGGGGTCCTGGGCGGCGAGGCGGCTCGCCACCCGGTCGGAGACCAGCGGCGCGACCGCGTCGTCGTACGACGCCGAGGTACGGACGGTGAGGTCGACGTTCATGCGCGTGCCTTCTCCAGTTCCGTACGGACCGTGTCGAGCAGCTCCTGCCAGGACTTCTCGAACTTGTCGACTCCCTCGTCCTCGACGACCTGCACCACGTCGTCGTAGGAGATGCCGATCTTCTCCAACCGGTCGAGCACCTGCTGGGCGTCGTCGTAGTTCGTGCGTCACCTGGTCGCCTTCGATCTCGCCGTGGTCGGCGGTCGCCTCGATGGTCGCCTCGGGCATCGTGTTGACGGTGTTCTTCGCGACCAGGTCGACGACGTACATCGTGTCCGGAAGGTCGGGGTCCTTGACCGAGGTCGACGCCCAGAGCGGACGCTGCAGGTGGGCGCCGGCGCTCTCCAGCGGTGACCAGCGCTCGCTGCTGAAGACCTCCTCGAAGGCCTGGTAGGCGAGCCGCGCGTTGGCGACGGCCGCCTTGCTGCGCAGCGCCTTGGCCTCGTCCGCGTGCTCGGTCCCGGCCAGTGCGTCGAGGCGCTTGTCGACCTCGGTGTCGATGCGGCTGACGAAGAACGAGGCGACCGATCGGATCGACGACAGGTCGACGCCCTTGGAGTGCGCCTGCTCGAGACCGGTGAGGTACGCGTCCATCACGGCGCGGTAGCGCTCGAGACTGAAGATCAACGTGACGTTGACACTGATGCCCTCGGACGTGGCTGCCGTGATCGCGGCGAGACCCTCCTGGGTCGCCGGGATCTTGATCATCACATTCGAGCCGGTCGACCAGCCACCACAGCGCGCGCGCCTCGGCGATGGTGGCCTCGGTGTGGTGGGCCAGGCGCGGGTCGACCTCGATGCTGACCCGGCCGTCCTGCCCGTCGGTCGCGGTCGTACGCCTCGCGCAGCACGTCGCACGCCCAGCGGACGTCGTACGTCGTGATGGCGCGCACGGCCTCCTCGAGGTCGACGCCGCGCACGGCGAGGTCCTTGACCTGCTCGTCGTAGTCGTCGGCGTCCGAGACGGCCTTGGCGAAGATCGTCGGGTTGGAGGTCACGCCGACCACGTGGCGCTTCTCGACGAGGTCGGCCAGGTTTCCGCTGGTCAGTCGCTGGCGGGAGATGTCGTCGAGCCAGATGGACACGCCTTGGTCGGAGAGCTCTTGGAGGTGGTCTGTCATGGCTGTTCCTTTCGTCTGCGTTGCTGCGGAAGCACAGGTACGGCGATGGCTGGCTCAGCCCTTGGCGTCAGCCGCGGCGATGCTGTCGATCGCGGCCTGGGCGACGACCTCGGCGGTCAGGCCGTACTCCATGTAGAGCCGCTGGTAGTCGGCGGACGCGCCGAAGTGGTTGATCCCGACGATGCGGCCCGCGTCCCCGACGATGTCGCGCCAGCCCATGGGCACGGCGGCCTCGACGGAGACTCGCGCCTTCACGGTCGGAGGGAGCACTGTGTCGCGGTAGGTCTTGTCCTGCTCCTCGAACCACTCGCGGCACGGCATCGAGACGACCCGGGCCCGGATGTCCTTCGCCGCCAGCTGCTCGCGGGCGGCGACGGCGATCTGCAGCTCGGAGCCGGTGCCGATCAGGACGACGTCGGGGGCGCCGCCATCGACGTCGAGGAGTACGTAGGCGCCGCGCGACACGTTGGAGGTGTCGGAGAACCCGTCCGTGCCGCGTGGGAACGTCGGCAGGTTCTGCCTGCTGAGCACCAGGCCGGCCGGCCGGTCGGTGTGCTCGAGGATCGTCTGCCAGGCCGCGACCGTCTCGTTGGCGTCACCAGGGCGTACGACGTCGAGACCGGGGATCGCGCGCAGGGCAGCGAGGTGCTCGATCGGCTGGTGGGTCGGGCCGTCCTCGCCGAGCCCGATCGAGTCGTGGGTCCAGACGTACGTCACCGGCAGCTTCATCAAGCGCGGCCAGCCGCACCGCCGGCCGCATGTAGTCGGAGAAGGTCAGGAACGTGCCGCCGTACGGCGCGGGTGCCGCCGTGCAGGGCGATGCCGTTCATGATCGAGCCCATGCGCGTGCTCGCGGATGCCGAAGTGCAGGACCCGGCCGTACCAGTCGCCGCTGAACTCCTTGGTCGAGTGCTCCGGCGGGATGAAGCTGGGCTTGACCCTTCGGGCGTGGTGTTGTTGGAGCCCGGCGAGGTCGGCGGAGCCGCCCCAGAGCTCGGGGAGCCCCGGCGCGATCGCCGTGAGCACGTCTCCCGAGGCGGCCCGGGTGGCGACGCCCTTCTCGCTCGGCCTCGAAGGTGGGGAGAGCGTCGGCCCAGCCCGGCGGGCAGCGTGCGGGTGCGCATCCGGTCGTAGAGCGCCTTGCGGTCACCGGCCTTCGCGGCCCACGCGTCGAACTCGTCCTGCCACGCCGCCTGCGCGGCTTGCCGCGGTCGATGGCCTGCCGGGTGTGCGCGATGACCTCGTCACTGACCACGAACGACTGATCGGGGTCGAAGCCCGAGGATCTTCTTGGTGGCCGCGACCTCGTCGGCACCGAGGGCGTTGCCGTGCGCCTTGTACGGTGTTCTGCAGGGTCGGGCGCCGGCCAGCCGATGATGGTGCGCAGCTGGATGAAGCTCGGGCGCCCGGTCTCCGCCTTCGCCTTGCGGTAGGCGGCGTAGAGCGCCTGGACGTTCTCCTGGTAGCCCTTGCCGTCGTTGGTCCAGTCGACGGTCTGGACGTGCCAGCCGTAGGCCTCGTAGCGCTTGGCGACGTCCTCGTTGAAGGCGATCGACGGTGTTGTCCTCGATCGAGATCTGGTTGTCGTCGTACAGCAGCGTCAGGTTGCCGAGCTGCTGCGTGCCGGCCAGGGAAGACGCCTCGGCGCTGACGCCCTCCTCGAGGTCGCCGTCGCTCGCGATAACGAAGATGTCGTGGTCGAAGAGGCTCTCGCCGGGCGCCGGGTCCGGGTCGAAGAGGCCGCGCTCGCGTCGGGCGGCCATCGCCATGCCGACGGCGTTGCCGACGCCCTGGCCGAGTGGTCCGGTCGTGGTCTCGACACCGGCGGTGTGGCCGTGCTCGGGGTGGCCCGGCGTGAGGCTGCCCCAAACCCGCAGCGCCTTGAGGTCGTCGAGCTCGAGGCCGTAGCCGGCGTAGTACAGCTGGATGTAGAGCGTGAGGCTCGAGTGCCCGCACGACAGCACGAACCGGTCGCGGCCGGCCCAGTCCGGGTCGGCGGGGTTGTGCCGCATGATCTTCTGGAAGAGCAGGTACGCCGCCGGCGCCAGGCTCATCGCCGTACCGGGATGGCCGTTGCCGACCTTCTGAACGGCGTCCATCGCGAGCACGCGGACCGTGTCCACGGCGTGGTCGTCGACCTCGGACCAGTCCAGCTTGGAGCCTCGGGTGGCGGGGGCGCTTGTCACGGAGAGGAGTCCTTCCTCAGCCTTGTCGACCAGGTCGTGGGTGCGTCTTCCAGCGCCACGTCGGCGCTGGATCCGCCCCACGACGAGCCTACTGCCACCGCTCCCAACGTGCCCCGGGCCGTACCGCCCCACGAGAGCCGATGGTGCCCACCCCGTCTAGACTGCGGACGAAGGAAGTGCCCGTGCGCAGCCCAGTCTGCCCGGTGCATCCCCACGTCTACGAGAGGTGTCCGTGACGGCAGTCGACCCGCAGCCGCCTGTGTTCGTCGAGGCGAGGCTCGCCCAGGAAGCGTCAGTCGAGTCAGGGCCGGTCGGGCGACCGGCCGCTCCTGCGCCGCCCGCGGGACCGGGTGCGGTCCTGGCGGCGTACGTCGCACTCACCAAGCCCCGGATCGTGGAGCTGCTGCTCCTGACCACGGTGCCGGTGATGTTCCTGGCAGAGGGTGGTGTGCCATCCCTGTGGCTGGTCGTGGCCACGGTCGTGGGCGGGACCCTGGCGGCCGGCAGCGCGAACACCCTCAACTGCGTGCTGGACCGCGACATCGACGAGCAGATGCTGCGCACCCGCCGCCGGCCGCTGCCCCGGCACCAGGTGTCGACGCCAGCCGCGACCGTCTTCGGCCTCACTCTGGGGGTCGCGGCAACCCTCCTGCTCGGATTCACCGTCAACTGGCTCTCGGCCGGCCTCGCCTTGGCCGCGAACGTGTTCTACGTGCTCGGCTACACGCTGCTGCTCAAGCGCCGTACGTCGCAGAACATCGTCTGGGGTGGGGCCGCCGGCTGCTTTCCCGCCCTGATCGGGTGGACGGCAGTCACCGGCTCCCTGGCCTGGCCACCGGTCGTGCTGTTCCTGGTCGTCTTCTTCTGGACGCCTCCGCACTTCTGGTCGCTGGCCATCCGCTACCGCGACGATTACGCCGCCGCAGCTGTCCCGATGCTGCCGGTGGTGGCGCCGGCCGCTGTGGTCGGCCGCCAGATCGTCGTCTACACCTGGTTGACCGTCGCCACCTCCCTCGTGCTGTGGCCGGTGGCCGACACCGGATGGTTCTATCCCGTCGTCGCGGCGGTGCTCGGCGCGTTGTTCCTGGTCGAGGCTTACGGACTGAACCGGCGGGCCAAGCACACCGAGGACTCGGTGGCGTTGAAGCCGATGCGGCTCTTCCACTGGTCGAACGCCTACTTGGCGCTGCTGTTCCTGTCCGTGGCACTCGACCCGCTGATCACTCGCTGACAGCCGCGGCTCGGCTGCGCCTCTGAGGGCGCCGGCGCCCCTGGGTCAGGCAGGCCCTGAACGCGCGCCCTCGATGACGACGGTGTTTGCCACCTTGTCCTGGAGGGCCTGCCGCCGCTTGTCCCACAGCGGCCAGAGGAAGTTCAGCACATACACGATGAGAGCCAGGATCCCCACGATGGGCAACAGGCTGACCACCGCGAGACCGTAGAGGAAGCCGACCCGCAGCGCGATCGTCGACCAGCGCAGGGGACCGCCGTGCTCCCAGGTCCGGACGCTGATGCCGAGCGTGCGCTTTCCGGGCGTGGCGCCCCACCGGTGAAGGCAGAAAGTCTCGTACAACAGGCCGAGCACGACGAACACCCCGATGGCGATCATCTCCCACCGGACGACATCCGAGCTCGGGGAGAAGGCGTCGTACGTGCCGTCGTTCATCTGGTCGGAGACCGCTCGGAACGACCGGTAGAAGAAGTAGCCCGTGATCGGCAGGCTGACCAGGAAGACGAAGATGATGTCCAGCAGGCGCGCGGCGAACCGCTTACCCCAGGTGGTGACCTGGACGCCGTCCGGAGTCAGCACGCCACCGGGGAGGGCAACCGGTGCCTGTGGCCAGGTCTGCTGCTGCGGCCACGGTGACTGTTGTTGTGGCCACGGCGGCTGCTGCTGCTCCAGGTTGCTGTTGTGGCCAGGGCGGCTGCTGCTGCCCGGCCTGCTGAGGCGGCCAGGGCTGCGGTGGCTTTGCTGTCGTGGGCTGTTGCTGCGTCGTGGGCTGCTGCTGTGACGCCTGCTGGTCTTGTTGTCCGGGCGCCTGGCCGTACTGCCAGGTCTGCTGCTGCGCCTCCGCGGCACCGGGGAAGACCGGCATCGTCGCGTCTGGGGATGCCTGCTGCTTCGTCGTCACGTGCTCGGTCCATGCGGCGCCGTCCCAGTAGCGCAGCTGTTCGGCGTCGCGAGGGTCGTCGTACCAACCGGCGGTAGGTGCCATTCGCCTAGCCTGCCATGGCGCCGAGCCGCGGCACGAAACCCGGCGATGCCGCCGCGTCGAGGAGTCAGTGGTAGCGGTAGCCGTGGAGGACGGTCGAGACACCCCACGCCATCGCAACCTCGCTGACCACTTCAGGGCAGAAGAAGTAGTCGGCGGCCAGTCGCAGCTTGTCGCCCTCGGTGACGCATCGCCACACCTCGGCCAACCCGCTGGGCCCGGCACCGTCGGACGGCTGGCAGAAGATAGCGACCAGGGGCTCACCGTCGAACTCCCGGACCTCGGCCGAGTAGCGCACCTCCCGCTCGAGGTTGAACGTGTGCTCGAAGGAGCCTTCGCGCATCTGCTTCCCGCCGGTCTCGTGCACCATGCCGACGATGTACATGACGCCGTCGTCGAGGAAGAGGTCGATGAGAGCGTCGATGTCGTACGCCGTGAAGGCCGCAGCGGCTGCCTCGAGGACCCGTCGGTCGGGCGTCTGGTGACGCCGCCGAACCGGCTCGGGCGCCGCGAGCTTGGTCCGGCCGCGGTGCAGGGCAGACTTCACGGCGCCAGTGGTGGTGCCGACGATGCTGGCGATGTCGTCGAGTGGGTAGTCGAAGACGTCCTTGAGGACGAGGACGGCGCGTTCTTGGGGTGGCAGCACGTTCACGAGCTCCTCCAAGGCGTCGCGTACCTCCGCCGGGTCGGCCTGCTCCGCGGCCGGCTGGTCGGTGTCTCGCAAGGGGAGCGCCTGGACGCGACGGGTCTGGTCGATGTAGGTGTTGGTCGCGATCCGAGCCAGCCAGGCCGGCGGGTTGTCGATCGCCACCTGGGTCTCGGCTGCTCTGGCGAAGGCCTTGGCGAGAGTCTCCTGAACCAGGTCCTCGGCGTCCCAGACGTTGCCGGTCAGCCGGCGGCAGTAGGAGTAGAGCGCCGGGCGGTGCTGCTCGACCGCGACCAGGAACTCCCGCCTGGCCAGCCGCGCCTGCCTGAGATGCTCGGCGTCGAGCGGCTGGGGAGCCGGAGCCCGAGCCGGCGATGGCGGTGGGGTTGGCGGTGGTGTTGTCGTTGGCATGGGCGCTGGGGCCTCGGTCTGCTGGTCGATGGTCACGCTGGTGCTCCGATCCGTCGGGTTCACTCTGTACGACGGACGGCGGGTCGCAAAGGATACGGGCCGTTCGGATTTGCCCAGCATGCTGGGGAGGTGCCCCGTCTGCCGGGCAGGCCTGCCCAGCAGACGGTGCGTTTGCCAGGCGTGCTGGGCAAACGCGGCCCCGCGGCCTCCCGGCCTGCCCCGGCCTCCCGGCCTCCCGTCCCCCGGCTCCGGCCCCGGCTCCCGGCTCCCGGCCCCCCGTCCCCCGGCTCACCGGCCCCCGTCTCCCTGGCCTCCCGGCCCCCGGCTCACCGGCCCGCGGCCTTCCTGACCCTCCCGGTCCCTCGAGGGGTCAGGTGTGCTGGAGGCCGCGGTCTCGGGTGCCGAGGACCAGCCAGGTGGTTGCGGCCGCGATCAGCGCGGCGCCGAGCATGTGGATGGCGACCAGGACGATCGGCAGGTCGGTGGCGTACTGGGTGAAGCCGACGACACCCTGCGCGAGCTCGAGTCCGAGCAGCCAGCGGGCTGCGCGCTGAGCGCGTTCTGGGGCGCCGGTCGCCCGAAGGGCCAGCCAGGCTCCGACCGTGAGACCGATCAGGAGAAACACCAGGTCGGCGTGCAGCTGGGTCACCGTGGCCGGGGTCAGCCCGTTCCGGGGCGACTCCGCGTCACCGGCATGAGGCCCGGACCCGGTGACGACGGTTCCGACGTACAGCACCAGAGCCGTCACGACCGCCAGCGCCCGGACCAGCACGACGACCGCGCGGGGCACGGTCGGTCTCGGTGGGCGGTCCTCCTCGTCCACCCGTCGCAGCAGCACCACAGCGGTCGAGACCAGCGCGAGGGACGTGAGCAGATGCAGGGATACCACCCACGGGTTGAGATCCGTCAGCACCGAGATGCCGCCGACCACCGCCTGCACGGGGATGCCGAGCAGCAGCACCGTCGCGAGCCCGCGGATCGACCGCCGCGCCGGCCGGAGCCGCATCGCGGCCACCCAGGTCGCGATCGCGATGACCACCAGCAGGAACGTCAACATCCGGTTGCCGAACTCGATGAAGCCGTGCACTCCGAGGGCGTCGTGCGCGACGAACGAGCCGTCGGTGCATCGCGGCCAGGTCGGGCAGCCGAGCCCCGACCCGGTGAGCCGGACCGCGCCGCCAGTGACCACGAGGGTGATGTTGGCGATCAACGAGGCAGCCGCCAGCCGACGCATCGTAGTGCGGCTGGGCGGTCGTAGCAGGCCGCCGAGCCGACCCGGCGTGGGCCGAGGAGGTCTCGTGCTCGGTGGCCAGCCGGCCGGTCACTCCCATCGGAACAGCCGCATCCCGGCCACCGACGCGATCGCTGCCCAGAGCGATCAGGACCACGAGATGACCTGCTGAGATGGCGCCCCCGCCCAGCGTCTCGCGCAGCCCTTCGGCGAGCGCCCCCGAGGGGAGCAGGGTGACGATGTCGCGGATCCCGCTCGGGTACGACGAGAGCGGGACGACCACGGCGCCGGCGATCAGGAGCAGGATGTAGACCAGGTTGGCCGCGGCCAGCGTGGCCTCCGCGCGCAGGGTGCCGGCCATCAGCAGACCCAGCGCGGCGAACGCCGCCGTGCCGGCGATCATCAGCAGGATGGCCCAGAGCACGCCGCCCGGGCCAGGGTGCGGATGCCAGCCGAGCGCGAGCCCGACGCACGCAGATCACGACCACCTGGGCCGCCTCGACCAGGACCAGGGAGACGACCTTGCCGAGCAGCAGGCCGGAGCGCGGCAGGGGAGAGGCGCCGAGCAGCTTCAGCACGCCGTACCGACGCTCGAAGCCGGTCGCGATCGCCAGCGACGTGAAGGACGTCGACATGATCGCCAGCGCGAGCACCCCCGGGGTGAGGACGTCGATCCGGCGGCCGTCGCCGAGGTTGACGACCCCGCCGGACTCCGCGCCGCCCACGAGGAGCAGCACGGGGATCACCAGGGCGAGCAGCAGCTGCTCGCCGTTGCGGACCAGCAGACGGGTCTCCATCCGGGCATGCGCCCAGACCATTCGGGCCCTCGGAGCGCGCCCTGGCGCCGGCGCGAAGGTCAGCGCACGTCATGCCCGCAGCTCGCGTCCGGTGAGCTCGAGGAATACGTCCTCGAGGGTGGTCCGGTCGAGGGAGAGCTCGCTCGGGCATGATCCCGCGGTCCGCGCACCATCCGGTCAGGGCGGCCAGCGCCTGTGGTGAGACGTCTCCGGAGACCAGGTAGCTCGCCGTTGACCGCGGTCGCGACGCACCCCGCCGGCAGGGCCGACCGAAGGGCCACCAGGTCGATCCGCTCGACGGTCTGGAACTTGATCGTGGCACCGGCCCGGCCGGCGGTGAGCGCGGTGGGGGAGCCGGCCGCCAGCACCTGCCCGTGGTCGAGCACGTAGACCTGGTCGGCGAGCCGTTCCGCCTCTTCGATGTAGTGGGTGGTGAGGATGACGGTGACCCCATCGCGGGCGAGCTCCTCGACCAGGTCCCAGGTCGAATGCCGGGCCTGCGGGTCGAGACCGGCGGTCGGCTCGTCGAGGAACACCAGCTCCGGTCGCCCGACCACCGCCATGGCGATGCCGAGTCGCTGCTGCTGACCTCCGCTGAGTCGCCGGTACGGCGTCCTGCCGCAGCTGGCCAGCCCGAGGCGTTCGACGAGCGCATCAACGGGCAGCGGGTTGTCGTACAGGCTGGCCATGTAGCCCAGCATCTCGACGGCGCGGACTGCGGACCAGGCGCCACCTTGCTGGAGCATCACGCCGACGCGGGGCGCGAGGGCATCATGCTGCCGGCGGGGGTCGAGGCCAAGGACGCGAACCGAGCCCGACTGTGGCGTGCGGTAGCCCTCACAGGTCTCGATGGTGGTGGTCTTGCCGGCCCCGTTGGGTCCGAGGACCGCCGTGACCTCGCCGGCCGCGATGGTCAGCGACAACCCGTCGACGGCCGCGGTATCGCCGTACCGCATCACCAGGTCGGTCACCTCGACCGCCGCCGCCTTCGTCACGCTCGCAGTCTAGGGAGCAGTCTGGCCTGTCCGTAGACGACGCCTGGAGCGCGGTGGGCCTGTTGGCGTCGGCTGGGGCCTCCGGCCCACCACGTGGACGGGTTAGGGAAGCCTTATTTGAACGGGCAACCTTAATTAGGACACAATGGTGTTGTGAAAACAGTGAGTACGACGACCACCCCCGTGGTCGACGACTCGCCGACGCGCGAGCGGGTCGCCGCCTCCATCCTGGAGAACGGCCCGTCGACCGCGGCCACCCTCGCCGAGCGGCTCTGCCTCACCAGCGCGGCGGTACGCCGTCACCTCGACCATCTGGTCTCGATCGGGGCCGTCGAGGCCCGGCATCCGCGCGTGTACGGCGCTCGGGGGCGAGGGAGGCCGGCCAAGGTCTTCGTGCTCACCGAGTCCGGTCGCGACACGTTCTTCCAGGCGTACGACGACCTCGCGCTCAGTGCCCTGCGGTTCCTCAGCGAGGCTGGTGGACCCGAAGCGGTGGCCGACTTCGCGCGCCGCCGGACCGCCGAGCTCGAGGAGCGCTACCGCCCGGTCGTCGAGGCGGCCGAGCCCCAGGACCGCGCCGCGGCGCTCGCCGCGTCCCTCAGCCAGGAGGGCTATGCCGCTTCCGTGACCAGCTCACCGGTCGGCGACCAGCTCTGCCAGCACCACTGCCCGGTGGCACACGTGGCCGCCGAGTTCCCGCAGCTGTGCGAGGCCGAGACCGAGGTCTTCGCCCGGCTGCTCGGCCGACACGTCCAGCGACTCGCGACCATCGCCCACGGCGACGGCGTATGCACCACGAACGTCCCACGCCCCACGACCGCGTCCGTCGTACCCGACCCGAGTGGAAGGACCACCGCATGACCTCGATCGAGCAGCTCAACCCGGCACTCGAGGGCATCGGCCGCTACGAGTACGGCTGGTCCGACACCGATCTCGCCGGCGAGGGCGCCCACCGTGGGCTCGACGAGAGCGTCGTGCGTGGGATCTCCGGCGCTCAAGAACGAGCCAGAGTGGATGCTCGACCTGCGCCTCAAGGGACTCAAGCTCTTCCGCCGCAAGCCGATGCCGACGTGGGGCGCCGACCTCGACGGGATCGACTTCGAGAACATCAAGTACTTCGTCCGCTCGACGGAGAAGCAGGCCACGTCGTGGGAGGACCTGCCCGAGGACATCAAGAACACCTACGACCGGCTCGGCATCCCCGAGGCGGAGAAGCAGCGGCTGGTCGCCGGGGTCGCGGCGCAGTACGAGTCCGAGGTCGTCTACCACAAGATCCGCGAGGACCTCGAGGAGAAGGGCGTCATCTTCCTGGACACCGATACAGCCCTGCGCGAGCACGAGGACATCTTCAAGGAGTACTTCGGCTCGGTGATCCCGGTCGGCGACAACAAGTTCGCGTCGCTCAACACCTCGGTCTGGTCGGGTGGCTCGTTCATCTACGTGCCGAAGGGTGTGCACGTCGACATCCCGCTGCAGGCCTACTTCCGGATCAACACCGAGAACATGGGCCAGTTCGAGCGGACGCTGATCATCGTCGACGAGGACGCCTACGTGCACTACGTCGAAGGCTGCACCGCGCCGATCTACAGCTCGGACTCGCTGCACTCCGCGGTCGTCGAGATCATCGTCAAGAAGGGCGGCCGCTGCCGCTACACGACGATCCAGAACTGGTCCAACAACGTCTACAACCTGGTCACCAAGCGGGCCACCTGCGAGGCCGGCGCCACCATGGAGTGGGTCGACGGCAACATCGGCTCCAAGGTCACCATGAAGTACCCGGCGATCTACCTGATGGGCGAGCACGCCAAGGGCGAGACGCTCTCCATCGCGTTCTCCGGCGAGGGCCAGCACCAGGACGCCGGCGCCAAGATGGTGCACGCGGCGCCCTACACGTCGAGCTCGATCATCTCGAAGTCGGTCGCCCGAGGCGGCGGTCGTACGTCGTACCGGGGCCTCGTGCAGATCAACGACGGCGCCCACCACAGCGCAAGCACCGTGCGCTGTGACGCCCTGCTCGTCGACCAGATCAGCCGGAGTGACACCTACCCGTACGTCGACGTCCGCGAGGACGACGTGTCGATGGGGCACGAGGCGACGGTGTCCAAGGTGAGCGAGGACCAGCTGTTCTACCTGATGAGCAGGGGCATGGCCGAGGACGAGGCGATGGCCATGATCGTCCGCGGGTTCATCGAGCCGATCGCCCGCGAGCTGCCCATGGAGTACGCCCTCGAGCTGAACCGGCTGATCGAGATGCAAATGGAAGGAGCTGTCGGGTGATCGCTCCGCGCTCCCCCGACCGCTCGGTGGAATAGGTGGCTGGGTTGGTCTGTGGTCCGGTAACCCTTCCGGACACTCAAACGACGACGCCGTGGGGGCGCCGCGGTCTCAGTCGCGCAGGTCCCGCTCAAGTATGGATACAGAAAGTGATGGGTTTCGTTGAGTAGCACTGCGGTACAGGAAGCGGTTGAGTCGGCGGGCTCGGTGGCGAGTCATCTGCATGGGCAGCCGTCGTACGACCTCGCGGACCATCCGATGCCGACCGGGCGCGAGGAGGTCTGGCGGTTCACGCCGCTGAAGCGGCTGCGCGGCCTGCTGGACGGCGACCGCCTCGGACGCGCGGCTGGGCTGGCAGAGCGACGTTCCCGTCGGGGTGGCCGTCAAGGAGATCTCCGGCGAGGAGGCGGCAGCCCTCGGTGTGCTGCCACCGACTGACCGGCCGTCGGCTCTTGCCGTCTCGTTGTCTCCCAACGCGGTGCTCATCGACATCCCGGCGGAGCTCGAGCTGGACGAGCCGCTGATCGTCTCGCTCGCCGGTGAGTCCCTCGACGACATCGTCTGGGGCCACGTCGTCGTCCGGGTCGGGGCCAGCGCCAAGGCGACAGTCGTCTTCGAGCACACCGGCAGCGCACGCTACGCAGCCGCCACCTCGGTCCTCGTGGGCGACAACGCCCACCTCGACCTCGTGTCGGTCCAGCTCTGGGACGGACGACGCCGTCCATCTCGGGCACGTCGGGCCTTCGGGTGGGACGCGACGCACGGGTTCGGAGCTTCCAGGCCAGCCTGGGCGGAGACCTGGTGCGGATGACCGAGCACGTCGAGTACGCCGGACCCGGTGGCGAGCTCGAGATGTTCGGGCTCTACTTCGTCGACGCCGGCCAGCACATCGAGCACCGGCTGTTCATCGACCACAACCAGCCCCACACCAAGAGCAACGCCGTCTACAAGGGCGGGCTGCAGGGGACCGGAGCGCACTCGGTCTGGGTCGGCGACGTG
Source organism: uncultured Actinomycetota bacterium (assembly GCA_963833975.1). Classification (GTDB taxonomy): domain Bacteria; phylum Actinomycetota; class Actinomycetes; order Propionibacteriales; family Nocardioidaceae; genus JAWWPG01. The sequence continues at coordinate 19,893 of CAWIAB010000001.1, forward strand.
CTGATCCGCAAGGTCGCCGAAGGCATCGAGACGTTCGAGACCAACCGCAACCTGGTGCTCACGGACGGCTGCCGCGCCGACTCGGTGCCCAACCTCGAGATCGAGACCGGGGAGATCAAGGGCGCCGGGCACGCGTCGGCGACCGGACGCTTCGACGACCAGCAGCTGTTCTACCTCCAGTCCCGCGGCATCACCGAGGACGAGGCGCGACGTCTCGTCGTGCACGGCTTCTTCGCCGACATCGTCCGGCGGATCGGGGTGCCTGAGGTCGAGCAGCAGGCTGATGGGGTCGCTCGAGCTCGAGCTCGCCCAGAACGTGGGTGCCCTGCCGCTCGCCGAGGAGACCGCGTGACGGACGTCTGACGCGAGTTCCTCCGGGCCTGCGCCCTCGACGACGTGCCGATCGGTGGAGTGCTCGCCGTCGAGGTCGACGGCGTCGAGATCGCCCTCGTCCGCACGGCCGACGAGGTCTTCGCCATCCGCGACGAGTGCTCGCACGCCGCGATCGCCTTGAGCGAGGGCGACGTCGACGCCGACGGCTGCGAGATCGAGTGCTGGCTGCACGGCTCGCGGTTCGACCTCCGCACCGGCAAGCCCACCGGGCTCCCGGCCACCGAGCCGGTCCCGGTCTACCCCTGCCGCGTGGAGTCCGGCGACATCCGCGTCGACGTCCACCACCCGCACGACATCACAGACCACGACACGATGGGAAGAGCTGACATGGCCACGCTCGAGATCACGAACCTGCACGTCGCCGTCACGACCGAGGACGGCCAGAAGCCGATCCTGCGCGGCGTCGACCTCACGGTCCGCTCCGGCGAGACGCACGCGATCATGGGCCCGAACGGCTCCGGCAAGTCGACGCTGGCCTACTCGATCGCCGGCCACCCGAAGTACACCGTCACCGACGGACAGGTCACCCTCGACGGCGTCGACGTGCTGTCGATGACCGTCGACGCAGCGGGCCCGGGCGGGCCTGTTCCTCGCCATGCAGTACCCGGTCGAGGTGCCGGGCGTCTCGGTCTCCAACTTCCTGCGTACGGCGAAGACCGCGCTCGACGGCGAGGCCCCGAAGCTGCGCACCTGGGCCAAGGACGTCAATGCGGCCATGGACAAGGTGCAGATGGACCGTGACTTCGCCCAGCGCAACGTCAACGAGGGGTTCTCCGGCGGTGAGAAGAAGCGCCACGAGATCGTCCAGCTGGAGCTGCTCAACCCCGCGTTCGCGATCCTCGACGAGACCGACTCAGGTCTCGACATCGACGCCCTGAAGGTCGTCGCCGAAGGCGTCAACAGGTTCCGCTCGCAGCAGGACCGCGGGCGTGCTGCTGATCACCCACTACACCCGCATCCTGCGCTACATCACAGCCCGACTTCGTCCACGTCTTCGTCGGCGGCCGGATCGCCGAGCAGGGCGGCCCCGAGCTCGCCGAGCAGCTCGAGGCCGAGGGCTACGACAAGTACGTCAAGGCTGCCGTACCGTCATGACCGACACGACCGTCCGCCCGAGCGCCTCTGCGAGCGACCCGACCCGGCCAACGGGTACGACGTCGACGCGGGTCCGAGCCGACTTCCCGATCCTGTCCCGGGTGCTCGCCGACGACCGGCCCCTGGTCTACCTCGACAGCGCCAACACGTCCCAGAAGCCGCGGGCCGTGATCGACGCGATGACCGACCATCTCACCAACCACAACGCCAACGTCGCGCGCGCCGTACACCAGCTGGGGGCCGAGTCCACCGCCGCCTACGAGGCGGCGCGCGACAAGGTCGCGGCCTTCATCAACGCCCCGTCACGCGACGAGGTGGTGTTCACCAAGAACATCACCGAGGCGCTCAACCTGCTGGCCCGCGTCCTCGGGGACGCGCCGGGGTCCCGAGGAGTGCATGCCGGCGACGAGATCCTGATCAGCGAGATGGAGCACCACTCCAACATCGTGCCGTGGCAGCTGCTGCGCGACCGCACCGGCGCGACGCTGCGCTGGTTCGGGCTGACCGATGAGGGACGACTCGACCTGTCCAACATCGACGAGCTGATCAACGAGCGCACCAAGGTCGTCTCGCTGGTCTGGGTCTCCAACATGCTCGGGCACGGTCAACCCGATCGAGGAGATCGCCCGGCGCGCTCACGAGGTCGGAGCGCTGGTCATCGTCGACGCTGCCCAGGCCGTACCGCAGCTGCCGGTGGACGTCTCCGCCCTGGGCGCCGACTTCGTCGCCTTCACCGGTCACAAGGTGGTCGGCCCGACCGGCATCGGAGTGCTGTGGGGACGCGCCGACATCTTCGCGGAGCTTCCGCCGTTCCTCGGTGGCGGCGAGATGATCGAGACCGTGACGATGCAGCGGTCGACGTACGCCGGCCTGCCGCACCGCTTCGAAGCCGGCACGCCGCCCATCGTGGAGGCCGTCGGGCTCGGTGCAGCCGTGGACTACCTCTCGTCGTTCGGCATGGCCGACGGTCGCCGCCCACGACCAGCAGATCACGGCGTACGCCCTCGAGCGGCTCGCCGACGTCGGCGGGCTGACCGATCCTCGGCCCCGCCGAGCCCGTCGACCGGGGCGGCGCGGTCAGCTTCGAGCTGGCCGGGGTCCATCCCCACGACGTGAGCCAGGTGCTCGACTCCCTCGGGATCGCCGTCACGGGCGGGACACCACTGCGCAAAGCCGGCCCACGCCCGGTTCGGCGTGCAGTCGTCGACCCGTGCGTCGTTCTCCTTGTACAGCACGCTGCCGGAGGTCGACGCCCTGGTCGACGGCCTCGAGCACACCAAGAGATTCTTCAAGGTCGCGTTGAGCATGGGGGTGACATGAGCAACGACCATGGACTCGCTGTACCAGGAGATCATCCTCGACCACTACCGGGCGCCCCACCATGCCGGTCTGCGGGAGCCGTTCGACGCCGAGACGCACCACGTCAACCCCACCTGCGGTGACGAGGTGACCCTGCGCGTGCGACTCAATGGTCGACGTGGTCGAGGACATCTCCTACGACGCCGAGGGCTGCTCGATCTCGCAGGCGTCCACCTCGGTGCTGACCGACCTGCTGATCGGCAAGCCGGTCGACGAGGCGATGCGGGTGTTCGACACGTTCGTCGAGCTCATGCACGGGCAGGGCCGGGTCGAGCCGGACGAGGACGTTCTCGAGGACGGCATCGCGTTCGCCGGCGTCTCGAGGTTCCCGGCGCGCATCAAGTGTGCGCTGCTGGGGTGGATGGCATGGAAGGATGCGACGGCGCTCGCCGTCGCAGAAGCGGAGGCATAGATGACCGAACAACAGGCAGCCGAGACGGCCGCACCCGGAGATGTCGGTCTCGCACGGCGACGTCATGGAGGCGTTGAAGGACGTCGTCGACCCCGAGCTCGGCATCAACGTCGTCGACCTCGGGCTGATCTACGACGTCTCACTCGACGAGAACACCACCGCGACCATCGACATGACCTTGACGTCGGCCGCCTGTCCGCTCACCGACGTCATCGAGGACCAGACCCGGCTCGCCCTCGAGGGCCTGGTCAACGACTTCCGGATCAACTGGGTCTGGATGCCGCCGTGGGGGCCGGACAAGATCACCGACGACGGCCGCGAGATGCTGCGCGCGCTCGGGTTCAACGTCTAGGCCGTCTCCACAGCATCTCGTCCGCCGGTGAGGGTCTCTCGGTCCCGTCCGGGGGTTTTCGTCACGGTCCGCGCCAGTCGGGAGATATCGGACATCTCGACCATGCGCGGTCTAGGGCCATAAGACCCTGTTCGGTGGGACAAATGACCATTGTCTTAAATTGTTGCATGCGGGTAGTCTACGAGAAATAACTCGAAAGGCTGTCCCTATGAGTGCTCCCTCCGGCACCCGCAAGCCCGCCGCAAGGCGGTCTGCACAGCGGGCATCCGCCGTTGCAGGCGGCGCTGCCGCCGCCCCCGTTCACGCCGCGTCAGCGGCCACCCCAGCCGCCCGCAAGGGCGCCGGCCATACGCCCCCGGCTCGAGCCCGGCACCGCGAGGTCTCGTCGCGTGGCTCCGCCGGCACGTCCGAAGCGGTGGTGTTCGCCGCGCTGCCGGATGTCAAGACCCGCCACATGCTGAGCGCCTTCACCTGCGGGGTGAGCCCGACCAACGTCGCGGCCGTCGCGGCCGCCGGCGGGATCGACGCGTGGTTCGAGCATCAGCTCGCGCCCGACGACATCCCTGACCAGAAGGCCGACGCGACGTGCTCGTGGTGGCCGGCCCTCGACCTCACCCCCCTGCAGAGGTTCAACCGCTACAAGGCGGGCATCGAGACCGGCTGGGAGATGATGCAGAGCCTCGCCTCGTGGATCGATGATGCGTCGCCTCATCACCACCCACCAGGTCGAAGAGATGATGGTCGACTTCTGGTCCAACCTGCTCCACGTCGCATCCCCGGCCACCAACGTCTGGGTCTGGCGGATCGAGTACCAGAAGCTGATCCGCCAGCACGCGCTGGGCCGCTTCGAGGACCTCCTGGTGGACGCGATCCAGCACCCGGCGATGGGCATGTACCTCAACAACGTCGAGTCCACCGTCGGTGACCATCAACGAGAACCTGGGTCGAGAGCTGCTCGAGCTGCCACACGGTGGGCGTCGGCAACTTCACCGAGGACGACGTCATCAACTCGGCCAGGATCCTCACCGGCTTCCACGTCGACATCGGTGCGACCTGGGCCGCGAGCTACATCCCGGCCGCACCACTGGGCCGGCAAGGTCAAGGTCCTGGGCTTCAAGTCGAACAACAGCAACCCCAACGGCCTCCCGGTCATCAACGCAGTACCTGAAGTACCTGGCGCACCATCCCGCGACGGCCAAGCGCATCTGTACCCGGCTGGCGGTTCGCTTCATGGCGTGACAAGCCGTCGAAGGCTCTGGTCGCGTCGCTGGCGAGGGTCTATCTGGCCTCGGACACGGCGATCGCCCCGGTTCTGCGGGCCCTCGTCGCCTCCAACGAGTTCCAGGCCTCGATCATGAAGAAGGTGCGTACGCCGGTCGAGGACGCGCTGGCGACCTGGACGGCAGTGGGTGCGGTGGTCGCACAGCCGCACTCCGACCAGGACGCAGCGAACCAGTTCATCAACGTCAGCAAGGCGATCGGGCAGGTCGTGTACGACTGGCCGACACCCGACGCCTTTCCCGACCTCGGGCCGGCCTGGTGCACCGCCGGGCAGACTGCTGGGGTCCATGCGGGTCCACTGGTACGCCGCCAGCGGCTCCTGGCCGAACGAGGGAATCACGTTCCAGGCGCCGATCGACTGGATGCCGCAGCTGCCGGCGATGTTCAGTGACGTCGTCGACTACGTCGTCGCAGAACTCCCTGTTCCTGGCGGCGACGCCGGACATGGTGAAGGCAGCGTGCCTCGCCACCGACCTCGATGCCGAACGAGATGATCGACTCGACGCATCCCCTGATCAAGTACAAGTTCCCGCGCTTCATGGTCAGCATCCTCGATACCGCCGAACACCTCAGTCGCTGAGGCGAGAGAAGAGATGAACGTCATGCCACAACACAGACGACAGACCAACGGGCTGCGAAGAGTTCCACCGCTCGCTCGCGTCTCGCCGTAGCTTCCTGAAGGGCCTCGGCGTCGTCGTCGGCCGGCGGCGTCATGGCGACGATGCACGGAACCGTGTTCCGCCAGACCACGTTCGCGGCCAGCGGATCGGCCGCCAACGTCCTCGTCGTGCTGAGCCAGCGCGGCGGCGCTGACGGCTTGTCACTCGTGGTGCCGTACTTCGAGCGATGCGTACTACGACGCGCGTCCGACGATCGGCATCCCCGAGGGTCGACGCTGCTCCAGAAGAACGGACGGCTTCGGGCTGCACCCCAATCTCGCTCCGCTCGAGCCGATGTGGATGACCGGGCAGATGGCCGCCGTCCACGCGGTCGGTCTCGCCGTACCGAACCGGTCGCACTTCGCCGCGATCATCAAGGTCGAGGAGGCCAACCCCGGCTCCTCGGCGCGGATCGGCTGGCTGAACCGGATGATCGGGATGACCGACCCGGGCTCGCTTGCACAGCGCCGTCCAGATCGGGGCGAGCGTGCCGCAGACCGAGATCTACGGTCCCCAGGCGACGCTGTCCGCGACGGACATCGAGAAGGTCCAGGTCTACGGGCCGCCGAACGCCATGGCCCAGCGGACGGCGTCGCTCGACTACACGTGGGACCACTCGGCCGGGCCGATCGGTCAGGCCGGCCGGGACGCCATGGAGACGGCATCGCGAGTGGGACCCCGTGCTCGCAGACGTCCCGGTGCCCCAGAACGGCGCCAGGTACCCGGCCACGGATCTCGGCATCGCGCTGGCGCAGTCGGCGCGGCTGATCAGGGCGGACGTCGGCGCCGAGGTCATCACGGTCGACCATCCGTCGTGGGACATGCACACCGACATCGGCACGCTCGACGACGGCGACATGCGGCTCAATGGCCGACGACCTGGCGAACTCGATCGCCGCCTTCTTCACGGACCTCGGCTCGCTGGCATCAAGGTCACACTGGTCACGATCAGCGAGTTCGGTCGCCGGGTCGAGGAGAACGGCGATGCCGGCGCCGACCACGGCTGGGGCAACGCGATGCTCGTCTTCGGTGCCGGGGTCAAGGGCGGCAGCGTGATCACGGAAGTGGCCTGGCCTCGACCCGCGACAGACCTCGAGGAGGGCGACCTGAAGGTCACCATTGGACTATCGCTCGGTGCTGTACGAGGTGGTCAAGACCCAGTTCCCGGGGGTCAGCCTGCCCACGCTGTTCCCGGGCTTCACGCCCGAGCGGGTCGGAGTGATGGTCGGCGCCTGACCAGCCAGACGTTCCACGATGGGCCCAACCGGACTACCAGTGCACTGGCCCGGTTGGGCCTTTTCGCGGCGTGGACTGACTAGCGGACCCACGGGGGGCTGTGCCAGTGTGGGTCCGGTTGCCCGGCGCATCGCACGCACCCCAGGCGTCGGGACAATCTCAGGAGGCTACGAATGGGCACTTCTTCGCGGGCCTCCGTGCCCTTTTCGAGACGAGCGGTGCTGCTGTCATCGGCGACCGCCGGCACCGCGGGCCTGCTCCCTCTCGCTGCGGGATCGGCCCGTGCCGCGCCGCGAGCCGGCCGGTCGACTGTCGCGGTCCGGGCGGCCACGGCGTATCCCAACGACCTGACCCGACACATGCTCAGCCGGTTCACCTGTGGGGTCACCCAGGCGCGGCTCGCGGAGGTCGCGTCGGCCGGCGGGATCCACTCCTGGTTCAACCAGCAGCTCTTCCCCGACGAGATCCCTGATCATGATGCGGCAGAGATGTGGGACTGGTTCCCCGTGCTCGCGCTCACGCCGTACCAGAAGTGGATGCGCTACAAGAGGGGTACCCAGCAGGGCTGGGAGATGATGCAGGACCTCGCGTCCTGGACCATGCTGGTCCGGCTGTACACCAACCGTCAGCTGCTCGAGGTGATGAGCGACTTCTGGGCCGACGTCCTCCACGTGCCGTCGCCCGCCGACGAGGCCTGGGTCTACCGCGTGGAGTACCAGGACCTGTTGCGCCGCAACGCTCTCGGCTCGTTCACGACGCTGCTCAAGGAAGCGATCCCCCATCCCTGCATCGGTCTTTACCTGAACAACGTCGAGTCCACGAAGACGGCCATGAACGAGAATCTCGGGCGCGAGCTCCTGGAGTGCCACACGGTGGGGCTCAACTACACCCAGAAGGACGTGGTCAACTCGGCGCGGATCCTGACCGGCTTCCAGGTCGATCGGCGCGGGACCTGGAAGTCGTCGTACGTGCCCGCAGACCACTGGGTCGGCCACGTGAGCGTTCTCGGCTTCTCGGCCGAGAACACCAACCCGGACGGCCGGAGGGTGCTCGAGGACTACCTGACCTACCTCGCCCGGCACCCGCTCACGGCAAGCCGCCTCTGCCGGCGGCTTGCCGTCCGTTTCGTCTCCGACGACCCTTCGGACCGGTTGGTCGCGTCGCTCGCCAAGGTCTATCTCGAGTCCAACACGCAGATCCGGCCGGTGCTGCGTGCCCTGGTGGCCTCCGACGAGTTCAAGGCGTCGGCGCTCCAGAAGGTGCGGACGCCCGTCGAGGACGCCCTCGCCACGTGGAGCGCGCTGCGCGCCGTGGTCGCCCAACCGCACCACGACCACGACGCCGGCAACCAGTTCATCAACGTCTCGAAGGCCATCGGCCAGGTCGTGTACGACTGGCCAGCGCCCAACGGGTTCCCTGACGTCAGCGGTGCGTGGACGGGAGCCGGTCGGATCCTCGGGTCGATGCGCGCGCATTGGTTCGCAGCCGGCGGGTTCTGGCCGGACCAGGGAATCACCTTCCCCAAGCCCATCGACTGGATGCCCCGGCTGCCCGCGCGTTTCGACGCGGTGGTCGAACACGTGGTGGGTGAGGTGCTGAACCTGCCGATGACCGCGACCATGCTGGACGCCGCGTGCGAAGCCACCGAGATCGGGCGGCACGACACCATCGACCCGAGTCACGCGCTGGTGAAGTTCAAGTTCCCACGGCTGATGGTCAGCATCCTCGACACGCCCGAACACCTGAGTCGCTGAGGCGAGGAGACAGACATGACCGATGCGGAATGCGGCTGCGCGGAGTACACCCGGTCGACCGCCTCGCGACGAAGCTTCCTCAAGGGCCTCGGGGTCGTAGCCGCCGGCGGAGTCGTCGCGACCATGCATGGTGGCGTGTTCCGGCAGACGGCCTTCGCGTCCAGCGGATCGGCCGACAACGTCCTCGTGGTGCTGAGCCTGCGAGGAGGCGTCGACGGCATGTCGCTCGTCGTACCGCATGGCGACGAGGGGTACGCCAAGGCCCGGCCCACCATCGGCGTCCCGACCGCAGAGCTCCTCGAGAAGGATGCGATGTTCGGGTTGCATCCGAATCTGGCGCCGCTCGCCCCGATGTGGAGCTCCGGCCACATGGCCGCCGTGCAGGCCGTCGGGTTGCCGGTGCCGAACCGCTCGCACTTCTCGGCGATGGAGGCGGTCGAGGACGCCGACCCCGGCACCTCCGGAGCGCATCGGCTGGCTCAACCGCATGGTGGGGATGTCCGACCCGGACTCACACTTCGGCGCCGTCCAGATCGGTGACGGTGTGCCGCACACCGAGATCTACGGCCCACAGCCGACGCTGGCCGCGTTGGACATCTCGAAGATCGACATCTACGGCCCCAGCAGCGCGATGGCGCAGCGCAAGGCCGCGCTCGACATCACGTGGCGCAACGCGCACGGCCCGCTTGGCGATGCGACTCGCGATGCGATGAAGGCCGCCGAGTCCTGGAGCCCGGTGCGCGACTCGCCGGCGGCCCCCGAGCACGGCGCCAAGTACCCCCACACCGATCTCGGCGATGCGCTCGCCCAGTCGGCCAGGCTGATCCGCGCGGACGTGGGTGTGGAGGTCGTCACCGTCGACCACGGGTCGTGGGACATGCACACCGACCTGGGCACCCTCGACTGGGGACAGATGCGACTCATGGTCGACGATCTGGCGGCCTCCGTGAAGGCGTTCTTCACCGATCTCGGCGACCTCTCGTCGAAGGTCACCGTCGTCACGATCAGCGAGTTCGGCCGCCGGGTCGCGGAGAACGGCGATGCTGGGCTGGATCACGGCTACGGAAACGTGATGCTTCTGCTTGGCGGGGGCGTCAAGGGCGGCAGCGTCTACGGAACCTGGCCCGGCCTGCAGTCCTCACACCTGGACGACGGTGACCTCCACGTGACGACCGACTACCGGTCGGTGCTGTCCGAGATCGTCCGGACCCGCTTCACCGGGGTCAGCCTCCCCAGGCTGTTCCCGGCCTTCAGGCCGGAGCGGGTCGGAGTGATGGTCGGCGCCTGACCCGATGAGCCCTGTGTCCGTTGCGGTCCCGCGGGTTGTCGGCCATTGCGGGTGCGGTTCGCGTGGTGGGGCCGTACAGGCGCAAAGCTGACGCGGTCGCTCGGGTCGGGCTGAGGATTTCCGGCTCGCTGGTGCCGCCGGCGCCCACGACGAGTCCGAGTGTGGTCCGGAGCCCGTGGTTTGCCCGGCATGCTGGGCGGGTTCACCCCCTGGTGGGCAGACCTGCCCGGCCGAGGGTGCATTTTCCCAGCATGCTGGGCAAATCCCGCCCGCCAACGCGAGCAGCTCCAGCTCAACGACCGCTTGCGTGACCCCTTCGCTGTGTAGCGTCGCAGATGTTGTTGATCGGTGGTCGGCGCAAGCCGGCTCAGGCCAAGGGAGATAGAGATGTCGTCAGGCGCAGTTGGTTTGGAGCAGGTCGGTGGAGTTACCCACGCTGCCAAGGGAATGGTCTCGAACGCCGACACTCGCGTCTCGGCGGCGAAGGCACTGCGGAGCGTGTCCGAGGGGACACACGGCCGCAACTACGGTCCGGCTGCCGACGCGCAGCGGGCCGCCATGGACACGAACGCCGGTGCCTCCGGGTACGGCGGCCTGCACGGCGCGCAGGTCGCGGAGAGCTTCGCCAAAGGTGAGAAGCACGTCGTACAAGGCACCGAGGACAGCTTCCAGCAGCAGAAGACGTCGATGTCCGACGCCGAGACGACGTTCTCGGCACTGAAGAAGACCATCGAGGCCTAGCCCGCCATCGTGCGGCTGAACAGAAGGGTTGTGTCATGAGCGGAATGAAGATTCGCCACGATTTCGGCGCCGGCGAAGAGACGATCACCGGGGCCTCCAAGCACCACAACGAGCTGAACTCAGCACGCGACGAGTCCTCGTCGCTGCACAAGACGACCCAGGCCGCCCTCGGAGACGACGTCGCCGGGTCCACCCAGGTCGTCTCGATCGCCAAGCAGCAGTTCGAGCGGGACACCACGAGCATCGACTCGGCCGCTCGGATGCAGTCCGGCAACCAGAAGAGCCAGGACATCCAGCAGCAGGCAGCCCAGGCGGCCACCACGTTCTTCGGCAACCGGGGCTGAGACACCACACCACCCCGCACCACCCACGAACGCACCCGCGACGAGATGGGTGGGACACCGACCCGTGTCCCACCCATCTCGTCGCCGCTGCGTGTCGGAGTCGCAACCTGGGTATGGGGCAGGTGACCGTGCGCTGGTCGTGTGCCGGTCTGCGGCTACGGAGGCCACGAAAAGGGTGGTCAACTCCATGGCAAGGCCTCGCGTCATCATCGTCACCGGAGCGTCCAGCGGGATCGGGCGGGCCACTGCCCGCGCGCTAGCGCGACAGGGTGAGCGGCTCGTCCTCGTCGCCCGTGGACTGGACCGGCTCGAAGCCACGGCCGCCGAGTGTCGGCAGCTCGGTGCCGACGCGGTGGATGCCTGGCCCGCAGATGTCGCCGATCGATCGGCGGTGGACGAGATCTTTGCTCGCGCTGTCGCCGCTCACGGCCGGGTGGATGGCGTCGTCAACTCGGCAGGGGTCGCGGCGTACGGCCGCTTCGTCGACATCGAGCCCGACGTGCTCGAGCGCGTTATGGCCGTTAACTTCCTGGGCACCGCCAACGTGGCACGAGCCGCCCTGCGCCAGTTCGCCGATCAGGACGGCGGGTCCGTCGTGCTCGTGGGATCGCTGTTGGGCAAGATCGCCACGCCGTACATGTCGCCGTACCTCGCAAGCAAGTGGGCGGTACAGGGGCTGGTCCGAGCCATTCAGATCGAGGCCCGTCAGTACCCCGGCGTCGGGGTCAGCATGGTGTCACCCGGCGGAGTCGACACTCCGATCTATCGGTGGGCCGCGACCGCGTTGGGCAGACAGGGTCAGCCACCACCCCCGGTCGACCCGCCCGAGAAGGTCGCGCGGGCCATCGTGGCTGCACTTGACCGACCACGCCGGGAGCGGTCGGTGGGGCTGGCGAACGGTGCCACGGTGCTTGGTTTCCGTTTGCTGCCGGCGGTCTTCGACCAGATGGTGACTCCGTTGATGAGCCGCTTCGGGCTCGACCCGCAGCGCACTCCCGATGGCACAGGCAACGTGTTCGCGTCTATACCCGGCTCGACGGAGACTGCTTATGGCGACCACGACCCGGCGCCCGAACGGCTGATCCGGCGCGGCCTCAACTCAGTCGCGGCACTCGCCGCTCTTCCGCGCGAGGCCTCGAGTCAGCCGGGCCGGGTGAGCGTCGAGCGACAGGTACGAGCCACTCCAGAGCAGGTCTGGGAGGTCTTGGCCGATGGCTGGCTGTACGCGAGCTGGGTGGTCGGTGCGTCCAGGACGCGCGACGTCGACGTGACGTGGCCGGCCGAGGGCTCGAAGATCCATCACTCATTCGGCATCTGGCCGGCGGTCATCGATGACACGTCAGAGGTGCAACGGGCCGAGATCGGGAGGGAGCTGAAGCTGCGGGCGCGCGGGAACCCGGTGGGCGAAGCGGAGGTGATTGTCAGCCTGACCGCACAGCCGGACGGCACCACCCTGGTCACCATCGAGGAGGACGCAGTCGCCGGTCCGGGCACCTTGGTGCCACGTGCCCTGCGTCAGATGCTCATCGCTCCACGGAATCGGGAGGCGCTATGCAGATTGGCGATTCTCGCGGAGCGTGGGGCGGGTCGTGGTGTGAAGGAGGCGCAGAGCGGGTAGGCACCAAAGGCGAGTATGCAACCACACCCACGAGGAGAACTGTATGAGAGCTGTCACCTGGCAAGGCAAACGAGACGTCCAGGTAGTCGACGTACCCGATCCGAAGATCGAGCTGCCCAGCGACGCCATCATCAGAGTGACAAGCACCAACATCTGCGGTTCCGACCTCCACTTGTACGAGGTGCTTGGCGCCTTCATGGGAGCAGGCGACGTACTCGGTCACGAGGCGATGGGGATCGTCGAAGAGGTCGGGGCCGACGTCGACGCGATCAAAGCTGGGGATCGGGTGGTCATCCCCTTCCAGATGTCCTGCGGTACGTGCTACATGTGCGATCTGAGCCTGTACTCCCAGTGCGAGACGACTCAGGTCCGTGAGTACGGGAGCGGCGCCGCGCTCTTCGGATACTCGAAGCTGTACGGCCAGGTCCCGGGTGGTCAGGCGGAGTACCTGCGGGTTCCGGAGGCCCAGTTCACCCACATCGCCGTACCGGAGGGACCCCCCGACGACAGATTCGTCTACCTGTCGGACGTGCTTCCGACGGCCTGGCAGGCGGTCGAGTACGCCGCGGTCCCCGATGGCGGCACTGTTGTCGTGCTCGGCATGGGACCTATCGGCGACATGGCGAGCCGGATCGCCAGCCACCACGGCGCTCGGGTGATCGGGGTAGACCTGGTGCCGGAGCGGCTCCAACGGGGTCGGGCGCGGGGCACCGAGGTGCTCGACCTGCGTGAGCACGAGGACGACCTGGGCGACGCGATCCGAGAGATGACCGACGGCCGTGGGCCGGACTCGGTGATCGACGCGGTAGGGATGGAGGCACACGGTTCACCGGTCAACAAGCTGACGCACCAGCTGGTATCGCTGCTGCCTGACAAGATCGCAGCGCCGATGATGATGAACTTTGGCAGCGATCGGTTGAACGCGCTGTACTCCGCCATCGACATCGTGCGTCGCGGCGGCACCATCTCGCTCTCCGGCGTCTACGGCGGTGCCTCGGACCCGCTGCCGATGCTGACCCTGTTCGACAAGCAGATCCAGCTCAGGATGGGCCAGGCCAACGTGAAGCGATGGATCGACGACATCCTTCCGCTGCTGACCGACGACGACCCTTGGGCGTGGAGTCGTTCGCCACCCACCACCTGTCGCTCGAGGATGCACCCTCGGCGTACGAGACCTTCCAGAAGAAGGAGGACGGCATGGTGAAGGTCGTGCTCCACCCCTGACCCGACGGCGCTCACACGACTGGGCAGCGGGTCAGGTCTGGGCGGGATCGAGGGCGGTCTGGACCTGGCCGACCAGGCCGTTGCGGTTCGCGTACAGGGCTCGGCCCAGGGGCAACCGGGTCGCGGTCACACCGCCGACGACGCGTCCCTCCATCCGGTCGCCCGAGAACACGAAGCCGGGCACGCTCAGGTCGTTCAGACGCTGCACGAGAGGCTCGAACTGGGCTCGCGAGAAGCCACCCATTCGCCGCGCCATCACGAAGTGGAACCCCAGGTCGGCACCCTGGGCGAAGTAGTCGACGAGCGGGTTGAGCGGGTTCCCGGACGACGTCGAGACGAGGTCGTAGTCGTCGACCACGAAGAGCACCTCGAGACCCTTCCACCAGCTGCGGTTGCGCAGCTGGTCCGAGGTGACCTCCGGGCCGGGCAGCCGCTTGCGCAGGCTCTGGGCGATCTCGGTCGCTACCGCGGAGGTCTGCTCGTTGTCGGTGCAGTAGGCGAGCTGGTACTCCTCGGGGACCACGTCGAGCAGGGTGCGCCGGTTGTCGACCACGCACGATGCCGAGCTCCTCCGGGGTCTTCAGCTCGAGGTAGCCCTTGAGCAGCAGCTTCAGCAGGTTCGTCTTGCCGGTCTCGCCATCGCCGTACACGAGCAGGTGCGGTGAGCTGCCGGCGAGCAGGTCGACGGAGACCGCCCGCAGGTTGCGGTCCAGGACCCCGACGGGTACGTCGCCGTAGGCCGGGTCGACCGGGGGCAGCTCGTCGCGCAGGATGAGCTCGGGGAGTACCTGCACCCGGGCCACCGCGCGGTCGGGCCAGCGCTCCTGGAGGGCCGCGACCAGCTCGGCCTGGGCGGCGGAGATGTCGTCGGCGTCGGCAACCGAGTCGATCCGGGGGAGCGCCGCCTGGAAGAGCAGCCCGGGCTCGACGACACCACGACCGGGGGTGTCCTTGGTGACCTGCGACGCGACGGCGCGGCCGTACGTGCTGTCGAACGCGTCGTTGAGCCGGAGCTCGATCCGGCCCCCGAAGGCGGGCTGCATGCGCATCCGCACCTCCATGGTCTGGGTGGCCGACAGGACGACATGTACGCCGTAGTTGAGCCCGCGGGCGGCGATGTCGGCGACGACGTAGTCGAGGCTGTCGTACTCCTCGCGGAACGATCCCCAGCCGTCGACGACGAGAAAGATGTCGCCAGGCTCGTCCTCGTCGACCTGTCCCGCCGCCCTGGCCCGGCGGAACTCCTCGATGCTCGAGACGCCGTTGCGGCGGAAGAGGTCCTCGCGGCCGTCGAGCCGGCTGAGGACGTCGTTGACCGTCCGGCCGATCCGCTCGGGGTCGGTCCGCGGGGTCACGGCGGCGACGTGCGGAACCTCGGCGAGCCCGCGGAGCGTTCCGCCACCGAAGTCGAGGCAGTAGAAGACGACGTCGCCCGGTGCGTAGCGCAGGCCGAGCGACCCGATCAGGGTCCGGAGCAGCATGCTCTTGCCCGACTGTGGTGCGCCCAGGACCATGACGTTGCCGGCCGCCCCGGCGAAGTCCCACTCGAGCGGGAACTGCCGCTGCTTGGCCGGCTCGTCGACCAGGCCGAGGACGGCTCGAACCGTGGCCGGCTGGCCGGGCTGCTCGGCGTCGGAGACCGAGTCGAGCGGCAGCATCGACGGCAGCGGGTCCAGCCACACCGGCCGGACCCGGTCGGCGGCCGGGGCCACCAGCCGCTCGCAGACCACGTCCAGGACCGAACGCTCGCTGGCGACGAGGCCGGCGCCGTTCGCCTGTCCGGCGCTGGCGGCCGCCTCGGCACCACGTTGCGCGACCCAGGCGCCCAGCCCGTTGACCGCGAGGTACGGCACCGCGGGCACCTCTGTCTTCGGTCCCTCCGTCGGCGGCGCGTACGGCGAGGAGACCAGCGCCGCCTTGAAGCGCTCGAAGACGGAGGTGTCCACCTTGAGGTAGCCCGACCCAGGCTCCGGCGGCAGGTGGTAGGCGTCGGGCACCCCGATCGCGTCGCGGGACTCGGACTCGGAGAACGTGCGCAACGAAATCCGGTAGGAGAGGTGCGACTCGAGACCGCGGATCTTGCCCATCTCGAGCTTCTGGGTGGCGAGCAGCAGGTGCACACCGATGGAGCGCCCGATCCGGCCGATGGCGACGAACAGCTCGGCGAAGTCGGGCTTGGCCGCCAGCAGCTCGGAGAACTCGTCGATGATCACCAGCAGGTGAGGCAACGGCTCGAGCGGCTGACCCGCGTCGATGAGGTCCTGGTACGCGGTGACGTTCGGTAGGTTGCCGGCCTTCTTCAAGAGCTCCTGGCGGCGCTGCATTTCGCCGTACAGCGCGTCGCGCATCCGGTCGACGAGGGTGAGGTCGTCCTGCAGGTTCGTGATCATCCCGGCGATGTGCGGGATGTCCGCCATCGACGCGAACGTCGCACCGCCCTTGAAGTCGACCAGCATCAGCGCCAGCCGGTCGGGTCCGTGGCCGATCACGAGCGACGAGACGAGCGTCCGGAGCATCTCCGACTTCCCGGACCCGGTGGCGCCGACGACCATCCCGTGCGGTCCCATCCCACCGTGGGCCGACTCCTTCAGGTCGAGCAGCACGACTCCGCCGCCGGCCCCGATCCCGATCGGCACCCGCAGCAGGTCGTGCATCGACCGCTTGCGCCAGGTCTGTCGGGTATCCAGCAGCGCAGGGTCGGGAACGCCGAGGATCTCGGGGAGCCCGACCGTCTCCTTCAGCGCCTCGCCGTCGCCACGATCCTCCACGGACAGCCGCAGCGGCGACAGCTGGCGGGCGAGCAGCAGCGGCAACCCCGGCGGCACCGGATCGACGAGGTACGTCGCAACCCGGGAGGCCTGCCGGGCGATCCGCTCGGCGACCGACCTCGATGCGGTCGTCGACGACCTCGGGCTCCTCGCGCCGGCTGCCGAGCAGGTAGACGAGGTGAATGCCGAGGTCGGCCAAGCTGACCGTCGGGTCCGGCGACTCGAGACCCCGGAGGTTGCCCTGACCCTCGCCGTCGATCACGAGCACCAGGTGCTCGCGCGGGTCGGCCACCCGCCCGCGGGTGCGTGACCTCTCCTCGAGGCGACGCGCGAGCTCCTCCGACAGCAGGTCGGCCATCGCCGCGGGCGACGTCGTGACCAGTCGGGCCGGGACGTCACCGTCGAGCAGCCGGGTGCTCTGGCAGTGGGGGAGCCACTTCACCCAGTCCCAGCCGGACGCGAGCCCGTCGGCGCGAACCACTCCGAGTGACACGTCGGAGGGCGAGTGCAGGGTGACCAGCTGCAGTGCCATGGTCGTGGCCAGCTGCCGCGCGGCCTGCGCGGTCGCCGAGCGATGCTGACGACCCCGAGCTGGCGCAGGTCGAGGGTGACCGGCTCGTCGTGCAGTACCGAGTAGCGGTCGCGCAGGTTCTTCGCGGCCTCCAGGCAGACGTGGTCGAACTGGTTGAGCGGCCCGGTGTCGGCGTTCATGGCGAGCTCGGTCGCGATCGGCTGGTCGCCGATACCGACCCGGACGACCAGATGGTCCGCATCGGTACGGCGCCGTTCCCAGCGCCTGGCCGCCGTACGCGCCAGGTCCGGGAGGTACCCCGGTGGTGGGTGCCGCCAACCGGAGCTCCGCTTCTGGGCGGCGATGGTGGCGCGCAAGCCGTGCCGTAGCTCCTCGATGTAGTCCAGGTAGCGCTCCCGGCCCTCGCGCAGCAGCTTCTTGGGCCCGGTCCGCTGCGTCACGATCATCACGACGCCGACCATGACGGAGCCCACCAGGACGATCAGGCTGCCGATCTGGACGAGGGGGTTGCCGCGGACGGAGAGGGAGACGATGAGCGAGCTCGCGCCGCTCATCATCGGCATCATGATCATCGTCATCCCGGTCGCCGCCGGGGGAGTCTGCTCCTGCGTCGGCGGGTCGGCGATGGTGATCTGGTCGAGCGGCACGAAGGGTGGGGCGATCCGTGCGGGTCGCTTCACCAGCGTCGTGGTCACCTCCGCCTCCGGCCTTGATACCTCTTTCAGCAGATATGCTCCGCTTCTAGACCAGACAGTGTCTCAGTTAGCTCAACCGGGAGAAGAGCCAGCCACAGGAGGACTCGTGCTCACGTCGTACAGCCGGGTCACGGTCGTGAGCGGGACGCGACGGGTCGACCTGGCACTCCCGAGCGCTCTCCCCGTTGCCGATGTCGTGCCGCAGGTCCTGCGCTTCTGTGCTCCGGAGGAGTCTCCCGACGGGCTGGTCGAGTTCACCTTGGCCAAGCTCGGCGGTCAGTCCTTGTCCCTGTCGCAGAGCCTGGGTGAGGCCGGGGTGCACGACGGGGACGTCATCGAGCTCCGAGCCTTCACCGCGCCGAGCCGGCCGGCGTTCATCGAGGACGTCCGCGACGCCATCGAGGACGCGGTCGACACCGCTGGTGGCGCTTGGACCACGCGGTCGACGGTGACCTTCGTGATCGGGGCCATGAGCGGGGTTCTCCTGCTCCTCCTCGTCGCACCCGTCACGCAGGCTGTCGTTGCGGTCGTGTCCGGTACGTCGATCCAGCCGTGGACCCAGCAGCGCAGCCTCAGCGGGCTGGTGGCAGCCGCCGTTCTCGTGGTCGCGACCTGGGTGGGTACCAGATGGGCCGCCCCGTGGGTGTGCTTCCTCTCCAGCGGGGTCGCTGGTCTCTGGGCCTTGACCGCTGTCGCCGAGCTGGTCCTGCGCTCGGGTGGGTCGCTGCAAGCAGCGCTCAGTGTCGGTTTCGGGGCGACCGTCGTGGCCGCGGGAGTCATGCGGCTGTTCACCCACCGGGCGATGCCGCTGCTCGCTGCGTCGGTGGTGCTGGCCGCGGCCAGTCTGACCGTTCTGGTGGGCACCACCATCGGAGCGGAGGCCGGCGTCATGGTCCGGGTGGTGGCGCTGCTCGCCGTGCTCAGCGTGGGGGTGATGCCGCGTGTCTCGATCGCTGTCGGCGGGCTCTCCAGCGCGGACTACCGGATCCGCAACTCCGGGCGGATGTCCGGCGAGCGCGCTGACGGCGCGACTTCAGGAGAGCAGCGGGTTGCTGCTGGGTTCCCTGTACGGCGTCGGGGTCCTCGTCGCGACCATCGGCTTCTGGCTCGCGCTTCGGCCGGACGCCTGGGGGCACGACCTCTGGGACGGGCTGCTCAGCGCGAGCCTGGCCGCGGCCCTGCTGCTGCGGTCGCGGGTCTTCAGCCGGACGATCTACATGCTCCCGCTGCGGCTGGCCGCGCTCGTGGTGATGCTCGGCATCCTGTTCCAGCTCGCCGGTGATGACGTAACCCTGGACACCTGGCTGACCGCCGTCGTCGCCGGGCTCGGTCTGGCCGCGCTCGGGGTCAGCATCCTTCAGCTGTCCGACGTGACCCGGGCCCGCATCAAGCGCGCCCTGAACGTCGTCGAGTTCATCGTCGTGGTCGACCTGATCGTGGTCACCATGGGCGCGGTCACGCTCTACGACTGGCTGCGGGACCGCTAGATGACCGAGTACCCGCCGGACGAGTGGCGGCCGAAACGGCAAAGCGTCCCGAGACGGCTGAGGCCGCCGAGCCGCCGAGACGGCCGAGACCGCCGACGAGGTGGCGGCGCGCACCCGGTCCTCTGCGCAGAGCACGGCCCAGGACCTGGCCCGGATGGGCATCGACCCGCGGGCGCTCGGCCTGGAGGCCGAGGTGCCGGCGTCACCGGCCGACCGTCGGGCGCCCCCTGAGCCTCCGGACGACGCCAGGTCGTCAGTGGAGCAGCGGCGGGAGGAGCGCCCGGAGAACGTCGTACCGCTTCGACCCGAGGATGCGCTGCCGGCCTCAGGCACCAGTGCCGCCTGGGCACCGGCTCCACCTGCGGTGGCCTCGGCCCGACCGCGCGATGCCGGCGACAGCGACCCGATGAGCGTGCTCCTGGGTGGTGAGCGGGCGACGGTGCCGCCGCGCTCGAGGCTCCCCGAGCTCGCCCGGGCGGTCATGTTCGGGGTGGTGACACCGGATGCCGCCGAGGCGGCCGACCGCGAACGCGAGATGGTCGCCCGGGTCCGGTCCCGGCAGACCGACCAGCGCGTTGTCGTGTTCGTGTCGGGCAAGGGCGGCGTCGGCACGACGACCGTGGCCATGGGAGTGGGGTGCGTGCTAGCGGCCCTGCGCGACGACGTCACCACGCTGGTGTCGCTGCGGGCTGGAGCGCCGTCGCTCGGCCGGCTGCTCACCGGGGAGCCCGCGCCGAGCGCCCGGGAGATCGCCCGCACCGACATCGAGGTCGCGCCGCTACGGCTGCCGAGCGGGCTGCAGGTCGTCGACGGCCCACGGTGGAGCACGCCGGTGCGGCGCAGCGACGTACCCGCACTCGTCGACGGGCTCGCTCAGACCTCCACCTTCGCGCTGTTCGATGTGGGCAACGACACCAGCGACGCGGCCCAGAGCATCCTCGGCCGGGCCGACCAGGTGGTGATCGTCAGTGGCTCCGCGCCGGACAGCCTGGACAGCGCCCGGGTCGCCGCTGAACGGGTCGCCGACATCGACGTCTACGCCCTCGACTCGGCGATCTACGTCGTGGTCTGCCCCCGGGACAATGCGCTCAAGGACGTCGTACGTCGCATGCGCGAGACGATGCCCGGCGGGGCACGCATCGTGGCCGTGCCCCCCGACTCGTGGCTCGACGAGGGCGCTGCCTTCGACGCGGCGCGCGTCGGCCCGGCAACCCGGCTCGCCCTGATCGACGTGGCCGGTCTGGTCGCGCTTGGCGCGGTTCGATCGATGGGGGGGCGCTGACATGACGGAGCAACCGGGCTCGGAGCCCCGCGGCGCCGGGCGGCCGACCGGCCCCTGGATGCCGCCTGGGGCGAGCACGACCCCGAACGCCGAGAAGTACCTGCTGGAGGCCGACGCGCTCCGACGACGCCAGCTCGTGTCGGCACTCCTGCACGGGTCGCGGCGGACCTGGCGGGACCAGCGCCGGATCTGGCCGAGTGTCGTCGCCGGGATCGTCGTGGTGGCCATCATCGTCGCGGTCTTCGGCGTCCTCCGCGCCGTGCACAGCGCGGACTCCGGCAGTGCTCCGGTACGGACGCATGGGGTGATTTCGCAGCGCGGTCGGTAAAGTCCCGACTACCGAGCCAAGCAATACTGAGCTTCATCAGACGACAGGGATCCTCCGCACCGTGACCGTCACCAACCAGCCTTCGGGCCGCAAGAGCAAGGGCGCTGCGGCCGCGCCCGCGCCGACCCGACTGCCGTCGACCCGGGAGCGCCGGCCCGCGCTGTTCGCCCTCGCCGTGCTGCTGATCGCCGGCGGAGCGGTCCTGGCCGGGCTGGCTCGCGCTGCGTGAGGGGCACACCAGCAGCTACCTCGTCATCCGGGACAAGGTCGCGGTCAACGAGCAGATCAGCTCCAGTGACCTCGGGGTGATCGAGCTGCCCACGAGCAGCGGCGGCGACTTCATCGTCGCGGGGCGCCGAGACGACGTGGTCGGCAGCTACGCCCAGACCGGCCTGCTCCCGGGCAGCCCGGTGGTCCCTGACA
Organism: uncultured Actinomycetota bacterium; assembly: GCA_963833975.1. Taxonomy (GTDB): domain Bacteria; phylum Actinomycetota; class Actinomycetes; order Propionibacteriales; family Nocardioidaceae; genus JAWWPG01. The sequence goes on from CAWIAB010000001.1 coordinate 41,164, forward strand.
TGTTCGGCGCGGAGCCGTCACTACCGGCCGGCACCAGCCGGATCGGTCTGAGCCTGGCCGCAGGCCGCTACCCGCCCAGCCTCACCGTGGGCGACAACATCACCATCGTCGTACTGGATCCGAACGGCGACAGCAACAACGCCCAAGGCACCGCGGTGGCGGTGGTGCGCGACGTGCAGAGCGCGGGAACCGGACAGGGCGTGGTCGTCGACGCTGTCGTGTCCGAGCAGTGCAACACGATCCTGACGGCCGCCGCGGCGAACGGCGACGTCGCGCTCAACCTGCTGGCTCCCGGCAAGGCCACCTTGAGCTGTTCGGCCGGCCTGCTGGGCGACACCGGATCGGGCTCCGGTGGCTAGCCGGCACCTGCCCCTGACCCCCCACGGCCCGAGGCGGGTGGCTGCTGCATGGGCCTCGTAGCGTTCGCGTCGGCGAAGGGGTCTCCGGGGGTCACGACGACGGCTCTCGCGATGGGGGCGCTGTGGCCGCGGCCGGTCATCGTCGCGGAGTGCGACGCCTCTGGCGCCGACATACCGCTGCGGATGGAGAACGCTGCCGGGGGCGTGCTCGACCCCGATCGGGGGTTGCTGAGTCTCGCGGCAGCGGGACGTAAGGGTCTGCGGTCCGATCTGGTGCTGGCCCACACCCAACGGGTGATCGGTGGGCTCGACGTGCTGGTCGGACCCCGGATCCCGGAGCAGGCCGCCGGGATGACCAACTTCTGGCCGCTGCTCGGGGCCGCGCTCGACGCACTCCCCGGCTGGGACGTACTCGCCGACTGCGGTCGGATCGGTTCCACGACGCCGCAGACATCGGTTCTGCGGGCCGCCCGGCTGCTCGTGCTCGTGTGTACGGCGGAGCCGGCCTCGGTCGTCCACCTGCGCGAGCGGCTCACCGCCCTCGCCGGCGTGCTCGACCCCGCCTCGCCGGTCGGCACCCCGATCGCCGTGGTTGTGGTGGCCGAGCCGAAGGCGCGGGACGCGGTCGCCCAGGTGCGCGAGACGCTGCAGCGCACCGAGGTGCCGCTGCGCGCCGTCTGGCATCTCGCGTACGACGAGAAGGGGGCCGGGTTCTTCAAGGGCCGGGTCACCGGGCGCGCGGACAAGACGGCTCTGGTCAGGTCGGCCAGGACAGCGACCGACGAGGCATCGGAGGTCGTCGCCCCGTTCTTCGTCGTACCTCCTGAGGAGGACCGCGGGCCGGAGGCGGAGTCGCCACTGGAGGCGGAGGGAGAGGCGACCCAGGAAGCAGTGGTCTGGGAGGGCTTCTCCTTCAGCGCCCAGGGCGGGTCGAAAGGTGGGCCTTCATGATCGACCACGATCTGGTGCGCAGCCTTCGGGTCCAGGTGGCCGACCGGCTCAACGAGCAGCGGCGACGCGACCAGATGAGTGGCGTCGCGCCGATGGGTTCCGATGACGAGCGCGAGTACTCGCGGTCACTGATCATCCAGATCCTCGAGGACTATGCGCGCCTGGAGATGGCCGACGGGCGTACCCCACCGACCGCCGAGGAGGAGGCCGGGCTCGCGACCGCGATCCACTCCGCCCTGTTCGGAGTCGGCCGGCTGCAGCCGCTGCTGGACGACCCCGATGTCGAGAACATCGACATCAACGGCTACGACAACGTCTTCGTGCAGTACGGCGACGGCCGGGAGGAGCGCCACGGCGACGTCGCCGAGTCCGATGAGGAGCTGGTCGAGCTGATCCAGGTGCTCGCGGCCCACACCGGGCTGGCCAGCCGGCCGTTCGACTCGGCGAACCCGCAGCTCGACCTCCGGCTGCCGGACGGCTCGCGGTTGTCCGCCGTGATGAACGTCTGCGCACGGCCGTCGGTGTCGATCCGCAAGGCCCGCCTCGGCCGCGTCTTCCTCGACGACCTGATCGCCAACGGGACGATGAGCCCCGACCTCGGGCAGTTCCTCAAGGCCACCGTGGCGGCGCGCAAGAACATCATGATCGCGGGGGCCACGAACTCCGGCAAGACCACGATGCTGCGGGCGTTCGCCAACGAGATCGAGCCCTGGGAGCGGCTAGTAACCGTCGAGCGGGCGCTCGAGCTCGGGTTGGGGGAGTTCCCGGACCTGCACCCGAACGTGGTCGCCTTCGAGGAGCGGCTGCCCAACTCCGAGGGTCTCGGCGGTGTCGACATGGCGGACCTGGTACGGCGCTCCCTGCGGATGAACCCGTCCCGGGTGATCGTGGGTGAGGTACTCGGCGACGAGATCATCACCATGCTGAACGCGATGAGCCAGGGCAACGACGGGTCGCTCTCGACCATCCACGCGAACTCGTCGATGGAGGTGTTCAACCGCATCAGCACCTACGCCATCCAGTCCCAGGAACGGCTGCCGATCGAGGCCACCCAGATGCTGATCGCCGGTGCCCTCGACTTCGTGGTGTTCCTGCGCAAGACCAACGACTACTCCGAGGGTGGCACGCTCAAGCGGGTCGTCGAGAGCGTCCGCGAGATCGTGGGACACGACGAGCGGGTGCTGTCCAGCGAGGTGTTCGCCCCCGACCCCACGACTGGTGACGCCGTCGCGCACGCACCTATCCAATGTGCGCAGGAGCTGGAGAAGTTCGGCTATGCACCCCTCGTGCACGGCGGCGGTTGGTCCTGACGATGGACACCACGTTGCCGCTCTTCCTCACGGTGGGGGCGATGGTCGGCCTCGGCCTGTTCCTGCTGGTGCTGTTCTTCGTCGGCAGTGAGCCCGGCACGAAGGAGGGCAGTCCCCAATCCTTCAGCCTGCGCAACATCGACCTGCGCAGCACGACGGTCCAGGTGGCTCTCGCGGCTGGTGCGTTCTTCCTGGTCCTGGCCGTCACCAAGTGGGTGGTCCTCGCCGTCGCCATGGGGCTGCTCGTGGGGTTCTGGAAGCGGATCTTCGGCGGCGTCGCGGAGGAGCGCCGCGCCATCGAGCGACTCGAGGGGCTGGCCGGCTGGACTGAGGCGCTGCGCGACACGATCGCCGGCGCCGTCGGTCTCGAGCAGGCGATCCCGGCCACGACGGTGAACGCCGCACCGGTGATCCGGCCCGCCCTCAACCTCCTGGTCGACCGGCTCCGGGTACGGGAGCCGCTGCCGGACGCGTTGATGAAGTTCGCCGACGACCTCAACGACCCGTCGGCGGACCTGATCATCGCGGCCCTGATCCTGAACGCGCGACTGCGGGGTCCCGGACTGCGCGAGGTCCTGAGCGCGTTGTCGGAGTCCGCACGCGAGGAGCTGGACCTCCGGCGCCGGGTCGAGGGAGCCCGACGCAGCACCCGGCGCAGTGTCCAGATCGTCGTCGGCGTGACGCTGTTCGTCTCCGGCGGCCTGGTGCTGCTCAACCAGACCTACCTGGCGCCGTACGGCACGACGCTCGGCCAGATCATCCTGCTGGTCGTCGTGCTGCTGTACGCCGCCGGTGTGTTCTGGCTGCGGAGGCTCGCCGGGGTCGACGTACCGGAGCGGTTTCTCGTGCAGAGCCATCGGCGCGGCAGCAACCGGCTCGAGGTCATCGTCGGAGGGCCGGGCCGATGATCGTCATCATGGCCGCGGGCGCGCTCGCCGGGCTGGGGTTGTTCATGCTCGTGCGCGTCTTCATCCAGCCGCGTCCCGGCGTGGCTGCGACGCTGGCTCGCATCGACGCGAGCCGTCGGCTCGGGTGGTCCGTACATCCCCGAGGCCGAGATCGCCCAGCTCGGTGCCCTCGAGCGCGCCCGGTTGGACATCGGGACCCGCATCGAGGTCGAGGCGCTCGCCCGCGGGTGGAAGCTGGAGAAGACCAGGACCGACCTGGCGATCATGAACCGTCCGTTCGCGGTACACATGGGCACCAAGGTCCTGCTCGCGATCGGCGCCCTGGTCTGGCTGCCTCTGATGGCCGGACTGCTCGGGCTCGGCGGGATCGGCCTCGGCACCGTGCTGCCCACGGTCTTCACTCTCGGCGCGACGGTGTTCGCGTTCTTCCTGCCCGACCTCGTCCTCAGCCAGGAGGCCGAGGACCGCCGGCGCGACTTCCGGCACGTCGTCGGCTCCTTCCTGGACCTGGTCGCGATGAACCTCGCCGGCGGACGCGGCCTGCCCGAGGCACTGATGGCGGCGTCCAGCGTGGGCGACCACTGGGCCATCGCCCGGATCCGCCAGGCGCTCAGCAACGCCCGCGTCGTGGGCATCACGCCATGGGAAGGGGTGGGCCGGCTGGGCAAGGAGCTGGGCGTCGACGAGCTGCGGGACCTGGCCTCCGCGCTGGCCCTCGCCGGCGACGAGGGCGCCAAGATCCGCCAGTCGCTGATGGCGCGCGCCGAGTCGATGCGCCGCAAGGAGCTCGCCGACGTCGAAGGCCAGGCCGGCGAGAACTCCCAGTCGATGCTGGTCGCGCAGCTGTTGATCTGCGCCGCGTTCCTGCTCTTCCTCGCTTTCCCCGCGGCGTACCAGATCGTGAACTCCTGACCGGCTTGTACCGCCCCGTCGCCCGCCCCCTCGACCATCCGTCCAAACTGGTCGACCATCCGTCCAAACTGACTGACGATCCGGCCAAACTGACCGACGATCCGGCCGTGGTCTGCCCGACGATCCGAGCCCGGTTGACGGCGATCTGAGCCTGGTGTCCCCGTGGCGACGGTTCTGTTTCAGTGTGCGGGTTCTTGAAAGGCGCCGCGATGACGGCGGTGGGTTGGGTTGGTTTGTCAGGTGCGCCCGTGCTGAGGCGCAAGTCAGACCGGACCACGCGCAGACCGCACCTGTCGGCGGCCGACCGAGGTGAACCGCAGTTGGAAGCGCTGCCCGAGGGATTGCTCGTCGTCGCTGCCCTTCAACGAACGGACCGAGCTCAGACCGCAGCGTGCACCGGGTTGTCGGCTCGGATCGCCGGCAATCAAGGTCTGATGGTCGGTAACCAGGACGTCCGGATGGTCGGTAACCAGGGCCGGACTGGCTCGGTCAGAACGGCCGGATCGTCGGTCAGAACGGCCGGATGGTCGGTCAGAATGGCCGGATGGTCGGTCAGAATGGCCGGATGGTCGGTCAGAATGGCCGGATGGTCGGTCAGAATGGCCGGATGGTCGACCAGTTCGGCCGGATGGTCGGTCAGAATGGCCGGATGGTCGGTCAGAACGGCCGGATCGTCGGGGCGTGCCCATCGCCTCTGATCGGCGTACCAGATCGTGAACTCGTGACCCGACCAGCGGTTTCGCAGAGAACCACCACTGGTGTCCGTGCACCGAAACCGTCGTAGAGTAGGTGAGCGCACCCGCCGATCAAAGGGGATCCCGATGGGAATGTTCGACCTGCCGCGCCTGCTCTTCGCCTACGCCATGCTGCGGCGTGAGGACCTGCGTCGCCGCGAGGACAACCAGCTCGGTGCCTCCGCCATCGAGTGGGCCATCATCTCGGCGATCGTCGTCGCCGCCGCGGTCGGCCTCGGAATCATCATCACGACCGTTGTGAAGAACAAGGGCGACGAGATCCAGAACCAAGGGCAATAGCCGCGCCGCCGGCCGGCCTTCCGCGCATGGCTGCTCGCAGGCGCGACCAGCGGGGGACGAGCGCCATCGAGATGGCGTTCGTCGCACCGGCGTTCCTGCTGCTCATCTTCGCCATCGTCGAGGTGGCGCTGTGGATGCACTCGCGGAACGTGGCTCTGGCGTCCGCCCGTGAAGGGGTCTCCGAGCTGCGGACCGTGGCACCGAAGGGTGCCTCGCTGGAGTGGCAGCGCGTCGTCGAGCGAGAGGCGGTCGACGAGGCTCGTGACCTCGGCGGGCTGATCAACCCGACCGCGCACGCCACCTACGACCCGCGAGACCCACCGGGTGACAGTCACCGTCACCGGCACGGTCAACGACCTGTTCCCTGGATGGGACATGGACGTCTCCGCCACGGCGACCGGATCCACCGAGGACTTCCAACCCGATCTCGGACAGCCCAATGCCGGATAGGCCCAACGCACCGGCGCGCGAGCCCGAGCGTGACCAGGCGGGCAGCAGCACCCTCGAGCTGGTGCTGCTGGCGCCGGTGCTGCTCGCGGTGATGATGCTGATCGTCGCCTTCGGCCGGCATGCGAACGTCCAGGGCTACCTCGACCAGGCCGCCCGCGACGCCGCCCGCAGCGCCACCGCCAACCGAGATTTCGCCTCCGCGAAGGCGGCCGTCGAGCGCACCATCGCCCTCGACCTGGACAGCGCGCCCCACTCGTGTGAGGACTCCGCCACGCACACCGTGACCACCAGTCGGCAGGACATGTTTCTCGCCTCCGACCCGTACGACGCCAAGGGCCTCAACGTCCTGACCGTGACCGTGACCTGCACCGTCGACATGTCGGACCTGAGCATCCTCGGGTTCGGCCAGACCATCGTCATGCACAGTTCTTTTTCGAGCCCGATGCCTGCGATCTACGGGACCTACTGATGGCTCGGAACGTCCGTGGCGAGGGATCGCCGAAAGACCAACGGGGGGCCATCACTCCCGCGGTCGTCGTGATGGCACTCGGGCTGCTGCTCCTCGGCGGGCTGGTCACGGACGGTGGCCGCGAGCTGAACGCCCAGCTTCAGGCGCAGGCGTTCGCCGAGGAGGCTGCGCGGGCCGGCGCCAACCCGCTGGTGCTCACGCAGAAGCAGCCCACGATCGACCGCTCCAAGTCGATCGCCGAGGTCGCCGAGTTCTGCGCGGTGGCGCGCAAGGAGAGCAAGGAGATCACGTCGTGCGGGGTCACTGGCTTCGGCTCGGTGAAGGACCCCAACGGCCAGCCGGTCTCGTTCGTGAAGGTGACCGTCGAGATGGCGCTGAAGACGACGCTGTTCGGCATCATCGGCATCGACACCCTGCACGTCTCCGAGACCGCGACCGCATCCTCGGTCGAGGGCATCAACGAGGCCGGCGACCAGGGCCCGGGTGACCAGCCACCAAGCATCAAGTACCCGACGGGAACTCTCACGCTGCCGACTACCGGCGAGCCTCCCGTGACCAGCTTCCCGCCGCCGACCGACTACCCCACGACCGTCTGCGGAATGCCGACCCGGCTGCCGATCACGATCGGCCAGAGCTGTGTCCCGACGACGATCACCACGACCATCACCAAACCGCCGCCACCTCCACCGCCCCCGCCGCGTACGACGATCACCTCGACCATCCCGACCCATACTCCGTCCGACTACCCGACCACCGTCACGCCCACCGGATGGTGAACCGGGCGCGTAGATCAGGCCTGCGGTCCGCCGGGCCGGTGGCGGTGCCGGCGTTGGCAGCCATGGCGCTGACGCTCGCCGGCTGCTCGGACGGTACGGCTCCGCTGTCACCGCGGACTCCGGTGGACAATCCCACGCTCTCGGTCAGCGCCCCGCCGAGCACGCCACCCGCCCGAAGGCCCGGTGACCGTGCAGGCGAGCATCGGGGTGGGGGTCACGCCGTCGCGAGCCGTGCGCGCGCTGATCTCGTTCGTCAAGGCGCACGCCGAGTCGGTCAACTCCGGGCAGGTGACCCGGCAGCTCGTCGCCGTCACCACCGCGGCCGAGCTCGGCCGCCAGCGCCAGGTCGTCGACTTCGCGGTGGCCCACGGTTACGTCGTACCGGCGACACCGATGGTGCGGGTCGTGACCGTGCTCCACCGGTCAGCGACCACCGAGACCCTCGGCGCCTGCTTCTGGCTGCCGTCCACGGAGTATCGTGGATGCGGCCACCGGCACGTCTCCGAACGGCCCGGTGCCCCAGGTCTGGGCGCCGGCGGTCGCCACCCTGCGGTTGGCCAACGTGACCTGGTCGGTAGATACTCTGAGTAAGCCAACCAGCGAGACCACGATCAGATGCGGGAGCAGCCCATGATCACTCGGCGCAGGGCGTCGGGCATCGTTGCCGGCCTGGTGCTGTCGGCCGGTCTCGTCGCGGCCGCGGGTACGGCCACTGCCGCATCGGCCTCCGGGAGGACAGGCGGCCTGCGTCGTCGTGGACGGCAGGTGGGCTGATCAGCAGCCGCCCCGGCGCGATCCCGTCGCAGCAGCTGAGCGTCGGCGCGGGTGCGACCAGCGCAGGGGGCTCGGGCTTCGCGCAGGTCGGTGCGTGCACGTTCTATGCGACCAGCGCGTCGGCGGGCGGCTACTGCGGAGCCGGCTACGGCGGTCCCAACCCGCCGAGCCTGCAGGCCTGGCTGGCCGGACGCCCGTTCGTCCCTTGTCGCTACTTCGAGGTGCCGACGGGGATGGTGATCAACGGCGGGAGTGCGCCCGGCGGTCACTGGATGCTCAAGGCCTGCTTCGAGAACGTGGATCCCACCAAGCCCTGGGGCGGTCCGAACATGATCGTCGACATCCTCGGCAACTGGGTCCCGGACGGCAAGGACATCAGCATCCCCGGGTACATGGAGGAGTTCTGGGCGCACGCGGCGCACGAGAACTTCTACCCGGTGCCGAGGATCAGCGTCGGACCCACCCAGCCGGCCCTGGTGGGGACGTACACCTTCTTCTGGGCGAGCTGGGTGAAGGCGCAGGACAGCGCGCAGCCCGCCGAGCCCAACTACCGGATCGCCTACAACACCCTGACCCAGGGCACGGTCTACCTGCACATGCGGGTCCACGATGTCGTCATCGACCCGGGCTGGGCCGGCATGGAACCGGCCCACTGCGGCCTGGCTGCGAAGCCGTTCGACACGTCCGCCCCGGACGCGATCCCGCGCTCGGCGGGTGGGAGCCAGGACAGCGAGTGCTGGCTGATGTACGCCCACTCGACGGCGATCCACGAGAGCTCGACCGTCCGGATCAGCGCCCACCCGTACTGGCACGTCACAGTGGAGACGGCGGATGGCCGGGTGCTGCGCGACCTCGGAGACTTCACCTACGCGGCGTACCAGCGGCTCGGGGTGGCGGAGGTCCAGACCCTCGTCGACTGGTAGGCCAAGGAGTACGCACGTGAGCACGAACTGCTCGGGGGCGCTCGATGACCCCTTCGCGGGACATACTGGGCGTTTGAGGAGGATCGTCTACGTGGCAGCCACCCGCACCACGGTGACCGGGTCCCGGCTGCCCAGCGGCAGCCCGACCGGAAGCCGAACCTGGGAAGTCGTCCGGGGCCTGTGCGCCCTGGTCGTCATCGGCGTGCTCGTGATCGGCGTCCCGCTGGCGCTGTACGCCGGATTCGGCACCCCCTGGCCGGACACGTTGCCCTCCAGCGACTGGATCTACACCGACTTCACCGCTCGCGACACCCTGGCCGTGCTCGTGGTCGTGGTCTGGCTCGCCTGGCTGCACTTCGTCGTCTGCCTCATCGTCGAGGCGGTGAACGAGCGCCGGGGTAGGGGGCTGTCGCCACACGTACCCGGCTCCGGGGTCGGTACCCAGGCTCTCGCCAGACGCCTGGTCAGCGCCGTACTCCTGCTCTCGGGTGGCGTCACGCTTGCGATGCCGCTCGCAACCGCGGACCCGGGACAGCCGAGCGCCACCGACACCACGACGGCACAACGGGTGACGAGCCACGTCGCCCACTCATCCGACGTCGTGGGTCACCACGCTGACGGGAGTCCAGCGGGCTTCTCGACCGCGACCCCTCGGGGCGTGTTGGAGAAGTACATCGAGGTGCAGCCGCCACAGGGCCGCCACTACGACACGTTGTGGGGGATCGCGGAGCGCTATCTCGGCGAAGGCCTGCGCTACAAGGAGATCGCGGCGCTGAACATGGGCAACGTCCAGCCGGACGGTACGACGCTGCGTAACCCCGACCTGATCTACCCCGGCTGGATCCTCAAGCTGCCGGCAGACGCCGAAGGCCCCGGTATCCGGGTGGCCGACCAGCACGCCGCTCAGGTGCAGCCGCACGATCGCGACCATCATCCGACCCACTCGTCCGGTCAACCTCGCGAGAGCGACGTCAAGCCGACCGGCAACCTGACGGCTGGTGGCGTCGACGCGGACACCGCGTCCGGCGTCGACGCCCGGGCCGTGAGCGCCGGAGGTTTCGCGGTCGGGGGCGCCCTGCTGGCGGCTGGGCTGCTGATCGGGCTGCGGCGTCGACGCAGCTGGGACGGTGGGCCCAACCCGCGCGGTGGCAAGCGGCTGGACACGGAGTTCGACCTTCGAGGGAGCGCGGACCTGGCGTCCGCCGCGTTCATCGACCGCGTCCTGCGCGGGCTGCCGCAGTCGAACCCGAGCGGCGCGGGCATCGCCTCACCGACGGCCTGCCTGGTCGGCGCCGATGGGCTGGCGCTGACCTTCCCACCCTCGTCCCGCATCCGCCTGCAGTCTCCGTGGCACGGTGACGCCGGCGGTCGTACCTGGACCTTCCGCCGTACCGACATCGGTCGGGTTCAGCTCTCCGGCGACCCGCTGAGCCCGTTCCCCGGCCTGGTGGCGCTCGGCGAGAACGCCTCTCGAGTCGAGACACTGATCGACGTGGAGTCCGTGCCGGGGATCCTCAGTCTGAGTGGCGACCCGCATGTGGCCCGCGAGATCGCGATCGCGATGGGCCTGGGCCTGGCGACCAACCCGTGGTCGGACTCTCCGCGGGTCACCTTCGTCGGCTTCGCTGACGACCTCTCCGCGGTCGCGCCTGAGGCCATCAGGCACTACGACGACCTGTCCGCCGTGCTGACCAGGGTGGACGCCGCACGGCGACGCCAGCAGAGCGCCTGCGCCGCGAACGGGTACGCCACGGTGGCCGCCGGCCGGATCGCGGACCCGGACCGGCGGCTCTGGGCGCCCGACTTCGTCGTACTCTCCGGAGTCCCGTCGGCAGAAGACCTGGGACGCCTCGAGGCGCTGTCGTCGGACCCACGTCATGCGGTCGGCGTGATCGTGGTCGGGGACGTACCGGGCGCGGCCGTTCGACTCGTCGCAGCGGAGACCGGACAGATCTGGTGCGGCCCGCTGGGCATCGACCTGACGGCACATCGGATGACCCCCGACACCTACCGGGACCTGCTCGCGGTCTATGACGAGCAGGTCGCACGTGGCGACGCCGGAGCGGTGGCGGCTCCGGAGGCCGCACCGGCCCGGGCCGCGGCCGTACCCAACCTGGAGCTGAGCGTTCCGCAGCCGGTCGAGGTCACGGTCATGGGACGCGTGTCGGTGTCGGCGCCGGGCGAGCAGGATCCCGAACGACTCGAGCTCCTGACCGAGATCGTCGTCTATCTCGCCCTGCACCCGGACGGCGTCCATCCGAACGTGCTGTCGGCCGCGATCTGGCCGCGCGGCGTCGGCGACGACGTACGAGAGCTCGCCCTGACGGCCGCGGCCCGCTGGACCGGCACCGACGAGCACGGTGAGCCGAGGCTCGCCGTCGACCACGAAGGTCGCTGGCGCCTGTCGCAATCCGGGGTCCGGCTGGACTGGGACGCTTTCCGCGCCCTGGTCAACCGTTCGACCCAGGCGGGCTTCGACGCGCGGGTGGAGCTCACGAACGCCTCGTCGCTGGTGACCGGCCCGGCCTTCAGTGAGGCCCCCAGCCACCGGTATGGCTGGCTCGTCTACGAGTCGACCGAGACCGATGTCACCGTCGCTGCGGTGGCAGTCGCCCGCCGGCTGGCGGCGCTGGCCGCGCGTTTCGACGACCCGATCGGCGCTCGTACCGCGCTGATGGCCGGTCTCCGGGCCGCGCCGTCGTGCGAGGACCTGTGGCGAGACGCGCTCAGGCTGGCCTCGCGGTTCGCGACGCGGGCCGATGTGACGGCGGTCGCCGACGATCTGTATGCCGCTGTCCGGCGGCACGGCTCCCCGCGAGGAGCCGAGCCCGAGACCGATGCACTCGTCGACGAGCTGCTTCCCGGCTATCGCAGATCCGCTGCCTGAGCCAGCGCCCGGAGGGTCACGACTCGTCCGGGTACCTTTCGACCGGGTCCCTGGGTGGGTCAGCCGGTACGACGCCGCGCACCCCGAGACGACCTGGGCCGTCGAGTCCGAGGCGGCGAACGGGGTAAGCGCTGACGGGTCTCGGGCGCTGATCGCCGTACCCTTCGCGCCGCTCGCGGTCTCGAGCCTGGACGGGCTCTTCGCGCATCTGCGCCAGCCCTGGCAGATCGGTGTGGTGCTGGTACGGCGTGGCGGGTTCGCGGTCGTTCGGCTGGACGGGTCCGAGGTGGCCGACTCCAAGATCGGCCGGCGACATGTCCAGGGCAAGACCAAGGCCGGGGGCTGGTCTCAGCACCGGTTCGCCCGCCGGCGCGACAACCAGGCGCGCGCCGCGTTCGACGCGGCGGCCGAGCACGTCCATCGGTTGCTGTCGCCGAGCGCGGCATCGTTGCACCTGTTGGCGACGGGAGGGGACCGAAAGGCCGTGGCGAGCGTGTTGGCACACCCGGAGCTGGCTGCCTTGGCCGCCCTCCCGCAGGCCTGGCTCGGTGGCCTCCCCGACCCGACCCGCACCGTCGTTGACGCCGCCATCACCCAAGTCCGCTCCGTCGAGATCCACCTCACCCCTTAACGACGATCCGAGAGTTCTGCCCCGGCGATCCGAGCCTGGTTGTCCCCCGGCGATCCGAGCCTGGTGACCGGCGATCCGACCCCGGTGACGGCGGTCGATTCGACCGGTCTGGTGACCGGGATCCGAGCCTCGGTGACCGCCCATCCGAGGGGGCGAACCCGGTTGAAGCTGCGGTCTGAGCGCGGTCCGGTCTCAAACGCGCAGCGGCATGGCAGCCCGGGGCCCGGATTTGCCCGGCACGCTGGGGAAGTACACCGTCTACCGGGCAGGTCTGCCCGGTAGACGGGGGACCTGCCCAGCATGCTGGGCAAAGCCCGAGATCGGCCTGTTACCGGCGGGACTGGTGGGCTCGATGGTGCTCCTGGGACACGGACACCGCCTGAATGCCGCTCACACCGCCGAAAGACCCCAAAGAATCGGCGTTCAGACGGTGAGCTCATCTCGTACGTCACATCAGCCCCTCCTCCCTCAGACCGCAGCCCGAGACCAACGACTCGAGCGCGACCCCACCCGAGGAACTGACCCATCCTGCCGCCGTGGTCGCTGCGCCTCTCAACACCGGACCACACTCAGACAGAAACCGATGGCCGAGCGACGACCAGGCTCGGATGGGCGGCTACCAGGCTCGGATCGCCGGGCACGAGGCCGGATGGTCGGACAGGCTCGGATGGTCGGGCAGACCAGGCCGGATGGTCGGGCAGGTTGGCCGGATGGTCGGGCAGGTTGGCCGGATGGTCGGGCAGGTTGGCCGGATGGTCGGGCAGGTTGGCCGGATGGTCGGGCATTTCGGCCGGATGGTCGGGTAGGCGGTTAAAGGGCTCCGGGGGCGAAGGTGTTGCAGTCGGTGATCTGGCCGGAGCGGTAGCCCTTGGTGAACCAGGCGACGCGTTCGGCGGCGGAGCCGTGGGTCCATTGTTCCTGGTTGACGTGGCCCTGGGTCTCCTGCTGGATCCGGTCGTCGCCGACGGCTTGGGCGGCGTTGATGGCGGACGCGATATCAGCCTCGGTGATGCCCGAGATCAGCGTCTGACCGTCCTGATCCTTGACGGTTGACGCCGAGTGCACCCAGACTCCGGCGAAGCAGTCGGCCTGTAGCTCGATCCGCACGGACGCACTGGTGGGGCCGGTGGCCGAGCTCTGGTTGCGGTCCAGCGTCCCGCGCAGGTCCTGCACGTGGTGGCCGTACTCGTGGGCCACGACGTACGCCTCCGCCAGGTCTCCTCCCGAAGCTCCGAGCTGACCCTGCAGCATGTCGTGGAAGAACGTCGGGTCCAGGTAGACCTGCTTGTCGTTCGGGCAGTAGAAGGGCCCCTGTCCCGCCGTCGCCTGTCCACATCCGCTGGGCGTCGACGAGGTGAACCACACGATCTTCGAGTCCTGGTACGGAACCTTGGCCTGCTGCGGAAGGGCGCGCTCCCAGAAGTCCTGGATCGACGTGACGTCGTACCCGATCCGGCATTCCAGCGCCGGCTCACCGGTCCCGACCGAGCACTGCGACAGGTCCGTCGGCTGGCTGGCCTGGTCGCTGCCCGACCCGGACCCGACGAAGTGCATGACCACGAACACGAGCACGATCGATGACGATCAGGACCAGACCGATGCCGCCGGTCGCCCCGCCACGTCCCCCGGGGAACGCCGAGCGTCCGCCGCGCGGCATCCGCATCGGCATCCGGAAGCCGGAGCCACCCGACGAGCGCTGTCCGCGCCGGTCGACGATCTGGCTGGTGTCGATCTTGGCCTTGCGGTTGAACTTCAACCCGATCCCTCCGTCCGGTCACGCGCCGCCGATATCGACGTGCCCGTCGCTCGAGCCCGCATGTAGCCTAGTCAGAGTCGGTCGACTACGACCTGTCTCGCGCCCCCCGCTGGGCGACCCATCGCCCCGGAAAGCATCGTTCATCCGTCATGATCACCGCCCATCACCTGCAGGTCAGGGTCGGCGCTCGGAGTCTCATCGACGACGTCAGCTTCCGGATCGCCCCGGGGGACAAGGTCGGCCTGGTCGGTCGCAACGGGGCGGGCAAGACCACCATGACCCGGATCCTCGCCGGCGAGGCACAGCCCACCGGTGGCTCGGTCACCCGTGCCGGGAGCGTCGGCTACCTCCCCCAGGACCCGCGAACCGGTGACCTCGACGTGCTCGCCAGCGACCGGATCCTGTCCGCGCGTGGCATCGATGACGTCGTACGGCGGATGCGGGTCGCGGAGAAGCAGATGGGCAGCGACGACCCGGACGTCAGGGACAAGGCGATGCGGCGCTACACCACGGCCGATGCGGAGCTGCCATTCGGCGGGTGGCTTCGCGGCCGAGGCGGAGGCCGCGCAGATCAGCGCAAGCCTGGGGCTGCCGAACCGGGTGCTGGGCCAGCCGCTCCGCACCCTCTCCGGCGGCCAGCGACGCCGGGTCGAGCTCGCCCGGATCCTGTTCTCCGGCGCCGAGACACTGCTCCTGGACGAGCCCACCAACCACCTCGACGCCGACTCCATCGTCTGGCTCCGCGGCTTCCTCAAGTCCCATCGAGGCGGCCTCGTGGTGATCAGCCACGACGCCGCCCTGCTCGGCGAGACGGTCAACCGGGTGTTCCACCTCGACGCCAACCGGGCAGAGGTCGACGTCTACAACGTCGGCTGGTCGACGTACCTCTAGCAGCGAGAGACCGACGAGCGCCGACGCAAGCGGGAGCGGGCCAACGCCGAGAAGAAGGCCAACACGCTGTTCGCCCAGGCCGACAAGATGCGCGCCAAGGCCACCAAGGCGACCGCCGCGCAGAACATGGCCAAGCGCGCCGAGCGCCTGCTGGAGGGTCTGGAGGCGGAGCGGCGTCAGGACAAGGTGGCCAAGCTGGCGTTCCCGAACCCGGCGCCCTGTGGCAAGACGCCGCTGATGGCCCACGAGCTGTCGAAGTCGTACGGCTCTCTCGAGGTGTTCACGGATGTCGACCTGGCCGTGGACAAGGGCAGCCGGGTCGTGATCCTCGGGCTCAACGGGGCCGGCAAGACGACGCTGCTCCGGATCCTGGGCTGGCATCGACGAGCCGGACACGGGCCGCGTCGAGCCGGGTCACGGCCTCCGACTCGGCTACTACGCCCAGGAGCACGAGACGCTCGACCTGTCCCGGACCGTGCTCGAGAACCTGCAGTCGGCAGCACCCGACCTGAACGACTCGCAGGTACGCAGTGTGCTCGGGTCGTTCCTCTTCTCGGGTGACGACGCGACCAAGCCGGCGAATGTCCTGTCCGGCGGTGAGAAGACGCGGCTCGCCCTCGCGACGCTGGTGGTCTCGGCCGCGAACGTGCTGCTCCTCGACGAGCCGACCAACAACCTGGACCCCGCGAGCCGGATCGAGGTGCTGAACGCGATCCGCAGCTACACAGGGGCGATCGTCCTCGTCACCCACGACGAGGGCGCGGTGCTGGCCCTGCAGCCGGATCGGGTGCTGATCCTGCCTGACGGTGTCGAGGACCTGTGGAGCGAGGACTACGTCGAGCTGGTCGCGCTGGCCTAGTACCTCCGGACAGGTTGCGTCCCCGTTGCACCTGGACGATCGGGCAGATGTGAGTCGTGGACCTGGGCGTCGGCCGCAGCCGTCCGTAAGGTGTGGCCCCAAGAAGCAGCCGCAGGGGCTGCCGGACACCGCCGAAGGGGACGACGATGCGCACCAAGTGGAGAATACGAAGGGCAGGCTGCCGCGCGGGCATGACCGCGGCCGGGGTCGCGCTCCTGGCCGGGCTGGTGGTGGCCGGGAGCCAGGCGCCCGCGGCCTGGGGAGCCGCTGCCTCGAACGCCGCCGCCACTCGAGCCGGCGACTGGAAGATCCTGGAGCCGGCCAACACCGGAATCCCCGGCGACTACGTCTACTCGATCGCGGTCGACGCCAAGGGGAACCCGTGGATGACCGCCGATGACCCCATCTGGGACGAGGGCGGCATCGGTGAGCTGAAGAATTCACGCTGGAAGCAGTGGACCAACGTCGACGGCAAGTCGACCGACCACTTCCTCCGCAACCTCACCTTCGATGCCCAGGGCCATGCCTGGGCGTCCAGCCCGTCGGGCCTCCTGGAGCTCGTCCACGGCAAGGTACGGACGATCTGGAGCAAGGCGAACGCGCCCTGGCCGACCAGCTCGGTCCGTGACTTCGGCTGGGACAGCGAAGGCAACCTCTGGGTGGCACTCTGGAGCGTGGAGACGGGGGCCGGCGGTGTTGGTCGCTACGCGAACGGGCACTGGAAGGTGTGGACCACGGCGAACGGGTTGCCGTTCGGCTCGCCGTGGAACGCCGTCCAGTCGCTCGCCATCGACGGGCAGGACCGGGTCTGGATCGGCTCGCCGAACCGCGGTGCCGCGGTCTTCAACGGGAAGAAGTGGTCGCTCCTGGGCGACCCGATCGGCTCCTTCTACGACATCACCGTCGCGCCGGACGGCACCCCGTGGTTCGCCTCGGACACCTCCGGCGTCTTCAGCTATGAGGACGGAGTCATGGTGAACCGCACCGGTGACTTCGGCACCGGCGGCATCTCCACCGTGAAGGTCGACCGCGACGGCCGGATCTGGATCGCCACCTTCACGGGGTCGATCTGGCGCTGGAGCGGGACCGGCAGCACCTGGGATGTCCAGCTCACCCCGCCGTCCCTCGGCTCGCACCTCTACGCGCTCGACTTCGATCTCGACAATCGGCCGGTCGTGGGAGGCATCGGCGGGATGGCCGTAGAGCAGTCAGACGGCAGCTGGTCGCCGTACACCGTGGAGTCCACCGGACTCTCGTCCCGGTTCATCAGCGACGTCCTGATCACCGACGACAGCGACGCGTGGATCTCCACCGCCGCGGCCGGCATCGCCACCACGAACGGGAAGTCGTGGACGAACTTCAACCGGTTCAGTCCGCCGTGGCCGTTCGACACCGACTCCGCGGCAGCCTCCGCCCAGACTCCCGATGGGGCGATGTGGGTGGCCCCGACCAGCCACGGCGTCGGCCGGTGGGACGGCTCGACGTGGACGTCGTACCTGCCGGGCATCTCCATCGAGTCCATGACCGTCGACAGCGCCGGGCGGGTGTGGGTGGCTCCGGACCGCGGCCAGGCCATGCGCTTCAACGGCACCAAGTTCGTGGAGATGAAGAACCCACCGACAGGCGCGGACCTCGAGGACATCTCCGCCGACGACGAGGGCAACGTCTGGCTCGCCGGTGGCGGACTCTATAAGTACGACGGTCAGAAGTGGACGACGTACCAGCAAGGTGACGGGCTCCCGTCGGACAGCATCACGGCCGTGGCCGCGGAGCCGACCGGCGGCGTGGTCTGGGTGGGGACGGACTCCGGGGTCGCCCGCTTCGACGGCACCACCTCGACCAACTACACGATGGCTGACGGCCTCCCCGCCGATTATGTGACGACGATCACCGTGGCGCCGAACGGCGATGTCTGGATGGGCGCGTTCCAGGGACCGCCCTACGTGGGTGGTGTGGGGCACTTCGACGGCACGGCATGGACGTCGTACACCACGGCGACCTCACCGCTGCCGCACAACCAGATCGAGTCGATCGACGTCGGCCCTGACGGACGGGTCTGGATCGGCACCGCGAGTGAAGGTGTGGCGATCTTCACGCCGTGAGCGTCCGGTCGTCAGGCCATCGGGCGTCTCCTCAGTCGGTCAGCCGGCTGAGGAGACGTCCAGCGCCTTGAGCACCGCGGCCACCGCATCGCGTACGGCGTGCCGGGACTCGTCGCCGTAGTCCCTCGCGTCGAACCCATGATGGCCATGTGGGACGTCGATGATCTCCACGTCGAGCGCCGAGCCCTCGGCGGCCGCCATGAACGCCTCGACCGTCTCTGCGACATCCGGGGCCTCGAGACCCACCCGGGTCAGCACGAACGGAAGTCGGGTCGAGACGGTGCCGACCACCTCGGCCGGACGGAAGCCGTCCGGCAGATCGCGACCAGGGCTCGAGCCGAGGACCGGGTACGTCGCAGCGAGGACGCGCAACCACGTAGGTGGCTCGGCCAGCAGCGGGCCGATCAGCGGACCTCCGCCGGAGAACACCCACACGCCGATCCGGTCATCATCCACCCGGTCATCCGCCCGGGCCTCGTCAACGGCGTCTATGACGTCGCGGTACGCAACGTCGTACCGGTCGAGTCCGTAGAGCCGGTGGT
The DNA here is from genome assembly GCA_963833975.1 of uncultured Actinomycetota bacterium. Classification (GTDB taxonomy): domain Bacteria; phylum Actinomycetota; class Actinomycetes; order Propionibacteriales; family Nocardioidaceae; genus JAWWPG01. The sequence goes on from CAWIAB010000001.1 coordinate 59,698, forward strand.
CGACGGTGAGACCGACCACCCCGCCGCTGGCCGCCAGGGCGCCGTAGCCGCGGTAGGTCGGCCAGTCGCGAGGCTGGTCTGCGATGTCCGGCGGGATCGGCCCGCCGTGCACGAAGACCACGAGGGGTCTCGGCTCGGCGGCTTCCGGGTCGTACAGATCCCACGTGCCGTGCCGCTCGCGGGCGACAGTCGGAGTCTCGAGCACGAAGTCGGCCATCCACGGCGGCTTCTCGTCGGTTCCCGGCAGCGGGTCGGTCATGCGCAGACCGTAGCCAGGGGTCGTCGAGGTGTCACGGGATTATTCGGCGGACCCCAGTGCACGCAGGCGTTTGACCTGGGCAGCTCGCTCGGCGGCCAGCTGGTCGTCGTACGCGCGCTTGGTCGCGGAGCGCAGGAGTGCCTTTGTCGCGGTCACCGCATGGGCCGGAGCGGCGAGCACGGCTGAGACCAGGTCGTCCACCGTGCTGTCGAGATCGGCGCGGGGCACGACGATGGTGGCGAGTCCCAGGTCTTGGGCCTCGAGCGCGCTGACCCAGCGGCCGGTCACGCAGATCTCGAGCGCGCGCGAGTAGCCGACCTGCTCGACCAGCGGCTGGGTGCCGCCGAGGTCGGGCACCAGTCCGAGGGCGGTCTCTCGCATGCAGAGCTGAGCATCGTCCGCGAGGACTCGAAGGTCGCAGGCGAGGGCCAGCTGGAATCCGGCGCCGACTGCGTGACCCTGCACCGCCGCCACCGAGATGAGGGACGGCCGCCGCCACCAGGTGAAGGCCTCCTGGAAGGTGGCGATCATCTCGTCCATCTCCCCGTCCGGATGGGTGAGCATCCGCGCGAACGACAGGTCGCCGGGGATCCCGTCCGGCGTGAACATCGCCAGGTCGAGCCCGGCGCTGAACGACGGCCCCTCCCCGCGAACGACCACCACCCGGACCTCTGCGGGCAGCTCCTCGCCGATCTCGGCGAGCGCGGCCCACATCTTCGGCGTCTGGGCGTTGCGAGCCTCCGGTCGGCACAGCGTGACGGTCGCAACGGGCCCGGTCACGTCGAGCCGTACCCCGAACTCCTCGTACTCATCCGGCATGCGCCGCAGCCTAGAGGTCCGCACCGGCAACGGATCTGTGGACCCAGCCAGGTGACGGCGCCTGCGCGACCGCGGGTTGTGGGCTCTCGTCGTTTTGGTCCTTACCGGCCAGCCGGTAGCCTGAACAGCAGATGAGCAGCCCACAGTCGCCGTACCGGATCATGCACTCCTACTCGCGCGCGAACCCGATGGCCGGACGGCAGGGCCTCGCGCCTGGCACCTTCCGGCGGGTGGTCGCGTTCGCGAAGCCGCACAAGCGCTCGCTGATCTGGTTCCTCGGTCTGGTGATTCTCGACTCCCTGCTGGTGGTGGCGACACCGTTGCTGTTCCGCGCAATCGTCGATGACGGTGTCGAGCAGGGCAACAGTGAACTGGTCACCCTGCTCGCCGGGATCATTGCGCTGATCGCCGTGGCGGACGCCGGTCTCACGCTGGCCCAGCGCTGGTACTCGGCGCGGATCGGTGAGGGGCTGATCTACGACCTGAGGACGAAGGTCTTCAGCCATGTCCAGCAGATGCCGCTGGCCTTCTTCTCCCGGACTCACACCGGCGCGCTGGTGTCGCGGCTCAACAGCGACGTGATCGGTGCGCAGAGCGCCTTCACGTCGACGCTCTCCAACGTGGTCAGCAATGTTCTCGCGGTGGTCCTGGTCGGGTTCACGATGCTCTATCTCTCGTGGCAGATCACCCTGTTGGCCCTGGTGATCCTTCCGGTCTTCTACTTCCCCGCCAAGTGGGCGGGGCGCCGGCTCTCCGGACTGACCCGGGAACAGATGCAGACCAACGCCACCATGGCGTCGATGGCGACCGAGCGGTTCCAGGTCGGCGGCGCGCTTCTGGTGACCCTGTTCGGCCGGCACGCCGACGAGGACCGCGAGTACGCGCAGCGATCGGCGAAGGTCCGCGACCTCGGAGTCGAGATCGCGATGACCGGTCGGATCTTCTTCAGCGCGCTGACGCTGGTGGCCGCGTTGGCGACGGCCCTTGTGTACGGCGTCGGTGGCAACCTGGTGATCTCGGGGTCCCTGTCGATCGGCACCTTGCTGGCGTTGGCCACCCTGATGGGCAGGTTGTACGGCCCGTTGACGTCGCTCTCGAACGTTCGCGTGGACATCATGACCGCCCTGGTGTCGTTCGAGCGGGTCTTCGAGGTGCTCGATCTCGAGCCGATGATCCAGGAGAAGCCGGACGCGGCGGACATCACCGGGCATCAGTCCCGGGTGGAGTTCGAGCACGTGTCGTTCCGCTACCCGTCGGCGGACGAGGTGTCGCTGGCCAGCCTCGAGGCGCTGATGGCCAACGACACGGCGCCGACCCAGGAGGTCATCCGGGACGTCAGCTTCACCCTGGAGCCAGGCGCCATGGTCGCGTTGGTGGGTCCCTCCGGAGCTGGGAAGACAACACTCACCCACCTGGTGGCGCGGTTGTACGACGTGACCGAGGGCGTTGTTCGGGTTGGGGGTGTGGACGTTCGCGAGACCACCTTCGACTCCCTCCACTCGATGGTCGGCGTGGTGACGCAGGACGCCCACATGTTCCACGACACGATCCGGGCGAACCTGCTGTATGCCCGCCCGGAGGCGACGGAGGCCGACCTCGAGGACGTGCTGCGGGCGGCGCAGATCCTGAGCCTCGTCGAGTCCCTCCCGGCGGGGCTGGACACCGTGGTCGGAGAGCGCGGCTACCGGCTGAGCGGCGGGGAGCGTCAGCGGCTGGCGATCGCCCGGCTGCTGCTGAAGGCGCCACAGGTCATCGTGCTCGACGAGGCCACGGCCCACCTCGACAGCGAGTCAGAAGCGGCCGTCCAACGCGCCCTCGACACGGCCCTGGCCGGCCGTACCTCCCTGGTGATCGCGCACCGGCTCTCTACGGTCCGCAACGCCGACCAGATCCTGGTCGTCGAGGGTGGTCGGATCGTCCAGCGAGGCACGCACACCGAGCTGCTGGCGAGCGGCGGCCTCTACGCCGACCTCTACCGCACCCAGTTCGCCGACGAGGTCCCCGCCCCATCCCGTTGAGCTGCCAGTCCGGTCGGGTTGAGCTGCCAGTCCGCACTGGCATCTCAACCAAGGGCTCGGGAACACGATGCTGCTTTGGCGGAATTCTGGACCGAACGCGGGTTGAATGGGGGAGTGGATCTCGGGCTGCGGGGACGGGTGTACGTCGTGACGGGGGCCAGCCGCGGGCTGGGGAGGGCAACCGCCGAGGCACTGGTCGCCGAAGGTGCCCGGGTCGTGGTGTCCGGTCGCTCCCATCAACGTCTCGCGCCGGTGGTGTCGGCACTCGGCCACGACCATGCGGGCGGGGTGGTCGGTGACAACGCCGACGCCAAGACCTCCGAGCGGGTGGTGGCGATGGCGTTCGAGCGCTTCGGCCGCCTCGATGGCGCCCTGGTGAGCGTTGGCGGGCCGCCGCCGGGACCGATCCTCGAGAAGACACCGGAGGAATGGCGGCGGTCTTTCGAGAGCATCTTCCTGGGCGGTCTCCAGCTGGCCACCGGCGTGGCCGAGGCGCTGACCTCGGGTGGTTCGATCGCGATGGTGCTCTCCACGTCTGCCAAGCAGCCGATCGCCAACCTGGGGATGTCCAACGCACTTCGACCGGGGCTTGCGATGGCCGCCAAGACGCTCGCCGACGAGCTCGGGCCTCGAGGCATCAGGGTCAACGGGCTGCTGCCCGGCCGCGTCGACACCGAACGTGTCCAAGAGCTCGACGCCGCGAGTGATGACCCGGAGGGCACCCGACGGCGACATCTCGCGGGCATCCCGCTGCGCCGCTACGGCCGTCCGGAGGAGTTCGCCGCTGCTGCCGTGTTCCTGCTGTCGCCCGCGGCCGCCTACATCACCGGGGCGATGCTTCCCGTTGACGGAGGGATCAGTCGCGGCCTGTGAAGGCGTCGACGGGCTGGACACGCGATTCATCGGCCGAACCAGCGTGGTCTAAGATCGCGACGGCCTCAGTGCCGGTCAGAATTCGGTGAACCACAACGGGGGACACATGAATCGAATGCGTCTGCTGACGATTGTCTGCCTTCTCGCGGCGCTCGACCTCATCAGCGCCGCCGCGCCGGCCGCGACGGCGGCTCCGGTCAAGGCGAAGTCCGCCGCTGCCGCAGCGTCGATCCTTGCCATCGAGGGTCGCGAACTGTACGGCATCAGTGCGCGTACGAGCGACGACGTATGGGCGGTCGGTTTCAAGAATGTCGACGGCACTAACGCCGCGTACGCCCAGCACTGGGATGGCACGGTCTGGCGCCAGGTCGCGATGCCGGGGACCTCCCCAGCGATACTCAAGACAGTAAGCGCGGTGTCTGAGGACGACGTATGGGCCGCGGGCTCCCGCTATCCCGGCATCGACAACTTCCCCTACCTGCTGCATTTCGACGGTGCGACGTGGCGGGTCGCCAGCCAGCCTGGCTCGAAGGTCCCAGGCCAGCTGACCTCCACAGCCGCGATCGGGCCCGATGATGCATACGCGGTCGGCTTCCATACCCTGATGGGCGGTGTTGAGAGGGCGATCGTCGAACACTGGGACGGCGAGAAGTGGAGTCGGCTCTCGGTGCCAAACCCGTTGCCCGGCGCGAGAATCGTGAGACTGACATCGGTGACAGCCATCAGCGCCCGGGATGTCTGGGCGATTGGCGTGGCCGCACACGGCGGTAGGTCTGTTCGGTACGCCTTGCACTGGGATGGCCGTGCGTGGACCACGACCGACCTCCCGGAGCCGGGCGACGACACCGTATACACGAGCATCTCCGGCTCCTCTCCTGACGACATCTGGGCCGTTGGCCACGTCATCGGCCAGCACGTCATCACCGAGCACTGGAACGGCACCGCGTGGAGCGACGTTCCCTTCCCGCACGAGGCTGACTCGCTCGACGACGTCACGACACTTCCGAATGGTGACGCTTGGGCGGTCGGTCAATACGTCGCCGGCGAGCACCCAGCGATCCTCTCGCCCCTCGTCGGCTTTTGGGACGGCACTTCGTGGACGATCCAAGAGGCACAGGGCGGGGCCGCTCACCAGAGTTTTCTCAGCGCTGTCGGTGGCTCCTCACCCGATGACGCCTGGGCCGTCGGTCACTCGGGTAGCAAGGCGCTCATCCGACACTGGGACGGGACCCAGTGGCGATGAGTCCTCAACGCCGGCGGCTGCGCACAGCGAGCTGCACCAGCGGCGGGCGGGTCAGGTCTTCGTCGTCAAGAGTTCGTTGATGTGGCCGGCGCTGATCGCGCTCGATAGGGTGACGTCAGGAACCCGCTGCCTTGATAGGGGGACTCATGTCCGGTAGTCGCTCGTCCGTCGTGGCCGGGGCCGCAAGCGCTCTGCTCATCGTAGCCAGCCTTGTCGCCGGAGCACCGGCCGTCGCCCGTGCTGGGTCGACGCAGAGCCAGTCGCCGACGCAAGGCGAGCTGATTGCCGTCTCGGGGGTGTCCGCTGACGACTACTGGGCGGTCGGATTGAGGGTCATCGACCATGGCGCCGACCAGAGGAACTATGCCGAGCACTGGGACGGCACGTCATGGCAGCCGGTCCATACTCCGGCTGCACCCGGAGGCTCCTTCAATGACGTTTTCACCTCAGTTGTCGCCCTCTCAACGCGAAATGTGTGGGCTGTGGGTTGGGAGCAGGCGCCGCCCATCGAGTCCGGACCGTTCGCGGAGCACTGGAACGGTAAGGGTTGGCGTGCCATGCAGATGCCTGTCCCTCAAGGTGTCCGCGACACGGAAGTCTGGGACGTGGATGCAACGTCGCCTTCCAGGGTGTGGGCGGTCGGGTCCGCCGGTCAGGTGAGCGTCACCCAACCTCTCGTCGAGCTCTGGAACGGCAATCGCTGGACGATCCAGCCGCCTCCGTCCCACGGCGTGCCCAGGAATGCGTCCCTCCATGCGGTGTCGGCGGTCTCGGCCAACGATGTCTGGGCCGTCGGAACCAAGCGCGTCGCCGGTAAACCCTTGCCCTACGCCGAGCATTTTGATGGAACGGCGTGGACCGTTGTGAACGTACCTCTGCCACCGGGCCAGTCTGAGGCCGTGCTCACCGATGTGGCAGCAGCATCCGCGACCGATGTCTGGGCCGTGGGGGCCACCACCGCGGGAAGGTCGCACCCTGTCATCGAGCGCTGGGACGGCAGCGGCTGGAGCGTAGTGCGGGCACACATGCCAAACAATGACTTCGCTCCATACAGCGCCGCAGCCGTGAACGCACATGACGTGTGGGTACTCGGTTCCAGCGCCGCCGATCAGCCGCGCTTCGACCACTGGGACGGCACGGCATTCCATCCCGTACATGTCGAAACGCAGGCCGAATTCGTCACCGGCGTCGACTTCACGTCCCCTACTAATGGCATGGCGGTTGGCCTAACGACGACACGGCGGGATGGGAAGCAGATCTTCACCCCGGCCCACCTGCACTGGAACGGCCACCGCTGGCACGACGTGGACTCCTGAAATCGCTCGGTGGTTACCGAACCCGCTCTCGGCACGACGGCCGCCGGCATCGGCTCACGCGCACCTGACCCGCTCGACGATCTTGTCGATGGTCGTCTGCCACGCTTCGTGAGCGGAACCCTGTAGCGTGACGAGGATGGACGGTCGATGGGACGACGAGTCACATCGTCTCCGCTCCATGGTTGCTCTGTGGGTCGGGGTGGTCATCTGTTTGATTGGTCTCTGGTTCAGCCTGAGGCATACGACCGAGCTTGCGCTGGGAGTCCTCAGTCTGGTGGCGCTTGTCATGATCGGTCGGGCGTTGATACATCTTCACGTGGACGCTGGTCCGCGGCAGGGCGAAGAATGATGCGCCTCGACTTTGTCAAAGCGTTTGGACAGCGGGCCTACCTGCCTCACAGTGGCGCCGTGCTTGCCGCTCTCAGAGACGAGCTCGTGGGATATGAGTACACGTCAGGGTCCCTCCACTTCGCGATTGATGAACCGCTGCCGGACGACTTGGTACGGCGCCTGGTCGAGGCGAAACTTGCCAGGCTCGGAGGCCTGAGGCCACGCACGGGCGAGAAGCTCGCAGCCGGTCAGGCACGGTCACGATGCGGGCCGGCCGGCTATCACAGGGCGACCGCCGCCCAATGCCGGCCCGCGTCCTTGGTCTGCCAGAGTTGGCCCTGCGGCTCGAAGCCGCTGACGGGGGAGTAGACGACGTATGCCTTTCGACTCGTGACGTAGGTGACGTCATTCCAGCCAACGCCGCCGTCGCTGAGACCGACGGGCATGCTCCAGTGGGTGCCGGTCTTGGAGTCGTTGATGTAGATGAAGGAGCCGTCCGACGATGAGACGACAGCGAGGTTGCCTGACGGTGAGACGGCCAGCTGAGCCTGGATTCCGTAGAGTCCCATGGTCCCGCGGTTCGTGTCGGTCATTCCGGTGTCCGATGAGGTGTAGACGATCTTTACGGCCTTGCTGAAGCCGGGGTCACCGTCACACAGCAGCGCTATGTCGGTTGCCGAGGTGGCTACGGCCTGCAACAGCTCGAGGTCCTGCGTGTGGTCGCACGGCGCTAGGCGGTTCTCAAACCTCGTGCCGTCCGAGCTGGCGAGCAGGATGTCGTCGCTGCCGAACTCCAGCTGCGGGTCGGTGACGTACACGGATGTGCCGTACGCGGTGATGCTGGCCGAGAAGCTGTACGGAAGGTTGACGTCTACCTGGGACCAAGTCGTTCCTGTTGCCGTGCTCGTCCGCCACAACGACAGCGGCTGCTTACGGCAGGCGCCCGAGTGTGCCCACGGGCACGGGGATACGACGGCCCAGCTACCGTGCGCGTCCGTCGCCAGCGCCAGCACCTGTCCGCCGGAGCCGGGGATGTCCTCGCTGGTCCACGTCGTGCCGCCGTCGCTGGTGTGACGAAGCAGTGGCCCGAACGCCCAACCAGCCATCGATGTGCCGAACCGCACTTCAGTGATGCCCGAGTGCTTCCTGCCCGACTGGATGATCGGGGCGTGCGGATGGCCGAGCAGCTGCCAGGTGCGGCCGCCGTCCGAGGAACCCAGCACGTCGGTGCACGTCTTCTGCCCGCAGGGTGCGGAGCCGAGCAGATAGCCGTGCACCTTGTCGAGCCATGTCGTCGACTGCGCCTTGAAGCCTGTCGGTGCGCCGGTGTGCGGATCCGCCGCGGTTGCACCCGCCGCCGGCACTAATGCGGCTCCGACGGCCACCAACGTGAGCAGTACCGCCGCTCGTCGGACAGACCGTCGTACTCGTTCTGGCATGTGCTCCTCCTCAGCTTTGTCGTCCCCCGATGTGAGTATGCCTCGTGCCGGTGGAGGACCCTGCAGAGTGGCGGGCCCGGCTCCCGGCGAGGTGACGCATTCGTTTCTTTGTGCGGCCCCCCGGTCACGAGATGGTTGTTCTGATCGATAGGCGACAGTCCGGCCGTCCGCCGTCCTCGTCACGTCGTTGAGCTGCGCGAAATCCGGCGGAGTCTGGACGATCTTGCCGTGTACTGCAAAGCGATACCGCCCGTGCCCACAGCCCATTCGTCGTCGCGGGCGATTGCCGCGACGCTCGTCAGTGACTGAAAGAGGTCGACTTCGTGCAGCCTCGGCGTCTTGACCCGCGTCCAGCCGTTCTGGTCGTGCCACAGCAGCAGCGCAACAACCGCCGATTCTCCTTGATCCTGACCGGCGGCCCACACGTGTTCGCTCGGGCTATAGCGGATGTTGCCTGGTACTCAGGTGTCTTGGGTCGGCGCTGCTGCATACTCGTCGTCGGTGACGGGCTGGAGCCAGTGGACGACGTCGTGCTGGTCGTCGCTTTCGTTGATGGCGATATGGACCATCAGGCGGTTGGGTGTGGCGCCGTGCCAGTGCTCCTCGTCGGCGCCGAAGAGGACGCGGTCGCCGGGGCGGATGATCTCGACCGGTCCGCCGCGGCGCTGGCACAGGCCGACACCTTCGGTGACGTAGACGGTTTGGCTGAGCGGGTGGCGGTGCCAGTGGGTGCGGGCACCGGGCATGAAGTGCACAAGGTTCGCGGTAACCCGTGACGGTGCCGGCGCGGCGGCGACGGAGTCGATGTAGACGTCGCCGGTGAACCAGTCGGTCGGCCCCTTGGCGGTGTTGATCGAGCTACGCGTGATCTGCATCAGGTTCCTTCTCCTTGTTCGTGGACGGGGTTGTCGCGGGTGAGAGCGGCGGGTGCTGCCCATGAGGCGAGCAGTCGCAGGCGTTCGGCGGACGGCGAGCCGGGTTCGGCGGTGTAGACCAGGAGCACGAGACCGGGCTCGGCGGTGATGGCGAGCTCCTCGTAGGCAAAGGTCAGCTCCCCGACGACGGGGTGGTGGAACCGCTTCGTTCCGGCTCCGTGGGTGCGCACGTTGTGGTCGGCCCACAGACGTCGGAAGGTCTCGCTCTGGGTGGAGAGCTCACCGACGAGGTCTTGGAGTCCGCGGTCGTGGGGGTCACGTCCGGCCTCGGTGCGCATGATCCCGACGCACATCTCGGCGAACAGGTCCCAGTCGGGGTAGAAGTCGCGAGAGGCAGGGTCCAGGAACTGGAACCTCGCCAGGTTGGGCGCCCGACCACCGTCACCGATGACAGGCGAGTAGAACGCGCGGCCCAAGGCATTGGTGGCGAGCAGGTTCTGGTGGGGATCGCGAACGAACGCGACACCGTCGGTGATGGCCTCCAGCGCCCATTGCAGGCTGAGCCGGGAGGCGGCCTGACGTGCGGTGCGGCGACGCAACCGGCCCGAGGTCGGGATGCCGTCGGCGGCGCGGGCGAGGTCGAGCAGGTGCGCGCGCTCGGTCTCGTCGAGCTGGAGTGCCCGGGTAAGGGCGTCGAGAACGCCGGCGGACGCACCGGCGATCTGCCCGCGCTCGAGGCGGGCGTAGTACTCGACGCTCAGCCCGGCCAGTGAGGCGACCTCGCTGCGCCGCAACCCGGGCACCCGACGGCTCCCGGTGGTCGGGAGACCGACCTGGTCCGGGGTGATGCGAGCACGGCGTGTCGTGAGGAACTCACGCACTTCCTGACGGTTGTCCACGCCGTCGAGCCTAAGCCGACTTGGCTCCGAGCGGAGTCGCGAGGGATGCCCTGTCAGTACACCTATCGACAGTGACTTCCAGCCGGTCCGGCCAACGGGTTCACTGGTCGTCGTGGCGCCGTGCCGGTGTCGCGACGAAACGTCGGAAGAAGCTATGAAGAGGAGCATGCTGGAATGCGTCAGGTAGTCATGTACGGCCCCGGGGACGTTCGGGTCGAGGACCGCGAGGACCCGAGGATCATGGAGCCGACCGATGCGATCATCCGCCTGTCGGTGACGTGTATCTGCGGCAGCGATCTGTGGCCCTACCGCGGGGCCGAGCCCGTGGACCACCAGGTGATGGGTCATGAGTACGTCGGCGTCGTGCAGGAGATCGGTTCCGAGGTCCGCAACGTGAAGGTCGGCGACTTCGTGGTCGGCTCGTTCTGGGCGTCCGACAATACCTGCGAGATCTGCCGGGCGGGGTACCAGGCGTACTGCGTGCACCGCGTGCTGATGGGCACCCTTGGCACCCAGTCCGAGCTCGCTCGCATCCCCCTCGCGGACGGCACCCTGGTCGCGACGCCGGGCATGCCGGACCCAGATCTCATCCCGTCGTTCATGGCTGCCTCCGACGTACTCGGCACCGGATGGTTCGCCGCCGTCGCGGCCGAGGCAGGTCCAGGAAAGACCGTGGCGGCCGTCGGCGACGGAGCGGTCGGTCTGCTGGGCATCCTGGCCGCCAAGCAGCTCGGCGCCGAACGAGTCATCGCTTTCAGTCGCCATGCCGACCGTCAGGCGCTCGCCATCGAGTTCGGTGCGACCGACATCGTCGAGGAGCGCGGTGAGGCAGGTGCCGCGAAGGTCAAGGACCTCACTGGCGGGCTGGGGGCCCACTCGGTCATCGAGGCCGTCGGCACCCAAGAGGCCATGATGCAGGCCATCGGTTCCACCCGCCCCGGCGGTCACGTCGGCTTCGTCGGCGTCTCGCACGACGTCGCCATCCCCGGCGACGCGCTCTTCATGGCCGGCGTCCACATCCACGGCGGGCCAGCCCCGGTGCGGCGGTTCCTCCCCGAGCTGATCCAGCTCATCTGGGAACGCAGGATCGACCCCGGCAAGGTCTTCGACCTCACCCTCCCGCTCGATCGCGCAGCCGAGGGCTACCAGGCCATGGACCAACGCACCGCCACGAAGGTCCTGCTCACCCTCTGACTCCGATGCCCCTATCACGAACGATCACGACAGCAGTCCTGACGCTCGTCCCGATCGCGATATTGAGCGCCGGATGTGGCGGCGAAGCCCAGCGGAGCGACGTCCAGAGCTCCCGCGACGCCGGGTCGACAACCTCTGCAATCCCGGCGCGGGCGCCTTTCGGCGGTCCAGCTAGAGATATGTCGGATAAGCCGGCCAATAGCCAGGAGGACCACATGAAGATCCAGATCGCCATCGGTAACCAGACGTTCACCGCGACCCTGCGGGACAGCCCCGCAGCGCACGACCTGGTCGAGCAGCTGCCCGTGACGGTGGAGATGACCGACCACGGCGGGGTCGAGAAGACCGGCCCCCTTCCAACGCCGCTCTCACTGGAAGGGCAACCCGACGGCGCCGACCCCGATGCGGGAGACGTCGGCTACTACGCCCCAGGGAACGACCTCGTCCTCTACTACGGCGACCAGTCCTACTTCCCCGGCATCGTCGTCATCGGCCGAATGGACGGCGACGCCGCAGGGCGGATCGGGCGCCTGAACGGCGCCGTCACCGTCACGGTCGAGGCGCGGTGAGCACGATGGAGCTGCAGGACTTCCTCGACCACGTCAACAGAGGCGCTCCCATCAAGGGCGGTTCGGAGCAGCACCGGTTCATGCACGACGCCGCACAGGAGGCTTTCCGGGTCACCGCCGAGATCAACAACGGGTACCGCGGACCGGACGAGCTCCGCGCGTTGCTCGCCAAGCTCACCGGGAAGTCGATCGACGATTCAGTCGTCGTCTTCCCGCCGTTTCACAGCGAGTTCGGCAAGAACCTGACCCTCGGCAAGGACGTCTTCATCAATCTCGGATGCCGCTTCCAGGACACTGGCGGCATCACCATCGGCGACGGCACACTGATCGGGCACGGCAGCACGCTGACCACCCTCAACCACCACGTCGACCCGGACCGGCGAGCCGACATGGTGCCCGCACCGATCCGCGTCGGCCGCAAGGTATGGCTCGGAGCCGCCGTCACCGTCGTCCCCGGTGTCACCATCGGCGACGGAGCGATCGTCGGCGCCGGCGCAGTCGTCACCAAAGACGTACCCGCCAACGCCATCGTCGCCGGCGTCCCCGCGAAGCTCATCCGCGTGACGGGATTCAACGTGCCGGCAGACTGACCAAAGGAGCCGATCGCTCCACAGCAGGAGACCGCGTTACCCGCGCCCAGCGGGCATCGGACCGGATCGCGTGGAGATACCGCGAGTGCTTTAACCCAACCCCCACCGACAACTCTAGGCAGCCGCAAGGCGTCCATCGCCACCACGCCGTTCGTCGACACGTCCCACCCCTCATCGGCTCGCACCCCCGAGCCTATGACCAATGGGCAGGAGCTGCCGTACCGGCGACGACGTTGGCTAGACCCCAATCCCGGACTGTGGACAACACGGCATCGACCCCCAACACCCAGGGCCCCCAAGCCGAGGTCTCCGGCAGCCGTGCCAGGTGAGCGGTTGGTTGGAGACAAGCAGCGGACGGTATGCGACTCTTGTCGGGGGTCAAGGTTGGTGATCGTCGCCTTGCCGCCCTCTTCCAATGAGCTGGGAAGGGCCTGCCATGTTTCGTCGTCGCACCACCATCGTCAGTGCACATGTGACTTTCGCGGTGGGCGTTCTGATCGCCGTGGGCCCCACGACGGCGGCTGCCATCGCCGGGTCGCCGGTTGGCCGGGCCACTGGTAGTGGCTGGGCCATGGTCAGCGCTGGCGGCTACCACACCTGTGGGATCCGGACCGATCACACCTTGTGGTGCTGGGGATACAACGACACCGGCCAGTTGGGGCTCGGCGACACCACCGACCGCTCCACGCCGAGCCAGGTGGGCGCCGGCGCTTACTGGGCCCGCGTCCGCACGGGCGAGTACTTCACCTGCGCGATCCGGACCAACCACACGCTCTGGTGCTGGGGAGACAACTTCGAGGGAGAGCTCGGCACCGGCGGCACTTCCGAGGAGGACAGCCCCACCCAGGTGGGCACCGACAACAACTGGAGCCACATCACCACCGGCGACAGGCACACCTGCGGAATCCGCACCGATCACACGCTGTGGTGCTGGGGCCAAAACAACACAGGCGAGCTCGGACTGGGCGACCAGGACTTCCGCTACGTGCCGACCCGGGTCGGCAAGGGCACCGACTGGGTCCGCATCACGGGCGGCGGGGACCACACGTGCGGGATCCGTCGTGACCACACCCTGTGGTGCTGGGGGTACAACGTCGCCGGCGAGCTCGGGCTCGGCGACACCACCGACCGGCACAT
>CAWIAB010000002.1:0-1159511 GCA_963833975.1 uncultured Actinomycetota bacterium
CAGGCTCGGATCACCGGACAACCAGGCTCGGGAGTGGGGATCGGGAGCACGGGCGGCCCGTCAGCAGCGCAACCGGTGTTGAATGGACCCACCGGGCGGCGCGCTGGTTTGGATCGGCACCCGCTACACGACAAACTTTGGCCAAAGTTTCTGGGTAGGAGCGGGAGAGCAGATGCGCAAGCTCAAGCTCGTGGGGTTGAGCGCGGACGGCCGGCAGGTCGTTCTCGTCGACGACACGGGTGCTGAGTTCGCGACTCCCGCCGATGACAGGCTTCGCGCGGCGCTTCGAGGCGACCGTGCCCGGCTAGGCCAGTTGGAGATCGAGATGGACAGCGCCCTGCGACCGCGCGATATTCAAGCCCGGATCCGGGCGGGTGACACGCCGGAGACGGTGGCCGCCCTCGCCCAGGTCTCGGTCGACCGGATCATGCCGTACGCCGTACCGGTGCTCGCCGAGCGGCAGCACATCGCCGAGCTGGCGCGCCGCAGCCATGTCCGCCGCAAGGGCGTCGACGGACCGTCGCGCGCCTTGGCCGACGTGGTCGCCGAACGCCTGCAGGGCCGTGGCGTCGACGCACTGGCTGCTGAGTGGGACGCCTGGCGCCGCGAGGACGGCCGCTGGGCGGTCCAGGCGTCGTACCACTCCGGCGAACGTGAGCGCAGCGCGCTGTTCATCTTCGATGCCGTCGGCCGCTACTCGCTGGCCGACGACGACGAGGCCAAGTGGCTGACCGGCGAGCGGCAGTCGACGAGCAAGGGTCCACAGCCGCGGGAAAGCGGCCAAGGCGCAGCGCGTCGGCTGTCGTCGGTGCCGGACGGCGACGACCTGCTCACCCTGTCGGATGACGAGCGCGCGGATGCCGTTCAGGACTACGCCGAGGACGACGAGCTCAGCGACGACCTGACGGCCGTCGTGCGGGCGGTGCGGGAGCCTCCCGAGCCGGACGATCGTACGACGCTGCCCGAGCCCGAGTCCGAACCCGAGTCCGAGTCCGAGTCCGAGCTCGAATCCGGGGCCGACGACGGGGCGGAGCCGACGGTGCGCATCGAGGAGGAGCAGGAGTCGTCCGCCGACGACCAGGTAGTGGTGCCGGAGCCATCGGCCGCCGCCGAAGCGCCGACCGACGCGCCGATGGAGCCCACGCCGGTCCGCAAGGGTCGCAGCAAGCGGGCCAGCGTGCCGAGCTGGGACGAGATCATGTTCGGCAAGGACGACGCCTAGCCGAGGGATCAGCCCGGCGAGTCACCGGTTGCGACCGGGCGCGTCGAGTCGGTGATCCAACCGCTCCACGAGTCTGCGTACAGTCCGGCATCCGGGGTTCCGGCGAGCGCGAGGGCGAGCACCTCGTGGGAAGCCACCAGCCCGCTTCCGCAGTAGGTGGCGACGGGCACGTCGGCTGTCACGCCTACCTCATCGAACTTGGCGCGGAGCTGTTCTGGCGGTAGGAAATGGCCGGTTGCATCGACGAGGGCCAGCGACGGGGCGCTGACGGCTCCGGGGATGTGTCCCGCCACGGGATCGATGGGCTCATGGTCGCCTCGATAGCGCTCGGCCGAGCGGCCGTCCAGCAGGACGCCGGTCCGGGCGAGGGCGGCCGCCTGGTCTGCGTCGAGCAGCGTCAGGCCTCCCGGTCGCGCCACGAAGTCACCTTCGGCGACCTCGACAGCCGCGCGGCTCACCGCTCCTCCTGCCGCCCGCCAGGCGGCGTAGCCCCCGTCCAGGACACGTACGTCGGGATGGCCGAAGTAGCGCAGCAACCACCACGCCCGCGACGCGAACGTCGAGTCCGCGAAGTCGTAACAGACCACCGGTCGCGAGGGCGACACCCCCAGACGTCGCATGGCGACCTGGAAGTCATCCGGTTGCGGGAGCGGGTGCCGGCCGTGCTCGCCGGCAGGCGCGGCCAGGTCACGGTCGAGATCGACGAAGACGGCTCCCGGTAGGTGGCCCTCGTCGTAGTCGGGTCGGGCGCTCGGCCCGAGCAACCGGTACCGGACGTCGAGGATCGTGTACGACGACAGGCCAGCCTCGAGTTCCTTCGCGGTGATGAGTGGTTCCACACCGCCACTGTGACAGAGGGCGGCGCTCCGGAACGCGTCAGGCAGTGTCCTGCCCAGGTTCCAGCCGGCCGGCCAAGCCGGACGGGTCTTCCGTGGTCACGGTGACTCCGGGATGGTGCAGCGGCACCGTGAACGGCCCGATGCGAACGGAGATCGGCTCGTTCAGCTCCATGCAGACCCCCGAGCCCGTCGCAGTGCCGAAGGTGATGCCGCGGTCGACCAAGGACATTCGAAGGCCGATCACTCGCCACCACCGGTACGGACCGGTCACCTCGACCCTCGAGATGTTGGCCAGCGGGGTGACCGTGCTCCAGGGTCCGAACCGGATGTGGACGTCTTCCTCATCCACCGTCACCTCTGCCCGGCCTTTGGTGACGCCGTACACCAGCAGGGGCAACCGGTAACGCGATTCGACCTCGAAGCGGAAGACATTTTTTGGCATGTCCACTCGTACCCCGTCAAAGTAGGTCGGAACCACATCCGTGAACGTGGCGTCGAAAGTCTATGAATACTCCGACGAAGATCAACGGCAGAACCTGCGCCGCGCTGATGGTTGCGGCAGCCCTCACCGGCACCGCCGCGTGCTCGACCGCTAGTGGATCCGACCAGTCAAGCGGCGCCCGGGCGACCTGCGAGTCCATGCTTCCCGGGCGCACCATCCAGGCTTGGGAGTCCGTGACGGTGAGCGATCTGCGTTCCTTTCAGTACGGCGGCCCGGTGGCCCACGTTCCCCTCGAGCACGCGTTCACGGGGGCTGGTCCTGCAGCGCAGGGCGTCTGGTGCTGGGTGAGAGTCGACCAGCGCACCGGGAGCCTGTGGGGCGCCGTCAAGGATCATGGCGCCGTTCAGGCTCTCACTGTGGTCGGACCCGGCGGTCAGCCACACGGCCTGATGTCCGGACCACCGCAGCCGCCGTAAAGCAGCCGCCGTGACGTCAGCCGAAGGGCAGCACGTCGGGTGACAGCGCGGCGGCGTGGGCGCGCGCCGCGGTGAGCCGGCGGCGGTGGTGCTGGCGACAGAGCACCTCGTACCCCACCTCCGTCGGCCGGTCCGCCTCGCGGTCGTCGACGTCACCGACCACGATGACGTCGCCCTCGGTCACCATCTCGCCGTTCTCCGTGCGGGCGTTGTGGGTCGCCCGCTTCCCGCACCAGCAAAGGGCCTCGACCTGGAGCACGTTCATCCGGTCGGCCAGCTCGACCAACCGGGCCGAAGCCGGGAAGAGCCTGGTCCGGAAGTCCGTGAGAATGCCGAACGCGAAGACGTCGATCTGGAGCTCGTCGGTGATGCGCGCCAGCTGGTCGACCTGGTCCGCCGTGTAGAACTGCACCTCGTCGCACACCAGATAGTCGATTCGCCCGCCGCTGGTCAGCGAGTCGACGACGTAGTGCCAGAAGTTGAAGTCCTCCGGCACCTCGATCGCATCGACGATGAGCCCCAACCGGCTCGAGAGCCGCGACTGGCCGGCCCGGTCGCGGCTGCTGAAGATCCGCCCCACCCGGCCGCGGGCAGCATGGTTGTGGTCCAGCTGTAACGCGAGGGTCGACTTTCCACAGTCCATCGTCCCGGTGAAGAACTGCAGCTCGGCCACGGTCACCGATCATGCCATCAACGGCGAGTCCGGCCGCAGCGCGCTCAGGGAGAAGGACCTGATGCCCAGGCTTTGAACAGTCTGAGGATCGGATGACGCGTCGAGTGCGTGTTGCTAGCATCGGCCGAGCAGCATCGGGGTGGGTTAGCCATCCCGAGCTCGAAACCTTGGGGGCTTCATGAAGAAAACTCTTGTCCGCTCCGCGATCGCGGTCGCTGCTGGCTGTCTGGCCATCGGTGCGGCCGGCCTGCCGGCGAACGCCGCCCACGCATCTCACACGTTCAGTGCCAAAGTTCCGAAGGTCCACCCGGACATCCCGTCGGAGTACATCGCGGGCTTCACGAACGAGGCTCCCGGAAGCGGCTTGATCGAGAGCATCACGCTGCCCAACCTGACCTGCCGTGCCGGCACGACCGACGCGATGGCCGTGGGCATGGGCAACCAGGCCGTCGACGACCCAGACCCGGTTGTGCTCGCAGTCGTCTATGTCCTCTGCGACCAGGGCGTGCTGAGCTACCAGACCGGCGTCCTCGTACCCGGTTCGGAGGAGCGCGGCACCGCGAAGCCTGGCGACGTGCTGAGCTTCAGCATCGACTACAAGAAGCACAAGAAGGTCATCGCGAAGGTCGTCAACCAGACCGACGGCGCTGGGAGCGTGTCCCTGAAGGGCAAAGCCACGAAGGCCGGCCTGCACTTCGGTGAGTTCCCCGTCTTCACCGACGGCACTCTCGACCCGATCCCCACGTTCGTCACGTTCCGGCTGGTCAAGGCGTTCGCCGCTGGTGCGCCACTCCTCGGCGCCACCGCGACGCGGGTCCAGCGGGTCAACGGCGGCCAGACCAAGATCGACGTCACGGACACCATCCGGATGCCACCCAACCAGGGCTCGTTCAGCATCGTCTTCGACGCCAACTGACGATCCCGGATCGACACGTACTCGACTGACCGGAGCGCCGCCGTGGTTCAGCTACGGCGGCGCTCCGCGTCAGTGGCGCCAGGCTCCTGCCGGTACGGCGTCAGACGCGGCCACCAGCCGGGCACTGCCGCGCAGTAGGCGGAGTAGCTCGCCCCGTATCGTCGCCGCAGCGTCGGCTCCTCGTACCAGGTCACGAACGACCACACGGTGGCGCAGAACACGAGCAGCCAGACCAGGATCCCGCGACTGGCGAAGATGACTGCCTGTCCGGCGATCATCGCCGCGACGGCCACGTACATCGGGTTGCGTATCCACCGGTACAGCCCACCGACGACGAGCCGTTCGGTGGGCGCGATCGGAGCCGGGGTGCCCCGTCCCTCCACGACGAACTGGGCGAAGGCGGCGACCACGAGGGCGAAGCCGGCGGCGATCAACGCGATTCCGACAGCACGGAGAACCTTCGGAACATCAGCGTCGGCCTGCCATCGCGAGATGAGCCAGGGCACCAGCACGGCCGTCGTCCCGGGCGCCAGCACGAAGAAGGCCAGGCTGCCCAGGGTCGCGCGCCTCATGTCAGGTGGTGGTCTCGGCGTACCGCGCCCACGCGAAGCAGTAGAGCCCGAAGCAACCGATCCCCAGCGCCACCAGCACGAGCAACCAAGGTCCCACCCCGGCGTTCAGCAGGGTGGTCAAGGCTGCGTCCAGGCCACCGGTCTTCTTGGCGTCGTACGTCCATGCCGCCCAGACGAACAGCGCGCCCAGCACGGCGAAGGCGACACCCTTCGCGACGTATCCCACCTGCCCCAGCCGGACCACGGCCGTGCCGGAGGAGCCCGAGGTGGCCTCACTCTTCAGGTCCTTGGTGAACGAGCCGCTCACCCCTCGCTTGAGGTGGATGCCCGCGACCACGATGATCCCGACCCCGATCGCCGCGACAAGCAGCCTGCCGAACGGCGCCGACATCAGCCTTGCCGTCATGGTCTGGGTCTTCGAGCTCGACCCCTCGCCGACAGCGAACTTGACCGCAGTGACAGCGAGAATGCCGTAGATCACCACTCTGCCGGCCGACCCCAGCCGCTTGAAGGCCCGCTTCGCTCCGTCCTCACGGGTATGCCCCCAGAACACCTCGGTCAGCTGCCACAGTGCCAGCGCGAAGAACCCCAGGGCGATGATCCACAGCAACGGAGTGCCGAAGGGCTGCCGCGCGAGCGTGTGCAGGGCGCCCTGCTGGCTGGCCTGGCCGGAGTGGTCGCCGAAGGCGAGCTGTAGGGCCAGCCAGGCGACCAGCAGGTGCACCACGCCGTACGCAATCAGCCCGAGCTGCACGAGGCGCTCGAGCCAGACGCTGTCGGACGCCTGCTGTGCCTGCTGCTTACCAGTCGCGTGATCCATTGGTTCACCCTCGCCTGCGAGACGCGGATGCGCACGTTGAGCCGGACGGCTCTGGACCTGCTCAGAGATCCACGAGCAGGGGAACCAGCATCTCGTCGGCGGTGATGGAGCCGTGCAGGCCGACGAGGGTCGCCTCGTGGGTGAAGCGCTCACTCGACACCACGGCCACATCTCCCACGCTGGCGACCAGCACGTCGCCCAACCGGGGCCGCACAGCAGCCTCGACCACGCCGAACCAGCCGGACTCGATGGCGGAGTCGCGGGTCACGACGAGCGCGTCCGGGCCGAGCCGCTCACGCCACCGCGCCACCACGTCGTCCACGGCTCCGGGCTCGCAGTAGAGATGCCGGAAGCGCGCCTCTCCCCCGAGCAGACTGATGCCGCGCCTCAGCTCCGGTTCCCGGTCGACGTCCACTCGGCGTTCGAGCGCGATATCGACCATTCCGTGGTCGGCGACCACCACCAGAGCCACCCCCGCTGGCAGTGCCGACCGAAGTGCCCGGGCGAGACCGTCGACCGTGGTCAGCTGGTACGTCCACGCCGACGACTCGCAGCCGTGCCGGTGGCCGGTCGAGTCGAGGTCACCGTCGTACACATAGGTCAGCGACCCTGCGACGTTCGCGGCACGGACCGAGGTGGCGATCCGCTCCCCCGCCAGATCGGCACCGAGATACGTCGCTCCGCGTTGCCCGGCCCTCGTGAGGCCGGACCCCTCGAACATCCGCTTGCTCACGACACTCACCGGCACCCCCGCCATTGCCGCCCGCTCGAACGCCGTGGGGTGCGGCTGCCACTCCAGCGGATCCACCCGCGCATCCCACTCGCAGGGCGTCCAGCAGCCGGTTCGTGCCGGGGATCCGTGAGGTGAAGCCGACGACACCATGCTCCCCGGGCGGGAGGGCGGTGCCCAGACTGGTCAGGCTGGTGGCGGTGGTGGACGGCACACCGGCGGTGATGGCCCGCCCACGGTCGGCAAGCGACGAGAGGTACGGCGCCGAGGAGGCGTGCCGGCGCAGCAGGTTCCACCCCAGCCCGTCCACCAGCAGGATGACGTACGACCTGGCGTCGGGGAGGCCGAGGACGTTCGACCAGCCGTCGACCCCCATCGCCGCCAGGGCGGAGGGGACGACCTCGGCCAGAGATCCGGACCCGTAGGCGGGCTGGACGAGCTCAGACCCGGCCCGCGACAAGGTCAGGTGCCGACGTTGACGGTCGCTGCGCTCAGCGCTCGGCAGAAGTCGAGCAGCTGCGCGACGGCGTCGCCACCGTCGGCGGTAGCACTGATCCGCAGCGAGAAGTCCTCCGACGTCAGCGCCCCGGTGTACCCGTGGTCGGCCACACACTCCGGGTCGCCGCACTCGGCCGGCTCCAGGTCGACCCGGGACACGGCGCCCCATCCGACGGCCAGCACAGCCTCGGCGACCGGCGGCTCGGCAACCCGGCGTCCGTCCGGCTGCTGCGCCACCATCCGGGTGAGGGACACGCTGCCGACCCTGGCCAGCGGGATCGCCTCCGTCGAGGTCGACGTGTAGGGCTGCGGAAGCAGGTCGTCCGGCGGGTTCTCGTCCGTGTGGGTGATCAGGATGCGGCGTGGCGTCAGCACCAGCACGGTGATGTGCCGCCGTACCTCGTCGCGGTCGAACGTCGGCTCGTGGTGGATGACGTAGCTGACCACGTCCTCTCCGGCCAGGGAGTCCTCGACCGCCGCCGCCACCTCGGCCGGGTAGTAGCCGACCCGGTCGAGTGCGGTGAGGAGACTGCCGGTCTGGTCGGGGGCACTGGGGGGCACGCCCTCATCCTGCCACGCAACCCCAGCCCTCGGGTGCGACTCGTGGCGGACTGTGGGAACTGCGGTCAGCAGGCGCCGCCGGCATGTTTCCGGAAGGTCGCGAGCAGGCTCTGACCGTTGCTCGTCCCCTGCCAGTGCCCGAGCCCGGACCTCGTCCCGGTGGTCTCCTCACAGCCGGGTGACCAGTCCAAGGTGGTGCCGGTCGTGAGCAGCGTGCGCTGGTCGCCGTAGCCCGGCCGGAACCCGGCGGCGTTGTTGTAGCGTCACAGTGCCGGCGATGGTGGCAGCGCCGCCGAAGTCGTACGGCCCGGAGGCGGCCGAAATGTCGAGCACGAGCCGGCCACCAGCACTCTGCGTGTAGGCGCCGTTGACGACCAGCGGCCGGTCGGCGCCACTCTCCAGGGGGTCGAGGACTCCGCCGGTGTTGAGGATGTCACCGTCGACCGTGCCAACCCCGCTGAGCGTGCCCTGCTGCAGCATCAGCGGGTGGCTCGGGTCCGGCAGGCGCAGAGTGGCACCGGCTCGGATGTCGACGGGGCCACCGTTCAGGACCATGGCCCCGTTCGACACAAAGGTCCCGCTGGCGATCGTCATCGGCCCCGAGGTGAACACCTGCACGTCATCATCGCTGACGATGGTCCCATCTCTGCCGGCATCGAAGACGATCGCCGAGAGGTCCGAGGCGGTGAAGATACCGTCCTGCAGCTCGACGTTGCGTTGCACCGTGCAGGCCAGGAAGCTCTGGAAACTGTTGTCGTTCATGTCCAGCAGGTTCGGCCGGCTCTTCGTACCCGGCGTGAAGGTGACCGGGTTGAGCACCTCGACGAACGACGTGAAGCCGTTGTCGTCGTCGATCGACTTGGTCGCCTGGCCACTGACGGTCATCTCGTTGAGCTGGATGCCGACGTCGTTTCCCGAGAGCCGTCCGCCCAGCCAGGAGAACGTGCCCTCGCCGGTGTAGATGGCGCTGCCATCCAGCGAGCCGCCCGGCAGCAGCTTCAGCTGCGAGTCGTCCCCGACCGTGAAGACGCTCACGACGTCCATCGGCTCGGCCACGGAGAACGTTCCCCCGCCCGTCAAGGCCGTCTGAGCCAGGTTGCCCCGCGTATGGCCGGTCACCTTGAGCTCCGAGCCGGGCGCCACCTCGGTCTGGCCTCCTTCGAGCACGTAGCCGACGTTGTCGAGTACGACTGGACCGGAGTGGTCCTGGTCCGCCGGTACCAACACCGTCGTGTTGCTGACCCGGATCAGGTCTCCCTCGCCGGAGCTGAGACCCCTGACCCGAGTCCCCGGAGCCAGGCTGAGGCTGCCATCGGGGGAGATCGAGAGCTTGGCGTTGTCCGTCATGGAGAAACCCGCGCCATCGTCACATACGACCGGGCCGTGACTCACGATCTGGTGCGGCGGCGAGTGGTGCCGGGTGTCGCGGCCGGCCAGTACACGCTGCCCGACCCTGGCGTGCCGACCGCCGTACGCATGCATGGTCACGCCGGCGTCGAGGGTGAGGAATGCCCCGATGGTCCCACCGGTCCAGTCCAGGCTGCCGTCCCCGGTCAGCGTCGCCACCCCGTCGAGCGTCGCGTCGGACCTGCCCCGCGGGCCGAGCTCGAGGTGGAAGCCGTCACTCAGGACCTGCTGTCTGGTGAGGACTGCGGACGATCGGTTCGCGACGGTCAACCGACCGGGTCCGACGTACTCAGCGCCGTCATGGGAGAGCAGCGACCCGCGGGTCAGGTCGATGGTCGAGTCAGCGTCGAGGTCGACCTCACCCCGCTGGTCGAGGGTGACCTGGTCGAGCGTCAGCGTCCCGTTGGACCCCGTGATCGTGCCTCGGCTGGTGATGCGCGCCCGGTCCGGTCCGTTCGTCGACCCGCGGATGTCGTTGGCGAAGCCGATGGTCAGGTCCGACTCTGGGTCGAGGCTCAGGCTGCCCTGGTCGAGGATGCTGAGATGTGCCTGCGCCAGCCGCAGCCCGCCGCCGAGCACCGTCAGCGGTTGCTTGAGCCTCTCCTGGACCACAGCGCCCTCGTCACCGATCAAGGCGCCCGCTCCGTCCTCGATGGTGATGGGTGTGTCGACGGTGCCGCCGGTCCAGAGGAACGTCGCCGCGACGGCGATCGAGCCGCCGGAGACGCTGGCCTGGCAGCCCTTCGTGATGCTCGTGCTGAGCAGGAAGTTGGCGAGGGTCAGCCCCGTCGGGACCCGGTCGACGTGGATGTCGCAGGGTCCGGACTGCGGCGACACGATGTTGACCGCATCCCCGTCGCCCGGCACTCCGGTGGGCGACCAGTTGCGCCGGTCGGTCCACGAGTGGTTGTCGGCCTGCGGGTCGGTGGCGGAGCCGACCCAGCTGTAGGTCAGTGCCGGCCCGGCCGGGGCAGCGACGGCCGCGAGCGGGGTCAGCAGGGCAGCCAACGGCACGAATACCGCACACGCCACGGCAACGGACAAACGACGAGAATGCATGGGAGTACCTACGGAACGCGGCTGGCAGGAGTTCAGATCGGCCTGCGCCGAACGTACCGAGCCGTCGCGTGCACCGCTAGACCCCTCGAGCCGGCAGTCCGTGCCCCGGCAACCCATACATCGTGTCGTCGCTGCCGGTCGGGCCGCCCATCCGTCGGGTGAACGAGTCGCTGCGGGCGTCCTGGCTGGGCGCGACCCGGCCCGACGCACGGAGCACGTCGATGCGGTGCGCTGACGCCAGCACCAGACCGAGCTTGAGCGCCTCGACCTCGGGCAGGTCGTCCTTGAGCTGGGCGAGCCGGAGGATGACCTGCTCGATGCCCGCCACGTCGATCGCCTCGGAACCCCGGTAGCCGAAGAACAGCGGCGCCGCCTTGACGTCGCGGATCAGGTCGGCCGCGTCGTCGTTGGTCAACGGCGGGATCCGGTAGGACACGTCGTCCAGCAGCTCAGACGGCGTACCCGACACCCCGAACGAGACGATCGGCCCGAACAGGACGTCCTCGAGGCTGCCGATCGCGACCGGGATCCCCGGCGGCGCCATCCGCTGCACGACGAACCCGGCGGCGCTCGGCTCGTCGATCAGCCGGTTCAGGTTGGTCCAGGCCGACCTCATGTCGGCCTCGCTGTCGATGTTGCGCCAGACGTGGGCCAGGTCGGGCCGCTGGCGAAGGTGGTCGGCCGTCGCCTTCAGCGCGACGTCCCAGCCGAGCGCCTGCCCGGCGGCCAGCGCCTCGTCCAGGGAGGCGACCGGCGATGCTCGGCTTGCAGCGCGATCCCGTAGCAGCGCGAGCAGCGCGGTGAGCTCGGCTGCGGTCAGCTCGCGTCCCTCCGGGGCCGCCGCGCAGGATGCCGGTGACGATGGCGTGCGCGCCCGCCCGGTCCACGTCGTCGAACACGGTCAGCTCGCCCTCCGGGCGGTTCGCCCAGTGCGCGTACTGCACCACCCGGGCGAGCGCGCGCACCGCGGCCTCGGGAGCCGTGTACGACGGCACCGAGCCGCGACCGGCGGCGCCGTCCAGGCCCGGCGACCCGCAGCAGCTCGGGCACCCCCTCGCTGGCGAGGAACGTCGACACCAGGGGCTTGTCGGACTGCTCGCCCACCGCCGCCAGCACGTTGGCGACCTGGTCGCCGGTCGTGTTCAGCGGCGGGATGAACACGGCGATCACCGAGTCGACCCGTGGGTTGTCGATCGCGTCGTCGAGGGCCCGCTCGAAGTCGTCGGCGGTCGCGTCGGCGCCGAGCGAGACCGACTGCTCGACGGTCAGCCCGGCCGCGGACGCGGAGTCCGCCGCCAGCAGGCCGAGCGCGTCGGAGTTGCCCGACCACCGCCACCCGCGGACCCATCGGCAGCGGCTGGTGCGCCAGCAGCTGGGCGACGTCGAACATCTCGTCCAGGGTCTCGACCTGGATCACCCCGGCCTGGCGGAACATCGCGTCGACCGCCGCCGGCGGCGCGACCGTCGTCCGCACCAGCTGGCCGAGCGGCACCCCCTGCGTGGTGCGTCCGGACCGCACCGCGACCACGGGCTTGTGCCGGCCGACCCGGCGCGCGATCCGGGAGAACTTGCGCGGGTTGCCGATGGACTCGAGGTAGAGCAGCACGACCTCGGTCGCGTCGTCCTCCTCCCAGTACTGCAGCAGGTCGTTGCCGGAGACGTCGGCCCGGTTCCCGGCCGACACGAAGGTCGACAGCCCGAGCCCGCGGCGCGACACCGTCTCCAGGATCGCCACGCCGAGGGCCCCCGACTGGCAGAAGAACCCGACCCGCCCGCTCGGCGGCATCACCGGCGACAGGGAGGCGTTCAGCGAGACCTCGGGTGCGGTGTTGATCACGCCCAGGCAGTTCGGCCCGACCAGGCGCAGCCCGTACGAGCGGGCCAGCCCGATCAGCTGGCGCTGCCGCTGACGTCCCTCGTGACCGGTCTCGGCGAAGCCGCTGGAGATCACGATCAGCCCGTGCACACCCTTGGCGGCGCAGTCCAGCACGACGTCGGCCACCGCCTCGGCCGGCACGGCGACGATCGCCAGGTCGACCTGGTCGGGGATGTCCTGCACGGTCTTGTACGCCGGCATCCCGGCCACCGCACCGGCGGAGGGGTTGACGACGTACACCCGGCCGGCGTACCCGCCGAGCACCAGGTTGCGGACCAGGGTGCGGCCGATGGTGTCCTCGCGTCGGCTGGCGCCGATGATCGCGACGCTGCGCGCGACGAAGAAGCGCTCCATGGAGCGCGCCTCGGCGCGGTGCTCCCGCGACCGCATGACGCCGACCGCGGTGTCCGTGTTGGCGATCGGGAACTCCAGCCGCATCACGCCGTCCTCGTAGGCCCGCGCCAGGTGGTAGCCCGCCTCCCGGAAGGTCTGGATCATCCGCGCGTTGTCCGGCAGCACCTCCGCGACGAACGTGGTCAGCCCGCGCTCGCGGGCCGCCTGGGCCAGATGCTCGAGCAGCAGCTGGGCGATCCCGCGGCCCTGGTGCCGGTCCTCGACCAGGAAGGCGACCTCGGCCTGCTGATGGCCTGGCTCCGTCGACCCGGGCTCGAGGACGTCGTACCGGCCGACGGCGACGATGTCGCGACCGATGGTCAGGACGAACGCGGTCCGGTCGCGGTAGTCGACGCGGGTGAACCGGTCGACGTCTCGCTGGGAGAGCTCGGGGTACGGCGCGAAGAACCGCATGTACTTCGACTCGGGCGACACCCGCGCGTAGAACTCGACGAGCGCATCGGCGTCGTCGGGGCGGATCGGGCGCAGCCGCGCGGCGCCTCCGTCGAGCAGCAGGACGTCGGCCTCCCAGTGCGCGGGATAGGTCGGGACCGCGACGTCGGGAGCCACAGCGTGAATCTATCGCCTCCCGGCAACGACACGGGTTTTCGTCACCGAGACGTTTACTCGTTCTCCCGTCGAGGCAGGCGCCGGCACTCTCAACGGGCAGTGGCCGTCGAACCCTCGCGCCGCTGCTCGACCACGTCGGCAACCACGACCAGCGACAACGTCACCACCCAGAAGCCGATCGCCCAGGTCACCAAGCCGGAGATCCCGAGCAGTACCGCTGCGGCCGTGCAGAGGTCGACCTTCACCACGGTCCGGATCGGATAGCGCAGCCTCCGCGCCGACCTCGGCGCCAGCAGGGCTCCCCAGATGACGGCTGCCAGCAGCGGAAGCCCGACCGCGAGCAGCACCTCCACCGCCGTCGACCCACCGAGACGGGCGCCGGCCACCGCGAGTGCCGCCAGCATCGCCAGCTCCGCCAGGAAGACCGCGACGTCGAGGAGGGTGATGCCATCGCGACGGTCTCCGGAGGACATCGCCCGATAGGTAGACCGCGTGCCATCCGTCAACCCGCTAGGTCCTGACGGCGGGCCACTAGATTGGGCGAATGGATGGAGAAGAGATCGCGGACTTCGCTCGTACCTTCCGGGCTTTTCTCATTGCGATGCAAGAGGCCGCGGCGAGCCCAGAAGGCTCACCGCTCCGGGCGGTTCTCGACGAGCATCTGGGCCGCGACTCCCAGGGACTGCCGATCGTCCGTGACAGCTACCCACCGTTCGAGCACGTCAACGTGCAGGCCGCACTGGACGAGCTGCTGAGCCAGCCAGGTACGACGCATCGGCTCGACGGGCTGCTGGGTGACCAGCACTTCCATATGTCGTTCGGCGACCTGATCCAGAACTCACACCACCGGGGCATCGCCCTCGGCGCGGTGGACTACGTCTCGCTCGCGGATGGCTACGCATCGGTACGGCCCTGCGTCCAGGCAGGCTTGTACCTGGTCCAGAACGATCAGCCCTTCGCGGTGCTCCTGCGGGGGCCGAGCGAGAACAGCTCGCGGATGTCGGTCATGGTCGAGGTGCTGGCCGCCGATCGAGGCGAGGCCGAGCAGGTCCTCGCCACCCTGCGGCGGCTCGTGCTCGAGATGAGCGTGTTCCGGAACCAGGTCGTCACGTTCGACGGAGGGCAGTTCGGCGAGCGGAGCGCCGGCCCGATCGGCTTCATGGGCCGGCCCCACGTGGCGCGTGATGACGTCGTGCTGCCGGAAAGCACTTTCGCGGCCATCGAGGAGCACGTCTTCGGAATCGCCGAGCAACGGCAGCGGCTCCTCGACTCGGGCCAGCACATCAAGCGAGGTCTTTTGCTGCACGGACCTCCCGGCACCGGCAAGACGCTCACCACGCGCTACCTGATCGGCCGACTTGTCGACCACACCGTGGTGGTGCTCACCGGTCCGGCCCTGCACTACATCGCAGCTGCGGCCAAGCTCGCGCGGGCCATGCAGCCCGCCGTCGTCGTTCTGGAGGATGTGGACCTGGTCGCCAACGAGCGTGACCCCTACGGACACAGCTCCCCAGCCCTGTTCGAGCTGCTCAACGTGATGGATGGCCTCGACGAGGATGCGGACCTCACCTTCCTGCTGACGACGAACCGGGCCGACGTGCTCGAGCCCGCGCTGGCGGCCCGACCCGGGCGGGTCGACCAGGCCGTCGAGATCGGCCTGCCGGACGCGGCGGGACGGGAGCGGTTGGTGAACCTGTACGGCGCGGGCGTGGACCTGCGTCTCACCGACATCGCAACCGTGGTCTCCCGAACGGAGGGCGTAACCGCGTCGTTCATCAAGGAGCTCGTACGGAAGGCGGCGTTGACCGCAGCCCTGGAGGAGGAGGGAACCGGGCGGCTCTCGGTCACCGACGCGCACATCGGCGCGGCCCTGGACACCCTGCTCGCCGAGAATGCCAGCCTGACTCGCGTCCTCCTCGGCCTCCGGGACGAGAGCTCGGCCGCGGACGTGCCCGCCCGGGCACCTGCGGCCTGGCTGATGCCCATGCCCGGTGAGGAGTTCATGGACGGCGGCTTCGACCAGCATCCGTAGACGACCCGCGGTCGGTCTGGTCGTAAAGTGCGGCCATGAGTGACCCCAGACGGCCCTGGTCCGACGACGCTGTTCCGCACCGCTCGGGACTTCCTGTTCGCCCATCGCGAGGACTACGACAAAGCTCACCTCGAGTTCCGGTGGCCTGATCTCGACGACTTCAACTGGGCAACCGACTGGTTCGACGTGCTGGCCGGCGAGCAGCCGAATACTCCGGCGCTGTGGATCGTCGAGGAGGACGGCAGCGAGACCAAGCTGACCTACGCCGAGGTCAGTGCGCTCTCCCAGCGCTTCGCCGGCTCGCTGGCTGCGGCCGGGGTCGCGCGCGGCGACCGCGTCCTGCTGCTGCTCGGCAACGTGGCTCCGCTGTGGGTCGCGATGCTGGGATGCATCCGGCTGGGCGCGGTGATGATCCCGGCGACGACGCTGCTCTCGGCAGACCGACCTGCGCGACCGGCTCGAGCGCGGCCGGGTTCGTGTCGTGGTCGCCAGCGCGTCGGACACGGCGAAGTTCGCTGCCGAGACGGAGTCTCTCGTCCGCGTCGCGGTCGGCGACGTGGACGGCTGGTCGTCGTACGACGACCTGGTCGCCGACTCCGCGCCCTCGATGAGCGGTGGTGGCACGAAGGCGGATGACACCCTCCTCTTGTACTTCACCTCCGGAACGACCGCCCAGCCGAAGCTGGTCGCGCACACGCATGCGTCGTACCCGGTCGGCCATCTCTCCACGATGTACTGGATCGGGCTCCAGGCCGGCGACCTGCACCTGAACATCTCGTCACCGGGCTGGGCGAAGCACGCGTGGTCGTGCTTCTTCGCCCCGTGGAACGCAGGTGCCACCGCCGTCATCTACAACTACGTGCGGTTCGACGCCGTCAGCACTGCTCGACGTGATGGAACGGGTCGGGTGTGACGACCTTCTGCGCACCGCCGACGGTGTGGCGGATGATCACCCAGGCCGATCTGAGCCGACACGGCCTCGCCCTGCGCGAGTGTGTCGGAGCCGGTGAGCCGTTGAACCCCGAGGTGATCGAACAGGTCAAACGGGCGTGGGGCATCACGATCAGGGACGGCTTCGGGCAGACCGAGACCACCTGCCAGATCGGCAACTCCCCCGGCCAACGCGTCAAGGCCGGGTCGATGGGCCGTCCGCTGCCGGGCTACGTCGTCTCGCTCGTGGACCCGCTGACCGGCGAGGTCGGCACGGACGGAGAGATCTGCCTCGAGCTGGCCCGGCGACCGCTCGGCCTGATGACCGGGTACGACGACGAGGGCCGCACCTCCGACGCGATGCGCGGTGGCTTCTACCACACCGGTGACATGGCCTCGATCGACGAGGACGGCTACATCACCTATGTCGGGCGCTCGGACGACGTGTTCAAGGCGAGCGACTACCGGATCAGCCCGTTCGAGCTGGAGAGCGTGCTGATCGAGCACCCCGCCGTCGCGGAGGCGGCCGTGGTCCCGTCCCCGGACCCGATCCGGCTGGCCGTGCCCAAGGCCTTCGTCGTGCTCGCGCCCGGACACGCCCCCTCCCGGGAGCTGGCCGGTGAGATCCTCGCCTACGCCCGCGCGCAGCTGGCGCCGTACAAGCGGATCCGGCGGATCGAGTTCGCCGAGCTGCCGAAGACGATCTCGGGCAAGATCCGCCGAGTCGAGCTGCGTAGCGACGAGGCCGACCACGTGTCGGCCGGTGAGCCCGGCGAGCACGCCTACTCCGAGGAGGACTTCCCGGAGCTGAAGAGCTGAGCTGGCTGGGCCGAGGTCACGTAGCGTCGCCGTCATGACTGCCATCGACCCGACGTCGGCCGAGGATCCCACTGATCGCAGCACGTCGATCCTCGAGGCCTCCCATCCCTACGGCGACAACAGCGAGACGACCCTGTTGCTCGGCTATCTCGACTTCTACCGCTCCACCGTCGCCGAGAAGGTCGTCCGGCCTGAGCGAGGACGACCTGCGGCGCAGTCGGCTGCCCTCGGGCTGGACACCGCTCGAGCTGGTCAAGCACCTGGTCTTCATGGAGCGCCGCTGGCTGGTCTGGGGCTTCCTCGGCGAGCAGGTCGAGGACCCGTGGGGCGACAACGACGAGCACGGCCGTTGGCAGGTCGAGCCGGACGAGTCGGCCGACTCTCTGCTGGACCTGTTACGAGCCGGCGGCCGGCGTACCCGCGAGATCGTGGCCGCGGCGGACCTGTCGGACTCGGCCCGGACCGGCGGCCGCTTCGACGACGACGTCGAGGCGCCGAAGCTGGAGCGGATCCTGCTGCACGTGATGCAGGAGTACGCCCGGCACTGCGGCCACCTCGACGTCGTACGCGAGCTGATGGACGGTGCGGTCGGCGAGTAGCCGACCGGGGTCACCGGACCTTCAGGACGCCCTTCATGCCGCCGTGGAACGTGCAGTGGAACCCGTACTTCTGTGCGGTCGCCGGCGCGTGGAACGACCGCGTCGTGTGCGCCGGCACATTCACGTTGAACTTGCCGGCGGCGTTCGAGGTCACGGTGTGGGCCACCGAGTCCTTGTTGACGACCTTGAACCAGGGCGCCGTGCAGCACGGACGCCGGAACTGTGTAGATGAAGGAATGGATGGTGATCGTGGCCGTCGCGATTGCCGTCTTCTCGGCTGGCTGGTGGCTCGTGCGCGCGTTGGCGACACCGACGGACACGAAGGACAGCAGCAGAACGAGCGGCAACACGATGACGGCGATCAGGGATTTTCGACGTGCAGACATGTAGGGTCCTTTCGGGGTGACTCCGGTCACAGAGTCACACGGGGAGGGGGCCGCGTTGGTTCAGATGAGTTTCCGCCCGGGCGTCTGAGGGTCGCTGCCGGGGTGGGTTGCACCCACCAGACACAATAGTCATCGTGGCAACCCGCTGGAAGTGCTGCGCGGGGCGACCCCAGCCGCCGACACAGACGAGGAGCCGGCTCCACCCCCATGGCACGACGAACGACGACCAGACCACCGGCCGACGACGACTTCGAGGAGCACATCGTCGACGTCGACGTCCGCGACGAGATGCGCGCGAGCTACCTCGAGTACGCCTACTCGGTGATCTACTCGCGGGCCCTGCCGGACGCCCGCGACGGGCTCAAGCCGGTGCAGCGCCGGATCCTCTACACGATGAACGACATGGGACTGCGTCCGGACCGGGGCCACGTCAAGAGCGCCCGGGTCGTCGGTGAGGTGATGGGCCGGCTGCACCCGCATGGTGACGGGGCGATCTACGACGCCCTGGTGCGGATGACCCAGCCGTGGGCGATGCGGCTGCCGCTGGTCGACGGCCACGGCAACTTCGGCTCGCCGGACGACCCGCCGGCCGCGATGCGCTACTCCGAGTGCCGGATGTCGCCGGCCGCCGTCCCATGACCGCCGACCTCGACGAGGACACCGTCGACTTCAAGCCCAACTACGACAGCCGTGAGCTCGAGCCGGTCGTCCTGCCCGCGGCCTTCCCCAACATGCTGGTCAACGGCGCGAGCGGGATCGCCGTCGGGATGGCCACCAACATGGCCCCGCACAACCTGGTCGAGGTCGTCCAGGCGCTGCGCCACCTGATCTCCCACCCGCGAGGCGACCCTCGACGACCTGATGCGCTTCATCCCCGGACCCGACCTGCCGACGGGCGGCAAGATCATCGGCCTGGACGGCATCCGCGAGGCCTACGAGACCGGTCGCGGCTCGTTCCGGATGCGGGCCAGCACCCGGATCGAGAGCGTCACCCCTCGCCGCAAGGGCATCGTCGTCACCGAGCTGCCCTACAACGTCGGTCCGGAGCGGGTGATCGAGCGCATCCGCGGTGCTGGTCCAGGCCAAGAAGCTCAGCGGGATCGCCGACGTCACGGACCTCACCGACTCCGCCAAGGGGCTGCACCTGGTCATCGAGATCAAGAACGGGTTCCACCCGGAGGCGATCCTGGAGCAGCTCTACCGCCAGACGCCGCTCGAGGAGTCGTTCTCGATCAACGCGGTGGCGCTGGTCGACGGCCAGCCCCGCACCCTGAGCCTGCGCCAGATGCTCGACGTCTACCTCGACCACCGCTACGACGTCGTACGACGCCGCTCGGCGCATCGCCGCCAGAAGGCCGCCGAGCGCCTGCACCTCGTCGAGGGGCTGCTCGTCGCCATCCTGGACATCGACGAGGTCATCCAGCTGATCCGCTCCAGCGACAACACCGAGCAGGCCAAGCAGCGGCTGATGACCGTGTTCGACCTCGACGAGGAGCAGACGACCTACATCCTCGACATGCCGCTGCGCAGGCTCACCAGGTTCTCGCGGCTCGAGCTCGAGAGTCAGCAGGCGGATCTCCAGCGCTCCATCGAAGAGCTGACCGCGATCCTGGACGACCCGGAGCTGCTGCGCAGGCTGACCGGTGACGAGCTCACCGAGGTCGCGAAGCAGCACGGCACCCCGCGACGGACGGTGCTGCTCGAGTCGGCCGGACAGCCGGTCTCCACGGCGGTGCCGCTCGAGGTGGCCGACGACCCGTGCCTCGTGCTGCTGTCGTCGACCGGCCTGCTGGCCCGCACGACCGGCGGCGAGTCCGCTCGGCAGCGGTGGCACCCGAGCCCGACACGACGTGGTGATGGCCACCGCCCCGGCGACCGCGAGAGGCGTCGTCGGCCTGGTGACCTCCGCCGGGCGACTCGTCAAGCTGGGAGTCCTCGACCTGCCGGCGCTTCCCGAGACGGCCAACGCCCCGACGCTGCAGGGCGGTGCGCCGATCACGGAGTTCGTGTCGCTCGAGCCCGGCGAACGCGTCGTCACGCTGACCTCGCTGCTGCCCGACTCCGCCGGCCTGGCCCTCGGCACCCGAAACGGCATCGTCAAGCGCATCCAGCCCGAGGTGCTCAACAAGGACAGCTGGGACCTGATCCGGCTCGACGACGGGGATGCCGTCGTCGGAGGGGTCGAGACCACCGGTGCCCACGAGCTGGTCTTCGTGACCAGTGACGCCCAGCTCCTGCACTTCCCGGCATCGGTGGTCCGGCCCCAGGGCCGTTCCGGGGGCGGGGTGGCCGGCATCCGGCTGGCGCCCGGAGCCACCGTCACGTTCTTCGGCGGCGTGGACGACGGGCGCGGACAACGTCGTCGTGACCGTGGCAGGGGCCGGCAGCGCACTGCCCGGCACCGAGTCCGGCACCGTCAAGGTCACGCCCGTTCGCCGAGTATCCCGGGCAAGGGTCGAGGCACTGGTGGGGTCCGTTGCCACCGGTTCCTCCGTGGCGAGGACACCATCCTGGTGGCGTACGTCGGGCCGGGGCCCGGCCGTGGCTGGTGCTGCCAACGGGGCGCCGGTCGACCTGCCCGCCGAGCTGGGCCGTCGCGACGGCTCCGGCACCCCGGCCGCTCAGCCCATCGCGAGCGATCGCCGGACCGCATGACAAGGTGTGAGCCATGCGCAGGCTGACGACACTCATCGTCCTGGTGCTTACGGTGGCCGCTCTGACCGGCCTCACGGCGTGCGGAGGTGGCTCGGGCTCCAACGGCGAGTCTCCTTCGCGCCCGGCTGGCCGCCGCCAAGCAGGGCATCGACGACGCCAAGTTCATCGGCTTCACCCTCTCGTCCGACGGACCTTCCGGACACGACCGCACTCGAGAGCGCCCACGGAACCGGCACCCATGCCCCGGCCTTCCTGGGTGAGGTCCAGATCAAGCGTGGTCTGTCGTTCACCGCCCCGCTGGTCGCGGTCGACGGGAAGGTCTACGCCGAAGCTGCCGTTCGTCTCCTGGAGCACGATCAACCCGTCCGAGTACGGCGCTCCCGACCCGTCGGCGCTGATGGATCGCTCGACCGGGATCTCGTCCCTGCTCACCAGCGCCACGAAACCTCTCCGACGACGGGTCCGAACGCAGCGGGAGCCTGGTGCTCACCAAGATCTCCGGCACCCTGCCAGGCACGGTCGGTCCACGCGTTGTTCCCGTCCTCCGCGCTGACGCCCTTCGACGTGACGTTCACGCTCACCGAGGACGACGTCCTGCATGCCGTGTCCATCACCGGCCCGTTCTACGGCCCCGACCACGGCAGCAGCACCTACTCGATCGAGCTCGACCTCTCCGCCGACCCCGTCACGATCACTGCGCCCCAGTAGCCTCCGGACGTGAGCGACGTCGGTACGACGGCCCTGCGGCCCACCCGCAGGCTGCTCGTCGTAGCGGCCATCGCCGTCGGGTTCGCCGCGGCCGACACGTATGTCGTCGTCCTCGCGCTCCCGGACATGATGGCGTCGGTCGGACTCGGCATCGACCAGCTCCAACGCGGTGCTCCCGTCGTCTCCGGGTTCCTCCTCGGGTACGTCGCGATGCTGCCCCTGATCGGGAAGGTCGCGGACCTGCGCGGACGGATTCCGGTGCTGGTCGGGTCGCTCGTCGTGTTCTCGGTGGGCTCTCTCCTCACGGCGGCGTCGTACGACCTGGTGAGCATGGTGATCGGGCGCTTCCTGCAGGGCGTCGGTGGCGGAGGACTGGTGCCTGCGACCCTGGCACTGGTGGCCGACATCTGGGCGGCCGACCGCCGCGGGCTCCCGCTCGGCGTCGTCGGGGCGGTGCAGGAGCTCGGCGCTGTCATCGGGCCGCTCTACGGCGCCGTGGTGATCGCCGCCTGGAGCTGGCGGGCGATCTTCTGGCTCAACCTCGCAGCAGGCACCGGCCTGGCCATCGTCTTGCTGGTGATGGGCCGAGGCGACTCGAGGTCAGCCCCTCCACGTCCGCGCTTCGACGTCCTCGGGGCGGTGCTCGCCGTGGCGGCCCTGGTGAGCCTGGCGCTGGTGATGACCGAGCCGGCCCGGCTCGTCGACCGGCCTGACCACCGGGTCGCGCCTACATCCGCTACGCCGGGGACAGCCGCTGGTCGACGCCGATGGCAGTCACCTGTTTCGTGCTCACCGGTCTCTTCGTGCTCCGCGAGGCAACCGCCCGTCGCCCACTGGTGAGCTGGCGGGGCTGGGGCGAGGTCGTGCGGACGGCCGACGTGCCCGGCGCGGCACTGCTGGCCCTCAGCCTGGCGGGCATCGTGCTGGCGTTCGCCAGTGCCAACCCCGAGGTTCAGGTCCTGGCTCCGGCCGGTCCCTGGTTGCTCCTGGCCAGCGGCCTCGCGGCCGCCGCCTTCGCGGTGCGACAACGCCGCGCGCGGTCGCCGCTGCTGCCCGCCGGTGCACTCTCGGCCCGCCCCGCTTGGGGGGCGCTCGTGGTCAACCTGATGGTGGGGGCCGCGCTGATCGCCGCCCTGGTCGACATCCCGGTCTTCGCGCGGGTGACGGTCTATCCCGACTCGCAGCTCGACGCGGCGCTGGTGCTGGTGCGCCTGCTGGTCGCGATCCCGGTCGGCGCCCTGGCTGGGCGGGTACCTCAGCCGAAGAGTGCCGTACGGCGTGCTTGCGGCAGCCGGGATGGCCATGTCCACCGTCGGGTTCGTGCTGATGACGCGATGGGGAGCGACGACTCTGCATCACGCCAGGTCCGACCTTCGCCCTGGTGCTCTGTGGTCTCGGCTTCGGGATGGCGATCGCGCCGACCAACGCGGCCCTGCTGGCCGCCACCGACGATGCCGTACACGGCGTTGCGTCGGCTCTGCTGGTCGTCGCCCGCATGGTCGGCATGCTGGTCGGGATCTCGGCGCTGACCGCCATCGGGCTGCACCGCTTCTACGCCGTGTCGGCGGGCCAGCCGACGCTGCACGAGGCCTGCCCCGACGGACAACCTCTGCGACGCCTACATCGACGCTGCTCAAGCACGCGGGCATCGCCCAGCTGCACGCCATCTTCTGGGGTGCGGCGATCGCATCAGCGATCGCCGCACTCCTCTGCGTGCTGCTTTTGCCGAGGTCAATCAGGCGCTGAGGCGTTCTCCGGTGTCGGTGTCGAAGACGTGCACGTTCTTGGGGTCGGTGGTGACGTGGATGGTCTCGCCGCGATGTACGGAGTCGCGTGCGCTGACCCTGACGATCAGGTCGTGCGGGGTGCCCTTGACGCCGCTGGTGCCGTAGACGAACGCGTCGGAGCCGAGCTCCTCGACGACGGTGACCTCGATCGGCAGCCCACCCTCTTCCTTGGTGGTCAACCGCCACGCCTCCGGCCGAACCCCTACCGTGACGTTGCCCTTCATCTTCGACTGCGCGGTCGGGTCCACGGGTACGTCGTAGTCACCGATCTTGGCCCGCCCATCAGCCGCGGTGGCCTCCATCAGGTTCATCTGCGGGGAGCCGATGAAGCCCGCCACGAACAGGTTCACCGGGCGGTCGTACAAGTTCAACGGCGAGTCGACCTGCATCAGCTCGCCCAGCTTCATCACCGCCACCCGGTCGCCCATGGTCATCGCCTCGACCTGGTCGTGGGTCACGTAGACCGTGGTGACTCCGAGGTTGGCTTGCAGCTTGGCGATGTCGGTCCGGGTCTGGACCCGCATCTTCGCGTCCAGGTTCGACAGCGGCTCGTCCATGCAGAACACCTGCGGCTCGCGGACGATCGCCCGACCCATCGCCACCCGCTGGCGCTGGCCTCCGGACAGGGCCTTCGGCTTGCGCTCGAGGTACTCGGTCAGACCGAGGATCTCCGCCGCCTCCGCGACCCGCTTCTTCCGCTCGTCCGGACTGACCTTCGCCATCTTCAGCGCGAAGCCCATGTTGTCGGCCACCGTCATGTGCGGGTACAACGCGTAGTTCTGGAACACCATCGCGATGTCGCGGTCCTTCGGCGGCAGCTTCGTCACCTCACGGTCCCCGATATAGATGTGGCCGTCGTTGACCTCCTCGAGCCCGGCCAACATCCGCAGGGTCGTGGACTTGCCACACCCCGACGGCCCGACCAGAACCATGAACTCGCCGTCCGCGATCTCCAGGTCGATGCCCGGAACCGTCGGCCGATCCGCACCCGGGAACCACCGCTGTGCCTTGTCGAACGTCACTGTTGCCATGAGCCTGATGTTCCTTTCACCGGCAGGTACGTGCCGGACGATCCGAGTAAAAGGTGATTGAGGTTGGAGCTCGTTGTCCTGCGCTGGTGTCTCAGCCCTTGACCGCCCCCGATGTCAGACCACGGACGAAGAACCGCTGCAGGGTGAAGAACACGACCAGCGGCACGATCATGGAGATGAACGCCGCGGCCGTGAGCAGCTCCTGACCTTGGCCCTGGGTTCCGAGCAGCTGCTGGACCCTGACGATGACCGTGCTGTTGTCGGCGTTCAGGAACAGCTTGGCGATGAGCAGGTCGTTCCACACCCAGAGGAACTGCAGGATGGCGAACGCCGCCAGGACGGGAACCGACATCGGCACGATCAGCCGCCAGAACGTCTGGTAGTGGCTCGCGCCGTCGATCTTCGCCGACTCGATCACCGTCTTGGGCAGGGTGCTCATGTAGTTGCGCATGACATAGATCGCCAGCGGCATGCCGAAACCCGTATGCAGGAGCCAGACGGAGATGTACTGGCCCGAGATGCCGAGACCGTTGGGCCCGAGCAGGTTGAGCATCGGCTGGAAGGCGACCTGGATCGGGATCACCAGAACGGCGACGATGACGATGAAGATGACATCCTTGCCCCGGAAGTTCATGAACGTGAACGCGTACGCAGCGAACGCCGCGAACATGATCGGGATGATGGTCGCCGGGTACGGCGACCAGGATGCTGTTGACGAAGCCGGCGCTGAGGTCGCTGTCGGTCCACGTCTTCTGGTAGTTGTCGAAGGTCCAGGTCGACGAGAACGGATGGACGAGCGCGCTCCACCAGCCCGACGTGGTCGCCTCGTCACGGGTGCGGAACGACGTGACCAGCAGGCCGATCGTCGGGATCGTCCACAGCAGGCAGAGCAGCACCATCGTGACGATCGCAAAGGGGCTGCGGCGCCGACCGTCCTTCATCGTCATGCTGCTCATCAGTTCATCTCCTCTTGCCGGAAGTGCCGCACCTGGTAGATGAGGACGGGAGTGATCGCGATCAGCAGGACGACCACGATCGCCGAGGCCTGCCCCGCCTGGTCGTCCGCGAACAGCGTGTTGAAGAACAGGTTCGCGATCACGTTGGTCTTGTAGTTTCCGTTGGTCGACACGTAGACGATGTCGAAGACCTTCAGGACCAGGATCGTCACCGTGATGAAGACCGTGATCATGGTCCCCTTGATCTGGGGGACCACGACCCGCCAGAAGATCTGCCACTCACTGGCCCCGTCGATCCGAGCCGCCTCGAGGGTGTCCTCAGGAACGCCCTTGATGGCCGACGACATCAAGATCATCGAGAAGCCGACCTGCAGCCAGATCAAGATGACCATCAGCAGGATCGAGTTCAGCTTGAGCGTCGATATCTGGTACCACGTCTGCGGGTTGCCGCCCAGCTTGACCCAGATGGCGTTCAGCAGACCGACCTGGGTCTGACCCTGGTTGTTGTAGGCGTAGACCAGGCCCCAGATGGCCGAGGCGCCGACGAAGGAGATCGCCATCGGCACGAAGATGATCGACTTGGAGGTCTTCTCACCGCGTGCGGACAGCTTGTCGGCGAGCACGGCCACCACGACCCCGATGGACACGGTGACCGCGGGGACGATGATCAACCACAGGATGTTGTTGAGGATCGACTCCCGGAAGTCCGAGTCGCCGAAGATGGTCCGATAGTTCTCCAGGCCCACGTACGCCGTGCTGTCCGCGTTGGCGAAGGAGTAGTTGATCGTCAGGATCGCCGGATAGAGCAGCATCACTGTCATCAGCCCGACGCCGGGCAGCAGGAACGCATAGGGGATGACCCGTTCCGAGATCTTCCGCGGAAGTCCTTCGACGGCCATGTTGAGGAAGAAGAAGAGCACCGCAGCGCCCCCCACGCCGCCGACCAGGGCGAGGACGCCGATGACCAGCTTGCCGTGGAACTTCTCGGGGTAGTAGCCGAAGGCCAGGAACAGGTTGGTGAGTGCCCAGACCAGCACGATCACACCGACCAGCCCGATGGCGACCCTTGCCCAGTTCGCGGCACCGATCTCCGGAGCCTCGTCGTCGGGCTGTTGAGTTCTCAGCTCGTCGCTGTCGAGGGTGACGTCGCTCATGGTGCCGGCCAGGACTTCTCGATGGCCGTCGTGACGTCCTCGGCGGACTCGCCCTGGAGCCAGTCGACCATGCCGGTCCAGAAGGTGCCAGAGCCGACCTCCTTCGGCATCGCGTCGGAGGCGTCGTAGCGGAACACGTCAGCGTTCGCGGCCAGGTCGGCGATGGTCTTGGTGACCTGGTTCGGGTAGTTGGACTGGTCGAACGTCTTGTGCGGCGAGAGCCAGCCGCCGGCCTGCGCCCACGGGCCGCCGAACTTGTCGGAGGTGAGGAACTTCATGACCGCGATGGCGTCGGGGTCGTTGCCGTTCATCAGCGCGGCGATGTCACCGCCACCCAGGATCGGCTGGCCCTGGTAGCCGCCCGCGAACGGCGGGTAGACGAAGATGCCGACGTCCTTGTCCAGGTTCTTCTGCACGGCGGCCGGGAAGAAGCCGCTGACGAAGTTGCCCTGGCGCATGGAACATGCACTTCGGTGGCGTGTCGAACGCCGGGGTCATCGCATCGGCGAAGCTGGTGTTGAGGATGCCCTTGACGCCACCGAGGACCATGCCGTCGGTGAAGACCAGCTTGCCGTACTCGTCGAAGGCCTTGACGATGCGCGGGTCGTTGAAGGGGATCGCGTGGTTGACCCACTGGTCGTAGACGTCGGGTCCCCACATCCGGAGCACGAGCTCCTCGATCCAGTCAGTGCCCACCCAACCGGTGGCCTGGTCGGACTCCCAGCCCATGCACCACGGCGGCGTGCCGCTGGCCTTGATCTTGTCGGAGAGCGTCATGAGCTCCTGGATCGTCTTCGGTGACGTCGAGTCGCCGGTGGCTTCGTAGGCCGCCTTCGGGTACCAGACGATGCTCTTGACGGCCATCCGCATCGGGGCGCCGTACACGCGGCCGTTGAGCCGCGCCGCATCGAGGAAGCCAGGGATCAGCGTGCTGTTGAGCTTGTCGAAGTCCAGGTAGGTGTCGATGGGCTGGATGTAGCCCTTGTCGGCAAGCTCGAGGAGACCGCCCGGCTGCGGGAACAGCGCGATGTCGGGCGAGTCGCCGGACTGCGTCTTCTGCTTGATCGTTGTGGTGAAGTCCGTGTCGGCCGTGTACTTGATGTCGATGCCGGACTGCTTCTCGAAGTCCGCCAGGGACGCCTCGAAGGCCTTCTGCTCGTCGCCACCGAAGGCGCCCAGCATGGTGACGACATGGTCGCCGTCGGTCGTCCCGCCATCGACGTAACCGTTGAGCCCGGCTACCCCACCGCTCCCCGAACCGTTCGGGTCTTGCAGGCAGCCGGCTGTCAGCAGGGCTACCGACGCGCAGAGGCCCGCAAGGGCCAGGCTGCGCAGTTTCGTTCGCTTCATGCTCTCCTCCTGCCAGGCACACCCAAGGCGGGTGTGACCACGGTCACAACGATTTATCTGCATACTGTCCCACCGTCAGGGCTTCTCCGCACATTGGCCACACCGTGGACGTGCACCGAGAAACCGGTGACGGCCGGCTGTTACGCCTGGGACGGGTGTTGCTGATGTGCAGATGACGTACGGCCACGAGGCCGAACGACGAGACCGCCCGGCCACCGATGCGCCGGGCGGTCTCGACCGCAGACCGTGGTTGGCTAGTTCGTCTTGACGATCTTCGGGGTGGACCGGTTGATCGTGGTGCCGTCACCGACCTGGCCAGAGTTGTTGTTGCCCCAGCACCAGACGCTGCGGTTCGTGCGGTATCCGCAGGTGTGGTAGTCGCCGCCCGAGATGGTCTTCCACAGGGTGCTCGTGCCGATGCGCTGTGGGCTGTACCGCGTAGCGAAGGTGCGGTTGCCGAGCTGGCCGTACGCGTTGTAGCCCCAGCACCACATCGTGCCCTGGGCGCGAAGTGCACAGGTATGGCCGTAGCCGGTCCCGATCTCGGTCCAGCCGTAGCTGCCGCCCACCCGCTTCGGGATGTAGCGCGTGGTGGAGGTGCCGTCGCCGAGCTGGCCGTACCCGTTGTAGCCCCAGCACCAGGCCGAGCCGTCGTATCGCACGCCGCACGTGTGGGCGTAACCCGTTGAGACCGTCGCCCAGTTCCGCGCCGACCCGACCGGGGTCGGGATGTAGCGGCTGGAGGTGTCTCCCAGCCCCAGCTGGCCGCTGGAGTTGTACCCCCAGCAGCGCAGGACGTGAGCGGATCTGATGCCGCAGGTGTGGTAGCGGCCTGAGCTCACCGACTGCCAGTCGTAGTTGGGACCGATCTTGGTCGGCCTGTACCTGCTCTGGCTGGTCCCGTCACCGAGCTCGCCGTCGGAGTTGTAGCCCCAGCACCCCAGGGATCGATCGGACCGGATGGCGCAGGTGTGGTATCCGCCCGCCGACACGCTCAGCCAGTGTGCGGTGCCCACTCGGGTCGGGGAGTACCGGGTGCCCGTGTCACCGACGCCGAGCTGGCCATAGCTGTTGGAGCCCCAGCAGAACAGGGCGCCGTCCAGGCGGATGGCGCAGGTGTGCGCGAGGCCGGCAGAGACCGACGCCCACTTGCTGCCGAAGCCGACCTGGGTGGCGTGATGCCGGTTCGTGCTGGTGCCGTCGCCGAGCTGGCCACTCGAGTTGCTGCCCCAGCACCACAGCGTGTGGTTGGTGCGGACGCCGCAGGAGTGGTTAGCCCCGGAGTCGACGCTCGCCCAGCCATAGACGAAAGCAGGACTGCCGGTCGCGCCGGCGTGGGTGCCGGCACTCGCGGGCAACGTGGGTACGGCGACCAGGCCGCCAACGGCAACCGCGATAGCGGCGTATCGGCGTGCGCGGGCAGGAATCGTGATGGTCATGCGTCACCCCTGAGGTAAGCCCGAACCCCACCTATCGAGCAACACCCTCCAGATGTCGCGAGGGTCGGGACGAACCACTCATCCTAGGGCCGCAA
Organism: uncultured Actinomycetota bacterium; assembly: GCA_963833975.1. Lineage (GTDB taxonomy): Bacteria > Actinomycetota > Actinomycetes > Propionibacteriales > Nocardioidaceae > JAWWPG01. The sequence continues at coordinate 28,996 of CAWIAB010000002.1, forward strand.
TGTGATCTGTGTCACCACACTCTGACGCACATATCGGAGCCACCCGGCGCTCCCACGGATGCGATCTGGGCCTGACACGGACCACTAGACTCATGGATCATGACTTCTTGGGGATCCTTCAAAGACCTTTCCAGACGACGTTTCCTCGGCCTCGGTGTTGCCGGGGCGCTAGGACACCTGTTCGGCCGCCGGTCCGCATCGCCGCCGACCGAAGAGACGGTGAAACCGTCCTTCATTCTCAGCGGCGGCGCCACGCCCGACGGCATCCTGGTGCATTCAACGCTAGCGCTCGCTGATGCCGGCAAGCAGGTCAACCTCGCGGTCTGGCGGGCCGACGGGTCAGGTCAGCAGGAGCTCGTCGGCCTCGAGACCGCCGACGGGGACGCGATCGTTCGTCACCAGGTCAACGGGAAGGCGGCGAACACCGCGTACCTGGCCAGCATCGTGTTCGCGGGGTCCCGGGTCGGCGAGAAGATCAGGTTCAAGACCCTGCCGGCGACGGACGGGTCGTGGACCAGGCGGGTCGCGGTCGTCTGCTGCCAGAACAACGCAGCGAGCCCCCTCACCACCGAGCTCGCCTTCGACGACATCCAGTCCTGGAGACCCGATGACGTCTGGCACCTGGGCGACTGGGGGTACTGGGGTCAGCTGATCCCGGCCGGCGCGTCGTACAAGAAGGATCTCGTGCACTACAGGAAGTCGATGAGTGTCCAGAAGTCCATGCGACAAGCCTTCCAAGGTGCGGCGATGAACGTCGTGACGATCTCGGACCACGAGCTGACGGTGAACGGCGACCCGAAGAACGGCATTCACAACTCGCCCGAGACGATCCGCGAGCTCATCGCATTCCAGAAGCTCTTCCCGGTGCGTGACTACGGCGATACCCGGTCGCCGCGCCGCGGCCGCTACTACTCATTCGACATCGGCACCGCGGTCCGGGTCATCGTCACCGACTTCCGCTCCCCCGACCGGTCGAACGTCACCGACCCCGACGGTCCGGACAAGACGATGTTCGGCGAAGTCCAGCTGGCGTGGCTGTTCGAGACGCTCGACCCGTCCAAGGTCAACCTGATCTGCAACGAGACCTCATGGCTGGCCGACTTCAACGACCAGCCCGGTGGGAAACGCAGCGACAAACCCTGGACGTATCCGACCGAGCAACTGAAGATCAGGGACTACATCCTCGGGCACCAGCTGAAGGTCGCGTGGATCGGCGGCGACCGGCACTACGTGGGATACCTGCGCGGCAAGAACGACGGCTCAGGCGTCTACAACTCGAGAGGCCAGTTCCCCTGCTACATCAGCTCGGGGACCTCGAAGAACCAGCTGCCGCTGCAGCCCGGTGAGCTGATGACGTGGCAGTTCGGATCGGGCCCGGATCTCGAGAAACAGGTCTGCGGCTACATGCGGCTGACCTTGACGTACGACGCCCCCACTCGCAAGGTCACGCTGCACGGTCAGGGTCGTGCCGTCCTGGACACGTCGCGACCGAAGCACACATGGGTTATCCACGACATCCCTGGCGGAACCGCCATCGACACCTGGACGCTCAGCTAGCCGCCTGCTCAGGCGTCGATAGCATCGACGTCGAGCTCATAGGCGCCCTGCACGATGAACTCCTTGCGCGGGGCGACGTCATTGCCCATCAGGAGCTCGAACACGGCCTCCGCCTCGAGCGCGTCGTCGATGGTGATGCGGCGGAGGGTTCGGCGGCGGGGGTCCATCGTGGTCTCCGCCAGCTGGTCGGCGTCCATCTCGCCGAGGCCCTTGTATCGCTGGATCGGGTCCTTCCAGCGCAGCCCCTTCTTGGACAGCTCCGCGAGCCGCCGCTGCAGCTCGTCGTCGCTGTAGGTGTAGAGATACTTCTCCATCCCCTTCCTGGGGTTGGAGAGCTCGATCCGGTGCAGCGGCGGCACCGCGGTGTAGATGCGGCCCTTCTGCAGCAGCTCGCGCATGTGGTTGTGGAACAAGGTGGCGAGCAGGCAGCGGATATGGGCACCGTCGGTGTCGGCGTCGGCCATGAAGATGATCTTGCCGTAGCGCGCCTGGGTGATGTCGAACGTGCGACCGCTGCCGGCGCCGACCACCTGGATGATCGAGGCGCACTCGGCGTTCTGCAGCATCTCGCCGGATGACTTCTTCTGGGTGTTCAGGATCTTGCCCCGGATCGGGAGCAGGGCCTGGAACTCCGAGTTGCGGGCCAGCTTCGCCGTCCCGAGAGCGGAGTCCCCCTCGACGATGAAGAGCTCGCTGCGCTCCACGTCGTTGCTGCGACAGTCGGCCAGCTTTGTCGGCAGCGCACTGGACTCCAGGGCGGTCTTGCGGCGCTGGGTGTCTCGCTGCTGCCGGGCGGCAACTCGGGTGCGTGCAGCCGAGACCACCTTCTCGAGGACCGCTCTGGCCTGCTGCTTCTCGGCTCGGCGGGTCGAGGTCAGGAACGCCTTGAGGTGGTCCGAGACGACCTTCGCGACGATCTTGTTGGCGGGCGGGGTGCCGAGCACCTCCTTGGTCTGGCCCTCGAACTGCGGCTCGGCCAGCCGGACGGTGACCACGGCGGTGAGACCCTCGAGAACGTCGTCCTTGAGCAGGTCGCCCTCACCGGCCTTGAGCAGCCCACGGGTGCCCTTGGCGGCGTCGCTGAAGGTCTTGGTGAGCGCCTTCTCGAAACCGGACGACGTGGGTCCCGCCCTTGGGGGTGGCGATGACGTTGACGAACGAGCGCACCTCGGTGTCGTAGCCGGTCCCCCAACGCAGGGCGATGTCGACGCCCAGCTCACGCTCGACGTCCTGTGGTGTCATGTGGCCCGCCTCGTCGAGCACGGGCACGGTCTCGGTGAAGACGTCCGAGCCCTGCCAGCCGCAGCACCTCGGTGACTGGCGGGTCGGTAGCCAGGAACTCGCAGAACTCGGCGATCCCGCCGTCGTGCCGGAACGTCTCCTCGACCGTCTCGGGGCCCCGTTCGTCCCGGATCCGGATCTCGAGCCCGGGCACGATGAAGGAGGTCTGGCGGGCCCGGGTGACCAGCTCGTCGAGCACGACATGCGCGTCCTTGGTGAAGATCTGCCGGTCCGGCCAGAACCTGATCCGGGTTCCGGTGACGCCCTTGCGGACGCGTGCACCGGTGGCCAGCTCGGAGGCGGGCCGGAACGACGCCTCCGGTCCGTCGCCGGAGAACACTCCGGGCACGCCGCGCTGGAACGACATCGCACGGGTGACCGGCGTCCGGTCCACCTCGACGTCGAGCCGCGCGGACAGCGCATTGACCACGGACGCGCCGACGCCGTGCAGCCCGCCGGTTGCGACGTACGATCCGCCACCGAACTTGCCTCCAGCGTGCAGCTTGGTGAAGATCACCTCGACCCCGGGCAGGCCGGTCTTGGGCTCGATGTCGACCGGGATCCCCCGGCCGTCGTCGGAGACCTCGACCGACCCATCGCTGTGCAGAGTGACCACGATGTGGTGACAGATGCCCGCCAGCGCCTCGTCGACGCCGTTGTCGATGATCTCCCAGACGCACTGCATGAGTCCGCGGGTGTCCGTCGAGCCGACGTACATGCCGGGGCGCTTGCGCACCGCTTCGAGGCCCTCGAGGACGAGCAGATGACGCGCGTTGTACGTCGCGTCGACGGCGGTGGCGCGAGGGGGCACGGAACTCCTCAGACGTCGCAATGGGGTGGTGGGCGGCTGCACTTCGAGCTGCCCTTGAACCCTACCGGCCGGTCAGGACACGACCCCGGAGCCCACGCAGCGCCACGACACGCGACCGGCTCGGCAACACGTCAATGACCCAAAGGCGGTTTATCGGTCCGCGGCGACGTATGGTTCTAGGCAGCGTCTCATCATCTGGGGCTGCGCGGCGGGAATGATCATCGCTGGTTGGATGTTCTTCATGACACGCAGTCCTTCGGGAAAGAAAGGCAACACGTGACGACAGCCGTAGCACCTAGCCCCAAGTTCACCGCTCTCGACCGTTGTGACCGGTGTGGAGCACAGGCGTACGTGCGCGTCGAGCTTGCCAGCGGCCGTGACCTGCTGTTCTGTGCACATCACGCCCGCGAACACGCCGAGAAGCTGCAGCAGATCGCTCTGACGATCCACGACGAGACCGGCACCCTGGGTGACTCGCGAAGGACCATGCGGGAAGGCTGAAGCCTCCAGCGTCCTCCCGGTCGCAGCCAGTGATCTTGTGATGGCGGTCACCTTGGGGTGGCCGCCTTCCGCGTCTCCTAGGGTGGCTCCGTGACCACGACCGGACTGCTCATCGTCGGCCTGGTGATCCTGGCCGGGCTGCTCGGAGTCGTGGTCCCGGTGCTGCCCGGGGCGATCCTGGTCCTCGGAGCGATCCTCTTCTGGGCCTTCCGGGTGGGTACGACGACCGCCTGGAGCGTGTTCGGCGCGGCGGCGCTGGTGATCGTGGTGACTCAGATCGCCAAGTACGTCCTGCCCGGCAGACGGCTCGCGGCCAGCGGGGTGCCGAACTCGTCCATGGTCGCCGGGGCGCTGGTCGGGGTCGTGGGCTTCTTCGTGGTCCCGGTCGTCGGGCTGCTCATCGGGTTCGTCGCTCGGCATCTATGCAGCGGAGTACCAGCGCCTGGGCTCGCATGCGAGCGCCTGGCCGTCGACCAAGGTCGCGCTACGCGCGGTGGGGCTCTCGCTCGCGATCGAGATGTTCGGCACGCTGGTCGCTGCCGCAATCTGGTTCACGGCCGTACTCACGACGTGACCGCGCCGCCCTGGTTCGCAGCGCGATCAGGCCGGAGCCTCCGCTTGGTGACGTCGCCGACGCCGGTTCGCCATCGCGGCGTAATAGGCACCGTGCGCGGTCGCGTGGAGCTCGGCGACTCTGGCCGCGTAGGCCTGCGCCGTCAAGCCGAAGCGTCGCCGAATCTCACCGTCGCGGATCCTCGGGTGCCGGAACTCGAGGGCATCGAAGTCCAGCACGTCGCGGTCTCGTTCAGACAGAAGATCCATCATCTCCCCAACCGGCGGTCATCCAGTGTCAACAGCTCGAGCTGTCTGCGACGGTACAGCCTGGTCCGGTCCTCGTGCCGTACGAAGGGGATTTGATGCGCATCTGAGAGCTGGTCGAGCCGGCTGATGCTGATGCCGAGGACGTCGGCGGCTTGGGCGCCCGTCACCCAGTACGACTTCGGGTCGTGCACGTGACGGCGCCAGGGGTACAGCTCAGCCGCCATCGCCTCGACTTCTGCGCGGGAGATCGCCTCCCCGGAGTCGAGTGTCTCGTCGTGCAACCGGTCAGCAGCGATGTGACGCTGAACGGTCGCCACGGTGCAGCCGAGGATCTCTGCCGCCTCGATCGCAGAGATGCGATCCAGCGGCCCCCACGAATCGGGCGGCACCATGACCGTCCACTCCCTCACGTGCAAGCTCGAGTCTCCGAAGTCCCAAGGTCGATAGGGAGTGCTTCGGCCTACAACCGAAAACCGACAGTCACCCCCGACCCTGAATAGGGAATGACTGCGAAGACCGACACCCGGCCTTGGGGCGAAGGTACCCACGTGAACCGTTGCTAAACCTCTGGTCGCAACGCCGGGGCCGGATGTCCAAGGTCGTCACCTTCGGCGTGACCGGCCACTGACGTTTGGAGCCTCCGACCTAGGGCTCCGAGGGCACCGTGATGGCTTCGCGCGAAGGTCGGGCGACGGCGCGACGGCGCCACTTCAGGCGGTGCGTTCGATCAGCCCGGGTGAGCCGACGTTGACCACCCGCGGGTACGGCGCCTGTTGATCCGGCTGCTCGCGCGGCTCTGCGCCGGGCAGGGGTGGTGGTCGGGATTGGTGGGTGTGTCCGGTGGGGGTGGTGATCTGGATGGTTCGTCCGGCGCCGTCGGGTCCGGGGGTGCTGGTCCAGCCGGGGGCTTGTTTGGTGTAGTTGCAGGTCTCACAGAGGCCTTGGCCGTTGGCTTCGGTGGTTTCACCGCCGTCTTGGACGGGGATGACATGGTCGGCATGTCGGATGGGGGCTCCGCACCAGGGGGTGCGGCACCATTGGTCGCGGATGACCAGGGCGCGGCGTAGTGGGCCGGTGAAGAGTCGCCGGTGAGTGTCGATGGCGGTGATGAGTCCGGTGACCGGGTCGGTGAGGATGCGCCGGATCCAGGTTGTGGTGGTGTCGTCGAGTCCGCGCAGCCACGACCTGGTGTGGGCGGCGGGGACGGGTCCGTAGCCGGTCATCCAGGCGGGGGTGTGGTCGTCCCCGAGCAGGGTCTGGTCGGTGATGATGAGCTGGATCTCGACGGGGGTCTGCCCGGCGGTGGTTTGTCCGGTGACTCGTTCGACCAGGGTGTCGGCCATCACCTGGCTCTTGCTGCGGGGATCTCCGGCGGCCCGGGCGGTAGCGGCGGCCGTGGTCAGGGCGGCCATCACGGCGGCACCCTCGACGACTGGCAGCAGTCCGTGGATGTTCATCATCGTCTCCGGTGCCGGCGTCGATGTGACCCTGCGGTCGGCCTCGGCTTTGGCGGCGCGGGCCACGAACGCCGCCGGGTCCAGCCGGTAGGCGATCCGTCTGGCTTCGGCCTTGATCTGCTTGGTCGACATCCCCACCAGTCGCCCACCGAGCTGCTGGTCGACCTCGATGCGGTGCTCGCGGGTGAGGCAGCCGGTCTCGGCGACCATCAACGTCGCCCCGTACTCCGACACCACCCCACCGGTCAGAGCAGCGAGCGTGTGGGGCATCTCGTGGACCAGGGCGTCGGAGAACCCGACGAACCGCGACCCCCACCACGGCGACTCCTGGCGGGCCAGCGCGATCTCCGACCCGATCCCCTTGGTCAGATCCCGGACCCGCACCCCCGCCGTCCGCCGGGCCTCGACCCTTGACTGTTTGAACGCCACCGTCTAACGGGCCTGCTCAGCGGCGGCCGCGGCCTTGATCTGCTCCAGCACAGTGATCCGGTCCAGCCGACTCGCCTCATCCCCGGTGGGGGCCGGTTGGCTGAGCGAGGTCAGGAACGACGCCAGGTCGGCCGTCGAAGGCCCCACCATCATCGACGCCTCGTTCTCGCTCATACATATGAATATAAGGCAGCCCACCGACACTTTCTCCGCCAGAAACCGTTGTCCACAGGGAACGTCAACGCAATGAAGTGCATCCACAAGGCTGCTACGTCCCCATCGACCCCCCGGCCAGCGCAAGGACCGGAACCAGCCCTGGATCCTCGGTCTGAGTGACGATTCAAGAACAGATCGGCAGAGCTGTGGCCGTCGCGGCAGGGATGCCGGATGGTGAAGCCATGCGGTCCCCCGGACGTTCGCGGAGCTCAGGTACGACGTCGCGATCGGTTGCTTTGGCCGGGGTCGTGGTGTGTGGCGGAATCCTGACTGCCGGATGCTCGGCGGACACCCCGGCGCCACATCCGGCGCCACATCCGGCGACCGGATCACACTCCTCGCCGGCCCCTCCAGACAACTACCTGAGAGTCAGCCTGCCGTGGGCCGTAGTCGGACACCCGTCGCCCGCACGGCTCGACATCCTCGTCATTGACGGCGGTTGCGACTCCTTCAAGCACCTGAACACGCGGGACACCGCGACGAAGGTTCTCGTCACTGCCTCGGGGTCTCGTCCCGCGGGGGACCCAGAGTGCGCCTTGATGCTGAGTGAGCACCGAATCGCCTTGACCCTGACCAAGAGCCAACGAGGCAGACCCCTGGTGCATGCGCCGCTGTCGACCGGCTGGAACAACGCGACGATGATCAACGAGGTTCGGCGCCTGGCGCGTTGCCTCGTGCGGACGCCCTGCTGACGCGAGAGTCCCAAGTTTCGGCGCGCCCCGATCACCAGTGAAACCCGCTCAACAGGCCTACCGTGCGTCACCGGGTCGTGGATACGGTGGGGCGGACGCTGGGCGAGTGGTCGCGAACGATCGGCTGCTCCCACTCGGATCGGCGCCGAGAACGATTGCCGACGGTCTCCTGGGCTACGTGGGGCTCGCGAGGATTGACGACCGCCCTTCCGGGTTCGGCTCGGCCTACTTTGGGGAGAAAGATGACCATCAGATCTAGTGCACACGCTCGAACAGGTTTCGCCGTGCTCATCGCCATCGCGGGGCTCGCCATGGCGCCGCTGCTGCCGGCGAGCGCGGATGCACAAAAAGGCTTGGGCACCTCACGTGACGCCACGTATCACTGGGCCAGCGTCGACACCGGTGGCGACCACACCTGCGGCATCCGCACGGACAACACCTTGTGGTGCTGGGGTGACAACGTGGAAGGACAGCTAGGAGACGGCACCACCACGGACCACAACAGCCCGAGCCAGGTGGGCGACAAGGCGTACTGGTCGACCGTCTCGACCGGTGGCGACCACACCTGCGCGATCCGCGTCGACAAGTCCTTATGGTGCTGGGGCTACGGTGCGTACGGCCAGCTGGGCGTAGGCGACACCGCCAACCACTACAAACCCACCCGGGTCGGCACCGCAGGCTGGCTGAGCGTGTCCGCCGGCGGATTCCACACCTGCGGCATCCGCCCCGGCCACTCACTCGCCTGCTGGGGCCGCAACAGCGCGGGCCAGGTGGGCGACGGCACCGGGACGGACCGGCTGCGTCCGGTTCAGATCGGCGTCAGCCTCGACTGGCAGACCGTGAGCCTGGGCCGCTATCACACGTGCGGCTACAGGTCCGACAAGTTCCTCCGGTGCTGGGGCTACAACTCGCACGGTCAGCTGGGCACCGGTGATTCCACGACGCGCCTCGTGCCGGTCAAGATCGGCACCGGGCAGTGGATCGCGGTGTCGTTGGGCGTATTCCACACGTGCGGGATCCACCTCGACCATCGGCTCTACTGCTGGGGCTACAACCACTACGGCCAGGTCGGTGACGGGACGTCCACGACCAGGAGGAAGCCGGTCTGGGTGGGTAGAGGCGCGGACTGGAACACCGTAGGGCTCGGGGACGCCCACAGCTGCGCGCTCCGTGCGGACCGGCAGCTCTGGTGTTGGGGATACAACGGTCACGGCCAGCTGGGCGACCGTACGACGGCCACCCACTTCATCCCCGAACACATCGGAACCAGCACCCTCTGGGCCACGATCTCCGCCGGGACGAACCACACGTGTGGATACCGGACGAACAACAGCGTCTGGTGCTGGGGCCACAATGGCGACGGCCAGGTCGGCGACGGCACGACGACCGACCTCCATCAACCAACGGTCGTCAGGGCTTGATCTACTCACTCTGGTCGCGCAGTGGTCCTTCAGGACGGAGTTGCGGCGGGTCCCAGCTCTCAGTCGAGGTAGTCGCGCAGCACCTGGGAGCGGGACGGGTGACGAAGCTTCGACATGGTCTTGGACTCGATCTGGCGGATCCGCTCGCGGGTCACGCCGTAGACCTTGCCGATCTCGTCGAGTGTCTTCGGCTGGCCGTCGGTGAGGCCGAACCGCATCGACACCACGCCGGCCTCCCGCTCGGACAACGTGTCCAGTACGGCGTGCAGCTGCTCCTGGAGCAGCGTGAAGCTCACCGCGTCGGCCGGGACGATCGCCTCGGAGTCCTCGATCAGGTCGCCGAACTCGGAGTCGCCGTCCTCGCCCAGCGGGGTGTGCAGCGAGATCGGCTCACGGCCGTACTTCTGCACCTCGACGACCTTCTCGGGCGTCATGTCGAGCTCTTTGGCCAGCTCGTCCGGAGTCGGCTCACGGCCGAGATCCTGGAGCATCTGGCGCTGCACCCGGGCCAGCTTGTTGATGACCTCGACCATGTGCACCGGGATGCGGATCGTGCGGGCCTGGTCGGCCATCGCCCGGGTGATCGCCTGCCGGATCCACCACGTCGCGTACGTCGAGAACTTGAAGCCCTTGGTGTAGTCGAACTTCTCCACCGCGCGGATCAGGCCGAGGTTGCCCTCCTGGATCAGGTCCAGGAACAGCATCCCGCGCCCGGTGTAGCGCTTGGCGAGCGAGACGACGAGACGCAGGTTGGCCTCGAGCAGGTGGTACTTGGCCCGTCGGCCGTCCTCGGCGATCCACTCGAGCTCGTCCAGCAGCTTCGCCGAGACCTTGGCGTCACGGGAGAGCTTCTCCTCGGAGAAGAGCCCGGCTTCGATGCGCTTGGCCAGCTCCACCTCCTGCTCGGCGTTCAGCAGCGGGACCTTGCCGATCTGCTTCAGGTAGTCCTTGACCGGGTCGGCGGTCGCCCCCGCGACGGTGACCGTCTGCTCGGGCTCGTCGTTGTCGTCGGCCTCGGAGAGCGTGAAGCCCTCCTTCTCGTCCTCCTTGAGCGTCGGGTCGCTCACGAGATCCTTCTCGAAGACCGTGTCGTCAATGTCCTCGAGAGGCTTCTTGGGAGTGAGGTCGACCTCGTCGGCCGGAAGCAGTGCGCGTGGGTCGGCATCCGCCGCGGTCTCGGTGGCCGTCGCCTCGGCGGCTGCTGCAGCGGCCTTCTTGCTGGCCCGCTTGGCCGGTGCCTTCGTGGCCGGGGCAGCTTTGGTGGTGCTGTCGGCGTGGTCGTCGGCAGCCGCCGACACTGCGCAGCGCGGAGGACCCTGCAGCCTTCTTCGCGGGCGACGCGCTGGACTTCTTCGCCGCCGTCTTCGCCGTGGCCGTCACGGTTGCCCGTTTGGCGCTCGCGGCTGCGGATACGGCCTTGCGACTGATGGATCGAGACCCTTCGAGGGGGACCACGCCCGTATCTGCATCAGGCGATGCGGTGGGCGCGAGCACGGACTCTGGCGTGGTGCGGGACGTGCTTGAAGACACGAACAACCTCTCGTCGACTGGGCTCGGAGCGCGGCGAAGGCCGGTCACGTCAAGACGCCGCATCTCTATTGTGACACGCGAGACCGCTGGCTCAAGCCATCGGCCGGACCGATTCGGCTTCTGCTGCAGGAGACTGGGGTCCCGGGGGTCCGAGGTGAACGCTTCGCGACAACCATCCTCAACTGAGACGAAACCCGCTAGAGTCATCATCGCGCCGCTCAGTTGGCCGACTGACGCGCACTCTCGAGACCCCGGAGTCACACGCGATCGCGCTGTCGCGTGGCGCGAGCGAGGAAGGCTGCTTGCATGCCCAGTAACCGCTTCAGGTTCTACTTCCCCCCTGATGACGACGCTGAGTCGGTCGGCGAGGCGACCGGGTGGGCGGTGGCAGGAGAGCCTAGTCTGGCCCGTGACACCCGAGGGGTGTTCATCCGGCGGGCGGACAACCACCTCGTGCACTTCTTCTTCAACGGTTCGGGCGACTGGGAGCAGTGGGACATCAGCGCTCAGGTGTCCGGACTCACGGTGAGCGGTGATCCGGTCGTATCCCCCGACGGTCGGTCCGTGTACGTCCGAAGAGCCGACAACCACTTGGCGTTGTTCCGGTTCAACGAACGCAACCAGTGGGAACAGACCGACCTGTCCGACCGCAACGGTGACTGGCTGGTCAACGGCGACCCCGCGCTCGCGCCAGACTCGAAGAACCTTTTCGTCCGGCGCGCGGACAACCACCTGGCGCACTTCTTCCTCGACGACGAGGACGAGTGGCAGGTCGCAGACCTCGGTGGCTGGATCGTCGGCCGTCCGGCGATCTCACCTGACGGACGGGTCGTCTACCTGCGACGGGCGGACAACCACCTGGCGCAGCTGTACCGAGACGACGACGGGGTCTGGATCCAGTCCGACATCACGGACCAGGCCGGCGGCTGGATCGTCGGGCGGCCCGCGACGTCACCGATCGGCCGCGGCGTGTTCGTCCGGCGAGCCGACAACCACCTCGTGCACTTCTACTTCAACTCCGAACGCGAGTGGGAGCAGTGGGACATCTCGGAGCTGGCCGGCGGCTGGGCGATCGGTGGCGATCCGGCACCGTCGTACGACGGGTCGAGTGTCTACGTGCGGAGTGCGGACAACCACCTGGCGCACTTCTTCTTCAACGCCGACGGCGAGTGGGAGCACTGGGACATCTCCGAGCTGGCCGGCGGCTGGGCCATCGGCGGAGACCCGAGCAATGCCCAAGACGGCTCGGGGATCTACGTGAGACGAGCCGACAACCACCTCGCCCACTTCTACTTCAACTCCGATGGCGAGTGGGAGCAGTGGGACGTGTCGGCGCAGGCCGGCGCCTGGGCGGATGCCAGGCAACCCGAGCCCGCGTTCGAGAGCCGGGGTCTGCTGGCCCCACCGCTGCGCAAGATCGAGAGACGACTCGCGAGCCGCAAGGCTGAGACCCGGGCCAAGACGGAGTCCACGGAGTACGACTGGAAGTACCTGATGGGCCACTGACCTGTCGCGTCGCTGAACTGACGAACACTGGGCTCGGGCGATGACGCCCGAGCCCAGTGTTCGTTCGGTCAGGTTGGACTACTCGTCGTCGGTTGCTGCGGCCTCAGAGGCTGCGGGTGCATCCGTCGCGCCCTCCCGGTTGCGACCACCACCGCCCTTGTTACCGCCGCCACCGCCGCCGCCACCCTTGTTGCCGCCACCCCTGCCCCCGCGGGCCTCGACGCGAGCGGCGCGGCGCGCCGCCCGCTTGGCCGCGCGGGCCTCGGCACCTGCCGGGTCGGCCAGGTCCTCTTGGCGCCGGCGTTCCTTGTTGGCGGCGCGCTTGGCTGCCTTGGCCTCGGCTGACTGCTTGCCCCCACGACCTGGCTTCTGCTCGGTCGATGCCTCGCGCTCTTCGTCTGTGTTCACCTGTGTCAGGCTCCTGCTTTCCTTGTTGTGGGTGGAGTTCCATTCATTTCGTGCCGTCCCGTGCCACGTCCGAGTGTTGCCTGGGTGTCGCCATGGAGTCGAGCACCCGCCCAGCGCCGGTCTCCGCGCCGGTCCGCCGGGTCACTCAGCCGCTTTCACGGCCAGTACCGGGCAGGGGGCGTCCAGCAGGACGCGTTGCGCGTTGCTGCCGAGAATGAGCTTCCCGACCGGTGAGCGACGACGGAGTCCGATGATGATGATGTCTGCGGAGACTTCCGCGGCTACCGAGATCAGGTCCTCGGCAGGGTCCTGCCCGCGGACGAGATGACGGACCTCGTGCTTGATCCCGGCTTCGCTGAGCTGGGCGCGCACCTCGTCGAGATGCGCGTCGACGTCGGCCGACTCGGCGCCGCCGAGCTCTCGTCCCCCGCGGTGGGAGTTGACGACCACGAGCGACGCACCCCTCAGGGCGGCCTCCTCAGCGGCCAGTCGCAGAGCGGCTTCTCCCTCGGGCTTGGGCACGTATCCGACGACGATGACGCCCATCCTTCTCCTTCGACCCACGTCATGGGTGACGAACGCTACCCGGTGGTGAGGGCGATCTTCTCACGGACCGTCGTTTCGCAACCGCTCACGGGGTCGGCCACTCGTGCACCGGCAGGTTGTCGTGCATGTGCTGGCAATAGCGCCTGACCACCTCACGCAGCGCAGCGGGTCGGTCGTTCGGTGCAGCCGCCGTGACCTCACGCAGCACAGCACTCTGCCAGGTGGCGCCGTTGCGGCCGGTGAGACAACGTTCCTCGACGACCCTGAGCAGCCGGTCGCGCTGCGCCGGATCCATCCCCCACGCATCCAGGCCCTCCCGCGCCCGCTGGAGGAGCCGCCGCAGGACGAGCTCAGCCGCCGAGACCGTACCGACCCCCGGCCAGTAGACCTGGCTGGCGATCCCGTCCTTGGCGCCTGCATGGAAGTTCTCCTCCGCGGCGCTGAAGGACATCTGGGACCAGATCGGGCGCTCGTCCTCGGCGAGCGACCGCACCACCCCGAAGTAGAACGCCGCATTCGCCATCATGTCCACCACCGTCGGTCCCGAAGGCAGCACCCGGTTCTCGACGCGAAGATGTGGGACGCCGTTGACGACGTCGTAGACCGGGCGGTTCCACCGGTAGATGGTGCCGTTGTGCAGACGGAGCTCCGACAGTCCGGGCGTCTTGCCGGCGTCCAGGATCGCCACCGGATCCTCGTCATCGATGATCGGCAACAGGGCCGGGAAGTAGCGCACGTTCTCCTCGAAAAGGTCGAAGATCGAGGTGATCCATCGCTCCCCGAACCACACCCGAGGACGGACCCCCTGCGCCTTGAGCTCCTCGCTGCGCGTGTCGGTGGCCTGTTCGAACAGGGCGATCCTGGTCTCGGCCCACAGCTCCTTGCCGAACAGGAACGGTGAGTTCGCCCCTACCGCCAGCTGGATCCCGGCGATCGCCTGCGAAGCGTTCCAGTACGCCGGGAAGTCGTCCGGACTGACCTGGAGATGCAGCTGCATCGAGGTGCAGGCTGCTTCAGGAATGATGGAGTCGGAGGTGAGATCGAGGCGTTCGACTCCCCGGATGCTGATCGAGAGGTCCTCTCCGCGCGCGGCGAAGATCTGGTCGTTGAGCAGCTGGTAGCGCGGGTTCACCGAGAGCGTCTCCTGGCGCATGTGGCTCGATCTGCAGCGTCGGCAGGATGCCGACCATGACCATGTGCGCCCCGACCTCGCGGGCCTTCTGCTCGGCCGCGTTCAGGCTCTCGCGCACGTTGTGCTCGAAGGTCATGATCCCGTCGCCGGCCAGGCTGCGCGGGGCGACGTTGATCTCGAGGTTGAACTGGCCGAGCTCGGTCACGAAGTCAGGATCTGCGATGGCCTCGAGCGCCTCCGCGTTCTTCATCGCGGGGTCGCAGGCCTCGTCGACGAGGTTGAGCTCGACCTCGATCCCGGTCATCGGTCGCTCGAAGTCGAACTGCGAACCGCGCAGCATCCGAGCGAACACGTCGAGGCAGATGCGGACCTTCTCCCGGTAACGGGTGCGGTCCTCGCGGGTGAACTCCTTCCGCTCTACGTCTTGCCCCATGCTCGCTCCATCCCTGTCGCCGAGTCGTCTCCCGTGTCCACAGCCTGCCGTGCATCATCGGTCGTCGCCACTTAAAGTCGAACTTCGCGCAGGCTACGCCGCCGGAGGCGGGAAGCTCCCATCCTCGCGGTGGCGGGCTCGCAGGTCGGCCCAGGTCCGCGGGTTGACCGCCCGGTCGACCAGCTCCGAGACCAGGAGGGCGAACGGGTGGCCGGGTGCCACCTCGAAGACGCGGTCCACCGCGTGCGACGCGAGGACTCCACGACCTTCGAGCCAGGCTGCGAAGCCCGCCAGGCTGGCGACCGGAGGCAGCAGGTCGTCGTCGACCCGCCTGGTCACGGCTCGCCAGACCTCGTAGTGCACGCCGGCGTTCTCTCGTTCGGCCATGGCCATCGCCCGACCCGCTCCGTCCGGCGTCTGCACCGCGAGCGCAAGCCAGGCGGTGTCTGCAGGGTTGAGGTCCGAGGGTGCCGCCAGCGCTGACAGACACCGCTGTCTCGATCGCCCCGCTGGCCCTCCAGGGCCGTACGTCGGGGTCACCCCGCAGAAGTGTCACCGCGGCCGCCACCTCGCCGCCTCACGGCCTGGTCGTCCGGATCGAGCTGTGACCTCAGGGCGTCCCTGTCCGGCTCGAACGACATCCCGGCCATGACCGCCTCGGCGGCCACCCGGGCGGTGCCAGCGTCGTACCGGGTGCCTTCAGGACTGCAACAACGCGGGTTGTGGCAGACATAGGACCACCAGCGACGGCCGTCCGCGCGGAAGGCGTCCTCGATCGCGATGCCCTCCTCGGCGAGCCCGTCCATCACCTGTCGCACCAGGGGGTCGGCGCGGGTCGGATCCGCGGAGAACGCCGCGACGAGCGACCAGCTCGATGAGGTTCTCCCCCATGACTCCCACGATCCGCTCGACCTGTTCGCGTCGGAGGTCGGGATCGTCGACGAGATCCACCCGGAGAACCGGCCCGAACCGCTTGCGGGCTCCCTCGAGAGCCACCAGGACGAGACTCTCGAGCGGTTGGAATCCCAGCAGGTAGGGGATCATCACGGCGACGTCGCCTGGACCCCTCATCTTCGAGACCGGCAGGCTGGTCCGCGCATCGCCGCGGCGGGCCTTCTTGAGAGTTCTGCTCTTGCGTGACATGAAGAACAGCGTGGAGGTTCGCGCGGACCGAGGCTCGGATCGCGCCTGTGGACAAGATTCGGCGATCATGGACCTGTGCGTAACGCCGCTTCGATCCTGCATCTCGACCTCGACGCGTTCTTCGCAGCGGTCGAGCAGCGCGACAAGCCGTCGTTGCGCGGCAAGCCGGTCATCGTCGGCGGAGTCGGGCCGCGTGGCGTGGTGGCCACGGCTTCGTACGAGGCACGAAAGTTCGGCGTCCGGTCGGCGATGTCGACGGCCGAGGCCCGGTCGAGGTGTCCGCACGGTGCGTTTCTCGGCGGTCGATTCGGGGCCTACCAGGAGACCAGCAGAGTCGGTCATGGCAGTCCTGCATGACCTCTCCCCGCTGGTCGAGCCGCTGTCGCTCGACGAGGCGTACGTCGACCTGGCCGCTGTCACGACGCCGATCGACCTCGGGCATGACGGACTCATGGCGGTCGCTCACCAGGTCAAGAAGGCGGTGCTTCGAGGCAACCGGCGGGCTCACCGCGTCGGTCGGGATCGCGTCGTCGAAGCTGATCGCGAAGATCGCCAGCGAGCTCGAGAAGCCCGACGGCACGTGTGGTCATTCCGGTGGGTTCGGAGCGAGACCTGCTGCGGTCGATGCAGGTGACCGTGATCCCCGGAATCGGCCCCGCGACTGCCGCTCGCCTCCGGCAGGTCGGCGTCACGACGGTCGAGGAGCTCGAGCGGCTCAGCGAGAGCGAGCTGGTGCGGGTGCTCGGGCAGCGCCCACGGCACGAGCCTCCACTCGCTGGCGCGGGCGATCGACAACCGCTCTGTCGTTGCCGAGCGGGAGACGAAGTCCGTCTCGGTGGAGGACACCTTCGAGCACGACCTCGTCGACCCGGTGCTGCTGGCCGCCATCGTCGACCGGCACGCCCGGATGGTGGCCGAGCGGCTGGGGAAGGCGCGGCTCAGCGGGCGCACGGTGACTCTGAAGGTGCGCCATCACGACTTCGCCACCCAGACCCGGTCGTCGACGCTGGCCGGGCCGACCGACCGGGCGCTCGTGCTCAGCCGGGTGGCACGGGACCTGCTGGCCGAGCTCGACACCTCGGCGGGTGTACGGCTGCTGGGGGTGGGCGTCTCCGCGCTGACCGACTGGGTGCAGGACGACCTGTTCACCGACGAGGACGAAGCCGACGACGTACCGCTCGAGATGCCGACCGAGACCCAGACCGAGGGCGCGCGGCGCGGCGCGGGCTGGCGGCCGGGCATGGACGTCGAGCACGAGTCGTACGGACCGGGCTGGGTGTGGGGCTCGGGACTCGGGCGGGTCACGGTGCGCTTCGAGACCGCCGAGACCGAGCCCGGTCCGGTGCGGACGTTCGCCGCCGACGACCCCGCGCTGCGCCGCCTCTAGCCTGGCCGATGATGACTCGCGCGGCGCAGTCGGGCCTGGTCATCCCGCCTCAGCTGGGCCATGACGACTCCCGAGCCGAGTGCTGGCTGACCGACATGGACGGGGTGCTGGTCCGCGAGGAGCACGCCCTGCCTGGTGCGGCCGAGTTCCTGCAGCGCCTCGTCGACCGCGAGACGCCGGTTCCTGGTGCTCACGAACAACTCGATCTTCACCCCGCGCGATCTCTCGGCGCGGCTGGCGCGCAGCGGTCTGCGGGTGCCGGAGGAGGCGATCTGGACATCCGCGCTGGCCACCGCCGACTTCCTCGCCGACCAGCACCCGCGCGGGTCGGCGTACGTCATCGGTGAGGCGGGGCTGACGACGGCGCTGCACGAGGTCGGCTACGTGCTGACCGAGAACGACCCCGGACTACGTCGTGCTGGGCGAGACGCGCACCTACTCGTTCGAGGCCATCACCCAGGCGATCCGGCTGATCGGCGCCGGCGCCCGCTTCATCGCGACGAACCCGGACGTCACCGGTCCGACGCCGGAGGGCCCGCTGCCCGCGACCGGCTCGGTCGCCGCACTGATCACGAAGGCCACCGGGGCGGAGCCGTACTTCATCGGCAAGCCCAACCCGATGATGTTCCGCAGCGCCATGAACCGGATCGACGCGCACTCGGAGGTGACCGTGATGGTCGGTGACCGGATGGACACCGACGTCGTGGCCGGCATCGAAGCCGGGCTCGAGACGATCCTGGTGCTCTGCGGGTCCACGCGACGCGAGGACGTACGACGGTTCCCGTTCCGGCCGAGCCGGATCCTCGACTCGATCGCCGACGCTATCGAGCTGGTCTGAACCGGACGGCGTCGCCGGGCCGCAGCTGCGCGCAGCGAGGCAGGTCGGCCGGGTCGACGACCCCCACCACCGGATAGCCACCGGTCGTCGGATGGTCGGCGAGGAAGATCAGCGGCCGCCCGTCGCCCGGCACCTGTACGCCGCCGGTGACCAGGCCCTCACTCGGCAGCTCCCCCTCGAGCCGCCGTACCAGCGGCTCGCCGTGCAGCCTGAGTGCCACCCGGTCTGACGATGGCGAGACGACGAACTCGTCAGCCCAGAGGCGCGGCCAACGAGCCCGGGGTGAACCAGTCGTCGCGGGGGCCGAGACGCAGCCGCAACGTCGCAGACCGCTCGGCTGTCGGAGAACGGCGGTACGGCAGCAGCCGTCCCATCCGGCTGCCGGCACAGGCTCGCCCGACCGGAAGGCAGGTCGCCGATTGCGCAGCGGCTGCGGGCCGAGGCCGCTCAGGGTGTCCGTGGACCGGCTGCCGAGCACGAGGGGTACGTCGATGCCGCCCGCTACCGCCAGCCAGGCCGCGCAGCGCGCCGGGTGCCCGACCGACCTCCACGCTGCGAGCCGCCGCGGGCACCGATACGGCGCATCCCCACGGGGCCGCTCTGCCGTCGACCCGCAGCGGCAGTTGGGCGCCCGACCAAGGCCAGCCGGACTGAGGCCTCGGCGACCAGAGCCTGACGCCGCCGAGCAGGATCTCCAGCCCGGCGTGGCCCTCGGGGTTGCCCACCAGCCGGTTGGCCAGGGCGAGGGCTGCGCGGTCGAGGGCACCCGACGGCAGGCACGCCGAGATGGGCCCAGCCGGGGCGGCCGAGGTCCTCGACCAGGACCTGGCAGTCGAGGCGGTCGACCCGAAGGCCGGTCATGGCAGCGCCTGGAATCGCACCGAGTCGCCGGGCACGAGCAACGCCGGTTCCTCGCGCCCGGGGTCGAAGAGCACCGCGGTGGTGCGCCCGAGCAGCTGCCAGCCGCCGGGCATCTCGGTCGGGTAGACGCCGCAGTACTCCCCCGCCAGCGCGACCGAGCCGCTCGGCACCCGTTCGCGCGGCACGTCGCGTCGCGGCACCTCGGGCAGCGGCTCGGTCGGCACGCAGTAGGCGAAGCCGGGCGCGAAGCCACAGAACGCCACCAGGAACGCGAGCCGCTTGGTGACGCTCGACCACCGCCTCCGGGCTGCATCCCCAGGCGTCGGCGACGACGTCGAGGTCCGCGCCGTCGTAGGTCATCGTCGAGCACGGATCTTCCGACCTCTCGTGCTCTCCGCGGTCGGCCGCGTCCGGCGAGCCTCGCGTCCGCGAGGCGAGAACGCCAGGCGGCCACGGCAGCCGGGCCGGGCAGCCCGTCGAGCAACACCGTCCTCGCCGCCGGGCACGACATCGAGCGGCGGCGGGAGGCGCTGACCCGTCGGCGAGATCGAGCACCAGCTCGCGGACCGACCGCCGCCGGAACGGGCGTCGTCGACCAGCACGAGCAGGGCGCGGTCGCCCACGGCCCGGGTCCTCATGCGAAGCCGCGCGCGAGGGCGCGACCGAGCGAGCCTCGAGCGCGCTCGCAGACCGCGCACGGCCGGCGAGCTCGAGCGCGCCGCTCGGTGTCACCGTGCACGCAGATGCTGTCCGCCGGACGGCGACCGACCGTGCCGTCCACGGCGATCACCGTGCCGGTCTCGACCAGCCGGCCGACCCGCGTCGGTCAACGTCGGCCGACGCTCGCGACCAGGGCTCCTGGCTCGGACCGGGGCACCAGCCGTCCGTCGCGGCGCGTATCCACGGTCGGCGAAGAACTCGCGGAACGTGCCGAGCCCGGCAGCTCGCAGCACGTTCGAGCAGCACCGAGCCGGGCAGCCCCAGCACGGGAAGTCCGACCGGCCGCATCGACCACGGCCTGGGCCTGCTCGCGGTCCCACACCACGCGGTTGTAGAGCGCCCCGTGCGGCTTGAGATAGCGCACCTCGAGGCCGGCCAGCGGCCGCAGCGGCATCGAGCGCCTCGCGCTGCTCGACGAGGTCGGCCAGCAGGTCGTCGTACCCGATCTCGACGTCGCGCCGACCGAATCCGGCCCGGTCGCGATAGGAGACCTGCGCTCCGACCGCGACCCCATGCTCCGCGCACAGCTCGCACAGCCAGCGCATGGTGGCCGCGTCGCCAGCGTGGAAGCCGCAGGCGATGTTGGCCGACGAGATGACCGCGAGCAGCGCCTCGTCGTCCGGGAAGCCTTCGCCGACGTCGGCATTGAGGTCCAGCGAGGTGACCACGCGTCCCATTGTGGCCAACCCGGTGAGACGAGGCAGTCCGGCCCCGCCGGTCGGCGTCCAGCCCGCCAGAACTCCCAAATAACTGTTTGACAGTGGGCCGGTCGCTTGGTTGACTCTCGCGCGTGACCACGACGAGCGCGCTGCGCGCCACCGCCCATCCGCTGCGGCTGCAGATCCTGTCCCTCCTGACCGGAGCCGAGCTCAGCGCCGCCGAGGTCGCCCGCGAGCTGGACACGACCCAGGCGAACGCCTCCTACCACCTTCGGGTGCTGGCCGGCGCCGGGCTGCTCGAGCCGGCCGGCGAGGAGCGGATCCGGGGCGGCGTGGCCAAGCGCTACCGCCATCCCTGGCGGGTCAGCAAACGGCCCGCAGCCGGGCGCTCCGTCGCGAGACCGACCTGCTCGACCGCCAGGCTCTCGTCCAGGCGATGGCTCAGGAGCTCGTCAGACGCAGCGCCGAGCTGGTCCGGTGGACGCATCAACTTCACCGACGCCGAGCTGTGGGTCACGCCCGAGATCTGGCAGGACTGCGCCGAGCTGGTCGACCAGGCGTCCACGCTGCTGCACGACGCGGCCCGGCCGCCACGGACTCCGGGCACGATCCGGGTTGCGATGAGCGCCGCCCTGTTCCCGATGCAGGACTCCTCTGCATCGACTGCCGTGGTCGCCGGATGCGAGTGCCGGACTCACTGTCGCCACTGCGCGACGCCCGCTTCGCCTGGTTCTTCAGCTGGGCGGTTCATCTCCACGATGGGCAGCGTCATGGCCCCGGTGGCGCTGACCTTCGCCGTCCTCGACCTGACGGACTCGCCGAGCGCGCTCGGCGAGGTGCTGGCGGCCCGAAGCATCCCCCTGGTGCTGTTCCTGCTCATCGGCGGTGTCGTCGCCGACCGGTTCTCGCGCTCGTTGGTCATGCAGCTCTCGCACATCAGCGCGGCGCTGACCCAGGGTCTGGTCGCCGTCCTGCTGCTGACGGGTACGGCCGAGCTCTGGATGATCATCACCCTCGAGGCGCTGAACGGCATCGTCTCCGCGTTCACCTTCCCTGCCATGCAAGGCGTCGTCCCACTCGTCGTACCCAGAAGCCACATCCAGCAGGCCAACGCCCTGCTCGGCTTCACCCGCAACGGCCTGAGCGTCCTCGGCCCCACCGTTGCCGCCATCGTGGTCGTGACCGCAGGGTCCGGATGGGCCATCGCCGTCGACGCCGTGACCTGGGCGGTCGCCGCGTTCTGCATGTCGCGGGTCAAGGTGCCGCCCGCGATCCGCAGCTCGGAAGCGCCGGACGTCGATGGTCCGCGATCTCAAGGAGGGTTGGGACTCGTTCATCGAGCGCACCTGGGTGTGGGTGGTGGTGCGTCGCCTTCGGCCTGATCAACGCGATCTGGGCCGGCGCGTTCTTCACCCTCGGACCGGCCATCGCGAAGGGCACGATCGGCGTGGACGGGTGGGGCTACCTGCTGAGCGCCGAAGCCGTCGGCCTCGTCCTGATGACCATCGTGCTGCTCAAGGTGCGGCTGCGCTTCCCGCTGCGCGCGGGCATGATCGGGGTCGCCTTCCTCGGCCGGGCCGATGTTCCTCCTCGGGCGCGCACCCGAGCCTCGTTCCCCTGCTCGTGCTGGCATTCCTGGCCGGGTGCGGCATCGAGGTCTTCAGCATCGGCTGGCAGACGGCGCTGCAGGAGCACATCCCCAACAACGTGCTGTCGCGGGTTGCGTCGTACGACGCGCTCGGGTCGTTCGTGGCCATCCCGCTGGGCCAGCTCGCTTACGGGCCGCTGTCGCAGGTGTTCGACGTCGAGTACCTGATGACGGTCAGTGCGATCGTCCTCGTCCTGATCGCCGTTGGCACCTTGGCGTCTTCGTCGGTTCGCAACCTGGAGCGGACGTCGGCCGTACCCACTGAAACCCCGTCGCCCCAAGATGCGGCCCATGGGTAGGCTCGCCCGCGTGACCCAGACCCCGAGCCGACCTGCCGGTTCCGCCGGTGGCCGACACGCGTGCCGACGACCCGCATCTTCCACGGCGACACCTTCGTCGACAGCTACGAATGGCTGCGCGACAAGGAGAGTCCGGAGACGCTGGCCTACCTGGAGGCCGAGAACGCTTACACCAAGGCGATGACCGAGCATCTCGGCCGACCTGCGCGAGGCGATCTTCGAGGAGATCAAGAGCCGCACCCAGGAGACGGATCTCTCGGTGCCTTCGCGGTCCGGGGAGCTACTGGTACTACTCACGCACCATCGAGGGCAAGCAGTACCCCGTGATGTGCCGGGTCGCCGTGAGCGACCCGGACGACTGGACACCGCCGTCCCTGCTGCCGGGCGTGCGCGCCCGAAGGTGAGCAGGTCCTGCTGGACTGCAACGACCTCGCCGAGGGGCATGACTTCTTCAGTCTCGGGGCCTTCAGCGTCAGCCTCGACGAGACCACGCTCGCCTACTCGACCGACGTGGTCGGCGACGAGCGCTACACGATTCGCGTGCTGCGGCTGGACTTCGAACGAGCATCTTCCGGACGAGATCCCCAACACGCTGCACGGTGCCACCTGGTCGGCCGACGGTTCACAGCTCTTCTACTGCACCGTCGACGACGCCTGGCGACCGGAGAAGGTCTGGCGACACCGCGTCGGGCGAGCCCGACCCGACCGATGACGTCTGTGTCTTCCACGAGACCGACGAGAGGTTCTGGGTCTCGGTGGATCGCACGACCTCCGACCGTTTCATCGTCATCTCGAGCGGTTCACGGGTCACCTCCGAGGTCCGGGTGCTCGACGCCGCAGACCCCACCGCTGAGCCGGTCGTGCTGTTCCCTCGGCGCGAGGGCGTCGAGTACTCCGTAGACCACGCCGTCGTCGCCGGGCGAGGACCGCTGGCTCGTCCTGCACAACGACGGCGCCCCGAACTTCACCTTGGCGATGCGGCGGTCTCGACGTGCACTCGTTCGACGAGCTCGAGACGGTCGATCGCCCACGATCCGGCGAGGTCCGGCTCAGCGACGTGCAGGTGTCGCGGGACACGCGTGGCGGTCAACCTGCGTGAGGGTGGCCTCGCCCAGGTCAGGGTGTTCGTGCTCGACGAGCGACGGGCTCGGCGAGGGCGCCAACATCGCCTTCGACGAGACGATGTTCACGGCATCGGCCGCCGGCTTCTCCGACTGGCGGCAGCCATGCGTTCGGCGTGTCGTACGAGTCGTGGGTCACGCCGACGACCGTGCTCGACTACGACCCGGTCGCACGCGGACGAGCGCCGTACGCAAGCGACAGCCCGTGATCGGCTACGACCCGGACTGCTTCGTGCAGTCCCGCGAGTGGGTGCAGTCACGCGACGGCGTGGACATCCCGCTGTCGCTCGTCCATCACCGTGATGTCAGCGCCTCGCGACGGTTCGCCGCTGCTGCTCTACGGCTACGGCTCGTACGAGCTCAGCTCCGACCCGCGGATGCGGATCTCGATCCTGTCACTCCTCGAGCGGGGCATGGTGTTCGCCGTGGCGCACGTACGCGGCGGCGGCGAGATGGGACGCAGCTGGTACGAGCACGGCAAGCTGCTCGACGAAGAAGAACACCTTCAACGACTTCGTCGACTGCGCCCGACATCTCGTCGAGCACGGGCTGGACCTCGCCCGAGCGGATGGTCGCCCATGGCGGCAGTGCAGGCGGCCTGCTGATGGGTGCCGTGGCGAACCAGGCACCGGAGCTGTTCGCCGGCGTGGTCGCGCACGTCCCGTTCGTCGATGCACTCACCACGATCCTGGACCCCGAGCTGCCGCTGACGGTCATCGAGTGGGACGAGTGGGGAGACCCGCTGCACGACCCCGAGGTCTACGCGTACATGAAGTCCTACACGCCGTACGAGAACATCGGCGCCACGCGCTATCCCGGCGATCTACGCGTTGACGTCGATCAACGACACCCGCGTCTACTACGTCGAGCCCGCGAAGTGGATCGCCCAGCTGCGCGCAACGGTCACGCCTGGACGCCCGATCCTCTTCAAGTGCGAGATGTCCGCCGGCCATGGCGGAGCCAGCGGTCGCTACGACTTCTGGCGCGAGATCGGCCGACTACTCCGCATGGATCGTCGACGTCGCCGGCGCCTCGCACCGGGCCGTTGCACGACGATCGGCGAGCAGCCGGAGCCACGGGCGCCAGGCGCACGTAAGAAGGTCCTGAGAAGGGCAACTCGCTCGACACGACCGCTCGTCTACTACATATCGCGCCGCTCGGCGGCACGTCGAGGACCGCTGGCACATCCAGGAATCTCTTGGTGCCGAAATGCGTTATGAGACTTACCGGGCAGGTCTGGAGGAGAGGAGGTCCCCGTGGCTACCAGTCGCACAGCAACACTCGAGGCTCGCGAACACTCGATCGAGGGTCGCGACAGCGTCGGGCTGTATCTCGACGAGATCGCTCGTACGCCGCTGCTCGACGCCGCCACCGAGGTGGAGCTCTCCAAGGCGATCGAAGCCGGACTCTTCGCCGAGCACCTGCTCAACAGCGGACGTGTCGGCCGGGCCAAGGGCGGAGCACCCAAGCGCGCAACCCGCGAGGAGCTGGAGTGGATCGCCGCAGGAGGGCCAGCGCGCAACGCAGCGCTTCATCCAGGCGAACCTTCGCCTCGTCGTGTCGATCGCCCGCAAGTACGGACGGTCGGCCATGCCCATGCTCGACCTCGTCCAGGAGGGCAACACCGGCCTGATCCGGGCCGTGGAGAAGTTCGACTACGAGAAGGGCTTCAAGTTCTCGACGTACGCGACCTGGTGGGTACGCCAGGCGATCACCCGTGGCATCGCCCAGCAGGCGCGAGTCGTGCGGCTGCCGGTGCACGTCGTGGAGGAGCTCAACCAGATCGGCTCGGCACGGCGCAACCTCGAACGCCAGCTGGGCCGCGAGCCGGAGCCGGCCGAGATTGCCGCCGAGCTCGACATGACGTTGGAGCGCGTGCTCGACCTGATGGCATGGGGTCGCGACCACGTGAGCCTCGACACACCGGTCGACGAGGACGGCGACACCTCCCTCGGTGACCTGGTCGCCAAGGAGACCACGCCTGGCCCCGACTCCGCCGTACTCGACGACGAGTCGCGCCGCAGGCTCGACGACCTGGTGGAGCTGCTCGACGCTCGCTCCGCCGACGTGATCCGGTCCCGCTACGGGCTGGTCGACGGCCGGCAGGAGAAGCTCGCCGACATCGGCGCCCGACACGGTGTCTCCGCCGAGCGGGTACGCCAGCTCGAGCGGGAGGCGCTTGGCCCAGCTGCGCAAGCTGGCCGACCCGGATCTCGCCGCCTGAGCAGGCCGCTTACCCAGACAGCGACGACGCCCGAGCCTCCTGGCTCGGGCGTCGTTTCTCTGTTCGCGGTACGGCCTCAGCAGCCGTGGTTGATCTGCGCGCAGGTGCCCGAGGCCCACGCCAGGCTGAACACGTCGTGACTGCCGTCTGTGTAGTCGACGGTGACCTGGACGGGGTCGAGCCCGTTGAAGTTGCCCCGGGTGAGCGGGCCACTGGTCGGGAGGTAGGTCATGGACCACAGCCCGTTCACGCCCACGGCAGCGTTCTCGACGTGGCCGTCGGGGAAGGCGTAGCTGATGGCCTGCACGCCGTCGAAGTCCCGACCGGCGGCGACGTACTGGGCCCACGAGGGGTCGTCCAGGCTGAAGTTCATGCTGATCGCCAACGACTCGAGGTCGGGCCGGTAGGCGTCAGCTTTCTGGTGCGGGGAGAACAAGGTCGGAGCGCCGCCGTCCACGGTAGCCCCGGTGTCACAGACGATCCAGGCAGTCTTGGTCTCGTAGAGCGACGTCGTGAAGTCGCCGTACGACCGGTCGGCCGTCACGGTCGCACCATCAAGGCCAGGGGCGCCGAGGCCGGCGATCTCCTGCTCGCAGGTGGTCGCTGGGTCGTTCGGCAGCGCTCCGCCTTGGGTCGGCAGTACGTAGGTGCCTCGGTGGATCACGTGCTTGCCGGAGTTCGGCGCTGACGTCGCCACGGAGTGGTGGCGACCCGCTGTGGGCGAGGGCGACGGCGGGACCGTGACGCTGCCGTTGCCTGCGGGAGCAAGGGAGTTCGCTGACCCGGCTGGATCGTCCCCTCCGTGCTGGACGACGACGGCTCCGACGGCGACGATGGCCACGACAGCAGCGGCGGCCAGCCCCGGCACGAGCCAGGGGTGACCGAGGCGCCGTTGACGACGACCTGTCGAGGCCAACAGCTCCTCTCGCATCGCGAGCTTGCGCTCATAGGAGAGCGGCTCCGGGGTCGGAGGGTCGAGGTCTTCGGGACTGGTCATGAGGTTCCTTCGCTGGTCGGGTCGGCGAGGTGTGCGCGGGCGCGAGAGAGTCGAGACCGGACGGTCCCGACGGGGATACCGAGAGCAGTGGCAGTCGCCTCGTAGCTGAGACCGGCCCAGGCCACCAGCTCGAGGACGTCGCGTTCGTGAGCCGGCAGTCGAGCGACCGCGGCGATCACCCGCGCCATCTCACGCTCGCTGTCCACCCGGCGTACGACGTCCTCAGCGGGGTCGGCCTCGACGAGGGACACACCACTCGGCAGCCGGTGCAATGCCCGGGCGAGCCGCCGAGCGGACCGGTCGCTGTTGCGGCAGACGTTGCGAGCGATGCCGTAGAGCCAGGGCAGGGCCGAGCCCTCGTGCTCCTGGATCCTCGCCCGGCCCCGCCAGAGCTCGAGGAAGACCGCCGACGTTGCATCCTCCGCCAGGTGCCAGGACGCCGTACGGCGGAAGCAGAAGGTGTAGACCGCGTCGACGTGCCGGTCGAACAACGCAGCCAGGGCCGCGCTGCTGCCCTGTCTCAGCTCTTCGACGAGCATCGTGTCCGGTCGGTCGAGACTGGACAAGGACATCCCTCCGAGTTGTTTCACATCTACGTATGTCCGCAGCCGGACCAGAGTTCCCGCGACGTCAGGTCGGGGGTCGCAGATCGGCCCAGAGCCGGTCCACGCTGGCCCGCAGGTCCTCTGGTGTCCCGTTGTTCGCGATCACGTGGTCTGCGGCGGCCAGCCGCTGTTCGCGTGAAGCCTGGGCGGCGATTCGCGCAGACGACTCCGCGTCCGTCATCCCTCGAAGGTCGCGGAGCCGTTGGCGCTGCACGACGTCATCCACGTCGACAACCACCACCACGTCGAACCGATCGGCCTGGCCTGACTCCACCAGCAGCGGGATGTCGTGGACGACGACGGACCCTTCGGGTGCCATCGCTTCGATCTCCGCGGCTCTGGCGCGGACCAGCGGATGCACGATCGCCTCGAGGCGTTTGCGGGCGTTCGGGTCGTGGAAGACCAGCCGGCCCATCGCCGGCCGGTCGAGCTGGCCGTCGGCTGTGAGCACCTGCTCGCCGAACTCGGCCACCACCGCGGCCAGGCCGGGGGTCCCCGGAGACACCACCTGCCGGGCCAGCACATCGGCATCGATGACGACGGCGCCGAGCTCCGTCAGCCGCGCGCTCACCGACGACTTGCCGGAGGCGATGCCGCCCGTCAGCCCGATCCGCACCATGTCAGCCGCGCGCGGGTTGGTGGATGACGAGCGGCGTCAGGGTCATCCTCGGCTCCCGGCCGGTCATCGCCCTTCCAGCTCGGGTGCAGGAGACCGCCGGTGATGCGGCTCGTCTGACCACCTGCCGAAGGCAGTTGCGCTCGGCAGCCGTGCCCCAGTAGTTCGGGTGAGCCGACTCCTGAATCTGCCAGGGGCCACCTTTGAGGTAGATCTGGTTGACCCACTCGAGCCGGTCGGCGGCACCGTCGGCCCGCCACGACCTCAGCCCCGTCCCCTCGATCTGCGCGGCGCCCTGCTCGCAAAGCCGGTGGCCGACGAACGCCCGCGAGAGGTCCAGCAGGGTGATGTCGGGCAGGCCGCTGGCGGCGACGGCCCGGGCGACCGTGCGGTTGATGATGGCCAGCGCCGTCGTGTTGGCCCAGGTCGCGTCGCGGTCGAACATCGGACATCCGCCCCTGGCGAACCGGCCCGCCGCCGTCTGGGCGTACCGGATCTCGTGACCGGGCGGGATCGGTGAAGGGTAGTTCTGCACCACGATCCGGTAGCTGGAGGACCCGCGACCAGCGTCGTCCATGGCCGTCCGGATGTTCGCGATGGCGCCCTCGATACGTTCCTGCACGTCGGCCTGCCGGTCCGCGGTGAAGTACGAGGCGAGCTCCGGGTCCTTGCTGCAGTACGTCGCAGGACCGGGCGAGGTGGCGACGAAGTCCTCGACGCACCTGGTCAGGATGGCGGAGAAGTTGAAGTCGTTTCCACCGATGGAGAGGACGACCGTCGTCACGTCATGGTCCTCGGCGAAACGCCTCAACGCCTCGGCCTGGCCCAGCCGGCCGTCCTCGGCATAGAAGTCGATGCCCGGCTTGAACACCGCGCCGTTCGAGGTCGTGCTCGTCTCGGCCCCGGCGCAGGCGAGGTTCATCCCCTTGACGTCGGCGTAGTCGAGCGCCACCTCCGGCAGGCTCGCCCGATCACAACCAGGGATGGCCGGCATCGCGCCGGTGCCTGCATAGGCCGACGGCCCCAGGGCGTCGACCTTCGCGGCGTCTTCGACCGCGGTGGCCGAGGTGTTGCCGGCCCATCGGCCGCCCTCGCCCGAGATGTAGCTGTCTCCGAGACTGACCACCCAGTGACCCGAGCCCGGCGACCCGGTCTGGATCAGCAGACTCGGTGGTGATGACGCCGCACTGCACGACGCGACCGCGGCCAGTGCCGTGACCAGCGCGATGAGCCGGCCTGCGGCCAGGAGTGGTCGGCGGGTGCGCACGTGTCCACGCTACGCGACCCCCCATGTGAAGCGGCCCCTCATCAGGCGATGAGGGGCCGCTTCGACGGCGTGGTACCGGGCCTTGACTGGCCCACTGCCTACTGGCCGCCGGTGAGCTTCTCGCGCAGCGCCTGCAGTGCCTCGTCGGATGCCAGCGAACCCTCAGCCGGGACCGGGCGCCGCACCGGCGGGTGCCGCCGGGACTGTCGTCGGAGGTGTACGTCGTGGCCTCGCCGGCCTCGACGTCGGCCTTCTGGGCCTCCTGGATCTGCTTCTTGTGGGCCTCCCAGCGGGCATGCGCCTCGGCGTACTGCTTCTCCCAGGCCGCCTTCTGCTCGTCGTAGCCCTCGAGCCACTCGCCGGTCTCGGCGTCGAAGCCCTCGGGGTAGAGGTAGTTGCCCTCTGCGTCGTACGACGCCGCCATGCCGTAGAGCGTCGGGTCGAAGTCCTCGGACGTGTGGTCGACACCCTCGTTGGCCTGCTTGAGCGACAGCGAGATGCGCCGCCGCTCGAGGTCGATGTCGATGATCTTGACCATCACGTCGTCGTTGACCTGGACGACCTGCTCGGGGATCTCGACGTGACGCTCGGCCAGCTCGGAGATGTGGACCAGGCCCTCGATGCCCTCGTCGACTCGCACGAACGCACCGAACGGCACCAGCTTGGTGACCTTGCCGGGCACGATCTGACCCATCTGGTGGGTGCGGGCGAACTGCTGCCACGGGTCTTCCTGGGTCGCCTTCAGCGACAGGGAGACCCGCTCGCGGTCCATGTCGACGTCGAGGACCTCGACCGTGACCTCCTGGCCGACCTCGACGACCTCGCTCGGGTGGTCGATGTGCTTCCAGGACAGCTCGGACACGTGCACCAGTCCGTCGACGCCGCCGAGGTCGACGAACGCACCGAAGTTGACGATCGACGACACCACGCCCGGCCGGATCTGGCCGGACTGGAGCTGGGTGAGGAAGTTCTGGCGGACCTCGGACTGGGTCTGCTCGAGCCAGGCACGGCGGGACAGGACCACGTTGTTGCGGTTCTTGTCGAGCTCGATGATCTTGGCCTCGAGCTCCTTGCCGACGTACGGCTGCAGGTCGCGGACCCGGCGCATCTCGACCAGCGACGCGGGCAGGAAGCCGCGCAGCCCGATGTCGATGATCAGGCCACCCTTGACGACCTCGATCACCGTGCCGGTGACGATGCCGTCCTCTTCCTTGATCTTCTCGATCGTGCCCCAGGCCCGCTCGTACTGCGCGCGCTTCTTGGACAGGATCAGCCGGCCTTCCTTGTCCTCCTTCTGGAGGACGAGGGCCTCGATCTTGTCACCGACCGCCACCACGTCGCTCGGGTCGACGTCGTGCTTGATCGACAGCTCGCGTGAGGGGATGACGCCCTCGGTCTTGTACCCGATGTCGAGCAGGACCTCGTCCCGGTCGACCTTCACGATGATGCCGTCGACGATGTCGCCGTCGTCGAAGTACTTGATGGTCGCGTCGATCGCGGCGAGGAAGTCTTCAGCCGAACCGATGTCGTTGATCGCTACCTGCGGTGTCTCCTGTGCGGCTGGAGGGGCCTCGATGCTGCTGGTCATAGGGATGTGGAACTCCGTCGGATGGATTGAGGTCGTGCCGTGCACGCCAAAGGCCCTTGGATCGCGTCCCACCGAGGATTCGGGCCGGCTGCCGACCTGGTCGATAGAGTTACGAGCACGAGCCTGCTCCGTCTGAGGTCATGCAGGCCCAAAGCGCAAACTCAGAATACGGCGTTCGCGCTGTAAGGAGCAACCTGGCCCTGTGCGTCAGCCTGCCCGGGGAACCGCCCGCGCCGTGGGCCACGGCCAGGCGTCGAGGTCGCCGGCGCGGGCCTGGGCGAGCAGCAGCTCGGTCGCCAGGTCCGGGACGGGACCGGGGCGCGGCCGGCCAGCAAGCTCGAGGAGGGCCCACAGGTCCACCGCCCGACCGAGCGTCAGCCTGTGTACGGCGTCTGCCCGGCCGACATCCGCGAGGGAGTCGAGCAGCGGGTCGACCAGCTGGGCATCGCGCTCGAAACGGCAGAAGTTGCCGAGGTCGGCGTAGCGCGAGCCCGCATGCGCGAACTCCCAGTCGAGCAGCGCTGCCACCTGCGAGGTCGCCGGGTCGACCAGGATGTTCTTCGGGTTGAGGTCGCTGTGCGTGAGCACTGCCCGCGCGGGTCGTGCTGCCGCGTCCTCGGCAAGGAGGTCCTCGGCGAGGTCGACCAGGCGACAGCAGGGCATGCCAGTCGGTCGCCGGCCAGGTCGACAGCCGTCCCGTTCCTCGCAGCTGCTCGGCGTACGACCGCAGGTCGCTCGGCAGCGGCTCGGTCGACAGCGTGAGGTCTGCGTCGGCGAAAGCCGCGAAGCGAAGGAACGGGATCCCCGACAGGGTGTTAGCATCCGCCCCAGGCTGCGCCCGACGGTGGCGAGGTCGAGCCAGTCCGGTTCGCTCGGCCAGCGCCAGGTCGAGGCGGGTACCCTGCGACGTACTCGGTGACGAGGATGGCCGGGGTTGCCGCTGTCGGATGTCGCAGCTCGAGCACCTCCGGCACGGGCACCAGACCGCGCACCAACCTGAGCAGGCTGGCGTCGACGGCCGCCCGGGCCGGGTTCCGGGCGTAGATGCGCACGACGGCCCGGTCGGCGACCCAGCGCCGGCGACGTACGTCTCACCGCTGTAGCCGCCGTCGAGCGCACGCAACGGTTCGCCGTACCAGTCCGAGGGAATCACCCCGCAAGTCTCACCCATCCGCAGGACCGGCCGGCAGGGGTCGGGTTTGCCCGGCACGCTGGGCAGCGACACCGTCTGCTGGGCAGTCCTGCCCGGCAGGCGGGGAACCTGCGCAGCATGCCGGGCAAACCGCAAGCGACCGACGTCAGTCGAGGGCGACGGCTCCGGAGGTGAGGTCTCCCGGGGTCTCGAGCGCACCACGCTCGCCGTCGCCGTCCGCGTCGTCGACGTGGACCTCGGCCGCGGCGGTCCCGCGCAGCGCGAGGATGACCATCAAGCCTCCGGCGACGTAGCCGACGCCCTGGATGGCGATGATCGGGAACGATGCCGACGGCCTCGCCCAACCAGCTGGCGATGCCGATGCCGGCGAGTACGGCGGCCCCGCCGACGGCGGTCATCGCGCCGAAGACCCGCCCGCGGAACTCGTCCGACGTCATGGTCTGGAACGTCGTCATCAGCCCCGCGATGGTGCACGCTCCAGGGATCCCGACGATCAGCATGCAGATCAGCGCCGGCCAGACTCCCGACAGCACAAGCGGATACAGGAAGAGCGCCAGGTCGACGATCCCGAACGTCACAGCACCCCAGCCGAACAGCGCATACGCACTCCAGCGATGGCCGGCTGACGTGACCGCGAGGCCGCCGATGATCCCGCCGACCCCTTGGATCCCGACGATCAGGCCGTACTCGGAGCCGGAGCCGTGCAGGACGTCCTTCACGAACGGCGCGAACAGGGTGCCCATGATCCCTTCGCCCATCTGGGTGATGGACATGAAGACCAGGATGACGAGGAGATGCCGGCTGCCCAGGCAGGTCCGTAGCCCGGCCTGCCATTCGCGCGAGCAGTCGGGACAGCGAGCCGAGGGACGCGGGGTCCTCGGCCGTCTTGTCGACGGAGGTCGGCCGCCAGCGGATCTGGGTCAGCAGCGCGGCGGCCAGCACGAACGAGACGCCGTCGAAGAACGCCAGACCGGAGATGCCGGCAACGGTTGCCAGGATCCCGCCGATCGCCGAACCCGACCAGCCGGGCCAGGTTCCGCATCTGCGCATTGACCCCGTTGGCGCCGACCAGGTCCTCAGCCGGAACCAGATGCGGGATGAGCGCCTGCTCGGCGGGCATGAAGAACTGCTCGACGCAGCCCTGGTAGGCGCCGACGAGGTAGACGATCCAGATCGTGCTGGAGTCGTGCACGGCGAGCAGCGGCACCAGGCCCGACTACCTGCAGCACGTTGGCGACGATCATCGTCGTACGGCGGTTCCAGCGGTCGACCATCACGCCGGCCAGGGATCCCAGCAGGATCGACGGCAGGAACGAGGCGAGCAGGATGCCGCCCGAAGCGAGCGTGGAGCCGGTGATCTGGTAGACGAGGAAGGTCAGGCCGACCCCGAGGACATAGTCGCCGACCAGCGAGATCAGCCCGGCGGAGACGAGCAGCCGGTAGTCGCGGTTGGCGGCAAGCAGCCGCCACAGCGCTCTCATCCGGAAGCCGACATGTCAGGCACCGCTGGCGGTCGGTGCCAACGGGACGAGCAGCAGGGTGATCTCGACCGGCGTCAGGTCGTCGGCCTGTGCATCCGGATCCGTCCGGCGATTGATGTAGGGGGCGCACAAGCGCCTCGAATGCCTTCCCGAACTCGTCGGCCTCCTCGCTGGACAGGTAGAGCAGGCTGGTGTCGAGCCCCGCGACGTCGTGCCAGTCCGACTGCTCGGGCTCGCGCCGCCGCTGCTGCCAGCTGAGCAGATGGGAGACCGCCTGCTCGGCGAGGGTCTGCTCGAGCAGGTCGGCCGCGACGGCCCCCCGTGCCGTCGCGTCGGCGCCGAGCCAGGTCGTCGAGGTCGAGAGTGCGCGCCACGGCCGCTCGCGCCGGTCGCGCCCCACCAGCTGCTCGGCGAAGCCGTACTTCTCGAGCTGGTGGAGATGATGGCTGGCGAGGGCCTGGCTGATCGCCGGTCTCGCGCGCGGCGTAGGCCGCGGAGCAGATGCCCTCGCGGATCAGCAGCCGGTGCAGCGTGAGCCGTAGCGGGTGGGCGAACGCCCGCAGCACCCTCGGGTCGTCGAGGACGCGGCGGGCCGGGGCTCGGCCTCGGGTGGTTCCTGGGCTGGTGGCTCCGGCTCTTCGGGGTTCTCCAAGGACATGCTTGGCATCCTGACCGACGGTCAGGAGCGATGTCAAGCAAATACTTGACATCGGGCGAGTCGCCCGTCTCCGCCCTCACCCCGGCGTCGGTGGTCTCCCCTACTGTCGTCGAGTCATTCCTAGGCAGCAGACGAGGAGATCCGGATGAGCGTGCGGTGGTACACGACGGTGGTGGACTGTCACGATGTGGCGGCCCAGGGTCGGTGGTGGGGCGAGGTGCTCGGCTGGCAGATCGTCTATGAGGCCGACGACGAAGTAGTGATCGTGCCCCCGTGGGCGCTCGACGAGTCGCGCGACATCCCGGTCGAGCAGCGCGGACCTGGGCTGGTCTTCGTGTCGGTCCGAGATCAGAAGCAGGTCAAGAACAGGCTGCACATCGACCTGGCGCCCCGTGCCGCTGACGACCAGGCGGCGGAGGTGGCCAGGCTCGAGGGTCTGGGAGCGAAGCGCGTCGACGTCGGCCAGGGCGATGATGTCCGCTGGGTGGTGCTCGCCGATCCGGAGGGCAACGAGTTCTGTGTGTTGTCCCCCCGGGACTGACCGGCTCGTTCATCAGGCCAGCGAGTCGTCGTACCCGGGGGTGATCGGCTCGCCGGCAGCTGCGGTGTCCACGACCAGGGTCAAACGTCATACCTGCGAACGGCCGAACTCCTACGCTGGTCCGTGACGGGTCGCCGACGGGTAGCGGCGGCGTCCCGGTCGCAACTCGGGAGGCGAGCCATGCCAGTCCAACGTCAGCTGATGCGCGGGTGCGCGGTCGCAGCTTGTCTCACGTTCGTTGCGGTGTTGGCTCCAGGCTCGACGAGTCTCGGCGCCGGCACCGGGGTGACTGCCGCCAGTGAGTGGCGGCAGCCGTTCGCCGACGCGGCGCGGAGCAACCGCAACCCCGGCGAGACCGTGCTGACCGCCGCCAAGATCGCCAGCCAGCAGATGCGGGCCGCGTACAGCCTGGCCGGTCTGCCGTTCTTCGGTGAGTGCGGAGGCAGCTGGAACCTGGACATGCGACGGACGGCCACGTCGTCGCGGTCGACGGTCGCGACATCGACATCTTCGAGCTCAGACCCTGAAACCCGGCGCTCCTGGCGGATCAACTTTCGTGGGGTCGCTGGTACTGGCCCCGCCGGTGCATCAGCGGCTCGGTCTCGCTGCCGATCTCGACGTGCTCGATCACGCCGTTGGCCAGCACCGACCAGCCGACCGCCGGCAGGTCCCCGTCGACGAGCCGCAAGCCTGCCCAGCCGCTGACCCCGGTCAGCACCGGTCCCCAATCCGACTCGGTCCACTCTCCCAGCCGGAAGACGCCGCCCGGTGCGGGGGTCACGCCCGCGAACGCGTCGGCGATGTCGCGATGCTCCCAGCCCAGCAGGCTCATCACACAGGTCCGGGTGCGCGCCAGCGTCTCGGCGAAAGCCGAGTCGGGATCGAGCAGAGCAAGTGCGTGCCCAGGATCACCGGTGGCCACCATCCGCGACGAGACGGTCAGCCCGGCCCTCGGTACATCGCCACCGCCCGCGGTCCACAAGGTGACCGTGCCACCCAGCCGGCCGCGCAGCCGCCGTACCGGATCTCGGTCGGACAGCGCGGCTTGGAACGGGTGCTCGGGGTGGATCGTCACCGAGTGAGCTTCGGCAGCACGTCGGAGCCGAATACCTCGAGCCACTCGACCTGGTTGCGACCGACGTTGTGCAGGTAGAGGTGCGTGATCCCGAGATCGAGGAAGCGCTGGATCTCGGCCCGATGCCGGTCCGGGTCGGCGGAGATGACCATCCGGCCCTCGAAGTCCTCCGGGCGCACGAGCGATGCCATCTGCGCGAAGTCGTGGGGGGACCGCACGTCCTGCTTGGCGAACTTCATGCCACCGTTGGGCCACTGGGATATCGCGTTGTCCAGTGCCTCCTCGTCGGTAGGTGCCCAGGAGAGGTGGAGCTGCAGCAGCTTCGGCATCACGTCGGGGTCCTTGCCGGCTGAGCGAGCGCCCTCATCGAACTTCGCGAGCACGGAGGCGACCTTGTCGGTCGTGGCTCCCGGCGTGATGATGCCGTCGCACCGGGCGCCGGTCTTCTTCGCCGTGATCGGCCCCGCGGTGGCGATGTAGATCGGCGGGGGTGGGTCGGTCAGGGTCCAGAGCCGGGTCGAGTGCAGCTTGAAGTAGTCGCCGGAGTGCTTGACGTCCTTGCCGGAGAAGAGCTTCTGGATCAGCTCGATGGCCTCGAACATCATCGCGATCCGCTCGGGGGCCTCCGGCCAGTAGCCGCCGAAGACCTGCTCGTTGAGCGCCTCCCCCGACCCCAGCCCGAGCCAGCTGCGACCCGGGTAGATCGCCTCCAGGGTGGCCGCGGCCTGGGCGACGATCGCCGGGTGGTGGCGGAACGTCGGGCAGGTGACACCCGGCCCGAGGTCGCCCGTGGTGCGCTGGCCCAGCGCGGACAGCACGTTCCAGACGTACGACGCCTGGCCTTGGGCCGGTACCCACGGCTGGAAGTGGTCGGCGGCCATGACCCCGCTGAACCCGTGCTGCTCCGACGTCGCGGACAGCTCGATGATCTCGCCCGGGGAGAACTGCTCGAGCGCGGCCGCGTAGCCGATGGTTGCCTGGGCCATGACGCCATCTTCCCTCACAGCCACGCATGAGCGGCGGGCGACCGCGCCGACCTATCCTTGGCGGGTGAGCCTGCAAGCCTTCGTGGAGCAGCACCGGCGCCTGTTCGTGCTCACCGGCGCAGGCTGCAGCACCGAGTCCGGGATCCCCGACTACCGCGACGGCGAGGGCGCCTGGAAGCGACCGAAGCCGATCGAGTTCCAGCCGTTCATGCGCGACCCGGTGATGCGGGCGCGCTACTGGGCACGGAGCCTGATCGGCTGGCGGAGCTTCGGCAAGGCCGAGCCCAACCTGGCGCATCGGTCGCTGGCCACCCTCGAGGCGGCCGGGCGAATCGGGCTGCTCGTCACGCAGAACGTCGACGGGCTCCACCAGGCGGCCGGCTCGCGTCGGGTCATCGACCTGCACGGCCGGCTGGACCGGGTGGTCTGCATGTCCTGCAAGACCGGCTGGCGCCGTACCGCGTGGCAGACGCATCTGGAGCATCGCAACGCCGCGTGGACCGGCCTGCAGGCGCCCGTCGGCACCGGACGGCGACGCCGACCTCGACGGGCTCGACTTCACGGCGTTCGAGGTGCCGACCTGCCCGCGGTGCGACGGCATCATCAAGCCCGACGTCGTGTTCTTCGGCGAGAACGTGCCTCGGTGGCGTCATACCCAGGCGACCGCGGCGCTGGCCGCCGCGGACGGCATGCTGGTCGTCGGCTCGTCGCTGATGGTCTTCTCCGGATATCGCTACGTCGTGGCGGCGACCCGTCTCGGCATCCCCGTCGCCGCCGTCAACCTCGGCCGGACCCGCGCCGACCACCTGCTGACCCTCAAGGTGGAGCGTCCGGTCGGGGCGGCGCTCGACGCGTTGACGCCGGTCCGGTAGCGACGCCGGCTGCTAGAGTCCGGCGACATGGACCGCAAGACGCTCGACCGGGTGGTGCCGCTGGTCTATGCGGGCCTCGTCGTGGCCTCCGCTCTCTTCTTCCGGGCGGCGCTGGCCGGGATCGCCATCTTCGGCGCGCTCGCTGTTGGCTGGCTACTACAGCGCGATCCGGCAGCGCCTGATCACCGCGGAGCGGGCCAAGGCGGACGCGGCCGGCAACGGCGACGCGTCGCGGAACCGCAGCGAGTGACCGACAGCTACTTCCGGGTCGTCACTGCGCGGGAGGCGGTGCTCGCCAATCGCGCGGACTGGGACCGTACGGCGGACGACTACCAGGAGGAGCACGGTGACTTCCTCCGAGACGTCGGGTTCGTCTGGTGCCCTGAGGGCGTCGACGAGTCCGAGGTCGCGGCTGCTCGGCGACGTCGACGGACGACGGGTGCTCGAGATCGGTTCCGGCGCTGGGCAGTGTGCCCGGTGGCTGGTATCGCGGGGCGCGCAGGCCGTCGCCGTCGACCTCTCCTTCCGCCAGCTGCAGCACAGCCTGCGCATCGATGACGCCACCGGCCTCGTAGTTCCGGTGGCGTGCGCTTCGGCAGCCTCGCTGCCGATCGCGTCCGGGTCGGTGGACATCGTCTGCTCGGCCTTCGGTGCGTTCCCGTTCATCGTCGACATCGACGTGGCGCTGACCGAGGTGACGAGGGTGCTCTCTCCCGGCGGCCGGCTGGTGTTCTCGATCGTGCATCCGGCCCGCTGGATGTTCCCGGACGACCCGAGCGCGCACGGGCTCACGGTCACCCGGTCCTACTTCGACCGGACGCCGTACGTCGAGACGAACGACGCCGGGCAGCCGTCGTACGTCGAGCCGCATCACACCCTCGCGGACTGGACGCGGGCGATACTGGGCGCCGGTCTGGAGATCACCGCGCTGCACGAGCCGGAGTGGCCGGCCGGGCACGAGCGAGAGTGGGGCGGCTGGGGGCCGGTCCGCGGGGCCCTGGTGCCTGGAACGCTGATCGTCTCCGCCACCAAGCACGACGGCTGATCTTTGCGTCGCGGGTCGGATCGCCGGATCGCCGGATCGCCGGATCGCCTATATCAGCAGCGGAATACTATTCCGCTGCTGATATATCTCGCCTAGCCCTGTGCGCCAGCCGCAGCTAGCGACCCGTTTCGACCTCCAGAACATTGCTCGCCAGCCGGCCGGCCAGCCCCGATCTGACGGACGAAGCCGCACTGCTCTCCGGCTTGCGGCGTGCCTGGTCCTGGAAGCACTGCAGGAACTCGTCCGCGAGCGTCAGCCGTGGGGCAGCGGCAACGACCTCCTCACGCAGCTCGGCCGGCCAGGCCTCGGGTCGCCGCCCGGAGATGTCCAGGCTGGTCGCCGTGGCGAGCAGGTAGCCCTCGGGGTCCTCGTCGGCCGTGACGTCGTCGCTCATGTGAGCCACGATGATCTCCGCGGTCCGGGTCCGGCGAGCGGCCGGCCAGCCCAGCCCAGCGGCGAACACCCACGCGACATGACCTCCGGCGTGTTCGAAGCCCAGACGGTGGTTGTCGAACTCCTCCTCGAGACCGATGTCGTGCAACATCGATGCGACGTAGAGGAGCTCGGCGTCATAGCCGATCCCGTGCAGGTCGCCGTAGGAGACCGCGAACAGGTACGAGCGGACGCAGTGGTTGACCAGCGAGGGTGAGGAGAACTCCGTCGCGACCTCATGGGCCGTGCCCGCGGCCGGCGAGTCCGGGATCGGGAGATCCGAGATTCTCATCGGAGGATTCTCGCAGACCGCGTGGAACCTTCTGGTGAACGTGCAGCCCTAGTATCTGGAGCCGGCCCTGTCACCTCCTCTTCGTATGTCGGTGACTCAGCTGGTCGCGGCGGTGCCGTTGGCGAGGGCGCCTGCTTCGTGGCCGTTCGCGGTCGTCGCCGGGATCTCGATGCTGACGCTGGCCGTCCTCGACTTCGCGGGCG
The DNA here is from genome assembly GCA_963833975.1 of uncultured Actinomycetota bacterium. Classification (GTDB taxonomy): domain Bacteria; phylum Actinomycetota; class Actinomycetes; order Propionibacteriales; family Nocardioidaceae; genus JAWWPG01. The sequence goes on from CAWIAB010000002.1 coordinate 68,449, forward strand.
CGATCGCCGCCAAGCAGTGGTCGGAGAGCGGCTCGGCGCGCTGGCTGGCGGCGGGGTTGGTGAGCTTCCTGCTGCTCTTCTACGTGTACGCGTCGAGCCTGCGCTACGCCGACCTGGCGCTGGTCACCATGGGCTGGGTCGTGCTGCTGCAGGTCGGCCTGCTGGTGCTCGATCATGTCCGGTACGGCGTCACCCTCGCGCCGAGCAAGTGGGTGGCCGTCGGGCTCATCCTGGTGCTGCAGACCTACCTGGTGATCGGCCCGTCGTCACCGCGGTCCGGCGCGGTCTGAGGCCGCCGGCGCCATCGGCCGAGCGGTAGCCTGTCGCGGTGCCATCACCCGTCGACGAGCCGGCCGCCTACTACGTCGCCACCGGCGGCTCGTCGTACCGGCCGACCAGCCACACCCAGGGCGCGTGGGCACCGGACCAGCAGCACATGGGCCCGATCTCCGGGCTTCTCGTGCACGTGCTCGAGGGCTGTGCACCGCGGCCGGACCTGGTGCTGTCGCGCGTCACGTTCGACATTCTCGGCGTGATTCATCTCGAGGAGGTGACGGTCGCCGCTGAGGTGTCGAGACCTGGCCGGACCATCGAGCTGGTGGAGGCGACCATGGTCGAGCGTGGCCGGGTCGTCGTACGTGCTCACGGCTGGCGGCTGCTTCGCAGCGACACCACGCATATCGCGGGCGTCGAGCGACCCGCGATGCCCGGCCCCGACCAGGCGACGGTGTGGGACGGCACGCAGACCTGGTCGGGCGGCTTCATCGAGTCCCTGGAGATCCGGTTGCTCCCGGGTTGGCAGCCAGGAGCGGGCCAGGTCTGGATCCGGCCCCGGGTGCCGCTCTTCGAGGACAACCGGGCCGGCGCGCTGGCGCGCTTCCTCGGGATGGTCGACACGATGAACGGCGTCGCCGTCCGAGCGCGGCCCGATGCCGTGGCCTTTCCCAACACCGACCTGACCGTCCACATGTTCCGTCAACCGCGTGGGGAGTGGCTCGGGCTGGACGTCGAGGTCGCCTTCGGCGGCGACGGCGTGGGCATGACGTCAGCCGTCCTGCACGATGGCGATGGGCCCTTTGGCCGGGCGTTGCAGATCCTCACCCTGCGCCAGACGCGGCCTACTTAGCGGGCTCCTGACCACTCACTCAGACCGGCGACTGCCTGACCACGCGGCCCAGTGATGCAGAGCCGTCTCTCGGACTGTTCAGCCGGCCTGGTCGTCGACCTCGCTCAGCATCGGGCGCGGCTGCTGGTAGCCCTCCACCAACCCCCCGACGAGGGTGTCGATCAACGCCGGTACGTCGCTCTTGTCGAGGCGGAAGCTGCCGGTGCATACGCCCTCGTGCCACAGGGACAGCACGACGATCCCGTCCTCGTGATGCCACGACACACGCAGAGCGCGAGCTGACCCACGCGCGTCGAGCAGCACCTCACCGCGTGCGGGAAGCGCCAGAACGACGGCCATAGCCCCATGATGCAGTGCGTCGCGGCAATTCGCCAGGCCCGACCTTGGCTACGGTCCCTCGTGAAGGTAGAGCGGAACACTGCCCAGTTGGACGTGCTCCTGCTCCGCGATGTCGACGGGTCGAACCCGGCTGGTCAAGAAGTACGGGGTGCCGTCCTGGAACGGGAAGATCACCAGGAACTTCGGCGACGTGATCTGGTCGAGGTCGGCACCTATCGCGAGCTTGCCGGTGACCGACCCCGGCGCGAGCCGGTCGATCCGGAACAACCCGGATGCCCAGGCCGTCTTGTCCCGAGTGGGATGCTCGTCGGTCGGGTTCGTCGGTGAGCCCGGCGGGTACGTGAGCTCGTACGACAGTGTCGTGATGACCGGGGTGCCGGTCGATGCATAGACCAGGCGACCTGAGGCCGTACCCCCCGACCTCGAGCGGCAGGGCCGCCCTGCGGTCGTGCGTGATGGGGACGTCGCTGCGGCAGTACGGCACGTAGTTGGCCGGATACCCGTCGACGCCGAGCATGTAGCGGCCTGGGACGACCCCGTTGATCACGTAGCGGCCTGAGGCATCAGCTTGTTCGAGGAACTGGAAGGAGCCCGGCCGAACCGGCCCGTCGGGCGGACACTGGTTGCCGGTCGAGGCCTCGACGACCGCGCCCGGGGCGGTCGTCCCACTCAGGGTCAGCGTGGGGCGGTTCAGGACCCGGGTGCCGAGGTCGTAGGTCCCCACGCCGGTGACGTGCACCCTGGCCGTCATGAAGTGGGTGTCGTTGCCGGCGACGACGGTGTAGTCGCCCGGTGAAAGCCCGGGATAGGCCACCTGACCGTTGACGTTTCGTTGACCGAGGATCGCGTGGCCGCTGCTGTCCCGGAGCTCGTCGGAGGCTCTGATCGCGGGCTGTCCCCCGGCCCGCAGCGCGACGGTGATCACCGCGCCCTTGACCAGGTTCAGCTTGGCGGCGGCCTGCCCGTGCGGGTCTGTGATCGTTGCCGCCACCGAGTGCCGCCGGTAGTCGCTGCCGTCGTAGGTGACCCCCACCCGGAAGCTGCCGGGCAGCAGGCCGGAGACCCGGTAGTAGCCGTTCTCGTTCGTGGTGGTCACGGCGACCAGGCGGCCGCCAGAACGCCGTACAAAGATGTCGAGGAACGGAACCGGTTGCCCGGCGGATCGCACGACCCCGTGGATCGCGGCGCCGCGGTCGAGCACGCCATCGACCTCGAGGTCACCACCGGGTTCGACGGTGAAGATGTCGGACTGCCAGGGGCGCCAGCCGTCGCCGCCGCCGGCAACCCGGTAGCGCCCAGGGGCCAGTCCCTGGAACCGGTAGTTGCCCAGCTCGTCCGTGGAGTTGTAGTAGGCCACCGTGCCGTTCAGCCGCATCAGCCGGATCGACTGGTTCGCGGCGCGTTGGAGGGTCCCGTGCACGAAGCTCTGCGGCTTGACGGTCACGGTCCCCAGGTCACGGTCGGCGCCGGCCGTCGGGAACAGGCTGGTCTGGAGAACCCAGCTGTCCGACACGCCGGCCGGCCCGACGTACGTGATCAGGTGGTCGACGCCCTGCGCCGTCTCTCGGCAGGTCTTCTTGTACGACGGCTCCGGGTTGCAGATGGCGACCAGGTAGCCGTGCGGGCTGGCCTGCCGTACCCGGAACGCACCGTTCTCGTCGGTGAAGTCTCGTCGAGCGGAGTGCTCGGAGAGGATCCCGGACTCCGGGACCTCACGTGGCCCGGTCGCGCTGACCAGGTCGCCGACCACCGGGTCGCCGTTCCCATCGACGACGGTCCCGGTCACCCAGCCGACGTCGGACGGCGGCGAGCCCTGGGTGCCCGCCCTCGGACTGGCTTGGCTCGGGCCGGCGAGCACAGCGGTGCTCACCAGGCAAGCTGACACGAGGCCCGCCAGAGCCGTTCTGCGGAGGATGCCGTCCCGGGTCATCACACTCTCCTCATGCACTTGTCGCCCTGCGCTGGGCCGTCAGGTTTCGCAGAGCGTAACGGAGCAGGTGAGAGTTCGTCCTGGAATGGTCAGCCGGCGGCACGGAACCCCACCCGGAGCAGCGCTCCTCGATGACGGGCACCGGCTCAGTGGCCGGCTTCGTGCCAGCTCGACCCGATGCCGACGGACACTTCGAGGGGTACGGCCAGCTCGGCGGCCGCGCCCATCTCGCGGCGTACCAGCGTCTCGAGGGCGGACCGCTCCCCCGACGCGACCTCGAACACGAGCTCGTCGTGCACCTGCAGCAGCATCCTCGAGCCCAGGCCCTCCCGGGCCAGCGCGGCGTCGACCTTGAGCATGGCGACCTTGATGATGTCGGCGGCAGAGCCCTGGATGGGGGCGTTGAGGGCCATCCGCTCGGCCATCTCGCGGCGCTGGCGGTTGTCGCTCGTCAGGTCGGGCAGGTAGCGCCGGCGACCGAGGATGGTCTCGGTGAAGCCGGTGCGCCGGGCCTCGTCGACGACACCGTGCAGGTAGTCACGCACCCCGCCGAAGCTCTCGAAGTACTCGGTCATCAGCACTCGCGCCTCGGCCGGCTCGATCTTGAGCTGCTGGCTGAGCCCGAAGGCGGACAGGCCATAGGCCAGGCCGTAGTTCATCGCCTTGATCTTGGAGCGCTGGGCCAGCGTGACCTCGGACGCCGGCACGTCGAAGACCCGCGACGCGGTCACCGAGTGGAAGTCGGCGCCGGAGTTGAACGCGTCGATCAGGGCGGCGTCCTCGGAGACGTCGGCCATGATGCGCATCTCGATCTGGCTGTAGTCGGCGGTCAGCAGGCAGTCGCCGGCCGGACCGACGACGAAGCCCTCGCGGATGCGACGGCCCTCCTCGGTGCGGATCGGGATGTTCTGCAGGTTGGGCTCGGTCGAGGACAGCCGGCCGGTGGCGGCGATCATCTGGTTGAACGTCGTGTGGATACGACCGTCGTCGGCGACCGTCTTGAGCAGGCCCTCGACGGTCTGGCGCAGCCGCGTGACGTCGCGGTGGACCAGCAGGTGCTGGAGGAACGGGTGAGCGGTCTTGTCGAACAGCGTCTGCAGAGCCTCGGCGTCGGTGGTGTAGCCGGTCTTGGTGCGCTTGGTCTTGGGCATCGCGAGCTCGTCGAACAGCACGACCTGCAGCTGCTTCGGCGAGCCGAGGTTGATCTGCTTGCCGATCACCTCGTAGGCGTCGTCGGCGGCCTGGCGGACCTTGGTCGGCGAACTCCGACTCCAGACTCTCCAGCAGATCGACGTCGACCGCGATGCCCTCGCGCTCCATCCGGGCCAGCACCTCGACCAGCGGGAGCTCGACGTCGGCCAGCAGCTTCGTTCCGCCACGGCTCTCGAGCTCGGTGTCGAGCGCGCCGGCCAGGTCGGTCACGGCGTGGGCCTTGGCCATCGCGTCGGTGGCGGCGGTGGAGTCGCCGTCGAGATCGAAGGAGAGCTGCGCACTGGCGGCGTTCTCTCCGCTGAGCTCGCGGTGGAGGTAGCGCAGGGTCAGGTCGGCGAGGTCGTAGGAGCGCTGGTCGGGATGCGAGAGGTACGCCGACAGGGCCGTGTCGGCAGCCAGGCCGCGCGAGCGGCCACCCGCGGGCCTCCAGGGCGAGCATCGGCCCCTTGGCGTCGTGCAGCGCCTTGGGCCGCTCTGGGTCGGCCAGCCAGCCGGCCAGCGCGGACTCGTCCTCGGGGGTGATCTCGGTCGGCGTCGACCCAGGCGGCGGTCCCCTCACCGTCGGTGCCGGCAGCGGCGAGGGCGACCGCGTCGACCTGTCCGGTGCCGCTGGCCCACTGCCCGACCACGAACAGTCCCGGTACGGTCCGCGGCCGGACGCGTGCTCGGCGAGCCAGCCGGCCGTCTCTCCGGCGCCCAGCCGGACACCGTCGACCTCGGCCGCGGCACCGATCTGCGGCTCGTCGGCCGACAGGGTCTCGAACAGCCGGTCGCGCAGCACTCGGAACTCGAGGCTGTCGAAGACCTTGTGCACCTCGTCGCGGTCCCACGCCCGGGCCGCGGTGTCGGCGATGCTTGCACTCAGCTCGAGGTCGTTGACCAGCGCGTTGATCCGACGGTTGCGGATCACGTCGGCGAGGTGCTCGCGAAGGGCGTCGCCGGCCCGGCCGGGGATCTCGTCGACCCGCGCGACGATCTCCTCCAGCGATCCGAACTGGTTGATCCACTTCGCCGCGGTCTTGGGGCCGACGCTCGGCACGCCCGGGCAGGTTGTCACTGCTCTCGCCCACCATCGCGGCCAGGTCGGGGTACTTGACCGGCGGGATCCCGTACTTGGCGAACACGGCCTCGGGGGTCATCCGGGTCATCTCGGACACGCCGCGCACGGGATAGAGCACGGTGCACTGGTCGCTGACCAGCTGGAAGGTGTCGCGGTCGCCCGAGCAGATCAGCACGTCCATGCCCGGCTGCCTGGGCCTGCGTCGCGAGCGTGCCGATGACGTCGTCGGCCTCGTAGCCCTCGCGCTCGACGGTCGTCACCCGCAGCGCGTCGAGCACCTCCTTGATCAGCGACACCTGACCCTTGAACTCGTCGGGGCTCTTGGACCGGTTGGCCTTGTACTCGGCGTACTCGGCGGACCGGAACGTCTGTCGCGAAACGTCGAACGCGACCGCGATATGGGTCGGCGTCTCGTCGCGCAGGACGTTGATCAGCATCGACGTGAAGCCGTAGACCGCGTTGGTCGGCTGCCCGGTGGTCGTGGAGAAGTTCTCGACCGGCAGGGCGTAGAACGCGCGGTAGGCGAGCGAGTGCCCGTCGAGCAGGAGCAGCAGCTGGCGGGTGTCGGAGTCAGCCACCGTTGAACTCTAGTGCGCGGCACCGACAGGCCCACCCGGGCCGATCTGAGAGGCTGTGCCGTGACACCGATCGAGGAGGCAGCGTGGCAGACGCAGTCGTCAACCGGAGGCTGACGGACTCGACGCATCCCGACTCGCCCGCCATCCACGAGCGGCTCGGCATCGAGATCCTGGAGGCCACCCCGCAGCGGGTGGTCGGGACGATGCCGGTCGAGGGCAACACCCAGCCGTTCGGCCTGCTGCACGGCGGCGCCTCGTGCGTCCTGGCCGAGAGCCTCGGGTCGATCGGAGCCACGTTGCACGGCGCTGCCGGAGCGGGTCGCCGTGGGCACCGACATCAACGCCACCCATCACCGGGCCGCCTCGACGGGGTGGTCACCGGAGTCGCCACCCCGCTGCACCTCGGTCGCACGGTGGCGAGCTACGAGGTGGTCATCCGCGACGATCGGCGAACCGTCGCCTCTGCACCGCGCGGATCACCTGCCTGCTGGTCCCCGCGAAGCGCTGACCCGCATCAGCCGGCGGGCCGTCACGACGTTCGGGATCACCGCCTGGCCGTACCGGCGTTCCGGAGCTTGCCCTTGAGCGCGCGTCACCGTGGTGGCCCGGACCACGGCCACCTGCGACATCCCGAGCCGGGCCAGGAAGCGGTTCGAGTCGCGAGCGGTCGCCGCGACCGAGGCGACGATGTGCTGGGCTGCCGACCTCCTCGGCCCAGTCGGCGGCCGTCTCCATCAGCTGCTTGCCGAGACCACGCCGGCGGAACTTCGACAGCACGTGCAGGTAGCCGACATGTACGGCGTCCTCGCTGTGGATGGGCGAGACCGGAGCGCGGCGCAGGTGGGCGACCCCACCGGGTCATCCGCCCGCGACCGCGACCACGAGCCGCTGGGTGGGGTCCTCGGCGATCCGGCCCACCGAGCGCCGTACCTCGTCGGCGTCGGCGGTGGGCCGCGGCTGTCGCGGCGGGTCCGACGTGAAGTCCATCCAGATCGACAGCAGCGCCTCGGCGTCACCGGGAACCGCATCCCGCACGATGGGTGACTTCGGGGCATGACGCACTCCAATCCCGGCAAATTCCCCCAGGCGGACGGTGCAGGTCTCCCCGGCAGCGGGTGCGGCCGCCGAGAACCGCGACAAGACTACGACCATCCACCGGGACCGGCACCCGAGGTGTCACTATTGCGTTTCCCGACGAGGAGGTGGCGCCGATGTTCCGCGGCTTCGGCACCGTGGTCAACGTCATCACCGTGCTCATCGGCTCGGGCATCGGCGTCCTCCTCGGGCAACCGGCTGCCGCACCCGGACCCGCGACGTCGTCACGGACGCACTCGGCCTGGTGACGCTGCTGGTGGCCGCGCAGGCTGCCTCGACCGTCACCGACCACCGCCTGTCGGACGCCGTCGGCGACTCGGCCCCGGTGCTGATCGTGCTGGGGTCGCTGCTGCTCGGAGGCATCTGCGGGTCGCTGCTGCGGATCGAGACCCGGCTCGAGGGCTTCGGCGGCTGGCTGCAGTCGCGGATGAGCGGCTCGGCCGAGTCCGAGCAGCGGCGTCGTTTCATCGAGGGCTTCGTCGCCGCGTCCCTGCTCTTCTGCGTCGGCCCGCTGACCATCCTCGGCTCGTTGTCCGACGGGCTCGGCAACGGCGCCGACCAGCTGCTCCTGAAGGCCACCCTCGACGGCTTCGCGGCGATCGCCTTCGCCTCGTCCTTCGGATGGGGAGTCGCCGCCTCGGCACTCGTCGATCCTCGTGGTGCAAGGAAGTCTCACCATCGTCGGAGCCGTCGTCGGGCGGCTGCTGCCAGAGCCGCATCTGGTCGCGATCACCGCGACCGGCGGGCTGCTCCTCGTCGGGGTCGCCCTTCGGCTGCTGAAGCTCAAGCAGGTCCCTGTGGGCGATCTCCTGCCGGCGCTCGTCGTCGCCCCGCTGCTCACCGGGGTGGTGCTGCTGTTCCGGTGATTTGGCGTCCGTCGAGTGTTTGGTGGGCCGCAACCCGGGTTTGCTCGATATAGTCCCCGACAAGGTCATCGAGCAAACCCGGCCGACGACAGGAGTCAACAGGTGCGAGTCCGCGTGACTTCGGTTGCCGCGCTGCTGCTGGCCACGCTGTTCGCGTTCGCCGCCATTGCCGGCCTGACCGCGCCGGCCCAGGCCGATGATGACACCATCCACATCGTCGGTCAGCTCAACGACACCCGGGTCAAGCCCCCGAAACCAGTCCCCGGGGTCAAGATCACCGTGGAGGACGAAGCCGGCAAGCTCGTCGGTACGGCCGTCTCGGACAAGAAGGGCTCGTTCTCGATCCCCCTCGGCCCGGGCGACGACGTCCTGGGCAAGACGTACACCATCAAGATCGACACGGCGACCCTGCCGGCCGGAACGGCGCTGAGGAACCCGAAGCAGGTCGAGCTGAAGCAGACGATCACGATCACCAGCGACGTGGTCGTCACCTTCCCGATCGGCAACGGGACCACCGAGACGTCGGAGTTCGTCCAGGGGATCCAGCTGCTGATCGGCGGCATCGTCTTCTCCCTCATCCTGGCGATGGCCTCGCTCGGGTTGTCGATGATCTTCGGGACGACCGGCCTGACCAACTTCGCCCATGGGGAGCTGATCACCTTCGGTGCCCTGATGGCCTACGCCCTCGACTCGCTCCCGGGCACCATCAACGTGGGTGGCCATGTGCTGACGATCTACGTGGGCATCGTGGTCGCCTTCGTGGCGTCCGGCGGCTTCGGCTGGCTCCTCGACCGGGTGCTCTGGCGACCGCTTCGACACCGGGGAACGGGTCTGGTCGCCGCGATGATCGTCAGCATCGGCCTGTCGATCTTCCTGCGAAACGTCTTCCAGTTCTTCGCCGGCGCCGACAACCACAACTACTCGCAGTACGCGACGCCGAGTCCCTGGCACATCGGGGCCGTCCTCGTGACTCCGAAGGCGGTCGGAGTGGCCATCTTCGCGGCCGTCGTCCTGGTGGTCGTGTGCGTGGCGCTGCAACGCACCCGGCTGGGCAAGGCCACCCGCGCGGTCTCCGACAACCCCGCCCTGGCCGCCTCGTCCGGCATCAACGTCGACCGGGTCATCTCCGTGGTCTGGACCGGCGGTGCCGCGCTGGCCGGCCTCTCCGGCGTGCTGCTCGGCATGACGCAGGGCTTCGACTACCAGGTCGGCTTCAAGATCCTGCTGCTGGTCTTCGCATCGGTCGTCCTGGGCGGTCTCGGCACGATCTGGGGCGCGATCGCCGGAAGCTTCATCATCGGGACGTTCATCGAGATCTCGACGCTGGTGATCCCGTCGGAGCTCAAGTTCACGGGTGCCCTCGCGGTGCTGATCATCGTGTTGCTGATCAGGCCGCAAGGTCTGCTCGGCCGAGCCCAGCGAGTCGGATAGGAAGGCGGCCAGATGGACTGGGGAAGCATCTTCGGTGACTCGTTGCAACAGGGTCTGGGCGCGCCCGCCGTGGTCTACTGTCTTGCCGCCATCGGGCTCAACGTGCACTTCGGGTACACGGGGCTGCTGAACTTCGGCCAGGCCGGCTTCATGGCCATCGCCGCTTACGCCCTCGCCGCGAGCGTGACCACGTGGGGGCTGTCCTTCTGGCTCGGCCTTCTGGTCGGGCTCGCGCTGTCGGTCGTACTCGCCCTGCTGCTCGGCATACCCACACTTCGACTTCGTGCCGACTATCTGGCCATCGTGACCATCGCGGCAGCCGAGATCATCCGACAGGTCATCGGGTCGGTGAGCCTGAAGAACTACTTCGGTGGGCAGGACGGGCTGCAGCAGTTCGTCAGCACGTTCCAGGACCTCAATCCGTTCCACTCCAAGGTGACCGTGGGGCCGACGTCGTGGCGGCCCTACGACTTCTGGCTGCTCGTGGTCGGCTGGAGCGTCGTCGCCCTCTCCTGCCTGATCGTGTTCCTGCTGATGCGCAGCCCATGGGGGCGCGTGCTCAAGGCGATCCGTGAGGACGAGGATGCCGTTCGAAGCCTCGGCAAGAATGTGTACGCCTACAAGATGCAGTCGCTGGTGATCGGCGGTCTGTTCGGTGCGCTCGCGGGGTTCATGTCGGCCCTTCAGCACGCAGCGATCAACCCGTCCCTGTTCGCCACCGACACGACCTTCTTCGCCTACACGGTGCTCCTCGTCGGTGGCGCGGCCCGGGTCCTCGGCCCGGTGGCCGGCGCGATCATCTTCTGGTTCCTGATCACGTTCCTCGACCTGTTCTTCGGCGCCGCCACCGAGGGTCCGGACCCGCTCATCCCGACCTGGATCATGACCAACCAGCAGGCCAGCCTGATGCGACTGATCTTCATGGGCCTCGCGCTGATGCTCCTGATGATCTTCCGACCGCAGGGGATCTTCGGCGACCGACGTGAGCTGGCCCTCGATGCCCACTGAGACCGGTGCCGCCTCGGTGGACAGGTCCGTCGACGCGCGGGCAGCGCTGCGCGACGTACCTGCCGAGCCCGGTGCGCCGAAGCCCGACCCGATCGTGGTCGCCGACGGCGTGGTCCGGCAGTTCGGCGGGCTCACGGCTGTCGACGTCGGACACCTGGAGATCCAGCGAGGCGTCATCACCGCGCTGATCGGCCCGAACGGCGCCGGCAAGACCACGTTCTTCAACCTGTTGACGGGTTTCGACCGGCCGAGCGCGGGCACCTGGTCGTTCAACGGCCGTAGCCTGAACAAGGTACCCGCCTATCGGGTGGCCCGGCTCGGCATGGTGCGCACCTTCCAGCTCACGAAGGTGCTGTCGAGGCTCACCGTGATGGAGAACATGCGGATCGGCGCCACCGGCCAGCGCGGCGAGAACCTCTTCCAGGCGATGTTCGCACCCCTGTGGCGTAGCCAGGAGAAGGACAACACCGCGCGGGCCGACGGCCTGCTGGAGCGCTTCAACCTGGCGGCGAAGGGCAACGACTTCGCGGGGTCGCTCTCGGGAGGTCAGCGCAAGCTGCTGGAGATGGCGCGGGCCTTGATGGTCGAGCCTGAGCTGGTCATGCTCGACGAGCCGATGGCGGGGGTCAACCCGGCGCTCAAGCAGTCCTTGCTGGGCCATGTGAAGTCGTTGCGTGAGGACGGCATGACGGTGCTGTTCGTGGAGCACGACATGGACATGGTTCGCGACATCTCCGACTGGGTCATCGTGATGGCTCAGGGCAAGATCATCTCCGAAGGTCCCCCCGACACCGTGATGGCTGATCCGCGGGTCATCGATGCCTACCTTGGAGCCCACCACGACTCCGACCTAGGCTTCGAGGAGGAGGAACAGCGGTTGGCCGCCGAGCTCGAGAACGGCGAGAGTGGCGACGACAGCGAGAAGGGTGATGATGGCGACCCAACAGACGACAACTGACCGGGCGGCGCACGACGCGGCGGCCGAGGGCTCGGTGCTGTGCGCCGACGAGCTGGTCGCCGGCTACCTCCCCGGCGTGAACATCCTCAACGGCGCCGACCTCTACTGCCGGCCCGGCGAGCTGGTCGGCATCATCGGACCCAACGGCGCCGGCAAGTCCACGCTGCTGAAGGCGTTGTTCGGCCTGGTCAAGATCGGGTCCGGCAAGGTACGGCTGAAGGGCGACGACGTCACCAACCAGCGGGCCGACACGCTTGTCGCCAGAGGCATCGGCTTCGTTCCGCAGACCAACAACGTGTTCCCGTCCTTGACCATCCAAGAGAACCTCGAGATGGGGGCGTACCAGAACCCCAAGAGCTTCCGCCACCGCTTCGACTTCGTCTCCGACCTGTTCCCGGCACTGCGCGACCGGCGCAACCAGCGTGCCGGGTCACTCTCGGGTGGTGAACGGCAGATGGTCGCGATGGGCCGGGCGCTGATGATGGAGCCCTCAGTGCTGCTCCTCGACGAGCCCTCGGCCGGCCTTTCCCCCGTCATGCAGGACGAGGTGTTCCTCCAGACCCGGCGCATCAACCGAGCCGGTGTGAGCGTGATCATGGTGGAGCAGAACGCCCGCCGCTGCCTGCAGATCTGCGACCGCGGTTACGTCCTGGACCAGGGTCGCAACGCCTACACGGCGAGCGGCAAGGATCTGATCAACGACCCGAAGGTCATCCAGCTCTATCTCGGCACGCTGGCCAAGGACTGAGGACCCAGGACCGACACGCCGAAGGGTCCGGCCCAGCGATGCTGGACCGGACCCTTCTTTCGTTGCCTCAGATCAGGGCAGGACACCGGTGACGGAGTCGACCTGCTTGAACGTGTTGGCGTTGCCGTACAGGTTGATTCCGATGGTGGCCTTGGACGGGCTGCCGTTGGAGTTGAAGTCGACCGGACCGGAGACACCCTCGTAGTTGATGTCCTTACCCGCCTCGACGAGCTTCAGGCAGTCGGCGTAGGCCGTACAGGCCGTGCCGCCCGCAGACACTTCGGTCATCTTCGCTGCGATGGCCTTGCCGTCGGTGGAGCCGGCTGCGTCGGCGGCCAGCGCGACGAGCATCGCCGCGTCGTAGACCTGCGCTGCGTAGGTGAAGTCCTTGAGCTTGGGGTCCACGCCGAGAAGCCGCTTCTGGAACGCGTTGCCCAGGTCGACACCGACCGGGATGGTGCCCTTGGTGCCGGCCATGGTGCCAGGCGGGAAGGTCTTGGAGTAGTCGACCGTGTTGCCGTCCACCGTGTACATCGGGATGTCCTGCGGGCCGATGCCTGCCGCGATCAGCTGCGGGATGATCTTCTCACCCTCGGCGAACGAGATCAGGGCCAGTGCGTCCGGGTGGGTCGCGGCGACCGCGTTGACGTCCGCGGTGAAGTTCGTCGCGTCGGCCGAGTAGAGCTTCTTGATCGCTACCGTGCCGCCCTTCGACTCGATCGTCTTCTCGAGCTGAGCAGCGAGACCTTCACCGTAGGAGTCCTGACGCGCGAGAATCGCGACGTTGGTGAACTTGTCCTCGGTGATCAGGTTGCCCAGCACCGTCCCCTGGAGCGCGTCCGACGGCGCCGTACGGAAGTACAGGCCACTGTCGTCGTAGGTGTCCAGTGCTGGTGAGGTGTTGGAACCGGATACCTCCACCACGCCGGCGCCGGTGATCTTGTCGATGACGCTCAAGGTGACGCTGGAGGCCGCCGCGCCCAAGATGGCGTTGACGTTGGCGTTGAGGAGCTGGTCGACGGAGCCGCTCGCGAGGTCGGGCGTACCGTCACCCTCGTCAGCCTTCTTCGACGTGACTTGCTGACCCAGCACTCCTCCGGCAGCGTTGATGTCCTGGATAGCCAGGTCTGCACCGGCGAACTGCGGGGGGCCGAGGTAGGCGAGGTCGCCGGTCTCGGGGAACAGCTCGCCGTAGACGAGTGGTGTCGCCGAGGCGGGCGGGGTCGAGTCGGTGGGACTCGAGGGCGCGCTGTTCGTGGGTGTCGTGGTGTTGTCAGCGGACGGTGACTTGTCGTCATTGCCGCAAGCGCTCAACAACAGCGCCGTCGCCGCGACTGCTACTGCTGCGCGCAGGGTGCGCGAGGGGCGGATCATGGGCTCTCCGTCTGTGGATATTGGACCAGAGCCTTCGATGGCCCAGTCTTGTCATGCAAAAACTAGCGTGTCCGGGGGCCGGAGTCACACGTATCGGGGTCAGGTCGCCGTCGTTGTCATTTCGTGACATCTGCTGACGACTGTGCTCACACCGGTGCGCTCGCCCCGCGACGCCGCCCATAGAATGACCCGAAACCCGGCCGGGTTGGCGGAATCGGCAGACGCGATGGTCTCAAACACCATTGTCCGAAAGGATGTGCGGGTTCAAGTCCCGCACCCGGCACTGGGGTCACTTCGACCCAGATTGCCTGTCCCGTTGCCCAAGCCCCCCTGATGCCCCGGGCGCCAAGCACCCGGGGCTCAGGGCGCTCGGGATGCTGGCGTCTCAACGCCCCAAACGTGGGTTCGGGAGCCACTCCGGAGTCGTCCCTTGCCTTACTTATCGCCGTACCCACAACCAGCAGACGTCACACACGACCGCTGGGAGGAGTAGTCGACGCCCGATCGGGTACGGGTAGACGAACAGGGAACGTCCGCTACGAAGGAGGAGCACCAGTGAGCGACAGCGACAAGATCGAGAACAAGGCCGATGAGATCAAGGGCGGCGCCAAGGAGACCCTCGGCAAGGCCACCGGCGACAAGCAGACCGAGAACGAAGGCAAGATGGACCAGAGCAAGGCCAACCTCAAGCAGGCCGGCGAGAAGGTCAAGGACGCGTTCAAGAAGTAGGCATCACGGAGGGGCCGGGTTCGATCGACATCGGGTAGAGGTCGAGCCCGGCCCCTTGCGCGCCGGCCCTAGCCCCAGGGAAGTGCCTGGCGCAGCCGCCCCCTCGAGGATCGTCGCGATCCTCGCACCAGTCGCCAGGTCGCCCGTCCTGCGGCGCCGACCAACCCGATGGCCAGCACCACTCCGATCAGGAGGGTGCCCTCCTCGGTCCAGAACCTGTCTGCGAGCACGCGTTCGCTCACGTTCCACCCCATCTTTTGCAAGAAAGCGAGTCCTGAAAATATTTAGCCCGGCTCAGGATGCCAGAGAGTTCAGGTCGTGGCTAGAGGGTGTGGGCACTCAGCCCTAACACCGCGCCAATGCCTTGGCGGGCTTGAGCAGACCGAGGGTCTGCTTGAGCTTGAGGACGCGGTAGACGGACATGTCCAGCCGGCCGGGGACGATCTCCCCTTGCTGCACCGCCGCCACGATCGCGTGAACGGCCACGACGGGTTGCGGAGGCATGAGCAGCATGTCCGAGCCGGCCTTGATCGTGTCGACCGCGATCTGACCCGGCGTACCCCAGGACGTGACCCCGCCCATGTTGAGGGCATCAGTGATCACGACGCCATGGAAGTGCAGCCGGTTGCGGAGCAGCATGAAGTTGAGCCGACGCGAGATCGTGGCGGGACGACCGGTCGGATCCATGGCCGGGAAGGCCAGATGACCCACCAGGATCATGTCGACCCCGTGGGCGACGGCAGCCTGGAAGGGCGGCAGGTCCGTGGCAGTCCACTGCGCCACCGACTCGTGAATCACGGCTGTGTGCAGGTGGCTGTCGGTGGACGTCGAGCCATGCCCTGGGAAGTGCTTGACCGTGGTCGCCACGCCCCCGGTGTGGTAGCCGCACACCTGGGCAGTGGTGAGTCTGGACACCACGTCAGGCGTCGATCCGAAGGAACGGCTCCCGATCACGCCACCCGATCCGGCGGTGTTGACGTCGGCAACCGGCGCCAGGTTGGTGCTGACGCCCAGGCTGGACATGAGAGTCCCGGTGCGTACGGCCGTGTTGTGCGCCCAGCCGGAGTTGCCGCGGAAGCCCGCTCCCCCCGGGGTGCCCTCCGTGCCGGGAATGCGTGTGACGATGCCGCCTTCCTGGTCGGTCATGACCAGCAGGGGCAGCGTCCTGCCCAGCGCCGCTTGCTGGATGCCGGTCGACAGGGTGCGGGTCTGGGTCTGCGAGGTGAGGTTGTCGCCGAAGTAGATCAACCCACCCGGATGAAAGGTCTGGATCAGGCTGGTAGGCGGTGTCGTGCCGGAGAAGGCAGGGACGATGAGCTGACGCACCTTGTTGCTGAGCGTCATGCGATGGATCCGAACCCACAGCGGGTCAGGCGCGGGTGCCTTCGGGCCGGTTACGTCGGGCTGAATCCGAGCTTCGTACGAGGTCGAGCGCGCCGTGGCCGTCGTGGCCGTCGTGGCCGTCGTACCCGCGACACCCGTGAACGCCAGCGCCGCCGCGGCCGCGAGCGCGGCCGTCCGGACGGTCACGACCCGCCCTCGGGCTGGGCCCGGTAGGCCGGGGCGACTCCGTTGATCGCGTCACCCATCCGGTGGACGCGCAACGCATTGGTCGAACCGGGGATGCCGGGCGGGCTGCCGGCCACGATCACGACGATGTCGCCCTCCACGCACCGGCCGACGTCGAGCAGCGCCCTGTCCACCTGCATCACCATCTCGTCAGTGTGCTGCACCATGTCGACCAGGAACGTCTCGACACCCCACGACATGGCCAGCTGGGACCGTACGGCCTGCTCCGGCGTGAACGCCAGGACCGGCACCTGTGAACGGTACCGGGTGAGCCGCTTCACGGTGTCCCCGGACTGGCTGAACGCCACCAGGTACTTGGCGCCGATCCGCTCGGCGACCTCGGCCGCGGCCTTGGCGATGACTCCGCCTCGACTCCTCGGCTGCCAGTTGATCGCGGTCATCCGGGCCAGCCCGTGGTCCTCGGTCGACTCGATGATCCGGGCCATGACCCGCACCGACTCGATCGGGAAGGCGCCGACACTGGTCTCGCCGGACAGCATCACCGCGTCTGCCCCGTCGAGCACCGCATTGGCCACGTCGGACGCCTCCGCCCGGGTCGGCCGCGGCGACGAGATCATCGACTCGAGCATCTGGGTCGCCACGATGGCCGGCTTCGCGTTGCGCCTGGCCGCCTCGACCATCTGCTTCTGCAGGACCGGCACGTCCTCGAGCGGCATCTCCACCCCGAGGTCGCCGCGGGCCACCATGATGGCGTCGAACGCGTCGACGATCTCCTCGATGTGCTCGATCGCCTGTGGCTTCTCGATCTTGGCGATCACCGGGACGCGCTCGTTCTCCTCGTCCATGATCTTCCGCACCAGGTCCACGTCGGCCGCGGAGCGGACGAAGGACAAGGCGATCAGGTCAGCGCGCAGGTGCAGCGCCCAACGCAGGTCCTCGATGTCCTTGACGCTCATCGCGGGGACGCTCACCGCAACGCCGGGCAGGTTGATCCCCTTGTTGTTGCTGAGCACGCCACCGACGAGGACTCGGGTGAGTACGTCGGTGTCGCTGACCTCGACGGCGTGCAGGGCCACCCGCCCGTCGTCGATCAGGATCGTGTCGCCCGCCGACACGTCTCCGGGCAGGCCGCTGTAGGTGGTGCCACAGATCAGCTGGCTGCCGTCGACCTTGCGAGTGGTGATGGTGAACTCGTCGCCGAGGCCCACCGTGACGGGCCCCTCGGCGAACCTGGCCAGCCGGATCTTCGGGCCTTGCAGGTCGACCAGGACGCCCACCGCATGGCCCGACTCGTCTGATGCCGCCCGGATCATCTGGTAGGTCGCCTCATGGTCTGCATAGCTGCCGTGGCTCAGATTGAGGCGAGCCACGTTCATACCGACGTCGACCAGCTCACGGATCTTCTCCGGCGTGGAGGTCGCGGGACCCAGGGTGCAGACGATTTTTGCTCTACGCACGGCTCGACACTACCTTCGGTTGCTGAACGGTTGCTGAATCGGTTTCGAGGCTCAGACCAGCGCGGTTCACACCACGAGTGGACGGGCCGTCGGGAGGATCGGGCTGTGCAGGGTGGTCGAGCCGGTGAGGTAGGCGTCGACGCTCGGCCGCAGCGGACCGGCCCTCGGCGATCGCCCACACGATCAGCGACTGCCCACGCCCGGCGTCGCCGGCCACGAAGACGCCATCGGCCACCGTCATGTACGACGCGTCCCGGGCGACGTTGCGTCGAGCGTCGAGCGGGAGCCCCAGCTGCGCGACGACCGTGTCGGTCTCCGGGCCGGTGAAACCCAGGGCGAGGAAGACCTGGTCGGCGGGCAGCTCGCGGTCGGTACCGGGGACCCGGGCCCAGGCGCCATCCCTCCACTCGGCGGTGCTGACTCGAAGCGCCTTGACCCGCCCGGCCAGGTCCGCGACGAACTCGTGGGTCGTGACGGCGAAGTCGCGCCCGCCACCCTCCTCCTGGGCGGGGGCCACCCGGAAGACCGACGGGTACGTCGGCCACGGGTGGTAGTCCGGCCGAGCGTCACCGGGACGCTCATGGATGTCCAGCTGGACCACCGACGCAGCCTGTTGACGGTGGGCCGTACCGAGGCAGTCGACGCCCGTGTCGCCCCCTCCGACGATCACCACGTGGCGACCGCGGGCGTGGATCTGGTCGGGCACGGTGCCACCCAGGGCCACCCGGTTGGCCTGCGGCAGGTAGTCCATGGCCTGGTGGATGCCGTCGGATCCCCGACCCGGGATCGGCAGCTCCCGCGGTACGGTGGCGCCGGTGGCCAGCACGACCGCATCGAACCGGGCCCGCAGCTGCGGGCCGAGGATGTCCACGCCGACGTGCACCCCGGTCTCGAAGACGGTGCCTTCGGCGCGCATCTGGCGCACCCGCCGGTCGAGGAAGCGCTTCTCCATCTTGAACTCGGGGATGCCGTACCGGAGCAGGCCGCCGACGTCGTCGTCACGTTCGAAGACCACGACCGTGTGGCCGGCCCTGGTCAGCTGCTGGGCCGCGGCCAGCCCGGCCGGGCCGGAACCCACCACCGCGACGGTGTGGCCCGTGAGCCACTCGACCTGGCGTGGCCGCTCGAAGCCCTCGTCGAAGGCCCGGTCGGCGATGGCGACCTCGATGTTCTTGATGGTCACCGGGTCCGACCCGATGCCCAGCACGCACGATGCCTCACAGGGCGCCGGGCACAGCCGCCCCGTGAACTCCGGGAAGTTGTTGGTCGCGTGCAGCCGTTCGCTGGCGCCCTCCCAGTCACCGCGGTGGACCAGGTCGTTCCACTCGGGAATCAGGTTCCCGAGCGGACAACCCTCATGGCAGAAGGGGATTCCGCAGTCCATGCACCGGCTGGCCTGGTCGCTGATGATCGGCAGCAGAACTCGCCCGACGTCGTCGGGGTAGACCTCGCGCCAGTCGCCGATGCGCTCGTCGACCGGACGCCGCTGGGCCGAGCGTCGAGGGTGTCGAAGGAACCCGCGTGGGTCAACCACGGCCTGCTCCCATCATCGCCAGCAGGGTCTCCTGCTCGTCGAGACCGTCGTCCTCGGCACGGCGCTTGGCCTCCAGCACCCGGCGGTAGTCCCGCGGCACGATCTCGGTGAACCGCGGTACCGCCGCCGGCCAGTCCGCCAAGAGGGCGGCGGCAACCACCGAACCCGTCTCGGTGGCATGCTCCTGGAGCAGCTCACGGAGCCGGGCCGCGGCTGCCTCCGCGAGCGGCTCCAGGTCCACCATCCCCTGGTTGACCCGGGCGGCGGACAGGTCGAGGACGTACGCCGTTCCGCCGCTCATCCCGGCTGCCAGGTTGCGCCCGACCGGTCCCAGGATGACGACCTCGCCGCCGGTCATGTACTCGCAGGCGTGGTCGCCGACGCCCTCCACGACGAGGCTCGCCCCGGAGTTCCGGACCGCAAAGCGCTCGCCCACCACGCCACGGACGAACGCCGAACCGGACGTGGCGCCGTACCCGATCACATTGCCGGCCACGACCTGCGACTCGGCGGCGAACGTGGAGCGCGGGTCGGGCCGTACGACGACCCGCCCGCCCGACAGCCCCTTGGCCACGTAGTCGTTCGCGTCCCCATGGACCCGCAGGGTGATCCCGCGGGGCAGGAACGCACCGAAGGACTGGCCCGCCGATCCGCTGAACGTCACGTCGATCGTGCCGTCCGGCAGTCCTTGCGGCCGGCTCTTCGTGACGTGGTGCCCCAGCATCGTGCCGACCGTCCGGTTGACGTTGCGGATCTGCCTGGCTCAACCGGACCGGCTCACCTCGCTCCAGCGCCTGTGCACACGCGCTGACCAGCTCGTTGTCCAGCGCCTTGTCGAGTCCGTGATCCTGGCTCCGGGTGCGGTGGCGCGCCGTACCCGCTGGAAGCGGTGGCACGTGCAGGAGCGGAGCCAGGTCGAGCCCGGCCGCCTTCCAGTGCTCGGTCGCGGCCCGGGTGTCGAGCAGCTCCGCACGACCGACCGCCTCGTCCAGGGTGCGGAAGCCGAGGCTCGCGAGCAGCTCACGGACCTCCTCTGCGACGTACTCGAAGAAGCGCACGACGTGCTCGGCCCGACCCGTGTAGCGACTCCGCAGCTCGGGGTTCTGGGTGGCGATCCCCACCGGGCAGGTGTCCAGGTGACACACCCGCATCAGGATGCAGCCGACCACGACGAGCGGGGCCGTGGCGAAGCCGAACTCCTCGGCACCGAGCAGCGCCGCGACCATCACGTCGCGACCGGTCTTCAGCTGGCCGTCGCACTGGACGACGATGCGGTCGCGCAGACCGTTCAGCAGCAGCGTCTGCTGGGTCTCGGCGAGCCCGACCTCCCAAGGTCCGCCGGCGTGCTTCAGCGAGGTCATCGGCGCCGCGCCGGTACCTCCGTCGTGTCCGGAGATCAGGACGACGTCGGCGTGCGCCTTCGACACCCCGGCAGCCACCGTGCCCACCCCGGTCTCGGAGACCAGCTTGACGTGGATCCGGGCCTTCGGGCTGGCGTTCTTCAGATCGTGGATGAGCTGGGCCAGGTCCTCGATCGAGTAGATGTCGTGATGGGGCGGCGGCGAGATCAGGCCGACTCCGGGAGTGGAGCCGCGGGTCTTCGCGATCCACGGGTAGACCTTCGACCCCGGGAGCTGGCCGCCCTCACCCGGCTTGGCGCCCTGGGCCATCTTGATCTGGATGTCGTCGGCGCTCGTGAGGTAGTCGCTGGTGACGCCGAAGCGGCCGGAGGCGACCTGCTTGATGGCGCTGCGCCGCACGGGGTCGTGCAGCCTGTCGGCGTCCTCCCCGCCCTCGCCGGTGTTGGACCGGGCGCCGAGCAGGTTCATGGCGACGGCCAGCGTCTCGTGGGCCTCCTGGCTGATGGAGCCGTACGACATCGCACCGGTCGAGAACCGCTTCACGATCTCGGAGACCGGCTCGACCTCCTCGAGAGGGACCGGGTCACGCGAGTCGGAGAAGGACATCAGCCCGCGCAGGGTCATCAGCCGTTTGGACTGCTCGTCAACCCGGGCCGTGTACTGCCGGAAGATGTCGTACCGACCGCTGCGTGTCGCGTGCTGGAGCCGAAAGACGCTCTCCGGGTCGAACAGGTGCGGCTCGCCCTCCCGCCGCCACTGGTACTCGCCACCCACCTCCAGCTTGCGGTGCGGCTCGGTCGTCGCCTCGATCGA
The DNA here is from genome assembly GCA_963833975.1 of uncultured Actinomycetota bacterium. Classification (GTDB taxonomy): domain Bacteria; phylum Actinomycetota; class Actinomycetes; order Propionibacteriales; family Nocardioidaceae; genus JAWWPG01. The sequence continues at coordinate 89,598 of CAWIAB010000002.1, forward strand.
GTAGGCGCGGCGATGCCGGGCAGCCACCTCGTCGGCGACCACGTCGATACCGATGCCGCCGAGTCGCGACGCCGTCCCGGTGAAGTAGCGCTCGACCAGCTCGTCGCCGAGGCCCACCGCCTCGAAGATCTGGGCGCCGGTGTACGAGGCGATGGTCGAGACGCCGATCTTGCTCATGACCTTGAGCACGCCCTTGCCGAGAGCCCTGACCAGGTTCGTCACCGCCTGCTGCGGGGAGACCTCGTTGAGGTAGCCGGGGCGGCGGGCCAGGTCCTCGACGGTCTCCATGGCCAGGTACGGGTTGACGGCGGCAGCGCCGTACCCGATCAGCAACGCAACGTGGTGCACCTCGCGGACGTCCCCGGCCTCGACGACGAGACCTACCCGGCTGCGCAGCCTTTCCCGCACCAGGTGGTGATGAACGGCCGAGGTCATCAGCAGGGACGGCATCGGAGCGACGTCGGCCGTCGCATGCCGGTCGGAGAGCACGATCACGCGAGCGCCGTCGTCGATCGCTTGCACCACCTCGTCGCAGAGCTCCGCGAGGCGGGTCTCGAGCGCCGCACCTCCGCCGCACGACGGGGTAGAGACCTCGGACGACATGGGTGGCGTAGCCGGGCAGGTCCCCGTCGCGGTTGATGTGGACGATCTTCGCGAGCTCGTCGTTGTCGATCACCGGGAACGGCAGCACGACCTGCCGACAGGACGTGGGACCGGGGGTCAGCAGGTTGGCCTCGGGGCCGATGGTGCCGGCGAGCGACGTCACGACCTCCTCCCGGATCGAGTCCAGAGGCGGGTTCGTGACCTGTGCGAACAGCTGGCTGAAGTAGTCGAACAGCAGCCGCGGTCGCGACGACAGGACGGCGATCGGGGTGTCCGTGCCCATCGACCCGGTCGGCTCGGCGCCGTCGCGGGCCATCGGCGTGAGCAGGATGCGCAGCTCCTCCTCGGTGTAGCCGAAGATCTGCTGGCGCCGGGCTACCGAGACCCGGGTGTGGACGACATGCTGGCGCGATGGAAGCTCCGGGCAGCTGGATCAGTCCGGCGTGCAGCCACTCGTCGTACGGCAGCTCGGCCGCGAGGGAGTCCTTGACCTCGTCGTCACCGACGATGCGTCCCTCGTCGAGGTCGACGAGGAACATCCGGCCGGGCTGGAGCCGGCCCTTGGCGACGATCGACTCCGGCGGCAGGTCGAGGACCCCCACCTCGGAGGCGAGCACGACGAGACCGTCGTCAGTCACCCAGTAGCGGGCCGGCCGCAGACCGTTGCGATCGAGCACCGCACCGATCTGCCGGCCGTTGGAGAAGACGACGCACGCCGGGCCGTCCCATGGCTCCATCAAGGTGGAGTGGAACTCGTAGAAGGCTCGGCGCAGCTTGGTCAGCTCGGTGTTGTTCTCCCATGCCTCCGGGATCATCATCAGCATCGCGTGCGGGAGGGACCGTCCGGCCATGTAGAGAAGCTCGAGGACCTCGTCGAACGTCGCCGAGTCGGAGCCTCCGGGGGTACAGATCGGGAACAGCCGGCTGATGTCGCCGGGCAGCAGATCGCTTGCCAGCAACGCCTCCCGGGTTCGCATCCAGTTGCGGTTGCCGCGCACGGTGTTGATCTCGCCGTTGTGCGCCACCAGCCGGTACGGATGGGCGAGTGGCCACGACGGGAAGGTGTTCGTGCTGAAGCGCGAGTGGACGATGGCCATCGCGGAGGAGAAGCGCTCGTCGCGCAGGTCCGGGTAGAACTCGTCGAGCTGCGACGTAGTCAGCATGCCTTTGTAGACAAGGGTCTGCGTCGACAGCGATGGAAAGTAGGCGTCCGTCTCGTGCTCTACGCGCTTGCGAAGGCAGAATGCCTGCCGCTCCAAGGCGGACGGGTCTTCGGCGGCTGATGCCGTGGCTGTGGTCGACGAAGAGCTGAGTCACGGCTGGGCATGCAGTCCCGCGCTACTGGCCCGATGACCTCGGGCCGGGTCGGCACCTCACGCCAGCCGACCACTCGAAGACCCTCGTCGCACACCAGGTCGGCGATCTGCCGGCGGGTCTTGCCGGCCGCCTCGGGGTCGGCTGGCAGGAACGCCGTACCGACGGCATAACGCCCGGCTGCGGGCAGCACGAAGTCGCACTCGTCGCGAAGGAAGGCGTCCGGGATCTGGGTCATGATCCCCGCTCCGTCGCCGGAGTTGGGGTCGGCGCCCGACGCACCGCGGTGGTCGAGGTTGCGCAGCGCCGTGACGGCCTGCTCGATGATGGCGTGGGAGGCGACGCCGGTCAGGGTGGCGACCATCGCGACGCCGCACGCGTCGTGCTCGTGGGCAGCGTCGTAGAGACCTTGGGACGGCGGGACAGTGCGCATCGGCAGGTCTCCCGGTCTCTCAGCCAAGCTTGCGGCCGGGCAACGGTCACCGCGAGGACCCTCGTCCTCGCGGAGGGGCCGACACTACCCAGCCGGGAGCGCTGATTCGAGTGAGCGCCAGCATGTGGACACCTGTCCCTCCCCTCGGGCGCGCCCAGCTCCCGCCGCCGCGCCAACAGTCTGGCTGTGGTCGGCAGCTGCGCGTTGCGGTCTGCGCGTGGTCCGGCTCGACCCAGGGCAGGGTCGGTCAGCTGATGGAGGCGCCCGACGGCCCGGCCGATCAGGTAGGTCAGTCCGGCAGCGGCGCCGCCGAGGATCAGCTGCCGGGTCCCGCCGTACCACCAGGAGCGCACGGTCACCCGGGATACGAGCGCCCCACAGCCGAACAGCGCCAGCAGGCTGATCACCATCGCCGGCAGCAGTGAGCCGGCTCCCAGCAGGAACGGGAGCAGCGGCAGCATGGCGCCGATCGCGAAGGCCACGAAGGAGGAGCCGGCGGCCACCAGTGGGTTGGGCAGGTTGTCCGAGTCGGCCCCGAACTCCTCCCGCGCATGCACGGCCACGGCGGTCTCGGGGTCCTTGTGCACCTCGATGGCGAGCGCTTCGGCGAGCGCCGGGTCGATCCCGCGGTCGACGTACATCTGGGTGAGCTCGGCCTGCTCCGCCTTCGGGTGCAGCCGGATCTCCCGGCGCTCGACCTCGATCTCGGCCTGGGTGTACTCGGCCTGGCTGGCGACCGAGGTGTACTCGCCGGCGGCCATCGAGAAGGCCCCGGCGGCGAGCCCGGCGAGCCCGGCCAGGATCGACCTCGTGGCTGTGGTCGCCGTTCGGTGCCGCCGACGATGCCGGCGATCAGGGCGAAGTTGGAGACCAGCCCGTCCATCGCCCCGAAGACGGCCGGTCGCAGCCAGCCGCCGGTCACGTCACCGTGCTCGTGCCCGATCTCCTCCGCGACGCTGTCCGTCATGTCTCGACACCCTCCGGCCTCTCGAGAGGGTCGGCAACCTCCGAACCTGGCTCATGGGACGCGTCGACGTCGGCCTCGACGGTCGGACCGGCCGGGTCGAGCAGCGGTTCGGGCGCGTCCGGGTCGCTCCGACCTCCGGTACCCCCTCATCCTCCGGTACCCCGTCGACCTCCGGTACCCCCTCGTCCTGCGATGCGGCTTCGCCATCCGGTACGACCCCGTCGTGCCGGTACGGCCTGGCCATCCGGTACGACCCCGTCCGCCACCGCGATCAGCTGCAGCCCGGGATGCCGCCTGCCCTGGATGACGAAGAAGGCGAGGGCCAGCAGGAACAGGATGATCGAGGTGAACACGTTGATCCGCACTCCGAAGAGGTGGTTGGCGGTGTCGACGCGGAGGTACTCGATCCAGACCCGACCCACGCAGTAGGCCATGACGTAGAGGGCGAACGCCCGGCCGTACCCGAGCTTGAAGCGCTTCTCGGCCCAGATCACCAGCCCGGCGACGCCGAGGTCCCAGAGCGACTCGTAGAGGAACGTCGGGCTGGTAGGTCGCGTACTGCTGCATCCCCGACTCGCGATGCGCGGGGTCGATCTCGACCGCCCACGGCAGCGTGCTGGGCCGGCCGTACAGCTCCTGGTTGAAGTAGTTGCCCCACCGGCCGATCGCCTGCGCGAGCGCGATCCCGGGCGCGAGGGCGTCGGCGATCGCAAGGAACGAGATGCCCTTGCGTCGGCACGCGATGTAGCCGCCCAGGCAGCCCATCGCGATCGCGCCCCAGATGCCGAGCCCGCCCTGCCAGACGTAGAGCGCGGCCCAGGGGTTCTTGCCGGCGGAGAAGTAGAGCTCGGGGTCGGTGACGACGTGGTAGAGCCGGGCCCCGACCAGGCCGAACGGGACCGCCCAGACGGCGATGTCGCCGACCGTGCCGGGATCGCCGCCGCGGGCCACCCAGCGCCGCTCCCCGACCCAGATCGCGACGACGACCCCGAGCAGGATCGCCAGCGCGTAGGCGCGCACCGGGAAGGGGTCCGAGGTGCCAGACGCCCGTGCTCAGGGCTGGGGATGGAGGCGATGATCATCGCGGGTCACGCTACCCCGCGAGCGTCTCGATGTCGGAGACCATGTCGGGCACCGGCGTACCCTCCGTCCAGATCACCGGGGCCTGGTTGCCGCGGAAGCCGATGACCTGGGCGCCGTGACCCACGTCGTACCCGCCGCTGGGCAGCCGCTTGACGCCCTCGATCGCCACGCCCATGTCGCTCGGCCGCCGCCTTGATCGACGGCCAGGCTGCCGGTGAGGCCGAGGAACGACGGGTTGTACTTCGCGAGGTAGCTCGCGCAGCACCTGCGTCGGTGTCCCGGGCCGGGTCGGTGGTGATGAACAGCACCTGGGTCTTGTCCCGGACGTCGCCGGGCAGCTGGAGGTAGGCGGCGGCCAGCTCGCTGAGCACCAGCGGGCAGACGTCGGGGCAGTTCGAGTAGCCGTAGAAGACCAGCGTCACCGGGTAGGCGGTGTCGGTGACCAGGTTGAACGGCTGCCCGTTGTCGGCGGTGAGCGTGATGTCGGGCATCCGGTAGGGCTCGGGCAGCTCGGCGCCCTGGTAGGTCGAGTCCTGGTGGACGTTCGAGATCTCCGCGCCGCCGGGGTTGTCGGGCGGCGACGTCGCTGCCGCCGCAGCACGCCGACAGCAGGCCGGCCGCCACGAGCGAGAAGCGCGGGTCACGGCGAGCCGGGCCGAACGTCGTGGACGATGGTCATCGAAGGGTCAACTCAGGCCGAGCGCGCTCAGAGTTCCCCGCGGACCCCGCGGGCCAGGTCCTCGACCAGGGCCGACACGGCCCGCTGCGCCGGCGGCGTCGTCGTCGGCGCGCTGCACCGCGGCGACGATCGCGCTGCCGACGATGACGGCGTCCGCGTACGCCGCGACCTCGGCGGCCTGCCGACCGTTCGAGACGCCGAGCCCGACGCCGACCGGCAGGTCGGTGACCTCGCGGACCCGGGCGACCAGGGTCGGCGCCCGCGTCGCTGGTGGACGTCCGGGCACCGGTCACCCCCATGACCGCGGTCGCGTAGACGAAGCCCCGGCAGGCCGCGGTCGTGCGTGCGCAGCCGCTCGCGTCGTCGACGACGGCGCGACCAGGAACACCTTGTCGAGGTCGTGGGCGTCGGCCGCGGCGATCCACTCCGCCGCCTCGTCGGGGATCAGGTCGGGCGTGATCAGCCCGGCGCCGCCGGCCGCCGCGAGGTCGGCGGCGAAGCGCTCGACGCCGTACCGCTCGACCGGGTTCCAGTACGTCATGACCAGGGTCGGGGCGAGCTCGGCGGCGGCGGCCACGACGCGGAAGACGTCCGTGGTGCGGGTGCCCGCCGGCGAGCGCGGCCTCGGCGGCGGCCTGGATCGTCGGGCCGTCCATCACCGGGTCGGAGTACGGCAGCCCGACCTCGATGACGTCGACCCCGGAGTCGACCAGCGCTCCGGATGAGCTCGACGGACCGCGCGACGGTGGGGAACCCGGCGGGCAGGTAGCCGACCAGCGCCGCGCGGCCGTCGCGCACGTGCCGCTCGGATCGTCGCCTCGACCGAGGTCACGGCGCCGAGTCGTCCTGCGCCGAGCAGGCTGGAACCACTCGGCGGCCGTGTCCATGTCCTTGTCGCCACGGCCGGACAGGCAGACGACCAGCGTCGCGTCCGGCCCGAGCTCGCGGGCCACCTGCTGCGCCCCGGCGAGCGCGTGGGCGCTCTCGATCGCCGGGATGATGCCCTCGGTGCGGGTCAGCAGCGCCATCGCGTCCATCGCCTCGGCGTCGGTGACCGGGCGGTACGACGCCCGGCCGGTCTCGTGCAGGTAGGCGTGCTCGGGTCCGACGCCCGGGTAGTCGAGGCCCGCCGAGATCGAGTGGGACTCGATGGTCTGGCCGTCGTCGTCCTGCAGCAGGTAGGACCGGGTGCCGTGCAGGACGCCGACCTGGCCGGCCGTGATCGTGGCCGCGTGCCGGCCGGTCTCGAAGCCGTCACCGCCGGCCTCGAAGCCGTAGAGCCGCACGCTCTCGTCCCGGACGAACGCGGTGAACAGCCCGATCGCGTTGGAGCCGCCGCCGACGCAGGCGAGCGCCGCGTCGGGCAGGGCGCCGGTGAGCTCGAGGCACTGCGCCCGCGCCTCGTCGCCGATGCCGCGGGTGAAGTCGCGGACCAGCGACGGGAAGGGATGCGGGCCCGGCGGCCGTGCCGAGCAGGTAGTGCGTCGAGTCGACGTTGGCGACCCAGTCGCGCAGCGCCTCGTTGATGGCGTCCTTGAGGGTGCGGCTGCCGGTCGTGACCGGGACGACCTCGGCGCCGAGCATCCGCATCCGGGCCACGTTGAGCGCCTGCCGGACGGTGTCGACCTCGCCCATGTAGACGACGCAGTCGAGGCCGAAGTACGCGCAGGCGGTGGCCGTCGCCACGCCGTGCTGGCCGGCGCCGGTCTCGGCGATGACCCGCTGCTTGCCCATCCGGGTCGTGAGCAGGGCCTGGCCCGAGCACGTTGCGGATCTTGTGCGCCCCGGTGTGGTTGAGGTCCTCGCGCTTGAGCAGCACCCGGGCGCCGACGGCCTCGGAGAAGCGCTCGGCGTCGTAGAGCAGGCTCGGCAGTCCGGCGTACTCACGCAGCAGCCGGTCGAACTCGGCGCGGAACGACGGGTCGGCCATGGCCTGCTGCCAGGCGGTCGGCGAGCTCGTCGAGCGGGGCGACCAGCGCCTCCGGCATGAAGCGGCCGCCGAACCGCCCGAAGTGGCCGGCGGCGTCCGGGCAGTCGTGTCGGTGCCGTGCCGGTCAATGCCGCTGCCTCAGGGCGGGGTGGGCGCCGGCGGCGACCATGTCGGCGACGGCGGTGCGCGGGTCCTTGCCGGTCACCAGGGTCTCGCCGACGAGCACGACGTCGGCGCCGCTCCGGGCGTACTCGAGGACGTCGTGCGGTCCGCGCACGCCGGACTCGGCGACCCGGACGATGCCGTCGGGGACTCGCGGGGCGAGCCTGGCGAACGTCTCGCGGTCGACCTCGAGCGTCGTGAGGTCGCGGGCGTTGACCCCGATCAGGTCGGCGCCGGCGTCGACCGCGCGGGCGAGCTGGTCGGCGTCGTGCACCTCGACCAGCGGGGTGAGCCCGATCGAGCGGGCCCGGTCGACCAGCCCGACCAGCTCGTTGTCGGTCAGCGCCGCGACGATGAGCAGCGCCAGGTCGGCGCCCGCGGCGCGGGCCTCCCAGAGCTGGTAGGAGCTGACGATGAAGTCCTTGCAGAGCACCGGGCACCGACACCGCATGGCGGACCGCCCGCAGGTCGGCCATGCTGCCGCCGAACCTGCGCTGCTCGGTGAGCACGCTGATCGTCGCGGCCCCGCCGGCCTGGTAGTCGGCGGCCAGGGCGGCCGGGTCGCTGATCTCGGCCAGCACGCCCTTGCTCGGGCTGGCCCGCTTGACCTCCGCGATGACCGAGATGCCTTCCGCCCGGAAGTGCGGCATCGGGTCGAGGGCCGGGTCCTGCCGGCTGGGCCAGCCGCTTGAGCTCGTCCAGGCCGACGGCGGCCTGACGCTCGGCAAGGTCGACGCGGACTCCCGCGAGGATCTCGTCAAGAACCGTCATCGTCAGCTGTCGCCCATCCCCATCGCCTGCATGACCTTACCTACCACGGCTGCGACCACGAGAAGCCCCACCCCGACCCAGAAGACGACGTAGTTGTCGGCCACGAGACCGACCGCACCGACCAGGAAGGCGACCAGCGCGACGCTGACCGCGGTCCACGCAGCGGGGGTGTTTCCGTGATGCGCCTCAGCCATCGGGGGCTACTCCTCTCGATGGGGCTCCTATTGTCACCCGGGGCGGTCACAGCTCGCGCGTCGGGTCGCGTCCTTGGTCGATGGCCCGCCACACGTCGGTCTCGGTGAGCTCCTCGGCCGGCTTCGACGCGACCGGCCCGGCCGCTGCGGTGCGTCGTAGCGCTCGCCCATCACGGCCCACTGGCCGCCGTACCGGGCCGTCGCGGCACCGGCCACGCCAAGGTGACGAGCGCAGAGACCAGCACCAGCCACCGCCACGGCGTCGGTCGAGGTCTGGTAGGCGCCGCCCGACCAGCCCTTGGCCGACAGGCCGGACGTCAGCACGTCGCTCGCGCCAGACGGGTCCAGCGCGGAGACGACGACGACGACGGAGGCGACCACGATCCCGATCCCGAGTGCGCGACGTACCCAGCCACGGGTGGCGATCACCGCGCCGAAGGCAGCCAGTACGACCACACCCGATGGCGCCCCACGAGCGGTGCGAGGTCGGCACCGGACGCGGAGGCATGGATCGTCGGGCAGGCCCGGGACGCTGCTCGTCGCCGTGACCCACGGCCGGGACGCACCGACGGTGATGCCGAGGGCGCCGAGCAGACCGAGCACCAGGTACGGGACCGTAGAGGCGACGTGCACCCCGCCGGTCCGTGCTCGACTGCACCGCCTCGGCCTGGTCTCCCACCGAACCCATTGTGCGCCCAGGCCTACGTCTGGACAGGTGAGCACCCACACGCACCCCTATCCGACGTCCGGCGACGACACCTTCGTCGCCCAGGTTGAGCGGGCGCAGCTCTGCGACCTGTTCGAGCGGGTCGGCCCGCAGGCCCCGACGCTCTCCGGAGACTGGGACACCCATCACCTGGCGGCTCACCTCGTCGTCCGTGAGGGCACCCCGATGGGTGTCGTCAACCTGATGCGTCCCACCGTCGGCGACGAGGAGGTCGAGCGGGTGGTGGCCGAGCGCGACTACGCCGTCCCTCGTCGACGAGATCCGCGGCGGCCCACCGCGACTGTCGGTGTTCGGCACTGATCTGACGGACAAGGCGGGCAACGGGCTCGAGTTCTTCATCCACCACGAGGATGTACGGCGCGCGCGGCCAGGCTTCGAACCCAGGGAGCTACCGACCTGGGCGGAGGACGAGCTGTGGGGCGGGCTGGCCTTCATGGGCCGACGGCTGCTGCGCAAGGCACCGGTGGGGGTGGGCTTGAAGCGCAGCGACACCGGCGAGCTCCGGGTGGTCGCCAAGAAGCCGCGCACCGTGGTCGTGGTCGGCCCTGCCGAGCGAGATCGCGCTGTTCGCCTACGGCCGTGGCGCCGTCGCCGACGTCACCTTCGACGGTGCCCCCGCCGACGTCGCCACTCTCCAGTCCCTGCACATCACCCTCTGACCCCCCGGTTGAGATGCCATCTCGGTCCGGTTGAGATGCCATCTCGGTCCGGTTGAGATGCCATCTCGGTCCGGTTGAGATGCCATCTCGGTCCGGTTGAGATGCCATCTCGGTCCGGTTGAGATGCCGATCCGTTTGGCATGTCAACCTGCCCGGGGTGGCATCAACACGACCGGAGTGACACCTCAACACGACCGGAGTGACACCTCAACACGACCGGAGTGACACCTCAACACGACCGGAGTGACACCTCAACACGACCGGAGTGACACCTCAACACGACCGGAGTGGCAGCTCAACGTGACCGGAGTGGCATCTCAACAGGATTGGGTTGGCAGGTCGACGACGCGCGGTGGAGCGGAGGCGTTGGTAGGCGAAGCCGGCACCGAGGAGCAGCAGGCCGAGACCGATGAAGGAGCCCACCCGGTACGCCGACTGGAGCGCTCCGAGGTCGTACAGGAACACCTTGGTCGCGGCCAGGCACAACAGGGCGAGCCCACCGATCCTCAGCAGCCGAACCGAGAGCCGCAGCCCGATGACCAGCGCCGCGATGCCGCATCCCGCCCAGAACACCGACAGCAGGGTCTGGCCCAGCCCGGGCCGAGCGGCGTCGACGATCAACGTCGAACCCAGGTAGATCACCGCGACGAGCGCGGTCGCGACGAGCGCCGCCGGCGGGACCTCGGACGATGGGTCCACCCGCACGAACAGGCACGCCACCGCGGCCACCAGCACCAGGCCCAAGGCCGGCGTGGCAACCGAGTCCAGCCCGTCTACCAGAGCGGACAGCGGCGCGTCGAACACCAGGAGATGGGCCGCGATGAGTGCCAAGAACCCGAGAGCTCCGACCCGGGCGACGCGGTCATCGAGTCGACCAGCCGTACCCGCCAGTGCAACGGCAGCCACCGCCCAGGCGACGAGCAGCGGGCTGCCGCTGAACGACAGTGCGGTCGCGTACGCGAGGGCGGCCATCGCGAGGCCGTCCAGCGTGACGCGGACCCCCAGGGGCTCGTCCACGAGGAGCCGAGCGCTCGCGAACGCGGCGACCATGACGGCAGCCAGCGCCGCAACGGCGCCGGCTGCGGGCCGGTGGCCGCCGACCAGGAGCTGGGGGCTGGCATCGAAGAGCAGCACCTGCCCGAGCGCGATCGCCAGCTGGCCGCCCAGGGCGAGCTGGGCAAGTGCCGACCGGTCGGGGTGACGGAGCGCGACGACCGCGAAGCCGACGGCGGATACCGCCCAGACGACGGCCAGGACCCACCCGTCCCCGAGCAGCCCGAAGGCGACATCGCCGAGCAGGACGGCTGCTCCGAGCAGCACCAGGGTGATCTCGACACTCGCTCGACGTGCCGCCACGGATGAGCCTGCGCCGACCGCATGAGCGGCAGCCAGCCCCAGCAGCCAGAGCCCGCCGGCCGGCTCCCCCGGCCCATGTGCAAGCCCGGCAAACCCGAGTGCCCCGAGGACCAGTGCGCCGAAGGGGACGAGCAGAACCGCGGTCGGCTGAAGCCTCGAGGTGGCGTCACGGACCTCGTACCCGAGCGCCAGCCCGAGGTTCAGGATCGCGAACACGGAGAGGACGACCACCAGGCTGCCTTCGGACGGCCGGCTCATGGTCCACAGCGTGACCTGGACGAACACCAGGACGAAGGCCCCCACCGCCAGCCACTGCCATCGCCGCCAGACGAGTACGGCGGCCGCAGACGCGCTGGCAACGGCCAGGAAGGCCATCCCGGACGTCGTCACGGCGTTGCCGAGAAGTGGCGCGGCCAGCGTCCCGCCGATACCGAGCCCGGCCACCGTCCGGGCATCCCACCGGACGGCGATCGTCGTCGCGAGGACGCCGATGCCGAGCGCGAAAGGCAGCGCGGCAGAGGTCGGGATGAGGTCGTAGCCCGCGGTCGCTGCGGTCAGCGTGAGGAACAGGCCGGCAATCGCGCTACCCACCAGGGCGAGCGCGGCCTGCAACCGGCCCTTGCGCTCATACAGCCAGCAGCCGCCGACGAGCATGGCCGCCGATGCGCACCCGGCCAGGGTGACCCGCCCGCCCTCGCCGATCCAGCCATGGTTGACCGCGAGAGCGACGAAGAAGGCGATCCCGACCACAACGGCGAGTCCGCCGACGAGCGCCAGCAGCCGCCCACCGACCAGCTGCTCGAAGTCGACCTCACGGCGGGGCGCAGCCGGCAAGGGCTCGGTCAGCGGCAGCCGTGGATAGTCGGGCAGGTTCGGTGGCATCGGTGGTGGCAACCGGCGCCCCGTTGGCGGAGCGTCCGGAGATGCCGGCTGGGTCTGAGGTCCTCTACCGGAGACCTCGGAGGCGAGCTCGGCGAGCTGCCTCTCGAGTGCCTCGACCCTCTGTTCGAGCAGGTCGCTCATCGACTCACCGTTCCCTTGGTCCGCGGCGGGCTCGCGCTCGCCTGGGGTCGCACGATCGCCCGCAGCGACGTCGGTCGCCAGTGGGTGCCGCCTCGGGGCGTCGGGACGCCCTCGGCGTTCAAGGTGTCGCAGATGGCCTGGAGCGTGGCGCCGTTGTCGCGCATGGTTCGGATGCGGTCCGCGACGGTCGCGGGTGTCGACGACGGACGTCCGCGTCCGTCGCCCTCGCGCCGCTGCTCCAGGACGAGCGCGGTACGGCGGCCGACCCCGCGTGGATGCCAGGTCGCCGCGGCCGACAGGACCCGCGCCAGCTGTGCGCCGCCTTCGGTGTCGAGGTCGAGATCGAGGTCCGGCGCCACGATCGTGAACCGGTCGGTCACCGCTCGGTGCACCAGGTAGGCGAGATCGTCGACGGAGGTGGTCAGCCGGTCAAGCCTGGCCACCAGCAAGGCGTCTGCCCGCCCCGTCCGGCAGGCGTCGAGCGCAGCGTGCAGGCCGGGCCGGCGCAAGGTGCGCCCCGACCGGACGTCCTCCTCGAATCCCACCACCGGCCAGCCGCGACGCGCGCACTCGACCTCGATCTCGAGTCGCTGGGTGGTGCGACTCGGACGGGTGGAACGGCGCTCCCGAGTGCTGACCCGGAGGTACCCGATGACGCGTCGTACGGCCATGCCGCGGAGCGTAACACTAATTCATGTTGATGTATGCACTAAACAAGAGTTAGTGCATGGCCCTCCTCGGCCAGGGTCCGTGCAGGCAGATCGGGTGGCTCAGGAAGCCCGGCTCAGGTGGCGAGGGTCAGGTGGCGAGGGCCAGCAGCCGGCTCACGGCCGGGGTCATCGGGGCGCCGTCGACGGTGGTGAACGTCGTCGAGGTTCCGTCCGGGTAGCTGATCGAAATCCGGTAGACGAATCGGTCGCAGCAGGTGTCTCGGGGGGTGCTGGGCGGGGTTTTGAGCGTCGGGTCGGCAGCCGCCTTCAGGATCGCTGCCACGTCCGCCTCGGTGAACCCGTCCGGTGGGGGCTGGTCGGCGGCGAACACGACCGTGGTCTCTACCGGTTTCAACCCGCCGGACTGCCTGACCGTCACCTGCTTCGCGGCGGCGAAGTCGTGGGGTGGGGTCATCGTGCCGCTCGAGTGGCTGGGTGTGCTGGGGGTCGGGCTCTGCGGCGCCGTACCCGAGGAGTCTGTCGAGCCACAGGCCGCGAGAGCAGCGAGCAGGGCGAGGGCTGCGACAGTCTTGCCCCTTCTCTGGGTCTTGCACTGTGTCGTCGTCATAAGGATTGGACGCACGCGACCCCCGGCTGGCTCCCGGGAAGGCGCTGTGGGTTGGCCCACGGTGTTAGGTTCACCAGGTGAGTGAGCCGCTGCCGCTGTTCCCCTTGAACACCGTGCTCTTCCCCGGTGTGGTGATGCCGCTCTACATCTTCGAGGAGCGGTATCGCTCTCTGGTCAGGGACCTGATCGCGCTTCCTCCGACCAGGGACCGCGAGTTCGGCGTGGTGGCGATCAAGGTCGGCTACGAGGTCGGCGAGCGGGGAGTCCACACCATCCAACGCGTCGGCTGCGCGGCCCTGGTGACCCAGGTGACGGCCAATGACGACGGCACGTTCGAGATCGTCGTGGTCGGCCGCCGCCGCTTTCACGTCGAGGACCTCGACCCGAGCAACGACTACCTGCAGGCCGATGTCGAGTGGCTCCCCGATCCTGGCGGGGGCACGCCGTCCGACCTGGCCGCCGACGCGGAGACCGCGCGGGTGCTGTTCGACACCTACCGACAGGTCGTCACGGAGCTGCGCGCCGACGACGTGCTCGACGGACCGACCCCACGTGACCCCGTGGACCTGTCGTACACGCTCGCGGCGGCGATGGTACTGACTCTCGCCGATCGCCAGCTCCTGCTGGAGTGCCCCGACGTCACAGCCCGGCTGAGGATGGGTACGGCGCTGCTGCGCGCCGAGCTACGAGCGATCCGCGCGATCGACTCGCTCCCCGCCACCTCGCTGGCCCGCACCCAGTGGTGCCCGAACTGACTGCCCGCGCCCGATGACGATGCTGGACCGGCGGGGAGCCAGGCCCATGTCCGCCGATGCGCGCTCGGACTCGCTGAGCGCGCTGCGTGCCTTCGCGGTGGCGTTCGCGTCGGGGGTGGCCGTCGTCGGGATCTATCTGGTGTTCGTGCGCACCACCGAGGGACAGCGCGTGGACCAGTCCGCCCTCAACCACCTGGGCTGGTCGACGCAGGCTCGGGACACGGTCTCCACCGTCCTCGACGTCATCACCATCGGCGGGATGGCCCTCGTGTTGGCCGCCTGCGTCCTGATCGCGTTGGCTCGCCGGCGATGGGGTCTCGCCGTGGGGGCGGTCGTCCTGGTCGGCCTCGCGAATGCCCTGACCCAGGTCTTGAAGCACCAGATCCTGACCCGACCAGAGCTCGGGTACGGCACCACGAACAGCCTGCCGAGCGGGCACACCACCGTCGTCGGCGTCGATCACGATGGCTGCCCTCCTGGTGGTCCCCCGGGGTGCCCGTTGGCTGGTCGCAGTCGTCGGGGCCGTGAGCGTCGCGGTGACCGGGGTCGGCACCGTGGTCGCCGGCTGGCACCGACCCGCGCGACGTGGTGGCCGCCATGCTGGTGACCCTCGCGGTGGGTGCCGGGGTGCTCGGCGTGCTGACCGTCGGGCACGGCACCGACGCGGGAGCTCCGCCGGCCGGCCGGACCCTGGCCGTCATCGCCGCACTGCCCGCCGCCGCCGCGGTGTTCCTCGCTCTCGGAGTCAGACCGGACGGCACCACGAAGGATCTGGTGCTGCACATCCTGGTCATGGGAGCGCTGGCCACGGTGATCGCGGGGGTGCTCGCGTTCTACGCCCGGATGGTGGACACGCGTTTCAGCTGATCCCCGGTTCACTCGTCCACGGACAACCGGATCGTGAGGTGCGCGTAGTCGCCGCTGGCGTCAGCCGTGACTCCGAACGCCTTGAGGGGCCGCAGGTTGTCGATCGCCTCCTGCGGGGCGCCGTTGTCCTGCATCGCCTGGATGACCTGGTCCTTGACCGCATCGAAGTTGAAGAACATCACGAACTGCTGGCTCGCACCGTCATCGACCACCGAGGTGAACGCGTCCGAGTCGCCCAGATCGCCGTTCAGGTCACCGAGCGTCTTCGCATAGGCATCGTTGCTGGCGATCGCGATGCCGTCGGCGAAGTCATGCTTCGACAGCGGGACATCGGTGCCGGCCGCCTGACTGATGAGGTCGGTGACCTTGGCATAGAGCGCGTTGAGCTTGGCCGGGTCGTTGGTGAACCGTGCTCCGAAGTTGAGCTGGGAGAAGTCGTTCCCGCTGAGCCCGTCGGCGGTCAGGCCCTGCTGATCCAGAGCCACGATCAGGTTGTGACCGAACAAGGTCTCCAGGTCGGTCGGTAGGGCCAGCCCGGTCTGCGTCTGGAACTGGTCGAGCTGGTCGTCGATGGACGGCTGGCTCTTGCGCAGCTGGTCCAGGCCCTGCTGCCAGGCCGCGGCGACGCTCTGGTCGCCGCCGGACACCGACATGGCGAAGACCGTCGAGTCCGGCAGGTCCACCACGGGGTTGTCATCATGCTCGACGGCGGCGTTGTCTCCGTACACCGAGGTCGCCACCTCGATGTGGTCGCTCGCGAACCGGAATGTCGCCGCCATCCGCCCGGCGGCCGACGTCAGCGCCTTCAGCCCGCTGGCCTGCGGCACCGCGTCGGCGTAGCTGTCGACGGCGCCCGCGACATCGACCCACATCGTCGCTACGCCCAGGTCGCCGAGGGAGTCCATGTCCGCCTTGAAGTCCGGGTCGTCCGCCAACGAGTGCTCATCGGCGGACCGCGCGTAGGCGTCGGCCTGGGCCTGGGATTCCGCGAGCAGCATGAAGCCGTTGACGAACGAGACTCCGACGGTCTCGCCGGTCGGTGTTGCGGAGGCCGCGGCGTCGCACCCGTTCAGTGCCTTGATACCGGCCTTCGCGGCATCGTCGTCGCTCACCTGGATGGCGAAGACGACCGGTACGTCGGTCTGGGCCGTCTTCGGCATCAGGGCCAGCCCGAACCGTTCACCCAGCCACGGCTGCACGTCGTCTGCGTAGCTGATCCCGGGACAGTCCAGCTTCTCGATCGCCTTCCCCACCACCACGTCGGCGATGTCGGCGTTGGCGTCGGTGAGCCCGGCCTTGTCCCGGAACGCGGGAAAGTGGTTGAGGAAGCGCAGCGCGTCGACCTTCTGCGAGGCCTTCGGATCGAGATCCACGCCGGCATAGAACACGGCGTCGGCCGGCAGCGCCTCGGACGCCTGGGGCCCGGATCGGAACAGGTGGAAGGGGTCGATGGTGAAGAAGGCGAATGCTCCACCCCCAACCATCAACGTCAACACGACGGTCAGAATCAGGACCTTCAGCCCGCGCTTCGAGGCGGTCCCGCTGTGGGACGGCGGCTGCGCGTCGCCCGGCCCGAAGTCGGTGACCCAGGGCGGCTGGAGCGGAGGTCCCTGGTCAGCAGGCGGTGGTGGAGGTGTCATGCCGGCCATGGTTGTCCCCGATCTGTCCAGCGATGGTGAGGTGCGATGTCTAGGTAGGTGAGTAGAGGGTAGGCGATGAAGGGGGCCCGTCGGGCGGGGCTTTCGGTACGGCGCCAGCAGGCGATCGCAGCCATCGCGCCGATGATGCCGCCGATGGGCCAGCCGAGATAGGCCACCCAGGTGTCCAGCCCGACGCTCCAGCTGGATGGGGGTCCCGACCGTGGCGTGGGCCGCCGCAGCCACCGGGTCGGGGCCGAAGACGTGGACCCCGAGATAGCGGCTGCCTATCGAGCCGACGACACACAGGGCCAGGACGGCGAAGACCGTGGGCCAGCCGAACCGCTGTCCGAACCAGCCGACCACGAGCCCGGCCGCAGCGCCGAACATCGCGCCGATCACGAGGAACCACAAGGTGACCCCGGACTGCTGGTTCAGGGCCTGCTCGCCGAGGTAGAGGCCACCGTCGGACGCGACGCGGCACCGTCGGCGGGTTCGCCAAGGTCACCCACACCCAGCCGGCAAGCGGGGCCAGCACCGCCCCGATCAGGACGGCGATGCCGAACAGGGCCAGTACCCCACGAACGAGCCGTGACCGGGACTGCGGCTCCGGCTGGGCCGCGGGCGGCTCGCCGTACCGTCCATACCGTCGCGTCTGGACTGGTCACCAGGCCGATCCTAGCCGCGAGGACCCCGATAACCCCGGTGGAGCCTTGATCACACGCTCAGGCACGCCGGGCCGAGCAGCGCCTTCAGGTCGGCCATCAGCGCGGGCGTGGGAGCGACCCGAAGCCGCTCGTCGAGCCGCATGACGGTCACCCGTCCCGCCGAGTGCAGCTTCAGATGCACCTCGGCGACCCCGGGATGCGTGGCGAGCACGTCCTTCAGCTGCTCGACCACGGGAGCGGTGACCCGTACCGCCGGCAGCGCGATCACGACCGGCTGGTTGCCGGCGCCGCGGGTCAGGTCGAGGGCACTGATCGCCGTCGCGATCAGCTCGACACCCTCGTCGCGGCCCCGCTTGACCCGACCCGTCACCTTGACGATCGAGTCCTCGACGAGCAGCGTGGAGGACTGCTGGTAGTCGCGCGGGAAGACCATGACGCTCACGGCGCCCTCGAGGTCCTCGATGGTGACCACCGCGTAGAGGTCGCCCTTCTTGGTGTTCTTGCGGGTGACCGCCGTGACCAGCCCGGCCACCGTGACGGTGGACTCGTCCTCGCGGCTCTCGTCGGTCACGAGCTGGCCGATCGAGACGTCGCCGGCCTGCGCCAGCACGTTCTCGAGCCCGGTGAGCGGGTGGTCGGAGACGTACAGGCCGAGCATGTCGCGCTCGAAGGCCAGCAGCGTCCGCTTGTCCCACTCCTCCAGCGCCGGGACCCGGACCGAGATCGCCGAGAAGTCCTCGTCGAGGCCGCCGAACAGCGAGTCCTGGCCGATCGCCTCGTTGCGCTTCAGGTCGAGGTACTGGTCGACCGCGTCGGTGTGTACGGCGACCAGGGCGCGGCGGGCGTACCCGAGGGAGTCGAAGGCGCCGGCCTTGCACAGCGACTCGAGCACCCGCTTGTTGCAGACGGTGACCGGGACCTTCGTCATGAAGTCGCCGAAGTCGCTGAACTTGCCCGGCGGTGGCGCGCGCCTCGACCAGACCGCCGACGACGTTGGACCCGACGTTGCGGATCGCGGTGAGCCCGAAGCGCACGTCCGTGCCGACCGGGGTGAAGTCGGCCTCGGACTCGTTGACGTCGGGCGGCAGCACCTTGATGCCCATCCGTCGGCACTCGTTGAGATAGACCGCGGACTTGTCCTTGTCGTCGCGCACGCTGGTCAGCAGCGCCGCCATGTACTCCGCCGGGAAGTTGGCCTTCAGGTAGGCCGTCCAGTACGACACCAGCCCGTAGCCCGCCGTATGGGACTTGTTGAAGCCGTAGTCGCAGAACGGCAGCAGTGTGTTCCACAGTGCCGATGATCGCCGACTGGGAGAAGCCGTTGGCCTGCATCCCCGCGGTGAAGTTGGACAGCTGGGCGTCCAGCTCGGCCTTCTTCTTCTTGCCCATCGCCCGGCGCAGCAGGTCGGCCTGGCCCAGCGAGTAGCCGGCCACCTTGCGGGCGATGGCCTGCACCTGCTCCTGGTAGACGACCAGCCCGTAGGTCTCGTCGAGGATCTCGGCCAGCGGCGCCTTCGAGCTCGGGGTGGATCGCGGTGACCGGCTTCCGGCCGTTCTTGCGGTCGGCGTAGTCGATGTGGGCGTTGGCCGCCATCGGTCCGGGGCGGTAGAGCGCGAGCACGGCCGAGATGTCCTCGAAGGAGTCCGGGCTCATCGCCCGGAGCAGCGCGCGCATGGGTCCGCCGTCGAGCTGGAAGACGCCGAGCGTGTCGCCTCGGGACAGCAGCTCGAACGTCGGGTCGTCGTCGAAGGTGAGGTCCTCGATGACGACGCTGCTGGTTGCGGTTCATCTCGATGTTGCGGACGCACTCGTCGATCACGGTGAGGTTGCGCAGGCCGAGGAAGTCCATCTTGAGCAGCCCGAGCGTCTCGCAGGTCGGGTAGTCGAACTGGGTGATGATCGCGCCGTCCTGCTCGCGCCTGATCAGCGGCAGCACGTCGAGCAGCGGCTCCCGCGACAGGATGACCGCGCACGCGTGCACCCCCCACTGCCGCTTCAGGTTCTCGAGCTGGCGGGCGGTGTCGAGGATCTTCCGGACGTCGGGGTCGCTCTCGTAGAGACCGCGCAGCTCGGTCGCCTCGCCGTACCGCTTCTGGCTGCGGTCGAACACGGCAGCCAGCGGGATGTCCTTGCCCATGACCGACGGCGGCATCGCCTTGGTGATCCGCTCCCCCATGGCGTACGGGTAGCCGAGCACTCGCGACGCGTCCTTGAGCGCCTGCTTGGCCTTGATGGTGCCGTAGGTGACGACCTGGGAGACCCGGTCCTCGCCGTACTTCTCGGTGACGTAGCGCAGCACCTCGCCGCGGCCGCGCTCGTCGAAGTCGATGTCGATGTCGGGCATCGAGACCCGCTCGGGGTTGAGGAAGCGCTCGAAGAGCAGCCCGTGCTCGAGCGGGTCGAGCTCGGTGATGCCCATCGCGTACGCCACGATCGCGCCGGTCGCCGAGCCACGGCCGGGGCCGACCCGGATGCCCTGGCGCTTGGCCCAGTTGATCAGGTCGGCGGTCACCAGGAAGTAGCCCGGGAAGCCCATCTGCAGGATCATCGAGGTCTCGAGGTCGCACCGCTCGCGGGCCTCCGTCGAGATCCCGTCCGGGTAGCGGCGTGCGCATGCCCTCCTCGACCTGGCGGAGGAACAGCGTCTCCTCGGTGTCGCCCGCGGGGACCGGGAACCTCGGCATCAGGTCGCGGCCCTCGGTGAACGTCACCTCGCAGCGCTCGGCGATCAGCAGCGTGTTGTCGCAGGCCTCGGGCAGCTCGCGGAAGACGTGCCGCATCTCCTCGGCGGTCTTCAGGTAGTAGCCGTCGCCGTCCAGCGAGAACCGGTCGGCGTCGTTCATCGTCGACCCCGACTGGATGCACAGCAGCGCGTCGTGGCCGACGGCGTCCTGCTGGTGCGTGTAGTGCAGGTCGTTGGTGGCGATCAGCGGGCAGTCCGAGGTCCTTCGCGATCCGCAGCAGGTCGGAGCGGACCCGCCGCTCGATGTCGAGCCCGTGGTCCATCAGCTCGACGAAGTAGCTGTCGGCCCCGAACAGGTCGCGGTAGTAGGCCGCCGAGGCCAGCGCCTCGTCGTACTTGCCGAGCTTGAGCAGCGTCTGGACCTCGCCGGACGGGCAGCCGGTGGTCGCCAGGATCCCCTGGTGGTAGCGCTCGAGCAGCTCGCGGTCCATCCGCGGCTTGTAGAACTGGCCCTCCATCGAGGCCAGCGACGACAGCCGGAAGAGGTTGTGCATGCCCTCGGTCGTCTCGGCCAGCATGGTGATGTGGGTGTAGGCGCCGCCGCCGGAGACGTCGTCCTTGTTGCTCTCACCGCTGCCGTTGCCCCAGCGGACCCGGCGCCGCTCGAACCGGCTGGTGCCGGGCGTGAGGTAGGCCTCGATGCCCGATGATCGGCCGGATCCCGCGGGCCCGTGCCTGCTTGTAGAAGTCGAACGCGCCGAACATGTTGCCGTGGTCGGTGATCGCCAGCGCCGGCATCTCGAGCCGGGCGGCCTCGTCGAGCAGCTCACCGACCCGGGCCGCTCCGTCGAGCATGGAGTACTCGGTATGGGCGTGCAGGTGCACGAAACCATCCGGCATCAGCGCTCTGGCTCCTTCTGCGACGACACGGACTTGACGACTGGGCAGACACACCTGCACCGCCGGTGTCATCGCGGTGAGCAGGGCGCCTGGGGGAAGGTCCACAGCCTACGTCCACGTACCTTGCCAGACCTCACCGACACTCGCCATCGCGTCCTTTCGGAGGCCTCATTCGAGGTCCCGTAGGACGGTGGTCAGTCGGCGGCACGGATGACCTCGAGGGCGCTGACCAGGTCGTCGGGGTACGGCGCGACGAAGCTCACCCACTCGCCGGACGTCGGATGCTCGAACCCGAGCCCGTAGGCATGCAGCCACTGCCGGGTCAGTCCGACCCGGGCGGCCAGCACGGGGTCGGCGCCGTAGGTGAGGTCGCCGACGCAGGGGTGGTGGAGGGCGCTCATGTGCACCCGGATCTGGTGGGTGCGGCCGGTCTCGAGCTTGATCTCGAGCAGCGACGCGAACCGGTGCGCCTCGAGCGTCTCGTAGTGGGTGACGCTGTGTCGACCGCCCTCGCCCACGGCGAACTTGTAGTCGTGCTTGGGGTGGCGGTAGATCGGCGCGTCGATCGTCCCGGTGAGCGGGTCCGGATGGCCCTGCACGAGGGCGTGGTAGGTCTTGTCGACCGTGCGCTGGCGGAACGCGTTCTTCAGCCGGGAGTAGGCGACCTCGGACTTCGCCACGACCATCAGGCCGCTGGTGCCGACGTCGAGCCGCGGACACGATGCCCTGCCGCTCCGGCACCCCGCTCGTCGAGAGCCGGTAGCCCGCAGCGGCCAGGTGCCCGAGCACCGTCGGACCGGTCCAGCCCACGCTGGGATGGGCGGCCACGCCGACCGGCTTGTCGACGACCACGAGGTCGTGGTCGTCGTACACGATCGTCAGTCCGGGGGCGGGCGCCGGCACGACCGACCAGGGGCTGCGCCGGTCCGGCAGGGTGACCTCGAGCCGGCTGCCCTCGACGACCCGCTCGGACTTGGCCGGCTGCGCGCCGTCGAGCAGCACCTGTCCCCCGGCGACCAGCTCCGCGGCCAACGTGCGCGAGACACCGAACATGCGGGCGATAGCGATGTCGACGCGCTCCCCGCACAGCCCGCTCGGGCACCGTCACGAGACGGGTGTCGGTTCGGTGCCGTCACTGCGGTGCTGAGCCCGTCGCGTGACCCGTCGAAGCGGATGCCGCGGACGCTGAGCACCACGACGATGCACGGCGGCGATGCAGATGGAGGCGTCAGCGAGGTTGAAGACCGGCCAGTGCGGGAGCTGCAGGAAGTCGACCACGTGGCCGCGCAGCGGGCCCGGCGACCGGACCATCCGGTCGGTGACATTGCCGAGGGCTCCGCCGAGCAGGAGCCCGAGCGCCACCGCCCAGCCGGTGCTGCCGAGCCGGCCCGGCGAGCCGCAGACAGGCGACCACGACGGCGAGCGCGACGGCGGTGAGGAAGACGGTGTAGCCGGTCCCGACGCTGAACGCGGCGCCGGCGTTGTGCGTGAGGTCGAGCCGTAGCCAGGTCGCCGACCAGCGGCCGGGGGACGCCGACGGTGAGGTTGCGCTGCGCCCACCACTTGGTCACCTGGTCGAGCACGTAGGCGAGCACGGCGACGCCCACCCAGACCTCGAGCAGCGAGCGCCGACGGTCGCCGGTCTGGCCGGCCGCCGGGTCGGACTCGTCGCTCAGCGGCGTTCCTGTCGTTGCTTGCATTCCATGCACAGTGTGGCACGGGGGAATGCCTGGAGCCGCATCTTGCCGATCGGGTTCCCACAGGACTCGCAGACGCCGTAGGTGCCGTCGTCGATCCGCGTGATCGCCTCCTCGACCAGCACGAGGTTGTCCCGGGCGTTCTTGGCCATCGACATCTCGTGGTCACGCTCGAACGTGTTGGAGCCGACGTCGGCCTGGTCGTGGCCGGCACCCTCGCCGCCCTCGCGCAGCAGGTGGCCGATCTCCTCCTCGACCGCCGAGATCTCCTCCTGCAGGCGCTCCTCGTCGCTCTCGAGGGTCGCCCGGACCTCGGCGATCTCGCGCGCGGTCCACGGCCTCTCGCCCTCGCGGACCGGCGAGCCTGACGGTCACCCCGGTCCTGCGACGCTTCGCCGGTCTTCTTGGCCGGCGTGCTCTTCGCGGCCTGGCGCGGTCTTGGCCGGGGCGGTCTTCTTGGCCGGCGCGGTCTTCTTCGCCGGCGCGGCCTTCTTCGCCGGGCGTGGTCTTCGGCGGGCCGGCAGTCTTCTTCGCCGCCGCGTCTTGGCCGGCGCGGTCTTCTTCGTGCGGTACGGCCTTCTTGGCGGCGCGTCTTCTTGGCCGGCCGGTGCCTTCTTCGCGGGCGCCTTCTTGGCGGACTGGGCTTCGTGGCCCGTGCGGCTCTGCGTGGCCGGTGCCACCTTCGCCGTCGGTCTTCTTGGCCGCGCTGCGCGACCGCCTTCGTCACGGCCTTGATGGCCGAGGTCCTCTGTAGCAGCCATGTCGAGCCGGCCTTTCTCGCCATTGTCGGCGGTGCCCTCGGTGGGCATGCCGTCTGCGGATGCAGTGCCGTGAGGATAGAGCGTCCGGCGCCGCGCTTCAACGACCGGTCCGTCCCGCGTGCCCCGATCCACCCTTTATCGGGGTGAGTCGAAGCTGTCCCGGTTCCCCTACACTGGGCCCTGCCGCACGGCGGGATGGGGCCATCACCTCGGAGCCGCCGGAAGAACGGTCGTCCACCTCGACCCCCAAAGGACGGCTCACTAGACCCGGCCGCGGCAGGCAACGGAGTGGGAGCGGCCATCGCCGCAGCGTCGAGCCGGTCCAAGGAGGGTGGTACCGCGGTGTCCGGCAGCTCGCCGGGGTCGTCCCTTCGTCGGAGCGACGACGATGAGGTGACACCGCGATGAGCCACGCAGTACCGGGCCAGTACCCGCCCAGGTCGACCTGCCCGCCCTCGAGCACGAGATCCTCGGCGTTCTGGCGGGACACCGCGACCTTCGAGGCGTCCCTGGCGCAGTCGGCGGACCGGCCGCGGTGGACGTTCTACGAGGGCCCGCCGACCGCCAACGGCGCGCCCGGGCACCCACCACGTCGAGGCGCGCACCTTCAAGGACATCTTCCCGCGCTTCAAGACCATGCAGGGCTTCCGGGTCGACCGCAAGGCCGGCTGGGACTGCCAGGGGCTGCACGTCGAGGTGGGCGTCGAGAAGGAGCTCGGGCTCTCCGGCAAGAAGGACATCGAGGCGTACGGCATCGCCGAGTTCAACGCCCGCTGCCGGGAGTCGGTCGTCCGCTACGTCGACGCGTTCGAGGCGATGACCGAGCGGATGGGCTACTGGGTCGACGTCGAGCACCCCTACCGCACGATGGACTCCGTCCTACATCGAGAGCGTCTGGTGGTCCCTCAAGCAGATCTTCGACGCGGGCCGGCTGTACGAGGCGCAGCGGGTCTCGCCGTACTGCCCGCGCTGCGAGACCACGCTGTCCGACCACGAGCTCGCGCAGGGGTACGAGACGGTGACCGACCCGTCGGTGTTCGTCCGGATGCCGCTGACGTCCGGTCCGCTGGCCGGCCGGGCGTCGCTGCTGGTCTGGACGACCACGCCATGGACGCTGGTGTCCAACACCGCGGTCGCGGTGCGACCCGACGTCACCTACGTGGTGGCGACCGACGGCACCGAGTCGCTGGTCGTCGCCGAGCCGCTGCTCGCACAGGTGCTCGGCGACGGCTGGCGCGTCGAGGCGACGTACCAGGGCTCGGAGATGGAGCGCTGGACGTACGACCGGCCATTCGACCTCGTCGACTTCCCGGCTCCGGCGCACTACGTCGTGCTCGCCGACTACGTCACGACCGACGACGGCACCGGGCTGGTGCACCAGGCGCCGGCGTTCGGCGCTCGCCGACCTCGAGGTCTGCCTGGCGTACGGGCTGCCGGTCGTCAAGCCGGTGCTGCCGAACGGCCACTTCGCCGACGACGTCGCCACTGGTCGGCGGGCAGTTCTTCAAGCACGCCGACAACGACCTGGTCCGCGAGCTCGAGCGCAATGGCCGGCTGTTCCGGCACGTCGCCTTCGAGCACTCCTACCCGCACTGCTGGCGTTGCCACACTCCGCTCATGTACTACGCGTCGCCCGCCTGGTACATCCGGACCACGCAGGTCAAGGACGCGCTGCTGCGGGAGAACGAGCAGACCACCTGGTTCCCGGAGACGATCAAGTGGGGCCGCTACGGCGACTGGCTCCGCAACAACGTCGACTGGTCGCTGTCGCGGACGCGCTACTGGGGGACGCCCCTGCCGATCTGGCGCTGCGACGCCGGGCACCTCACCTGCGTCGGGTCGCTGGCCGAGCTCGGCGCGCTCGCCGGCGAGGACCTCAGCCGAGCTCGACCCGCACCGGCCGTTCGTCGACGACGTGGTCGTTCGCCTGCCGAGGACACGTCGTCCGGGCGCTGCCTGCGGCGAGCCGGGCCATCGGGTCAGCGAGGTGATCGACGCGTGGTACGACTCGGGCTCGATGCCGTTCGCCCAGTGGGGGTACCCGTACGTCGACGGGTCGCAGCGAGGAGTTCGAGGCCGCCTTCCCCGCGCAGTTCATCTGCGAGGGGCTCGACCAGACTCGCGGCTGGTTCTACTCGCTGATGGCCATCGGGACGCTGCTGTTCGACAAGTCCGTCGTACGAGAACGTGGTCTGCCTCGGGCTGCTGATGGCCGAGGACGGCCGCAAGATGTCCAAGCACCTGGGCAACATCCTGGAGCCGATGCCGCTGATGGAGGAGCACGGCGCCGACGCGGTGCGCTGGTTCATGGCCGCTTCCGGGTCACCCTGGTCGGCGCGCCGGGTCGGTCACGCCGCGATCCAGGAGATCGTCCGCAAGGTCCTGCTCACCTACTGGAACACCGCGGCGTTCCACGTGCTCTACGCCCGGGCCGGCGGGCTGGTCTCCCGCTCGACGGCGGCCCGCCGGTCGCCGAGCGCCCGGTGCTCGACCGGTGGCTGGTCTCGCAGCACGCAACCGGCTGAGTCGCGACGTCACGGCGGCGCTGGAGGTCTTCGACACGCTGCGCGCCGGCCAGCTGCTGAGCGGGTTCATCGACGACCTGTCCAACTGGTACGTCCGGCGGTCGCGACGACGTTTCTGGGAGGGCGACCCCGCCGCGCTGGTCACGCTGCACGAGACGCTCGACGTGCTCACCCGGCTGATGGCGCCCCTGGTGCCGTTCATCACCGAGCGGGTCTGGCAGGACCTGCGTCGCGCCAGCGGACCCGGACGGCGCCCGCATCGGTCCACCTCGCGTCCTGGCCGTCGTACGACGAGGCACTGATCGACGACGACCTCGAAGCACGCGACCGCCCTGGCCCGGCGGCTGGTCGAGCTCGGCCGGGCGGCCCGCGCCGAGGCGAAGGTGAAGACCCGCCAGCCGCTGCGGCGCGCCCTCGTCTCGGCGTGCCGCCCGGTCCTGATGAGCGACGAGCTGGCAGCCGAGGTCGCTGCGGAGCTGAACATCGGGTCGCTCGAGTCGTTCACCTCCGCGGGCGACCTGGTCGACCACACGGTGAAGGGCAACTTCCGCAGCCTCGGCAGGCGGTTCGGCAAGCAGACGCCGACGGTGGCTGCGGCGATCGCGGCGAGCCGACGCCACCGCGCTGGCTGCTGACGCTGACCGCCGACGGCCGCACCACGGTCGAAGTGGACGACCTCGGCACGGTCGAGCTCACCGCCGAGGACGTCATCGTGTCGGAGCGGCCCCGCGAAGGATGGTCGGTCGTCAACGAGCACGGTGAGACGATCGCTCTCGACCTGCACCTGACCCCCGAGCTGGTGCGGGCCGGGGTCGCGCGGGAGTTCGTCCGGCTGGTCCAGGAGGCCCGCAAGGCGGCCGGCCTCGAGGTCTCGGACCGGATCCGGCTGAGCTGGTCGGCTGACGGCGAGTCCGCACGAGGCCCTGCGCGAGCACGCGTCGCTGATCGCGACCGAGGTCCTGGCCGTCGAGATGGCCGAGCAGGAGCCTACCGACACCTGGGCTCGGGACCGAGACTCGGAGTCGCCTTCGCCCTGACGAAAGCCTGAGCCGCTCGGGGACGGCTGTGGCGGGTGCGGCAACTGTGACGGATGAGGCCGCCTTGCGCACCGATAGCCGCTACCCGCGCAGTACGTCCGTTTCGTTGCGGCTTTCGGAGCGCAATGCCGATGTTGGCGTCAGTCGTCCTCGCCGAGCAGCTCGCGCAGCCGGCGAGGGGTGTCGCCGTCCTGCGGATGGGGTGAGCGGGACATCGCCGCCGTCACCGTCGCCGTCGAGGGCCCGCAGCTGGGCCTCGAAGTAGCCCTTGAGCCGGGTGCGGTACTCGCGCTCGAACGCTCGCAGGTCCTCCAGCTCCCGGGTCATCGTCTCCTTGTCGCTGCTCGAGCTCGCCGAACAGCTGGTGCCGCCGCTCGCTGGTCTCGGAGTCGAGCATCTCGGCGCGGGTGCTGGGCGTCGGCCTCGAGCCGCTCGGCCTTCGACTTCGCCTCGGTCTCGAGCCGCTCGGCCTTCGTCCGGGCCTCGCCGACGATCTTGTCGGCCTCCTCCTTGGCCTCGTTGACCAGCTGGTCGGCGTTGTTCGTGGCGATCTCGAGCAGCCGGGCAGCGGCGCTCGACGCCTCGGGGACGGTCTGCACGACCGCCGGCGCGAGCACCTCTGCCGGGGCCGGCCCGCTCCGGCTCACCGCTCGGGACGTCCCTCGGCCGCGGGCGTGGCGGCCGGGGGCGATGTGGAGGCTGCGGACGTGGCCGCCGTCTCGAGCTTCGTGCGCAGCTCGTCGTTCTCCTGGTGGAGGCGGATCAGCTCGGCTTCGACCTCGTCGAGGAACTGGTCGACCTCCCCCATGTCGTATCCCTCACGGAGGCGGACGGGCGTGAACGTCTTCTTGTGCACGTCCTCGGGCGTCAACGGCATGGGTCACCTCAGGTAGTCGAGTGTGGTGGTCGGCAGGTGGCTGCGCTTCGTACAGCGTAGGGCAACGCTATCGGCCCGGTACGAGCATCAGCCGCCCCGCTGGCCCGCCCAGCCGGCCAGCTCAGCCGGTCAGCCGTGAGCAGAACCCGCCGGTTCAGATACGAGCAGCACGTAGCAGATCAGCAGCACGAGCAGGATGGACAGGTCGAGCGCCATCCCGCCGATCCGCAGCGGTGGAATGAGCCGTCGGAGCAGCTTCATCGGCGGGTCGGTCAGCGAGTAGACGACCTCGAGACCGACCAGGACGGGTCCGCGTGGGGACCAGGAGTGCGCGAACATCTGCACCCAGTCCGCAACCAGACGCGCCAGCAGCAAGACGATGTAGAGCCAGAGCGACCAGCTCGATGATGCTGCCCACGACCGTCACGTCCCGAAGCCTATCGGTCCGACCAAGTCAGCCGACCGGCGAGCAGCTCTCGCGAGACAGCTGCCCAAGATCAGCTCTGGTTGAAGAAACCGCCCTCGGCGATGCAGCTGCCTTGTCCTCTGCGGCGACCGTGACGTTCGGCGGCGAGAGCAGGAACACCTTGTTGGTGACCCGCTCGATCGAGCCGCGGACCGCGAAGACCAGACCGGCCGAGAAGTCGACCAGCCGCTTGGCGTCGCTGTCGTCCATCTCGGAGAGGTTCATGATCACCGGGATGCCCTCGCGGAAGTGCTCGCCGATCGTGCGCGCCTCGTTGTAGTTGCGCGGGTGCAGCGTCGTGATGCGCGACAGCTCCGCGACGCTCGACTGGGCCGGGGCGGGCGGCGGGCCGACGACGCTCGGAGAGCGAGGAGACCGGCGCCGGCCGCGTCCTCACGAACCGGCTGCACGGGCCGCGGGCGTGGCGGCAGCGCCCTGCGCGTGTTCGTCGTCGGGGTAGTAGTCGTCCTCGTAGCGGTCAGAGTCCTCGAGCAGGCCGAGGTAGACACCGACCTTGCGCATTGCACCCGCCATGACTCGTTGCCTCCAAATATCTGACACCGCCGCGTTCGACCGCGCCGCTCGGCACCTGACAAGCCCGACTGCACCCGCCCAGTCCGGCGTCCGACGGCTCGACACTACCCGAGCGGGGGGCGCCTGCCGAGCACCGCGCTACCGACACGCACGTGTGTCGCGCCGGCCTCGTACGGCCGCCGGAAAGTCCTCGCTCATACCCGCCGACAGCATCGTCGCGGCCGGGTGATCACGCCGGATCTCGGCCGCCGATCTCGGCGAGCCGAGCGAAGCGCGTCGCGGCTGGCTCGCCTGCGTGGAGCCACGCCCATCACACCGCCGAGGCGCAGGCCCTCGGTGGTCGCGACGGTCCTCGCGAGCGGCGCGGCGTCGGCCGGCTCGCACTCCGCCTCGCCCGCCCGACCCGGAGGCGGCGTCCAGGCTCACCTGGACCAGCGCAGTGACCGTCCTCCGCCGATGCCCGACGGCACCGGCGCCGAGCCGGTCGGCAGACCGGACGCGTGTCCACGGAGTGGACGACGTCGGCGTACGCCGCGATCCGGGCCGCCTTGTTGGACTGGACCTGGCCGACGAAGTGCCAGACCAGGTCGAGGTCGACCAGCTGCGGCTGCCTTCTCCGCCGCATCCTGATGGCGGTTCTCGGCGACGTCGCGAACGCCCAGGTCGGCGAGCAGCCGGATGTCACTGGCCGGGAACGTCTTCGTGACGACGACGAGCGTGATGTCGGCCGGATCTCGGCCGGCGGCGACCGCGGCGGCCGCGATCTCGCTCGCGGACCATCCGGAGCCCGGCGGAGATCTCGGCTCGGCGTCGTGCTCGACGTCATGCGGCAGGCGCCTGATCGTCTCGCCGGTGCCGGAGGACGACGAGCCCGGCTTGCCGCCCCGAGGCGGCGCCTTGTCGCCGGTAGGAGAAGAGGTCCTCGGACTCCACGGGTGCAGAGCGCTGACTCGTTGACCGATGAGCAGCCGGCTCGCACCGAGCTGCGCCACGACGGCCGCGCCGATGTCGACCGAGGGAGTTCCCCACGTCGTACACGCGAAGGCTGCCGGCTCGACGGCGGCCACCTCGTCGCGCATGGTCAGCCGGCACCTCGTAGCAGCCGCCGCAGACGTGCGGCCCCACCCAGGCCTCGATCCGCTCGGCACCCAACGACGCGCATGGCCTCGACCGTCGCCGCCACGATCCCGGCCGTCGACGCCGGGCCGGCCGGCGTGCGCGACGGCCGACGACCCCGGCGGCGACATCGGCCAGGACGACCGGGACACAGTCTCCGACCCGCACGCAGAGCGCGACGTCGGGTGTGTCGGTGACGAGCGCATCGCAGGTGCGGCGGCTCGACGTCAAGGCTGCGCACGATCGCGACCTCGCGCGCCGTGCACCTGTCGCATGGTGACGAACCCGTCGACGCCGAAGGCCGTCGCCACAAGGCGACCAGTTCGTGTCGAGCTCGCGCGGACGCCCCGGCTCGCCGGCGGGTCAGGTCGAGGGTCGCGTACGGCCCGGTGGCGACACCACCCCATCGATCGGTGAAGGCGACGTCGACGAGTGCCTGCTGGCCCGACGGTCGGTCACGGCTGGCGAACACGTCCTACTTCAGGAAGTCGGGGACGTCGAGGTCGTCGTTGTCGTCGAACGGGATCGGCCGCGGCTGCGCTGAGGCGGCCCGGACGATGGCTTGGCCGAGGCTGGCGGCCCGGCCTTCGCGCTCTCGTCGCTGGTGGTCCGCCGCCGCGCGGTGCCGGTCTGGCCGCAGCCGCCGGCGGGTGCTGAAGCTGGTCCTGCGGGTCGCGGCGCAGCGCGGGCTGGCTCTGGTCGCGCCGCTTCGGCATGCCGCCGTCGAACCCGGCGGCGATCACGGTCACCCGGACCTCGTCGCCGAGCGCGTCGTCGATGACGGCGCCGAAGATGATGTTCGCCTCTGCGTGGGCGGCCTGCGAGACCAGGGCGGCCGCCTCGTTGATCTCGAACAGCCCGAGGTCGGAGCCACCGGAGATCGAGAGCAGCACACCGTGCGCGCCGTCGATCGAGGCCTCGAGCAGCGGGCTCGAGACCGCCATCTCGGCCGCCACGACCGCCCGGTCCTCGCCGTTGGCCCGGCCGATCCCCATCAGCGCGGACCCGGCGTTGGACATCACGGACTTCACGTCGGCGAAGTCGAGGTTGATCAGCCCCGGCGTGGTGATCAGGTCGGTGATCCCCGAGACGCCCTGCAGCAGCACCTGGTCGGCCTGCTTGAACGCGTCCAGGATGGAGACGCTGCGGTCGGAGATGGACAGCAGCCGGTCGTTGGGGATCACGATCAGGGTGTCGACCTCCTCGCGCAGCCCGGCGATGCCTTCCTCGGCCTGGTTGGCGCGGCGCCGGCCCTCGAAAGCGAACGGGCCGGGTGACGACACCGATGGTGAGCGCACCGAGCGAGCGGGCGATCCTGGCGACGACGGGTGCGCCTCCGGTGCCGGTGCCGCCGCCCTCGCCGGCGGTGACGAAGACCATGTCGGCGCCCTTGAGCACCTCTTCGATCTCCTCGGCGTGGTCCTCCGCCGCGCGGGTCCCGACCTCGGGGTCGGCGCCGGCGCCGAGACCGCGGGTGAGCTCACGACCGATGTCGAGCTTGACGTCGGCGTCGCTCATCAGCAGGGCTTGGGCATCGGTGTTGATCGCGATGAACTCGACGCCGCGGAGACCGACCTCGATCATCCGGTTGATGGCGTTGACGCCACCGCCGCCGATGCCGACAACCTTGATGACCGCCAGGTAGTTCTGCGGTGCTGCCACGATGATGCCTCTCACGTTCGTGCGTCGGGCGGATGCGTCACGTCACGAGGGTACGCACGAGACAGAGGGGGTGCTACGGTGGGGAAGCCGACCCCGGGCTGCCAACTCTGACTCTCAACCTCAGTATGAGACTTATGTCGGCCTGGTGTCGATTACCAACCTAGGTCACCAGGGTCAGCCGCGGCAACCGACACGCCAGCGTTCGTCGCGGCTCGCCCGAGCCGTCGCTCTCGACCTCAGGCTCGAGCGCTGCGGATCAGCCCTTCGTCGGCGGGCTGGGAGGGGACGCTGACGTCGTAGAACGAGGCCTTGTGTCCAGCAGGGCACGCAGCACGTCCGCCTTCTCGTCCGAGTCCGAGGCGCTCCCCCAGTGCACCTCTGCGCCGTTCGTCAGGTGCAAGCTGATCGAGTCCTCGACGAAGCGGTCACCCGCTTGGTCCGAGCGGCGACGTCGGCCGGCAGCGCTCCGAGCACCGTGGCCACCTGGCTGAGCGTCTGGGTGTCCAGCGCGGGCGCCGGCCTCGACGATCGGCCGACCCGGCTCGGGATCGGCCGCCGAGCCGAACAGCGCTCCGGTGCGGTCCATCAGCCACCAGCTGCCGTCGGCATGGACGGCGGCCACCGGCTGCCGCTCGGTGACCGTGACCACGATGGTGTGCGGCCACCCGCGGTGCACCGTCGCAGACGCGACGGCCGGGATCGCCTCGACCCGAGCCTGGACGGCATCGAGGTTGACCCGCGCCAGCGGCGTGCCAGGCGCGATGTTCGCGGCGGCGGTGACCTCGGCATCAGTCACCCGGTGCAGACCGTCGACATCGAGCTGATGCATCCCCAGCCAGCTCGAGAAGAGCACGACCCAGCACACGAAGACCGCGACGAGGACCAGCAGGCAGCCGATCAGCCGTGGCCGCCACGCCAGCAGCCGTCTGCGCCAGCGACGGCGCTCGAACAGCGCCGCTGAGTCGACGACGCCGTCGTCGATCGGGTGGTCGCGGTCGACTTGGTGAAGGGTCATGCCTGCTCCTCGTCTCGCTCGGCCAGTAGCTCCAGCACCTGGGGGCCGATCTCCGTCACGTCGCCGGCGCCCAAGCGTGAGCACCAGGTCGCCGGGCCGTGACCTCGAGACCAGCAGCTCGCACGACCCGCTGCCGGGTCCGGCTCGAAGGCCACGTCGGCGGCTTCGAGCGGTACGGCCTGGGCGACCAGAGCACCCGTCACCCCGGCGACCGGTGCCTCCCGCGCCGGGTAGACGTCCATCACGACGACCTGGTCGGCCGCACCGAGCGCCTGCCCCATCTCCTCGGCGAAGCGCCGGCGTCCGGCTGAACAGGTGCGGCTGGAAGCACACGACGACGCGCCCGCCGGCGGCGAGCTCGCGCGCGGCCACGCAGGTCGCTCGCGATCTCGACCGGGTGGTGGGCATAGCTGTCGTAGACAGCCGCCGCCCGGCGCGGGCACCCTTCGAGCTCCATGCGGCGGCCGGTTCCCCGGAAATCAGCGAGCCCGCTGGCAAGGCCGTCGAACGGGTAGCCGAGCTCGAGGCCGGCGGCCAGGGCGGCCAGGGCGTCGACGACATACGCGGGCCGGGGACCTGCAGCGTCAGGGTGCCCAGCGGGCCGGCGCCGAAGGACCACCTCGCAGCGTCGACCCGGTCTCGGTGGGACGGATGTCGACCGCCCGCAAGACGCGCCGAGCTGGTGGGCCCCGACCGTGACGGTGCGCAGCCCGAGCGCTCGCGCTGCGTGCCGCGAGCCGGCGGCCGCCCGGGTCGTCGACGCCGCAGACGACGAAACCCATGCGGCTCGACCCGGTCGAGGAACTCGTCGAACACCTCGGGCGTACGCCTCGGGGGTGCCGAAGAAGTCCAGATGGTCGACGTCGACGTTGGTGATGACGGCCCCGAACGGCGTGGTAGACCAGGATGGCCGCATCGCTCTCGTCCCCCTCCGCGACGAACACGGCATCACGGCCGTCCGCGGCGTTGAGACCACGAGGCGTTCAACGTCGAGCCGATGGCGTACGACGGGTCGGCGCCGCAGGCGAGCAGGGCGGTCACGAGCATCGAGGTCGTGGTCGTCTTGCCGTGCGTCCCGGTGACCACGACGGCACGTCGGCCCAGCCAGCAGCGACTGGACCGCCGCGGACCGCGGCCACACCCGCAGACCCGTGCTCGCAGCGCACGGACGACCTCCGGGTTGTCTGCCGGGACCGCTGTCGAGACGACGACCGTGTCGGCGCCGCCGCACGTGATCGGCGGCAGTGGCCGACGAAGCAGCGAATTCCCAACGCACGAAGGGAGTCGAGCAGTGACTGAGTCGTGCGCGTCACTGCCGGAGACCGACCACGCCGCGAGCTGCCATCAGCCGGCGAGGCCGGACAGCGCCGCGCCGCCGATACCGACGAAGTGGACCGCGTCCGAGCTCCTCGGCCGGCAGGCACCACATCGGGAACGGGAATGATCACGGGCGCACCGCCGCCAGCATCATCGCGGCCACGGCGTCGTCCGCGTCGCTGCGCATCAACCCGCGCGCCGCCTGACCCATCGCCGCGAGCCGGACTGCGTCGGTCAGCAGCGCGGGCAGCATCGCGACCGACCCAGTCCGCCGAGAAGTCCTTGTTCGTCAACGAGGATCGGCACCGCCGGCCTCGACCACGGCCTGCTGCGTTGAGTCGCTGCTCGCCGTTCCCGATCGGCAGCGGCACGAACACGGCAGGAAGGCCCGAGCACAGCAGCCTCGGTCACCGAGTTGGCACCGGCCCGGCCGACCGTGGCGTCGGCAACCGCGTAGGCCAGCTCCATCCGGTCGACGAACGGGACCACCACGTAGGCGCGGCGGGTCTGACCCACGGTCGGCGGGCAGCGTCGACGGCTCCCTTCGGGCCAACGCACGTGCAGCACCTGGACGCCGGCTGCGGCGAGCGCCCCCGCGGCGCCAACGACGGCGGCGTTGATGCGTGCCGCGCCCTGGGATCCGCCGGTGACGAGCAGCGTGGGCCGCGTCGGGTCGAGGCCGAAGTGCGCACACGCGCTCGCCCGTTGGGCAGCCCGGTCCAGGGTCGAGATCGACCGGCGGATGGGCAGCCCGGTGAAGGAGGCATGCGGCAGCCGCGTGTCAGGGAAGGAGGTGGCGACCCGGTCGGTGCAGAAGCGTGCACCGAACCGGTTGGCGAGCCCTGGCAGCGCGTTGCCTTCATGGATCACCAGCGGCACGTCGCAGCCGGCGCGCCACGACGTAGGCCGGCATCGAGACGTAGCCGCCGAAGCCGACGATGACGTGCGGGTCGACCCGTTGCACCACGTCACGCGTTGCGCCGTACCGCGGCCCGCAGCCGGGACGGGGACCCGCAGCAGGTCGACACCCGGACGCCGAGGCAGCGGGACGGGCGGGATCAGCTCGAGCGGGTAGCCCGGCCTCGGGGATCACCCGGGTCTCGAGACCGCGCGCGGTGCCCAGGCACACGATCTCCGCATCGGGCAGCGAGCCGTCGCAGCGCGTCGGCGGTCGCGATGAGCGGCGAGGTGTGGCCCGCCGAGCCTCCACCGGCGAGCAGGGCGCGCACCACCATGCGCTAGGTCTCCTGGTCGCTGAGCCGGCTCCACCGACGCCGACGCTCCAGGCGACGGGCCTGCAGCGCCGCCTGGGCGCCCGGCTCGGTGCGCGCGAACGACAGCAGCAGCCCGAGGGCGACCAGGGTCGGGAAGCAGCGCGGACCCGCCGTAGGAGATCAGCGGCAGCGGGATCCCGATGACGGGGAGCAGGCCGAGCACCATCCCGATGTTGATGAGCGCCTGCGAGAGCAGCCATACGACGATGCCCGCCGAGGCGTACTTGACGAACAGGTCGGGGGTGCGCGCCGCGATCCGGATGCCCGCGTAGGCGAGCGTGACGAAGAGCCCGAGCACGACGAGCGTGCCGAACAGCCCGAACTCCTCACCGATGATCGCGAAGATGAAGTCCGTGTGCGCCCCGGGCAGGTTGCCCCACTTCTGGTTGCTGGCGCCGATACCCGATCCCCAGAGGCCGCCGGTGGCCAGCGCGAAGAAGCCGTGGCTCGCCTGCCATCCCTGCGACCCGTAGTTGGCGATCGGGTTGATGAAGTCGGTGAGTCGCGAGACCCGCTCGGGCTGCGAGACCGCCAGCCCGAAGGCGACCACCCCGACGACCAGGAGGGACCCGACGAACAGCCGAGCCGGGGCGCCGATGACCCAGAGCATGCCCAGCACGATCGCGAACAGCACGAGGGCCGTGCCCAGGTCGCCTTGCAGGACGACCAGTGCCGACCACCAGCGCACAGACGGGCATCATCGGGACCAGCATGTGACGCCACTGGGTCAGCAGCCGGTCCTTGCGTGAGTAGACGTCCGCGCACCAGAGCACCATCGCGAGCTTCGCCAGCTCGGACGGCTGGATCTGGAACGGGCCGCCGAAGGAGAGCCAGTTCTGGTTGCCGTTGACGGCCACCCCGAACCCCGGCAGGTACGTCATCGCGATCAGCGCTAACGAGAGCAGCAGGGCCGGCCAGGCCGCGAACCGGACCAGCCCGATCGGGCAGCCGCGAGGCCACCAGCGCCAACGGGACCCCGACCGCCACCCAGATGGCCTGCTTGGTGAAGATCGCGTAGGAGTTGCCGTACTCGTTGAGCGACGTGACGCTCGAGGCGCTGAGCACCATCAGCAGGCCGAGCGAGAGCAGCAGGCCGGTGACCCCGAGGACGAGGTGGTAGGACGTCAGAGGCTTGTCGAGGATGCGTTTCAGGCCCGCCCGGAATCCGGATCCGTCGAACCGCCATCTCTCTTCGCTGGCTGTCGCCACTTCCGCCCTTCCTGGAGTACCGACGCCTGACGTGTCAGCGCTCGCGGAGTCCGGCGACCGCCGCGGCGAACGCGTCACCGCGCGCCGCGTAGTTCGCGAACAGGTCCTGGGACGCGCACGGCGGGAGCCAGCAGCACCGTGTCGCCAGGCTCGGCAACCGACGCGGCAGCGGCGACCGCGCGTTCCATGACACCAGTGTCGGTGTCGGGCACCTCGATCACCCGCACCTCGGGCGCGTGTCGCTCGAGCGCTGCGGCGATGACTGCACGATCGGCCCCCAACAGGACCACGGCGCGCAGCCGATCGCGGACGGCGGTCACCAGCTCGTCGAACTCCGCACCCTTGGCCAGCCCCCCGGCAAGCCACACGACGTGGTCGAAACTCAGCAGCGAGGCCTGTGCTGCATGCGGGTTCGTGGCCTTCGAGTCGTCGACGTACTCGACTCCGGCGACGCGACCTACCGCTTCGACGCGGTGTCGGTCGAGCCGGAATCCCTGCAGGCCGCGACGGACCGAACTCGGGGCGACACCGTGTGCGCGGGCCAGGGCCGCGGCCGCCAGCGCGTTCGCGACGTTGTGGGGGGCGCCGGTCGGCACGTCGGCGATCCGGGCGAGCTCCGCAGCGTTGCGGCTCCGCCCCTCGACGAAGGCCCGGTCCGCCAGCACGTCGTCGACGACTCCCACCATGCCGACGGCCGGGATACCCAAGGTGAACCCGATCGCACGACAGCCTTCGACGACCTCGGCCTGCTCGACCATCTCGCGGGTGCGGGGGTCCTCCACGTTGTAGACGCAGGCGACCTGACAGTCGTGGTAGATCCGGGCCTTGGCGTCCGCGTAGCTCTCCAGGTCGCCGTGCCACGACAAGTGGTCGGGAGCGACGTTGAGCACCACTGCGCCCTCCGCGGACAGCGAGTGCGACCAGTGCAGCTGGTGTGAGGAGAGCTCAACGGCAAGGACATCGTAGGGCTGGGGATCCATCACGACCTCGCAGACGGGCAGGCCGACGTTGCCCGTGGCGATGGCCCGTAGCCCGTCGGCCTGCAGCATGCGCTCGAGCATCTGCACCGTCGTCGTCTTCCCATTCGTGCCGGTCACGCACAGCCAGGGTGCCGGATGGTCGGGGTCGCGTAGTCGCCACGCCAGCTCGACCTCACCCCAGACGGGCACGCCGATGGTCGATGCGTGCACGAGCACCGGCGTGAACGGCGGCAGCCCGGGAGTGGTGACCACCAGGTCGAGACGCTCCGGAAGCATCGCCGTCGAACCCGGTCCCATGCGCACCTCGGCACCGAGGATCTCGAGCAGGGTTGCTCTGTCGCGCGCGGAGTCGTTGGTCGCGTCGTCGAGTACGACGACCTCCGCGCCCAGGTGCATGAGCGCGTCCGCGGCGGCGAACCCCGACACGCCGAGGCCGCCGACGACACAGGCTCGTAACTGAGGCCACGGGGAGGTCCGGACCGCCCCACCCAGCCATGGCAGGCGTCCGGGGGTCACCACGTGCTCACGCCCCGACGACCCACTGGGCGTAGAAGATCCCCATCCCGGTGGCCACGCAGATGCCACAGATCAGCCAGAACCTGATCACGATGGTGATCTCCGCCCAGCCCAGGAGCTCGAAATGGTGGTGGAGCGGCGCCATCTTGAACAGCCGCCGTCCTCCGGTCAGCTTGAAGAACCCGACCTGGAGGATCACCGACAGCGTGACGACGGCGAAGAGACCACCGAGTACGACGAGCAGCAGCTCGGTCCGGGTCATCACGGCAAAGCCCGCCATGGCGGCGCCGAGCGACAGCGACCCGGTGTCCCCCATGATGATGCGGGCCGGCGAGGCGTTCCACCACAGGAACCCGAAGCACGCGCCGGTGATGGCGGCCGCGACTACCGCGAGATCGAGCGGATCCCGGATGTCGTTGTAGCACTGTGGACCAGGCTTGAGAATGCAGGACTGCTGGTTCTGCCAGATCCCCATGATCGTGTACGCCGCGAACACCATCGCGCACGCGCCGGACGCGAGCCCGTCCAGCCCGTCCACCAGGTTGACCGCGTTGCTGGTGCCGACGACCAGGAGGAGCACCCAGAGCAGGACGAGCAGCGTGGGCATCCGCCAGTCGACCAGCCTGATGAAGGAGACGGCCGCGGAGGCGGGCGACTGCCCGCGGCCATCAGCGAACTGAAGCGTGAGCCAGCCGAAGGCGACCGCGACCACGGTCTGGCCGATGAACTTCGCCTTGCTGCGCAGGCCGAGGCTGCGCTGGCGAACGATCTTGATGTAGTCGTCGACGAACCCGACGACCCCCATGCCGATGAACAGGCCGAGCAGCAGGATGGCGGAGATCGACGGAGTGGAAGCGGTGAGCAGCTTTGCCCCGAAGTAGGCGACCACCACCGCGAGGATGATCACCAGCCCCCCCATCGTCGGGGTTCCACGCTTGGTGTGGTGGCTGGTCGGACCGTCGTCGCGGATCAGCTGGCCGTACCCCTTGCGGGTGAGGATGGAGATCGCCCAGCGGGTGCCGAGCAGTGTCCCGACGAGACCGAGCGCGCCGGCGAGCAGGATCGCTCTCATCGCCCACCGTCCGTCCGCGTCTTCACAGCTCCCCCGCCGCCAAGGCGGCGGCCAGCCCTTCGAGTCCCGCTGCTCGCGATGCTTTCACAAGGACCACGTCGCCCTCGTGCAACGCGCCACGAAGCAGCGCCAGGGCGTGTGCCGAGTCGTCGGCGAACTCGGCCGTACCGTGCCAGGCGACGTCGCCTCGAGCGGCCTCCACCATCGGCCGCGCCAGCTCGCCCACGACGACGAGCCGGGCGATGCCCAGGGCGGCGACCAGCCGGCCGAGCTTCTCGTGCTCCAGGCGACTCGCGTCTCCGAGCTCACGCATCTCGCCCAGCACGGCGACGGTCCGGGACCCGGGACGCCGATCGGCGATCCCGACCAGCGCGCTGACTGCGGCTCGCATGCTGTCCGGGTTGGCGTTGTAGGCGTCGTTGACGACGACGATGCCGTCCGGCCTGGTCGAGACCTCCATCCGCCACTTCGACTGCGGGATGCGCTCCCTGCAGCACGTCCGCAGCGTCTTCGAGCCGGAGACCGAGCCCGAGTGCGGCGGCAGCGGCGGCCGCCGCGTTCATCGCGTGGTGCTCGCCGACGTAGCCCAGCGTGAGGTCCCGGGACTCGCCGTGCCACGCGAGCCGGAAGGTCGGGTGCCCTTCGCCGTCCATGCCCACCCGGCTGAGCCGCACGTCCGCACCGTCGGCCCGACCGAACGTCAGGACGGCGGCGGAGGTACGAGCCGCCATCGCCACCACCCGGGGGTCGTCGGCGTTGAGTACGGCCAGTCCGTCGGGCGGCAGCGCCTCGACCAGCTCGCCCTTGGCTGCCGCGATGCCCTCCTGGCTGCCGAACTCGCCCAGGTGGGCGACGCCGACGTTGAGCACGAGGCCGACTCTGGGCTGCATGATCCTTGCCAGGTAAGCGATGTGGCCCAGACCTCGGGCTCCCATCTCCGAGACGACGTACCGCGTCTCCGGCCCGACCCGCAACGCGGTCAACGGGACGCCGAGCTCGTTGTTCTGGCTCTCCCGGGCAGAGACGGTCGGCGCCTGCGACGCCGAGGATCTGCGCCAGCAGGTCCTTCGTGCTGGTCTTGCCCTGCGAGCCCGTGACTCCGATGACGGTCGAGTCGGGCAGCCGCTGCATGACGAGCGTCGCGAGCGTGCCGAGAGCGGCGAGCACGTC
Organism: uncultured Actinomycetota bacterium; assembly: GCA_963833975.1. Classification (GTDB taxonomy): domain Bacteria; phylum Actinomycetota; class Actinomycetes; order Propionibacteriales; family Nocardioidaceae; genus JAWWPG01. Next base: position 129,516 of record CAWIAB010000002.1, read on the forward strand.
GTCGACGACCACGGCGGGTGCGGCGACCGGTCTGGACGCGAGTACCCCGGCCGCGCCTCCCTCGACCGCAGCCACCGCGTAGGCATGGCCGTCGACATGGTCGCCGGCCAGCGCCACGAACAGCCCGTTGCGAACCGGCGCCCGCGAGTCCACGAAGGCCTCCGCGCTGACCACCACATCGGCATGGGCAGGATCGACGACGCCGCCAACCGCTGCGGCGATCTCGCCCTAGCGTCATGGGGATCACGACGTCGACGCCGTACCGGCACGGGTGCCCAGGATCTCTCGTACGACCGACCCGATCGTCGAAAGGCAGGACGCGACCGGCCACCTCCTGTCCGGTCTCGTGACCCTTGCCGGCGACGAGCACCGTGTCGCCGGGGCGGGCCAGGCCGAGGGCACGTGCGATGGCCGCGCGCCGGTCCCCCACCTCATGGAGCTCGGCGGAGCCCGCCTTGGCACCGGCGAGCAGCGCCGCACGGATCAGCGGCCGGGTCCTCGCTGCGCGGGTTGTCGTCGGTCACGACGACCACGTCGGCCAGCCGCGCGGCCGCAGCTCCCATCAGCTCCCGCTTGCCCGGGTCGCGGTCGCCACCGGCGCCGAGCACGATCAGCAGACGCCCGGTCGTCACTACCCGCAGGGCCCGGAGTGCGGCGTTGACGGCATCGGGCTTGTGCGCGTAGTCGACCACGACCGCGAACGGCTGCCCCGCATCGATGCGCTCTAGCCGGCCACCCACGGTCTCGACCTGCGCGATCCCGCCGACCGCGTCGTCGACGTCGAGCCCGGCTTCGCCGATCGCCGCGAGAGCGGCCGCCGCGTTGGCCACGTTGAAGTCCCCCGCCAGCCTGATGGACACGGCTTCCTGCCGTCCTCCCGGCCCGGACAGCGTGAAGTCCGAGCCGTCGGCTCGCAGGACCACGTCCGAGCACCGCCAGTCGGCGTCGTGCCCTGAGGGCGAGAAGCGTCCGGACGGCGATGTCGATCTGTCTCCCGCAGGCGGGCGACCGACGGGTCGTCCACGTTGAGCAGTGCGAGGCGGGCCCGCTGTGCCGTGAAGAGGCTTGCCTTGGCCGCGAAGTAGTGCTCGACGTCGAGGTGGAAGTCCAGGTGGTCGCGCCCGAAGTTCAAGAACACCGCGACGTCGAACCGGACGCCGTCGACGCGTCCCATCACGAGTGCGTGGCTGGACACCTCCATGGCGCACACCTCGACGTCCTGCTCGCGCATCACCGCGAACAGCGCGTGCAGGTCCGGCGCCTCAGGCGTCGTCAGCGCAGATTCCACCCGCTCGCCGTCGACCCAGGTGCCCATCGTCCCGATGACCGCGGTACGGCGACCTGCCGCGGCCAGTGCACAGGCGAGCAGCTGGGTGGTCGTCGTCTTGCCCTGGGTCCCGGTGACGCCCGACGAGTGTCAGGGCGCCTGCGGGCGAGCCGTAGACCGCTGCGGCGACCTCGCCCAGCAGGGCTCGCGGCGTATCGACGACCAGGGTCGGCAGCGCCACGTCCTGGGTCAGGACGGCCCCCTCCTCGTCGGTCAGGATCGCGACTGCCCCGGCCGCCTTCGCCGCCGCTGCGAACCTCGCCCCGTGGGTCCTGGCGCCCGGGAGAGCGGCGTACAGGTCGCCGGGACGGACCGAGGTGGAGCGCAGGCTGATGCCGGTCACCTCGACGTCGGGATCGCCCGCCTCGGTGCCCGCCGTCCTGGCGAGCGCCGACAGGGCGACGGGGTCCACATGACGGGGTCGGCTCTGCACGGGCATGGCTACGCTCCCGCCGGGGGCGATCCAGCATCTGATGACCGAGGGAGCCTCACAGCCGAAAGGTTATCGGCGGTCACCACGTCGTCGGCAGGATGGGCTGCCGCTGACCGGTCGGCGGGACGCCGTACTTCTGCAGCGCCGCCACCATCAGGTCGTGGAAGACGGGCGCCGCGACGGTCGCCCCGAACGAGTTCGCGGCCCGCGGGTTCTGCACCACGACATAGATGACGAAGCGCGGGTTGTCGGCCGGCGCGAAACCGGCGAAGGACACGGTGTTGCTCCCGTCGTAGCATCCACAGTCCGCGTTGGCCCGCTGCGCCGTACCGGTCTTGCCGGCCACCCGGTAGCCGGGGATCGCAGCCGCCGGCCCGGTCCCGCCCGGGGCCTTCACCACCGCCTCCATCATCCGCGCCACGTCGGAAGCCGCCGACGCGCTGATCACCCGGTGCTGCGCAGGGGCCGCCGCCGGAATCAACGTGCCATCGGCGCCGACTCTCCCCTGGATGAGCGAGGGTGCGGTGTAGACGCCGCCGTGGGCCACCGCGGCGATCGCGGTCGCCATCTGCAGGGCGTTGACGCTGACGCCTTGACCGAAGTCGATGTCGGCGCGCTGGATCTCGGGCCAGCTGGCCGGTGGCGCGAGCGTTCCGACCGCGGTGTGCTGGAGGCCGACATGCAATGGGTCGCCGATGCCGAACTTCTTCAGGTAGCCGTATAGCTGAGCGTTGGGCATCTTCGAGGCCGAGCGCACGGTGCCGATGTTGGAGGACTCCGCAAGCACGCCGGCCGTGGTGAGATGCAGCGTGCCGTGCCCGAAGTCGTCGTGGACCGTGTACCCACCCACCGGGAGGGTCGGCGGCACCACGATCTTCGTCGTGGGTGTCACGTAGCCGGCGTCGATCAGCGCGCTGAAGGTCAGGACCTTCTCGACGCTGCCGGGCTCGTAGGCGTCGTACAGTCCGCTCGACTGTGCGTAAGGTGCGTCGCTCTTGGTGAAGTCATTCGCGTTGTACGACGGGTAGTCGGCCAGCGCCAGGACCTGCGAGGTGCGCGCGTCCATCACGATCGCGGTCCCGGAGTCCGCGTCGAAGTCCTGGACGGCCTGGGCCACTCGGCGCTGGGCCAGGAACTGAAGATCCTGGTCGATGGTGAGCCTGATTCCGGTGCCTTCGTGCGGCTCCTTGACCTGGCTGTCCGCGAGGGGCAGGATCTGGCCGCCCTCCACCTGGTAGGTCGCGGTTCCGTCCGTACCCTTCAGCGTCGGGTTGAGCGCCTCCTCGAGCCCGTACTGGCCGTCATTGTCCGCTCCCACGAAGCCGATCAGGTTGGCGGCGACATCGCCACCGGGATAGACGCGCAGCGTGTCGTGCGCGGTGTAGACACCGGGCAGGTTCATGTGGTTGAGGCGGGCCACGATGTCGCTGGCGACGCGCGGGGCGAGATGACGCGCCAGCTCGACGTATCGCGTGTTCTTGGTCCGCAGCTCGGCGACCGCGTCGAGGTAGTCGATGCCGATGCGGTGGTGCAGGATGGCCGCGATCTGCGTGGCATGGGCCTTCGTGTACGTCGGGTCGGCGACCAGCTTCGAGGCGGCGACGCTCTCGGCGAGCTTGGCGCCGAACCGGTCAGTGATCGGACCCACGCGTCGCGTCCAGGGTGATCGTCTGGGCGCCCTTGGCCTGCGGCGAGCGCGGCGTAGTCGTTCTCGTCGATGCCCTGGAGCTGGACCAGCCGAGCCGCGAACAGGGACAAGATGAAGGCGACGACGCAGAACGCGCTCCAGAGCCGGAACGGTCCGGTCGCCAGCCGGATGGGCCGACGCGTCCGGGCCGGTCGGACCCTGCGCTGCCGAGCCGGCTTCGGCGCGGTGGGCTCGCTGGGCGCGGCGGGCGTGGAGGCTACCGGCTTGCGCCGCCGTCGCGCGGCGGCGGCTGGGCGTTTGGCGGCCCGCTCACCGGGTTCTCGCGGTGTCCGCTGGCTCACCGAGGCTCCTTCGGCCGACGACGTCGCGATGCAGTCTGGCTGGGACTTCTGGTGTGCCTGGGGCCAGAGTGCATCGTGTGACTGGAGTTCTTTTCTATCCGGTCAGTGGGACGAACGCCGGGACCTCGCCCCGGTGTCGCCGGCTTTTGTCCCGTGCTTGGGAACCTGCTGCACAACGGTGGTGCCGGCGTTGTTGCCCTCGCCCGCGATGACCGGGGCGATCTTGGCCAGTCGGTCGACGCTCGGCCCGACCTTGGCGCCGATGTCCGGCTGGTTACCGGCCGCGCCCGCCCAGGAGTGCCCGATGACCTGGCCCGTCGCCAGCGACAGGAAGGCCGGGCTGATGTTCTGCACCATTCCGAGCCGCAGGGCCTGCTGCGCGACCAGCTGCGGGTCCTGCATCGCCGCCACCTTGAGCTGCAGGGCCTGCTGCTCGATGCCGAGCTCGGCCGACTGCTGGCGCAGCGCGGTCACCCGGTAGGCGCCGCGCTCCATGCTGGTGTTGAGCAGCAGCAGCCCGACCAGCCCGGCGGCGAGCAGCAGCACGACGAGGACCACGAACGGCAGCCGCGGGGCCCGTGACACCACCCGCGGCACCACCGTGAGGCGAGGCCGGGGCAGGCTGATGCCGGCCAGACTCACCCGCGATCTGTTCGGGCTGACAGACGTGCTCACGCGACCTCCCGGATGCGTTCGGCTGCACGGAGCCGCACGGACGCGGCTCGTGGGTTGTCGGCGATCTCCTCGTCGGACGCCTGGTCGGCGCCTCGCGTGAGAAGTCGCAGCTCTGGCTGGTGCTCATCGGGTACGACGGGCAGGTCGGGTGGGGCCGATCGACGTGGCTCGGGAGACGAGGGCCCGCTTGGCGAGCCGGTCCTCGAGGGAGTGGTAGGACATCACGACGATCCGGCCGCCGAGGGCGAGCGCGTCGACCGCCCGGGGAAGCGCCCGCTCGAGTACGGCCAGCTCGTCGTTGACCTCGATCCGCAGCGCCTGGAACGTTCGCTTGGCGGGGTTGCCGCCGGTACGGCGGGCGGCGGCCGGGATCGCCGCCCGGATCAGCTCGACCAGCCGCGCGCTGGTGTCGAACGGTGCGGCTGCGGCGCTCCGCCACGATGCGCGCGGCGATCTGCCGGGCGAACCGCTCCTCGCCGTACCGGCGCAGCACTCGCGCAAGGTCGACGGCCGAGTAGGTGTTGAGGACCTCGGCCGCGGTGACGCCCGTGGTGTCGTCCATCCGCATGTCGAGGGGCGCGTCCTGCGAGTACGCGAAGCCGCGGTCCGCGCCGGTCCAGCTGCAGCGAGGAGACGCCGAGGTCGAACAGCACGCCGTCGACGCTGGACAGTCCGAGATCCGCCAGGACCCGCGGGATCTCGTCGTAGACCGCGTGCACCAGCGTCGTACGCCCGACGAAGCCGGCCAGCCGGTCGCCGGCCAGCCGGAGCGCCTCCGGGTCGCGGTCCAGCCCGACGACGGAGGCCGCCGGACACTGCGCGAGGACCGCCTCGCTGTGGCCGCCGAGGCCGAGGGTCGCGTCGACGAGCACCGAGCCTGGTCGGTCCAGCGCCGGGGCGAGCAGCGCGACGACCCGGTCGAGCAGCACCGGGATGTGGGCGGCGTCGGTCATCGCTTCTGCTCAGCCCACCAGTCTCATGAGAACCGTGGCGACGAGCACCAGGCCCACGGAGGCGGCGATGGAGGTGGCGGCAACGGCGAGGCCGTCCCGGACCTCCTCGCGAACTCGACGTATCGGGGCCTGGTCGAGATCGGTGCTGGTCAGGAACGATGTCCAGTCGGTTCATTCGACCCTCCGGTTGTTGCGGCTGCTCCTGGTTCGTCCGGCCAGGTCCCCGACCGCGCCCTTCGGGGAAGTGCCGTCTGGCACCGGGGAAGGTGTGTCAGAAGGCCGAAAGGGCGGTCCGGAGACCTCGACGGACGAGCCGTCAGGTGAGGTCAGGCTTCATCGGGGAGGGTCAGCACCTCCTCCGACCAGTTCGCGAACGCGTCCTCCTGCTCGTCGGTGTAGCGCTGCCACGCGGCTGCGTCCCAGATCTCGACCCGGTTGTAGGCGCCGATCACCACACAGTCGCGGTCCAGCCCGGCGTACGTCCGCAGCACCGGGGGCAGCGTCACGCGACCCTGCCGGTCCGCGTTCTCGGCCGAGGCGCCGGCGGCGAGCATGCGCATGAAGTCGCGGTTCTTCCGGTTGCGTCACCGAGTCCTTGCGCAGACTCGCCGTGAAGCTGCGGAACTCGGCGGCCGGCCAGACGTACAGGCATCGCTCCTGTCCGCGGGTCACGACGAGCCCCTCGGCCAGCTCGTCGCGGAACTTCGCCGGGAGAAAGATCCGCCCCTTCTCGTCCAGCCGAGGGGTGTGGGTCCCGAGAAACACGGTGGCCCACCTTTCTCTCTCGGCTGTTGGGAGCGGCACTGTCATCCATTCCGCTCCACATTACTCCACCATCCCCCACCTGGCGACACTTACGCTCCCTTTTCCCCGCGTGTCACCGGGAAGGGCCGCGGTCGACCGGCTGCGGCTACCCCGCGCCTCACCAGGTGCTTCCGCCGACCGAGCGGCGACTTCGTCGTACGGCGGGTTTTGGCCGGGCGTAATCTGGAGGTGAGCCCGCGTCGCTCCGGGCTGTCACCACATCGTTATGACTGGGTCATCGAGAAAACGACGCGAAGTTGCCAAGATCAGAGCCGCCGGTCACACCGGGACACCTCTTCAGGCCTTGATGGGACGACAGCATGAGCAGTATTGACACGCTCGCCAGCGTGACGAGTCGGGTCACCGACAGCGATCTCGAGGGAATGGCTATCGCAGAGGCACCCCCCGCATGAGCAGCATCGACACACTCGCGTCAGTGACCGGGCGGGTCACCGACAACATCGAACGAGTGATCGAGGGCAAGCGCGACGTGATCCGCACCGCGCTCACCGTGCTGCTGGCCGAGGGACACCTGCTCATCGAGGACGTGCCCGGGGTCGGCAAGACGATGCTCGCCAAGGCGCTGGCCCGCTCGGTCGACTGCACCGTCAAGCGCATCCAGTTCACCCCCGACCTGCTGCCGTCGGACGTCACCGGCGTGTCGATCTACAACCGCGAGACCCGCGACTTCGAGTTCCGGCCGGGTGGCGTCTTCGCCAACGTCGTCGTCGGCGACGAGATCAACCGAGCCTCGCCCAAGACCCAGTCGGCCCTGCTCGAGTGCATGGAGGAGCGTCAGGTCACGGTCGACAGCGTGACGTACGAGCTCCACCTGCCGTTCATCGTGATCGCGACCCAGAACCCGATCGAGATGGAGGGCACCTACCCGCTGCCGGAGGCGCAGAAGGACCGGTTCATGGCGCGGGTCTCGATGGGCTACCCGGTGGCCCGGGCCGAGCTGCAGATGCTCGAGACCCACTCCGCCGCGAACCCGCTGGACGACCTGGAGCCGGTGACCGACGCCGCCGAGATCGCCAAGCTGATCGAGATCGTCCGCACCGTCCACGTCTCCCACGCCGTCAAGCAGTACGCCGTCGACCTGACCTCGGCCACCCGGCGCTCGGCCGACCTCCGGCTCGGCGCCTCGCCGCGGGCGACGCTGCACCTGGTCCGCGCCGCACGCGCGCACGCCGCGCTGGAGTCGCGCGACTACGTCATCCCCGACGACATCCAGAAGCTGGCCGGCTCCGTGCTCGCCCACCGCCTGATCACCGGCCTCGAGGCGCAGATGGGCGGTCGCGGGCCCGAGCAGATCGTCGCGTCCGCTGCTGCGCACGGTCCCGGTGCCCGAGGCAAGCACCCAGAGCAGCCGTACGCTAGCGATGGCGTCCGGCATCTCGGCTCTGACCACCCGCGGCCGCGCGTTCCTGGCCGCCGGGGTCGCCAGCGGGGTGTCGGCTGTCATCGTCGGGCAGAAGGACCTGCTCCGGGTCGCTCTGCTGCTGCTGGTGCTTCCGCTGATCACCGTGCTGCATGGCGCAGCGGGCGCGCTACCTGCTCACCTGCTCTCGGATGGTCCAGCCCGACCCGGGTCCAGGCCGGCCAACCCGCCCAGGTGGAGCTGTACATCGAGAACCCGGGCCGTACCCCCACCGGCCTGATGCTGCTCGAGGACACCATCCCGTACGTGCTGGGCAGCCGGCCGCGGTTCGTGATCGACCAGCTGCGTCCGAAGTGGCATCGCGAGATGACCTACGCGGTGCGTTCCGACGTCCGGGGCCGCTACGTGCTCGGCCCGCTCACGGTCCGGCTCTCGGACCCGTTCGGCTTCGTCGAGCTGTCCCGCGCGTTCTCGGCCCGGACCGCGCTGGTGGTCACGCCGGTCATCCACACGCTGCCGACGACGAGCCTGTCGGGCGACTGGTCCGGCACCGGCGACAACCGCCCGCGAGCCTTCGCCGCGGCGGGGACCGAGGACATCACCGTGCGCGAGTACCGGCTCGGCGACGACCTGCGGCGGGTCCACTGGCGCTCCACGGCTCGCACCGGTGAGCTGATGGTCCGTCGCGAGGAGCAGCCGCACCAGAGCCGGGTCACCGTGCTGCTCGACACCCGTACCGGAGCCCACCGCGGCACCGGCCCCTCGTCGTCGTTCGAGTACGCCGTCTCCGCAGCCGCTTCCGTAGCCAGCCACCTGGCCGGCAAGGGATTCGTGGTGCGGATGCTGATCGACGGACAGGGATCCCTGGACTCGAGCTGGCACGACCGCGGCATCAGCGCCCCCGCCGAGGTCGAGACCCTGCTCGAGTCGCTGGCCGTGATCCAGCTGTCGGCGCGAGGGTCGTTCGACCTCGTCGTCGACAGACCACGCCGCCGCCGGGCTGGTCATCGCGATCCTCGGCGAGACGAGCCCGAGCGACGTCGCCAGCCTGGCCGGGCTGAAGACCGGGGCGACCCGGGCCCTGGCCATCCTGCTCGACGTGTCCGCCTGGTCGCGGTCCGATCGCCGGACGGCGTCCGGCTCGCGGCGAGCGCCGACGACCAGGCCCAGGTGATGCGCCGACAGGGCTGGACCGTGATGGTGGTCCGATCCCGCGGACAAGATGTCTGCGCGTCTGGAAGGACCTGGCCAGGTCGCGGCACGAGCACCTTCCGCGCTCAGCCCGGCGGACTCGGCAGCAGAGGACGGGCCGGCGGCATGACACTCAGCCTGGCCGAACGGCACCGGCTCGCCATCCTCGGCTGGGTCGCCACTGTCGCAACCTCACTGAGCCTGTTCACCGCCTTCCAGGAGAAGCGCTACATCATCGTCGGCGCCCTGCTCAGCGGTCTGCTGGTGGGCATCGGGATGGCTCATGCGGCAGCTGCACCTGCCGGCCCTGCTCGGCACCGCCGGTGCAGGTGGTTGTCGGTGCCTGGGTGCTGCTCGTCACCTACGGGCACCACACCGTGCTTCGGGTCGTACCGACGTCGGAGACGTGGCAGCAGCGCGCGAGAGGCGATCTCAGTCCGGCATGGACGTGGCCAACCGCTACGCCGCTCCGGTGCCCCCCAACGCCGGCCTGATGCTGATGACGGTCGGGCTTCATCGCGCTGGTGGCGATCGCCGTCGACCTGCTGGCCGCGGGCCTGGGCCGGGCGCCCTTGGCCGGCCTGCCGCTGCTGGCTCTCTACTCGGTCCCGGTCGCATCGATTCCCGACGGGGTGCCGGCGCTCGGGTTCATCCCCGGCGCCGCCGCCTACATGGCCCTGCTGATGGTCTCCGAGCGCGAACGGCTGTCGCACTGGGGCCGGCACGTGGCGAGATCCACGCGTCCGCGACCAGTCGGAGGTCGTGGACACCTCGGGCCTGGCGTCGACCGGTCGGCGGATCTCCGTGTTCGCGATCGCGACGGCCGTCGTCCTCCCGGTGCTGGTCCCGACCTTCACGACGACGCTGTTCACGGTGCCGGTGGCCTCGGCGACGGCGACGGCTCGCTCAGCTTCACGGACCCCATGGTGAGCCTGGCCAACGCTCTGCATCGCAGGGATCCGGTCGACCTGCTCGACGTCGACTGCGGACGCGACACCGAGCTACCTCCGGCTGGCGGTCCTCGACGAGCCCGGCGCCGAACGCCTGGCGCAACAGTGGCATCGACCTGGCCGCGACCGTGCCTGCGGAGGAGTCGCTCCCGACTCCGGTCGGCCAGTCTCGAGCAGCTGCCGACCCAGGGCGGCTCGATGACCATCGAGCTGCTGCCCGACGTTCCCCGAGCGACAGCGTGTGGCTGCCGGTCCCGTACCACCTCGAGCGCGTTGACGATCTTCGGCTTCCCCGGCGAGTTCGCGTTCGTCCCGCGGGACGAGACGGTGACCAGCCGCACCGAAGGCTCCGTGTCGCCACGTGGACGAGCTACCTGGCGAACTTCATCACCGCGACGCCGACCCCGGCCGCAGCTCGAGAACGCCAGCCCGCCACCCGCCGACATCATGGACCAGTTCGGCACGGTGCCGGCCGGCGTGCCGGCTCGTCGTCGGGGAGTACGCCCGCCAGATCACCGCCGGTCTGACGAACGACTATGCCCGGGCGCTCGCCCTGCAGAGCTTCTTCCGCGACCACAACAACTTCCACTACGACCTGAGTGCCGGCGTACGGCGACGGCTACCACGCCATGTCCGCGTTCCTGCAGCGGCGCCGGGGCTACTGCCAGCACTTCGCGGCCACGATGGCGATGATGGCCCGCGAGCTCGGCATCCCCTCGCGCGTCGTCGTCGGCTTCCTCGACCCCAGCAAGGTCGCAGGGCGACAACCAGTTCGTGTTCACCTCGCAACGACGCCCACGCCTGGCCGGAGCTGTACTTCGGCGGGATCGGCTGGGTCCGGTTCGAGCCGACCCCGGGCAACGGCGCCTCCATCCCGCCGTACACCAGCAACGTCGACGGTACCGACCGATCAAGCCGATCAAGACCACGCCGACGAGCACGCTGGGCAATGTGCCGAGCGCTCGGCCGCGACCCCGACGCCACCACGACCTCGGCGCCGAACGGGGGCGCGACTCAGTCGAGCGGCTCCGGCAGCGGCGGGGGCGCGCCACCCATCCCCTGGCTGGTCGCCGTCGTGGTCCTCGTTGCTGGCGGTCACTCCTGGCAGCATCCGCTGGGGCATCCGCCGCTCCCGGATGGCCCGGGCCGTCGACGGCGGGGAGTCGAGCGAGTACGCCTGGCTCGAGCTGCGTGACCGCATCCTCGACCTCCGGCTGCCCTGGACCGGGTCGCTCACGCCGCGGGCTCGCAGCCGGTTCGTCGAGCCGCTGCTCGGCGGTGATCCGGACGGGGTCGCGGCGCTGGACCGGCTCAGCCTGACCGTCGAGCGGGCCCGCTATGCCAGCTCGCCGGTCGCTGATGCCAGCCGGCCGAGGACGCGCGCGAGATCATGGCGGCGATCGGGCGCGACGTCGACCGGAAGCGCCGGGTGCAGGCGTTCCTCTGGCCGCCTCGTTGATGCCCGAGCTGCGCGGCATCTGGGCGCGGCTGCGCGCCAGGGTCCGCGGTCGGCCCGCAGCTCACCCAGCCCTAGTGGCCCCTCATGGTCGACAGGCCACGGGCGGAGAGAGCTGAACCAGCCCGTGCCGGAGTCCGCCGCCCCAGACCAACCGCAGCCTCAGTCGAGCTGACCACCCACGAACCGAAAGCCACCTCACCAGCGGCCCAGCCACCAGAACGCAAAAGACCACCTGGGGATCCAGGTGGTCTCAGGGCAGGTGCCGGACTGTCAGTAGTCGTCGCGGCGGCGGCGCCAGCGGTCTTCCATCCGGTTCATGAAGCCCGACGGCTGCGCCGACTGGCGGCCCTTGGCCTTGCCGATGGGGTGGACGTTGCTGGGCAGGTCGGGGTCGGCCGAGGCGGCGCCAGTGGGTGATCGCGAGGTAGGCGCAGCCGAGCATGATCACGAACCCGGCGACCGCGACAGCGGTGACTTGGTGACGGCGCCGGTCATCAGGACGCAGATGCCGACAACGAAGCCGACGGTGGCGAGGATCGCGATCCGCTTGTGTTTCCTGCGCGTCGAGGAGCCGCGGATGGTCGACACGAACTTCGGGTCTTCCGCCGCGAGGGCTTCTTCCATCTGCTCCAGCAGACGCTGCTCTTCCTCAGAGAGCGGCATCATGGTCCTCCCGCCGACGAGGGTTATGGTGACGAGTCTCACTTCAGTCTAGGCGCCCCGTCGCGCACACGGAAACCCGGACAACCAAATTGGTGGTTTCGGCGTCTACAGACATGAGACCCTCGTCCGCCGGCACTCGTCGGACGACATGTGACATGGAGGATTTGTGAAGAGATTTATGGGGGTGGCGGCGGTCGTGGTCGGGGGCCTGCGCGCTGGCAGTCACCGCATGCCGGTCCGGCCGTGTCAGCCACCGGAGCGGCGACGCGGCGTGACCACCGGGTCGCGACGGGGGTGGCGTCCGGTGCGACGGCGTCCGCTGCGCACCTCGGCGCGCAGGCCCGTCGGGCTGAACGCGCCGTGGGCCCGCGAGCTCACCCGGTACGGGGCCCGTGACGTGTCGCCGTACCGGATCGCGCACGTCCGGGAGCTGCAGTACCGGCTCAAGTGGGTCGGGCTCTTCCCGGCCGCCCCCACCGGCTACTACGGCACCGTGACCGCGATGCGGCGGTGAAGGCGTTCCAGACCCGCCGGCACCTGCCGGTGACCGGCAACGCGACGCCCGCGACCTGGAAGCTGCTGCTGCAGCGGACGGTCCGCAACCCCGGCGGCATCCCGGCCATCTGCAAGACGGCCGGCTGGCATGCCTGCTACGACCGCAAGTACCACTCGGTCACGCTCTGGGACGAACGGGTCGATCTACAACACCTGGCTGGTCCGTGGCGGCGGCTCCACCACCCAGACCCGGCTCGGGACGCACCTCGTCTACTACCGCGACATCGACCACGTGTCGGGCGTCTACGGCTCGCCGATGCCGTACTCGCAGTTCTTCGACGGCGGCGAGGCCCTGCACGGGTCCCGGCTGATGATGGACCCGTTCGTCGACCACAGCCACGGCTGCGTGAACTTCTACGTCGAGGACGCCCGGCAGCTGTGGAACCTCACCCACGACAAGCCGCTCTGGGTGACCGTGTACGGCGCCTGGTCCTAGACCCTCGGCGCTTGGGTGGTGCACCACCCAAGATGGCCCCAAGCCACTCAGATCTGAGTGGCTTGGGGGCTGTTTGGGTGGTGCACCACCCAAACACCCCCGTACGCACGGGAAGCGGGTCATGCGCGGCTGAGCCGACCGGAAGTGGCGCGGCGTTGCCGGTGGCTTCCGGTCAGGGGCGGCCGCCGACCAGCAGGGTCGCGGGCAGCACCGCCTGGTGGCCGAAGCGGAGCGTGGCCCGGTCGACCGCCTTCTCGGCGTCCTCCCACCCGTGCTCGCGAGCACCGAGCACCAGCTGGCGGGTCGCCGACGACGCCTCGATGAGGCCCTGGACCCGGACGCCGACCAGGCGTAGCCGGGCCCGCTGCAGCCCGAGCCCGTCGAACAGGCCGAGCGCCGCCTCGTAGATCTCCGTGGTCAGGTTGGTGTACTCGCGCAGGGTGCGGGACCGGGTGATCGTGGTGAAGTCGGAGAACCTGACCTTGAGCACGACGGTCCGGCCGACCACCTCGGCCGTCCGCATCCGGGCGGCGACCTTGCGGGTCAGCCGCAGCAGCTCGCGGGCCACCACGTCGTGGTCGTCGGTGTCGCGGCCGAACGTCTCGTCGGAGCCGATGCTCTTGTCCGGCTCCTCGTCCGGACCCCGTCGCGCGGTCACCGGCCGGTCGGCATCGCCCCAGGCGAGGGCGTGCAGCCGGGTGCCGAGGAACGGTCCGACCGCCCGGCGCAGGGTCGGGACGGGGGTGTGCGCGAGGTCGCCGACGGTGCGCAGCCCCAGCCGGCGCAGCTGCTCGGCCGTCTTCTCCCCCACCCCCCACAGCTCGTCGACGGGCAGCGGGTGCAGGAACGCCGTCACCTCGCCGGGCGTGACGATGACCAGGCCGTCCGGCTTGGCCCGGCGAGAGGCGAGCTTGGCGAGCTGGGTGGAGGTGGAGATCCCCACCGAGCAGGTGATCCGCTGCTCGTCGGCGATCCTCGCCCGCAGGTGCTCGCCGATGGCCACCGCGGACGGGAACCTGAGCAGCGCACCGCTGATGTCGAGGAACGCCTCGTCCATCGAGAGCGCCTCCACGACGGGGGTGATGCTGCGGAACGTCTCCATGACCGCCGACGACACCGCGCTCACCTCGTCGTAGTCGGGGTGGACGATCACCGCCTGCGGGCACATCCGGCGCGCCCTCGTCATCGACATCGCCGAGTGGATGCCGAACTGGCGGGCTTCGTACGACGCCGACAGCACCACGCCCCGGTTGCCGCCTCCGGCGATGACCGGCAGGCCCTTCAGCTCGGGCCGGTCCCGGATCGCCACGCAGGCATAGAACGCGTCCATGTCGACGTGCATGACCGTGCACCCGGTGACCTCGGTCGTGCTCACGGATTCGTCCGACCCCTGACCCCGGCGACAGCAAACCGGTCGTCCGATCGCCCACCGCTGGACGAATCCAGCGCAGGCGCGTCCGCAGGACCCCTAGGGTTTGCGGGCGAGCAGGTGGAGCTGGGTGGCGAGGGGCATGAAGTCGGCGTGGGTGCAGACCGCCGCCTCCAGCTCCCGCAGCTGCTCGGCGGCCCCGGGTTGGGCGTCGACGACCCGGCTGCTGACGTGGTCGGTGAACACCCGCACGCCACGCACCTCGGCGATGGTGAACCCGGCGGCGGACACGAGCGCCTCGAGCTGTCCGCGGCTGAACCGTCTCGGCAGCCGGTCGCTGCCGGCCTGCAGGAGCGCCACCGCCTCGTCGACCTGGCCGCCCAGGACCCGGGCGAACACCGCGCCGGACTGCTGGGTGGCGAGCACGCTGAGGTGGCCGTCGGCTCGGAGTACGGCGGCTGCGGCGTGCAGCGCCTGCACCGGCTCGTCGACGATCTCCAGCACGCCATGGCACACCACGACGTCGGCAGCCGCCGGGCCCACCACGTCCGGCAGCGTCGCGGCGTCACCGATGACCCCGCGGACCAGTGACGTGACACCGGCCTCCGCGGCTCGCCGCTCCAAGCGCGGCGAGGGCGTTCGGGCTCGGGTCGACGACGGTGACCTGGTGGCCGAGCTCGGCGACGGCCACCGCCAGCCCACCGGTGCCACCCCCGAGGTCGACCACGTGCAGCGGTCGGCCGGGCTCGTCGCCGAGGTCGGGCTGCAGCACCGGACGCAAGGCGTCCCACACCATGGCGGCCCGCAGGACGCTGCGCGGAGGCGCCACGCTGCGTCGATCCGCCATGGGGGCACTCCTTCCCGGTGCTTCCACCCTATTCTCCTGGCCAGTGGGCCGCCGGGCAGCGGCGCGCGGTCTGCCCGGCATGCTGGGCAAACGCACGGTCTACTGGGCAGGCCTGCCCAGTAGAGGGTGTATCCGCCCGGCATGCTGGGCAAACGCGGCGGGGTGGCGTAGGCCATCGGGTCAGCCTCCTGCGCTGCCCGGGCTGGAGTGCCAGAGCTTGCGTGGTGCGGTCTTGGTGTCGATGCCGGCCGGCTTGAGGTCGGCGTACGGCGACTGCCGGAAGCCGCTCGGGTGCACGAGCACCCGCTGGGGCACCGGCGCGTCGAAGCCGGCAGGTACCTCGTCGAGGATCGCGTGCACGCCCGCCAGCCCGTCGCGCTGCCAGGCGCCGTACAGGCCGGGCAGCTCCCAGCACCCGGTGGCCCGCAGCGACACGCCACGCGGGCCGGTACGGCGCAGCTCACCTCGCACCACGAGCAGCCAGGAGTGGAACACGGTGGCGGCATAGGGGCCCTGGACGTCCTCGAAGAACGTGGCGTCGACCGGGCCGGTGCCGTCGTCGAGGGTCAGGAAGATCACCCGCCGGCCGGACCGGATGGGCGGGGTCTGGGTGGCGACCTTGACGCCGGCGACGAGCAGCTCGGCCCGGTTGCGCCGGCTCAGCAGGTCACGCGACCAGGTGATGCCGAGGTCGCGGAGCATCGGGGCGTAGAAGTCGACGGCGTGGTGGCTCACGTCGAGCCCGAGCACCTCGAGCTCGGCGCGCACCCGCTCGGCGCCGGACATCTCCGGCAGGCCGGACGGCTCGGCGAGCCCCGGCACGTCGTCGAGGTCGAGGGTGAGCTGGACGGCGGTCACCGGCTCCACCGGCAGCGGGCCTTGCGACTGCGCCGCCGCGAGCAGCCGGGGGTCTCGACCGGATGGCCTGGCCGCGGCGTACTCGCCTGGCGCCGCACCGCGGCTGCTCGACGGAGACGCGGCCCGGACCGCCCGGTCGGTGGCGCGGGTCCACCGGTCGAGCTCGGACACCTGGAGCAGCAGGTCGCGCCGGGTCACGGTGCCGCGACGGCGTACCGGCACCGCCGACCCGATGCCGTAGAGCCCGTCGAGCGCGCCGGCCAGCACCAGCCGCTCCACGACCGGCCGGGAGACCCTGGCCCGCTGCCACAGGTCGGTCAGCGAGTGGAACGGCCGAGCCGCCATGATCCGGGCCACCTCGGCGTCGTTGATGCCCTTGACCTCCGCCAGCGCCAGCCGGATGCCGTATCCCTGTCCCTCGACACGTGCGGGGTCGTCGACGACCTCGACCCGGTAGACGTCGTCGGACAGGTTGACGTCGAGCGGGAGTACGGCGATGCCGAAGTGCCGGGCGTCGTCGAGGATCAGCCGCTTGGGGTACATGCCGGGGTCGTAGGTGAGCAGCCCGGCGACGAACGCCGCCGGGTGGTGCGTCTTCAGCCACGCCGACTGGAACGTCGGCAGCGCGAAGGCGGCCGCATGGGCCTTGCAGAAACCGAACGAGGCGAAGGCCTCCAGCACCTCCCACACCCGCGAGACGAGGGCGAGCGGATAGCCGGCGCCCAGCGCGCGCGGGAAGAACCACCGCTTGACGTCGTCCTTGCCCTCGCGGTGCCCGAGCGCCCGCCGTGCCTCGTCGGCCTCCGCGTTGGTGCAGCGGGCGAAGATCGCGATCATCTCGATCACCTGCTCGTGGAACACCACGACCCCGTGGGTCTGCTCGAGCACCCGACGGAGGTCGGGGTGGAGGTACTCGGCGTCGGACCAGCCGTGGCGGACCCGCAGGAACGGGTTGATCATGTCGCTCTTGACCGGGCCGGGCCGGAACAGCGAGATGTCGATGATGATGTCCTCGAACCGCTCGAGGGGGAACTTGCCGACCAGCTCGCGCTGCCCCGGCGACTCGATCTGGAAGCAGCCGAGCGTCTTGGTGCTCTGGATCAGCGCGTACGTCGCAGGGTCGTCGCGCGGCACCTGCGCCTCGTCGTCGAGGTCGATCTCGGGACCGCCGAGCCGGGCCACCTCGGCGACCGCGTGCGCCATCGCCGACTGCATCCGGATGCCGAGCACGTCGAGCTTGAGCAGCCCGAGGTCCTCGACGTCGTCCTTGTCGAACTGGCTCATCGGGTAGCCGAGGAAGCTGGCCTCGACCGGAGTCCGGTCGAGCAGGGTGGCGTCGGACAGCAGCACGCCGCACGGGTGCATGGCGATGTGCCGCGGCAGCCCGTCGAGCTTCTCGACGAGCTCGAAGAGCAGGTCGAGGCGCGACTCGCCCAGGCTGTTCGACGCCAGGCTCATCGAGCGCAGCTCGGGCAGCTCCTTGATCGCCGTCCGGGCGTCGCGGGCCCGGATGTGCGGGAACGCCTTGGCGATCTGGTCGATCTCTCCCGCGGGCATGCCGAGCGCGGCCCCGACGTCGCGTACGGCGTGCCGTACCCGGTAGGTGTCCATCATCGAGACGCAGGCGCAGCGGGTGCCGGAGTAGCGGTCGAGGATCGCCTCGTAGACCTCGAGCCGGCGCGCCGACTCGACGTCGACGTCGATGTCGGGCAGCGCCTGGCGCAGCGGCGACAGGAACCGCTCCATCAGCAGCCCGTAGCGCATCGGGTCGACCCCGGACACCCCGAGCAGGTAGTTGACCAGGCTGCCCGCCCCGGACCCGCGAGCGGCCGCCCGTACCCCCATCTCGCGGACCAGGTCGACGACGTCGGCGACGGTGAGGAAGTAGGTGGCGTAGCCGAGGCTGCCGATCACCCCCAGCTCCTCGTCGAGGCGCCTCTGTACGGCGTCCAGGTCGGCACCTGACCCGAAGCGCCGCCCGATGCCCGCCTCGCAGCGCTTGCGCAGCATCGCGTCGCCGGACAGCCCCGCTTCCCGCTCGGCGGATGTGAGCCCCGCGACGTCGAACTCGGGAAAGTGCACCTCGCCGATGCCGAGGTCGGCGCGTGGGTCGAGCGCACACCGGTCGGCGACGGCCCGGGTGCCCGCGAGCAGCCGCTCCGCCTCGCGGTCGCCGAGCCCCGCGAACCGGCAGATCTCGTCGGCGATGTCGGCCATCTCCTTGCCGGTCTTCAAGAAGCCCTCGGCGTTGGCCCGGTCGACGTGGCGCAGGTCGAGCGGAACCAGCCGCCGGGTGGCGTCGAGCACGTCGACGACCGGGGCGTCGGCGCGGTCGACGTAGCGGACCTCGTTGGTGAGCACCAGCCGGTGGCCCGCGGCGGTGGCGACCCCGGCCATCCGGGCCGCGTGCGGGCTCGAGCCCGGGCCCATGCCGCTGCGCGCCGGTGCGACATGACCTCGACGAGCAGGTTGTCGCGGTCGGTCACGTCGTACCAGTCGCGCAGCACCGCCCGGGCCAGGTCGTCGCGGCGCAGCGCCGCCGCCCACCCGAGCTCGGACGACGGGCCGAGCATGACCAGCAGGTCGGTGCCCGAGCCCAGCCCGGCCAGGTGCTCGGCGACCAGGTCAGCGGTGGCCACCGGCACTCCGCGCTCGCCGCGGAGGTGGGTCGCCGACACCAGCCGGCACAACGCCGCCCAGCCCGCCTTGCTGCCGGCCAGCAGCGTGACCCGCGGGAAGGCCCGGTCGTGGTCCAGGTAGCTCGCCGCCCCGCGCCGGCGACTCCCGCCCCGTCTTCCTGGTTGAGATGCCACTCCGGTCGGGTTGAGATGCCACTCCGGTCGGGTTGAGATGCCACTCCGGTCGGGTTGAGTGCCACTCCGGTCGGGTCGGGCCGTGATGACCCGGGGCTCGACGGCCAGGTCGACGCCGAGGATCGGCCGGATGCCGGCAGCCATGACAGGCCTTGGCGAACCGTGACGGCGCCGTAGACGCCGTCCCGGTCGGTGAGCGCGAGCGCGTCCATCTCCGCCTCGGCGGCGCGCTGCGCCAGGTCTCGCGGATGGGAGGCGCCGTACTTGAGCGAGTAGCCGGACGCGACGTGCAGGTGGACGAACGGGTCCATCAGGCGGTCCCGGCCATCAGTCGATGCTGCAGACGAGCCGCCAGCGCCCGTCGCCCCAGTCGAACGCGAGGTCGAAGACGCCGGCGCTGGTCGCCTTGCCGCGTCCGGCCTCGACCCGCCAGACCTCACTCTCGGCGAGCAGGTCCCGCGCATCGCTGTGCTCCCACCAGGCGCCGGTCCTGACCCAGTGCGCGATGATCTCGCGGACCACCCACAGCCGGCCCCGCCAGACGAACTGCTCGGGGGCGTCGTGTCCGGCGACGATCCCCCGCCGTACGTCGATCAGGTCGTCGTACTGGCGCATCGCACACACACCTCCCCGCATGAGAGCATCGAAACGACGGCGACGGGCCTTCCCAAGCCCGACGACGCGCTGGTCGTCCTCCAACGTCAGCGGTGCCATGACGAGGACGGGGGTCGAAGCCGTCCCCGCCACGGCAGTCCGCCTCAGCGAGCGGGGGGCCGCGATGCCCCACTCGCGACTCGAACACATGTTCGAACCATGGATCCAGTAAACCCCTTCCCCGGCCCCCCGTCAACCCCTCGAGGGACTGAAGGTCAGCCGCATGCATCCCAGGCGTCGAGGCGGTGACCACGCACGAGCTGCGCGAGCTCGGCGCCACGGGCGAGGTCCGGGTGCTGCCGGAGGCGGCCCGCACCGCCCAGCAGGCCGCCGACGCGCTCGGCTGCGAGGTCGGCGCCATCGCGAACTCGCTGATCTTCGACGCCGACGGCTCGCCGGTGCTGATCCTCACCTCCGGCGCCCACCGGGTCGACACCGACCTGGTCGCCCGGCACCCTCGGGGTGACCAGCCTGGCCCGGGCGACCCCGGAGTTCGTCCGCACCCATACCGGCCAGGCCATCGGCGGGGTCGCACCGGTCGGGCATCCCGCGCCGGTCCCGACCTACCTCGACCGAGCGCTGGCCGGCCACCCCGTCGTCTGGGCCGCCGCCGGTCACGCCCATGCCGTCTTCGACACGACGTACGACGAGCTCAGGCGATCACCGGAGCCACCGAGATCGACGTGGCATAGCCCACATCGGACCGCCGACACGCCCTCTCACCTGCCCAAACCGGCGCGAGCCGGGCTTCGGCCAGCCGTGGCACCATGGACGCTGGCAGTGACGACCCACCGACCGATGGAGCAGTCCCTGTGGACGCAAGAACCGAGCTGGCAGCGTCAGCTGCTCGTCGGGCTGTCCGTGCTGCTCGTGATCGGCCTGCTGATCGGCGGGATCCTCGCGGTCATCGCCGTCAAGGCGGCCGACTACGTCGGGCTCGGGAGCGGCGCAGGGCTGTCCACGTCGAGCCCCGGACCCGATCCTGCCCACGACCGGCGACGCGACCCATACGGTTGCGCCACCCACCGACACGCCGTCGACGACGACGCCACACACCACGCACCGGCCACGAACCGGCGATCACCCTCGACGGCGAGCCCGACCAGCGTGGCGAGCTTCCAGCGGATCAACCTGACCGGCACCTACACCGGCCACGACGGCGCCGCCGCTGCAGGTGCAGCGCAGCCTCGGCGACGGTCCGTGGGCGGACTTCCCGGCCACCCCCACGACGGTCAGCAACGGGACCTTCGCGACCTACATCCAGACCAGCATGGTCGGGGACAACCACCTCCGGATGGTCGACGTCGTCACCGGCCAGACGTCGAACGTCGTCACGGTGACGATTGGCTGACGTCGCCGTCGTCGGCGCGGGACTCGGCGGCCTCGCGACCGCGGCCCGGCTCGCGAAGCTCGGCCACCGGGTCACAGTCTGCGAGCGAGGCGGCGCGCCCGGTGGCCTGCTGGGGCAGGTCCACCACGACGGCCTCGCCTGGGACGCCGACGCCGATGCAGACCACGATCCCGGCGGTCCTGCGCGACCTGTTCCGCAAGTCCGGCCGTCCGCTCGAGCGGTACGTCGACCTCGAGCTCAGCACCCCGGCTCGCCGCCACGTTTTCGCGGACGGTACGACGCTCGACCTCCCGACCGGGTCACGAGGGGGCCAGCTCGACGCCGTGCGCGACGCATTGGGTGGTGCCGCTGGAGAGGCCTGGACGAGCTTCGTCGACGGTCAGGCCGACGTCTGGACCTTGCTCCGGTCCGACGTCCTCGACCTGACCGGACGGCGTCGCCAAGCTCGCCGAACGACGGCTGATCCGCACTCTCAACCTGAAGCAGTCGCTGGATCGCGCTGCTGCGCAAGGCGTTCGACGACGACCGCCTGCGTCAGCTCGCGCGGCTACCCGGTCGATCGCCTCGGCGCGGATGCGGCGAAGGAGCCGGCCCTCAGAGCCGTGGATGCCTACGTGGAAAGGCTTTTCGGCGTCTGGCGAGCACCCGGCGGCGCTGCCGACCTGGCCAACGCCCTGCTACAGCGGATGGACGAGCGTTCGGTCGAGGTCCGCTTCGGCGCAGAGGTCGCCGTCCCTCGCGCACGAAGCGCCGGCCGGGTCACCGGACTCGAGCTGGCCGACGGCACCACTATCGACGCCGACATCGTCGTGACCGCCGTGTCGCCCCGGGCAGGTCTTCAGCGGTCTGCTCGACCACCGCGTCGCGCGCGACGCCGTACCCCTCTTCGCGCCGTCGGTCTCGACGGTCTCCGCGACCGTGACGTATCTCGGCCTGACCGCTGAGCGTCCCGCGCTCCCGGCGGAGGTCGTTCTGCATGGCGACCCGCTGGTCATCGTGGCCACGGACGCGCAGCACGGCACGCTGGACGGTGACGAGCCTCGGCCGAACGGCAGCGGACCCCCTGGACACGATGGCCGAGCGCAACCTCGACATCCGCACCCTGGTCACCACCCGCGTGGACCGGGCCGCCGCCGGCACCTGCACTGGACTGGGCCGGCCCGCGCACGGCCGCTCGGCGCGCTGCCTTCGCACAGCCCCTCCCTGGTCTGCACTGTCTCGGTACCGGTCTCGTCCTCGGCTCGAGCATCCCGTACGTCGCCTGGCAGGCCGCCCACGTCGCCGAACGGGTGGGCAAGGCCTGACCGCAGGCGCCATCAGGTGTGGAGAACGACCATGCCGTCCTCGACCGTGACCTGGTACGTCCTGAGGCCGAATCGCTCGGGCTCCAACAGGGACCGGCCGGTCTCGAGGTCGAACTCCCACCCGTGCCAGGGACAGCGCATCACCCGGCCATGCTTGCCGTACACCAGCTCGTGCGGCGCCGCCTCGAGGAAGGTGCCGCTCATGGTGCCCTTGCACATCGAGGCTCCCATGTGCGGGCATCGGTCGGATACCGCGTAGAACCCGTCGTCGACACTGATCACGCCGACCCGCCGGCCATTGACGTCGACGATCCGGCAACCGTCGCTGCGAACCTCGTCGATTCGACCGACCTGATGCTCCATGCGACCCGCCTGCCACTCGTGCCCGGACCCTTCGCCCGACGGACGGTGGGACTATCGCTGAGCCAACCGATTTGCTATGCATGACTCTGACGGCTTCAGCCTCGCCGCGCAAGGTATTCCTCGACCCCGACCCGGCCGGCTCACTCCGGCCAAGGAGCCGCCATGACCGACCTTCTCGACTCGCCGGCCCCCAGCCGCGAGGGGCAGCATGGCTACCAGCTGGTCGACTGCGATGTGCATCCGATCATGAAGGGCGGCATGGCCGACCTCAAGCCGTACCTCTCGACGGCATCCCAACACCGGCTGGGCATCGACGGACGGCGGGGGCTCACCACCGGCGGACAGCGCGAAGCGGTCTCGATCCCGCGCAACATGCTGTACGTCAACCCAGCAGGTGTGTTGCGCGGCGACGCCCACGGACCTGACGGCTCGGCACCCGGCGCGGATCCGATCTATACGGCAAGCCATCTGCTGGACACCCACGGAATCTCCCGAGCCGTCTTGATCGGCGGCGAGGTGCTCGGCCTCGGCGCGATGCCCGACCCTGACGCGGCGGCGATCATCGCATCGGCCTACAACGACTGGCTGGCCGAGACGTGGCTCGCCGCCGACGACCGCTACCGGGGCACGATCGTGGTCGGCGCGCAGGACCCGGCGCTGGCCGCGCAGGAGATCCGGCGTAGCGGGGCGAACGAGCGTTTCGTCGCCGTACTGCTGCCGCTCACGAACATCTTGATGGGGCAACGCCACTACTACCCGATATACGAGGCAGCCGCCGAGGTCGGTCTCCCCGTCACGGTGCATCCGAACTCCGGCGAGGGCATCTTCCGGACGTCGCCGAGCATGGCCGGCGGCACGCCGACGTACTACGTCGAGTGGCACACCGGGCTCAGCCAGGTGTTCCAGGCCAACGTGATCAGCCTGATCTGCCATGGCGTGTTCGAGCGCTTCCCGACGCTCAAGGTCGTGCTCACCGAGGGTGGCCTCGGCTGGATCCCCGATGTCCTGTGGCGGCTGGACAAGAACGTCAAGGGCCTTCGCGACGAGGTGCCGTGGGTACGTCGACTGCCGAGCGAGTACATCTTCGACCACGTCAGGTTCACCAGCCAGCCGCTGCCCGAACCCCGCAGACGCGAACACCTGCATGCCCTGTGCGACATCGTGCGGGCGGACCGCACCCTGATGTTCAGCACGGACTACCCGCACTGGGACTTCGACGACCCGTCCTACGCACTGACCGCGCTGCCCGCCGAGATCCGGCAGCGGGTGAAGGTCGACAACGCCGTCGAG
Source organism: uncultured Actinomycetota bacterium (assembly GCA_963833975.1). Taxonomy (GTDB): domain Bacteria; phylum Actinomycetota; class Actinomycetes; order Propionibacteriales; family Nocardioidaceae; genus JAWWPG01. The sequence goes on from CAWIAB010000002.1 coordinate 153,181, forward strand.
ACGTACGGCGCCCGGCTCTGACCACTACGTCGAAAGGCGCACTCACGCGCGGCGGTAGCGGCCGTCGAAGGCGACCGTCCAGCGTAGAGCCGTCGTCGTTCGACGTCTCCCAGAGCTGGCGAACCTCAGCTCCGGTCCGGCGAGGGGGTCCAGGTGATCCGGTGCCGGTCCCAAGGCTGCCCGTCCAGATCCCGACGGCGCACTCCCCTCCATGACCATGGAGCCGTCCTGCAGACCACCGTCCAGCAGCAGGGTGGATCCCGACGAGTCCATCCAGGTCTGGTGCCACGCCTCCCGGCCGGCGTCCCACGAGTTCAGGCTGCGGCCACTGACGGCGCCGTTGCCCTCCCACTCCTCCATGAGGGCAAGACCGCCGAACAGGGCCGAGATCCGGTTGGTGCCGACCAGGCGGTCTTCCGGGTCGAAGACCTTCCAGGATCCCAGCCAGAAGTCGAACTGATGTGTCTCGCGAGGCGCGTCCATCGGCTCAGCATGACGTCGGCAGGCCTCGCTCGCATGGCGGATGGGTCACGGCTGCACAACGGCCACGAGCAAGCAGCAGCGCGGCTCAGCCGTCCGGTACGACGCTGTCGTAGATCTCGCGGGTCGCCGTGGACCGGTTCAGCGTGTAGAAGTGCAGGCCCGGCGCGCCCTGACGGAGCAGCTCGTCGCACATCTCGGTCGCGACTGCGATGCCGACCTTGCGGATGTCCGACGGCTCGCTGACTCCGTCGAAGCGGCGTACGACCTCCATCGGGCACCTCACGCCCCGAGAGCTCGGCGAACCGCTTGATCTGCTCGAGGTTCGTGATCGGCATGATGCCGGGGATGATCGGCATGGTCGAGCCGGCGGCCGCACTCCGCTCGACCAGCGCGACGTAGTCGGCCGGCCGGAAGAACAGCTCGGTGATCGCGAAGTCGGCGCCTGCGTCCGCCTTGGCCCTCATCACGGCCGCGTCCGCATCCAGCGAACCGGCCTCGCGATGGCCCTCCGGGAAGGCCGCTACGCCCAACGCTGAAGTCGCCCAAGCTCCTTGACCAGCGCCACCAGCTCACTCGCGTAGGTCAGTCCTCCGGGCGTCGGCGTCCACGGTCGCACCGGGGCCTCCGGGCGGGTCACCGCGCAGCGCGAGCACGTTGCGTACGCCCGCGTCGGCGTACCGGCCGATGATGCTGCGCAGCTCGTCACGCGCATGTCCGACGCAGGTCAGGTGCCCCACAGGGGTGAGGGTCGTCTCGCTGGCGATCCGCTCGGTCACCCGGATGGTCCGGTCGCGGGTCGAGCCGCCTGCGCCGTACGTCACAGACACGAAGCTCGGCTGCAGGGGCTCGAGCTGGCGGATGGTCTGCCAGAGCTGGCGCTCGCCCTCGTCGTCCTTCGGCGGGAAGAACTCGAACGAGAAGCTTCGCCGTCCGGTCGCGAGCAGATCGCGCACCAGGGGCGACGACACACCCAACCTCGACGCGAGTCCACTGGCCACGGGTCCACCTTATGCAGTCAGCGGCGCGATGCCGGACATTGACATCTCGACGGTCGGACACCGAGCCTGAGAACGCTGAGCGCGGTCGGCTGGCTAGTGGTCGTGCCCGACTAGGCTCGGCGGCGTGCCGGAAACGATGTCGGGCGACCCAACGGGTCGCGACCCGATCCCGGACACGTTCCGCGAGGCGATCGCCGACCTGCTGGCAGCCTTCGTCGCGGCGCCAGCGCGAGACGCTCGCCCCGCTCGGTCCCGACCTCGACCCGCTCTTCGACGCTGCCCAGGTTGCGGTCGACGGTGGCAAGCGGCTGCGCGGCGCCTTCGTCTACTGGGGCTGGCGGGCGGCCGGCGGCTCAGCCTCGAAGACCGACGTCGACTCCTGCGCGCGGCCGCGGCGATCGAGCTGGTGCATGCCAGCGCACTCGTCCACGACGACGTGATCGACGCCTCGGCGACCCGGCGAGGCAGCCCGTCCGCTCATCGGTCGTTCACCGCGCTGCGCCTGCCGCAACGAGCGCCCCGACGCGGCAGTCGGCACGGCCGAGCAGTTCGGCAGCTCGGCCGCGATCCTGCTCGGGCGATCTCCTGCTCGCCTGGTCCGACGAGCTCTTCGGCCAGTCCGGCTTCAAGCCCAAGGCGGTCGACCCGGGGCCGGGTCTACTTCGACAAGCTGCGCCGCGAGGTCGTGGCGGGCCAGTACCTCGACGTGCTCGCCCAGACCCGACGACGCAGCAGCGCCTCGGACGCCATGCGGGTGCTGCTCTACAAGTCGGCGAAGTACACCGTCGAGCGGCCACTCCAGCTCGGCGCGGCACTGGGGAAGGCCGACGGCTCGCTGCTGCGCGCGCTCTCGTCGTACGGCGTTCCGCTGGGCGAGGCGTTCCAGCTGCGCGACGACATCCTCGGGGTGTTCGGGCAGGCCGACCTGACCGGCAAGCCAAGCGGCGACGACATCCGCGAGGGCAAGCGCACGCTGTTGATGGCGCGCGCCTTCGACAAGGCCGACGGCCGCCCAGCGGTCACTCCTCGACGCCGCGCTCGGCAACGCCGCGCTCGACGTCCAGGGGATCGCCGACGTCCAGGAGACGCTGGTGGCGACAGGCGCCGTCGCCGCCGTGGAGACCGTCATCAGCGAGCTGACGTCGGCCGCCCTGGCGACCTTGCGGCACGCCCCCATCGAGGACGAAGAGGCCAGAGTCGCACTTCGTACCCTGAGCGACCGCGCCACCAACCGCTCCCACTGACGGCGACCCGGAGAGGAACGACCTCAGGTCCGGTGCGGGTCGAGCTCCGCGAGGTCAGTCTGAGGGCCAGCGCCCTTCAGCAGAACGGCAAACGCCCCTACCCGCTCGGTGTCGACCCTCGCGTCGAACACGTCCACCGCCACGTCGAACGCATGGCGGTCGGCCCGGGCGAACGGCGCCCACCCGTCCCAGAGCACCACCACCCCGGTGGCGTCTCCGGGCTGGACGTCGTTGAGGGCATCCGCGAGCCCGTCGAAGCTGTGCTCGGCAAGGTCTTCGATTCCGAAGGCGCCCTTGCAGGCTTGCAGAAACTCGCCCTTGTCCTCGATCTGCCAGGTGTCGAGGCAGATGAAGCGCCAGCCGGCCCGCTCGGCCGCATGCTGCACCAGGTCGGAGTCGGCGCCCGTGGCCCAGTGGTAGACCCCCGGGTTGGTGTGTCCTGCCAGCAACTTCGCCAGACCGCTCATCGCGCCATCCTCTCAGGTGATGACCTGGGCCCGTCGACGTACCTCGCGGCCACGGTTCTCACGCAGCGCGTCGATCGGCGCACCCGGCAGGGAGTCGTCCGGCGTGAGCAGCCACTCGATCGCCTCGGCGTCGCTGAACCCGTGGTCGACGAGCAAGGTGAGCGTCCCGAGCAGCCCCTTCACCACGGCGCCGTCTTGGATGAACCCGGCCGGGATCTCCGGCTCTCGCGAGCCTTCCCGCCGTACCATCGCCAGCTCGTGGTCGCGCACCATCTGGCGCACCTTGCTGGGGCTCACGCCGAGCTGGTCCGCGACCTGCGGAAGGGTGAGCCAGGTGTCCACGTGAAGATCGGGTTGCTGGGTCATCCGACCAGCCTGCCACGCACCGGGCACGGCACGCGGCACGCGGCTCGAGCGCGGATGTCCGAGGAAGCGGTCGCGCGGTCCGTAAACTCGTCACCGTGGAGAAGTCTGCCGTCGCAGATCCGCTGGTCGGGCATCTGCTCGACCAGCGCTATCGCGTGGAGGCGAAGATCGCCCGCGGCGGGATGGCCACGGTCTACCAGGCGACCGACCTTCGCCTCGACCGCCGGGTGGCGCTCAAGGTGATGCCGCACGCCCTCGCCGACGACGACGAGTTCGCCCAGCGCTTCGTCCGAGAGGCCCGGGCGGCAGCCAGGCTGACCCACCCGAACGTCGTGGCCGTCTACGACCAGGGGGACGACAACGGCGTGCTGTTCCTCACCATGGAGTACGTCGAGGGGCGGCACACGCTCCGGGACGTGATCCGTGACGAGGCGCCGCTGACTCCGACCCGCGCCCTGGCGATCCTCGAGGAGATCCTGCGTGCGCTGGCCGCGGCTCACGAGTCGGGGATCATCCACCGCGACATCAAGCCGGAGAACGTGCTGATCAGCCCGCGCGGCCAGGTCAAGGTCGCCGACTTCGGGCTGGCCCGGGCGATCAGCTCCTCGACCAGCGCCACGGCGACCGGCGGGGTACTGATGGGCACCGTCTCGTACCTGCCCCCGGAGCTGGTCGTCGACGGCACGCGCGGACGCCAGGTCCGATGTCTACTCCGTCGGCGTGCGTGCTCTTCGAGATGCTCACCGGCGACCAAGCCTCACGTCGGCGACTCGCCCATCCAGGTCGCCTACCGCCATGTCCACGACGACGTGCCGCCGCCGTCCAGGCTGGTGCCCGGGATTCCGCCGTACCTGGACGCGTTCGTGGCTCGGGCGACGTCACGGCAGCGCGACCTGAGACCGGCCGACGCGCACGTCATGCTGCAGCAGCTGCGTCGGGTACGGCATGCGCTGGATCACGGCGTCGACTGACGACCAGGAGCTCACCGACGACCTCACGCCGACCATCGCGGTGTCCGACCGGTGCCTTCGCCTCGGTCGGGGGCGCGGCTGACGAGGTCTTCGACCAGGAGGCGTTCGGCGCCGGACGCCCGCACCATGATCGTGGGCTCCCCCGCCTCGAGGCCGGAGACGACCCGGGAGGAGCCGACGCGCGACCCGACGGCGCCTCGTTACGCACCGCCGGGCGGCCCCCGGTCACCGACCGCACCACGGCGCAGACGCAGCCGAGCCGGATGGATCGCCTTCCTGGTGGTGATCCTGCTGGCCGCCACTGCCGCACTCGGCGGGTGGTACTACGGCGCCGGGCGCTACCAGAGCACGCCCGACGTCGTCGGGATGAGCCAGTCGGCGGCCGCGGCCAAGCTGCAGGCGAGCGACCTCTCGTTGGACGTCACCGGTACGGCGTACTCGGAGACGATGCCCGCGGGCGAGCTCATCTCGACAGATCCCGGTCCAGGCGGGAACGTGCTCAAGGGCGGCACCGTTCGCGCGGTGATCTCCAAGGGCCAGGAGCGACACGACGTGCCGGACCTGTCGAAGATGACGCGAGCCGCTGCGGTTGACGCGGTCCAGGCGCGATTCCTCGACCGTTGCCTCTCCCGCCGACGCGGGTGTGGAGCAACACGGTCATCGCCGGCATGGTGGTGTCCTTCACGCCGGACGCGGGTACGCCGCTCAAGCGGGGCGGCATCGTGCACCTGGTGATCAGCCGAGGTCCGAAGCCGATCCAGATCACCAGCTTCGTCCATCAGGACGCCGGTGACGCACAGACCGCCCTCGGCGCGCTCGGCTTCAAGGTCGACGTGGTCGAGGCCTACAACGACACCGTCGTCGGCGGGGCTCGTCGATCTCCCAGACTCCACGGTCTGGGATCGGCACGACGGGCGACCACATCAGGCTGGTCGTCAGCAAGGGACCACATCTGGTGCAGGTGCCCAACGTCTATCACCAGGGCACCGACGCGGCCACGCAGGCGCTCAAGGATGCGGGCTTCCAGGTCGGACGTCCAGCCGTTCTCGCCGAGCTTCGGCCTCGGCTTCGTCGAGGACCAGTCGCCCAGCGCCGATGAGATGGAGCCCCTCGGCTCGACGGTGATCATCTACATCGTCTGACCCGCCGCCAGCGATCGACCCTACTAAGGTGGGCCGGTGACGGAGCGCAGCTTGGCACCGCGGCTGCGGCGCGGGTTGCCGACCATCGCCCTGCTCGCTGGTCACCATGTCGTGGGGGTCCACGTTCTTCCTGATCAAGGACCTGCTGAACGAGATCTCGGTCGTCGACTTCCTCGCCATCCGGTTTGCCATCGCGGGCGCCGTCGCCTTCGCGATCGCGCACCGTGCGGTCTTCCGGCTGTCGCGCGACGACGTACGGCACGCCGTGATCCTCGGCCTGGTCTACGGGTCCGCGCAGCTTCTGCAGACGGTCGGCCTGTCCCATACGGCGGCCAGCGTGTCCGGGTTCGTGACCGGCATGTACGTCGTCGCGACGCCGCTCTTCGCGGCCGGGCTCTTCCACGAGCACATCCGGGCCACGGTGTGGCTGGCGGTCGCCCTGGCCGCGACCGGACTCGCCTTCCTGGCCCTGAACGGCTTGTCCGTGTCCACCGGGCGTCGGGCTCATCTTCGCCTCGGCGATGCTGTATGCCCTGCACATCGTCGGCCTCGGCCAGTGGTCCCGGTCCGACAACGCGGTCGGCCTGTCTGTCGTGCAGCTGATGGTGATCGGCGCGCTCTGCCTGGGGGTCACGGCTCCGAACGGCATGGGCAGCCCGGACAGCTTGGATGGCTGGTCGTCGCTGATCTACATGGCGCTGATCCCGGGTGCGCTGGCGATCTTCGCGCAGACCTGGGCGCAGTCCCAGCTCTCGGCAACCCGAACCGCCGTCATCATGACCATGGAGCCGGTCTGGGCGGCGTTCTTCGCCGTGCTCTTCGGTGGCGAGTCCCTGACCACCCGGATGCTGGTCGGCGGCGCCTTCGTGCTCGCCGCGATGTACCTGGTCGAGCTCGGACCCCGCTACCGCAGTGACAGCACCGCCGACCCACCCGGATCCCCCGACGAGGCCGGCACCCCTGCCCCCCACCTCCCCCTCTGACCATCCGAGGGCCTCCGGATCGTCGTCAAGGGGCGACGGCGCGGGCAAGCACCTCGGCGGCTCGGCGGGCCTGGTCGGAGGTCACGTCCAGATGCGTCACCGCGCGTACGACGTGCGGACCGACCGCGCCGACCAGGACGCCCTCGTCCGCACACCGTCTGACCAGGCCGGCAGCGTCCGATGTCGGGATCACCACGATGTTCGTCTCGACGTCCCCGGCAGGGACCCCCGCGGCCTCCGCCACCACGAGGGCGTTGGCGTGGTCGTCGGCGAGCCGCTCGATGTTGTGGTCGAGCGCATAGAGCCCCGCCGCGGCGAGCACCCCCGCCTGCCGCCAGCCGCCACCCAGCCGCTTGCGCCAGACCCGCGCCTCGCGCGACGTGGTCCTTCGAGGCCAGCACCAGCGAGCCGATCGGCGCACCCATGCCCTTGGAGAGGCAGATCGACATGGTGTCGCCGACCTCTCCGCCGAGTGCCCTCAAGCGACTCGCCGCAGGCAACCTGGGCGTTCCACACCCGTGCACCGTCGATGTGCACCTCGACCCCGGTCATTCGCGAAGGCCCGCAACGCTCGGAGACTGTCGAGCGGCTGGACGCGTCCGCCGCCGAAGTTGTGGGTGTTCTCCACCGACACGCAGGCCGTCTGCACGAAGAACGGCCCGAGGTCGGGCGCGTGCAGACTGCGCACGGCCGTGCAGGTCGAGGTGCCCCTTGGGATGGGTCCAGGTGCGCATGGTCAACCCGCGAGATCGCGCCATGGGCTCCCATCTCGGCGCGGGCGATGTGTGCCGAGGACTCGCAGAGCACCTCCTCGCCGACCCCGACGAGCGCCTCTCACGGCCAGCAGGTTGGCCAGCGACCCGGTGACGGTGAACAGGGCTGCCTCGAAGCCGAACAGGTCGGCAACCCGCTCCTCCAGCGCCGAGACCGTGGCGTCCTCGCCGTACACATCGTCGCCGACCTCCGCAGCAGCCATCGCGCGTCGCATCGCCGGCGCTGGGCCTGGTGACCGTGTCGCTGCGGAGGTCGATCACCGCCGCATCCGTCATCGAGACGGCCGACCTGGTGCGAAACGTCAGCCATGTCGGGCATGGAGCATCTCGGCCACCAGGAACGCGAGCTCCGAGCGACTGGGTGCGGTTGAGCCTGCGGGTCGCAGACCGACTCGTAGCGATGCCGGAGCTGGTGCTCGTCGAGCGCCTCTCCGCCGCCGACGCACTCGGTCACGTCGCCGCCGGTCAGCTCGACATGCAGTCCGCCCGGCCAGGTGCCGAGACCGTGGTGCACCTCGAAGAAGCCCCGCACCTCGTCGATCACGTCGTCGAACCTGCGCGTCTTGTAGCCGGTCGAGGTCTCGAACGTGTTGCCGTGCATCGGGTCGGTGACCCACGCCGACCTCGACCCCGGCCGCCGTCACCTTCTCGACCAGGGTCGGCAGCAGGTCGCGGACCTTGGCCGCGCCCATCCGGGTGATGAACGTGAGCCGCCCGGGTTCGTTGTCCGGGTTGAGCTTCGGCGGCCAGCGCGACCGCCTCGTCCGGGGTCGCCGTCGGGCCGAGCTTGACGCCGATCGGGTTGCGCACGGCCGCCATCAGCTCGACATGTGGGCCGTCCAGCTGGCGGGTGCGCTCCCCGATCCAGAGGAAGTGGCCGGAGACGTCGTACGGCGACTGGGTGCGCGAGTCGATCCGGGTGAGCGCGTGCTCGTACTCCAGGATCAGCGCCTCGTGGCTGCTGTGGAAGCCGACCCGGTGCAGCTCCTCGGACTCGGCGCCGATCGCCTTCATGAAGTTCAGCGCGCGCTCGATGTCGCCCGACAAGCCGCTCGTAGACCGCACCGACCGGGCTGGTACGGACGAAGTCCGTGTTCCACGCGTGCATCTGCCGCAGGTCGGCGAACCCGCCCTGCAGGAAGGCCCGGCAGAGGTTGAGCGTCGCCGCCGACGAGTTGTAGACCTGCACCAGTCGCGCAGGGTCGGGACGGCGGCTGGTCGCGGAGAACTCGAAGCCGTTGACAGCATCGCCGCGGTACGCCGGCAGCTCGACGCCCTCGCGAACCTCGGCGTCGCTGACCGGGGCTTGGCGTACTGACCCGCGATCCGGCCGACCTTGACCACCGGCACCGAGGCGCCGTAGGTGAGCACGACCGCCATCTGCAGCAGGACCTGGAGCTTCGCCCGCACGTTCTCGGCGGTCACGCCCTCGAACGTCTCCGCGCAGTCGCCGCCCTGCAGCAGAAAGGCCTCGCCCGCCGCGACCTTCGCCAGGTTCGCCTTCAGGTCGTCGCACTCCCCGGCGAACACCAGCGGCGGCTTGGCCCGCAGCTCGCGAACGGCGTCGTCGAGCGCCGCGGGATCGGGCCAGGTCGGCTGCTGGAGCGGGCCGCGGGCGTGCAGCTCCTCCAGCGTCGGGATGGTCACGACACCAGCGTAGTTGCCGCGGCCGCTCGGGCGCCGCGCGCTCCGACGTACGGATCGATTAGACGCACGCACGCTGACGACCTCAGCCGAAGAGGACCTCGGCCTCGGTGTACTGGGACGGGTCGACGGTCTTGAGGGTGCCGGTGCCCTCGCTGAGCGGAACCCGGACGATGTCGGTGCCTCGCAGCGCGACCATCATCCCGAAGTCCCCCTCGAAGACCGCCGTGATGGCATGCAGCCCGAACCGGGTGGCCAGCCAGCGGTCGAAGGCCGTCGGCGTGCCGCCGCGCTGCACGTGGCCGATGACCACGGTGCGGGCCTCTTTGCCGGTGCGGCGCTCGATCTCCTGGGCCAGCCGGTCGCCGATGCCGCCGAGCCGGGCATGGCCGAACGCGTCGAGCTCGCCGGTGACGGTCTCCATCGTCCCCTCGACGGGGACCGCGCCCTCGGCGACCACGATGATCGGCGCGTACTGCAGCTGGAACCGCCGCTCGACGAGCGCGCACACCCGCTCGATGTCGAACGGCTGCTCCGGGATCAAGATGATGTTGGCCCCGCCCGCGAGCCCGCTGTGCAGGGCGATCCATCCCGCGTGGCGGCCCATGACCTCGACCACGAGCACCCGGTGGTGGGACTCGGCGGTGGTGTGCAGCCGGTCGATCGCCTCCATGGCGATGTTGACGGCGGTGTCGAAGCCGAACGTGAAGTCGGTGGCGCTGAGGTCGTTGTCGATGGTCTTCGGTACGCCGACGACCTGGACGCCGAGCTCGGACAGCTTGGTGGCGACCCCGAGCGTGTCCTCGCCGCCGATCGCGATCAGCGCGTCGACGCCGGTGGCCTCGCAGGTTGGCCTGGATCCTGCGCGACGCCGTCCTCGATGGCGAACGGGTTGGTGCGCGACGACCCGAGGATCGTGCCGCCGCGCGGCAGGATGCCGCGCACCTGCGGGATGCCGAGCTCGGTCGTCACCCCCTCGAGCGGGCCGCGCCAGCCGTCGCGGAAGCCGACGAAGTCGAAGCCGTACTCCGTGACGCCCTTGCGGACAACGGCTCTGATCACGGCGTTCAGCCCGGGACAGTCTCCCCCTCCGGTCAACACTCCAACGCGCATGGGCGCACTCCCAATCTGTCCCGGTCTGGGTCACTGGATGCGTCAAACCTAGCGATAACCCCCTGGTGATCGGCTACCGAGATCATCCATCCAGATGGCGGACACGGCACGGCCCGGCAGGAGCGCGGGTCAGGCCTCCGGCGGCGACGCCTTCGACGCGATTCGGAGTCCGGAGTGTTGACTCAGTCGTCCGGCTGCTCGGTCTCTGGCTTCACGGCCGCGGCACGCCTTCGCCTCGGCCTTCGCGGCAGCCGCAGGCCGCCTTCGCCTCAGCCTGCGCGTCCTCCTTGGCCTTGGTGGCGTACACGTCGACGTACTCCTGGCCGGAGAGGTCCATGATCTCGTACATGATCTCGTCGGTGATCGAGCGCAGCACGAAGCGGTCGTCCTCCATGCCCTCGTAGCGGGAGAAGTCGAGCGGCTTCCCGAACCGCACGTGCGGCCGGGCGTAGCGGCCGAAGACCTTCCCCGGCGGGGCCACGACGTCGGTGCCGATCACGGCGACCGGGATGACCGGGACCTTGGCCTCGAGCGCCATCCGGGCGACGCCGGTCCGGCCGCGGTAGAGCCGGCCGTCGTGCGACCTGGTGCCCTCGGGATAGATCCCGAACAGGTCGCCGTTCGCGAGGATCTTGAGCCCGGTGTTGATCGCCCCGGCCGCCGCATTGCCGCTCGAGCGGTCGATCGGCACCTGTCCGGCGCCGGAGAAGAACGTCTTCTGCAGCCAGCCCTTGAAGCCCCGGGGTGGTGAAGTACTCGGCCTTCGCCACGAACGTCACGCGCCGCGGGATGGTCAGCGGCATGAACAGCCAGTCCGAGTACGACAGGTGGTTGCTCGCGAGGATCGCGGCGCCCTCGTCGGGCACGTTCTCGGTGCCTTCGGCGTACGGCCGGAAGATCAGCTTCAGCACGGGTCCAAGGAGCACCCACTTGAGCATCCAGTAGAACACCGGCGACCTCCTTGTCCCGATCACCCTAGTGTCGATCCGAGCCGGTGGGCCGGCAATCCCCAGGTCGACAGCGAGGCGGACACCGAGACAGCTGGGATCGGCTCGAAAAGCCCTGCGCGGACGTGACACCATGAGGCAAGCAGTCGCGCAAGCCCAGGAGACACGGTGCCGGTTCTTCCGCACGCCCAGCCGTACGAGGCCGTCGGTGGCCCGACCGGCGTGCTCCTGCTGCACGGCTTCACCGGATCTCCGTCGTCCATGCGCCCCTGGGCCGAGCATCTGCACGAGGCCGGCTACACCGTGTCCGTGCCGCGGCTGCCCGGACACGGTACGACCTGGCAGGAGCTCAACGCGACGCCCTGGCGCAACTGGTACGACGAGGCCGACCGCGTGTTCGCCGACCTGCGCAGCCGCTGCGACACCGTCTTCGTCGCCGGGCTGTCCATGGGCGGGTGTCTGGCCCTGCGGCTGGCCGAGGAGCACGGCGACCAGGTGGCGGGACTGGTGCTGGTCAACCCGGCCGTCGCGAGCGCCGACCGGCGGCTGGTGGCGACGCCGGTCCTCAAGCGGCTGGTCGCCTCCGCGAAGGGCATCACCAGCGACATCAAGAAGCCCGGCGTCGCTCGAGGACGGCTACGACCGCGTCCCGTTGCGCGCGCTCGACTCGATGCGCGCGATGTGGAAGCTGACCGTCGAGGACCTGCCGACGGTCACGTCGCCCGCTGCTGCTCTTCCGGTCGGCCGTCGACCACGTCGTCGACCCGTTGTCCGCGCAGCTGATCACCCAGCGGGTCTCGTCGCCGGACGTGACCGAGCGGATCCTCGACGACAGCTTCCACGTCGCCACCCTCGACAACGACGCCGAGCTGATCTTCACCGAGTCCGCGCACTTCATCGTCGCCAGGACGACCGCCAGGTCGCGCGATGCGATCTAACGGCCTGCAGGCGGCGGCGTACAGCCCCGTCGCCGACCTCAACCCCAGCGTCGCGGAGGCGCTCCTCGACGAGCTCAAGGAGCGAGCTGATCGCGGCGTACTGCCAGCCCATCGAGACCCCGTCGATGTCGGCGTTCGACCGTCCGGAGTTCCACGTCGAGGTCCTGGTCCGGATGTACGTCGACGCCTCCGCCACCGACGCAGGTCCTCGAGATGCTGTCCACCAAGGATCCCTACCTCGTGCAGGGCAACGACGACCTCACCTGGGCGCAGATCGTCGCCGGCTACGACACCCCGACGACGACGGCGGTGGCGCCGTGGCCGGTCTACGAGGACGTCGACGCGGCGGCGACCGACGAGTCCGAGGCACCGACCGCCCTGCTGCCCCAGCCCGAGCCGCTCGGAGCCGATGCCGCGGACTCGAGCGGCAGCCGCACGGCCGTACCCGCTTCGAGGAGCCGGCCGAGGAGGACCGGTTCGTGCCGCCCCAGCCACCGCCGTTGCCGCGCCTCGGCCCCTGCGGACCAGCTCGGCTGGCTCGGGCTGATCGGCGGTCCGGTCGTGCTGGTGGCCGCGGCGGTCTTCTCGCTGGCCCTGCCGTCCTGGGTGACGCTGTTCGCGGCGCTCGGCTTCATCGCGGGCTTCGTCAGCCTGGTCGTCCGGATGGACAACGGCGAGGACCGCTTCGACGACCCCGACAACGGCGCCCAAGTCTAGTCCAGCGTCCTGGTCCCGAGCGTTGCGATCGCATCGGAGTAGACGGAGCGCCGGTCGCACGACAGATGAGGAGACGCGGTGAGCGAGCCGCTCGATCAGGGGGCAAGGGGCGGCGCAGTCGACGCGACTCCGCTCGAGCGGAGAGCTCGCAGCCGAGGCGGCTGCCGCCCGCTCGCGGCGCACGGCCTGGCTGCGCCGGATCGCGATCATGGCGCTGTGCTTCCTGGCCGGGTACGTCATCGTCCAGCTGGTCGGACGGATCGACTGGGGCGCGGTCTGGGATGCGCTGTCCCGGCTCGCCTGGTGGCAGCTCGGCGTGCTGCTCGTCGTCCTGATGGTGCGCCAGACGCTGAACGCGGTGCCGTTGGCGTTCTTCATCCGCGGGCTCAGCGTCTTCCGGGCCGTCGTCAACGACCTGGCCGCGCATCTGCTGGCCGTGGTGGCGCCACCGCCGGGTGACATGGTGCTGCGCGTCGGGATGTTCACGTCGTGGGGGATCCCGGCCTCGCGGGCCATCGCCGGGACCATGATGAACGTCCTCGCCTTCTACCTGATGCGGTTCTCGGTGCCGATCATCGGCTTCGCGATCCTGCTTCCCGTGCGGTTCGACTCGGGCTATGCCGTGACCGCGCTGCTGTCCGGCGCGGTGGCCGCCGTGATCGCCGGCGCTTACCGTGCTCGGCCTTCGCAGCGCGGCCTTCGCGCGAACGGATCGGGAGCACGGCCGGCCGGATCGCCGCGCGGGTCAGACGCAGCGTCGATCCGGACCTGTGGGCGGCGGCCGTCGCCCAGTTCCGACTCGACATGAAGGAGACCTTCGGCGCGAACTTCCTGCGCTCCGCGGTCGCGCTGGTCGGTCTCGTGTTCGCCGACGCGACCGTGCTGCTGCTCTCCTTGCGGTTCGTGGGCGTGAGCGCTGCCGACTTCCCGGCGATCGAGCTGTACGCCGCGTTCCTGTGCGTCTACCCGTTGACGCTGTTCCCCTTCATGGGACTGGGCATCGTCGACGCGGTCCTGCTGGCGACGATCGTCGAGGTCGGCGGGATCGAGACCGAGCCGGCAGCGGTGGCAGCGCTGATCGTGTGGCGCGCGTTCACCCTGGCCGGCCCGATCATCCTCGGCGCACTGTCGATGGCCATCTGGCGGCGCGGCCTGGCCCAAGAGTCGGCCCCAGCCGACCTGAACCCTCAGTCCGCGGCGTGAACAGCCGTGACGGCCGGCTCCGGCCGCCGGCTTCAACAGTCGCAATAGGGCTATCGACCGCCATACAGACTCTGCCAGAATCGCTCTGCGGGCGACCTCGGTCAAGGAGGCGCAACTCGATGACCAGCCACCCGGCACGTGGCACGTTCGACCCGGTGCCGTCCACCAGGAACACCGTCGAGGTCTCGGTCGTCGCCGAGCTGCCCGCCGGTCGTCGAAGGCAGCCGCACTGGCCGTTCCGGTCGTAGAGGGCGCCGACCCGCCGCTCCGACCTCGGCGCGGACGCCCGCCGGCTGGCGGTCGCCGGGTTCACCGGCAAGTCCGGCCAGACCCTGGTGATCCCGGGATGCGACGGCCGGGCGCTGGTCGCTCTGGGGATCGGCGACGTCAGCACGGTCGACCCGACCCGGGTGCGCGACCTGGCGGCAGGATTCGCCCGGGCTGTTCCTCAGCACCAGACGCTCGCCGTCGAGCTCCCCGACCGCGACCTCGCGATCTCACCCGGCGACTTCGCCCAGGTCGTCGTCGAAGGCGTGCTGCTCGCCCGCTGGCGCTTCTTCGTCGGCCGTGGCGGGGACGAGCCCACGCTCACGTCTCTCACGATCGTGGCCCCCGATGCGGTGGCTGACGACGTGCGCGCCGGCGTCGCCCGCGGCCAGGCGATCGCCCGGGCGGCCGCCATCAGCCGCGACCTGGCCAACTGCCCGGCGACGACCCTGACCGCGGTCCGGATGAGCGAGGTGGCCGCTCGAGCTCGGTCCGGCCGCCGGTGTCGACGTCGAGGTCTTCGACGAGCAGCAGCTGATCGAGATGGGCTGCGGCGGCATTCTCGGCGTCAACCTCGGCAGCGTCGACGAGCCGCGGCTGATCAAGATGACGTACCGGCCGGACTCTCCCACCGGGCACCTGGGCCTGGTCGGCAAGGGCGTCATGTACGACTCCGGCGGCATCAGTCTCAAACCGAGCGACGAGTCGCACGCGCAGATGAAGAACGACATGACCGGTGCCGCAGCCATCCTCGGTGCCATGACCGCCCTGCGGGACCTCGGCTGCACGACGGCCGTCACGGCCTTCCTCTGCTGCACCGACAACATGCCGTCCGGTTCGGCGATGAAGCTCGGCGACGTCCTCAGGATGCGCAACGGCAAGACCGTGGAGGTCCTCAACACCGACGCCGAGGGACGGCTGGTCATGGCCGACGGACTCTGCCTGGCCGTCGAGGACGGAGTCGACGCCGTCGTCGACATCGCGACCCTGACCGGCGCGTGCCTGCGCACTCTGGGCGTCGAGATCGCCGGCGTGATGGGCAACGACGCGGCGCTGATCGGCCAGCTCGAGGCCGCCGGTGACATCGCCGACGAACCGGTCTGGGAGCTTCCGCTCTACCGGCCGTACCGCGCTCAGCTGGACTCCTCGATCGCCGACCTGACCAACATGGGTGGCATCAACGCCGGTTCGATCACGGCCGCGCTCTTCCTCGAGGAGTTCGTCGACAACACGCCATGGGCTCACATCGACATCGCCGGTACGGCGCAGCAGCCCGCCGTACGCACCTGGCGCAACAAGGGCGCGAGCGGGTTCGGGGCCAAGCTGCTGATCGAGCTCGCCATGCGCCTTCCAGCCTCCTGTCGGAGACAACCCATGACCGCCGCGGCTGAAGAAGAAGGACACCGGCAGCGGCGGGTTCCTCGGGTGGGTCGAGCGAGTCGGCAACAAGGTCCCGCACCCCGCGATCATCTTCCTCGGCCTGATCGTCGGCGTGATCATCCTGTCGGCCGTGCTGTCCTGGTTCGATGTCAGCGTCACCACCGAGGTGGCCGAGCAGGACGGCACGGAAGTCACCCAGACCTACGACGGCGGTACGACGTACCCCTCGCTCAACCATGCCCCGACCGAGGCGGTGCCTGACTACCACCTCGAGACGGAGACCATCGAGGCCAAGAGCCTGCTGAGCGGGGACGGCATCCGCTACATCTTCACGACCGCGGTCCAGAACTTCAACGACTTCGGTGTCGTTGCCGTGATCCTGGTCGCGATGATCGGCGTTGGCGTCGCCGAGGAGGCGGGCCTGATCGCAGCCCTCATCCGCAAGATGGTGCAGGTCGCGCCACCGGCATCGATCACCTTCATCATCGTGCTGCTCGGCGGGATCTCCAGCGTCGCCTCGGACGCCGGCTACCTGGTGCTGATCCCGCTCGGCGCAGCGGCGTTCAGCAGCCTCGGCCGGAACCCGCTGGCCGGCATCGCAGCCGCCTACGCGGGTGTGAGCGCGGCGTTCTTCGTCAACATCCTGATCACGCCGGCCGACGGCATCATCACCGAGGTCACCAACGAGATCCTCACCGGCGTCGCACCGAACGCCGACCAGCTCAACGTCACGAACAACCTGTACTTCGCGATCGGATCGACCCTCTTCACCGCCGTCGTGATGACACTCCTCACCGAGCGGTACGTCGAGCCGCGGCTCGGCAAGTGGGACCCGTCGGAACGGCCGGCGGACGCACCGATCGACCACGTCCCTAGCGGGCGACGAGCTCTCCCACGAGTCGCGTGGACTGCGCTTGTCGTTGATCTATCTGCTGATCGCGGCGGCCATCGTCTCGGCGCTGACGTTCATCCCCGGTGCACCGCTGCGGAATCCCGAGACCGGCGAGATCTTCGGCAACTCACCCTTCATGAGCAGCCTGCTCTTCATCATCTCGATGTTGTTCCTGGCCGCCGGACTCGGCTACGGCAAGGGCGCCGGCACTCTGACGGGCAGCACGAACGTGATCAACGCGATCGTCAAGACCTTCAACGGCCTGGGCGGCCTCATCTTCTTGATGCTGCTCATCGCCCAATTCATCGCCTTCTTCAACTACTCCAACATCTCCGCGATCGCAGCGACTCAGCTGGCCGACCTGCTGGGCCGTGCGGACATCGGCGCACTCCCGTTGCTGGTCGGCTTCATCCTGCTCGTGTTCGTGATCGACATCATCATGCCGGGCGTGATCCCCAAGTGGGCGATCATCGCGCCCATCTTCATCCCGCTGTTCTACAACCTCGGGATCGCCCCGCAGACCGTCGTTGCCGCCTACCGCGTAGGCGACGGACCGGCGAACGTGATCACCCCGTTGATGGTCTACCTGCCGTTCATCATCTTGGTCTGCCAGCGCTACCGAGCAAGAGCAGGGATGGGCACGGTGGTCTCGATGATGATTCCGTACACGGTCGTCGTGCTCGTGACCTGGACGCTGTTCTTCGTCGGCTGGTACCTGCTCGGCGTCCCATGGGGCCCGGGCTCCCCCGTCCATCTCTCCTAGTGGCCCGCGTTGGATGACTCCACGAAGGCCCTCGTCGTACTCGGCGTGGTCGTCGCACTGTTCATCTGGAACCGGTTGCCCGTCGGAATCGTGGCCATCGGGGCGGCGCTGAGCCTCTGGGCGACCGGCCTGGTGACCACGAACGAGGCGGTGGCGGGGTTCGGCGACCCGGTCGTCATCTTCATCGCCACGCTCTTCGTGGTCAGCGAGGGCATCGACTCCACCGGGGTGACGACCCTGCTCGGCCGATGGCTGCTCGACCGGTCCGGCACCGGCCACGCCCGCGTGCTGGTCGCCGTCTGCCTGCTCTCGGCCCTCCTGACCTCGTTGATCACCCTCAATGGTGCCGTGGCCGCGTTGCTGCCGCTGGTCGTCCTCGTCGCCCAGCGGACCGGCCGGTCGCCGTCGCAGCTGCTCATGCCGGTCGCTTTCGCGGGAAGCTGCGGGGGGTTGCTGCTGCTTATGAGCAGCCCGGTCAACGTGATCGTGTCCGAGGCGGCGCAGGACGCAGGTGCCGGGCCGTTCCCGTTCTTCTCCTTCGCCCTGGTCGGGGTTCCGCTGCTGGTCGGGACCGTCGCGATCTGCGTGCTCCTCGGACCTCGCCTGCTGCCGGAACGCACGCCCGAGCACATTCCTCCCGACCTCGGCAGCACGCGGAGACCATCGAGTCCCACTACCAGCTGTCCAACGGCCTGTACCGGCTCAGGGTGCGAACCGATCGCACCTGATCGGGCAGACGCCTGCGGCTGTCGAGGCCGTCGCGGGCGCCGGCATCGGCATCGGCATCGGCATCGTGGGCGTCGAGTCGCCCGACGGGATCGCAGTCTCCGACCAGATCCACGACGACGACATCCTTGTCGTGACCGGTTCACCACACCAGATCACGCAGTTCGCACTCAGCCTATGGTCTCGCGGTCAGCATGATCGCGATCCGGCGACGGCGCAGGAGCTGCTGACCCGGGAGGCGGGCGTCGCGGAGGTCATCGTGCCGCCGCGCTCGCAGCT
This sequence comes from uncultured Actinomycetota bacterium, assembly GCA_963833975.1. Classification (GTDB taxonomy): domain Bacteria; phylum Actinomycetota; class Actinomycetes; order Propionibacteriales; family Nocardioidaceae; genus JAWWPG01. The sequence continues at coordinate 171,477 of CAWIAB010000002.1, forward strand.
GGTCGGGGAGACCGTATATGCCGGGATGAAGCGGCCGAACGACCTGCTGATCCTCGCCGTCCAGCGGCTCGGCAAGGACATCGGCAGCGCACCCATCGCGCTGGCCGAGGGCGACGCCATCCTGCTCCATGGCCGCTGGTCGGCGCTCGACCAGCTGAACCGCGACCGCGACGTCCTGCTCGTCGACAGTCCTGACGTCGTACGGCGGCAAGCCGTCCCGTGGGGAGCCAAGGCAACCCGAGCGGTGGTCGTGCTCGCCCTCCTCGTCGGGATGCTCGCCTCAGGGCAGGTGCCACCGGCGATCGCCGGACTGGTCGCTGCGGGCGCGATGGTCCTCAGCGGGGTCGTCACCGGACCGCAGGCCTACCGGTCGGTCTCCTGGGAGACCGTCGTCCTCGTCGGGGCACTCATCCCGCTCTCGACCGCCATCCAGAGCAGTGGTGCCGCAGAGCAGATCTCGTCGATCCTGATCGACGCCGTCGGCAACAGCCACCCGCTGCTGTTGCTCGCCGTGTTGTTCCTGCTGACCGGGGCGCTCGGTCAGGTCGTGAGCAACACCGCGACCGTTCTCGTGGTGGTCCCGATCGCGGTCGCTGCCGCGGATGCCACCGGCACCTCGGTCAAGGCGCTGCTGATGGTGGTCGCCATCGCAGGCTGCGCGGCTCTCCTGACCCCGATCGCGACCCCGGGCAACATGATGATCATGAGCCCCGGCGGCTACCGCTTCGGCGACTACTGGAAGCTTGGGCTTCCGATCATGGTGTGGTGGTTCGTCGTCGCCTTGGTCGTCGTCCCGCTGGTCTGGCAGAGCTGACGGGCTGCGGAGGGCGTCAGGAGGCGGCTCCGGCCATGGCCTAGCCTGTGCGCATGACTGAGCAGGCTTCTGAGACCGTCGAGATCCGCGGACACCTGATGGACAGCGGTGTCCTCTCCCGGGTCCTTGACGACGTCCGGGAGTACGACGGGGACTACGACATCGAGTTCGTCGAGATCGGCCACGAGAAGGCCGACACCTCATACGCTCGGCTGCTGATCAAGGCTGATGACGAGGACGCTCTGCAACGTTTGCTGATGCGACTCCAGACCCGTGGGGTCAACCTGGTCCAGCCTGGCGAGATCGCCACGGCGCAGGCTACCCAGGCCGGAGTCTTCCCCGACGGCTTCTACTCGACGACGAACCTCGAGACCCAGGTGCGTCTGGACGGGCACTGGTTGACGGTCGAGAACCCGGAGATGGACTGCGGGCTGATCGTGGATCGATCCGGCTCCCCTCGCATCTTCACGCTGCCCATGTCCGAGGTCACGCCGGGCATGGACGTCGTGTGCGGCGCCTCAGGCATCCGGGTGAAGACCCCGGCCCCCATCTCCGGCGAGAACGGCGTGTTCGCGTTCATGGAGTCCGAAGTCTCCAGCGAGAAGCCACAGGCCCTGCTGGTACGGCAGGTCGCGGACCAGATGCGCGAGGCGAAGGCAGCCGGCAAGCGGGTCCTGTGGGTCGGCGGCCCCGGCGTCGTACACACCGGCGCCGCGCCGGCGATGGTCGCGATCGTCAACGCGGGATTCGTCGACGTACTCTTCGCCGGCAACGCCCTCGCCACCCATGACATCGAGTCGGCCCTGTACGGCACGTCTCTCGGCGTCGACCTCGCGGTGGGCAAGGGAGTCGAGCACGGGCATGAACACCACATCAGGGCGCTCAACACCATTCGCAAGGCCGGCTCGATCGCCGAGGCGGTCAACTCCGGAGTGCTGACCAGCGGGATCATGCATGCCCTGGTCAAGCACGAGAAGCCCTTCGTCCTGGTCGGCTCCGTGCGCGATGACGGACCCCTTCCCGACGTCTACACCGATGTCCTTGAAGGGCAGCGGGCGATGCGCGCGGAGCTACCCGGGGTCGGGTTCTGCCTGATGGTCGCGACCATGTTGCACTCGGTGGCGACCGGCAACATCCTGCCCGCCGCCGTACCGCTGGTGTGTGTCGACATCAACCCCGCGACCGTGACGAAGCTGGCGGACCGCGGGTCCAGCCAGGCCCAGGGCATCGTCACCGATGTCGGTCTGTTCCTGGAGCAGCTGGCGATGGAGCTGGTCCCCGACTACCGCCGCGGCTGAGCCCTCGGCGCGTGATGGCCGGCCCTGGTCTGCTCCGCGACCGCCGCATCGTCCGGCGAATATTAGTCGAGCCGGCCCGGGAACCCTTACCTCGTTGGCTTACCAAGGTTCCGGCAGTCGCCCAGCTCGTCGATGAGGGGCTGCAGCTCGAGCCCGGGGTGACGTTTCTGGTGGGCGAGAACGGGAGTGGCAAGTCGACGATCGTCGAGGCGGTCGCTGCGGCCTTCGGAATCTCCCCGGAAGGTGGAACCACGCAAGCGGTCCACTCGACCCGGGTCAGCGAGTCAGCTCTCGGGGACGCGATCCGGCTCGAGCGGACGGCCGGCGCGTCGCGCTGGGGGTTCTTCCTGCGCGCGGAGAGCATGCACGGCTACTACACGTTCCTCGAGAACAACCCGGGAACCAGTCGCGAGCCGCTGTTCCACGAGATGAGCCACGGCGAGTCGTTCCTCCAACTGCTGAGCTCGCGGCTGAGCTCGACCGGGTTCTACTGCCTCGACGAGCCGGAGGCTGCCCTCTCCTTCTCCTCGACGCTTGCCTTCGTCGGCGCGCTGTCGGATCTCGCCCGGTCCGGGTCGCAGGTCCTGTGCGCGACGCACTCCCCCGTCCTCGCCGCCCTCCCTGGCGCGACGATCCTGGAGGTCGGGCCGTGGGGGCTCCGGACAGCTCGATGGGAGGACCTCGAGCTCGTCACGCACTGGAAGGCCTACCTCGCGGACCCGCAGCGCTACCTCCGTCATGTCCTCGATCCGGATCCCGACTGACCAGCCATCCTCGAGTCCCGACCGCTGCTGCCGGGTGCGGCATGAGCCCGGTCGGTTCTCTGAAAGGCGCAGCGACGACCGGCCGCATCGGCGGTGGGGCTGTTGGATGCGGCTGGTCGGTGGTCGGCTGCTGCCGGGTGCGGCATGAGCCGGGTCCGGTCTTTGAAAGGCACAGCGACGACCGGCCGCCTCGGCGGTGGGGCTGTTGGATGCGGCTGGTCGGTGGTCGGCTGCTGCCGGGTGCGGCATGAGCCGGGTCCGGTCTTTGAAAAGCGCCGCGACGACGAGGCGGTCTCCGTAGTCGAGTTGTCGGCTCACAGGCTCGCTGATGGTTGGCCGTTGCCGGGTGCGGTCTGAGCTTCTGAGGATGGTTGGCGGGTGGCTGCTGAGACGGATGTGGCTGGTGTGGCCGCTTTACGGCTCGTCGACCGCTGGTAACGGACGTCTCCGCCCGGGCCAGCGGCATGCATGCCGTACAGCAGCATCCTCAGTGGCGTCGCGGCGGCCAGGCTCGGGTTTGCCCAGCACGCCGGGCAACTGCACCGATCGCCGGGCAGGCCTGCCCAGCACAGGGAGTACCTCCCCAGCATGCCGGGCAAATCCCAGCCGACCAGCCGATCGGGGAGCCGGCAGCCGACCCAATCGGACGGCGGGAAGCGGACTCGGCAGGCAACGGCCGGATTGCCCCGAGATGCCGAGCGTGAACTACCTCAGATCTCGACCCTCGCGACGACCGGCAGGTGGTCGCTCGCGGCGGCAAGCTGGTCGGGTGGCAGATCGGGTACGGCATGCTCCAGCACCTCGGCATCGCGAACGAGCAGAGCGTCGATCCGCTTGTTCGGGGTGGCGGCCTGGGAGGTGAAGGCGTCCGGGTGAGCGTGGTCGACGAGGCCGATGTCGCGAAACGCCTGCCAGGAAGGGCGATCGGGCCTCTCATTGAAGTCGCCACAGATCAACAGCGGCCCCTTGACCCGCTGGGCGTCCGCGATCGCCGCAGCCGCCTCGGTCGGTCGTGACCAGCTGAGCAGGGACAGGTGGACCCCGACGACGCCGAACGGCATCCCATCGACGGCGCACTGGACGGCAACGATCCCGCGCCGCGGTTTGAAGCGCGGTTGGTGGAGCCGCCGCGCGGTCGTCCATTCGACCTCGATGCGAGACGACACACAGACCATGTTGCTGCCCGCGTCACGTCCACCTGCGGCCCGCCGCAGACCCCACGACCGGGCCAGCCGGTCACACTGCCAGCGCCACACCAGCGGAACCTTGGGCGTCTCGTTCACGACGAGTACGTCCGGCGATACGGTCCTGATCACCTGACGGAGAGCTGACCCGTAGCGAGCGCCGTAGACGTTGTAGCTCATGACAGTGATGGTGGGCAAGTCGCTCCTGGGCTTGGGCGTGGGACGAGTGGACGGCTAGCGGTGTCTCGCCAGGTCAGCGGCTCCGGACATGCCCGCGGAGTTGCCTAGGGCGGCCAACCGGATCTCCATCTCGGGTCGGTGCCCACGCCCGGACAGCTCGCGCCTGAACGCGCTGCGCGCAGGATCCATCAAGAGATCACCGGCCTCCGAGACTCCGCCGCCGATGATGACCACGCCCGGATCGAAGATGCTGGCGAGGTCGGCCAGTCCTCTACCCAGCCAGGCGCCGATCGTGTCGAACGCCTCGATGCAGAGCTGGTCCCCGGCTTTGGCCGCTTCCGTCACCATGTGCCCGGTGATCGCGCCGGCATCGCCACCAGCGGCCTCGAGGATGGCCAGGGCGGTCGGCGACCCGGTGTTTGCGACCTCTCTCACTTCGCGGACCAACGCCTTGCCACTGGCGTACTGCTCCCAGCAGCCGCGGTTGCCGCAGCCGCAGTGCCGGCCGTCCGGAACCAGCTTGACGTGCCCGAACTCCCCCGCGATCCCGAACGTGCCGCGGAAGAGCTCCCCCCGAAGCACGATCCCTCCGCCGATCCCGGTGCCGAGGGCCACCATCAGCAGCTCCTCGACGTCGGCCCCGGCCCCGAACCGGAACTCCCCCCAGGCTGCGGCGTTGGCATCGTTCTCCACGACGACCGGGATCCCCACGGCCTCCTCGATGGTGTCCCGCAGCGGCTCGTCACGCCACGCCAGGTTGGGGGCGAACAGGACCGTGGCCCGCTTCTCGTCGATGTAGCCCGCCGCGCCGATCCCCACGGCCTCGATGTCGTGGCGCCGGCGAAGCTCACCGACCAGGGCGATGATCGCATCCTCGGTCGCCCGGGTCTCGCGGGCCGGAGTGTCGCGACGGAGCTTCTCGATGATGCTCCCGTCGGGGTTGACGACGCCCGCCGCGATCTTGGTGCCACCGACATCGATACCTATGGTGAGGCTCACCTGGTCATTCCTCCGTAACGTCGATCTTCTCGAGCGGGGTCTCTCGACGAGTGCTCGTCACCGGGTCGTCGAGCAGCCCCTTGACCGCGAGGGCCAAGGAGAGTGCTGCCTGGGACAGATGTTCGCGCACCTCCGGGCTGGTCGCCTTCGCCAGCCGGACCAGCCGGCAGATCGGGCACCACTGGCACTCGGCCGGGTCGTGGTCGCTCCCGTGCTCGGCGCCGCCTGGACCGGCAGTTTCTCCCACCGGACCGGCATTTCCGGCCTCGCCCGGTGCCTCCTGCTGATCACCTGCCCAGGTGTGTACGGCAGCCAGCAGCTTGGCTGCCTCCTCGGCGAGCGAGCCGACCGGCTCCTGGCCCGTCATGCCGACGAGCCGTAGGTGACGACGAGGGACCCATCCTGCAACGACGCTCCGGCGACCGCGGTGTTCTGCAGAGCCGTCGGCAGTGCGAGCAGTCGGCGGTAGCTCCCCACGGTCACCACCAGCTCATCGCCTCGACGAGCCAGGTCGATGTCGCCGCGCTGGGCGAACGGCAGAGCCAGATGCAGCTCGAGGCGACCGTCGACCCGCCGTACGTCGATCGGCTCGGCACCGGTCGGCAACCGGAACGGGTCGTCGGCTCGGTAGAGCTCGGCCGCGAACGCCGCGAGCTCGGCCAGACCGACCGGCTCGCAGGCGCGGTACGGCGACCTCCACAGGTCAATCGGGGCGAAGGACACCTCCACCTCGGCCAGGATCTCAGCCTGGGCCGCTACCCACTGCCGGCGCCAGGCGTCCGCATCCGCCGACGGGAAGATGCGGTTGGCGATCACCCCGTCCACCCGGTAGCCGTACAGCGACAACGTGGTCAGCGATCGCCGGGCCTCGGCGACGACGACCGCCTCCGGCGTGAGCACCAGACGCACCGAGGCGATCGGGCCGGTGAGCAGGTTGCGCACCTCGGCGAGGTCGGCGTGCAGGCGCTGCATCGCGTCGAAGACGGAGTCGTGGGGCATCGGCACACCGGTCGCGCGGGTCAGCATGGGCTTCAGGACCTTCACCAGGCGACGCTCGACCGGCAGCACCCGGTCCATGTACCAGCCGAGGGCCTCCGGCAGCGCGAGCAGGCGCAGCGTCTCCGCGGTCGGCGCGCAGTCCACGACTACCAGGTCCCAGTCCCCGGACGCGGCCTGGTCGCGGACCTCCAAGAGGGCCAGCACCTCCTCTGCCCCAGGCAGCACGGTCAGCTCCTCGGCGGCGATCGGGTCGACACCCACCGCATCGAGCACGGACCGTAGGTAGCCCTGGATCTCGCCCCACGAGCGCTCGAACCGGCCCTGGGCATCGACCTGCTGCACGAAGAGGTTGGTATCGACCTCCGTCGGCTCGGGCGCCGACCGGGTGGTCGAACGCGTCACCGAGGGAGTGTGCGGCGTCGGTGCTGAGCACGAGGGTGCGCAGTCCCCGCAGCGCGCCGAGGGTCGCCGTACCGGCAGCGGCCGTGGTCTTGCCCACACCACCCTTGCCGGTGAACAGGAGTACGCGCATGCCGGACAGCTCAGGCCAGAGACTCGACGCGGCGCTTGAGGCCCTTGAGGGCGGTGTCGATGACGACCCGCTCGCCCTTGCGCTTGAGCATCCCGATCATGGGGATGGCGAGGTCGACCTTCAGCTGGTACGTCACCTCGGTCGAGCCCTCTCGGGGGGCCAGGATGTACGCGCCTTCCATCGCCTTCAGCATCTTGGCCTCCACCAGCGACCAGGTGACCTGCGCGTCGCCGTCCCAGTCGTAGGTGAGGGTGTACTCGTCCTTGATCGGGGCGGCATCGAGGACGAAGGCCACCTCGCCGGCGCGCCCGTCGTCGTACTCGCTCAGGACCTCGGTGGACTTGACGCCCTTGGCCCATTCGGGATAGCTGTCGAAGTCGGCGATCACGGCCATGATGCTGGCAGGGTCAGCGGCGATCAGGATGCTGGACGTCGTCTGGTCTGCCATCTGGTCGAGCCCCTTCGGTGGTCGTGCTGGTCGGCCGCTGTTCAGACGCTGAGACTACTCGCTCGCCTAGTGGCACGCGTGTGGTCCCGGGTTGCCGATCACCCTCGAGCAGGTCCTTCACCTGGAACAGCCGTTCGCTTCAGCGGCAGGGCGTATCGTGCCGCGATGGACCGTTGGTTTCGTGGCCGGAGCGGGCTCGGTCCAGCAGGGTCGACGCGCAGATAGGCGTGCACGACGGTGCCGTCGCCATGCGGCTCCAGCCACACCTCGGCGGTGCCGACGAGAGATCCCGAGACGCTCCAGCGGTCACCGAGGGGCCCGCGGTCGTCGTACGACGAGAAGACCGCCCCCGGAAACCAGGTCGCCCACCGACTCGGGTCACAGGTCGCGGCCCGGATCCGTCCGGGATCGGCCACGATGAAGATCTCGTCGATGACATCGACCAGGTGACGGGTCGCGGCGTCGTCTACCGGCACCGGGATACTCCCTTCCCTGGACCGCAGGCGGGGCAGATTTCTCTGGGCCGATTTCTCCGGGCCGATGATTCTCCGGACCGACCCCTTCGGCGATAACCTGCACGAGACTAGTCCGTCGCCGCGGTTGGGAGGGTTCGTGCGTGAGTACGCATCTCCCGCCAACCTTCGCGAGCCACTGGCCACGAACCTGACCGACCACGTCCTGCAGAACGCCGACGCGCACGGTGCCGAGGCTGGCTTCAGCCGACGGGTCGACAACGAGTGGCAGGACGTGTCGTGGGCTGAGTTCCTGGCCGATGTCACAGCCGCGGGCAAGGGGCATCGTCGCCGCCGGCGTCCAGGTCGGCGAACGGGTGGCGCTGATCTCGAAGACCCGTTACGAATGGGTTGTTCTCGACTTCGCGATCTGGTTTGCCGGCGCCGTATCCGTGCCCGTCTACGAGACCTCGTCGACCGGAGCAGATCGAGTGGATCCTCGCGGACTCCGGGGTGGTGCTCGCGCTGGCGGAGACCACGGAGCACCGGGTGCGCATCGAGGCGGGCTCCGGGGCTGCCGTGGCGCTCCGCCGCATCGTCTGCCTCGAGACCGGCGGGCTCGAGGAGCTCGTCGAGGAGGGATCTGGAGTGGCCGACTCCGTGATCGACCAGCGCCGGGCATCGTCGAGCGCACAGACCTTGGCCACCTTGATCTACACGTCCGGCACGACCGGCCGGCCGAAGGGATGCGAGCTCACGCACGGCAACTTCCTTGTCGAGCTCGCCGTCGCGACCACGCTGCTGCACGACGTGTTCGACGTCGAGGACGCGAGCACCCTGCTGTTCCTGCCGATGGCGCACGTCTTCGCCCGGATCATCTCGATCGGGTGTGTGCAGGCGCGGGTCCGAGTCGGACACACGGCTCACATCAAGAACCTGGTCGATGACCTGGCGGACTTCCGCCCCACCTTCCTGCTCGCCGTACCAAGGGTCTTCGAGAAGATGTTCAACACCGCGAGCGCTCGGGCCGCGTCCGACGGCAAGGGCCGGGTCTTCAACGCCGCCGTCTCCACAGCCATCGCCTACAGCGAGGCCCATGATCGCAGTGGGCCCGGGGTTCTGCTGCGGGCGCGTCATGCGACGTTCGAGCGTCTCGTGTACGGCCGCCTGCGAACAGCCCTCGGTGGAAACCTCCACTACGCGGTCTCGGGCGGAGCGCCGCTCGGGGAACGTCTCGCCCACTTCTTCCGCGGCGCCGGGGTGCCGATCCTCGAGGGGTACGGCCTGACGGAGACCACGGCCGCGGTGACCGTCAACCTGCCACAGGCGCAGCGCATCGGCACGGTCGGGACGACCCATGCCCGGTACGTCCGTGCGGGTCGCGGACGACGGTGAGCTGATGTTCCGAGGTGGCCAGATCTTCTCCGGGCTACTGGCGGGACGAGGCGGCGACCAGCGAGGCACTCGTCGACGGCTGGTTCCGCAGCGGAGATGTCGGCGACGTCGACGAGGACGGCTACGTCCGGGTTACCGGGCGCAAGAAGGAGATCCTGGTGACGGCCGGTGGCAAGAACGTCGCGCCGGCCGTGCTCGAGGACCGGGTGCGGGCCCATCCCCTGGTCGGCCAGTGCATGGTGGTCGGCGACGGCCGGCCGTACGTGGCCGCCCTGGTCACCCTGGATCCGGAGATGCTCGCTGACTGGCTGACCTTGCGCAAGCGCAAAGGCTCGGTGGCCCAGCTGGTACGTGACCCTGAGGTGCTCGAGGAGGTCCAGCGCGCCATCGACGACGCGAACTCAGCCGTCTCGCGGGCCGAAGGCATCCGTTCGTTCGCGATCGTCCCGGTCGAGTGGACCGAGACGACCGGGGAGCTCACGCCCACCCTCAAGCTCAAGCGGAACGTCGTCCTGCGCAAGTTCCATGACCAGATCGAGTCCCTGTACCCCTGACCCCGGCGGATTCGTCCGACCCAACGCGCGGGTTTTCAGCCTCGAGCCGACCGACGAACCTCGCCCCGACGGATTCGTCCGACCCAACGCGGGGCTTTCCAGCCTGCGGCAATCGGACGAACCCGCCCCGCCGGATTCGTCCGACCCAGCGCGGGGCTTCTTACCCGAGATCACCCGGACGAATCCGGGTAGAGCAGGTCACGGAGGGTCGAGACGGCGGTGTCCCACGAGTATTGCCCCGTGACCCACTCCCGTCCCCGCAGACCCATCGCCGATGCCCTATCGGGATCGGCGAGCAACGAGCAGATCCGGTCGGCCACGCCCTGTGCCGAGCGTGGATCGACGACGTACCCGGTCTCGCCCGGTACGACGGTTTCGGCTGCACCACCCGAATCGCCCACCACGATCGGCAGTCCGCTCGCGGCCGCCTCAAGGAACACGATGCCCAGCGCCTCCGGCTCCAGACCGCCCAACCGCGTTCGGCAGGGCAGCGCGAAGACGTTGCCGGCGGCGTACACAGCCGGCATGTCCTCCCAACCGACTCCGGTGACCATCCTGACCGAGCCGGCAAGTCCTGGAGCAGCTGCCACGCGCGCCAATCTGCGTCTGGCCGGTCCGTCACCCACGATGAGCAGCTGGGCACGAGGGTGCGCTGAAAGCACCCGCGGCCAGGCCTCGAGCAGCACGTCCTGGCCCTTGCGCGCAACCAGCCTCGATGCCGCCACGACTACTGGCTGTGTCGGCATCGATGCCGAGGCGGTCGCGCAGCGCCGACCCGTCGACAGCGGTCGTGAACACCTCCGGGTCGACACCCGGCGACAGCCGAACCATCGCCCGGGCATCGTCCGGCCGCAGCGCCCGGGCGATTCGGTCGCGGCAGTAGTCACTGACGTAGGTCAGTACGTCGACCTCCCGCCCGACCCGACGCAGCAGCTGACGGGCACCCGGGACGACCGACCACCAGACCTCGTGACCGTGGGTAAGGCCGACCATGCGGCGTATCCCGGCCGCTCGCAGCCCGCCGGCCAGCAGCCCCAGCGGCATCGAAGCGCCGAACAGCACCCGGTCGCAGCCGTGCTCGCGCGCAACTGCACGAACGGCTCTGGCGACCCGACGGGTGGGCAGCAGCATTCGGGAGCGGTCCCGCACGACCGGATAGGCGAACTCGCCGGTCGACCAGCTCCGAGCCCTTCATCCGAGGCGGTGTAGACGACCAGGTCGTCGCCCAGCCCGCGCACAGCGAGAACACGAACGACTCGATCCCGCCCCTTCGCGGTGGGAAGTCGTTGGTGACCACCAGCAGCCTCCCGGGCTGGTCACCTGACACCGGCGGCCTCCTCCAGGTAGGTCCGCCAGGCTGCGGTGAACGCGTGCCACGGACGTATGCAGGACCTGCTGGAAGACTGCGCTCGATGTCGTCCGGGTGAGTCTCGACGGCACGGTAGAACGCGACCAGCCGCTGCCGACCGTAGGTTCGGGCGAGCAGCGACGTTGGCCAGCCAAGCCTCCTCGTACGTCGCCTCGAGGCCGCTGCCACCCACGGCGAACGCTGAGTCGTCCGGGAGCGTCTCGGGCGCACCACTGCGCCGTACGACGCCCAGCGCCGCCTTGGCCGCCACCGCGACCGGCAGGTTCACCGATCCGATGGCGACATAGTCCGCGAAGCCTTCAGCGACCCACAGCGGCATCGACACCGCCGCGGCATCGGTAGCGGCATGTGTCGCCTCATGGGTGATCACCACGTGGGCGCCGACCGGACCCGAGCCCACCGAACACCTGTGGGTTGACCACGATCGCGGTGGGTGCGGCCGGGCCGGTCGCGAGCCGTCGACCGTGGTCGTGACAGCGGCGATCCCTCGGTACTGGCCGGCCCGGGCGCCGATGAGGGCGGCGAACTCGCTCACGGAGGCCGGCGCATAGGCGACCAGATCACCGCGCCAGGTCGGCAGCACCCGATCCGACGGCCACGACCGCTTCCCGGAGCAGCCGCTCGACCCGCTGGGCAGCGCCGGGCGATCCGGCCGCGACCAGCGTCCGAGGTCCGCGACGTACCTCGAGTCCGGGGAGCAGCCAGACCGGCTCCCGGCCACCGGGCAGACGACTGATCTGGGAGATGACCAGGTCGGCCGTCGCGTCTCCGCGAAGCGTGTAGCGCAGTGCGGACGTCGCCGTCGACGTCGGCGCATCGCGGCCGCTCAGCCGCCAGGCCACGTCGACCCGCGCCGTCCAGGTGGCGGCGTGGCTCGCGCACGCTCGGCAGCGACAACCGCGGCGTGATGCTCGAGACCCCGAGGTCCGACCAGGTTGGCGTAGGTCCGCGAGGCCTGCTGCCGAGCCGTGGCGCCATGTCCCCAGTCGGCGAGGTAGCCGGCCCGGTCGCGAGCGGACACGGCATCGGCCTGGCTGCGCAGCACGGCCTGCGATCGACGTGGCACCACCGGAGGCCGCCGGCCCGGTCGACGCAGTCCGACGCTGGGTGCCGACGTCGTCGCGGGTGGCGAACGCCTCGTCCAGCCGGGAGAAGCCGACCGCGGCCGCGGCAACCGCCACCAGGGCGACCGCCGTGAAGACCGGGGTCAGCCGACGCGACGTGCCCAGGAGATCGGCATCGAGTAGAGCGGCACGATCTCCACGGAGCGCCGGGATGCGGCGCGTGGACGACCTGGCCGTTGCCGATGTACATGCCGACGTGGGAGACCGGCGAGTAGTAGAACACCAGGTCACCGGGCTGCAGGGCGGAGATCGACGACCGGCACGCCCTGGCCGGACTGGACCGAGGACGCGTGCGACAGGGACACCCCGGCCGCGGCCCACGAGTACATGGTCAGACCGGAGCAGTCGAACGAGCTGGGTCCGGCCGCGCCGTAGACGTAGGGCTTGCCGAGCTGCGCCAGCGCGGTCTGAACGGCGATCGCCGCCCGTCCGCTGGCCGGCGGTGTGGGCGCCTGCGTGGGCTGAGGCGGGTCGACCCGGTGCCACTCGGCGGCCGGACGTATCGCGGCTGGGCGCCGTGAGGATGGCCTGCGCGGCGGCCCGCTGGCGGGCGAGGACCCGCAGCCGCGCCTTCTCCTTCAGCGTGGCCGAGCAGGGTCTTGGCTGCCTTGATCTTCTTCTCGACGGCGGCCTTGTGGCCGGCCAGCTCCTTCTTGTCCGCGGTGATCGCGGCCAGCTCGCGGGCGGCCTGCTGCTCCTGGACCCCGAGCTGGTTCTGCTGCTGGGTGAGCTGGGTGAGCAGCCCGGCCTGCTGGTGCTCGACGACGGCGGTCGTGGCGAGCGCGTTGATGAACTCGCTCGGTCGCTTCGCCACCAGGAACGACGCACTGGTCGAGAGGCCGCCGGTGCTCTGTGTAGTCGGAGAGCGCCGTACCGACGATCTGGCTGCGCAGGTCGGCGACCTTGGTCCGCTGCCGGTCGAGGTCGGCCTGCAGGCCGGTCATCCTGGCGACAGCCTGCTGCATCTGGACCCGGGCCGTGTTGTAGGCCTCGGTGGCCATGTCCGCCTGTCGGTTGAGCACGGCGAGACGGCTCTGTACCTCGGCGATGGTCAGATGCTCGCCGTTGTGGCTCTGGCTCGTGCCCGGCGCCGCCGGGCTGCCTGGGTCGGCTGATCCCGGGCGTCGGCACCAGGAGCAGGCCTCCGAGCATGGCGGCAGCACCCACGACGGCAAGTCGTTTGGCGGTTTTGGACGCTCGGCGGTACTGGCCGTTCGACAAGGTCGACGGTCTCCCTCTCACTCGAGACGGCCGCGTGCTGAGTCCCCCATCACGCGATCGCGGTTTCCGAGCAGGCCCGGCGTGGCCCACCTCGTACAGAAACCAGCCGTCAGACTACAGACACTCGACGTGATGCGGGTAACCCTCCTCCGGTCTAAGTGGATAAGAATCCCGACATCTGGACCCCTGCCGCCCCGGGTGTCACACAGGTCACATCCGCACCAGCGATCAGCGGCCGGCACAGAGCATCACGGCGGGTCGATCGTCACACTCTCGACGGCCTGGACGAGACGGAGCGGCGGCACCAGACCCGCTGCCGCGAGCACCTCGACCGCACGGCGCTCCTCCTCGTTGAGGGTCACTCCGGCCGGCGGCCCGCCGAGCAGCACGGTGACGACACAGTCGCCGCAGCCGATGCCTCGCACGGAGCACGTGTCGCAGTCGATCAGCATCGGGTCCCCGCCCAGCACATCGACCGGGATATGGGCGGGCGTCTCCACGCGAATTCGCTCGTGGCGAACCTGCGGCAAAGTCGTGCGTCATGGTGACCTCCGGTCTCGGGACCTTCCTTCACCGCAGACGCTAGGGCCCGCCGCCGACACTTTCGGGCGACGACCGGGTCAGACCGGTTCCAGCGCCAGCAGCGGAGGCTCGGGGAGCAGCACGATGATCGGGTCACCCGGACGGACCTCCCCCGCGACGACCACGACTCCCATGACCCCCGCCTTGCGGACGACCGTGCCATCCTCGCCACGTCCGACGACGGCAGCGAGGACGCCCCGCCGGAACTGGTCGATCTGGTAGCAGGGGTTGCGCAGCCCGGTCACCTCGACGACCGCCTCGCCCATGTGCAGCCGGGCGCCGCGCGGCAGCCCCAGGAGGTCGAGCCCTCTGGTGGTGATGTTCTCCCCCAGCTCAGCCGGCGCTACGTCGTAGCCCTGTGCGCCGAGCTCGTCGAGCAGCTCGCCGTGGATGAGGTGCACCTGCCGCAGGTTGGGCTGGGTGGGGTCTCGACGTACCCGCGACCGGTGCTGCACCGTCGTACCCGCATGACCGTCGCCTTCGACGCCCTGCCCGACCACCAGCATGATCGACGCAACGACACCCTTGCTGAAGTGGTGGCCCGCGCGTCGCGCCACGGCAGCGACGACCGGAGACCCGGCGAATGGAGCTGCGATGTCCGCCATGCGCCCAGTCTCGTCGGTCCGTCGCCTGACCGGTCGAGCCGGGTCAGCTCCATTCGTCCGCAGCGTGCGGATCGTCTGCGGTCAGCGGTCATCGACAGCGGTGTCCGTGTGGTTCGGCCTCACCGGCGCACCGACGCCAGGCATCGTTCGGGCGGCTCGATCTCAGAATGGTACGGAAGGTATTAGGTGGTTTTTCCGCCTGGATCCAGCCAAGCCGTCCTTACCTCTCTCAATGTGGGGCGGGCGCAGCCTTCAGCGGCCGAGGACGGCCACCAGGGCTACCGACGAGACCGATCGGGCGCCCAGCTTGGCGACGCTCTCGGCCACCTCCCGGTCCGTCGACACCACAACCACCGGACGGCCCGAAGGCTCGACGTTCACCAGCTGGCGGATGACATCGTCGGCGATCACGCCGGGGGGACTGAAGCGCACCCGAACCCCTCGCGGCGACGGCACCACCGGCGTGTGCAGCAGGTCGGCGCCGTCGAACACCACGGTGGTCTCGATGCCCTTGCCAGAGACCAGCCCGGCCAGCCCCGCCACCAGCCGGCCCCGCTGCTGCTCCAGCGAGGCCGACGGCCAGGCCTCCTTGGACACGTTGTAGCCGTCCACGATGAGATGGACCCGCGGCAGCTCCAGCAGCCGGCGGAGCAGGATCGGGTCGTTCGAGAGCAGCGCCCGGCCGACCTGGGAGACCGCCGAACCAACACCCGGCTCGACCGTCGGGACGCCGTCCGCCGGCAGCCCGGACGATGCCGGCAGCGCCAGCTCGCGACGAAGGCCGTTCGCGGCGTCGACCATCGTGTCGAGCAACAGTCGTTGTCGGATCACCTCGGCATCGCGGTCGTCGCGCGCCACGCGTCGGGTCGCAGCGGACTCGACCTCGAGCTCGGCCACCCGGGCCCGCATCCGACGGGCCTCGGCGGCCGCCTCGCGCACAGCCACGTCCGCCTCCCGCCGTACCTCGTCGAGAGCATCCGCCGACGAGGCCAGCTCGGCCCTCGCCTCCTTGAGCTCGGTGCGGGTCTGCCCGAGGGTACGGCGAAGCGCGGTGTTGTCGGCCTTGAGCGTCTCGAGCTGCGCGCGCAGCTTCTCCCGCTGCTGACGCATCTCGCTCGCGGGCCTGCTCGAGCTGCGCCGACAGCCTCTCCACCGCCGCGACCGGGTCGGTCGAGCGACCGCGTTCTTGATGCTCCGCCTCCGTCGCCGAGGCGACCAGCTCCTGCCAGCCCGTCCGTCCGGAGCAGGTACGCAACCGCGGCGGACTGGGTCAGCTCTGCGGGCGGTACGTCGTCTCCGGCCTCCAACGCCGCCACGGTCGTCGGCACCATGGCGCGTACCTGGGTGGCCAGATGCTCCCGGAAGTCCTCGTCCCGCTGCGATCGTGTCGGCGATCTGGCGGCCGACCAGCTTGGCCCGCCGGGCGGGGGCGAAAGAGGCCGACCGGCGCAGCGCGGCCGGAACCTGGGCCGTGGGCATCCGCCCCACGGCATCGGCCGCGAGCGCGATCAGGGAGGTCTGGACGCGGGACGGGAGCAGGTCTGCCGTCATGACGGCACCTGCCTCCCGGTCCGGCGCGGCTGCATGGGCCGGCGCACGGATGCGTACTCCCACACCTTGATGGTCTCAGAGCGGCCAAGCGGTTTCGCGAAATAAGCCATCCACCGGTCGTGTCCCGAGCTGATGGCCAGGTGTGTCTCGCCCGGTTTCGTCGGTGGTCGGTCCTAACGTGACACAACATGACGGTCATGGCGCACAGACCCGGGAGCGCCGTCCAGCAGACGTTCGACGAGCTGGGCACCCCGCTTCGCGAGGTCATGTTCGTGGTGGTCGACCTCGAGACCACCGGCGGTTCCGCGAGCGGTGGCTCGTCCATCACCGAGATCGGCGCGGTCAAGATCCGCGCCGGCGAGGTGCTCGGCGAGTTCCAGACCCTGGTCCGCCCGAGCACGCCGATCCCGCCGTTCATCAGCGTGCTGACCGGGATCACCAACCAGATGGTCGCCGGCGCGCCCGCGATCGACTCGGCCCTGCCGGCCTTCCTCGAGTTCGCTGCCGGGTCGGTGCTCGTCGCGCACAACGCCCCGTTCGATGTGGGGTTCCTGCGGCACTACTGCGACGCGCTGGGGCATGCGCTGGCCCCGATTCCAGGTCCTCGACACCGCGAAGCTGGCCCGGCGGGTGGTGACCCGCGACGACGCACCCAACTGCAAGCTCTCGTCACTCGCGCAGCTGTTCCGCTCCACCACGACACCCAACCACCGGGCTCTCTCCGACGCCCGGGCGACAGTCGACGTGCTGCACGGGCTGATGGAGCGGCTCGGCAACCTCGGCGTGCACACGCTCGAGGAGCTCCAGACGTTCTCGTCGCGAGTCTCGGCCGCGCAGCGCAAGAAGCGACACCTCGCCGAGCAGCTCCCGCACAAGCCTGGCGTCTACCTCTTCCGCGACGTCCGCAGCCACGTGCTGTATGTCGGCACCTCCCGCGACCTCCGTAGCCGGGTCCGCACCTACTTCACCGCGAGCGAGACCCGATCCAGGATGGGCGAGATGGTCGGTCTGGCCGCCTCGGTCGAAGCCATCACCTGTACGACCCCCTTGGAGGCCGAGGTCCGCGAGCTGCGGCTGATCGCCGAGCACAAGCCGCGCTACAACCGGCGCTCCAAGTTCCCCGAGCGCGCCACCTGGCTCAAGGTGACCGTCGAGCCCTGGCCCCGGCTCTCCCTGGTCGTGCAGGTCCTCGACGACGGCGCTGACTACCTGGGTCCGTTCCGCAGCCGGCCGGCGGCCCTGTCCGCGATGGCCGCCCTGCACGAGAGCTTTCCGATCCGCCAATGCGCCGGGCGCTTCCCCCGCGAGCCGCATCGCAGTGCCTGCGCGCTCGCGGAGATGGGCAAATGCCTGTCGCCGTGTGACGGTACGTCGTCCGCCCCGGCCTATACGGCGGTCGTCGACAAGCTGCGCCGGGCCATCGCCGAGAGCCCGCAGGAGGTGGTCCAGGCAATGAGACGGCGGATGTCCCGGCTGGCCGATGTGGAGCGCTACGAGGAGGCGCGCAGCCAACGCGACCGGATGGTCAGCTTCGTGCGAGCTGCTGCCCGGACCCAACGGCTCTCCGCCCTGACCTCGTGCGGCGAGGTGGTCGCGGCCCGGCGCAACGACGCCCAGCAGTGGGAGGTCCACGTCGTCCGCTACGGACGACTGGCCTCCGCCGGCGTGATCCCCCCGGGCGCGGATGCGCGGGAGTGGACGGCCGAGCTCACGTCGTACGCCGAGACCGTGCTGCCCGGCCACGGACCGGCGCCAGCAGCCACCCCGGAGGAGACCGAGAAGATCCTCCGCTGGCTCGAGCAGCCGGGCGTCCGTCTGGTTCACGTCGACGGGGAGTGGAGCTGTCCGCTCGCGGGTGCGGAGTCGCATCGCGACCTGCTCGACTCGATCTCGGCCTCCCGGGAGTCGCTGGTGCCGTTCGACAACCCGCGGATCACCTCCACCCTGGCTCGCCCGGCCCGCTGACGTCGGCCGCGGGGGCCCATTAGGCTGCCGGTTATCCCCAGAGCCAGGAGGCCACGTGATCACCGCGATCGTGTTCATCAAGGCAGACGTCGCCCGGATTCCCGAGATCGCCGAGCAGATCGCCTCGATCGAGGGGGTCAGCGAGGTCTACTCCGTGACCGGCGAGATCGACCTGATCGCGCTGGTGCGGGTACGCCAGCACGAGGACGTCGCGGCGCTCGTCCCCGACCAGCTCAACAAGGTCCCGGGCGTGCTCTCGACAGCGACCCATATCGCGTTCCGCACGTACTCGAGCCTCGACCTGGAGGCCGCTTTCTCGCTCGGCGCCGACGGCTGAGGTCAGCCCGGGTCGGCCTGGACCGGGTTGTAGGCGCAGGCGTCCTGCGGCCGCTGGATGACCTTCGGCCGGTGCGAACCCTTGGCCGTCGGGTTGAGCGCCTTCTGCACGATCGACTGCATGTACGCGAAGTTGGGCGAGGCCGGGTTGAACTGGTTGCTCGGCTGGAACACCACGCTCCGGATCTTGGCGTCCTTGACCTTGAGGCCGAGATCCACCAGGGGCGAGAGCAGCCGCTGCGGGATGTCCGTGCGGGCGATCTTCTTGCCCGCAGCGGCGATGTCCTGGTAGCGCAGCAGGATGTTCTCGGGGCTGGCCTGGTTGATCACCGCGTCGATCACACAACGCTGGTTCTGCATGCGGTGATAGTCGTCGGTGTTCCAGCGGCCACGGGCGAACCACAGCGCCTTGAACCCGTCCAGGTGCTGGTTGGGCCCGGGGCGATGTAGCCGCTGGGCGGGCGGTTGGCGTCGAGGTCTCCGCCGATCGGCACCGGCTGGTTGATGTTGACCGTGATGCCACCGAGCGCGTCGACCATCTGGGTGAAGCCTTGCAGGTTGATCAGCACGTAGTAGTCGACCGGGATCCCCAAGATGGTGGAGATCGACATCTTCAGCGCGTCGGCACCCTCGTTGTCGGTCTTGCCGAGGATGCCGGGATGGAGCTCGGGCACCATCCGGTAGACGGCATTGAGCAGCCAGTTGCCCTCGTCGCCCTCACCGTTGAAGCCGTCCGGGTACAGGTTCGCCAGCGCGCTGCCAGGCGGGAACGGCGCGTTCTCCAGGTTGCGCGGAAGGCTGAAGAGCGTGGTGTCCCCGGTCGTCGTGTCGACACTGGCCACGATCATCGAGTCGGTGCGGACGCCTTGCCGATCCACCCCGCCGTCACCGCCCAGAAGCAGGACGTTGACCCGCGACTGACCACCCCACGGGTTGGAGTCCGTGCTGTTCTTCGGGATCGTCTTGCTGTTCGGGTCCTTGGGGAAGACGGTTTGGATGAAGTCGCGGGTGGTGTTCGCGAGACTGACGCCGACCGCGAACGGCGTGGCCACGATGAAGCACAGCACGAGGGCCACCAGGACGCCGATCACCCGCTGGGCCGTCGTGGCCCGGCGCGGTCTCAGCTCAAGGTGGCTGAACAAGATGATGGCCATCCAGAGCACCGCCACGACGGTCAGCGCGATCATCATGTCGAGCAGCTTGGTGGGCTGCAGCCCGTTGTGCAGATAGAAATCGGGGTTGCGCCAGGCGATGATCAGCACTGTCGCGAGGCCGGCGGCGACGAGACCGAAGACGATGGCGCCGAGCCACCGCCGACCCGCGATCCAGAAGCCGCTGCCGGGGATGACCGCGGCGAGCACCGTGAGCCAGAGGGACGCGCCAAAGGAGCGGTCCGCAGTGGCGGTTTCCGTGGGTTCTGCGGCAGCACGGTGTTCGCCGCCTCGTCCGGACGGCCGCCCGATGCTCAAATCCACCTTGTCCTCGTCTCGTCCGGTCGCCCCGAGTTTAGGCGAACGGCGCGGGAGACTAAAACCGACAGGCTCAAACCGCGGCGACGGCTGCCAGCCAGCGATCCAGCATATCGCGGGCCGCGCCCGTGTCGACAGCCTCGGCGGCTCTGCCCATGGCTGCCCTCAGCCGCTCCTCGAGAGAGCCGCTCGACTGGTCGTACGCAGCGATCCCGGCCGCCGCGTTGAGCAGTACGGCGTCGCGAACCGCACCTGATTCACCCGCCAGCAGCCTGTGGACAACCGCCGTGTTGAACGCGACGTCTCCGCCTACCAGGTCCGCCGGCGCTGCCCGCGGGATGCCCAGGTCGGCCGGGTCGAAGGTCTGCTCGCTGACCTCGCCGGCCGAGATCGACCAGACCCTCGAGGTCGTGGTCGTGGTGAGCTCGTCCAGGCCGTCGTCGCCCCGGAAGACGAAGCCGTCGACTCCCCGCGCGGCCAGGACGCCCGCGATGATGCCGGCCAGCCTTGCGTCGGCGACCCCCACAGCCTGCGCCGCGGGTCGGCTCGGGTTCGCGAGCGGCCCGAGGAAGTTGAACGTCGTCGCCACTCCGAGCTCGCGCCGCGGACCTGCCGAGTGGCGTAGCCCGGCGTGGAACACCGGTGCGAAGCAGAACGTGATGCCGACCTCGACCGGCGATCCGCGCCACCGCGTCGGGCGGGAGGTCGAGCCGGATCCCCAACCCCTCGAGTACGTCGGCTGAGCCGCACGAGGAGGACGCGGCCCGGTTCCCGTGCTTGACCACCGGCACCCCCGCACTTGCGGCGACCAGGGCCGCCATCGTGGAGATGTTCACCGTCCGGGACCGGTCGCCACCCGTGCCCACGATGTCGACGGTGCGCCCTTCCACGACACAAGGCGGCGCGAACTCGTACATGGTCGAGACCAGTCCCTCGACCTCCGAGACCGTCTCGCCCTTGGCCCGGAGCGCGACCGCGAAACCGGCGATCTGAGCCGCCGTGGCCTCTCCGGCGAGGATCTGCCGCATGGCCCAGCCGGTCTGGTCCGCCGAGAGGTCCTCGCGGGCGATCAAGCAGGACAGGACGTCAGGCCAGCCGAAGTCGCTCATGGCGTGCTGCGCTCAGCCGGTGGCGGCGACGTCGGTGCGCGGCAGCAGCAGCCGGGTCACCGTCTGGGCCAGCGCGATCGGGTCCAGGGGGTGCGGCAGGGCCGCGTCGGCCCTGGACCAGGTGGCCAGCCAGCCGTCGTCCACCCGCCCGGTGAGGACCAGGATCGGCGGGCACTGGTAGATCTCGTCCTTGAGCTGACGGCAGATGCCCATCCCGCCGGCGGGCACGGCCTCGCCGTCCAGGATCGCCAGGTCCACTCCCCCCGCGTCCATCGTGGCGATCACGACCGGCTCGGTCGCGCACTCCACGTACTCGAGGGCCGGCAGGTCGGGGTGCGGTCGCTTGCCGAGCGCCAGCAGAACCGCCGTACGGGTCGTCGCATCGTCGCTGTAGACGAGCACCACCATGTGTCCACCTTCGTTCGCAGGCACTGACTCTCCGGGTTCACGTGATGCTACCGGCTCGGCCGTCGTACGGCGTTCGCAACCAAGGCTCTGCAAACCCGGGGGTCGCCGTGCCTCGTCGCAGTCTGGGCGACATAATGGCTGGGTGGCGACCTCAACCGTGATTCCCGCGTCTCGGCTGCATGGCCAGCACGGCCGGCCGAGCATGGTCAGTGTCGGCACCATCGTGTGGCTCGCCAGCGAGCTGATGTTCTTCGCGGCCCTGTTCGCCTGCTACTTCACCATCCGCGCCGTCAGTCCCGCGCTGTGGGCCCAGGAGACCGAGAAGCTGAACGTCCCCTTCGCCGCGGTCAACACGACAGTGCTGGTGCTCAGCTCGGTCACCTGTCAGCTGGGCGTCTTCGCGGCCGAGCGTGGCCAGGTCGGTCGCAGCGGCCGGATCACCCAGGTGGGCAAGTGGGGGCTGCGCGAGTGGTTCGTGCTGACCTACCTGATGGGTTCGTTCTTCATCGCCGGCCAGGCAACGGAGTACGTGAGCCTGGTCCGCGACGGGATGACGATCCCGTCATCGGCGTACGGCTCGATCTTCTACCTCGCGACCGGCTTCCACGGGCTCCACGTGACCGGCGGCCTGATCGCGTTCCTGTTCGTCATCGGGCGCACGTTCATGGCGAAGCACTTCACTCATGAGCAGGCCGTGACCGCGATCGTGGTGTCGTACTACTGGCACTTCGTCGACATCGTATGGATCGGACTGTTCGCGACCATCTACCTGCTTCAGTAGCCGACGCCCCCGAGAGAGGAAACTTCGTGAAGTTCCTGTCGACCCGAAGACGCCATCCCCTGGCGGGGCTGGTTGTCCTGGTGTTCGGCCTGCTGTTGATGGGGAGCCTGTACTCTGCCTTCCGGCCTGCGGCCGCGGACCAGTCGGCCAGCGACACCGCGCTGCTCTCCCAG
This sequence comes from uncultured Actinomycetota bacterium, assembly GCA_963833975.1. Classification (GTDB taxonomy): domain Bacteria; phylum Actinomycetota; class Actinomycetes; order Propionibacteriales; family Nocardioidaceae; genus JAWWPG01. The sequence continues at coordinate 193,789 of CAWIAB010000002.1, forward strand.
GGGCGCAGGCTGTTCGTCGCCTCGTGCTCCTCGTGTCATGGGTTGAACGCCGAAGGCGTCCTCAGCAAGCACAGCACGAACTTCGGCCCGTCGCTGGTCGGAGTCGGTGCAGCCTCGGTGGACTTCCAGGTCGGCACCGGCCGGATGCCCGCCTGCCCGCCCCGGCACGCAGATGCCCGCCAAGGAGCCGGTCTTCACGCCGGCGGAGGTCCGGGCACTCTCGGCGTACGTCGCATCTCTCGGTCCGGGTCCGTCGATCCCCTCCGAGGAGGAGCTCGACTTCTCTGGGTTGACGGCGGCGGAGATGGCCGAGGGCGGCGAGTTCTTCCGTACCAACTGCACGGCCTGCCACAACTACACGGGAGCCGGCGGAACGCTCCCCAACGGCAGGGCCGCAGCGGGGCTGCTGGGGGTCGACCCGCGCTACGTCTACGAAGCCATGGAGACCGGGCCGCAGCAGATGCCGAAGTTCTCCGACCAGGTGCTCACGCCCCATGGAGAAGCGCCAGATCATCGCCTACCTCAACAACCTGCAGACCCAGCCCAGCTACGGTGGCGCGAAGCTAGGCGGGCTCGGACCGGTCTCCGAGGGGCTCTGGGGGTGGGCGCTCGGCATCGGCGGCCTGGTCCTGGCGACGGTCTGGATCAGCAACAACGGCGCCCGGGCGAAGAAGAAGAAGAGCCAATGAGCGATCTCACACCGAGCCACAGTTCCGACCCCGACGACCACCCGCGTGGCGAGGTCAGCGAGCCGATCCCGGACCCGGGCCTTCCTGAGCACCAGCCGCGTCCGACCGACGTCGACCCGGTCCTCGAGAAGCGGGCCGAGCGGCAGGTCGCGGGCATGTTCGGCGCCGCGACCCTGCTGGCACTGGCCTTCTGCGTGTGCTACTTCGCGATCGACCCGCAGACCACCGTCTTCGGGTTCGGCGCCCTGAACGTCGCACTCGGTGGCACTCTCGGACTGGCCCTCCTGCTGATCGGGATCGGGGCCATCCAATGGGCCCGCAAGCTGATGACCGACCACGAGATCATCGAGTACCGCCACCCGGCCGTCTCCAGCGACGAGGACCGCGAGATCGCCCTGGCCGCGTTCCGCACCGGTGCCGCGGAGTCAGGCTTCGGCCGCCGGACGATGATCCGCAACAGCCTGCTCGGCGCCCTGGGTGTGCTCGGGCTGCCCGCGATCGTGCTGTTGCGCGACCTCGGCCCGTTGCCCGGCGACAGCCTGGAGCACACGGTGTGGCGCCGTGGGATGCGCATCGTCAACGATGTCGCAGGGACGCCGATCAAGCCCGCAGACGTCGAGCTCGGACAGCTCATCAACGCCGAGCCCGCTGTGTTCTTCCCGCAGGAGCTGCCCAACGGACGAGTCATCCCCCCGTTGTACGAGGGCACCGAGCTCAACGACCAGAAGGCCAAGGCGGCCGTGATCCTGGTCCGGATGCAGCCTTCGGACATCCACCCGACCCGTCGCAGGCGAACTGGGGCTACGACGGCATCCTCTGCTACTCCAAGATCTGCACCCACGTCGGTTGCCCGATCAGCCTCTGGGAGCAGCAGACCCACCACCTGCTGTGCCCGTGCCACCAGTCCACCTTCGATCTCGCACAGAGCGGCATCGTCATCTTCGGCCCGGCCGCCCGGTCACTGCCGCAGCTGCCCATCGGGCTCGACCGCCGAGGGCTACCTGATCGCCATGCACGACTTCAACGAGCCGGTCGGACCGAGCTTCTGGGAAGAGGGTGCCATGATCGACGCATGTCGACGACTACCAGCAAAGGTGGCGGGCCGGTCGCGTGGCTCGACGAGCGCATGGGACTGGCCGGCCTGGCCAAGAAGCAGCTGCGCAAGGTGTTCCCCGACCACTGGTCCTTCCTGCTGGGCGAGATCGCGCTGTGGAGCTTCGTGATCCTGCTGCTCACCGGGGTCTTCCTGTCGCTCTGGTTCAACCCGAGCATGACCGAGGTCACCTACAACGGCTCGTACGCCAACCTCCGCGGCGTCCAGATGTCCGAGGCCTACAAGACCACGATCGACCTCTCGTTCGACGTGCGTGGTGGCCTGCTGATGCGGCAGATGCATCACTGGGCGGCCAACCTCTTCCTCGCGGCCATGACGATCCACATGCTCCGGGTGTTCTTCACCGGCGCCTTCCGCAAGCCGCGTGAGCTCAACTGGCTGATCGGCCTCGGGCTGCTGATGCTCGGCATCCTCGAGGGCTTCGCCGGCTACTCGCTCCCCGACGACCTGCTCTCGGGCACCGGCCTGCGGATCGCAGACGGCATCATCCGCTCGATCCCCGTGGTCGGCACCTACGTCGAGTTCTTCCTCTTCGGCGGGCAGTTCCCGGGTGACGCCCTGATCCCGCGCCTCTACATCATCCACGTGCTGCTGATCCCCGGTCTGCTGCTCGGGCTGATCACCGCCCACATGCTGCTGCTCGTCTACCAGAAGCACAGCCAGTGGCCCGGGCCGGGCCGTACCAACGAGAACGTCGTCGGCTACCCGCTGCTCCCCGTCTACATGGCCAAGGCCGGCGGGTTCTTCTTCATCGTCTTCGGCGTCACCGCCCTGATGGGTGGCGCTGATGCAGATCAACCCGATCTGGCTCTACGGGCCGTACGACCCTGGCGCAGGTGACGGCCGGGTCGCAGCCCGACTGGTACATGGGCTGGCTCGAGGGCGGCCTCCGGATGATGCCCAACTGGGAGACGACCATCGCGGGGCTTCACGCATCTCGTGGAACGTGCTGATCCCCGGTCTGGTGCTGATGGGGATCCTGTTCACCGTGCTCGGTGCCTATCCCTTCATCGAACGCTGGATCACCGGCGACCGAGGCGAGCACCATCTGCTCGAGCGACCGCGGAACCAGCCGACGCGAACCGGCTTCGGGGTCGCCGGCATCACGGCCTACGGTCTGCTGTGGGCCGAGGGCGGCAACGACCTCATCGCGATCAAGTTCCACATGTCGGTCGAGACCATCACCTGGTTCATGCGGGTCGCCATCTTCGTCGGACCGGCGATCGCGTTCATCATCGCCCGGCGCTGGGCGATCTCGCTGCAACGCCATGACCGTGACCTGCTGCTGCACGGCTACGAGACCGGGGTCATCGTCCGGTCGCCGGACGGCGGCTACAGCGAGCTGCATGCGCCGATCAACCCCGAGCGCGCCTACACGCTGACGACACAGTCCCGGCATGTGCCGCTCGAGCTGCCGGAGACGGTCGACAGCAACGGGGTGCGAGCACCACAGACCCGGATGGAACACCTGCGTGCCCGGCTCTCACAGTTCTGGTTCGCCGACGAGATCCAGAAGCCGACCGTGGCCGAGCTCGAGGAGGCCGCCCACCACCACACCCCTGACGCGCCGCTCATCGAGGACGGCCACCACGCCGGCATCGAGACCGGCGGCCAGGTCGGCGGCGACGAGTTCGACCTCGAGGAGACCACCACCTCCAGCTAGCCCAACTCCCATGGCTGAGATGCCACCTTGGCCCGGTTGAGATGCCGAACCAGTTGGCATCGCAATCCGACCGCTGGTCTCGACGCGACGGAGCGGCATGCGCGACCTGCCGGTGACATCTCACCCGACCGGGGTGCACTCACCCGATCGGATGCATCGAACCCGACCGGACTGGCATCTCGACCCGACCGGATGGCATCTCAACCCGATCGGACTGCATCTCAACCCGACCGGACGTGACATCTCAAGCCGACCGGGACTACCGCTGTCACAGACCAGGATCCGCGGACCGGCCGAACCCGACTCCGGATGGACCGCCAGTGACCACGCAACCCAGGTGGGTCAGTGACATCAGTGGGCGGAGGCGGCGGTGTACTGGGACCAGGTCTCGTCCCAGTCGGTCCAGCCGTTGCCGGGCTCGAGCTGACGGGTGCTGCCGGTGACCTCGACCGGCGTGCCGATCTCGGCGAGCTCCGTACAGCCACTCCGCGTTCGCGGTGCTCATGCCGACGCAGCCATGGGACACGTTGTAGTGGCCCTGCGCGTAGACCGACCAGGGAGCCGCGTGCAGGAACTCTCCCGAGTTGGTGACCCGCATGGCGAACTGCACGTCAGGGATGTTGTAGCCCTCGGGGCCGTTCGGGTCGATGCCGACAGTCGCCGAGTTCATCCGCTTCACGAGGTACTTCTCGCTGATGACCTTGATGCCGCTACGGGTCTGGAAGCCGCCTGGCTTGCCACCGGTGATCGGGATCTTCCGGGCCATCTTGCCGTCGACGTAGACCTCCATCTGGTCGGTCGCGACGTTGGCCTTGATCAGCACGGACTTGCCGATGGTGAAGCTGATATGGCGGTCGAGCTGGCCGTAGATGCCGTTGCCGGCGTTGACGCCGTTGACGTCCAGGTCGACGTGCACATGGGTGCCGGGCTGCCAGTACGTCCTCGGCCGCCAGTGCACCTCCTGGCTGCTCACCCAGTGCCACGACCCTGCCTGGGCCGGGGTGGACGTGACCGACATGTACTTCTGCATCTCGGCCCGGTCAGTGACGGGTACGTCGAAGGTCACGATGACCGGCATTCCGATGCCCATGACCGAGCCGTCGAGCGGGGTCACGTTCGGGTAGGTCTGCTGGTCGAGGGTCAGGGCCTCGGTCGTGAACACGCGCGTCGAATGCGTCGTCTTGCCCGCGGCGTTGGTGGCCGTTGACCGCAGCGTGTAGTGGACGTCAGGGTCGAGGAACCCGGCGGCCGTCCAGCGTGGTCCGGGCGTGGTTGTAGGTGCCGGGCAGACGCTTGCCATCGCCATCGCTGAACACGACCGACTTCAGGGTGCCGTTGGCTGCCGTCACGCTGACCGGCGTGTCGACGGCGACCTCGGTGGCGGCTGACTTGACGCTCGAGGTGAGGCTGGCCGGCAGGACCGCCTCCGGCGTCGTCGTGGCGGGTGCGTCCGTGGTCGGCGACTCGACGGTCGTCCCACCGCCGCGAGTGTGCGGGCTCTGCTGGGGGCTGGTCGACCCCGAGCACCCCGCCAGCGCGATCCCGATAGCGGCGACCCCCGCCAGCACCATCATCCTCGGACGACGCTGCGGCCATGCGGACATACACGCTCCTCAACTCACGTTCCTGCGGTCAGGCCAGAATATCAACCATCCTGGACGCCAGGAAATGACGTTTCGGGACGCCGCGCCGTCGCAGTGGTCGTTCCGCGTGATCGCTGGTGGCGGTCAGTGCGCGTGCTCGCCCGCGGTAGAACTCGAAGACCCAGCCGAAAAGTGTGATGGAGCCGATACCCACGCCGATGATGAGCAGCCACCAGCCGAAGACGACGCCGAGCACGCAGACCGACAGGGCCAGCGCGCACCACAGCGGCCACCAGGAGTACGGCGGGAAGAAGCCGAGCTCTCCGGCACCTTCGACGATCTCGCCGAGCTTGTTGTCCTCCGGGCGCGGTTCCATCTTGTTGGCGTGGAAGCCGAGGTAGAACGTCACCAGCGCGCACAGCCCGAACGTCATGATCAGCGCCGCCGTACCGGTCGGGTCGCCGCTGATGAACCAGTAGCACGGGGCCACGATGGCGACGAAGAGCGCGTTGCCGCCGAAGATCCAGGCCTCGATCCTCACGGGCGGTCCTCCGGGCTGGTCGAGGTTGTCCTTCAGCAGCTCCGCACGGCCGTCCATCGTGGGCGCGTCACCGTTCGTGCCGGCGCCGACCAGGGCCGGCTCCTCCTCGAGCTCACGCAAGCGCGATCTCGGGGTGGTGCAGGTCGAAGGCCGGGCTCTCCGACCGGATCTGCGGCAGCGACACGAAGTTGTGTCGCGGCGGCGGACACGAGGTGGCCCACTCCAGGCTGCGTCCCCAGCCCCAGGGATCGTCCACCTCGACCTTGGGCGCCTTGCGGGTGATCCAGACGTTGTACAGGAACGGCAGGGTCGATGCGCCGAGGATGAACGCGCCGACGGTCGACACCTCGTTGAGCGTGGTGAACCCGTCGGACGGCTTGTAGTCGGCGTACCGGCGCGGCATGCCCTCGACGCCGAGCCAGTGCTGCACGAGGAACGTGGTGTGGAAGCCGATGAACAGCAGCCAGAAGTGGATCTTGCCGAGCCGCTCGTCGAGCATCCGGCCGGTGATCTTGGGCCACCAGAAGTAGAAGCCGCCGAACATCGCGAACACCACGGTGCCGAACACCACGTAGTGGAAGTGGGCGACCACGAAGTAGGAGTCGGAGATCTGGAAGTCCAGCGGCGGCGACGCGAGGATGACGCCGGTCAGCCCGCCGAAGAGGAACGTCGTCGAGGAAGCCGAGCGCCCACAGCATGGGGGTGTCGAAGGACAGAGATCCCCCCCACATCGTCCCGATCCAGTTGAAGAACTTCACTCCGGTGGGTACGGCGATCAGGAACGTCATGAACGAGAAGAACGGCAGGTTGACCGCCCCGGTGACGAACATGTGGTGGGCCCACACCGCCACCGACAGGGCCGCGATGCTCAAGGTGGCGCCGACCAGGCCGACGTACCCGAAGACCGGCTTGCGGCTGAACACCGGGAGGATCTCGGTGATGATCCCGAAGAAGGGCAAGGCGATGATGTAGACCTCGGGATGGCCGAAGAACCAGAACAGGTGCTGCCACAGGATCGGCCCGCCGTTGGCCGCGTCGAAGATGTGCGCGCCGATCGCCCGGTCGGCCTCGAGGCGCGAGCAGCGCGCCGGCGAAGATCGGGAACGCGATCAGCACCAGCAGCGACGTCACCAGGATGTTCCAGGTGAAGATCGGCATCCGGAACATCGTCATGCCGGGCGCCCGCATGCAGAAGATCGTGGTCACGAAGTTGACCGCGCCCAGGATCGTGCCGAGGCCGACCATCCAGAGCCCCATGACCCAGAGGTCGCCGCCGACGCCAGGCGACCTGATCGAGTTGGACAGCGGCGCGTAGCCGGTCCAGCCGAAGTCGGCAGCGCCCTGCGGCGTGAGGAAGCCGGCGAGCACGATCAGCCCGCCGAAGAGGAACAGCCAGTAGCTGAACATGTTGAGCCGCGGGAACGCGACGTCGGGAGCGCCGATCTGCAACGGCATGATGCAGTTGGCGAAGCCGACGAACAGCGGGGTCGCGAAGAGCAGCAGCATGATCGTGCCGTGCATGGTGAAGAGCTGGTTGTAGGTCTCGTCGCTGACGAACTGCAGACCCGGCCGGGCCAGCTCGGACCGCATGACCATCGCCATCAGCCCGCCGACCAGGAAGAAGCCGAACGAGGTCACCAGGTAGAGCTTGCCGATCATCTTGTGGTCGGTCGTCGTGATGATCTTGACCAGGAGCTGGCCCTTGGTCTGCCGGCGCGGCTGGCCCGCGGCCACCCGGTCCCTGTCGAGCGTCGTCATTGCGCGCTCCCCTCGCTCGCGGGCTCGAGCCCCTCGACCTGGTGTGAGTTCGTCGCCGCCGAGCACCAGCCCGGTGTTGCCCGCCGCCTTCAGCGCCCGCAGATGGGCCTCGAACTCGGCCTGGCGTGACCACATGCACCTGGAACAGCATCTCGCGAGTGCAGATAGCCGCAGAGCTCGGCGCACCGGCCCTGGAACACGCCGTACCGGGTCGGCGTCATCGAGAAGGAGTTCTGCCGGCCCGGGATGACGTCCATCTTGAAGTAGAACGACGGGCACCCAGAACGAGTGGATCACGTCGGGCGAGTGCAGCTCGAAGTTGACCGACTGGTCCTTGACCAGCCACAGCTTCGGCTCACGGGCCGGCGTCCCGGCGTCGTAGACGTTCCGTGCCGTCGGTCGCGGACTCGTCGCAGGTAGTTGAAGGTCCACGACCACTGCTGCGCCGTGACGATCACCTGGTGGTCGGGATGGGCGACGTCGGCGAGCATCTTGTCCTGCTTCTCGACGGTGAAGAAGAAGAACACCGCCACCACGATGAGTGGCGCGACCGTGTAGAGCATCTCGATCGGCAGGTGGTAGCGAAGCTGGCGCGGGATCTCGTCGTCGCGACGACGCCGGAAGCGGACGATGCAGTAGCCGATGAGGCCCCAGACCACGACGCCGGTGACCAGGCAGGCGATCCAGGCGCCGATCCACAGGTCCGACATGTACGGCGACCGGTTGCTGGCCGGCGGCGGCAGCCCGAGCCGCTTGAGCTGGTCCGTCGTGTCCTTGGAGCAGCCGGTCAGCAGCCAGGATGGCCACCACGCCGACAGCCGATGCAGCCACCCTCCGACACCTCTGTCGCAGGGCGGCGCGCTCGGTGAGAATCCGACTCACGAGGCGCCTTTCTCGTTGGTCCCGCACGGACGGCAGTTCGGAAGAAACCCTACTCCAGGAGCCATCTCTCGGCTTGGCTGGCTGCCGCTTCGCCGTACGCGCCGGACATCCGGGCGAGGAACTCCTCGGGGGTGAACGAGTACTCCTGGGTGCCGACCCGCTCGACGACGTAGGCGGCGAGCACACAGCCGACCTGCGCGGCGCACTCGAGAGTCAGACCGGCGCCCATGGCGCCGACGAAGCCGGCGCGGAACGCGTCTCCGACTCCCGTCGGCTCGACCGCCGTCACGCCGGGCACGGCGGGCACGACGATCGGCTCGCTCGTCACGTCGCTCGACCCGGGCCCCGGCCGGTCCCAGGGTGACCACCCGGATCGCGACCCGGGCCAGGATGTCGGCGGCGGTCCAGCCGGTCTTCTGCTCGATCAGGGCGGCCTCGTACTCGTTGGACATCAGCACGGCGGCGCCCTCGATGAGGCGCCGGATCGTCGGACCGTCCGACCAGGCAAGCTGCTGGGACGGGTCGGCCACGAACGGGTAGCCGCGGTCGCGGCACTCCTGGGTGTGCCGCAGCATCGCCTCGGGGTCGTTGGGCGCGACCACGACCAGGTCGAAGCCGCCGACCCGGTCCGCTACCGGGCCGCAGCTCGATCTCGCGCGCCTCCGACATCGCGCCCGGCGTAGAACGAGGCGATCTGGGCGTGCGTGGAGTCGGTCGTACAGATGAAGCGGGCGGTGTGCCGGGTCGTGGAGTAGTGCAGGGACTCGCAGTCGACCCGGTGCCGCTCCAGCCAGGACCGGTACTCGGCGAAGTCCTCGCCCACCGCGGCGACCAGGACCGGGTCGGCGCCGAGGGCCCCGAGCCCGAACGCGATGTTGGCCGCGCAGCCGCCACGCCGTACCTCGAGATCATCGACCAGGAACGACAGCGCGATCTTGTCGAGCTGCTCGACGACCAAGGAGTCGGCGAACCGGCCCGGGAAGGACATCAGGTGGTCGGTCGCGACAGAACCGGTTACGGCGATGGGCACCGGCACACCCTACCCACGCGCACGACCGTGCAGTCCCAGGGAAGCAGTGTCGAGACTGTGCGTCTCGACCCGGTGACTAGTGGAACGAGTCTCCGCAGGCGCAGGAGCCGGTGGCCGTCGGGTTGTCGATGGTGAAGCCCTGCTTCTCGATCGTGTCGACGAAGTCGATGGTGGCGCCCTGCAGGTAGGGCACGCTCATCCGGTCGACGACGACGCCGACCCCGTCGAAGTCGCGGACGACGTCGCCGTCGAGGCTGCGCTCGTCGAAGAAGAGCTGGTAGCGCAGGCCCGAGCAGCCACCGGGCTGCACCGAGACGCGGAGCTGGAGGTCGTCGCGACCCTCCTGGGCCAGCAGGGCGGCGACCTTGGTGGCCGCGCCGTCGGTCAGCGTGACGCCGACGCTCGGTGCCTCGACCGACTCTTCGGTCAGCGTGGTGGACTGGTCCTGAACCGTCATCTGGCGCGCTCCCTCACTCGTGCGGTGTGCTGTCTCCCGGGGCCAACACGGCAGCTCCCTCGTGCATTCCCATGGTGTCACACTCCCTGGCCACACCGTTAGCAACGCTCAGCGTGACCAGGACCATGTTCGCGCGACCCGCTCGGCCAGCGCGGCGAGCCTTTCTGCCGGCGGTCGAGGGTGGGTCGGAGCCGATCAGACCCGGTACGGCGTAGGCAGACTCGATCCCGAGCGCGCGCGTTTCCCGGGCTCCCACGGCCACCCGATCCGCCAGCGCGATGCAGGGCCTGACCACCGAGCCCGCGACGGCCGCCACGCCGGTCGCGACCAGACCGGAGCCGGCGCTCAGGTCGAACGCCTCCTCGCCGGTGACCACGAGGTCGGCGGCCGCGGCCAGCGATGCCAGGCCGATCTCGTCCATCACGGTGCCGAGCCCGGGCGCCTTGGTGGCGCCGCTCAGCAAAAGCGCATAGCCGATGCCACCGCCGGCTCCGGCGCCCGGTAGCAGGGCTGCCTTGCGACCGAGGCGGTCGGCCAGCCGTTCCAGCCGTGCGTCCACGGCGGGGATCCGCTCCGCGGAAAGCCCCCTGGCACGGCCCGCGGAGCTGGTCGTACCGAGCAGTCCGAGCAACGGCACCTCGTCGTCGCTGGCCAGCACCAGAGGGGTGGAGCCGACCATCGCGTGCACCGGAGCCAGGTCGACCGACACGAGTCGGTCGAGGGCGCGGGAGCCGTCCCGCAGGGCGTCTGGCGGCTCGCTGCCGGCACCCAGGCCGGCCAGCAGCCCGGCTCCCCCGTCGTTGCACACGACGCCGTAGGCACCGACGCCGACGACCACGCGTTCGGCCCCCGACCTGATCGCCTCGGCGATGAGCTGCCCGACCCCGAGGCTGCTCGCGGCCTCCGGCTCGCCGAGCGTCGAGCTGATGCCGACGGCCTGCGCTGCCTCGACGTAGGCGGTGGCTCCGACGACCAGGACGGCACCCGGCGTAGAGGTACCGAACGCGTCGGAGACGCAGCAAGCGAGTAGCTGACCACCGAGCGTGTGGTGGAGCACGTCAACGTACCCCGTGCCGCCGGCCGAGACGGGTGCCAGGACCAGGTCGTCGGCTGGAGCGCGCCGAGCCCACCCCTGGGCGATCGCCGCGGCGGCCGCGACGGCCGGGAGACCTGGCCCGAACGAGCCGGGCGCGATGACGACACGCATCCCGTCATGCTGTCACCTGCCGATCCGTCTGCACCGCACCCGCGGCCACCCGCTGGACCGCAGCCGAACGCGCAGGGGTCAGCCGAGGTCGAGTGGCTGCCAGGTCTGTCCGCCGTCCACGGTCGAATACACCGCACCTCGCCCGTAGGCCGAGCCCCCCGAGACCACGAAGCCGTGGTCCGGGTCGGTGAACTGCAGATCGTAGAACGGCAGCTCGTCGTTGACCTCGAGCACCGTCTGCCACGTCGCGCCATCGTCGAACGTGCCGTAGAGCCAGGCGACGCCGGCAGCTGAGGCGCCGACGAAGGGACTCTGCGGGCGGGCCGCGCCGGTCGCCCGGGTGAAGAGGTCGATCGGCGCCGACGTGGTGGTGGCGAAGGCGCCTCCATCGACCGAGAGCCGGACATCCTTGAACTGACGGCTCATCCCCGGGTCGTAGCTACAGGTCGCCACGACCCTGAGCCGGTGCGGGCCTACCCAGTTGAAGGACGGCTGCTGGTCACTGGTGCACGGCGCCGGGCGCTTGCGCCACGTCGAGCCGTCGGTCGTGGCCCAGTAGCCGGTGTCCACGAAGATCCGACCCAGGGCTACGACTGCCACGTCGCCATTCGTGGCGAGGTCGTACCCGCCGTCGATGTTGACCCCGTTGCCCGCCGTGTGCACCTTGGGCACCGGCGCCCAGCTGTTTTCACCGCGCGGACTCGTGTAGAGCGCCGTGGTCCCGTCCTCCGTCGTCCCGGTGCCGATGATGGCGTACGCCGAGCTCCGGGTGAATCCGATGTCGCCCACGCTGGCACCGGAGTCGAGGGCCGCTCGCTGCCACGACTTGGCTCCGTCGTACGTCACGAAGAGCCGCTTGCCGTCACTGGCCAGCCCGGTCGACGGGCCGCTGAATGCGATCTTGACCTGCAGGAAGCGGGGTGAGACCCGCACGCCGGGCGCGGTCGCCGAGCGCCAGCTGGTGCCACCATCGGTGGTGTGGCTGAGGACCGGGCATGCGGGTGCCTTGACTCCCGAGCAGGGTTGGAAGCCCATCAACCAGCCGTTGGTCGCCGACGACCACGAGGTGGACGATGCGACGAAGCCGGGTGGGAAGGACGAGGCCGCAGTGGCTGACGCCGTCTGCTGCGGCAGCGCCGAGGCCGCGATTGCAGCCGCCGCGACCGCCAGGCCGATCATCACGCGCGATCTGAGCATCGGGTTTTCTCCCTCGGTAGTACGTCCCTGTCAAACACGCAGTAGACAGATACGAGGTTGCCTTCGCTCAGAGCCCGGGAGCTCCCCAGAGCGCCATCCAGCGGCCCAGCTCGGGCTCGATGGTCAGGTCATCGCCGAGCACGCCACGCACCTGCAGCTCGAGCGCGTTGTCCCGCTTGTCCCCAGGTATCGGCGCGAAAGGATAGAACGTGCCCTGCTTGTAGAGATAGACGAGGCCGAACGTCTTGCCGTCGGTGTCATGGAAGGCGATCACCGAGCACAGCAGGGAGGCTCCGAAGCCGGCGTTCTCCAGCGAGCTGTTGACCGCGTGGACGTCAGTGACGAGCTCGGAGATCTGGCTCGGGTCGGAGCGGCAGACCAGCCAGGTGAACCCGAAGTCGTCGACGGAGCGCTCGACCTTCGGGCCGCCGTCAGCGTCCAGCAGCGCCTGGACGTCGGTCTGCGCCGCCGCGAAGGCGCCGCCCTCCGCCTGCCGGTAGCAGACCGCCGCGACGCCAGTCGGCGTGAAACCGGATGACGCCTCGAGGGTGATCGCCGCCGACGGGACCGCGAACAGGTTGTCGAGGTTGGCGTTCGGCGGGTCGCTGCGCCCGAAGAGGTTCTTGAGGAGCCCCACGAGTCAGGCAGCCGGGCGGGACAGGTCGGCAGAGATCTTCGCGAGCTGCTCGAGCCGCTTGTCCAACGGCGGGTGGGTCGCGAAGAGGCTGCTGATCGACTTGCCGTTGAACGCCGGCGCGAACATGAAGGCGTTGAACGGCTGCTCCTCGCGCAGGTCCTTGGTGGGGATCCTCGCGATCTCGCCGGAGATCTTGGTCAGGGCGGACGCCAGCGCTGACGGCTTGCCGGTCAGGTAGGCGCCGGACCGGTCGGCGCACAGCTCGCGGTAGCGGCTGAGGACCCGGGTCAGCAGGAACGAGATGAAGTAGACGACGATGCTGCCGAGCCAGATGATCAGCCAGACCGGCACGCCGTTGTCCGTCGCGCCGTCCGCCGCCGAAGTAGAGACCCCACCGCATCACGAGGCCGGCGGCAACGCCGAGGAACCCGGCGACCGTCATCACCGCGACGTCGCGGTGGGCCACGTGCGAGAGCTCGTGGGAGAGGACGCCCTCGAGCTCCTCCCGGTCGAGCCGGCGCAGCAGGCCGGTGGTCACAGCGACGACCGAGTGCTTGGGGCTGCGTCCGGTCGCGAACGCGTTCGGCATGTCGTTCTCGGCGATCGCGACCTGCGGCTTCGGCATGTCCGCCAGCGCACAGAGCCGCTCGACCATGCCGTGCAGCTCCGGCGCCTGCTCCGGGGTGACCACCCGCGCCTTCATGGCCGCCATCGCGAGCTTGTCGGAGAAGTACCACTGACCGACGCCGAACGCCACGGCGATGACGATCACCGCCACCGTGCCGACGCCCGCGATGATCAGACCGGCCATGACGGCGACGTACAGTGCCCCGAGCAGGAGCACCACCGTGCTCATGCGGATCGTCAGGCCCGGGTCACTGCGGAATCGGGATCTGGCCATTGCGGCTCAACGCCTCGCCTTCTGTTCGAGAGACCTCTGGTGGGTCGCTGACCAGTACGACGCTCGGCGCGCCGTACTCAGTTCCTCCAGTGTGCCGCACGCGCACAAGCGAGAGCCGGGACGTCAGGCCTCCGCAGGTGCCGCGTCGGCGCTGCGGCCGGGGATCAGGCCGTCGCCGCTGAGCAGGTCACGAACCTCGTGCAGGGTGGCGTCGGAGTACGGCAGCAGCAGGTCGGACGGTCACCAGCTCGTCGACCGCCACCTCCTTGCCCGACCTCGCGCACCTTGCTCAGCAGCTCCGCGAGCGCGGCCTTGAACGCCACCTCGTCGCCGCTCTGGATCGCTGCCTCGAGCTTCTCGTCCAGGACGTTGAGGCCCTCGATCTCGCTGTCGGGAACATCGAACTGGCCCTCGGTGAGGATCCGGATGATCATGCCTTCTCCTCCTGGCGTCGGCGGCTGGCCCTCGATCTGGGCCGGCGCCGAGCGTGCCGCCCAGCTGAGCCTTCATCTGCGCGAGCTCGGCGTCGACGGAGCTGCCTGCCCCGAGCTTCGCCAGCTCGGCGTCGATGTCGTCGTTGCGACCGCCCATCGGGTCGTTGAGCGCACCCGAGGCGATCAGCTCGTCGACAGCGCCGGCCCTGGCCTGCATCTGGGCGGTCTTGTCCTCGGCCCGCTCGATGGCCATCCCGACGTCGCCCATCTCCTCGGAGATGCCGGAGAACGCCTCGTTGATCTTGGTCTGCGCCTCGGCGGCGGTGTAGCTGAGCCTTGAGGGTCTCCTTCTTGGTCCGGAAGGACTCGACCTTCGCCTGCAGCCGCTGGGAGGCGTTGGTCAGCTTCTCCTCCTCGCCCAGCAGCTGCGTGTGCTGGACCTGGAGGTCGGCGATCTGCTGCTGGACACCCGGCCTTGCGGGTCAGCGCCTCGCGGGCCAGGTCCTCGCGGCCCGCGGCCAGCGCCTGCTGCGCCTGGCCCTGCAGCTTCTGCGCCGACTGGTCGAGCTGGTTGATCTGGAGCTCGATCCGCTTGCGGCTGGTCGCCACGTCGGCCACACCGCGCCGTACCTTCTGCAGCAGCTCCTGCTGCTTGGTGTAGCTGTAGTCGAGCACCTCGCGCGGATCCTCCCCTTGTCCAGAGCCGTGTTGGCCTTGGACCGGAAGATCAGCGAGATGCGCTGCATGATGCTAGCCATCGAGTGCCTACCCCTTCTTGGAATGTGGCGACGTACTCCGTCCCGCCGTACCCACATCACCCTACGTGGCGACCTCCGCGGAAGCCACGACGACGGGCGCATCGGGAGGGCCGCGTAGGTATGCTGCGCGGAGAGGCATTGTGTTGCGTGACGAACGTGGAGGCGGGTTCTGTGTTTGGTCGTCGTACGTCCGACTGACCGTGCTGTCGAGGAGCCGGAGGAGCTCGACGTCGCCCAGGGCAAGGGCCGAGCCACCCCGAAGCGCAAGGAGGCCGAGGCGGCTCGCAAGAAGCGGATGACTCCGCCGCGCAACAAGAAGGAGGCCAGCGCCCTCCACCGCGAGCGGGTCAAGGAGCAGCGCGGCAAGCAGCGTGAGGCGATGGCCGGCGGCGGCGACGACCGTTATCTGCCGACGAGGGACCAGGGACCGGTCAAGAAGCTGATCCGCAACTACATCGACTCGCGCCGCACGATCGGGGAGTTCCTCATCCCGGTCTTCCTGCTGATGTTCCTGGTCTCGATCCTGCTGTCGAGCATCACCCAGTACGTCGGGACCTTCGCCTGGCTCGCCGTGCTGGTCCTCCTTGGCCTGGACTCGCGTCCGCGTCATCGAGGGGTCAAGAAGGTGGTCGCCGAGCGGTTCGGCGCAGACGAGACGCGCGGCATCACGATGTACGCGCTGATGCGGTCGTGGCAGATGCGCCGGTTGCGGCTGCCCAAGGCGACCGTCCGACCCGGCGACCACGATCTAAGCGGCCGCTCGGCACGCTACTCGGCGAGCAGCGACATCGGGCCGTAGACGACCCGGCCGTCCTCCGTCAGGGTCGCCTGCTCCGCGCCCAGGTCGGCAAGCTCGCGCCAGACCTCGCCCAGCCAGGACTCGGCATCGCCCTGGGCGCTGAACTCCGGGACCTCGAAGTCCAAGGTGACGTCCGAGCCGTCCGCCTTGTCGATCCGCCAGGTCCAGGACACGCGTACTCCTCCGTGAGTGGGTGTGCCGAGAGCCTAGCCCGGCTCAAGCCGTCCCGACGTCCGGCGTGGACGAACGGAGGCTTGGTCACGGTGAACGCCTCCGACCGGCCCCGCACGTCGACGTGTACCTCGTCCCCGTCGGAGACCTCACGCGACAGCAGACGCGAGCCCGACGCCTTTGCGCAGGCTCGGGGAGAACGTACCGGAGGTGACCTCGCCGACCGGCTCACCGGACGTAGCCGACACCTGCATATGGGGGCGCGGGATGCCCACGCCCGGTCGCGACCAGGCCGCGAAGCAGCCGTGCGCGGCTTCGCCTCGCGCTCCGCCCGCAGCGCCTCAGTCTCCCCAGAACGCCTCCTTGTTCCAGCCCACCGCCCATCCCAGCCGCGCCTGCACGGGCGTGATCTCGGGCGAGATGTCCTGACCGTGCAGGGGGTAGCCCATCTCGGTGCGCAGCGTGTCGCGAGCACCCAGGCCGGCCGGTACGACGCCGTACCCCTCCCCCTCGGCCATCAGCGCGTCCCAGACGGAGATCGCGGCAGCGTTGGGCACGACGAGCTCGTAACCGCGCTCGCCCGTGTAACCGGTACGGCACACGACGACAGGTACGCCGTCGTGGTCGACCTCGACGAACGACATGTACTCGTGGCCGACCGGGTAGCCGATCGCCGAGAGCAGCTCGTCGCTTCGGCGGCCCTGCACGGCCAGGATGGCGTAGTCGCGGTGGAGGTTCGCGACCGTGATGCCCGTCGGGCGCCGACCTGGTCAGCAGCCGGACGACCTCGGTGGTGTTCGCGGCGTTGGGGATGAGGAAGACCTCGTCGTCGCCGCGGAGGTAGGCGATCAGGTCGTCGACGACACCGCCGTCGGAGCGACAGCACAACGTGTACTGCGCCTTGCCGACGCGGATCCGGCCGAGATCGTTCGTCAGGCACTCGTTGACGTAGGCCGCCGCGCCGGAGCCGCTGACGACGGCCTTGCCGAGGTGGCTGACGTCGAAGACGCCGACACCGGCGCGCACGGCGTTGTGCTCCTTGACCGCGCCCGTGTACTCGAGCGGCATCAACCAGCCGCCGAACTCGGCGAGCTTCGCGCCGAGCGCGACATGGCGCTCGTGAAGGGGTGACGTGAGCAGGTTCGCGGTGTCTTCCGCCATGGCTCGCGAACCTACCGCACGGGGTAAAGTCACCGGGGATCAGCGACCGTCCACCCTCTCGACCCAAGGACATCTCATGACCACCGTCACCCTTCGCAGCGCTTCGCCCACGACCGTCAAGGCGGATGCGATCGTCATCGGAGTCCAGTCCGATGGTGAGGCGCTCGTCGGTCGCGGCCGGCGGTGAGGCCGTCGACGAGGCCTTCGGCGCCGGGTTCGCCGCGCACGCTCAAGGCGGTCGGCGGCTCGGGCAAGCCGGGCGACGTGAGCAAGCTGTCGGGGACGCCGGCCACCAAGGCGGCCGTCGTGCTCGCCGCGGGTGTGGGCAAGGCCGGCGAGCTGGACCTCGAGTCGCTGCGTCGAGCGGCCGGCGCCGCGGTCCGCGCAGCCAACGGCGTCAAGACGATCGCGCTGGCGCTGCCGGCGAGCACCGACGAGCAGGTTCGCGCGGTCGTCGAGGGCGCCCTGCTCGGCGGCCTACACCTACGACCGCTACCTGGGCAAGAAGGCGGACCGCGTCGCCGAGGTCGTCGTACTCACGGACCGGGCCCGTACCAAGTCCGCCGGTGCAGCGGCTGCCGCGGCCCAGATCGTGGCCGAGGCGGTGAACTTCACCCGCGACCTGGTCAACGCTCCGCCGAACGACCTCTACCCGCAGTCATTCGCGGAGGAGCTGCAGGCGCGCGCCAAGGCGCAGAAGTCCAAGGTCACCGTCACGGTGCTCGACGAGAAGGCGCTGGCGACCAAGGGCTACGGCGGCCTGCTCGGCGTCGGCAAGGGCTCGACCCGGCAGCCGCGACTCGCCAAGCTCGACCTACCGACCGACCGGGGCCAAGGCCCACATCGCCCTGGTCGGCAAGGGGATCACCTTCGACTCCGGCGGCCTGTCGATCAAGACCGGCAACGGCATGATGACGATGAAGTGCGACATGGCCGGGGCGGCCGCGATCTCGGCCGCGGTGTTCGCGATCGCCGAGCTCGGCCTGCCCGTGCGCGTCACCGGCTACGCCTGCCTCGCCGAGAACATGCCGTCCGGCGGCGCCTCGCGTCCGGGCGACGTGCTCACGATGTACGGCGGCAAGACCGTCGAGGTGATGAACACGGACGCCGAGGGTCGGCTCGTGCTCGCCGACGGCATCTCGTCGGCCAACAAGGACAAGCCGGACCTGATCATCGACGTGGCTACCCTCACCGGCGCCTGCATGGTCGCCCTCGGACGCAACACCTCCGGGCGTCTTCAGCAACGACGACGACCTGCAGCGCGAGCTGCCGGCGGTGGCCGACCGCGCCGGCGAGCAGATGTGGGCCATGCCGATCGCCGAGGAGATGCAGGAGAAGGTGCGCACGCACGAAGATCGCCGACCTGAGCCAGCACAACCCGGAGCCCTGGGGCGGCGCGATGTTCGCGGCGGCGTTCCTGCGCGAGTTCGTCGCCGACGGCATCCCGTGGGCCCACCTCGACATCGCCGGCCCCGCCTTCAACGAGGGCTCACCCACCGGCTACACCCCCAAGGGCGGCACCGGTACGGCGGTCCGCACCCTCGTCCAGCTCGCCGTCGAGCGCTCCGCCTGACCATCCGGCCGAAACAACCCACCATCCGGCCGAAACAACCCACCATCCGGCCGAAACAACCCACCATCCGGCCGAAACAACCCAGGCCAGCTCCGGCCGGATACGATCGCTGCCAGAACGGCCGGATGGTCAGCCAGAACGGCCGGATGGTCGTCACGGCCGGATGTCGCCAGAACGGCCGGATGGTCAGCCAGAACGGCCGGATGGTCTGCCAGAACGGCCGGATGGTCAGCCAGAACGGCCGGATGGTCAGTCAGAACGGCCGGATGGTCAGGGGGTGGTGGGGGGTGGCGGCTTGGTGCTGTGGGTGCGGTTCCACTCGCGCATCCGGGCCGGGTAGCCGACCACGGCCGCGTCGTAGCTCGGGATGCCCTCGCGGTTGGCGAAGTCGTGCGCCCACTCGACGGACGGCACCCGGCGGCGGGTCCACTCGCCGTCGATGGCGACCAGCAGCAGCGTCGTCTCCGTCACGGCGGTACGAGGCTCGACGAACCCCTCGATGCCGGAACGGCTCTTGACCCAATCCTTGAGGTAGCGCGCGTCGTCCGACTCGGCGGTCCGCAGGACGCCGGGCCGGTTGCGACGACGGGACAGGAATCCCATGCGCCCTCCGCTCGAGTCGGTCGATCGAGCTTCCAGTATCGCGCACGTTGCAGGCTGCCGGTCTCCGAACGGACACCGGGTGCGAAGATGACCAGGCTGCCTTGCCGGTCGGTGCGACGTCACCGCCGCCGGTACGGCGACACCTGGGCTCGCATCGGTCGGAGGAAGCGTGGCGGACGATCCAACAAGTTTTGACGTGCTGATCCTTGGCGGCGGCAGTGGCGGCTACGCCTGCGCGCTGCGCGCAGCGGAGCTCGGCCTGAGCGTGGCGATCGTCGAGGAGGACAAGGTCGGCGGCACCTGCCTGCACCGCGGGTGCATCCCGACGAAGGCGCTGCTGCACGCGGGTGAGGTCGCCGACGCGGTCCGCGAGTCCAGCCAGTTCGGCGTCTCGGCGACATTCGAGCGGGGTCGACCTCAAAGCGCGTCAACTCCTACAAGGACGGCGTGGTCGCGCGGCTCTACAAGGGCCTGCAGGGACTGGTGTCCGGCCGCAAGATCACCGTGGTCGCCGGCCACGGGACCCTGGTCGGCGCCACACGCGGTCGAGGTCGACGGGACTCGCTACGAGGGTCGGCACGTCGTCCTCGCCTCCGGCTCGTACTCCCGGTCCCTCCCCGGCCTGGAGGTCGACGGCGACCGCGTGCTCACCAGCGAGCATGCGTTGGAGCTCGACGACCCTGCCCGACAAGGCGATCGTGCTCGGCGGCGGTGTCATCGGCGTGGAGTTCGCGTCGGCCTGGCGATCCTTCGGGCGTCGACGTGACGATCATCGAGGCGCTCCCCCGGCTTGGTCCCAGGTGAGGACGAGGCCTGCTCGAAAGCGCTGGAGCGGGCGTTTCGCAAGCGCGGCATCGTCTTCAAGACCGCGACCCGGTTCCGCTCGGTCGCGACGACAGACAGCGGTGTGACAGTGACCGTCGAGTCGGGCGACACGTACGACGCCGACCTGCTCCTCGTCGCCGTCGGGCGCGGCCCCCGCACGGCTGACCTCGGGTACGAGGCGTCAAGGCATCGCCATGGACCGCGGCTTCGTGCTGACCGATGAGCGTCTGCGCACGAATGTCGAGGGCGTCTACGCGGTCGGCGACATCGTGCCGGGATGGCAGCTTGCCCACCGTGGCTTCCAGCAAGGCATCTTCGTCGCCGAGGACATCGCCGGTCTCGCACCCGCGGTCATCGACGAGGACGGGATTCCGCGGGTCACCTACAGCGATCCCGAGATCTCGTCGGTCGGTCTGAGCGAGGCAAGGCCAAGGAGCGGTACGGCGACGAGCAGGTGGAGACCCTGACCTACGACCTGGCGGGCAACGGCAGGAGCCAGATCCTGAAGACCCAGGGCTTCGTCAAGCTGGTGCGGGCCAAGGACGGCCCGGTCGTCGGGGTGCACATGGTGGGTGCCCGGGTGGGCGAGCTGATCGGCGAGGCTCAGCTGATCTACAACTGGGAGGCCTTCCCGACCGACGTGGCCAGCCTGGTGCATGCGCATCCCACCCAGGGCGAGGCGTTGGGCGAGGCTCACCTGGCGCTCGCAGGCAAGCCGCTGCACGCGCACTCCTGACCGCTCCCCGATAGGCTGATCCGCGGATCCTGGACCCACCAACCGTTCCGACCAGAGGATGACGAAGCGAGATGGCGACCGAAGTCAAACTGCCGGCGCTCGGCGAGAGCGTCACCGAAGGCACCGTCACCCAGTGGCTGAAGTCGGTGGGCGACGAGGTCGCCGTCGACGAGCCGCTGCTGGAGGTCTCGACCGACAAGGTCGACACCGAGATCCCCTCCCCGGTCGCCGGAACCCTGCTCGAGATCCGGGCCGACGAGGACGAGACGGTCGAGGTCGGTGCCGTGCTCGCGGTCATCGGCGAGTCCGGTGAGTCGGCCGGGCGTCGTCGATCCGGCGACAGCGCGAGTCCGTCCGGGTGACGCCGCCGAGTCCACCGAGGATGCTGAATCCTCCGACGGCGCCAGCGAGGCGGCGTCACAGCAAGGTGGAGACGAGACCGCGGACGACAGCGCTGACGCCGACGAGCCTGAACCAGCCGTGACAGCAGCCGCTGATGACTCCGTCCGGAGGTACGTCGAGCGGATCTGGCGGCGGTGGCGGTACGACCGATGTGACGCTGCCCGCGCTCGGCGAGAGCGTCACCGAGGGCACCGTGACCCAGTGGCTCAAGGCCGTAGGTGACCAGGTCGAGGTCGACGAGCCGCTGCTCGAGGTCTCCACCGACAAGGTCGACACGGAGATTCCCTCACCGGTCGCCGGGACCCTGGCGGAGATCGTCGTCGGCGAGGACGAGACCGTCGAGGTGGGCGCCGTACTCGCTCGGATCGGCTCCGGAGGCGGCGGCGCTGAGTCCGGTGGTGACGACGTCCGACCGGGGGTCAGCAGGCCGAGCCTGGTCCGGAGTCACCGCGAGCCAGAGCCAGAGCACCAAGCCCGAACCAGAGCCGGAGCCCGAGCCAGAGCCAGAGCCCGAGCCAGAGCCGGAGCCCGAACCGGAGCCGGAGCCGGAGCCGGAGCCAACGCCGGAGCCAGAGTCGAAGTCCGAGCCAGCAGCCCAAGCCCACCGAGCAGCCAGCCGCGGCCGCACCGAGCGAAAGCAGCTCGAGCGGACCAGAGCTATGTCACCCCGCTGGTGCGCAAGCTGGCGACCAAGCACAGCATCGACCTTTCGACGCTTGACCGGCACCGGTGTCGGCGGACGGATCCGCAAGCAGGACGTGCTCGCTGCCGCCGAGGCGGCCGAGCGGGCGGCGGAGGAGCAGCAGAAGCAGGCCGAGCAGCCAGCTGCGGCCCCGGCGGCCACCGCGCCCGCAGCCCGAGCTGCCGCCGCGGCATCCCCAGCCGCCAGCAGCCTGCGCGGGACCACCGAGAAGCTCAGCCGCCTGCGCAAGGTCATCGCGTCCCGCATGGTCGAGTCCCTCCAGACCTCGGCCCAGCTGACCACCGTCGTCGAGGTGGACGTCACGGCGATCTCCCGGCTGCGCAACAAGGTCAAGGTCGGGTTCGAGCAGCGCGAAGGTGTCAAGCTGTCCTTCCTGCCGTTCTTCGCGAAGGCCGCGATCGACGCGCTCAAGACCTACCCACAGGTCAACGCCATCGATCGACACCGATGCGGGCACGGTCACCTACCACGACGGTGAGCATCTCGGCATCGCCGTCGACACCGAGCGCGGGCTGCTCGTCCCGGTGATCAAGAACGCCGGCGACCTGTCCATCGCCGGCATCGCCCGCAAGATCCAGGACCTCGCGACCCGCACCCGGGACAACAAGGTGACACCCGACGAGCTGTCCGGCGGCACGTTCACGCTCACCAACACCGGCAGCCGCGGAGCGCTCTTCGACACCCCGATCATCAACCAGCCGCAGGTGGCGATCCTCGGCACCGGCACCGTCGTCAAACGGCCGGTCGTGATCGACGACGCCAACCTGGGCGAGACGATCGCGGTCCGGCAGATGGTCTACCTGGCCTTGACGTACGACCATCGCCTGGTCGACGGTGCCGATGCGGCGCGGTTCCTGACCGCCATCAAGCAGCGGCTCGAAGAGGCCAACTTCGAGTCCGAGCTCGGCCTCTGACCGGATGCTGGTCCTGCTGTCCGGCGCCTCGGGCTTCCTCGGTACGGCCCTTCGACGGCGCCTCGAGGACGAGGGGCACGCGACCCGCCGACTCGTGAGGTCTGACCCCGGCGGCCCCGACGAGTTCCGCTGGGACCCGTATGCGGACAGTTTGCCGGCAGAGGCGCTCGAGGGCGTCGAGGCCGTCGTCAACCTGTCCGGCGCCCCCATCGCGCACTGGCCCTGGACGGCGTCGTACCGCAAGACCCTCCTGGAGAGCCGTACGGCGACGACCGGCACGATCGCCCGCGCGATCGCCGACCTGGACGGACCGCGACCGGCCCTGGTGAACGGCAGCGGGGTCGGCTACTACGGCAAGGACCGCGGCGACGAGGAGCTGGATGAGTCGTCGGCACCAGGTGATGGCTTCCTGGCGGGCGTCGTGCTGCAGTGGGAGGCGGCGACTCGACCGGCTGCCGAGGCTGGCGCCCGGGTCGTGCTGCTGCGGACCGCCATCGTGCTCGACCAGCGTGGTGGCGCGCTCAAGGTCATGAAGCTGCCGCTACCAGCTCGGCGTCGGGGGTCGGCTCGGTGACGGGCGGCAGTGGTTCCCCACCATCGGCCTCGACGACTGGCTGTCGGCAGTGGTCCGGGCGGTCACGGACGAGACGATGAGTGGCGCTTACAACCTGGTGGCTCCCGAGCCCGCGACCAATGCCGACCTGAACGCCCTGCTCGGCAAGCAGCTGCATCGGCCCACGTTCCTGCGGGTGCCGGCGTTCGCCCTGAAGACGGTGCTCGGCGACCTGTCGGGCGAGGTGCTGGGAAGCCTCAAGGTGCATCCGGCGCGGCTGCAGGAGGCCGGGTTCGAGTTCACCCAGCCGAACCTCGACAGCGAGCTGCGGGCCGCGCTCTCCTGACCTCGAGTGGTACGGCGGCCTAGGGCGGAGACCGGGTCAGGCCGGTGCGATCGCGGATATGCGCCAGTGTCCGTCGACCAGGGTGAGCTCGATCCGGTGCCGCGTCGGCACGTCCCTCGGCAGCCGGTGCCGCCCACCCGTCCGGTCGATCGCAACTGCGGGCCCGAGCTGGTCGACGACGAGCAGCGACGCGGACCCGGCAGCAACGCGCTGCGCCCGGACGGAGAGGAACGTCATGGTCACTCCCGAGACGTGCATGCCTCGCCCGCGGTAGCGCAACAACGTGTGTCGGTCGGCGTGCAGCTCAGCAGTCCCGGCCGCGTACACCCGGCTGAGCAGGTCAGCCCTGCCGAGCCGCCAGGCCGTCTCTCGGCGCCGGTCGATCCCAGCCAGAACGTTTCGCCAGCTCGGTAGTGGCCGGGCCGTCGGGCTGGTGATAGGACTCGAGATAGTCGGGGTGATCCTGAGGTGCGTTGGTTCTCGAGCCTCACTGGGCTGCTGCGAGCCACCACGCTGCCAGCCCCTGACGACCAGGCTGGCGCCTAGGATCAGCGCGACCACGACGACGAGAACACTCACGCCAACGACCACGGCGGACGCGCCGACACCGAGCGACTCGCGCTGGCGTCGATGACCGCTGGCCTTGCTGGTTCGGCGGGCCATGGAGCAAGCCTGCCGTACCCGGCCCTCACCTGGTGTGGGTTGTCCACAGGCACGAGATCCTCCCAGCGAATCTATGCACCGACCTTGCGAACCTATGCAAACCTGATCAGTGGTCCCAACATCCGGTGCGGTCTCCATATCCTGAGGTAGCCACGTCGCTACGTCGCCAGGTTTGGGCAGTACGCCCCATCCAGGCCTCGAGTCGTGTCGAACCCAGGTGAGGCCGCCCAGGCCCTAGGAATGAGGATCCATCCAGTGAGCACACCGGCAGTCGTCGACAGCCTGCATACCCGGGTCGGCGCGAGAATCGCCCGCGGCATCGTGAAGGCGGCCGCCCACCGGGTCGACGCTCGCCTGACCCTGCCGGACGGCACCTCGTGGGGCAGCACGGACCCGACCGCCCCCGTCATGCATCTCGCCCGCCCCGACCGGTTCTACCGTCGGCTCGGCCGAGACGCCAAGATGGCCTTCGGAGAGGCGTACGTGGCAGGTGACTGGACGCCGGGACCGGGCACCGATCTGGCCGACCTGCTCACACCGTTCGCCGCGAAGCTGCAGGATCTGGTCCCTGCACCACTGCGTCGGATGCGCAGGGTGATCGACCGCCGGCTGCCGCACGAGCACGCGCAACACGCCCGACGGGTCCCGCACCAACATCTCCGCGCACTACGACATGTCCAACGACCTGTTCTCGATGTTCCTCGACGAGACGATGACCTACTCGTCGGCCTGGTTCTCCGACATCGAGCATGAGTCGCTCGAGTCCGCTCAGGTTCGCAAGCTCGACGGGATCCTCGACTACGCCGGCGTCGGCTACGGCACCCGGGTCCTGGAGATCGGGTCGGGCTGGGGCTCGCTGGCGATTCGGGCCGCACAGCGCGGAGCGATGGTCACCACCATCACGCTGTCGGAGCAGCAGGCCGACCTGGCGAACACCCGCGATCAAGCAGCTCGGCCTAGACCCGCTGGTCGACGTGCGCCTGCAGGACTACCGCGACGTCGACGGCGAGTACGACGCGATCGTCAGCGTCGAGATGATCGAGGCCGTCGGCGAGGAGTTCTGGCCGAGCTACTTCAGCACCATCGACCGCCTCCTCGCGCCGGGCGGGAAGGTCGCCATCCAGGCGATCACGATGGCCCACAACCGGATGCTCGAGACCCGCAACTCCTACGGCTGGATCCAGAAGTACATCTTCCCCGGCGGCCTGATCCCCTCGATCCAGGCGATCGAGGACGTCTGCGGTGAACACACGTCGCTCCACATCACCCAGCGTCGCGAGCTCGGAGTGCACTACGCCGAGACGCTGCGGCGTTGGCGCCTGCAGTTCGTGGCGCCAGTGGGACGAGGTTGCCAAGCTGGGCTACGACGAGAGCTTCCGCCGTATCTGGGAGTTCTACCTCGCCTACTGCGAGGCCGGCTTCCGCTCGCGCTACCTCGGGGTCAGCCAGATCCAGCTGGAGCGCAGCGCCTAGTAGCCGGTGGCACCGTCGATCCGCTCGCGCAGCAGGTCGGCGTGGCCGTTGTGGCGGGCGTACTCGGAGATCATCTGCACCATCACCCAGCGTAGGGAGATCGGCTCGCCCGTGCGGCGGCTGGGCCCTCCGGTTGCGTCGAGGGAGGCAGCGCCAGCCACGATCGCGCGGGCTCGCTCACACTCCTCGCGCCAGACCCTGAACGCCTCAGCCACGTCGCCGTCGAGCGAGTCGAAGTCCTGCGCCGGGTCGTCGTCGGAGTAGTAGAGCAACGGCACGTCCTCCCGGGCGAAGTGGATGCGGAACCACCAGCGCTCCACAGCGGCCAGGTGCCGCAGGATGCCGTGCAGGCTCATCGTCGAGGGCGGTACGCCGAGCGCGGACAGGGTGTCGGCAGGAACGCCTGCGCACTTGAGCTCGAAGGTCTGCCGGTGCCAGTCGAGGAAAGCGGTCAAGGTCGCTCGCTCGTCGCCGTTGACGGGGATCTGCACCCGCGTATCCGCAGGCCAGCGCGGGGAGAGGTTCGCCTCGGGTACGTCGGTCATGGCCGCGAGTATGCCGGAGAGCCCCGACTATCGTTGACCGGGTGACCTCGCCACCAGCGCTCCGATTCCGCCGGATCGGGTACGGCGACCAGCCGGTCGACTACGTCGAGGCCTGGGAGCTCCAGCGCCGGCTGCACGCCCAGCGGGTCGACGACGAGATCACCGACACCGTCCTGTTCCTGGAGCATCCCTTCGTCTACACCGCCGGCAAGCGCACCGAGCCGCAGGACCGCCCCGCCGACGGCACCCCGGTCATCGACGTCGACCGAGGCGGCAAGATCACCTGGCACGGACCCGGCCAGCTGGTCGCCTACCCGATCACCAAGCTGCCCTCACACGTGTACGTCGTCGACTTCGTCCGGCGGCTCGAGGAGGCTCTGATCCGGGTCTGCGGCGACCTGGGACTCGAAACCGGTCGGGTCAAGGGTCGCAGCGGCGTATGGCTCGCGGCGAATGACCTCCGGCCAGAACGCAAGATCGCGGCCCTCGGTATCCGGGTGTCCCGGGGCGTGACCATGCATGGAGTCGAGCTGAACTGCAACAACGCCATGGACGGCTTCGACGCGATCATCCCCTGCGGGATCGCGGACGCCGGCGTGACCAGCCTGAGCCGGGAGCTCGGCCGAGACGTCACCGTCGAGGAGGCCGATCCGTTTCTGGAGCGACACCTGCGTGAGCTCCTCGACTGGACGCCGTACGACCGCTCTCCGGACATCGAACGCCGGCCGGCGCCCGGTCTGGTCACCCTCGGATAGCCGCTAGAGCGCGGCTAGCGGAAACATCCCAACCCACGGCAGATCAGCGCACGGCTTCCAGCAGGGCCCAAGCAGGTCGACGCTGAGCGGTGGGTCCATCAGCTCAGCGACCCGGCCCTCGGCATGGACGCGCTCGGCGTCGGTCGACTCCGGGTCGAGCCACTCCTCGGCGGCCGACTCCCAGAAGTGGCCGAACTGGGCGATCAGCATCGTGAGCTGACCCGGCCGCTCGAGCCGAGCCGGTCCACCCGCTGCCCGGTAGGCGTCGTACAGCGCCCGCATCCGCTCGGGTCGCCCCTGGCCGTACTCGAAAACCGCACAGCGCCAGCTCGTGGCCCGGGTCGGCCGGCCCGCAGTTGTCCCAGTCGATCACGCACAGCTCCCCCGACGGACGTCCGCAGGACGTTGTCGGCCCAGAGGTCGCAGTGGCACATCCGGAGGTCGCGGGGCTCCTCGAAGAGGTCCTCGAGAGCGAGCAGGTTCGGTAGCTCGGCGCGAAAGGTCGCGGCGAACGGCGCGCCGAGCGCCTCGAGCCGGGCGGTCAGGTCCGACCACACCGGCTCGCCGACGGGTGCGGCGTACCAGGGATCGACACCGGTCTCGAGCACGCCCGCGGGCGGCGCGTAGTCGACCTGGTGCAGCGCCGCGAGCAGCCGGCCCACCACGGCCGGGTCGAGCCCGGTGTCGGGCGGCAGCAGGTCGACCCACGTCGAGACCCGGACCAACCAGTCTCCGACGGGTACGACGAAGGCACCGCCCGGTCGCCGTACCGGCATCGGCATCAGCACGCTCGGTCTGTGCCCGCACCGCCTCCTGGAGCGCGACGTCGACCCCGTCGACACGCGGTTCGAAGCCGCGCCGTGGCTCCTTGACGGCGAAGCTGCCCGGCCGTGGTGTCCAGCCGCCAGATGCGGGCCTGCTCACCACCGGCGGCCTCGACCATCGGCCCGAGCGGCGTACCCAGGTCGAAGGCATCGGCGACCTCGGCCGCGAGAACGCCGAAGTCGGACACGCGCCGATTCTGGCACCTCGCCTCCCGGCGTAGGCTGGGAACCGTGACCATCGCCGCGGACGGACGGAAGATGCTGCGCCTCGAGGTGCGCAACGCCGAGACCCCCATCGAACGCAAGCCCGCCTGGATCAAGACCAAGGCGCGGATGGGTCCGGAGTACCAGCAGCTGCAGTCGCTGGTCCGGCGCGAAGGCCTGCACACGGTCTGCCAGGAGGCTGGCTGCCCCAACATCTTCGAGTGCTGGGAGGACCGCGAGGCCACCTTCCTGATCGGCGGCGACCAGTGCACCAGGCGCTGCGACTTCTGCCAGATCGACACCGGCAAGCCCGCCGACCTCGACCGCGAGGAGCCGCTGCGGGTCGCGGAGAGCGTCCGGCAGATGGAGCTGCGCTACGCCACCGTCACCGGCGTGTGCCGCGACGACCTGCCCGACGAGGGCGCCTGGCTGTACGCCGAGACGATCCGCAAGATCCACGAGCTCAACCCCGGTGTCGGCGTCGAGATGCTCGCTCCCGACTTCAGCGCGAACGCCGACTACCTTGGCCAGCTGTTCGACGCCGCGCCCGAGGTGTTCGCGCACAACATCGAGACCGTGCCGCGCATCTTCCGCCGGATCCGGCCCGGCTTCCGCTACGAGCGGTCGCTCGAGGTTCTCGCGATGGCCCGGCGAGTCGACCTGGTGACCAAGTCCAACCTGATCCTCGGCATGGGCGAGACCCGCGAGGAGGTCACCGGCGCGATGGAGGACCTGCGCTCGGTCGGCACCGACCTGCTCACGATCACCCAGTACCTGCGCCCCTCGGTGCGCCACCACCCGATCGAGCGCTGGGTCAAGCCGGAGGAGTTCGTCGAGCTCCAGGACGAGGCGCTGGCCCTCGGCTTCGCCGGGGTGATGAGCGGCCCGCTGGTGCGGTCGTCGTACCGGGCAGGTCGCCTCTACCAGCAGGCGCTCGACTCGCGTAGCCTCGCGGACGCCACCCCAGTCACCACCTGACCTCGCGACGACGCAGAAAGCGGTACGACGATGGCATTCAGACGCAAGGCCAAGGCGAACGCCACGGACGGCCCGAAGCAGGAGGGCTCCATCCGGCGGATCATCAGCGCCTACAAGATGACGCCGACAGCGCGACCGATGGGTCGGGGTGATCTGCGGCGCCTGGTTCCTCGGCGTCGGCGCTGGTGGTCGGCGCGGTGCTGTGGCTGATCTTCCCGCTGCATCGCGATCGTCGTTGCGATCCCGTCCGGCTTCCTGGCCTGGCTCATCGTGTTCGGGCGGCGCGCCGAGCGGGCCGCCTACGCCGAGGTCGAGGGCAGACCCGGTGCGGCCGGAGCGGCACTCGGGATCCTGCGCAAGGGCTGGAAGGTGCAGCAGGCCGTCGCGGTCACCAAGAACCAGGATCTCGTCCACCGGGTCGTCGGCAAGCCGGGCGTCGTGCTGGTCGGCGAGGGCAACGTCAGCCGGGTGCGCCAGCTGCTTGCCGTCGAGAAGAAGAAGCATGCGCGCGTCGTCGGCGAGGTGCCGATCTACGACGTCATCGTGGGCGACGGCACCGAGGAGACGGTCACCGTCCAGCAGCTGGCCAAGCACATCCAGAAGCTGCCACGCAACATCACCCCGGCCGACATCACCGACGTGATGCAGCGGCTGCGGGCGCTCGACGCGATGCGGCCGCAGATCCCGATCCCCAAGGGCCCGGTGCCCACCAGCGCCAAGCAGGCCCGGGCGGCCATGCGCGGTTCCACCCGCGAACCGCGTGAACAATCCGTCGGCGCTTCGACGCGTCGAATTCCTTGAATGACGTGACCTGGCAGACGAAGACGGCCGCACGGTAGCGGTCGTGGGCTCCGGCGTGTCCGGGCTGACGGCGGCGTACCTGCTGCGGCACAGCGCTCGAGGTCACCCTCTTCGAGGCGGCCGCTCGGGTCGGCGGGCACGTCCACACCCATCAGACCACGCTCGAGGACGGGTCCGCTGCAGCAGTCGACTCCGGCTTCATCGTCTGCAACGACCGCACGTACCCGACCCTGCTCCGGCTGTTCGACGAGCTCGGCGTCGCGGTCCGACCCACCGAGATGAGCATGGGGATCCGGTGCGACGGGTGTGGGCTTCAGTTCGTCGGCGGGCGCGGGCTGCGGTGGGGTCTTCGCCCAGCGCCGGCGGCTTGCTGGACCCGCGGTTCTGGCGGCTGCTGCTGGCTGTACGGCGCTTCCAGCGGCTCGCCCTGGCGCACCTGGCGGAGCACGTCGACAGCGAGGAGACCTACGGCGAGTTCCTGGCCCGCCACGGTTTCTCCGCCGACTTCGTCAACCACTACGCCGTACCCGTCGTCTCGTGCGTATGGTCGAGCGGCCACGACGACGCGCTGCGCTACCCGGCCGGGTACCTGTTCGCCTTCCTCGGCAACCACGGTTTCCTGCGGCTGCGCGATGCGCCGCAGTGGTATGTCGTCGAGGGCGGGTCGTCGTCGTACGTCGACAAGATCCTCGAGACTCTCGACGAGGTGGTCACGGCCACGCCGGTGACCGCGGGTGACGCGGCACGACGGGAGGCGTCACACTCGCCGGGGACCTGGGCGACCTTGGCACCTTCGACGCGGTCGTGCTCGCCTCACACGCCGACGAGGCGCTCGACGATGCTGGCCGACGCCACCGTGGACGAGAAGGAGGTGCTGGGCGCGTTCAGCTACTCACGCAACGACGCCGTCCTGCATCGTGACGAGTCGCTGCTGCCGACCGACCGGGCCGCGCGAGGCGGCTGGAACTACCGGATGCCCGCCTGCGCCGCCCGGGGGGAACGGGTCCAGGTGAGCTACTGGATGAACCGGCTCCAGCACCACGACGAGCGCTCTCCGCTCGTCGTCACCCTCAACCCCGGTCCGGGCGAGCCGCCTGAGTCGGTCCTCGCCGAGATGAGCTACACCCACCCCGTCTACACGCAGGCGGCAAGACGCGCCCAACGCAGGTTGCCGAGCTCGACACCGATCAGGTGGTCTTCGCCGGCGCCTACCACGGGTGGGGTTTCCACGAGGACGGCTGCCGCTCGGGCGCCGCCGCGGCACGTCGGCTCGGTGCCGAGTGGTGAGTACGACGGTGTCCACCCTGGTCTCGGTGCCGGCCTTGGTGCGGGGACGCGTCGAGCACGAGCGGCTGGCTCCCTTCCGTCACGGCTTCAGCTACGGCGCGCACCAGTGGCTCATTGACGCCGATGCAGCCGACGTCGCCCCGAGCTGGCTGCGCCCGGTGGCATCGGTTCGAGCGAGCGACCACCTCGGGGCAGAGGACGGCACGCTGGGTGACAACGTCCGTGAGTTTCTCGCACGCGCAGGGCGTCGACTGGACGGCCGACCGGATCCTCATGCTCACGAACGCCCGAACGCTCGGCTACGTCTTCGACCCGCTGAGCGTCTTCTGGTGCTACGCCGCAGACGGACGCCTCGAGGGTGTTGTCGCGGAGGTCCACAACACCTACGGCGAGCGACACGGCTATGTCGTCGAGCTCGATGAGCGGGGCCGAGGCAGGGCGGACAAGGAGTTCTACGTCTCGCCGTTCTTCGGCGTCTTCGGCGAGCTACCAGCTCAAGTTCACCCTCGACGGCGACCGCATCGGTGCGTTCATCACCCTGCGTCCAGCACGACCAGGTGGTGTTCACCGCGAGCTTCACCGGCTCAGCCGTTCCGCTGACGACGCGGCGCATCATCACCAGCGCACTCCGCCACCCGTTCATGCCCCAGCGAGTGGCGCTGCTGATCCGGCTGCACGGTGTCTGGCTCTGGCTGCGTCGGCTGCCCGTCGTCCCCCGCCCGCGATAGGCCGCGGGTCAGACGAGCGTCGGCAGCAGTCTGCTTTGCGTGTCACCGACGCCCAGCTGACCGTGTGCGTTGTCTCCCCAGCACCACAAGCTGCGGTCCGTGCGGATCGCGCAGCTGTGCGTCGCACCTGCGGCCAGCTCGTCCCAGTTCGCATCGGTTCCGACCTGAGCCGGTACGGTGCGCAGCGACGTGTCGCCCAGCCCGAGCTGGCCGTCCTTGTTGCGTCCCCAGCACCACAGCGTGGCCGCTATCGAGATCGCGCAGGAGTGCCAGCGGCCAGTTGCGCTCGAGGCCCAGACCACGCCCGCACCTGCCTGCGTGGGCTCCGAGCGGCTGACCCTGTCTCCCACGCCCAGCTGGCCCTTCGAGTTGTCGCCGAAACACCAGAGCGTGCCGTCGACCCGGCTGGCGCAGGTATGCGCGTACCCGGGACTGCTGTGCGCCCAGATCGCCTCGCTCCCGATCTGCGTGGGGACGAGCCGCGTCGCGGTGTCACCGACACCGAGCTGGCCCGCATCGTTGAGGCCCCAGCACCAGAGCGTCTCGTCGAACCGGAGGGCACAGGAATGGTGACCGCCGGTGTTGATATGTGCCCAGTCGACGTCGGTGCCGACCTGCGTCGGCACCAGGCGCAGCTTGGTGTCGCCGAGACCTAGCTGGCCGTCACTGTTCAGACCCCAACACCAGAGAGTGTTGTCGGTGTGCCGACCGCAGGTATGCCGTCCACCGGGGGCGATATGGGCCCAGCCATCGACGCCTACTTGAGTGGGGACCGAGCGCTCGACCTTGTCGCCGAGGCCCAGCTGTCCGCGCCTGTTGTCGCCCCAGCACCAGAGCGAGAAGTCGTCGCGGATCGCGCAGGTGTGATCCAGCCCGGTACTGATGCTCTGCCAACCGGCGTCGACTCCGACCTGAGTGGGCACCAGCCGGTCCGTGGTGTCACCCAACCCGAGCTGACCGTATGTGTTGTCGCCCCAGCACCAGAGGGTTCGACCCTTCAGGATGCCGCAGGAGTGGTCGCCACCGTTGTCGACCGCGATCCACGAGCCGAAGGTCCATACCCTGACGGCGGGAGAGCGGGCGGGTCCATTCGAGGGGGCCGCCGGCGCTGGTCCGGCTGCGGATACGAGTCCTGCCGAGAGGGCGAGAATGACAATCGCGGGCAGTGAATGCTGATGTCTCATGGCTGGCTCCTGAGATCGCCGGCCAAAGACAGCGAACAATGGCCGCTGCAGCCAACCTAGACCCGCGATGCCACCGACGGCTAGTGGTCCGTGTCAGGGGTTCCTTCAGTGTTGCGGCGAGGACAGGTGGATGCATCGCAAGGCGGAGGAGCGGAGCCGATGCGGGGACATCGTCGACCGACGACAACGCAGCGAGGCGCCGCCTGGACCGGCGCAACGCGAAGATGACTTCTGCTACGGGCTACTAGGTGCGAACCTGAGCAGCGTCCTCAGGCGTGGCGCCAGGTGACCCCGAAGGAGCCTGGGGGGCTGATCGGTCCTGGCTCCGCCTTCACTGTTTGCCCTCGGGTCATCGTCACGGATGTCGATGCCGCGTCCGTGATCTTCACCCCGTCAACCCAACAAGCCAGGAACTTCACCGTCCCGACCTCGGTCAAGGGCAGCGCTCCCCCGGTGCCTGAGCGCGCCGCGAGCGCGAAGGAGGCCCTGGTCGGCACTTGGTAGAAGCCGTCGAACATGCCCACTCCGAGACCCCAATGACGAGTCAAGTTGGAGATCGCGAACTCGGCCTCACGGTGGTACCACATCACGGTCACCCGCATCACGTCACCTGGCAGCACCTTGCGTGGCAGTCGGCTACGGCCGTCGGCGGACCCGTAGTACCACGCATAGGCCACCGGGCTGCCGCCGCGGCAGTTGACCGCGGTCCCGATCTTGAAGATGTGGGTCTTCTTGGCCAGCTCGGCCTGCACGTTGGCGTACGTCGGGCGGGATCCGCAGGTGGCGGTCGGTTGGACCCACCGTGCCGTGACCTTGTGCAGCGGCCCCTGGCCGGCGACGACGTACCCCGCGTGGTTCGCACTGGACACGCCATCAGCCGCCCCGGCGGGAGTGGCTCCCGCCATCGCGGGGGTGCTGAGCAGGGCGGCCAACAGGGCGGCACTCGCAGCAGCCGGCAGGGTCTTGAGCATGGTGACCTCCCAAGTCATCGGACTGAAGCGTGCCACGAAACCGCGGACATGGGAACGGCCCCGTCGCGAACTGCTCGTCGCGACGGGGCCGGCTGATCCAGGCTCGGCGAGGTGCTACGAGGTGAACGGGCTCAGTCCCACCGGGGTGCCCAGCCCGGTCGGGCCGTCCCAGCCCTTGCCGGCGGCGCAGACGGCAGCGCCGAAGCCCTGCGAGACGCACGACGAGCCGTTCGCTCCCGTGGTCACGTCGTTGAACGCCGTCGTCGGGTCCGCGTAGATCACGTTCGGCCCGGAGATGTCGGCGATCCGCGGTGAGCGGGCAGCGATCGCGCCGACCAGCGGTGCCGCGGCGCTGGTGCCACCGACGATGAACCAGCCGAGCGGCTGACCGCTGGAAGGGGCGTAGCCGTCGTACACGGCGATCTGCTGCGGCGGCGTCCGACGGAGATGTCGCCGTCAGCGCGCATGTTCTTGCAGTTCTTCGACGACCGACGCTGGCTGGCCGACCGCCGGGGCGAGGTCGGGGCTGCAGGAGCTGCCGGCACCGCACCATGCCGACTCGGCCCAGCCGTCCGGGTCGTGGCCGTCTTGCCGTGAGTGTCGTGCCACCGACGCCGATCACGGTGCGGAGGTTCTGCGGCCAGGTGCCGGCGGTTCCGACGTAACCGTTGTCACCGGTCGACACGGTGATGGTGGTGCCCTTCTGGTCGAGCGCTGCGGCGATCTTGCCACCGTCCTCGCGTGGCGTCCGCGGGGAAGCCGTAGCTGATGCTCACGGAGGAGGTGTCCATCCCGACGCCGGTCTTGACGGCGTCGCCGAAGTGGGTGGTCGCGTGGTGCATGCGGGCGGGTGAGCCGAAGAACCCGTCTGTCGCCGGCACCTGGAGCTCGACGATCTTGCAGCCAGGGCAGGCCGCGGACGCCATCTCGACGTCCAGGGAGGTCTCGACGCCGATCTCCTCGGCGGCCTGCTTCTGGAAGGCGGTCGTGGGCGGCGCGAGCGGCGAGCCACCGAAACGGCCCTTGACGGTCAGGCAGCCCGACTTGATCGTGCAGGCGGGCAGCCCGTAGGTGCTGCGGTACATGGCCAGCGTCGACTCGAGCTCCTCGGGCGGGAAGGCGGCCGCGTCGATGATCGTGATCGTGCCGTCGGCGCTGTCGGCATGCTTGAGCGAGTAGGCCTGCTCGAGGTCACCGGCGCCGATGCCGGACGGCAGGTCGGTCGGTCAGGATGGTGCTTGGACCCGGGACTGGTCGTGAGCACCTGCAAGTCGCAGGCCAGGTTGAGAGATGCGCAGTATTCAGCGTTCCGTGCGTCTGCGCGAGCGGTGCCGTTGGCCGCCTCCGCGTACAGCTGCTTCGGGCAGACTCGGGTGCGCCGTCGTCGGGGTGCCGGAGGCGGTCGCCAACGAGGGCGACGCGACGAGCGCAAGCGACGTCAGGGCAGCGCCGAGCGCGCCCACTTCTTGGTTTGCATGTGATGCCGTGCCTTTCCGATGCGTGGAAAGGTGGTCGACCATCACGCGGGTCGGTGCGCGCGTCCCGTTGGGTATCATCCCCTTGCACGGCACACTTGTTGCTATGAAAGACCTAAGAATGTAGCCAGGCTAAGAATCTCGCCGCCGGCTTCAGCGCCGTACGGCGACGGAGTCGGCGGCCAGGTCGTGCAGGCCGCGCTGGTCGCGGTTGTAGATCACCGGTGGGATCACCAGGCAGGATCAGGAGCGTCCGGACGAAGACACGCGACGGGTCGAGCGAGCCCGCCGCCGAGCACGCCGGACAGCGATGCGCATGATGAGCTGTCCGGCCGATCCGGCAAGCAGCGACGGTGAGCAGCCAGACCTCGAGGGCGAAGACGAGCAGCGGAAGCCATCGCTGTGCA
Source organism: uncultured Actinomycetota bacterium (assembly GCA_963833975.1). GTDB lineage: Bacteria > Actinomycetota > Actinomycetes > Propionibacteriales > Nocardioidaceae > JAWWPG01. Next base: position 229,721 of record CAWIAB010000002.1, read on the forward strand.
CGAACCCGGCGTGCGGCTGGTCCCACGAAGGCTGCGGCCGGTGAGCACGCTCACGACGAGCAGGGACAGCATCCAGTCGATGAAGATCGCGAGCAGCCGGCGTCCCCACCCGGCGACGGCCCCGCGGCCGCTCTCGCGGGAGCCCGAGTCGCTTGCCCCGGCCAGTCCTGGTCGGACGAGCTCTCATCGCCCGAGCTCGGCCGCTCGGAGCTGTCACGGCGCGCAACGTAACACGGTGGAAACAAGCGCGACACGGCGGGGAAACCCGCGACACCTATCGTTCACGGCAACCACAGACGAGGGTCTGCCTGGACGGCCGGCCCACTAGGAGGACGAAGACAGATGTTCGCCGACCGCGAGGAGCTGCTCGCCTACGTCGAGTCAGAAGGCGTCGAGTTCGTCGACGTACGGTTCTGCGACCTGCCGGGGGTGATGCAGCACTTCACGGTGCCGGTCTCGTCGTTCGGGCCGGAGGTCTTCGACGAGGGCCTGATGTTCGACGGATCGTCGATCCGCGGCTTCCAGGCCATCCACGAGTCCGACATGGCGCTGCTGCCGGACCCGACGACGGCGTACCTCGACGTCTTCCGGACACACAAGACGCTCGTCGTCAACTTCTTCATCCACGACCCGCTCACCCACGAGGCCTACAGCCGCGACCCGCGCAACATCGCGAAGAAGGCCCAGGCCTACCTGACCAGCACCGGCATCGGCGACCAGGCGTTCTTCGCTCCGGAGGCGGAGTTCTACATCTTCGACGACGTACGGTTCGAGACGAAGCAGAACACCGGCTTCTACTCGATCGACTCGGTCGCAGGCGCCTGGAACACCGGGCGCGAGGAGGTCGGCGGAAACCGCGGCTACAAGGTCAAGTACAAGGGCGGCTACTTCCCGGTGCCGCCGGTCGACCACTTCGCCGACATCCGCGCCGAGATCTCGACCGAGCTCGAGGCGGCCGGACTGATCGTCGAGCGCCAGCACCACGAGGTCGGCACCGCCGGACAGGCGGAGATCAACTTCCGGTACGACGAGCTGCTCGCCTCGGCCGACAACGTGATGAAGTTCAAGTACATCGTCAAGAACGTCGCCTGGCGCAACGGCAAGACCGCGACCTTCATGCCGAAGCCGATCTTCGGCGACAACGGCTCGGGCATGCACTGCCACCAGTCGATCCGCTCCGAGGGCGAGTCGCTGTTCTACGACGAGTCGGGCTACGCCGGGCTGTCCGACACTGCCCGCTACTACATCGGCGGACTGCTCGCGCACGCCCCGTCGCTGCTCGCCTTCACCAACCCGACGGTGAACTCCTACCACCGGCTGGTGCCCGGCTTCGAGGCGCCGGTCAACCTGGTCTACAGCCAGCGCAACCGCTCGGCCTGCATCCGGATCCCGATCACCGGCTCCAACCCGGCGGCGAAGCGGATCGAGTTCCGTTGCCCCGACCCGTCGGCCAACCCGTACCTCGCCTTCTCAGCGATGCTGCTGGCCGGTCTCGACGGCATCAAGCACAAGATCGAGCCGCCGGCACCGATCGACAAGGACCTCTACGAGCTGCCGCCGGAGGAGCACGAAGGCGTCGCGACTGTCCCGTCGACCCTGAGCGAGGTCCTGGACACCCTCGAGGCGGACCACGAGTACCTGCTCGAGGGCGATGTCTTCACCCCCGACCTGATCGAGACCTGGATCGACTACAAGCGGGTCAACGAGGTCCAGCCGATCGCCCTCCGTCCCACCCCCCACGAGTTCGAGCTCTACTACGACATCTGAGATTGCCGACGTCCTCCTCGGCACCCTCTGATGGTCGGCGAGCGGGTCACCTCATGCGCTGAGGTGACCCGCTTGTCCGCGTGGAACTACCTTTCGTCGCATGTTGGGCTACCTGACGGGCCGATCGCCGCTGCCTGGGCGATACGCGCATCTTGGTCAGGGCCGTGCTGCGGAGGGGGAGTCGGTGAACCTGTTCGCGAGTGGCCCGGCGCTGAACCCGTGCGCGACGACGCTGAGCAGGACGGTGAACGCGATAACCGCCACGAGTTCGTGCCCAGCCTCGTGCAGGTCCTCCAGGGCGAGCAGCGCGAAGATCACCGAGGCCAGGCCGCGAGGCCCGAACCACCCGACGAACGCGACGCTGAACCGGTCGAGGCCGGCTCCGGCCAGGGCGAGCGCCACCGGGAGCATCCGCACCACAGTCAGACTGAGAACGCCATAGGCAAGCACGCTCCAGCTCCATGCGTGGGCGATGATGGGGACGGCCAGCGTGCCGAAGATGAGCCAGCTGATCATCGAGGTCAAGGCACCGGCCTGCTCGACGAAGTAGACCTCTTTCTCGCCGCCGCGTCCCGCGACTGCGCCGAAGACGAGTCCGCCGACGAAGGCGGCGACGAATCCGTTGCCGTCGACCAGGAGTGCCCCGGTGTAGGCGAGCAGCGCCAGGGCAAGGACGGCTGGGCCGGCGAGCTCCTCCGACAGCCAACCCCGGCTGCGCGCCAGCCGCGTCACAACGCCGCCGAGCCCGCCGACCGCGACGCCGGCCAAAACCCCGACCAGCAGCGAGAGGATCGCGTGACTCGGGCTCTCCACACCCGTGATCCCCTCATTCGTGGCGATGCCAGCAATCGCGAGCAGCACGATGGGCGTCGCTACGCCGTCGTTGAGTCCGCTCTCCACGTTGAGTGTTCGGCGGACCCTGTCGGGAACCGAAGGATTGGACATCACGGTGGCGCCAAGGGCGGCGTCGGTAGGCGCGAGCGCGGCACCAATCAGCAGTGCTGCCCACACGTCGACGTGTAGCAGCGCCAGTGCGGCGATCGTTCCCAGCGCGACCGTCAACGGGAGGCCGACCCCGAGTAATCGCCCATACATGCCGAGGTCGTGCCCGAACTGGCTCGGCCGAACCAGGGACGCGTCGGCGAACAAGACCCACACCAGGGTCACCTCGGCGATGACCTTGACCAAGTGCGGCTCAGGAGCAAGATCCAAGACGTCCAGCATCTCGGAGAGCACAAAGCCGGCGGTGACGAACACGATCGGAGCGGTCAGCCCGACTCGCTGCAGGCTGTTGGCGAGCACGCACCAGCCGAACATCGTGGCCAGGATCAGCGTCAGCGACAGAACCTCCATCCGACTCCGTCTCCGATCAATCTCAGAAGTGACCCGTCCGCGATGAACCTTGTCGCCCAGTCGCCGGACATGAGCTCGCCTTCAGACCATAGGCCGAGGCTGTCTGTTCGTTGGGTCGCAACCTCCGTTCTCTGCTGTGACACGGTAGACGGCCCAGGTTGCCGTCCTCGCTCTGACCCGGACCACCCGGCGAAGCAGCAACGTCCGTCCCAACGCGCGTCATGGCGTACACCCATGCGGACGTCATGAAGGCCTCCACCAGGCGGCGCACCCACCACGGTCCAAGGGCGGCCGGCTGTACGTCGGCTGCTGGTGCGGTGCCGGATCATCAAGACTCGGTAACAGTTCCCGGACGGCTCGCGGACCGGCGCCGATTCGCCGGACGCAGACCCGCCGAACCTCATAGGGTGGTGTGCCAGTGGGTGGGTCGACGGGGCTCGCAGACAAACGGAATGGGAAAACATGAAGACACATGTCCTGACCGGAATGGCCGTGGTTGGCTTGCTATGTGCGGGAGGCGCCGCCACCGGCAACGTGACATCGGGTGCATCTCATGCCCTGGGGTCATGCGCCAGCAGCGGGACAGCGGATGCCCGTCTCGCCAAGGGTGCGACCGTGAAGGACCCCAACACGGTCACCGAGGCACGTGCTGCCCAGATGGATGCCCAGCTCCGCAGCAAGCTGGCGAGTCTCAGCTTCGGGGCGAAGCCGACCACGCTGAAGCCCGGATCGGTGAACGTCAGGACGTTCGTCCACGTCATCACGAAGGACGACGGCACCGGCGGCCCGACGCAGACCATGATCGTGCGGCAGATGCACGTGCTCAACAAGGCGTACGGCGGCCTGGCCAGCAAGCAGGACGCCCCCACGCCGTTCGTCTTCACCCTCAAGTCCGTCGACTACACGGCGAACTCGGACTGGTACGACTGGTCCTACCCGGGCAGCGACCCAGCAGACGACCACGAGGCCAAGGCCGCGCTGCACAAGGGCACCTACCGGGACCTGAACATCTACATCGCCAACCTCGGTGACGGGCTGCTCGGGTACGCGACGTTCCCGGGAGGGAAGCTGGTCGAGGACGGTCTGGTCATGCTGACCGACTCGATGCCGGGCGGCAGCGCGTCGCCGTACAACGAGGGCGACACCGCCACGCACGAGATCGGGCACTGGCTGGGTCTCTTCCACACGTTCCAGAGCGGCTGCGACAGCCCTGGTGACCGGGTGAGCGACACCCCTTCACAAGACGATGGCGACAACATCTTCGACTGCATCAAGTCGCAGGACACCTGCCCGGACAAGCCGGGGGTTGACCCCATCCACAACTTCATGAACTACAGCGACGACCTGTGCATGGACCGCTTCACGGCTGGCCAGGCGCAGCGGATGTCCGACTCCTGGGTCGTGTACCGCAAGGGTCAGTAGCTCACGAGGTCATCACGTCTTCAGGGCGTAGGCAGCGGCGCGCACCGCTGTCTACGCCCTGTTGCATGTGATCGTCCCATGCCGCGAGGTCACCGCAATGACCTCAGTAGCGGCCGAACACGGCACGCACCGTGCCGGTGGCCGCCCGATGGGTCAGATATGCCGGTGGGGGCGCCGGGCCGAACTCGACGGTGATGCACGCTCCAGGCCGGTAGAAGTTGAACCAGCCGGTCATGGTGCCGTGACAGCCGCCGGTCCCGCAGGTGAACGGCTTCTTGGGCAGGCCGAGGTTGGCGGCCAAGCGGTTCATCAGGCGTGGGTTCTTGGGGTGGTCGGAGTCGACTCCGTGCAGCGGCTGATGGAGCGAGACGACGAAGGTCGGGTCGATCGCCACCAGGAAGTGCCTGATGGCTCTGGTCTCCGGTTCACTGAACGGGTGCGGGCCGGAGTTGTAGGTGCCGGTCTGATGCACCCACTGGTACGACCAGTTCCGGTTCAGGTCGACGCCATGGGCGTTCTGCCGGGTGTGGGCGGCGAGGCCATCCGGGTTCATGGTCGGCACGACCCACAAGTCGATGTGCCGGATGGTGGGTCCGGAGATGATGGCTCTCGCCAGCTGGACCCCCGCCGGCTCGTCGCCATGCATCTCGCCGAGGATCACGGCCTTGATGGAGGCGTTCGGATCACCCAGCCGGTGAGCGAAGATTCCGCGACCGTCGACGCTGGTGCCGATCCGGCGCTGCTCGACCACCTGGTGGTGAGCCGGCGTCGCAGTCCCAGCCGCCTGCCCGGCCGCCGTTGCGGTCACCGCCACCGTCGTGATCATGGTGACCGCCATCGTCAGGACCAGAGCGGCTGAGCTCGTGAGCCGGGTCACAGAGGCACGTTCCATGCCGTCACTCTATGCAGCCGGCGCCCGGTCGCCAGGAACGCAAGGCGGCCCCCCGTGACCGAGGTCACCGCGTGCCGGCCACCGGACTGGCCCATCCGCTGAACAATCTGTCCCGTTGTCACGTGTAGAGGTCGTGAGAGCGACTACTCCCGGTCGCTCAGGTGCGGATGAGAGCATGGAAACGTCGTGGTGACTCGGGAAGCAGACCTGATGCGTGCGCTGCATGATGACCATGCGCGCGCGCTTTGGTCGTATGCCCTGAGCCTCACCGGCGGTGACCGCGGACATGCCGAGGACGTGGTCCAGGAGACGTTGCTCCGCGCGTGGCGAAACCCCAAGGTGCTCGACCAGACCCAGGGCTCGGCCAGGGGATGGTTGCTCAAGGTCGCCCACAACATCGCGATCGACCAGTGGCGCGCGCGGCAGGTTCGGCCCGAGTTCCCGGCTGACGAGCTGCCCGAGCGGGGGGTCGACACGACAGACGAGGTGGTCCAGTCCTGGCTGATCAGCGATGCGCTCGGCCGGTTGTCGTTCGCACACCGACAGGTTCTCGTCGAGTGCTACTACGGCGGGCGCAGTACGGCGCAGGCAGCCGAGCGGATCGGCGTCCCCGAAGGCACCGTGAAGTCGCGACTGCACTACGCGCTGGCCGCCCTGCGGCTGGTGCTCATGGAGATGGGGGTCGGACGATGACGGACCAGTTCGCGACGTACGACGCCGCCTACCTGCTAGGCGCACTCACCCCGACCGACCGTTCGGACTACGAGGCACATCTGGCCGACTGCCAGGACTGCCAGCGTGGCGTCAGCCAGCTGGCCGGCATGCCGGGGCTGCTGGCTGCGCTTACGCCTGAGCAGGCGCGCACCGCGGGCGAGCCGGGGCCGGAGGTTCCCGAAACGCTGCTCCCCCGACTGATGGCCGAGGTCCAGAGGACCAGGTTTCGGCGTCGCCTGACCAACACGGTGATCGGGGTTGCCGCCGCGGCGGTGCTCGTGGTCGCGCTCCTGGTTGGTCTGGGTGGATCCTCCGGGGAGCCGAGCCAGCCGACGGTGCCGACCGCACAGCGGATGGTTCCCATCTCCCCCGACGTACCCATCCGGGCGACGGCCCGCCTCAGCGACACCGACTGGGGCACCCTCGTCGAGGTGAGATGCGTCTACAAGGGCGGCGATGACTGGCCCGAGGAGCTCAACTACACCTTGGTCGTCGTCGACAAGTCCGGCGCCTCCAAGCAGATCGCCGACTGGGAGGCGAAGGCCGGCAAGCCGATCGTCGTCGACGGTACGGTCCCTGCGGAGCAGGCGGACATCGCGTCGGTCGAGATCCACGACCGAATCGGGCAAGCCCATCCTCACCCTGCATCCCTAGCTCGGGGGAATGTCTCGGAGGTCTGGCGAAACACCAGTATGCGGACCCGGGTTGACCTGCGCGTCTCCGATCGCGTAGCGTCTGTGGTGGTTGCAGTTGCACTTCGGCTTGTTCATAGACACGTGAGTCATCGACACCCGCAGTATGACGGCGGGTGTTTTGTGTTCTAGGACTTGTCGAGCTGTAGGACGACAACGTCGTAACCCGAGGCAGTGATAACGCAGTCTCGAAGTTCATCGCGAAGGAAAAAGCATGACACAGGGCACGGTCAAGTGGTTCAACGCCGAAAAGGGATTCGGCTTCATCGAGCAGGACGGGGACGGTCCCGATGTCTTCGTCCACTACTCGGCGATTGACACCACCGGGTACAAAACCTTGGACGACGGCCAGCGCGTCGAGTTCAACACCACGCAAGGCCCCAAGGGACCCCAGGCGGAGAACGTCCGCCCGGTCTGATCTGACAGGTCTTCACGGCAGGGTCGCAGTTTCGGCTGCGGCCCTGTTCGCGTTCCCGGACGAATCGGTCCTACCGGACGTCGCCCTTCCCCGCAGCTGTGGTGCCGTGCGGGCGGCCGAAGAGTCTGCATAGATTGGGTCTCGACACGACCGAGGCTAACTCGTTAAAGTGCCCCCGTATGCCGCGATTTCAGATGAGAGGTCGCCGACACTGCTGTCGACAAGGTTCACAGCCAAGGACGGAGTTGCCGCCGTCCGCGAAAGGACCGTCATGGCGAACTTGAGTCGCCTTCCTTCGCCGATCATCGAGCACTGGGAATGGCAGTACGACGGGGTCTGCCGGACCATCGACCCGGACGTGTTCTTCCCGCCCGACTCCGAGCGAGGACCCGTCCGTCAGCGACGTGAGTCCCAGGCCAAGCAGTATTGCGAGCACTGCCCGGTACTCGAACGCTGTCGTGAGCACGCCCTCACGGTGCATGAGCCGTACGGCGTCTGGGGCGGCCTCACGCCGCGAGAGCGTGAGCGCATCCTGCACGAGCCGCGGCAGGAGAAGGCCGGCTAGTCAGGCCCAGAAGACGGCGTCGACCGCCTGGCTGGCCCGCCGGGCGGCCCGCCGGTAGTCGTCGATCAGCCGACCGACGCCACCTGGGCCGTAGCCGCACAGTCGGGCGATCCCGCCTTGGTCGCGCGACGCCGTCGGCAAGATATCGGACTGACGTCCGCGCACGAGCATCGACGCGTTGCGCAACCGGGTGGCCATCCGCCAGGACTCCGCCAGCACCAGGGCCTGAGCTGGCTCGACCAGTCGAAGATCCGCTGCGGTCGCCAGGGCTTGCAGGGTCTGGGTGGTCTGCAGGCCCGGGTGCCGGTACGCGTGCCGCAGCTGCAACAGCTGCACGGTCCACTCCACGTCGGCCAGGCCGCCCGGCCCGAGCTTGACATGTGCCGCCCGGTCCACGCCTCGGGGCAGCCGCTCGGAGTCGACGCGGGCCTTGATCCGCCGAACCTCCGCAACATCGCCGTCGGAAAGCCCCTGCGGGCGATACCGCAGCGGGTCGATGAGCGCGATGAAGCGATCCGCGAGCTGCTGGTCGCCGGCCAGCGGCGTGGCGCGGAGCAACGCCTGCGACTCCCACACCAGCGACCAGCGCTCGTAGTAGGCGGTGTACGACGCCAGCGACCGGACCAGCGGACCTTGCCGGCCCTCCGGCCGCAGATCCGCGTCGATGGGGAGGGCGGGGTCCGGGCCCGGGATCGACATCAGGCGCCGGAGCTCCCCTGCAACGGCCATCGCGGCGTCGTGGGCACCGCGCTCGGCCGCTCCGGCCGCGGCCTCGTACACGAAGAGCACATCGGCATCGCTGCCGTAGGACATCTCACGCCCACCCAACCGGCCCATGGCGATCACCGCGAGGGACATCGGCAGCGGACCGCCGTACTGGGTCTCGACGGCCCTGGTCGCCGCCGTCAGCCCGGCCCGGATCGTCGCTGTCGTCACCGCGCTGATCGCCTCACCCACCGCGGAGACGTCGAGCAGGCCGAAGATGTCGGCGGCCACCACCCTGAAGAGCTCGCGCCGCCGAACCGCCCGAACCGCCGCGATCGCTTCCTCGGGGGTCGCCTGTCGCGTCGCGGACGCGGTCGTCTCGGCGGTCAGGGCATGCACGTCTCGAGGTCGGAGCTCTGCATCGTCGTGCAGGAGTGCCGTCGCGTCGGGCGCCCGCATGAGCAGGTCGACCGCGTGGCGGCTGGTGGCGAGCAGCCGGGCGAGCCGCTCCGCCGCCGTACCCTCGTCGCGCAGCATCCGCAGGTACCACGGTGACGAGCCGAGCGCGTCACTCAACCGGTGGAACGCGAGCAGTCCCAGGTCGGGGTCGGGCGCGTCCGCGAACCACCCGAGCATGACCGGCAGCAGGGCTCGCTGGATGGCCGCGCGCCGGGTGACCCCGGTGGTCAGCGCCTCCAGATGGCGCAGAGCCGCGGTCGGGTCGAGATAGCCGAGGGCGACCAGCCGCTCACGGGCGGCATCGGTCGTGAGCCGGACCTGCTCCTCCGGGAGAGCCGCCACCGCGCCGAGCAGCGGTCGGTAGAAGAGCTTCTCGTGCAGCCGGCGGACCTCATGGCTGTGCTGCCGCCACTGCCGGGTGAGCTCGCCGACCGGGTCGGCCATCATGTCGAGTGAGCGGCCCAGGGTGCGCAGCTCCGCCGGGTCGCTGGGCATGACGTGGGTACGGCGCAGATGACCGAGCTGGAGCCGGTGTTCGAGAGTGCGCAGGAACCCATAGCCATCGCTCAGCCGCGCACCGTCCGCGCGGCCGACGTAACCGCCGCGGGTCAGTGCCTCGAGCGCGTGCCAGGTGTTCGCCCGCCGCAGGTCGGGGTCGGAGCGGCCGTGGACGAGCTGCATCAGCTGGACGGCGAACTCGATGTCGCGCAGACCGCCGGGGCCGAGCTTGAGCTCATGGTCGGCCTGTCCGGGTGCCAACCGCTCGACGACCCTCCGCCGCATGGCTTGGACGTCTCCGACGAAGTTGGGCCGTTCCGCGGTCGACCACACCAAGGGGGCGATCGCGGAGACGAACTCATCTCCGAGGAGCCGGTCGCCGGCGATCGGCCGGGCCTTGAGCAGGGCCTGGAACTCCCACGTCCGCGCCCATCGCCCGTAGTACGCCTGGTGGCTGGCCAGCGTGCGGACCAGCGGTCCCGCCTTGCCTTCCGGACGCAGCCCCGCATCGACCGGCCAGAGCGTCCCTTCGCCGGTGTGGTCGGAGCAGATCCGCATCATCGCGGATGCGACCGCGGTTGCGGTACGCAAGGCAGCGGTCTCGTCACCGGCCTCGGTCGGCTCGGCGACGAAGATGACGTCCACGTCGGAGACATAGTTCAGCTCACGAGCGCCGCACTTGCCCATGCCGATCACCGCGAGCCGGTACGGGGCCGCGTCGGACCCCGTCTCGGCGTGGGCGAGGGCGAGGGCGGTGTCGATGGTGCCGGCGGCCAGGTCCGCGAGCTCCCCGGCAGCGTCGTCGACCCGAAGAGTCCCGGTGAGGTCGCGCGAGGCCATCCGAAGGAGCAGCCGTCGATAGGTCCGGCGCAGCTCGTCGGGGGTTGACGCCTGCCCGAGGGTAGCGGCCAGCGCGGTCGCGGTCGGGCGAACCAGGTCCAGATCGGGGTCCGCGAGCTCGCGCCAGTCGCCCGGGTGGCGGGCGAGATGATCGGCCAGCGCCGCGCTACCTCCCAAGACGCGAACCAGCCGGTGCGTGACCATCCGGTCGGTCTGCAGGGCATGGCGGAGCGCTTGGCACTCGTCGCCGGGTTGGTCCACCAGGCGAGCCAGCGAGCGGACGGCCAGGTCCGGGTCGGCGGCCTGGCCAAGCTCGGCGACCAGCAGGTCACCGTCGACATCGATCGTCTCGAGATCCCTGGTCGCGGCGGCGACGTCGATGAAGCCCTGACGGGCGAGCCGTCCGTGCGAGGACTCGCGACCCGGGCGGGGGCTCATGGCACCGACGCCGAGGACGACGCTGAGGCCGCCATGGCCGCGAACCGCTCGGCCAGCGGGCGCCACGTGGCGCGTAGCTCGGCCTCGGAAGCGTTGATCTCCTGGGCCGCCGCGGCGAGGCCGTCGCGGTTGGACGTCTCGGTCGCCCCCCACGAGGCGAAGACCGCCGGGGACACCTCCGGATGGAACTGAACCCCCCAGGCGCGCGGGCCGAACCGAGCGGCCTGCACACTTCCGTCCGGTGCCGACGCGAGCCGGGACGAGCCCGGGGGCAGGACCGTCACGATGTCGTCATTCCACTGGACCGCCCGAGCGGCGGGCGGGAGACCGCCCAGCAGCGGGTCGGACCGGCCCGCCGCAGTGAGCCGGACCGGTGTCATTCCGAGTGCTCGGCCCCCTTCGTTGCGCGCGACCCTGCCACCCAGCGCCACGGCCGCCAGCTGATGGCCCAGACAGATGCCGAGGAACACCTTGCTCGTCTCGCGGACCGTCCTCGAGATCAGCTGTTTGGTGGGGGTCAGCCAGGGACAACGCTGGTCGTCGTACGCGTCCATCGCACCGCCCAGCACCAGCAGGCCGTCGTACTCGGAGACGCTGTCGGGGACAGGCTCGCCGCGATGGCCTCCCACGACGACCAGGCCGATCCCGGCCGCCTCGAGCCAGTCGCCGAACCAGGCCGCCGGCGCATCGTCCTCGTGCTGGATCACCAGCAGCCGCGCCTGCACCGTCACCCGTCCGAGGCTAGTGGTGACCACCCGCGCCTGGCGATCGTTCGGTCACATGATGGGGAGCATCTGGGCGCGTTCGAAGTTCGTCACCTGACGGCGATAGACGTCCCACTCGGCGCGCTTGTTGCGCAAGAAGAAGTCGAAGACGTGCTCGCCGAGGGTCTCTGCGACCAGCTCGGAGCCCTCCATCACGGCGATCGCGTCGTTGAGGTTCTGCGGCAGCTCAGTCATCCCCATGGCTCGCCGCTCGGCGCCGCTGAGGGACCAGACATCGTCCTCGGCGCCGGCCGGCAGCTCGTACCCCTCCTCGATGCCGCGCATCCCGGCCGCCAGCATCACCGCGAACGCGAGATACGGGTTGGCCGCGCTGTCGATCGATCGGAGCTCGACCCGCGTCGATGCGCCCTTGGTCGGCTTGTACATGGGGACCCTGACCAGCGCCGACCGGTTGTTGTGCCCCCAGCAGACGTACGACGGCGCCTCGCCGCCACCAGCAAGCCGCTTGTAGGAGTTGACCCACTGGTTGGTCACGGCGGTGATCTCCGCGGCATGCCGGAGCAGGCCGGCGATGAACGCCCGCCCGGTCTTCGACAGGTGGAACTCCGCGCCGGCCTCGAAGAAGGCGTTCCGGTCGCCCTCGAAGAGCGACAGGTGGGTGTGCATCGCCGAACCGGGGTGCTCGGTGAACGGCTTCGGCATGAAGCTCGCGTAGAGGCCGTGGCTCAGCGCGACCTCCTTGACCACGACGCGGAACGTCATGACGTTGTCGGCGGTGCTCAGCGCATCCGCGTAGCGCAGGTCGATCTCCTGCTGCCCGGGACCGCCCTCGTGGTGGCTGAACTCGACCGAGATGCCCATGTCCTCGAGCATCGTGATCGCCTCACGCCGGAAGTCCTGGCCCGACTCGTGCGACGTGTGGTCGAAGTAGCCGCTGTGGTCATGCGGCTCGGGCGGTGAGCCGTCGTCGGGGCGGTTCTTGAGCAGGTAGAACTCGATCTCCGGGTGGGTGTAGAAGGTGAAGCCCTGCTCAGCCGCTTTCGTGAGGGTGCGCTGGAGCACGAACCGCGGGTCGGCGTACGACTGGGAGCCGTCGGGCATCAGGATCTCGCAGAACATCCGGGCCGTGGCGTGGCCCTGGCCCCTCCACGGCAGCACCTGGAAGGTCTCCGGGTCCGGGCGGGCGAGCATGTCGGCCTCATGCACTCGCGCGAAGCCCTCGATCGCCGACCCGTCGAAGCCGATCCCTTCGGTGAACGCACCCTCCAGCTCCGCGGGCGCGATCGCCACGGACTTGAGGGAGCCGAGAACATCGGTGAACCAGAGCCGTACGAACCTGACGTCGCGCTCCTCGAGCGCACGAAGCACGAAGTCCTCTTGCTTACCCATGACCCTCATCCTGTCGCGCGGATGTTTCGGCCACGTTAACGCCGGGCCGCTCGCGCAGACTCGTCGCTGACAGGCTGACCCCTCCTTCAGCCTGTCAGCGATGCCTAACCCACGTATTCGGAAGGCGATAGGTTCGACGTCCATGAGCCAAGATTTTCCGCGGGTCGCCCGCTACGGGTCGTGGTCGTCTCCCGTCACCGCTGAATCCCTCACCGCCGACACGGTCAACCTCAGCGAGCCCCGCATCGAGGGTTCGGACGTGTTCTGGCACGAGGGTCGCCCGTCCGAAGGCGGCCGGGTGGTCGTCGTACGACGGTCTGCCGACGGTCGGACCCGGGACGTGACGACGACGCACTACAACGTTCGATCGCGGGTCCATGAGTACGGCGGAGGCGCCAGCTACGTCGCGGACGGAGTGCTCGTCTTCTGCAACTACACCGACCGCCGCGTCTACCGCGTGGACCTGACACCCGATGGCTTGACCCGCGAGCCTCGGCCGATCACGCCTGCCGGCGACCTCAGATACGGCGACCTGCACCTCTCATCGGGCGCCGGCGGGTTGCTCGCCGTGTGCGAGGACCACGGGACCGAAACGCCGGAACCGGTGAACCGACTGGTCCGTCTCGACCTGACCGGTGACAACGCCGACGGTGGACACATCCTGGTCGAAGGGTCCGACTTCGTCTCCTCGGCGTCCCCCAGCCCGGACGGCACGCGGCTGGCCTGGCTGCAGTGGGACCACCCCAACATGCCCTGGGACGACTGCGAGCTGTGGGTGGCCGAGGTGGCCGGCGATGGGTCGCTCACCGACCGGCGAGTCGTCGCGGGCGGTCCTGGCGAGTCTGCGACCCAGCCGCAATGGGCATCGGACGATCGGCTGGTCTTCGTCTCCGACCGGACCGACTGGTGGAACCTGTATGCGCTCGAGGTCAGCGATCCCACTGCCGAGGCACAGGCACTGTGGCCAGCCGAGCACGACTTCGCCGAGCCGCAGTGGACGTTGGGCACGTCGTCGTACGGCATCACCGATGACGGGACGCTGGTGTGCACGTGGACAGACGGCGGGTACGCCCGGATCGGCACCCTCGACCTCGCCACCGGCGAGCGCGCCGAGGTCCCGAGCGACGTGACGGCTGTCTTCAACCTCCGGGTGGGAGGAGACTCCGCGGTCCTCGCCGTCGGGTACGCGGACCGGCCCAACGAGGTGGTTCGGTTCGCCGTGGCCACGCCTGGCTCGCTGGAGACGCTCCGCGAGGCATCGCCCCACCGGATCGACGCCGATCTGGTGAGCTCGCCCGAGCCTGTCTCGTGGCGAGGTCCCGATGGTGAGGAGGTCTTCGGCTTCTACTGTCCCCCGCGCAACCCTGCCTTCATCGGGCCGGAGAGCGAGAGTCCCCCACTCATCGTGCAGTCGCACGGCGGGCCGACGGGGATGTCCAAGCCCATCTTCGAGATCGGGCTGCAGTACTGGACCAGCCGCGGCCTCGGCGTCCTGCTCGTCAACTACCGAGGGAGCAGTGGTTTTGGACGCGCCTACCGCAACCGGCTCCGCGGAGCCTGGGGGGTCATCGACGTCGATGACTGCGTCTCCGGAGCGTTGGCGATGGCGTCCAGCGGACGGGCCGATCGGCAACGGCTCGCCATTCGCGGTGGTAGCGCGGGCGGGTACACGACGTTGGCGGCCCTGACCTTCCGCGACGTGTTCACGGCCGGCGCGAGCCTGTTCGGTGTCGGGGACCTGGAGATGCTGGCTCGCGACACGCACAAGTTCGAGTCGCGCTATCTCGACCGGCTGGTCGGTCCGTACCCGGAAGCTCGGGATCTCTATCTGGAGCGCTCACCTATTCACCACGTCGACCGGATCAGCTGCCCGATGATCCTGCTCCAAGGACGGGATGACCCGGTCGTCCCGGTCAACCAGGCGGAGTCGATGGCCGAAGCGGTCCGGGCCAAAGGCCTGCCGATCGCGCTGATCGTCTTCGACGGCGAGGGGCACGGCTTCCGAAAGGCGGAGACCGTGATCCGGGCCAAGGAGGCAGAGACGTACTTCTATAGCCGGGTCTTCGGCTTCGACCTCGCCGACGACGTGCAGCCGGTGGAGATCGAGAACCTGCCGACCTCTCCCTGACGTCCGTCGAAGCGAACGCCATACCCCCCGATCCCACGGACGCAACCCGCAGCCCACCCCGCAACCTCCCGGGACGTCCGTCGAAGCGAACGCCATACAGCCCGACCCCACGGACGCAACGCCCAGCCCACCCCGCACCTCCCGGGACGTCCGTCGAAGCGAACGCCATACAGCCCGACCCCACGGACGCAACCCCAGCCCACCCCGCAACCTCCCGGGACGTCCGTCGAAGCGAACGCCATACAGCCCGACCCCACGGACGCAACGCGCAGCCGGCCCGCACCGATAGGCTGGAGGTGTGCCTCAGCTGCGCATCGCGTTGGCCCAGATCAACCCGACGGTGGGTGACCTCGCGGGCAATGTCGAGCTGGTCGCGGGTGCCGTCAAGGCCGCCGCCGAGGAGGGCGCGCACCTGGTCGCCCTGCCGGAGATGGTCCTCACCGGCTACCCGGTCGAGGACCTGGCGCTGCGCTCGAGCTTCGTCGAGTCGTCGCGTACGGCGATGGAGCGGCTCGCCCTGCGTCTCGCCGAGGAGGACCTCGGAGAGCTGGTCGTCATCGTCGGCTTCCTGGCCCGCGACCTCGCGGCTGAGGATCGCTTGGGTGTGCCCAAGGGGTCACCGCGGAACGCGGCCGCCGTGCTCCATCGTGGCGCCGTGGTCGCCGAGTACGCCAAGCACCACCTGCCCAACTACGGCGTGTTCGACGAGTACCGCTATTTCGTCCCCGGCCACGAGGCCCTCGTCGTCCGCACCCACGGCATCGACGTAGCCGTCTCGATCTGTGAGGACATCTGGCAGGAGGGCCCCAGCCTGGCGGCCCGGGCGGCCGGCGCCGGACTGATGGTGGTGATCAACGGCTCACCGTACGAAGCCAACAAGGACGACGTGCGAGCCGAGCTGTGTGGCAGCCGGGCGATCGAGGCCGGGTGCCCACTGGCGTACGTCAACATGGTCGGGGGCCAGGACGAGCTGGTCTTCGATGGTGACTCGATCGTCGTGTCCGAGTCCGGCGAGGTGATCGCCCGCTCCCCGCAGTTCGTCGACGACCTCCTGGTCGTCGACCTGGAGCTCGCCGCCGCGACGAACCACGACACCGCCAACAGCGGTGACCTCGCCATCCGCCGCGTCGATCTCGACACCCCTGCCGTCGCGCCGTACCAGCCGCGACCCGCCCCCGAGGTGGAGTGGCTCGAGGACGAGGCCGAGATCTACGGCGCCCTGGTGCTCGGGCTGCGTGACTACGTGCGCAAGAACCGCTTCCGGAGCGTGCTGCTCGGCGTCTCCGGCGGGATCGACTCGACGCTGGTGGCGGCCATCGCCTGCGACGCCATCGGGGCGGAGAACGTGTACGGCGTCTCGAACCCGAGCGACTGGTCGACCCCGCACTCCATGGACGACGCGGCCGAGCTGGCTCGCCGTACCGGGATGCATCTCGACACGATTCCGATCGGCGACCTCTTCGAAGCGTTCCAGAAGCAGCTGGCCCTGGACGGCCTCGCCGAGGAGAACCTGCAGGCCCGGATCCGCGCGGTCATCTGGATGGGTCTGTCCAACCAGCACGGCCACCTGGTGCTCGCCTGCGGCAACAAGAGCGAGCTCTCGGTCGGCTACTCGACGCTGTACGGCGATGCCGTGGGCGGCTACGCGCCGCTGAAGGACGTCTCCAAGACGATGGTCTGGAAGCTGGCGACCTGGCGCAACGCGCACGCGGTCGAGCAAGGCGAGCGGCCGCCGATCCCGGAGAACGCCATCCGCAAGCCACCGTCGGCGGAGCTGCGGCCGGGCCAGCTCGACACGGACTCGCTGCCGGACTACGCCCTGCTCGACGACATCCTCGACGACTACGTCGAGCACGACCGCAGCGCCGCGGACCTGGTGGCGCAAGGCTTCGACCCCGGAGTCGTGACCAGCGTCCTCGGCATGGTCGACCGCGCCGAGTACAAACGCCGCCAGTATCCGCCCGGACCGAAGATCTCGACTCGCAACTTCGGCCGCGACCGGCGGCTGCCGATCACCAACGCGTGGCGGGAAACGCTCCGGACGTGAGGGAAGCCACATGGCTGACGCTCGACCGGTCCACGCCGCCGTGCCAGTCTGGAGGCTGGTCCGGGTACTCCATCAGGGAGACTCGAGAGCAGCGAAGGTGGCACCGCCATGAGCGAGTCTGGCGAGACGACTGCGCCGTACGGCGAAGGACCCAAATCCCCAGGTGTGAGTAAGCCGGTCCGGCGGGTCCGCACCCACCATCTCGTCGAGCTGAAGCAGCGGGGCGAGAAGTGGGCGATGCTCACCGCCTACGAGCAGTACGCCGCGCAGACCTTCGATGAGGCCGGCATCCCGGTCCTGCTGGTCGGCGACAGCGCCAGCAACAACGTGTACGGCAACGAGACCTCGATCCCGGTGACGGTCGACGAGCTGCTCCCGCTGGTGCGCGCGGTGACCCGGTCGGTGCGTCGGGCGTTGGTGGTGGCGGACCTTCCGTTCGGCTCGTACCAGGCGTCTCCCGAGCAGGCCTTCCACACCTCGGTGCGCTTCATGAAGGAGTCCGGCGCGCATGCGGTCAAGCTCGAGGGGGGTACGGCGATGGCACCCCAGGTGGACCTCCTCACCACCAGCGGGATCCCGGTGATGGCGCACATCGGCTTCACCCCGCAGTCCGAGCACGGCCTGGGCGGCTACCGCGTGCAGGGTCGAGGCGACACGGGCGCACGACTTCTCGAGGACGCGCTCGCGCTCGAGGAGGCCGGGGCGTTCGCCGTCGTGATGGAGATGGTGCCTGGCGAGGTGGCCGCCAAGGTCACGGAGACATTGACCATCCCGACCATCGGCATCGGAGCCGGACCAGACTGCGATGCTCAGGTTCTTGTATGGCAGGACATGGCGGGGCTGCGCACCGGCAGGTTGGCGAAGTTCGTGAAGCAGTACGCCGACCTGCACGCCGTACTCCTCAAGGCCGCCCAGGACTACGCGGCCGACGTTTCCACCGGCGTCTTTCCGGGTCCCGAGCACACCTTCTGAGAGGATCGGAGGGTCCGAGATCGAGGAGTGCCGATGACCGTTGTTAGAGGATCCGAGCGCCCGGTCGCCTTTCGCGGTGAGGGTCTGCCCACTCTGCAGCGGCTCGTGGACCGCGAGGCCGGATCGAGCGCGATGACTGTGCTCGTCAACGAGTTCCGGGCCGACCAGCAGGTGCCGACCCATAGCCATGAGGTCGAAGAGGTGCTCGTCGTGACCCAGGGCACCTGCCGCTTCCAGGTAGGGGAGGTCACCATAACGGCGTCGGAGGGCGACGCCGTCATAGTCCCGCCGCACACAGCGCACGGGATCGCCCACGTGGGGCATGGCCAGGCCACGGTGGTCGCGGTCCTGGCCTCGGCAGACGTCGTGGTTGCGAGCTTCCCACGATGAGGTCCCTGGTCGTCACCGAGAACATCACGATCGACGGCGTCATCGACGCGGCGGAAGGCTGGTTCGCGCCGCCGGCGAGGACGACGACCTCGATCAGTCGGACCTGATCGCGACCATCGCCGAGCAACGGGAGGCGGCGGACGCGTTCCTGGTCGGTCGGGTGACGTTCGAGGAGATGCGTGGCTACTGGCCTCAGCAGACCGACGACAAGACGGGGATCGCCGACTACCTGAACGCCGTATCGAAGTATGTGGTCTCCACATCGCTCGACGATCCGGAGTGGGACAACTCCACTGTCCTGCGCGGGGACCCACGTGACGAGGTGCGAGGCCTCAAGGCCCAACCCGGTAAGGACATCGTGATCACGGGGAGCATCACCTTAGTCCATGACCTGATCGCGGCCAGGCTCGTTGACGAGTACCGGTTGTTCGTCTACCCCGTCGTCCTCGGGCAGGGCCGGCGACTCTTCGCTGACGCGACCAAGGTCCCCAGATGGCGGCTCGTCGAGAGCCGGGAGTTCCGCTCG
This sequence comes from uncultured Actinomycetota bacterium, assembly GCA_963833975.1. GTDB lineage: Bacteria > Actinomycetota > Actinomycetes > Propionibacteriales > Nocardioidaceae > JAWWPG01. The sequence continues at coordinate 248,661 of CAWIAB010000002.1, forward strand.
GGGATCGTGTTACTGCGCTACCGCACGATCTGACCGCCCCGAGAGGTTACTCTGGCCTGGCGCCTCGGGGGTCGAGGAGCAACTCTCTCTCGAGCGAAAGGACGCTTCATGCGTCGTACCGTCCCGATGGTCCTGACCGCGGTCGCGGCGGCCGTCATCACCCTTCCGTCGATCGCCGCGGCATCCACCGGGGCGGCCTCGGGTGCACCCACCCAGAACGGTGTCCAGGACCGTCAGCCGGTCATCCTCAACGCCGTCAGCACGCTCTCCGACACTGACGCATGGGCGGTCGGATCGCAACGGATCGACATCAACACCACCGTTACCTGGATCCAGCACTGGGATGGCCAGTCGTGGCAGCACGTCCCGAGTCCGAACCCCACTCGGTACGACGTCCTCGACGGCGTCGACGTGGTGTCGACCACGGACGTGTGGGCCGTCGGAGCGACGTACCAGGAGACCTCGCCGGTCGTCGAGCACTGGGACGGGTCGAGCTGGAGCCTGGTGCCGGCCCCGGCAGGCGGCGTGCTCTACTCGGTCTCCGCTGTTGGATCCGATGACGTCTGGGCAGTTGGCAAGTATCCCGTCGGCGGCGAGGGGCCGTACCGGACCTGGGCCGAGCATTGGGATGGAACTGCCTGGAGCGTCGTTTCGACGCCTAACCCGGACGGGGCGTTCGACTCCCAACTCAGGTCCGTGACTGCACTGGGCGCCGACGACGTCTGGGCCGTGGGGTCCAGCAGCCGGAAGATCGGCAGCTCCAGCTTTTCTGGCCTGATCGAGCACTGGGACGGCTCCTCGTGGCAGATCGTCAAGCGCCCGCACCTCGCGCCCAACCTGCTTTCATCCGTGACCGCCGTTTCGCCGAACGACGTATGGGCCGTAGGAGGGGTACTCAATGACGATTTCGTCCTGGGCGGCCTTACGGAGCATTGGGACGGGCACACTTGGAGCGTGGTCTCGTCGGTCGACGGACATCGCTACTCCACGAGCTTCAGCGGCGTCAGCGCAACCTCGTCCGTCGACGTGTGGGCCGTCGGCTCTACCGTTCGCCGCTCACCTGGGCCATCAACGCCACACATCGAGCACTGGGACGGCTCACGATGGAAGGTCGTGCCTGGGGACGCCCAGCCGGGAGGCAGCTCCCTGGTCGGCGTCAGCGCCGTCTCCCCCACCTCCGCGTGGACGGTTGGCGGGTACGTCAAGTACCACAGTGCGACGCTCATGGAGCAGTGGGACGGCAGCACCTGGACCGAGCGACCTTGAGTGGCCCTAGGCGCCCCTGATCGGAAAGGCTGACTGATGAAGCTGTCCAGATTGATCCTCATCCCGCTCGCGACCCTGGTCACCGGCCTTGCGGGGTGGTCCGCCCAGGCGTGGGCTGCGCCTGCCGGAGTGCCCGGGGCCGGCTCTTCTGCGGTCGAACGCTCGGCGAGCTCGCTGAGTGGCGTGGCTGCCGTCTCCAAGACCGACGTGTGGGCCGTGGGGCACCAGTACGTCAACGTCAACTTCACCGCCAGCCTGGTGCGGCACTGGGACGGCCAGGCATGGAGCGATGTCCCGAGCCCGAGCCCTGGAGAGACCGAAACCGACCTGTTGGATGTGGCCGCGCTGTCGGCGACGGACCTCTGGGCCGTGGGATCCGCTGACCAGGGGACGGACACGGTGGTGGAGCACTGGGACGGCAGCGACTGGACCGCGGTCGCGAGCCCGGACATCGGCCACGACAACGAGTTGCAGGCGGTGGCCGCCTTGGCGCCCGATGATGTCTGGGCCGTCGGCCATGCCTGGCCGGCCGCGGACGGAAGCTCCGGCACCCTGGTCGAGCACTGGGACGGGTCGAAGTGGCGCATCGTGCCGAGCCCGAGCCTGGGACAACGCTCGCACCTGTACGGCGTGAGCGCCGCGGGACCGGACGATGTCTGGGCGGTCGGCTCGACCGAAGCCACCATCGGGGCGGCGCCAGCGATCCTGGTCGAGCACTGGGACGGATCCTCTTGGCAGATCGTCGACGCTCCGACCTTCCACGGCAGTGAGCTCGAGGACGTGACCGCGCTGTCCCCTAACGACGTGTGGGCGGTGGGGTGGCGCTTCGGACCCGAGTATCAGAGTCGTGGCCTGATCGAGCACTGGGACGGGAGCTCCTGGGCGGTGTCGCACGCGGCGAGACACCACCCGGGCTACACGAAGTTCAACGCGGTCAGCGGGACGGGTCCGGATGATGTCTGGGCGGTCGGGAGGCCCATCGAGCACTGGGACGGCTCCTCGTGGTCAGTGGCGAAGGGCACACCGCCGTTCGCTGGGACGTCCATCCTGGATGTGAGCGCACTGTCGCGGAAGGTGGCCTGGGTCTCCGGCGGCCGGCCCCACGGACAGGACTACGTCCCGCTGACGTGGCTCTGGGACGGCACGGAGTGGGCCGACCGCCCCTGACGCCGGTTGAGTGGTCCCCTCAAGTCCACAGCTGGGCGATGAGCACGTCGGGCGCCTCGGCCAGTGAGGGCCCGTACCACGTGAGGTGGCGGCCGGAGACCAGCTTCGCCGGGGCCTCGAAGGCTTCCGGCCCGTCATCGGCCGCGAAGCTGTAGGGCTCGTCCGGCAGCACCACGATGTCGTACGGTGGCAGGTCGGCCAGGTCGACTCTCGGGTAGCGCTCGGGGTTGGCTGCGAGCACGTTGTCGACGCCCAGCCGCGAGAGCACATCACCCGCGAACGTGTCCCGCCCGAGCGTCATCCAGGGCCGGCGCCAGATCGGGACGAGGGCCGAGCGTCGTTCGCCGGTCCAGGGTGAGCCCCAGGCGGCGTCGGCCATCCGGAGCCACTCCGGTCGGCCGAGACCAAGGGCCTCGAGCATCGCGGCCAGGCCATGCAGAGCCGCGGGCACCGTCTCGTAGTCGGTCACCCAGAGGTCGAGGCCGGCCGCGCGCAGCGCATCCAGGTCGGGGGCGCGGTTCTCCTCGGTGTTGACCAGGACGAGGTCCGGCCGCAGCCCGACCACCTCATCGACGCGGGGGTTCTTGGTGCCGCCGACCCGAGCGGCGGCCAGGTCAGGTGGGTGCGTGCACCAGTCGGTCACGCCGACCAGCAGCTCCGGGGCGCACTCCCCGACCGCCTCAGTCAGCGACGGAACAAGACTGACGACCCGCCGTACTCGTGAGGTCGGGCTAATCGTCGTTCCAGTTCGGGTCGTTGTCCCACTCCGCATTGCGCTCGGCGACCTTCTCGAGGGCGCGCGCCGCCTCTTCTCGGCTGCCGTAAGGGCCGAGTCGGTCGGCCGGACTACAGCCGTCCGGGCCTTCGACCGCCTTGTGCTCCAGACACCAGTACCACTTGTCCATCGGCCAGCTCCTCAGCTCTCGTCGTGCCACTCCAGCACCCGCCGTACCTGGCAACCTCGATCTTGCCGCACCGACGCAGCGACTGCTCCGCCCGGGGAAACTACACTCGACATGTGCCCCAGACAACCGCCACCTCCCTGACCGCCGGAGTGATCTCGCCGCGCCGATCCGTGCCGGCGGGGATCGAGCGGCCGGAGTACGTCGACAAGCCGCGACCCCGCCCCCACACCGGTGGCGACGTACAGACACCCGAGACGATCGAGAAGATGCGGGTGGCCAGCCGACTCGCCGCCCAGGCCTTGCAAGAGGCCGGGAGGGCGATCGCGCCGGGGGTCACGACCGATGAGGTGGACCGGGTAGGACACGAGTTCCTGTGCGACCACGGCGCCTACCCCTCAACCCTTGGCTACAAGGGCTTTCGCAAGTCCTTGTGTACGTCGGTCAACGAGTGCATCTGCCACGGGATCCCCGACTCGCGGCCCTTGGAGGACGGTGACATCTGCAACATCGACATCACCGCCTACATCAACGGCGTCCACGGAGACACGAACGCCACCTTCCTGGTGGGGGACGTCGACGACGAGAGCCGACTGCTGGTCGAGCGGACCGAGGAGTCTCTGCGCCGAGCCATCAAAGCGGTCCGTCCAGGGCGCCCCGTCAACGTCATCGGCCGGGTGATCGAGTCCTACGCACGCCGCTTCGGGTACGGCGTCGTGACGGACTTCACCGGGCATGGGATCAGCACGACGTTCCACTCGGGCCTGGTCATCCCGCACTACGACGCACCCTCCTACGACACCATGATGGAGGAGGGGATGACGTTCACCATCGAGCCCATGCTGACCCTCGGCACCAAGGAGTGGAACATGTGGGACGACGGTTGGACCGTCGTGACGAGGGACGGCCGGCGTACCGCCCAGTTCGAGCACACCCTCGTCGTCACGGCTCACGGCGCCGAGGTGCTCACCCTCCCCTGACCGTTGGTGTAACTGTTGCCGAAACGTCATACAGGGAATGCAACCGAGGGCTTGAGGGTTGCGTCCTTTAGGTGACGCATTCGATCCAAACCAGGGACACCATGACCATGCACGGCCTCCACAGGACTCTCTCCATCGCAGTACTCGTCATTGCGGCAGCGCTCACCGGCTGCGGCACCACGACCGCGGTTGCCGGCCACGACGCCGTTGCCCACGTCTCTGTCTGCGCAGGCGTCTCGCGCTGCCACGTCGTCGCATCGGCCGACGTCGACGGAGACTCTCGACCGGACCAGGTCGGCTGGCGTCAGCTGAGCCAGGACCAGGTTCAGATCAGGGTTCGTACGGCCACCGGACGCCTGCTCGTGCACCGGGTCGACGTCCACCTGTGGTGGGGCGGTGGCGCCTGGGGTGGTGCCGCTCCGATCGACGGGCCGACCGGAGCCGAGCTGCTCGTCGGCTCCATGCAGGGCGCGCACACGCCCATGTACACGATGCTGACCTACCGCGCCGGCGCCCTCGTTACCGAGGCAAGCCCGTCGCCGCTCAGCCAGCGTTGGCAGGTCGACGCCGCGTACGGCGACTACATGGGCTGGTCGCGCCACGTTGTCGACGGTCATGCCACCATCACCCAGCGCATCGTCGTCCGTGCCGAGGGGGGCGCGTCCTTCGCAGGCAACAGCACGACCTACGTCTGGAACGTCAACCACTGGCAGCGTACGACGCGAACAGCAATCTCGTTCCCCTCGGAGAAGGCCGCCTCCTCCATCGCCGGCTTCCACGTGAAAGGCCTCGATGCCTTTCCAGGGCTGCGCTGACGGGTCGGGTCAGCCCAGACCGTAGGGGCAGTGCAGCCGGGCCGCCTTCGGGGCCGCCTTCTCGATGGCGGTGAACTCGTCAGTGGAGAACTGCCACTCGGGGAGGCTGCTGGGGTCCGCGTCGACAACGAGCCGCAGGTGGGTGCCCGGGGCCCAGCGCCGGTAGACACCGTCCTTGGCGATGTCGACCAGGTTGAGCTCGACCCGGCTGAGCCCGGTCTGCGGCTTCACCCAGTGGTCGACCGTCACGGTGGCCACCATCCGGCCAGGACGACCGTCGACGACCCGCACCACGTCACCTTCGAGCACCTTCGTCGAACAGGCCACGAGTCCGGGGAGTGACGGGTCGAAGTTCGCGGGACGATGGAGCTGGCTACCCGTCTCCGGCTCTCCGACGGCAGGGGATGCGTTGCCACGCTCGCAGGCCGAGCTACCGAGCATGGCGAGCAGTCCCAGGACGGCCAGTTCGGCTGTGCGCCTCCCCCTGCGGTTCCCGGTCATCAGTCCTGACATCCCTTGCTCCTTCGTCGCTCGACAGGGTCGTACCGGGATCGAAGTCTCGATCTGCGCCGGCTGCCGATGGGACGCACCGGAGCGCGAACGGGTTCCGGGTCAGCGATGGCGAGCCCGCGATGGGCACGCCGTACTGTGGGGCTCATGTCTTCTTACACAGAACTTGCACAAGCCTTCGGGACCGGAAGCAGCGGCCGGCTGTCCCTGTGGCCACACCTGGTACGACGCATGGCCGCGCTGGTAGGCGACGACGATATCCGCTACGCCGAGTCGACCCGAGAGGCCGAGACCGGCGGCAACGTCTCAGGCAGCGCGGTCGTGCTCACCGAGACCAGGGTGGTGTACGCGCAGTTCACCGATACCCCCCTCGACGCCGACCCCGACGACCCAGAGGCCCTGTCGACGGTCGAGGTGTCCTGCTGGTCCAGGCGCAGCCTGGTCTCCATCGACCTCAACGCGAAGACGGGTCAGTGGAACTCCGACCAGGACTGGGGCAAGGAGCGCGACGACTGGCCCCCGAGCGGCCGGCTCGTGCTGCGCTTCGACGGGCGCGGAAAGCCCCTGCGCCTGCCTCTGAAGAGCGAAGGCGAGGCCCCCACGAGCATCGGCGTCCTGCTGCCGGGACTGCTGCGCGACCTCGACGTACCGCACTGACGGGGAGCCGGGCGGGACGGGGCGCTCGGCTTGCGACCTACCTGACGGGCTTGTAGACCGCGAAGCTGCTCTCGCGGACGATGGGGGTCGGCAGCGCCTGGTCGCCGAGAGGCGTCTCCATCCGGATCTCGTGCGAGTGCTGGGTCCCGAGGGGGTGCCCGTTGACCTTGCACTGCCGGAAGAAGACGCGGCCGAAGTTGGTGAGCGGCAGGACGCCCCGGCCGGCGGCTCGGGCCTGGACCAGGATGTCGGCCCGGGTGAAGTGCCCCGGTCCCCCGCCAGCGCTGGCCGCGCCCTGACCCCACCCCTGGGTGTCATTGTCGATCTCGTAGGCGAGGTCGTCCTTCGAGATGTCGAGGTTGACCCGGATCTGGTCACCGGCCTGCACCGTCCCATCGAGCTTCACGCGCTGCCCCTCCCAGTTGGTCCACGCGTAGAAGACGGCTTGGCCGGCGTGGCAGTCGGTCGCGGTCCCCACTGCGACCGGCTTACCGAGTCTGGCAATCGAGATCCGGAAGTTCGCGTACGTCGCACCGGTCTCGCAGGTCGCCGAGGGCTGGCGCCAAGCCGCACTGACGTGCTTGATCGAGGCGGCCGTGACCCCGTAGCCGGCCCGGTTCAGGCTCGTGGTGTGCTTGCCGGGCCCGGCCTGACCCGCCAACGCGGACGCAGCCGGAGACAGCGCCGCGCCGACCGCCACGAGCGCACCAACCAGGCCGACCATCGTTCCAAGCGGCTTGATCCTCACCTGCGCACCTCCCGAGATACCGTCCCGTATCACCATAGGCGGGGGCGCCGCTTCGATGCGCGGATCCCTGCGGCCAAACCTTCGCGGGGGCGGCCGCAGGGATCCGGTTCGTGGTCGGCACCCCTCCCAGAACGGATTGGTCCTTACCAAACCACCCTGCCTGGGTCAGCCGTCACACCTGCAGGACCCTAGCGCGAGCGCGTCACGGATGTCGTCACATTGTCGAAATTTCCGTCACGCGTCGGCCGCTGAACCGCCCATCCGAGCCTCGTCGCCGGCCATCCGAGCCACGTCGCCAGGCTCGGATCGGCGACCCGATCGTTATCTTTGGCTGACTCTCGAAGCAGGCCGGGTGCGCGATAATCCGGGACATGGCATCGCTGCGCGGCCCGAGGGCCACGGCCGCGCTGCTCTTACTTCTGCTTTGTCTCGGCGCATGCACTGAGAAGGGCGTCGCACCGAACTCCGCTCAGGACTTCGACTGTCATGTACATGACGACATACGGGCGCGGGCGGGCACTCTGCAGGACTTGATGGTGACGCTAAAGCAGCTCGACCACGCCACAACCCTGGTCCGGCAGCGCGAGCCGGCGGGTTTGTACGTGAACACGGTCAACGCACGCGACCACGTGATCAATACCTACCTCGCGCGGTATGGGTCCGCCGCACAACCTTGGGCAGCCGTTATCCAGTACGCCTGTCAATGAGCTCGGTAGGGCCGGCTCCCGACGTACCTGCCGTCCGCACGTGAGGAGTTGGTGCTACTCGAAGCTTGGCTCAATCCCTGACCAGACAGCCGGTCTGCGCTTCGATGCCTCCCCTCATTGGAATGAATACAATTCTTGAGTCTTACTGCGCCGGACAAAGGACACGTTGCCAGCCACTATCCGGACAAAGGACATGGATCCAGCTGACGGCGTTAATGGCATAGCCCTCAACGAATGGGAGGTTCCCCGTTCGGAGTACACATCGTAGGTGGGGCCCCGAACGACGTATGTGTCCAAACGCGCCGTACGGGGCCCTGGCTGGCTAGTGGCACACAGGTCCCTCAACCTTGTCACCAGCCCGCAAGAAGACCATACACGCGCTCATCAGAAACGGCACGCATTGCCAGCAGATTGCTACCTACCAGAATTCTTCGCTAGGCGCCCGAATGTCTTGTGAGTCGGTAGAGAAGCCGATTGTTCGGCCGGGCCGTTCCCGGAAATAGAGGTTGCCGCTGTGGCGTTGGCCGTGATCTCTTGGGTAGCTGGAACTTGCGAGCATTATTCAAAAGCCAGCCAAGCGTGCCGGCACACGCATTTTCAAGCCCGACATGAGAAGAACCTAAGGACGGCAGGTGGCAACCACCCTGAGCCGGGCGTCGCCTTGAGCTCGCCAGATTGCGGGCTAGGCTGGCACCTTTGCCGGACCACCCGATGGGATATCACGTGTTACCAGCTTCACGCCGAGTCGCAGCGCTCATGGTCGTCGTCGCCGCTCTGACCACCACGGCCACCGCATGCGGATCGTCATCGGGAGGGACGTCCTCCGATCCCCACACTCCGCAGCAGAGCACACCAAGCACTGACACGTCCGCGGGAGTCACCGTCAAGGGGGCCTTCGGCTCCACCCCGACGGTCACCGTCCCTGATACCGCAGCGCCGCCGAAGCTGACCCAGCAGACGCTGGTGCAGGGCAAGGGTGCCGCGGTCGCGGCAGGCGACACCCTGATCGCCAACTATGTGGGAGAGACGTGGGCCAGCCAGAAGGTCTTCGACAGCTCGTTCACCCGCGGCGCGCCGGCCGGATTCGTCATCGGCAAGGGCAGGGTCATCCCTGGATGGGACAAGACGCTGGTGGGTCAGAAGCTCGGTTCGCGAGTGCTCCTGACGATCCCGCCGGCCGACGGGTACGGCACCGGTGGCAACAGCCAGGCGGGAATCACCGGCACCGACACGCTGGTCTTCGTGGTTGACCTGGTCGCGGACTACAAGCCCGACGCTTCGGCGCCTGGGACGCCAGCCGGACCCCTCCCCGCAGGCTGGCCGAAGGTCTCCGACACCCCAGCCAAAGCGCCCACCATCACCAGCGTCGCCGGAGTCAAGGCGCCCAAGCAGCCTGTCTCCAAGCTGCTTGTCACGGGCACGGGCGACCCGATCGACCCCTCGAAGACCTTGGTGCTGCAGCTGGTGCAGACCGATCTCGCCACCGCCAAGCAGACGCAGACCACCTGGGGCCAGGCGCCTCAGGTCATCAGTGGGTCGAACGTGCTGCCACTCGCGACCGCGTTGAACGGCCAGCGCATCGGCTCGCGCGCCGTCGTGCTTCTCCCGGCGACCCCAGCCACCCCCGCCTCCGGGTCCAACCCCGCTCAACCCGCCACGCCCGCCGCTGTGGTCGTGATCGACGTCGTCGGGCAGTTCTGAGGCCATCCCGAATGGCGCACGTTTGCGGGTCGACTGCGGCGCCGGCGACGCAATGCCGGCGTGCCCATCCCGTGCGTCCGCCTGGTCGGACCCATCAATGACTTCCGGTGCGCCGCCCGCAGCGCGAAGATAGCCGCATGTTCATCGACACCGAAGACGAGAACGCTGCCGAAGGCTCCCTGGCCGACTACTACCAGCGCCAACGAGCCGCGTGGGGGTTCCTACCCAACTACGCCAGGGCCTTCTCCAGCCGCCCCGACGTCGCCTCAGCGTGGGACGTGCTCAACGCCGCGGTCCGCGAGAACATGAACCGACGACGGTTCGAGATCGCGACGATCGGGGCCGCCCGCGCCTTGCGGTCGACCTACTGCACGGCCGCGCACTCGAAGTTCCTCCGAGACGTGTGCGGCGACGAGGCCACCATGCGTGCGATCACCGAGCAACCGGACGGAGCCACCCTGGACGACCAGGACCAAGCGGTCTACCAGTTCGCCGCCAAGGTGGCCCGGGATGCCTCAGAAGTCGACCACGCCGACCTCGACCGGCTACGTGCCGCTGGCCTCTCCGATGCCGAGATCGCCGACGTGGTCTTCGCGGCCGCCGCTCGCGCCTTCTTCACCAAGGTGCTCGACGGGCTCGGCGCGCAGCTCGACATCCAGACGGCAAAGTCCTTCCCACCGGCCCTTCGCGAGTCGATGGTCGTCGGGCGACCAGCCGCCGAGCAGTAGACCTCCGTGCGATCCCCAGCCTCCGGCGCCGCGCCAGATCCAGGGCGTGCGCCGGCCGCGAAGGCGTAGACCCGGCGGAGCCTCCAGCGATGATCTCGCCATCCGTCGGACGGCCAGGTGGGCGGCGTCGTACGCCAGCACCACTGATGCTGCGAGGCGTCCGCGGTCGGAGACCTGGTGGCCATTCGCCCGTGCCCACTCCCGGATCTCGCTCAGGTCCTGGCGACGGCCCTTGGTCTGCGCGGGTCCACTTCGGCCGCCGCGGGGGACGGACCCATGTGGCTGCGTCCAGGTACGGCGAGCAGCGCGATCAGTAAGCGCCCTGCTCCGAGCAGGTAATGCGGGCGAGCCGACTCATAGGCCGGATTCTGTTGGGGGCGCCACGTCGCCATGACGCCCTGAGCAGCCATCCATCTCCGCGAGCCGTTGCCGGCACGCTCGTGCAACCTACCCGCAGGCTCGGACGGGCCGCCCGTCGCGGACCTGGGTCCACGGCACCTGCGCAGCCACCCGACGAATCGGCTGGCCTTCTTGGTCTTGCTCCCAGTGGGGTTTACCCAGCCGCCCCGGTCGCCCGGGGCGCTGGTGGTCTCTTACACCACCGTTTCACCCTTACCCGCACCCGGATGCAAGCATCTGGGCCGCTGGCGGTCTGTCTCTGTGGCACTGTCCCGCGAGTTACCTCGGGTGGGTGTTGCCCACCACTGCGCCCTGCGGAGTCCGGACCTTCCTCGACGTCGTACGACGGTCTGCACCGCCAGACGCCGCGACCGCCCGGTCGGCTCGCCCGCCCCCGCAGCCTAGCGAGTGGCGCATCGAAAGCACATTCGCAGCACGGGTGCTGTATCCCGGGTCCCCCAGAAGCGGCGTCAGGCGGTCAGCTCGAAGTGGACGGTACGACTGGCGGGGTCGGCCTCGACGAGCCGTACGGAGACCTCTCGACCCAGCCGGAGGGCCAGACCCTCAGGCGCCACGACGCTGGCCTCGACGGCGGGATCGTGGACCATCACCAGGCCGTGGTCGGACCGGTGCTCGTTGATCTCGGTGACGACGCCGCGGAACACCTCGCCCACCCGGTTCGCCAAGACGCCCGCCTCGATCAGGGAGAGCACGGCCGCATCGAAGCTGTGGCCACGCTGGTCCGCCCGGTCCATCTCCTTGGGCAGGTCATGCAGGCGGGCGCGAACCCACTCCGGTACCTCCCGGTCGGCGCACAGCGCCACGGCGATCTCGCCGCTGTACCGGTCGACCAGACGGCGTAACGGAGCGGTCGCGTGGGCGTACTCCGAGGCCAGGGCCGCGTGCTCGATGTGCTCCGGCACGCCGCCGTCGAAGGCAACATAGCTCGCGCCCCGCAGCAGCGTCTTGCAGGCATTCAGCATCGTGGCGCCGGCCGGCGTGTTCGGGTCGAGCGAGCGCACGAACCCCGGGTAGTCCAGCTCCGCGGGCCACTCGAGGTACAAGGCTCGCGCGGTACGGCGGAGCCGGCTGATCGCGCCGTGCGGAGGCGGCGGCAGGGTCCGGACCACCCCGACCTCGCCGTACAGCATGATCTCGGCGCAGCTCATGCCGGTGAGCAGGGAGATCTGGGCGTTCCACTGCTCGACCGGTTGGAGCTCCCGGAAACGCAGCGACCAGCCGTCATCGGCGACGACAACCTCCTGCTCGGCGATCGGCAGGCTCACCCCGCCACGCTCCGCCTCGCGACGCAGCCTCAGCTTGCCGACCTCGCCGAGCAGCACGAACACCTCGTCGGCGGTGCCCGCCTGGATCGCTCGATGGACCGCCTGGTAGTCGAACTGGGTCCGACTCCGAACCCGCGCTCGCGAGACGTCGACCTTGGTCGCGTCGCCCGACCGGTCGAGGTCGATAGTCCACAGCAGGGCCGGTCGTACCTGTCCGGCCAGCAGGCTGGCTGCCCCCTCGCTGAGCACCGGCGGGTAGAGCGGGATGCGATGGTCGGGCGCGTAGAGGGTCTCCCCTCGGGCGTGCGCCTCCTCGTCGATCGGATCGCCCGCGGACACGAAAGCGGCGACGTCCGCGATCGCGTAATAGACCCGGAACCCGCGTCCGCGGCGCTCGAGGTGCAACGCCTGGTCGAGGTCCTTGGACCCCAGCGGGTCGATCGTGACCAGTGGGAGGTCGGTGCGGTCCAGGTCCGGCAGTCGCGGGTTAGCGGCCGCGGCGTCGGCGGCGGCCAGTACCTCGGCCGGGAACTCGTCGACGATCCCCATCTGCGTCTGGATGTCGCGGACACCTGAGGTGAAGCCGTCGGCACCCGCCGCCTTGACCATGACGCTGCGTCGCGGCACAGTCACCCCTCTCGTCGACCGCCCCTCCCGGCGGTGAGGACAACCCTAACGTCCCGGGCGGGTCGCCCGACCCCACCGTTAGGCTCGGCCGGTGCTGATCCTGCTGCCTCCGTCGGAGGGCAAGTCGTCCCCGCGCCGAGGGAAGTCGCTCGACCTCGCAACGCTCAGCTACCCCACCCTCGGCGCTACCCGCGATCGCGTGCTCTCGGCGCTCGTCGACCTCTGCCAGGGCGACCCGGAACGAGCCCGGGCGACACTCGGCCTGACGGTCGGACAGCAGGCTGACATCGGCCGCAATGCCGCCCTGCTCTCGGCCCCGACCGCGTCGGCCGGTCAGATCTACACGGGCGTGTTGTACGACGCCCTCGGCCTCGGCACGCTGAGCGCCGCGGCAAAACGCCGAGCGGCCACCCGGGTGGCGGTGTCAAGCGCCCTGTTCGGGCTGGTACGGCTGGGCGATCGCATTCCGTCGTACCGACTTGGCGGCGGTACGACGCTGCCGGGCATCGGCACCCTCGCCAGCGTCTGGCGCGGGCCGCTGGGCGCCGTGCTCGAGGAGGAGGCGAGCCGCGGACTGGTGGTCGACCTGCGCTCCGGCACCTATGCCGGATTCTGGCGACCGCCGACCTGGAAGCCGGACGAACGTCGTGTCCGTCCGTGTCCTCCAGGACACCGGTGGGGTGCGCACGGTCGTCAGCCATTTCAACAAGGCCACCAAAGGCCGAATCGTCGCCGGTCTGTTGGAGGACGGCGTCAACCCCGGCTCGCCGCGAGCGCTGGCCGCTGCATTGACCCGGCTCGGCTGGTACGTCGAGCAGCAGCCCGGAGCCCAGCGGGCGCTGGACGTCGTCGTCGCGGACCTCTGACCCCCCTGCCGCAACACCCACCCTGGTGAGGAATACCCCTCCGATGTGGTCGCGTTTCGTCACGGTGCGCGGAGAGGCTGAGGCGGGCGGCGTGCCCGATTTGCCCAGCATGCTTGGCAAAGCCACCGTCTGCTGCGCAGGCCTGCCCAGCACAGCGTGCACCTGCCCAGCGTGCTGGGCCAACCCGGCGCCGGGCGCGGGCTCAGGCGCCGACGCGGAGCCCGTCGAGGACCAGGTTGAGCATGCGCTTCTGCTGGGCCGCGTCCGTGCCCGGCATCATCGTGCAGCCCCCGACCAGCCGAGTGACATCGGGCACCTCGACGTCAGACCGGACGACCCCGGCACGCTGCGCGCCCCCGATCACCAGGTCGGCGGCCTCGGTGATCACGACCCGGGAGTGGGACAGGACAGCAGCATCCCGGCCTGCCACATTCAAGATCTCGTGGAACAGCACTCGCTTGGTGGCGGCGTACACGCTGAACGCCTCGAGCCACGCAACCATCGCATCCCAGGGGCCCAGCTCAGCGGTGACCGTGCGAGCGAGTGCCGAAAGCCGGTCGACGTCCTCGCGGTAGATGGACTCGAGCAGGTCGAGGCGGGTCGGGAAGTGCCGGTAGAGCGTGCCGATGCCCACGCCGGCCCGGCGGGCGACCTCCTCGAGGGGTGTGTCTCCGCCCAGCTCGGTGAACGTGTCGCGGGCCACCTCGATCAGCCGGTCGTAGTTGCGCTGCGCATCCGCGCGCATCGGGCGACGCGAGGGAGCCTCCGCTGTAGTCGCGGGAGCACCGGGGGTCATGGCACTCACCCTTTCAAACTTCTCGACGAACTCGATCGATTCCGGTTGCAAAGCGGAGGATGCCTCCGTATAGTAACCGGAGGAACCATCCGCTTCACTCAGACTCTACCGTAAGGAGCAAGTCTCCGTGCCTCTCCACACTAGCCTTGAATCTCGACTCGACAACCGCCCCGGCGGCGCGTCGGTCCAGAGCACCGGCGAGGCAGGCCACCCAGTCGAGGCCGCACCGGTCGACGCCGCACCGGTCGACACCGCCCGGGCCACCCGGGGCTCAACCGCCTCCTGGACCGCCCGCCTGCTGCTCCCCGTCATCCTGGTGGCCCAGCTCATGGTCGTGCTCGACATGAGCATCGTCAACGTCGCGCTGCCCGACATGCAGCACGCCCTCTCCTTCACCCCGACGGGCCTCTCGTGGGTGCTGAGCGCCTACACGCTGGCCTTCGGTGGCCTCCTGCTGCTCGGCGCTCGCGCCGGTGACCTGCTCGGGAGACGCCGTACCTTCATGACCGGCATGGCCGTCTTCACCGGTGCCTCGTTGCTGGGCGGGCTGGCCACCGTCGGGTGGTGGCTGATCGCCGCCCGGACCTTGCAGGGCGTCGGCGCCGCCCTGACCGCACCCGCGGTCCTCGCCTTCCTGATGTCGACGTTCGCCGAAGGCCGTGAGCGCACCCGCGCACTCGGTATGTACACCGCAGTCTCCATCGGTGGCGCCGCGATCGGCCTGATCGCCGGCGGCATCCTGACCCAGCTGCTGTCTTGGCGTTGGGTGATGTTCGTGAACGTCCCGATCGGGGTGGCGGTCCTGGTGGGTGCGTCCTTCGCGCTGACTGAGACGCCGCGCCAGACCGGCAAGTTCGACCTCCCCGGCGCCTTCCTGGCCACCCTGGGGATGACGTCCGTGGTCTACGGGTTCGTCCGCGCCGCATCTGACGGCTGGTCCAACCCGGGCACCATCGCGGCGCTCGTCGGTGGCGCCGTACTGATCGCCGGGTTCGTCTTCAACGAACGACGCGCCTCTCACCCGATCACTCCGCTGTCGCTGTTCACCGACCGCACGCGGGTCGGTGCCTACCTCGGCCGACTGCTCCTGGTGGCCTCGATGACCGGGATGTTCTTCTTCCTGACCCAGTTCATGCAGGACGTGCT
Source organism: uncultured Actinomycetota bacterium (assembly GCA_963833975.1). GTDB lineage: Bacteria > Actinomycetota > Actinomycetes > Propionibacteriales > Nocardioidaceae > JAWWPG01. Next base: position 263,962 of record CAWIAB010000002.1, read on the forward strand.
GAACTATGGTCCGCTCAAGACCGGGCTCGGCTTCCTGCCGGTGACGTTCGCGCTCTTCGCCGCCTCACAGGCGAGTGCCCGGGTGCTCGTCGAGCGGTTCGGCGAGCGCACTGTCCTCCTGGTGGGCGTGAGTCTCTCGTTCCTGAGCATGATCTGGCTGACCCAGCTCTCCGGCAGCAGCGGATATCTGAGCGTGGCCGGACCGCTGGTGCTCCTGGGTCTGGGTAACGGGTCGGCGTTCGTGCCGCTCACGTCAGCGGGGCTGCACGCGGTCGAGCCCAGGCTGGCCGGCGCGGGGTCCGGGCTGATCAACGTCTCACAGCAAGTCGGTGCGTCCGTCGGTCTCGCCGTCCTGGTGACGATCTTCGGCGCGCACAGCGGCTCCACCGCGACGGTTGCCGGAATGAGTGCCGCCGACCAGGCCCGACAGGCGTTCGTGGACGGCGCCGACGCGGCGTTCGTCGGCGCAGCGATCCTGCTGGGCGCCGCAGGTGTGATCGTTGCCCTGCTGGTACGGCGCAAGGCACCGGTCGCCCACTCGGACGAGGGCTTGAGCTCGATGCCCGCGGAGCTGGTGGAGAACTAACGCGGCAGCGTCACCTGGGTGGGCTGGGGACGGGACCTGGTGGTCCCGTCACCCAGCTCACCGTAGGTGTTGTCACCCCAGCACCATCCGCTGCCACCGAGTCGGATGCCGCAGGTGTGGTCGGCGTAGATCGAGACACCCGACCACGTCCTGACGGCGTTGACCCGCTGAGGGAGGTAGTGGTTCGCGTGGCCACCGGTGCCGAGCTGTCCTTCCCTGTTGTAGCCCCAGCACCAGAACGTGTTGTTCAGCCGTATCCCGCAGCCGTGGATGGCTCCGACCTCGAGGTCGATCCACGAGGCACCCTTCATGACCTGGGTGGGGACCTCGCTGTTGAGTCGCGTGCCATCACCGAGCTGGCCCCAGTTGTTCGAGCCCCAGCACCACGCCGTGTGATCGTCATGCATCCCGCAACCGAAATAGGCGCTGCTCGCTGACACACTCGTCCAGCCCGTGCGCGCGCCGATCCGTTCCGGCACCGCGGAGTCACCCCGCCGACCGTTGCCGAGTTCGCCGTAGAGGTCCGAGCCCCAGCACCAGGCACTCCCCTTCGCCGTGACGGCGCACGTGTAGAGAGAGCCCACCGCCACGTCCGACCAGGTGACGTCCGGATCGATCTGCACGGGCGTCAGCCGGTCCACGTCGGTCCCGTCTCCGACGGCGCCCTGACTGTTGTCTCCCCAGCACCAGAGTGAGCCGTCCGTCTGCACGGCGCAGCTGTGGTCGCCCGCGTCCACCAAGGCCCAGTCCGCATCCTCGCCGACCTGGGTGGGCACCAGCCTGTTCTCCTGGTCCCCTACGCCGAGCTCTCCGTACTGGTTGTCTCCCCAGCACCAGAGCGTCCGGTCCTGTTTGATTCCGCAGGTGCTGAACAGCCCGGCCGAGACACTGGCCCAGCCCCCATGACTGTCGACCCGCGCCGGTCGCAGCTGCGCCTCCCGGTCACCCCGGCCGAGCTCCCCGGAGGAGTTGGTGCCCCAGCACCACAGCGAGAGGCTCGTCCTGATCCCACAGGTGTGGGTGCCTCCCGTGTCGATCGAGATCCAGCCGACGGCGTCCCGCGACCCAGTGATCGGACTGGCAACCGACGGGTCAGCCGTCCACGGCACGACCGCGAGCGTCGTCAGGGCAGCACCCGCAGCCAGCGTGCGCCCGAAGGTCAACCGAGGAACCGTCATGTCATCACCCTTCCACCCGCGTCGGCACCACGCGGAAGTTGTGCCTGGTTCCATCGCCGACCGCACCCCAGTAGTTGTCGCCCCAGCACCACAGGCCCGCATCGGTGGCTACGGCGCACGTGTGGGTGTCTCCAGCCGAGACCAGTGACCACCCGTCGTCGTGCCCGACTCGTACCGGGTCAGTCGTGGACTGCTGCCCTCCGGTGCCCAGCTGGCCACTGTTGTTGTCGCCCCAGCACCACAGGCGTCCACGCCCTTGCAGACCGCACGTGTGCCCGCCGCCACCCGAAAGCAGGGTCCACGACCTCGCCGTGCCCACCCGGGTAGGCGTGCTCACATCCTGGTGTGAGCCGATACCGAGCTGTCCTTTGAAGTTGTTGCCCCAGCAGAACGCGGTACCTTCCGCGTGAACTGCACACGAGTGGAAGCCTCCCAGCCACACCTCGAGCCAGCTCCGGCTCCCCTTGACCCGGGTGGGGACGTAGCGGGTCGTCTCGTCGCCGAGGCCCAGCTGCCCGTCATCGTTGTCGCCCCAGCAGCTGAGGGCGCCGTCCGACTGCAGTCCGCAGGAGTGGTTGCTGCCCGCCGAGACCGACGTCCAGTCCGAGCTCTTGCTCGCCCGTCGGGGCGCAACGCGGTCCATATCGGTTCCGTCGCCGACCTCGCCGAAGAAGTTGTAACCCCAGCACCACACCGTCTGGTCGACCCGGATCGCACACGCGTGGTTGCCGCCGGCCGACACCTGAGCCCACTCTGCAGTCCCCACCCGGGTCGGGGACGACCGTGACGTGCGGTCACCCACTCCGAGCTCGCCGACCCCGTTCGCGCCCCAGCACCACAAGGACCCGTCGACCTTGATGGCGCAGGCAAAGCTCCCACCGGCATCTACCTGGCGCCAGTCGAGATCCAACCCGACATTCGTCGGCACGGACCTGTTGCGCTTGTCGCCGACCCCCAGCTGCCCATAGCTGTTCAGCCCCCAACACGCCAACGCCCCGGTGTCTCGGATCCCACACGTGGCAGAGAATCCCGACGAGACCGTTGTCCAACCCGTCGACGCTGGTTGTTGCTCGCCGGTGTCACTCGCTACGGCTGCTGGCGCCAGTGCGAGAACGCACATTGCCACCATCGCCTGCGTGAACCACACCCTGACTGACCGAGCCATGACTCCTCCAGCCCCATCCGACCACCCGTTCGGACCGCCACCAGGGCGATCGCCCGAGCCTAGCAGCGGACGTCAGGGCACGACGGAGAATTGCCTCATCACGCTGGCCCCTGACTCGTAGAACCACAACGTCGTAAGGGATCCAGGCGCCAACAGCATCCGATGGGTGATCTCCCACGGGCCTTGGAGACAGTAGCGGACGCAGAGCTTGATCGGGGTCACGTGCGAAGCAACGACAATCGTCTTGCCTCGATACCGCTCCAGCGTCGAGGCCAGCGCCGCCTCCACCCGCTTCTGCACGTCTGTGACGGACTCGCCACCGGGGGGCCGGACTGTTCTCGAGCCAAGCCAGGCAGCGATCTCGTCCGGCCAGTCAGTCTCGACCTCGGGCAGCGTGTGGCCGTCCCACGCGCCGAAGTCGCACTCCTGGAAGCCTTCCTCGACCTCGACGGGGAGTCCGAGACTGGCGGCCACCACCTCCGCGGTCTCGAGGGTACGGCGCAGCGGTGAGCTCAGCAGAACGTCGACCCCGCCCATCTCACTGAGGGCACGTGCGGCGCGTCGCACCTGCTCGACACCAGCCTCGATGAGTGGCGGATCCTCAGGCCCGCCCGGACCGGAGAACTTCTTGTCCGCCGTGTGCTGGGTCTCGCCGTGGCGCAGCAGGATCAGCTTCGTCGGAGGCCCGTCGAGACCGCGCCATCCGACCAGAGGATGCATCGGGCTCACCGCCTCCGCGCCCGCCTGGGTCACCGGGTCCGCAGAGGAGCCGTCCGGGGTATAGAGCTCGCCCCGGGCGGCGGCGTCCATCGCCAGGTTCGCCAACCGGTCTGCGTGCTTGTTGCGCTCACGCGGAACCCAGGTCCACTCCGTGCCGAACGGCGCCAGCCGCTGGGCCGTGACCGCCAGTGGTCGCATGTCGGGGTGCTTGATCTTCCACCGTCCCGCCATCTGCTCGATCACCAGCTTGGAGTCCATCCGGACCTCCAGCAGGGCATCCGGCGTGTGCTCGCCGTACAGCTCGAGACCGGCGATCAGGCCGCGGTACTCGGCGACGTTGTTGGTGGCCCGCCCGATCGACTCGGCCGCCTCCGCGATCACCTCGCCTGTCTCCGCGTCCTTCAGTACGGCGCCGAAGCCGGCCGGCCCGGGATTTCCACGTGACCCGCCGTCCGCTTCGATGAGAACGCGTTGGCTGGTGGGCACCTGTTAGATGCCCGACTCGTGGGTGCGGACCAGGATGCGGTTGCACTCCTCGCAGCGCAGCACCTCGTCGCTTGGCGCCGCCACCATCCGGGCCAGCTCGGCGGCGCCGATGGTGAGCTGGCAGCCACTGCAGCGCTTGTGCTGGATCATGCCGACGCCGACGCCGCCCAGCTGAGCCCGCAGCTTCTCGTACAGTGCGCTCAAGGGGGCGGGGATCTGCTGCGCCAACATCTCCCGCTCGGCCTCCGCAGCGGAGCGCAGCCGCGCGATGTCCCCAGCCGCGAGGTCTCGGGACGCCGTCGTCTCGTCCATCTCGGCGGCGAGCTGCTCGAGGGTCCGCGACTGCTCCGCGTAGAGGGTCTGCGCGGTCTCCAGCCGCTCCATCACGTCGATCTCGACGTCCTCGAGGTCGCTGATCCGCCTGTCCAGGGTCTCGATCTCATGCTGCATCGCCTGCAGCTGCTTGGGATCGGCGACCTGGCCGGCCTCGATGCGCTCGCGGTTGCGGTTGCGCCGGGTCTTGACCTGCTCGACATCGGCGTCGGCCTTGCGTTGCTCACGGGCGAGATCGCCAACCTCGGTCTGGAGACGGCCGTGCTCGGCCGACAGGTCCTCATGCCGGTCGGTGAGCTCGTGCAGAGCGAGCGCCTCCGGCAGAGTCGCCAGCCGGTGGGCCAGCTGGTCCAGGGTGGCGTCGACCGACTGCAGGTCGAGAAGCTTCAGCTGGGCGAAAGGATCGGCTTTCAGGAGGTGCTCCTCTGGTAGTTCCACGGGTCGGTACAGATGCGTCGATACGTCACAGGCCACCGTCAGGTCCTGTTCCGCCAGCCGGTGAGCCAGCACCCGGGCGGCACGTGGCAGCCACGTCCACTCTGCTGCCCAGTGTGGTACGTCGACCAAGGCGGGCGCTCCGGCGATACTCGCGCAGCTCCGACGCGGGGTGGTGCCGGAGGTCGGACGTGACGAAGACATCGACGCCAGCGGCTCGGGCCTGGTCGAGCATGAAGTCACCCGCCCCCCCGACCAGCGCCACCGTACTCACCGAGCGCGTCGAGGTCGCCCGACACCCGCGCGCCGACAGCAGTCGGTGGAAGTGCGGACACGACGAGGTCGACGAAGTCGCGCAAACTCATCGGCTGCGGAAGCCGGCCGACCCGTCCAGTGCCACGCTCGCCGGCCCACGCCGCTTCCTCGAAGACGTCGAAGGCCGGCTCCTCGTAGGGATGTGCCGTACGGAGCGCCGCGATGACCGACTCCCTGAGCCGACGCCGCAGCACCATCTCGACACGGCGCTCCTCCACCACCTCGATCTCGCCCGACAGTCCCGATGGCCGGCCGCGAACCCTGGCCGGGCCTGAACGTTCCCTGGCCCTCGGTCAGGAACGCGCACCTGTCGTACGTCCCGATTGCACCGGCACCGGCTGCCGCAAGCGCATCGACGAGCTTGTCAGCATCGTCGGTCGGGACGAACGTGACGACCTTGTCGAGCGGGTCGCGCGGATCTGCCTCTAGGGGGCGGAGATCTTCCAGCCCCAGAGCGAGCGCCATCGAGTCCGAGACGCCGCCCGGTGGCGAGTCTGCGTTGGTGTGCGCGACGAGAAGCCCCACCCCGTTGCCGATCAGGTCGTGGACGACCCGGCCCTTCGGGGTGGATGCCGCGACCGAGTGGACCGCGCGAAAGAGCAACGGATGGTGGGTCACGAGCAGATCGGCACCCGAGGCGACAGCCTCGTCGACCACCGCCTGAACCGGGTCGATGGCGAACAGGACCCGCCGAACCTCCTGAGCCGGGTCACCGACCACCAGGCCGACCGGGTCCCCGTCGTCGGCCCACCTGGCGGGAAACAGCTCCTCCATCGCCGCCACGACGTCGGCCAGTGTCGCGGCAGTTGTCACCCGCTCACCCTATCGGCAGCCGCAGCGTGGCCAGCGGGGCTCAACCCGCACCCGAACTCCGGATGCGACCTGCCGTTCCGGTCATCGTGTGGTCCCTGGCGACCGATGTCAGACCGCACTTTCACCGATCACTGGTCACCGCGTTCTCATGGGTCACCGCGTCGAGGAGCTCGGCTGCGGTCATCCGGCCGGGCTCCCAGCGCTCGGCCGCGGCCCGGTCGGCGAGCCGCTGGACGACGGCGTTGGCCGACGTCGGCACGCCGTACGAGCCGACCGAGCAGGCAGATCTCACCGTTCAGATAGTCCGTCTCGATGGTCCCTTGGCCCCGCTCCAGGCTCTGGTACGACGACCCACCGGTCCGTGGCCGTCCGGGGACCGGGCGCCGTTGGATGTGGTCGGCCCGCCGCGCGCGGTCCACCTCGACGCTCACCGGGTCGATCCCGGCGGCCGCAAAGCTGGCCATCGCCTCTTCTTTGATCTGCTCCAGGACGGGGTCGTCCTCATCCACGCCACCGCACAAGGCCTGGACCGCGTTGCCGAGGTTCATCACCAGCTTGCGGTACTTCCACCGCATGATGTCGGGGCGTGGCTCGGAGATGAAGGTCGCACCGGTGAGCGCGGCGGCTACCTCGGCGGAGCGGTCGTCGATGCCGACCGGGTATCGGCCGATGTCGAGGATGCCGCCGACCGGCGAGGCATGCGCGGTCACCACTCCAGGCTCGAGATGGGCCGCCGGAAGCATCACGCAGACGCCGTACACATCGTCGAAGCTTCGCAGAGCCACCCGCTCGTTCTCGACGCCGTTCTGCAGGCACACCACCGCCTCGGCCAGGCCAGCGCCCGCGAGGTCGCGCACGGCTCCTGCCGTGTCCTGAGACTTGACCGCAAGCAGCACGACCGCGGTACCGACGTACTCACCGATGGAGTCGCTGTCGACCACCGGGATCGGCAGCGGCTCGACACCGTCCGGGGACTCGAGCCGCAGGCCAAACTGCCGGATCGACCGGGCGTGCTCACCGCGGGCCACGAGGGTCACATCGTGACCCGCCTGGAAGAGCCTGGCCCCGACCACGCCTCCGACGGCGCCGGCACCGTAGACCACAAACCGCACGGCGCCAGCATGCCACGACTCCACCTAAGGCGTGCCCCGGTCTCGCTTGAACGGAGATAGGGATTCCTGCCGATGTGACGGCCCACCTTAGGCAGGCATCGTCTGGTTATCAGCCGCAGACAACCGAAGGAGCAGACCATGTCAATGGGTCAGCTGATCGCAGAAGGCTTCATCCAGACCGAGCTCGAGTTTCGCCGGGCACGGGCTCAGCAGCAGTACAACCGACGCCCACGCCGCCGCAAGCGTCGGGTCCGGTGGCCCTTGGCGCTGGCTCGCGTCGAGTAGGCCGACATCGCCTCAGATCGCGCCTGCGTCCCATACGCTCGGAGGTGGACGGAGGGGATCATGACGAGATCACGCACGGGTCGACGGATCGGTTTGGCCGGGGTGTTTGCCGTCTTGGCAACGACCTGCCTGGCGACCGCTGCGTCGTCGACGGCAGCTACGAGCAACGCGGGTCGCGATGCGGGCAACGGGCTCATCGCGTTCGAGACGGAGCGGCCCGCCGGCGACCACACTCAAGTGGACATCTCGACGATCCAGCCTGACGGTACTGGTCCGGTGCGGTTGACCTCGACCCCCGGCTTCAACGAGTTCGGGCCGGCCTGGAGCCGCGCCGGCGACCAGATCGCCTTCTGGCGCACCCCGGCGCCGTTCGGCACCGGAAGCCTGTGGGTGATGTCGGGCGACGGCACCGGCAAGCGAGCGTTGACCAGTGACGTCGACGCCCGTGACCCGTCATGGAACCCTCTCGGCACCAGGCTGGTCTACGACGTTGCGTCGAACGACCTCTACACCCTGCGAGTCTCGGACGGCCAGGACCGGCAACGGCTGACGTCCGGCCCGCCGTTCGACTTCGAGCCTGCCTGGTCCCCGAACGGACGGCAGATCGCCTTCACCCGAGGCTCCGCCACGGGTGATCCCGGCGACATCTTCGTCATCACGCTGAGCGGGCACGTCGTGTCCCGAGTGACGCACGCTGCGGCGTACGACCACCAGGTCGCCTGGGCACCGGCCGGTCACCGACTCGTGTTCGAACGCGACTACGGCGACCGGTCGGCGATCTTCACGATCAAGCCCGACGGGTCCGACCTGCAGCGGCTCACCACCGGACCGCATTTCGACGTCGGGCCGACGTACTCCCCCGACGCGCAGCTGATCGCCTTCGGCAGTGACCGCGGGGCCATCTTGGACAACCTGTGGGTGATGGGCAGCAACGGCGCCAACCTCCACGAGCTGGTGTCACTGCCCTTCTCCGAGGCCTTCCCCGACTGGCAACCGCTCCCAACCGCAAATTCGTCAGCGGGTTAGCGGGTTCTCACCGCCACCCTCCGCAGACGAATGCCTAGGGGACGGTGAAGGGGAGGCCGAAGACCGTGCGTACCCCAGGGGACCAGAGCACGGAGTCGGGAGCTCGGCTCGTGACCCCGGGCAGCCCAGCCGCCTCGACCAGCTCGTCCTCCAGGTGCAGCAGAGTCGCCTCGCGGAGCGGCCAGGGACCGTGCTCGTTGGGTGTGTACAGCGTCCGACCGGCCCACCGGGAGTGCAGCCCCCAGCGGGCGGTGAGGAACGTGGCGAGCGGGTCTTCTTCGACAACCTCGGGTCCGGGCCGGACGACCACTCGGGCCCCGATCCCGCGCCGCCCCGGCCACCGTCGCGTGGTCGTGTACTCGATGTCCTCGTCGACGTGCCGTACCCGCATGCTCGCCCAGCAGTACGGCACTCCGAACGTCAACCGGGAGCCGAACACCACCGCCAGTCTCGACGTCTCGAGAGACCGGAACACGACGCCGCGTCGGCCGTTCTCGTCGACTGAGTAGAGGCGGACGTTGGTCTCGGCGAACGTCCCGAGCCAAGGGGCTGCCGGACCCCGGCCGATACCCGCCCCCACCATGCGGAACGGGATCAACCCCACCCACGAGCTGCCGTCGAACAGGTCCGGCCTGGTGCCGGCCGGAAGCAGCGGAGCAACTCCGGCAGGGTCCACCCGCCAGTGCAGGAAGGCGACGTCCCGCCACCACTGATGCATGATCTGTCGGCGCATCAGCGCCGGAGCCTCGACGCTCATGGGTTCAGGCTGCATGCCGGTGGCGCTCACCTGCCCATCATCCTCCCCGCCGACGACAGGACCCCGGGTGCCGAAGCACCCGGGGTCCCTAGGTCACGCCGAATGGCAACCTTACGGAAGCATCTGGAACGACTTGAAGTACTCCGCCGTCGGAGTGCCGACACCCGTGGTGGTGTCGTAACCCTTGACCGCGGCGAGGTGCGCGTCAGTTGCGTTGCCCGCAGTCGCGAGGGCGGTCTGGCTGACACCGTCCAGCGTGGCGACCCGAACGTGGGCGATGCGAGTTCCATCGCCGAACGGGTCGTCGGTCACGTCGTTGTAGGCCTTGCCACCGTACAACGCGTAGATCGCGGGGTTGGCGAAGCCGAGGGCTTCTCCACCGGCCTCCTCCGCCACCGCCTGCATACCGACGATCAACGGCGACGACAGGCTGGTGCCGCCGATGCGGGTCTCGCCGTACACGAACTTGCCGCTGACCTGAGTGCTGTAGCCCTCGAGGAACCCGGTTGTCGGGTCCGCGTCAGCACCGATGTCCGGGCTGGTCCGCATGGGCGCTCCGCCGTGGATCTCGCTGAACTTCTTGGGGACGACACCCTTCTGCCACTTCGGCTGCGCGAACTTGGTGCTGGTACCGCCACCCGAGCCGCTGGTGAAGGCGCCTGGAGGGTTGACCCAGGACTTGCCATCGGCGGCCAGCTTGGCGTAGTCGGTCTCCCAGCTGGTCTCCCACATGTACTTGTTCTGCTTGTCGATGCCGATCGCCGAGCCGCCGACGGCGGTCACGTAGGGGTCGATGCTCGGGTACGTCGTACCGCCCGCGCCACCACTGTCACCGCTGGAGAAGTAGAAGCCGATGCCTTCGGTCGCACCCAGCTGGAACAGGTTCTCGTAGGCCGTGATCGTGGACGGCGCCGTCTGCGCGTCCGTTCCACCCTCCCACGAGTTGTTGACCGCGTCGGCGAGGTGCTTGCTGATGATCGTGTTGAACGCGTCGAAGAAGTAGTTGTCGTTGGGCGTCTTGGCGGCGACGTAGACGATCTTCGCGTCGGGCGCCATGGAGTGGATGGCCTCGATGTCGAGGGCCTCCTCTCCACCCCAGCCGGCGTCGTAGCCGGTTCCGGCGGGGATGTACTCCTTGTACTGGCCCTTCGCCAAGGCACCTTCACCGCGGTTCTTGACCCAGGTCTTGAAGTCCGCGGCCATCGTGGGCTGCGCGAAACCGTCGACGACGGCCATCGTGATGCCCTTGCCGGTGAAGCCCTTGGCGCCGGTGCCGTAGGCACCTTGGAGCTGCTGGGGGCCGTAGCCGCACACCGCGAACGGCTGCGTCTCGCCGTAGGCCTTGGGGTACTTCTTGGCCAGCTTCTGACCCTCGTAGGCGTTGCAGGGGAAGGTCTTGGCGGCCGGCTTGGCCGCAGGCTTGACGCTCTTGACGAGCATCGGGTGGTTGGCCACGAGGTCGGAGGAGAGCCCGTCGACCGTGAGGACGTCAGCGGCGATCGAGGAGGGGACGGACGCCTGCGCTGCAGGTGCGTGCACCGTCTTCCCGTCCACCACGAACGAGTGGATGCTCGTGCCGAAGGCAGCACCGACCTTCGCCGCCGAGCCACGGAAGGAGACGTAGTGCGAGCTGGTCTTGGTCACCGTGAGGCCGGTGGACCTGAGCCAGGAGGCCACGTCGCCACCGGCTCCCGGACGGCTGCCGAAGCGCGCCTGCGCCGCGGCCGGGGTCAGGTAGTGGTGGTACAGGGCGCTGCCAGGAGTGCTGACGGCGGCAACGAACCTGGTGAGACCGGCTGCGTTGCGAGAAGCGAGGTAGACGCGACCGGTGATGACGGCGTCTGAGGCGAGGGTCCCACGGTCGGCCGACCGGGTAGCCCAGCTTGGGTGGACATTCGATACGACGTGCCTGGACGATCCGGCCGCGTGCGCCGGCAGCGTCAGTAGTCCGGCCGAAACCACGGCCGTGACTGCTGCTGCCGCCAACGCGGCAACAGGGGTGAAACTTCGTTTCATTCTCAGCGCCTCTCGGGTCAAATGAGCGGAGGGTCAGCCCTCCGGGGGGCAGTCTTCCCTCGCGCATGAGGATTTTGCAAGGCTCTCAACCGCCTCTTAGGTCACTCTCAGGTTGCCCTTAATTTTCGCGGGTCTGCCGCTTCGTCACGCGGTCGGGCCCCTCCGTACGACGCCGAGGTTCAACGCCGGAGCACGACGGAACAGCAGGTCCACCGTCGGTCCCAGCAGCAGGATCACGGCGATCGTGCCCGGCCCGATCGCCGCTCCGAGCAGCCAACCGACCAGCGCACCACCACCCTGGACGACGGTGTAGCTCCACTTGAACGGCACCGGCGGGTCGAAGGCCAGGGCGGCGGCCTCGGTCGGCCCGGCGCCGGTGCCACTGCCCAGGTATCCCGCCACGCCGAGAGCCAGTACCGGGAAGGCGACGACCAGGAGGACCACCCGGGTGCCGAGCGCGTTCTGGACCGCGACGCTGGTCAGGATCAGTGACACCGTGGCACCCACCAGGACCGGTTGCACGATCGTGCCCACCCCAGGAGTGAGGCCGCGCTGCCACGCCATCAGGATGAGTACGACGCCCACAGCACAGTTCACGACGAGAAAAGGGATCCCGAACGCGAGCGAAGCGCCGTTGACCATCGTCGAGTAGCCGTCCGAGCCGAGGGCGGCCAGCAGCAGCAGCGCGACCCCGATGCCGAGCACCACGCACGAGACCAGCAGCCGGACGACTCGGGACCGCATGGGCCTATCCTCCCAACGCCCTGCGAGATAGTGAGTACATGGCCCAGGGCGATGAGACGGAGCTCGCACCGGGCCGACCCCGGTCTGTCGCGCGGGTCGGTCAGACCGTACGGCGCGAGACAGGACCTTGGACCCCCGCGGTGCACGCACTGCTGCGCCACCTCCACGATGTGGGTTTCGACGGCGCACCCCGTGTCCTGGGCTTCGACGAGCAGGGCCGTGAGGTGCTCACCTTCGTGGAGGGCGAGGACGCCCATCACGCTCGGCGGGCCGCCCTGCACGCCGATCCCGTGCTGGCCGAGGTGGCGAGGCTGGTCCGACGGTGCCACGAGGCGGTCGCAGACTTCGAACCGCCGGTTGATGCCCAGTGGCAGTTCCTCGACGGCGCACCCCGAGACGGAATCGTGTGTCACAACGACCTCGCGCCGGTCAACGCCATCTATCGCACCGACCGGCCGGTCGCCTTCATCGACTGGGACTATGCCGCCCCTGCGTCGCCGACATGGGACCTCGCCTGCGCGGCGTGGTCCTTCGTTCCGCTCGCCGACGACGAGTTCTGTCACCGCTACGGTTACCCGGCCGAGCGTCGAGGTTCGCGGCTGCGGGTCTTCTGTGACGCCTACGGTCTCGACGGCGACGATCGAGCCGGCTTTCTGGATGTGGTCCGGGCCCGCGAGCTGGCCATGTACGAGACGGTACGGCGGGGGGCAGAGCGCGGCCATCCGACGTACTCGCAGGTGTGGCAGCAGACGAAGGGACAACGATGGCTGGACGCAGTCGCCTTCCTCGACGAGCGCCGCGATGAGTGGCAGCAGCACCTGAGCTAGCGCGGTAACCCGTGGCGGCTGCACATGGAACGGCACCCCCCCGGCCCGCCGACCCCCCTGTCCTTCGCGGACAAGTGGCCGTCGTACATCTTCGAGCGCGATCTCATCAGCGACTACGCCGCGTGGGTCGGCGCCAAGCTCTTCATCGTGTACGGCGACAGCCACGGTCTCCAGAGGAAGCACGGTCTCGAGCAGGACGACGGCACGAGCGAGAAGAACGGGTTCGCCGGTGCGGACGATGGTCAAGACCTACGACTTCTGAGGCCGGCCCGGCCGAGAGCTAGCCGGGGTCGTACGCCGTGAGGAACCGGTCCCGGAAGGTGTCCATCGACCAGACCGGCGCATCGGGGTGCGGCAGCATGCCGTCCTGCCAGTGCCACGGGGAGATCCGATCCATGACGGCCGGGTCGTGGGCCACGATCGTGATCGGCACGTCGTGGCCGGCGTCCTCTCCGCTGACGACAGTCGCGGGCTGGTGGTCGCCCAGGATGACGAGGACGAGGTTCTTGTCGCCGTACCGCTGCACGAAGGAGATCAGCGAGGTCAACGAATACTGGATGGAACGCCCATAGGCCGCCTTGACGCCGTCGGAGCTCCGCCACACCACGTCCGGCGACTGGCCGTCGGCGGGCATGCCCGCGAACACGAACCCATCACCGACCGCCCCCCAGTTGACCATGCGAGGAACCGGCGCCCACGGCGTGTGACTCGAAACGAGGTCGATCTCCGCCATGACCGGCCGACGATCGGTCTGAGCCAGCTCCAGCCGCTGGAACGCCGACAGCGTGTACTGGTCGGGCATCGACGCGTAGCTGAACGACGGTCCGTCGTACCCGACGTTGCGATAGTCGTAGAGCTGGTCGTAGTGGTAGAACGACGTTCCCTCCGCCCAGTCCGACCGGTTCGACGGTACGTCGCTCACAGTCCGCCAGCCGGCCTGCCTGAAGGCGTCGCTGAGCGTGTAGCGGTCGCTCTGCATCAGCTGGTCGTATCGTTGCTGGCTGTCGACCCACAGCCCGGACTGCAAGGTGGAGTGGGCGAGCCAGCTGATGCCGCCGAACGTGGGCGACGTGAGGAACGCGCTGCGCGACGAGAACCCGGCGGACCGCAGGCGCTTCGTCCCCGAGTCCAGCACGGCGTCGATCTGCGGCGAGAAGGACGAGTCCTGGACAGCGACCCGCCCATAGCTTTCGACGAAGGCGACGATGACGTCCTTGCCTCGCAGGCCCGCGAGCAGGCCGTCGCCCGACGTCTCCCTGAACGGGTCCTCGGCCGCGAGCTGCTTGGCGAAGACCTCACGATCGTGTACGGCGTGCACGAACCTCGAGCACCTGGTCGTAGGCGAGCCCGGCGGCGCTAGCGGAGGCGATGGGATCGCCCGGGATGATCCGGGCACCGAACACCGCACAGAGCAACCAGACGACCCCGAGCACGGTGACCCCGCGGATCGCCACCATCCGATGGCCGGACGCCAGCCGGGTCAGGCGCAGGACCGACAGCGGCATCACGACGAACAGGGCGACGACGAGGGCAGCCATGACGACCGTCAAGCCGATCGCGCGGTCATGGCCGATCGAGTCGCCGAGGACCCCCACGGCCGAACCGAAGTAGCGCCAGTCATTGACCGGGTTGAAGGGTCTGTCGAGCGCGTCGAAGAAACCCATGTCGAGGATCTTCACGATCGTCAGCAGGGCGAGGACCACGCCGACCAGTCCTGCGACTACCCGTCGGGCTGTGTCCGGCAGCACGACGACCAGGGCGACGACGATCAGCCCCTCGACCGGAATCCGGACGAAGGCGCCGAGAGTGAGGTCACGAGTCTGGTTCGGGGCGACCAGGGCGAACCACACGAGCAGCCCCGCGAACGCCGTCGTCACCCACGCCGCGAGGAGCCGCACCCGTCGGCGGTGCGCGATGGCCGTCGTTCGGTCCGGCTCCGGGCTGCGGTGGCACCACAGCCACCACACCTCCCGGCCGAACGACTCGGTGAGCAGCGCCAGCGACGCCACGAGGAGGGCCGCCACCACGGTGTGCGGCAGCAGGTCAGCGGCCGCAAGCGCGAGCACGATGCCCTGGATGGCCGCGACGACCTTGCACCAGTAGCGCGGCGGCGGTGAACCCTGCATCCATGGGAGCAGCCACTTCGCTGCGACGAAGGCGTACCGCATCCCCCCTATGACGAGCACCCATCCGCCGATCTCGCCGGACACGTAGACGCTGAGGACGAGGATGAGGAACGCGTCGACCTCCAGGTCGAAACGTGCGCCGAGCGCCGACGTCGTCCCGGTTCGCCGCGCGACCCGCCCGTCGACCGCGTCCAGGACCAGGGCGACGGTCGCGAGGGCCACCAGCGCCTGTACAGCCGGGTCCCCGGAGAGCGAGTCCGCGGTCAGTGCCGCAACCCCACCGACGAGGATGGCCCGCCCGAGTGTCACCTGGTTGGCCGGCCGCATCGCGTCGGCACCCGCGCGGGCAAGTCCCCTGGCCAGCAGACCGTTGCTCACTATGCCGCACGTGACGCCGACCACCCATCCGGCGCCGCTGAGGCCGACTGTCCACGCGAGTACGGCGAGCAGGGCCATCTGGGCGAGCAGCCCGATGACCAGACCGATTCGGACCGATCGCACATTGCCTCCGTAGGTGTGCCGTACACCATGAGCACGATGAGTGCTACGCCTGAGTTCAGGTGCGCTCATCTAGGTGACACGAAACGCCGAACCTTTGACGGCGCTCGTGGCGTTGAGCAGGTGCCGATGAGGCAAGGCCCACCGAGCGCCGAGGAGGACGGGATGCGGCAGGAGGACGAGCAGGAGTTCGCGGACTTCGTGCGGGCTCACCAGGCCTCCCTGTTCCGTACGGCTTTCCTGCTGACAGGTGACTACCAGCTGGCGGAGGACATCCTGCAGGCCACGTTCATGAAGGTCTACCTGCGCTGGGGACACATCCGCTCCATGGAGTGGCCGACGGCCTACGCACGCCGAATCCTGGTCAACCAGACCACGTCGTGGTGGCGCAAGCGTTCCGCTCGCGAGACGACGCTCCTCGAGCTGCGCGACACGGCCGTGCCCGGCCATGCGGACGTCGTCGTGGACCACGACGCCACCTGGCGGGCAGTCTGCCGACTGTCTCCGAAGCAGCGCGCGGTGATCGTGCTGCGCTACTACGAGGACCTCACCGAGGTCGAGACCGCGGCGGTCCTCGATGTCGCCGTCGGGACGGTGAAGAGCCGCTGCCATGCCGCCTGCCAACGCCTGGCCGGGCTGCTGGCGGAGCCGGTCGAGGCGACCGGATCGACCGAGTCCACCAGAGAGGGTCGGGCATGACCATCGAAGACCGGGTTCGCAGCTCGCTCAGCCGGGTTGCCGAGGATGTCCAGCCACCCGTCGCCGACGTCGACCAGCTGCGGACGGGCGCGCTCGGCCGCAGGCGACGTACCCGGCTGGCCATCCTCGCGGCGGCCGCCGTGGTGGCGACCGCTGCGCTCGTCGCGCCCCAGCTGGCGCGCTCGACACCACAGCCGGTGAAGCCGGTCCCTGAGTCGCGCGGCGCCGTCTGGTACGACGATGCCGGGCTGCATCACGGCGGTACCGTCGTGGACCTGGCCATCGACACGGCGCCCGTCAGCCTGGTGCTGGTGCAAGGCGGCGTGCTCTACTGCGACGACCACACCGCCGACATCTGGTACCAACCGTGGCACGGTCGACCGCACATCATCGGGCACAGCGAGCCATCCCCGAACGTGATTCCCGTCGGGCCCGCGTCCGACCCACAGGGCACCACCGCCGCGTGGTTCGACTCCGAGACGCTGATCATGTACGACACCGAGCACGGCAAGGAGCTGGCCCGCGCCCACGAACCGGAAAGTCGGACCCCAGGTGGCTTCCGGCAGAACGCCATGGGCAACCTGATCTACTACGTGGACCCCGACCGGGTGGTCTGGTCGAACGGCTCGCGGGTCTTCTCCTACGATCGCGCGTCGGGCGCCACCACAGTGGTCGGCAGCTCACCGGGCGACACGCCTGCCCTCGAGGACGTCGGCGACGGGCTCAGCGCCAGCACCGTCGACCACGGCAACCGCAACCTCGTCGTGCGCGACGATGCCGGGCAGGTCGTCTTCAGCGGACCGACCTTGAGTGGGCCGGTCGAGTTCAGCCCGGACGGTCGCTATGTCGCCGCGATCGACGATGGCGCGCCGCAGGGGACCAGGTACGGGCCGACCGTCGGCGACCTCACGACCGGCGATACGAGTGACCCACCGCAGAGCAACACGACGTACCCCTACATCGGTTGGGCCTACGGGCACACGTTGATGTACCTGAGCTTCGAGCAGGCGGACGGCTTCGACGACTTCAGCGGCACGTTGGTCACCTACGACCCCCGCACCCAGCGAGCCGTGACCCTCCCCCACCGCGGAACAGTCGTCATCCCTGGCACCTGACTGACGGGCACGCACAGCACGCTCCCACCGGGGCGGATCGAACCGATGGCGGTGAGTGTCCGTGTCTTCTGGGTACATCGACACTACGAATCGATATAACGAGGAGTGCGACGGTCAGGTTCATCTCCGAGTCGCAGGGAGGCAGAGGTCGGTGCGTAGCGACGAGCTCGCGTTCTGGCTGCGGGAGCCGGGTGCAGGGGAGATCCGGCCGGTTCCGCTGCCTGAGCCGGGCCCGGATGACGTTCTGGTGCGGACGCTCTGTTCCGGGGTCAGTCGGGGCACCGAGACGCTGGTGTTCCGAGGCGGCGTTCCGGCCAGCCAGTACGCCTCCATGCGGGCGCCCTTCCAGGAGGGTGACTTCCCGGGGCCGGTGAAGTACGGCTACCTCAACGTCGGCGTCGTCGAACACGGTCCGCCCGAGCTGACCGGCCGTACGGTCTTCTGCCTCTACCCACACCAGACCGCGTACGTCGTACCGGCCACGGCGGTCACGGTCGTACCCGACGGGGTGCCGCCCACCCGCGCAGTGCTTGCCGGCACTGTGGAAACCGCCGTCAACGCCCTGTGGGATGCGGCACCGCTCCTCGGCGACCGGGTCACGGTCGTGGGCGCCGGGATGGTGGGGTGCTGCGTCGCGCGCCTGCTCGGCCGGATACCCGGAGTCGACGTCACCCTCGTGGACGTCGACCCCACCCGGGTCGACATCGCTGCCGCGTTGGACGTCGGCTTCGCACTTCCCGCCGATGCCGGCGACGGTCGGGACCTCGTGGTCCACACCAGTGCGACGTCCGCCGGGCTCCAGCTGTCACTGGACCTGCTCGCCCCGGAAGGGATGGTCATCGACCTCAGCTGGTACGGCGATGCCGAGGTCCGGCTGTCGCTCGGGGGCGCGTTCCACTCCGCCAGACTCGGCATCCGAGCCAGCCAGGTCGGCATGGTGTCCCCAGCCCGACGCGGACGGCGTACGACATCCGACCGGTTGGCACTCGCGCTGGACCTGCTACGCGACCCCGCATTCGACGCGCTGGTCACGGGCGAGTCGCGCTTCGACGAGCTGCCTGACGTCATGCCCGAGTTGGCCAGTGGCCGCCTGCCGGCCATCTGCCACACCATCACCTACGGAATCGAGTAGAACGTGTTCAGCGTGACGGTCCGCGACCACATGATGATCGCCCACAGCTTCCACGGCGAGGTCTTCGGACCCGCCCAGCAGCTGCACGGCGCCACGTACGTCGTCGACGCCACGTTCCGTCGGGCCACTCTGGACGCAGACAACATCGTCGTCGACATCGGCAGAGCGGCGGCGGAGCTCCATGCCGTCGTCAGCGAGCTGAGCTACCGCAACCTCGACGACGACGAGACGTTCGCCGGGATGAACACCTCCACCGAAGCGCTGGCTCAGGTGGTTGCCGATCGACTCGCCGAGCGGGTACACGACGGTGCGCTCGGAGCGGCGGCCAGAGAGCTCTCAGGGCTCATCGTCACGCTGCACGAGTCGCACATCGCGTGGGCCAGCTACGAGCGACCACTATGACGGCGGTCCATGTCGTCGTGCCGGACAGCATCAACGACCCGATGCGACCGAGCGGCGGCAACGTCTACGACCAACGGATCTGTCGTGGACTCGAGGCGATCGGCTGGTCGGTGCACGAGCATCCCGTACCGGGCGAGTGGCCGCGGGCGGATGGCCCGGCCCGGGCGAACCTCGCCCGCGAGATTGCTCAGATCCCCGATGGAGCCCTGGTCCTGATCGACGGGCTGATCGCCTCTGCCGTGCCGGGCGTGCTGGTGCCCGAGGTTGGCCGGCTGCGCCTGGTCGTCCTGATGCACATGCCGTTGGGCAGCGGATCACCGCGAGCCGACCTCGCCGATGCGCGGGCAGCGGAGCAAGCTTCGCTCTCGGCGGCTGCCGCGATCGTCACCACGAGCAGATGGACCCGGCGCTGGCTGCTCGAGCGCTATCCGCTGCAGTCCGGCCACATCCACGTCGCCGAGCCCGGCGTCGACGCCGCCGACCTCGCCGTGGGGACCTCGGCCGGTGGAGAGCTCCTGTGCGTCGCGGCCGTCTCCGCCCTCAAGGGACACGACGTGCTCCTTGCGGCACTGGCGATGGTCACGGACCTGGACTGGAGCTGCACCTGCGTGGGCGCCCTGGATCGCGAGCCCGGCTACGTCGACCGGGTCCGCCACCTGGTCCGCGGGGCAGGCATCGCGGACCGGGTTCGGTTCACGGGCGCTCAGAGCGCGGGCGATCTCGATGCCACCTACGCCGCCGCAGATCTGCTTGTTCTTGCCTCACGTGCGGAGACGTACTGCATGGTCGTCACCGAGGCGCTGGCCCACGGACTCCCGGTGGTCGCCACGTCGGTCGGCGGGTTGCCGGAGGCTCTCGGTCGGGGGGCCGACGGGAACCCACCCGGCCTGCTGGTACCAGTCGGAGACCCCGCGGCATTCGCCCTGGCGCTGCGGCGCTGGCTCGTCGACTCCGACCTTCGAGAGGGGCTCCGTCGAGGGGCCCGCGACCGGCGCGAGACTCTGGGCAGCTGGACCACCACGACGGCTCGGATCTCGACGGTCCTGACCGAGGCGGCGGCGTGACTGTCGAGCCGCTCCAAGGATCGAGGAGTCCCACGCGCCGACGGATCTGGGTCTGGGGGCGGCTGCTCGGAGGCGCCGCGATCCTGGGGATTCTGGTCTGGCGGCTGGGCACCGGCCCGTTTCTCGATGGCTTTCGCCTGGTCGACGGCTGGTCGCTGGCGGCGGCCGCGGCCATCGGGGCCGTCACCACGGTGTGCTGCGCCGTGCGCTGGACCCTGGTGTCCCGCGGGCTCGGTGTCGAGCTGCCGGTGCGGCCGGCGGTCGCGGCGTACTACCGGTCTCAGTTCCTCAATACCGTCCTGCCCGGAGGAGTGCTCGGCGATGTGCACCGCGGCGTGAGCCATGGCCGAGCGGCCGACGATGTCGGCCGCGGCCTGCGGGCGGTCGCGTGGGAGCGTACCGCCGGGCAGGTCGTGCAGGCCGTGCTGGCGACCGTGGTGCTCGTCACGCTACCGTCGCCTGTGCGGTCGTCCATGCCGGCCATCGTCGTCATGGTCTTGGTGGTGGGCATCCTGGTCGTCTTGCTGGCTCGGGCGGTGCCCCATGATGGATCGTCGACGTGGGCACGAACGGTGCGTACCGCGGGAGCCGACATCCGCGACGGACTGCTGGCCAGGAGGTCCTGGCCGTGGATCCTGCTCGCCTCCATCGTGGTGGTGGCCGGTCACACTGCAACCTTCATGGTGGCTGCCCGCACCGCCGGCTCGACCGAGTCGCCGGTCCGGATGCTGCCACTGGCTCTCCTCGTGCTGCTGGCCATGGGAGTGCCGACGAGCCTCGGCGGGTGGGGTCCACGTGAGGGTGCCGCCGCGTGGGTGTTCGGTGCGGCGGGGCTCGGGGCCAGCCAAGGCGTCGCCGTCTCTGTCGTGTACGGCGTCATGGCGCTGGTCGCGACCCTGCCTGGAGCGGTGGTGCTGCTGGCGGGATGGCTCCGCCGGGCCCACTGTCGCCCTGCGCAGCTCAAGGCCGTACCGGTGTGGCACGTGCCGACCGCCATCAGATCGGAGCGGGCCGCCCGTGGCTGAGCGCCCGTACACGCTGCTGAGCTGCGGCATGTCGATCGACGGCTACCTGGACAATGTGAGTGAGCAACGCCTGGTGTTCTCCAACGAAGCCGACTACGACCGCGTCGACGCCGTGCGCGCTGCAAGCGACGCGATCCTGGTCGGTGCCGCAACCGTCCGCAACGACAACCCGCGGCTGGTGGTCCGGTCTCGGGAGCGCCGGGCCGCTCGGGTAGCCAGCGGGCTCGGACCATCCCCGGCCAAGGTGACCGTCACCGGGCAGGCCTGGCTGGATGCGGGCGCGAACTTCTTCACCACCGGCGACGCCGAGAAGCTCGTGTACTGCTCCAGCGCGGCCGTCGCCGAGGCGCGCCGCCGGCTGGGTCCGGTGGCGACGGTGATCGATGGTGGTCAGCCGGTCGATCTACGCCTGGTGAGCGAGGACCTGTACACCCGGGGCGTCCAGCGGCTCATGGTCGAAGGCGGGGGCACCGTCCACACCCAGTTCCTGACCGATGACCTCGCCGACGAGCTGCACCTGGTCGTGGCACCCTTCTTCGTCGGGGACTCCCGAGCCCGGAGGTTCGTCAGTGACGGCCGGTTCCCCTGGAACCCGGACCGGCGGGCCACCCTGGCGGAGGTTCGCCAGATCGGTGACGTCGTACTGCTGCGGTACGCCCTATCGCCGCGGTTCGGCGCGGGCTGACCCGGGGCGGCGGGTTTGCCCAGCACGCTGGGCAACGACACCGGCTGCCGGGCAGGCCCGCCCGGCAGCCGGTGCACCTCCCCGGCATGCCGGGCAAACCCGAAGAGTCGCTACGGATCCCCTGCCGCGGCCGCCTCACCCGTGGAAGGTGATACAGACCACAGCACTTCGGAGGCAGAATCTGGGACATAGAGATCACCTGGTTGGGGCACTCCACCGTTGTCCTGGATATCGGCGGTGCCCGCCTCGTTGCCGATCCGCTGCTGCGGCGCCACGCAGGTCTGTTGAGGCGCCGCGGGGCGATGCCGGACCAGGCTGCCTGGGCGGACCCGGACGCGGTGCTGCTCTCTCATCTGCACCACGACCATGCGGACCTCGCTTCGTTGCGCCTCCTCGGCGACGTGCCTGTGCTGACCGCGCCGGCGAACGCTGCCTGGTTGCGAGCGCACGACCTGAACGGAACGGGGATCGACGAGACGACGTGGACGCCGGTCGGTCCTGGCGAGGGGGTCGACGTACGGCTCACGCCGGCCATACATCACTCCCGGCCGATGCCGATCCGCCCCAACGACGCCAGTGGCCACCTCGTCCGGTCCCGGTCAGAGGGCGTGGTCTGGCTGGCGGGCGACACCGCCCTGTATCCAGAGCTGGACATGCTGGCCGAGCCCGGCGCCGGCGCGGTGGACGTGGCGGTGGTCCCCATCGCCGGGTGGGGCCCGAAGCTGTCGCCGGGCCACATGGGACCGGTTGAGGCAGCAGCGGCGTGCCGGAGGGTAGGCGCTCGCTGGGCGGTCCCCGTGCACTGGGGGACCCTGCACATTCCGGCTGGGCGACGCCTGCCACCCGGGTGGATGGACAAGGCCGGACCAGCGTTCGTGACTGCGATCGCCCGCGACGCGCCGGAGTGTCAGCCGCTGTTACTCGACGTCGGCGAGTCAGTGACGATCGAGGTCGGCAGCCGTTCGTGATCAGGCTGCGCCAGCGCGTCGGCTGCCCGGTCGGGTGCGCCGGTGACGAGGCGACGGTCAGGTGATGATGCGCTGGCCGACCCACTCGAGAACGGTGGACAGGACGGAGATCAGCAGGGCGGCGATGACGCAGGCGAAGAAGCCTCCGACGTCGAGATTGGAGCTGATGCCAGCCGTCAGGGCGAGCAGCGCCGCATTGACGACGAGGGCGAACAGCCCGAACGTGATAATCGTGATCGGCATCGCCAGGAGATGCAGGAGCGGCCCGATGACGGCGTTGACCAGGCCGAAGAGAAAGGCGACCCACAACAGGGTCAGGATGCCTCCGTCGACGTTGACGGACGGGACCAGCTCCGCCGTGATGGCGATGGCGACCGCCAGCACGACCCAGACGAGAATCGCTTGCTTCAACATCGTTCACTCCGTTCTCACGCAATGCGCCGGATCGACGACGGCACTTATCGACCCTGGATTGCCCGGCCGGACCGCGTGTCCACAGCATGACAGGCTGAGCCAGCCAAGCAGGTGACCGCCTCACCGCCATCAGACGAGGTGAGCATCGGCTCACCCGCCGCTCCCCCACCTCGGGTGAGGCGTCGCGCCTTACGGCGACCTAGCGTCGAGAGCCACGCAGCGCGAGCCGGGACACCCGCACCCGTTCGAGGAGGAACCGTGGCCACTTTGACCGTCTGGAAGTTCCCGACTCCTCATGGCGCCGACGAGGCCGAGTACACACTGAAGACGCTGGAGAGCGCGGGCCTGATCAAGCTGTACGACGCCGCAGTGGTGAGCTGGAACCTGGGCGCGAAGAAGCCGAAGACTCGTCAGCTCAAGAGCCTCAAGAGCTCGGGCATGCTCGGTGGCTCGTTCTGGGGGTTGTTGTTCGGCTTGCTCTTCTTCGTACCCATTCTCGGAGTCGCCGTGGGCGCCACACTCGGGGCACTGTCCGGCTCCCTGTCCGACGTCGGGATCGACGACGAGTTCATCAGCTCGGTGCGGGCCCAAGTGACTCCTGGCACTTCGGCACTGTTCGTCATGTCCAGCGACGCGGTCCTCGACAAGGTCAAGGAGGCCTTCGCCGGCCAGGACATGGAGCTGATCTCCACGAACTTGACGAGTGACCAGGAGCAGGCGCTCCAGCGGGCCTTCGAAGAGTGAGGTCCATGACATGACACAGTTACGCCAACCGGACGAAGGAGGATGGGTCCGATGGGGCGGTATCTCATACGGGTCGAAGGGTTGCTCTCTCCTGCCTTGACGTCTGCCTTCCCGTCACTTCATGCCAGCGAGCACGCACAGACGATGCTGGCCGGGAGCCTGGAGGACCAGTCCTACCTCGCCGGCATGCTGAAGCGCCTCGAGGATCTGGGCATCGATGTCGTGGGCGTGCACCGCCTTCCCGATCGGCGACCACAGGCACTCCCGCCTCGTGCCCGGCTGAGCGCGAAGGTCGGCTAGGTGACCAGCGCTAGCGACGCAGCGACGACGCCGTCAACAGAAGTCGTGGCCTCGCCGCCCATGCGCTCCACCCCCGTTTCGCGCGCCGCCGTCGTCATGGTGGTGACGGCATCGTCGGTCATCCTGATCGCGGGCATTCGCAGCGCGTCCGGGCTCGTGGGTCCGGCGTTTCTCGCCCTGATGCTCACTATCGCTGTCCACCCGCTGCTCGACATCGCACGTCGGCGAGGGTGGCCAGGCTGGGTCGGCATGCTCCTGGGCATGCTGACCGTCTATCTGATCCTCGTGGTGATGGCGGTGTCCATCATCGCCTCGCTTGCCAAGTTCGCGACCCTCCTGCCCCAGTACGCGGACGACTGGAAAGAGCTGGTCAACCACGCCAGCAGCCAGCTGGGGCACCTGGGCGCGGGTGAGAGCCAGCAGCAGACGATCTCCGGCGCCCTCGACCCAGCGCAGCTCGAGGACTTCATCCTCAGCATCTTGAGCAGCCTGAGCTCACTGGCCTCCAGCTTCGCCTTCCTGGTGACGCTTCTGCTGTTCCTGTCACTCGACGCCTCCGCGTTCCCCGCCAAGCTCGCCACGGCGGCCGAAAGCCACGGAGCCTTCGTCTCGTGTCTGTCCCACTTCGCGAGCGGAGTGCGCCGCTACCTGGTGGTCTCTACCGTCTTCGGCTTGATCGTCGGCGTCATCGACACTGCTGCCCTGGCCCTGCTGGGCGTTCCGGGCGCCATCGTGTGGGGTCTCCTCGCCTTCATCACCAACTACATCCCCAACATCGGGTTCGTGATCGGGCTGATCCCTCCGGCGGTGATAGCCCTCCTCGAGGGAGGGCCAGGGCTGATGGTCGCGGTGATCGTCATCTACTGTGTCGTCAACTTCGTGATCCAGACGGTGATCCAGCCTCGAATCGTTGGCGACACAGTCGGCCTGTCCACCACCATCACGTTCCTGTCGATGATCTTCTGGGCTTGGGTACTGGGCCCGATCGGGGCCTTGTTGGCCGTCCCCATGACGCTGCTGCTCAAGGCGCTGCTGATCGAGGCCGACCCAGATGCCAGATGGCTGCTTCCGATCATCTCCAGCGAGAGTCCCAAACCGGCAGCCGAGAAAGCCACCGCGGGTCTCAGCCCTCCTCCGGCGGAAGCTTGAGCACCTCGACGATGACCACCCCCGCCTCGTCGAGGTAGTCGAGGACCCCCGCCAGAGCAGCCTGGTCCGGCAGTACGCCGTCCAGCACGGTCTGAACCGGCTCTGTGATGACGTTCAGCCCGGAGAACGCGGCCATCGTGTCGGCCGGAAGCTCTCCACTCAGCCTGATGATGTAGTGGTCCACGTCGCCTCCGTCGATCCTTTTCTCCAGTCTGAGGGTCACGCGGCGCGGCGACCTCACCCGAGGAGGGGGAGAGCGGTGCGCCCGCCCGGATGGGCTATCGTCGAGCGCAGAGTCTCAGCCCCAACCTGGTCTCCGGGCTACTTGCGCAGAAGTTGCCTGAGCACCCCTTGGGGATTGGAGGAACAGATGGTCGACGCCGAGCCTGGAACCGCGGAGGCGGTCCGGCTCATTGACTCAGACCCTCCCCGGACGCCCCAAACGTTGGTTGCTCGGTCCCGGCTCTATGGCCTCCTCGACCAGAGCACGCAGGCTCCACTGACGATGGTCGTCTCTCCGGCGGGTACCGGTAAGACCGTGCTGCTCTCGGCGTGGTCAGCACAGCTGAGCGCGGGCGCGGGCGCGCCCGTACTGTGGCTGGCGGCTCACGACCACGCCTCACTCGACAGATACCTGCTCCTGGCGGCTGGTCTCGGGTCGGACCCGGAGCCGGCTGGCGCCACTTCCTCTGTACTGGAGCTGATCTCAGCCGCGCTGGACGGCCACGAGCCAAGCCTGTTGATCATCGACGACGCCCATCTGCTCCCGGCTGTCCAGGTGCACACGCTCGCCGAGATCCTGCGCAAGGCACCGGACGCCGTACGGCTGGTGCTCGCCAGCCGCCGAGACCTCGCGCTGCCGCTCGTCGAGCTGGAGCTGCGCGCTGCAGCCAGCACGATCCGGGCGACGCAGCTGCGCTTCGCGGCTGATGAGGCCACTGAGCTGATCCGCGCACACGCTGGTGACGCAACCGCTGACGAGCTCCGAGCCTTGCAGGAGGAGTCGCGAGGCTGGGCCGCCGCGCTCGTTCTCGGCGCCAGGCGGTTGAAGAGGTCCCGCGAGCCAGGGGCGGCCCCACCATCGCTGGCCAGGGCCGACCAACCCGTCCTGGACTTCCTGCTCGGTGACGCCTTCACCTCGCTGCCCAAGCGAGTACGCGACGTGCTGCTCACCACCTTCGCCGAGCCGGTCATCACGGTCGAACGGGCCGCCGTACTCAGCGGCAACCGCAACGCCGGCGCCCTGTTGTCAGAGCTGGTCAGCGAGGGACTCCTGGTCACCGCGTACGTCCAGGGCAGAGCGCGAGACGCCGTCTTCCGCTATCACCCCCTCCTCGTCGAGCTCCTGCGCCGGCGGGTCATCAGCAGCCGTGGCGACGCAGCGGTGGCGGCCGGAGGGCATCGGCGGGCGGCACTGCACGACGCGGCTCTCGGCAATCGAGTCTCCGCACTTCAGCAGGCGATCGCCTCTGGGGACGACGAGCTTCTGGTTCGGCTGGTCATCGAGTTCGCACCTACGCTGCTGTGCGCTGGGCAGCACGAGCTGCTCACGGCGGTCCTCGCGAGACTGCCGGGAGACGCCCTCGACCGCTTCCCACTCCTGCTCGGGGTTGCCGGCCAGCAACGCCGGGCCGTCGGCGATATTCCAGGAGCCGACCTGCTGGCCAGTCGAGCGGCCGAGGCCGTCGGAAAGCTCGGTCGGCCGGGCACGAACGACGCCCGACATCTGGAGGACGCCTTCAGAGCCGACACCCTTCAGCTGCAGATTTGGCAGGCACGATCGGGCTGGCAGGACGGCAGCGCGGCAATCTCCAACGCTCGCATGGCCCTCGGCTGCCGGCATACCTCCGTTCCCGCATCGACGCACAACCCGGAGATTGCAGTCGGCCCAGAGCGGCTCGCGGTGCTCCTGATCGAGCTTGCGGCAGCGGAGATGTGGGAGGGTGATCTCCGTACCGCCGAGCTCCACATCAATGAGGCGGTGGTCCATGGCAGGGCGACGGGACACGCCCAGCCGCTGGCCGATGCGCTGTCGCACCGGGCTGTCCTGGAACTCGTCGCGGGAGCCGTCCGGACCGCCGAGACAACCGCCAAGCACGCTTTGAGGCTGGCCGAGCATCAGGAGCCGTCAACCGCTCTCTGTGTCGCGCGGGCGCGCATGGTGGTCGCCTGGGCAGCGTTCTACCGCCTCGACTTCCACACCGCAGGTGTTGAGCTTGCACGGTTGGACGACAGGATGCCCATGGGGGTGGACGCGATTGTCGAGACCCAGGTGAACCTGTTGCATGCCTCGCTGCTGAGCGAGTCCGGATGCGTCGACGAGGCTCGACGAAGGCTGTCAACCGCGCCGGAAGCGCCGGGACGGCTGCCCGAGTTCCTGGTCCGCGCCCTGGCCCTCAAGCGATGGCACTGTGCGAGTCTGGCGGACGACTCGGCGACCGCGTCGGCGCAGATAGCTGTTCTGGCCGGGGCCGGATGCGCTGCCGAGGTCGTGCTCCTGCAGGCTCTGAGTGAGCGCCGTTCGGAGCGTGGTTCCGACGCCATCGCGCAGATCGACGGCGTCCTCGAGGAGCTGTCAGTGCGCGATCCCATTCTGGCTGCCGCAGCCGCGACGGGACGACTGGCGCTGCTCCTGCAGACCGGCGACCGGAGTGCCGCGAGGATGGCGGTTGTCGACGTACTGAGCCGGGTTGCTCCGCAGCAGACCACACAGACCCTGACCGCGGGCGGGATTGCGATGCCGGTTGTCCTGGACCTGCTGCACGAGGAGAGTCGGCGGGCCGACGCACATACCTTCGCGGCACCGGCGTGGACGGCCCTGTCTCGGCACGGCGAGGCGCGGTACGGCGATGCGCGCTATGCCTTCGAGCCGCTCCCTGGTGGGGCGAGCGCTGCGACCGCGGGTCCGCACCGGCTGTTGGCGCCCGGGCGGTCGTCAACCACCGTGCGGCCGTCCCAGCAGGCCGAGGATGTCTCCCTTGCCGGTTTCCCGATCAGGCTGACGGCTCGGGAGACCGACGTACTCGAGCAGCTCGCCTTGGGCAGCTCGTACACCGAGATCGGCAGAACACTGTTCATCACCGAGAACACGGTCAAGACTCACTTGGCATCCCTGTATCGCAAGCTGGCGGTGGACAAGCGGTCGGCCGCTCTGCGAGTTGCCCGCGGCCTGGGACTCCTCTGACAGCAGGAGCTCAACCCGTGGGTCCGGGGATGAACGGAGGCAGCTCGCCGGGGGTACCCGAAGGCAGCGTGAGCACCTCGAGGATGACGATTCCGAGCTCGTCCAAGTAGTCCAGCACGCTCGCGAGGGCTGACTGGTCGCGCAGCTCACCCTGCAGCACCGTGTGCACAGGTTGCGGAAGTGCCTTGAAGTCATAGAGGTCGGTCAAAGCACCGTCAGGAACCGACCCTTCAACGCTGATGACGTAGTGCTCCATCTCAGGCCCTTTCCGTCTCAGAGCCATTCCGTCGGCGCCCCAGTGTGACTCCGCGCATGCACACCTCGGGTCACCCGTATCGGGGGAGGCAGTAAGCCTGATGGCGATTCGAGACTTGGAGACACCGGGCGTGGCCGACGATACGGTCCCACGTGGTCATTCTCCGATGAGACGGGACCTGCCATGAGTGAGGTGATCGGCGCTCTCCTCCCGCTCGCTCTCGGCGTCGCGATCAGCCCAGTCCCGATCATCGCCGCAATCCTCATGCTGCTCTCGCCACACGCGAGGTCGACAAGTGTCGGGTTCCTGATCGGCTGGGTTGCGGGGATCGCGGCCGCGACGGTGATCTTCGTGCTGCTGGTGTCTGTCGCGGGACTCGGCTCGACCGGAGACCCGTCCACCGCGGCCTCGTGGGTCAAGCTCCTCCTCGGCGTACTCCTGCTGCTGCTCGGCGTGATGCAATGGCGCAAGCGACCCAAGGACGGTGAGACCGCGGCCCTTCCCGGGTGGATGAATGCAGTCGACAAGATGACCCCCGCCAAGTCGCTCGGGCTCGGCTTCCTGCTGTCGGCACTCAACCCGAAGAACCTGACGATGTGTGTGGCGGCGGGACTGGAGATCGGTGGTGTCGATGAGCTTGGCACGGACGAGATCGTCCTCGCGATCGTCATCTTCGTCGTGCTCGCCGCGTCGACCGTCGCGCTGCCGGTCGTCTGCTTCCTGGTTGCACAGGACCGCATGCGGACGCCCCTCAACCGGCTCAGAGACTGGCTCGTGCAGAACAACGCCACCGTGATGACCGTGCTCTTGGCCGTCATCGGCGTCGTCATGATCGGCAAGGGAATCGGTGGACTGGGCTGAGGGCCCACCGTCACAAGGGGTTGCGTGAGCCGATGAGCTGGCTGTTCGGATCATGCGCGGCTACCGGCCGCAGTGGCTGCGCGCGGATCTTCTTGCCGGGCATACCGACCTGTTCGTGACCGTCGACGAAGCGGTGACCGCGGTGCGGTCCTCGCCGGAGCCGCCACCTGGACGGTCCTGACCCGGCTGGGTTTCCTGACTACTCCCCGAAAGCCTCGCGCAGCTTCGCCTCGTCCTCGTCCGAGAGGTTGGTCTGGATCAGCTCACCCTGGAAGCCCGCGAACGCGGGGGTGACCTTGTCGAGGACAGCATCGCTCGACATCACGAACAGGGCCGAGGTCCCCGGCGTCACCTGGTCGCGGACCTGCTTGATGAAGTCGTCGTCGATCCCTACGTCGGCGAGGGAGCCGCTCAATGCGCCGGCCGCCGCCCCCACGGCCATACCCAACAACGGGATGAAGAAGATCAGCCCGAACAGGAAGCCCCAAAAGGCTCCGCCCATGGCACCGGCACCGGTCATGTTCGCCGCCTGCCGGGTCTTGGGCTTCTTCTTCCCCACTTCCCAGGAGACGGTAGCGGCGTCGTAGACCTTGATCAGCTCCTGCTTCGCCAGATCCGCAAGAGTCTGCTCCGCGGCTTCTGCACCTTCGGCGGTACCGAACTTCCAGACGGTCAACGTGCTCATCTTCGTCCTCCTGAGGTGGGATCACTCGGTCGAACCACTGGCTCGGCCCGCATCACGACGCTAGGCGGCCGGCAGCCAGGACGCCTCGCCTGCCGCGGGTGAGCCCGCGCCACTCGAGTAGGTCGATCCCCTCGGTCACCCGGTTCGGGTGATTTGATGCGGAGCACGGTGTTGAACAGTGCTCACCATGAGCTTCTGGGACATCATCTGGTTCATCATCGTCAGCTTCGCGTTCATCGCCTACCTGATGGTGCTGTTCAACATCATCATCGACCTCTTCCGCGACCACGAGGTGTCGGGAATGGCCAAGGCGATCTGGATGATCGCACTCATCATCTTCCCGTTCCTCACCGCGATCATCTACCTGATCGTGCGCGGC
This sequence comes from uncultured Actinomycetota bacterium, assembly GCA_963833975.1. GTDB lineage: Bacteria > Actinomycetota > Actinomycetes > Propionibacteriales > Nocardioidaceae > JAWWPG01. Next base: position 294,446 of record CAWIAB010000002.1, read on the forward strand.
GGCGGGATGGCAGCGCGGCAGACCCGCGACTTCCAGCAGGTGCGAGAGAGCCAGGACGCCTATATCAAGGCGGTCGCGGGAGCGGGAACCTCACCGGCCGCGGAGATCGCCCAGGCGAAGCAGCTGCTCGACTCCGGGGCCATCAACCAGCAGGAGTTCGACTCCATCAAGTCGAAGGTGCTGGCCCCCTGACCGAGCCGTCGGAAGGCACCCCCGAGTCGACCGACGATGCTGGCGAGCCGCCGTCAGCCCCCTCCCGCATGGCGCGCATCCAGGACTCAGTGGTCCGCATCCAGGAGTCTGTCGTCGCGGCGCGTCCCCATCACCGACACCTGGATCTCGCGCTCCGGGTCGCAGAGCACGACAAGGACACCGCTGGCGGGGTCATCTCCGGTGCGGTGGCGTTTCGGCTCTTCCTGTGGCTGCTCCCCGCGGCCCTGGTGATCACGGCGATCCTCGGCTTCCAGGACCAAGCCTCCGCGGAGGACGAGGCGACGAGCGTCGGGCTGGGTGGCTTCGCGGCCGACACGATCGGCCAGGCAGCGGCGCAGGCACATCGCTCGAGATGGGTGGCGCTCATCATCGGGGTCGTACTCCTGATCAGTGTCTCTCGGACGCTGGCCCGCACGGTCACCATCGCGATCGCCCTGACCTGGCGTGAACCGGTCCGCACGCTCCGACAGCCAGTCAGGGCGACGCTGGTGACCGTCGCCGTGATGACCGCCGCGCTAGCGGCGACGTTCGTGACCGGCTGGCTGCGCGAGCGCGCGCCCGGCGTCGGTCTCGCCGCGACCTTCGCCATCTTCGTCGTGTGGGCCGGGCTCTGGTGGGGCATCTCTGTCCTGCTGCCCCATCCGGAGCTTCCGTGGTGGGGTCTGCTCCCGGGAGCTTTGTTCGTCGGTCTCGGCATGGAGGCCATGCACCTCGCCGTCGTGTTGTACTTCTCGCACAAGATCACCGAGGCCTCGCCGCTGTACGGATCGCTGAGCGCCGCGGCGACACTGCTGCTCGCGGCGTACGTGCTCTCCCGCCTGGTGGTTGCCTCCGCGGCGCTGAACGCCACCGTTCACGGGCGTTGGGCGGCCGAGCAGGGCGACCGGGCGATCAGCTGACTTCCTCCTCGGTCGGCACCGGGGACAGCGCTGCGGCCGGCGAGTGGGGCATCCAGTCGTACACCACGGAGGTACGGAGCACGAGGTCCTGCAGCGAGCGCTGCCGGCGATCCACCAGACACCAGAGCAGGCCGATCGGCAGGACCACATAGAACACGGCCCGGACAAGCGCGACCGGTGCTCGCACCCGACGACCGCGCCGGCCCAGGATCCGGATGCCCATCACGCGGGCTCCGTAGCTGCGCCCGCTCAGGGTCCAGGCCGCCGTCAGGTACAGCACCAGGATGGTGAGGACGCCGGTCAGCCCCAACAGGAAGGGCAGCTGCGGAAAGTCGAAGCTTCTCGGCTTGATGACCAGCTTGGCTCCGGCAATCGCGAGGTAGAGCGCGACGGTCACGACGACCGCGACCAGCACGTCCAAGGTGCCGGCGATGCCGCGGGTCACGAGTCCCGCCTCGAGGCCCTGGTACGGCCGCGCCTCCTGGGGAACCGGCGAGACCTTCGTCACGGCTGGCCAGGCTTCGGTGCAGCGGGTCGGCCTCGCCTGAGGAGCAGACGATCCACTGTCCGGGTCAGCGCCTCGTCGGCGGCGATACCGCGCATCCGCGCGCCACGGACGGTCTCAGAGGCGACTGAGCCGGTGGACTCCCGGATGATCTCGGGCAGGTCTATCGCGTTGATGACCCGTTCGGCGATACCGGCCAGATCGAGTCGGTTGATGATGGCGTCGATGTCCACGGTGCCAGCGATGGCGTCGATATCCACCCGGGCCACGGCCGCGTTGAGGTCGACGCCGGAGACCAGCAGATCGAGGTTGACCCGCTCGGCGACCAGGGCGGTGAGATCGAGCCGGTCGAGTATCACGTCGATGTCGATGCCTCGGGCGATGGCGTCGATGTCGACCCGGGCCACTGCGGCGTCCAGGTCCACCGTGGCCACGACGGAGTTCAGATCGACGTTGTCCTTGACGATCGCGGTCAGATCGACCCGGGCAAGCACCTCGGCCAGGACAACGGGAACGATCTCGTCCAGCATCCTCGCCAGCTCCAGCTGGGCAAGCTGGCGCTGGAGACCCGACCACTTCGCCACCGGGGCCAACCACTGGCCAGGCTGCAGCTGTCGCGGCAGGAGCGGAGGACGGAGCACCAGCCTCACGACCGGGCTCGCGACCCGATGTGCGGTGTGAACGACGACAACCGCGGCGGTCAGGCCGACTGCTGCCATCGCGATGACGACTTCAGTCGGCGTCGTTTCGTCGGCCTCGTGGGGTCGGTACACGATCTGACGCCGAGGCGCGTCATCCGCAGTCGGCCACGGCTGGTTCATTCCCTCAGCCCAGCCCCATCCTTCGTCTCACGATGTGGGTGCTCCTCTCCGACCGTCAGGCTATTGCACGCCGGGCACCGCAGCGAGCACTTCGCGCGCGCCGATGCCTCGCCCGCGCAGGTCAGCCAGGACCATCGCGCTGCTGCGGACAGCGGAGTCGGCTCGTCATCACCCTTTCCGCAGCGAAGACCGTCGCCCAGTCCTGCTGGCAGCAGCCCGACCTTGGGGACGAACCCGCATGACCGGTACAGCAGCCCGAGCGTGGGGTGGGCGGCGCCGGCGAAGAAGGCCTCGACCAAGTCGTCGGCTCATCCACCGTGACGGCGTCGAAGGCCTGCGTCACCGCGCCCATGAGCAGCTGTCGACTCAGACGACCGCCGTACGGCCGGCCACGGCAGTGAGCGCCGTACCGATGACGAGCCCGATGCAGCCGGCGATAACTGCCGTGGCGATCTGCTCCGACAGCTCGGCGTTCGCGCCGAAAGGCGCAACGCCGGCGGCGATGGTCACCAAAGCGACCACCCAGCCGAAGAAGACGAGTGGTTTAGGCGCACCGAGCAGCAGCAGGTGCAGCAGCCCTGCTGCAACGAGCGCGGCCACGACACCAGTGACGGCGAACTGCGTGTAGAGACTCCAGTCACGCCCTCCGCCTACCAGCCAGCCCGGCTTGACCGGCGTGACGTCGAACCCCACGTCGAAGACCATCATCGCCACCAGGGCGACCAACCCAGCGACGAGGGCCGTCGCGGCTGCTCCCGCCCAGAGCCGGCCGGCGTCGATGGTCGGGCGTCGAGAAGGCTGCGTCGGTTGCACCATCTCGCCAGTCTCCACCTCCGAACCACGGCAGGGAATCACCCACGCCGGGGGATCGACGACGGGCCTCATGCGGCCGCGGCCGGGTCTCCTTCTTGTTTCAACGACACCGAAACGCATGCGGTCGCGCGGGCGGTACGGTGTCCGAAACACGTGAGAGGCAAACCATGGACACCACGCACGTCAACCACCCGAGTGTGGATGAGCGAAAAGCACTCGGCAAGCGAGCCCGCGAACAGTCTCCGCGCAGCGGGCACGCGGGGTGGCTCCCGGCGGCCGACCGTCCGGATCCAGTGGCACTGCTCGAAGAGCAGGATGCAAGCCGGGACGCCGACCTGGTGCCCGTTCGCCATGGCCGCATGCTGGTATCGCCCTTCACCTTCTATCGCGGCGCGGCCAAGATCATGGCGGCCGACCTCAAGGCCACTCCGCGAGCGGGTCTCACGACGCAGCTGTGTGGAGACGCGCACCTGTCCAACTTCGGAGTCTTCGCGTCGCCCGAGCGCAACCTGATGTTCGACCTGAATGACTTCGACGAGACTCTTCCGGGACCTTTCGAGTACGACGTCAAGCGGATGTCGGCAAGCTTCACCATCGCGTGCCGTAACAACGGGTTCAGCAAGAGCGAGACGCGTGATGTGACGTCGACCTCGGTTCGCGTCTACCGAGAGTCGATGGCCCAGTTCGCGCAGATGCGCACTATGGACATCTGGTACGCCCACCTGTCCGAGTCGGATCTGATGGCGGGGATCGACAACGTTCTCAACTCCAAGCAGACCAAGCTCGACAAGAAGGCGCTCGACCGAGCAGCGAAGGTGGCGAAGAAGAGCGCCCTCAAGGCACGAACCCGGGACAGCATGCAGGCCCTGTCCAAGCTGGCCGAGCACGTCGACGGCAGCTACCGCATCATCAGCCAGCCGCCGATCATCATCCCGGTGCGGGAGCTGGGGAAGACGTTCGGGTTGTCACCGGACCAGCTGGAGGAGATGATCCACGGCCAGCTCCGGGCCTATCGAGCCACACTGCAACCGGACCGGCGTTCCTTGTTGGAGCGGTTCGACGTCGTGGACGTGGCGCGCAAGGTGGTGGGCGTCGGCAGTGTCGGAACGAGGGCGTTCATCGTTCTGCTCCAAGGGCGCGACCAGCAGGATCCGCTCTTCCTGCAGGTCAAGGAGGCCACCCGGTCCGTGCTCGAGGACCACCTCCCCAAGAGCCGCTATCGGGACCCGGGCGCTCGCGTCGTGCACGGACAACGGATGATGCAGGCGGCCAGCGACATCTTCCTCGGGTGGACAAAGGGCGTCCAGGAAGGTCGTTTCCTCTACTGGCGTCAGCTGCGCGACATGAAGGGTTCGGCCGAGGTGGAGACCATGAAGCCGTTCGGACTGAAATGGTACGCCGAGCAGTGTGCCTGGACACTCGCCCGAGCCCACGCGCGGTCCGGTGACGCGGTGGCGATTGCGGCGTACCTCGGGAAGGGCGACGACTTCGACACATCCATCACCGACTTCTCTGAGCGCTACGCGGACCAGAACGACCTGGACTACAAAGCGTTCGCCGAGGCGATCCGGTCCGGGCGGCTGGAGGCCATCGAAGGAGTCTGACCGGCAACGAGCCTCGGCCGGGATGACCCGGCCGAGGCTCGTTGGATGCTGCCCGATGGTGTGACACGCCGCTAGGCGAGCGCCTTCGCCTTGATCGCGTCGAACTCGGCCTGGGTGATCGCACCCGCAGCCATCAGCTCGTGCGCCTTGGCGATCTGCGCTGTCGGATCAGCCGCCGAGCCACCGGAGGTGCCGGCCACCTGGCGGATGTACTCCTGCTGGGCAGCGTTCGCCACCTCGGCACGCTCAGCCGCACGCTCGTACATGCCTTTGCCGCGAGCGATCAGGTAGACGAAGATCGCGAGGAACGGCAAGAAGATCAGGAAGATGATCCAGCCGGTCTTCGCCCATCCGCTGAGTTCCTTGTCGCTGAACAGGTCGCCCAGGATCCGGAACAGCAGCATGAAGTAGAAGATGATGAAGTAGATGACCAGCAGACTCCACAGGAAATCGCCGAGATCCATCGGGAGCACACTCCTCAAGCCGTAGTTGCGTTCATGTGTGCTCAAGGTACCGGTCCGCGAACCTGTGCATCTCAACTGCGGAGCGTGTCGCACATCCCTCCTGCTGTGGTGCGCTCACCGCGCCTGTCGTACCACGTGTCGGTGGGCGCAGCAGAGATGGCCCGTCGCCAGAGGCCGCGAGGCACGCCGGTGGGCCGCCTAGTTCGTTTGGGACCGACGACGCCTCGTCGCCACCGTCCGCGGTGGCACTGCACTGCGGATTCGTCCGACCCAGCGCGGAGGTTTCCGGCCTGGCCCGATCGGACGAACCCAGGCACTGCGGATTCGTCCGACCCAACGCGGGGATTCCCACCCTGGCCCGATCGGACGAACCCAGGCACAGCGGATTCGTCCGACCCAACGCGGGGATTCCCACCCTGGCCCGATCGGACGAACCCAGGCACAGCGGATTCGTCCGACCCAACGCGGGGATTCCCACCCTGGCCCGATCGGACGAATTCCGCGCCTTGACCTCGTACGCTCCAGTGGGCGCAGCAGGGATCGAACCTGCGACCACCTCCTTGTAAGGGAGGTGCTCTACCGCTGAGCTATACGCCCGAAGTCGGGACAGCCTAGCCGGGCTCGGTGCCGTCCCCCGCGCCGGTCAGGGAGTCGTGCCGGCAGCGCGGGTCCAGCTCGCGCCGTCCCAGTGGAGCATGAGCGGCTTGGACTGCTCCGTGTCGTCATCCTGGCTGGCGAAGAGACCCACGGCCCAGGCATCGTCAGACGCATCAGCGCTCACCGCGGTCAGCCCGTTCTGCACTGCCCCTGGGTCAGGGCTGTCCACGAGCTTCCACGTGTGACCGTCCCAATGCTCGATGAGAGTGCGCGACGGGTAGTAGAGAGTGTCGCGTTCGTATCCGACCGCCCATACATCGTCGGTGCTCGCCGCGCTCACACCGGTCAGGAAGTCACCCTGGGGACTCGCCGGGTCCGGGCTCGGCACGACCGTCCACTGAGCACCGTCCCAGTGCTCGACAACCGGCTTCCACGAGCCGCTGACCTGCCGATACCCCACCGCCCACACGTCGTCGGTCGAGACTGCGGTCAGGTCCGCGATCCATGCGTCGGGTGCATCCACGACCTCCCACTGGGTGCCGTTCCAGTGCATCATCAGGATCTGTGAGGTCGGCTCCCCTGTCCTGCCGACCGCCCAGACGTCGTCAGGAGACACTGCGGCGACCGCTCGCAGCCAGTTGGCGGAGTCGCTCGGGTTGGGGCTCGACACGACACTCCAGCGGTGCCCGTTCCAGTGTTTGACCAGGGTCTGGCTGTCTTCCTCCTGAGGCACGTTGTTGGTGTTGCCGACGGCCCAGGCGTCGTCGGAGCTCACCATCGAGACGTCCCGCAGGTACCGCTGCTCGCTGGGCTCTGCACCCCGTACGTTGTGCCAGCGATGGCCGTCCCAGTGCGCGGTCAGCCCGTGAACGCCGGTGCCGGCCCGCTTATCGGTGTAGTAGCCCACGGCCCAGGCATCGGAGTCCGAAACCGCGTCAGCGGACTGGAGCTCGGCGTCCTTTCCGAAGGACGTCCTGGCGTTGCTCCACGTCTGACCGTCCCACTCCTTGATCCGGCCTCGCGTGTAGATCCCGTAGTTACCTACCGCGAAGGCGTGGTCCGGCGAGGTCGCGATGACACCCTGCAATCGGTGGAACCCGAGCGTCTCCCCGTTGGCCGCCGGCGGCCCGGAAGTGCCTCCTAGTGCCGGTGGGGTTGCGCTGGCCGCTACGGCCAAGGATGCCGTCAGGGCGACCAGCCAGGAACGAGCGAACGTGCTCACAATTCCTCCCGAGAATGAGCAGTACCTGAACGGGCAAGACCCTAGCGGGTTGCGAAAGAGAGAGACAACGGTTCCGAGACCACGACGTGCGGAGATATGGATCCCCGAGGGCCGTAGCCGGCTGCACGGCCGGGCCGCCTGCCCGCGTTCGCCCAGCCCGCTAGGGAGATGCATCCTCCGCTGGGTGGGCGTGCCCGGCTAGCGGTGCATCCGCCAAGCATGCCGGACAAACCGGCAGTCCAGCACCGGCTGGTCGACGTACGACCGTCAATGACCATGGACCCAGGTACTCAGCGCAGGCCGGTGAGCGCCTTGCGGTAGGCGGCCAGGTCGCGAGCCTCCCCGATCGCGTTGGAGACGCGCCACCGCACGATCCCCTCGCGATCGACGATGAAGGTCGCTCGGCCGGAGATGCCGATCTCCTCATTGAAGATGCCGTAACGACGCGCCACCTCACCGTGCGGCCAGAAGTCGCTGAGCAAGGAGAACTCGAGGCCGTCGCGGTCGGCGAAGACACGCAACGAGTACATCGCGTCGCAGGAGATCGCGAGCAGCTCAGAGCCGTCGTTCTGGAGATCGGCGAGGTGGTCGCGGATCTCGGCAAGCTCCCCGCTGCAGACGCCACTGAAGGCCCACGGGTAGAACAGCACCACGACGTTCTTCTTGCCGTGGAAGTCGGCGAGTGAAACTGTCTGACCGTGCTGGTTGCGGAGGGAGAAGTCGGGAGCCGGCTGACCGATCTCGATGTCCACGATCAGCGTCGACCGCTTCGGGCCGCCTTGGGCGAGACCAGCTTGGTGGCGACCCAGTCCGGGCCGGCGGCCAGGCTCGTGGTCGTCGACAGGCCGGCGGTCGGCGCCGACTCGGAGACGTCGCTCGGGTCGACGTAGCGCGGTCGCCCGACCTTCGGGGTCAGCAGCCAGATCGCGCCACCGTCGGCCAGGTCGGTGAGTGCGTCGACCAGTCCGTCGACCAGGTCGCCGTCGTCGGCACGCCACCAGAGGACCACGGCATCGACCACGTCTCCGTGGTCGTCGTCGACGAGCGAGGTCCCGGTCACGGACTCGATCCCGGCACGCAGGCCCGTGTCGACGTCCTCGTCCCAGCCCAGCTCTTGAACCACCATGCCGGGCTGGAGACCGAACCGGCCAGCTGGTCCAGCATCCGCGGCGCCCGCGGTCGCGCTCACGCGTTGCCTCCTGATCCGTCGTGACCGGCCTGCTGCCGGTCTTGTGGGGTAGTCCACCGTGAAACGGCACACAAGTGCAAGTCCCTCCTGAGCGACAGCCCCGGCTCGGGCCCCCTCGGTCGCGTCGGGCGTTCCGGATCGCCGTACGGCGACCCGGATGCCCATCGCGAGGTTGGTGGAACAATGGACGGGAAGCCATCGGAGTCGCACACCAGCACAGCGGCTGTCGAGCCGACAGCCCCGGACGAAGAGAGATGCCGTGGCAAGCGCAAGTGACCGCCCGACCGTGATCCACGAGGGTCTGCCGACTCAGCTGCCGGACATCGACCCCGAGGAGACACAGGAGTGGCTCGAGTCGCTCGACGCGCTGCTCGAGGAGAAGGGCAAGCACGCGCGCCCGCTACGTCATGCTCAAGCTGCTCGAGCGGGCCCGCGAGAACCACGTCGGCGTGCCGGCGCTGCGCAGCACCGACTACATCAACACGATCCCGCCGGAGCGCGAGCCCTGGTTCCCCGGTGACGAGGACATCGAGCGACGGATCCGCGCCTTCATCCGCTGGAACGCCGCCGTCATGGTGTCGCGGGCCAACCGCAAGGGCCTCGAGGTCGGCGGCCACATCGCCACCTACCAGTCGTCGGCCAGCCTCTACGAGGTCGGCTTCAACCACTTCTTCCGCGGCAAGGACCACCCCGGCGGCGGCGACCACATCTACTTCCAGGGCCACGGCTCGCCCGGCATCTACGCCCGCGCGTTCCTCGAGGGCCGGCTGACCGAGGACCAGCTCGACGCGTTCCGCCAGGAGGTGTCGCGCGGCCCGCACGCCGGCCTCTCGTCGTACCCGCATCCGCGGCTGATGCCGGAGTTCTGGGAGTTCCCGACGGTCTCGATGGGCCTGACCGCGATCAACTCGATCTACCAGGCGCGCTTCAACCGCTACCTGCACAACCGCGGCATCAAGGACACCAGCCAGCAGCACGTCTGGGCGTTCCTCGGCGACGGGGAGATGGGTGAGCCGGAGTCGCTCGGCGCGATCGGCATCGCCGCCCGCGAGGAGCTCGACAACCTGACGTTCGTCATCAACTGCAACCTGCAGCAGCTCGACGGCCCGGTGCGCGGCAACGGCAAGATCATCCAGGAGCTCGAGTCGACGTTCCGCGGCGCCGGCTGGAACGTCCTCAAGGTCGTCTGGGGCCGCGAGTGGGACGACCTGCTCGCCAAGGACGTCGACGGCGTGCTGGTCAACCAGATGAACGCGACACCCGACGGCGAGTTCCAGACGTTCTCGGTCGAGTCCGGCGCCTACATCCGCGAGAAGTTCTTCGGCGGCGACCCGCGGCTGCGCGCCATGGTCGAGGACCTCAGCGACGACGACCTGCGCAAGCTGCCCCGCGGCGGCCACGACTACCGCAAGGTCTACGCCGCGTTCAAGGCGGCGACCGAGCACGTCGGCCAGCCGACCGTCATCCTCGCGAAGACCATCAAGGGCTGGACGATCGACGCCCTCGAGGGCAAGAACGCCACCCACCAGATGAAGAAGCTCACCAAGGACGACCTCAAGAAGTTCCGCGACCGGCTGCTTCATGCCGATCACCGACTCCGAGATCGACGACGCCGACGTGGCGCCGTTCTACCACCCCGGCATGGACTCCCCCGAGGTCAAGTACATGCTCGAGCGCCGCCGGCTGCTCGGCGGCTCGCTGCCGCAGCGCGTCGTCGACCCCACACCGCTCAAGCTGCCCGGCGACGAGATGTACGCCGAGCTCAAGCGGGGCTCGGGAAAGCAGGCGATCGCCACCACGATGGCGTTCGTCCGGCTGCTGCGCGACCTGATGAAGGACCCGGAGATCGGCCAGCGCATCGTGCCGATCGCGCCCGACGAGTTCCGCACCTTCGGCATGGACTCGATGTTCCCGACGGCGAAGATCTACTCGCCGCACGGCCAGCAGTACGAGAGCGTCGACCGCAAGATGCTGCTCAAGTACCGCGAGGACGTCAAGGGCCAGATGCTGCACGAGGGCATCAGCGAGGCCGGCGCGATGAGCTCGACGATCGCGGCCGGCACGGCGTACGCGACGCACGGCGAGCCGATGATCCCGGTCTACATCTTCTACTCGATGTTCGGCTTCCAGCGCACCGGCGACTCGATCTGGGCGTACGCCGACCAGCTGGGCCGGGGCTTCCTGATCGGCGCCACCGCAGGCCGCACGACGCTGACCGGCGAGGGTCTGCAGCACGCCGACGGGCACTCGCCGCTGCTGGCGGCGACCAACCCGGCGTGCGTCTACTACGACCCGGCCTTCGCCTACGAGATCAGCCACATCGTGCAGGACGGCCTGCGGCGGATGTACGGCTCGACGGACGAGCACCCGCACGGCGAGGACGTCTTCTTCTACATCACGGTCTACAACGAGCCGATCCGTGCAGCTCCCCGAGCCGGAGGACGTCGACGTCGACGGCATCCTGCGCGGCATGCATCTCGCCCGGCCGGCCGAGACCGGCGACGGCGACCTGCGCCCGCGGATCCAGCTGCTCGCCTCGGGCGTCGCGGTGCCGTGGGCGATCAAGGCCCAGCAGCTGCTCGCCGAGGAGTGGCAGGTGCGGGCCGACGTCTGGTCGGTCACGTCGTGGAACGAGCTCAACCGGGAGGCCCTCACCGTCGACTCGTGGAACCTGCTGCACCCGGACGAGGAGCAGCGGACGCCGTACCTCACGACGAAGCTCGCGGACGCGCCCGGACCGTTGCTCGCCGTCAGCGACTACATGCGCGCCGTGCCGGACCAGATCTCGCAATGGGTCGAGTCCGACTGGCACTCGCTGGGCACCGACGGGTTCGGCTTCGCCGACACCCGAGCGGCCGCCCGCCGCTTCTTCAAGGTCGACGCCGAGTCGATCACCGTCGCGGCGCTCGAGTCGCTGGCCGCGCGCGGCGAGGTGGACAAGAGCGCGGTGCTCGAGGCATTGCGGCGCTACCGGATCGACGACCCGACGGCCGTGGCCCACGTCAAGCAGGAGGGCGCTGGCGCCTAGCCGACGAGCGCAGCGGCGGCCTTCACCTTCAGTGCCGACGGCCTGCAGGCTCCTGTTAACAGTGCGGCTGTTCAGACACTCGGGATCGGGGAACATCATGGGTGATCGCCGACGCGCTTTTCGCGGCCACACCAGGTTGAAGTCAGCTCTTGTCGCTGCGCTCGTCGTCGGCGCCCTGAGCGCCTTACCGACGGCGGCCGTCGGTTCGGGAGAGCCACCAAGCGCCGAAGCATCCCAACCAACCGCAAGGCCCAACGTCACAACGGGTCTGCCCGGCTTCTGGCCAGACGGACCGATGCGCCAATCGGCCCCAGACGCATCGCGGTTCCTGCCTCTGGTGGAGGGTCTGCACGCCCAGCCGGACATCACCGACCTCGACGCCACATCCGATGACGACGCCTGGGTGGTGGGTTACAACGGTGGCTACCCCAGCGGCAACGCGTCGTTCACCTCTCACTGGGACGGCTCGACCTGGACCACCGTGCCGAGTGACCCCGGGACCGTTATCGACCCAGCTCTGACAGCGGTCGCGGAGGTGGCTCCGGACGACGTGTGGGCGGTGGGCGTGAACTACCGATCTGGGCTCACCGAGACCGACAACCTCGCGATGCATTGGGACGGCGACGCCTGGTCGTACATCCCGATGCCCCAACCGGGTGGCGAATACCGGGCCTTGACACGGGTAGGAGTGGTCTCCGGCGACCAGGTCTATGCAAGCGGCCAGGTCTGTGAGTCGGGCGAGGGACCGTGCGCGAGAGAGGTCTTTCGGTACGACGGTATGACCTGGACGCAGGTGACCCATCCGCCGGTTCGGCTTGGACCGTCGCTCAGCTGCCGAGGCTCGGGCACGGCAGCGGCCTGGCTGAGGTCTCCGTGATCTCGCCAAGCGACGCGTGGACAGTAGGCGACGCCAGCGGCGACAACACAACGCTGCACTGGGACGGCTCCCGATGGAGCAAGCAGTCCTGACCCACCGCTAGCCAGTCGGACGCAAGTCCCCGCCACAGCACGCGATGTGGCGACTTGCGGCAAATGGTGCTCTCGCCCGCATTGAGGGTATGTTTACCCCGGGGGAATTGTTGCGGTTCCAGAATCGACACGCAACCTATGTTCCTGAGAGAAGCTTCATGCTGACACCCCGGCTCGTCTCACTCACCTCGGCACTGGTGCTCACCGCCGCCCTGGCCCACCTGACCCAAGGAGGCTCTGCCGAGGCAGCGGCTCCGCGGGTGCATCAGGACGGTTCCACCAAGGGCGCCTTGTGGATTGCGACCACGGCGACCGGCCAGTACACCTGTGGCGTATCGACCCTGGGCACCCTGTGGTGCTGGGGCGTCAACACCTCGGGTCAGCTCGGGCTCGGTTCGACCGAAGGCACCAAGGCGCCCCTCCAGGTCGGGACTCGCACCACGTGGGTGAGCGTCGCCGCCAACCAGAGCCATACCTGTGGGACCCAGAGCGACGGGACCTTGTGGTGCTGGGGCGCGAACGGCAACGGACAGGTCGGAGACGGTACGACGACCGACCGCCACGCACCCGTGCAGATCGGAAGTGCGACGGACTGGGCGGAGGTGACGCTCGGCTTCGGGCACACGTGTGCGACCCAGACCGATGGAAGCCTGTGGTGCTGGGGCGGGAACATGACCGGTCAGCTCGGCATCGGCTCGACCCAGAACCAGACCGAACCAGCGCGCGTCGGGTCGAGCAGCTCCTGGGCGGCGGTCGCCGCCGGAGGCCAGCACACCTGCGCCATCGACACGAGTGATGACCTGTGGTGCTGGGGCGACAACTCCGACGGGGCCGTCGGTCACGGATCGCAGCCGTTCGAGTCAAGCCCGGTCCAGGTCGGCAGCAGCGCCTGGCTCGCGGTGACGGCCGGTGGGCAGCACACCTGCGGCGTGCAGTCCGACAACACCCTGTGGTGCTGGGGGAACGACGGCGTGAACGCACAAGTTGCGACACCGAAAGCGGTTGGCCTGCTGACCGTCTGGTCGGGCGTTTCGGCGGGGGTGGCGAACACCTGCGCGACCCGGCTGAACTCGAGCCTGTGGTGTTGGGGTGTCAACGACCACGGCCAGCTCGGCCAGGGGACGATTGCGCTGGCCAAGAAGCCGCGCCAGGTGGTCGTCGGTACGTCGTGGAGCCAGCTGAGCGTCGGTGGCGAGCACTCGTGTGCGATCCGGCCCGACCTGACCATGTGGTGCTGGGGAGCGAACTCCAAGGGTGAGCTCGGTGACCACGGGCTCGGCGACCGCTACCTGCCGACGCCCGTCGACGCGTTGACCAACTGGCTCGGCGTCACCGACGGCGGGGGCAGCCAGGCGTGTGCACTGGGGCCGCAGCAGACCTTGTGGTGCTGGGGACTGAACTCGACCGGACAGCTCGGCGACAGCTCGACGAAGAACCGGACCCAGCCGGTGCAGATCGGCGTCTCGTCCTGGGCGCACGTGAGCGCGGGCGAGGACATGACCTGCGGAACCCAGGTCACCGGTGCGCTGTGGTGCTGGGGAGCCAACGACCACGGCCAGCTCGGGAACGGTACGACGACCCGGCGCCTGAACCCCAAGCAGGTCGGCTCGGCGACGGGATGGACCACGCTCAGTGCCGGCGACCACCACGTCTGCGGCATCCAGGCTCCGGGCACGCTGTGGTGCTGGGGCGCGAACGGGGCCGGCCAGGTGGGTGACGGTACGACGGATGACGCGACGAAACCGCTGCAGGTGGGCAGCGCGGACACCTGGGTGAGCGTTTCCTCGGGCGCCACCCACACGTGTGCCGTACAGCTCGACCAGAGTCTGTGGTGCTGGGGAGACAACGCTGACGGTGAGCTCGGCGACGGCACGCACGTGCAGCGCCGTACGCCGGTCGCGGTGGGCTCCGACCTCTGGACGTCGGTCTCCTCCGGCGGGGCGTTCACCTGCGGGATCCAGGCCGACCAGTCCTTGTGGTGCTGGGGAATCAACCTGCAAGGGCAGACCGGGCAAGGATCCGGGCAGGCTCCCGTCGTCCCGACCCGCGTCGGCAACGCGGCGTGGCAGTCGATCGGCTCCGGAAACGACCACAGCTGCGCCGTACGCACCGACCACACCATGTGGTGCTGGGGCAAGAACCGTTCGGGCGACCTCGGCAATCCCGGCGCCGAGTTCGACACGCCGAACCAGGTCGGAGCAGACGACAACTGGATGGACGCCACCAGCTTCGACGCCTCCACCTGCGCCCGGAAGTACGGCGACACGATGCTGTGCTGGGGTGCCGACAGCGTCGGTCAGCTCGGAGACGGCAGCCCCACCGCCTCACGTCCGAAGCCAGTGCCGGTGATGATCGTCCCCGCCTAGGTAACGACCGTCACACCCGTCCCGTGCCACCGGCCTCAGAGGGTCGACGCGATGCGGTTTGCCCAGCACGCCAGGCAACGACACCGTTAGCCGGGCAGGCCTGCCCGGCACAGCGGGCAGCTGCCCAGCATGCCGGGCAAACCCGAACGCGGCGCGCGCTCCACGGTCAGCCGGTTTCCCGCAGTTCCGAGACGGGTCAGCGTTTGGCGTGTGACCACTCGAGGAGCTTGTCGAGCGGCCAGGTGTTGACGATCCGCTCCGCAGGTACGGAGTTCGCGACCGCCCGAGCACACCCGTAGTCCTGGAAGGCGAGCTGGCCGGGCGCATGCGCGTCGGTGTCGATGCTGAACAGGCAGCCCGCCTCCAGCGCGAGCTGGATCAGCCTCGACGGTGGGTCACGTCGCTCCGGCCGGGAGTTGATCTCGACCGCGACCTCGAACTGGGCGCAGGCCGCGAAGACCACCTCGGCGTCGAACTCGGACTCGGGTCTCGAACCCCGTGACCCTTCCACAAGACGGCCGGTGCAGTGGCCGAGCACGTTCGTGTGGGGGTTGGCGATCCCGCCCACCATCCGTACCGTCATCGTCTCGGAGTCCGCCCGCAGCTTGGAGTGCACGCTGGCCACGACGATCTCGAGCTGGTCGAGCATCTTCGGCGTCTGGTCGAGGCCGCCGTCCTCGAGGATGTCCACCTCGATGGCCGGCAGCAGCCGGAAGCCGTCGTCCGAGCCGTCCGCACTGATCTCGTCGTTGATCTCCTCGACCACGGTGAGCTGCTCGGTGAGCCGCTCGGCGGTCAGGCCGCGGGCCACGGTCAGGCGAGGTGAGTGGTCGGTGAGTGCCAGATAGTCATGGCCGAGACCGCGCGCCACCTTGACCATCTCGGAGATCGGGGACCCGCCGTCGGACCAGTTGGAATGCGCATGCAGGTCTCCCCGCAGCTGGCGCCGCAGCTCCTCGCCACCCTCGACCAGCGGACCCTGTCCCTTCTCCCGCAGGTCGGCCAGCTTCTTGGGTACGGCGCCGGTGCTCGCCTCCATCGCCACCGCAGACGTGGACGGCCCGACGTTCGCCACCTCGGTGAGGGACTTCCCGGCGATCCGCTGCTCTAGCTCGCCCGGCGGCAGGGCCTCGAGGGCCCACGCGGCCTTGCGGTAGGCCTCGACCCGTCGAGTGTCGCCACGGCCACGTTCCATCCAGAAGGCGATCTCCGACAGTGCCTCGATCGGGTCCATGCGCCAATCCTGCCGCACAGCTCCCCCGCAGTCCGAGGCAGCGGCTCGGCATCACGCGGGCAGCCGGCTACGCCCGCCGCTGCTTGGCCGCGGCATCGGCATCGCGTGAGTAGTTCGGGTCGGTGACGAGCCGACTGTGCTTCGCGCCGTACGCGAAGTAGACGATGAAGCCGATCCCCATCCACACGAAGAACCGGACCCAGGTCGCACTCGGCAGGTTGAGCATCAGATAGAACGACGTGAGGATCGCGAGAATCGGAACCACCGGCACCCAGGGGCAGCGGAACGCCCGCTTCAGGTCCGGTCGGGTCCGACGCAGCACCAGCACCCCGACGGCCACCAGGATGAACGCGAACAAGGTGCCGATGTTGACCAGCTCCGCCAGCTCCGTGAGCGGCACGAAGGTTGCGATGAGGGCGACGACACCACCGGTGACGAGCGACGTGCGAACGGGCGTACCGAAGCGCTCGCTCACGACCGAGAACACCGGCGGGAGCAGCCGGTCTCGGCTCATCGCGAAGAAGACGCGGCTCTGCCCGAGGAGCAGGATCATCATGACGGTCGTGAGCCCGAACAGGGCTCCTACCGAGATCAACGTCGCGAAATGTGGATGGCCGACCGAGCGGAACGCCTCGGCCAGTGGCGCATCGACCTTGATGTTGGTGTAGCTGACCATCCCGGTGATCACCAGAGAGACCGCGACGTAGAGGGTGGTGCAGATCAACAGTGACGCGAGGATGCCGATCGGCATGTCCCGCTGCGGGTTCTTGGTCTCCTCGGCAGCGGTCGCGACGATGTCGAACCCGATGAAGGCGAAGAAGACCAAGGCGGCCCCGGTGAAGATGCCGCTGACCCCGAATGCCCCGGGCGCGAAGCCGATGTCCTGCAGCAGCGACGGTGTGCTCTCGGCGCCCGCCGCAGGCGTTGACCCGGACGGTGGGATGAACGGCGTGTAGTTGCCCGCCTTGATGAAGAACAGCCCCGCGATGATGACGAACAGGACCACCGAGACCTTGATGAAGACCATCACCATGTTGACCTGCGACGAGATCTTGATCCCCGTACAGATGACGCCGGTGAGGATCAGCACGATGGCGGCTGCGACCAGGTTGTGCTTCTCGCCATAGGCCCAGTCCGGGATGGTGATGCCCGCCTCACCCATGACGTCGGCGAAGTACGTCGACCATCCGACCGCCACCGTACTGGCGCCCAGCGCCAGCTCCAGGATCAGGTCCCAGCCGATGATCCACGCGACGAGCTCACCGAGGCTGGCGTAGGAGAACGTGTACGCCGAGCCGGCCACCGGGACGGTGCTCGCGAACTCCGCGTAGCAGAGGGCAGCGAGCGCGCAGGCGATCCCGGCGAACACGAAGGAGAGGGCGACCGCAGGGCCGGCCTTGATGCCGGCCGCCTCCCCGGTGAGCACGAAGATGCCGGTCCCGATGACGACGCCCACGCCGAACACGGTGAGCTCGAGCGGCCCGAGCTGCTTGCGAAGCTGATGAGTCGGTTCCTCGGTGTCCGCGATCGACTGCTCGATGGTCTTGGTACGGAACAGGTTCACGTCAAGCTCCTCCTCCGGCAGGCAGGGCCCAATAGTGACACCGGCGAGTGCACTTTGCAGGACCACAGCGGCTGCCTCAGCGCTCGACGCATGAGACGCCCTTTGTGCGGTCACCACAAAGAATGTGGCTAGGCTAGACCTATGCCTCGCGGTACGACGGCAGCGACACGCCGGCTTGAAGAGTCGGTCGGCGCCTTGACGCAGGCGGCCATCGCCAAGATGACCGACGACCTGCCGTGGTTCCGTGCGCTCCCGGCGCAGGAGCGGTCGTGGATCGGGCTCATCGCCGGCGCCGGCATCTCGAGCTTCGTGGACTGGTTCCGCGACCCCACCGCGAACCCCCCGGTCACAGCCGACGTCTTCGGCACGGCGCCGCGTGAGCTGGCCGGGCGGGTGTCGCTGCAGCAGACCGTCGAGATGGTCCGGACCACGATCGCCGTCGTCGAGGAGCATGTCGACGACCTGGTCGGCCCGCGCGACGTCCAACAGGTCCGCGAGTCGGTGATGCGCTACTCCCGCGAGATCGCGTTCGCCGCCGCGGAGATCTACGCCCGAGCCGCCGAGCAGCGCGGCGCCTGGGACGCTCGGCTGGAGGCGCTGATCGTCGACTCGGTCCTGCGCGGGGAGGCCGACGACGCGATCCGGTCGCGCGCCACCGCGCTCGGCTGGGCCTCGACGAGCGGGGTCTGCGTCGTGCTGGGCCACACCCCGGAGGGCGACTCGGCGACGGCAGTCGACGCGATCAAGCGCTCGGCCCACTCCGGAGGGCTGGACGCGCTGTGCGCTGTGCAGGGCGAACGGCTGGTCGTCGTACTCGGCGGCGTCGACGACCCCGACAAGGCAGGGACCCGGATCGCCGACCACTTCGGCTCGGGCGCCGTGGTCACCGGCCCGGTCGTCGGCGACCTGCTCGCGGCCAACGTCTCGGCCCGGGCCGCCGTCGCGGGGCTGCGGGCTGCCGTCGCCTGGCCGGAGGCTCCGCGGCCGGTCTCGAGTGACGACCTGCTGCCGGAACGTGCCCTGTCCGGGGACGGCCACGCCCGGCGACAGCTGGTCGACGACGCCTACCGGCCGCTGGCGGAGGCCAGCCACACGCTGCTCGACACGCTCACCGCCTACCTCGACACCGGGGGCTCGATCGAGGCGACGGCGCGTGCGCTGTTCGTGCACCCCAACACGGTGCGCTACCGGGTCCGCCGGATCAGCGATGTGACGGGACTCTCACCCACCGAGGCCCGCGACGCGTACACGCTGCGGATGGCGCTCACGCTTGGCCGGCTGCTCGCTCCGCCGCCATCGCCGTAGCCTCATCGCGGTTTGTAGGAAACCTCTAACAACACTCCGTGCAGTTTCGTGCTCGTATGAGTGCAGGTGAACGCCGGGTGAACGGCATGATGGCTCATGTGCTTGCGATCGTCGCCCCGGGCCAAGGCGCCCAGACCCCTGGATTTCTCCGGCCCTGGCTGGAGGATCCCGTGTTCGCGGACCGGCTGGTCTGGCTGTCGGCCGTGGCCGGGCTCGACCTGGTGCACTACGGCACGGAGGCGGACGCCGAGACGATCCGCGACACGGCGGTCGCCCAGCCCCTCCTCGTGGCGTCGTCGATGCTCGCCGCGCTCTCCCTCTTCCCCCACCCGGCCGACTACTTCGGCAAGATCAGCGTGGTCGCCGGTCACAGCGTCGGCGAGATAGCAGCTGCCACCGGGGCCGGCGTCATCACCGCCGAGCAGGCGATGGTCTTCGTGCGTGAGCGCGGCAACGCCATGGCCGCCGCGTCCGCAGTCACCGCGACCGGCATGACCGCGGTGCTGGGCGGGGAACGTGACGAGGTGCTGGCCACCCTGGATCGGCACGGCCTGGTGGCCGCCAACGACAACGGCGGCGGCCAGCTGGTCGCGGCCGGCACCCTCGAGCAGCTCCAGGCCCTCGCCGACGAACGCACCGGAGAAGGCCCGGCTGATCCCGCTCAGCGTGGCGGGCGCCTTCCACACCGAACACATGCGGCCCGCCGTCGACGTACTCGCCCGGCTGGCCCGTTCGATCAGCACCCACGACACCCGGACCCGGCTGATCTCCAACCGCGACGGACAGGTGATCCACAGCGGCCCCGAGGTCCTCAAGCGGCTGGTGACGCAGGTCAGCAACCCGGTCCGCTGGGACCTGTGCATGCAGACGATGGCTGACCTCGGCGTCACCGGCATCCTGGAGATGCCTCCGGCCGGCACCCTGGCCGGGCTCGCCCGGCGTCAGCTCAAGGGCGTCGAGACGTTCGCGCTCAAGACCCCCGACCAGATCGACGACGCGCTCGAGTTCGTCGAGAAGCACGGCGACGCCACCCCGATCGGCGACTCGCCCACCTGGCGGATGCTGGTCTCGCCGTCGAAGGGGACCTTCCACCAGGCCGACGAGATCCCGCAGGGCGCGCAGCTGACGGCCGGCACGACGATCGGCGAGGTCACCAACCTGCGTGGCTCGACGCCGGTCCTGGCGACCCACGGCGGCACCATCGTCGAGTGGATCGTCGAGGACGGCGACCTCGTCTCCCCCGGCCAGCCGCTGGTCCGGCTGCACCCCGAAAGCGAGTGACATGACCGTCAACATCGCAACGTCACGAGGAGCGGAGCACGCTGCCATCCTCGGCATCGGCGGCTACCGGCCGAGCCGGGTCGTCGGCAACGACCGAGATCGTCGACCGCATCGACTCCACCGACGAGTGGATCCAGACCCGCTCGGGCATCATCGAGCGTCGCTGGGCGGAGCCGCACGAGACCGTGGAGCACATGAGCGTCGGCGCCGCGCGTCAGGCGATGGAGCGAGCCGGCATCGAGCCGGCCCAGCTCGACTGCGTGGTCATCGCCACGGTCACCCACCTGATGCAGACGCCCGCCCTCGCCACGCTGGTCTCCGAGCACCTCGGCGCCACCCCCGCGGCCGCGTTCGACATCTCGGCGGCGTGCGCCGGCTTCTGCCACGGCATCAGCCTCGCCTCCGACATGGTTCGCTCGGGTACGGCCAAGCACGTGCTGGTCATCGGCGTCGAGCGACTCTCCGACATCACCGACCGCGACGACCGCAGTACGGCGTTCATCTTCGCCGACGGCGCCGGGGCGGCAGTGGTCGGACCCTCGGAGACGGAGGGCATCGGGCCGGTTGCCTGGGGCGCCGACGGCTCCAAGTACGACCTGATCCGGCAGACGGAGAGCTGGACCGACGTACTCGCTCATGGAGAAGCCGTCGATGCCCAACCTGCGGATGGACGGCAACCCGGTGTTCCGCTGGGCGTCCTTCGAGATGGCCAAGGTGGCGCGTGAGGCGATGGACCGGGCCGGCGTCTCCGTCGACGACCTCGACGTGTTCCTGCCCCACCAGGCCAACATGCGGATCACCGATGCCATGGCGCGCACCCTGAAGCTGCCCGAGCGGGTCGCGATCGCCCGCGACATCGCCCACCAGGGCAACACCTCGGCCGCCTCGATCCCGCTCGCCGCCGCGGCGATGCTCGAGTCCGGCGAGGCGAAGAGCGGCGACCTGGCCCTGATGATCGCCTTCGGCGCCGGCCTCGCCTACGCCGGGCAGGTCGTCCGACTCCCATGAGCCGGACCTCGTGAGCCGCGACTCGTGAGCCAGGCCTCCGCAGGTCCGCCGTACCCGGCTCTGCCGCACCTGTCTTCGTCCCCCATCAACCCCGCACCATCCAACCAACCGCAAGGAGAGCGCACACATGGCCAGCACTGAGGAGATCCGCTCCGGACTCGCCGACATCGTCAACGAGGTCGCCGGGATCCCCGCTGACGACGTACAGCTCGACAAGTCGTTCATCGACGACCTGGACGTCGACTCGCTGTCGATGGTCGAGGTCGTCGTCGCCGCCGAGGAGCAGTTCGGCGTCAAGATCCCCGACGACGAGGTCAAGAACCTCAAGACCGTCGGTGACGCCGTCGCGTTCATCGAGAAGTCCCAGAACGGCTGAGCCCGGCAGCTGAGTCCAGGACTGGGCTCAGCTGCGCCGAGACCGATCCGTTGCGGCGAACGGGCTGACCGCATACGGCGCAGTGCCGTATCACCCGAGCTCCAGGTGGCCCGCCGACGTCAACGGCGCGGCCTTCCATCGATCCCCCGCATTGATCACACTGAGGTGAAAGCCTGATGAGTTCCACCACCCGCGTCGTCGTCACCGGACTCGGTACGACGTCTCCCGTCGGCGGCGACGTCGCCAGCACGTGGGATGCCCTGCTCGCCGGCAGGTCCGGCGTACGCCCGCTCGAGTACGAGTGGGCCGAGACCCTGCCGGTCAAGATCGGCGCCACCGTCGCTGGTCGAGCCGACCGAGGTCCTCGAGCGGGTCAAGGCCCGGCGACTCGACCGGTCGTCGCAGTTCGCCCTGATCGCGGCGATGGAGGCCTGGGCCGACTCCGGTCTCGCCGACGCTGACGTCGACCCCGAGCGGGTCGGCGTCGCCGTGCCCTCGGGCATCGGCGGCGTTCAGACCCTGCTCTCCAACTACGACGTGCTTCAGGAGAAGGGGCCGCGTCGGGTCTCTCCGCTCGCGGTGCCGATGCTGATGCCCAACGCGCCGGCCGCGACCGTCGGACTGTACGTCGACGCCAAGGCCGGCGTGCACTGCCCGGTCTCGGCGTGCGCGTCGGGCAACGAGGGGATCGCCCTCGGCATCGACCAGATCCGGCTCGGACGTGCGGACGTGATGGTCGTCGGCGGCACCGAGGCGGCGATCCACCCGCTGCCGATGGCCGCGTTCGCGAACATGATGGCGCTGTCGAAGCGCGAGGGCGACCCGACCCTGGTCTCGCGGCCCTGGGACGTCGACCGCGACGGGTTCGTGCTCGGTGAGGGCGCCGGCGTTCTGGTCATCGAGTCGGAGGAGCACGCGCAGGCGCGCGGCGCCAGGGTCTACGCCGAGGTGCTCGGCGCCGGCATGACCGCCGACTCCCACGACATCGCGCAGCCGGAGCCCAAGGGACGTGGCGGCGCTCGTGCGATCCGCGCCGCGCTGCGCGAGTCGGGCATCGAGCCGTCCGACATCAAGCACATCAACGCGCACGCCACCTCGACCCCGCTCGGCGACCTCGCCGAGGGCCTGATGATCAACGACACGCTCGGGCAAGTACGCCTCCGACGTCGTGGTCACCAGCACCAAGTCGATGACGGGGCACCTGCTCGGCGGCGCCGGCGCCCTCGAGTGCATCGCCACCGTGCTCGCGCTGTACCACCGCGTCGTACCCCCCACGATCAACCTCGACGACCCAGACCCCGAGGTCGACCTCGACATCGCCACCAAACCGCGCGACCTCCCGGCCGGCGACATCGCCGCGCTCAACAACTCCTTCGGCTTCGGCGGCGCGAACGTCGCCGTAGCCTTCGCCAGCGCGTAGCACAGCGCCTATCCAAAGAGGGTCAGCAGTGACCACAACGCACGAGACCACGTCGACCGACAAGGCATCCGACACCGGGACCCCCGGATCGCAGGCACCGGCTGCGCCGGTGGAGGCACCGGCTGCCGTGCCGGCAACGGCAACCGCACCCGCAACGGGCCCCGGCACCGACCGACCGGTCAAGCTGCCTCGCGAGCAGGACCCCCGCAACCCCAACACCCGGCTGGCCGCGTTCTTCGACCGCGGCAGCCTCGAGCTGATCAGCGAGGACGACGACTGCGGCATGCTGGCGGCCGTCGGCACGGTCGACGGCACCCACACGGTGGCCTTCTGCTCCGATGCGACGATCATGGGCGGCGCGATGGGCAACGACGGCTGCGCGGTCGTCGTACGGGCCTACGAACGGGCGATCGCCGACCAGGCGCCGATCGTCGGGCTCTGGCACTCCGGCGGCGCGCGGCTCGCGGAGGGCGTGCTGTCTCTCCATGCGGTGGGGCTGATCTTCCACGCGATGACCCAGGCCTCCGGCAAGATCCCGCAGATCTCCGTCGTGCTCGGCCCAGCGGCCGGCGGTGCGGCGTACGGGCCGGCCCTGACCGACGTCGTCATCCTCGGACCGGAGGGCCGGATCTTCGTCACCGGTCCCGACGTGGTCCGGTCCGTGACCGGCGAGGACGTCGACATGCTGCGCCTCGGCGGCCCGGAGCCGCACGGCCGACGCTCAGGCGTCGTGCACATCCTGGCCGACTCCGAGGCGGACGCCCTCGACCGCGCCCGCGGACTCGTCTCCCTGCTCGGCGACCAGCGCAGCCTCGACCCGGCCGCCGTCGAGGACGTCGACCTGGCACTGCAGATGCCGGAGTCCAAGAAGCGGGCGTACGACGTCCACCCGTTCGTGGCTGAGCTGCTCGACGCGGACACCATGCTCGAGCTGCACCAGCGGTGGGCGCCCAACATCGTCACGTCCCTGGGCCGCTTCGGTGGCCGTACCGTCGGCGTGATCGCCAACAACCCGCTCCGTCTCGGCGGCTGCCTCGACTCGCCGTCGGCGGAGAAGGCCGCCCGGTTCGTGCGGATGTGCGATGCGTTCGGCGTGCCCCTGATCGTGGTCGTCGACGTCCCCGGCTACCTCCCGGGCGTCGGGCAGGAGTGGGACGGCGTCGTACGGCGAGGAGCCAAGCTGCTGCACGCCTTCGGCGAGGCCGTCGTCCCGCGGGTGACCCTGGTGACCCGCAAGTCCTACGGCGGCGCCTACATCGCGATGAACGCGCGTTCCCTCGGCGCCACCAAGGTGTTCGCCTGGCCCGGCGCGGAGATCGCCGTGATGGGGCCAGTGGCTGCCGTACGCATCCTGCATCGCCGCAAGATCGCCGCCGTCGACGCGGACCTCCGGCCCCAGGTCGAGGCCGAGCTGGCCGCCGAGCACGAGCTGATCGCCGGCGGGGTCGCCAAGGCGGTCGAGATCGGCGTGGTCGACGAGGTCGTCGAGTCGAATGTGCACCCGCTCCGCCCTGGCGAGTGCGCTGAGCACCGCCCTCGGGCCAGAGACCAACCCGGCCGACCGGGTCCGCGGCCGCCACGGCAACATCCCCCTCTGACCCGCCCCCCACCGGATTCGTCCGAACGAGCCAGGCCCACAACCCCCGCACCATCGGACGAATGCGCTCTCCGGATTCGTCCGAACGAGCCAGGCCCAAAACTCCCGCGCCTCACTCGGACGAATGCGGCAACTCCGGATTCGTCCGAACGAGCCAGGCCCAAAACCCTCGCATCAGGTCGGACGAAGCGGGTCCTACCTAGACGACGTGGTGGAGCCAGCGCACGGGGGCGCCGTCGCCGGCGTACCGGTATGGCTCCAGGGCCTCGTCCCAGGCCCGCCCGAGCAGCTTGTCGACCTCGGTCTCGAGGGGTACACCGCCGATCGCGGCCTTGACCACCGCCGCCTTGAGCCGGTCCTCGGGAATCATGATGTCGCCGTGCAAACCCGTGACGGCGTGGAAGACGCCGAGCTCGGGGGTCGACGAGAAGCGCGCGCCCTCGCTGACCACAGTCGGGTCCTCGGTGACCTCGAAGAGCAGGTGCTCCCACCCTCGTAGGGCCGACACCATCGTCGAGCCGGTGCCGACCGGGGCCGCCCAGGAGTACTCGGCGCGGTAGTGGCCGGTACGTGCCGGCTGCGGGGTCCAGGAGAGGTCGACGGACATGCCGAGGGCACCCGCTACCGCCCACTCGACATGCGCGCACAGCGCCGACGGCGCTGAGTGTACGAACAACACGCCGCGGGTGGTGACACCCGCGACGTCCTGCTTGCTGGTTCGGTTCACCGTTCCTCCTCAAGGCTCCAGGTGCGCCTTCCCCAGCGGTCTGGGCCTTCGCGAGAGGTGTGGTGAATCTGGGTCCCATTGTGCCTCATCCGTCACACCAGTACCAGGCAGCACCCGGCCTGGCGCGGCGCCACCACAACGTCCGTGCCATCCGACGCCGGAGCAGCCCAACCCACGGACATCAGCACCAACCCGCCACAACGTCCGTGCCATCCGACGCCCGAGCAGCCCAACCCACGGACGCCAGCGCCAACCCCGATACAACGTCCGTGCCATCCGACGCCCGAGCAGCCCAACCCACGGACGCCAGCACCAGCGCCAACCCCGATACAACGTCCGTGCCATCCGACGCCCGAGCAGCCCAACCCACGGACGCCAGCGCCAACCCCGTTACAACGTCCGTGCCATCCGACGCCGGAGCAGCCCAACCCACGGACGCCAGCACCAGCGCCAACCCCGTTACAACGTCCGTGCCATCCGACGCCAGAGCAGCCCAACCCACGGACGCCAGCGTCAGCGCCACCCCACCACCCGGCCGCGCGCGGCGAGGTCAGGAGGCGCAGTCGGAGCAGGTGCCGAAGATCTCCAGGTCGTGGCTCACGTCGCTGAACCCGTGCTCGGCCGCCATCGCGTCCACCCAGGTCTCGACCTCCGGGGCCTGAGCCTCGACCGCCCGCCCGCACTCCCGGCACACCAGGTGGTGATGGTGACGGGTCGAGCAGCGCCGGTACGACGCCTCGCCCTCGTCGTTGTGGATGATGTCCACCAGATCCGCGTCGGCGAGCAGCTGCAACGAGCGGTAGACCGTCGCGATTCCGACCTTGTCGCCGCGCTCGACGAGGATGCGCGTGCAGCTGTTGCGCCGTCCGGAAGCCGTCGACCCCGTCGAGCACGTGGACGAGCGCCTCGCGTTGCTTGGTCGAGCGAGCCCCGACGCCGATGCTGGTCACGGCTGCTCCTGTCCTGGGCTGAGTCTCAAGGTTAGGCCGACCTCACCGGGGGTCCGACCAGCATCCCCCGACACCGGCCGTATCCGCTCCTCACGAGGCGCCACCGGCACCCGCGACGTCCCGCCGCGCCCGCGCACCCGGCCCACGACGCGGCAGACCAGGTAGATCAGGAACGAGATCGTGGTGACGTAGGGGCTGATCGGGATGTCGGTGCCGAGGGCGACGAAGATTCCCCCGACGGTGGCCGTCGTCGCGAAGGCGACCGAGAGCAGGACGACCTTCAGCGGCGACGCGGTCACTCGCAGTGCGGCCGCCGCCGGCGTTACCAGCAGGGCCAGCACGAGCAGCGCCCCCACCACCTGCACCGACAGCGCCACCACACAGCCGAGCAGCACCATGAAAAGCGGACCCAGCAGCCGGATCGGCACCCCACGCGCGGCCGCCACCTCGGTGTCGACACTCGCGAACATCAGCGGCCGCCAGATCACGCGCCAGCACCACGAGCACGATCACCGCGACGACCACCAGGGCCTGCAGGTCCGTGCTGTCGACGGCCACGATCTGCCCCGTCAGCAGACCGAACTTGTTCGCCGCCCGGCCCTCGTAGAGCGCGAGGAACAGGATCCCCAGCCCCAGGCCGAAGGGCATCAGCACGCCGATGATCGAATTGCGGTCCCGCGCCCGGCTGCCGAGCAGACCGATCAACAGCGCGGCCAGCACCGAGCCCGCCAGCGACCCGGCGACGACCGAGGTCCCCAGCAGCAGAGCGGCCGCCGCCCCTGCGAAGGACAGCTCGCTGATGCCGTGCACGGCGAACGGCAGGTCACGGGTGATCACCAGGACCCCGATCACGCCACCCAGCACGCCGAGCACAGCGCCCGCGATGAGCGCGTTGTGGACCAACGGAACCAGCTCGTCGTAGTCACTGAAGTTGACCAGCCGATCCCAGGACACGCTGGCCACGACCCCGATGCTCATGAGGCCCGCACCGGCTCGTCGTCGTGGTCGTCGTCATCGGCGTGGTGGGTGTGGCCCTCGTCGTCAGCCCCCACCACGATCAGCCGCTGGCCGCGCCGGATCACCTCGACCTCGGACTGGTACAGCTCGGACAGCGTCTGCGACGTCATCACCTCGTCGACCGTGCCGAGCCGGAAGCCGCCCTGGGTGAGGTAGAGCACCCGGTCCGTCGCTGCCAGGATCGGGTTGATCTCGTGGGTCACGAAGACCACCGCCGTACCGTGCTCTCGGGTACGGCGCTGCAGAAGCTCGACGACGCTGCGCTGATGGCCGAGGTCGAGCGACAGCAGCGGCTCGTCACACAGCAGCACCGCGGGGTCGGTAGCGAGCGCATGCGCGACCCGCAGCCGCTGCTGCTCCCCACCCGACAGCTCGCTGACCGGCACGTTGGCGTACGAGGTCGCGCCGACCTGGCCCAGCAGCTCGTCGACCTGCCGAGTGCGGGCCCGCGACGGCCACGGCACTCCCCAGCGGTGCCCGTCGATGCCGAGGCGAACCAGGTCGCGGGCCCGGAGGGGCACATGCGCGTTCAGCCCGCGGTGCTGCGGGATGTAGCCGATGTCGGGGTTGCCGCGCCGTACCGGAGATCCTGCGATCGAGACCGTCCCCGACGTCACCGGGACCAGACCCAGCAAGACCTTGAGCAGGCTGGTCTTGCCCGATCCGTTGGGCCCGAGCACGGCGACGAACTCCCCAGGCTGGCACGGCCAGGGTCAGGTCCGACCACAGTGTCCGGGCGCCGTAGGCGAGCCTCGCGTCGACCAGCTCTACGGCGGGCGGGCGTTTCGCGGTCGTCGGAGACGCCATCGTCGGTAACGCCGTCATCGGCTCAACGCAGCCGCGATCGCGGTGACCGTGTGCGACATCCACGGGAGGTACGACGTATCGTCCGGGAGCGTCTCCGTCACCGGCACCACCGGGACGCCGGCCGACCGCGCCGCCGCCTCGACCTGCGAGGTGATCGGGCTGCTCGTCTGCGCGTTGTAGACCAGGAGCGCCACCTGGTGCTCGGTGTAGAGCGCCAGGGTGTCCGCGAGGACGCGGGGCGACACGTCACCGCTCTCCTCGACCGCGCGGCTGAAGTCGACCGGTGTCAGGTTGCGCAGCCCCATCGCGGCCAGCAGGTAGAGCGGCACCGGCTCGGTGATGGAGACCGGGACACCTCGATGCGCGTCCGCCAGCTGATCGACCCGGGACTCGAGCCTGCCGAGCCCGGCGTCGAAAGCCTGCTCGTTGGCGATGTAGTCGGCGTCATGACGATGGTCCAGCTCGATCAGCCGGACGGTGATCTGGTGCGCGACCAGCTTCGCGGTGCGCAGGTCGTACCAGACGTGCTCGTTGAGCTCGCCGCCCGGCGGTGCCTGGTAGCCGGAGGTCTCGACGGCGTCCACAACCGGGGCGTCGTTGCCCGAGGTGGAGATCAGCTGCGTCATGAAGTCGTCGTACCCTCCGCCGTTCTCGACGAGCAGGTCCGCGTCACGAACGGCGAGCAGCGTACGGCTGCTGGCCTCGAAGGAGTGCGGGTCCTGGTCCGGGTCGCTGATGATCGATGTCACCGAGACTCGCGAGCCGCCGATCTCGGCCGCGATGCTCCCCCACACGTCCGTGGAGGCGACCACGTCGATCTTCCCGGGCACGTTGCCACTCGCTCCCCCGGCACATCCCGAGAGAGTGGCCGTCAGCGCGCCGACGACACACATCGTCGCCCACACCCGGCGACTCTGGTACGGCGACATGGAGGCTCCCGGACGACTGGTAATGATAACGAGTATCACTATAGTCAGACTGGTCGCAGGATGCCAGGCGGTTCCTGACGCTGTCGGCTGACCGCTAGGGCCAGCGGGAGGCGACGAATAGTCCCGACGCGGTGGACAGCAGCGAAAGCAGCACCAGCCAGCCGAGGTAGCGCGAGGTCGCGTCCGTTCGCACCGTCTCGTACACCAGCCGGCCGTCCACGTCCTGGTAGGCGGCGACCAGCTGGTCCAGGCTGGTGGCGACGTACGACTTGCCGCCCGAGATGTTGCGCGATCTGCCGCAGCTCGTTCACCGCGACGGGGACCTGGATCATCTGCTGCTGGTTGACGATAACCCCGCCCGTGGTCCCGATGGCCACCGTGTAGATGGGCACCCCCTCCGCCCGGGCCGCCTTGGCCGCGCCCACCTGGGAGCGACCGACGATGCGCTTGCCCGTCGCTGATCAGCACGACCATGGCCGGCGGCTTGTTGTCCGGGCTCGACGCGGAGTCCCCGAGCGACTGCTGCACCACGTCGAGCGCGGTGTAGATCCCCTCACCCGTTGCGGTGTACGCCTGCAGGCGCAGGCCGTCGATCGCGTCGCTCACCTGCTTGCGGTCCCGTGTCGGCGGTACGACCACGGCCTGGCGTAGCTGGGCGAACGTCACGAGGGCGACCTTGCACGTCATCCGGGCAGCTCGCGAGAGGAACTGCTTCGCGGCCTTCTTCGCCGCCGTGATCCGGTCCGGGCTGACATCGGTGGCCTCCATGGACAGCGAGATGTCCATGGTCAGGACGACGGTGACCGATGCCTGCCGCGGCACCTTGGTGAGGCCAGCTGGGCTTGGCGAAGAGGACCACGGCGCCGGCCAGCGTCAGCATGGCGAGGAGCACGGCGACGTGCTGCCGCCAGTTCACCCGACGCGGCGCAACCGTGTCGAGCAGCGAGAGGTTGGTGAAGCGGACGGCGTACTGCCCCCGCCGGCGCTGCAGCGCGACGTACAGCACCACGAGGGCAGGGATCAGCAACAGAGCAGCCAGAGCCGTTCCGGCTCGAGAAACATCACCGCGCGACCCCCGCGGGCGGCGGTGTGCAGTCGGGCGGCCACTCGGCGGTGCTTGAAGCGCGAACCGCGCCGTGTCGCTGACCCAGTCGCGGTCGGTGCGCAGCAGCAGGTGGCCGACTCCCGCCCGGCGGAACGCCCGTCTGTTGCGCTCGCGCTGCATCCGAGCGGCGGCCGCGTAGCGGCGACGGACCCTGCGGTCGCCCGTGTTGAGCTCGCGCAGCTCGCCGGTCTCGGGATCTTGGAGCAGCACCATGCCGACGTTGGGGATGTCGAGCTCGCGCGGGTCGAGGATCTCGACGGCGATCGTCTGGCTTCGCGATCGCAAGCTCACGCATCGGCCGCTCCCACGATGTCGGCGCGTCGACCTCCTGGGAGCGGCCGTCCCGCCCGACGTCCGATGGCTCGATGAAGTCCGAGACCACGACCCGAAGTCCGCGCTTGCGCTGGGTACGCGCGAGCTGGGTGATCGACTCGGCGAGACGCTGAGGCCCTGCGGCGGCAGGCGTCCTCAGCTCGCCGGGAAGGACACCGTTGGAGCGGGACTCCTGTTCATCGCGCATGAGCGCACGCAGCAGCGCGAAGAGGGCCAGCCGTCCGGGCCGGGCCGGCCAGCGCTGAGCCGGCCCCCGCTGAGGATGTAGCCGCCGAAGCGGTCGCCGACCTGGAACGTGAGCAGGCCTAGCGTCGCCACGGCCGCTACCGCGAGGTCGCGCTTCTCCATCGCCGCCGTACCGAAGTGCATCGATGCGGACAGGTCGACGAGCGCCCAGGTCTCGAGCTCTCGGTCGGCGATGACGTCACGCACATGCGGGATGGTGGTTCGAGCGGTGACCGCCCAGTCCATCCGTCGTACGTCGTCCTCGCCAGGGTTGTAGACCCGGGCGTCGGCCATGTCGGAGCCGGACCCTGGCATCAGGCCGAGGTGCTCGCCGTGCAGGAACCCCTCGAGGCGGCGCACGATGTGCAGCTCGAGGCGACGCAGCGCCTGCTCTGGTGCGAGCTGTGAGAGCGGTACGGCGCCGCGCCTGGTAGCCAGGCTCCGGTGCACGGATCGACCTCACCACTGCCGGTTCACCTGAACTCGGGGACCGAGCCGGAGGCTCCCCAGATCGCCCGCGGCTGCGGGATACCCGCGACCACGTGCTCGACCACGGCCCGCGGGTCGACCTCGTCGGCCACGGCGTCGAACGTCAGCACCAGCCGGTGAGCCATCACGTCGACGGCGACCGCCGCGACGTCCTGGGGCAGCACGTAGTCGCGTCCCTGGATCAGCGCCATCGCCCGGGCCGCGGCGGCGAGACCGAGGGTGGCCCGCGGGCTGGCCCCGATCTCGACCACGCCGTCCAGCCCGGGCAGGCCGAACTCGACCGGCGACCGGGTCGCGAGCACCAGCCGCACGATGTACTCGGCGACCAGGTTGTGGATGAAGATGCGGTCGGCGACGCCGCCGGAGATCACGGATCAGCTCCGGGGTGAGGATCTCGGCCGCCCGGGGCGGGTCGACGCTCATCCGGCGCAGGATCTCGAACTCCTCATGGCCCTTCGGGTGCAGCACGTCGACCTTGAGCAGGAACCGGTCGCGCTGTGCCTCGGGCAGCGGGTAGACGCCTTCGGACTCGATCGGGTTCTGGGTGGCGATCACGATGAACGGGTCCGGGAGGCGGAACGTCTGTCCGCCGACCGAGACCTGACCCTCGCGCCATCAGCTCGAGCATCGCCGACTGCACCTTGGCCGGAGCCCGGTTGACCTCGTCGGCGAGGACGAAGTTCACGAAGACCGGCCCCAGCTCGACGTCGAAGCTCTCCTTGCTCGGCCGGTAGATCCGCGTCCCGACGATGTCGGACGGGACCAGGTCGGGCGTGAACTGGATCCGGGCGAAGCTGCCGCCGACCACGTCGGCGAACGTCCGGACGGCGAGCGTCTTCGCCACGCCAGGCACCCCCTCGAGGAGGCAGTGGCCGCGGGCGATCAGCGCGACCATCAGCCGGTCCACCATGTGTTCCTGGCCGACGATGACCCGGCGGACCTCGTAGATGGCGCGCTGGCTCAGCTCGGCGAGCTCGGCGAACCGCGACTCGCCCACCACCGGGGTGGCACGGGTCGTGGTCACTGGTGGTGCCCTTTCGCCGGCTGGCACGTCGTACGCTCGTCAGTGTCGCATGCGCATCAAACGGACGTGTCGACCCGGCCGGTCACGTGGACGGAGGAGCATGACAGGAACCGCGGCGTCGCAGCCGGGTGCCTCCGAGCGCGTGCTGCCTCTGCTGCGCGGCGACCCGCCCCGGCTCGGCGACATCGACCTGTCCGGACGGCTCGAGGTCACCGACGCGGGGCATCGTGTACGCCGGCGTGCTGGGCGACGAGCCCGTGGCGGTGGCCATGCTGACCGCAGGCGCCGAGACCGACAGCTATGCCCGGGCCCGCTTCCACGACGCCGTACGAGATGCCCGCCTGGCCGGTACCGACACCGCCGTGGTCGCGGGTGAGGACGAGCCGGAGATCGCGCCCTGGGTGGCGGTCCGCGCCGAGTCCTGGGACGACGGCGCCAAGCTCGCGGGGGCGCTGCTGGCCCCGGTGACCCTGGAGCACGTGAGCCCGCTCGGCACGCCGCGCGGGCCTGCGTTCCGGCCGTACTGGCATCCGCGCGGCGGGCCTGGCCGGTGGCGGGCCTGGCCGCTGCCGTGGCCCGCGGCCCTGTCGGCGGCCGGCCGCTGGACGCTACGTCGCGTCGTTCGCCCTGGTCCTGGCCATCGCGTCGATCGCGCTGTTCATCGCCGTCCAGGTCTTCCAGGACCAACCGCCGGCGCCGGTCGGCCCGCCGTATCCCGACCCCGGGACCGCAGACCTCGAGCACCAGTCCCGACAGCCCGCAGCTGCCCACGGTGCCTCCTACGTTCCGTACCACCGAGGTCGCCCCGGTAGTGATTACCCTGCCGACAACCACCCGCACCCCCTGACCACGGAGCGGTTCGAGGCGTCACTCCAGTCCGGACCGACCACTCAACCTGACAGACCGGACCGGGCTGACGCCTCAGCACCTCAGCTGGGGGCGGTGGCCAAGGCGGCTTCCTCGTCCATGTCGACGACGGCGCCGCGGAACTGCGCCGAGTACAGGCGGTAGTAGGCGCCGCGGGCGGCCAGCAGCTCCTCGTGGGTCCCCTGCTCCACGATGCTGCCCGCCTCCATCACGAGGATCAGGTCGGCGTCGCGGATCGTGGACAGCCGGTGGGCGATCACGAAGCTGGTCCGGTCGCTGCGCAGCGCCGCCATCGCGTGCTGCACGAGCAGCTCGGTGCGGGTGTCGACCGAGCTGGTCGCCTCGTCGAGGATCAGCAGCGAAGGGTCGGACAGGAACGCGCGGGCGATCGTCAGCAGCTGCTTCTCCCCCGCACTGATGTTGCTGCCCTCCTCGTCGATGACGGTGTCATAGCCGTCGGGGAGGCTGTGCACGAAACGGTCGACGTACGTCGCCTCGGCCGCGGCCATGATCTCCTCCTCGGTGGCGTCCGGACGGCCGTACGCGATGTTGTCGCGGATCGTGCCGCCGAAGAGCCAGGTGTCCTGGAGCACCATGCCGATCTCGGCCCGCAGGTCGTGGCGGGTCATCGTGCGCGATGTCGACGCCGTCGAAGGTGATGCGGCCTGCCGTCGAGCTCGTAGAAGCGCATGATCAGGTTGACCAGTGTCGTCTTGCCGGCCCCGGTCGGCCCGACGATCGCCACCGTGTGTCCCGGGTCGGCGACCAGCGACAGGTCGTTGATGAGCGGCTTGTCCGGGTCGTAGCTGAACGAGACATGCTCGAACTCCACCCGCCCGTGCGGCTCCGGCGACCCGCGACGGGCTCGGCGGCGTCCGGGACCTGCTCCTCTGCGTCGAGCAGCTCGAAGACCCGCTCGGCCGAGGCCACCCCGGACTGCAGCAGGTTGGCCATCGACGCGACCTGGGTCAGCGGCTGGGTGAACTGCCGCGAGTACTGGATGAACGCCTGCACGTCGCCGAGGCTCATCGAGCCGGACGCCACCCGCAGCCCGCCGACCACGGCGATCACGACGTAGTTGAGGTTTCCGATGAACATCATCGCGGGCATGATGATCCCGCTCACGAACTGCGCGCCGAAGCTGGCCTGGAAGAGCTCCTCGTTCTTGTCGTCGAACGACTGCTCGACCTCCTGGTGGCGACCGAACACCTTGACCAGGTCGTGCCCGGTGAAGGCCTCCTCGATCTGCCCGTTGAGTGCACCCGTGTGCGTCCACTGGGCGATGAAGAGCTTCTGCGACCGCTTGGCGATCTGTCGGGTGACCATGATCGACATCGGGATCGTCACCAGGGCGATGAGCGAGAGCAGCGGCGAGATCCAGAACATCATCGCGACCACGCCGACGATCGTGAGCAGCGAGGTGAGCAGCTGGCTCATCGTCTGCTGCAGGCTCGTCTGGATGTTGTCGATGTCGTTGGTGACCCGGCTCAGCGTCTCGCCGCGGGACTGCTTGTCGAAGTACTCGAGCGGCAGCCGGTTGATCTTGTCCTCGACGTCGGAGCGGAGCTGGTAGACCGTGTTCTGTACGGCGCCGGTGAGCAGGTAGCCCTGCCCCCACGCGAACACCGACGCCGCCACGTAGAGCGCCAGCACCAGCATCAGCACGTGCGCCGAGGGCGGTGAAGTCGACCCCTTGGCCGGGCACGACGTTCATGCTGCACGAGCATGTTGGCGAAGTTGGCGTGGCCGTGCAGCCGGGCCTGGACGGCCGCCTCCTGGACGTGTCTCGCCGGCGGGCAGCTGGCCGCCGATGACGCCGGAGAAGATGATGTCGGTCGCGTGGCCGAGGATCTTGGGCCCGAGCACGCTCAGGCCCGACGCTGATCACGGCCAGCAGGCCGACGAGCAGCGACCCGGGCTCGCTCCGGCCGCAGCCGCGCGAGCAGCCGCTTGGCCGACGGCCCGAAGTTCATGGACTTCTCCACCGGCATCGCGAGGTTCATCCAGGGCGTTCGACCCGATCCGCCCGGCCGGCCGGCTTCGGGGAGCCGCTCGGGCCGTCTTCGGCCGCTCGGGCTCGTCCGTCGCGGCGCCGTCGGTCGGCGCGTCGCCGGTGGTCGAGTCGCGCTCATGCGGCCTCCTCCACGGCGAGCTGGGACTCGACGATCTCCGCGTACGTCGGGCAGCTGAGCACGCAGCTCCTCGTGGGTGCCGCGTCCGACGATCTCGCCGTCCTCGAGGACGATGATCTGGTCGGCGTCGGTGATCGTGGAGACCCGCTGGGCGACGATCACGACGGCGGCGTCGGCCGTGTGCGGCTTGAGCGCCGCCCGCAGCCGGGCGTCGGTCGAGAGGTCGAGCGCCGAGAACGAGTCGTCGAAGAGGTAGATCTCCGGGTCCGCGACCAGGGCCCGCGCGATGCACAGCCGTTGGCGCTGGCCGCCCGACACGTTGGTGCCGCCCTGGGCGATGGGGCTGTCGAGCCCGTCCGGCATCGCCTCGACGAAGTCGCGGCGCCTGGGCCACCTCGAGCGCCTGCCAGAGCTGCTCGTCGGTGGCGTCCGGGTTGCC
Source organism: uncultured Actinomycetota bacterium (assembly GCA_963833975.1). GTDB lineage: Bacteria > Actinomycetota > Actinomycetes > Propionibacteriales > Nocardioidaceae > JAWWPG01. The sequence continues at coordinate 329,965 of CAWIAB010000002.1, forward strand.
GTACCGGAGGTTGCTGGCGACGGTTCCGCCGAACAGGTAGGGCCGCTGCGGGACGAGGCCGATCCGCCTCCACAGCACCTCGGGATCGAGCCGTCGCACGTCGACGCCGTCGACGAGGAGCTCGCCCTCGGTGACGTCGACCAGCCGCGGGATCAGGGACATCAGGGTGGTCTTGCCCGAGCCGGTGCTGCCGATGATCGCGGTCGTCTCGCCGGGCTCGACCCGCAGCGAGATGTCCTTGAGGACGGCGACTCGGCACCGGGGTAGGAGAAGCGAGACGTTGCGCAGCTCGAGCGTCGCCGTGCCGCGTCACCTCGGTCACCGGCTCGGCCGGCGGCCGGACCGACGACTCGGTGTCGAGCACCTCGCCGATCCGCTCCGCGCACACGGCGGCCCGCGGCACCATCATCGCCACGAAGGTCGCCATCATCACCGACATCAGGATCATCACGAGGTAGGACAGGAAGGCGGTGAGCGCGCCGACCTGCATCTGCGCCGGAGGCCACCCGGTGCCCGCCGAACCAGAGGACCGCGACGCTCGACCCGTTCATGATCAGCATCACGACGGGGAAGATCAGGATCATCAGCCGGCCGACGTAGAGGGCACTCTGCGGTGACCGCCGGTGTTCGCCTCGGCGAATCGCTCGGTCTCGCGATCCTCGCGCACGAAGGCCCGGACGACCCGGATGCCGGTGATCTGCTCGCGCAGGACCCGGTTGACCGCGTCGATCCGCTTCTGCATGGCCCGGAACCCGGGCACCATCCGCGACACGATCAGCCCGACGGAGATCGCGAGCGCCGGCACGGCGACGACCATCAGCCAGGCCAGCCCGACGTCCTGGCGGAGCGCCATGATGATGCCGCCGACACAGGTGATCGGGGCGGCCACCAGCATCGTGCACGACATCACGACGAGCATCTGGACCTGCTGGACGTCGTTGGTGTTGCGCGTGATCAGCGACGGAGCGCCGAAGTGCGCGACCTCGCGCGCCGAGAACTCGCCGACCCGCCGGAACACGCGCACCGCGCGTATCGCGCCCGAAGCTCATGGCGGCCTTGGCTCCGTAGTAGACGGCGGCGATCGAGCAGATGATCTGCACCAGGCTCACCGCGAGCATCCAGCCACCGGTGTGCAGGATGTACGTCGTGTCGCCGGTGGTCACGCCGTTGTCGATGATGTCGGCGTTGAGGGCTCGGCAGGTAGAGCGACGCCATCGTGCCGACCAGCTGGAGCCCGACGACCGCGGCGAGCAGATGCGTGATAGGGGCGCAGGTAGGTGCGAAGAAGTGCGGATGAGCAACGTCAGACTCCGGTGGATCGTGGGCGGGTGGATGCGGGTGCGGCGTCCGCCTTGGCGATGCCGTTGAGCAGTAGATCAACGATCTCCTTTGTGGACAAAGGGTTTTGGTCGGTGATCCGAGGATGGCTGCCGGCGAACACGATGAGCCTGCAGCAGTCGTGCGCACTCGTGCGGGCTCGATGCGGAGCCGGTCGGCGTCGCGGGCGAACATCGTCGGTGAGCGCCTCGAGGATCGCGACGTTGGCGTGCGGCCGCCGGGTGGCCGCTGCTCGCCCGGGGGGTGGCTGATGCAGGCCGAACGCGGCGATCAGGTGGAACACCTCGGACAGCCGCTCCTGCAGGATCATCACGGCAGCGGTCACCCGATCCTCGAAGCTCGGCTTCCGGGTCGAGCGACGCCAGTCGGCGACCACCGGCGCCGGGTCGAACGCGGCGGCCAGCGAGGCCTGGATCAGGCTCTCCTTGTCGGGGAAGGCCCGGTAGATCGTGCCCTCTGCGACGCCGGCAGCGCGGGCGATCTGCCGGGTGCTGACGGCCGGACCATGCTCGCTGATCAACGGCAGGGTCGCCGCGACGAGCGCGGCTCGGCGCTCGTCGGGCGGCAGCGGACGGGCACGGGCGGTCATCGCTGCGAGACTAACTGAGTGAGTGCTCACTCACAAAATGTATTGTCTTCTCCATACAGTCATGTATTGCCGTGCCCATACATCCGTCCTAGCGTGGGTGCCATGCACTCCGCACCCTCCGACTGTCGCGCGAACCCTGATGCCCCGCGCCTTCCCCTTCGAGACGCCCGATCACGAGCGAGTCGCTGATCGACCGCCGCGACGAGCTGCACCAGCTGCACCTGGCGGCCACCGACGGGGCTCACGTCCGGGTGTCGGCCCCTCGGCGCTACGGCAAGACCTCCCTGCTGCTGGCGCATGCGCACAACCTGGCAGCAGAGCAACTGGCGAACCGTCCACGTCGACTTCTACGGGGTGACGACGCTGGCGGAGGTCTGCGCCCGGATCGCGAACGCCTACTCGCGGCTGGGCGACGTCCACGTGCGCTCGCACCTCGAGGGCCTCAGCTCGCGGCTCGGGTCTCAGCCTGAGCACGTCCGGCGATCGGGCTCACCCTCGGGCCCGCGGCAGTCGACGCCGTCGTACGACGCCACCCTGCTCGCCGCCGCCGAGCTGCTCGACCTGCCGCTGCGGCTCTTCGAGCGCGACCGCCGCCCGACGCTGGTGGTCTTCGACGAGTTCCAGGACCTGCTGAGCGCCGGGCGCCACCCTCGACGGCCTGCTCCGCTCGCACGTGCAGTACCACGGCGACGCGGCAACCTACATCTACGCCGGTTCGCAGCCGTCGCTGATGCGGCGGCTCTTCACCGACCGGGAGCGTCCGCTCTACGGGCAGGCCGAGCCGCTCGAGCTGACGCCGCTGCCCGTCGAGGAGGTGCTCGTGGAGCTCGCCGACCGCTTCGCCGAGCTGGGCGAGGATCCCGGAGAGGCCCTTGCGCCGCTGGTGGTTGCGGCGTCGGGGCATCCACAGCGCACCATGCTGTTCGCCCACCTGCTGCATCGCGAGCTGGGGATGCGAGAGGTCGGGAGTACGACGGTCCCCGACGCGCCCGACGCCGAGGGGCTGGCGCTCGCGGACGCGATCGTCGACCTGGCCGTGCGCCAGACCAACGAGGGTCACCACGCGGTCTGGGACTCGCTCAGCTCCGGCAAGAAGGCCGTACTGGCGGCGATGGCGGACAACATCCGGCCGACCGGCTCGCGGGCGACCGAGCGGGCGGGACTCAGCCGGGCCACCCTCCAGTCGGCGCTGCGCGAGCTCGGCCACGACGGCCAGCACATCGCGCGCAACCACGACGGTCCGACCGCGGCCGGGCACTGGCGCTTCGTGGATCCGCTGTTCGCCACCTGGGTGGCTCGCCGGGGCCACGTGGGCAGCGGCGAATCGGCCGAGGCGCGCTGACCGGGATGTCAGTGTCCTCAACCGCCGCAGCGATCACACCTGTCACGCGCAGCCGGGCTCGACCGGTCAACACGGGGTCGGGTTTGCCCGGCACGCTGGGCAACGACACCGTCTGCTGGGCAGTGAGCCGTCCCGCAGGGGCTCGGGTTTGCCCAGCAAGCTGGGCAACGACACCGTCTGCTGGGCAGGCCTGCCCGGCACGCGGGGCATCTACCCGGCATGCCGGGCAAACCCCAAGCGGGCGACCAGTTTCCCGCGCTTCGATGGTCAGGACGAGACGGCGAACTGCTCCCGGCGATGGCGTGGTCGCTCGATCTCGTCGAGGATGGCCACCGCGTAGTCCTCCGTGCTCATGGTGTCTCTGAGCACCATGTTCGAGCCGATGGTGTACCGCCCGGTACGGGTGCCGGGGGTGGTCTTCGGCGCCGGGGACACGTAGACCCAGTCCACGAAACCGCCGCCGTCCTCGAGCTGCTCGAGTGCGGCAAGGTGCGCGAGCGCCTCGTGCCGGTACTCCGGTGGGAAGCCCCCCGTATCGAGCAGCCGCAGTCCTGGTGCGACGTACAACAGACCCGATCCGCCGACCACGACCAGCCGGTGGGTGCCGACGTTCTCGGCCAGCCGACGCAGGGCCGTCGAGGAAGACCTCGACCCGCACGCCGATCCGGCTCGGCCCGATGGCAGACACGATCACCTCGTGCTCCGCCGACACCTTGGCCACGTCATTGGCGTCCGCCGCGTCGCCGACTCGGGTCTTGGCCCCTCGGGGGACGTTCGTCGCCTTGGTGCGCGTGATCACCGTGACCTGATGGTCGCGGTCCAGCGCCTCTGCCACGATCCGCGAGCCGATGGCCCCGGCACCGCCGTACACGGCGATCCGCATGGCACCTCCTCATGACGGGGTGACGGACGAGACAGGCTGAGCCTAGTCGCGAGAGATCCGGTCACGCCTGCGAGCGAACATCCGAGCGGGGTTCGACCGGAGCCGCAGCCGTAGGAGTCCGCTGATGACCGACCAGTAGTGCGCTGGCGTGATGCGCGCAAGCAGGTCAGGCAGCTTGGCGGATGAGCCGATGAGCACCCGCGCTTGCCGCTTCTCGACGCCGTTGAGGATGGTCTCCGCCGCGTCGCGAGGATCGATGGTCAGCAGTCGGGTGAAGTCGCCCCTCACTCGCCGAACGTCTGCGGCCGTGACGTGGGCGCCGAGCCGCGCGTTCTCGGCGATCTTGGTGCGCACTCCCCCAGGGTGTACGGCGGTGACCCCGACGCCCACCGGGGGAAGCTCGTGGCGCAGCACCTCCGTGAAGCCGCGGATCGCGAACTTGCTTGCGGAGTAGGCGCTTTGGCCGGGCGGGGCGATCAGGCCGTACAGGCTGGACATGTTGACCAGGTGCGACCCGGGCGATGCCCGCAGTGCCGGCAGCAGCTCGTAGGTGAGGTGGACGGTGGCCTCGAAGTTGATCCGCAGCACCCAGTCGAAGTCCTCGAGGCTGATCTGGGTGAAGAGACCGCCAAGGGCGACTCCGGCGTTGTTGACCAGCAGGGTCACGACGTCGAAGTCGCCAAGAATGCGAGCGGCAAGCTCCGCCAACGAGTCCGTCTCGCCGAGGTCCGCCTCATAGGTCTTGACGTCGAGCCCTGGGTGTCGAGCGCGGATCTCCTCGGCTACCTCCTTCAGCCCGGCAGCGTTGCGGTCGATCAGGCCGAGGTTGCTGCCTCGGTCGGCGAGACCCTGCGCGAGGGCGGCGCCGATTCCACCGGCGGCCCCGGTGACGATGGCCGTTCCCCCGTCGAATCGATATCGCTGCAACCGCATGGCGGTCTCCTACCGTGTGGCGTCTCTGCGACGCGACAATACCGACCCAGCGACCGTGCGCGCGTCCGCACGAGTCGGCCGGTCAGATCCTCCACCCCGACCTGACTGATTCGGTTGTCGCCCCGACGGATCAAGGACGCCTCCCGTGATTGTCGTACCATCGAGCGACGGTCGACGACCACCTACGACGATGGAGACGCGACCTCAGGGCGGTAGCTCAGCTGGTCAGAGCAGAGGACTCATAATCCTTGGGTCGTGGGTTCGAGCCCCACCCGCCCTACCACGAGGTAAACACGAGTACTCGATCCCGCACAACGGTCGAAGCGCGACCCCGCCAGATGCCGCCGCGCCAGCTAAGGGTCCACTGCGCACCACAAACCTCGAGGCGATCATCCAGTCGGCGGTCGGGGTTGGCCTAGTGACCCGCCTACGGCGGGGTCGATGTGGCCCGGGACGGGACCGAAGCGGTTCGGCCAATGTTGGCTGTCCATCAGCCAAAAGGCGAGCGGCAGGACCGGCACCAGTAGCCACCATCCGGAATGGTCTGTGTCGTGGATCCGGCGTACCGCCACGGCTAAAGAAGGCAACAGCAGCAGCGTATTGACGCAGATCTGCACGACCCCGGTGTGCGCGTGGAGGAGCCACACCGAGTAGCCGACGCGGGTGCCTACCGTCAGATCGACCAGCATGGCTACCGTGCTGGCGATCGCGTGGAACAGGATCCAGTACCAGAACGCCGACCGGGTCGCCCGCCCCCGAAAGTCAACCGCGCCCGCGAATCCGGCTCTGGATAGAGCGGGCCACCGATCGTGTGGTCGTGGATGAGGTCCATCTCGCCCATCGCGTCATACGCTCGAGCGATATGTGCCATCTCGGTCACGGTGTCGCCCGAGATCGCGGCCGCATGATCGACGACATCGAGACCTTCGACCTTGGGCACCGGGCAGTCACTGTTCGCCGGTGCTGCCAGCAGCACATCGTGCCCGGCATGAAGGAGTCCCCGCGCCAGTCGGTCCAGGATGTACTCCAAGCCTCCGTAGCCCTCTGGTGGGACGGGGACCCAGGGGGTGGAGATGAGCCCGATCTGCATGAGACCTCCGTTGTCTCCCGAGCGCTGACCCTGTACCCACTTGACGGCAGCCCCATTCCTCGTCGCAGAGGGTTCCCTTGAGAAGGGTCGGATTGGCGGCACAATGGCCGGATGAGCGGATGGGAGCCGGACGGGCCGGTGACTGACATCGCCGGTGATGTGGTGACTCTGGTGGAAGGCTCGTCCTTCTGCGTCAGCGACTATCGAGGTGACATCTCGAGCGGGCACCTTCACGGCGTCTTCTATCTGGATACCCGGGTCGTCTCTGCGTGGCGGATGACCGTCGACGGCGATGAGCTGGACCATCTGGCGGTCTTCAGCCGTACGCCGTACCACGCCTCAGCGAAACCCCACAGCTCGCCGCCCCCCGCCCGTACACGTGATCGTCCGTCGTGCAGCGGTACGTGGGGGGCGGCATGCGGGAGGGCATCAGCGTCCTGAACCGGGCGCAGAGCCGGCCATTATTTCTATCGAGGTGCACGCCGACGCCGACTTCGCCGACCTGTTCGCCGTGAAGGAGGGACGCGCGCCGGTCAGAGCGGAGCGGGAGGTCACCCTCACCGACGGTCGAGCTGAGATCAGTCGAAGATCGAACGCGGCATGGCATGCGGATGCGAGCCCAAGGTGCTGAGGTCAGCCCCAATCGGATCACCTTTCGTGAGGCGATCGCGCCCAAGCAGGAGTGGTGCGCATCTGTGGAGGTGCTGCCGACTCTGGACGGGAAGGAGACCCCGCCGCGATATCCGGTGGGCGAGCCGCTCGAGGACACCACGCCGAGTGTGCGCCTGCAGGAATGGGCCCACCAGGCGCCGACAGTGTCGAACGTCGACGAGCGGCTCTCGAGGACGCTGGCGCGGAGCCAGGAGGACCTCGGATCCCTGCGGATCTTCGATCCCGTCTCACCCGGCCGCGCCGCCGTGGCTGCCGGCGCTCCGTGGTTCATGGCGTTGTTCGGACGCGACTCCCTACTCACGGCGTACATGGCTCTGCCGACTCGACCAGAATCTCGCAGCTGGGCACGCTGCAGATGCTCGCCCGGTTCCAGGGCCGCGAGGTCAACGCCCTCGACTGAGGAGCAGCCGGGCCGCATCCTGCATGAGGTGAGATTCGGCTCCGTGGCAGCGCTCAGCCCGTTGGCGGTCGCAACGTCTACTACGGAACCGCCGACGCCACTCCGTTGTTCGTCGTACTTCTCGGTGAGCTTTGGCGTTGGGGACTCTCCGATGTCGCGCTCGAGGGCTGCTTCCCCACGCCGACCGGGCCCTGGACTGGGTCGAGCTAGTACGGCGACTCCGACGGCGGACGGGTTTGTCGAGTACCAACGGTTGAACCAGCGTGGCCTGCGCAACCAGGGATGGAAGGACTCCTGGGACGGTGTCAGCTTCGCCGACGGACGGATCGCCGAGCCGCCGATCGCCCTCTACGGAGGTTCAGGGGTACGTATATGCAGCACTAGGTCGACAGGGCTGCCATCGCGCGGCATCAAGGAGACCACGAGAGGGCTGACGAGCTGGGATCGGCGAGGCCAGGCAGCTCAAGGCGGCTCTTCAATGGAGCAGTTCTGGTTGCCCGATGTGGGCTGGTTCGCCGTCGGTCTCGACCAGGACAAGAACCCGATCGACGCGTTGGCCTCCAACATGGGGCACTGCCACTGGAGCGGAATCGTCGAGGATGACAAAGCCGGATACGTGGCAGAGCGACTCTGATGTCGGACGAGATGTTCAGCGGTTGGGGCGTCCGGACGCTGGGCGCAACGATGGGTGCTTACAATCCGCTCAGCTACCACAACGGTTCCGTGTGGCCCCACGACAACGCCATCGTGGCCGCCGGGCTCATGCGCTACGGCTTCGTGGCCGAGGCGCAGCGCATCGCCGAAGCCATGTTCGATGCAGCCGAGTGCTTCGACGGACGACTCCCCGAGCTCTTCTCCGGCATCGGGCGCTCGGAGTTCCCGGGGCCGGTGCCTTTTCCCACGTCCTGCTCTCCTCAGGCCTGGGCCGCGGCGACACCGCTCTTACTCCTGCGCAGCCTGCTCCGCTTTGATCCGGTGCTTCCGGGCAACGCGGTGTACGTCGACCCGGCGCTGCCTGCATCCATCGGGAAGCTCCGCGTCAGCAATGTCTCCCTCGCCGATGCTCGAGTCACGCTGTCGGCAGATCGGCAGGGCTTCACCCTCCATGGCCTGCCGGGCGAGGTCACGGTCGTCCGGTCCAGCAGGCACTCTTTGGACGGTTAGAGGTCAGAGTCGCGACCCCGCTAGACGCCGCCGCGCCAGCTAAGGGTGCACTCCCCACCACAAGCCCTCAGGCCATCATCTGCTCGTGGGGCGTGGTCGGCCTAGTGACCCGCTTACGGGGTCGATGTGGCTGGGTGCCTACTCCTCCTGGTGGGGGTCGCCGAGCGTGGCGGCGCGGCGACGACGGACCGTTGACAAGGGAACCCACTCATGGCTCCGCTTACGTTGCCGCCCGGTGGGAGGGAAGAGGACGAGCGCGAGTCGACCAGCAGGCGAATCGCGCATCACCTCGAGCTGGGCATTTCGCCAGCCGGCGTCCCTGTGCACCTCCACAAGCCGTGGCGGCGAGAACCGTCGCTCGACAGCGGGGAATCGGGTACGGGGAATTGACCTGTCCATGAGCTCGCTCCCTCTCGCCCGGATCGTCCTAGTCGTCCCAGTCGCCGGGACCACCAGGGCCACCGCGACCGTTCCTTGTCTTGATCGCGCTGAGCCAAGGCTGCCCAACCGTCCTCGCGGGCAGGTCGGTCGGCTCGACCGTGGCCCAGCTGCCCTGCAGCAGCAGCACGTCGCGACGCCCGAGCTCTTGACGGATGGAGTACGCGCGGCGGATCAGCGCGGGCACTCTCGGGTCGAGAATGTTGGCGGCGGTGATCGCAGCGTCGAGGAACACTGCCGACCTGACCAGCCGAGCAGCGCTGGCGGCTCGGACGTCGAAGTCCGGGGCATCGAGGTCCGGCACTTTTTCGGCCGGGACGAACGTCGGGTACTCGTTGGTCGGCTCGGATGATGGCGACATGTGTGCTCCTCCAACGATCCATTAGCGGGGGGTCAGGTCGCCGAGGTCCAGAGCGGAAGTCTCCGTCGCGCCATCTCACGTCGAGATGGTCTTATCGGGACAATACGCCCTCACATCGACCGGGCACAATGCCCTTTGCGCACCAGTTTTCCGCCGGCCCAGAGCGTCGGGAGGAGGCCGTACACCGTCGACCGCACGAAGATGGAGAAAGCCCTACTCGACTGGATTCCAGCGAGTAGGGCTATTCCACAGCGAGATATCTCAGGGACGAGGCTCGGGAACGGTTACCGTCCACCCACCAGCACCACGTGGCCCATGCAGGACTCTCCACTGGCGGAGTCGGTGGCGGACAGGTCGATGCTGTCCCTGCCCATCCAGCCCTTTGGTACTACGACCAGATGCGGCCTCAGGGCTGAGACCGCATCTGGTGTGGGTGTTTCTCGGCTCGTAGGTGTTCCTCGAGCGGCGGAGCGACGGGTCAGAGGGTGACCTTGCCCTTGCAGCTCTCGCCGGTGGACGCGGTGCTGGCCTTCAGGACGAACTTGTCAGCGCCAGCCTGGTTGGCGACCTTGCGCTCGACGGAGAACGAACCGCTCGGAGCGCTCGTGGTGGACGTGCCCTTGGCGACGACAGTCCCGTTGTCTGCGATCTTCCAATTCCAGACCTGACCGACCTGGTTGGAGTCGATCTCGGCCTCGACCTCGATCTGGCTGTCGTCGGTCTTGGCCTTGAGCTTCCAGTCGGAGCCCATCGAGCACTGGCCCTGGTTCTCAACGCCACCGCCGCCGCCGTGCGAGGCCTGGGCCGGCACTGTCATGGCAAAGGCAAGACCTGCGGTGATGGTGAGTGCGCCGGCGATGCGGGTGAATGACTTGCTTGTTCATGGTTCCTCCGAACCGAGTAGGAGTAGATGTGTAAAGCATCCGGTCGGCTCGGGGCAAGTCGCCATTGTCCACTGGGACTAGGACTTTCGTCCGCTAGCGCTCGGCAACGGCGCCGCCCCGGCCCGCGTTGTCGCCGCCGCCATTTATCGTCGACGGCATGACTCACTCATCGCTCGACCGAGGCGCTCGAAAGCGGCGCCTACCGCAAGATCACCTCGGTCGTCATCGGTCCGAGGCGGCTCCGTCGACTTCGAGTGGTACGTCGGAGGCACGGACGCCACGACATTGCACAACACGCGCTCGGCGACGAAGACCGTGACCGGCATGCTGGTCGGCATCGCCATCGAGCGCGGCCACCTCGACGGTGTCGAGACGCCGATCTCAGTCGATCCTCCCCGATGGGTGCCGCCGTCGCGAATCCCGATCCGCGCAAGGACGCCATCACCATCGAGGACCTGCTCACGATGAGCTCGCTCCTGGAGTGTGACGACTTCAACTCGTTCTCGACCGGCAACGAGGAGCGGATGTATCTGACCGAGAACTGGACACGGTTCGCGCTGGACCTTCCCATCAAAGGCTTTGCTCCTTGGGTCGCCGAGGCCGGAGGACTCGCCGTACGGCCGTAGCTTCAGCTACTGCACCGCCGGCGTGACTCTGCTCGGCACTGCTGCTCGAGCGAGCCACTGGCACGCCGGTCGAGCAGTTCGCGGCCGAGCACCTGTTCTCACCGCTCGGCATCCACGACGAGGAGTGGTCTCGCACCGGCGAGGGCACGGCGATGACCGGTGGCGGCCTGCTGCTGTGCTCACGGGATCTCGCGGCCCTCGGCCAGCTCAGTCTCGACGCAGGTCGGTACGGCGACGCGCAGGTCGTCCCGTCCGAGTGGATGGCGACGTCCACCCGTGCCCACGTCCAGGTCGACGACGACACCGAGTACGGCTACCTGTGGTGGCTCAAGACCCTGCATGCCAAGGGCTCCGGCTACCGCTCGCACTACATGTCCGGGATGGGTGGCAACCGGGTTGCGGTCTTTCCCGAGCTCGACCTGGTCGCCGTCGTCACCAGCCAGAACTTCGGCGACCGGGAGGCTCATCCGCTCACCGAGGCACTGCTCGAGGAGCATCTGTTGACCAGCTTCGGGTGAGCTCACCTCGAGCGTGGTCGGTCGCGGGCGATCAGGAGGCCGACCGTGTCCGGCGCGCTCTCATCGCCACCGCCCGCACCCGTAGTCCCAGGGCGCGATCGCGGATGGCCTGTTACGTTCGGGACGACCCGACCGATGAAGGAGCAGGCCATGATCGACAACTCCAGTGACCTTCCCGAGGCGGACGAGGCAGACGCCCTCGAGCAGGCGCAGGCAGCGGACGGCGGCCTCGACGACTCCAGCGAGGAGTCTCGAGACGGACGACCCGGCCGACGGTCAGGCGACTCGCTGGGACGCTGACGAGGCCGACGTGATCGAGCAGGCACAGACCCTCAAGCCGTCCGACGACGAGGAGTACCCGGACTCCGACGAGGCATAGCGGTCCTTCGATGGCGGAGGTGCGGATCGGCATCTCGGGCTGGACCTACCCCGGCTGGCGCGGGTCGTTCTACCCCAAAGGACTGGCGCACCGCAAGGAGCTGGCCTACGCCGCGGAACGGCTGACCTCGATCGAGATCAACGGCTCGTTCTACTCCTTACAGCGCCCGTCGAGCTACCAGCGCTGGCACGACGAGACCCCAGAGGACTTCGTCTTCTCGGTCAAGGGCGGCCGCTTCATCACCCACATGAAGCGCCTGATCGACGTCGAGACACCGCTGGCGAACTTCCTGGCCACCGGCGTTCTCGCGCTCGGCACCAAGCTCGGCCCGCTGCTGTGGCAGCTTCCCCCGACGCTTGACCTTCGACGCCGAGCGGCTCGACACGTTCCTCTCGCTGCTGCCGCGGACCACGACGGCCGCCGCAGAGCTGGCCGCCCGACACGACGAACGACTGTCCGAGGACCAGGCGTTCATCAGCGTCACCGCCGACCGCCCGCTCCGCCATGCCATCGAGGTCCGGCATCCGAGCCTGGCCGGCTCCGGAGGCGGTCTCGCTCCTGCGCAAGCACCAGGTGGCCTTGGTGGTGGCCGACAGCGCCGGGCGCTTCCCCGCTGTCGAGGAGGTCACAGCCGACTTCGTCTACGTCCGGCTGCATGGGGCCGACGAGCTCTACACCAGCGGCTATACCGCCGCTGCCCTCACGCAGTGGGCCGACAAGGTACGGCGCTGGCTGGGCAGCGGTCTTGACGTCTTCGTCTACTTCGACAACGACGCGAAGGTCAGCGCGCCGTACGACGCCCAGTCACTGATGGCGAACCTCGAGCGGAGCTCCTGACCCGCAGTCGTCGCCGGCGCTGCTTTCCCGTACCGGATGACGTCGCGTGCGGGCGAGTTGAAAGACTTGGGCCATGACCGCACCTGACACCAGCACACTGCGTCACCGCACCCTCGGCAGCGCGGACCAAGGCAGCGACCTCGACGTCTCGGCACTAGGCCTCGGCTGCATGGGGATGTCGGAGTTCTACGGCACGCACCGACGAGTCCGAGGCGACCGCGACGATCCAGCGCGCCCTCGACCTCGGCGTCACGCTGCTCGACACCGCCGACATGTACGGCCCCTTCACCAACGAGCGGCTGGTCGGCCGAGCGATCAAGGGTCGACGAGACGAGGTGGTCATCGCCACGAAGTTCGGCAACGTGCGCGACCCCGAGGACCCGAAAGCCCGCCGGATCGACGGCAGCGCCGGCTACGTCCAGACGGCCTGCGACGCCAGCCTGACCCGGCTCGGCGTCGACCACATCGACCTCTACTACCAGCACCGGGTCGACAAGTCGGTCCCGATCGAGGAGACGGTCGGTGCCATGGCCGAGCTCGTGCACGGCGGGGAAGGTTCGACGGATCGGCCTCTCGGAGGCCTCGGACTCGACGATCCGGCGCGCCCACGCGACCCACCCGATCACCGCGCTCCAGTCCGAGTACTCCCTGTGGACCCGGCACCTGGAGGACGAGATCCTGCCGACGCTGCGCGAGCTCGGCATCGGGCTGGTCCCGTACTCCCCTCTCGGCCGCGGCTTCCTGACCGGCACCATCTCCACCACGGACGACCTCGACCCCGACGACTTCCGGCGCCACAACCCGCGGTTCCAGGGCGAGGCGCTCGACCGGAACCTGGCGCTGGTCAAGGCCGTACGCGAGCTCGCCGTCGCGCAAGGGCGTGACCGCCGGCCAGCTCGCGCTGGCGTGGGTGCAGGCACAGGGCGACGACGTCGTGCCGATCCCGGGCACGAAGCGGGTGCGCTACCTGGAGGAGAACGTCCAGGCCGACCGGGTCCGCCTCACCGACGAGGACCTGGCCGCGCTCGACGCCGCCGTGCCGCGCGGACGCAGTCGTGGGCGACCGCTACCCCGACATGTCGAGCATCGACGCCTGACCGCCGCCCTTCGTCAGCTCGCCTGCCGGGCAACCCCAGTCGGCACCGACATCGTGTAGGTAGCTAGGGGCTTGTCTCGGGGGACGTCCGGAACCGTGAGGCACACTGGATCTGCGGACGACGACGAAGAGCATCGAGGGGGAACCGCGTGACGCCTGGCCAACGCCGGTTCGGTCGACGCGCCCTGCTGGTCGGGACGGCCGGGGTCGCTGGTGCGCTCGTGGCCGGCGAGGCGCTCCGACTGAACGACGACGGTACGGCCCCGGCAACGATGACGCCGTCGGCACCGGCGGACACCTCGCACGTCGATCCGTCCGGGCAGCCGGTCGACCTCACGGTCCGGTGGCGGCATCTCGAGCGACGGGTCGGCCGACCCCGATCTGCTCGCCGCCTGGCAGTTCGACGAGGGCAGCGGGTACGCGTTCGACGACGTGAGCGGCCACCGGCACACGCTGTACATCACCGGTCTGGACTGGAACACCACCGACAGCGGGCTGGTCAGCGCGATCCATCGGCGGGGACTTCGAGGCGGGGCCGTCTACCTGGACGGCACCCGTTGGCTGGCTGCGGCGCCGACGGCGGACCTGCGTCCCTCGGACCGGGCTGACCCTCTCGTGCTGGCTGCGCCCGGACGTGCTGCCCAGCTCCTCTGCCGTCGTGGTCGCCTTCGGCGAGTCGTACACGCTCACCCTCAGTGCGGCGGGTGCGCGTCACGTTCAGCGTCGCGGATCGGACCGGCCACCAACGGGTCGTGCACGCACCGCCCGGGTCGGTCATCGGCCGGTCGGTGGAACCACCTGACCGCGACCGTGGCTCCGAGCGACCGGCATGCTCCGCCTCTACGTCGACGGAGACCCGGTCGGCGCGGGCACAGAGCCAGCCCTTCGCGCTGCAGGCGAAGATCGCCAGCCTGCGTGGTCGGTGGTCAGCTGCAGGGGGCGCTCGACGAGGTCACCATCTATCGGGTGGCGCTGAGCGCTGAGCGCGTGCGGCGGCGCTATCTGTCGTCGGTCTGCCGAAGGTCTTCACCCAGACCAGCGAGTCCATCGACGCGGACCGCAGCATCTTCACCCACTTCAAGGGAAGCGAGCCCGATCCCGCACCCGGTCACTCGGGTCCACGGTGCTGAGCCACCGGTTCGCCGACTCGACCTGACCGAGCAGGGCATGCGACCGATCACGTCGCCGACCGGATGCGACCTTCGTCCCCGGCGCCTTCGGTGGCGCCTGGCAGAGCGACCTCCCATCCGCTGACCTATCCCTCGCCGCTGACCGGCGACTCCGGCACGTTCGAGGCGTGGTACCAGGCGATCGACGATCCCGACGACCCGAATCGTCAACACCGCAAGGAGATCTTCACCGCCACCGGTCTGCGGTCATCGCCTCACCCTCTACACCCGAGTCGGGTCGCTGGCAGGTCGAGGTACGGCGCCCAGGCGGCCGAACCGACACCATCGCGGGTCGCCCACACGCCTTCCTCACCGGCAACCTCGAGCACATCGCCGTGACCTGGGGAAGCCAGGCCGGCGGCGCCCTACGGGGTGGCCCTCTACGTCAACGGAGTCCCCGCCGGCTTCCTGACGACCGCGGCCGGCGAGACGTCGTACGGCTCACCGATCGGCCTCGGCGGCGGCCAGGCCGCTCCGACGTACGCGCTCATCGAGGACGTCCGGGTCTGCGACACGGCGCTGCCGTGGGGCGAGATCTGTCCACGTGGGCAGGCGGCGACCGACGCGGCCGGGCTCGACCTGCGCGACCGCTTCGACCGTCCGCCCGGGGCGGCGCCGATGCTCTGGCGGCCAGGCTCCGTCGGACGGCAGGTGGTCGCACCGGCGCAAGACCTGGGAACGGCCCAGCGCCGTCGGAGCCGACCCGGACAGCCTCGCGCGCGCTGTTCCAGGGCGAGCCGACCGGTGTGCACGCGGTCTTCCACCCGGACGCGTTCGGCCACGCTTCGTCGATCGAGGCCGGCGTGGCGTTCCCCGAGCCGGTCGACGGCTGGGCCGGGGTGTTCGTCCAGGCCAAGCAGCCGCACGGCAGACTTCTCCGGGCGTAACGTTCATGCTCAACCCGCACCGCGGACAGCTCCGGCTCGCGCTCCTCGAGGCGGGCGGGTCACGACGTCGAAGGTGCTGCCGTACGACTTCCCCATCGCGGCGCGGACGACGTACGAGCTGACTCTCACGAGTGCCGGCGACGGCGTCGTTCGTGGCTTCGTCGACGGCACGAACGTGATCTCGATGCCGGTCGGCGCGACCTGGCCCGATCGCGGGTTCGCCGGGATGCTGACGGAGGACGCCCAGGCGTTCTTCAGCGACCTGCACTTCTGTGCGCTGACACCCGCGAGCGCGTCCTCGCGGGTGATCCGGCACCAGAGTCGTGAGGTACGGCGACGGCGCCGGCGTGGGCGCGCTGGGGCTGGTGCCCGTTCCGCTGGCACAAGCGGCGCGGCCTGCTGCCGTGGCAGTACACCACCAAGGACCCCGAGCCGGCGGGCAACATCGCCGGCGCCGAGACGCTCCGTGCCGCTCAGGCCGATCGACTCGGCCGCCTGGCGCTCGGAGGACAGCGCGAACTCGGATCTGATCACCGTGGGTGGGCGAGTGTTCTACTTCATGCGCGGCAACCCTCGGATCGACGACCGGGCGTCGGTGGCTCGGGTCGGCGTGCTGCATGTCGACGTGCCGGAGTTCGACGGCGTCCACTTCACCGACCCGAACATCGTGTCGGGACAGGTCGACGGAGGCACGGTCCTGGTGAGCGGCGGTCTGGCCAGCGCCGCTCAGACCTGTCGCTCCAGGGTCCCTCCAGCTCAACGAGCCGTCGACTGCGTACGTCGGCGACGGACGGCTGCTGTTCTTCGGCCGCGAGTCGTCCGTGCCCGAGCCCGACGAGGTGCGTTACGGCCGTCTCGTCTTCTCGCGCTTCGACGTAGGGACGGACACCTGGGAGCATGCGACGCCCCAGCACATGCCATGGTCACAGCTCGGGTCACTGTCGGACGCCACACCGCCGGCGCCACCCCTTCTCCTGCACGGGACGCCGGAGGTGGTGTCGCTACGACGCCCGGACGACGACTCCTACCAGGCCGTGGTGTTCCAGCAGACCGGGCCACCCGGGAACTGCGTCATGGCGACGGCCCTCCTCGACCAGGTCAGCAGCGGGGTGCCCAGCCTGGCTCCGGGGGCGCCCGTTCATCGGTCCCTGGCCCGGCCCTCGGGCGGGGCGATCTACGGCTTCCGGGTGATGTTCGACAACGGCATCTACTACCTGCACTACAACGAGGGCCCCCAGGTCCCGGACTGGCCCGAGCGGTTCGTGCTCGCGGCCACCCTCGACCCGTACGGCGGACCCTGGGTGGCGAACGCCGAGACGATGCGCCCGGAGTCGACGTACTTCCGCCGCGGAGACCCCTTCGAGCCCGACAACGGCGGCGATCTGGCAGGGCACGCATGTTCAAGCACCGCGGCCGCTACTACCTCTACTACGAGAACTTCCACGCCGTCGACGACGTCGACCAGCCCTACCAGAGCTACTCGAACCCGCAGGCGGGCTCGCGGGTGGGCTTCGCTACCGCCTGACCAGCCCCACCCCGGCCACCCGGATTCGTCCGACCCAGCGCGGGAGTCTTCACCGCGGCACGAACGGACGAACCCGTTATCAGCCGACGGAGCGGGCGAGCAGCGCGTCGAGCTTCGCCTCCAGGTTGCGCAGGTCGGCCCGGATCGTGTCGAGGTCGCTCTTCGTGGTGGTCTGCTCCCCCGGCGTGACCGTGACCACCACCGCACCACCGGGTGCGAGGTCGACGGACTCGGTCTCGCTGACGTCGTTGGCGTTCTGCCGCCGCAGGGCCGCATCGACATCGGCCCGCCGCAGCCCCTCGTGCTTGAGCGCCCGGTCGTCCCATGCACCGTCACGGGCCAGCACGGTCTTGGTGCCCTCGAACAGTCGGGTGAGCCGATCCGAGCGCACCGTGGTCCGTACCACCAGGGCGTTGAAGCCGACCAGCACCGCGGCGCCGAGGAGCCCGCCGGCCAACGTCAGGTCATCGCCGATGACTGCGTTCTGTACGACGTTCGACAGCAGCAGCATGACGACGAGGTCGAAGGAGTTGAGCTGCGCCAGATCGCGCTTGCCGGCCAGGCGCAGCAGGAGGGCCAGCGCGAGATAGACCACGACCGTCCGGAGGATCTTGTCGGGGGCGGAGAAGCCGAGGTCCCAGGTGTCGTTCCACATGCGCTCATCCTGCACCGGGGGGACCGGTTGGACGTGCTTCCGGGGCGCGTCCTAGGATGGTCTCCGCTTCGATCCCCTGTAGCTCAATTGGCAGAGCACTCGGCTGTTAACCGGGTTGTTGATGGTTCGAGTCCATCCGGGGGAGCCATCCAGCGCCGTACCCGCGTGTAGAACTGACCTCTCAACCCGGGGTTGAGCGGACCGAAGTGACGGCTCAACACATCGGGCTAGCGGGTCCAGGCGGTGCCGTTCCAGTGCTGGACCATCCGGAAACCGCCTGGTTCGCCCTCGCCGTTGCCAAAGCCCACCGCCCAAGCGTCATCCGCTGCGTCCGTGGACACCTCCAACAGCTCGTTATGGTCGCTCCCCGGGTTCTTCGGCCGCGATGCCTGCCAGACGTGCCCGTCCCAGTGGACGGCCGTCGTCCCTTGGCCACCACTGGTGCCCACGGCCCAGATGTTGTCCGCAGAGGCAGCATTGACGGAATACAGAAAGTCGCGGTTCGTGGCCCTCGTACGCGACTCGCGCCAGTGCCTGCCGTTCCAATGCATGATCAGCCCGTGGTGCTTCACCTCCTCGAACGTGGTACCGACCGCCCACACATCGGTCGGAGATACTGCGGCGACGCTCTCCAGCCCAGTCGTAACAGACTGATCAACCGTGCCCCTGACCTTCCAGGCAGTGCCGTCCCAGTGCAGGAACAGCGCCTGCTGAACACCGTGTCGAGGGTTGTAAGTCCCGACCGCCCATACATCGGTGGCGGACGTACCGCTGACCCCGAAGAGGGCCTCACCGATCCGCGTCGGGGTCGACAGACGGGTCCAGCTCGTGCCGTCGAAGTGTTCGACGAGAGCGTTGCTCACAGAACCGGCCTGGTAGGTTCCCACCGCCCACACGTCGCTGGGCGAGCTGGCCCACACGTGATGCAGGTTGCTGAAGGTTCCTGGGGCCGTCATCTCCTGCCTGTGCCACGCCGTACCGTCCCAATGCTGTACGACCGGCTGCCCAGAGTCGTCCTCGAGCATGGTGACCCAGACGTCTGAGTCTGAAAGAGCGAAGACAGACGTCGGGTAGCCGAAGGTTCCCACAACGTCGATCTCGCCGACGTCGGACCAGCTGACGCCATCGTAGTGCCGGGCCAGGGGGGTGTAGTCAGATCCAGCCGTCGGGTGGTTGCCGACGATCCAGACGTCGGAGTCCGAGAGTGCGCTGACCCCCGTCAGCACGTTGCTCATGATCCGGGAATCGTACGGGTTCGCACCTCCCTGCTGAACGGACGCGGCCAGAGACGTCGGTACGGCGATCGCCGAGCCGATGGTGACCGCGGCGCAGAGCAGAACTGTTCGATGCACGCGCATGAGCTTCCTCCCGAGAGTCCAAGCCAGACATGCGCCGGGTTCGTTCCGAGCCACCCTGGCGCCTGGATACATCGTAGACAGGCGCGCCGGCCAGCCCTAGAGGCCTTCGAGCTCGCGTTGGGCTTGAGAGAGGGCCGCTTCGGCGACTTGCGCGACAGCCGGATCCTTGGGATCGAGCGAAGGGGCGAGCACGAACGACCAGGTGACCGGCGCCCTCCCGCTCGGCGGACGCCTGCCTACGACGCTGAGGCCGGCCGATCGTCGTACCGGCGCATACATCCGGTAGACGATGCTCTTCGTGACCCGCTCCCGGAGCAGCTCGAGCAGGTGCCCGGGCACCTCCACCTGGAGGACGGTCGTCACCTCGGGCTGCCCCCAGTCGGCGACCTCGACGACCGCGAGCCGGTCGGTCTCGCTCTGCCAGTCGGCGCGCTCGATGCTCTCCCAGCCGATCCGGCGATGTCCGCCGCCGGGCTGTGGGACGTGCAGCGCGAGGTTGGTGCCGAGGATCCACTCACCCTGCGGTCCCGTCGCCCAGGCGAGCACCCGCTCACCGCGTCGCCGTTCGAGGGCCGCCAGGATGTCCTTGGGTGGCCGGGGGTCGGAGTGACGTCGCACTCCCCCATCCTGACGGGTCGGCCAGCCGGTCAGGCGTGCAGGTACTCCCGGAAGCCGTCGAAGCTGTGCGCCCGCCTGATCCGGGCCAGGGCGCGGAACTCGATCTGCCGCACCCGTTCCCGCGTGACTCCGAGCTCGGTGCCGACCTCTTCCAGGGTGTGCGTCCGCCCGCCCCCCAGACCGAAGCGACGTCTGAGGACGTCCTGCTCGCGCGGGGTCACGGTGCGAAGAAGCTGCTCGACCTCTCGGCGCATCGAGCGCTGGCTGATCTCGTCGATCGGGCCGGCCGCCTCGTCGTCGGCGATCAGGTCCGCGAGCTGCCCTTGGTCCCCGTCGCCGACCCGAAGGTCGAGGGAGATCGGCTCGTCGGCCAGCTTGAGCAGCTCGATCACCTTGGCAGCCGTCGCGTCACTGGCCTGAGCCAGCTCGACGATCGTGGGAGTTCGTCCCAGCTCCTGGGTCAGCGCCCGCTGCTGAGCCCGTACCCGGTGGATCGCCTCGACCACATGAACGGGCACCCTGATGGTGCGGTTCTGGTCGCCATACCCGCGGGCGATCGCCTGCCGGATCCACCACGTGGCGTACGTCGAGAACTTGAACCCGCGCCGGTGATCGAACTTCTCGACGGCACGCATCAGTCCGATGTTGCCCTCCTGGATCAGGTCGAGCATCGCCGTGCCGCAGCCGTTGTAGCGCTTCGCCAGAGCGACGACCAGCCGGAGGTTCGACTCGATCAGCACCTGCTTGGAGCGCTCGCCCAGCTCGGCGAGGGTCGCCAGATCGGCGCGGTCCTCCCCGCTGAGCCCCTGGCCGGTGGCGAGCCGCTCGGTAGCGAGGACGCCGACCTCGATGTCCCGAGCCAGCCGGACCTCGTCCTCCGCGGAGAGCAGGGGGACGGTGTTGATGTCTCGGAGGTAGAGCGCAAGCAGGTTGGCGGTGTCCGCGGGGCGTCTCGTCGCCTTCCCGGTCGTCGTGACGGGTCCGGTGGCCTGGTGGCCCGGGATGGTTGGCGCCGCGAGAAGATCCATAACACACAGGTGGTTGGAGGTGCCTCCGTGATACAGACCACTTCCGCTGGGCACCTATCGTCTGAGTTCGGTCACCCGTCGGATGCGCGGTCCGAGCCAGGTCAGCCTTTCTCGAAGCGCAGCGACGACGGCGTACTCGCTTAGGCACCTGGGGTCTGAGTTCGGTCACCTGTCGGATGTGCGGTTCGAGCCAGGTCTCCCGTCCTGAAAGCGCAGCGACGACGGCGTACCCGCTGGTCAGTCCGAAGCGCTGCGGAACGATCTGGATGCGCTTCGTGCCCAAGGCGGTTACGTCCGGTGTTGAAGATGCTCCGACGTCGATTGGCACGGACATGGGAGCGGCGGTGCGGTGGCGTCCGTTGAGGCCGCCGTCATGACGTCGATTGCCACGGACATAGGAGCGGCCGCGCCGTGACGTCCGTCGAGGCCAGCCGTCATGACGTCGATTGCCACGGACATTGGAGCGGCCGCGCCGTGACGTCCGCCGAGGCCGCCGTCATGACGTCGATTGCCACGGACATGGGAGCGGCCGCGCCGTGACGTCCGTCGAGGCCGCCGTCATGACGTCGATTGCCACGGACATAGGAGCGGCCGCGCCGTGACGTCCGCCGAGGCCGCCGTCATGACGTCGATTGCCACGGACATTGGAGCGGCCGCGCCGTGACGTCCGCCGAGGCCGCCGTCATGACGTCGATTGCCACGGACATAGGAGCGGCCGCGCCGTGACGTCCGCCGAGGCCGCCGTCATGACGTCGATTGCCACGGACATAGGAGCGGCCGCGCCGTGACGTCCGCCGAGGCCGCCGTCATGACGTCGATTGCCACGGACATAGGAGCGGCCGCGCCGTGACGTCCGCCGAGGCCGCCGTCATGACGTCGATTGGCACGGACGTCGTACGTGGCCGGGCCCAGAACGCTAGGGAAACGACCTCAGTCGTCGGTGAGGGCGCTCTCCCGGAGCGAGCGTCGGTGGCTCTCGAGGGCCACCAGCTCGCCGAAGAGCCGGTTGTACTCGGTGGTCTGGGTGACCGGGTTCATCCGCTGCAGCCGCGACTTCAGCTCGCTGATCCGGCGCATGGCGGCGAGCTCGCGCAGCCGGACGACGTACTCACGCCCGAGCCGCTCGCCGGGCTCGCCGTTGACGTGCAGCTGCTCGACGGACAGGGCCGACAGCAAGGTCTGGAGGCCGCCGTCCGTGACCGTCTCCCGCAGTCCCTCGACCGATACGGCCGTCGGACCGCCGAGCTTGTTGACCACGTCGAACAGCTCGCGGTAGTAGGGATGCGTGAAGTCCGACTCGTCGAGCCGGTCCCAGGTCTGCGGCGATCGCGCCGGGGGCCTGCAACACGATCTTGAGGACGTCCCGCTCGATGGAGTAGCGCCGCTCGGCGGGATCGGGTACGTCGCGGCGGGGCGGCGGCGAGGGCTCGGCGACCGGTGCCCGGCTCCCGGAGGTACGCGTCGTGTCCTTCGGGTTGGCCCGCGCTCTGCGCACCTCAGCGAGTACGTCATCGGTGTCGACGATCCCGACCATGCCGGCGACCTCCCGGGCGAACGCCTCGACCTTGGACTTGTCACGGACGCTCGCCACCAGCTTGGCCGCCTCGCGGACCGCGTCGACCCGGCTGTCGGCGCGGTCGAGGTCGAACTGCGAGATGACGTTGCGGAGCACGAACCGGTAGAGCGGCACCCGCCGGGCGATCAGCTCGCGAACGGCGGCGTCCCCTTCCGCGATCCGGAGCTCGCACGGGTCGCGACCCTCGGGCTCGATCGCCACGTAGGTCTGGCCGACGAACTGCTGCGTCGCCCCCGAAGGCGCGCAGCGCCGCCTTCTGACCCGCCTCGTCGCCGTCGAAGGTGAAGATCACCTCGCCGTGGAACTCGTCATGGTCGAGCAAGCAGTCGCCGCAGTACCCGGGTGTGGTCCTCGCCGAACGCCGTACCGCAGGTCGCGACGGCGATCGGCACTCCGGAGAGGTGGCAGGCCATCACGTCGGTGTAGCCCTCGACCACGACCGCCTGGGAGCTGCGGGCGATCTCCTTGCGGGCCAGGTCGACGCCGTACAGGAGCTGGCTCTTCTTGTAGATCGGGGTCTCGGGGGTGTTGAGGTACTTCGCCTCGATGTGGTCGTCGTCGAAGAGCCGCCTGGCCCCGAACCCGACGACGTCGCCCGACAGCTCCCGGATCGGCCACAGCAGCCGTCCGCGGAAGCGGTCGTACGGCCCGCGGTTGTTGCGCGCGACCAGACCGGCCGTGACGAGCTCGTCGTCGCTGAACTTCTTGCTGCGCAGGTGTCCGAGCAGCGCATCGCCACTTCGCGGAGCGAAGCCGATGCCGAACTTGTCCGCGGCGGCCTTGTCGAAGCCGCGCTCGTCGAGGAACTGACGGCCGGCGACGGCCTCCGGCGAGGCAAGCGCCTCCTGGTAGAACTCGGCGGCGTAGCGATGGGCATCGAGGAGCCGGGTGCGCTGGCCGTAGTCACGACGGGGCGCGTTGCTGCCCTCGTCGAGGTAGTGCAGCTCGACGCCGTACCGGCCGGCGAGCCGTTCGACGGCCTCGGCGAAGCCGACGCCCTCGATCTTCTGCACGAAGGTGATGACGTCGCCGCCCTCTTGGCAGCCGAAGCAGTGGTAGTAGCCGCGCGCCGGGTTGACGTTGAACGACGGTGACTTCTCGTCGTGGAACGGGCACAGGCCCTTCAAGCGAGCCCGACCCGGCGTTGCGCAGGGTCACATGGGCGGAGACCACCTCGTCGATGCGCGACCGCTCACGCACCAGGGCGATGTCGTCCTCGCGAATCCGCCCTGCTGCCACTCCGCGAGTCTACGCAGTGCGTCCGCACACCTCGTGGTGCTTCTCCACAGCGGACGGGTCGGTGAGCGAGGCCACCTGGTCGATCACGACGCGGCGCCGTGCGTCGTCGTCCGGGGCGGTCTCGAAGTCGTGGCGGAACACCGGCTCCAAGGCCTCCGGACCAACGGTCCAGATGCCCTCGACGAGCTCGGTCAGCAGGTCGCGCTGGGCGTTCATGATCTCGACCCGCCCCTCGGCGTTCATGACCAGCTGGGCGGCGATCCCTTTGAGGGCGACGATCTCGTGAACGGTGGCGAGCGGCACCGGCAGGACGCCGCGGTACCGCTGGAGGCCGCCGAGCAGACCGTCGGCATCGGCAGCGTCGCGTACGGCGATGCAGAACCGGTTGATCAGCCGGCTGGTGAGGTTCTTCAGCCCGCCCAGGTGGCGGCGGCTTCCGTCGTACGGCGTTGTCGGCCAGGCGTTGAGCGCGGCGAGACGGCGGAGCGCGTCCTCGAACTCGTCGAGGGTCAGGGTGGGGGCGTACCAGTCGCGCGTCGTCTCCCAGACCTCCCGTCGCAGGCCCGAGTCGCCGAGCCGGGTTAGCTCGATGCGCTCCGCGACCACGCCGTCCTCCACGTCGTGGACGCTGTAGGCGACGTCGTCGGCGAAGTCCATCACCTGCGCCTCGACGCAGGTCACGGCGCGGTTCCGCGGCGCCGGCCCGCATCCAGGTGAAGACCGGCAGGTCGTCGGCGTAGACCCCGAACTTGTGGACCGCCCGCGGCAGCCCGTCCCCGTGCCGGCCGGTCGGTGCGACGGCCTCTTCGCTCGTCCACGGGTACTTGGACGCGGCGTCGAGGGTGGCCCGGGTGAGGTTGAGCCCGACGCTGGCGCCGCTCGGCGCGAAGGACTTCGCCTCGAGCCTGGTCAGCAGCCGGAAGGTCTGGGCGTTGCCCTCGAACCCGCCGATCTCATCGGCGGCGTCGTTGAGGGCACGCTCGCCGTTGTGGCCGAACGGCGGATGGCCGAGATCGTGGGCCAGGCAGGCCGCCTCGACGATGTCCCGGTCACAGCCGAGCGCCGTCGCGAGCTCCCGCCCCACCTGGGCCACCTCGAGGGTGTGGGTGAGCCGGTTGCGGATGAAGTCGTTGCTCGCGGGCCCGACGACCTGCGTCTTGCCGGCCAGCCTGCGCAACGCGGCGGAGTGCACGATCCGGGCGCTGTCGCGCTGGTACGGCGACCTCCCGGACCGGTTGGGCTCGTCGACGAAGCGCTCGGCGTCCGCATCGTCGTACCCGTCGATCACGGAGCAAACCTAGCCGGGCGCGAACGGGGCCGCGTCGACTGATACCGCCCGGGAGCGCGTTCCTCTGACCACTCCTTGGCTGCTACGTCGTCAACCCGCCAGTCCCGTCGCCGGGTCGGTTCTGCGGCTTGCAGTTCGCGCGCGGTCGCGGGGTTGGGAGGGCAGTCCCTTCGGGTTTGCCCGGCATGCTGGGCAGGTGCACCGTCAGCCGGGCGGGCCTGCCCGGCAGACGGGGTCGTTCCCCAGCGTGCTGGGCAAACCCGCAGCCAGCCGACCGGAACGCTTCGTCGCTGCGCCTGTGGACCTGACCCCAGACCAACCAGACCATCAAGAGCAGGTCACGCCCTTGGTCTTGACTCGGCGCCGGGCTCGGCGAACTGCGGCTGGCCAACCAACCTCCCCTCGGCAGACTTCGGCCCGGCAGACTTCGGCTCGGCAGACTGCAGCTGACCGGCCGGCTCCGCGGCCGCCCGGTCAGCCGATTCGTCGTGTCGGGTGGGCAGCGCAGGCGGCGTGGAGTCGAGGCCGGGTCGGAAGGCGGACCACAGCACCAGCGCTGCGAACCCGGCCCCGACGAGGCGCACGCCGTCGACGAGGTCCGTCACCGCCGCGAGGGCTCCGAAGCCGGTCATCGCCAGCGGCATCAGTGCCTGGTCGGAGAGCATCACCATGCTGCCGGTACGGCCGAGGTAGGACGGCTCGATGGCCCGCTGGAAGGCGCCGGACAGGAAGGCGGAGGCCAAGCCCGGCGGTGACCCCGATCACCAGCATCGAGCACAGCACGCCGGCGTACGGCGCGAATCCGACACCCGCGCACGCGGCGGCCTGCCCGACGAGGATCAGCAGGCCGGTGCGAGCCGGTGCCTTCGGACGCCAGCGCATCGCAATGATGGCGCCGACCGCCGCCCCGGCGCCGATGCAGGCCTCGAAGATCCCGAGGTGACGCCGCGCCCCAGCCCTCGGCCTTGATCCGGAGCACCACGCCGACCGCCGTCACGGGTCCGACGAACAGGTTGAGGCCGCACAGCGCGATGGTCAGGGTGCGGGCGTTGGCAGCCCGGCGGAGGTAGCTGAAGCCGTCGACCAGGTCGTGGCGCACCGACCGCCCCTGCGACCGCTCGAGTGCGAAGCGGGGCTTGATCACGAGGGCCAGCACGACGGCGATGACCGCGAACGACACGGCGTCGAACGCCATCACCCAGGTCAACCCACCGGTGGCCACCAGAATGCCGCCCAGCGGTGCACCGATCAGCGTGGCCATCCGGCTGCCGAGCTGGAACATCGAGGACACGGCCGCCAGGTCCTCGGGGCGCACCAGCTGGCGGGGCATGGTGCCGGACGCCGGGTCGTACATGCCGTCGACCAGGCCGAAGACGACGGCGACCACGAGCAGCAGGACCAGCGAGGACTCGCGGGCATCGACGACCAGGATGGCGACGGCGAGTACGGCGATCCGGGCCAGGTTGGCGATCACCATGGTCCGCCGCGCATCCAGCCGGTCGGCGTAGGCGCCACCGATCAGCAGGATCGCGGCCCGCGGAACCGAACTGACCCCCATCACCAACCCGACACCGGCCGGACCCGCGACGTGGGCCGCCGTCCAGGCCAGGCCGATGAACCAGGCAACATCCCCGACCCGGGACAGTGACGAAGCAAGTACCCAGGCGATGACGCGGGCATCGCGGCCCAGTGGCGGGATGGTTGGTGTGACGACGGTGCTCATCGGGTCACCTCCGTTCAGGGCTTGGCGGGGACACCGTGGGCGAACACGAACGCGTTGTGGCGGTCCGGATCGGCCTGGCGCTCCGGTACCGCGGCGTACTCGGCGAACAGGTCGTTGACCCGCCTGCCGAGCTCGGCCAGCTCGGCCGGCGTGACGCTCACCCAGTACTCCGTGCTGAACGCGGCACGCACCCACTCCTCCGCCTCCAGCTCGCGGTGGGCGTACCACTGCTGCACCTTGCCGACGTGGTGGGCCAGGTTCTGCTGCTCCGCCGCCGAGGCGACGACCTCCGCCAACGGGTCCCCCGCGACATCGGCGACGGACCACGAGATGCTGCCCGCGACCGGACGCCACCACCGCTCGCGTCGGTCCTTGGCCAGCTCGGGAGCCTCCTCGACCAGCCCGGCCTCGGCCAGCACCTTGAGGTGGTGACTGGCGTTTCCGACTCGCTCCTGGGCGGCATCAGCCAGGCCGCTGACGGTGTTCGGCCCGTCCAGGTTGAGCAGCTCGAGCAGCTTGCGCCGTACCGGATGGTGGATCGCCGCCACCACATCGATCAGCTGGGCCTGGGGCTGGGGCTGGGGCTGGTCCGTACCTGGCTCGGTCATTCGTCCAGAATAAAAGCACAAGGGAAATTGTACAAGTGTTCTTGTGCAATTTCCCTTGCGCATGGGCCCAGGCTCAGCGATAGGGGGCGTTTGAGTGGTGCACCACCCAAACGCCCCTGAAGCCACCCAGTCGAGTAGCGGGGCGTATTGAGTGGTGCACCACCCAAACGCCCCTGAAGCCACCCAGATTTGAGTGGCTTGGGGGGTACTTGAGTGGTGCACCACCCAAACGCCGGGGTGGCAGCAGGTAGGCCTGGGCGGAAGGGGCCGGCACGGGGCGGATGCCCATCGGTGGGTACGGCGAGAGGCCGAGCTTGCGGGCAGGGTCCCGCCTGGCAGCATGGCGAGATGAACGACGCCCTCGAGGATCTCCCCGTCGACCCGATCGACCAGCTCAGGCTGAGACGGAGCGAGAAGTGGCGGGCATATCCGCCGGACGTGCTGCCGCTCACCGTGGCCGAGATGGACTTCGCGCTGGCGGAGCCGATCCGCGAGGCCCTGCTCGACGCGGTCGAACGGTCCGACACGGGGTACGCGATGCCGGCCCCCGAGCTCGGTAGGGCGTGGGGCGGCTTCGCGCAGGACCGCTGGGGTTGGGAGATCGACCCGGCGCGGCTCACGGCCGTGACCGATGTGGGCGTGGGCGTGGTCGAGCTGCTCCGCCTGCTCACCCGGCGCGGAGATGAGGTGGTGTTCAGTCCGCCCGTCTACCCGCCGTTCTTCGACTGGGTACCCGAGTCGGGGTGCCGGATACGTGAGGCGCCGCTAGCGCATCGCGACGAGGGCTGGCGGCTGGACCTCGCCGGCGCTCGAGGCGGCCTTCGCCGGGCACCCGGCGGCCTACATCCTGTGCAACCCGCACAACCCGGTCGGCCGGGTGCACAACCCGGCAGAGCTCGCCGCCTTGGTACGACTCGCGACGATCTATCGCGTCCCGATCATCAGCGACGAGATCCACGCGCCACTCGTGCTCCCCGGCGCGAACTTCACCCCGCTGCTCACCGTGCCGGGTGCCGCCGAGATCGCCGTATCCGTCGTCTCGGCGAGCAAGGCGTGGAACCTGGCCGGACTGAAGTGCGCGGCGATCGTGACCGGTACGGCGGCGATGCAGGCGGTCGTCGACCGGTTGCCACCGGATGCGAAATGGCGGATCGGCCACTACGGCGTGATCGCGACGGTGGCCGGCCTGACGGAGGGCCGGCCCTGGCTCGACCGGCTGCTCTCCACCCTCGACCATCGCCGTACCCAGCTCGGTGATCTCGTGCGCGAGCGACTCCCCGACGTCGAGTGGCATCCGCCACAAGCCACCTTCCTGAGCTGGCTCGACTGCAACGCGATCGGTCCCGACAACACCGCGCGCGACCGCTTCCTCGACCGCGGTCGGGTGGCCGTCGAGCCCGGACTCAGGTTCGGTGCTGCCGGTGCCGGCTTCGTCCGGCTCAACTACGCGACCAGTCCGGAGATCCTCGACCGAGCGACCGCTGGCATGGCGGCCAGCCTCAGACCAACCGCACCCTGACCGCCGGACCCCCGACGACCGGGTCACCCCAGCGGTGTCACGTGCCAGCGCCGGCCGGTCCAATGCTCCGCCAATCCAGTGCCGCTAGATGTGCCGACCGCCCACACGTCTCCACCGGCGTCACCACCGACGCCAGCCAACGTGCTGTCGACGCCAGGTGCATTCGGGCTTCGGACTCTCGACCATGTCGAGCCGTCCCAATGCTCGGTGAGGGTGTGCAGAGAGCCTTTGAACTTCTGGTAGCCCACTGCCCACACATCGTCAGCGCCGAGCCCCTGGACCGAGGTGAACTCGTTCCGGTGCCCGCGCAGCCCCGGTGTCGCGGCGACCGACCAGCTGGTCCCGTCCCAGTGTTCCGCGAACGTGGCCAGGTTTCTGAGACCAACCACCCAGACGTCGTCGGGCGCGAGCGCGCTGACGTCGTACACGTATGGGCCGGTCGCAGTCGACGACCAGCTCGTGCCGTCCCAGTGCTCGACGTACCCGTCGCCGACCGCCCATACGTCGTCGTCGCTGAGCGCGCTCACCCCGGTGAGCAAAGCCGACCCGCCGCTCGGAGCCGCTATGGTCTGCCAGCTCGTCCCGTCCCAGTGCTCGACGAGCGGCAGGTACGCGGAACCAGTCACCGTGCCGCCGACCGCCCAGACGTCGTTCGAGTCGACCGCACTCACCGACAGGAGGTTCGCGTACGTCACATCCAGGGCAGCCGTCGTGACCGGAGTCCACGTGGCGCCGTCCCAATGCTCGGCCAGCGCTACTGAGCTGGCCGCGCGCGACTTCAGTCGGTCCCCGACGACCCACGCATCGGAGCCGGCGAGCGCGGCGACATCGTAGAACGCGTTGTTCGACCCAGGCGCATGGCTGTCGACGGCACTCCACGCCGCCCCGTCCCAGTGTTGGACGACGGCGGTCGGGAGGTCGCCCGAGTCGGCGTAGCCGACCGCCCAGGCATCGGCGGCCGACGTCGAGCTGACTCCGAGCATGGCTGTGTCCGGGCCTACTCGGGGGACGTCAGAACCCGGTGACGGACCTGGTACCCCCAACGAGAAGCCGGTGCCTGCACTGACGACCGAGACAGCGCTGACGAGAACGGTGGCTGAGGTCAAACGCAGCGCGCGGCGAACGGGTTTCTTCACGAAGCTCCTTCGTCGAAGAGGCTCCGGGCGGAACCCCCATCAGTCCATACTCCCGGGGCGCCGTGAAAGGTTGCCGGAGCCCTCGATGACGTGGGCGCTCGGACCCGGCCGGGCGATCAGCCGCCGGAGACTCCCAGCTCGGCACCGAGGTCGATGCGGAGGTCATCGCGCTCTGACAGCCAACCTTCGGGTAGCGCCACCCGGCGTGGGCTGCCTTGCCGGCCACGTGGCGTGCCCAGCTCCTGCGTCGGGAACTCCTCGGTCGGGTCGAGCCGCTCGAGCAGTGCGTCGACGGTTGCCA
The DNA here is from genome assembly GCA_963833975.1 of uncultured Actinomycetota bacterium. Classification (GTDB taxonomy): domain Bacteria; phylum Actinomycetota; class Actinomycetes; order Propionibacteriales; family Nocardioidaceae; genus JAWWPG01. Next base: position 360,145 of record CAWIAB010000002.1, read on the forward strand.
GGGTGTCGACCAGACCGAGGGACTGCCGGAGCTCGCCGCCCGCCCGGAAGCCCTTGAGGTACCACGCGATGTGCTTGCGGAACTCCTTGCAGCCGCGCTCCTCCCCCATGTAGTGGGCCAGCAGCTGTGCGTGGCGGCGCATCATCGCCGCCACCTCGCCGAGCGTGGGCAGCGGGGGCGCCGGGCTCGCCGGCGAAGGCCGCCGCCAGGTCGCGGAACAGCCACGGTCGGCCCAGGCAGCCCCGGCCGACGACGACGCCGTCGCACCCGGTCTGCTCCATCATGCGCAGCGCGTCCGCCGCCTCCCAGATGTCGCCGTTGCCGAGCACCGGGATGTCGACATGGCTCGCGAGCTCGGCGATGGCGTCCCAGTCGGCCTCACCCGAGTAGTGCTGAGCGGCGGTCCGGCCATGCAGCGCGATCGCTGCGCAACCACTGTCCTGGGCGATCTCGCCGGCCTCGAGGAACGTCAGGTGGTCGTCGTCGATGCCCTTGCGGGTCTTCATGGTGACCGGGACGGAGTACGGCGCAGCGGCCGCCACCGTCTGGTCGAGGATCGCGCGCAGTAGGCGCCGCTTCCACGGCAGCACCGCCCCGCCACCCTTGCGGGTCACCTTGGGAACCGGGCAGCCGAAGTTCAGGTCGATGTGCTCGACGCCGTAGTCGCCGCAGAGGATCTGGGTGGCCCGGGCGACGGTGGCCGGGTCGACGCCGTACAGCTGCACCGATCGGACGGCCTCGTCGGGGTCGAAGACCAGCATGCTCAGCGTGGTCTCGTCCTGCTCGACCAGGCCGCGACTGGTGATCATCTCGCAGACGTAGAGGCCGGCGCCCTGCTCGCGGCACAGCGTCCGGTAGGCGGCGTTCGTCACGCCCGCCATCGGGGCGAGCACGACCGGCGGGTCCACCAGGTGCGGACCCAGCTTGAGCGACGCGGACATCGGACCATTCTAGTGGCGCTGGGTGGCAAACCCGCTCGGCCACATTTGCGGTTTGCCCGGCATGCTAGGCAGGTGCACCGTCGGCCGGGCAGGCCTGCCCAGCAGACCGTGGATCTCCCCAGCATGCCGGGCAAACGCGCCCGCCCATTGCGCGTACGTGCCAAGTTTGCCGGGAAACGCATCCACACCGTCTATCTTGCGGCTCTTCAACCCGAATGGCGGACGTAGTAGACCATCCCGTAGACCGTGGCGGCTACCAGCGCCAGCGCGACGAGCAGGACGGCCGCCAGCATCGCCAGCCGGCGCTTCCACATCAGCGACGTCTCAGCAGCCGATGAGGCGCTCGGCGAAGTAGCGGCTGATCTGGTCGAGGCCGACCCGCTCCTGCTTCATCGAGTCGCGCTCCCGGACGGTCACTGCGTTGTCGTCGAGGGTCTCGAAGTCGACGGTCACGCAGTACGGCGTACCGATCTCGTCCTGGCGGCGGTAGCGCCGCCCGATGGCGCCGGCGTCGTCGAAGTCGACGTTCCAGGAACCCCGGAGCTCGGTGGCCAGGTCCCGTGCCTTGGGCGACAGGTCGGCGTTGCGCGACAGCGGCAGCACCGCGACCTTGACCGGCGCCAGCCGGTGGTCGAGCCGCAGCACGATGCGGGTGTCGACGCCGCCCTTGGTGTTCGGCGCCTGGTCCTCGTCGTACGCGTCGATCATGAAGGCCATCAGCGATCGGGTGAGGCCGGCGGCGGGCTCGATGACGTACGGCGTCCAGCGCTCGTTGGTCGCGGCGTCGAGGTAGCTGAGGTCGACGCCGGAGAACTTCGAGTGCTGGGTCAGGTCGTAGTCGGTCCGGTTGGCGATGCCCTCGAGCTCGCCCCACTCCGAGCCGACGAAGCCGAAGCGGTACTCGATGTCGACGGTGCGACTCGAGTAGTGGGAGCGCTTCTCGGCCGGGTGCTCGAACAGCCGCAGGTTGTCGGGCTGCGATGCCGAGGCCGACGTACCAGTCGACCCGCAGGTCGATCCAGCGCTGGTGCCACTCCTCGTCGGTGCCCGGGCTTGACGAAGAACTCCATCTCCATCTGCTCGAACTCGCGGGTCCGGAAGATGAAGTTGCCTGGGGTGATCTCGTTGCGGAAGCTCTTGCCGGTCTGGGCGATGCCGAACGGCGGCTTCTTGCGCGCGGAGTTCATCACGTTCGCGAAGTTGAGGAAGATGCCCTGGGCGGTCTCGGGCCGCAGGTAGTGCAGGCCGCTCTCGTCCTCGATCACGCCGAGGTAGGTCTTCAGCATGCCGTTGAAGGGCCGCGGGTCCGTCCAGGCGCCGCGGGTGCCGCAGTTCGGGCAGGCGATGTCGCTCAGCGGCGACCGAGTCCGGGTCCTCGATGCCCTTCTTCGCCGCCAGCGCCTCCTGCAGGTGGTCGGCGCGGAACCGCTTGTGGCAGCTCTGGCACTCGGTCAGCGGGTCGGTGAACGTCGACAGGTGGCCGGACGCCTCCCAGGTCTTGGTGGGCAGGATCACCGACGAGTCGAGGCCCGACCACGTCGTCGCGCGACGTCACCATCGAGCGCCACCACTGCCGCTTGATGTTCTCCTTCAGCTCGACGCCGAGCGGCCCGTAGTCCCATGCCGACTTCGTGCCGCCGTAGATCTCTCCACAGGGGAAGACGAAGCCCCGCCGCTTGCACAGGCTGGTGACTTTCTCGATTGCTGAGGGTGCCACGTGTCTCTCCATCCGGCTGGCGGTCGGCGGCGGGCTCCCGGGCGGGAGCGGCGATGCGATGCGAACGCCTAGGCTACCGTCCCGCGCGGCTCGCGCCTCATTCGGTTTGGTGGCGCCCTCGCCCACGATGACCTCGAACGCCGACGGCTCGTCGACGCGCCCGCGACAGCAGCGGGACGACCGTCATCTTGATCTCGTACGACGACAGCGCACGCCGGTACGCCCCCACGGACTCCCACCTGGTCTCGAGGACCCAGAGCCCTGGGTCGTCCAGGGCCCGGCCGACCGCGCCACCGAGGAAGCCGACTGCAGCGGCCCAGCCCCTCGAGACACCGGCCGAGCTCCTCCTCGGCCGTGCTCGCGTCGTCCTCGTCGTACCGGAACCGCGAGATCGCCAACATGCCCGCCATTCTGCCGCCTCCGCGCGGTTCGTCGGCGATCCAGCGGGTCTTCTCGCCGGGCCGACCCCAGACGAATGCCCGTTAGGCTGTGGCGATGGCGAAGAGCAAGCGCAAGCCGACCTCCGCGCGGACCAGTCCGGCTCGAGCGCAGTCCGGTCGCGGCAGCTCCGGGCCGCCTCGCTCCAAGCAGCCGACCTCGCCGACAGGCCGCACACCGGGCAGGCCCGCGCCGGCGAAGGTGGGCGAGACTCCGCTGCGGATGGCGGTCGCAGACCGCTCGCGGGGTTTCGTCGTCCTGCTCTCGCGGCAACCGAAGTTCCTGCTCCCGGCCGTGATGGTCGTGCTGATGCTCGTGGGGTTGGCTGCGCCTCTCGCCTTCGCGGTGCCGGCGCTGCTCCTGATCGTGCTCTTCGTGGCGTGGCTGGCGTTCCTGTCGTGGCCGGTGCATCGATACCCGCCAGCGGGCCGTCCGGGTCGTCATGATCGCGATCGTCGCGCTGGCCCTGGTGGGACGCATCGCCGGCTGGTTCGACTGATTCGGGCGATCAGGCTTTGCCGTACCGGCGGTTGCGCCCCGCGTAGATCTCGATGGCCTCGTACAAGGTACGGCGGTCCACGTCGGGCCACAGCACGTTCATGAACACCATCTCCGCGTACGCCGACTGCCACAGCATGAAGTTGCTGAACCGCTGCTCCCCCGACGTACGCAGCACCATGTCGACATCGGGCAGCTCGGGGACGTAGAGCGCCCGCGCGAAGGCCTTCTCGTCGACCTTCTCGGGCTTCAGCGTCCCGTCGGCCACCTGCTGGGCGAGCGCTCGCGCCGCGTCGGCGAGCTCCGACCGGCCACCGTAGTTGACGCACATCGTCAACGTCAGCACGGTGTTGTCCCGCGTCAGCTCCTCCGCGATCTCGAGCTCCTTGATCACCGACCGCCACAGCCGAGGGCGTCGGCCGGCCCATCTGCACCCGCACCCCCATGGCGTGCATGTCGTCGCGGCGGCGCCGGATGACATCACGGTTGAAGCCCATCAGGAAACGCACCTCGTCGGGTGACCGCCGCCAGTTCTCGGTCGAGAAGGCGTACGCCGACACGCACGAGACGCCCGCGGCGATCGCGCCCTGCACCAGGTCGAAGAGGGCGAACTCCCCGCGCTCATGCCCGGCCGTCCGCGGGCAGACCGCGGGCCTTCGCCCACCGCCCGTTGCCGTCCATGATCACCGCGACGTGCCGCGGCACCTGGTCGCGCGGCACGTCGGGCGGCGGGACAGCCCGACAGGTCCGGCTCCTCCCCGAGCGTCATCCGCGTCACCCGGTCTGCGGCTCGAGCGGCTGAGGACGAACGGCTCCCGCTCGACGTACGGCAGGGAACGCAGGTTGCGCTCCAGATGCCACTGCAGGTAGGCGGCGACGATGCCGCTGGCCGGCTTGCGGAAACGCAGCTCGACCGCCTCGACAGTCACCCAGTCGCCCGCAAGGAGAGCCCCGAGCAGCCGGACCACCTCGACCGGCGGTCGTGCGCTGCCGGGCAGCCGGCAGTCGTTGCACAGCATCCCGCCGCGCGCCGGCGCTGAAGTTCCGGTGCGGCCCTCGGCGCCGCAGCGCGCGCATACGTCGAACGACGGCGCGTAGCCCGAGATCGCCAGCGCCCGCAACAGGAACGAGTCGAGCACCAGGGTCGGCTCGTGCGCCCCCTCGGCCAGCGCCCGCAGACCGCCGAGCAGCAGGAGGTAGTGCTGGACCGCGGGCTCGCCCTCCTCGGCGACCAGCCGTTCGGCGGTCTCGAGCATCGCGGTCCCCGCGGTGTAGCGGGCGTAGTCGGCGCCGATCGGCTTCGCGAACGGCGACAGGGTCTCCACCTGGGCGATGACATCGAGCGAGTGACCGGCGGCGATCTGCACGTCCACATGCATGAACGGCTCGAGCCTGGAGCCGAACTTCGACGACGTACGACGGACTCCGCGACCGACGGCCCGGACGCGACCCGCCGGACCGGGTCAGCAGCGTGATGATGCGGTCGGACTCGCCCAGCTTCTGGGTTCGGAGCACGATCGCCTCGTCACGCGTCAGCCTCACGACCCCATTGTGCCTTCGCGCATCGTGCCGGGGCGGCCTCGCCGTGCCGATCGGGCGCAGACGTCGGTCAGGAAGGTCAGTACCTCAGCGTCGATCCGGTCCGGACTCCTGCGCCACTCGATGACGGACCTGGCCTCGACGAACCGGGCGTCCGGTAGCTCACCAGCCAGCATGGCCGCGTCGGCCGCGGGGTGGATCAGGTCGTGCGGATGGCCGATCACGATCGCCGGCGCCTCGATCTGGCTGCGAAGCCGCACGGACGGGGCGATCCGGCCGAAGAAGATGCCGTGCACCAGGGCCGCCATCGCGGCCGGTTCCTGGTCGAGCACGTCCAGGGCGAAGCCTCCCCAGAAGGGCACGACGACCCGCGGAAGGAGACGCGTCGTCCGACCCACCAGCGTGACCAGCCAGGGGGTGACCCGACCGAGGAAGAGCAGCGGCCCGAAGGCCACGATCCCGGCCTCGACGGCGTGATCGAGGACAGGCATCTCGAGGATCATGCCGCGGACCCGCTCCGGCGCGAGTACCGCGACCTCGAGCGTCACGTTGGCGCCCAGGGACGTCCCCCCGATGAACGCCGAGTCGACACCGAGGTGGTCGAGCAGGGCGACCACGGCCCGGCCGAACGTGGTCATCGAGTAGCGGCGCGGCTCGGTCGGCCGGTCGCTCCGTCCGTGGCCGGGCAGGTCCAGGGTGACCACCCGGTAGCCCTCTCCGGCGATCCGTCGGGCCAGCGGGTGATGCATCCGGCGGAGCATGAGCTGGCCGTGCAGCAGCACGACGACGTCCTCGCCGTACCCGTAGTCGGTGTACTCGAGCCGACCACCCTCGAAGGTGAGCTCGCCGACCCGCTCCGAAACCAGCATCGCGATGCCTTCCCGTGATGGTGTGGGCGGCGAGCCGCCGCCAGCAGTCACATTCTGAGGTGGTAGGGCCACAGCGGCTGATCCCAGCCAGAACCCAACCACATCGCCCCTACCATCCTGGATCGAGCCGCAAATGTGGTGCGGCCGCGCCGCCGTCGTGACAGGCTCCCTCCTTGATGACTGACCTGATGCTGCTCTCCCACCTCGAGACCTACTACGACGCCGTACCGCGCAGCCGCTGACCACCGAGGAGATCGGCCCGTTCACGCTGTTCGTCGCGAGGTTCGGCTGGCCCTACTACGCCCGCCCGCGGCTCGGCGGTACGACACCGGCGACCACCGACGACGTACGCCGGGTGCTCGACCGGCAACGAGAGCTCGGCGTACCCCTGGCGTTCGAGTGGGTTGACGAGACGACGCCCGCGCTGGCCGCGGTCGCCGCGGAGGCGGGCCTCGCGATGGAGCGCTGCCCGCTGCTCGTTCTCGAGGGCGAGCCGCGCGGCGAAGCAGGGACGGCCCGGATGCTCGGCCCGGCCGAGAGCGACGAGCTCGGCCTGTCCCGGGCGGCGATCTCCGTCGGTTTCGACACCGGCGGTACGGCGTCCGGAGCCGAGGGCATCGAGGCGCGAGACGCAGCCCTCGGCACCGGCTTCTCCGTCATCGACGACGAGACCGAGCGAAGGCTCGGAGCCGGGGAGATCCGCGCCGCGGCATGCTATGCCGCCGAGCAGCCGGAGATCGGCCCGGTCGGTGGCGGTGGCCATTCGCCGGTCGACGAGGTCACCGAGATCGCCGGGGTCGGCGTGCTCCCGGCGTTCCGCAGGCGGGGACTGGCCGCGGCCGTCACCTACGTGCTCGCCAGGGACGCCCTCGACCACGGCGTCTCCACGGTGTTCTGCTCGGCTCAGACCACGGACGTGGCCCGCATCTACCAACGGGTCGGCTTCCGACCGGTCGCGACCGCGCTGATCGCGCACTTCCCAGGTGACGACGCGACGTCCTGAGGCGCAGCGCCTCGGATCGGTGCGCCATCCTTGACCGGTTCGAGCGGCGAGCGGACACTGAGGTGACCCGCGTCCAGGCAAGGAGATCCCCGGCGCTGCCATGACCACGATGGACAAGAGCACCCGATCGGCGAGACTCGGTAACGCACCCGCGCGGCTCCGGCGCCCATCGGCCGAGTCGGCCGAGCACGGTGCACACGCTGGACCGGTGCCGATCCCCGGCGGACGGCCGGCGATGAACGGCGTCACGGTGCTCGACCCGCGCGGCGCTCTGGCGCTGCAGCGCACCGCTGGAAACCGGGCGACGACCCTGTGCCTGCAGCGCTCCCCCATCGTGGTGCAGCGTGACGAGGTGGCACTCACCGGAGGTGGGCGGGTCAGCGACCACGACTCAGTCGGCGTGAACGCCCGCGAGAACGTCCTGACCGTGATGGACCGGCTGCGCGACCTCGGTGCGATGCCCAGTGCCGACTACGCGGCAGAGTCTGCCCGGGTCACCGCGATGCCGGCCCGCGCCGTCGTGCCGGTGGCTCAGCTCGGCGCGACCATGGCCGCGCTCGGCCGGGCTCGGCTGGCGCTGCTGTCCGCGCCGGCCGCCGAGACCCTTCTGCACCTGGCTCTCAGCGGTGGTGTCGGCTGGGGACAGCCCAACAACAAGGCCGACGTGGCCGCCGTACAGGACTTCCTCCATGCCCAAGGTCTCGTCTCGGACGATGCGTATGGAACCGTCGACGAGCCTGGCGAGCGAGCCGCGGTCGAGGCATCCGGCGCGACCGTGACGCCGATGGTGATCCCGCAGACGATGGCCGCTCTCCGGGCGGTGAAGGACCTGGTGCTCGCCGGTGCGCCCTGAGGTCGCCGATCGGTGCGCGGATGAGCGGCCCGCTCGCCGCCCAGGAGAACGCCGACATCGCCCTGTACGACGCCACGAAGGCACGCCACGACTCCAACCGGACGATCGTCCGGCAGTGGATCGAGGACGGGTTCGCCCAGCCGACCAGCGAACGCTGCGCAACACCTGCGAGTGGATCCGGTCCGGCCGTACCCGTTTCTTCATCCTGACGCAGACGCACGACTCTCCGCAGCGGTCGAGGGCTGCCGGTCATCCGCCGGGTCGGCGTGGTTCTCCTACCCGAACGGCGATGTCTTCCGTCGGCGGTCTACTACAAGCGCAAGCTCCCCACCGAGGCGTACGACAACACGAACGTGCATCTCGAGGATGACGCGGGACCGGGGGCTTCCAGACCGACCAGGGGATCGCGGTGATGGATCGAGTGATCGCCCTGGGGCGGGACATGATCTGGAAGGGGCTCAAGCACGAGCTGCAGCATCGAGCCGACCTGCACGGCGATAGCGCTCTCGAGAGCTACAAGTCCGAGTTCCGCGCGTACTGGATGGGCAGCCGCGAGTCGGATCCGTGGTCGGCGACGAAGGTGGTCCGGCACCTGGGGTACGAGTGGACCGAGCGTCAGTGGGGCATCTTCAACGCTCTGTACAACAGCACGACGTACGGCTACGTGAAGGCGGCCTGGGACGCGGAGGCCGGCCTCGCACCGAGCGCGAGGGTCTTCAGGGACGGCGTCGTGGGTTTCCAGTGGCCGACTTCGGTCAACCCCACCAACTCGATGCGGGTCGACATCCTGGCCTCGGCGCTGCAGGCGACGACGTACGCCGACTCCGCCGTGGCGAACGCCGGCACTCCGAACGCTCACGTGGACGCAGTGCAGGCCGCCGCGAGGGCCTTGACCCCTGAGGACCGCCATGACATCGCCAACGGCCCGGAGATGCGGGCCCTTCTGCTTGCCCATCTGCGTGGCCGGACGCTGAGCCAGGTAGTGCAGCTGATCAAGTGACTCGCCTGCTGTCGTTCCCTCGAGCGGTGGTGGCCGCGGACGGGGGGCTCGTGGCGGTCGGTTCGGATCGGGGAGTTTGGCTGGTGCCCGAGCCACCACTCCGACCATGCTTCGTCACCCTCGGGCACCGGGCCGAGGTAGTCGCGCCCGCCGCCGACAGCGGCTCGACCGCGGCGGCTGGGGAGGGCCGGCTGACCGTGCTCTCGGCCACGCCCCCGTCCGCCCCGCTGAGCACGACGACCTACGAAGGGGTCATGCGGCGGCTGTCCCTGTCGGAGGACCTGGTGACGGCGGTCGTCGATGCCGACGGGACTCGGCTCCAGACCTGGCGGGCCAGCGACGCCGCGGCGCTCGCGAGCGGCCCGGCGTGGCAGTCCGTCGACGTGGACGGCCTGGTGGTGGCGCGACGCCGCGCGCTGGTGTGGGGGCGGCATGGTCCGGATCTCGATCACTCTGCGGGTCTGCCATTCGCCAGGCTGTGCGGCCTCGTGCCGGGGATCATGGAGCTCTGGTGGGGAGAGCACGCGCCTGACCGACCGAACGGCTACCTCTTCCCGCTGGCCGACGGCGGCCTCGCCGGGTTCGACCGACGGGCCGTGGTTGAGATCCAGGTAGGACCTGCCGGTTGCGAGGTGGCGTCACGACGCTTCTGGTCTGGGTCGCCGTACGCCGCGATCTCGCCGGCGGGGTCGTACGTCGCAACCCTGTCGAGCGAGTGGGACGGCGAGACGGAGACCACGGAGCTCCAGGTCAGGCGCTGGGCCGATGACGCCGTTGTGGCGGGAGCATCCACCGGGCCGATGGACGGCATCGCGTCGATCGCGGTCAACGACCGTGGCGAGCTGACAGTCGCCCACATCGTCGCCGGCCACCAACTGGTGGTGCTCACGCTGCGAGGGGCGACCCTGACCCGGCGTGCCCACCTCGACCTCGATCTCGACCTCGACGCCGTGCCCGACGGCACGACGTGAGGCGGCGAGACCGACCTCGGCAGTGCGCGCCGCCCGGGGTGTTTGAGTGGCTAGCCACTCAAACGTCCCCTGAGCCACTCAGATCTGGGTGGCTCAGGGGGGATCTGGGTGGTTAGCCACCCAAACACCTTCGCGTGACCCCGCGTTAACCGGTTGAAGACGCGGGCGACCAGCAGGTTGACTGGAGGGGTGAAGATCGAGCGCGTGGACCCCCGAGACCTCGACCTGGGTACGGCCGAGCAGGCGGCCGCGATCACCCGGTCCGAGCTGGCCCTGATCTCCACGGAAGCCGTACCGCCGAGCGCCGAAGGCATGCTGCTTCGGGCTCGGCACGGATCAGATGGCATCCCCGTCGAAGCCATCTGGCTGGCCTACTCCGACGATGGTCGGCTGGTCGGACATGCTTCGCTGGAGGTTTCGCACTGGGACAACCCCCAGCTGGCCATGGTGTTCTGCTCGGTCGACCCTCCCGCGTGCGGAAGCGGGATCGGGACGGCTCTCTTGACCGCTCAGTTGGACGCGGCTGTCGACCTCGGCCGCTCGTCGCTGCTCACCTTCACGGCTGAGGAGCGGCCCCCGCACGGTTCCTGGCCGCCAACGGGTTCGAGATCGGCATGCGGCACGGCCCAGCGCCGACTCAGCCCGCAGCGCGTCGACTACGCCCACATCGCCCAGCCTTGCCGCGGAGGCTGCCGAGCAGGCGGCCGACTACGAGCTGGTCTACCTCGACGGCCCCGCCCCGGACGAGATGCTGCCGAGCCTCATCGACGCTGTTCGAGGCGATCAACGACGCGCCTCTGGACGACATCTCCATGGAGCCCGACGCCTTCTCGGTCGAGCGCGTCCGTGGCTACGACGACGCCATGTCGCAAGCGCCGACAGCACGTCTACCGGGTGATGGCCCGCCAGCGCCGTACCGGCGAATGGGCGGGACACACCATCCTGTGCGTCGACGAGACCCGGCCCGGGATACGCCATCCAGGAGGACACCAGCGTGGTCGCGGCGCACCGCGGCCACCGCCTCGGCATGTGGCTCAAGGCCTCGATGCTGCTCTGGATGCGCGACCTGCGCCCCGAGCTCACGACGATCGACACCTGGAACGCCACCTCGAACACGCACATGATCGCCGTCAACGAGGCGCTCGGCTGCGAGGTCTCGCAGCTCGGTGTGGCGATGCAACGCACCCTTTGAGACCCCACCTACAGTGGGGAGGATGACTGGACGCCCCGGCCTGCCCCGCGTGTCGCGCACGGCTGCCGCGGTCGCGGCGGCCGCGGCTCGTGGCGGCTCTGGCGGCGGGCTGCTCGGGTACGGCGGGCGGGTCCGACGACCCGACGACCCCGACCGGAGGGACCGACGAGCGCCCCCACCACCGACCCGCCGACCACGACGACCACCCCCGAACCGGCCAAGGCGCCGGCGACCGGCACCTGCCGACGACTCGACTACTCGGCGATCTCGCACTACTCCAACGGCGACGCCCCGGTGCCGTGCACGTCGCCGCACACGGCGTACACGTTCGCGGTGAAGACGATCCCCGCCGACGTGAGTGTCCCGGGCGTCAGCATCGGCAACAAGAGCATCCAGGACGCCGCCTCGTCGAGCTGCCGGGACGCGTTCGCCGGCTTCATCGGCGGGACCCCCGCGGTGCGTGCGCTGTCCCGGCTCAGCGTGACGTACTTCCTGCCCGAGCAGCGCGACTTCAACGGCGGGGCGCACTGGGTGCGCTGCGACGTGGTGGCGCTCAAGACGTTCAACGAGCTGGCGGCGCTGCCCGCGAAGCTCGACGGGCTTGCTCGACGACTCGGATGCGCTCAAGACGTACGGGCTGTGCTCGACCGGCGACCCAGGCGCAGCCGACTCGCGGCTGGTGATGTGCGGCGAGAAGCACGCGTACCGGGCCGAGGCGGCGCTCCGGCTCGGCGACGAGAGCGCCCCCTATCCCGGGTCAGGCGGCGGCTGGCCCGGGAGGACAGACAGCGGTGCATGACGTACCTCACAGGACCAGCTCGGCACGTCGGGCGGCTTCACGTTCGGCTGGACCTACCCGACCGCCACCGACTGGGAGGCCGGCCAGCGCTTCGGCTACTGCTACCTCAAGACGGCGAAGTAGCCGGTCCCTGCCGGCGTCCGGGTGAGGGCGGTCAGAAGCCGAGGCGCCGCAGCTGCTTGGGGTCGCGCTGCCAGTCCTTGGCGACCTTGACGTGCAGGTCGAGGTAGACCGGCGTGCCGAGCAGCGCCTCGATCTGGGCCCGGGCGTTCGTGCCGACCCGCTTGAGCCGCTCGCCGCGGTGGCCGATCACGATGCCCTTCTGGCTGTCGCGCTCGCAGTAGAGATCGGCGCGTACGTCGAGCAGCGGGCGGTCGGCGGGCCGGTCGGCGCGGGGCACCATCTCCTCGACCACCACGGCCAGCGAGTGCGGGAGCTCGTCACGAACCCCCTCCAGCGCCGCCTCCCGGATCAGCTCGGCGACCAGGATCACCTCGGGCTCGTCGGTGAGGTCGCCGTCCGGGTACAGCGGCGGACCCTCCGGGCAGCCGCTTGAGCAGGATGTCGCGAAGCAGGTCGACCTGGTCGCCGGACGACCGCCGAGACCGGGACGATCTCCTCCCAGCCGAAGCCGTGGTCGCCCCCGAGCGCCTGGACCTGGGCCAGGTGCTGCATCAGCCGCTCGGGCGCGACCAGGTCGGTCTTGGTCGCCACGGCCAGCTTCGGCGTTCGGGTCACCTTCGCCACCTCGCCGACCAGGAACCGGTCGCCGGGTCCGATCGGCGTCGCTCGCGGGCAGGCAGACGATGATCAGGTCGACCTCGGACCAGGTGCCCGCGCACCAGGTCGTTGAGGCGCTCGCCGAGCAGGGTCCGCGGCTTGTGCAGACCGGGGGTGTCCACCAGGACGAGCTGGGCGTCCGGCCGGTGCACGATCCCGCGGATGGCGTGCCGGGTGGTCTGCGGCTTCGCGGAGGTGATGGCGATCTTGCTGCCCACGAGAGCGTTGGTGAGCGTCGACTTGCCGGCGTTGGGTCGGCCGACGATGCTCGCGAAGCCGCTGCGGAACGGGGGCGCGCTGCCTCGGATGCCGAGTCGGTCGTGGGCACGTCCTAGCCGCCGGCCTGGCGCGGAGCCTCGGATGCGACGCCAGCCGGCTCTGCGTCGCTGCGGCCGGCCTCGACGGCGTTCCGGACGACTGCTCGTGCGTGACGACGACGGTGACCACCTTGTTGCGGCGGCCGGCCGAGGCTCTCGGCCCGGAAGCGCAGGCCCTCGTAGACCACCTCCGCGCCTGGGATCGGCACCCGCCCAGGTGCTTGGCCATCAGGCCGCCGACCGTCTCGACGTCCTCGTCGTCGATCTGGACCCGGAACAGCTCCGCCAGGTCGTCGACCGGCAACCGCGAGCTCACCCGCACTCCGCCGGTCGGCAGCTGCTCGACCTCGTCCGGGTCCACGTCGTACTCGTCGGTGATCTCCCCGACGATCTCCTCGAGCAGGTCCTCGATGGTGACCAGGCCGGCCGTTCCGCCGTACTCGTCGACGACGATCGCGACGTGGGTGCGGCGAGCCTGCATGTCGCGCATCAGCTCGTCGGCCGGCTTGGAGTCGGGCACGAAGAAGCAGCGCCGCATCACCGACTCGATGCGCTCGGTGGTCTCGGCCTCGCGGTTGTCGAAGACCCGCTTGGTGACGTCCTTGAGGTAGGCGATGCCGATCACGTCGTCGAGGTCGTCGCCGATCACCGGGATTCGGGAGAAGCCGCTGCGCAGCGCCAGGGACAGCATCTGCCGCAGCGTCTTGTGCCGCTCGATGAAGACCATGTCCGTGCGCGGCACCATCACCTCGCGGACCAGGGTGTCGCCGAGCTCGAAGACCGAGTGGATCATCCGGCTCTCGGCCGACTCGATCACCCGCGACTGCTCAGCCTGGTCGACCAGCTCACGCAGCTCGGCCTCGGAGGCGAACGGTCCCTCGCGGAACCCTCGCCCCGGCGTGGCGGCGTTGCCGATCATGATCAGCGCCTGGGCCAACGGCCCGAGCACGCACGCTCAGCGCGGCGACCGGGCCGGCGGCGAGCGAGGGCGACCCGCTCCGAGTGCTGCCGGCCGACCGTGCGCGGTCCGACGCCGACCGCGATGTACGACACCACGACCATCAGCGCGGCGGCGATCAGGATCTGCAGCGGAGGTGGGCGACAGCAGGTCGATGACCAGCTTCGTGACGATGACGATCGCCGTCGTCTCGCAGGCGACCGCCGCCAGCAGGGCGGTGTTGACGAAGCGCGCCGGGTCGCTGACGATCGTCACCAGCCGCGTCGCCCCCGGCCGGCCCTCCGCCGCGAGCTCGGTGGCCCGGGCCTTCGACATCGAGCTGATCGCCGCCTCGACGCTGGTCAGCAGCCCGGCGAGCAAGACCAGGCCGGCCGCCACGACCAGCAGCACCACGTCAGCAGACGTCATTCGACGTCGTCACCCGCCTTCACCGCCTGCCACTCGGCGAGCAGCCGGGCCTGCAGCGCGAACATCTCGCGCTCCTCGTCGGGCTCGGCATGGTCGTAGCCCAGCAGGTGCAGGATGCCGTGGATCGTCAGCAGGTGCATCTCGTCCTCGGGCGTCCGCGAGAACTCCGGCGCCTGGGCGGCGGCGTACTGCGGGCACAGCGCCAGGTCGCCGAGGATGCCGTCCGGCTCCGGCTCGCCCTCGCGCCCGGGCCGCATCTCGTCCATCGGGAACGACAGCACGTCGGTCGGGCCGGTCTTGCCCATGAACCGCTTGTTGTAGTCGGACATCGTGGTCTCGTCGACGAGCTTCAGGCACAGCACCGCCTGCGGGTGCACGCGCATCCGGCGGATGGTGAACCGGGCGAGCCGGGTGAACTGTCCGAGGTCGAGCTCGACCCCGGACTCGTTGAGGACCTCGACGCTCATCGTCGGTCGTAGTGGCCGGCGCCGCCGACCGGTCGCAGCGCCTCATAGCGGTCATAGGCGGCGACGATCTTGCCGACCAGCTTGTGCCGTACGACGTCATGCTCGGTGAGCCGGCAGAAGCCGATGTCCCTGACGTCGTTGAGGATCTCCTGTACGACGCGCAGGCCGGACTTGGTGCCGGACGGCAGGTCGACCTGCGTGACGTCGCCGGTGACGACCATCTTGGAGCCGAAGCCGAGCCGGGTGAGGAACATCTTCATCTGCTCCGGGCGAGGTGTTCTGCGCCTCGTCGAGGATGATGAACGCGTCGTTGAGCGAGCGCCCGCGCATGTAGGCGAGCGGCGCCACCTCGATGGTCCCCGAGGTGAGCAGCTTGGGGATCGTCTCCGGGTCGAGCATGTCGTGCAGGGCGTCGTACAGCGGCCGCAGATACGGGTCGATCTTCTCGCTCAGGGTGCCGGGCAGGAAGCCGAGGCGCTCGCCGGCCTCGACGGCCGGGCGGGTCAGGATGATCCGGGTGACCTGCTTGGCCTGCAGCGCCTGGACCGCCTTGGCCATCGCGAGGTAGGTCTTGCCGGTACCGGCCGGGCCGATGCCGAAGATGACCGTGTGCGCGTCGATCGCGTCGACGTACCGCTTCTGGTTCAGCGTCTTGGGCCGGATCGTGCGGCCGCGGTTGCTCAGGATGTTGAGCGTCAGCACGTCGGCCGGGCGCTCCTCGGTCTCCGCGCGCAGCATGGCGATGCTGCGCTCGACCGCGTCCGCCGTGAGGCCCTGGCCGGTGCGGACCATCGTGACCAGCTCGTCGAGGAGCCGCTCGACGAGGGCGACCTCGCCGCGCGTCGCCGTCGATGCTGACCTGGTTGCCGCGCACATGGACGTCGGCCTCGAACTCGCGCTCGATGATGCGCAGGAACTCGTCGCCGGGGCCGAGGACGGCAACCACCGGGACGCTGTTCGGCAGCACGACCGTGTGCCGAGGAAGGGGCTGCTCTGTCATCGTGCCCCCATCGTACGGGGGCTCCCCCACAACGCCATACCGACTTTCCCCCCGACCATCCGGCCGAACCACCCGACCATCCGGCCGAACCGCCCGACCATCCGGCCGAACCGCCCGACCATCCGGCCGAGCCGCCCGACCATCCGGCCGAACCGCCCGACCATCCGGCCAAACCGCCCGACCATCCGGCCAAGCTACCCACCATCCGGCCAAACCACCCGACCATCCGGCCGAACCGACCCGACCATCCGAGCCTGGTTACCGGCTATCCGAGCCTGGTTACCGGCCATCCGAGCCTGGTTACCGGCCATCCGAGTGGTCAGCCGGGGGGCCAGGTGAAGGGGCGGCCGCCGAGGACATGGGCGTGGGCGTGGAACACGGTCTGCTGGGCGGCGGCGCCGTTGTTGAGTACGACCCGGTAGCCGGCCTCGAGTCCCTCGGCGAGGGCCACCCGCCTCGCCAGCATGAGCACGTCCGCGGCCGCCGGCGGGTCGACCGCGGCCAGCTCGGGCAGGGTCGGGCTGTGCCGACGCGGGATCACCAGGACGTGGGTCGGCGCCTGCGGGTCGAGGTCGCGGAACGCGACCGAGCAGGTCGGTCTCCGCCACGATGTCGGCCGGGATCTCGCCCGGCGACGATCTTGCAGAACAGGCAGTCTGGGTCGACCACGGGCATGGGCGCCTCCTCGGGAACTGGGTCGGGTGAGACCGTCGCTCAGCGACCGCCGAGCGCGTCCTTGAACCGGTCGAACACGCTCTTGTGCCGCGCGTCCAGGTCGATGGTGGGCTGCTCCTCGTCGCGCAGCGTCGGCCAGCTGGCGCAGCAGGTCGGCCTGGGCCGCGTCGAGCTTGGTCGGGGTCTCGACGGTCACCGTCGCGATGACGTCGCCGCGACCACTGCCGCGCAGCCGCGGAACGCCGCGCGCCCGGGCGATCAGCCGCTCTCCCGACTGGGTGCCGGGCCGGATGTCCAGCGGGATCGTCCGCTCCACCTCGCTGGTCGAGCCGAGTCGACCAGGTCGGCCTCGAGGGTCGGCAGCTCGACGGTGGTCCCGAGGGCCGCGGCGGTCATCGGCACCGCGATGCGTGCAGAGCAGGTCGTCGCCCTGCCGGGTGAACACCGGGTGACGGGCCACGTCGATCTCGACGTACAGGTCGCCGGCCGGTCCGCCGCCGGGGCCGACCTCGCCCTCGCCGGAGAGCTGGATCCGGGTGCCGACGTCGACGCCGGCCGGGACCGCGACCGTGATGGCTCGGCGGGCGCGGACCCGTCCGTCGCCGGAGCACTCGCTGCACGGGTCGTGGATCACGGTGCCGAAGCCGCGGCAGGTCGGACACGGCCGCATCGTCCGGACCTCGCCGAGGAACGACCGCTGGACCTGGCTGATCTCGCCCTGACCCTGGCAGGTGGCGCACCGGGTCGGGTGGCTGCCGGGCGCCGTACCGGCTCCGGCACACACCGAGCAGACGACGGCGGTGTCGACCTTGAGCTCCCGGGTGACGCCGAACGCCGCCTCGGCCAGCTCGAGGTTGATCCGGATCAGCGCGTCCTGGCCGCGCCGGGTGCGCGGGCGCGGGCCGCGCGACCCGGCCTGCTGGCCGAAGAAGGCGTCCATGATGTCGGTGAACGAGAAGCCCTGGCCGAAGCCCGGCCCCGGCGCCCGGCACCGGAGAGCGGGTCGCCGCCGAGGTCGTACATCTCGCGCTTCTTGGGGTCGCTGAGTACGTCGTAGGCGAGCGTGACCTCCTTGAAGCGCTCCTGCGTCTCGGCGTCGGGGTTGACGTCGGGGTGGAGCTGGCGGGCCAGCCGCCGGTAGGCCTTCTTGATCTCCTCGGGGGACGCGTCACGGGCGACGCCGAGGATTTCGTACAGATCGTGGGTCATGACCGCCGTTTCGGGAGGAAGGACAAGGGTGCGGGTCTCATGGGTCGTGGCGCGTCTATGCATCGGAGAGGATCTGGCTGACGTAGCGCGCCACGGCGTTGACCGCTGCCATCGAGCCCGGGTAGTCCATCCGGGTGGGGCCGACGACGCCGAGGGTCGCGAGCACCCGGTCGCCCTGACCGTAGCCGGTCGCGACGACGGAGGCCGCCGCGAGCTGCTCGTACTCGACCTCGTGCCCGATCCGGACGGTGACGGTGCTCGGGCTGGTCGCCTCGCCGAGCAGCTTGAGCAGCACGACGTTCTCCTCGAGCGCCTCCAGCAGCGGCTTGATCGACGTGTCGAACTCGTCGCCGAAGCGCATCAGGTTGGCGGTGCCGCCGATCGCGACCTTCTCGTCGGTGCGCTCGTCGGCGACGGCCTCGGCGAACACGGCGATGATCTGGGCGATGCCTGGCGCGACGTCCGGCGCGAACGCCTCCGGGATCAGGCTCGCCCGGTCGGCCGCGTCGGCGAGCCGCTGCCCGACGCGCACAGGTGTTGAGCCGGGCGCGCAGGTCGGCGATCACCGAGTCGTCGATGCGGTCTGGACAGCTCGACCACGCGCTGCTCGACCCGGCCGGCGCTGGTGATCAGCACGAGCGAGCACGCCGGGTGCCGGTCAGCGTGACGACCTCGACGTGGCGCACGGTCGAGCGGGACAGCGTCGGGTACTGCACGATCGCGACCTGGTGGGTGAGCTGGGCGAGCAGCCGGACGCTGCGGTGGACGACGTCGTCGAGGTCGACCGCGCCCTGCAGGAACGTCGCGATCGCGCGCCGCTCGGCCGCCGTCAGCGGCTTGAGGTCGGTGAGGTTGTCGACGAACAGCCGGTAGCCCTTGTCGGTCGGGATCCGCCCGGCGCTCGTGTGCGGCTGGGCGATCAGCCCGTCCTCCTCGAGCGCGGCCATGTCGTTGCGCACGGTCGCCGACGAGACGCCGAGCCGGTGTCGCTCGACGAGGGCCTTCGACCCGACCGGCTCGTGGGTCTGGACGTAGTCCTCGACGATGGCCCGGAGCACGTCGAGCTTGCGGTCGTCGAGCAATGTCCGCCTCCCTCGTCCCTGGCACTCCTGTCGTCTGAGTGCCAATCTTACCCCGGCGTGCACGGCGGGCGGATCCGTACGGCGTCCTACACTCGCGCGCATGTCATCCCCGTGGGAGCAAGGGCTTCGTCGAGATCGCCGACCGCTGCTTCGTCGCCCGCTACCGCGAGTGGGACGTGAGCATCGGCGTCATCGTCGGTACGGCGGGGGCGGTCGTGGTCGACACCAGGGCCGGCGCCGCGCCAGGGCGAGCGGCTGCGCGACGACATCGCACGGCTGCCCGGGCGGCCGCGCAGATCCGGTGGGTCGTCAACACCCACGAGCACTTCGACCACGTCTTCGGCAACGGGGCCTTCGACGGCGCGACGATCCACGCCCACGAGAACGCCGCTGGCCGGGATCCCCGACGTCGGCCGCCCACATCAAGGAGCTGATCGCCGCCGACCGGGAGCTCGATCCGGAGCATCCCGAGATCACCGACGAGATCCTGCAGGACGTCCTCGACACGGAGCCGCGTGCTGCCGGACCGGACGTTCTCGTCGGCCGCGACGATCGACCTCGGCGACCGCTACGTCGAGCTGCTCCACCTCGGCCGCGGCCACACGGACGGCGACCTGGTGCTCCGGGTGCCCGACTGCGACGTGCTCTTCGCGGGCGACCTGGTCGAGGAGTCCGCCGACCGCGACGCCACGCCCGGGTTCGGCGTCGGACTGCTGGCCGCTGGAGTGGGCCGACACCCTCGACCTGGTCATCGGCCTGCTCACGCCCGAGTCGCTCGTCGTCCCGGTCACGGCACCGTGGTCGAACCGGGACTTCGTCGAGACCCAGCGCGACGACATCGCCGACGTCGCCGAGATCATTCGAGGGCCTGGCCGCCGCGGGGTGCCGGTCGACGAGGCGCTGCGCGGCCGGCGAGCAGGCCGCCCGGCCGGCGCCGCTGTCCGCGGCGTCGACGCCTCGAGCCGGGCGCGCGCCCGACCCGGGGCGGCACCGGCTGGCCGTTCCCGGCGCACTACCTCGACCAGGCCGTCCGACGGGGCTAGCGCCAGCTCGGCATCGTCGTCGCGGACGTCGGGATGCTGCCCATCGTCTCGAGCGCGTCAGCGTCCGACCGGTGACTGACGACCGGTACGGCCGCGACGTGCTCGGCACCGACTGGCGGGCGCCGAGCCGGAGCCGGTCGGTCGACCGTCGAGGCGGTGCCGGGACTGGTGGTCGAGGACGCGACCACCGACTGGTGCGGCGCGATCGTCCGGGTCGAGCGCGACCTCGGCACGGTCGTGCTCGAGGACCGGCACGGCACGCCGCGCACCTTTCCGCTCGGGCCGGGCTTCCTGCTCGAGGGCGAGCCCGTGGTGCTGCGTGCGCCAGCCCGCCGAGCGCCGGCCCGCCGCGGGCCGGACCGCCTCGGGCTCCGTCGCCGTACCCGGCGCTCGCGGCACGGGTGGCGCGAGCCAGCCGGATCTTCGTCGAGGGCCGGCACGACGCGGAGCTCGTCGAGCGGGTCTGGGGCGACGACCTGCGGGTCGAGGGCGTGGTCGTGGAGTACCTCGAGGGCGTCGACCTGCTCGCCGACGTCCTCGACGACTTCGGGCCAGGCCCGGGCCGACGGGCCGGCGTGCTGGTCGACCATCTGGTCGCGGCTCCAAGGAGAGCCGGCTCGCCGAACAGGTCATGCGCGGGCCGTACCGGGCGCACGTGCTCGTCGTCGGCCATCCGTACATCGACATCTGGCAGGCGGTGAAGCCGGCGAGTGTCGGCATCGCTGCCTGGCCGTCCGTTCCACGCGGCGAGGAGTGGAAGTACGGCGTTGCCAAGCGCCTCGGCTGGCCGCGCGGCAACCAGGAGGACATCGCCAACGCCTGGCGGCGCATCCTCGGATCCGTCCGCTCGTACGCCGACCTCGACCCGGCCCTGCTCGGACGGGTCGAGGAGCTCATCGACTTCGTGACGGCGCCGTAGGGGTTGGGGTCCTGCGCCGGCCCGGTGGTGACTGCAACGCTTGTTCGTCCGGCGACAGGATGCTTGGCTGGGGCTGGTCACTGTCCTCCACTCCATCGACCTGAGAGGTGCCCATGCCACGCGCGGACTTCGGCAGCGTCACGATCGAGGACGTGGCTCGACGAGCGGGCGTGTCGAGGGCGACCGCCGCCCGCGTCGTGGCTGGCTCCAGCAAGGTGTCGGCTGCTGCGCGCGAGCGCGTGACACGAGCCGCGGCGCAGCTGGGGTACCAGCCAAACCCCATCGCCCGTGCGTTGGCCAGCGGTCACGGGACCAGGCTCATGATCGGCGTCGTGTCCCCTCGACCGGACGTGCTCGTTGACGCCTACCTCGGCCGGGTCGTGACCACTGCCGCGCAGGTATGCGCCACGGCAGGAATAGGGGTGGCAGTTCAGGCCCTCCCGGTTGACGGCGGGCCGGCATCGGAAGAGCTGGCCCGTGATGGAACCGTGCGAGGACTGCTGCTCTTGAACACGACAGACTCCGTGCTGCGTGCCCTTCCCGGACCACTCAGGAGACGGACCGTGTCGATCGGTGTCGGCTCCGCGGACGTAGCGTCGATCGACGTCGACAACGGAGCGGGAACAACGACCGTGGTCCGTCATCTCTACGACACGGGCCGCCGTCACATCGCGATGATCGGCGGCCCACGATGGATGCCGTGCGCAGCACGCCCCGTGCGGGCGTACCGGCGCCTGATGCGGGAGTACGGACTGCCGGCGCGCGTCCTCGACGGTGACTTCACTGACGCAAACGGTCGAGAGTCCGCGCACGAGATGATGCGACGATGGCCCGACACGGATGCCGTCTTCGCGATCTGCGACGACGTCGCCTTGGGTGCCATGCAGGCGCTGCACGACCGGGGTATAAAGGTGCCTGCGGACGTAGCAGTGGCCGGCTTCGACGACATCCCGCGGGCCGAGCTGGCTGTCCCCCCGCTGACCACTGCCAGCCATCCGGTCGAGCTGATCGCCGAGTTCGCAGTGACGGCGCTCCTCGGCTATGACGGGGTACGCCCTCCGGACCGGGCCTTCGCATCCGAGATCGTCCTGCGACAGAGCGCTTGAACCGTCCCGCTGGCCGGGCTGAGGGCCGGGAAGCTCGACCCCGAGCCAAGGATGTGAGCGCATCTGGCGAAGAATCACTTCATCGCGGCCGATGTGGTGCACAGTGAGGATCAGGTATCCACACTCACTGACTCGGGACGGTGCATGATGGCGGATCAACGTGGCTTGACGTTTCTCCTTGATGGCGGCGCGAAGGCGGGTGGGCGGTGATGCGCCGCCGCGCTCGACGTCATTTCGTCGTTCTCTCCTGCGCGGCAGTACTGACCGCCCTCGTCGCGCCTGCTGCCTATGGGGCGCCAGCAACAGGCACCCCGGTGCGCTGGTCGAGCGTCGACGCGGGCGACAACCACACCTGCGGCATCCGCACCAGCGGGGTCTTGTGGTGTTGGGGCTCCAACGCCGATTGGCAGCTCGGCGACGGCTCCACCACCCCGCGGCTCTCGCCGGCGCGGATCGGTCACACCAGAGACTGGGCCAGCGTCACGGCGGGTCACATGCATACGTGTGGGATCCGGACGGACGGCACCCTGTGGTGTTGGGGGGACAACAGGCGCGGCCAACTGGGCGACGGGACCCAGAAGACACACCGCAGACCGGAGCAGATCGGTGCCGCAACCGACTGGGCCAGCGTGACCGCCGGTTTCATCCACACGTGCGCCACCCGCACTGACGGCACGTTGTGGTGCTGGGGTGGCAACTACTTCGGCCAGATCGGGGACGGGACCCACGCCCGCAGGCTCTCACCGGTGCAGGTGGGCTCAGCAGCCTCATGGGTCGTCGTCCGGACCAGCCAGATGCATACCTGCGGCACCCGCACGGACGGAAGTCTCTGGTGCTGGGGCTACAACTTCTATGGTCAGCTCGGCGATGGCACCCGGATCGACCGGGCGGAGCCGGTCCAGGTGGAGGGTCTGAACTGGCGATCGGTGACCACGGGCGACTCCCACGCCTGCGCTACTCGTACCGATGGCACGTTGTGGTGCTGGGGATGGAACGTCTTCGGACAGATCGGCACCGGCCAGGGCGAGACCCCCTTGTATCCGGTGCAGGTCGGCGTCCGATCAGACTGGGACCAGGAGTCGACAGGGTGGAGCCACTCGTGCGGGACGACGGCCGACGGGGCGCTCCAGTGCTGGGGCCTCAACAACTATGGACAGCTTGGAGACCGCAGCACCACCCAGCGCTACACCCCGGTGCGCGTGGGCGGGCGACTTGGATGGTCGTCGGTCAGCGGCGGCGAGCTGCACACCTGCGGTATCCGGACCAACGGCGCCCTGCTGTGCTGGGGCAGGAACATCTCCGGCCAGGTTGGCGACGGCACCATGGACGATCGTCACTACCCGGTGAACGTCCGAGTCGCCCCGCCGGTACCAGTCCAGCCCGGGCAACGTGAAGATAGGGCACGGTTGTCCTAGTCCATAACAGCAGAGACCACTCGGGAGGCGGACGGAATGACGAAACGGCTTGTGATGAGCGCCCTGTGCGTGTTCACCGCAATGGCGAGCACCGCCATCGCGGCGCAGGCGGCGCAGGCGGCGCAGGCGGCGCAGAGCGGCGCGATCTCCTGAGGTGGCTTGGGCACAGGTGTCAGCGGGATTTCACGACTCCTGCGCCACGGAAACGGACGGAAGCTTGTGGTGCTGGGGCTCCAACCACCACGGCAAGCTCGGAGATGGCACGAGGACGAGACGGCTCGTGCCGACTCAGGTCGGAGTCGAGACGACATGGGCGAGCGTCAGTGCGGGAAGCACCCAGACCTGTGGGGTCCAGACCGACGGCACCCTGTGGTGCTGGGGCTACAACCGACAAGGCGAGGTCGGCGACGGCACCCGGACGGAGCGGCTGAGCCCGGTCCAGGTCGGCCACGCCACCGACTGGGCGTCGGTCGACGCCGGACGCCTCTACACCTGTGGCACTCGTAGCAGCGGGACCTTGTGGTGCTGGGGTTGGAACGCGTCCGGACAGCTGGGCGACGGCACAACGACTCGGCAGAAGCGACCCGTGCAGGTCGGTGCCGAGGCCACCTGGACCTCGGTCGCCGCGAGCAACTCCTTCCACACCTGTGGAACGCATGTCGATGGTACGGCGTGGTGCTGGGGTTACAACGCCTACGGCGAGCTCGGAGACGGCACGAACGTCAGCAGTCTGGTCCCCGTCCAGGTCGAGGCCGGCGCGGTCTGGGCAACTGTGGACACGGGCTTCCAGTACACCTGCGGGACCAAGCGAAACGGCACCGCATGGTGCTGGGGATGGAACTCCTACGGTCAGTTCGGGAACGGGACCGACGAGAGCAGCCTCGACCCGAAACGGGTCTCGGGAAGCACCGCCTGGACCTCGGTCGCGACCGGTCAGGGGTCGACCTGCGGCGTGGCGACAACGATGACCCTCTGGTGCTGGGGCGGCGACGGTCGTTGGGTGCCTGAGCAGGTCGGTAGCGACACCGACTGGGCCACGGTGACCGAGGACGAGTCTCACACCTGCGCCACTCGTGCCGACGGATCGCTGTGGTGCTGGGGCTCGAACCGGTTCGGGCAGGTCGGTGACGGTACCACGACCGATCGAGTCGGGCCGACCCAGATCCCGGCCCGATGACCGAGCTCGGCAAGCTGATCACCGGCTCGGTGACAAATCTTCGAAACGCGGGCAACCCCTCGACGGGTCAAGAATGTCTAGGAAACTGAGGAGAGGTATGACGGGCCGAGCTCTGGTCGCTGCAGGGGACCCCTCGGAGGGATAGGGGTCGTGGCGCGGGGGGCGTCAAGCGATCAGGGGCCGGCCGGTCTGCTGGTCTGTCATCCGGGTATGACGCTGTCAGGGAAGCAGGGCACGGACGACGGCGTCGGCGAGCAGCCGGCCGCGCAAGGTCAGGGTCAGCACCGCAGAATCGTGGACCTCGACCAGCCCGTCTGCCGCCAGATCCGGTACGGCGAGCCGTCCGTCCGCGTCGAGTACGTCGATCGGCAGCCCCGTGACCAGCCGGGTCTCCAGCAGGACCCGCTCGACCCGCCGAGTGTCCGCATCGAGCACCTCCCGGGCGAGAGCCGGGCTCTGGCCCGCCGCCATCCGGTCGGCGTAGGCGGCCGGATGCTTGACGTTCCACCACCGCACCCCACCCACGTGTGAGTGCGCGCCCGGCCCGACACCCCACCAGTCACTCCCCCGCCAGTAGCCCAGGTTGTGTCGGCACCAGCCGTCCTCGTCCCGCGACCAGTTCGAGACCTCGTACCATCCGAGACCGGCGGCCCCGAGCAGCTCGTCGGCCAGCTCGTACTTGTCCGCCAGGTCATCATCGTCCGGGGCGACCACGTCGCCCCGCGCGACGCGGCGGGCCAGCGCCGTACCGGACTCGACGATGAGCGCGTAGGCGCTCAGGTGGTCGGGCTCCAGGGCCACGGCCGCCTCCAGGCTTCGTCGCCAGTCGGCGCAGCGACTCCCCGGGCGTGCCGTAGATCAGGTCCAGGCTGACCTGCTCGAAGCCGGCGTCACGAGCCCACGCCACGACATCGGGCAGCCGCTTCGGGTCGTGCGTGCGGTCGAGGACCTGCGAGTACGGCGGGCACCGCAGACTGCATGCCGAACGAGATCCGGTTGATCCCCCCGGCCCGCAGCCGCGCCAGGTCGTCGGCGGTCACGCTGTCCGGGTTCGACTCGGTCGTCACCTCTGCGTCGGGTGCCAGCCCGAACTCGTCGCGGATGGCGTCCACGACTGCGAGCAGGTCGTGGGGAGGCAGGAGGGTCGGTGTCCCGCCGCCGAAGAAGACGGTCCCGACCGGGAGGTCGCGGTCGCCGAGTACCCGTCGGGCCAGCTGGACCTCAGTCGATGGCCGCCTGGGCGTACGACGAGCGTGAGGCGCCTGGCGTAGACCCGAGCTCGCTCGCCGTATAGGTGTTGAAGTCGCAGTACCCGCACCGCACGGAGCAGAACGGCACATGGACGTAGATCCCGAAGGGCGCCTGCCCCAACCGGCTCAGGGATGGGTCGGGGAGGTGACCGTCGGCCGGGGCCGGGTCTCCGTCAGGCAGGCTCGAAGGCACGACTCGATGATGTCAGCGTGGCCAAGCCCTCGGCGGCGGGGTGCGGCCAGGGGTGCTTGAGTGGTGCACCACTCAAGCACCCCTCAAGCCACCCAGATCTGAGTGGCTTGAGGACAATCTGGGTGGTGCACCACCCAAACACCCCCGGCCGGAGCCTCAGCGGTACAGGACCTCGAGTCGTTCGCGGTAGTGCTCCTCGACGACCTTGCGCTTGACCTTCATGCTGGGCGTGATCTCGCCCTCCTCGACCGAGAGGTCGCGTTCGAGGATCACGAACCTCTTGACGCTCTCCCAGCGGTTGAGCCGGGAGTTGAGCTCGTCGACGTAGCCCTGCACCATGTCGCGGGCGGCGTCCGACGTGACGATCTCGGAGTAGGAGCGACCGGCCAGCCCGTGCTGGCTGGCCCACTCGCCGAGTGAGTCCGCGTCGAGGGTGACGAGGGCGCTCACGAAGTTTCGGTCGTTGCCGTGCACCACGAACTGGCTGGCGTATGGACACACCGCCTTGAAGAGGCTCTCGATGATCTGCGGGGCGACGTACTTGCCGCCGGAGGTCTTGAACAGGTCCTTCTTGCGGTCCGTGACGCGAATGAAGCCGTCGTCGTCGATCTCGCCGATGTCGCCCGTGTGGAACCAGCCGTCGACCAGCGCCTCGCGCCGTCGCCTCGTCCTGGTTGTGATAGCCGTCCATCACTCCAGGGCCCTTGATGAGCAGCTCGCCGTCCTCGGCCACCTTGAACTCGCTGCCGGCGAAGGGCGGTCCGACGGTGCCGAACTTGTAGTGGTGCGGCAGGTTGATGCATGTTCCGGCGGAGGTCTCGGTGAGGCCGTAGCCCTCGAGGATCAAGATGCCCGCAGCGTTGAACCATTCGGCGATGTCCTGGTTGAGCGCGGCGGCTCCGGAGACGAAGAACCGCACCCTCCCGCCGAACCTCGCCCGGATCTTGGCGAACACGAGCCGATCGAAGACCTGGTGCTGTACGGCGAGCAGTCGGGGCACCTGCTGGCCAGAACGCCGGAGCTTGTCGACCTCCCGGCCGACGACGAACGCGCGGTCGAAGATCTTCTTCTTGATGCCGCCCTCGGCATCGGTCATCGTGACCACCCGGGCGTGTGCCTTCTCGAAGATGCGTGGCGCCGCGCCCATGAAGGTCGGCCTGATCACCGCGAGGTTGTCGACGATCTTGTCCACGCGTCCGTCGACCGCGGTCGGGAAGCCGACCGCGAGCTGGGCCGACGAGCAGCACCTTGCCGAACGAGTGCGACAGGGGCAGCCACAGGAACTGGACATCGTCGAGCGTCAGGATGTCGAGACCCTGGACCGCAAGCGCCCTCGTACGTCCAAGCCGAGTGCGGCAGGCGCACGCCCTTGGGCCGGCCGGTGGTGCCTGAGGTGTAGATGAGGGTCGCGAGGTGGTCACTGCGCGTCTCGGCGACGCGGCGGTCGACCACGTCAGGCTCGTCGCCCAGCAGCTCGGCACCCATGGCCTCGAGGTCGTCGAGGGTGATCACCCAGCCGTCGTCACCCTCGGCCGCGGCCGTCCCCGAGGAGTCAGCTACGGCGAGGGCCTCGGCGTCGGTGTCGAAGACCACGACCTTGCTCAACGCGGGAAGCGCGGACCGCTGCGCGCGCAGCTTGGCGACCTGGGTGACGTCCTCGGCGAACACCACGTGCGAGTCCGAGTCCCCGAGGATGAACGCCACGTCGTCGGCCATGCTCGACGGGTAGACCGTCGTGGTCGCCGCCCCCGACGACATGATCGCCAGGTCCGCCAGGATCCACTCGTACCGAGTGCCGGACGCGATGCCGACCCGCTGCTCGGGCTCGACGCCGAGCGCGATCAGACCCGCCGCGATCCGCCGTACCCGATCTCCGGTCTGGCCCCAGGTGACCGAGGTCCAGTCCTCGCCGTCGGGATAGCGGTAGGCCTCGCGATCAGGGGTGGCCAGCAACCCGGTCGAAGAACATCCGCCCCAGGCTCTCGGGACGGTCTGTCGATCATCGACCGGGCGTCTGCGCTGTCCACCATGGCTATGAACCGTAGATTACTCGGTCAGCGAGTGACAGGCCTTTGGGTCCGTGTCCTCGGCTTGCGCTTCGGGCGCGACCACGCTTCGGCGGCCGGTTTGCCGGCCGTCGAGCGGTGCTGCGAGCCACTGCCGCCGCCGGAGCGGCCCCGGTGCTGCTGGCGACCACGACTGCTGGCCGCGGCCGCGGAGTGGGACACGGGCGCGAGCAGAGACGGTTCGACCAGGACGCGTTCGCCTGGAGCGATCTCCTCGAGCAGCGGGTCGCCGGAGCGCAGCCGCGTGATGGTCGGCTTGACACCGGCCTTGCGCGTCAACGTGCGGACGTCGGATACCTGGGCGTCGACCATGAGCGTCACGACGGTACCTGTCGCGCCGGCCCTGGCGGTGCGGCCGGAACGGTGCAGGTACGCCTTGTGCTCGGCCGGTGGGTCGGCATGGATGACGAGCCTGATGTCGTCCACGTGGATGCCCCGCGCCGCGATGTCGGTGGCGACCAGGGTTGACGAGGTGCCCCGGGCGAAGGCCGCCAGGTTGCGCGCCCGGATCGCCTGGGACAGGTCGCCGTGCATCTCGAGAGCAGGCACGCCTGCTGCGGTCAGCTTCTTGGCCAAGCGCCTTGGCGCCGTGCCGGGTCCGGGTGAAGACGAGGGTACGGCCGGGAGCCGACGCGAGGTCCACGAGGACGGGCAGCCGCGAGTCGCGGTCGACATGGAGGACGTGGTGCGTCATCTCCGCCGACGGTGCATCGACGGCGTCGACCTGGTGGGTGACGGGATTCCTGAGGTACTGCTTGGCCAGGACGTCCACGCCGCTGTCCAGCGTCGCGGAGAACAACATGCGCTGACCGTTCGTCGGCGTCTTGTCGAGCAGCCGCCGTACGTCGGGCAGGAAGCCGAGATCGGCCATGTGGTCGGCCTCGTCCAGCACGGTGATCTCGATCGCGTCGAGCTTGGCGTGGCCGGACTTGACGTGGTCGTTGAGCCTTCCAGGGCAGGCGATGACGACGTCAACACCGGCGCGGAGGGCCTTGATCTGCGGCTGGGCGCTGACGCCGCCGAACACCGTGACGGTGGTCAGGCCCAGCGCCTTGGCAAGGGGCGCCATGGTCGCGTTGATCTGGGTGGCGAGCTCGCGAGTAGGCGCCAGGATCAGGGCACGGGGCCGCGACGGCTGGCGCTTGCCCTGGGTCTCGGCGAGGCGGGCCAGGATCGGCAGCGCGAAGGCGTAGGTCTTGCCCGGAACCGGTGCGTCCGCGACCAAGGAGGTCGCGGCCGGCAAGGGAGTCGGGCAGTGTTGCGGTCTGGATCGGGAAGGGCTCGGTGATCCCGGCGCGTGCCAAGGCGGCAACGAGCGGCTTCGGGACACCTAGCTGGGCGAACGTGATGGGATCCGCCGGGTAGGCGGACGTCTGGACAGGCGAGGCATGGTGATGGGGGCGGCTGGCCGCCATAAAGCAACTCCGTACGTTGAGGTAGTCGTCCTGCGTGTCGCTTCCGCGTTCAATCGCGGTGCTTCGTCTTTGGACATCAGCAGCGGTCGACATAAAAAGGCGGCCCGAGGCAAGACTCTCTGGGCCAACGTGACAAGTGTACGCGACAAGGCCACCAGACCTTGCATCACCAGGTCTAGACTCCGCGTGCCGACCTACGGCGGCCGGATTGTCATCTCGGAGGAGGTCTCGGATGGAGCGACGTGCAACCCTCTCAGCGATCGGAGCCATGAGCGTGCTTACTGCGCTGGCACCCAGACCTGGTCGTCGAGCATTGGAACGGCACGGCCTGGCGGCGAGTACCCAGCCCGGTCCTGCGCGGCAGCAACTGGTTAGCGTCCGTGAGCGCCGTACGGGCACGTCTGGACCCGCTGAAGTAATAGAGTTTCTGTACTAATGAGTCGGGGCTCGGGGCCTCTGCTCGGCAACTCGGAGGAGCACCAGATGACAGGTCGTTGGACATTCTCACTGTGCGCGGTGGTGGCGGTTGTCGCGGCGGCATCCACAACGGTCGACGCGTCGGCCGCTCCTCCGGATCACACTCATTCGTTTTTCTGGGCTCAGCCCACCCAGCCGAAGCTCGACGGGTCGTACGCCGAGCTGGCGGGGGTCAGCGCCGTATCGGCGGACGACGTGTGGGCGGTCGGTCTTCGGGTGACACGGGGTGGCGTCGCCACCTTGGTCGAGCACTGGAACGGGCGTACCTGGTCGATCGTCGCCACTCCCAACCCGACCGGAGCGTGGTACAGCAGCCTCAGCGGGGTCGATGCGGTCTCTGCCAACAACGTCTGGGCGGTCGGGACCTTCATCGGCGAGACCGGCGGTGAGCGCACGCTCATCGAGCACTGGAACGGCACCAGCTGGCACCGCGTCCCGAGTCCGAACCCGTCGGCGACGAACAACACCCTGACCGGGGTCTCCGCGATATCGGCGACCGACGTCTGGGCGGTCGGCTACGACGATCCGCCAGGGCGGTCTGAGGTACACACCCTCTCTGTGCACTGGAACGGCGGGAGCTGGTCCGCGGTTCGGACTCCGATCCGACCCGGCGTCGACCGGGGTTTCTTCGGCGTCAACGCGACCAGCGCATCCAGCGGATGGGCCGTCGGTGCGACCGTCGATCGCCAGAACGGGCGACTCAAGTCGCTCGTCGAGCACTGGAACGGCGAGCGCTGGCACCAAGCTCCGATCGTCAGTCCGAGCGATGTCAACTTCCTCCGATCGGTCAGCGTGGTGGCGCCCGGGAACGCCTGGGCGGTCGGAGACATGCTCGGCACCCGGGGGCGGACTTCGCCTTTGGTCGAGCACCTCTCGGCCGGCCATTGGCAGCAGGTCACACCTCGAGGCCTTGGCGGCGCAGGGGTCCTGACCTCGGTCAGCGGAGCGGATCCCGACGACGTGTGGGCGGTCGGCTCCGTGGGCGGAGCCTCGGTTCTCGCCCACTGGAACGGCCGCGCCTGGTCGCTGACTCGAGGACTTGCGTCGATGACCAACGCGCTCAACGGAGTTACGACCAACGGGTCGACCGCCACTTGGGCAGTGGGGCTGAACTACTATCACGGCTTCCATTCGGCGGCGCCGTTCGAGGAGCGCTGGAACGGGCGCGTCTGGACGCGCTGACCCAGCCTTCGGATTCGTCCGATCAATCCGAGGCACGAACCGGCGCGGCCACTCGGACGAATCCGCTTGGGACCACCTCATTCATCTATGTCAGTCGTCCATGGCCTTGGCGATGGTGATCGCGTCGGTGAGCCAGCTGTCCTTCCCATCTGACTCAGGAGTCGGGTCCTCGATCTCCCACATGGCATTGACGAGCATCCGGAGGATCACCCAGGCCTTGGCTCGTTCCTCATCGAGCCCGGCGATGTCGACCACGGTCTCGAAGCGGTCGCGGATCGCCCGCCGTACATCTCCGGTGTCGACTGCCTCGTCCCATCGGTTCCACAGCAGTGGCGCAATCTCGAACGCCGGGTCGCCGGACAAGGGCTTGGGGTCGATCGCCAGCCAGGGCTGACGCTCGCCGGCCAGGACGTTCTCGTAGTGGAAGTCCGTGTGCACCAGCGTGCCGTCGGTGGCGGAGTCGTCGCCCAGCTCGCGCGCGAGCGAGATCGCGCGCTCGACGTAGCGTCGAGGCAGTGCGCTGCTCCCCCGCAGGGCCTCGAGCCTCGGTGCCCATCGCCGGCACAGTGACGAGAGGGTCCGAAACTCGGCCGAGGCCGGTATGTGCAGTACGGCATAGAGATCGGCGATGACCTCGCAGGCCTCGACGACCGGGATCGACGTCAGGTCCCGCTGGTCCAGCCGCTCGAGCAGGAGCGCGGACCGGTGTGGGTCGGCCCGCAGGAGCTTCGCGGCTCCCTTCCCCGACCAGAATCTCAGAGCGAGATGTTCGTGCTCGGCCTCCTCGTGCGGCCAGCCGACCTTCAGCACGGCCGGCGTGCCATCGGCTGCTCGGACCGGTACGACGAGGGCGCACTCACCATGCATGCTCTCGCCGTCGACCGTGACTTCCCACTCGGCGACCAGCCGGGCGACCGTCGTCGGCAGCTCGGCCAACCAGGCCGCCCAGGCTTCTCCGCGGTCAGCAAAAGCGAGGTACTTCTTGGGTAGCTCGATCGCCATGGCCGCCGCCTCTCCGCCCGAAGGGGCGGAGAGTCAGGCTAGCAAGGTGGTTCAGCCTCGGCGGCCGTGGACGCTCGCGGAGGTTGTCCGGACGCCTGCACGCCGGAGGCGTGACCCCAACTGGACACCTATTCATCACCCATCACTCGCCTACGCGTGGTCGCGGCGACAGGTGGCCGCCCGAGGATCGACGTGCAGACAGTGCCACACCCCTGCTGGCACGAAAACGTCTCGCTCGGGTGACCGGGCGAAGGAGGAGACTAGATGCGCAAGACCATTCGCCTGACCGGGGCCGCCGCGGCTGCTGCCGCGGGCGCCCTCGCCCTCTCCATGGTGCTGACGGGCCCGGCGACCGCCGACCCCGCCTTCACCCCTGACGCCGACGACATCGTCGGCGTGGGCTCCAACACCACCGAGTTCCTCATGCAAGCGCTGGCCGACAAGTTCAACGCGGACGGGATCGGCGGCACGAAGCGGATGGCGTCCTTCGACGCCGAAGGTTCGGCCACGATCGTGCTCCGCCAGGGTTCCAGCCCGATCACCCGCCCGAACGGCTCCTCAGCAGGCATCGACGAGCTACAGGCCAACCCCGACGTGTCGTTCGCGCGTTCCTCACGCGGCCCCGGCGCCAGCGGTGACGAGGGCACCAGCTTCTACCCGTACGCCAAGGACAAGCTCAGCTACGTGTACGCCAAGCCGAACAGCAACGTCGACCCCAACACTGTCGGCGTCGGACCTGTTCGACATCTACACCTGTGGCAAGACGGACTGGTCCGACTTCGGGCAGCCGGCCGGCCACATCCACGCCCGGGTGCCCCAGGCCGGGTCCGGAACCCGCAGCTTCTTCCTCGCCTCCATCGGCGAGACGGAGACCCAGCTGCAGGCCGCCATCGCGCAGCCGGACGGTGTCTGCAGCGTCACCGAGGTCGAGGAGCACGACCCGAAGGCCGTGATCGGCAAGCCGAACGCGATCGCCCCGTTCTCGTTCGCTCGCTACAAGATCCTCCCCGCCGGCACCAAGAAGAAGCTCACCTACGCCGCCACCGAGGGTGCACCGTTCAACGTGACCCGCAACGTCTACAACGTCATTCGCACCGCGGATGCCGGCACGCTCGACCCGATCTTCAACAGCACCGGATGGGTCTGCAAGAGCGCCGCCTCGAAGAAGATCATCAAGCAGCAGGGATTCACCAAGCTCGCCGCGAGTGACTGCGGAGTGCCGATCATTCAGTAGCCGAACGACCCGGCGCCATGGCAGCCGGACAAAGGGCCCCGCGGCAACCCGCCGCGGGGCCCTTTGTGCAATCCAGCAGGGGTATCTGCCTGGCAAGCCCCCTCCGTCCCAGCCGAGCCTGCGTGGCCGAGGGCGTATCTGCCTGGCAAGCCACCCAAGCACCCCCTGAGCCACTCAAATCTGGGTGGCTCAGGGGGTATCTGCGTGGCTTGCTAGGCAAACCCCTCCGCTCCCAGCCGAGCCTGCGTGGCCGAGGGCGTATCTACCTGGCAAGCCACCCAAGCACCCCTGAGCCACTCAAATCTGGGTGGCTCAGGGGGTATCTGCGTGGCTTGCTAGGCAAACACCCTCCGTCGTCCCAGCCGGGCCCTGCGTGGCTCAGGGGGGTATCAGCGTGGCTAGCCAGGCAAACCCGTCCCAGCCGAGTCCGGGCTGGGTCGGATGCCGGGCCCAGCCTCCCCGATCGGGGTTAGGGCTTGCTCGGTGGCTTCCGACGCCGGGGCAGCCGGTCCAGCAGCGATCCGCCGCCCGGGCGGCTCATCAGGACCAGGATGGGAGCGGCCAGCAGACCGACCAGTCCTACGACCAGCAGCACCGGCAACAGGTGCATCGCCAGTCCGGACTTCTGCGACGACGTGTACGACACCGGCTCGGCCGATGGCGCCGACGAGGGTGCGGGTGTTGACGTGGTCGGCGTGGTCGGCAAGCCCGGTCGTCGGAGGCAGGCCGCTCCCGGGAGCCTGGGTCGGCGGCGCCGGGTCACCGAAGGAGTTGCTCGGAGGGTTGCCCGGCGGAGGGGGCGGCGTGACCACATGCTGTGTCGTCGAGGGCGGCGGTGTCGTCGGGGGCGGTGTCGTCTTCGGCGAGCAGGACGTGTCACCGGCCACCTGTCCGGCACAGTCCTGGTCGCGGACATGTGCGGCTGCCGCGGCCGCCTCCGAGCGCAGCTTCGGGGTCAGCGCCAGGTAGCCCTCCGGGAGCTGCCCCGCCTGGTGTCCATAGCGTCTGTCCTGTCGTGGACATCCACGTGATCATCGTGGCGTACTCGCCCGGCCAGCGTCTTGGTGAGTCCATATGTGGGCGCCGCGGCATACACCGGCATCATGCCTGGATATGCCCCGGCCGCCGTGGCTCTGGAGGTTCGCTGAAAGCGTGCCGGTCTTGGCGTCGTAGGTGGCGACGTCCAGGGCTGCTTTGAGGGACTCGAGCGATGGCTTGACGAACGTGCCGGCGTGGTTCTCCAGTGCCGCCGTCGGGAACTGGTACGCCTCCGGCGGAGGGGATGTCCATGATCGCGAGCATGGCCCGCTGAGCCCAGCAGCTGACGGTCGGGGTGCGCCCACGCGTACGTGTCGCTCACCCGAGACGCAGCTTGCAGACGTTGTAGGACTGTGGCTGCCGGTTGACCATCGCGTCGGCCACCGAGGCGAGGTCGTACACGAACTGCGACGCCTGCTCCATCAGTGGCTTGGGCTCGCACTTCGAGGGGTCGTCCTTCCAGATGTAGGGGTCGCGAGTCTCGAACTGGTCGCTCGGCACCGGCCAACGGTCGCCCTGGTACGTCGTGTTGACCTTCATGCCCCAGGGGTCCGGCTTGCCCTCGAGCCAGGCGACCGCCTCAGGGTCGGAGGCGATGTACTTGGTCACCTGGTAGACGAGGTCGGGTGAGCCCTGCACGACGATCGGGTTGTAGATGAACGTGGCCGGAGGCAGGCTGTCGGCCAGATCCGGGTTGAGCTTCGGCGAACTCCGGGTCCTGGAGCAGGCCCTGCGGGTTGCCCTCGACATTCGGGTCAGGGACGCCGGCGGGTACGGCGTACGACTCGGTCACCAGCTTGGCCAGCAGCCGGGCGTTGAGGTGGACGTCGTCGAGCTGCTCGAAGTTCTTGTTGTCCACCGTTAGCGCGACCGTGAAGCCGGTGACTGCGACCGGTGCGTTGACCACCGGCCGGCCCCGTGATCGGACAGCGCCGGCGCGGATGTGAAGGACAGGTTGGACGCGTACTGCACCGGCGATCTTGAAGTCGAGGTTGTGTCGGGCTGCCGAGTCGTTGAGGCGGGTGAAGCTCGAGCTTGAAGAGGTCGTCGGAGGTGCAGAACTTCGGCAGCCACGACAGCATCGCCTGGTTGAGCAGCTGCGAGCCCTGGGTGGGCACGGCGACGCGCGAGTCGAGGTCGCAGACGTCCGGGAACGGCCGGAAGGTCACGGGGAACACGAACCTGTTGCGCCAGTTCGAGGCGCTCTGCCACTGCTTCCAGTTGCGCGCTGTTGCCCTGGTAGTCGTCCGGCGGCGTGCAGAGGGTCTTCTTGCCGTCGATGCACGGCATCGGTCGGATGGGTACGACGACGATCGAGCAGGCGCCCTCGAGTCGGCTGGTCGGAGTCGCTGCAGCCGAGGCTCTGGGGAGCCTCCTTGGTTGAGCGAACCTCGAAGCGGGCATTGGCATGCGTGCCGTCCGGGTCGGTCCAGGTCGCGTACCAGTTGGTGCCGATCACGTTCGAGTCGTTGAAGTCGCTCGGCAGCTGGACCAGCTGTCCGGTCGGTGCACTGTCGACCTTGCCGCTGGTCTCGGTGAACGACCGGGAGTCCGACCGGGTCAGGTGGTGCACCTCGTCGGTCTCGTTCTTGTCGTAGAT
Source organism: uncultured Actinomycetota bacterium (assembly GCA_963833975.1). Taxonomy (GTDB): domain Bacteria; phylum Actinomycetota; class Actinomycetes; order Propionibacteriales; family Nocardioidaceae; genus JAWWPG01. The sequence continues at coordinate 395,978 of CAWIAB010000002.1, forward strand.
CGCGTAGTCGAGGAAGCGGCTCGGCGCCGGTGATCGCGCAGTCGCCGGGCGTCATCGCGTCGGCGTGGTCGCCCTGGCACTCGAGCAGCACGACGGGATACCCCGATGCGAGCGGCGGTCTGCGGCGCGGGGTGGACGCGTCTGCCCGGGGATGAACGAGTTGATCGTCGGCATGAAGCCGGACCAGGAGATGTTGACGATCTGGCGGGTGGCGAGGTCTTTGGTCTGGGAGACGGTGACGGTGCCGGTGCGGGAGGTGCCCTCGTCGTCCGGCCAGTCGTGCGTCTGGGTCACCGAGGAGTCGTCGTCGGGGTCGGCTCGACCGGCGGTCACGACGCGTCGGGGCGCTCGCCGTGCTGGCTTGGTGGCGTGGAGGCGAGCACGGCGGGTGACAGCGCACCGCTCACACCGGCCAGGCCGACGACGCGCGAGTGCGGCCACCAGGATGCGGCGAGGCTTCATCGACGACTCGACGGCGGCGTCGGGTGGGGTTGGTGCTGGGTGTGGACGTCATGGGGGCTCCGGTCACATCAGGTTGGGCAGCAGCATGGCTGCGCTGTCGGAGGCGCCCCAGAGGGCGACCAGGATGAGGGGGGCGCCGATCACCCAGGTTTGGGCCTTGCCCCAGTGGGTGAGTCCCCAGGCGATGAACGCGCCGACGCCGATCAGGGCGAACAGCCAGAGCACGAGGGTGAGGTAGGCGGTGACGTCGGAGGCCATCTCGTTCTCGTAGGCGGGGACGATGATCGCGGCTCGGGGTGGGGTGACGGCGGCGGGGCTGGTCAAGATCGCGTCGACGTAGACGGTGGACAAGGCTCCGAGGGTGCGCGGTGTCGGTGGTGACCAGCAGCAGCCGGACTTGGCCGGCTTCCAGGGCCGGGGGTTGCGGGTCGCCTTGGTGGCGGACGTCCTCGACCTGTGTAGGTGAACACGCCTTGGCCGGTGGTGACCTGGATCGGGTCGACGTGCAGCAGCGGCGGGCAGGTCGTGCGAACGGGCCGCCGTAGGTGGTGGACTTCGGCCGAAGATCACCGACGTGCCGAGCTGGCCGGGCAGGACACTGACCCGGAAATGACCCGGGGCCGTTGCGCAGCTGCCGGCTGGAGGTGCCCTCGACGACCACCTGCCGCAGCCCGATCGCGGGGATCTCCAGCAGCGCGACCGGGATGGCCGACGCGGGATCGGGTCGACCCCGAACGGGGCGGTGGTCGCGTCGACCTCGGACCGGAACTGGGTGTAGAGCACCGACTGTGCCCGCGACTGCTGCAACGGGGCCAGGACCAGCAGGAACACCACGAAGAACAACGCCCCGCCGGAGACCACACACGACCACCCAGGTCGCCATCCGCAGCACCGCCAACGACGACGCCGGCCGACCCCGCCGACCCGCCGACCGCCGCCGACCCGGCCGGTCGCGGTCGGCGGCCGGGGTGCCACCGTGGTCGGCTGTGGCGGGTGGCGGACGTCGGCTGGTCGGGTCGGTGGACTCGCGTGAGGGGGTGGTGAGGGTCATGGGCGGCCGGTTCTGCGGTTGCGCCACATCTTGACCAGCAGCGGCGGGATCAGGATGAACGCGAGCAGCTCGAGGATGACCAGGTTCCGCAGGGTGTCGGTGCTGCTGCTTTCGGCGCTGAGCGCGGTCGACGTGCCGTAGTACTGCACCGTCCCCGTACCGGTGCCGGTGTCGGTGCCGGTGGTGGGTCGCCGGCGACCGGTACGGCACCGCCGGGCAGGTCGCTGCCGGTGCCGGGCAGACCCGTCCCACCGGTGCTGCCACCACCAGGATCACCACTGCTACCGGTGCCGCCGGTGGTGCCGCCGGTCGGGGCGGTGGCACCGCCGGATCCGGCCGGTGGCGGTGGTGCCGCCGCTGCTGGGCCGGTGGGGTCGTACTCCCACCGGTGGGGGGGACCGCGATCCCGCACGGGCCGGCGCCCACCTTGTCACAGGCGGCCGGCTGCGGGGCGTGCTCGGCGAGGAAGTTGCCGTCGGGGTTCTTCGGGTCGAAGGTGGGGTTGTTGCAGGTCGACGGGTCATGGCCGGGGCTGGACGCACCCGGTATCCGGGCGATCTGGGCGAACCCGGCCTTGACCAGGTTCAACGGCAACGGCGAGTAGCCCAAGGCGGCGGCTTCGCGTTGCCCGTCACACAGGAAGTAGTAGGCGAAGTCACCGAGGGTGTTCGCCTTGTCTCGTTCATCCGCGGGTCATCCGCGCCGGTCGGCACGATCATGTAGGAGTACGACGACAACGGGTACGTCCGCGGATCGCGGTAGTTGTAGACCCCGGTCAGGATCTGGGTCAGATACAACGGCGACGACTTGTCCTCGTTGATCCTCGCCTGGGTCAACGCCACCGCCACGTTGTAGGCCGTGGGCTGGACGTAGTATCCCGGCCTTGTTCAGCACCTTCGCCACCGGGTAGTTGTCGTTCAGCGCATACGAGTACTCGACGTAGCCGATGGTGCCGTTGCCGTACGAGGCAGAGATGTGGCCCGCCACCCCGACCGACCCGTCCTTGGCGACCATGCCGTCCTTGATCGGGTAGTACGACGTCAGCCCCGTGCACTGGCAGAACGGCCGCCATAGCGACGGGTACTGGTTGTCCATCCAGGTCGTGAACTGCGCCGTCGTCCCCGACCCGTCGGAACGGACCACCGGGATGATCTTCGTCGCCGGCAGCTTGAACCCGTTGTTGTCCGCGGTGATCGCCGGGTCGTCCCAGTTGGTGATCTTCCCGGTGAAGATCTTCGAGATCGTCTCCCCCGACAACCGCAGCCCGGTATAAAGCTTCCCGCCGATCTCCAGGTGATACATGAACGACGTCCCACCCGCCACCACCGGCATATACGCGAACGTCCCGCCCGTTCGCCGTGTCCGACTGCCCGGTCCGCGGGTCCCGACCCTGGTACGGGATCTCCGTCACCGCGAAGTCGACCGTGCCCTCCCCGAAGTCCCGCCGCCCCTTCGACGACCCACCACCGCCGTACGCGACCTGGATCCCGTTCGCCGACACATCCGCGATCCACTGGTTCAACGCGTTCTGGCTCCACGTCGACCCCGTCCCCTCGATCAGCTGGTACGGCCCATCCGCCGACGCGCTCGGCGGCGCCCAGCGGCACCAGCACGACAGAACACCACGACGAATACGGCAACCAGACGCCGCATGACGGAGAGAACGACGGGGTCGCCGAGTCGTGCGAGTCCGGGTCATGATTTTCCACCTTTACTGCCGGCCACGAGGGCCCGGGCGACCGCGAACAGGACCAGCACCAGGAACAGCAGTACCGACGCGGCACCGAACGCCCGGGCGATGTCGACATGCTCCGGGCTGCGGGACAGCGAGAACGTCAGCAGCGGCAGCGACACCATCGGACCCTGGGTCGGGTCCAGGTTCAGATACGTCGTGTAGCCGGCCGTCAACAACACCGGCGACGTCTCCCCCAGACCCGCGCGCCGTGCCCAAGATGACCGCCGTGGTCAAACCCGGGCGGGCGGTCGGCAGCACCACCCGCCACACCGTCTGCCACTGCGACGCCCCCAACGCCAGACTCGCCTCCCGCAGCCCGTTCGGCACCACCCGCAACACCACCTCCGACGCCCGGGCGATGACCGGCAGCATCATCACACTCATCGCCAACGCCGCCGCCAACCCCGACCGCGGGAACCCCAGGAACAAGATGACCGTCACCAGGATGAACAGGCCGGCCACGATCGACGGCAACGCCGTCATCGACTCCACCACCGTCCGCACCAGCCGCGATCCCCCGACCACCCGACCTCGGTCAGGAACACCGCACACCCGATCCCCAACGGCACCGTCAACACGATCGCGATGCGTGATCATGATCAACGTGCCCGCGATGCGCATGCAGCACCCCACCCTTGGTCAACGGATCCAACGGCCCCGCCCGGCGACAGGTCCTGGGTGAAGAAGTTCAGATGCGCCAACGCCTCACGCCCCGCCCAGAACGTGTACGCCCAAGATCAGCGCCAACACCAACATCACCGTGACCGCCGCGGTACCGGATCAGCGCCGCCGCGACCCGGTCCTGCGACCTCGACCACGCGAGTTCCCCGACCAGCGTCACCACCGCATAGATCACCAGCGCAGCACAGATAGGCGACCACCACGAACGCGAACCAGCCCGTGGTCGCGATCAACCGGGTATAGATCAGCCACCCCAACGCCAACCCCGCCGCCGCCGACCCCAGCCGCCGACGCCAACTCGTCCACCGTCTTGCCCCGCATCGGCCGCGGCACCACCACATCAACCTCGTCGTCGACCGCGTCGAGGTCGGGACGCTCCATCACCGTCGTCATCGCCGGCCTCAGATCCCGCTCTCGCGCCGCTACGCGAACGCGTCACCAAAATCGCCGCCAACGAGTTCACCACCAACGTGATCAGGAACAGCACCAGGCCGGCCGCCAGCAACGCCGACAGCTGGAACGACGTCGCGTCCCCGAACCGGGACGCGATCAACACCGACGTCGTCGTCCCCCCCAGCTCGAAAATACGGATCTTGATCTCGAACGCGATCGACAAGATCATCAACGCAGCGATCGTCTCCCCCAACGCCCGACCCAGACCCAGCATCGTCCCCCCGATGATCCCGCCCTTCCCGAACGGCAGCAACACCGTCCGGATCATCCCCCACTTCGTCGACCCCAACGCCAACGCCGCCTCCTTCTCCCCCGGCGGACACAACGAGAACACCTCCCGCATCACCGAACACGCCATCGGCAACACCATCATCGCCACCACCAGACCCGCAATCGCCAACGACGACGTGTACTTGCTCTGCTCCCAGTTCGCCGCGTTCGCGTCCGTCCGCACCTTGAACACCGGAATGAAGCGACACATTCTGCGCCAACCAATGCGACACATAAAACGCCCGCGGCATCAAAAAGAACACCCCCCACAACCCATACACCACACTCGGGATCGCCGCCATCAAATCCACCAGACTGATCAACGCCCGCTTCAACCCCGGCGGGGCATACTCACTGATATACAACGCCAACCCCAACGCCAACGGAAACGCCACCACAATCGCCACCGCCGCCAACTCCAACGTCCCCACCAACACCGCCGCAATACCAATACGACCCGACTCCGGATTCCACTCCGTCGTGGTAAAGAACGACCACCCCAACACCCGCAACACCGGAACAGCCTTGATACCCAAAAACAGACCAATCCCACCAGTGATCAACAACACCGTCGCCGCAGCACACCGAACCAAACCCCGAAACACCTGGTCACCGGCGCTGCGTTTGTGCCGCAGCGTGCGTGGCGGGTCTGCTTCCGGGCGGGCGTTGGGATCGGGTTCGGGTGCGACCGCGAGCGTAGTCTCGGTCTGGTCGTGCTCCACCTGTCGGGGACCCCTTCCAGTCTCGACCCAGGCGGCCAGCCGGACGTGAGGGAAGAGGCCGCCGTTTCGAGGCTAGGGAGACCAGAGATCAGTTGATGGAGAACTCGGCCAACGGACGGCAAACATCGGATGACGCGTCGGCGCCGCCCGGGTGGAACGGTGGATATCCCTGTGGGCCAAGGCCGCTTCGGGGGTGTCCGGACCCGCCGCATCCGGCTGCACCACTCCCGCGGCAACCACCCTCAGGACCCCAGACGAATGTGCGCGGGGTGGTCAGCCGAGGCGGTCGACGGCGTCCTTGGCCTCCTTGAGGCCGACCCCCGTCTCCTCGCGGTACTGCTTGATGGCGCCGATCTTGTTGCCGTCCCGTACCAGCTCGAGGACGGCCTCGGAGTAACCGCCGCCGCCACTCGACACGGAGGTGACAGGCGGCGTCCCACTGTGGCCGTACGGCGGCGCATACCCGGAGTTCTGGTAGAGCCAGTCCACATGGGCCTCGAGCAGAGCGAGTCGGGTCGCGATCGTGGCGTCGTCCATGGCGCATTCCTACCGCACCCGACGCCGCCGGGTTCTACCGCTTCGACTTCTCGGAGGGTTCTGAGGTGTTGAGGGCCTGGATGAAGGCCTCTTGGGGGACCTCGACGCGGCCCACCATCTTCATCCGCTTCTTGCCCTCCTTCTGCTTCTCCAGCAGCTTGCGCTTGCGGGTGATGTCGCCGCCGTAGCACTTGGCGAGCACGTCCTTGCGCATCGCCCGCACCGTCTCGCGGGCGATCACCCGGGCACCGATGGCGGCTTGGATCGGCACCTCGAACTGCTGGCGGGGGATCAGCTCCTTCAGCTTCAGGGTCAGCCCGACGCCGTACGAGTAGGCGGCGTCGCGGTGGACGATCGCCGAGAACGCGTCGACCGGCTCGCCGTGCAGCAGCACGTCGACCTTCACCAGGTCGCCCGGCATGCTCCCCGACCGGCTCGTAGTCGAGGGACGCGTAGCCCTTGGTGCGGGACTTGAGGTTGTCGAAGAAGTCGAACACGATCTCGGCGAGCGGCAGCGAGTAGCGCAGCTCGACCCGGGACTCTGAGATGTACTCCATGCCCTGCAGAGTTCCGCGCCGCGTCTGGCAGAGGTCCATGATCGCGCCGATGTAGTCCGACGGCGACAAGATGGTGGCGCGGACGACGGGCTCGTAGACCGCGTTGATCTTGCCCTCGCCCGGGTACTCGCTGGGGTTGGTGACGGTGAGCTCGGAGCCGTCCTCCATGACCACCCGGTAGACGACATTGGGTGCGGTCGAGATCAGGTCGAGGTTGAACTCGCGCTCGAGCCGCTCGCGGACGATCTCCATGTGCAGCAGGCCGAGGAACCCGCAGCGGAACCCGAAGCCCAGAGCGCCAGAGGTCTCCGGCTCGTACATCAGGGCCGCGTCGTTGAGCTGGAGCTTGTCGAGGGCGTCGCGCAGCGTCGGGTAGTCGTCTCCGTCGATCGGGTAGAGCCCGGAGTAGACCATCGGGTTGGGGTGCCGGTAGCCACTCAGCGCTTCGGTCGCCCCGTGTACGGCGGCGGTCACTGTGTCACCGACCCGCGACTGCCGTACCTCCTTGACGCCGGTGATCAGGTAGCCGACCTCGCCGACTCCGAGGTGGTCGGCCCGCATCGGGTCGGGCGAGATGACCCCGACCTCGAGCATCTCGTGGACGGCCCCGGTCGACATCATCTTGATCCGGTCGCGGTGCGACAGCCGGCCATCGACGACGCGGACGTAAGTGACGACTCCTCGGTAGGTGTCGTAGACGGAGTCGAAGATCAGTGCCCGAGGCGGCGCGTCCGCGACTCCCTTCGGCGCCGGGACCGTGGACACGATCTCGTTGAGGAGTACCTCCACCCCCTCGCCGGTCTTGGCCGACACCCGGAACACGTCGTCGGGGTCGCACCCGATGATGTGGGCGAGCTCGGCTGCGTACCGGTCGGGCTGAGCGCTCGGCAGGTCGATCTTGTTGAGCACCGGGATGATGTGCAGATCGGCGTCCAGGGCCAGATACAGGTTGGCCAGCGTCTGCGCCTCGATGCCCTGGGCCGCGTCGACCAGCAGGACGGCGCCGTCGCAGGCCTCGAGCGACCGGCTCACCTCATAGGTGAAGTCGACATGGCCGGGCGTGTCGATCATGTTGAGCACGAACTGGGTGCCCGCGTCCGGGCCTGCGGATGCCGTCCACGGCAGCCGCACCGCCTGGCTCTTGATCGTGATCCCGCGCTCGCGCTCGATGTCCATCCGGTCGAGGTACTGCGCTCGCATGGCGCGTCCGTCGACCACTCCGGTCAGCTGCAGCATCCGGTCGGCCAGTGTCGACTTGCCGTGGTCGATGTGGGCGATGATGCAGAAGTTGCGGATGATCGCCGGGTCGGTGGAGCCGGGTAGCGGCGCCGGGACAGAGTTGGTGGGCACAGAGCACTTTCGGGCTGGGGGCTGTCATGTCAGGTGGCGCCGGTACGTCGTACCAGCGCCAGGGACCATCATCCCACGCCGCCAGACTCGCTCCACGCTCCCGGCGTTTGGGTGGTGCACCACTCAGATTGCCCCCAAGCCACCCAAATCTGAGTGGCTTGGGGGGCGTTTGAGTGGTGCACCACCCAAACGCCCCCCGACCTGAGCTCGGCGCGAGCAGGAAACCCGGTGGCTGAGTCGTCGCGGATGGCCGATGATTCACCCGTATGGCGGTCAACCGGGTAGATCTCGTCGGTTCGTCAGCGACCTGGGGGGCGTCGACCGCGTGAGCGACACAGACGAATCGCCGGCGGGCGGACGCTTGGTCGGCGTCAGGACGCCGTACGAGGCCATGCCGGCCGCGGTCCACGCGTGGGTCGAGGGTGTTCTCCAAGCCCGGGTCGTCGAGGTGACCCCTCGCGTGGGTGGCATGTCTCCGGCGGTCGCCACCAGCCTGCGGGCCGCCAACGGCTCCCGCGCCTTCGTCAAAGCCGTCAGCCCGGACATCAACCCGGACACGCCGGCCCATTTCCGACACGAGGTCAGGGTGCTGTCGGCCCTCTCGATCCTCCCGCCGGTGCCGTACCGCGCGAACCTGCTGTCGACGTACGACGACGGTGACTGGGTGGCGATCGCGCTCGAGGACATCGACGGCAGACACCCGGACTGGAGCTCACCCACGGACCGGGCGAGCGTGTTCGATGCGGTGCGTCGGCAGTCGGACGAGCTCACCCCCGTCCCGGCCGGTCTGCCCGAGGACTCCAACTCCGGCGGACTGCTCAAGTTCCTGCACCGGATGGCGATCGCCACGCCGAAGGAGGTGGATGGGCTGCCCTCCTGGGCAGCGGCAGAGCTTCCGATGTTGCTCGAGCTGGGGCAGCGATGCCTCGACCACCAACGCGACGAGTCCTTCTGTCATTGGGACATCCGGCACGACAACATCCTGATCCGACACCGTGACGGACAGCCGGTGCTCCTCGACTGGGGCATGTCCCGCCGCGGCCAGCGGTGGGCTGACACGATGGTGTTCGCGTTGGAGTGGGTCGACACCCCCTACTTCGACGAGATCATGTCGGGCACCGGGATCAGCCCTGCCGAGGAGGATGATGTGACCGGGTTCCTCGCCGCCGTCGGCTGCTACGGGCTGATGGTTGCCGTACACCCTCCCCCACCCTCGCTGCCCAACCTGCCCGCGTTTCGGCGACAAGTCGGCTCAGCGTGCTTGCGAGGAGTCCGACGACGACTGGGAAAGGCCGCACCATGACACATGGGACCGTCAGGTACCTCCAGATTCCAGCAGCTGACGCTGAAGCCTCAGCCGCCTTCTACACAGCGGTTTTCGGCTGGCAGATCCGGAAGAAACCGGACGGCGAGATATCGTTCGACGACCCCGGTGGAGAGGTCAGCGGCGCCTGGGTGGCTGACCGCCCGCCCTCGAGGGTCGCTGGTGTCCTGGTCTGGCTTCGGGTCGACGACGTGGACGCGGCGTTGCGACGGATCGTCGAGCAGGGCGGGGAGATCGCGTCTCCGAGCGAGCCGCAGAAGGAAGGCGAGGCGATCGCGACCTTCCGCGACATCGCAGGCAACCTGTTCGGTGTCTTTCACGAAGGTGGCTGAGGCCAGCGTCGCGCCGCGTATCTCCTTCGAGCCGAGCCAGCCGACGGCGCTGCAGCTCAGCTCAGCTAGCTCGGCGAGCTCAGCGAGTCGTCGAAGCGTCGGCGGAGATCGGCGACGACCTCGGCGAGACCGCCGCGCTCGAACGCTGCCCGTTGCCGACTGGCTCCGGTCCCCCGGGCAACCAGGCGTTCGAAGCTCTCCTCGACCCGCGACACGTCGGCCGTCTCCGCCAAGGCGGGACGAACGTGCTCGATGAGACGCTGGACCACGGCCCGGGCAGGTCGAGGCACTCCCTCGACTGGATCGAGCAGCTCGCCCGACAGGCCGTCCCGCGAGGCTCGCCAATGGGCGGCCCGCAGCAGCTCGTGTCGCCACTCCGCGGCGGAAGGGTTCCCCGTAGCCGGCCGGTCCGCAGTCGTGCTCACCAGCGCACGAGTCAGCATCGCGAGGAGCACGACATCATCGGGCTCGGTCATCGCTGTCGAACACCCGGATCTCCACCGTCGGATAGCTCTGCGAGAGCCTGGCGTCGAAGTAGAGCATGCCGAGATCGAGGGCCGCACCGCTTCGTACGAGCGCCTCGGTCGCAGCCCGGTAGCCCTCCGGGTCCTGGAACAGATCTGACGGCCCGGCCGTCGGCCAGCGCGCCCAGACCTGGGACCGCCAGCTCGCGTAGCCGGTGTCCGTGCCGCGCCAGTACGGCGAGTTGACACTCATGGCGCGAAGCACGGGGAGCCACGGCCGGAGCCCGTCGATGACCTTGACGCCTTCGCCGTCGTCGGCCACATCCACATGGACATGCATGCCGCAGACCGACCCTTGGCGGCTGATCTCGCCGAACTCGTGGACGATGCGCTCGTAGCGGTCCTGCGCGGGTGACCTGCTCGTCCTCTCCCATCGGCAACACCCTGGTCCCCGCCGCAATCAAAGCGGTCCCCACCTCAGCGGCCGCGTCGGCCGCTGCCCGCCGACAGCTCACCAGGTCCTGCCGCAGCTCGTCGGCGGTGCGGCATGGCGCCGTACCGGTCTCGATCTGCTGCTGGAAGAGCTCCGCACCGAGACCTGCGCTCGCACCGAAGTCCTGACCTTCGGCCTCGGCATCGGTGCGTTCGCGATGGACCGCGAGCGCCGCACTGGCGACCGCCCGCAGCACCCCTGACTCGGGGTCGACGAACATCAGCTCCTCCTCGACGCCCATCTTCCTGATGTCCATGCCTGCAGTCTCCCGGAGATTCAGCCACCCGGCAGCGTGGGACCGCTCACGGTGACCCGATGTCCGTCGGGAAGCTCGAAGGTCATCTCGCGTCTCGCCCAAGGCTGGTCGTACGGCGCCTCGACCACCTCCAAGCCGGCGCGCAATGCGCGGTCGCTGATCCCGTCGACCAGGACGGCCACGTCGAAGGACAGCTGCTGTGGATGGTCCACGCGGGACGGCGACTGCTCGAGCTGGAACCCTCGGCTGCCCGACCACGGCTCGATCGCAAGGAACGCGACTCGCGGCGGATCCGGGTAGGCCCAGGCCACATGGAGGTCGAGCAGCTCGGTCAGCAGCCGTACCGTCCCCGGCAGATCGGTGACGAGGAGCGTCGAGAACATCCCGAAGACCTGCGGGTCACGCGGCTGCGCGGCCAGCGCCATGACGATGGTCTGGGCCACCCGGTCCGGGTAGGAACGCGGCAGCCGACCACCCTCGGTCATCCCGGCCGCCCGGGCGACGCCGAGCGAGGCGGCGTTCTGCGAGTCCACCCAAGCCTCGAGCCCGTCCACACCGTCCTGGGCCAGCAGGTAGGGGATCGCCGCCTTGGCCGCCTCACTGGTGATCCCCTGCCGCCAATGGGACCGGGTCAGGCTCCACCCGACACCGCGGATAGTGGTGTCCTGGTCGGCGAAGATCCCGATGGTGCCGATCGGGTCGCCGCCTCGCAGCCGGATCGCCCACGTCGTACCGCCGTTCGCCACCACCTGGCGATGCAGGCGCAGCGCGGTCTCCTCGACCGACCCCGAGGCGACCGCGTCGGTGTCGTAGCGGTGCACCTCTGGATCGGCCAACATCGCGTGCAGCGCCGCCGCGTCCGCCGCCGGGTCGAGCGGGTGTCAGGTCGAGACGATCGGTGCGGAGCGGCTCGATGGTGCAGCGGAGGTCTGGGGTCGGTCACGGTCTCGGCTTCGCGTCGGCTCGGTCAGACGAACTGCGGGTACGTCGGCGCCGGCAGCGGGCCGTCGGCGGCGTCGCGCGCGGCTTCGTAGCCCGCCGCGATCTCGATCAAGCCGGCCTCGCTGTCGGCCGTACCCCAGAACGTCACGGCCACCGGCAGCCCGTGGACGAGCGCCGATGGGACCGTCAACAGTGGATAGCCCGCCATCGCCGCGGGCTGCGTGCACGAACCCCACCCGATGCTCGGCGTTGACCAGGTCGATCGGGAGTGCCGGGCTGTAGGACGGCGAGAGCAGGGCGTCGAGTCGGTGCTCGCGCAGTACGGCGTCGATACCGGCGTCGCGACCGTGGGCAAGGCAGGCGGACCTGGCCGCCAGGTAGTCGCGTGACCCAGGTATGGGCGCCTCCAGCGCCTGCTCGAAGAACGACTGCCCGAAGTAGAGCAGCTCCTCGGCAGCATGCTGTCCGGTTGAACTCGACGATGTCCGCGAGCGTTCGCGGCCCACCGTCGGGGCGGGTGGCGAGGTAGGTCGTCATGCCGGCGTTGATCTCGGACAGCAGCACGAGCAGCTCGTCGTCGAAGCCGTAGTCGACCATCGAGTCCAGGTTGGTGGCGTCGACGATCGTCGCGCCCTCAGCGGCCAGCAGCTCGACCGCTCGCTCGGCCGCCGCGTCGGCAGCGGGGCTGTAACCCCAGAATCCCTGGCGCGGAAGTCCGATCCGCTTGCCGGCGAGACGCCCGGGCTGTGCATGACGCGGCGTAGTCGATGCCGTTCCCGGCCAGGACCGTCAGCAGCTGCGCCGCCTCGTCGACGGTCATCGCCATCGGGCCGGCGGTGTCCTGCGACCTCGAGATCGGCACGATGCCGTCGCGCCGGAAGGAGACCGACCGTTGGCTTGATGCCCGACGCAGCCGTTGAAGGCGGCCGGGCAGGTGATCGAGCCGTCGGTCTCGGTGCCGATCGCGTACGGCGCCAGCCGGGCCGCCACCGCCGCGCCGCTTCCTGCACTCGACCCACCGGCCGAACGGTTGAGCCCGTACGGGTTGCGGGTCAGACCGCCGTACGCGCTCCACCCGGAGGTGGACGCCTCGTCGCGCAGGTTCGCCCACTCGCTGAGGTTGGTCTTGCCGAGGACGACCATCCCGGCGTCCCGCAGCCGCCGTACCAGGGGAGCGTCGGCAGCTGGGCGGGGTCTCCGCCAGCGCCAGCGATCCGGCGGTGGTCAGCAGGTCCGCGGTGTCGATGTTGTCCTTGATGCAGGATCGGCCTTGCCGTGCAAGGGACCGCGCGACCGGCCGGCCGCCGACTCATCGTCGAGAGCCGCGGCCTGGTCGAGAGCCGCCGGGTTGAGCGTGCAGATGCTGTTGACGAGCCGGTCGACCTCGTCGACCCGGTCCAGCAGTGCCTCGACGGTCTCGCGGGCCGAGTCTTGGTCAGCTGTCATGTCGCCACCTTGGCACAACCGGACCTGGTCCAGACGCGGGCGGCTGCCGGCGAAATTGGGATGACAGACACCCCACGGTCGCGGTTAGGTACTCCGCATGTCTGACGTCACCACGGTCATGGGCTCGATCGTCACGAGACCGCTCATCCTCACTGACGCGGAGGCGGTCTTCGAGCTGACCTACGCCGCTGAGCAGGCGGACATGGGTCACCCCATGGTGGAGCTCGAGGACATCCGCGGCGACTGGGCACGGCCTTCCTACGACCTGGGTGCGCAGAGCATCGGCTTCTTCGAGCAGGACGACTCTCGTCGCGTACGGCGAGGTGCACAGGAACCGGCTCGAGGCCTACGTCCATCCGGCACATCGAGGTCGGGGGCTCGGCACCCGGCTCTTCCGGTGGGGCCTCGCGAAGGCGAAGGAGCTCGGTTACCCGCGGGTCGGGCCAGACCGTGCCGGTGACCAACCAGGGAGCGCGATGGGGCTCTTCACCGCTCACGGCGGCACGCTGCTCTACACGTCCTGGATCCTCGAGCTCCCCGAAGGCGCGGCCATCGCGGACCAGGACCTGCCGGCCGGTCATCGGCTGCGGGGCTTCGAGCCCGAGCGAGACACGTACGACGTCTACCGGACGTTCGAGGACGCTTTCAACGAGTGGCCGGACCGCCTGCCGTCGACGCTCGAGGACTGGCAGGCCATCGCGTTCGGTCGAAGCGACTTCGAGCCCTGGCAGATCATCACCGTGGTGGAGGACGTCGACGGCGACGAGCGCATCGTGGGCGCCTGCCGGGTGAGCGTCAGCGACGGCGAGGGGTGGGTGGACCAGATCGCCGTACGGCGTGAAGCGCGCGGACGTGGGCTGGGCCGGGCCCTCCTGGTGGCGGCGTTCGCCGAGGCGCGGTCGCGAGGAGCCACCATCTCCCGGCTCAACACCGACTCGCGCACCGGTGCGCTCGGGCTCTACGAGCACGTCGGCATGATCGTGGTCGAGACGTACGAGCACTACGTCGTCGACCTGGGCTGAGGTCCGTCTCGGCGATTTGGCCCGCTCCGCGGCTCGCTGGTAACCTTGGCGGTCGCGTCTGGTCGACGTACGACGAACGCATGACCAGCCGGACGCACCAACTGCAGCAGCCGGACAACAACACCGTCGAACACCTTCGTGGGAGAGCATCAACTCGTGGCGAACATCAAGTCTCAGATCAAGCGCAACAAGCAGAACGACGCTGCGCACGAGCGCAACAAGTCGGTCAAGTCCGCGCTCAAGACGTCGATCCGCCGATTCCACGAGGCCGTCGACGGCCGGTGAGACCGACCAGGCGCAGGAGCTCGCCAAGGCGGCCAGCCGCAAGCTCGACAAGGCCGCCTCGGCCGGCGTGATCCACAAGAACCAGGCAGCCAACAAGAAGTCGGCCATCGCCTCGCAGGCCGCCACCCTCTGACCTCTGCTCCACCACGACGGGCTGACTCGATCCGAGTCGGCCCGTTTTTGCGTGCTGTCCGCCATCTGGCTCCCGGCTGTCCGGGGAGTGGGATCCGCGTCACCCCGGGCGGCCGCGTCCGCGTTCCCTCGGGGGCGTTTGAGTGGTGCACCACCCAGATGGCCCCTAAGCCACTCAGATCTGGGTGGCTTGGGGGGTATTTGAGTGGTGCACCACTCAAACGCCCCCACCACGCGGTCCCGCCTCAGGGGGCCCGACCCCGACCAGTGCGGAGCCGGGAACCGCAGCACCTGGGAGCCAGGGTCAGTGGATGGCGCGGGCGCGGAGAACGGAGATCACCAGCCGCTCGCAGGCCCACATCCGGTCGCCGGCGGCGCCCTTGACGTCGGCGTCGGCGGTGGCGGCGGCCTGGATCGCGACCGCCAGCCCACGCGGTGACCAGGATCGCGACTGGACGGCCAGCGACTTCAGCTTCCAGGGCGGTACGCCGACCTCCCGCGCCAAGTCACCCTCGCGGAGGCCTCGTGGCGCCGACGTGTAGCGAGCCAGCGCACGCAGCCCGCCGGCGATGGCGCTGGTGATGAGCACCGGGTCGACCCGGCCGGCGAACGCCCAGCGCAGCTGCTCCAGCGCCTCACTCGCCTTGCCGTCGATGGCGGCATCGGCGACCGCGAAGCCCTTGACCTCGGCGCGGCCACCGAAGTAGAGCCGCACCAGCTCGACGGTGACCGGCTCACCGTCGGCGTCCGACGCCAGCTGGTCGGCCGCGCCGGCCAACGCTCGCAGGTCCTCACCGACCGCGTCGACCAGGGCGGCGGCGGCGGACTCGCCGATCGTCGCACCGTGGTGACGGAACTCGCCGACCAGCCAGCCGGGCAGCTCCCACTTCTTCATCGGCGTGGCCTTGACCTCGACCACGCCGGCGGCGCGCAGCTTGTCGAGCACCGCCTTGCCCTTCACCCCGCCCGTGTGGTGCAGCAGCAGAGCGACGTCCGGGGACGGGTCTGGCGACGTACGACAGCAGGGGTTGGACCGCGTCGGCCGGCAGGTCCTCGAGCGCGGAGACCACGACGCAGCGCATGCTGGCGAACAGCGACGGGACTGCTGATCTCGGCGATCGCCCCGGCCCCGAGACCCACCGCGGCCAGCTCCGACACGTCGGCGTCGGGGTCCGTACGACAGATCGCCCGCCGGGTCCGGCTGATCGTCCGCTCGGCCATGAACTCGTCACTGCCGGTGATCAGCGTCGTGGTACCGAGGTAGTCGGCCGTCGTTCGGGTCGCCATGATCGCCCTAGCCTGTCACGTCCCGGCGACAGGTCAGGTCACGCTCCAGGTGTGCCCGTCCCAGTGCTCCATCAGCATGCGGCCGCCCACCGAGCCCACTGCCCAGGCGTTGCTGGACGAGGAGGCGTCGACCGCGAGGAACAGCCCCGGGTCAGGACTCTCGACGTCGGTCCACCGGCTGCCGTTCCAGTGGTAGGTCAGGGTCCGGCTCGGGCGCAACCAGTAGCCAGCGGTCCAGGCGTCACCAGCGGACACGGCTGCGACGCCGTACAGGATGGGCTCTTTCGGCGCTCCGGGGATCGCGCTCGGCACCCTGGTCCAGCGGGTGCCGTCCCAGTGCTCGGTGAAGCTGTGGAAGTTGACCTGAGCGTCGATGAAGTTGCCTACTGCCCAGACGTCGGTGTCGGAGGCGGCCGAGACAGACTGCAGCTCGCCCTCGACCTCCCGACCGCCGGGCAGCGCACTGGGCACTCGGTGCCAACCGACGCCGTCCCAGTGCATGGTCAGGAAGGTGCTGGTCCCACCACCGGTGTATCCAACCGCCCAGGCGTCCTTCGGGGAGATGGCGGTGACCGATCGGAGCCCCCGGATCGTGCAGATTCCGCAGCCCTTGTTACGGGATGATGTCCAGTGTTGACCGTCCCAATGTATGAGCACGGCACCCCGGGGACCGTTCCCGGCCGCCCATGCGTCGGTCCTCGAGTCGGCGCTGACCGACATGAGGTAGCGGGTCGGTCCAGGGGCGGGCACCCGGTGCCACGCCGACCCGTCCCAGTGCTCGATCAACGTCACCTGGTGGCTGGAGCCATCGGGATAGTAGTAGCCGACTGCCCAGATATCCTGTGCCGTTCGCGCGTCGACAGCATCCAGCTCGCTGGCCCGGCCCGGCAGGACGAGCGCCGAGTCCTTCCACTCGCTACCGGTCCAGTAGACGAGAAAGCCCTTGATGCCACGGTTACCGACGGCCCACGCAAGTCCCGAAGGGACCGTGCTGACGCCGATCACCTGTCCGAATCCCTCGCTGGACTCGGCGGTTGCCGCCCTCGCCGGCGTCGTCAGGGTCCAGGCGACCAGCAGGCCGACCAGCGGAGCTACCACGGCGACGGCCAGTCGCCTGCGTTTCTTCACCATCGTGTGTTGCCTCCTCCGAGAAAGACAGGGATCACCAGGCGTTGGGAACGCTAGTCCATACGTCGCCCGGTGCATATCCATTCGCGCGATCGAGGCGGGTCTGAGAGCCTTCTGCCGTGAGCTGGCGAGGGCATGTGTCACGGCTCCGGCTCGACACGACCCCGCTGCGCGAGTCGCGTGACTTCCGGCTGCTCACCGCCGGCGGCACGGTCTTCTACCTGGGCGGCATGGTCTCGTACGTCGCGGTTCCCTACCAGCTCTACCACCTGACAGGCTCGAACTTCGCCGTCGGAGCGCTCGGCATCGTCGAGCTCGTGCCGCTGGTCGTCTTCGGCCTGTACGGCGGTGCGCTGGCCGACCACGCAGACCGACGCCGGATGCTCCTGGCGACCGGCGCGGCGCAGATCGTCCTCACCGCAGCCCTGCTGAGCAACGCCTTCCTGCCGGATCCGCGGGTATGGCTGATCTACCTGATCGGTGCGCTGCTAGCCGCGGCGCAAGCCCTGCAGCGGCCTTCACGCGAGGCGCTCGTGCCGCGCACCGTCCGCCATGACCTGCTCCCTGCGGCCACTGCCGTCACGTCGCTCGGCCGCGACGCAAGTGTCCTCGTGGGCCCGACCATCGGCGGGGTGCTGATCCAGGTGGTGGGCGTCGGCTGGTGCTATGCGGTCGATGTGGCGGGGTTGGTCGTGGCCGTCGGCCTGTTCTTCCTGATGCGGCCGTACCCTGCCACCGACCGGTCGAACCCACCGAGCCTCGCCGGCATCATGGAGGGGCTGCGCTATGCGGTGAGCCGCCGAGACCTGCTCGGGACTTATATCGTCGACATCGTGGCGATGCTGATGGCCATGCCGATCGTGCTGTTCCCTGCCCTGGCCAGCCAGGTCTTCGACCGCCCTGCGACGCTCGGTCTGCTCTACTCAGCGGAGAGCGTCGGCAGCCTGCTCGTCACGGCCACCTCCGGCTGGACGGCGCACGTCAATCATCATGGCCGGGCCGTGGTGATCTCGGCGATGGTCTGGGGCGGGGCGATCGCCCTGGTCGGGCTGGCGCCGAACATCTGGTGGGCCCTGCTCGCCCTGGTCGTGGCCGGAGCCGGGGACATGGTGAGCGGCATCTTCCGCGGCACCATCTGGAACCAGACCATCCCCGACTCGATGCGCGGGAGGCTGGCCGGCATCGAGATGCTGTCCTACAACCTCGGACCCCTCGGTGGTCAGGCCCGCTCCGGCATCGTCGCGGACGTCTGGAGTGTGCGTGGAGCGATCACGAGTGGTGGCCTGCTCTGCGTCGGTGGTGTGGCGCTGACGGCCAGTCTGCTCAAGGGATTCTGGTCGTACGACGCGCGCACGGACAAGTACGCCGTACACGAGCGGGCCGTGCGCGAGGCAGCCGCAGCACGGGCCTCGACGTCAACCTTGGCGGTGGGCGAATGACCTTGCTGCGAAAGGACTACGCCTCAGTCGGCGACTATCTCGCCATGCAGTCGTTGACCCAGCGAGCATGGCCGGACAACCCACGCTGGCACGTCGGCGATGTCGCCTGGGGTCGTACGTCGGTCGCCGGCGCGGCATCACGTTGGCGGACTGCCCTGTGGCAGGAGGGTGATCTGAGCGTCGGCTGGGGATGGGTGGAGCTACCCGGTGAGCTGAGCCTGGTGGTCGACCCGCGCCGGCCCGATCTCATCGGGGAGATCCTCAGGTGGTTCGACACCGTTGCTGGCGAAGGCGAACACACGTGCCTGGTCCTGGAGACGGAGTCGACCGTGATCGAGGGGCTCACCAGGGCTGGTTTCATCCCGGCCGAGGAGCGACCGTTCTTCCGATACCACTCCAGGTCGCTCGACAGGCTCGAGATTCCTGTGCTCCCCGAGGGTTTTCGCTTGCGACACATCGAGTTCGGCGAGGCCGAACCGCGAGCCAGGGTGCATCGAGCGGGCTGGTCGGACTTCGGCTCGAGGCTCTCGACGGAGACGTACGCCGACGTCATGGCCGTCTGGCCCTACCGACCCGACCTCGACTGGGTCGTCGAGGCACCCGATGGCGAGCTGGTGGCGTCAGCGCTCGGCTGGCTGGACGATGTGAACCGGGCCGGGCTGCTGGAACCGGTCGGATGCGCGCCCGCCTACCGTCGCCGGGGGCTGGCACGAGCCGTCAACCTGGCTTGCCTGCGCGCCCTGCGTGACGCGGGCGCTGAGACTGGTCACGTCAACCCGCGCGGTGACGACGGGTACCCGGTGCCGGGACTGCTCTACCGCAGCATCGGTTTCGAGCCTGGCCCGCGCACAGTCACCTACGTGCGATGATCGCGGCCGGCAAGGAGGGGGCGCTGAGCCGTCGGACGCGCCGCAGCTACTCGTCAGCCAGTTTCCCGCAATGGGCAGAAGGAGCTCGGATGCGGGAGTAGGTTCGGCTCATCCGGACGACGACATTCTGTGATGAGGTGCTGTCCGGTGCCGGCGAGGCTCGGGGAGATCTCATGCGCATCAAGAAGCTGTCGAAGGCCGCTGTTGTGGCGGTTTCGCTCGTCATTACCAGCGCGACGCTCGCCGCTGCCGCCCAACCTGCCTCCGGTGCCTCTCCCGTCACGGTGAGATCGAGAACGCTGTACGGCATCAGTGGTCTTTCCGCTACGGATGCCTGGGCGGTGGGTTCCAAGTTGCACAGCGACGAGCAGAAGACACTCGTCCGGCATTGGGACGGGGCGACATGGACCACCATGGATAGCCGCAATCCGGGCGATCCCCAGGGCGCGCACGTCCTGGCGGGCGTCAGCGCCTTGTCGGTGAACGACGTCTGGGCTGTCGGAACCTATTTCGGCAGCGAGTTCCGAGGACTGATCGAGCACTGGGACGGAGTCGGCTGGAGTGTCGTCCCGAGCCCGGCACCCGGCTACGTCTCGGGCCTGCACGCTGTAGACGCCATCAGCCCCGCTGACGTCTGGGCCGTCGGCGAGTACGAAGCGTTGTCGCAACCCCGGAAGACCCTGATCGAGCATTGGGACGGTGTCGGCTGGACCAAGGTCCCCAGCCCGAACGCGCAGGGCGGCGAGATCACGCTTGCCTCGGTGAGCGGGACTTCTGCTGACGACGTATGGGCTGTCGGCACGTCGACCGGCGACTCGTCCTCCAGGACGTTGGTGGAGCACTGGGACGGAAACCGGTGGTCGCGGGTCATCAGTCCGAGCCCGAGCACGCGACTCAACGCGCTCCTTGGCGTGACGGCGCTGTCTGCCACCGATGCTTGGGCCGTCGGCGAGTACGTCAAGCACGGTGACGCAACCCTGGTCGAACACTGGGACGGCACCGAGTGGAGCGTCGTGCCCAGTCCCAACCAGGACTTCGGCAGCATCTTGAACGCGGTGAGCGCGACATCCGGCTCGGACGTGTGGGCCGTCGGCGAGACCGTGGGCTCTCCGGCGGAGGCGTTGATCGAGCACTGGAACGGCTCGGACTGGTCGATCGTCACCGGTCCCACTCAGGGCGAGCAGTCCCGGCTGACCGCGGTGAGCGCCGTGTCCTACGGCGAGGCCCGGGCGGTGGGCTCCGTCGACGCCGACGAGGTCTTGACCGAGCATTGGGATGGGACGAGCTGGTCGCGACCTTGACCTCGCCCGACGCTCGCGATCGGGACCGCCGGGAGTAGGTTCATCCTCATTCGGGGGCGGCACTGTGACTGGTCGGCCCGATGAGCTCATGGTCGACAGCTTCGGATCGGGACGGAGGAGTCATGGTGAGGTCAGCGCGCCTCGGGACATCGGTATTGGCCTGCTTGGGGGTGGTGAGCCTGCTCGCGGCTGCGGCCCCGGCGGTGGCGTCACGTCCGCCGCACCCGACGCCCCCGCCACCCGACCATGGCATCGCGGGGTCGCTGGCCGGCGTCACCACGATCTCGCCCACCGATGCATGGGCGGTGGGCTATGTCGACACCCACAAGCTGATCATGCACTGGGACGGGATCTCATGGACGAAGGTCGACAGCCCGAACCCACCGGGGGCCAAGAACACGTATCTCGATGGAGTCAGCGCATCCGGGCCGGATGACGTATGGGCGGTCGGCCAGTACGACGGCGACGACGGCACCCAGGTGCTGATCGAGCACTGGGATGGTGCCACCTGGACGGTCGTACCGGGCGCAGACGCCCGCGCCGAGTTCCCTGGGCTCATCGCGGTGAGCGCTCTGGCGCCCGATGACGTATGGGCGGTGGGCTTCGGCTACCCCGGCGGCGGACTCATCGGCGCCCTGATCGAGCACTGGGACGGCGTCGCATGGACCCAGGTGCGCGGTGCCAAGATCCACGGACGCAACGGGGGTGACCTGACATCGGTGACCGCCGTCAGCGCCACGGATGTCTGGGCTGCCGGCTATTCCGTCCACGGAATCGGCGACCGCCCGCTCGTCGAGCACTGGGACGGAGAGCACTGGAGCCTGGTACACAGTCCGGGCCGGCTGGACAACTTCTCCGGGCTGAACGGCGTGAGCGCGGTCTCCGGAACTCAGGGGTGGGCGGTCGGCGAAGTGGCTGCCCGACCACTCCTCCTCGAATGGGACGGCTCGACCTGGTCCAGAGCCTCGCAGAGCCCGGTGCTCGGTCGCGGCTCTGCGCTGCGTGCCGTGAGTGCCTCCACGTCCACCGCCGCATGGGTCGTTGGCTATCGGGAAGCCGATGAAGCGCTCAAGCCGCTGATCGAGCATTGGGACGGCACTGCCTGGATGCGCTCACCGACCCCGAACATCCCCATCACCCGGGACAGTCGGCTCTCAGCGGTGAGTGCCGACACCGAGTCCGACGTCTGGGCTGTCGGCTCCTACAAGATCGGTGGCAAGCCGCGGGTGCTCCTCGAGCACTGGGACGGCACGTTCTGGACGATGTACTAGCCGACGAGGTTCGGACCGTCGCGGGCTTTTGCGCTGACCTCAGATCCCTTGTGCATAAGGGTTCATGAGTTATACACAGTTGCGAATGTGTGTGCGAAAAGTGTCGGTGGTGGGTCGTAGTGTCTGGGGTATGACGACCACTGACGACACCACGACCCGGCCAGGCGCCGGGGCCGACGGTGACGTCTATGCGACGGTGTTCGGGCGGATCGCGGCCGAGCTGGGCGAGTTGGCCGAGGTGCCGGCCTGGTCGCTCTCGGAGGACGCTGTCCAGGTCCGGTTGGGTGAGGTGTTGCGGCTGCGGGCTCGGATGGAGGAGCTGACGGTACGGCTGGTCGCGTCGATCGCCGAACGGGAGGTCCCACGCGTGTCGGGGGCATCATCGACCCGGGCTTGGCTGATGGCCAACCACGGGATCTCGGTTCACGACGCTGCCCGAATGGTCCGAGAGACGGTCCTGCATCCGGGCACCGATGCCGCGATCGACGCGCCAGCAGAGCGAGTCGCGCCGGTTCGGGCCGCATGGACCCTTGGCACGGTCTCGGCCGAGCAGGCGGTGCTGATCGGGCAGACGGTCACCAAGCTGTCCGCGGACGTGACCACCAGCCAGACGGCCCGGCTGGTCGAGGATCTGATCGGACACGCCCAACGGCTGTCCTACGAGGGGTTCAAGAAGGTCTGCCGCCACGCCATGGAGGTGATCGACCCCGACGGCGCCGACGCCCGCCTCGCCGACGCCCTCGAGGGTGACGAGGAGCGGGCGTTGGCCATGGCCAAGCTGGTTTTCCGCCGCTCCGGGGACGGCTGGACCGGGTTCTCCGGACGACTGCCCGACTCCTACGCCGACCTGTGGAAGAAAACCCTCGACGCCTACACCAACCCCCGCCACTCCCGTCCCGACAACGCCGACTGCCCCGACGACACCGCCACCCAGCTGCCGCTGCCCACGGACCCGCCACTCCCGCCGCTGGGGTGGGACCTGGCCGGACCCGGTTGCTCCCGCCGTGGCGAGCCGTCGACGTCTGACCCGGCCCGAGGTATCGACGGCGCCGACCCCAAGACCATGCCGTATGAGCAGCGTCTCGGCCGGGCCTGGTGCGACCTGCTCGAGCACCTCCCCGTCGACGGGCTCCCCAAACACGGCACCAACACCATCACCCTGATCGTCAACACCACCCTGGACCAGCTCCAGTCCGGCCTCGGTGAAGCCAGCACCGACACCGGCACTGTGATGTCGCCCGGGCAGGTCCGCCGTCTCGCCTGCAACGCCGCCATCCTGCCGCTGGTCCTCGGCGGCGACTCCGTCGTCCTCGACCTCGGCCTGGCTCAACGCCTCTTCGACCGCTACCAGCGCATCGCCCTAGCCGCACGCGACGGCGGCTGCGTCTGGCCCGCCTGCGATCGGCCACCCGCCTGGACCGAAGCCCATCACATCACCTGGTGGTCCGACGGCGGCCCTACTGATCTGGCCAACGGCTGCCTCTTATGTCCGTATCACCATCACCTCATCCACAGCCGCCAAGGCTGGCAGATCAAGATGGCCCCCGACGGCGTGCCCGAGATCATCCCACCCGCCCGACTCGACCCAGAACAACAACCCAGACGACACGAACGCCTCAGAGCCAAGCGCTGCTGACGATCCCGTTTTCGCCCGTTCGCCGCCCGACCGACAACCCTTCCACCCGTGATCTCGCCGCGGATGCAGGTCAGCTTGACGACGGCAGCGCAAGTTCCGAGGCCAACAGTTCCCGAGCATCTCCACGCAGAATGTGTGATGAGCGGCCCGACGGCCAGAGGTCGGCATCGTCATCAGGCCAGCGCGGCACGACATGGAAATGCAAGTGGTTTACCGTCTGGCCGCTCCACGAACCGCTTGCATTGAGTACGACTACGCCTGTGGCTCCAAGACTCACTGACATGGCGCGCGCCACCCGCTGCACGAGGGCGACCGTTGCAGTCAGGTCGATCACGTCGGCATCCAGTACACCAACAGAGTGCGTAGTCGGAACTACAAGAGCGTGACCGGGAGCGAGCGCCCCTTGTGGTAGGGGCAGGAAGGCTGCTGCCCTCGCCTCGCGCCCAAGCCACTGTGCTGGTTCGGCGCCGACCAAGATTCGACAGAAGATGCAGTGAGACACCGCACAAGAATGGCAGTCCCATCGTTCACTCGTCCGTAGTCGTTGACTCCCTAGAGCCGACCAGCAGAGGAAGCCAGCGGCTGTCCACGATTTCCGTATCACCATCACCCATTCACAGCCGCCAGGGCTGGCGGATCATGATGGCCCCCGACGGCGTACCCGAGACATCCGGGCTCACCCGAGCGCAGGCGCCTTGCACACCTGTGGCATCCGACTGGACCACACGTGTGTCCTACCCGGATGTGACGATGACCAGGCCGCCGTTCTGGACGACGATCGCGATGTCACCGTCCTGGTCCGTGCGGTAGATCGACATGCCGAGCTGGCGAAGCATCGCGAGGGTCTGCGGAGCGGGGTGACCGTAGTTGTTGTCCGCACCGACCGAGATCAGCGACACGGCCGCCCGGGTATCGGCCAGGAACTCCGGGTCGATGGCAGCCGAGCCGTGGTGCGGCTCCTTGAGCACGTCGACACGAAGGGCAGTACCCGTCGCCAGGATGGCATCCTCCTCCTCCGGCTCGGCATCGCCCGACAGCAACAGCCGGACTCCCGCGACACGCACCAGCATGATCACACTCGCGTTGTTCGGGGCCGACCCGCCATCGCCCACACCGCTGCTGGTCATGGCGGGAGGGCCGAGCACTCGCCATTCGAGCTGACCCACCCGGCGACGCTCCCCCGCCCCGGCAACCGTGATCGGCACCCGGTTGGCGTTTGCCAGAGCGGTCACGGCTCGGTAGCGGTCGGTGGGTTCGTCGTACGGCGACACCTCGACCTCGCCTACCGGGTAGTGACCGAGCACCGCCGACAGCCCGTCGACATGGTCGGCGTGGAAGTGCGTCAGCACCACCAGAGGAACCTGACGGATATCGAGCGCACGCAGGCATCGCCCCATCGCGCCTGGATCAGGACCGGTGTCGACCACCACGGCCGCACCGTCGCCGGCGTTGAGCACCAGACCGTCGCCCTGGCCGACATCGCACATCACCATCACCCATCCGGCCGGCGGCCAGCCAAGCCTGCTCGGTGGATGAACGAGTACGACCACGAGCAAGGCGGAGAGGCCGAGGAACGGCAGCCGTCTCGGCAGCACGAGGGGGATCGTCGCGACGGCTCCCAGGCAGACGAGACACAGGAGGACCATCGACCCCAAGCTTGTGGGCCAAGCGAGGCTCGCGCCGGAGACTCGTGCGCCGTGCTCAGCAACCCAGGCGATCCACCAGAGCGGAACGTTCGCCACGCGACCGGCCAGATGGCCGACCGACGCGTTGAGCATGGCCATCAGCCCAGCAATCAGGCTGGCTACCGTCGCCGGGCCGACCGCAGGGGCGACCGCGATGTTCGCAAGCACCGCGATGACACTGACCTGGCCCGAGATGGCGGCGATGACCGGCGTGCACACGACCTGCGCAGCCAGTGGTACGGCAACTGCCTCCGCCAAGGCCTGCGGCATCCATCGCTCGAGCAGGTCGCGCCAGATCGGACCCAGGACGAGGATGCCGACCGTCGCCAAGGTGGACAGGATGAATCCCGTCGACCTGGCGAGCCATGGGTCCAACGCCACCAAACCCACGACCGCGATGCACAGAACCCGCACACCGCGGGCTCTCGAACCGCTGGCGAGGCCGGCGAGCGCGACCACGCCCATCGCCGCAGCCCGAAGGACACTCGGCTGTGGCCTGGCCACCAGGACGAAGAACACCACCGCGATGGCGCCCACGAAGGCCGTGCCGTGTCCCCGAACGCCGAGCCAGCGCGCGACGAACAGCACGAACCCGAGCACGAGCGTCAGGTTGGAGCCGCTGACCGCCAGCAGATGCGTCAAGCCGGTCGTCTTGAAGTCGGCCGTCGTCTGCTCCGGCATCGCCGAGACGTCACCGTCGACGAGGGCCGGCAGGAGCGCCCGCTCCGCGGGTCCCAGCGGCGTCCCGGCCTCGGTCAGCCCCGCTCGGATCTGTGCCACCCGTCGTTGGACCCAGCCGGCCTGATCCGTGACCGATGGCGGCCCGGAGGCGATCAGGACGGCAGACAGGTCCGGCCCATCGGGCTTCTGGAGATGCCCGAATGCCTCGAGCCGCTGTCCATAGGTCACCTCCAGCCAGCTCACCTCGCCGATCACCAGCACCGGGGATCGCACCTGCGTGGTCTGCCCTCGGCTGGTCACCGACGCCGCTGTCAACGAGACCAGAACGTACGGCGCGAACTGACCCTCCTTGCGCACCGGGTCGCTCACCACCTGTCCGCTGAGGTGCACTGACGCTCCCTCCGACGCCAGCGCCCCCAGCGGACCGGCGCGCACCGCGTCGACCCTCAGGCCCGCCACCGCCATCGCGCTGCCAGCAACCACCAGGATCACCACGACACCCAGGCGACGACGCCCCGACACCCCTCGCCGTACCCCCAGCAGAACCGCACCGGCCACCCAAAGCAGCGCCGCCGTCGTGAACGCCCGAGACGGAGACCAGCCGAGCCCGAGGGCGGCCGAACCCCAGCATGCGAGCGCGGACGGCGCGAGCCTGAGGTCGAGCGGCTCTCGCTGCATCGCGGACATCGAGGTCACGCATGGCCGTCAGACATAGACGTAAGGACGGATGTCGGCCAGGGTTGCGTCACCGATCCCTGAAACCTCGAGAAGATCATCCACGGCGGTGAACGGCCCGTTGTCCGCCCGCCACTGCAGGATCGCCTGCGCGGTCACCGGTCCAACTCCAGGGAGGGTGTCCAGCTGCTCGAGGGTTGCGGTATTCAGCTGGACCCGAGCGATCGGTGTCGTCGTCGGAGCGTACCCGGACCCTGCTGTCGGAGGTGGGCCGTCGATGACCGGGACCCGAACTCCGACCACGATCTGCTCACCGTCAACGAGAAGTCGAGCCAGGTTGATCTGCGTGAGCGATACACCGGGCAAGGCGCCGTCTGCCGCGGCGATCGCATCGACCACACGAGACCCGGACGGCAGCTCGACAATGCCCGGATGACGAACCTTGCCGGCCACATCGACGATGAGCCGCGCAGGTCCTTCACCTCCCGCCCCGGTCATGGGGCCGGACGACTCTCCCGGCACCGGAGAGCTCGCCACCGCGGACGGTTGCGCTGCCGACGCGGTGGCCGCTGGAAGCTGACGATGACTCACCAGACTCACCTGCTCTGCGTGGGGAACCGAACGCAACGCCCACCAGGCGACGAGGATCACGAGCAGCAGAAGGCACAACGCCATCACCGTCACGTGTTGGCCGGTGATTCCCCATCTGCCGAGCTCACCCCTCCGCTCGCCACGATGACGCGCGGGGGTCGGCATGTCGACCTCCGTGGTCGGGGCGTCGTCGATCTCGAGGATGTCCGGCTCTCGCGCGTCCACGAGCGAGTCGACGAGCTGTTGGTCGGGCTCGTGATGGACTGCCAGCGCGGCCAATCTCCGCCGGGCAGCAGCAACCACGTCACCGTCGTGAGAGATCCGCCGTCGAAGCATGGACTCGAGGTTAGGCGCGAGTAGGCACCCTGACGATCGGCAACAGCGTGGCCTGTGGATAACCTCCGACCGTCGTCTGCCCTGTGGATGAAGGGGATTCGTCGGCGACGAAGCGGTCGGCTCGAGCCGGCCCTCAGGCCGAGTGCACCGGCTCCGGCCGGGGAGCGACGACGACGGCGAGCATCCCGGGCCCGACATGGGCGCCGATCACCGGACCCACCTCCGTGACGACGACCTCGGACGCGTTCGGCAGCCTCGAGCGCAGGCTATCGGCGAGAGTCTGCGCGCGGTCAGGGTTCGCCAGATGCGACACCGCGACGTCCACGTACTGCTCAGCCGCCGCCTCCACCGCGATCTCCTCGAGACGCGCCAGGGCACGGCTGGTCGTCCGCACCTTGTCGAGCTGGACGATGCGTCCGTCCTCGATCTTCAGCAGCGGCTTCACGGCCAGCGCCGATCCCACCAGAGCCGCGGCTGTGCTCACCCGACCCCCTCGCCGCAGGAACTCGAGCGTGTCGACGTAGAAAAGCCCGGTGGTCGCCTCGGCCCTCGAACGCGCAACCTCCCCCGCCTCCTTGGCGGTCGCGCCCTCGTCCAGGGCGGCCGCCGCAGCCGCGACCGCGAACCCCGTCGCCATCCCGAGCTGCCGCGAGTCCACCACGACAACCTCGATCTCCACATCGCGGGCGGCGAGCAGAGCGGACTCGAACGTCCCCGAGACCTCACTCGACAGGTGGATCGACAGCACGGCTTCGGCTTCCGTTCGGGCCGCGTCGCGGTAGACCCGGACGAACCGCTCCGGTGCGGGCCGGCTGGTGCTCACCTGCTTGTGGGCCACCAGGGCACGCGCCACCCGGTCGGGTGACACGTCGGCAGCTCCCTCGTCGTACGACGTCGTCCCGATCATCACCTCAGAGGCACGACGATGACGTCGAGCCGAGCGGCCATCAACGCGTCGACCGACGTCGAGTCGGAGACGAGAGCCACGCGGCGTGCCATGACACGCGACCCTAACGGACCCGCTCAGCCGACGACGATGTTGACCACCTTCGGGGCGCGGATGATGACCTTGCGCACCGTCTGATCGCCGATCGCCCGCTGGACGTTGGGGTCGGCCATCGCCAGCGCCTCCAGCTCGGACTCGGTCACGTCGGGGCTCACGGACAGCTTCGCGCGCACCTTGCCCTGCACCTGGACGACGCAGGTCACCTCGTCCTGTACCAGCAGCGACGGCATCCGCGATCGGCCAGCCGGCCTTCGCCACCGTCGGCTGGTGCCCCAGCCGCTCCCACATCTCCTCTGCCGTGTACGGCGCCACCAGGCTCAGGCCGACCGCGACGAACTCCGCGGCCTCCCGAACCGCAGGGTCGGCAGGGCCGGGGCCGTCCTCGGCGTCGATCGCCTTGCGGGTCGCGTTGACCAGCTCCATCAGTCGCGCCACCATCACGTTGAACCGGTGGCCCTCGATCAGCTGCGTCGCATCGGCGATGGTCCGGTGGGTGACCTTGCGCAGGGCGACGTCACCGGTCGAGACGTCGCGCGCCGATGGCTCACCGGACAGCGGGCTGGTGACGTCCCCGCTCAGCCGCCACGCACGTTGCAGGAACTTCAGCGAACCCGCCGGGCGACATGTCGGCCCAGTCGATGTCGTCCTCGGGCGGGCCGGCGAACACCATGGTCAACCGGACCGCGTCGACGCCGTACGTGCGGATCTGCTCGCCCAGGTCGACTCCGTTGCCCAGCGACTTGCTCATGCCCTTGCCCTGGTTGCGGACCTCGCCCTGGTTCATCAGCGCCGTGAACGGCTCGACGAAGTCCAGATAACCCATGTCGTGCAGGGCTTTGGTCACGAACCGCGCATACAGCAGGTGCAGGATCGCGTGCTCGACCCCGCCGACGTACTGGTCGACCGGCCCCCATCGCCGGACCGCCTCGACGTCGAACGCCTGCGTCGCGTCGTTGCGGGGTCGGGTAGCGCAGGAAGTACCACGACGAGTCGACGAACGTGTCCATCGTGTCCGTGTCGCGTCGGCCCGCGCCCCCACACGATCGGGCAGGTCACGTTGACCCACTCGGTGGCAGCCGCCAACGGCGACTCGCCCTGCGGCGCCAGGGCGGCGCCGGTCAGATGCGGCAGTACGACGGGCAGCTGGTCCTCGGGCACCGGCACCTCACCGCAGTCCGCCGCAGTGGATGATCGGGATCGGCGCACCCCAGAAGCGCTGTCGCGAAACCAGCCAGTCGCGCAGCCGGAAGTTGACCGTGCCCTTTCCGCCGCCGATCGCGCTCCAGGTGGGCGATCATCGCCTGCTTGGCTTCGGCGATCTCCAGCCCGTCCAGGCTGACGTCGTCGTTCGACGAGTTGATCGCCGGGACCATCGCCTGTGTAGGCCTCACCGTCGAAGCCCTCCGGCGGCTGCACGGTGCGCACGATCGGCAGGTCGAACTTCGTGGCGAAGTCCCAGTCGCGCTGGTCCTGACCGGGGACGGCCATGATCGCCCCGGTGCCGTAGTCGGCCAGCACGTAATCCGCTGCGTAGACAGGGATCCGGTCACCGGTGGCCGGGTTCGTCGCGAAGACGCCCAAGGACGACGCCGGTCTTCTCGCGGCCCTCGGTCAGCCGCTCGATCTCGGTGGTGCGCTGCACCTCGCGCAGGTACGTCGTCGAACGCCTCGCGCTGCTCGGGTGCGCACACCTCCGCCGCCAGCGGCGCAGTCGGCGGCGATCACGAAGAACGTCGCGCCGAACAGCGTGTCCGGCCGCGTGGTGAACACCGTGACCGTCCGGCCACCAGTCGCCGGACTCGTCGGCTCCGATGACGAAGTCGACGTGCGCGCCCTCGGAACGGCCGATCCAGTTGCGCTGCATGGTCAGGACCCGCTCGGGCCAGTTGCCCTGCAGCGAGTCCATGTCGTCCAGCAGCCGCTGCACGAAGTCGGTGACCTTGAAGTACCACTGGGTCAGGTTGCGCTTGGTCACCTCGGCGCCGCAGCGCTCGCAGCGGCCAGCCGACCACCTGCTCGTTGGCCAGGACGGTCTGGTCGTTGGGACACCAGTTGACCGCCGACGCCTTGCGGTACGCCAGCCCGGCGCCGTACAGCTTCAGGAACAGCCATTGCGTCCAGCGGTAGTACTCCGGGTCGGAGGTGTGCAGGCGGGTCGACCAGTCGACCGAGATCGCATACCGCCGGTACGACTCGGCCTGGGTCTCGATGTTGCTGTACGTCCACTCCTCGGGATGCTCGTTGCGCTTGATGGCGGCGTTCTCCGCGGGCAGCCCGAAGCTGTCCCAGCCGATCGGGTGCAGGACGTCGTAGCCCTGCTGGAACCAGTAGCGGGCGATGACGTCGGCCAGCGCGAAGACCTCGCCGTGACCCATGTGCAGGTCGCCGGACGGGTAGGAGAACATGTCCAGCAGGTAGCGCCGTTCGCGACTTCCGTCGTCGACGGCCTTGAACGGGTCCAGTCTCTGCCAGACCTTCAGCCACTTCTCCTGCGACGCCCTCGACGTCGTACGTCGCCGCTCGGCACGTTCGTCGGGCGCTCCGTCTCCTGGGTCGTCATCGTGGTGCTCTCCTCGTGCCGTGTCCTGTGTCGGATGATGGTCTGCCGCCCGCCGGTCTACGGGCACAAAAAAGCCCCTCGCGAACGAGGGGCAGCCGCGATGCTCGGACCGGTGAGCAACGCGGCTAGCTAAGAAGCAGGAACCTACGCATGGGACGAGAATACCGCACGACCCCAACGGCGCGTCAGCGCAATCCGTGGTCCGCTGGCACTCGGTCCCGTGCCGGTTGCGTCCAAGGCCCTCTCGTACGGCGGCCGGCAACCGGACGGCAACCACAGCAACCAGGCAACCGGCCGACGTCGCTCACGACAGGGTCCAGCGACTCCTGTCCCACCGCTCGATGAAGCCGGCTGAGCCGCCCGAACAGCTGACGCTTCATGGGGACTCCCCGATCTGGACGGTTCTGCGTCATGTCCGACGCGGGGCGACCGCAGCCGGTTCCGTCGTCGGGTCTGCTACTGCTGCGGTGCTGCTCCCGAGGTGGGCACCGTTGTCACCAGCCCGGTCGAGGTTGGTCCAGTCGACGTCGGTCCGGTCGACGTCGGTCCAGTCGAGGTCGGGCCGGTCGACGTCGGTCCAGTCGAGGTAGGGCCGGTCGTCGTCGGTCCGGTCGTCGTCGGCGGCGTGGTGGCGGTCGGCGCCGCCGTCGTGGCCGACGGGCTCGTTGCTGACGTCGGGGTCGGTCCCGTTGGGGACGTCGACGGCTTGCCGGGTTGAGACTTGCCCGCAGAGCCGGAACCCTCGTGGACCAGGCTGCTCAACGTCGTGTCTCGGCCGGAACCGGACCCGGTCAGCTCGGACGCCGACTTGCCGACAACGGCCTCGAAGGCGGTCAGCACGCCAAAACCCAACGCCAGCGTGGCGACACAGCTGACGACAACCGTCGACCAGCTGATCGGACGTCGCACGGGAGCCGAGGTTGCGACGCTGAGCTCGAGGGTCTCCGGTCCGTCGAGCGCGCCGCGATCTGCTCGCGTCCGAGTGGCCAGCACCGGGATCGTCTCCTTGATCGCGTGCTGGCTGCGTTCCAGGGAGTGCGAGTACAGCGCCGTACCAACGGTGGCGACGACGCTCACGACGACAGCGCCGAAGACCGTGCCGGCGACGCCCAACCAGGACGATGCGACGGCGGCGGAGGCCGCCGCGAGGGCGCCGGCGACGATCTTGGGCAGGCTGAGTTCAGGACGAGAAGCAGGGGTTTGAGACATCACCTCCACGGTATGGATCTCGGTCATCCGACCTCAAACCAAAACGCTCGATTCTGACGTGAGTCCCCCCACACTCGGGTCGCGACGTCCACCCCGACCTGTTGAGCGGGGGTGGTGCGTCTTGTGCACAGGTGCGGTCGATGCGTTGTCGGTGTTCGGCCCTATCGTGGCGGCCATGAGTGATGCTGCCACCGTTCGCGCGTACTGGGATGCCGTCGACCGTCGAGACTGGGACGCCTACGCCGCACTGCTCACCGACGACATCGTCTATCGGATCCCGCAAAGCGGCGAGACGATCACCGGTCGCGAGCGGTATCTGCGATTCAACGTCGCCTATCCGGGCGACTGGAGTGTCCAGGTCGAAAGGGTGGTTGCCCAAGGAGCCGAGGCAGTCTCGTGGATCAGCTTCGACGTCGACGGTGGGCGGCAGACGGGAGTCACGTTCTTCCGCTTCGATGCGGCCGGACTGATCTGCGAGGTCGTCGACTTCTGGCCGGAGCCGTACGACGCACCGCAGCGCCCGGACGGAGTGATGGACGCCTGATTCGAGCCGAGGGCATCGCGCGGTGACCTAGACGCGCCCGGCCACCCAGCGCTCGCACGGCTGCGAGGACCCGCGACGGACTCCTCGGCACAGCCCGTCGGCTGGCTGAGCGCCGACACCCCTTGTTGGGGGCTCGCTGGACGGCACGACTCTCGGAACCCACACATTGAGGAACAGCTCG
Organism: uncultured Actinomycetota bacterium; assembly: GCA_963833975.1. Lineage (GTDB taxonomy): Bacteria > Actinomycetota > Actinomycetes > Propionibacteriales > Nocardioidaceae > JAWWPG01. The sequence continues at coordinate 428,891 of CAWIAB010000002.1, forward strand.
CAGTCGCAGCACCCACCCGCGCGAGCCAGCCGACGCTCGAGCGCGGTTGCCCTGGGCGCCCTCGCGTCTCGCCATCGGCGGGTCCATCGCAGGGTCGCGTTACAACCGAACTCGTCGAGCATCCGCCAGACGTAGCACGCGAGACACTCCACGGGGAAGGGCATCGCCGCGGCGGCTGGCAGGGTGCGGAGCTCGTGGCCGCTCACCTCCGGTTTCGCTTCGTCCATGACCCCTCCCGTCGTCGTACCCGAGGGTCATTCGTACCGCGACGGCAGGCTTGGACGGCAAGGCTGGAACGGGGCGTGTGGACCAGGGATGGTCATCGGTGATCCTGTGGAAACCGGCCCGATCCACCCTCGGGCAGTAGATCACCCGGCCTGCGGATGACAGATAACCGTAGACCTGCCCACCTCGCTCGCAGCCAGCGTGTCAGCGCTCGGGAGGAGTGTCTACGTCATCAACGAGCCGGCTGACGGCGTGGCCTCGGAGTCGACCAGCTGCTTCCCGTCGTACCGAGGCCGCCGACTCAGCGGCGGGTGACCTCCGCCGCTTCGTCGGTGACCGTGATCTCGACCCGGTTGGGGTAGAAGGCGACATGCCCCGCGATCTCGGCGACCGCAGGGTAAGGCCGCTCATAGGTCCAGACCGCGTCCACGAGCTCGCCGGCCGTTGACAGCACGGAGTAGTACGAGGCGTCACCCTTGAAGGGACAGTAGGTCGCGCTGTCACTCCTGCGGAGCGCCGCCTGGTCCACGTCGGCGAGCGGGATGTACTGCACCGGTGGGTACGTCGACTCCTGGAGGGTCAGCGCAGCCGTTGAGTCGGCAACCACGCGGTCTCCCGCGCGTACCACCACGCGGCGCTCTGTCGGGGTGACGGTGATCGGGTGGTCGGCGTTGGGCACAAGCATGCTTCGCGTCATCGAGCGGCTCCAGTCGGCTGGCGATGTACGTCGTACATCGGGGTGCGGGTCTTCCGCCTCGTACAACAACCAGGTGGTGACCGTGCATTCCGGATCCGGGTGACCACGGGCCGGCTGCGCGAGCCCGACTCGACATGACGAGAAGTTCCTGTAACACTAGTTGTTCCTAGAACATACAGTAACTAGCGCAGGAGCGACATGGCCCGAATGACCGTAGGTGGCAGGATCTTGGAGCTGACCCAGGAGGAGGTGGTCTCGAGGATGAGCAACCAGCGGCCCGAGCCGATCCGGGAGCACCTGGTCGAGATGCCGAACGACGTCTACCCGCCCAAGCAGGTGCTGGCCACGATCACCGGCTGGAACCGCACGTCCTTCACCACGATGGAGGCCCAGCGGGTGCTCACCAAGCTGGGGTTCGTGTGTCGCCGGTCGAGCGCGGCGAGCGAACGTGCAACCCCCAAGGCGCCCCGGGTCACGGAGCCGACGATGGCCAGCCTCGACGAACGGCTGACCAGGCTCGAGGCCGCGCTGGTCGTCGCCCAGCAGGCGGTCGCGCACCTCGTTGCCAAGGTCGACGCAGGTCCACGCAAGGCAAAGGTCTGATGGCTTGGAGGTCACCGTGGTCAAGCCGAGCAGCGCGCAGCGCGAGGGACTAGCGGCTCTTCTCTGCCTCGCCTTCGGACTGGCGTTGGTGCGCGGGCTGGTCGGCGCAGAGACCGAGACAGGTCGGGTGCTCATCGGCGTGATCTTCGGCGGCGGGCTGCTGCTGATCCTCGCCGGCTGGCTTCGTGCCGTACGTCATCCGGAGCAGCTCGAGGTCGGCGACGAGGCGATCCGCCTCACGCCCACCCCTCGGCGGCCGACCGAGGCGATCGAGCGCAGTGACGGAGAGACTCTGCGCTTCGGCGCCAAGGCGGCCGGGCGGGTCAACTTCCTCACCCTCAGCCAACCGGACTCCGGCAGGGCCATCACACTGCACCTCTTCTCGCGCAAGACCGTTCGGGTCGCCTGCGAAGCACACGGATGGCGTTTCGACTCCTGACGGCCGGCCCGGCCCGGGTCGTGACGTCTACCGACAGAGCGAGGCCTCGACGGTCTGGACGATCAGCTCGATCGACTCGTCCACGGACCTGCCACGGTCGCTGTTCAGGGCATCGAACGTGTCGAAGCTGCAGAGGAACCACAACACGTCGGTGTCGTGCTCGACGCTGATGCCGTCGCACAGCGCCGAGACCGAGCTGCGCGTCGACCTCGGACCGCCTCACGCACCACTGGCTCGCCACCGGCGCGGACGCGTCTCCAGTCTCGATCTGCTCGGACCGGCGCCCGTTGAGTCCTTCGGTGGAGCTGAGGGGACTCGAACCCCTGACCCCCTCCATGCCATGGTAGATCTGTGCTGTTTGCTCCCCGCCTGACAGATGCGAATCTACCGTGCAGCAAGGGAATCGTCTACTCACTACTCGCGGCTGACCTCGCGTGTTGTTGGCTGCTCTGCTCCAAATCCGCTCCAAACCCTTCCGCAGAGGCGAGTCGTCGTCGCGCCGTGATCGTGGCGCGAAGGCCGCCGCCCATGTGTGAGACCGACTTCGTGGGCTCTGTTCGACCTGCTTCCTCCAGAGGCGGCGATTGGAACCAGCAGGACTGCTATCGCGAGTGATGCTTTCAGACGCATGGCGAGAACCTCCCGAGTCACACTGGTTCCGCAGTCACCCCATCGTCGTGACTTGAAGAACGCATTGACGGCTCATGCCCACCACCCGAGCAGAAGCAGCCCCACGCGGATGCGACGAGTCCGAGTTCTCATCAGGCGGTACGGCGCTTCTCCTGCTCGCGGCCTCAGCCTCGCGAAGCGCGGCGCCGACCGAGCCGTCAAAGTCAGTGTCGGCCCTAAGACACCAGCTCGATACCACAGGCAACGCCGAGCTGGTTGCCGCCATCGACCGGCTCACCGACGCACTTCTCCAGCACGACACATCTGAAGCCCACCAGAGCTTGAACATCGTCCGCGTCATCCGAGATGAGCTCGTCGAGTCTGGCGAGATCGACCACAGAACAGCCCAACATCTCGGTGGTCGGCTGAAACGGCTCACGGGCAAGATGGCGGATCCGGCGATTCACCGTCGCACTAACAGCGCTGTCCCGCCTGGCCGGCATCCAGTAGCCATGACCAATGCCGACGAGGAGGCTTGGCGTCCGCTGGGAGCCGGTGATCGACCTCAACGGGCCTGGGTTCACACCTGCCAGAATCCGCAACGTGATTGCTGTCCTGACGGACATGCTGGCGCTGGCCGACAGCACCCGTGGAGGTGGACGGCCGTGACCCCCGAGCTCGAATGGGCGATCGCCGACCCACGTCAGGCGGGTGTACAGGTGGCGTTCGTCGAGAGCATGCGGTGCGCGGGGGTCTGGCTGGCTGAGTACAGGATCCTGATCTTGTGCTCTGGAGCGGAAGACTGGCGGCAGGTCGAGGTCGCTCGGGAAGCTCTGGACAGGGTCCATCCCACCAGCGGGTCGCCGCACCCGTATGACCTCTCGCCGCGGCAAGACGTTCCACGGCTGCCGCCGGAGGAACGGCGAGAGAACGTTCGAGCCGCGGTTGACCAGCTGCACGAGGCGTTGGCGGCGGCCGGCACCGACGGTATGCGCTGCCTGAGCTGCGTGAGGAGCTTCTGCTGTTCCGTGATGTGGTCGTCGAGGACGCGCTCAGGATCGTCCGTGCCGACCCGAATGTCGTGGAGACCCGGGAGAAGCGCCAGACACGTGGTGACTCCTCCAAGGGGGCCAGGATGCGGCCGCTCATCGTCCTGCGGGTGAAGGATTGCCCGTTAACCGAAGGTGGGACGGCATGAGCGCGGCGGCGTCCCGGCGGACGTCGTGCCCGCCGTGGTGCGTAGAGGACTCGCCAGACCCGGACAACCCGAGAGATCCGGATCCGATCCACCGAGGCCCCAGCGTCGACATCGGCGACCCGGAGGGCCCCTACCAACGTGCGATCGTGCAGCTCGAGCAATACGACGACGCAGGGACACGCATCCGCGTTCGTGGGGATGCCGAGCTCACCCTGGCCGATGCGCGACGGCTCGCTGTGCGTTTGCTGCTGCTGGTCGAGGAGGCTGAGGGTGTGTCATGAGCGGCGGACCGCGGGCAGACGATGCTTCCGTGTGCCCTGCTTGGGATGAGAAAGGTTCGTTCCCGCGGTCGAAGGATTTCCAGGGGCGAGAGGGTGTCCTGCTTGCCGTACGGCTGTACGGATGAGCTGGCCGGGGAGCTATTCCGCGGCCATGGGTCCGACCAGACTCGACACAAGACCGGGCCTCCCTTCTCGTCCTCCAGCTTGCCGAGAAAGCATCACCGAGCCAGCCGGTGGTGCGTCCCGTTCGCCTCACCCAGCGAACGGGACGCCTGCTCGCGCCCTGAAGTGGCGAGCGTCCTCAGTCGCGGAGGCGTGAGTGCACTAGTCGTCGCTTATCGCGCGTGGAGCAAGGCTGATCTTGAGCGTGCCTTCGCGGAGCACAGACGGGTTTCAGCCGGGTTCTCTATCGAACCTTGAGAATTCCATCGTCATTGAACGCAACGGCGCGCAAAACCTGACCGGACTTTGGGTCAACGAACGCAACGAAATTCGCTTCTGCTGAATCTGGAAGATTCGACGACTTGGAATAGCCGCCAAGAAGTGGAACAGGTTGGCGCTCCATGACGATCATCAGGGCCGGTGTGTTCACATATGTGGGGGTCACTACTCCCGACTCGGGGTCCTCTGGACCGTAGTTGTCATCGGTGAAGACGACCTCCTCGGTCGATCCCGCATCGTCGTTCAAGAACCCGCCGAATCCGACTTCAATGGCCTTGCGGGCCATGGCCGCTTCACTCTCTGTCGCGTCACCAGTCTTGGTTACATGGATACCGCGCTTCTCCAGCCCTTCAGGTAGTCCCACTGACTCGGGGTGTTGCTCAGCTTTCCATGCATTTGAGGTACTCGCGACGCGAGCCTGCTGTGCGTCATGGTTCCCTGTGCTCGCTGCAGAGATCTGCGAGACTGCGATGACTGCACCAATAGCCGCCAGGGCGGTGACACCCAGAGTGCGAACGTACTTCATCTCTTCTCCTCAGGGCTACATGATGTGGAAGCCAAAGGTTCGGTCCATATTTGGAAGTTTCTATTGAAGTTGGGCGCCAGGAACTGCCGGCGATAGCGACATGGATGAGCATCGAGCAACGTCGAGTTCTCGATAGCCGCCCAGCCGCCACTAGTGGTTGTGGCACGCTGATTGTCGGTGAAGGTGACAGTGTCATTGGGGGTGCCAGAAACATCGGAGCCGAGATACTTCGTTTCGCCGAGCATTTGCACCTCCCAACCACCGACCCACCAACTGTTCGGATTGAAGGAGCTAAGACCGATTTGTGTCCCACTAGCTAACATGTGTACCCGGTTGTCGGACGACCTGAAGCTAGCGCTGTAGATGGCGGTGCCCGACGGGGTGGGCTCCGAAAAACGTGTCCGGGACGTAGCAAACTGAGGGACCGCATTTAGGCATGGATTGGGCAAACTCCCAGGAGCCGGAAGTACCGTCGCCATCGTCTGATCCAAAGTTTCCGTAGCCGGATTGGGCATATCCCTGCGTGTCCTGAGGATCCCCACCGGTGTTCCAGAAGGCCACGATCATCGTCCAGGTGACCGATGCAATTCCGTCCGGACCGCATAAGCTGGCTGGGTCAAGCTCGATGGTCGATTTGGCGCCATATGTACCGGTGGCCGGGGTGTTGGTTGTGCCAGTAAACCTCGATGCGATCGGTCCGCTGCAAGGTGTCACTCGCGCGTCTGCGGATGACTCGATGGCGAGGGTTAGCCCCGCCGTGAGCAGTACTCCTGCAGCCAGCAGACACTTGTAGCGCACAGCTGAACACCGTCCCGTCCATCGACTGAGGTCACGCAACCAGCGCAAGCCTACCCCCAGGCCGGTCCGCAGCCGTGAGCATCGTTACCTGAGCGTTACGCCCAGCGGGGTAGTTCCAAGGTGTTCGTCCTGATCGACCGGGCGAGGGAATCGCCTTCGCTGGGATCTGGCTAGGCGTCGCTGGGCTCATGGGTTCCGTGTTCCTGTGCCCCATATTTGCGCGAGCTGACCATCGCGAACGCTCGTGAGGCTCGCAGGCACTAGCTATGGCACGAGTAGGTATGTGCAGGTCCACCACGCGGCGGAGCGTCGCGGAAAACCGCGTCGGGGCCTTCAACGTTGCCGGCGAGGTTCTCGTCGGGTCATCGGAACATATCGCCGCAGGTCGGAGGCTAGGGAAACAACGTCGCGGGGCCGGAATTCGTGGTGGCTACCGGTGTTGGCGCAAACAGCTTGGGGCGCGTGGATAGCCTACTCGCATCGATTGGTCAGGAAGGCATGACCGCGGGAGTGCTGGACCTTGACGGTGAGCTGATCCCGCTCGTGTCGGGCAAGGGCTCGATGGGCAACTATGTGGCCACCGTTGGACCCGGATAGAGCGTAAGCGACGACTGCGAGTTCGACCGGGCCGCGTCACTGACGACGCATGGCGCGGCGGACATGGTTAGCCGAGAGCTTCCGGCCTCACAGTCTGACCCGCCGGGCAACCCCAAGGTTCGCGCATCAACAAATACTCCCGGCCAGAGTGGCCCGTACTAAATACTCTTCGCTATCCCAAACCTGGACCCGATCGCCTCAACCGCTGAATATCGCTGACCATTGCTTGCTGCTCAACTTTTTCCTCCAAGTGCCCATCTAAACGCCTTTCCACCTTCCAAATCGTCGGCACGCATGCTACGAATGACGTAGATGGGCCGCCCTTCCGGGGCGGCCCACGATCCGTTTCTGGGCCGATTGTTGGTTGTGGTGGGAAATGCATGGTGGTGTGAAGGTCTACCGGGGTGCGGCTGCTGCTGCGCGTGCGTTATGTGGAGGCTGACCGCGGCCGGGCGGACGACTACTACCTGGCCGAAGGTACCGGTCTCGCGGAACGTTTATCTGCCTCACCGGACGGCGGTGTCGAGCGTCTTGGTGCGCTGGACGGGGATGGGTATGAGGCGTGGGTCGCCGGTCTAGATCCGGTGAGCGGTGAGCCACGCGGCCGGCTGCGGCAGGACGCGAACGCGGTGCGGTTCGTCGAGGTGGTGGTGAACGGTCCGAAGTCGTGGTCGCTGGCCGCCGCGCTGCATCCCGAGGTCGCTGCGGCGTATGACGCGGCGATGGACCGGGCCGCCGAGCAGATCGTCGGGTGGCTGGCGGAGCATGCGACGACCCGGGTCGGTCCGCGGGGTCGTCAGGTGCAGGTCCCAGTGGAGCAGATCGAGGCGGTCACGGTACGGCACTACACGTCGCGGGCGGGTGACCCGCACCGCGCATCTGCATCTGCAGATCAACGCCCGGGTGTTCGCCGACGGCCGGTGGCGGGGGCTGCACACGGTCGGGTTCCGGGACAGCATCGACGCCCTGAACGGCATCGGGCACGCCGCGGTGATGACCGACCCGCAGTTCCGGGCCGCCCTGGCCGCCGCCGGGTTCACCCTCGACCCGGGTCTGGGGAGGTCGCCGAGCTGGCGCGGTTCGTCGGGCCGTTCTCGGCACGTGCGGCGCAGATCGGCCGCAACATCGACCGGTACGAGGCCGAATGGCGCCAGCGCAACCCCGGCCAGGAGCCCGGGCCGCGGTTGCGGCAGTCGTGGGACCGCGCGGGCATGGGCCGAGGCCCGCCCGGACAAGGTCATCCCCACCGACGGCGCCGACCTGGTGGACCGGTGGAACGAGCGAGCTCACGAGCTGGGCTACCGCGACCCCACCCCCAGCCCGGACTCCCCATCGTCATCGAAGCGCCCACGGCCGGGGTGCCCTCGACCGCGAGGAGGCGGTCGAGACGGTGCTGTCGCGGCTGGGGGCACGCCGGTCGGCGTGGAACCTCGCCGATGTCCGCGGTGAAGTCGAGAAGTGGATCGCCGCCACCGGGCTGGTCGCCGACGCGGCGGTCCGGATCGAGCTGGCCGAGGACCTCACCGCCCGCGTCGTCGCGGCGTGTGTGCCGCTGCTGGACCGGCCGGACGTGCCGGAGCACGTCCGGTCCCTCACCTCGCCGCAGGTGCTCGCCGTCGAGGCCGACATCGTCACCCGGCTCGCGCCCCGCGCCGAACAGCCGGCGACCGCGGCGGACATCGACGCTGGCGCCGGTCGAGGGTCTGGATGACGGCGCAGCAGGAGGCCGTCGCGGTCCTCGCCGGGACGCCGAGCTGATGGTCGTCGAGGGTGCCGCCGGGGCGGGCAAGACCACCACCCTGGCCGCCGCCAAGACCGCTGTCGAGAGGCAGGGTCATCGGATGCTGGTGGTGACCCCGACGTTGAAGGCGGCCCAGGTCGCCGCCCGCGAGGTCGGCACCGGCGCGCTCGGTCGCCTGGCTGGTCCATCAGCACGGGTTCCGGTGGGACGACGACGGCCGCTGGACCCGCGACCGACCAGACACCCGCCCCGGAGGCGGTCCTGCGGCCAGGTGATCTGCTGCTGGTCGACGAGGCCGGGATGCTCGACCAGGACACCGCCCGCGCCCTGCTGACCGTCGCCGACGAGACGGGCGCCCGGGTCGCGCTGGTGGGGGACCGGCACCAGCTGCCCGCCGTCGGACGTGGCGGGGTCCTCGACCTGGCCGCCCGCTGGGTCACCCCCGAGGCACACGTCGACCTGGACGTGGTGCACCGGTTCGCCGACCCGGAGTACGCCGCGATCAGCCTCGCGCTGCGCACCGGCAGCAGCCTCACAGCAGCTCGCCGGGCGTGTGGTGAGCCGACCGGTGAGGGTTGCGGTGAGGCTGCGAGTCCTCACCGAGGATCGTGACCGAAACGTCACCGAGAGTGAGCCGTCCGGTGAGGATCTCGGTGAGCATGTCGGTGAGGTGTTCGAGGCACTCTGGGCCCGTGGCCAGATCCGCATCTACCCCAGCGAGGCCGAACGCACCCAGGCGCTCGCCCAGCTCGCCGCCGACCAACATCCTCAGCCGGTCGAGCAGGAGCGCTGGAGGTGCTGATGATGGCCGACACCCGCGAGCAGGTCGCCGCGTTGAACGGCGCGATCCGGGACCGGCTGGTCGCCGCCGGCCAGGTCGACGACACCCACGTGGTGGTCACCACGGCCGGGTGAACGGGTCGGGGTCGGGGACCGGGTCGCGACCCGACGCAACGACCGCGACCTCGGGGTCACCAACCGCGCCACCTGGACCGTCACCGCCGATCGGCGACGACGGCACCCTGACCCTGCACGGGACCGGCCGCGACGGAGTCCGGGTACTCCCGGCCGCTATGTGCGGGAGCATGTCGAGCTGGCGTACGCCACCACCGTCCACGGCGCCCAAGGCGAAACCACCGGCACCGGGCACCTGGTCCTCGGCGAGCACACCAGCGGCTCGCCTGGCCTATGTCGGCGATGACCCGCGGCCGCGACGACAACGTCGTCCACCTGGTCGCCGACAACGCCGCCGACGCCCGAGCCATGTGGGAGGCGACATTCGGCCGGGACCGGGCCGACCTCGGCCCCGCCGACGCCGCCCGCCGAGCCGCGACCGATGTCGAACGGTACGCACCACACCGGCCGCTGCCGGTCGCCCTGGCCGACCTGCGGGCCGCGTGGACCACCGAGCATAACCTTCGCGACGCGATCGGTCGCACCACCCGCCGCCGCGACGCCGTCGCCAGCTTCGGCGACCCCGCAGCTGGCCGGGTCGCAGCGATCGACGCCGACCTCGACGACCTCACCGGCCAACTAAACGCCGCCACCAGACAGGTCCGCCGGCGACTCTTGGAACCCGCGATCCGTACCCTGCCTCCCGGCCGGATCGACCAAGAACACACCGACTGGCTCCAGCAACGCCACCAAGCCCAACAGGATGCCCGGAAACGCCGGCGAGCCCAACAGGCCGTACGCAGCCCGCAGCCGACTCCGGACTACAGGCGCACCCCGGACCGAGGGTGGGGGATCGGCCGATGACCACCACGCGGACACCCTGTCAAGCCACTCGCGGCAACTTTCGGGGGTACGTTCCCGACACGCCGTCTGACCTGCCCAAACAGCACCCGACAGACAACGTACCCCCACCGTTCACGGTGCTAGGGGGTAGGAAGTCGGTCACCATCACCGGCCACGCTGGTCGACGTGGAACGACACCGAGAACCAACGAACCACACGGGTTGCCGCCAGACGCATCCCGCACCCATCACCAGGAGGAACAGATGAGCACCGCACACCGGACCCAACAGCCCGACAGTGCACACACAAACGACGAGCTGCTCACCATGCAAGAGGTCGCCAACGTCGTCCGCGTCCCCCTCGCCACCCTGCGCTACTGGCGACACCTCGGCACCGGACCACGCGGCTTCCGCATCGGTCGAAGCGTCCGCTACTGGCGCACCGAAGTCCACACCTGGCTCCAACAACAAAGCAATCGTCCACCGTCATCACACTAAACCGCATCCCCCCGGGCGAAACACAGCGAGGCAACATTGGCATACAAACTCGGTCAAGAATGGCAGAAAAGGGCGGGCTGTCGCGGCTCGGATCCCGAGACGTTCGTCCCCTCCGGGAGCGGTCGCCCCCGAAGGGAAGCCAAGCAGACCTGCGCGACGTGCCCGGTGCATAGGGAATGCAAGGAGTTCGTCCTCTCCTCCCCGTGGAGGCCATTTGGCACCTGGGCAGGCTTGAGCCAACGCGAGCTGGGAGCACTCTGGCGCGAACGCCACCCACGGGGGCCGGACGAGCAAAGCTCCCGACCTCGTGGGCTTGAGGTGAAGGCGACAGCTTGGCGGCCCGGTTGTGCCATAGAAGGACCGTTTCGATCCACACAGGAAAGCTGAAGATGATGACGTCTACCCCCGCTGAAGACTTGCTCACCATCGACGAGGTGGCCAGGATGCTCAAGGTCAAGACAGCGTGGCTCTACGCGGCCGCGCAACGCGGAGATGTCCCTCGCGTGAAGGTCGGCAAGTTCGTTCGTTTCAGCGAGTCCGAGCTCAACGCGTGGATCGAGCGGGGCGGAACCATGAGCGAGCGGTGATCCAGGGTCGCCTGGACCACCGGCGATGCAGCGTCTGCACTACCCAACCTGCCCAGTCGCATCAGCTGTAGAGCGCCTGAGTTGCAGCCAGCGCTTCGAGAGCCCGCCGGTCCGTGTCGGGCATCGCCGTGGAGTACCTCTGGGTAGTGGTGAACTGCGTGTGTCCCACCCGCTCCATCACAGCGGTGACGGAAGCGCCGCCGGCCAACATCCAGGAGATGTTCGATGCTCGCAGGTCATGGGGCCGTCGCACCGGTACACCGGCGCGGGCAATCGCCTTCAACCAGACCTGGTCACGGAAATAGTTGCGCGAGATGGGAACGCCTGCGGGCCACACCTCGGAGCGCTTGGGATCGTGGCCATTCACCTTGCCCCCAGCACCCGTTCGCAGAGCGGGCATACTGAACAGCCGGTCGCCCGATCCGAGCCCCCGGACGGCAATCAGCCTGATGATGGATTCACGCCCGGCCGGACTCACGCCCAGTGCACGCGACCGCTTGTTCTTCGGGTACTCCTTGACCATGAAGGGGCTGCCGTTCCCGGTCCGGGCCAGACTCGTCTCGATGATCGTGCGCCGTACGGTGACCATCCTCATGTCCAGATCGAAGTCGTCGGTCTGCAACCCCATCAACTCACCCCACCGAAGTCCCGTCTCGGACGCGAACAGTGGGATTGGCCTCCACCACGGGTCCATGGTCTCCAAGAGCTTGGTGAGCTCGCCCGGGGTGTAGATCATCACCTCGCGCTTCGGGACGTGGGGTAACTCGACGTTCTCGCAGGGGTTGCCCGCGATCAACCTGTCTCTGACTGCGGACACCCCCTTGCGCCCGGCCAAGATCGTCTGCAGGGCTGCAAAGCGACACCCGATGGTCACCGGAGTCACTCCACCCTTCTCCATCCGCTTGATCCAGCCCTGGACGGTCGAAGGCAAGATCGTGTTCAGCCTCATCGGGCCGAACTCGCTTTTGAGCGCAGCGTTGTAGTGCATCTGGTACTTGGCGATCGTGTTGATCTCTCCGGTCTTGTTCGGCAGCCACTGCTTCTCGAAATACTCAGAGAACGTGATCCGTCCGGCAGTTGGATCGAGCCAGCTACCCGCGCGCAGCTTGTGCTCCTCGTCCTGGGCCATTCGCATGGCCTCGCGCTTGCTGGTCGACCTCCCTGCCGTCTGAGGGCGGCCCGACGGATCCCGATAGCGACCTCGATACGTGGTCGCACCGCGCGACGTGTTCTTCTCGACCCAGGCCATGTCAGTCCCCCCGCCCAGCGTGAGCCACACAGGGCTCGTCGTGCGCGCCGCATGGGGTGTGATCCCTACCGTGGCGCGAGAGATCGCGATCTCGGTCCGGACGGACTAGTTGCTTGCTCATGAGCAGTACTCTCCTGATGAGTTCAAGAGGTTTCTGCTCCAAATTGCTCCAAATCTTGCCTTCGGAGCGCTTGGAGCGCCTCTCCCAAGAGGAGCAAACAGCGTCTGACCTGCATGTTTCTGGTGGAGCTGAGGGGACTCGAACCCCTGACCCCCTCCATGCCATGGAGGTGCGCTACCAGCTGCGCCACAGCCCCGCGTGAGCGGAATCCACCCAGGGCGGGCCCTGGACAGCCTGAGCAGTCTAGCCAACCGACTGAGGCGACCGGAAATCGCCTACTCCCCCGTGTCGGCACGGGGGCTGCGGTCTCCGTCAGCGGTGGCAGGCGCCCAGGTAGAAGCCTGGACCGTCCAGCCCCGGACCGGTGATCATCGGCCGGTTGGCGCCGCCCCCGGGCGGGTAGCCGGTGTCGAACCACTCGCTGAAGAACTTGTCGAGCCGCGCGTCGCACGCGTGCGTGCGCACCGGGAGGAAGGTACGGAACTCCGCCTCCAGCCGCGCCTCGGTGATGCTCGAGCCGCCGTACGCCGCCTGGATGTGCTGGAGCGCGTCGATGAAGCGCTGTCCACCCAGGATCGCCCGCAGCGCGACGTACGTGGCCCCTGGTCGGAGGTAGGTCGGTGGACCGTTGAACAGGGTGTACGGCGCTGGGTTGGACGGCGCCCGGATCCAGAACTGCTTCGACCGACCGTAGATCCGGTTGAACCTGGTCGCCAGCGAGTGGTCGAAGGCGACCCCGCTGGTCGCGGAGGCAGGGCCACCCTGAGCGTGCTCGGCCACCCGCGCCTGGCGCAGGAACTGCGACAGCATGGCGAGACCCTCCTTGAAGAAGGTCGTCGTGTAGCCGCTCTCACTGACGTTGTCACCCCACCACTGGTGCATCGTCTCGTGGTAGAGCGTGCCCGGGTTGACCTTGCCCCCGGTGAACACGATCATCGACTCCATCTCCTCGGTGTCGCCCGAGGGACCGGGTATCCCGGCCACCACGCCGTCGGAGGCGAACGGGAAGGCGCCGTTGAAGTGCGCCTCGAACGCCGTGATGTCCTCGTGGGTCTCCATCACCCGGCGGTTCGCTCGTCGCCGCTCGGGTGAGAGGTGGCGGTCCTGAGCCAGGTAGTACGTCGTACCGTCGTCGCCGACCCGCGACGAGAGCGAGTAGTCACCGAAGAGGCTGAGCGCCAGATAGCTCGCGATCGGCATCGGAGCGTGCCAGCTCCACGTCGCCGAGCCGGCCGGGAACTGGGCGTCACCCTGGTGCTTCACGACACCGATCAGCCGGCCGTTGGCGATCGCGGTCGTGCCGAGGTTGGTGGTGTTGTGGAAGTCGTAGGAGGGCTTGGCCGTCGGGAAGTTGTTGAGCGGCATCCAGTCCTCGCTGCCCATCGGCTCGGTCGTCATCGAGGACCCGCCGGCGGTGCGGAACCAGCCCTCGGGCACTCCATCGCCGTCGTGGTGGACGCCCGGACGACCGTGGTACGTCACCTGGACGGTGAAACGAGCGCCTTGCGGAATCGGGTCGACCGGGTGGATCACCAGCTTGTTGGCTGGGCACGGGTCGCCGTCCTGCGAGTGCCTGGCTGCCAGCGACTGCGACGTCGGGGAGGGCGAGCAGGCCGGCGGGAGCGGGTTGTCGTCCGGGCCGCCCACGGGATTGTCCTGCGACACCTGGTGGGCTCGCGGGTCCGGGTCGTCCTGGCCCTTCGGGTCGCCTGGGTACGTCGGTTGCACGAACTCGGAGCGGGCCGGCAGCCCTTCCACCGACACCGCGTCGACCTGCAGGTCCGGGCCACTGGCCGGGTCACCGGGCGCTCGACGCTCGAGGTCGAGGCTGAAGTCGCTGAGACACTGGTCGGCGCGGAGCGTCAACGTCACGTGCGTGCCGGTGAGGAGCCGGTTGGTGGGAGCGTCGTAGCGCAGGAAGACGCCGGTATGCAGGCTCGTGTAGCCACCATTGCCCGTCTCGGGATACATCACCGAGCCCGGCGGCGAGAGTGTGTGCGCGCCAGAGATGCAGCGATCAGTAGCCGTTGACGTCAGAGACGGCGCCCCCACGCGCCCAGCAGTCTCCGGCGTTGCCGGGCTGGTCCCCCAGGCCATCGCCAGCGCGGTCAACGACGTTGCCAGGACGAACCGTCGGCTGTGGCGCATATCCTAGTGTCCCGTGTCAGAGGTCATCTTCGCGTTGCGCCGGTCCAGGCGGCGCCTCGCTGCGTTGTCGTCGGTCGACGATGTCCCCGCATCGACTCCGCTCCTCCGCCTTGCGATGCATCCACCTGTCCTCGCCGCAACACTGAAGGAACCCCTGACACGGACCACTAGTGTCCCCCGCCCATCGGGTCGTCGGCGAGCTCGACCGGCTCGGGAAGTGTCTGTGCGTTGTAGTCGATGATCTGCCAGCCACGGCCACCGCGGAGCTCGAGCACCGCCCAAGCGCAGTTCGCCATGCCGGCCAGGATCTCGCCGTGCGACTCCGGCACACCCAGGAAAGCGAGCAGCCCCGTCCGCAGGGAGGCTCCGTGCCCGACGATGATCCCGGTCTCTCCCACGCCGACCTGCGCGGCGGCGTCGTTCAAGACGGCGATCATCCGCTCGCACACCTGCGGGATCGACTCGGCCCCTCGGACCCGTGCCTCGCGACCGGCCACGAAGTCCGCGTAGACGTCCGGGTACTTCTCCTGGAACTCCGGGAACGTCAGACCCTGACGCAGCCCTACGTCGAACTCACGCAGCCGGGCATCGAGGACCAGCTCGACGGACGGCAGCAGCCCGACCAGGACCTCGGCGGTCTCCCTGGCTCGCGCCAGGTCACTCGACCAGACGAACGTAGGGTCGTACGACGCCAGGAACGGCGCGGCCCGAGCCGCCTCGGCGCGGCCGACCTCGTCCAGCGAGATGTTCGCATGGCCCTGAGCCCGCCCGACCGCGTTCCACTCGGTCCGACCGTGGCGCAGGAGCACCAGGCGTCGGGTCCCCGGCTGACCCGGCGCCCAGATGTCGCGGGCGATCACCTGCCGGGTTCTCCCCCGCCGCCGAAGCCGGAGCCGACGCCGTTGGTCCCGCCGTCGAGGGCGGCGCCGCGCTGCCCACTGGTCACCGTCTCCGGCAGCGCGATCACCGGGCAGTCACGCCAGATCCGCTCGAGCGAGTAGTAGAGCCGCTCCTCCTCGTGCTGTACGTGCACCACGATCTCTCCGTAGTCCAGCAGCACCCACCGGCCGTCACGCTCGCCCTCACGCCGTACCGGCTTGGCACCGTTGGCGCGCAGCCGCTCCTCGACGGCGTCGACGATCGACCTCACCTGCCGGTCGTTCGGTGCTGAGCACAGCACAAATGCGTCGGTGATGATGAGCTGGTCCGATACGTCGAAAGCGATGATGTTGTCGGCGAGCTTGTCCGACGCCGCCTCCGCGGCGTTCCTGACCAGCTCGATCGCCCGGTCGGTTGCTGTCACGAAGCGCTGCCCTCCTGTTGCTGTTCGATGTGCGGCGTACTGGGTTCGGGGTGTCTGGGCTCGGCGTGTCTGGGTTCGGCGTGTCTGGGTTGGGAGTGTCTGGATCGTCGGTCGCCGGGCTCGGACGTGCCTGACTGGTACAGCCCACGCTTGGCGATGTACTGGACGACGCCGTCGGGGACCAGGTACCAGACCGGCTCGTTGGCGCTGGCCCGAGCCCGGCACTCCGTCGACGAGATCGCCAGCGCGGGTACCTCGATGATGGTCACTCGGTCCGACGGCAGCCCGATCAGCGTCGTGTCGTCGATCGTCGTACCTGGCCTGGTACATCCGACGAAGCGCGCCAGCTCGAAGACGCGCTCCGCGTCGTGCCAGGTGACGATCTGCGCGAGCGCGTCCGCGCCGGTGATGAAGAACAGCTCGGCGCCCGGCCGAAGCCGGCGCAGGTCCGTCAACGTGTCGATCGTGTACGTCGGTCCGCCGCGGTCGACGTCGACGCGCGACACCGAGAAACGCGGGTTCGAGGCGGTCGCGATGACGGTCATCAGGTAGCGGTCCTCGGCGGCCGAGACTTCGCGCTCCGACTTCTGCCACGGCTCGCCGGTAGGGACGAAGACGACCTCGTCGAGGTCGAACCAGGCCTGGACCTCTGATGCTGCCACCAGGTGCCCATGATGGATCGGGTCGAAGGTGCCGCCCATCACGCCGACCCGTCGGGGACGCTGCATCATCTGAGGCCCGGGGTCATCTGAGCTCCGGTGCCATTGGCACCTCGGGCGTCATCCAGACCTCATGCGTCCGGGCCCATCAGGCGTGCGGCCGTCCCTTGCCGAACATCAGCAGCCCGAGCATCAGGATGCAGAAGAACGCGAAGATGGACACCCCGAACACCCAGGGAGATACCGGCAGGTCGCGCTGGCGGTCGGCTGCCAACGTGATGAGAGACAACGACATGGGGCAAGGCTAGCGGGTCGCCGATCGGATCGCGTCGAGTCCTCGAGTCGAGGCACGCACCGACAGTCCCGATCAGAACCGGCGCGGCGTGACGCTCGCGGCCAGCCGAGGTGCCGTCGGCTCGCGCATCCGGTACGTCTCCTCGGCGATGACCTCCAGCCCGACGACCTTCCAGTCCGGCAGGTCGGCCGACGTCCGGTGCTCGTTCCACAGCCGCAGTGCGAGCGACGCCGCGTCGACCATGTCCTCCGACTCCTCCCAATAACGCACCTCGGCGCGCTCCTCCGCATAGCGGAGCGAGTGGATGAAGGGGCTTTCCTGCTGAAGTCGTAGGAGGGCAGCCCGGGTCTTGGCCAGGTCGTGCGGCTGACCCCCGACCGTGACAGTGACATGCCACAGCTGGGTCTCGATGGTCATCACGTCTCCGGCTGTCAAACGGGCTGGGGTCTGCTCTGCAAGGTCTATTACGATAGGACAAGTCTCCTGCAAGAGTTAACACCGGTCAGCCGAATCCCCATTTCGAGGACCTGCGTTCACCGAGTGTTCAGTCTCGGGTCCTCGCCGCGGCGGCCCAACAGGGTCTCCGCGCCGGCCTGGACGTCGGGGTCGAAGTCGAACACGACGGCATTGTCGTCGTCGCCGATCACGACGTCGTCTCCCACTTTGGCACCGAGCTCGAGCAGCCGAGCCTCGACGCCGAGTCGGTTCAGCCGATCAGCGAGATAGCCCACGGCTTCGTCGTTGCCGAAGTCGGTCTGTTTGACCCACCGCTGGGGTTTCTCGCCCCGCACGTGCCATCTGCCATCGACCTCGCGCACGGTGAACTCCGCGTCGCTGTCGCCGCGCGGTCGTAGGACGATCCGGGTCACCGGTGCCGACTCTCGCGACGCCCGCGCCTCGGCAACCACCTCGGCCATCGCGAATGTCAGCTCGCGGAGCCCGGCACGGCTAGCCGCCGAGATCTCGAAGACGCGCAGCCCCCGCGCCTCGAGCTCCGGTTTGACCATCTCGGCCAGGTCGCGCGCCTCCGGGACGTCGATCTTGTTCAGCGCGACCAGCCGGGGGCGGTCGTCCAGGCCCCCGTAAGCCGCGAGCTCGGCCTCCATGACGTCGAGGTCGCTCAGCGGGTCGCGTCCGGGCTCCTCCGTCGCGCAGTCGACCACGTGTACCAGCGCCGTACACCTCTCGATGTGACGCAGGAAGTCGTGACCGAGCCCGCGACCCTCACTGGCGCCCTCGATCAGGCCGGGCACGTCCGCGACGGTGTATGTCGTGTCCCCGGCCGTCACCACGCCGAGGTTGGGGACCAGGGTGGTGAACGGGTAGTCGGCGATCTTGGGCCGGGCCCGGGACACGGCGGCGACCAGGCTGGACTTGCCGGCGCTGGGGTAGCCGACCAGACCCACGTCGGCGACGACTTTGAGCTCGAGGACGACTGTCCGGGCCTCACCGGCCTCGCCGAGCAGGGCGAACCCCGGTGCCTTGCGGGCTCGGGAGGCGAGCGCCGCGTTGCCCAGCCCGCCGCGGCCGCCCGCCGCGATGACGATCTCGGTCCCGGCGCCGACCAGGTCGGCGAGCACCTCGCCGTCGGGTGTGGAGACGATGGTCCCGTCGGGCACCGGCAGCAGGATGGACGCGCCGTTCGAGCCGGACCGGTTGTCGCCCATGCCGGGCGTGCCGTGGCCGGCGTTGCGGTGGGACTCGTGGTGGTAGTCGATCAGCGTGGTGACGTCGGGGTCGACACGCAGGATGACATCGCCGCCGTGCCCGCCGTTGCCCCCGTCCGGGCCGCCGAGCGGTTTGAACTTCTCGCGGTGGACCGAGGCGACCCCGCTACCGCCCTTGCCGCCGGCGACATGCAGGACCACGCGGTCCACGAACGTCGGTACGGCCATCAGGGGGGTGGAGCGGGGGGCTCCAGGTCAGTTCGCAGCGGGAACGGCAGCCGGCACGATGTTGACGACCCGACGTCCGCGACGGGTGCCGAACTCGACGGCGCCTTCGGTGAGCGCGAACAGGGTGTCGTCACTGCCGCGCCCGACGTTGACGCCCGGGTGGAAGTGGGTGCCGCGCTGGCGGACGATGATCTCGCCGGCGTTGACGACCTGACCGCCGAAGCGCTTGACGCCGAGGCGCTGTGCGTTGCTGTCGCGGCCGTTCTTGCTGGAGCCGAGACCCTTCTTGTGTGCCATGACGTGTCCTCTACTCTGCTGCGGTCTTGTTGGCGGCCGCAGTGTCGCTGGTCGCCGTATTGATGGCAGTGACCTTGACCTGGGTGTAGTGCTGGCGGTGACCTTGGCGCTTGCGGTAGCCGGTCTTGTTCTTGTACTTCATGATGTGGATCTTCGGACCCTTGGACGGGCCGACCACCTCGGCCTGCACGTCGACGTTCGCGAGCGCGTCGGAGTCGGTGGTCAGGTCATCGCCGTCCACGACCAGCACCGCGGCCAGCGACAGGCTCTCGCCGGGCGTGCAGTCAAGCTTGTCGATCTCGATGACGTCGCCGACAGAAACCTTCGTCTGACGTCCGCCGTTGCGCACGATCGCGTACACCGCGAGCTCACTCTCTCGTTGGAATCTCGTCCTGCATGACCGACCACCGACAAGGTACGACGGGCGGGCGGCCACCAAACCGCGCCAGCAGGCGCGAAGACTGGGCCATGGAACCGGGCGTGCAGCGCACACCGAGGGTCAAGTCTACGGATCCCCGGTGCCACCGGTCAAAACACCGCCCATCCGAGCCTCGTCACCGCCCATCCGGCCGTACTGACCGACCATCCGGCCGTATTGACCGACCATCCGGCCGTATTGACCGACCATCCGGCCGTATTGACCGACCATCCGACCGTATTGACCGACCATCCGACCGTATTGACCGACCATCCGACCGTATTAACCGACCATCCGAGCCTCGTTGCCGGCGATCCGAGCCTCGTCACCGCGGATCCGAGCCTGGTTGTCTCCTAGGCACCGGTTTCTGTCTGAGTTCGGTCCGGTTTTGAAAGGCGCAGCGACGACAACGCCGTGCTGAGATGGTTTCTCGGGCGCGTCTCATGCTGTCGTCGTCGGCTTCGAGCTCCGGTCTGAGGGTGGAGGGGCTCGTGTGACGTATGAGACGAGCCCACCGTCTGAAAACCGCGTTCTCAGGCCGTTTCGGCGGTCTCAGAAGCATTCGGGCGGTGTCCGCGTCCCATCAGCAACACCGACCCCACCAGCCCCGCGGATCCCAGCGGTGGCCGCGGGTTTGCCCAGCATGCTGGGCAGATCCCCCCTCTACCGGGCAGGTCTGCCCTGCACCCGGTGTACTTACCCAGCATGCCGGGCAAACCCGGGCCCGCAACCGCCACGACGCGGCGCCGCGAGAGGGGACCAAGCTCAGACCGCACCTCCCGGCAGCCGACCCCAAGCAAAACGGCAGCTGGAAGCCGTGCCTGAGGGGCATCTTGTCGTCGCTGCGCCTTTCAAGAACCGGACCGAACTCAAACCGCGGCTAGCACCAGCAACGAGGCTCGGATCACCGACCACCAGGCTCGGATCACCGACCACCAGGCTCGGATGGTCGATCAGTACGGCCGGATGGTCGGTCAATACGGCCGGATGGACGGTCAATACGGCCGGATGGACGGTCAATACGGCCGGATGGACGGTCAATACGGCCGGATGGTCGGTCACCAGGGTCGGATGGACGGTGACCAGGCCATGGATCAGGTCGAGATGAGGTCCTGCCAGAAGACCAGGAGGTTGCCGTACGGGTCCCGAATCTCCAGCAGCGCGATGACGCCGGGGATGACGTCGATCTCGGGCACGTCCTCCAACGACTCGGCGAGGCGCGCGCGTTCGGCATCGAGGTCGTCGACGCCGATGCCGACCCGCGCGCCGCCGGCAGCGGACGGTTCCTCGACGACACGAAGCGATATCTGCGGGTTCGCGTGCAGGATCCATTCGAGCATTCCCGGGATCGGCGTGAGGTCCTCGTCGCGCCCCAGTGCGAGCCGGTAGAAGTCCTGCACCATGTCCGTCGAGACAACCGGCACATCGGCCGTCAGACCCGTGAACGTCATGTCGTGGAACCCACCGACTCGAGGACCGGCTCGCTCGCCACGGCGGTCGTCGCCCGGCTCACCTTCTTGGTCGCCGTCGCCTTCTTGGCTGCCGTCTTCTTCGCTGCCGTCTTCTTGGCGGCAGCCTTCTTGGTCGTACCGGCCGTCTTGGTGGCCGTGGCCTTCTTGGCAGCGGTCTTCCGTGTCCTCGGCGCCTTCACTGGCGGCGCGTCGTCCGGCTCAGGGACGGCATCCTCGGCGTGGTGCTCACCGCTGGGAGTCGGGGTCTCGTCGGTCGACGAGGCGGTTTCCGACTGGTCGGCCTCGGCTCGAGCTTCGGGGTGGAGCGCCGCCGCGATCGCCGCAGTGGCCGCGGCCGCCGCGCTGTGACGCTCCGCGGCGTGCGAGTCGACCTGCTCCGGCTCCGGCTCGGTCTTCGCGGCGGATCGCTGACGCCCGCCTGACCTCTTCGACGACGTACGGCCCGGGGCGGCCGACTCCTCCGACCCGGTCTTGATCGGCTCGGCCTCGATGATGACGCCACGCCCGTGGCAGTGCTCGCAGGGCACGCTGAAGGACTCCACCAGCCCGGTGCCGATGCGCTTGCGCGTCATCTGGACCAGTCCCAGCGAGGTGACCTCCGCCACCTGATGCCGCGTCCGGTCACGCCCGAGGCACTCGACCAGGCGACGCAGCACCAGGTCGCGGTTGTTCTCCAGCACCATGTCGATGAAGTCGACGACGATGATGCCGCCGATGTCGCGGAGCCGTAGCTGCCGGACGATCTCCTCGGCTGCCTCCAGGTTGTTCTTCGTCACGGTCTGCTCGAGGTTGCCGCCCGAGCCGGTGAACTTGCCGGTGTTGACGTCGACCACCGTCATCGCCTCGGTCCGGTCGATGACCAGCGAGCCTCCGGACGGAAGCCAGACCTTGCGCTCCAGCGCCTTGGCGATCTGCTCGTCGACCCGGTACTTGTCGAAGACGTCTCCCTTGCCGTCGTACCTCTCGAGCCGCTGAGTGAGGTCCGGGGCGACGTACGAGACGTAGTCGTTGACGGTCTCCCACGCCTGGTCCCCGGAGACGACGAGCTTGGCGAAGTCCTCGGTGAACAGGTCGCGGACGACCTTCAGGGTGATGTCGGGCTCGGCGTACAGCAGGGTCGGCGCCTTCCCGCCCTTGACCAGCTTCTCGATCTCGTCCCACCGCGAGGTGAGGCGCCGTACGTCGCGGGTGAGCTCCTCCTCGCTGGCGCCCTCGGCGGCGGTCCGGATGATGACCCCCGACTCATCGGGAAGGATCTCCTTGAGCAGGTTCTTGAGCCGGTTGCGCTCGGTGTCGGGCAGCTTGCGGCTGATGCCGCTGGAGCCTCCGCCTGGGACATAGACCAGGTAACGACCCGGCAGGCTGATCTGGCTGGTCAGCCGGGCGCCCTTGTGGCCCACGGGGTCCTTGCTGACCTGGACCAGGATCTGCTGACCGGACCTCAGGGCGTTCTCGATCCGGCGTGGCTGGTTACGGTCGCCGATCAGGTCCCAGTTGACCTCGCCGGCGTAGAGGACCGCGTTGCGACCCTTGCCGATGTCGATGAAGGCCGCTTCCATGCTGGGCAGCACGTTCTGCACGCGACCGAGGTAGACGTTGCCGATCAACGAGCTCTGGGTCTCCAGGGCTACGTAGTGCTCGACGAGGACGCTGTCCTCGAGTACGGCGATCTGCGTCACGTCGTCGCGCTGCCGGATCACCATCACCCGGTCCACGGACTCACGCCGGGCCAGGAACTCTGACTCGCTGAGGATCGGCGCCCGCCGACGGCCGGCCTCACGGCCTTCGCGGCGGCGCTGCTTCTTGGCCTCGATCCGGGTGGATCCCTCGACGCTGGTGATGGAGTCCGACGCCGAGCGCGGCTCGCGCACCTTGACCACCGTCTCCGGGGAGTCGGCGGCGCTGTCGCTCGCACCGTCGCCACTGCGGCGGCGCCGGCGGCGGCGGCGCGACGACGACGAAGTGCCGCCCTCGTCGGAGTCCTTCGGCTCGGAGCCTTGCTCGGCCGACTGGTCCGACCCCGAGTCGGCTGCCGGCGTCTGTTTGGCCGACGACTGCTTGGTGGACGACTGCTTCGTCGACGACTTCTTGGATGTCTTCTTGGCCGTTGCGGCCGTGGCCTCAGGCTGGTCGATGACGGCCTCGATGGAGGACGGTGAGTCGCCGTCTTCGAGTGCCGAGGAGTCACTGTCGGACGTGTCCGGGCCGGTCGAGTCCGACGACTTGCGCCGGTTCCGACCGCCACGGGACCGACGACGTCGCGTCGTCGCGGACGACCCGCCTCCGGCATCGCCACCGTCTTCGCCGACGGAATCGGACGGTTGGTCGCCCGCACCGGAATCTGATGTTTCGCCATCTGAGTGGCTGGGACCGGACTCCTCGCGAGGCTCCTCGCGCCCGTTTGCCCGCGGAGACGGCGTGGTCACGACCGGAGCCTGGAAAACGGGTGAGAACACCGCTGCCGCCTGGCGCTCCGACGGCGAAGCGGTCTCGGATGCGGCACTGGGTCCGGACGGCGCGTCAAACAGGCTCTCGGGAGCCGGCTTGGCGGCCCGCTTGCGGGTCGAGGTGCGCTTGGCCGGCGCCGCGGGGGGCTCCGCGACCTCAGGTGCACCTGTATCGGCGATCTCGGGTGCCGGGGTCTCGGCGCCCGCCGCCGCGGGTGCGGAGGCTGCCTTCTTGCTGCCGCGTCGCGAGGACGACTTCTTGGCGACCGGCGCGGCGGCCTCGGACGTCGGCGACTCCGGCGCGGACACGGGAACCGTGGTGACGGCCACGCTGGGTGGACGAGCGCCTTCGGGCTGCGGGCTGGAGGCCTGGGGTGGTCCCGCCGGCCGGCTCGCGGCTCGGCGCCGGGTACGGCGTACCGGCCCGTCGGACTGGGGGGAAGACGGGCCGGTTGACCCGTCGGGGGTGGACTGTGCGCTCGACTGGGTGGTCTCGTCGCTGGGCATACATGCTCCTCAGTGCCTCCGGGCGCGAAGCGCCGCACGAAGGCGGGTCGGTCGTCGAGGTTGTCATCTCTGACCTGCCTCTACGCAAGCTGGTGGGTGCCTGCCGGGCGGCTGTGCCATCTCTGGCAAGGCCACCCGATCGGCGGCGGCGACATCACCCTGCGGTGGCACCTCGTGGCGGGCCCTCCGACCGGTCAGCGGTCGCGTCCGGTGAGGACACGTCGCGATCCGGGTCTAGCGGATCCATCACGGAGCCGGTCATCGGGTCAAGCAGCCCCTGCTCGATCCGGGTCTGCCGTGGCGGAACCGGAAGGACGAGGCCGGCAGTGAGGCGTAGACCGGCGAGGATGTCGTCGGGTCGCACTGCTGGGGTTCCATGCCTTACGACCACTTCTAGTATCACACAGAGGTCGGTATCTCCCACATCACCGCGCGCAGACATCCGTACGACGGCCTCCCGGCAGTCGAATCGCCGAAGGCCGCGTTTCGTCATCCGCTCCACCTCGACCACCTCGCAGGCCAGAAATGCGTTGACGGCGGACACTGCGTCCTCGAGCGAGACCTGCGGCAGGCCGATCTCCCACCGGCTGGCCTCGAGCCGGTCAGCCAGAGAGCCCGCAGAGGCGGTGACCACGTCGACGATGTCGAGTCCTGAGGGCAGTGCCTCGTCGAGGGCGACCCGCACCACATCCGGGTCGACGGTCTCGACGAGCGAGATCTCGAGATACTCCGCCTCGCTGGCGGCCCCGGTCGAGGAGGCGTTCGCGTACGAGATCCGCGGGTGCGGGCTGAAGCCCGAGGAGTAGGCGATCGGCAGCCCCGCCCGCCGTACCGCACGCTCCAACGCCCGGCTGAAGTCGCGGTGACTGGTGAAACGGAGCCGGCCACGCTTGGCGTACCGGACCCGAAGCTTCTGAACGGGTGGCGGCTGCTGGGCGGGCTGATCCGGCATGGGGCGAACAGTAGCCTGACGTCCCCGACTCCCGGGACCTCGAGACAGGTTCCCTCGGCTGCCCGTCAGCACCGCGTGGCCGACACCGAGTGGCCGACACCGAGTGGCCCGGTCGGCCATTATGGTCCTACCGCGCACGCCCACCCATGTCTTGCGCAGGCGAGCCGAGGAGACCAGGCATGACGTCCGACCCGCCGCAACCCGACGAGGAGGCGGACGCGGACTTCGACCTGCCGCCATGGTCGATCTGGTACGCGGTGCGACTGATGTGGGCCGGTGCGGTCGTGACCCTCATCGGGCTCGTCGTGGCCCTCCTGAGCATCGACGACGTCAAACGCGACATCGCCGCCGATCTGCGCGCGCAACACAAGTTCTCCCAGCACGACGTCGACACCCTCTCTCAGAACCTGCTCACGTCGACCATCCTCGGGTCGCTCCTGGCCACCGCCATGTGGCTGTGGATGGCCCGAGCGAACGGCGCGGGCAAGAAGTGGGCTCGGGCCATCGCCACGACCCTGGGCGTGCTGAACATCGTCTGGTTCGCCCTGTCGTTCTCGACCGAGGGGGTCACCGTCCCGGAGCTGGTCATCGCCGGAGTCAGCGTGCTGATCTCGATCGCGATTCTCGCGCTGATCTGGCACCCGGACTCCGGCGACTACTACTGGTACAAGTCAAGGCGCCGCCTGCCAAAGCCCGGAGGCGCGCCGCCCGAGGCATCGACGTAGGCTGCTCGCCCGGTGCGAGCGCCCCCCGCCGGATTTCGCCCGGACCAGGGCCAGGCAGGACAATCACTGCTCGTGTCCCGTGGTCAGCGCCTCCTCCTCGTGCTGGGGCTCGTGGTGCTGGCCTTCAACCTGCGGCCCGCGGCGGTCAGCGTTGGGCCCGTCCTCGACGAGATTCGCACCGGTCTCGACATGGGCTCAGCCACTGCGGGGCTGTTGACGACCCTTCCGGTGCTGTGCTTCTCGGGCTTCGGGTTCGTCGCGCCATGGTTCGCCCGTACGTTCGGCATCCACCGGGTCCTGCTCAGCTCGCTCCTCATCACGGCATTGGGGCTGGTGATCCGGGCAAACGCACAGTCCGCGGTCGTGTTCATCGCAGCAACCGCGCCTGCCCTCGCGGGTATGGCGACCGCCAACGTCCTGATCCCCTCGCTCATCAAGCTGCACTTCCCCGACCGACTCGGGTCGATGACCGCGATCTACACAACCGCCCTCGCCATCGGCCTGACCGCTGCATCGGTGCTCACCGTGCCGATCGGCGAGGCGACCGGCTCGTGGCGCGGCGGTCTGGTTGCGTGGGCGGGCGTCGCTCTCGTTGCCGCGATCCCCTGGTTCGCGCTGATCTGGCACGACGTGAAACCGGCCAGCGAGCCGCCCAGGTCGATCACCACCCGCGCTCTGACCCGCTCGCGTCTGGCCTGCACTATGGCGTTCTTCTTCGGGGTGCAGTCGCTCCAGGCCTACGCCGTCTTCGGCTGGCTCCCCCAGATCTATCGTGACGCAGGCTTCTCGGCCGCGACGGCGGGGTTGCTCCTGGGCGTGACCACGGCGACGAGCATCCCCATCTCATTGGTTCTCCCCGGGATCACGGCGCGGGGCCGGCACCAGCGGCAGATCATCCTCGGGCTCTGTCTGGCATACATCCTCGGTTACCTGGGTCTGATCATCGATGCGTCCACCCTCCCCTGGTTGTGGGCGGTGCTCATCGGCATCGGCACCGGGATGTTCCCGCTGGTGCTCACCCTGTTCGGGCTGCGTGCGCGGACCAGCGAGGGCACCGCGGCCCTGTCGGGCTTCGCGCAGAGCATCGGCTACCTGATCGCCGGCATCGGACCCTTCATGATGGGGGCGTTGTACGGCGCTACCGGCGGCTGGACGGTCCCCCTCCTCGTACTCATCCTGCTGGTCATCCCACAAGCTGTGAGCGGGCTGATGGTTGCCCGCGAGCGCTATGTCGAGGATGAGCTCGGTACGACCTGACCGGGGCACCCGATGCGGAGGAGTGGAGCCGATGCGGGGACATCGTCGACCGACGACAACGCAGCGAGGCGCCGCCTGGACCGGCGCAACGCGACGATGACCTCTGACCCGGGCCACTAGGATCCCCGAGATGGAACTCATCGCCAGCGGCCGGGACGCGGACGTCTTCGCCATCGACGAGGGCCGGGTGCTCCGCCGCTGCCGCAACGACGCAAGCCGCTGCGAGGCCGAGGCCGCGACGATGGAGTGGGTCCGCGCGCAGGGCTTTCCAGTGCCACGGGTCCACTCGGTGGCCGGCCCCGAGATGGTGCTGGAGCGCATCGACGGGCCAACCATGGTCGAGCGGCTGATGCTCGGGTCGACCTCGGTCGACGACGCAGGACGGGTACTCGCCGAGCTGCTCGAGCAGCTGCACAGCCTGACGCCACCACCCGGAGGCAACACTGGGCACGCAGTGCGCCACCTCGACCTGCACCCGTTCAACGTCATCGCGTCACCGTCGGGCCCGGTGGTCATCGACTGGGGCAATGCGGACGTGGGACCGGCCCTGGTCGACACCGCCCTGACCGCGGTCATCCTCGCGCAGGCAGCCCTGGTGCCGGCTGACCTGGTCCCGGCGGAGGTAGTGCCCATGATCCACGACCTGATAGGGGCGTTCCTCCGGCACACGGGCCCGCTGGACACGGCGGACGTCGGGGCCGCGATCACCTACCGGTCCCACGACCCGAACCTCTCCCCCACCGAGGTCGCCGCCCTCACCACCGTCCCCCACCTCCTCCACTCCTACTCCGGTTGAGGGGAAGCGGTCGTAGCATGCCGGGTATGGCACTTCCCGCGGGTGTCCCCCACGAGTTCGACGTACGGACGGTCGTGTTCCTGATCCGACCGGACGACGCGCCGGACCTGCCGGAGGTGGAGCTGGACCGGCTCCAGGAGGAGCATCTGGCCTACGGCGCGAGCCTGTTCGCCCGCGGCCTCACCGTCGTCAACGGACCCCTCTCAGAGCAGAGCGACATCTCGATGCGGGGAGTCACCATCTACACCGTCGGCCGTGACGAGGCCCTCGAGCTCGCCAGCCAGGACCCGTCCGTGCGGGCGGGTCGGCTCCGCCCCGAGGTGGCCCGCTGGTGGACCGGTGTCGACCGGATCGCTTTCCCGCAGCACGATGGCCCGGTCGGCGAGCGGCTGACGTACGAGGACATGGCCTGACAGACCGAGCCCGGAGCGGCACTCGCGGGCTCAGGGCGAGCTGACCGCCCAGTTGAACGGCGGCGCATCCATGCCGCGGGCGATCCGTACCCGCATCCAGACGGCCATCATCATCTCGACGGCAGCGGCCGAGTCGATCCCGCCGATGTCGAGAATCTGTGCTTCACGCCACCCGAACCGGCCGAGCAGGCCGGCGACCTCAGCCTTCGCACCCGGGCTCTCCCCGCTCATGAAGACGACGTGGTCGCCGGGAACGATCGAAGGGTCCGCCATCACCTGGCAGTTCATCGTGTTGAGCGTCTTCACGACGTTCGTCTGCTGGAACGCGGCCTGGATGCGTTGTCCGAGGCTGTTGTCGTACGACGCCAGCGGCCGAGGGAACCCACCCTCGACCGGCTCGAGCGCGTTCGAGACGTCGAGCAGCGTCTTACCGGCGAGGTTGACCTCACCCGCCTGGCTCAGCGCGTCAAGGGAGTGCAGACCGTTCGTGGCGTTAAGCACGAGCGAGCCGGCCGTCGCCGCATCCGCGAACGACCCCGTGGTGATACCCGCGTGGCCAGAGAAGACCTCGAGGCTGGCCGCGTCGGCCGACCTCGCCCCCACCGTCACCTGGTAGCCGACCTGCGCGGCGCGGACGGCCAGTGTCTGGCCGACGATCCCGGTGCCGAGTACTGCCAGCGTCGCCATACGTCCTCCTGGAGAAGCTCAGACCACAGAGAGCGGGAGTAGGTTCTGGCCGGTCGGTCCGACCTGGATCTCGGTTCCCATCTCGGGGCAGACACCGCAGTCGAAGCACGGCGTCCATCGGCAGTCGTCGACCTCGACCTCGTTGATCGCGTCCTGCCAGTCCTCCCACAGCCAGTCCCGGTCGAGACCGGAGTCCAAGTGGTCCCACGGCAGCACCTCGGCGAACTCGCGTTCCCGCACGGTGTACCAGTCCAGGTCGACAGGCTCGTCGGCGAGGACCCGCTCGGTGGCGGATACCCAACGCTCGTAGGAGAAATTCTCGCTCCAGCCGTCGAATCGGCCACCGTCACGCCAGACCTGCTC
This sequence comes from uncultured Actinomycetota bacterium, assembly GCA_963833975.1. Taxonomy (GTDB): domain Bacteria; phylum Actinomycetota; class Actinomycetes; order Propionibacteriales; family Nocardioidaceae; genus JAWWPG01. The sequence continues at coordinate 457,871 of CAWIAB010000002.1, forward strand.
GATGATCGCTCCGACCCGGCGGTCGCCGCGAGACAGCAGGCCCTCGATGATCCCCGGCTTGCCGTCGTGGTAGCGGAAACCGATGGACCGGCCGTACTGCTTGTCTTTGTGTACGACGTCCCGAAGCAGCTTGAGCCGGTGGTCGGTGGTCTCGTGATCGAGCTGCGACGCCCACTGGAAGGGCGTGTGCGGCTTCGGGACGAAGCCCCCGATCGACACGGTGCAACGGATGTCGCGTCTGCCCGAAACCTCGCGACCAGTGGCGATCACTTTGCGGGCCAGGTCCGCGATCTCCAGCACGTCCTCGTCGGTCTCGGTCGGCAGCCCGCACATGAAGTAGAGCTTCACCTGGCGCCAGCCGTGCGAGAAGGCGGCCGACACGGTGTTGATGAGGTCCTCCTCGGACACCATCTTGTTGATCACTCGGCGCAGCCGCTCGGAGCCGCCCTCGGGCGCAAAGGTGAGCCCGGAACGCCGACCGTTGCGGGAGAACTCGTTGGCCAGCGTGATGTTGAAGGCGTCGACCCGAGTCGAGGGCAGCGACAGCGAGATGTTGGTGCCTTCGTAGCGGTCGGCCAGACCCTTGGCCACCTCGGCGATCTCGCTGTGGTCGGCGGATGACAGCGAGAGCAGGCCGACCTCCTCGAAACCGGATCGTTTGATCCCGGTCTCGACCATGTCGCCGATCGTGGTGATGGATCGCTCGCGCACGGGGCGGGTGATCATGCCCGCCTGGCAGAACCGGCAGCCGCGCGTGCACCCCCGGAAGATCTCGACGGAGTAGCGCTCGTGCACGGTTTCGGCCAACGGGACAAGGGGTTTGCTCGGGTATGGCCACTTGTCGAGGTCCATCAGCGTGTGCTTGTGCACCCGCCACGGGACACCGGACCGGTTGGGCGCCACCCGCTTGATGCGACCGTCGGGAAGGTAGTCGACGTCGTAGAACTTGGGCACGTAGACCCCGCCCGACGCCGCCAGGCGGAAGAGCAGCTCGTCGCGTCCGCCGGGACTGCCCTGCTCCTTCCACTCGCGTACGACGTCGCTGATCGCCAGCACGATCTCCTCGCCGTCGCCCAGCACCGCGGCGTCGATGAAGTCGGCGACCGGCTCGGGGTTGAAGGCGGAGTGGCCGCCCGCGATGACGATCGGGTGGGTGTCGTCGCGGTCGACCGCATGCAACGGGATGCCCGCCAGGTCGAGCGCGGTGAGCATGTTCGTGTAACCGAGCTCGGTCGCGAACGAGATCCCGAGCAGGTCGAAGGCGCCGACCGGACGATGCCCGTCGACGGTGAACTGCGGGATGGCGTTGTCGCGCATCACCTGCTCCATGTCAGCGAATACGGCGTAGGTGCGCTCGGCGAGGATCCAGTCCCGCTCGTTGAGGATCTCGTAGAGGATCTGCAGGCCCTGGTTCGGCAGCCCGACCTCGTAGGCGTCCGGGTACATCAGGGCCCAGCGCACGGCCGCCGAGTCCCACTCCTTCGTCGTGGAGTTGAGCTCGCCTCCGACGTACTGGATGGGTTTCTGGATCGTCGGAAGCAGCGGTTCGAGCTTCGAGAAGAGGGACTCGATCGGCATCTGTTGGGCACTCCCAGGTCGGCTGGCGTCGTCTCTAGGGTACGACGACCTCCCGGGCGCGGAGCGAGCCGAGTCCTCGGCGGCTCGCCCTACTTCGCCGGAAGCGTCTCGACGAACGCCGATGCGCGGGCCACCCAGCTGGTGAGCAGAGCCGCCCGACCAGTCGGAGGCACCGGAACCAGGAGCCATCCTCGGCTGCTCCGGCCGCCCATCACCATGGGATGTGCCCCGTCCACTCCGACGAGCGCCGCCCCGTCCGCCTTGTCGACCCGCACCAGCAGCTCGTCACCCATCACGCCGCACAAGAGGTTCCCGCGCCACATGAACCCGGCGCCGCCGAACATCGACTTCTCCTCGACGCCCTCAACTCCAGCGAGGTGGGCGCGCAGGTCGTCGCGTAGCCGCTCGTCGATCGCCATGGCTACCGCCTCCCCTCAGAAGGCCGCGATGGAGGCGCCGGCCCGCTCGCGCCGGGTGAGCGCGGCCAGTACGGCCGCCTGGCCGTGCCGTCGTACGGCGAGCCCGGTCAGCAGGGTGAGCACCGGATCCAGCACGTCACGCGAGAGCGCGGGAGCGTCGACCCCCACACTGGCCGCCAGGTCGTCGGAGTGCACCGCGATCTCCATCATCCGGGTGACCAGGAAGTCCTCGAGGGTCAGCGCCCAGCCCTGCCACGGGATGACGATGACCCGGTCGGCCGGCTGGTCGAGGAGGGCAGCCGCCACCTCCTCCCGAGCCGCCGAGGTCTTGGCGATGAGCTCGGCCGGACCGGCGGCCGCCGCGTCATCGGTGCCGCGGCGGATGGCGACGTTGACCTCGTCGTCGACGGTGGAGGTCACCCAGGCGGCGCGAGCGTAGTGCTCGGCGAGTGGGATCGGCCGCTCGTCACCCACCGGCGCCGCCAGTACCTGCAGGACGATCGGAACCTCGCTCGCCAGGTGCCCGGCAAGACCTCCGACGGACCATTCGGCGAGGGCGCTGGGCCGGTCCCACTGGCTGGCGACCTCGGGTCTGGACAGCAGAGCGATCGTGGAGTCCGCCGCTTCGAGGAAGGCGTCGCGCATATCCCGGAGACTAATACGGCCCATCGACACGTCCCCCGGCCGCCTCACGCCGCGAATCGCGGTTTGGTGTCGGATCCGTGGATGGGGTCTACGGGTTGGTCCGGGCTCATGGCTGGTCGAGGGGGCAGGTGCGGGTGGTCCGGGTTCGGTCTCACAGGCACGGCGACGAAAGGGCGTCGCTCGGCTTGATCTGACTGGTGCGGTGCGTTTGGGTCCGGTTTCCGGTATCCGGGTGCAGCGAGTCCGATTCGTACCGTCTCGTCTGGTGCTGCTGTGGCGACTGGGGCAGTCGGGACGAGGTCATTGCCCTTCGTGGGTGCGCCGCGTTCGGGTTTGCCCGGCATGCTGGGCGGCCGCCCGCTGTGCCGGGCAGGCCTGCCCGGCTGACGGTGTCGTTGCCTGGCGTGCTGGGCAAACCGCACCACAAGCAGACCGCACCCCGAACTCTGCTGACCCACGGAAGTGTCAGAAGACCCCGAATTGCGGGCACCGGCCGGAGAAGCGCTCAGGGGTCAGGTACTTCCCACAATTCCGGGCGGAGATGGGGTCAGAAGCGGCGGGAGCGGGCGATCCGGCCGCGCAGTACGACGCCGATGGCCAGCGACCGCTCGGTGCGCAGGTGGATGTTGAGCAACAGCCCGATCGCCATCAGGGTCGCGAACATCGAGGTGCCGCCGTACGACATCAAGGGCAGCGGGACACCGGTGACCGGCATGATGCCGAGGCACATGCCGATGTTCTGGAAGGTCTGGAAACCGAGCCAGCAGACGATCCCCGCGCCTGCGAGGCGGCCGAAGGTGTCGTCGGACCGGCCGGTGATGCGGATGGCCCTCCAGAGCAAGATGGCGAAGAGTGCCACGATGGCCGCCGACCCGACCAGACCCAGCTCCTCACCCGCGACGGTGAAGATGAAGTCGGTGTGTTGCTCTGGGACGAACCCCGACTGGGTCTGCGACCCGTGGAACAGGCCTTGCCCGAACAATCCGCCGTTGCCGATGGCGATCCGGGCCTGGATGGTGTTGTAGCCGGCACCTTGCGGGTCGAGCGCCGGGTTGTAGAACGACTCGAAGCGAAGCAGCTGGTAGCCCTTCAGCACGCCCAGCTGCACAGCCGCGAGACCGCCACAGACGGCGATCCCGAACAGCCCGAGCAGCCATCGCTTCGGTGCCCCCGCGATCGCGATCAGGCCGACCACGGTCACGGCGAGCACCAGCATGGTGCCGAGGTCTGGCTGCGCCATGATGAGTGCGGCAGGCACGCCGGCGATCACCAGGGCGCCCAGGACGTCGGTGTCGCGCAGCCGGCCGTCGCCCTTGTTCTTCGAGCGCGCGGCCTCGATCCGCTCGGCGAGCAGCAGCGCCATGCCGGTGATGACTCCGAGCTTGGCCAGCTCGGCCGGCTGGATGGACATGCCGCCGACCACGATCCAGGACCGGGACCCGTTGATGACCGACCCGAACGGCGACAGCACCAGCAGCAGCCCGAGGACCGCCCCGATGTAGACGAGTGGTGTCCAGATGCGCACCCACCGGTGGTCGGTCGAGGCCACGATGATCGCCAGCCCGATGCCGATCACGATGTTGGTGAGGTGCTTGGTGACGAAGGCCGTACTGTCGCCACCGGTCAGTGCGACGTTGTTGCGTGTCGAGGACCACACGAGCAGAGCGCCGAGTACCAGCAAGGCACCGGTGCAGCCGATCAGCACCCAGTCGAGCCGCCGCCACATGCTCCGGCTCTCGGTCACGTTGACCCGACGCGACGAGCGGGTGGTCGTGGCGGTTGCTGTCGTGACCATCAGCGTTCGGCCGGCGGTGGGGAGATGGTGCCGTTAGGGCGGAACACCGGCAGGGTCTTCGGGGGGGCGGCGCCCGGCTGTGCGCCCTGGGCCCGGTCGACCTTCAGCCCATGGATGCCGTAGAGCGACTCCCAGATGTGGCGGACCGCGTCGCCCGAGGCGCCGGAGCCCGTACCGGCCTGCGCGATCTGCATGATCACGACGTACTGCTTGTCGTAGCTCGCGACCCAGGACGTGGTCTGCTTCCCGTAGACCTCCGCCGTGCCGGTCTTGCTGCGGATCTGTACCTTGTCGAGCGGGAAGCCGCCCATCTTCCACGCCATGGTGCCGACCTTCGCCGTACCGAGCAGGGCGTTGTCGATGTAGTGCAGGAACCTGGGCGGGACGTCGACGTGGCTCGCGACCTGGGGCTCGATCTTCTTCACCACGGACCCGTCGGGGCTGACCACCGCCGCGCCGACCCGCGGCTCCCACAGCGTGCCACCGTTGGAGATCGCGGCGTACGCGACCGCGAGCTGCAGAGGCGTGAGCAGCGTGTCGCCCTGCCCGATGGCGAAGTTGACCGCGTCGCCGGCCCGGAACTGCCAGCCGTCGACGCAGAACTCACGCGCGAAGACGTGCAGGAAGTCCGTCTGCGGGGACTTGCCGAGCTTGCAGTAGTAGGCCTTGTTGGCTTTCCAGTACGCGAGCTTCCAGGTCCGGTCGGCGATCCGGCCGGCGACCTCTCCGGGGAGGTCGATCCCGGTGGCCCGGCCGAAGCCGAAGTTCTGGGCGTTCTCGACGAGCGCGTCGTGGGCGTGGACGTCGGTCGCGTCGCCGCCGGAGCGCAGCCACTCGTTGTATCCGACCCGGTAGAAGAAGGTGTCACAGGAGACCTGCAGCGCCTGCGCGAACGTGATGTAGCCGTAGGACGCGGACTCGTAGTTCTTGAACGTCCGGCTGCCGACCTGGAATGACGAGGAGCAGTCCAGCTTGGTGTTCGTCGTGTAGCCATTGGTGAGCGCACCTGCCGTGCTGAACGGCTTGAACGTCGAGCCGGGCGCATACTCCCCCTGGTCGGCCCGGTTGAGCAGCGGTACGTGGGCCTTTTCGCTGTACAGCGCGTCGAGGTCGCTCTGGGTGATGCCGCCGACCCACACGTCCGGGTCGTACGTCGGGTAGCTGGCCATGGCGACGACCTGGCCGTTGGTCGCGTTGAGCACGATCGCCGAGCCTGAGTCGGCGACATACTTGCGGTGGGTGACCGGGTCGATCGTCTTGCGGGCGGTCATGATCGCGCCCTTGAGCTGCTGCTCGACCACCGACTGGACCTTGGCGTCGATGCTCGTGACCAGGGTGTCGCCCAGCTTCGGCGGCGTGATGCTGTCGTTGCCGATGACCCGACCGGCCGAGTCGACGGCCACCTTCTTGACCCCCGGGACGCCGCGCAGGTACGAGTCGTAGGTCTGCTCCAGCCCCGACCGGCCCACCGCCGACTGAGCGTTGACCCCCGTCACCCCTTGCTTCTGGTCGGCCTTCAGCTCGCCCTCGGTGATCGGCGAGATGTAGCCGAGGACCTGGGCGGCGTTGACGCCGTACGGCGCGGGGTAGGCCCTGACCTGCTGCGCGGACGCGGTCACGCCCGGGTAGTCCTCCGGCTGCTCGAGGATCGCCGCTGCGACCTGCTGGCTGATGTCCTCGGCGACCGGGACCGGGGCGTAGGGCGACCCGTTCCAGCAGATCGGCGAGGCCGCGGCTCCGGTCTCACCGCAGGTCTTCGTCCGCTGCACCAGCGCTGGACGCGTGACGCCGAGGGTCACGGCGAGCCGGGTGAGCACCGAGTGCTCGGCCCGGTTGCTGAGCTTGGCGAAGGCGTTGCGGTCGACGGTCACGACCCACGAGGTGCGGTTCGCCACCAGCGGGCGTCCCTGGTCGTCGACGATCAGCCCACGCGGAGCAGGGATGTCCACATCGCGGACCGCGTTGCTCACCGCCGCCGCCTGGTAGGTCTCCTGACCGACGACCTGCAGGTACCACAGCCGGGCGAAGAGGGTGGCGAAGAGCGACAGCACCATCACCTGGACGACGACCAGGCGAGACCGCTGACCACGGCGTGGGCTGGTCATCGCGGTCACCAGCGCTCCGCCGGCTCGAGCCGCCGGAACGCCACTAGCAGCAGCGGTACGACCAACGGCGCCAGCATGACGTCGTACAGGATCGCGATCGGTACCACATGTACGGCCGAGCTCACCGTCACGGACTGCTCCCCGAGCGCGAGCCCCGAGAGTGCGTAGACCGAGGTGCCGATGAAGGCGCCGGAGGCCACGATCAGCACCGTCCCGAGCACCGACTGGCCGCCGTCGGCCTTGGCCAGTCCCGGTGAGGTATCCCACCAGGACCAGGGCGAGTGCCCAGCGACCGGCGGTGTGGTCGGCCGGCGGCGCGAGGTCGAGCACGAGCCCGCCGGCGAAGCCGACGAGCGCGGCGTACGTCGGTCCGCGCACCAGGGCGGCACCGATGACGAGCAGCAGGGCCAGGTCGGGAGCGACTCCGCCCAACGGCGAAATGGCTGAACACGCTGACCTGCAGCGTCACGGTCACGACGATCAGCGCCGTGACGAGGAGGCCCGCGCAGGACGGTCGTCATCGTGCACCGCCTGCTGCCACGGTGCTGCCCCGCCCGCCACTGGCGGTGATCACGCCGACGACGTCGAGCGACGAGAAGTCGACGTACGGCTTCGACGGTCGCGGTCTGCGTGAGCTCGGCCGGCGAGGAATGGATGCTCACCACCGTGCCGATGGGGACACCGGGCAGGTACGGCGCATTGCCGCGCGAGCCCCAGGTCAGCACCAGGTCACCGGGATGCGGCGTCACGGTGTGGTCGACCAGGCTCAGGGTCAGCGACCCGTCACCGCTCATGTCACCGGTGCCGTCGAGGAATCCCAGCTCCATCGAGGTGCCGAGGCGGCCACCGACCGTCGAGTCCCGGTCGATCACGAGCAGCACGGTGGCCGTCGTCGCTGACGCTGCGATGACCCGCCCGACCAGGCCTTGGGAGTTGATGACGGTCAGGTCGGGGACGACGCCGTCGTCGGTACCCGCATCGATGGTGACCGTCCTGGAGAACGACTGGGCCGGACCGATGGCGACGACCTGCGCCTGGACCACCTGGTAGCCGGTCCGGTCCGCGAACGCTTGCGATCGTGTCGACCTCGGCGTTGCGGGTCGCGTTGGCCTGCTCGGCCCGCAGCTGGGTCCGCAGCTGCTGGTTGGCCGCCTCGAGTGAGGCGGTGTGGTCGCGCAGCTCGGAGACGCTGCGGAAGTGGTCGGGCAGGTCGGTGATCGGCCGCATGGCACTGGCGGTGCCGTCCTCGACCGGGCCCGAGCACGTCACCGACCGCGGCCGCGGAGCGGGTCGACCGGTGACGCCGACGTGGCGTGCCTGGCGTCGAGGGTCATGATGGTGACGCAGGCGAGGACCAGCAGGCCGATCACGGCCCGCGACCGTCCGGAGTCGTGGCGCATCGCGGCCTACCTCCGCTGCTCGGAGACCAGGACCTGCTGCAGCGCCTCGAACTCCTCGACGCACTTGCCGGCCCCGAGGGCCACCGAGTCGAGGGGGTTGTCGGCGACATGCACCGGCATACCCGTCTCGTGGCGCAGCCGCTCGTCGAGCCCGCGCAGCAGGGCTCCGCCGCCGGCCAGGACGACGCCGCGGTCCATGATGTCGCCGGCCAGCTCGGGCGGGGTCTTGTCGAGGGTGGCGCGCACCGAGTCGATGATCGCGTGCAGCGGCTCCTCGAGGGCCTGCCGCACCTCGGCCGAGGAGATGACCACGTTGCGCGGCAGCCCGCTCACCATGTCGCGGCCGCGGATCTCCGCCTCGGGCTCGTCGGGCAGCGGGAAAGCCGAGCCGAGCGCCACCTTGATCTCCTCGGCGGTGCGCTCGCCCAGCATCAGCGAGTACTCCTTCTTCATCCAGCTGATGATCGCCTGGTCGAGGTCGTCGCCCGCCGTACGGATGGACTGGCTGGTCACGATCCCGCCGAGGCTGATCACGGCGACCTCGGTCGTACCGCCGCCGATGTCGACGATCATGTTGCCGGTCGCCTCGTGGACGGGGAGCCCGGCGCCGATCGCGGCGGCCATCGGCTCCTCGATGATGTAGACCCGCCGGGCGCCGGCCTGGTACCCGGCCTCCTTCACGGCCCGCTGCTCGACCGCGGTGATCCCCGACGGCACGCAGATCACCAGCCGGGGCTTGGCGAAGTACCGCCTGCGGTGGACCCGCTGGATGAAGAACCGCAGCATCTGCTCGGTCGCCTCGAAGTCGGCGATGACACCGTCGCGGAGCGGCCGGATGGCGAGGATGTTGTCGGGTGTCCGGCCGATCATCCGCTTGGCCTCGGACGCCGACGGCAAGGATCTCGCGGGTCTGGGCGTTCATGGCCACGACCGAAGGCTCGTTGAGCATCACCCCGCGCCCTCGGACGTAGACCAGCGTGTTGGCCGTGCCGAGATCCACCGCCATGTCGCGGCCGATGATGCTGTTCGCCATCTGCTCGGCCGCTTCCTCTCACCAGGTGGACGTTGCCGTACGGCCCCTCGTCGGCACGGGCCGTCGGGGCAACCTGGATTCAGGCTAAAGCGGACGGCGGTCCCCGATCGTGGAGACACTTCGAGGCCACCGCGGATTTCAGCGCGCGGAGTCAGCGCGTGGTGACCGTCCAGCAGGTCGCCGTGTGGTCGTGCAGCACGGTCCAGCCGGTCTCGTCCGGCCACTGGTAGGCGTCACCGCCGTTGATCCGGCCATGGAGCCACCGGTCGATGACCCGGGTGCATCCGGCGGCGCTGGCCGCGCGGAGGGCAGCCTGACCGGGAAAGGTGGCGCCGCCCGGCAGCGGCACGGTGCCGATCGCACGGAGCACATGCTCCTGGTCGCACGGGACCGTGTGACCGCTGGTGAAGTCCGGTGTGGTGCGACAGGCTCGCACCTCTCCGGGACCGTGCCGTCGAGCAGGCCGTCCACCTTGGCCGGCAGGTTCTGCAGGGGCAGCCCGTCCTGGCCTCCGAGGACCAGGTCGCATCGGTACCACCGCGCGCCCTTCGACAGCTCGGCCTGGCTGGGCAGGTAGTAGGCGAGTCCGAGCAGCGAGGTGTGCTGGGACGTGCGGTTGCCTCCGACCGTCTTCTCCAAGGCCGCCGTGCACCGTTGGAGGGCTTCGTTGCCGAGGGTCGCCGTCGGAGAGGTTCTTGTTGGTGACGGCGCCCGCGGGGAAGCTGCCGACGTCGATCGTCACGCTCGTGTGCGGGCGCGAGCACGGGACCGTCGGCGTCGCGTTGCTCGAGGGCGCGATGTCGGCGCCGGTGAGCACGCGGCAGGCGCCGAGCGCCGGCACGCCTGGTCCCAGCCCGGTTTGCGGCTTCGGCGCGGCATCTCCTGAGCAGCCGCTGAGCAGGAGGGCAGCGAGCGAAAGCACACCGGTGAGCCGGGCCGCCAAGGCACGGCCACTGCGTCGGCGCGGCGACGGTCGCATGGGTCCTGCCCCGCTCTTTTGGTGGTGGGCAGAAACCGTACACCAGACCGATCGGCATTCAGGCGTCAACGGGTGCCCCGGTCAACGTCTTCGCGTAGGCGGCGGGTGGGGTGCCCACGGCGGCCGTGAAGTCTCGCACCAGGTGGGCCTGGTCGCTGTAGCCCAGCTCGCCGGCCAGCTCGGCCCAGGCCACCTGCTCCCCGGCATGGACCAGCTCGGCAGCGTCGAGCAGCCGCCGGCGCTGGATCACCCATTTCGGGGTGGCTCCGACGTACTCCCGGAAGAGCCTCTGCAGTGTCCTCACCCCGAGTCCCGACTCGGCCGCGAGCTCGTCGACGCGACGCATCCCGTGCCGCTGCTCGATCAGGTCGACCAGCCCGGCCACCTGCTCGGCAACGGGGTCGACCGCCGGGTGTCGTGACTCGAGGAACTCCTCTACCCGGCGCACGATCGCTTCGTCGCCGTCCTCGGCGAGCGTACGGCGGGCTATCGCGGCGTCATCGACACCCCAGAGGTCATCTGCGCCGATCACCTTGTTCTGCAGGGATCCGACCCGCTCCCCAGGACGAAGGAAAGGACGGAAACCACCCGCCCGGAACGCGACGCCGATGGCCTTGTCCCGGCCGGTCAGCACCCGTTTGAACACCCGCCGGCTGACGCCGTACACGCGAATCCGACCGTCCTCGACGGCGAGGTGCACCTTGGGCTGGGTGAGAACCGACTGGGGGTACGGCTTGTCGACGTCCCAGCGGACCACCCAGAGGTAGTCGACGAACGGGCGCAGCGACTCGCGTGGGTGGTGGCGGGAGAGCCGGATCCGCGCCTGAGCCGCGTCGGGTCGAAGGACGGCCCCCGGCTCGCCGCGTGGCTCGGTCACGCCGTGAGCCTAGCCCGGCGAAGACCTCGAACCTGTCGTGTTTCTTCAAGACCTATAACCGGATCGGCCGTAGGTTCAAGGGATGAGCTACTCGAAGACAGCGAACGCGACCTTGAAGATGGCCGGCTGGGAAGAGACCGTGAAGGAGGACATCGACAAAGGGGAAGGCGAGACCAAGAACGGCGTCTACTACCCGAAGCGGGGTGTCACGATCTCCGAGGCGTCCTTCACCTACTCCGGAGACATGGAGGGGACGAGCACGGTTCTCTACCTGATCACCTACAAGCCCGACGACGAGGCACCGGTGCTCGCCGTCGAACGGTTCGTCGGCTCGATCGGCGGCCGCGAGGGCAGCTGCGTGCTGACCTCGACCGGCACCCAGTCGCCGGGAGACGTGAAAGGTCACGCCGAGGTGGTTCCCGGCCTCGGCACCGGTGACCTGGCCACGCTCCGCGGCGAGATCGACCTGCACATCGAGGGGATGAGCGAGGACGGCTACCCGGTCGCGATGTCCTACGACTTCGACTGAGCCCTCCGTCGGCCGGGGGCGTCCGCGCTCACCAGGGCCGCGTTTGGGTGGTGCACCACTCAGATTGCCCTCAAGCCACCCAAATCTGAGTGGCTCCAGGGGTACTTGGGTGGTGCACCACCCAAACGTCCCCCTCGTCTCGCGCGGGCAAGGGGGCGTTTGAGTGGTGCACCACTCAAACGCCCCGACGTCGCGCTCGGATCAGAGGTCCGGGAACCAGATCGCGATCTCGCGCTCGGCGGACTCGACCGAGTCGGAGCCGTGCACGAGGTTCTCCCGGTTGGACAGGCTCAAATCCCCCCGGATGGTCCCCGGGGCCGCCTTCCGCCCGTCGGTCGCCCCGTTGAGAGCGCGTACGACGTCCACCGCCTGGTCACCCTCCAGCACCAGGGCGACCAAGCGGTCCGCTCAACACGAAGTCTCGAAGCGGAGGATAGAAGTCCTTCGACACGTGCTCCGCATAATGCCGGTCGGCCAGGTCCGCCGTGATCGTGCGCTGGTCCATCGCGGCGATGGTCAGGCCCTTCGTCTCGAAGCGCGACAGGATGTCGCCCACGAGGCCGCGCCGCACGGTGTCGGGCTTGAGCAGGACAAGGGTGCGCTGGGTCATGCGCAGAACTCTAGTGGCCCCTACCGGCCGGCCGGCAGGTCTCCGGCGCGCGCTGCCTGCTCGCGCTCGATCTTCAGGCCGAGGACGTACGCGGTGGTCCAGAGCGCGCCGAAGACGGCTCCCAGGACAAGCATCGCGGGTACGACGAAACCGAGCGCGAGCGCCGCCACCTGCAGCACGAACCCCGCATAGTAGGCCCACTCGAAACGCAGCAGACCGGCGATGACGATCGCCGCGACCGCGAGACCCAGCCCGATCGTCAGACCTGTTGCCGCCGAGAGATCCTCCACCGAGATCAAGACGATGCTGGAAAGCGCGAGCACGATGCACTCGAACCCCAGTACTGCCGCGCACATGGTCCGCCGGGGAGACCGCATCAGCGGTTTCCGCCAAGCAGGGTTCGCGCCTCGCCGACGGTGATCACCGACCCGGTGACGAGAACTCCACCGCTGCCGAAACCCACGTCGTCGCCGATACCGGCCTCGGCCAGCTCGATCCCTCGCTCGAGCGCATCGTCGAGCCGGGGGACGACCTCGACGCGGTCGGACCCGAACAACCCGGCCGCCACGTCACCGAGAACCTCGGCCGGCATCGACCGGGGAGTCGAGTTCTGCGTGCAGACGATCGTCGAGAGCACCGGCTCGAACGCTTCGAGTACCCCCGCAACATCCTTGTCGCTCATCACACCAAGCACGCCGACAAGCGGCGAGAAGGCGAACTCCTCCTGGATGGCCCGCGCGACCGCACGGGCGCCGTGTGGGTTGTGCGCGGCGTCGAGGATGACGGTCGGCGAGCGCCGGACGACCTCGAGGCGGCCCGGCGACGTCACCTCGGCCAACACCGCCCGGACGGTCGCCGGGTCGAGTCCGCCGTCGAGCGCCTTGCCCCCTGCGAAGGCCTCGACCGCGGCGATCGCGCAGGCCGCGTTGTGGGCCTGATGGGCGCCGTGCAGAGGGATGAAGATGTCGTCGTACGTCGCACCGAGCCCCGAGACCGAGATGAGCTGACCTCCGACCCCCGGCGCGCGCTGCGAGATCCCGAACTCGATGCCCTCGCGCGCCACCGTGGCACCGACCTCGACCGCCCGCCGCAACAGCACCTCAGCCACCTCGACCTCCTGCTGGGCGAGCACGGCAACGCTTCCAGGCTTGATGATCCCGGCCTTCTCGACCGCGACCTCGGCGGGTGTGTCCCCCAGCAGCCGGGAGTGGTCGACGCCGATCGGCGTCACCACGGCGACCGCGGCCTGGACGACGTTGGTCACGTCCCAGGTGCCGCCGAGGCCGACCTCGAACACCGCCGCGTCCACCGGCGCATCCGCGAACGCCGCGAACGCCATCGCGGTGATGGTCTCGAAGAACGACAGCGGGTTGGGTGACCGGGCATCAACCAGCTCGACGTACGGGATCACCTCGGCGTAGACCTCGACGAAGCGCTCCGGTGTCAGCGGCCTCACCATCGATCGTGATGCGCTCGGTCATCAGCTCGAGGTGCGGGCTGGTGAACCGCCCGGTGCGCAGCCCGAGGCCGCGCAGCAGCGCGTCGACCATCCGCGCCGTGGATGTCTTGCCGTTGGTGCCCGTCAGGTGGACGACCGGGTAGGCGCTCTGCGGCTCTCCGAGCAGGTCGCAGACGGCACGGATCCGATCCAGCGTCGGGTCGATCTTGCTTTCCGGCCAGCGGGAGAGCAACGCGTTCTCGACGGCGGCGTAGGAGTGCGCGCCTGAGGACTCGGACATCGCCTGGAGTCTAGTGCCGCCGGAATCCGGGATACGTCGAGCCCGCCTCGGCGCCCTACCGTCCGGACGGACCGGATGACTCTGCGGCCTGGCGCGACAGCATGGCGTTGAGCACGTCTGCGGCCTGGTCGGCGCCGTCCACGGTCACCGCGTACGTCGGATGGTCGCGCCGCTCGACGACCAGCCCAGGCCCCCGCCGTACGACGGCCGCGACGCCGTGTCGACCGATCCGATAGCCCCAACCGCCCCAACGCATCGGGTCGATCTCCTGCGAGCCCACGGAGACGATGTCGTCGAGCTGCACCACAGTTCGTGGCCAACCGACCGGCCCCCACAGCGTGTGCAGCCCCGACCCGTCCACCCGCACCGACAGGGTGGAGACACCTTCGAGGAGCAAGGCTCCGAGACCCACCGCGAGGGACCACCACGGCTGCACCAGCGCGAGAGCTGCGGCCGCGAGCAGACCCAGCGCCGCGAGCATCCGCAAGGCCGTTGAGTGGGCGCGCCCGAGCCAGACCACCCGCTCGTTGCTCCCGAGCCGCACCGTCGTCGCGGCCGCCCGAACCGCCGGGGAAGGCTGGCGAGCGGCGAGCCTCCAGGTGAGGACGGCCGGGACGATGGGGATCACGACAGTGGCGATGATCGTGTACCAGGGCAGCGCGACTGCGGAAGCCGACGCGGCTCCGCGGGACACCAGCGGGATCTGTGCGTAGCTCAACCCCAGGACCCAGGCGACGTAGCAGAGCACTGCAGGCATCAGCTCGGTAGACGTCTTGACCAGCCAGACGATCAGCACCTCCGCCACCGCCAGGAGGGTGGCCGCGATAAGAAAGCCGAGGAACAACGACGTCGGGTCGGCGGTTCCGTTCACGCGACCGTGCAGGTCCCAGTGGCTGGGCATCGGGTCGGGGGTGTCCCCCCGGGTCAGCAGGTAGCTGAGCAGGATCAGCACGGGAGCGACGACGACCAAGGCCGAGATGGCGAGCTTCCTGGTGCGGGTGTTCATGGCTTCACCTTCTGGATCTGAGAGATGAGTGCGGCCCGGGACATGCCGTGCCGGTCGGCGGTCTCGACGAGTGCGTGGATCATCTGGTGCAGCGTGACGCTGTCCGGAGCGACGTCTGCGCGGACGCGGGCACCGCGGCCGCGACGCAGCTCGATGAGGTCCTCGTCCCGCAGCTGCGAGTACGCCCGGAGCACGGTGTGCATGTTCACGTCCAGGGCCGTCGCGAGCTGGCGGGCCGGGGGCAGCTTCTCGTCAGGGCGGAGGTCTCCCGCTGCGATGGCTCCACGTACCTGCCCGGCGATCTGCTGGGCGAGCCCGACACCGCTGTCCGGGTCGATGCGGAACAACATAGTTGGCATCGTACTAGAACAATCTTGATCGCACCACACGCCTGCCGCCGTACTCACGCATCACCTTCCGGCGCGCGCCAGAGCGGCGGAAGCGGCTCCCAGGGGTCCGGAGGAGACGCCCCGGCTTACACAAGCGTTTTTCTATGCAATCTCGGTTTGGCCTGCGTCGGCGGTATTCGACTATTCCAATCCCTCCTTGCCTCCGCTCCGATTCCTCTTTGTAGAACGTGTCTCCGCGAGCCCGGCCATTCGGGCCAGAAACGCTCCTACTCAGGCGCAAACGCGCAGAAGAAAGAGGACGACATTCCATGAAGAAATCTCAGCGAGTTCTTATCTCGATCGCATCGGCGGCCGCTATCGCGGCGCTCGCTCCGGTGGCTTCGGCCAACGCGGACACCGGCACGTCGTACGGCGCCACCCTCAACTCGATCAACGGCTCCGGGGGCTCGGGCATGCTCAGCCTTGCCCTGAACGGCACCAGCGCCACGGTGACCGAGCACTGGTCCGGGCTGGCCGCCAAGTTCGGCGACGCCGCCTATCCTCACGTGCAGCACATCCACATCGGCGCCATGGGCACCTGCCCCACGACGAGCGCCGACAAGAACGGTGACGGCGTCATCAGCACCACCGAAGGCGCGCCCTCGTACGGCGGCATCGGCGCCACGCTCTCCGTGAGCGGCGACACCAGCCCGGCCGCCGGGACGAACATCAAGATCGCTCCCGCCGGTCCGAGCACCGACTACTCGCGGACGATCACCTTGGACACCGACACCATCGCGTCGATCCAGAACGGCACCGCCGTGATCGTGGTCCACGGGCTCGACCCGACCACCTTGAGCAAGAAGGCCCAGGCCGAGAAGAGCGACCTGGTTCCGTCCTTGCCGCTGGCTGCCACGTCACCGGCACTGTGCGGTGCGCTCACCGTCTGGCCGACCGCTCCCCAGACCGGTGCCGGCTCCACCGCCGGCCCTGAGAACCTCGGGATCTTCGGACTCGGCGGCGGGTTGCTCGCGCTTGGTGGAGCAGGTCTCGTCCTCGCCCGCAGGCGCACGCACGTGACCGCAGACCACCAAGGCTGATCACATGTCTCGTCGTCCTTCGCGGGCGGCGACCGGAGGCAACGGCCGTCAGGGCTGGCTCTACATCGCCGCCCTGACGGCCGTGGCCTGTGGTGTCGTCGCCCTGGTGTTCGCGATCCGCAGCCAGCAGTCAGCGCCACAGCCACCGGCCTCGGCACGAGGCACCATCTCGGTGCAGCAGCCGGGTCCGTCCAGCACCGTCCCATCGACCACCCCCACGTCACCGTCGGCCTCGTCGCCGACCGGACATCAGACGCCGACAGCGCCTACAGCGCCTACGCACACCACGCTCTCGCTGCCGCGATCAGCACCCACCAGCATCGACATCCCGGCGATCGACGTACACAGCTCCGTCATCTCGCTCGGCCTCGACGCGGAGGGCGCGCTGGCGGTGCCCCAACCGGGGCCGAACCTCAACAAGGTGGCCTGGTACAACGGCTCCGTCACACCGGGTGAGGCCGGTCCTTCTGTCCTCGAAGGACACGTCGACTCTGTCTACGGACCGTCGATCTTCTTCCGCCTCGGTGCCGTACGGCCGGGCGACCGGATCGTGGTCACGCGGGCGGACGGCTCCACTGCGGCCTTCACCGTCAACGCGGTCCGCTCCTACGCCACACACGCCGACTTCCCGGCCCTTCAGGTCTTCGGAACAGACCTGTCCTACCCATCGCTGCGCCTCATCACCTGCAGCAACTTCGACAGCTCCACAGGCCACTACGCCGGCAACACCGTGGTCTACGCCCATCTCACGTCAATCCATGCACGGCCAAGGAGCACCTCATGAACGCCAAGCGCCCCACGATCGCCGCCCTGGTGGCAGTCGCCGTCCTCGGCCTTTCCGGATGCGGGTCGTCCAGTGATGACAACGCCGCCGCGGCAGGTCCGACGACGCCGACGCACTCCATGACCATGACGCCCAGCTCACCGTCCACCGGCTCGCCCAGCACGACCTCCGACGACATGGGAGGCATGGGCGACATGGCGATGGTGGACATCAAGGACTTCATGTACAAGGGCGCTATGACGGTGAAGCCGGGCCAGATGGTCATGGTGACCAACGACGACACCGAGGCCCACACGCTCACCTCGGACGACACCGGCATGTTCGCGGTCACCGTCCAACCCGGTGGCACCGCGATGTTCGACGCGCCGACGAAGCCCGGCAGCTACGCCTACCACTGCGACTTCCACGCGAACATGCACGGCGCACTGGTCGTCAGCTGACCGGGAGCTATCTCAGTCGTGGCCCAGTGACGGTTCACCGTAGGATTTCGCTTCATGACGGAGACCCGCACGCCCACAGCCCCGGATACGACGACCGACGCCGCGCGTCCGGTCGTCGTACCGGAGCGTCCAGGGCTGGAGGGGATCGAGGACAAGTGGAGTGCGCGTTGGCAGCAAGACGGTACCTACAGCTTCGACCGGTCGAAGTCCCGTGCCGAGATCTATGCAATCGACACACCGCCGCCCACCGTCTCCGGCACGCTCCACTTCGGCAGCGTGTGCTCGTACACGCAGTGCGACATCATCGCGCGCTACCAACGCATGCGCGGCAAGGAGGTCTTCTACCCCATGGGGTGGGACGACAACGGGCTGCCCACAGAACGGCGCGTGCAGAACTACTACGGCGTGCGGTGCGACCCGCGGCTGCCGTACGACCCCGAGTTCCAACCACCGGAGAAACCGGACGCCAAACGCCAGGTGCCCATCGCCCGGCAGAACTTCGTCGAGCTCTGCGAGCGGCTCACGGCGGAGGACGAGGTGTCCTTCGAGGCGTTGTTCCGCCAGCTCGGGCTGTCCGTGGACTGGGACTACCTCTACCGGACGATCTCCGCCGACTCTCGGGCTACGTCGCAGCAAGGGTTTCTTCGCAACCTGGCCCGTGACGAGGCCTACCAGGCGGAGGCACCGACGCTCTGGGACGTCACCTTCCAGACCGCGGTCGCCCAAGCCGAGCTCGAGGCCCGCGAGTACGACGGCCACTACTACCGGGTCGCATTCCACGGCGCCGAAGGCCCGATCCACATCGAGACCACCCGCCCTGAGCTGATCCCGGCCTGCGTGGCGCTGATCGCGCACCCTGACGACGAGCGCTACCAGCCGCTGTTCGGTACGACGGTGACCTCACCGGTCTTCGGCGTCGAGATCCCGGTGCTCGCACACCGCCTGGCCGAGCCAGACAAGGGCGCCGGGATCGCGATGTGCTGCACGTTCGGGGACCTCACCGACGTGCAGTGGTGGCGTGAGCTCCAGCTGCCCGTCCGCGCCGTGATCGGCCGCGACGGCCGGATCCTGGCCGACACCCCAGCCGTGGCTGGCGTCGTCCGCGGCGCAGGCGTCATACCAGGAGATGGCCGGCAAGACCACGTTCAGCGGCCGCGAGACCGTCGTGGGCCTCCTGCGCAGTAGCGGCGACCTCGATGGTGAGCCGACGAAGACCCGCCGGATGACCAACTACTACGAGAAGGGCGACAAGCCTCTCGAGATCGTCGCCACCCGCCAGTGGTACATCCGCAACGGCGGCCGCGACGCCGAGCTCCGGGCGAGCCTGCTCGCCCGCGGAGACGAGATCAGCTGGACTCCGACGTACATGCAGCAGCGTTACGCCAACTGGGTCGAGGGCCTGAACGGCGACTGGCTGATCTCGCGGCAGCGCTACTTCGGCGTGCCGTTCCCGGTCTGGTACCGGCTCGACGACGAGGGCGAGCCTCTGTACGACGACCTCATCCTCGCCAGCGAGGCTGAGCTGCCGGTCGACCCCTCGTCGGACACGCCACCCGGCTACGACGAGTCTCAGCGCGACCAGCCCGGCGGCTTCATCGGCGACCCGGACATCATGGACACCTGGGCGACGTCGTCGCTGACCCCTCAGGTCTGCGGCAGATGGCGCACCGACCCCGACCTGT
This sequence comes from uncultured Actinomycetota bacterium, assembly GCA_963833975.1. Taxonomy (GTDB): domain Bacteria; phylum Actinomycetota; class Actinomycetes; order Propionibacteriales; family Nocardioidaceae; genus JAWWPG01. The sequence continues at coordinate 476,921 of CAWIAB010000002.1, forward strand.
GGTCACGCGTGTTCCCCATGGACCTCTGCACGCAGGCGCACGACATCATCCGCACCTGGCTCTTCTCCAGGGTGGTGCGCTCACGCTACGAGCACCATCAGACGCCGTGGGCGAACGCCATGATCTCGGGCTTCGTGCTCGATCCCGACCGGAAGAAGATGTCGAAGTCCAAGGGCAACGTGACGACTCCGACCGCGCTGCTGGCCCAGTACGGCACGGACGCCATTCGCTGGCGGGCGGGATCACTACGACCCGGCCAGGACTCGGCGTTCGACGAGGGGCCGCTCAAGATCGGCCGCCGGCTGGCCATGAAGGTGCTCAACGCGTCGAAGTTCGTGCTCGGCACCGGCGCGACAGGAGGCGACACGTCGGCGATCTCCAACGCTCTCGACCTGGCGATGATCCATACGCTCCGGCAGACCATCGAAAGCGCCACCGGAGCCTTCGACGCCTACGAGTACAGCGAACGCACTCGAGGTGACGGAGAAGTTCTTCTGGTCGTTCTGCGACGACTACCTGGAGCTGGTCAAGGAGCGGGCGTACGGCTCTCGGGACCCCGAGGGTGCGGCTTCGGCGCAGGCGGCACTGGCTGCCGCGCTGTCCGCGCAGCTGCGGCTACTCGCGCCGTTCCTGCCGTTCGTCACCGAGGAGGTCTGGTCCTGGTGGCAGGACGGGTCGATCCACAACGCGGCCTGGCCGGATCCGGACATCGACGTGCCATCGGCATCTCAGGACCCGGAGGTGCTGGCGGCGACCGCCCAGGCACTCGCCGGTGTTCGCGGCGCCAAGTCCGTTGCGAAGGTGTCCATGCGCACCGAGGTAAGCAGGGCGGTGATCAGCGGACCGGCGGACCGGCTGGACCTGGTTCGGCTCGCCCTCGACGACCTGACAGCCGCCGGCCGGATCACCGGTGAGGTCGTCTTCGAGCCCACCGACTCCCTCGACCTCACCGTGGACGTCACCCTCGAGACCACCCCCGCCTGAGGCCGTGTCGAGATGCCCCTCCGGCCAGGTCCTGCCGGTTGAGGTGTCAGTTCAGTCCGGATGGGACGTACCCAACGGACACCTCAGCCTGAGGGGTGGACGACAAGGGCGGAGCCACCGCCGCGTCGGACGGGCTCGGCCGCTGCGCGGAAATGGTTCGGCCCGAGGATCTGCACCGCGGCCACGGAACCGAGCTGGCGGTCGCTGGCGTACGGCCCGCTCAGCTTGGTGAACTGCTGTCCGTGTTTCGAGTGCAGGAGCCGCCGCCACCCTCGTGTCCAGGAACCCCGGCTCGGCGTAGCTCGTCTCGGAGTTCGAGTTGCCCATTCTGGGCGCGGCGATCGCCCGCTCGATCGGCATCGTGAAGTCCAGGTAGTTCAGCAGCACCTGGAGCACCGTCGTGATGATGGTCGAGCCGCCCGGGCTACCGACGGCGAGTACCGGATGCCCGGCGCGGAGCACGATCGTCGGGCTCATGCTGGACCTGGGTCGCTTGGTCGCGGCAGGCAGATTGGGGTCCGGCTGGCTTGGGTCGAGCGGCACGAAGTCGAAGTCCGTCATCTCGTTGTTCAGCAGGAATCCGTAGCCCGGAACCGTCATCCCGGTGCCGGCGATCTGCTCGATGGTGTTCGTGTAGCTGACGACGTTGCCCCACCGATCGGCGGTCACGAGGTGGTTCGTCGACTGCTCGTGGTCGACGCCGGCGACACCAGCGGCGGCCGTGCCGCAGCCTCCGCGCGGATGGTCCGGGTCACCGGGCGGCACCGGACTCTGGGCCGCCTGCCCGTGGATGTGACAGCGGCGAGTCGCGGCGTACGGCTTGGACAGCAGGGTGCTGAGGGGCACCCGAGTGAAGCGCGGGTCTCCGACGTAGCGGTTGCGGTCGGCGAAGGACAGCCGAAGCGACTCGATGTACTGGTGGAGCGCGAGAACGCGACTCTCACGGCCGAGGTCGTAACCGGACAGGATGTTCAGCGCCTCCCCGATGGTCGACCCCCCGGACGAGGGCGGCGCCATCCCGTACAGGTGGTAGCCGCGGTAGTCGACGTGGGTCGGCGCCGGGCGGCGGGTACGGTACGAGGCCACGTCAGCCGGGGTCATGATGCCCGGACGCACCCGTAGTCGAGGATGCGGCACCGTGGGTGGATGCTGGGCGGTCCGCGCGATAGCGGCCCCGATCGGACCGCCGTAGAGGGCGCCTGGTCCGTCCGCGGCGATCAGCCGATAGGTCCTGGCGAGCGCCGGGTTCCGGAGCAGCGTGCCGACCGGCCAGGGTTGGCCGTTCGGCCGGAGGAAGAGGTGCCGGCTCGAGGTGAAGGTGCGCAGCACGTCGAGCGACTCCTTGGTCTGCTCCACGAAGGTCTTGTCGACGTCGAAGCCGCTGGCGGCTCGATGGATGGCGGGCTGGAGATCCGCCGCGAGCGAGCTCGCCCCGAAGCGTCGTACGGCGTCGGCCCAGGTCGCCACCATGCCAGGAACGCCCACGGCCAGTCCGGAGTGTCGGGCCGCCTCGAAGTTCAGCGGGTGGCCGTTCTCGACGAACAGCCTCGGGGTGCAGGCCGCTGGGCATGCCTCGCGTCCGTCGATGGTGACCACCCGATGCTCGCGCGCCAGGTAGATCACCATGAAGCCGCCGCCCCCCGGTCCTGCGACGTAGGGCTCGGTCACGCCCAGGGTCGACGCGACAGCGACTGCGGCATCGATGGCGTTGCCACCGCGGCGCAGCACCTCGATCCCGGCTCGCGACGCGTCCTGGTCCACCGATGCGACCGCACCGCCGCGTCCGGTGGCCACCGGCTGTCGGTCCTCGGCGGATGTGGCGGAGCCGGCCACGTGGGCGGTGGCCGTCGTACCAGCTCCGGCCAGTGCTACCGCCAGCGTGGCCAGCACACTGGTGACCACCAGGCAGGATCGACTGAAGCGGTCGGCGATTCATCAGGCCTCCTCGGAGACGAAGGGTGCGGGCCGGTGCGTGCTCCTGCTCTCGTACCCCCGATTCGGCGCCGCAATCGACCACTCTTGCCGCCCCTGAGCAGACCAGGCTGACGCCTCGACACCACCCCTGCGTTCAAGCGTCAGGTGGGTGCCGCCTGTCCGGACAGAATTGGCATCTCAACCCGACCAGAACTGGCATCTCAACCAGACCGAACTGGCATCTCAACCCGCCAGAACTGGCATCTCAACCAGACCGAACTGGCATCTCAACCGGACCGAGGTGGCATCTCAACCTGGCGGGGAGCTGGAGTGTCGGTGGGGTGCGGGAGGATGCGTCGATGAGCTCCATCGCGCCGAAGCGCAACCGGGTCACCCCGATGGGCGACATCGTTGCGGTACCGCTGCGCGGCGCCTGGTGCGGCAACCGCGGGATCCTGCACCAGGGCACCGAGGTTCGCCGCTTCCACGCCAGCGCGCTCTGGATCACCTGTGCGCTGAGCTTCAAGGACTGGCGGCTGCCGCAGTGGGAGCCTGGCCACTTCACCCTGCTGTTCTTCCACGACGAGGCCGTGTCGCTGGCGGCCGGCCACCGCCCGTGCGCGTTGTGCCGGCGGCCCGCCTACAACGCCTACCGCACGGCTGTCGAGTCGGCGGCCGGCAGCGTTCCGCGGCTGGCGAAGGACCTCGATGCCCAGCTGCATGCCGAGCGCATCCACCGGGGAACCCACCGCCGACGCCTGTCCGAGATGGGAGTGGACCGACCTGCCCGATGCCGCGTTCGTCCTGCACGACGGAGCGCCGGCGATCGTGCTCGGGCGTCGAGTCGTGCCCTGGTCGGTCGAGGGGTACGGCGAGCCGGCGGCCCGTCCGCGTTCCGGACTCGACGCAGGCGATCACCCCACCGACCAGCCTGGATGCCCTGCGCGGTGGCTACCAGCCTCAGCTCGACCCGACGATCGCGCCCTGATCCGCTAGGCGCCGGAACGCTACGGCGCCGAGGTACCGCTGCCCGGCGGGTCGACGAAGCCGTCCTCGATGGCCCGCTGGTAGAGCTCCACCCGGGTCCCAGCGCCGCGGTCGAGAGCGGCGTACTTGGCGCGGATCCGCTTGAGGTAGACCTTCGCCGTACCGATCTGCACGCCGAGCCGTCGGGCGACGGACTTGGCTGGCAGGCCGACGGCGTACAGCTCCAGCACCTGACGCTCCCGCTCGGACAGCTTCGGGCGGCACAGGTCACTCCTGCGCAGCGTGGCCGCCAGCTCCGGTGAGACCGCGAACCGCCCGCCGTTCACGATCTGGACCGCCTCGACCACACTGGCGACTGCCTGGTCCTTCAGCACGATGCCCAGGGCGCCGGCCGAGATCGCCTCACGCATCAGCGCGTCGCTCCCCCGGTCGGTGAAGATGAGCACCCGGGCTCCGGCGGCCCGGATGCGACGGACGTTGTCGCGGGGTTGTGAGCCGTCGCCCAGCTTGAGGTCGAGCAGGACGACGTCCAGATGTGGATGCCCGTCGAGCAGACCGGCAACGGTAGGTGCCGAGCCCACGAAGTGCTGGTGCGGGTCGATTCTGGTTCAGCTCGGCACGTAGGCCGCACACGATGGTCGGGTGGTCGTCGACCGCGCCCACCATGACGTTCTCATCGACTACTGGTCTCTTGTCGGGAGACGCCATGGCAAACCCCCTGGTGAAAAGCCATCACTGTCGGATTCTAGGAGGTAGAGCCCACCTCGGCGCGACGGTCGGACAACCTGGCTTGTCCCCCGTGCGGGGTACATCGAGGTGCCGGCCCCGCACGCCGGCCGGCCGCCCCGGATGGGGACGAGACCAGGCTAGGGACGGCGCAGCGCGCCACGCCGCCAGGCCGGTCGACGGCGAGGTGCCGAGCCTCCCACCCGGGGGGCCGCCGACTGGGTCCAGACCCGGCGCCACTGGGCGACCTCCGGGCCGGACGGGTCGGGGGTGGTGCCGTCGGCCACCCGTCTCCTCGCCTCCCACCAGGACGTGGCGTCCTCGTCGAGCAGGGCCGCCACGCCGTCACGAACACGCGGCGCGAAGTCGCGAGCCGTCTCGTCCGGGCGCAGGTATCGAGCGGCTCACCGAACCGGATCGTGACCGGGCGACGTCCCGGGCTCGGCCAGCCCTGTCCACGCGGCATCGCGGCGAAGGTGCCGCGATGTGCGACCGGGATGACCGGCACCTGGTTCTCGACCGCCAGCCATGCGGCGCCCATCCGGAACCGGCCCAGCCAGCCGTCGGGGACCGGGTGCCCTCCGGGAAGACGACCAGGTTCCACCCTTCGGCCAGGACCTGGCCCGGCGTCGCGGCCATCGAGCCGCCACGGCGCTCGATCGGGAAGGTGTTGAAGAGCACCGCCGAACCGACCGCGCGCCACCAGGTGTCGAAGAAGTAGTCCGCCGCGGCAGCGACCGCGGTACGACGTCGCCACTCGTCCGGCAGCGACAGCAGGATCAGCGGCGTGTCCAGGTGCGAGGCATGGTTGGCCACGAAGATGACCGGTCCCGGTCACCCGCGTCAACACGTCCAGGCCCTCGACGTACGGCCGGACCTGCGACCGGAACAGCGGCTCGAGCGCGCCCTTCTGGGCGACCTCGCGCAGCGGCCTTGGCCGGCCCGCTGCCGGGACCACCCGGTCGGGAAGACTGCGGTCTCGCGTTCCTCGACGTACTGCTCCGCCGACCGCGGCACCATGGAGCGACGACCCCAGCGCCAGCCGCGCGCGACCTGCTTGACGTCCGTGACTGCACCCGCCGAGCGGCGAGGTCCGCGAGCCTGGAGCGCGCATCAGCGGACGTCCGCGATCAGGTGCGGTGGGTTGCGCAGGAACGTGATCGACGGCGAGCCGCCCACCGTGCCGGACGCCATCTCGAGGGCGTCGGCGAGGCTGGATGCAGCCCGGAATCCCAAGCGGGCAACGGCCTTGCGGTCCGCACCGACCCAGATCACGTCACCGACGTGGTCCATGGCGTGCGCCGCCCAGTACCACATGTAGAACGGGTGGACGCCGTGGTAGGCGTGCGAGGTGCGGTACAGGTGGATGTACCACGGGTCGGTCGCGTACTGCTGCTCGTACTTGGCCTCGATGACCGCCGGGTCGGTCGACTCCGCGAGTACCTCCTCGTAGAAGTCGACGTAGCTCGGGTGATGCAGCTGGTTGAAGTCGGGCTTGACCGGGTGGTAGAGGATCACCGCTCCGCCCTTGCGCACCAGCGGCTGCCCCCGGTAGGAGTTGAAGTAGTAGCCCAGCCCCATGCAGGTGGCCAGGATCGGGTTCATCGTCGAGTTGACGTTGTAGGGGCCCGAGGTACGGCACCCCCATCACGAGCACGTCGGACTGACCCTGCACCTCGACCAGCTGCTGCCGGTGGACGTTGGCGATCGTCTTCTCGTGCACGGCTTCCGTCTCGCCGGCGTGCACGCCGGTCAGTCCGTACGGCGCCCGCAGGTCGTGGAACATCTTGTGCTTCAGGCGGTCCGGGGCGACCGCGAGGCCCGCGCCGGATCGCCAGCATCGACGCCTGGTCCTTGATGCTCCACTCCCACTCGCGCTTGAGCAGGAACTCGTACGGCGGCGGGAAGACGGCGTTGTTGAGCGTGGTCTCGATGGTGAAGATCTTCAGGTGGTCGGCCAGCATCCGCCCCATCCGCCACGCGGAGTGGTGGAGGTGAGACTTGGTGTGGTCCATGAAGGAGTGCGAGCGCACCATCGTCTTGGAGTTGTGGTGGTGCTTCAGGCTCTTGTACGACGCCAGCCCGATCGGCACCGACTTGTGCCCGCCGTCCATCGCGACCAGGTTGACGTTGACGTACACGAGCAGGTCCGACTCGGCAGCCCGCCGGTTGATCTCGACGTCCTCGCCCTGGTCGGTGAGGCCGATGTGCTTCATGCCCTCGGGGTCCTCGGCGTCGTGGTTGTAGAGCAGCCCCTGCGGATAGAAGGACCGGAAGACGCGCTCCCCCACGATGTCCTTGAGCTCGGCGGCCGTGAGGCGCCGGTGCAGTGCGTTGGCGCTGATCAGCTCGACGTCGTCGACGCCGGCGTCGGCCGCCATGGTGAGGACGGCCTCGATGATCCGCTGCCGGATATCGGGCTTGCGCATCGGCGGGAGCGGGATCGAGATGTCGTCGAACGCGATGGTGAGCCGCATCCCGGCCTTCAGCAGCTCCGGAAGCGGGTCGGAGCCCTCGGGGTTGAGCAGCGCGTGCCGGATCGCGCCCTCGACGTCGGGGATCCCGGGCAGCGCCTCCGGTGGGTAGACGACGCGGGTACCGAGCGGGAACTCCTCGAGCCGGAAGCCCTCTCCCTCGTGCACGACGATCGGCGGGGTCCGGTCGTCCACCTCGAGAACGAAACCTGGACGACTCACTTGTTGCTCCTTGGATCGAATGCGACCTTCACGGTACCGAGCCGGCCGGCCGAGTGTGCGTGGTCGAGCGCCTCGCGCCACCGGTGCAACGGGTAGCTCACGACCGCCGACGCGACGTCGCGCAGCGCGCTGTCGCCGGCCAGCTCGGTGGCGATGTCGAACGCGCCACGGCCATCGGCCGCCGGTTCGCGTGCCGACGAGGCGTACGAGCCGACGATCTCGAGCTCCCGGAACCAGGCAGCCGACAGGTCCGCGCCAGTGGGCATCCCGGACAGGACCACCCGGCCCCCCGCCTTCGTCGCATGCAGCGCGGTCTCGAGGGACTGCTTGCTGCCGACCGCGTCGACCGCGACATCGACGCCCCCCAGCAGGTAGGACCGGCCGTACTCAGGCTTGACGTGGAAGGCCTGGGTGCTCCGCCGGATGCCGCGCAGCACCTCGTCGGGTGCCACCACGTCGGTCGCCCCGAGGGCTCGGGCCAGGTCGCGCTGGTGGCCGTGCTTGGCGACGACGGTGATCTGCCCGGCCTCGGTGAGCGTGCGCAGCGCGAGTGTGGTGAGCAGCCCGACCGAGCCGGCACCGCTGACCAGCACGTGCTCACCGCGACCGACCCGAGCACGCAGTGCGGTGTGCACGGCGCAGGCGATCGGCTCGATCAGCACAGCCTGCTCGTCGGTGAGGTCCTCGGGCACGACGTGCAGCTGGCTGCGGTGCGCGGCGAACTGCTCGCCCCATCCGCCGCCGGTGTCGGCGCAGAAACCGGTCTGCAGCCCGGGCTTGATGTGTCCGACGGTGATCCGGTCGCAGCGGTTGGTCAGCCCGGCGCGGCAGGCGTCGCAGGGGTCGACTCCGCGGGCCGCGCACTGCAGGATCGGGTCGATGACGACTCGGGTGCCGGCCGGGAGGTCTTCGCAGTCGGTGAGCAGCTCGGCGACCGCCTCGTGCCCGGGTACCAGCGGCAGGGACACCAGGCCCGAGAAGTACAGGCTGGTCCGACCGGACAGCGCACCGAGGTCGGAGCCGCAGATGCCGGAGAGCCGGGTACGCAGCGGCGGCCCAGCCGGCCCGGGCGACGACGGGCTCGTCGATGGTGACCATGCGCAGCGGCGCCACCGGTCCCGACAGCACTCCCGGTATCCGGCCGCCCACCGCCCGTGCCGCCACGTGGCGCGGCAGCGAACGGAACATCTCCAGCGCGAGCATCACGCGCCGCCACCTGCCGGAGCCAGGGTCCTGGCCACCGCGCCGGAGCTCGACCAGTCGACGATCGGCCAGTGGCTCTTCTTCGCGTGCCGGTAGAGCGTGATGTCGGGCTGTACGGCGACCGGGTTGCCCACGGCAGCGAGCATCGGCAGGTCGGAGTGCGAGTCGGCGTAGGCGAAGCTCTGCTGCAGGTCGATCCCGTGGTCTCCCGCGTAGGCGCGCAGCCAGGCCGCCCGGGACTCGCCCACGAGCGGCGGCCTTCTCCAGGAAGCCGTTGCACACTCCGCGGCTGTCGACCGACAGGCGAGCCGCCTCGATGTGGTCGAACAGCGGCGCGAGCGGGCGGGTCAAGGACATGATCGCCCCGGTGATGAGCACCGTCCGGTGGCCGGCCGCCCGATGCTCCCGGATCCGCCGTACGGCCGCCGGCGACAGGCGGGCGAGCACGTGCGATGTGAGCACCCGGTCGGCGATCTCGTCGAGGTCCTCGAGCCGGGCGCCGGCGTACTCGCGGTAGACCAGCCGGAGGAAGGCGCTGCGTTCACGGCGTTCGGCGCGGATCAGGCCGGGCAGCCGGGCGGCCGCGCGACCGAGCTCGGCGAGCCGCTCGGCCGGGTCGAGCTCCTGCATCCGCATCCACAGGTAGGTCTCGACGACGTTGGACGAGAGCAGGGTGCCGTCCATGTCGAAGACCGCGGCGACCTGGTGCGCGGCCTCGTCGACGCTCCCGCCGAGCGCCTTGGGCTTCCGGCTGGCGGAGGCCGGCCGGGCCCGGCGGATGACGTCGTACTTGCGCAGCGGCTCGGTGACCGCAGGGATGTGCACGTCGCCCAGGTAGTGGTCCCAGTCGATGACGCGCGGTGTCGAACTCGAAGACTGCCCGGTCGTCGGGGTGCAGGCGGGCGGCCAGACCCAACGTCTCGACGTCGGAGAAGGTCAGCTCGGCCTGGGAGTACTCCCAGTACAGGTCGAGGTAGCGGCGCAGGAACTCGAGCCGGCGACGCTGGGTCTCGAGCTTGCGGGCCAGCTCGCGGGTGCGGTCGTGCCGGGGGGCATGGGTCACCATGTAGTCCGCGACCTTGTAGGCCCGCTCGCTGGTGACGAGCAGCCGCTCGACCTGCTGCGCGCCGGGGAACCGCCACTCGGGCAGCCGTACGGCCCCACGGTCGCCCATGTCGAACGGGTGGTGGTCGAAGTGGACGCGCACGATGTCGTACAGGTGCATGAACGACAGCGGGTTGCGGGCGCCTGAGGACACGTGGTACCAGCGTGGCGTGCCTACCTCCGGGACCTCGCCGAGGACCGCCAGGATGGCGGCCACCACGTGGTCGACCGGCACGATGTCGACGACCAGGTCGGGCGCTGCCGGGAACTCCGGGAGCTCGCCGCGGCCGTACGCCAGGATCAGCGGCTCGGCCATCTTGAAGCCTTCGATCCATCCCGGGTACGGCGTCTCCAGAGCCGACTCGATGATGCTGGGCCGGACGATCGACACCGGCGCGGTCACGGCGTACGCCTCGACGACCCGCTCGCCGAGCGCCTTGGTGAACGTGTAGCAGTCGGTCCAGCCGAGGCTCCGGGCGCGCTCGGTGCCGGCGCGGACCAGCTCCGCCGCGCACCCACTCGCGACGCTTCTCCTCCGTCGCCGATGCGGCGGTGATCGGCCCGGCCCGGCCGTGCTCCTTCTCGGCCGCCGCGCGGAGGCGGGCCAGGTGGGCGGCGGTACGAGAGCGGTTCTCGATCTCGTCGCGCTGCGCCAGGCCCCACGCGAGCTCGCCCTCGAGGTCGACGTTGTGGTCGACCGAGGCCTCGGGGATGGACCCTCTGCGCCGTCCGGCGACGTACGCCGTCGAGATGTGGACGTAGTGCACGTGCGGGCCAAGCTCCGCGACCCGCGCGAGCAGGTTGCGGGTGCCGATGATGTTGGTCGTGAACGCCAGGTCGACCGGCGGGTCGAAGGAGACGTCGCCCGCGCAGTGCACGACCGCCGAGATGTCGCTGGGGAGGGCCGGTACGTCGGCGAGGTCGCCCTCGACGACCTGCAGCCGAGACTCGATGAGCTGGTCCACGCCGCCGGCCGCCTCGACCACCTCGGTGAAGATCGTCCTTCGCGAGCACCGTCGTGATCCGGTCGACACCGCTGGCCGAGCCTTTGCGTCGGACGAGCACCGCGATCGACGTATCCGGAGTCTGGGTGAGCATCCGATGTAGCAGCGCCTCACCGACAAAGCCGGTGACGCCGGTCAGCAGGACGGTCTTGGCCGCCCAGTCGCTCCGCCAGCCGGACCGCTCCGGCCTGCTCGGTCATGCACGCTCCCTCTGAGTCGCGGAAATCGAGGCAGCAGCCCCGAAATCGCAAGCCCTCATCCTGCCCTACGAGAGCCCCGTGACGGCAACTCGGGCTGCTCGCAGGCCGGTTTCGGCGCTGAGGTGCCTGACATGTGCCGTGGCCGGACGGGACCCGGCCGTTGTCAGGGGCAGCGATGTGGCGTCGCCTGTTGGTCGGTCTCGGTCGGGGCGGTTTCGCATGTCACGCTCTGCTGACCCGGATGTGCCGCTTTAGCCGAGGTCCCCACGTCGGGCGAGTCGCCACGCTGCGGGGAACGCGAGGGCTGCCAAGGCGAGCTTGATGGCGTCGGTCGCCAGGAACGGACGTACCCCGAGCTCGAACGCCTTCGCAAGACTGAGCTCGAGATCCTGGGCCAGCCACACCATCCCGACGGCGTAGACGACCACACTCCCGGCCGCCATCAGCAGCACCGTGCTGGCGACGTGCCGGTCGGCGCCGCGCCGGGCCAGGGCGCCCACCAAGCCGGCTGCGAGCACGAACCCGAGCAGGTAGCCGAAGGCCGGGCCGCCGGCTCCGTGCGTATGACCAGCGAACCAAGGCACGCCCGCCATCCCGACCAGCAGATAGAGCATCATCGAGAGCACACCGCGAACGGAGCCCAGCGCGGCCCCAACCACCAGCACCGCCATCGTCTGGAGGGTGAACGGAACCGGGGACAGCGGCGTGAGGATGGAGACCTGCGCGGCCAGTCCGGTCAGCGCTGCTCCGCTCGCCACCAGGATGGCGTCTCGCACCCAGGCGCCCGGCAGCAGGTCCGCGAGCACGCCGCGGTCGTAGATGGCAACAGCAGAGGACACCCGGGACTCCTTCGATCGGTGCCGCGAAAAGCGTCGGTACGGATGTGGCGGGACCCTACCAGCGCTCGAGCCCCGTTGGTCCCGCCCGCTCCCAACAGTGAGACACCGATGTCACCACCCACCCCCCGCGCGGTCGGCCGCCACCCGCCAGGCAACGGCACCGCCACCCCATCGCGTCTGTACCCATGAAGGGTCAACCACCCGAGGGAGATGCCATGGGACGACGTCGAGTACTCCTGCTAGGCGCCTGCGGGGCTTTTGCCCTGAGCGTGGTGTCGAGCTACCTGTGGCTCTCGTCCTCCGCGTCGGCGCAAACGAGGACGTCCGCGGCCGCGACGAGCAGAGTCTGGGAGTCCGCAAGCAGCGGGACCACCCACACCTGCGGCGTACGCACGGACCACACGCTCTGGTGCTGGGGTGCCAACGACCAGGGCCAGCTCGGACTCGGGGACGAGACCCCACGCCTGTCCCCCGCGCAGGTCGGCACCGGGAGCGACTGGACCTCGGTCAGCTCGGGGTATCTGCACACGTGCGCGACGCGCAGCGACCACACCCTGTGGTGCTGGGGCGACAACAGCCAAGGCGCCCTGGGCCTGGGCGACCTGACCGCCCGGGACGTACCGAACCAGGTAGGGGACGAGTCGGACTGGTCGATCGTGCGCTCGGCGGACCTGTCTTCGTGTGGGATCCGGACCGACCGCAGCCTCTGGTGCTGGGGGTTCAATGGCAGCGGCCAGCTGGGGCTCGGAGACACAGCGAACCGCCTGGCACCCTCGGCGGTGGAGCCCGGCACCGTCTGGAGAGGGATGAGTGCGCGGCTCTACCACGTCTGTGGAACGCGGCCCGACCACAGCCTCTGGTGCTGGGGCAACAACTACGACGGTCAGCTGGGCATCGGTAGCCGGCGCGAAAGACACCTGCCGACCGAGGTGGGTGCGGACCGCGACTGGGCTCAGGTACGAACGGGCGACTCCCACACCTGCGGCATCCGCACCGATCGGAGCCTGTGGTGCTGGGGGGCGAACACATCGGGGCGGCTCGGTGTCGGCGGCACGGGGACCAAGACCAGACCCGCCCAGGTCGGCGCCGGCCTGGTCTGGGCGGAGGTCGGCCCCGGCGGGGACCACACCTGCGCTCGTCGAACTGACGGCACGCTGTGGTGCTGGGGGAACAACCGGTACGGCGCCCTCGGTCTCGGTGACACGACTGAACGCCACACTCCGGTGCAGGTCGGCAGCGCAACCGGTTGGGGAGGCCTCGCGACAGGCAACCGGTACACCTGCGGCACCAACCGAAGCCACGCCCTGTGGTGCTGGGGCGAGAACGCCGACGGACAGCTCGGCCTCGGCGACCGGACCCCCCGGACGACCCCCACCCGCCTCTGAAACGCCGAGGAGGGCTAGGCGGACTTCTTCTTCTTGGGGGGCTCCTCGCGAGGCACCAGGGTCGGGTTGACGTTGTCGACCACGACCTCGCGGGTGACGACCACCTTGGCGATGTCCTCGCGCGAGGGCACGTCGTACATGACGTTGAGCAGGACCTCTTCGAGGATCGCTCGGGTCGCCCGGGCGCCGGTGCCGCGCAGCATCGCCTGCTCGGCGATCGCCTCGATCGCGTCGGCGGTGAACTCGAGGTGGACGTTGTCGAGCTCGAAGAGCTTCTGGTACTGCTTGGTCAGGGCGTTGCGCGGCTCGGTGAGGATCCGCATCAGGTCGGCCTGCGTGCAGCTTGTCGACGGTCGCGACGACCGGGAGCCGGCCGACGAACTCCGGGATCAGCCCGAACTTCAGCAGGTCCTCGGGGCGGACGTCGGCGAACAGCGCGTCGATGTCGTTCTCGGTCTTGATCAGCAGCTCGGCGGTGAAGCCCAGCGACTTCTTGCCGGCCCGCTGCTCGATGATGTGCTCGAGTCCGGAGAAGGCGCCACCCACGATGAACAGGATGTTCGTCGTGTCGATCTGGATGAACTCCTGGTGCGGGTGCTTGCGGCCGCCCTGCGGCGGCACCGAGGCGGTCGTGCCCTCGAGGATCTTGAGCAGCGCCTGCTGCACGCCCTCGCCGGAGACGTCGCGGGTGATCGACGGGTTCTCCGACTTGCGGGCGACCTTGTCGATCTCGTCGATGTAGATGATGCCGGTCTCGGCCTTCTTGACGTCGTAGTCGGCGGCCTGGATCAGCTTGAGCAGGATGTTCTCGACGTCCTCGCCGACATAGCCCGCCTCGGTCAGCGCGGTGGCGTCCGCGATGGCGAACGGCACGTTGAGCATCCGCGCCAGCGTCTGCGCGAGGTAGGTCTTGCCGCAGCCGGTCGGGCCCGATCATCAAGATGTTGGACTTGGCGAGCTCGACGGTGTCGTCCTTGGTGGGCCGGGCCGCGGCGCCGGCGCCCGGCCTGGATCCGCTTGTAGTGGTTGTAGACCGCCACCGCGAGTGACTTCTTGGCCAGCGTCCTGGCCGATGACGTACCCGTTCAGGAACTCGTAGATCTCCCGCGGCTTCGGCAGCTCCTCGAGGCCGAGCTCGACGCCCTCGGAGAGCTCCTCCTCGATGATCTCGTTGCAGAGGTCGATGCACTCGTCACAGATGTAGACCCCGGGTCCGGCGATGAGCTTCTTGACCTGCTTCTGGCTCTTCCCGCAGAAGGAGCACTTCAGCAGGTCTCCACCGTCACCGATGCGTGCCACCTGCGCGGTCTCCTTCGTCTTGTCGAGCATCCGGGTCGCCGACGCGTCGCGCCGAGGACTGGGGGCATTCCAGTGTTGACGCTACCGTCCGATGGAGTCAACCGCTGGCATCTTCGGATCAGGTGCGTGCCGGTGTCGTCTTCTGCGACTCGAAGATCTGGTCGATCAGGCCGTACTCGAGCGCCTGCTCGGCCGTCAGGATCTTGTCGCGCTCGATGTCGCGGCTGACCTCTTCGATCGACTTGTCGGTGTTCTCGGCGATCATCTGCTCGAGCAGGGCGCGCATCCGCAGGATCTCGTTGGCCTGGATCTCGATGTCGCTGGCCTGGCCGTAGGTGCCCTCGGTGTACGGCTGGTGGATCAGGATCCGGCTGTTGGGCAGCGCGAACCGCTTGCCCTTGGTGCCGGCCGCGAGCAGCACGGCCGCCGCCGAAGCCGCCTGGCCGAGGCACACCGTCTGCACGTCAGGCTTCAGGTAGCGCATCGTGTCGTAGATCGCGGTCAGGGCGGTGAACGAGCCGCCCGGGCTGTTGATGTAGATGCTGATGTCGCGGTCGGCGTCCATCGACTGCAGGCACAGCAGCTGCGCCATCACCGCGTTGGCGATGTCGTCACTGATCGGCGTGCCGAGGAAGATGATGCGGTCCTCGAAGAGCTTGGCGAACGGGTCGATGCGGCGGACGCCGTACGACGTGCGCTCCTCCCACTGGGGGATGAAGTACTCCGCGCGTGGCGCGGTCTGCTGGTGAAGGGGCGGTGGTCGAGCGACAGGGGGTTCATGGTCAGTCCTTGGGCGCCGTGAAGCGGGGATAGGGGTCTCGAGGCTCATGCGAATCCCTTCGGGCCCTCGTTCTTGCCGGCGGAGACCTGGGCGCCCTGCTCGACGACGTGGTCGATGAAGCCGTACTCCTTCGCCTGGTCGGCGGTGAACCAGCGGTCGCGGTCGGCGTCGAGCTCGACCTGCTCCACGGTCTGGCCGGTGTGCTTGCTGATCAGGTCGAACAGCACCTTCTTGATGTAGAGGGACTGCTCGGCCTGGATCTTGATGTCGGACGCCGAGCCGCCGAGGCCGCCGGACGGCTGGTGCATCATGATCCGCGAGTGCGGCAGCGCGTAGCGCTTGTCCTTCGCGCCGGCGCAGAGCAGGAACTGGCCCATCGAGGCGGCCAGGCCCATCCCGACCGTCGCGACGTCGTTGGAGATGAACTGCATCGTGTCGTAGATCGCCATGCCCGCGTCGACCGAGCCGCCGGGGCTGTTGATGTAGAGGAAGATGTCGCTGTTCGGGTCCTCGGCGTTGAGCAGCAGCATCTGCGCGCAGATCGCGTTGGCGTTCTGGTCCTTGACCTCGGAGCCCAGGAAGACGATGCGCTCCTTGAGCAGGCGTTGGTAGATGTGGTCGTCGAGGCCCGCCTGGCTGCTGCCGCCGTTGCCCTGGATAGTCGTTGAGTCGTGGTGAGTCACGTGTCCGACACTAGCGGCCATCCCCGACAATCCCATGGGAGTTGGACCCCTGTTCGCCCACAGCGCAGCGCGGACGCCCCTGAGCCCCCCGGTCTCTCGCTTTGTACGGCGTCGGCAGGACGCCACGAGAAACCGGGGGGCTCCCCCCTCACCTGGGACTAGCTGACTCGACGCAGCGGTCCGAACCGGTCGCCGAACTGCTTCGTGCTGAGCGCCTGGATGCCCGCGTTGTGCTCACCGTTGAACGGCGTCACGGTGTTCGGGCAGCCAGCCTTGACCGCAGTGGCCGGCGAACCGAACCAGATCCCGACGTGGTACTCGTGGATGGGCGGCGACTTGACGTTCGTGGCTGCCGTCGCCCGGGAAGACCACCGGTGCGGGTGCGACATCGGGCGCCACCGCGAAGGTCTCGATGTTGAAGCGGCCCGCGTAGTGACCGACCGCGTTGCCGGCTGCGTCGCTCTCGAGGTCGCCCTGGTACCACGACACGCCGAAGGGCGAGTTCGGCACCTGGATGACGAACACGTCGTACTCGCTGTTCGGTACCAAGTGGTGGGCCGTGATGGTCATGTTCTCGACCTGCCCCGCCGGTTGGACGTTGACGGTGGCCACGGCGCCTTCGAAGCAGTCCGCAGCGACGGCGCCGGCTGAGCGCTGGAGCTGGAAGTTGACCCCGGCGTCACTGCGCACGCCGTGGCCAGCTGTGGTCTGACCGATGGACGGCGAGACGGCCGCCATCGTGATAGCCGCGCCCAGTCCGAGGACCGAGGTTATGGCGGCAAGCTTGTTCTTCACGCGTTCTCCTGATGATGGTGCGAACGGCTGGTGCCGCCGCGTTCGGGACCAGGGCTTGGCCCTCGTCAGACGACCCGTCGGGATCACCTGACGCTAGGTTCGTCGGCCGGCCAGCGCCGTACATCGGGGGAATCCACCACATCGAGGTGGGTCAGGGTGGGTCAGGGACAGCCGGTGGGCGGGACGCCCCTCGACCGCCAAAGAGTCCCCCGGCCACTCGCTCGGTTCGGCGCCGGCAGGACGCCACGAGCGGCCGGGGGACTCTCCCCCCTTACCTGGACCAGTCCCTTCCCCTGGGCTGGTGGGCCCGGGGACTGATCAGCCTTGCTTGGTGCTAGTCGAGCTGGCGGAGCGGGCCGTTCAGGTCGTCGTACTGCGTCGTGCTGAGCGCCTGGATGCCCGCGTTGTGCTCACCGTTGAACGGCGTCACGGTGCTCGGGCAGCCCGCCTTGGCGGCCGTGGCCGGTGAACCGAACCAGATGCCGACGTGGAACTGGTGGACCGGGGCTGTCTTGGGGTTCGTGGCAGCGTCACCCTCGTGAACCACGGGGGCAGGGGCCACGTCCGGAGCAACCGTGAACGTCTCGACGTTGAAGCGCCCGACGAACTTGCCGGTCGCGTTGCCGTACTGGTCGCTCTCCATGTCGCCCTGGTACCAGGAGAGCCCGAAGGGCGCGTCCGGCACCTGGATGATGAAGACGTCGTACTCGCTGTTCGGCACCAGGTCGTGTGCCTTGATGGTCATGTGCTCGACGGGGCCGCCCTGCTTGATCGTGACCTTGGCCCCTGCGTCCTCGAGGCAGCCGGCCGCGACGGCGCCGGCGGAGCGCTGCAGGTTGAACTGCAGGTCGTCACTCGTGATCTGGTGGCCGCCCGTGCTGACGCCGCTGGACGGCGCCATGGCCGCCATGGTGATCGCCACGCCCAGTCCGAGGACCGAGGCTGCAGCGGCAAGCTTCTTCTTCATGCTTACTCCTGATGGTGGTGCGTACGGCAGCTGCCGCCGCTGGTGGGATACGAGGGCTGGCCCTCGTCGGTGACCCGTGGGATCGCCTGACCTCAGACTCGACGGCCCGCCGTCGCCGTACATCGGGGGAATCCACCACATCGGGGTGGCTAAGGGTGCGTAACGGTGGGTCAGGGTGGGCAACGGCGGCTCACGGGAGCCAGGGACACCCGCGCGGAACGGCCGTCAGGTCGAGGTGGTCTGCGCTACCGCGGACGCGACCGCCGCGCGGGACGACACGTCCAGCTTGACGAAGATGTGCGCCAGATGGCTCTCGACCGTCTTCTCGCTGACCACGAGCTCGGCAGCGATCTGCCGGTTCGTCATTCCGGCCGCGACGAGCGACGCGACCTGCCGCTCGCGCGCCGAGAGCACGCCGATGGTCGAGTCGTCGGTTCGGCGCGGCGACCCGCCGGCGTCGACGGTCGAGACCCGACGTCCGAGACGGCGCAGCTCGCCGCGGGCCTCCGCGCGCATCCGGGCCGCCCGACACTCGGCGAACACCGCCTCCGCGGCGGTCAGCAGCTCCACCGCCTCGATGCGCTGCCCGAGCCGGGCGCGAGCCAGGCCCTCGAGGTACTCCGCCCGGGCGACCTCGATCCGGTGGCCGATCGAGGCGAACAGGGCCGCCGCCTGCGCAGCCTGCTCGGCGGCGGCGTCGGGGGCATCCGACGCAAGCTGGATCCGCGCCTCGGCCAGCAGGGCGAAGCCCTTCGGGCCGCGCAGCGGCAGGGCATTCGCACAGGCTCGGGAGCGCGCGCTGAGGTCGCGGGCGGTGTCGAGGTCGCCTTCGAGCACGGCAGCGGTGATGGCGGCCTCCCACCAGTCACACCTGGACGCCGGGTCGAAGCCCGGGAGATCCGGGCCGCCCCCTGCCCGGAGGATGGCGTCGACGCATCCAGTGGGGTTTCCGGCGACCAACCTGGCCTGGGCGAGCAATGCCGCGGCGACGGACGCGAACCAGTTGGAGCGCTCCGCGGCCATCGCGACGGCCTCGGCGCCGAGCTGCTCGGCGGCCGTCAGGTCACCTCGCCAGGTGGCCGCCCGGCACTGCATGGCGGTCGCCATCGTGGTGAGCTCGCGACTCCCGACCCGCTCGCCGGCCTCGCGGGCCTCGTCGTACGCCTCGGTCGCAACGACGAGGTCGCCGGCGATCTTGAGCACGCTGCCCCACCCGACCAGCAGGTGCGTCAGCAGATGCTGGTGCGCCCCTCTCCGGGCGATCCGCAGGCACCGGTCGAGGTGGCGTCGGGCAGGCTCGACCTGCTCGAGGAACATCTCGGCCCAGCCGAGCCACACCCCGACCTCGAGGGAGGCGGCGAGCTCACCGTCGGAGAGGCCGTCGACGAGGCGCGCGGCGGTCTCTCGGTGGCCCAGGGCGAGCTCGATGTCGCCGCTGGCCGCACAGCTCAAGGTGATGGCCGCGGCCGCACCGGCCACGGTGGGCTGGTCCGACAGGGGGGCCAGCTCGAGTGCCCGCTCGGCCGCTGCTCGCGCGCCGGCGAAGTCCGCGCTCATCAGCCGGGCGGTGGCCAGCTCCACGTGTACGGCGGCGAGGGCGCCCGGTGACCACTGCACGTGCGAAGCCAGCTCCCGCTGCAGGATGGCCTCCGCCTCGTCATGGTGACCGAGCAAGTACTCCACCCGGGCGGCGAGCGCGGTCGCGGCGATCCGCTCGGGGTCGGTCGGTTCCGCCGCAGCCAGGAAATCGTGCAGGATCGCGTGCGCCTCGTCGACCCGGCCGACGGCGACGAGAGCGCGAGCGCGAGCGAGCTCGACCACCTCCCGCCAGCGGGACTCGGTCTGGGGGGCGATGTCGAGCGCTGCGGCATACCACGATGCGGCTTGGCCGGGGGCCTGCGCGGCCAGTAGGTCTGCGGCAGCCGCGAGCGTCCTGGCCGCCTCGAGGTCACCCCGGGTACTCGCGACGGCCAGGTGCCTGGCGCGTTCGGCGAGCGGAGCCCCACGTCTCGCCAGCTCCCCGGCGGCGGCATGGTGGGCCCGGAAACGCGTAGCGGCCGGCTGGGCGTCGTACACGGCGCGGGCCAGCAACGGGTGCCGGAACTGCCACCTGCCGGGACCGACGAGTCGGCAGATCGTTCGCGCGGACAGGTCATCGAGGGCGTCGAGCACATCGTTCATCGCCAGCCCGGAGACCCGCGACACCAGATCCGGGTCGACCGTGCCGCCGACGACGGCTGCGGTGTCCGCGACCAGCCGCGTCGCCGGGTCGAGTGCGTCGAGCTCGGCGGCGAGGACATTGCGTACGGCGGCCGGGAGCCAGTCGCCCTCCAGGGAGCCGGGCACGATCTCGGCCGCACCGGCGTGGACCGCCTGCACGTAGAACGGGTTGCCGCCGCATGCGCTGAACAGCGCTCGGCGGCGGGCCGGCGAAGCATCGGGGATGAGCTTGCCCAGCTGCCGCTCGGTGAGCGCCGCGAGCTCGAACCGATGCAGGCTCCCCACGACTGGACCTTCGATGCGTCCCGGTCTCGCGCCGGCCAGCGCGTGCAGGCTGGGCAACGGCCGGTAGCAGAGCACCACCACCACGCCGCCGCGTGGCGGTCGGCGCATCAGGCTGGTGAGTACGTCCAGGGTTCCCTCGTCGGACCACTGGACGTCGTCGAGCGCGAGGAGCACGGGACGGTGCCGGGCGAGCTGGGTGAGCACCCGCCGGGCCGAGTCGGAGGCGGCCCGCGCGCTGATGTCGTCGTCGACGCCCCCTTCGGGGTCACCGAGCCTGGCCAGCCGGACCAGATCCTCGTCGACGGCACGCGGGGTGCCGCCGGTGGAGATCCCGGCCTCATCTGCGACGTACGACGCGAACGGCTCGGCCAAGGAGCCGAACACGCGACCGGACCGGTGACCCTCCCCGGCCCCGCGCAGCACCAGCATGCCGAGGTCCTCGGCCTGCTCGCAGATCTCCCCGAGCAGCCGCGTCTTACCGAGGCCCGGGTCGCCCACGATATGGACCAGGGCGGGACGATGCCGGCGGCTGGCGGCCAGGATGCGTCCGAGGGCCTCCATCTCCTGCTCTCGGCCGACCAGAGGAGGCAGCCCGTCCCAACTGTCGGTGATTGCCACATGCAAGTTGTACGCCGCTTTTGGGCCGTCGTCAGCACAGTTTCGCCTGGTGACAGCCAAATCGTTGGCACGCCAGGCCCGCCGACGGCCCGAATCGCTACAATCCGACGATGCCAGAAGCGCCCCGGTTACGGCCCGCCGTACGCGCGGTGGTGACCGACCCGGACCGACGGATCCTCCTGGTGCACTTCACGTTCGCGTGGGAGGACTCGCTCCCGGCGGGCATGTGGGCCTGCCCCGGCGGTGGCATCGACCCCGGCGAGTCGACCACGGCGGCGTTGGTGCGTGAGCTGCGCGAGGAGCTCGGGCTCGAGATCGGCGACCCTGGATCACCGATCTGGCGCAAGGAGCACGTGTTCGAGATGCAGCGCTGGGACGGTCAGCGCGACACCTACTACTGGCTCGAGGTCCCCGCCTTCGAACCGCGGCCGCAGCTGAGCACGCAGGAGCTCCTCGACGAGAACGTCGACTCGCTGCGGTGGTGGTCGTACGACGAGCTGCTGGCCGCGCAGCAGGCGTACGACGACCACGATGCGGAAGGCCCGGCCTATGCGGTCTTCTCACCTCGCCGGCTCGGCCATCTGGTCACCGACCTGCTGGCCAGTGGACGCCCCGCCGTGCCGCTCGAGCTCGACCCCCTCTGAGCTCAGCCCTTCGGATTCGTCCGACCCAACGCGCGGGTTTCCTGTCTGACCGATCGGACGAATCCGGGCCTATCTGATTCGTCCGACCCAACGCGCGGGTTTTCCTGTCTGACCGATCGGACGAATCCGAGGGCTCCTAGGTGCGGAGGGCCGAGACGTCGAGCAGCTCGTCGTGGCGCGGCAGGATCCTGGTCAGGAGCAGGAAGAGCGTGCTCGGGTCCATCGGGTCGATCGCGACCTTCTCGCCGCGGTTCTCGAAGATCGCCAGGCCTTCAGCGGAGTCCCAGATGTGCAGAACCCTGGCCGCGACCGTGCCGTCGGAGGCAGGCCATTGGGCCCGCAGGTTGTTCCAGGTCCAGGGTCCGGCGTCGAGCAGGGCGGCGAACCTTTGGGTGTCCGGGTCACCGCTGCTGGCTGCGACGTACCGGGCCGCCTTCGCCCGGGTTCGCGGACGTTCGCTGAGCAGGTCCTTGATGAGGCCGTGCGGGGCGAGGACCGGTTGAAACCCCAGGCGAGGTCGTGGGCCGAGCGCGAAGAGTCGCGCGAGCGCGGACGGGAAGAACCCCGGCGCCACCGGGAGCACCTCTACCCGGCGGTCGGTCGTCTCGAGGGTGATCAGACCGCCACCATCGGCGACCGCCCCGGTGCCCCGGGCCTCGTGTCCGTCGTGTGCCGCCTGGAACAGCGTCAGCGTGCAGTCCGGATGAGCGGCGGCCTCGAAGGCCGGCCCGAGGACGGGGTTGACACGACCGTCCACGACGAGCCCCGCGGCCGCGAGCGGGTCACGCAGGGTCTGCGGCAGCGCCACACCGCCCGCCAGGCCGACGAGTGCCTCGAAGACCGCCTGGGGCAGCCGGCAGCGTCGCGCGTCTACGTCGAAGTCGATCTCCCCTTTCATCCTGCCTCCCCGTCCACAGCACGAGGGCCGAGTGGAAAGCTGTCCTCGATCTGCTGGACCAGGTGCAGCATCTCGGGGTACGCCGGCGTCCAGATCGAGGTCGTGAGCGTGAGTCCCCTGCCACCCTGGATCACCGCCAGCTGACGCATCGTGACCGGGACCCCGCCCTGGACACTGTGGTGACCCAGCCGCCGTACGACGACCTGCCGCGCGCCGTCGGCGGCCTCCCGGGTGTCGGTGCATCGGTCGAGGAGCTGCCAGGCGTCCATCATGGTCGGCATCAGCTGGTCGTTGCCGTCCTGCCATCCGCCGAGGCTGATGCCATCGGGCAGGTCGTCGACCGTGACGACGACGTTGGTCCGGAAGCCTTGGTCCGTGAGCGGCTCGACCGCGACCAACCGGACCTCTTTCGCGGGCGGGTCGACCTGGTCCCACTCCCGCGGGAGGAGCAGCCCGAAGCCGTCGACGTCGTCGCGATAGGGCTCGAGGATCACCATCTCGGGCGGCTCGGGCTCGTCACGCGCCGCTCATCCGCGATCCGCCGGACAGCGCACGGCGATACCAACCCGGCCCCCACCAGCGCGGGTGTGCGACCCCGATGAACGTGGTCGCGGCGCCCACCACGAACAACGGCACGAGCAGCGCGTCTGCGTCCCCTCCCAGCAGCCGGTACAGACCGGCGACCACGAGGAGCAGGCCGAAACCGGGCAGCACCCCGAGCACGAGCGGGTAGAACCCGGAGCGCCCGTACCACCAGCGCGCCGCCGGCGTCCGGCCGAGCCAGCTCCATGCTGCGAGCGAGACCGCCGCCAGACCAACAACGAGCCACACCCAGCCGGCCAGGTCCATCTAGAAGATGCTACCGACGAAGTCACCCACGTCGTCCACGATGTCCCCCGCCTTGTCGGCCACGTCGCCCGCGAAGTCGACGGTCGCATCCGCGACGCTGCTCGCCACGCCGGAGCCGATGACACCCCCGATGATGCCGCCTACCACACCGCCGATCACGGTGCCTGGGCCCGGGAAGAGGCTGCCGATCGCAGCGCCCGCCTCGGCCCCCGCGGTCGCGCCTGCCCAGCCGCCCGCAGCGGTGAGGCCGCCGCGCCAGGCGGCCCGTCCGACCTGGGCGGTCGTGTCGATGTCGGGGTCGTTCGCGTCGCGGGTCCACTGGTCCCAGGCGCCGATCGCGAACCCCGCCGCGACTCCCGCGCGACCGGCCCACTTGCCTGCGGTCCCCCATCCGGAGTACGCCCCGGCCTGCCCGGCCTTGGGGATCCAGTTCGAGTCCTCGGTGACGGCCGCCGCGCGCTGCCACCAGTTGAGCTCGCCGGGTGAGACGAACCTCCCGAGCGCGTCCCGGGGCGCGAAACGACCGATCTGCATCTGTTGCAGGAACTTCACGTTCGCGCCGAAGGCCATGCCGACCTTGCCGAAGCCCCACGACGCGTAGCCCGGCCAGCCGAGGGCGTCGGAGGGCAGGAACCAGCCCTTGCCCGAGTTCCAGATATCGCTCCACAGGTCGTTCGTGCTGTCCGGCAGGACGCCCGCGCTCTTGGCCAGCCGCACGTTCTTCTCGTTCGGGCCTTCGCGCAGCATGGTGGCGGCCTGGTCACCACCGGTCTCGATGTAGGTGTCGTACGCCGTCCACCACTGTGTCCTGGCCTGCTGCAGTGCGACCTGCGCGTCCGCGGGCGTCTGCCCGGCCGGTGGGTTCTGGATCGGTACGACGATCCGGTCGACCTCGTCGTTGAAGGCTTGGACCTTGGTGCCCCAGAACTGGGTCACGACAGCGGCCCAGGCCAAGGAAGACGAGGCGCTCGATGCTCCTGACTGGACCGGGTCGTTGGCCGCATCGATGTCCGGCGCGCACGAGCCGGTCCAGCTGACGGTGGCCGGCTGGTAGGCCTGCCTGGTCGCCGTACCGTTCTCGAAGCTGTCCGCTGCCTGCTTGATCAGGTTGGACCCGCAGTCCTCGAGCGACCCGAGGTTGGCAGGGTGCTTGTCAAAGGGTTGCAAGGCCATGGATGGTCACCTCACTCCGCATTCAGCGGACGGGACAGTGCGGAGTCGACACTCATGCTGTCGTCGTACATCCCCGAGAAGACCGACAGGGACTCCGTCTGCGCGTCGGAGACGACGTTGACGGCCTGCGCGGTCTGGGTGCCCTGGTTGGCGGCCAGGATGGGCAGGCTGCTGAGGACGGGTTGTACGTCGGAGAGGTAGCTCTCGAACGCCGACGAGACGCGGGACTCCTGGCTGGCGCCCGAGGCATCCGTGAGTGCTCCCTGCGAGGAGCTCGACCAGGCCTGCCACGCGGACGAGGTCCCGTAGGTGGCCTTGGCCGCCGAATACACGGCATCCGGCTCGATCTCGTAGTACGGCACGATCTCCCCTGTCCGCTCGTCGGCCTCGATGACACCTCCACACAACCACGCGAAAGGGTCACCGCCGCCCCGAGGACGTCGTCAAAACTCTCCCTCCGGCTCCCTGCAGAGCTGGCCGGCGAGGTCGGGTTTGCCCAGCAGGCTAGGCAACGCCACGGACTGCTGGGCAGGCCCGCCCGGCAAAGCGGGCAGCTTCCCAGCATGCCGGGCAAACCCGAAGCAGCTGCGGCACGGGTGGCTCCGCTTTTTCCTGACAGTCGCCGCGGTCGATGTCAGCCGTTCAGGTAGGCGAGCACGGCCAGCACCCGGCGGTTGTCGTCGCCGTCGACCGGTAGGTCGAGCTTGGTGAAGATGCTGTTGGTGTGCTTGCTGACCGCCTTCTCGGTGACGAAGAGGGCTGCCGGCGATCGCGGCGTTCGAGCGACCCTCCGCCATCAGCCCGAGCACCTCCCTCTCCCGCGCGGTGAGCCGCTCGAGCGGCGAGTCGCGGCCGCGTCGGGCGAGCAGCGTCGACACGACCTCAGGGTCGAGGACGGTTCCACCGCCGGCGACCCGCCGTACGGCGTCGACGAAGGCCGAGACGTCGGCGACCCGGTCCTTGAGGAGGTAGCCGACGGCCCCTTCACCGCTCTCGAGCAGCTCGCGCGCGTAGAGCTGCTCGACGTACTGGGAGAGGACCAGGATCGGCAGGCCGGGCCGGTGGCGACGCGCCTCGATCGCCACCCGGAGACCCTCGTCGGTGAAGGTCGGGGGCATCCGGACGTCGACGACAGCCACGTCGAGGTCCTCCTCGCGCAGGGCGCGGGTCAGCGAGGGGGCGTTGTCGACGGCCGCGATGACCTCGAAGCCGTGTGCCTCCAGGAGCCGGGTCAGGCCGTCCCGGAGGAGGGCGTGGTCCTCCCCGATGACAACACGCATGGCACCTCCAGGCTGACAATGGTCGGTCCGCCGCTGGGGCTGGACAACGCCATTGTGCCGTCGAAGGCGGCCAGCCGACGGGCCACCCCGACCAGCCCGGTGCCCAAGCTCGGCGCTGGCCCCGCCGTGACCGTCGTCGCCGACCTCGATGCGCAGCCGTCCGCCGGCGTAGCGGATATCCACCCACGCCCGCTGTGCGCCGGAGTGCTTGGCCACGTTGGCGAGCGACTCGGCGACCGCGAAGTAGCACGCCGACTCGACCGGCGCGCGGCGGCCGGTCGGTCAGCTGGTTCGTGACCATGACGGGGATCGCCATGTCGAGCGCGAGCGCCTGGACGGCGCCGACCAGGCCGCGATCGGCGAGCACCGGCGGGTGCATGCCCGCGCACGACCGACCTGAGGTCGCCGAGGGCCGCGATGGTCGTCGTACGCGCCTCGGCGAGCAGCCGGCGGGCCGCCTCGGGGTCCTTCTCCATCATCTCGTCGGCCATCCCGAGGCTCATGCCGAGCGAGACCAGCCGGGCCTGCGCCCCGTCGTGCAGGTCGCGCTCGATCCGCCGCAGCTCGGCGGCGGAGAAGTCGACCGTGTCGGCGCGCGACTCCGAGAGGCGTCTGCACCCGCTGCTCGAGGCGCTGGGTCCGGTTGGACAGCAGCCCTCGGTCGATCCACGCGTGCGCCTTCACGAGCGCCGGGGTGAGGTACCACCACAGCACGAACGCGACAGCAGCCGGGATCCAGTAGAGGAAGGTCTCGCTCTGGGTGTCGATGGTCATGAACCCGAGCTGCTGGTCGAAGACGCCCTTCGGCGTGACCGCGAAGAGCACCGGGAAGAACGGCGAACCAGACGACGCACGAGGAACAGCACCGAAGCAACGATCGCCATCACCCAGCCGAGGGTCATCGCCACGAACATCCAGACCAGGTCGCGCCACCGCGCCGGGATCGCGAGCCCAGGTTCGCAGCCGAACCAGCATGCCCCCCGCTCGGCACCGGTCGGTACGGCGACGGAACCGGCTCGCCGAGAACGACCTCGGCCAGCCTGCGATGCAGGGTCGCGACTCCGGCGACCATCGGCACGATGGCCAGCAGCGCGAACAGTCCGACGGTGATGATGGTCAGCGGGATGAACGTGACCTCGAGGCAGAACAGCACCACGACAGGGATGGCCAACAGCATGTACAGCCATGCGATCCCGGTCAGCATCAGCCGGCCGGGT
The DNA here is from genome assembly GCA_963833975.1 of uncultured Actinomycetota bacterium. Taxonomy (GTDB): domain Bacteria; phylum Actinomycetota; class Actinomycetes; order Propionibacteriales; family Nocardioidaceae; genus JAWWPG01. Next base: position 503,672 of record CAWIAB010000002.1, read on the forward strand.
CTCGTGGTGCTCGACGACGTGGACATGGTTCCTCTCGGGGTTCGACGTGGATGCCTCCATTCTGTGCCCCCCGGCGTCGCGCCGAACAGTGGACCTAGCACCACTTCTGTTCGGGTCCCAACCCCCCTGACCCAGCGGTCTCTCGCTTGCGAGCCTGGATCTCGGCGGGGCACCGGGCTCCCGAAATCGAGAGAGGCAACTGTCATGGCAAAGTCATCGGTCACGTTGAGGACGGCACGGTGGAGCGCGGAGCACCCGTGGCGAGCCGTCCTCATCTGGGTGCTGTTCGTGGCGGCCGGGGTCGGGCTCGGCAGCACCGTCTCGAGTGTCGGCACCACGGACGCCGACTACCGGGTCGGCGACAGCGGGATCGCCGACAAGTGGATCACGGACTCGGGACTCGCCAAGCCCGACACCGAGAACGTCCTCATCACGGCGAAGTCCGGGGTCGCTGACAGCAGCCGATGCGCAGGCCGCCGCTCGTGAGATCCGCGAGGGGATGATCGACCTGCCGCTGGTCAAGTCGATGCAGAGCCCGGTGTGGTCGCCCAAGCACAATGCGCTGCTGGTGAACGTCACCTTGCGCGGAAGTCCCGACGACCCGGACGTGACGCCCGCTCCAGGCGGTCACTGACCAGGTGCAGGCGGCGCATCCCGACCTGGCCGTGGCCGAGGTCGGCGACGCCTCGATCAACGACGCGATCAACCACGCGCGTCGGCGACGACCTCGCATCGGCCGAGCACATCAGCCTGCCCGTGACGCTGATCATCATGCTGCTCGCGTTCGGCGCCCTGATCGCGGCCGGAATCCCTGTGCTGCTTGCGATCTCGGCCGTCGTCGCGACGATCGGCCTGCTGGCGCCGCTGTCCCACCTGGTGCCTTCGGAGGACACCGTCTCCAGCATGGTGCTGCTGATCGGGATGGCCGTCGGCGTCGACTACTCGCTCTTCTACCTCAAGCGCGCCCGCGAGGAACGCCGGCGGGGCAAGTCCACGCTGGACGCCGTGGAGATCGCCGCAGCGACCTCCGGCCACTCGATCGTGGTCTCCGGCGCCGCGGTCATCGTCTCGATGGCCGGCCTCTACATCGCGCAGGACTCGACGTTCGCCTCACTGGCGAGCGGGGCGATCATGGTGGTCGCGGTCGCCGTCGCCGGGTCACTGACGGTGCTGCCGGCGCTGCTGGCCAAGCTCGGCCGGTTCGTCGACAAGCCACGGATCCCCTTCCTGGGCAAGGCGATGGCCAAGGTCGAGACCGGTGCGATCAGCCGACGCATCCTCGCGCCGGTCATCCGGCGGCCAGCTGTCGCACTCGTCGTCGCCGGTGGCGTGGTGCTGGCGCTGGCCCTGCCCGCGCTCGGGCTGAAGATCCACGAGGGAACGATCAACACCCTGCCGCAGGACATCCCCCAGGTGCAGACCGCCGAGAAGGTGGACAAGCTGTTCCCGTCGCAGGGCGACACCCTGCAGGTCGTCGCCAAGTCTGCTCCCGAGGGACCTGCCGCGTGTCGAGGCGGCCCTCAGGAGCCTCGACCGCGGCGGCCGAGGAGAGCCCCGGCTTCCTGGCCTCGCCCCGAGCCGACATCGCCGTGTCATCCGACCGCGACGTGGCGGTGCTGACGCTGACGACGCCGTACGGCGAAGGGAACCCCAAGGCAGAAGCATCCCTGACTACCCTGCGCGACGTGCTCGGGCCGCGCCTGCTCGACCCGCTTGCCCGGACACGCAGTGGGTCGTCGGCGGCGGTGTGGCGACGTCCGTGGACAGCGCCCAGCACCAGCGGGACAAGCTGCCGTACGTGATCGGGTTCGTGCTGCTGCTGACGATGCTGATGATGGGCATCACGTTCCGCAGCGTGCGGAATCGCGCTGATCACGACCCTGCTGAACCTGCTGTCGGTCGGAGCGGCCTTCGGCGTTCTGACGCTGGTGTTCCAGCACAGCTGGGCCAACGGTCTGCTGGGCTACACGTCAAGCGGGTTCATCGTCGACTGGATCCCGTTGTTCACCTTCGTGGTGCTGATGGGGCTGTCGATGGACTACCACGTGTTCGTGCTGAGCCGGGTTCGTGAGGGCATCCAGCGGGGGCTGCCGCCGAAGCTGGCGGTGGAGGCGGGCGTCAGCCAGACGGCAGGAGTGGTGACCAGTGCGGCGGCCGTCATGGTGTCGATCTTCGCGATCTTCGCCTCGCTGAGCCTGCTCGAGATGAAGCAGATCGGCATCGGGCTGGCCGCGGCGGTCCTCATCGACGCCACGTTGGTGCGGATCGTGATCCTGCCGGCGATCCTGGTGCTGATGGGCAAGCTCGCCTGGTGGCCGATGCGGGTACGGCGACCTGCTGCCGAGCCGGTTGTCGTTCGAGCCGGACACGCGAGTACCCGCCGCGCTGACGCTGCCACGTCGCCGCCGACTCCGAGGCTCACGTCTTCGTCCACGACGGCGTAGTCACCGGCCGACCACGATGCCGCCGGCGGCATCGGTGGAGGGGGTCGTCGGCTGCTCGACCTCCTCCACCTGCTCCTCCGCCGGCTCGGCGTAGGTGCCGTCCGGCATCAGCGTGGCGAGCTCGACGGGGTTGCCGGCGGTGTCTTTGACCACGGCGCTCTCGACCACGTGGGCAAGGGCCTTGCCGCGCCGTACCTCACTCACCAGCTCAGGCAGGTGGTTGTGGTCGACCATGTGCTTGATGTACTCCTCGGGGCTGGTCCCGGACTGCTGCGCCCGCTGCATCAGCAGCTGGCGACAGCTCGCCCTCCTCGACGCCCATCTGCTCGACCTTGGCGATCTCCTCGAGGACGAACTGGGCGGCCATCGCGTCGCGGACCTGGGTCTCGAGCTGCGGCGGCGAACTCCTCGGCCGTCTGCTCCTCGGCCTCGAGGTAGTCGGCCTCCGTCATCCCGGCGTAGGAGAGCTGCTCGGCCAGCCGGTCGCGCCGGTTCGTCGATCTCGTCCTCGACCGCGCCCTCGGGCAGCGGCACCTCGACCAGGGAGAGCAGCTTCTTCGAGGACGGCGTCGCGGGCGGCCTCCGCCTGCTCCAGCCGGGCGCCGCGGGTCACCCGGTCGCGGAGGTCCGCCTTGAGCTCGTCGACCGTGTCGAACTCGGAGGCGCTCTGGGCGAACTCGTCGTCGAGCTCGGGCAGCTCCTGCTCCTTGACGGCGGTCACCTTGACGGTGACGTCGACCGGCTGGTCGCGGTACTCGCCGCCGACCAGGGTCGACGAGAACGTCTTCTCCTCGCCCGCCGACATCCCCTCGAGGGCCTCGTCGAGACCTTCGAGCATCGTGCCGCGGCCGATCTGGTAGCTCATCCCGGTCGCCTGAGCCTCGGTGATCGGCTCGCCGTCCTTGGCCGCGGACAGGTCGATCGTCACGAAGTCGCCGCTCGCGGCGGCGCGCTCGACCGGGTTGAGGCGTGCCGAACCGCTGGCGCAGGTTGTCGAGCTGCTCGTCGACGTCGGAGTCCTCGACGCTCAGGGCGTCGACCTCCGCCTCGAGACCGTGGAACTCCGGAAGCTCGATCTTCGGCGCGATGTCGAGCTCCGCGCGGAAGACGACGGCGGCGCCGTCCTCGATCTCGTCCATCTCCAGCTCGGGCTGCGACAGCGGCGTGATGTCGTTGTCGTCGAGGGCCTTCATGTAGAGCGCCGGGGAGCGCCTCGTTGACCGCCTCGATGAGCACGGTGTCACGCCCGACCCGCTGGTCGATGATCATCGACGGGACCTTGCCCTTGCGGAAGCCCGGGATGTTGATCTGCGGAGGCGATCTTCTTGTACGCCGCGTCGACGTTCGGCTTGAGCTCGTCGAAGGGCACCTCGACGCTCAGCTTGACCCTCGTGGGGTTCAGGGTCTCGACGGCGTACTTCACAGATGTCTCCTACGTCACGGCGGTGAGGGCGGTCATGCGTCCGGGTCGGACGACCGGGGTGACCCGGTCGGGGCGACAGGACTCGAACCTGCGGTCTCCTGCTCCCAAAGCAGGCGCGCTAGCCACTACGCTACGCCCCGGTCGTTCAGCGCCCGAGTCTAGACGAGCGGTCGCCCGAAACTCCCATTCGTGCCGTCTCCGGACGTGCTGCGGGTCATCCGGATCTCCTCGAGCGGCACGCCCGCTCCCAGCCACTCGCTGGATGCGCCGTCGGCACGCCAGCCGCGGTCGCCGTACCACCGCCGCGTCCGGGTGTTGTCGCGCAGCACCCAGAGCGCGGCGACCTCGTGGCCGCGGCCGGCACAGTGCCTCCAGTGCGGCGTCATGCACGGCGCGTACCGGCGCCGCGCCGCTGCAGGTCGGGATGGGTGTAGATCGCGTAGAGCTCGCCCCAGCCGGTCGGTGTCCTCCGGCTCCGCGTCGTGCTGGATGCGGTAGCTGCCGGCGATCGCGTACGCCGCGACCCGGCCGTCGACCTCGGCCACCAGGTTGACCCGGTCGCCGGGGTCCTCGATCCGGGCGACCCACCGGTCCCGAAGCAGCTGCGAGGTCGAGGGCGTCCAGATAGGTGTCCGGGACGATGCCGGCGTACGCGTGCCGCCAGGCCAGCCGGTTGATCTCGCGCGAGTCGTTCGGCGTCGGCGAGAACGGCGCAGCGCACGACGTGGCAGGCCCGATGCTCGTCGCCCGGCCCTGCGCTGAGAGGTGGTCCTGGTTCGCTCCGGACGGCGTCGGCATGCGACCATATTGCCCGCGCACCAAGTCCGTCGGGAACGCCGCGGCGGTGCGCTCGCGGGTGTAGCTCAATGGTAGAGCCCCAGCCTTCCAAGCTGGTCATGCCGGTTCGATCCCGGTCACCCGCTCCCCGTAGAACTCCAGGTCAGCAACCCAGCGCCTTCGGGCACGCGCACCGTGGTGCGCGAAGATTTGGCGGTTGGGTGCGGCTGTGTGGTGGTCTGCTCAGGGGTGGCTGGGTGGGGTGACAACGGCCGTGTTCGTCGCGGTTGGACACCGAAGCCCGACCGGGGAAGCCGTACGGCCCCCCAGGTGGTCACAAGGCGACCCCGTCCACGTAGGCGACCACCCGGTTCAGCAGCCCCATCGCCTTGGCCAGCTCGGCGGGTGACGGCGGGGGGTCCCGGCGAGCTCGTAGAGGAGCGGGGCCGCCTCGGTCCGGCCGAGCTGCAGGGCCACCTGCGCGCACGTGCGAGCGGCAGTTCGCACGGCGGCCCGGCTCGACGGTCCAGATGGCCTCGAACAGCCGCTGACGATCCGGGACCGTCGACTGGCCGGGCAGCTCCCAGGCAGTCAGCATCGCCGGGTAGTCCGGAGCGTCACAGACGACGACCCATTCCCGGCGCATGGGCGCATCAGCTGGGAGGTGCACGAGGCTGGCGCCGCCGGCGGACTCGGCGGAGCTGGCGAAGTCGGCGAAGACCATGGTCGAGCGGGCGATTCGAGCGAGCTCGGTCCACCGCTCCTCCGCGGCGCGGAAGTAGCGCTCGTGCTGGAATGCGCCGAAGATGACCGGCCGCTCGGCGCGGGCGCAGCACTCGTCCTCGATGGCCCAGGACAGCGCGATCAGGGTGGACTTCTTCAGCCGCTGAGGTTGCAGGCCGAGGAAGCCGGCGCGGATGCCCGCGTAGACCGAGGGTGCGGCCGGCGGTTCCGCGACGGCGGCCTGGGCCAGCTCGACCTCGCGCGATGGCAATCTCCAGAGAGATGCCAGACTCCCGCCGGCGGATCACCTGGCGGACGAGCTCGACGTCGTTCTCGGAGTACCGGCGGTGGCCGCTGTCTCGGCGCTCGGCATGGGGGAAGCCGTGCCTGGCCTCCCACATCCGCAGCGTGGCGGGCTTGAGGCCGGTCCGTTCCGCGAGCTCACCGATGGTCAGACCGGCTCGGCCTGGGTCCGGCGATGTCGGGGGTTGCAAGGAGGTGGTCGCAGGGCGCATGATGGCATCCTAAACCTACACAGGCTGTTTAAGATACTGTTCACATCTGCGGCGGCCACTCTATCGAGGAGCGACACCCATGACGGACACCACCACCGGCACCGCCAACGTCACGCCGCGAGACGCTTGACTGGACGGACCTCGGACGCGAGATGTGGTCCTTCCTCACCGGTCGTGAGGCCGCGATCAACTACCGCTTCATCGACATGGCCGTCGAGGTCCCTCGCGACACCGGTCCCAGCGCAGCGCGTGCCACCTGGAAGCTCAACGGCACCTTGCAGATCACCACCAAGGACCACGCCGCCTCGACCGAGGGCGTCTCCTGAGCCATGGTGACCGAACTGACCGTCGACGCCGACCTCGAGTTCTCTGTCGACATCCCGGGGTCGCGCGCCGTCACCGGGTCGCTCACAGGCTCCGGGCGGGCGCTGGAGCTGCGGGTGAGACCGTCCCGACGTCTTCGCGGGACGGTCCGACGCCGTGGCGATCCGCAGACGTCGCGCGGATGCTCGCGGAGCGAGGGCTGTCGATCTGCGTGATCACCCCTGACGGGCCACTCGTGACGCTGGGCTCCGCTCGGACCTCGTGGATGCAGCGCCGAGTGACGGGGTCCCGTCACATCCGCATCGAGCGCGGCGCGGGGCTCTGGTCCTTGTTCCGGGGCCGGCCGTCAGGCTCGAAGCGTCGGCGCGCTGCCGGTGGCCGCGCTCGCGCCCCCCGCTACGCTCTTCCCGGTCGCCCCCACCATGGCGCGCCGCCGTCGTCGACCCGTGACGACGACCCACGACCCTGACCGGGGCGGGAACCCGCGGCTCATGCCTCCCGCTCGGGCCCCACGCGTGGGTTGGGGAGCGCCCGAAGGTCTTTCCGCTGCGCGACGGCGTCACCACGATCGGCAGCGGGGCCGGCTGCGACATCCGCTTGCCAGGTCTCGAGCCGATCCACGCCGAGGTCCGGCACGACGACATGGACGACTTCGTGGTGGTCCGCAAGGCCACCAGGGGCAGGGTCCGGGTGCATGGCGCCGACGTTGACACCACGGTCCTCCGATACCGGGTCGAGGCTCGACCTCGACGACTGGCAGCTCTCGTACTTCCGTGAGGAGTACGCCGACCACGGTCGGCCGTACGGCGGCCGGATCGGCGGCGAGCTCGGCCATCAACGGCCTCAACCCAGCCGAGAGCAGATGCTCCGCCAAACCGAGGACCCACAGTGACCTCGACAGGTCCGGTCCTCGTGGCCGGAGCGTCGGGTTTCGTCGGGCGCCGGCTCTGTGCGGCGCTCACAGAAGCCGGGCACGAGGTCCGGGCGATGACGCGACACCCCGACGGCTACCACGGGGCCGGCGAGGCAGTGTACGGCGACGTGCACGAGGTGGACACCCTGTCGAAGGCCCTTGCCGGGTGCCGGGCCGCGTACTACCTCGTGCACTCCCTGGACCAGAAGGACTTCGAGAACCTCGACGCCAAGGCGGCCCAGGCGTTCGGCGAGGCGGCGTACGAGGTGGGGATCCAGCAGGTCATCTACCTCGGCGGGCTCGGCAGCGAGTCGGACCAGCTCTCCTCGCATCTGCGCAGCCGTCGAGAGGTGGAAGGTCTCCTCGGGAGGGCCGGTGTGCCGGTCACCGTGCTGCGCGCCGGCATCATCGTGGGAAGTGGCGGAATCTCCTGGGAGATAACGCGGCAGCTCGTCGATCACCTGCCGGCGATGGTGACACCGCGGTGGGTACGCACCAGGACTCAGCCGATTGCGGTGGCAGACGTGGTCCGCTACCTGGTCGGAGTTCTGGACGAGCCACGAGCGAAGGGAGAGGTCTTCGAGATCGGCGGTCCAGAGGTGATGCAGTACGTCACCATGCTGCGCCGAGTGGCCAAGCTGAAGAACCGTCCGCTGCTCATCGTCCCCGTTCCCCTGCTCAGCCCGGGGCTGTCCTCGCGGTGGCTGTCCCTGGTCACCGATGTCGATACGCAGGCCGGTCGCTCGCTCATCGACTCCATGGCCAACGAGGTCGTCGTCACCGACGAGCGCATCAGGTCCGTCGTTCCCTTCGAACCGATGGGGTACGACGACGCGGTGCGCACGGCCCTGCGGGAACACGACCAGCGGCAGTCTGCTCGATGACACGACCGCTCGACTCCTGGCCGCATCGCGCGTGGCACCAGCTCGGGTCCCGGCTACCCATGTCGATCCGGCACGTCGTACCGGTCGCACACCCCGAGACAGCCGCCGTGATCTCCCGACGCCGGCGGGTCGTGGCGGCCACCTCGGTCCTGGGCACCGGCCTGCTCGGTGTGAGCCTGTCGTCCAAGCCCGCCTCCAAAGAGTTCTACGCTCTCACCGGTGCGGTGGCGGCGACGTGGACCTTGGGAAGCCTGCTCTCGGGTCCCCTGCACCTCGGCTGGATCGAGAGCCGCGACCGGCAGCTTCGCCGCCCGATCGTCACCCCGATCGCCACCGGAGTGGGGGCTTTCGGCTTCTTCTACACGTGCGCGCTGGTCGTCCGCAGAATCCCCGCCCTCGATCGAGCGGTCGGCGACGTGCTGGTGTTCGCGGAGAAGGGCAGCACGCCGATGGTGCTGGCCACCACGCTCGCGAACGGGCTGGGTGAAGAGGTGTTCTTCCGGGGCGCGCTCTACGCAGCCCTGGGCGCCGAGCACGCGGTCGTGAGCTCCACGGCCGTCTACACCTTGGCGACAGCGTCGACACGCAACCCCGCGCTGATGCTCGCAGCCGGCGTCGTCGGCTCGCTCTTCGGTCTGCAGCGGCGAGCCTCCGGCGGGCTGCAGGCGCCGGCCCTGACCCATCTCACCTGGTCGACCTTGATGGTGTGCTTTCTCCCCCGGCTGTTCCGTCGCGCGCACCAAGCACGCCCCGGGTCGTGACGACCCTGGGGTGGTCTTCCGTGACGGCGCCACGGGTCGGCGTGCCGTGCTCATTGGAGGCCCGGACGTGCGAGAGGTCATCCGCTCAGTCAGGTCCGCCCGAGCGGCAGAACCAGACCTGGGCGCCGAGGCAATCCTCGACCTGCTCGAGATCAACACCGGCGTCCCCCGTCGGCTCATCGAAACCGCGATCCCTTACTGGTCGGCCTTCCCCGATGAGATCGATCGCTGGATCGAGGACGTCGAAACCCTCGAAGCTGAATCCCTCGCCAGCTGGCAACGCCGCCAAGACCTACTCAGGCAGTGACAGCGGTCTCGAAGCTTCTGCTGGACGAGATGCTCAGCGATCGGATCGCGAGCCAGCTACGTGCGCGCGGCTTCGACGTCATCGCCGTCGTCGAGGACTCCGCGTTGGTATCGATGCCCGACGAGGACCTCCTCGCCCACGCGACAGCCGATGGCCGATGCCTCGTCACCACCAACATCAGCGACTTTGCCGCCGCGAGCACCCACTGGCATGCCAGCGGCCGCACCCACCACGGTCTCATCTACATCACCAACCGAGAGTTCCCTCAGGACCGGTCCTTCATTGGCGCGGTCCTCAACACATTGGGTCAGCTGATCGAAACGGGCCGCACCCCGGGTCCTGCCACTGAGACGTACGTGCGCCGCGACGGCGCCTGACGCCGGCTCGGCTCCGCCACTACCTCATCCGGCGCGGTGGAGGTTCAGCACGTAGCCGGCCCCGTCGAGCGCAGTGCAGAAGCCCGCTGTCGGGCAGCTGACATCGACGAGCACGCCGTCATCGATCTGGACCGGCGCGCTCCAGCTCGAGCCGTCGAACATGCTGGCCACGTCAAGATGCCCGGTCATCACGCAGAAGGTGCTGGTAGGACAGGACACATCAGTGGTTATCGGCTTGCCAGGAAGCACTGTGGTGCCAGCCGACCAGCTCGAACCGTCGTGCACGTACTCGCGCCCTTCATCATCGGCCGCCACGCAGAAACCGGCCGACCTATCGGCACTATTCGTTCGCCCGACATCCCCTGAACCAAGGGGACGCCGATCGTCCGGAATAGGTGCAAGGCTGCCGACATGACCATTCGGACGGACGCCGCGGTCACCTGGAGCCAGGCGCTGGCTTGGCGGCTGGAGCGACATCTGCTCGACCCGGCCGGGTCCGAGTCGGTGGCCGGCGTCGTAGGCCGTCTCGGTGCGGTGCTCGCGATGGACGAGTCCCTTGCCGAGCTCGCCGTCAGGACCCGCCGTACGACATCGCAGTCCGGAGAGCTGGCGAGGGCACTGGTGGACGGGACGGTGATCAAGGTGTTCGCGTTCCGCGGGTCGATGCACTACCTGTCGCCCGAGGATGGCGGCATCTACCTCGCGCTCCGATCGGCCGGACGCCAGTGGGAGCTGCCGAGCTGGGTGGAGTACTACCAGCTTGGCCCATCGGACTGGCCCGACTTCAGGGCTGCCGTTCGCGAGGCGCTGAGCGAGGGACCTTTGACCATCTCCGAACTCGGTGAGGTGCTGGCCGGACGCCGAGCGTACCGGCACCTCAAACCCGTCTTCGACGAGGGTGCGGGCACCTTGATCAAGCCTCTGACCTGGCAAGGAGACATGAGCTTCGCGCCATCCCGCGACGGCCAGCGCACGTTCCAGCGCCTCGACCTCAACCCGAGATGGACCGGTGTCCCTGACCTCGACGATGCGGGACCACGGGCCATCACCGCGTACCTGAGAACCTACGGGCCGGCGACGCTCGACCACGTCCACTACTGGCTCGGTCAGTGTCTGAGCGCTGGCCGCAAACGACTCGATGGCTGGATCTCCGGGCTGCGTGACGAGCTGGTCGCGGTCGACGTCGAGGGCACCACGGCGTACGTCGTGAGGAACGATGTCGAATCGCTCATCGCAGCGCGCCCGTCGAACTCGGTGCGGTTCCTTCCCGGGCACGACCAGTGGGTGATGGGCCCCGGCACCAAGGACGTCCACGTCACTCCGCAGTCCCGTCGAGATCTCGTCACTCGCAAGGCCAACCCCGTGATCGCGGGCGGCGTGGTCTGCGGGACCTGGGCGCGGAAAGGCGACGCGCTCACGGTCAGCTGGCTCGACGGACGGCGGCGACCCGACCGGGCCATCGAGCTGGAGACCGCGCGATTAGCCGCCATCCTGGGCCGAGACCTGCGCCTGAAGATCGAGAGATAACCGTGGCCATGGTGTCGTATCGACGCGCAGGCGTTCGTGGAGCAGGTGAGTGGCAGCCGTCCGGGCTGCCGTGAGCAGAGGAGCTTGAGATGGCGCTGTATCTGATCGCCTTCAACGACGAGTGGACGCCCGACCTCACGATGGAGGAGCTGCGCGAGCGGGGTACGGCCGGCCGGGCCGTGATCGAGGAGATGACGGTTGCGGGTCACTTCGTCTTCAGCGACGGCGGTCTGGACGCGTCGACCGTCGTGTGCAATGTCGACCCGAGCAGTGGTTCGCCCGTATTCAGTGACGGACCGTACGTCGAGACCAAGGAGCACCTCGGCGGTTTCGCCGTTGTCGATGTGCCAGACGATGAGGCGGCGCGGTACTGGGCTGGCAGGATCGCGGTCGCGGTCGGCTGGCCGCAGGAGGTGCACCGCTTCCCGCATCGCGTGGGGGTGCGGACTGGCCCGCAGTCCCACGCCGTGTCGTGACTTCCGATCTGATGGGCATTGCCGAGCCGAGGGCGGCTGACCTCACCGTGCGGTTCGACCGCCGTCACCCCTGGACTTTCCAGTGGCTGTACGGAGTGATGATCTGGTAGGCGATCTCCGGGCAACGGAAGTCGCTCAGCGGTGAGTCGTAGATGTGGCCTGCATTCGTCGGGTCGGCGAGCGTCCACGTGCCGTCGATGTCCTCCATGATGTTGTTGGCTGAGACCGTGTAGCCGTGCAGGTCCTTGCACGAGAACGCAGTGCCGTCCTCCCTCCACGAGGAGTAGATCTCGTAGAAGTCCCAGCCGGCCCCGGTGCCCGTCTGGCTGGTTCCGCTCTGCTGGTAGAACTGGTTCCACTTGTCGGTCTGGTAGTTGTACAGATATGACGTCCAGGTGTTCGTGGACTTGTCGGTCTGCACGATCTGGTCGGTATAGGAGCCGTTCTTCGTATAGGTCTTCATGAACGCCGCGTTGATCTTGACCTGCGCCACGAACGTGATAGCGCTGCACCAGTCCCAGGCAGCCACGATGTTCTTGTTCCTGTGGTACATCGTGCTCATCTCGATGCACGAGCCATTCGCCCCACCCTGACCGCCGGTGGGGTACATCGTCGGCGTGTAGAGCGTGGTGAAGTGCTCATTCACGTAGATGGAGTCGCTGACACTCTGGTCGGCCTGGGAGCCGATCATGCTGGGTGTGTCGTTGAACGATGTGCCAAGCCAGTTGTGGAGGTAGTGCGGCGGAGTGCTCGGGCTCGTCGTGCCGTTCTGCGCGGCGGCGATGTTCTGGTGCAGAACTTTGAACGCGTGGACCGACTCGGCGTTGTCTGCCGAGATGCCGGGGCCGGTCTGCAGCCCGACGACCATGCCGACGTGTTGCGCATACGGGTTGGGGGCTGCCGCCGAGGTCGAGGAGGCAGTCGTGGAGACGGCGTACGAAACAGGCGCCGAGGCATACGTCGCAACAGTGCCACTGGCGGCGAGCGCGACCGCGGCCAGCGCGGCGCCTGACCCCAGCAGGAACTTCTTGTGGGTGGACATGCCCTGGATCTTTCCACCGCCGAAAAGTCCGCGTCATCCGGGCTGGCCGCCTGCTCTCGCCGATGGTCATCGAGACCGAGCGGCTGTTCTGGGAGCCTCCGGCTTGTGGCTGTTCGGCGGCTATCGGGTGCGGTCCGAGCTGGGTGCGGCTTTTGAAAGGCGCTGCGATGACAGGCGCTACCTCGGTTGGGCTGTCGGCTTACGGCCGCGCCGCTGGCCGTCGGCTGCTGTTGAGTGCGGTCCGAGCTGGGTCCGGTCTCTGGAAGGCGCAGCGATGACGGCGACGCTCGGCTTCGCTCTGACATGGTTCGGAACAACGAGGTCGAGTTTCCTCGCGCGGATCCGGCCATTCTGTTCATTACCTTTCTCAGTTTGGGGCGGCTGGGATGGATGGTGCGGTTGAGGTGCGGACACCGCCTGGAGAGCGATGAGACGGCCAGATCTGGCTCCGAAAGCGGCTCCCAGGCGGTGTCCGCGCCCCACCAGTCTCACCCGCCTCCCCCGTATCACCGCATCCCTGGGATTTGCCCAGCACACCAGGCAACGACACCGGCTGCCGGGCAGGCCCACCCGGCACACGATGCACCCGCCCAGCATGCTGGGCAAACGCGACTCCAACTGCGAGAGACAGAGCGACTCAGCCAGCCGCCCACATCGCTGCGCCTCTAACCCGAAGCCAACTGCTCTGGCCGCGACAGGTCACTGCGTGCCATTGTCGGTGCAGCACATGCAACCAAGGAGGAGCCGATGAGCACCACTGCCAGCCCGCACGAGTCGACCGACGGCGTGAGCGCCGCGACGGTCGACCTGAAGCTCGAGGCGATCGTGATCGCCGTGACGGATGTCGACCGCTCGAAGTCCTTCTACCAGAGCCTCGGGTGGCGGCTCGACGCCGACTTCGGCTTCGACAACGGGTTCCGGGTCGTCCAGTTCACTCCCCCGGGCTCGCCGAGCTCGATCCAGTTCGGCACCCAGATCACCTCGGCCTCGCCCGGCTCGGCTCAGGGCATCTACCTCGTCGTCACGGACATCCAGGCCGCGCGAGACAGCCTCGCATCCAGCGGTGTCGAGATCAGCGAGGTATTCCACCCAGCGACACCGGGCGCACAGTTCGAGGCGGATGGCTCGAGCGGCAGGGTGGCCGGGCCGGCGGACGAGCGGTCGAGCTACAGCTCCTTCGCCACATTCAGCGACCCGGACGGCAACGGCTACCTGCTGCAGGAGGTCACGACGCGGCTGCCCGGCCGCGTCGATCCCGCTGAGACGTCCTTCGCGTCCGCGAGCGACCTGACGAGTGCGCTGCGTCGAGCAGCGGCTGCCCACGGGGAGCATGAGAAGGTCACCGGAGAGTACGACGAGAACTGGCCGGAGTGGTACGCCTCGTACATGGTGGCCGAGCAGGCCGGCGAGGAGCTGCCGACCTGACTGACCGGCACAGACGTCTCGGCGCCCCTTCTTCAGATCGAGAAGTCGACGGGCCACCCGTGGTCGGTCAGGTAGCTGCGAACGCGGGCGATGTCCTCCTCGGAGGGCAGCTCGGAGGTGCTCTTGGCAATGGCCGCTCCAACGTCGGCCCGATCGGCCGGCAGCACGCCCTGCCTCACCAGGCTGCGTCCCACCTCAGTCACCTCGGCATCGGTGAGCCGGCGCCGCAACAGAGCGACCAGCGGCACGAAGTCCCGGTTGGGCAGACCGGTCGGATAGCCGGCTCGCAGCCACTCGACGGCGCGTGTGACCGCACCCTTCCGTACGTCGTTCTCGTCAGCCTCGTCAGCCTGGTCAGCAGCCATCTGCTCGGGATCGCGTGACCACAAGGGCCAGCCGGCCGCAGCCAGCCTGGCGGAGACCCGTCCGACGTCGTCCGCGACCACGGGTCCTTTGACGACGTCTTGGATGCGGTCCTCGACCAGTTCGAGCGTGATCATGGCGCGTCCGGAGTCGGCGTCCTCGGCCAGCTCGTGGACCACTCGGTCCAGCTCGGTGGGGGTGAGGACTCGCTGCAGAATGCCCAGCAGGGCGACGTAGTCCTGCTGGGGCACGCCCTCGGGGTATCCGGCGCGGAGCCACCCGAGAACCCGTTGGATGACATTATCCGGCTGAGGCCCCACCGTCGTCACGAGGACATCAGTCCTTCAGTCCTTGGGGACGAGGGTGGGGAACACATGGTCGAAGCTGACCTCTTTGCCCAGTCCGGCAGCAACGATGATCGTGATGCCGACCGCTACCGCGATCAGCACGGCGGCGAAGCACACGATGCCGATCACGTGGTTGAGGCCACGGGGTATCGACGAGACCAGCTGCTGGTCCGTACTGCTCGCGTCGGGGGAACGAGCCAGCACCGTCGACCGAACGCCCACGGCGAACAAGGCAGGCAGTCCGGCACCGAACACGAAGCCCGCGATCGCGACCCGCCAGGCCGCATCCCAGAACAAGTTCCACATCTGCGTCGTGCTCCTCTCAGGCGTCGACGTGCATCTTGGGCGCGGCTGCGTCTTCCCAAGGATCGTTCACGTTGTCCGAGTTGACCGGGGTCAGCCGGGAACGCAGATACATGAAGATACTGAAGGCGATGAGGATCAGGAACATGGCGAAAGCACCTGCGATTCCGCCGATCAGGTCTCCGATCCACCAGACGAGCGCCCCGGCGACGCCCGCGGACGGCATGGTGACGACCCAGGCCACCACCATTCGCCCGGCTACCCGCCAGCGGACCTCGGCGCCGGGTCGCCCGAGGCCGGACCCGAGGATCGAGCCGGTGGCTACCTGCGTCGTCGAGAGCGCGAAGCCGAGGTGGCTCGAGGCCAGGATGACAGCCGCCGAAGAGCTCTCGGCCGCCATGCCCTGTGGGGAGGCGATCTCGACGAGCCCTTTGCCGACGGTGCGGATGATTCGCCACCCGCCGAGATACGTGCCGAGTGAGATCGCAAGCGCGCATGACAGCTTGACCCAGAGGGGAATCGAGTCCAGATCGGTCCATTCGCCGCTGGCGATCAGGGCGAGAGTAATCACGCCCATGGTCTTCTGGGCGTCGTTGGTGCCGTGGGCGAGAGAGACCATCGATGCGCTGCCGATCTGACCCCAGCGGAAGCCCTGGTCGGTCGCCTTCCCGACCAGCTTGCCGATGATCCGGTAGACCATCCAGGTGCCGAGAGCGGCCACCATCGCGGCCAGTACGGGCGAGAGTACGGCTGGGAGGATCACCTTTCCGAGGACACCGTCAAGCTTCGTGCCGTCACCTGTCCAGTTCACGGCAGACCATCCGAGCCCCGCGACAGTCGCCCCGATCAGGCCACCGAACAATGCGTGCGACGAGCTCGACGGTAAGCCAAGGAGCCAGGTGACCAGGTTCCAGATGATGCCGCCAATGAGGCCCGCCAGCACGATCATGAGCAGCGCGAACCCGTTGTCCGCAAGGAGCTCCGAGCTTGGTGCTCCCGATGACGTCTGGATCTTGACGACGGCGTTTGTGACGGTGAGTGCCACTTGCACGCTGAGGAACGCTCCCACCAGGTTGAGGACCGCCGACAACGCCACCGCCGCCTTCGGCTTCAGGGCGCCAGTTGCGATCGACGTCGCCATCGCGTTGGCAGTGTCATGGAACCCGTTGGTGAAGTCGAACCCAAGTGCCGTGACCACGACGAGGACGAGGATGACGGTGTCTGAATCCACATCTCAGAGTGTGGAGTGGTGGCTTGTCGGGTTCAATCGCTGCGCGGCCCGGAGCGCGACGATTCACCGAGTGTTCATCAACCGTGGACCGATCCAGGCGTCCCCGCGGCTTCGCGGGTCACGGCCGCACGCGCTGGGGCGGCAGTGACCGGCGAGGTAGCGTGAGCTGATGGATGAGCTCCCCGACCAGCCGGACACGGTCGACCTCTCGTGGATCGAGTCCTACCACGGGCTCACGCTCCAGGAAGCCGTCGAGCGGGCCGAGGCTGAGGGTCGTCCGTACCGGGTGATCGGGCCACACTCCGTGGTCACCATGGACCTGCGTACGGACCGCCTCAATCTTGTCGTCGACGATGACGAGCACCTGACCAGCATGCGTGCGGGCTAGGTCCTTGAGGGAGTTCTGTCCGCGCTATCGTGGCCGATCCCGATATGCCTCGAACGTCGAAGGAGAAGAACCGTGGACTGGACCTTGGAGGTCGTCGTACTGCCGGTGAGCGACCTCGACCGCTCGATCGCCTTCTACCGTGACCAGGTCGGGTTCACCCTCGATCACGACACCCGCAACGAGCACATGCACGTCGCGCAGCTGACGCCGCCCGGCTCGGGCTGCTCGATCGTTGTCGGTGACCTGCCCGCCCAGCGGGAGATGGCGCCCGGTTCGATAAAAGGACTGCAGCTCTGTGTCGCTGACGCCGCGGCCGCGAGGGACGAGCTGCTGAGTCGCGGTGTCGAGGCCAGTGAGATCACCGTGTTCGACGAGCGCGACGGCGGGACATTCTTCGGGTTCAGTGACCCGGACGGGAACACCTGGGCCGTGCAGCAGCTCAAGGTCCGCGCCACCAAACCGCTCATCCCCGTGGAGAGCCGCGGCCGCTTCGGCGCGGAGAGCTGACCGAGCCACCACGATCAACCGGACCGGGCCCGGGATCGCCCCGTCATACCTGGGGATGCTCACTCAGCCAGGTCGCCGCTCGGCGCGCCGAAGCGCGGGACAGCCACGCATCCTGGACCAGCTCGGCAAGCTCGTCCCGCGTCAGCTCTGCGATGCGGCTGGCACGGAGCAGCACCGACAGGTGGCCGTCGAAGTGCGGGGTGGTGAAGAAGGGCGTCGACTCGTCGAGCACCAGTGCCTGCTTGTCAGCCTCTGAGGCGACCCAGAACACGATCACGTCGGCATAGCGTTCTCCCGTGTCCGGGTCGAACGCATCCGGACGTGGGTTACGGAAGAAGATGAACGACTTGCGACCCACCTGGTAGACGGGATTCTCGCCGCCCCCATACTCAACCGTCACGTGCGGCATGCTTTTCGCCAGCTCGTGTACGTCGTCGACGCGCGCTGCACGTCGTCTGCCCGGCGGGGTCATGGGATGACCATCGTGATGCCGTTGCTTGGCTGCTCTCCAAGTCCCGCAAGGGCCGCCGGCGCCTCGTCGAGGGTGAGCCGGCGGGTGAGCAGACGCTCGGGATGCAGGGTGCCCGTCACGATCTCAGCCAGCATGGCCGGGTAGGCGTGTGCTGCCATGCCATGACTGCCGACCAGCTCGAGCTCCGCGGCGATCACTGCGGCCATGGGCAGCGGTGGCATGTCGTCATTCGCCACCATGAGGCCGATCTGCACGTGGCGTCCCCTCTTGCGCAGGCTCCGGACGGAGTTCTGGCAGGTGGTGACGCTGCCGAGCGCATCCAACGACAGCTGCGCTCCTCCGTGCGTGATCTCCAGCACCGACGAGACAACATCGGTCGAGCCGGCGTCCACGATCGCGATGGCCCCGAGCTTCCGGGCCAGCTCGAGGGCGCCGGTCGAGACGTCGACCGCGATCACCCTCGCGCCGCGCGCCACTGCGATCATCACCGCGGACAGACCCACACCTCCACAGCCGTGTACGGCGACCCAGTCACCTTCGTGCACCTGCCCGTGGTGGACGACGGCTCGGTACGCCGTACCGAACCGGCAGCCAAGGCTGGCCGCAGTCTCGAGGTCCATGGCGTCGGGGACCCGGACCAGGTTGACGTCCGCCCGGTCGATGGCGACGTGTTCGGCGAAGGAGCCCCACTGGGTGAAGCCGGGCTGGAACTGGACGTCGCAGACCTGCTGCTCTCCGCGCAGGCAGGTCGGGCACTGCCCGCAGGCGCACACGAACGGAACCGTGACGCGCTCCCCCGCTCGCCAGCCCTTGACGCGCGACCCGACCTCAGCGATCACTCCGGCGAGCTCGTGACCCGGCACGTGTGGCAGCTGCACGTCGGGATCGTGTCCCATCCAGGCATGCCAGTCGCTCCGGCAGAGCCCGGTCGCCGCTACCTCGATCACAACGCCCGACGGTGGGCAGTCGGGGTCGGAGACCCGAACGACCTCCGGTTGCTGCTGGAAGGCGGTGTACAGAACCGCACGCATGGGTCAGCAGCCTCCGCTCGGCTAGACGGGATCAACGCGCCTACAGGATGGCAGGCGGAGCATCCAGCAGATAATCTCGCCCGATACCCACCTGCATCCAGACCGCAAGGAGCACACCGTGGCCTCTCGCCTCAACCCGTACATCAGCTTCCGCGACAACGCCCGACAGGCGCTGGAGTTCTACCACGACGTCTTCGGCGGCAACCTGACCTTGAGCACGTTCGGTGAGTTCGGCGCGTCCGAGGAGCCACACGCCGACCAGATCATGCATGGCCAGCTCGAGAGCGCGAGCGGGTTCGCCCTGATGGCTGCTGACACGCCGCCTGGGATGGACCACAACCCCGGAGACAACATCGCGGTCAGCCTCAGCGGAGACGACGCTGACGAGCTGCGCGGCTACTGGGAGAAGCTCTCCGGCGCTGGCACCGTCTCGGTTCCCTTGGAGAAGCAGATGTGGGGCGATGAGTTCGGCATGTGCACCGACCAGTTCGGCATCGGATGGATGGTCAATATCGCCCAGCCGCAGACCTGACGCCAACGGGAGAACGATGATCAGCCTCGACCTGGCCCGACGCCTCGAGAGCGCAGGAATTCCGTGGACACCGACGTTGGGTGACCGGTTCGTGATCCCGGACCGCGACCTCGACGACGCGGTCTTCGCCATCAGCGACATGGTGGTGGAGGTACACGACCACTCGTTCGGCCGATATCTCGGCTTCAACGGTACGACGGAGTGGGCGCTCGACAGCATCGAGCAGCAGGAGGTGGTCTGGCTGCCCCGCGAGGACCAGCTGCGGACGATGTTAGGCGAGACCTTCGTGGCTCTGCAGGCGACGACGGGTGGGTTCGTCGTGGTCATCGCCCGCGACGGCGATGAGGAGCGACACATCGACATCGACGCCGAGTGTGCCTATGCCCGGGCGGTCCTGTCGCTCAGCGCGGACCCGGATCTGAGGCGGGACTGAGTTCATCTTCCCCACTATGCATGCGCCGGATAGGGTCGCCTCGAGGCTCCTTCGTCCTGCGAGAGAGGGTTGAACATGCCAAGTGACGCCGAGCTGGTCGAGCTGGAAGCCCGTCGAGACGCGCTGCGGGAGAAGTACCTCGCGCCGTCGGCAGAGCGACCGCACACCCCCGGCCGAGGGATCCATCATCTTGCCCTGATCTGTTCCGACGTCGAGCAGACCATCCAGTTCTACCAAGGACTGTTGGGGTTTCCCTTGGTCGAGCTCGTCGAGAACCGCGACTACGCGGGGTCGTCGCACTTCTTCTTCGACCTCGGGAACCAGACCCTGCTGGGCTTCTTCGACTTCCCTGGTCTGGGGCTGGAGCCGGGCGTCGAGGCGATCGGCACGGTCCAGCACATCGCGATCTCGGCGCCCCGGGACCGGTGGGAGCAGGTTCGCGAGCGGCTGGATGCGGCGGGCGTGACGTACGCCGGGCCGGATCGCGGCATCGAGGAGTCGATGTACTTCAAGGACCCCGACGGCATCCAGCTCGAGCTGCTCAGCGACCCCCTCATGTACTTCGCCGGCAAACAGCTCGACGAGTGACCTAACCCTGCGTGTCGTACTCCTCGCGGGGGTGACCGCTGGGGAGCCGATGCTTGGCGACCCGGGAGGTCGGAGTGCGGGGGAGCGACTCGACCGCCTGCCAGTACCTGCGGCACCTTGAAGCTCGACAGTCGCGCGGCGGTCCACGAACGGAGCTCCTCGAAGTCGAGGGTCCGACCCGGCTCAGCGACCACGAACGCCTTGACCTCGTCCTCGGTCAGCTCCGACGGAACGGCGACGACAGCGACCTCGAGCACCGCCGGGTGGGACCCGATCGCGTCCTCGACCTCCGCGGGTGACAGGTTCTGCCCACGCCGGCGGAGCACCTCCTTCTTGCGCGAGACGAAGGTGTAGGTGCCGTCGTCGTTGACCGTCACCAGGTCGCCGGTGTGCAGCCATCCGTCCACCACTGTCGTAGCGGTCACGTCCGGCATCTCCCAGTAGCCCGGCGTGACCGTCGGGTTGCGCAGCAGCAGCTCGCCGGTCTGTCCAGAGGTGAGCTCGGCACCGTCGTCGTCGACGACACGAGCCTCGTTGACCGTGCCGCGCGTGGGGTGCTGACGCGGGGATCCCAAGGTGCCGAAGGGACGCGTCCCGTGTCGCCAGATCAGCGCGTACGGCGACTCGGAGAGCCCGTACCCGCAGACGATCCGTAGCCCGAAACGCCGCTCGAAGGCCTCCTGCCACTCCTGCGCCGGCGATGGCCCGGTGTAGCAGAGCCGAAGGTCCGTCTCGGCGTCGTCGGGCCGGGTGGGCTGACGCATCAGGATCTCGAGCATGGCGCCGATCGCGTTGAACTCGGTCGCGCCGTGCCTGCGCGCCGAGTCGAGGAACCCACTGGCTGAGAAGCGCGGCAGCAGGATGAGCCCGGCCCCGCAGGCGAGCGATCCGAGCACCGAGTAGGCCGGGGCGTTCACGTGGAACAGCGGCAGCGACGTCATCATCCGGTCGGCGCTGGTGAGCTCCATCCAGTAGGGGAAGCCCTCCCCTGCCCAGGCGTAGGCCCGATGCGTCTGCATGACCAGCTTCGAGCGGCCGGTGGTTCCCGACGTCGGGATCAGCACCGCCAGGTCGTCAGGTCCGACCTGGATGGACGGAGCGGCTGCCTGAGGGGTCGGTGCCACCCGCCAGTCCTGGAGCAGATCGGCGATGTCGAGCACCGTCGGGGTCTGCCCGCAGCGGCTGAGCGCCTTCTCGACCCCGCCCACTCGGTCACTGTCGGTCACGACGAAGGGCGGCCGTACCTGTCCGAGCAACCCGGCGAGCTCCTCCGACGTACCTGCCGGATCGGTGGGCACCGTGACCGCACCGAGACCGGTCAACGCCAGCCAGGACAGGAGGTACGGCGGGGTGGTCCGCGTCGTGAGGACGACGAGGTCGCCGTGGCGTACCCCGAGGGCCTGGAGACGCGCGCTCAGGGCTGCGACCTGGCCGGCGGCTCCGCCGAAGCTCAAGGTGCCGTCGTCCGTGCGCAGCCAGACACCGTCTGGGTCACGTCGCGCGGCGGCGGTCAGGAGCTCCGGGATGGTGTCCGGCATCGACTCGCGCAGCCGATCAGGCGCCGAGCTCGGTGCGCAGGAGCTGCGCCGCTCCGGTCATGGCGCGTAGCTTGCCCTCCGCGCTGGCGCGAGGCAGGTACTTCATGCCGCAGTCCGGTGCGAGCACGATGCGTTCCGGGCCGACCACGGGCAGCGCTCGCCGTACCCGCTGCGCCACCTCCTCTGCCGACTCGACCCGGTGGTCGGACAGGTCGAGAACGCCGAGGATCACGACCTTGTCGCCGAGGGTGGCCAGCACGGCTGGGTCGAGCGCTGACTGCGCGGTCTCGATCGACACCTGGTCGCAGGAGCAGTCGGCCAGCTCCGACAGGAAGGAGTACCCCGAGGGGCGGTCGTGGATGATCGCTGCGTAGCCGAAGCACAGGTGGACGGCGGTGGTGCCGACGACGCCGTCCAGTGCGCGGTTCAGGGCGGCGATGCCGAAGTCGCGCGCCGCCTCCGGTCGGGCCTGTAGGTAGGGCTCGTCGAGCTGGACGATGTCTGCTCCCGCGGCGAACAGATCCTTGATCTCGGCGTTGCATGCGTCGGCGTACGCCATGGCCAGGGACTCGACATCGGGGTAGTAGTCGTTCTGGGCCTGCTGCGACATGGTGAACGGTCCCGGAACCGTGACCTTGATGGTCCGGTCGGTGTTGGCTCTGAGGAACTCGGTCTCCCGCACCTGAACCGCCTGTGGGCGGCTGACCGGTCCGACGACACGCGGCACCGGGTTCGGGTGACCGCTGCGGTCCAGCGCCTCACCAGGGTTGTCGACGTCCACGCCCGCCAACGCGGTCGCGAAGTGGTTGGAGTAGCTCTCCCGACGGATCTCGCCATCGGTGATGATGTCCAGCCCCGCGCGCTCCTGGGCGCGGATCGCGACCAATGTCGCGTCGTCCTGCGCCTCTATGAGGTACTCCGAGGCTGGGCGCCACAGCTCGCGGGCCCGGACCCGCGGCGGAAACCGGCCGGCCAGCCGAGCCCGGTCGATCAGCCAGTCCGGCTGGGCGAAGCTGCCGACGAGCGACGCCGGGAACAACACCGTGTCTGGATCCGCACCCTGCTCACCGGCGACCATGCTGCTCAGTCTGGCTGAGCGACCCCACCCGCGTCGACGCGAGGGTCGGAGAGATGGAGGACGCACTGGTCGGCGCGTTCGCCGCGGCCACTAGCGCCGCGACGTAGCCGGCATAGCCGAGTACGCCGAGGACCAGGAAGGTGACCACGAGCGACTTGGCGCCCGTCGACAGCACGACCCGGTCCGAAGGCTCGGCCGTGGACGCGGCCGGGGTGTCCGCGGGCTGGTCGCCGAACAGACCTTGCGGGTAACGACTCGTCAGCATGAAGGCATAGGCGGTGGTCCGCAGGGCGAAGCGGAGTACGGCAACGGTCGACTGGAACAGCGGTGTGGGGAACCGCCCTTTGACCAGGACGACCAGCCAGATGACCAACGAGGCGACCCCCCAGCCCAAGGTGGCGAGAATGGAGACGAGGTAAACCGGAAGCAGCAGAAAGATCCGGAACAGCACGGACCACCGGTTGAGCCTTCCGCGCTGGGGCAGCTCGAGGTGGACCGGATAGCTGACCGGGGTCAACGCGAACGGCGGGTACTCGTCGGTCAGCAGGTAGAAGTACCCGTACACCCTGGCCTGGTACTGCAGATAGTTCGCGAGGAACTCCCCCGCCCACTCGGGGAGCCGTCCGGTCGCCAGGGCGGCGAACCACCCGAGGAAGACGACGAACTCGGCGGCGACGGACAGTGCCCACAGCACGATCACCTGCGGTATCACCAGCACCAGCCGGAAGGCGGTCGACACCCGGCTGAGATCGGGCGCCTCGGTGACGAGCAGGCGTGGCCGCTCGGACTCGTCGAGTGTGCTCCCCTGCGTCGGACCCGGCATCGGTGGCCGACCGTCGGGGACGTACTGCCACTGGGCTGCGTTCTCGAGCAGGCTCCACGGCTGGATGGCCTCGATGCCGGTGCCGACCAGGCGGATCCGCCCACTCATAGTCGGTTGCAGCTCCATGACCTGCCCCGACGCCAGCTCGATCGACTGGACGATGAGACCGACCTCCACGATGGTCCCGTCCTGACGAACGACCCTGGTGAGCTGGTTTCCCACCCGCAGCACCCCGTTGCGGCTTTCCACCTGGCACCATGCGGTGCCGTCCTGGACAAAAACGTGAGATACCCCGAGAGACGTCACAACGCGCGACTATCCGCCATGCCGGCCCCAGGGTCAACCCTGCGGCTCTGATCCGGGGTCGTGTGTACGACGATGAGGGCTGCTACGAAGGCACCCAGCGTGCCGAGCGCCTCGTCACCGAGTGTGTCCTGGTAGGCAGTCGTGAGCTCACTGCCGTGCCGGATGAACGTGTACCACTCGCCGAGCTCCCAGACGATCGCGAGGATGGCGCCGACGCCCGTGATGGTCGGCAGCAGGATCCACCGCGGGCGTACGTCGAGCCGCGCCATGAGCAGACCGAGACCCCACGACAGCAGCAGCCAGTTCACGAAATGGTTCGCGTCGTCCCACCACGTCACCGTGTCGTACAGGTCCAGGGTGTTCCCGGTGACGTCGACCAGGAACGGTGCCATGACGAACGCGCAGGCTGCCCAGGGCAGCGGCTCGGTCCCCCCACGACGACGGCGGGCCAGCCAGCAGGCGACCGGGACGATGGCCATCAGTAGGGGGTAGAACAGCAGCCGGGCACCGAAGGCCTTGCCCTCGAACTGGGGCAGTCCGGGTACGAAGGTGGCGACCGCAAGCTGCCCGACGGTGAGCGCGAAGATCACCGCCGCCGCGAGCTCGGCTCGGCGGTTCGGCGACGTTCGGCGCTCGGCGGACATGCGACGAGTATCGCGGAGTGCCTGCCGGGCGAGGCAGTGTCCGCGGGCTGACGGTCGAGGACGACGGCGGGATCGGCGCCTCCGGGCTCGTCGACCTCCTTGTCGGAGGTGGCCCGTAACGAGGGCGGCGTCGCTGACGCTAGACCCCGGGGGCCGGGTCGTGCTGGCCGGGATCTACGGAAGCCCCCACGGCGACTCGGACCGGTTCGGCGTGGGCAGGCTTGCCCTGGCGCCTCCGCAGTCGTAGCGCCGGAATCGTCAGGTGCGTGATCGGCCCGATGGCTACGGCGTAGAGGACGGTGCCGACGCCGACGGTGCCGCCGAGCAGCCAGCCGGCGCCCAGCACGCCCACCTCCACCACCGTTCGCACCACGCGAAGCGAGTGCCCTCGGGCCGCGATCCCGGTGCTGAGGCCGTCGCGGGGACCTGGACCGAGGCCCGCTCCGATGTAGGCCCCGGTCGCGATGCCGTTGAGCAGGACCCCGCCCACCAGGACCGAGATCTGGATCGGCAGCTCATGAGGAGCGGGTACGAGTGCGAGGGTGAGGTCGATGACCACTCCGATCACGACGACGTTGCAGACCGTACCCAGGCCCGGCCGCTGCCGCAGCGGGATCCACGCGAGCAGCACGAGGGCGCCTACGAGGATCGCCCAGGTCCCGACCTGCAGCCCCAGCGAGCGGGCCAAGCCCTGATGCAGGACGTCCCACGGATCGAGGCCAAGACCCGCGAGGACGAGCATGGCGTCGCTGACGCCGTACAACGTCAGCCCAGCGAACAGCAAGGAGACCCGGGCCGGGTGACGGTCCGGGGGCACCGGTGCAAGAACTCTCACTCCGCTAGTCTGGCCTCCTTGGCCCCATCAACATAGAGCCAAGTGACAGGAGATGGCCGTGCCGCCACGTCAGCTGGTCGAGCTGCTGAGGCCGTGGTTGGGCAGCGGGCCGGCCTACCTGGC
This sequence comes from uncultured Actinomycetota bacterium, assembly GCA_963833975.1. GTDB lineage: Bacteria > Actinomycetota > Actinomycetes > Propionibacteriales > Nocardioidaceae > JAWWPG01. Next base: position 529,132 of record CAWIAB010000002.1, read on the forward strand.
TCTGGCGTCGGGCCTGCGCGGGCTCGCCCTCGACGGTCGCCTGCCGGTCGGGACCCGGGTCCCGTCGGAGCGGGAGCTGGCGGTCGCCCTGGCCGTCGCCCGCAACACGGTGACGGCCGCGTACGACGTGCTGCGCCAGGAGGGATATCTCCGGAGCGACCACGGCGCGGGTAGCCGGATCGCCATCCCGGCGGCTGTTCCGGCCCGCCCGGATGCCGAGCCGGGCGCGACCGCGGACCTGCTCGACCTGACGGTCGCGGCCCTCCCGGCTCCAGGTCTGCTCCTCGACGCGGTGGAGCGAGCGACCATCGCGCTGCGTCCACTGCTAGCCGGGCACGGGCTGTACCCACTGGGCGTCCCGGCACTGCGGGAGTCGGTCGCCCGCCATCTGTCGGCCCGAGGGCTCGCCACGAGGTCTGAGCACGTGCTGATCACGAACGGCGCTCTGCACGGCTGGGACCTGGTACTGCGCACGTTGGCCAGCCCCGGAGACCGGGTGCTCGTCGAGCAGCCCACCTACCCGGCCGTTCTCGACGCGGTGCTGGCCCACCGCATGCGCCTGCTGGCCCTTCCGGTGACCGCCGCCGGATGGGACCTCCCGACCGCGACCTCCGCCCTTGGTCCACATCACGCCAGACGGTCAGAACCCCACCGGCCTGCTCGCGAGCAACGCACAACGAGAGCAGCTGCACCGGGCACTGGGCGGATCCGTGCTCGTCGTGGATGAGACCTTTGCCGACCTGGTCCTGCAGGGTCGACCGCCACGTCCGATGGGGACGCTGGACCGGTCGATCATCACGTTGGGCTCGATGAGCAAAGCCTTCTGGGCCGGGCTGCGGGTCGGCTGGGTGCGAGCGGAACCCGAGCTCGTCAACCGGCTGGCTCAGGCCAGGGCCGGTCAGGACCTCGCGGGACCGGTGCTCGAGCAGCTGGTCGCGGCCGAGCTGCTCGACCGCGCCGCGACCATCCTGCCGGAGCGGCGACAGCTGCTCCGCCAGTCCCGAGACGCGCTCGTCGCGGCATTCTGTCGGCAGCTTCCCGAGTGGCGGTGCGCCGTGCCTCGAGCCGGCATGGTCCTGTGGGTGGAGCTCCCCGACCTGAGCGCGACGCGGCTCGCTGCGCAAGCGCTCGAGCTGGGCGTCCGGCTGACCGCAGGCCCACGGTTCACCGTCCGTGGGACAGCGGACCGTTGGCTGAGAGTCCCCTTCACCCTGCCTGCCGAGCAGATGCCTGAGCTGGTCGGCCTCCTTCGCCTCGCGGCCCAGCAATCGAGCTCGAGGACCCCCACCTCCCGTCCCCCTTCCCGCTGGACCGCTTGACCTACGAAGCCACACCCAGTCAGTGCGCCCGTGGGCTGGCGCGGAGCCCGTCGGCGAGGCGAAGCAGGACTGGCGCTGCCGCTGCAAGTCGCTGCTGGTCGCGGGTGCTGAGCATCGACATCGCGTCACCGATGGCGACCATCCTCCTCGCCGCGGCCTTGCGCATCAGCGCCTTGCCCGAGCGAGTGGCCACGATGTGGACGGACCGTGCCGAGTCCGGATGTGGCCTGCGTTCGGCCAGCCCCAGCCCAGCCAACCCGTCGACGATGCGGGTCATCGTGGGGCCAGCCACTTCCTCGATCTCCGCAAGCCGACCCAGCGTGGTCGGACCACCGAACACAAGCACGGACAGGGCGCTCAGCCGGGCTGGGGTCAGTCCCGCTTCACGATCGACGGCGCGGAGCGCACGCAGGACGTGGATCGCACCAGAGTTGATCGCCCGAGCGGTCTCTCTCGAATCGCCACCGGCGGACCCCTTGCTCTGTGCCATCAGGCATGTATAGCATGCCTATCAATACGTAGGTATCCTATGTGAAACGACGGACGGCTACGTCCGATAGAGGAGCAGCAGTGCCCGGTCGTCGGTCTCGGAGTTGACACTGGCCACGAGCCGCTCGGCGCCGCCCGAGAAGCCCATCTGCACAAGACGTTCCGCTTCACCCAGCAGCTTGTCGATGCCGAAGGCGATATCGCGGTTGGGCGACTCCACGAGACCGTCCGTGTAGAGCAGCAGAGCGTCTCCGACGTTGAGCTCTCCTCGGTGCACGCTGTACTCGGCTGAGGGCACCACACCGAGCACCGGCCCCGTGGTCCAGTGCACCAGCCATCGTCCGGAACCGGCATGGAACTGCACAGCCGGAGGATGACCGGCCGTGCGCACCTCGAACACACCGGTCTCGAGGTTGATTGCGAGGTGTACGGCAGTGGCGAAGCCCTCACTCCACTCCTGGCGCATCAGGTAGGCGTTGGCAGCCGGCAGGAAGCCTTCCGTCGGCAACGACCCGAGCAGCCCGCCGAAGGCGCCGGAGAGCTGGAGCGACCTCGTCCCGGCGTCCAGTCCCTTGCCCGAGACGTCGACGACGACGATCTCCAGCCGCTGACCCTGCCTGGTCTTGGCCGCGACCATGAAGTCGCCGGAGAACGACGCCCCACCAGCCGATCTCATCACGGCTTCGGCCTGCCAGTTGCGTGGCAGGACGGGGAGCTGGCTCTGGCTGGCCAGCCGGTCACGCAGGTCGATGAGCATCGAGTCTCCGCGCACCGGCAGGATCCCCAGTCGGCTGCGAGACCACGCGTGCAGCGTGACGATCAGGCTCGCGACGACGATCACCGAGACACCGAGAGCCCGCAACGCGGTGACATGGATCAGCGACAGCGAGATGGCCACGCAGACCGCGGTCACGAGCTCGAGCAGCAGCAGCCGCGCGAACGACATGACGTTCATGGCAAGCAGGATCGGGATGAGGTAGACGCTCAGCGGCCAGGCCTCACGGAACACGGCCGTCATCAGGACGCAGCCCACGTCGAGCCCGATGAGGATCAGCAGCCAGGTCACCTGGGCTTCCCGTACGAACCTGGTGGCCCGGTACGTCAGCCGGCGACCGGTGACACGCACCGAGTGACCGGCCCCCCGCACGGATGACGCGCGGTCAGTCACACGCACGAGCGTAGTGGCCGGGCTCCGCCGCGGAGCCGTTTCACCGGATATCTCCGACTGCGCAGCGGCCGGAGCCGCCGGCGCGGGACGCGCCTTCACCGTCGGCGCTGGCAGGTCGGACACCAGAACAGGTTGCGTCCCTCGAGGATCTTGGTGCGCACCGTGGAGCCGCACACGTGGCACGGCTGGCCGTCGCGACGGTAGACATAGACCTCGCCACCGTGGTCGTCGACCCGGGCCGCCCGGCCCATCGCCTCCGGCTCGTGCTCGGGGCGCACCGTGTCGATTCGTCCGGTTCGCACGCCGTACTCCATGAGGAAGACCAGGTCGTCCCACATCGCGTTCCATCGGCGCTTGCTGACCTTGACGCCCGGCACGAGGGGGTTCAGCCGAGCCCGGAAGAGCACCTCGGCGCGAAAAACGTTTCCGACACCGGAGAGCACGGTCTGGTCCATCAGCAGGGCCCCGATCGGCTTGGCGCTTCGGTGGATGCGCCGGAACGCCTTGTCCGGGTCGGCGTCGGCTCGCAGCGGGTCCGGGCCGAGCTTGCCCACGATCTCGTCCATCTTGTCGCGCGTGACCAGCTCGCAGACGATGGCGCCCCGGAGGTCGCCGTACCACGCATCACCCTCGAGGCGCAGTCGGACGGCGCCAACGGCAGGCGGCGCCGGCACCCGCCCGAGACTGAAGACTCCGATCAGCCCGAGGTGGACGTGAACGATGTCCCCACCCTCGAAGACGCAGGAAGACGTGCTTGCCGGCCGACTCGCGCCCCCGTCATCACCTGTCCGTCGATGACCGCGGCGCTCTCGACGAACCGGCCTTGCGGGCTGGACACCCGCAGAGCCTGCCCTCGAAATGCCTCATCGAGCTCGTTGGCGAGCCTGAACAGCGTGTGACCTTCAGGCATGGGTCAGTCGGCCGTCTCGTAGGCGCTGACCATGGCGATGCGACGGACGTGTCGCGGGTCCTCGGAGAACGCCGTGCCGACGAAGATCTCGACGAAGCCGGTCGCCTCCTCCAGCGTGTGCATCCGGGCACCGAGGGAGATGACGTTGGCGTCGTTGTGCAGGCGGGACAGCTCGGCCGTCTCGGTCGACCACGCGAGCGCGGCCCGGACGCCCTTGACCTTGTTGGCGGCGATCTGCTCGCCGTTTCCCGAGCCGCCGATGACGATCCCGAGGCTGCCGGGGTCGTCGACCACAGCGGCCGCCGCCTCCAGGCAGTACGGCGGGTAGTCGTCCGAGCTCGTCGTAGGTCGACGGCACCGTGGTCGACCGGGCTCGTGGCCCTGGTCCCGCAGCCACCCGACCAGGTGCGCCTTGAGCTCGAAACCGGCATGGTCGGACCCGAGATGGATGCGCATGGCGCGATGATGCCACCGTGCGGGAGCGCGGTGCTCTCCCGCCCCGTTCAGTCGAAGTTCGGGCCGTCGGTCCGGCTGCGCTTGAGCTCGTAGAAGCCCGGTGTCGCGGCCACGAGCAGCACCCCGTCCCAGAGCCGGCCGGCGGCCTCGCCGCGCGGCCTGGGCGTGACGACCGGTCCGAAGAACGCGTTGCCCGTCGAACGAGATGACCGGGGTGCCCACGTCGAGCCCCACCTGGTCCATGCCGGCGTGGTGGGACTTCGGACAGCTCCTCGTCGTAGTCGGTGGAGGTCATCGCGTCGGCCAGCGACGTCGGCAGGCCCGCGGCCGTGAGCGCCTCCTCGATGGTCGCGCGGTCGCGGTCACGCTTCTCGTTGTGGAAGCGGGTGCCGAGCTCGGTGTAGAGCCGGTCGAGCACCTCGTCACCGTGGTCTCGCGCCGCGGCGATGCAGACTCGAACGGGTCCCCAGGCCTCCTTGAGGAACTCGCGGTACTCGTCGGAGATGTCGGGCTTGTCGGCGTTCAGCATGGCCAGGCTCATCACGTGGAAGTTCACCTTGATCGTCCCGGACCTGCTCGACCTCCTTGATCCAGCGCGAGGTGAGCCAGGCCCACGGGCAGAGCGGGTCGAACCAGAAGTCTGCGACGTGGGGGTGCGGTTTCGTGCGGTCAAGAGTGACTCCTTCGAGGCGGTGCGGCGCGTTTCGTTCGAGGACGCTCCTCATCGGGTAACAAGGCGACAATCCGCGCTCGGCATTCCCCGGACTGCGTGAAAGCACTGACCGCATGCCTGGAATCAACCTCACCCGTGACGAGGCCGCCGAACGCGCCCGTCTGCTCAGCGTCTCGACGTACGACGTCACCCTCGACCTGACCACCTCCGAGACCACGTTCGCGTCGACCACGACCATCCGGTTCAGCTGTCGGGAGCCCGGTGCGTCGACCTTCGCCGACCTGGTCGGAGCAACCGTCCACGAGATCACGCCTCAACGGCAGCTGCGCTCGACCCCTCGGCGTACGAGGACAGCCGGATCGCGCTGACCGACCTGCAGGCGGACAACGCGCTGACGGTGGTCGCCGACTGCGCCTACAGCCACAGCGGCGAGGGGCTGCACCGGTTCGTCGACCCGGTCGACAAGCTCGTCTACCTCTACACGCAGTTCGAGGTGCCGGACGCCCGCCGCGTCTACACGACGTTCGAGCAGCCCGACCTCAAGGGCGTGTTCACGTTCCACGTCACCGCGCCGTCGCACTGGCAGGTCGTCTCCAACTCCGCCGACTCCGGAGCCGGTCGACCTCGGGCTCGGCCGTTCGGTGTGGCACTTCGCGCCGACCAAGCGGATGTCGACGTACATCACGGCGCTGGTGGCCGGCGACTACGTCGTCGTGCGCGACACCTACCACGGCAAGCGCGGCGACATCCCGCTCGGCCTCTTCGTCCGGGAGTCGCTGAGCGAGCACCTCGAGGCCGACGACCTGCTCACCGTCACGAAGCAGGGCTTCGAGTTCTTCGAGGACGCCTTCGACATGCCGTACCCGTTCGGCAAGTACGACCAGCTGTTCGTGCCGGAGTACAACATGGGCGCGATGGAGAACGCCGGCTGCGTGACGTTCCGCGACGAGATGATCTTCCGCAGCCGCCAGACCCGTTCCGCCTACGAGAGCAGGGCGAACACGATCCTGCACGAGATGGCGCACATGTGGTTCGGCGACCTCGTGACGATGAGGTGGTGGGACGACCTCTGGCTCAACGAGTCGTTCGCCGAGTGGGCCGCGCACCACGCGGCGAGCGTCGCGACGGAGTACGACGAGGCGTGGACCAGCTTCTGCAACGCCCGCAAGACCTGGGCCTACCGGCAGGACCAGCTGCCGTCGACCCACCCGATCGCCGCCGACAACTACGACCTCGAGGCCGTGGAGGTCAACTTCGACGGGATCACCTACGCCAAGGGCGCCTCGGCGCTTCGTCAGCTGGTCGCGTGGGTCGGCGAGGAGCACTTCTTCGCCGGGCTGCGCAGCTACTTCGCCGCGCACGCGTACGGCAACAGCGAGCTCACCGACCTGCTCTCCGCCCTCGAGCAGAGCTCCGGCCGCGAGCTCGGCTCGTGGGCCAAGGAGTGGCTGCAGACCTCCGGCGTCAACACCGTGCGGCCGGTCTTCGAGGTCGGCGAGGACGGGGCGTTCACGTCCTTCGTCATCAACCAGACCGCGCACCCCGACTTCCCGACCATCCGCCGCCACCGGCTCGCGGTCGGCCTCTACGACCTCACGGACGCGGGCCTGGTGCGCCGTACCCGGGTCGAGATCGACGTAGCCGGAGACGACACCGACGTGCCGGAGCTGGTCGGGCAGCAGCAGCCCGACCTGGTGCTGCTCAACGACGGTGACCTGAGCTACACCAAGGTGCGGCTCGACGAGCGCTCGCTGACGACCCTGGTCGACCACATCGACGGGTTCACCGAGTCGCTGCCGCGGGCGCTGTGCTGGGGCGCCGCCTGGGACATGACCCGCGATGCCGAGATGCGGGCCAGCGACTGGGTCGACCTGGTGCTGCGCGGCATCGGCACGCGAGACCGACATGACCGCCCTCCGGGCGCTGGTCGCCCAGACCGGCCGGGTTGCGACGTCGTACACGGCGCCTGGAGAACCGCGATGCGGTGTGCGACCGCTGGGAGAACGGGCTGCGCGACCCTGGTGCAGGACGCCGCCGAGCCGGGCAGCGACCACCAGCTGACCTTCGTCCGGGCGCTCGCCGGCGTAGCGCGGTCTCCGACGAGTCGCTCGACCTGCGTGGCGGGTCTGCTCGACGGTTCCGGCCCGCTCGACGGTCTCGCCGTGGACGTCGACCTGCGCTGGACGCTGCTCACGGCCCTCACCCGCGAGGGCCGGGCCGGCGAGACCGGAGATCGGCGACGAGCTGGAGCGGGACAACACGATCTCCGGCCAGGAGAGCGCCGCGGCGGCCCGAGCGGCCATGCCGACGGCCGAGGCCAAGGAGCAGCGCCTGGCACGACGCCGTCGAGCGCGACGACGTCCCCAACGAGACCATGCGGAGCATCGCGCTACAGCTTCCACCAGGCCGGCCAGGACGAGGTTCTCGAGCCGTACACCGCCCGCTACCTCGACGGCGGCCGAGACGATCTGGGAGGACCGCAGCGTCCACCAGGCGTCGACGGTCCTGAGCTACCTGTTCCCGCGGTCGATCGCGACCCAGCAGACGCTGGACACGGTCGACGCCTGGCTGGCGATGCGCAAGGTCAACCCGGCGGCCCGGCGCTACGTCGTCGAGGGCCGGTCCGACCTCGCGCGCGCCCTGGCCGCCCAACGCCAGGACGCCCACACCTGACGCTCCGAGAGTTCCCTCTGCTCCATCCGAGACTGCTCCCTTACCGTCCTAGTGTTCCTGCTGCACCATCTGAGACTTTCCGCTGGTGCATCCGAGAGTTCGCCTCCGAGCGTGCGTGACTTTCGGGAACCCGGCACTCCTGAGCTGCGGAACCTCTCGGATGGTCGGGGGAGAACTCACGGATCATCGAAGGAGTGGTCTCGGATGGTCGGGGAGAACTCCCGGATCATCGAGGGAAAGGCTCGGATCGTGGGCGGGGTACTCTCCCGCAGCTCCCGGTCAGGGGGTGTCGGTGTGGAGGGCCTTCGGGGCCTGGGAGAGCTGGGCCAGCTGGCGGATGCCGGCGACCAGTCCTCGGGTCAGGTCGCCGCCGGCGAACGCGCTCTGCATGGTGACCGCGACCAACGCCGCGGAACGGTTGCTCACGGATCGCTGGACCCGCTCGCCCGTGACGATCTCGAGGGTACGGCGCTCGGGATCCACCTGGACCAGGATGCTCTGCGGCGGGTCGGGCAGCCGGGCGTGCAGCGCCTCGGCGTAGCCACGCGTGTCGTCGGCGGACGGCCCGACCTCGAGCGCGAACTCCCACCCCGAGTCGCGTCCGGCGTCGGCGACGGCCCGGCTGATCTCGTGGCGCTGGGCTTCAGTGAACGCCTCACCAGTCGGCACTCGCGCCCCCAGAGCCAGGGCTCGTACGCCGTACCTCGTCGGTCTCGGACGGAGCCCGACCGCGGAGCTCGGCGTCGCGACGGCATCGCCGCTGGCGAGGGCCGCGGCAACGGGGTACCGAACCACTCGCTGTCGTTCTCCCAGGGCTGCCCGGGCCGGTAGCGCGGACCGTGGACCCAGGACGGCGCATAGACCAGCAGCGAGATCACCACGATGACCAACAGCGGGATCCCGACGAAGATGGCGAGCCGTCCAACGTGGAGCAGGGGCGGCCATCGACCCACGTCGTCCGGAGTGTCTGCGAGCGTCACGTCCTAACCGTACTGCGACTCCGGCTTGTGTACCGTCATGGGTGCACCAGCGAGGCGCGGATCTCCCGACGACGAAGGACAGCAGTGGCCGACACCCAATGCTCGCCCGACGACCAGTGGTGCACCTTCGTCCACGACGTGACGCACAACCAGACGCTGTCGCAGGCGGCGGACTGGCTGATCGCGAAGCCGCTCTCGATCTTGCTGCTGCTGGTGATCGGGTACGTCGTGCGCTGGCTGGTGTGCCGGCTGATCGACCGGCTGGCCCGCCAGGCCGCGGCCGGAGTGGTGCCCGGCGTGCTCGCCACGGCAAGGTGCGCCAGATTCTCGTCGAAGCCACCAGCCCGATGGCGGTCGAGCGACGCCAACAGCGCGCAGACACCATGGCCTCGCTGCTCAAGAGCATCACCACCGCCGTGATCGCCACCATCGTCGGGTTCATGGTGATCGCGCAGCTCGGCTACAACATCGGCGCCGCTGATCGCCAGCGCCGGCATCATCGGAGTCGCGCTGGGCTTCGGCGCGCAGAGCCTGGTCAAGGACTTCCTCAGCGGCATCTTCATGATCCTCGAGGACCAGTTCGGCGTCGGCGACTCGGTGAACGTCGGGGTCGTCTCCGGCACCATCGAGGCCGTCAGCCTCCGGGTGACCCGCCTGCGCGACGTCAACGGCACCGTCTGGTACGTGCGCAACGGCGAGATCCTCGCCGTCGGGAACATGAGCCAGAGCTGGGCAGCGAGTCGTCCTCGACGTCCCGGTCGCCTTCTCGACCGACCTCGAGGAGGTGCGGACCGTGCTCGACGAGACGGCCGCACGCAGCTCTGGCAGGAGCCGAGTTGCGGCGGGCGACATCATCGAGGAGCCCGAGGTCTGGGGCGTCGAGCGATGGGATCCCGACGGCGTGGTGGTCCGGCTCGTGCTCAAGACCGCCGCCGACCAGACAGGTCAAGGTGGCCCGGGAGATGCGAGCCCGGATCAAGGCTCGCTTCGACGAGGAGGGCATCGAGATCCCGCTCCCCCAGCGCGTCGTCTGGCACTCGCGACGAGCCGGGCGCCGGACCCGCCTGACCGCGGTCTAGTCCGCGAGTGCCGCGTCCAGCGTGATCGTCGTACCCGTCAGAGCCTGCGAGACCGGGCAGTTCTCCTTCGCCGACTTCGCGGCCTCGACGAACTCGTCGTTCGTCAGACCCTCGACCTTGCCCGCGCACCGTCAGCTTGATCCCGGTGATGCCCTGGCCGGGCTGGAAGTCGACGTCGGCCCGGGTGTCGATGGCCTGCGGCGCGTGTCCGTCGCCGGCGAGCGCGTGGGACAGAGCCATGCTGAAGCAGGTCGAGTGGGCGGCGGCGATGAGCTCCTCGGGGCTCGTCTTGCCGTTCGCCTTCTCCGAGCGCGACGCCCAGGTCACGTCGAAGGAGCCGAGGTCCGACGAGTCGAGCGAGACGTTGCCGGCGCCCTCGATCAGCGAGCCTTCCCAGTGTGCGTTGGCGGTGCGAGTGGTGGCCATCATGTCCTCCCGGTGGTCGGTGTCGCAGCGTCGCTGCTCCCCCATCCTGCCGGGTCGGGTACGAGCAGGCATCCCGCAGGTCACCCGCCTCGGGCGATCCGCGGCTTGAGCACAATGACGTCGATGCGCCGTACCGACGAGCAGACGTTCTACGACGCCGTCGGCGGACATGAGACCTTCGTCCGGATCGTGGACCGGTTCTACGCAGGGCGTCGCCGACGACCCCGAGCTCCGCCCGCTCTACCCCGAGGCGGACCTGGCGCCGGCCGCGCACCGGCTCACGATGTTCCTCGAGCAGTACTGGGGCGGCCCGACGACGTACTCCGACCAGCGCGGCCACCCGCGGCTCGGCATGCGCCACGCGCCGTTCGCGGTCACCCCGCGCGCCCGCGACCGGTGGCTCGTCCACATGCGCGCCGGCGTCGACGAGGCCGGCATGTCGCCCGAGCACACCGCGCAGATGTGGGAGTACGTCGAGCGGGCGGCGCACTTCCTGGTCAACACCTTCGACGAGCCGACCCGACCGCTGCCCGCTCGAGCAGACGTCGAGGCGACACGCAGGCGCGCTACTCGAGGAAGAGGTCGAGTACGGCCCGCTCCTCGGCGGTGATCCGCCGGGGCGCGCCGGTCTCCATGTCGACCGGGGCGAGCACCGTCTTCGCCCGGCCGTAGACCAAGGACGACCCGTCCGGCAGCTCGTCGGCGATCTCGTAGCTGACCGTGAAGGACGCGGCGCCGATCTTCGACACCCACATGTGGATCGGGTAGGGCTCCTGCCGGAACAGCATCGGCCGGCGGTAGTCGATCTCCGCCCGCACCACGAGGACGCCCTCCGCCAGCCCCTCCGACCCCTCCTCCGGCGCATGCACGAAGAGCATGTCGACGCGGGCCTCCTGGAGGTACTCGAGCCAGGTGACGTTGTTGACGTGGCCGTAGGCGTCCAGGTCCGACCAGCGCGGTTTGAGCAGGAACGTGTGACGGGCCACGCCTCATCTTGGCAGGGCCGCTGCCGGCTTCGGGTCGCGCCGTACCCGGCAAGTAGATTGGCAGGACACCACACATCTGGAGGACTCATGGCCGAAGCAGTCATCGTCGCCACGGCGCGCTCACCGATCGGGCGGGCCGGCAAGGGCTCGCATGACCCAGCTGCGCCCGGACGACCTCACCGCGACGATGGTCACCGCGGCGCTGGCCAAGGTGCCCGAGCTCGACCCCGCCGACATCGACGACCTGATGCTCGGCTGCGGGCTGCCCGGCGGCGAGCAGGGGTTCAACATGGCTCGGGTGGTGGCGACCCTGCTCGGGTTCGACCACCTGCCGGGCACGACGCTGACCCGCTACTGCTCGTCGAGCGTGCAGACGTCGCGGATGGCGTTCCACGCGATCAAGGCCGGAGAGGGCGACGTCTTCATCTCGGCCGGGCGTCGAGATGGTCTCGCGCTACGTCAACGGCAACTCCGACAGCCACCCGGACACCCGCAACCCGCGGTTCGCACGAGGCCCAGGCGAGGACCGCGGACGCCGCGCTCGGTGGCGGCGACCTGTGGCACGACCCGCGCATCGACGACCTGATCCCCGACATCTACATGCCGATGGGCCAGACCGCCGAGAACCTCGCGAAGTCCCGCGGCATCAGCCGGCGCGAGCTCGACGAGTTCGGGGTCCGCAGCCAGAACCTCGCCGAGAAGGCGATCGCGGCGGGCTTCTGGCAGCGCGAGATCGTGCCGATCACCTTGCCGGACGGTACGACGCTGTCGGCCGACGACGGCCCGCGGGCCGGTGTCACCTACGAGGCGGTGTCCCAGCTCAAGCCGGTCTTCCGGCCGGACGGCCTGATCACGGCCGGCAACTGCTGCCCGCTCAACGACGGGGCCGCGGCGGTGGTCATCATGAGCGACACGAAGGCGGCCGAGCTCGGGCGTGACGACCGCTCGCCCGGATCGTGTCGACGGGGCTGACCGCCTGTCGCCCGAGATCATGGGGCTCGGCCCGGTCGAGGCGTCCCGCCAGGCGCATGGCGCGAGCCGGCATGACGCATGGACGACATCGACCTGGTCGAGATCAACGAGGCGTTCGCGGCGCAGGTCGTGCCGTCGTACCAGGATCTCGGGATCCCCATCGACAAGCTCAACATCAACGGCGGCGCGATCGCCGTCGGGCACCCGTTCGGCATGACCGGGGCCCGGCTGCAGGCGACGATGCTGAACTCGCTGGACTTCCACGACAAGCAGATCGGTCTGATCACGATGTGCGTCGGTGGCGGTCAGGGCATGGCGATGATCGTGGAACGTCTCTCCTGAGCGAGGGCGCTGGGCAGTAGGGCCACGGCAGGTCTCACCGGTCAACCGTCATGCGAAGAGCGCCGTACCTCGTCCGAGGCCGGCGCTCATCACAGGGTGTGCAGTACGGGCGGTCAGGCCTGGCGGACCGCCTCGAGGGCGATGACCACGTTGACCGTGTCGCCGATCAGGAGCTTGTCGCCCTCGAGCGGGATGTTGAACGAGACGCCCCACTCCTTGCGGCTGATGCTGGTCTTGGCCTCGAGGCCGACCCGGGTGTTGCCCCACGGGTCCTGCTGCACGCCGAGGAACTCGACGTCGAGCGTGACGGGCTTGGTGACGCCCTTGATCGTGAGGTCGCCGGTGGCCAGGACGTCGCCGCCGTCGACCGACAAGCCGGTCGTGGCGAAGGTCATGGTGTTGCCCTCCTCGACCGAGAAGAAGTCGGCGGAGCGCAGGTGGGTGTCGCGGTCGGCGTTGCGGGTGTCGACCGAGGAGAGGTCGATGGTGGCGCGCGCCGTGGACTCGAGCGGGTTGTCCGAGATGTGCAGCTCGCCCTCGAACGAGGTGAACAGTCCGCGAACCTTGCTCATCAGGTGGCGGACGGTGAACCCGACCTCCGAGTGGGTCGGGTCGATGGTCCAAGTTCCCGAGACGAGGCCCGAGAACTGTACGTCTGTGGTGGTGGTCGTCATGATGGTGCCTCCTGGGCGCTCATGCTGGAAGAGTTTCTAGTTGATCCTTCAACAAGTATGAACGATACGCCGAAGAAGTTTAAATGTCAATTACCTCCGATAGGATGGCCACATGACGGACAGATGGCTCACCAACAGCCAGCAGCGCTCGTGGCGGTCCTTCCTGTTGGGCGTCACCCTGCTCATGGAGCGGATCGACCGCGACCTGCGCGAGAAGCACGGGTTGTCCCAGGCCGAGTACGAGCTGCTGGTCCGGCTCTCGGAGGCACCCGAACACGAGCTCCGGATGGCCGAGCTCGCCGACTCGGTCAAGAACTCCCGCAGCCGCATCACCCACACGATCACGCGGCTCGAGGATCCGGCTACGTCGTACGTCGGGCCTGCGAGTCGGATGGGCGGGGAGTCCAGGCGGTGCTCACGGAGGCGGGTTTCGCGAAGCTGGTTGCGGCCGCGCCGGACCACGTCGACACGGTCCGGGACGTCGCTCATCGACGTGGTCGACGACCGCTGATCTCGAGGCGATCGGGCGCGCGTTCACGGCCGTGGCAGACCGGCTGGAGACGGGACCGCCCGACCCGTCACTGCGCTGTCCCGACACCGCCTGTCGGCAGCCGGCGCTCGACCGGTTGTCGGCGCCTGTCGGTGGCCTGGTCATGTCGTCATGACCGATCGCTCCCACGACTTCGACAGCTCAAGGCCGACCAAGGCTCGACCGCCTGCGCCGCTGCACAGGACGGGCCGCCGCTGGCGCTGGCCAACGCCTGGGACGTGGCCAGCGCCGTCGTGGTCGCGGCGACCGGGGCTCCCGCCGTGGCGACCACGAGCGCCGGCGTCGCCTGGAGCCTCGGCACCCCGGACGGCAACCTGCTGGGCCGCGACACGGCAGTCGCGCTGATCGCCCGGGTCGCGGCGCGCGGTCGGCGTTCCGGTAACAGCCGACATCGAGGGCGGCTTCGCCGACGACGCAGCCGGGGTCGGCGAGACGGTTCGCGCGGTCCTGACCGCCGGGGCGGTCGGGATCAACCTGGAGGATGTCGCGCCTGGCGCCGGCGACCGGCTTCGGGAGCCAGCCGACCAGGCGGAGCGGGTAGCGGCCGCTCGGGCAGCCGCCGATGACTTCGGCGTCCACCTGTTCATCAACGCCCGCATCGACACCTATCTGCGCGCGATCGGCGATCCTGGAGACCGCCTCGCCGACGCGGCTCATCGAGCAGCGGCGCACTACCTCGAGGCGGGCGCCGACGGCATCTTCGTTCCTGGGGTCGTCGACCCGGACACCATCCGTGAGCTGGTGGCGGCGATCCCGGCCCCGCTCAACATCCTGGTCGGCCCGGGCGCGCCCACGGTGTCCGAGCTGGCCGCGCTCGGCGTTCGCCGGGTCAGCCTCGGCTCGTCGGTCGCCGCGGCCGCCTACGCGGTGGCCGAGCAGGCCGCGCTGGAGCTGGCGGCCACCGGGACCTACGAGAGCGTCCGCGCCGAGCTCGACTACGGCCGGCTCAACGACCTGGTGGGCTGACCGGCACCCCGGCTGACAGCGATGGTCAGTCGCGGGTGAGCCGGCGGTAGGTCACCCGGTGCGGCCTGGCCGCCTCGGCGCCGAGCCGCTCCAGCTTGTTCGCCTCGTAGGCGGCGTAGTTGCCCTCGAACCAGAACCAGCGGGCCGAGTCCTCGTCGTCGCCCTCCCAGGCGAGGATGTGGGTGGCGGTCCGGTCCAGGAACCACCGGTCGTGAGACGTGATCACGGCGCAGCCCGGGAAGTCGAGCAGGGCGTCCTCGAGGGACTGCAGGGTCTCGACGTCGAGATCGTTGGTCGGCTCGTCGAGCAGCAGCAGGTTGCCGCCCATCTTGAGGGTGAGTGCGAGGTTGAGCCGGTTGCGCTCTCCCCCGGACAGCACACCGGCCGGCTTCTGCTGGTCCGCGCCCTTGAAGCCGAAGGACGCGATGTAGGCCCGCGACGGCATCTCGAAGTTCGCCACCTTGATGTGGTCGAGCCCGTCGGACACGACCTCCCAGACGTTCTTCTTCGGGTCGAGGTTGCCGCGGGTCTGGTCGACGTACGAGATCCGCACGGTGTCGCCGACCCGGAGCTTCCCGGCGTCGGGCGACTCCTCCCCGACGATCATCTTGAACAGGGTGGTCTTGCCGACGCCGTTGGGCCCGATCACCCCGACGATGCCGGCCCGGGGCAGCGTGAAACCCAGGTCGTGGATGAGCAGCCGGTCGCCGAAACCCTTGGCCAGCCCGTCGGCCTCGAGCACGATGTCCCCCAGCCGGGGACCCGCAGGGATGTTGATCTCGTTCAGGTCGACCTTGCGGTTGCGCTCCGCCTCGGCGGCCAGCTCCTCGTAGCGCGAGAGCCGGGACTTGCTCTTGGCCTGGCGCGCCTTCGGGTTCGACCGGACCCACTCGAGCTCACGCTCGAGCATCCGTAGCCGCTTGGCGTCCTTGCGTCCCTCGACGACGAGGCGGGCTTCCTTGGTCTCCAGGTACGTCGAGTAGTTGCCCTCGTACGGGATGGGCGCGTCCGCGGTCCAGCTCGAGGATCCAGCTGGCCACGTTGTCGAGGAAGTACCGGTCGTGGGTGACGGCCAGCACCGCGCCGGGATAGGCCTTCAGGTGCTGCTCGAGCCACTGGACACTCTCGGCGTCGAGGTGGTTGGTCGGCTCGTCGAGCAGCAGCAGGTCGGGCTGCTGGAGAAGCAGCTTGCACAGCGCGACGCGCCGCCGCTCGCCGCCGCTCAGCTTGTCGACCAGCACGTCGGGCGGTGGGCAGCGCAGGGCGTCCATCGCCTGGTCGAGCCGCGACTCGAGGTCCCACGCGTTGGCGTGGTCGAGGTCGGTCTGCAGATCGCCCATCTCCGCCAGCAGGGTGTCGTAGTCGGCGTCGGGGTCGGCGAGCTCGGCGGAGATCTCGTTGTAGCGAGCCACCTTGCGCATCGTGTCGGCGACCGCCTCCTCCACGTTCTCCAGCACCGTCGTGCCTTCGGTGAGAGGAGGCTCCTGCAGGAGGATCCCCACGGTGGCGCCAGGATCGAGGATCGCATCGCCGTTCGACGCCGTGCTCGAGGCCGGCCATGATGTGGAGCAGGGTCGACTTGCCGGTGCCGTTCGGCCCCACCACGCCGATCTTGGCGCCGTGGAGGAACGACAACGTCACGTTGTCGAGAACCACCTTGTCGCCGTGCGCCTTGCGCACATTTCGCAGAGTGAACACGTAGTCGGCCATGACCGAGAAGCCTACGTGTCACCCAGCCGTCGTTCGAATCGCGAGCCGACCCGGCCGGCCCGGCAGCGCTCAGGAGGCGTTCGGCAACGCGTCGTCCGCGAACGGGTCAGGCCCGGCGGCCAGCGCGGCGGTCGCCTCCTCGAGCTCCTGGGCAGCCAGCACCGCGGCCTGCGAGTGGTCCGGCGAGAGACTCGCTGACCCGCGCCATCTTGGTGAACGTGCTCACCCCTCGCGACAGGTCATGCCCGACGGCCGATCGCCTCGAGGATGAACCGCGAGTGCCGGACCCCATCCACCTCCCACTCCTGCGTCTTCAGCTTGCCGACCACAACCACGGGGTCGCCGCGCTTGAGCGAGTCGCGCACGTGCACGGCGAGGTTGCGCCAGCACTGCACGCTCAGCCAGTTCGTCACCCCGTTGACATAGGCGCGCTGCCCTTGATCGAAGTAACGCGGGGTGGTCGCCAGCCGGAACTGGCTCAGGTGGTTGCCATTTCCCACATCGCGGAGGTCGACGTCGTTGCCGACGTGGCCGACGACGGTGATCACGGTGTCGCTCATCTGTCCTCCTGTCGAGTCGCTCCATCTCTGCGCCATCCTGGCCCGACCGGGCGACGACCCGGTGCGGCCTGAGCGGGGCTGTGGACGACCGCACCTTCCATGCGAGGCTGTGGACGATGCCGATCAGTGCCTGGTCGCGGCCGCCAGGCCCGCGCGACAGGACAGGTACGCCTCGACCTCGCGCTGCACGGGTCGGACGACGAGCTCGTCGGCAACCTCGGCCACCGAGGAACGAAGCCTCGCGTCGGCCTGCCGGGCGCGTCTGCGCGCTGACGCCCCGCCCACCGCCCGGCAGGTCGCCGCCAGCGCCAACCCGATCAACAGACCACCCAGCAGCAGCCAGGTCGGCACGGGGACCGACAGCCATCGAGGGTCCGCTGGGCGGGGCAGCCCGAGATAGCTGAGGCCGGCCAACGCAGCGAGCCATCCCGCGCCCACGACCGCCCCGAGCAAGAGGATCCATTGCAAGGCCCGGGCGCCCGCCCACCATCGCGGGGTTCGATCGGCAGCAACATCCGTCTTCGCGACAGCCACGTCCAGGGCGTCGGCGACGTCGCTCAGACGAGCCACGGATGCTGCCCGGGCCGTCGCCTGCCAGGCCGGTGGCAGCTCCCGGCTCGCCAGGTCGGTATTCCGCCGTACGGCGGTCGCGATCCGCGCCCGCTGCACGGCAGTATGAGGAGGCAGTGACGATCGGGCAACGGGGACGTCGGACGTGACACCGGATCCCCTCGCTCGCCCGAGATGGAGGCGGCGCAGCGGATCGGCTCGAAGCCGCGATAACCACCGGGTCGGCGGCCATCCGGTCGCCTGCCGGCAGCGCAGCTGCAGCGACTCCTCGATGGCCTCGACCACCGCGGGCACCCCCGCGGCGTCCGCGAACGCATCGACCAGCTCGGTGCGGGTCGCGACCCTTCCACCGACTGTCCCACCGGCTCCTCCCGCGGCTGCGACGTACCGATCGCTGCCGACAGCCGACGGGCCACATTGTCGATGTCAGCAGACATTCGAGTCCGCGCAGAGCGCTTCTGCGCGACCCGCTTGACGATCTCGGCCCTCAGCTCGGGCAGCCCGTCGCCGCGGGTCGCCGAGGTGGGGATCATCGGCAGGTCGACGAGGCCGTCCGCGACCAACAGACGACGGAGATCCGCGAGTGTCTCCGTGGCCGCCTGGTCGCTGAGCTCGTCGACGTGGTTGAAGACCGCGATCATGACCTCGCGATGAGACGCCAACGGTCTGAGGAACCGGTCGTGGATCGCGGCGTCCGCATACTTCTGCGGATCGAGCACCCAGATCAGCACGTCGGCCAGTCCGACCAGCCGCTCCACCTCGAGATGGTGAGAGACCTCCGTGGAGTCATGGTCGGGCAGGTCCAGCAGCACCAGGCCCTGCAGGTCCAGCTCGGGCTCGGACACGTCCAACAGGCTCGCCCGGTTGATCTGATGGCGCCCAGGCACGCCAAGCCACTCGAGCATCTCCTCTGCGCCCGTCCCCCATGCGCAGGCGAGCGTCCATGAGGTCGTCGGCCGCCGGACGCCCACGGCGGCGACGTCCAGGCCGCACAGCCGGTTGAACAGCGACGACTTGCCCGAGCCCGTCGCCCCGGCCAGCGCGACGATGGTGTGGTCGGCGGACAGGCGCATCCGGTCTCGAGCGCGCGCCAGGACCTCTTCGCCGGCACTGACGAGCTCCGGGTCGAGCCGCCCGCCAGCCGCGCGGATAGCGGTCTCGAGTCCCTCGAGGCGCGACGAGACATCGTCGCGCCGGCTGAACCGCGATCGCAAGGTCCCCAGCGCGGTCACGCGTGCTCCCACGCGAACCTGGCGTCGGACAGCTCGTGGCCGAGGGCCCGCAGCCGCTCCCCCGTTCCCGGCACGGTCTGCTGCTCATCGAGTACGGCGAAGAAGCGGGCCTGCTCCGCCAGCCACAGCGCCTCGACCCGGGCGTGCAGGTCTGCCCGCGCGTCGATGGCCAGCCGGCGAACCGCCTGGTCGCCGAACACTGCCTCCAGGATCTTCTGGGCGACCAGAGCGGTGCCTCCGGCGACCCCGATCTCGGCACCGGTCACCCCAGCGGTGGAGGCGAAGATCACCATCATCAGGGCGACCCCCAGCCCGTTGACCCCATACGCGAGGTAGCGGGCGGTCGACCGCTTGTCGGCCCCTTCGACACGCACCATGTCGAGCACGGCCCCCTGCCAGTCGCGAATGCTGCGTTCGACCTCCTGGGCGAGCCCGCGCGAGGCCCGGCCGACGGCCTGGTCGCTCGCCGCCAGCAGGTCGGCCCCGGCCGGCAGCGCCCGCCAGGCGTCGGCGGTGTGCTCGGCTGCCGTCTCGGCGTACTCGACGATCAGCGTCTGCAGACCGGACTCGACGGCAACGGTCAACGTCCGCGCTGCGGGCGGGATGCCCTTCGCCGCGGAGACCATCCGGTCGCGCAGCCGGCCTACCCGGTTCTCGAGACCCTTCAACAGCTCACTGGTGCCCACGAACTCCTGCCAACGGGCCAGCACCTCCCCACGGATCATCGTGCCGTCCTGGGTGGCATCCTCGACGGCGGCCAGCGCTTCGCCGTACGCCGTGACGACGTCCGATCTGAGGGTGTCGGTCAGCTGTTCCTGGGTGGACAGCGCCGACGCGACCAGCGCTGTGCGCTTGGGAAGCGACGCGATGGCCCCATCGAGCGTCTGCCGGATCACGGCTGTCCGCGCCGCGGAGTCATCCCCCAGGCTGTCCAGCCACTCGCGGATGGGCCGGACCGCCTCCGGAGGGAGCAGCCCGTCCTCGGACAACGAGGACTCCGCGACGGTGAACAGCCGCGCATCCGCCAACCCGCGGGTTTGCATCATGCGGGCCAGGTGGCTGCTGATCTCCCGGATCGCCGACGGTCTCGGTCCGGTCGAGCACGACAGCGACCGCGGTGCTGCGCGCGGCCGCTGCCTTGAGGTAGTCCCAGGGGACCTGGTCGGCGTACCGGGCAGCAGAGGTGACGAACAGCCACAGGTCTGCCGCCCCCAGCAGCTGACCAGCGAGCACCCGGTTTCGCTTCTCGACCGAGTCGACATCCGGCGCGTCCAACAGCGCCAGACCCGCCGGCAGGCTCTCGACGGCCAGCAGCTGGAGGGCGCCGGGGTCGCCGGTGGCGCGGTCCGTCCGTTCGAGGTCCGGCAACAACCGGTCGGCCCCGAACCAGTGCGAGTCAGCCGGGTTGTGGACCAGCACCGCCGATCGGGTCGTCGGTCGGAGCACCCCGGGCGGGCTGACGATGCTGCCGACCAGGGAGTTCACCAGAGTCGACTTGCCCGCGCCGGTAGAGCCACCCACGACGGCGAGCAGCGGCGCCTCCACCTGTACCAGCCGAGGGATCACGTAGTCGTCGAGCTGCGCGAGCATCGAGCTCCGCTCGCGGCTGCCCTCAGCCGCATCGGCGGCCGCCAGCCGGAGGGGACTGTCCAGCAGACACTGCCGTAGCCGCACCAACACGGTGAGCAGGCCGGTCGGAGGTCCACTCTGCGTCACCTGGACTCCTTGGGCACGGTGTGGCGTGAACCCCCGAGTTTAGAGGGTCACCAGCTGGAGGCAGCCCGGGTGAGTCCGGCGGCAGCCGGTGCCGCCGGTGTCAGGAAGCACGACACGCCCCCGTAGCCACCGGAGCTGGTCGATCAGCTGACGCTCCCGGGGCAGCTCAGCTGGCCCGGCGACCCCGCGGACCAACCGGTCGCGCAGGACACCGAGGTCGACGCCGACCTGTTGGTACCGGCGAAGCAGGTCGCGCTCGGTGCGCCCGAGCCCTTTGACGTGCCGGCGGGCGCGACGACGGCCCTTCGTCGTGGCGATGAGCGCCACGTGCTCGCGCGGCAGCCACCCGAAGGCGGAGTAGTCCGACAGCCGGGCCGAGATGACGCGGTACTCGTAGCGTCGTACCAGCAGCACCAGGCCGAGCAGGGTGAGCAGAGCGGGGACCAGAATTGCGACGTACACCGCCGTCAGGGCCTGACCCGGCGCGAAGCTGGCCGCTGCGTTGTAGGCCATGTGGAAGAGCACGGCCGCGCAGAAGCCGGCCAGCGGAGCGACGATCCGGGCTCCCGCATCGCGGTGCCGGACCGCCAGACCCACCCCGATCCCGGTCATCATGGTGAACATCGGGTGGACGAACGGCGCCGCGACGCCCCGCCAGAGGAACAGGTGCTCCACCGCGTGGAGTGCGACGCCCTGGTCGCCCTGGTAGTCCTTGACCCGCTGGAAGAGCTGGCCGTAGTAGACGATGTTCTCGGTGAACGCGAAGCCGATCCCGGCGAGCCCTCCGTAGACGAGTCCCGCCAGGATCGAGTTGAAGTCGTGCCGTCGCCACCACACCAGGAAGAAGACGATCGCGCCCTTGGTCGTCTCCTCCACCCAGGGCGCGATGAAGACAGCACTGCGCGCACTGGCGCCGTACGCGTCGCCCACCTGCTGCGCGAGCCGACCGTTGATCTCCAGGGAGAGGTACGTCGCTGCCAGCGCGCCCCACACCAGGGCGACCACGAGCAGCGCGGCGGGCTCGGGCCGGATCCGGTCGAGCCAGAGGAGGGCGGCCACCAGCGGCACGACAGGAACGAACGCGAAGAGCAGGGCGTAGACAAGCGCGGTTCGCCCGATGAACCCGTTGAGGTCCAGGTAGATCGCCCATCCGCACAGGGCGGCGAGGGTGCTCGCGGCGACGGCGGCCACGATGGCCGGGCGCGCTCGACGCTGCGGTGCGCCGGTGCGGACCACCGTCTCGGCTAGGGCCACGAGTCTGAGGCTACCTGCCGAGCGCCTCAGGCAAGGGCCTGCACGGCGTAGAGGACAGCCAGGCCGATCGCCAGGCTGCCCAGCAGGAGTCTGAGACCTCGCTCGGGCAGTCGAGGTTGCAGTCGGGCCCCGAGGTAGCCGCCGATCAGACCACCGAGACCGCAGGCGAGTCCAAGTGCCCACTCGGGGGCAATCGAACCCGATGTTGTGAGTGCCAGCAGCGCGTAGGTCGCAGCGCCGGCGATGGACGTGACGAACGTCGAGGCGAGGGCGGCCGGGGCGACGGTGGCCACCGACAGCCCGGTGCCGACGAGGATCGGCCCGAGGATGGAGCCTCCGCCGATGCCGTAGATCCCGCCCACGACGCCGACGGCGAGTGCCAGCCCGGTGATCCAGCGTGACGGCAGGGGTCTGTGCTCCCGTGGCACGCCGGACGCTGAGAGCCGGACCAGCCAGACCCCGATGGGCAGCAGGACCGCTGCCGCAACGAGCCGGAACACCTGAGGACCCGGAACGACGTACACCCGCAGGATCGCGCCGATGATGACCCCGGGAAGGGTGCCGAGGAGGAGCTGTCGGGTGAGGGGGCCGGTGAGCTGACCGGCGCGTCGGTATCTGAGCAGAGCTCCTGGGCCGGCTACGACGTTGTACAGCAGGTTGGTGGGCGTGACTGCAGGGTTGGGCACGTGCAGAACGCTGAGCTGGACCGGGAGCAGGAAGACCGCGCCCGATACGCCTACCGGTGCCGTGACGGTGGCGATGAGGACACCGGCGGCGAAGCCCTCCAGCAGACGCAGCCAGTCCATCGGGCAGACCCTAGCGAAACCACACCCGCGAGGTAGACATCGCTGCAGTCTGGCCGGCAGCAGCTAGGCTCGTGGTCAGCGGCTCCTTAAGAACCTAGGGAGAGACCGCCTTCCGCCGGAAGTCTCTCCTTTGGGTTGGTCCTTTGACGTACTCGACTCTGCTCCGATCGTCGCCGCGTCTCGCTGTCGTCATTCCCGCGCGGAACGAACAGTCACACATCGGGGCCTGTCTGTCCGCTCTCGACCTCGCCGCTCGGGTCGCGCGGCTCCCGGTGCTGATCGTGGCTGTCCTCGACTCGTGCACTGACGACACGGCAGACGTCGTGGGGCGGATCGCGGCCGGGATGAGGAGCCGGGTGGAGACGGTCCAGGTGAGCGTCAGCCGCGTCGGTGCCGCCCGAAGGATCGGCATCGAGACGGCGCTCGAGATCCTCGACCAGGATCAGGCGTGGCTGAGTACGACGGATGCCGACTCGGTGGTGCCCGCGGACTGGTTCGTCCGGCAGCTGGCCCATCGCGACGGTGGCGCCGAGGTCGTCGTCGGCACCGTGCATGTCGACAACTGGCAGGACCGCGCTCGGCTGCAGCCTGAATGGGAGCGCGCGTACCTTGCAGAGCATGATCGACTGGCCGATGGGCACCGTCATGTGCACGGTGCGAACCTCTCCTTCAGCGCGAGGGCCTATCTGCGTACGAGCGGCTTCGCCGACGTGGTGAGCGACGAGGATGTACGGATCGTGGACGCATTCCGCACCGGCGGCGAGCCGATCGCGTGGGCAAGCGACCTGTCGGTGGCCACGTCCGTTCGCCGGATCGGCCGGGCACCGCACGGCTTCGCGTCGTACCTCAACCGGCTCGCCCACGATCTCGAGCTGACCGGATGACCGACCCGGAGCTGGCGGAGGCCGTCTGGGCACTCACCCGTGAGCAGCTTCCCCTGCCCGGCAAGGGTGACACGCTCTCGCGCTTCGAGGCACTCGCGGCCGTGGGCGCCCAAGACCTCTGTGTCGCCAAGCTTGTCGAACCACATCACGACGCCACCGCGATCCTCGGCGAGCTCGGTCGGCCGGCAGTCCCGGACAGCCTGCTGGCGGTCTGGGCAGCCGAGCCCCCGCATGCCAGGCTGCGCGCACAACAGTCCCCCTCGGGCTGGCGGATCACCGGGTCGAAGGCGTTCTGCTCGGGTGCGGCGGTAGTGACGCACGCCCTCGTCACCGCCGGGGCTGATGAGGGTGACCGGCTCTTCCTGGTAGAGGTCGCCGCCGGGCTGAGGACCGGGGAGATCGAGCTCCAGCCGGCGGACTGGGCAGGCGAAGGGATGCGACGAGCCGGCACGCGGTCCTTGCGCGTGCACGACCTACCGGCGGAGGCCATCGGGGATCCGGGCGACTACGTCGACCGGCCAGGCTTTTGGCATGGGGCGGTCGGGGTGGCCGCCTGCTGGCTGGGTGGCGCACGCGCGGTGGCTGATCTGCTCGAGCGCAAGTCGCGGGTCGGCGACCTCGACCCGTATCGGGCCGCTCATCTCGGGGCGGTCACAGCGCTGCTTGATGCATCTACCGCCCAGCTGCACGCCGTCGCCCGCGCCATCGACCTCGACCCCACCGACCAGCGTGGGATGGCTCGACGCAACGCGCAGTCCGTGCGGGCAACCGTGGTGGCCGCGGCGGAGGCTGTGATGACCCACACGGCGCACGCCCTGGGACCAGCCCCGCTCGCCTTCGACGGGGGGCACGCCCAGCGGGTGGCGGACCTGCAGGTCTTCATCCGCCAGCACCACGCTGAGCGAGACCTGGCAGATCTGGGGCGACAGGTGGCAGGGCTATCACCGCGGTGAGCTCGGTAGGCACGCTGGAGATCGAGTGGGCCGAGTGGCCGTTTCTCGAAACCCTGCCGAAGCTCAGCCGGCCGCGCGGCCGGGTGGTGGTCGTCTCGGCGCATCCCGACGACGAGGTCCTCGGCGCAGGTGGTCTGCTCGCTCTGCTGGCCCGAAATGAACAGGCAGCACCGCATTTCGTCACCGTCACCGACGGGGAGGCATCGCACGGTGCGCAGCAATACCCGCGCGGCCAGGAGCTTGCTGCGCGGCGGGCTCACGAGCTCATCGAAGGCCTGCGGGTACTGGGATATCGAGATCCCGAAATCACTCGTCTCGGGTTGCCCGACTCCGACGTAGCAGCTCATGTCGACGAGCTGGCGAGTCGCCTGATGACGATGGTGAGCTCGGCCGACCTCGTCCTGTGCCCGGCGCGCACCGACGGGCACGTCGACCACGCCGCCGTCGGGAAGGTCACGACCGAGATCTGCGCCGGCAAGGTGCCGGTGTGGGAGTTTCCCATCTGGCTCTGGCACTGGACCAAGCCCGGCGATCCGGAGATGTCCTGGGAAGGGGCCGGGCGCATCGCGATCGCTCCGGAGGCGATGCAGCGGAAACGACGAGCTCTCGAATGCTTCGGCAGCCAGATCGCCGTTCTGCCCGGCGACGACTCACAGGTCGTCATCCTCCCGCCGGAGGTTCTCGAGCACTTCCATCGACCGTACGAGGTGTTCTTCACGTGAGTGACCTGTCGCCATGACCGACGCCGGCTACTTCGACCGTCTCTACGCCGACCAGGACGACCCCTGGGACCTGTCGACGAGCGAGTACGAGCGTCGCAAGCTCGGCCTGTTGATGAGCAGCCTTCCTCGCTCTCGATACCGCAACGCCTTCGAGCCGGGATGCGCTATCGGGGTGACCAGCGCCGCGTTGGCGCAGCGCTGCGACCGCCTGACCGCCATGGACTCCGCCGAGGCAGCGGTCCGGCAGGCGACCGCCCGGCTGCAACCTCACGCCAACGTCTCAGTGATACCCGGGCTCATCCCGGAGGCCTGGCCGGACGAGCCCTACGACCTGATCGTGCTTTCGGAGCTCCTCTACTACCTGGACGAGGGGGCTCGCCGTGAGGTCGCCGACCGCGTCGTGGCCACGTTGGAGCCATCGGGCGACCTGGTGATGGTGCACTGGCGCCACCCGTTCGCCGAGGCCGCGATCACCGGCGACCAGGTCCATGCCGAGCTGACGGACCGGCTTCACGACGCGGGCCTGCAGCTGGTGACGAGTCATGTGGAGGTCGACTTCCGCCTCGAAGTGTTGCGATCCGCGGCGGGCTAGATCGACCTCAGAGGAACTCGACACCTTGCGCGAGTGGCAGCTCCGTCGAGTAGTTGACCGTGTTGGTCGTCCGTCGCATGTAGGACCTCCACGCGTCGGACCCGGACTCGCGCCCGCCGCCAGTGTCCTTCTCGCCGCCGAAGGCACCGCCGATCTCCGCTCCGGATGGGCCGATGTTGACGTTGGCGATGCCGCAGTCGGACCCGGTTGCGGACATGAAGCGCTCCGCCTCGCGGACGTCGAGGGTGAAGATCGACGACGAGAGCCCTTGTGACACGTCGTTGTGAAGCGCTATGGCCTCATCGAGGTCGTCGTATGCGAGCACGTAGAGGAGGGGCGCAAAGGTCTCGGTCCGCACGATGTCGGTCTGCGCCGGCATCGTGATGATCGCCGGCTGGACGTAGCTCCCACCGTCCCCCACGTTGACGCGTTCGCCACCCGAGACGAGGGCCCCACCATCGTCCAGAGCCTGTCGGATCGCTGCTTCGAAGGCCTCGAGCGCGGACTCGTCGATCAGTGGACCGACCAGCGTCGAGCCTTCGAGCGGCGAGCCCACCGGTAGGGACTCGTATGCCTTGGCCAACCGCTCCACCAGGTCGTCGCGGATCGATGAGTGCGCTATCACCCGGCGCAGCGACGTACACCGTTGACCAGCGGTGCCGACGGCCGAGAAGACGATGCCGCGCACGGCGAGCTCGAGGTCGGCGGACGCCGCCACGATCGCGGCGTTGTTGCCGCCGAGCTCGAGCAGCACTCGACCGAGCCGTACGGCGACCCGCGGCGCCACCGCCTTCCCCATCCGGGTCGAACCCGTTGCGGAAACCAATGCCACCCGAGGGTTGTCGACCAGGGCCTCGCCGACCGACGAGTCGCCGATCAGGACCGACGTCAGGTACTCGGGCGCGCCGACACGACGTGCCGCTTCGGTGACCAGTGCTTGACAGGCGAGGCCGGTCAACGGCGTCTTCTCGGACGGTTTCCACACCACTGCGTCTCCGCAGACCAGAGCCAGCATGGCGTTCCAGGACCATACGGCGACCGGGAAGTTGAACGCCGAGATCACCCCCACGACGCCGAGCGGGTGCCACTGCTCCATCATCCGATGGCCAGGGCGTTCACTGGCGATGGTGAGCCCGAAGAGCTGACGGGAGAGGCCGACCGCGAGGTCGCAGATGTCGATCATCTCCTGGACCTCGCCGAGCCCCTCGGATCCGATCTTCCCGGCCTCGATCGACACCAGCGCACCGAGATCTGCCTTGTGTCCCCGCAGCAGCTCGCCGAGCTCGCGCACCAGCTGGCCGCGCACCGGAGCCGGCACCGAGCGCCAGGTCTCGAACGCCTGCTGTGCTCGGGCAACGGTGACCGCGACCTCGTCGGCCGTATGACCTCTCAGCCGGCCGAGCTCGCTGCCGTCGATCGGCGTCCGGGCCACCACCGAGCCCGCCGGGTCGAACGGCTCCGGCACGCCGAGTCGAGCCAGGATCTCGTGGGTCCGTTCCGCGATCGCGCTCATGGTCTCGGCCGCCCGGATCGCTCGAGCGTCGAGCGGGCGGACTGTTCGTCGTCGTACATGATTTCCTTCCGGGGAGCGGCTCCCATGCTCTCAGCCGATCTTGGCTTTGTCAGCAGTCGACATGGGCACCATCGGACTCAGCGGCGCAAGCGAGACCTCGGCTCGGGAATTCATCACAACCGTGGGCGCCGCGGTCGATGTCAACGGCGTGTTCGTCACCACCGACGACATCACGGGCTCGGCAGCAGAACGCGGGTTCCATTTGTACGTCGGCTGCTGAAGGCCCGCGCGCTGGCGCCGAATGCCCCGAACCGGGCATGCTTGGTGTGTGCCCGAGGCTGAGACGATGACCGTGCGGGTGGTCAAGCGCAAGTGGGACGGAACCGTCTCCGCGGTCGACACCGCGCATCCATTGTCGGTGTCCGGCGCCAGCTCGGCGTGGTTCGTTCCCGCCGGTAGCCGTCGGGAGCGCCCCGGCAAGGGCACTGTCGACGTCGTCGACGAGGGTGAGCTGTGGGTCGCGGTTCCCGGCGAGTGGTGGATCCTCTGCGGCTATCTGGACGCGACCCGGTCGATCAGCGGGTACAAGGTCCACGCATCGGCTCCGTTCGAAGCGCCGCGCGACGACGACGACATCACCTGGGTCGACCTCGACTTGGACTTCGAGGTGACGGGCAACCAGCTCGCGCTGCTGGACGAGGACGAGTTCCACACCCATGCCAGCACCATGGCTTACCCCAACCATGTCGTACGGGGTGCCTGGTCGGGCATTGCCACGATCGCTGCGCGGTACACCAACGGCGACTGGCCGTTTGACGGATCGATGCAGGAACTGGTGGACGGCGCGTAGCCGAAGGCAGCCGCAGAAAACGCGCCGGACGACCTGCTAGCCGAACGCGGATCTGTACGATGACGACCTTGACAGCGTCGCCGAGCGGCTCGACGTGGCCCGCACGACTTCCTTCGGAGTTCCTGCGGACCAGCTCCGGCCCGAGGTGGTGTCGTGGTCAGTCTGGGAAGTGCCGAAAGGGCCTCTGACCAGGCATGATGTCTACGAGCGCCCGTAGCTCAGCTGGATAGAGCATCGGACTTCTAATCCGACGGTCGTAGGTTCGAATCCTACCGGGCGCGCGGTTTTCCCGGGTCAGCGCTAGGCGAACGAGGGCGCTGTCCGGTCATACTGCGCCCATCTCACAGTCGCCCTAGTGCGGTGGTGCCGTGTTGGTCTACCAAGTAGTAGTACCGGTGGGGTGATCGGAACAGCCAGGCGCCGGGTCTGAGCTGCCTGACGGTCCAGCCGCCATGGGTCTTCAGCCGGTGATGTCCTCGGGTCATCAGGCCCATCTTCAACGGGTCGGTTTGGCCGGGTGGTCCGCCGCGGTTCATCGGCACGAACGGGTCGGTGTGTTCGCAGTCTTGAGTTCGAGACGTGGAGGTGCCGTAGGGAAAGTAGTCCGGCGATCGGATCAGCTGGATCGCCTCCGATGTCTTCGGTGGGGTCTCGTAGTGGTCGACAGGTTTCACACCGGCCAGGTCGATCACCGGCTTCAGCACCACATTCGCATGTCCGAGCCACTGTTGGACCTGGTCCAAGATCACCGGCCCGATGTCTTCCACCCGGACCACCCCGGCACCGGCGTACGGCTGTCCGGCCAGCATCGCCTCCAGGGTCTCTCGCGACAAATGGACGTACAGGACCGCGGTGGTGAACGTGAACGGCGACTGCCGCCCGCACCGCCTGTCGGGCTGAACACCGTCCGGCAGGGTGGATGCGAGCTGTTCCGCCGCCTCCATGTCTCCGGCGCGGCGGGCGGCGGCCGCGTCGGACTGTACGTTGCGGACCCGTTCGGCCTCGGCGATCAGGTCCTGGGCGGCTGCCGGGTCCGCGAGGATCCCGACCGCGCTGGCCCGACGCTGCTGCACCGGCCGGGTATCACCGATCGTCTTCAGGGCCCGGGCGATCAGCTCGACCGCCGCATCGAACGCGGTGACGTCGCCGGCGCGGGCCTTGATGAAGATCCCCTGGTAGCCGTCCTTGGACTCCGGGTCCGGGAACACCCCCACCCCCGATGCGGCTTCCTGGGCGTCATCGGCAGCCTTCGCCGGGTCCGCCGCCAGGATCGCCGCAGCGACAATGGTCTTCAACCGTCGCCACGTCAAACCGCCGGCCAGGTCCGCGATCCGCGCATCCACCGCCGCCGCTGCCTCCTTCGACAACGGCCGGGCCTCTTGCACGATCCGGCGGGCCAACCACACCTCCACCCACCCGTCCTGGACCCGTCGCCACAACAGCGGGAACCGGTGCCGCAGATCCAGCCCATCCCCGATCAGCGACTTCGCCGCCCCATCGGTCATCCCGAGCACCGCACCCAGCTCGGCCGGTGCGAACTCCGCCACCTCCGGCGTGCCGTCCCCACCCAGCCGCACCAGCCGCTCCCGACCCTTCCCGACCGCACCAGGCCGAGTCAGCACCGCATGCAGATCCGCCCACCGCAGAGCCAGCCACAGCTGCTTGGCCTGCACCCGCCGCTCCACCTGCTTCGCGGCGGCGGCCTCCGCGAGAGTTCCATCGGCATCCAGCCCAGCCAGCCGGGACTGCTCGAGCGACGCCTCAAAGTCCGCCATCGCCGCAGCGGCCGCATCGTCAATGGCTACCAAGTCATCGTCTAGCGCCTCCGGGTCGGCCTCATCAAGTTCGTCGACATCGATGACCTCATCGTCGGCCGGAGGCACCGGCGGCACGAAATCCGCCCACACCTCCGCCTCATCAGACGGATCCATCATCTCGAACATGAGTTCGAGTTTACCGGATACTCCCGACGGGTTCAACCGAGAATCGCGTTATCCACAGGGACGAAATGGCAGAGGAGGGCCGCCCGGGACGGGCGACCCTCCTCTCGAGTGCTAGCTGATCAGTTGGTGCGAATGAAACGCGGCTTGTACTGGTTGGAGTAGTTCCCGACTCCGACCTGACCATCCGAGTTGTTGCCCCAGCACCAGACGCTGCCGTTGACGCGGTAGCCGCAGGTGTGGTCCTGGCCCAGCGCGATCTGCACCCACAGGTTCTCGCCGCCGATGCGCTCGGGGACCAGGTGCGTGTCCGAGGTCCGGTCGCCGAGCTGCCCGCTGTCGTTGCGACCCCAGCAGTACAGCGACCTGTCGACCCGCACCGCGCAGGTGTGGTAGTGCCCGTCCGAGACATCGGCCCAGTTGGCGCCGCCGATCTTCTCCGGGGTGTAGTGCGTCGCGGTGGTGCCGTCGCCGAGCTCACCGTAGGCGTTGTATCCCCAGCAGTAGAGCGTGTTGTCGGTCCGGGTGGCGCAGGTGTGGTGCCCGCCCACAGCTACCTTGCTCCAGCTGCGGTTCGTGCCGACCGGAGTCGGAATGAACCGGTCACCGGTGTCGCCCAGGCCGAGCTGGCCGTTGGCGTTGTAGCCCCAGCAGCGCAGGACACGGCTAGCCCGGATGCCGCAGGTGTAGTTCTCGCCCGCCGAGACCGAGAGCCAGTCTGACTCGGGGCCGATCCGGACCGGGCTCCTCCGGTCGGTCGACGTACCGTCGCCAACCTCGCCGTCGCCGTTCTCTCCCCAGCACCACAAGGTTCCGCCGGTCTTGATTCCACAGGTGTGCGAGTTTCCGACGCTTACGCTGTCCCACGTGCTGCCGCCGACGCGCGACGGAACGAAGCGGGTTGACGTGTCGCCGACTCCCAGCTGGCCGCTGCTGTTGGGGCCCCAGCACCACAGGGAGTTGTTCACCTGGACTCCACAGGTGTGACCACCGGCGCTGATCTGCTGCCAGCCGGCATGGCCGATGCGCTTGGGCTCAGGGTGACGAGTTGAGGTGCCGTCGCCGAGCTGGCCGCTCGAGTTGGCGCCCCAACAGAACAAGTCGCCCGTGACGCGAATGCCGCAGGTGTGGCTGATGCCTGGGTCGACACTGGCCCAGCCGTACTCTCTGGCCGCTGCTGTGCCAGATCCTGGCGTGTGGGCCGAAGCGGCGAGTGGGCTCAAGCCAATCAGCGCTGTGGTGAGAGCCGCAGTTGCAAGAGGGGCAAAAATACGAAGTTTTCCTGACATTTGTTATGGGTCTCCTCCCCGGTGGTGACCGGAAATCCTGTCCGCTGAGAATGCGGGACAGGTGCACGGTACGACAACCGGCAGGCGACTCGCCAGAAATCGGGCGCCCACAATCGGGCAGATGCGGGCCATGAGGTCTATCCGGGCCCATGCGGCACGGCTCGAGAAATCCACCTGAAGCCGGGCGACGAAACAGGTTCAAGGGTCACCGCGCCATGAGAGCCGGTAACCCCGTGGAGGGCCACCCTCCCGGAATCCAGTCGGAAGGGCGGCCCTCGTCACGGCCTCGAGCCCGGAGTAACGGTAGGAACTCCACCGGGTTCCCCCCCGGGGCGGTGCGGAAATCGTACCTCCGGACCACCCGTGGGAGGAATAGGTCATTCCTCACATCATTGCTTGTTCGGCGGGACCTGACCGCCCGCGATCTCAGCGCGAGTGGAGGTAGATATCGGGGCACTGTCCGGCGTGAGCGAAGAAGAACGGCGGGCAGGTGTTCGTGTCCCGGGACACGAAGGATGCGGCGCTGAAGAACACGACCGCTTGCCCGTTCTGGCTGATGGCGGGATCGGTGCTGGCGTCGTTGGCTTCCTGGCCGCTTGTCGAGACGCTCATCCGGGTCGTCGTCTGGGCTGCCAGGTCGCGCAGGAAGATATCGGGGCACTGCCCGGGCTGGTCGTAGCTTCCACCGCCCGCGTACGTGCAGGTGTTCGTGTCGTCGGCCACCAGGTTGGTCGAGATCGAGTCGAACACGACGTACCGGCCGTCGCCACTGATGTCCGGACCGAAGGTGGTGCCACCGCGGATGCCCGGGCCGTTGCTCTGGCTGTCGCCCTGTACTCCGCCGGCACCCACGCTCGCTCGGATGGTCGTACCGTCGCTGGTGTTGTGGACGAACACGTCCTGCCGGCCGTTGGTGTCGTCGGCCACCAGGTTCGTGGCGTCAGACGCGAAGGCGATCAGGTGCCCGTCGTCGCTGATCGCCGGCTGGAAGCTGCCACCGTCGACGCCCTCCACGCCACTGCTGTCGACGCTGACCATGGTTGTCTGCGCGAGCTTGCGGTCACGGAGGAATACGTCGAAGTTGTCGTTGGTGTCTCCGGGGACGATGTCGGAGGCGAACGACTCGAACGCCACGAAACGGCCGTTCGGGCTGATCGCCGGCGAGTTGGCGCCACCGCCAGCGGCCGTGCCGTCCACCTTCAGGCTGGCGATCCTGGTCTTGCCGGTCTGCAGGTCGCGCACGTACACGTCGCGGGCGCCGCTGGCCGCCTGCGTGGTCAGATCCGTGGCGTCAGACGTGAAGGCGACGAAGCGTCCGTTCGCACTGATCGCCGCGCCGAAGCTCGACGCGTTGCCCGCAGCGCCGGCCGGGGACTCACTGACGAGCGTGGTGGTCTGGGTCGTCCGGTCATAACGGAACACGTCAAGGACCGCGTTGGTGTCCGGGTTGTCGACGAGGTTCGTCGAGCTCGAGTCGTAGACGACGTAGCGCCCGCCGGCGCTGATGTCAGGTCGAGAGCTGTCCTCGTTGCCCTGCTCACCCGTGCTGCTGACGCTCACCCGGATGGTCTTCCCGGTGGCCCGGTCGCGGACGAAGACGTCGTCTGAGTGGTTCGTGTCGTCCCGCACCAGGTTGTTGGCGATGGAGTCGAAGACCACGACGCTGCCGTCGGCGTTGACCTCTGGGCGCGCCATCCGGCCGTTGATGTTCTTCGACTGGTGCTCGGCGCTGTTGACGCTGATCTGCACCGTCCTCGGCTGCGCTGGCGAGGACTGGGCCGCGGCCAACGGCGCGAGCACGAGACCTCCCACCAGCAAAGCAGCGCTTCCCCCCACGTACATCTTCTTGCGCATCGTCCTCCCCCTCCAGGTCCGCCGAGCGTTGCCCGTGCCGAGACCGGCAAGGACTCCCGACGACGCTAACCTGCCCGGTCAGGTACCGACATTGGCCTTTGGTCGTAGCACCTGACCCAGCAGCATGGTCGAGTACGGCGCATATTGGCCCGCGCGGGGAGCGAGGCCGTGTCTATGCTGGCCGTTAGACCCGCACCCGCCCATCGAGAGGAACACGATGCAGTCAGAGAAGCGACCGGACCTAGCGACGACGGCTGGTTCCGAGCTCACCGAGTCCGACCTCGCCCGCTTCGCCAAGGAGTTCAGCGCGAGCCCGCAGAACAAGCTCATGCAGAACGCCGTATCGAAGACAGCGGTGGACGACATCGCTCTCGACCGCGACACCGTGACGTCGATCGACCACACCGTCTCCAACCTGCTCACCGATCGCAAGGTGACCAACCAGGAGAAGAGTGGACGTTGCTGGCTCTTCGCCGGCCTGAACCTGCTGCGCACCGGCGCGGCGACCAAGCTGGGCGTCAAGGACTTCGAGTTCTCGCAGAACTACGCCCTCTTCTGGGACAAGATGGAGAAGTCCAACTACTTCCTCGAGGCGATCATCGCGACCGCCGACCGAGACGTCGACGACCGCACCGTCGCACACCTGCTCTCGGAGCCGATCAGCGACGGTGGGCAGTGGAACATGTTCGTGGCCCTGGTGCGCAAGCACGGCCTGGTGCCCAAGTCGGCGATGCCGGAGACGCATTCCTCCTCCAACACCCGCGGGCTCAACCAGGCCCTCACCAGCCTGCTGCGCAAGGGCAGCCGGGACCTGCGGGCCGAGGCGGCCGGCGGAGCGTCCCCCGATCGGCTGCAGGAGGTCAAGGGCGACCTCCTTGAGGCCGCTCACCGGATGCTGGTGATCCACCTCGGAACACCGCCCGACGGACTTCTTCTGGCAGTGGGCCGGCGAGGACAAGACGTTCCACCGCGAGGGGACGATGACCCCTCTGGAGTTCGCGGCGGAGTACGTCACCATCCCGCTCGACGACTACGTGTGCCTGGTGCACGACCCACGCGAGAGCAGCCCGGCCGGCCAGACCTACACCGTCGAGTTCCTCGGCAACATCGTCGGCGCGCCACCCGTCATCTACCTGAACGTCGACGTCGACATCCTCCGGCAGCTCGCGATGAAGACGATCGTCGACGGTGAGCCGGTGTGGTTCGGCTGCGACACCGGCAAGATGAGCAACACGAAGCTGGGCATGTGGGACGCCAACCTTTACGACTACGACGGGGTCTACAGCACGGACCTCACCCTTCGAAGGCCGAGCGGCTGGTCTTCCACGACTCGCTGATGACGCACGCCATGCTGTTCGTCGGGGTCGACGTGGTCGATGGCCTGCCCCGCAAGTGGCGGGTCGAGAACAGCTGGGGCGACGAGTCGGCCGACAAGGGCCTGTGGACGATGAACGACAACTGGTTCGGTGAGCACGTGTTCGAGATCGCCGTACGGCGGGAGGCCCTCCCGCCGGAGCTGCAGGCAGCCCTGGACACGGAACCCTCGGTGCTGCCGGCGTGGGACCCGATGGGTTCGCTCGCCGGCTGAGGCCTTCGCCCGACAACCCTCAGCTCTTGTTCGCGGCCTCGTCGATCATCTGCTCGAAGGTCGTCACCTTGCTCAGGTCGTCGAGGGAGACGTTCTGGCCGTTGAGGGTCACCGTGGGCGTACCGCTGACGCCGGCCTTGCTGGCCGCATCCGTCGCGCTCGAGACCCAGTCCTGATACGTGTCACCCGAGATACAGGTGCCGACCGCCGGCGCCTTCGCTCCGGCTTGGGTGGCGTAGGTCGTGAGCTGCTCGTCGGTGAGCCCGGCCGAGCTCTCGGCGGGCTGGTTCTTGTACAGCAGGTCGTGATAAGCCTTCCAGGTGTCGCTGTCCGTCGCGTTGCGGACGCAGGCCGAGGCGTTGGCGGCGCGTGACGAGTAGTCGGTGGACGACATCCGGTCGAGGATCGCGATCGGCCGGTACTCGACCTTGAGCGTCCCGTCGGCGACCTTCTTGTCCATCATCGCGCTGTCAGTGTCCTCGAAGCTCTTGCAGACCGGGCACTGGAAGTCCTCGTAGACCACCAGGGATGCCGGCGCGTCGGCCTTCCCGACCACGAACCCGTAGTTCCCGGTCGACCCGTGCACGCCGGCCGCCGCCACCGTGGGCGAGGAGCTGCGGGTCTGGATGAAGACGAAGGCGCCCACCACGATGACGATGACCGCCACCGCGACCGCGCTCACCGTCAGCGTGCGCTTGCGGCGCTCCGCGGCCAGCTCTGCCTGGCGCATCTCGGCGACCTTGGCGGCGGCGGCGGCACGCCGCTCCTCGTCGCGGCGCCGGTTCGACTTGGCCATCATGGATTCCTCATTTCTCGACATCGTCCCCGGGCAGGAGTACGTCGTCCAGCGCCAGCTTGCTGCGCGGCCAGACGACCAGCAGCACGGAAAGGATGAGCAGACCGATGTCCCGTGCGATCTCCCAGGGGTACTTCGCCGAAGCATTCTGCACAAGCGAGCCGGACCCGCCGAAACAGCCGCACTCGATCTGGAGCCCGCGAGCCCACGCCGAGGCGATCCCGATGATGAAGGCGAGCTGGAGCAGGGCCGACAAGACTGGCGCTGATCCGGATGGCCAGGCCGACGATGAGGAAGCGAGCCGATGACGCACCTCGAAGATCGGCAGCCCCCGACCCACCGTCGGAACCATCGACCTCGGGCAGGATCTGGAAGTTGCGCACGGAGCGGATGCTGTCGTCGATGTCCTCGAGCTTCAGCAGGCCGGCTGCGATCCAGACGCCGCCGACCAGCAGCCGGGCCAGCATGCTGAGCCACGGCCACCAGGAGCGGGCGAACGAGCCCACCCAGGTGCTCTGGGCTTGGGCTGTTGTGCTCACGGACGACCTTTCGGGATGGCTCTCGGGGGTGCCGCTCGGCGGCGGATGCGCTACCGATGGTAGCCAACGCGCTCGGCCCGACCGGAGTTCCGGTGACGTCCACCGCGACGCGGGAGCCCCTTACGTCGTACCCTGTCCAGGATGAACGACAGACTGGTGTGGATCGACTGCGAGATGACGGGTCTCGATGTGGTCAACGACGCCCTCATCGAGGTGGCGGCGCTGGTCACCGACTTCGAGCTGACCGTGCTCGGTGAGGGCATCGACATCGTCATCAAGCCGCCGGCGGAGGCGCTGGCCCAGATGAACACCGTCGTGACCGAGATGCACACGCACTCGGGTCTGCTCGACGAGCTCGACGGCGGCGTCGACCTGGCCACCGCCGAGGAGGCCGTCCTCGACTACATCCGGGAGTTCGTGCACCGAAGCCGGGGAAGGCGCCGCTCGCGGGCAACACGGTGGGGACCGACCGGTTGTTCCTCAGCCGCGACATGCCGCGTCCTCGAGTCGTACCTCCACTACCGCATCGTCGACGTCTCCTCGATCAAGGAGCTCGCCCGGCGCTGGTATCCGCGCACCTACTTCGCCAGCCCGGTGAAGCACGGAAACCACCGAGCCCTCGCCGACATCCAGGAGAGCATCGAGGAGCTGCGCTACTACCGCGCAGCGATCTTCGTCCCTACTCCCGGCCCGGACTCGCACGCGGCGCGTGCACTCGCCGTCGAGCATGGTGGTTCGATCTCCTCGGAGTCCGCCGAGCACGGACCCGACTCCGACGACGACGCCTGAGCACTGGGATCGATTGGCGGGCAGACCGATTGGCGCAGCCGATGCCAGCCGCCGGTCGAGCCGTTACACTTCCGGGCTGTTCGGCGCCGTACGACGGCGGGCAGCCATGGTGGGTGTAGCTCAGCTGGTAGAGCACCTGGTTGTGGTCCAGGTGGCCGCGGGTTCAAGTCCCGTCACTCACCCCATGGAGTCGGTGCGCAGAGCCGACGAGAAACGCTCCGCCCTGAGTCGTGGATCAGGTCGGAGCGTTTCGGGTGCCGCGGCCGATGCTCTCGAAGGCCTCACCCAAAACGACTCCGAGAGTCGGCGACCTCAGGCACCACGGACGAGGTACCCACCGATTGCAACGTCGAAACGTCGTACGGCGTCACAGAAACGCATCCGCGCTCAGTCGAGGACGGCGCCGCCTTGGCGAAGCCACCACGAGGCAGCGCTGCGCAGGCCCGCGGCCGGCTCTGGTCATTGGCGAGGGTGATCAGCGACCTGTCCTGGCGCATGCCGAGGCCGTACGAGGATGCCGCGGTCGAGCATCAGGTTGTCGCCCTTGAGCCGGTCGACGAGGACCCCCAGGTCGGCCCCACTCGGCGGCAGGTGGCCGAGAGTCAGCGCGATGTCGCGGAGCGGCGGTGTCGTCGGCCGTGGCGGCCCAGCGAAGCAGGATCGGCTCCTGCTCCGGACCGGCGAGGTAGCGAAGCAGCCGCTGCATCCGCGGCACGGACGGGTCGTCCCAGGCTCAGCACCGTCGATCTGCTCGGCCAGGGCGGCCGCCAGGTACCTGCGGAACGGGCTCCCGAGCAGCAGCAGGCTGGCATGGTGGCGGTGCTCGCCGCGCGCGGAGAACAGCGCCTCCCGGATGATCCGGGGCGTCATCAGGTCCTCGTCGTACAGCGCCGCAGACGGGAGCTCGGCGCGGACCTGGTCGGCCAGCTGCTGCGAGACCCGCTTGGCGGTGTCCGGCCGGACCCATTCGCCGTGGGCGGCGACGGTGGCCAGGTCCTGATGGCCACGCAGCCCGCGGGACGCCTCCATCAGTCGGTTCTGGGCGGCCTCGGGCATGGCGATCATGACCTCTTCGAGGCCGCCGATCTCACGCTCGCGATGGCGCATGGCGCGCATCAGGGTCGCCTCGATCCGGTCGAGCTCGGCCGGCGAGAACTGGCCCATGCCGACCTTGTAGGCGATGCCGGCGACGGTCGCCTCGAAGACCGACTCGGACTCGGTCTGCACGAACTTCTCGAGCAGCACCGCCGCGGCCTCGGGGGCCGGCGAGATCTCGAGCACCCCGACCGGGTCGTTGACGATCTGCACCGACGGGTCGCTCAGGTAGTCGCCGGCCGCGCGGAGCAGCCAGGACTGGGCGATCCGGTGCTCGAGCAGGATCCGGATGGTCTCGAAGCGCTGGAGGTAGGCGAGACCGACGCTGCGCGCCATCTGGTCGACCAGCCGGAACGTGAGCTCGCGCCAGACCGAGCCGTGCAGGTAGAGCATGTCGGGCGCCGAGACGAAGTAGCCGAACTCGGTCCAGTCCGGCCCGGTCGCCTTCTCCGAGAGCAGGATGTCGAGCAGGTGGTCGAGCCGCAGATGGAAAGCCTCCGACTGCGGGTCGAGCACCGGTGCCCAGGCCCGCTGGCCCTCCGGGGAGTAGGCGCGCCGCAGCGCGTTGACCACCGTGCTCAGCTGGCCCTGGCGGAGCTCGAGCACCCGCTCGTACGCCGTGAGCACGGAGAAGCGCGGCTGCATCTTGCCCG
Source organism: uncultured Actinomycetota bacterium (assembly GCA_963833975.1). Lineage (GTDB taxonomy): Bacteria > Actinomycetota > Actinomycetes > Propionibacteriales > Nocardioidaceae > JAWWPG01. The sequence goes on from CAWIAB010000002.1 coordinate 567,700, forward strand.
ACTCCCACCGGCTGACCGCACTGCGGTCGGCCTGCAGGCCGAGCTCGCTGAGCGCCGCCATGAACGGCCCGCCGAGCGCCAGCTCAGCGTTGCGATGATGAAGTCGAGACATCAGCAACAGCCATCCCACGCGTGCGTCGACATCGACCGTCGACGCACGTAAGGATGTTCGATCCTCCGGCACCTGGTAGGGCCGACCTCTTCTACCCGCGGACATTGGCACCCCTCCTTGCTGCTGTCCTAGCGGCACTCTTCCAACTCTAGGGCCGTCGTACGCAGCCTGACGCACGTCATTTGTTGCGACATCTAGGTACTCAGACGCGCAGTATCCTCAAGCCGACCTAAATCCGGCTTTTCTCAGTTTTGCGTGGTGATCTCCGTCCCAAGCCCGTGCACCGACGGGATCTGGCCCAGCCGGCCGGCCTGGAAGTCCTCGAAGGCCGCCATCACCTCGGCTCGGGTGTTCATCACGAACGGGCCACCCCAGGCGACCGGCTCGCGGATCGGCAGGCCGCCGAGCACGAGCACCTCCAGCGACGGGTAGCGGCTCTCCTGCTCGCGGTCGGCCGCGACCGTGATGTCGTCGCCGGCCCCGAGGACGGCCAGCTGCCCGGCACCGGATCGCGCCGACGCTCGGCCCCGACCGTGCCGGTCCCCGCCAGGACGTAGACCAGCGCGTTGAAGTCCTGGCGCCAGGGCACGGTCATCTCGGCACCCGGCGCGAGCGTCGCGTGCACCATCGTCATCGGCGTGTACGTCGACCCGGGCCCGTCGACCCCGCCCACCTCGCCGGCGATGACCCGGATCAGGGCGCCCGCGTCGGGCGTGGTCAGCAGGCCGACCTGGCCCGCCGCGGAGGTCCTGGTAGCGAGGCGCGACCAGCTTCTGCGCCCGCGGCAGGTTGACCCAGAGCTGGAGGCCGTGGAAGAGCCCGCCCGCCTGCACCAGCCACTCCGGCGGCTTCTCGATGTGCAGGATGCCCGCCGCCGGCCGTCATCCACTGGGTGTCGCCGTTGCTGATGGTGCCGCCGCCACCGTTGCTGTCCTGGTGGTCGAACACGCCGTCGAGCATGTAGGTGACGGTCTCGAAGCCGCGGTGCGGGTGCCACGGCGTGCCCTTCGGCTCACCCGGGGCGTACTCCACCTCGCCCATCTGGTCCAGGTGGATGAACGGGTCGAGCAGGGCCAGGTCGACGCCGGCGAAGGCGCGGTGCACCGGGAAGCCCTCCCCCTCGAAGCCGCGCGGGGCCGTCGTCACCGAACGCACCGGTCGCGGTGTCGAGCCGGGGACCCCGGAGGTCACCCGGGGCAGGACGGTCAGGTCGTCAACGGTCACGGCAGGCATGGTCGGCACTCTCCTTGGTCTGTGCTCGTGGGCACTCGCCCACGGTCATACTAGTTGAACGCTCAACTCATCCGTCGCCATTCCGACCGCATGGCCGGCTGCAGCGCGGTCGGCGTCCGCCTCGCTACGATTGAGCCAGTAGTAGCCACGAGGAGGTGAGATGAGCACGCCGGTACGGCAGAGTCTGCCCGACCAGGCAGAGCCCCCGGTGGGCTGGAGGCGAGGTGCTGGCGGCCCTGGCGTCCGTGGACCACCCCCTGACGTCGGCCGAGGTGCTCCACGGCTCGGTGGCCCGCTCGCCTACACCACGGTCATGACGACCCTGGCCCGGCTGCACGACAAGGGCGTCATCGCCCGCACCCGAGTCGGCCGGGCCTACGCCTACGCGCTCGCTCGACCCACCGACGGTCACCGCGCGGCAGGATGTGCCGGGTGCTCGACGGCGCCGAGTCCCGCGAGGTCGTGCTGGCCCGCTTCGTCGCAGAGCTCGAGCCCGTCCGACGTACCCGTTCTGCAGCGCCTGCTCGGCGCTCCCGCCGACGGGCTGACTCGGCTCACGCCGTCGGCCTGCAGCAGGCGGATCGGGTCGGAGCGCTGGCGAAGATGTCGCCGAGCGGAGGGCTCGCGGGGTGCCGGCCCCGCTCGACGAACCACTCGTGCCGGAACGCCCGCCGATAGAGCGGCCGGGGCAGCTGCAGGATCAGCCCCAGCGTGCGCACGCCCGAGGGCGCCGTGGACTGGCTGACGTGGGCCTCGATGGCGGCTCGCTTGACGTCGACGGTCGTCGCGTGATGTCGACCACGTGGGTGAGGTCGCGCGCGCGCGGTGTAGGCCTCGTCCGCCGACGGGATGTAGAGGCCGGGCAGCACGAACCGGATCCGGCGCAGGAACCCGCACGACGCGCTGCAGCACGGTCCGGTCGGCGGTGGCCTCGAGCACCACCGGGGTGCCGGCGATCTCGGCGGCCCTGACCCCCACCCGGTGGACCTGGACGTGGTCGGGGTGGCCGTAGCCCCCGGCGGGGTCGTACGTCGTGAGGACGTCGGCGCTCCTCCTCGCGCAGGATCTCGGCGAGCCGCTGCGGCGGCCTCCTCGACATCGGCGTGCGCGAACGGCGACCGGTCGGGGTTCGCCGTCCCGTCGCAGCCCGGAGTCGCCGTACCCGAGCATGACGACCCGCGCGCAGCCGATCACGTGCGCCGAGGCGGTCAGCTCGTCGAGCCTGCGGTCGCCGAGCGAGAGGTCCCCGGCGAGGTCGGTGGCGGCGAGACCGGACTCCCCCGCCGTCGCCATGACGAGCACGACCCGATGACCGTCGGCGACCGCCTGCGCGAGGGTGCCGGCGGTCAGGAGCGCCTCGTCGTCGGGATGCGCGTGGAACGAGACGACGACGTAGCGCTGGCCGGCCGGCCGGGCTCACGTGCGGTCGGCTCGTCAGCGGCCGACGTCGCCGACCGACGCCCGGCGCGCGCCTGCTGGCCGTGCGGGTGGCCCGTCGGCGGGCCTCGCTGGCGGCGCGCTGCTCGGCCGCGGCGTAGAGGACCTCGGCCCGCTCCAGCACGCTCGGCCAGCTCACGGTCGGCAGCACCGCGTGGTTGTGGGCGGCGATCCGCCCGCGGGTGTGGTGGTCGTGGACCAGCGCGGTGAGGGCGTGGACCATCTCGTTGTCGCTGCCGGTGAGGAAGCCCTCGCTGCCGTCGGTGATGAACTCTCCGACGCCGCCGTTGCGGGTGGCGATCACGGGCAGGCCGGCGGTCCGTGCCTCGAGGGCGGCGATGCCGAAGGACTCGAGTACGGCGGGTGCGACGTACAGGTCGGAGTGGCGGAAGACCTGCTTGATGGCGGGACGCTCGAGCCGCCCGGGCATGGCTCACCCAGCTCTCCATGTCGTGCGACCGCAGGTAGCCGGCCATCGCGTCGCGCAGCGGGCCGTCGCCGATGATGACCGCGCGCAGCTCGATGTTCGGCGAGACCCGGTCGCGGAGCCGCCGCAGCATGCGCAGCAGCGGCATCGGCCGCTTGCGCCGGGTCAGCCGCATCACGCTGGCGATCGTCACGGTGTTCGGCGGGTCGTGGGGCGGCGACCGTGCGCCAGGCCTCGGCGTCGATCCCGTTGGGGAGGACCGCGACCGCGGCGCCGGCGCCCAGCGTCCTGGCGACCTGACCGGCGGCGGTCTCGCTGACGGCGGACCAGACGACCGGCCAGCCGATGTGACCGACGATGCCCCCAGGCGATGTCGGGCGACGGCCCGGTGCGAGCCCACAGCGAGTGGACCGTGACGAGGGTGGGCACTCCGGCGCGGGACGCGGCCCGGGCGGACGAACATCGCGAACGGCGAGATGAGTGACGCGTGGACGTGGACCAGGTCGAAGCGGTCCCGCGTCAGCAGGTCGGCAGCCGAGAAGCCCGGCGAAGAAGGGCCGGATCATCGGCTGCGAGATCGGGCTCGGCACCCGGATCACCCAGGGCGGGTCAGGGATCGCGTCCGCTCGCACCGGCCTGAACGGGCGTCTGGGTGATGACCGTGGTCTCGTGACCCGCGGCGCGCTGACGGGTGGCGAGGTCGTGCACCTGCATCTCGATGCCACCGAGTCGTGGGAGGTAGCAGTCGCTGACGTGGGCGATCCGCATCAGGCGGCCGCCTCGAGGGCCACCTCGGGGCTCGGTGAGCTCGGTGCGGGCGGTGCGCCGCGGCGCCGCCAGAGCCAGACCGCCAGGTTCGCGGCGCCGACCGGGATCTCGAGCCCGAACGTGAAGGCGCGGTAGATCAGCACCCCGGCCACGGTGGTGATCGGGTCGCCGCTGAAAGACGGCGATCAGCAGGCCGGTCATGCCCGCCTCGACGAAGCCGGTGCCGGCCGGGCGTGATCATGATCAGCGTCAGCACCCGCTCGAGGGCGTAGCCCGCGAAGATCTCCGGCGCGGTGAGCGTCGTACCGAGCATGTGCAGGCTGGCCCACAGCAACAGGAACTGCAGCGCGGAGTAGGCGAGCATGCCGAGCGAGAGCTGGATCCAGCCTCCGCCGCGCAGCAGCCCGACGCTCTCGTGGCGCAGCTCGAGCACGCTCTGGCTGAGGTCGATCTTGCGGTCGGACCGCGCCAGCCGGTAGAGCAGCTGGACGGGCTGGGTCAGCAGCCGGCCGAGGAAGCCGGCCGCGCGCTCGCTGGACAGCGCGGCGAGCACGACAGAGCAGCAGGACACCGAGCAGGATCATCGCGACCTCGGCGACGTTGGCCAGCTGCGGGTGGGTGACGTCGCCGGTCAGGAGCAGGGCGCCCAGCGCCAGCGCCGGCAGGCTCAGCTTGGCCATGACGTCCCAGAGGTTCGTCACGAACGTGTAGAGGGTGAAGGCCGGCTTGCTGAAGCCCCACGACCGGCGTCATCCAGTAGTTGAGGCCGATCCCGAGCGCGCCGCCCATCGGGCACCAGGTTGGACACGGCGCTGCCGGTCAGGTTGAGCGTGAGCGCCCGGCGGTGGGTCAGCCGCGGCATCGCGGCGGTCAGCACGAACGTGTGCGCCCAGAGCCCGCTGAACCAGATGACGCGCAGCAGCAGCACCTGGCGCTTGGTGAGCTCGGAGACGACGTCGACGACGCCGGCCCAGGGGGCGCCGGCGATGAACGGGCAGGACCTTGCGGTAGATCGCGAACACGACGACGATGCCGATGGCGACCTTGAGGGTCAGCATCGCGGCGCGCCGCCAGGTGGGACGCGAGGGCACGCCGGAGACGTCATGCACAGTCGCGTCGGCGTCGCTCGTCACCTGTCGTCCCCTCTCTTCGTCCGGACCCCGCCTCGACCGACCAATGCTAGCGACCCGGAAGGGTCTAATGCGGCATCATTTCGGTGAGGCGGCCCAGAGGTCCAAGTGCGCTGGCGGGTCTCCCTGATACATCGGTACGGCGATCAGCCCGGCACCGACGCGCACGCCGGCCAGCCAAATCTACTACAAGTCGGGTAATAGAAGCCGGTCAGCGGCGTGTCTCGTGCGTCACGCGGCAGGCTCGCGAGAACCAGTTTCCGGCCTGCGGAGAGCCGCTGGTATGCTCCACCACGCTTCACGACGAGCCCCAGAGGCCCGTCCGCAGGCACCGGCGCCATTAGCTCAATTGGCAGAGCAGCTGACTCTTAATCAGCGGGTTCGGGGTTCGAGTCCCTGATGGCGCACAAACTCTCCCATGCCAGGCCGGATCAGAGGCTGCACGCATTTCTGCTTGGACCCTCCTCGTCGTGGCGGATCGACGCACCCGTCCGCCTTCGCCTCGCCTCGCCTCGCCTCGCCTCGCCTCGCCTCGCCTCGCCCAGGGCTAGCGTCATCGCCTCACACCGACAAGAGTCCGGGGCCCCGCCGCCCCCCTCCTGCGGTGTCTGTCAGGCGTTGTCGTCGCCCACGAGTCTCTCGTCCAGCTCACGTGCGCACTGTTCGCTGGCGAACATACGACGCGTGGCGCGGCTCACACGGTGCGTCAGGCTAGCCTCGCGACATGGCGACGTTCGATGGCCGCACTGGCGATCGCCTGCGTTCAGACGAGCTCCTCGAGGGCGCACGATCGCTTCTGGGCGACCGGTTCGCCGAAGCCAGGTTCGATCCCGACCGCAGTCTTCGCATCACCGTGATCGACCTCACGGACCACGACGCCGCCGCGATCGCAGAGTTGGCTCGGCGGTTGGGCATCCAGAATCCGGTCCACGTCGAACGAGCTGAGCCTGACGCGCTCGCAGCTTGGGAGCTGCTACGGCACGACCTGGTCAGAATGCGGGAAACCAGACCCCGGCTGCTTCGCGCGTATCCGATGCCCAAACCGGGATATCAACGCCCGCCGGTCGAGATCGGCTTGAGCGCGGACGCCGAAGCACACGCAGCAGATCTGCATGCCAGGTATGGATCGTTCGTCTCCTTGCGGGTGGGTGCATTGCCGTACCCCCCTCAACCCGGGCAACGGCCAGTGGTTTGAGTGGCGGTATGGATGAGGCCCGGTCGCACCGGCACAGCGCCGCGGCGGTTGTTGGCTCGGGTTTGCCCAGCACGCTGGGTAAGTACACCGGGTGCAGGGCAGACCTGCCCGGTAGACGGAGCACCTGCCAAGCATGCTGGGCAAATCCGCGGTTACGGCTGCGATGTGTGGGGCTGGGGGGGTCGGTGTTGCTGCTGGGACACGGACACCGCCTGAGTGCCGCTCAAACCGCCGAAACGGCCTGAGAAAAGCGGTTTTCAGACGGGGCGAGGTCGTCCCGTACGTCACACCAGCCCCTCCACCCTCAGACCGCAGCTCGAGGCCAACGACCACAGCATGAGACGCACCCGAGAAACCGACTCAGCACGCCGCCGTCGACCGCTGCGCCTTTCAAGAACCGGACCGAACTCAGACCGGAACTCCTACCGAGAGCATCAGACTCGGATGGGCCGACACCTAGGCTCGGATGGCCGGTAACCAGGCTCGGATCACCGGTAACCAGGGTCGGATCGAGGGTCAGCCCGCTCTGATGCTGAACTCGTTGCCGTCCGGGTCGGCGAGCTCGACGGCGCCGGTTTCATCGACCGTCAGCCGAGTGGCCCCGAGTGAGAGCAGCCGGTCGACCTCTGCCTCCTGGTCGCCGCCAGCCGGGGCCAGGTCGAAGCGCTGCCGGTTTCTCCCCTCTTTCGGGGCCACGGGCGGGCCGCCCCACGCGACCTTGGTGCCGCCGTGCGGTGATTGGATCGCGGTCTCCTCGTCCTGGTCCCAGACCAGAGGCCAGTTCAGCGCCGTGCTCCAGAACTGGCCCACCTGGCGCGTGCCGTCGCACGCGAGCTCACCCAAGAAGCCACACCCGGCGAGGAAGTTGTTGCCCGGCTCGATCACGCAGAACTCGTTGCCCTCCGGGTCACCCAGAACGACGTGACCCTCCTCGGGGAGCTGCCCGACGTCGAGATGGCAGCCGCCGAGCTCCAGCGCGGTCGCCACCGTTTGCTCTTGGTCGGCAAGGCTGCCGCTCGTGAAGTGGAGGTGCACGCGGTTAGGTCCCGCCTTCTCCACGGGGCTCTGGTCGAACCGAAGACCGAGCTGCCGTTCGTCGCCGGGCAGCATGCGAGCATCCCCGTCCTCGATCACTTCTCGGCCGAGGAACCCCGCCCAGAACCGGGCCAGACCAACCGGGTCCTGAGCGTCGAACGTCACCGCCAGTAGTGAGGGCACCACCACACACTAGATGTGGTCCAGCACGCCGACAAAGCGATTACCGAGCTCGAGGCCCGCGGTCGCGTCAGCCCGCCGTCGCGTCAGCGCACGTCGTGCAGCCTGGTCCATTCCGTACCGTCCCAGTGCAGCAGCAACGTCTTCGCGAGGTCGAGGCCAGGACTGTTCGAGAATGTGCCGGACGCCCAGGCTTCACCGGTCGAGTCAGCGCTGACGGCTCCGAGGAAGTTCCACTGCTTGCCCGGGCTGGGGCTCGGCACGACGGACCATTCTTGGCCGTCCCAGTGCTCGATCACAGTCTCGCCGAAGTCGGCAGTCGGGTACCCCGTCTCGCCCACGGCCCATACGTCGTCCGGGGAGACCGCGGTGGCGCTCTGCAGGAACGTGCCGTAGTTCTCACCTGGGCTCGGACTCGGTACGACGGTCCACGCCGAGCCGTCCCAGTGTTCGATGACGGTCCTCTGCGTGGAGCCGTTCTCGCCGACGGCCCAGACATCGTCAGGAGACAGGGACGCGAACGCGTTCATGAAGCCGTGGGTCGGCGTCGAGCTCCAGGCGTGCCCGTCCCAGTGCAGGATCACGTCTCGCGACGGGCTGCTGCCGCCGATCCACACGTCACCGGAGCTGAGCGCCTGCACTGAGACCCAGATGCCGCCGTCGGGTCCTTGGACGTGCTGCCAGGTAGAACCGTCCCAATGCAGGATCACCGATGTGGCGTAGCCGCTCACGATGTCGAAGCCGACGGCCCACACGTCATCCGGGGACACCATCGAGACGTCGTACAGCTCACCACGTCCGCCGCCGGGCACGACCGCCCACCGGCTGCCGTCCCAGTGGACCAACAGGGTCCGTCTGAACGTTCGATCATGGGATGACTGATAGCCGACCGCCCAGGCATCGTCGGACCCGATGGCATCGATGGCATGCAGCTCACTGTGCGGTCGGGCGATGCCGGCGGCATTGGTCCAGGCGTGCCCGTCCCATTGCTTGAACCGCGTGAGGTGCCTTGCGCCGAAGCTGCCGGCGAAGAACGCTGACGTGGGCGAGACCGTTGACACCACGGGAGAGTAGTAGTGATGTCCGGCGACCTCGCGCCATGGATCGATGCTCCGGGCCGCGGCTCCCTGACTCACCGCAGGGATCACCAACCCGAACGCAGCGAGGAGTAGCAGAGAAGAACGACGAAATCGCAACGGCACGGTCCGACCCCTTAGGGCTCCAGCAAAGGCGCCTCGAACCGGGAGGCTAGCGCGATTCCCACGAACGATCCAGTGGTCGAGACCCAGACGATCAACGCGGGAAGTCACGGAACGCAGCCAGCAGAGCCGTCTGCATCTCCTCGGAGAGGGTCTCGGCGGTGATCTCCCCGACCAGACGTACCGTCTCCCTCATCTGGTCCAGATAGGACTCACAACCTGTACAGCGGGCCAGGTGCTGGTCGAACCGGCCAGCCGTGTCCTGGTCGAGCGCACCCTCGAGGTAGTCGGTGACGAGCTCCACGAGCTCCTGGCAGGTGAGGTCGGCCATCTCAGCCCACCGCGCCAGGGCCGGGCGCGGCCGGTTTCTCGAGGTACGACGCAAGCTGGGCGCGCACCGTGGCTCGGGCGCGGTGCAGCAGGACCCGCTGGTTGGCGCCGGAGATGTCGAGCATCCCGCAGACCTCGTCCGCGCTGTGCCCCGTCACGTCACGAAGGGTGATCACGACGCGCTGCCGTTCAGGTAGTGCGTCGATCGCTGCGTGGACCTTCATGCGGAGCTCGCCGGCGAGCACGCTGCCTTCCGAGGAGTGCCATTCGCGCGGGAACGACTGCCATCCGCCCGGGTACGGGTCGCCGGCGCTGCGGAACCTGGCCGGGTCGACAGTCGGGCTGCGGTCCTCGTCGTCGGCCAGGCTGCTCCACGGCACGGTCCGACTCTCGCGAACGCCGCGCGCCTTTGCGGTGTTGACCAGGATTCGGTAGACCCAGGTGCGTACCGAGGATCGGCCTTCGAAGCGGTCGATGCCGCGGATGACGGCCAGCCAGGTGTCTTGGACGACCTCCTCGGCGGAGGCCTCCGTGGAGACGAAGGCGCGCGCGACCAGCTGCATCGAACGTGACCAGTTGTCGAGCAGGTCAGCGAAGACCGCTTCATCACCCGAGCGGATCCCCGCCACGAGTGCGTCATCGCCGCCCGCCGTAACCACGCCCGGAGCGTATCGCCCCTCATCGATACTCGGGGTTCTCGTAGTCGAACCGGCAGCCGGCGTCCCACTCCGAACGCTGGTTGCCGTACGCCGGAACCCCACCCGCGTCCTTCAGGATCCGGGCGAGATGGATCAGGTTCCAGGTCATGAACGCCGTGTTGCGGTTCGTGAAGTCGTTGTCCGGACCACCGCTGCCCGGGTCGAGGTACGACGGGCCAGGGCCGGCCTCGCCGATCCAGCCTGCGTCCGCCTGCGGAGGGATCGTGTAACCGATGTGCTGCAGCGTGTAGAGCACGTTGCTTGCGCAGTGCTTGATCCCGTCCTCGTTGCCGGTGATCAGGCAGCCGCCGACCCGCCCGTAGTAGAGGTACTGCCCAGCGTCGTTGAGCAGGTGCGAACCGCCGTAGAGCCGCTCGTGCACCTGCTTCATGATCGAGCTGTTGTCGCCGAGCCAGATCGGGCCTGCGAGCACGAGGATGTCGGCGGCTTTGACGGTCTCGAAGATCTCCGGCCAGTCGTCGGTCTGCGCGCCGTGCTCACGCATGTCGGGCCACACGCCAGTGGCGATGTCGTGGTCGATGGCCCGGACCACGTCGACCTGCACACCGTGCTGCTCCATGATGCGTCGGCTCGCATCGACCAGACCCTGGGTGTTGCTCGGCTCGGGTGACCGCTTCAGCGTGCAGTTGATGAAGAGCGCCTTCAGGTCTGCGCCGTAGCTCGCGTCAGGGATGCTGCTCGGTGGGGTCACGGTCTCTCCTCGGTTCGCTGACAGCAGGTCGCGGATACGGCTGCTGCGTCGGACGTCTCAGCAGATCAGTGCCGTCGGCGGCCGTGGCGTTACACGGCGACGAGAGAAAGGTGCGGAGGAGAGAAGGCCCGGCGTCACACGATCGTCATAGTTCTTACGGCCTCCTGACGAGCCGCGATTCTGGGTAACTCTTCGCGGGCTGGAAGCACTGAACAGGTGTAGCTCATCGGCCCACAACCCAGGAGAACCATGAAGACCCTCGCTCGAATCGCCACCCTCGGCGGTGCACTTGTGATCGGCGCCGCCCTCGCAGCCACCCCGGCATCCGCATCGACCAGTGGCAGCCCGCGGACCCCATCGACCGCGGTGTTCGTCCAGACCGACAACGTCGATGGCAACAGCATCGTCGCCTACGACCGAGCCGCCGACGGGACACTCACCCAGGCAGGCGTGTACGCCACCGGTGGTCTGGGTGGTGTTCTCACGGGCTCGGTCGTCGACCATCTCGCATCGCAAGGCTCCCTGACGTACGACCGGGCCAGCCACACCCTCTACGCGGTCAACGCGGGGAGTAACACGCTGACCGTGTTCGCCGTCAACGGTGACCGACTGTCGCGGACCCAGGTCATCTCGTCCGGGGGCGCCTTCCCGCTCAGCGTCACCGCACACGGCCACAGCGTGTACGTCCTCAACGGGCTCGAAGGTGGATCGATCCAGGGCTACTACCGGATCGCTCACCACCTGCGACTCATCCCCCGCTGGCACCGCGCACTCGACCTGCCGGTGGCCGAGCCCCAGTTCACCCACGTACCCGGCCAGATCGCCTTCACACCCAACGGCTCCAAGCTCGTGGTCGCGACCAAGGCCGCGTCCAACAGCATCGACGTGTTCAAGCTCGGGGTTCTCGGCAAGCCTTCCGCCGTACCAGTCGTCAACTTCGAGGCAGGGACAGTGCCCTTCGGAGTGACGTTCGACCCGTCCGGCCGCCTGGTCGTAGCCGAAGCCGGAACCAACTCCGTGGCCACGTTCACGATCCGGCCGAGTGGAGTTCTCAACCCGATCGAGCAGTTGGCGACCGGCCAGGCCGCAACCTGCTGGGTCGTGCGCAACGGCGACTACCTGTATGCGTCCAACGCTGGTAGCGCCAACGTCTCCGGCATCTATGACGACGGGCACAGCTCCCTCGAGCTGCTCGGCACCACCTCGACCGATGCAGGAACGGTCGACGCCGCCGCCTCGCACGACGGGCAGTTCGTCTACGTCCAAACCGGTGCCGCAGGCATCGTCGACGAGTACCTCGCCAACGCAGACGGCTCACTCACCGCCATCGGTTCGGTCACCGTGCCCGGTGCCGTGGGCGGCGAGGGCATCGTCGCTCTCTAGGCACACCGCAAAAGCATCTCGAGGGGTTCAGGTTGCCCAAAGCAACCGGACCCCTCGAGGTGTCCTGGGGATCTCGTCGCAGCGCTGCTTCAGCGCACGTCATGCAGCCTGGTCCAGGCCGCACCGTCCCAGTGCAGCAGCAAAGTCTTCGCCAGGTCGACACCCTTCCGGTTCGAGAACGCGCCGGAGGCCCAGGCATCACCCGTCGAGTCCGCGCTGATCGCTCCGAGGTAGTTCCACTTCTTGCCCGGGTTGGGGCTCGGAACCAGGGACCATTCGCTGCCGTCCCAATGCTCGATGACGGTGACGCCGAAACCAGCCGCCGGGGCCCCGGTCTCCCCCGCTGCCCAGACGTCGTCCGGCGATACCGCTGTGACGCTCTGTAGGAACGTGCCGTAGTTCTCACCTGGGCTCGGACTCGGTACGACCGTCCACGCCGTACCGTCCCAGTGCTCGATGACGGTCCGCAGCGTGGAGCCGTTCTCGCCCACGGCCCAGACGTCGTTCGGGGACAGGGCGTCGATCGAGTTCATGAAGCCGCTGGTCGGCGTCGAGCTCCAGGCGTGCCCATCCCAATGCAGGATCGCGTCTCCATCCGGACCGTAGCCACCGATCCACACGTCACCGGAGCTGAGCGCGAGAACTGAGACCCAGATGCCCGCGACGGGGATCCGGACCTGCTGCCAGCGAGACCCGTCCCAGTGGAGGATCACCGATCTGGCGTGGTGGTCCACGACGTCGAAGCCGGCGGCCCAGACGTCGTCCGGGGACACCATCGAGACGTCGTACAGCTCACCACGTCCGCCGCCGGGCACGACCGCCCACCGGGCGCCGTCCCAGTGGACCAAGAGGGTCCGTCTGAACGTTCGATCATGCGATGACTGGTAGCCGACCGCCCAGGCATCATCGGGCCCGATGGCATCGATGGCATGCAGCTCACTGTGCGGTCGGGCGATGCCTGGGGCATTGGTCCAGTCGTGCCCGTCCCACTGCTTGAAACGCGTGATGTGCCTCGACCCGAAGCTGCCGGCGAAGAACGCGGAGGTGGGCGAGACCGCCGCGACATGTGCAGCAAGGTAGTTGTGGTGACCAGCGACCTCCCGCCACGGGTCCGCGACCTGGGCGGCGGCTCCCTCGCTCATCGCAGGGATCGCCACGCCGGCTACGGCGAGCAACATCATTGAGGTACGTCGCAGTTGCATCAGCATGTACTGATCCCCCTTGGCTCGAGCGCCGGTCCACCACCGTGAGGTTATCGCGATTGGTCCGTGGATAGGGTCACGAGCGTGGCGACGACATCTTCCATCGGCTTCGGCGCCGCCGACCTGCCGTTCGTGGTGCCACGACCGGCACGGACGAGATACGTCGGAACCAGCTATGTCCGAACTCTGGCCGAGGAGCTCGGCGCGCACTACACCGCCGACGCCGACGACACCGGGATCGTGGCCTCCCTCGATGCGCTGGCCGGACCGGAGCTCCACCCCGAGCAGGTCGACCCTCTCGTTCGCGAGTTCTACGAACACACCACGCGGTTCGCCCTCGACATCGTCCCGCAGTGGCGGCTGTGGGTACGGCCCGGCTACCTGTTGTACCGCACCCTGGTCGCGCGACCGCTGGGCCAGGCCAGTATCCCGATGAACCAGCGCGAGGCGCAGCGAGGGATCCGTAGCCGCATCGACACCGTGACGGGGGTAGACGGAACCGTGTCGGTGCGCGGTTGGATTCGCTCGTTCGCCGATGACGACGAGCCGATCATGACCGGCATCTACACCACCTACACCCACCAGGGATCCGGATACGTCAGCGTCGGGTTCCCGGTGCCGGAGGGGAGCTTCACCGCCACGCTGCTGCCCCGGTCACGACCCGACCGAGGGCTGACATTGACCAGCCACGTCAGCGACGGCCATGCCGGGCATTACCTCAGCTACGTCGACACGGCGGCAGACGAGCTCACGACCCTGGCCGTGCACGGCTTCGAGGAGCAGCTCGACGTCTTCGTCGAGGATGGCGTGCTTAGAGCCGAGCACTCCTTCTGGGTATTTGGTTTCCTGTTCCTGACCCTGCACTACCGGATCACTCGCAAGGCAGCCAACTGATCCCGATGCCATGGCCCCAGAGCCCTGTACTGGAAGACGTTCATCCCACTACGCTCATGACGCCCACGGGAGGCGACAACAGCAACTAACCGCCGCTCCGCTAGGAGCGCAGACATTCAAAGGGGACAGATATGGGAGCATTACGAACGAAGTGGTGGGGCGCTGGCGCCTTCGCCGTTGGAATCGCGCTGGCGGCCGCACCATTGGCTGCCGCCAGCGGGACCGACGGCTCGACATCATCACGTGCGCCGTTGCTCGGCGCACACCAGGCCGGACGCATTGCCGGGCACTACATCGTCGTCCTCGACGACAGCGCCTCCGATGCACGTCTGCAAAGTGCCACAGCGGCCGCAACGGCCGCCGGCGGCACCATCGGATTCACCTACCATGCGGCGCTGAAAGGCTTCTCCGCGACGCTGTCGCGCGCTGCCCTCGACGCGGTGCGCTCCGCCGACGGCGTCAAGTACGTCGAGGCCGACGGTCGGGTGCACCTGGCCGGCAAGCAGATCAACCCGCCGTCATGGGGTCTGGACCGCGTGGACCAGCGCAGTCTCCCGTTGAACACCAAGTACAAGTATGCCAACGGTGGCGGGAGCGGCGTCCACGCCTACATCATCGACACCGGGATCCGCTTCACCCACACGGACTTCGGCGGTCGGGCCACGTCCGGCTTCGACGCCGTGGACGGCGGTAGCGCTGACGACTGCAACGGCCACGGCACCCACGTGTCCGGCACCGTCGGTGGATCGACGTACGGCGTTGCCAAGTCTGTCTCGCTGGTGGGGGTCCGGGTGCTGGACTGCGGCGGCAGCGGTACCTGGGACGGCGTCATCGCCGGCGTTGACTGGGTCACCGCCAACCACAGCGGTCCGTCGGTGGCCAACATGAGCATCCAGGGCGGCAAGATGCAGTCGGTCAACGACGCGATCACGAACTCGATCAACTCTGGTGTGGTGTACGCGGTTGCGGCGGCTAACTTCTCCGACGACGCATGCGCCTACTCACCGGCGTCGACACCGCTTGCGATCACCGTCGGTGCCACCACCATCGGTGACGCCAGGGCCAGCTTCTCGAACTACGGGACCTGCCTCGACCTGTTCGCGCCGGGCGAGAACATCACCTCCGACTGGTACTCCAGCGACACCGCGACGAACACGATCAGCGGCACCTCGATGGCGTCACCGCACGTCGCCGGCGTGGCTGCGCTCTATCTCAGCAAGAACCCGGGTGCCACCACCACCCAGGTGCGGGACGCGATCGTCGACAACGCCACCGTCGGCAAGGTCACTGACACCGGGACGGGCTCACCGAACAAGCTGCTGTTCTCCAAGGTCAACAAGTTCTGAGGAGCGACTTGACACGTCCCGCCCCGGCCTTTGGCAGGTCGGGGCGGGACGTGTCTGCGCGTCTCACCGCAGGTCAGGCCGCGGGAACGGGCTGGGTATGTGCCTGGACACCCACCGTTTCCTCTGAGGGCATCAGGATCCACAGAATCGGGTAGACCAGGATCTGGCTGCCTGGGACGACCATGAGGAGCAGGACGAACAGGAGTCGCGCGGGCCACGGTGCGATGCCGAGGCGTCGGCCGAGACCAGCAATCACGCCGCCGAGCACTCTCCCGTCCTGCGGCCGGACCAGACCGTGCTGGGCGAAGCTCTGGCGGATGTCGTTCATAGTTCGGTGCACTTCCTTCAGACAGATGTCAGGGCGTTTCCCCGACATCTCTACTGTGCCTCGCCGCCGAGCCCTCGTACATCGGGTGCAGCCCTGGCCGGACCCCGACTCCTCGGTCCGGGTGCTCAGGGTCCGGGGCCACGGGACTCAGGGTGCGATGGGCTCCAGGACGCAGCGCGGCTCCCCCGAGCCGGCCATCTGGCGTTGCCAGACCTGTTCGACATCGGCGAGCGGCCGTACCTCGTAGCTCATCAGGATCCGGCCTGCCACGGCATGACCGAGCACGGCGGTGATGGCCTCCCGTCGCTGGTCGGAGGTGAGCGCGTTGTTGGTGTAGCCGAGCACCGATGCCGAGCGGCTTCGGAGCACCGAGGACTCGAGCAGCGCCTCGTCGCCCGATGCGCCACCGAGGTTGACCAGGCGGCCACCGTCCGCCAGGTTCCGTGCGGCGGCGCTCGCTGCGGTACCCCAGACCGGGTCGAGCACGACGTCGTACGGCCCGTGCTGGCCCAGTGATGAGGCGAGCACATCGACGTCCGCCACGAGAGAGATGACCTCGTCGGCGCCGGCCGCTCGCGCGCGCTCGACAGACGCCGGGCGCGCCACCGCCACCACCGTCGAGGCGCCTAGCGCGCGAGCCGCGCCGATCCCGGCCTGCCCCACAGCACCGCCGCCACCGAGCACCAGCACCCGCTCGCCCGCACGTAGACCACCCCGCCAGGACAACGCCATCCAGGCCGCGACACCCGAGAGCCCGACCGCGGCAGCGAGCGGGTCGGGCACGTCGGCCGCGAGCGGTACGGCAGCCGCATCCGGCACGCGGCACAGCTCCGCGAGGCTTCCGTCGCCCGGCGCCATTCCCGCCGTCGTGATGAACCAGATCCGCGATCCCACCGGATGCGTGTCCGAGGCCACGACCACGCCGACCCCCTGGCAGCCCGGCACGTACGGCGTCGCCGGTACTCCGAAGTACGACGTGCCGGACGCGCAGTACAGGTCGAGCGGGACCAGCGGCGCCGCAGTCACCTGGACCAGCGTCGATCCTGAGGCGGCTGAGGGGTCCGGGTGCTGGTCGTACCTCGGCGGTTGGCCCGCGATGCTCAGGACGGCGGCGCGCATGGTCAGGTCGCGATGTCGGAGTAGGGCAGCGAGAGATGCTGCATGGCCCGGCCGTAGGCGATCTGGTACTCCAACGGACCGTGGTCCCGCTCGAACATCGCGATGAAGAGGGTCAATGTCAGGAAGGGATGGGCGCCCATCTCGAACAGGCGCACGTGGTCCTGCCGGACCAGCACGTCGCGTTCCTCGTCGGTGAACGCCAGCCAGGTCGACCGCTCCCGGCTATGGCAGTTGAGGATCTGGTTGGCCAGCTCGTCCTCCCACCAGGTGACGGTGCCGGCCGGGTCCTCGCGGTAGCGCTCGACCAGGTCCGGGTCGCGGTCGACGGTGTAGAGGAACTTGTTCAGCAGGTACTTGCTCATGATGCGGCTTTGCTCATGACGCGGCCTTGCTCACGACAGCGCCCCCTCGGGGTACCACGTGAAGTAGGCCTCCATCGTGTGGAAGAGGTCGAGCGAGTCGACGTGGTCGGCCGGCACTCCCTGCACCGGCGACGCCCATCATCAGCATGAAGTCCATGAAGCCGTGCGTGGCGTTGCCGGGCTGGTGGAGGCTGTCGAGCGTCACCTCGCCGAGGCAACCCTCGAGGTCGCCGCTGGCGATCCATTCGACGGCCTGCCGGTCGAACTCCGGGTCCGGGCCGTGCTCGCCGAACTGGCGCGGCCCACCGAGCTCGAGCGACAGATGTCCGGTACCGATGATCGCGACCCGCTGGTCGCTCGGCCAGGACTCGACCAGCTCGCGGATCGCCTTGCCCAGCTGGACGAACCGCTTCGGCTGCGGCAGTGGCGGCGCGAAGATGTTGGTGTAGATCGGCACGATCGGCAGGTCCGCCTGCGGTCTCAGCGTGATGATCGGGCAGGTGATGCTGTGGTCGATCCGCAGCTCGTTGCTGAACGCCAGGTCGAAGTCCATGTCGAGGCCGTTGCGCAGGATGTGGGTCGAGAGGTCCTCCTGTCCCTTCAGCGTCATCCGGGGCAGGCCGAACTCGCGTTCCTCGTTGTACCAGTTGGCGTCGAAGTACGGCGCCTTGCCGACCAGGAACTGTGGCATGTTGTCGAGCCAGAGCTGGTGGAAGTGGTCGCTGCCCACCATCACCAGGACGTCGGGCTCGGCGCGGGTCAGCGTCTCTCGGAAGGTCTCGATCTTGGCCTGCCACTCGTCGGCGAACGGCGGACGCTCGGCTCCGGTTGCCGTACTGGCTTTCAGGTAGAACGGGTGATGCGTCGAGGCGATGACTGCGGCGACGGTGGCCACGCTCGCTCCTCTCAGTCCTCGGTCGGGTCGACGTAGACCGCGTTGCGGTCGACGGCGAGGTAGGTGTCCATCCCGATCGGGCGGCGTCGTTCCTCGGCGAGCTGGCCCAGCAGCCCGGCCGCGCGGGCCAGCAACGCGAAGCCCCGCAGCAGCTCGACCGGCAGGCCCAGGTCGGCGAGCGCCGCGCCGCAGACGCCCGCGCCGTTGAGTGGGAGCCGCCGGCCGAGGACCTGCTCGTGGGTGCGCCCGATCGCCTCGAACAGCCGCAGGTGCGGGCCGCGCAGACCCTCCTCCTCGGCGATGGCGAGCAGTCGCGGGGTGCGGGGGTCCTGCACCTTGTGCACCGGGTGGCCGAGACCGGGCACGTACCTACCCGCGGCCTTCGTTTGCCGTACAGCCTCGAGGGCGAGGGCGTCCCAGGCGCCGTCCTGGTCCGCCAGCGCATGGTCCGGCAGGTCGCCCTGATGAGCCTCGAGTACGGCACTGCAGGTAGGCGGCGCAGTCCTCCGTCACACCGAGGAACCGGGAGCCGCCACCGAGCAGGCCGGCAGCCATCGCGCCCTGCAGCGAGTCCGGCGCCGACAGGTAGGTGAGCCGGGCCGCGATCGCGGTCGGCGTGAAGCCGTGGTCGGCGAGCGCCACCAACACGGCCTCGAAGACACGCGTCTCCTGCGGCGTGGGCCGTCGCAGCGCCACCAGCCAGAACGCGAGCTCGCCGAAGCCGACATTGCCCATCAGCTCGGTGAGGTCCTCGCCCATCAGCCGGATATCGTCGGCGGTCGAGGTCCCCAGCGACGTCGGAAAGCTCAGCTCGTCGGCCATGCGGACCCCCTCAGCCAGTCACGGATCTCGTCGCCGTGCTCGTCCAGACCCGGCGGCGGCAGCCGGTAGTCGACGGGAGTCTCGGAGAAGGTGATCGGGTTGCGCACCGACGGCACCATCGCGTCGCCCTCGCCGACCTCGACGACCGGGTCGAGGCCGACCTCCTCGGCGAACGCGACCCCACCGTCGATGCCGTTGATCGGGCCGCACGGGACACCGGCGGCGATGAGCTCGCGGAACCAGTCCATCTTCGGCCGCGTCTCGAGTCGCTCCACGAGCAGCGGACGCAGCTCGTCACGGTTGGCCGTCCGGCCCTCGTTACGCGCGAAGCGCGGGTCGTCGGCAAGATCGGGAACGCCGAGCACCTCGACCAGCTTGCGGAACTGCCCGTTGTTGCCGGCGGTGATGATCAGGTCGCCGTCCGCGCACGGCAGCGGCTCGTACGGGAAGAGGCTCGGGTGGCTGTTCCCCATCCGGGTCGGAACGACTCCGCCAGCGACGTATGCGCTGGACTGGTTGACCATTCCCGAGAGCGCGGATGACATCAGGTTGACCTCGACGTGCTGGCCGCGGCCGGTCTCGTCCCGTGCGTGCAGCGCGGCGAGGATCCCGATCGTGACGTGCAGCCCGGCGATGACGTCGAACACCGAGATACCGGCGCGGTACGGCTCGCCGTCCGGACTGCCGGTCAGGCTCATCAGCCCCGACATGGCCTGCACGATCAGGTCGTAGCCGGGCAGCGCACGACCCTTCGGCCCGCTGCCGAAACCGCTGATCGAGGCGTAGACGATGCGTGGGTTCGTTTGCCGCGACGGAGTCGTAGTCGAGGCCGTACCGAGTCAGCCCGCCGGGCCGGAAGTTCTCCAGCAGGATGTCGGCGCGGCGGGCCAGCTCGCGGGACTGCGCGACGTCGTCGGGGTCCTTGAGGTCGAGGGACACTGAGCGCTTGTTCCGATTGACGCCGAGGTAGTACGTCGACACGCCGTCGCGCACCGGCGGCATCCAGGACCGGGTGTCGTCGCCGGCTGGAGACTCGACCTTGACCACCTCCGCGCCGAGGTCGGCCAGCAGCATCGAGGCGTACGGCCCGGCCAGGATCCGGGAGAAGTCGGCGACCAGCAGCCCGGCCAGTGGTCCGGTCGGCAGCGGTGTCACCTGGTCCTCTCACTCGAACGCGGACAGCTGTCCGCGATGGTCGCCGGCAGTCTGCCCGGCCAGTCTCCGAGTCGCAGAGGCGCGCCTGTCAAGACGCCCTTGACAGCCCGGGGAGGTCGGGACCACAGTGGCTCAGATCGAGATTGACCACGATACGGACACCTGTACGGGAGGAACTCCATGGCCGAGACCGGATCGATCGTCCTCCGTGGCGGCATGCGTGCTGACCATGGACGACAGCCACACCGTCCACGAGGACGCGGACGTCCTGGTCGTCGGCGACCGGATCGAGGAGGTCGGCCCGCACCTCGACGTTCCTGCGGGCACAACGGAGATCGACGCGTCCGGCGGCATCGTGATGCCGGGCATGATCGACACGCACCGCCATCATGTGGCAGACCGCGATGCGGGCGTACGGCGCCGACTGGACGCTGACCCAGTACTTCGTCTGGTACTACCTCGAGCACGGCAAGAAGTTCCGCCCTGAGGACATCCACGCGGGCAACCTGCTCGCCGCCTGGGAGTCACTGGAGGCTGGCGTCACCACCACGGTCGACTGGTCGCACGGACTGCAAACGGTCGACCACGCCGACGCAGCCGTCGACGCCCTGCAGTCCGTGCCGGGGCGGTTCGTGCTCGCGTACGGCAACATCCAGGCCGGTCCCTGGGAGTGGGTGCCGAGCCCGGAGGTTCGCGACGTTCTTCGAGCGGCGGCGTACCGGCGCGAGCGACATGCTGGGCTTCCAGCTGGCCTTCGACGTCACCGGCGACCCGTCGTTCCCCGAGCGGGCGGCGTTCGAGGCGGCCCGCGAGCTCGGGCTGCCGGTGACCACGCACGCCGGCGTGTGGGGTGCGACGAACGACGACGGCATCCGACTCATCCACGAGCACGGGTTCGCGACCCCGGAGACGGTCTACGTGCATGCGGCCACCTTGTCCACCGACTCATACCAGCGGATCGCCGCGAGCGGAGGCTCGGTGTCGGTGTCGACGGAGTCCGAGCAGAGCGCCGGCCAGGGCTACCCGCCGACCTGGCAGGTACGGCGATACGGCATCCCGGTGTCGTTGTCGATGGATACCAGCGTGTGGTGGAGCGGGGACCTGTTCTCGGCGATGCGTACGACGCTCGGCGCGGACCGGTCGCGCGAGCACCTCGAGGCGCATGCGAGCGGCGAGACGATCACCCAGCTCGCGCTGCGTGCCGAGCATGTCGTGCACTGGGCGACCCGCGGCGGCGCGCACGCCCTCGGCCGGGACGACCTCGGGCGGCTGACGCCGGGTGCCAAGGCCGACGTCGTGCTGATCAAGAACGACCACTCACCGGTGTCGTTCCCGCTGCTCAACCCCTACGGCCAGGTCGCTTTCCAGGCGCAGCGCGGCGACGTGCACACGGTCATCGTCGACGGCCGGGTCGTCAAGCAGCGATGGGCGGCTCGTCGGACGCCGACCTGCCCGCCGTACGTCGCACCGTCGAGGCGACGGTCGACCACCTGAGGTCGGCGCTCGGTGACGAGGCCTGGCGGGCCGGGATGAATCCCGCGCTGCCCGAGGGCGACAAGGTGCTCGACAACCCCTACCAGTACACCGAGTTCCAGTCGGAGAGTACGCACGGCGCCCGAGGCTCGATCTTCGGCGAGCCTGGCTCGGGCGGCTGATGGCCGGTCGTGGCTCGGGACCCGACTTCGTCGAGTCGCTGGCACGAGGGCTGGACGTGCTGCGATGCTTCGACGCGGCCCGGCCGTCGATGACCGTCGCCGAGGTCGCGACCGCCGCCGGACTGGCCCGGCCGACCGCGCGCCGACTGCTGCTCACCCTGGCCGAGCTCGGCTACGCCCGCTCCGCCGACGGCGCCTTCTCCCTCACGCCCAAGGTCATCACCCTCGGTACGGCGTACGTCGCATCACTCGGCCTGTGGGAGGTGGCCCGCCCACACCTCGAGGCTCTGGTCCGCCAGACCGGTGAGTCGTCGTCGATGGCCCAGCTCGACGGGTCGGACATCGTGTACGTCGCGCGAGTCTCCGTGCCGAAGCTCATCGCCCTCCGGGTCGACATCGGCACCCGCTTCCCCGCCCCGCAGACCTCCCAGGGCAAGGTGCTCCTGGCCGCCCTGTCCCCCGACGACCTCGCCGCCGCCCTCGCCGTTCCTTCCCGCTCCGGCCTCCCGCGTCACGCCGGCATGCCCACCGAGGACCTGCACGCCGACCTCACCCAGGTCCGCGCCCGCGGCTGGGCCAAGGCCGACGAGGAGCTCGCCCCGGGTGTGCGTTCCATCGCCGTACCTGTCCGCGACGGCGCCGGGACCGTCCGCGCGGCCATGAACGTCACGGTCCACGCGGTCGAGACCACGATGCAGCAGCTGCTCGACGCCCACCTCCCCCGCCTGCTCCGTGCCGCCGGCGACGTCAGCGCCGACTGGGCACTGTGGCAGTCCCGCCCGCATCTCGAGGTTGCGGCCCCTTAGCCCGGCGGTCCAGGCCCCCGCTGGTGCGGGTGGGACTGCCCGTGCGATCGCTTCGGATTTGCCCGGCATGCTGGGGAGGTGCCCCGTCTGCCGGGCAGGCCTGCCCAGCGGACGGTGTCGTTCCCCAGCGTGCTGGGCAGATCCGACCTCCCAAGACGGTTACCGAGCCGGCACCCCGCCCATCCGGTGCGTCAGAGGCGGTAGGTCGTCTGCCCATGCGCGTCACCGAAGACGATGGCCTTGGTGGCCGCAACCCGGTAGACCCGCGCACCGCCGCCGGTGCCGCTACCAGAGTGGCTGAGCTCCACGAACTCCTCGCCTCGGACCGCGAACTTCCAGTCGTCGCCATACTTGGCGAACCACGCATCGGCCAGCACCTGAAGCTCCTCGGCACCGGTCACCCGCACCGCGGTGCCCTCGACGACGACGTCCTTGCCGCTGTCCCAGCCGTTGGCACCCATGCCCCCAGTAGTCACCGCGACCTGCGGGTTGATGTCGAGGTTGCGCTGCTTCTGCTCCTCCGAGCCGGTACAGAAGGCGAACGCGCCTTCGTGCCAGACGCCCACGAGTGGTACGGCGTGCGGCCGCCCGTCTGCGCGGACGGTGATGATCCAGTACAGCTGGGCGTCGGTGAGCAGCCGCTCGATGTCAGGCCATGGTGGTGCGGTGGCGGTCGCATCGCCGTACCGCGGATCGATCTTTCCGTTGGTCATGCCTGGACTGACTCCGCTGAGGACCGCAAATCATCGATGGGCTCGATGTGAGTGCTTGAATCTGTCATGACCGCGATCGCCCGGCTCGCTGACGTCTCACTCCTGCATCACCACGATGATCCCCGAGGACTGACCCGCTAGCGCTGGGCCAGCACGCAAAACTCGTTTCCGTGCGGATCCTGCAGGACGATCCAGGTCGCGTCGCCCTGGCCGATGTCAGCTCGGGTCGCACCGAGGTCGAGCAGGCGAGCGACCGCCGCCTGTTGGTCATCTGGTCGGAAGTCGAGGTGGAGCCGGTTCTTGAGAGTCTTCGGCTCCGGGACCCGAGAGAACAGGATGCCGGGCAACCGATCCGGCGCGGGCCGGATCTCGAACTCCTCCGGGTCGTCGTTCACGACGACCCACTCCAACGCCTCCGCCCACCACCGGCCCAGCCCGACCGGATCGGACGTGTCCACCAGGACCTGCTCCCACTCCAGCGCCATCAGGTCACCCTCCCAGCCGGACGCCTGCACCTCGGCGTGATTCATGAGGGGCCAACGCTAGGCGTCGGAGATCTGCCATGCAACGCGATTCGGCCCGCCCTACGACGGCTGCACATGCTCCTGGGCCAAGATCAGTCTGTGGATACTTCACCCAGACGGTGGGATTCGACGCACCGGTGGATGCGCGGGCATCCGAGCGACGTCGTCGACCTGTTCGTCTACGTCGTGGTGCTCAACCTGGCCATCGAGTACGTCCCGTCGGTCATCAGCGAAGGCTTCACCCTCTCGCTGCTCACGGCAGCCCTCCTCAAGGTCGCCCTGGAGCTGGTGATCATGGTCAAGAACAGGATTCTCATCCAACTGCGTGCCGCCACGACGCCGCGGGGCAAACTCATAGCTGCAGTGTCATTGTGGGTGGTCGCCGCCGGCAGCAAGCTCGTCGTCCTCGAGCTGGTCAACGTCGTCTTCGGTGACTCCGTGAGTCTGGGGGGTTTTGTGCCCGTGACGCTGCTCGTGGTCGCCCTCCTCTTGTCGCGCAAGGCCGTACGGCGGCTCCTCTACGACTATCCGGACGAACTGGTGTCCGGCGCCTAGGATCCCCATCCACCACCGGTCGCTGGTGTTGCACCAGTCATCCGAGGCGCCGTAGCGCTTTCTCGATAGCGACCTCGACCCGGGAAGTCATGCCGGGGACATCGACGAGACGGCGCCCAGCGACCTGACTGCGGATCCACTTCGGCGCGCTATCGTCATAGTGCAGCAGGGCATACAGGTCCCACCACGGATCGAGAGTCACCCCGGCGATCGACTCATAGAGCGACCGAAGCTGCTCCGACCACTCGGGCGAGTAGAGCACCGCCAAATATCGCCGACAGTGCCCGACGTCAATCGCGCGCGCGCCCCGATGGATGGAGTTCCAGTCGGTCAGTCCAGTGATCTTCCCGCGCGACCACAGCAAGTTGACCGGTAGGAGATCGCCGTGCAGAAAGACGGCAGGGTCGTTTGGTGGTGTCGCCGCCATGACACGAAAAGCCGCCTTCCACATGGCCGGTTTCTGTGCGCCGACCGGCACCTGAAAGCCGTCGAGAGGAGCGATCCAAGAATCCGTCCAAGGTCTGAACGTCTTCGCGGGGAGATCGAGGGAATGCAGCGATACAACAATCTCCGCGATCCTCGTCATCCACGACAGGGGTTCCGCCGGAGTGAGGTCAAGATGCCCCTGCAACCGTGTCATCAGCAACGATGGCGCGCCCCCCGTCGAAGCACCGGCAACATCGGCAGCCAGGATGCTGGGAACCGGGAGCCCGCATCCCGCCACTACACCGAGGTTGGCGATCTCGTTCTCCAAGCTCTCCTGCAAGCCGAGCCCGCCCGGGTACTGCCGCAGTACGACGTACGTTCGCATGCCACGTCGCTCGACAGTCAGCCGATTCACGGCGGAGCAGACGCCACCGGTCAATCGGCGATAGCCAACGATGCGACTGCCTCGACCCATCGACGCCGCAACCCAGGCGAGGGACTCCACGGAGGGCCGACGCTGCCTGAACCCGTCATCCCTCCAGTCGCCGTCGGTCATGAGCCCGAGCCTATTCGTCAAAGGCCTGCGCAGGATCTCTACCAGACAGAGGGGACAAGCCGAGCGCGACCGGCGGCGAAGTCGCGATAGCGGTCTCCGAGCGCTGCATCGAGCGCGCGTTCCTCGATCCGCAGTCGATTGGGACCGCGGTCCACGACCGGCTGGTCGTCGCTCGTCTTCAGCACAACCGTGGCGTACTTCCCCAGGGTGACGAAGCAGGCTAGAGAACGTCCGGGGTCACGGCAGACCACGGGCGTCGAGGGCGAACCGCTCGGCCGTCGTGTGGCCGAGAGTCAGCGCGCTGGTTCCGGAGAGGCCCTGCTGCGTAGGAGAACCGGATCTGGCGGCCACCGACCCGTCGGGCGTGCGGAGGATCGAGCTCAGGAGCAGTCGCGCTGAGCCGTCGGATACGGCCCGGAAGTTCGGTTCGAAGCCGAAGACCGTGACGCTGCCCCGACCGAGCTGGTCGACGGCCTCGACCGGCGTCCCCGCGAGAGACTCGGCGTTCTTCGCGAAGCCGGAGACGAACATGGTGGAGGTGAACGAGGCGACGACCCGCGCGTCGTTGGGCGTCAGCTGGAGGTCGTAGTCGTCCGACCACATGATCTCGTTCAGTCCTTGTGGGTCGCGGATCCGCATCAGGGCACCTGGCGACTGGGCCTGCGGGCTGTCCATGCCCACGCTCGACAGACCGAGGGCCGACGCGAGCAGCGACCCCTCCTGCCAGCCGACGAACCGCCCGCCCTTGCGAACCCAGGCATCGAGCGCCGCCCGGCCGGCTGCGCCCAGGTCGTGATAGACCGGGGTCGCGTCGACGTTCCCGACGAGCAGGACATCAATGTTCTGCAGCGACGATGCGGTCACCTGCTCGGGTTGCAGGACCGTGTACGGCAGCTGCCAGTCGTGGGCCAGCCGCCACTTGAGCCATCCGGTGTTCTGGTAGTCGTTGATCGTCTGCTTGAACTGGTCCAGCACGGCGATCCGCGGCAGGGGTCGTGGCAGGCTCGGCGAGGCCGGCACGGCCAACGGGGCGACCTTCGCCACCGGGGCAGTGACCGGCGTCCCCGTGGAGCCACCGCTGATCCCGGCCAGCAGGGGGAGGCTCCAACCACTCACGTCATAGAAGTAGGGGAACGGCACGTAGGTGTCCTCGTTGAGCATCGCCTGCACCCAGTGCTTCTGGGCTTGGGCGAGGCTGATCCAGTACGTGCCCGCCGGCATCGTGGTCTTCCGTGGCTCGCCCCCGTACGGGCGATAGTCGGCTACCACCGTCGGACGGACCAGCCGGTCCACGATGACGTGCGCGACCTGGAGCCGGTGGACGACGAGGCGGGTCTCCGGCGAGTGACCGGGCAGGAAGTAGCCGCAGACCGGCCGGTTCGGCACCTGGCGCTGCAGGCGGTGTCCCGGGTTGAAGATGATGTTGCGTTCGAGGCGGCAACGCGTTCCCTCGGCCTTGGCCTGCACGAACGTGGCGCGCCAGTTCCGCAGGATGCTCTCTCGGTGCGTCGCACCCGCGTACAGGCTGACTAGCCCGGTGGTGAAGTGGTGCCGTACGCGGACCGGGTACGGCGCGCCGGTCCCCTGCTCGTACGTCATCCCGGCCGCGCCCATCTGGGTGGTCGGGACGGTGTCGCCGTACTCCTGGGCGAAGAAGTCGTATCCGGAGTCCCAGGTCTCGTAGCGCCAGCCCTCGGCGTCGAAGGCTGCAGCGTTCGCCGTGCCGTAGACGTGCTGGATCTCGTCGTACACCAGGTTAGGGGTCTCGTGATAGATCGGGTCGGCGTTCGGCGGGAAGAAGTAGTTCTTTCCGCCCATCTCGTGCTCGTCGACGACCAACTGGGGCGGGTACTTCCAGAGCAGGTTGAGCCGGCCCGCGACCTCGGGCTGGGTCGCCGTGAGCACGTCACGGTTCATGTCGAAGGCGGCGGCGTTGTAGCGCCGGTTGTGCGCCCGACCGTCCGGGTTCTGCACCGGGATGAGTCCGACCACGGCGTTGTCCAGGATGGCTCGAGCGACACAGTCGCTTCGGTCCGCCAGTTCATACAGCAGTTGGACGACGGCGTCCCCACCCGCCGGCTCGCTGCCGTGCACGTTGGCGGTGATCCACAAGATCGTCGGCGTGCTGCGGATCAGCTGCGCTGCCTGCTGCTCCGGCGTCGAGGGGTTGCGCAGCCGGGCGAGGTCGTCACGGATCGACGGCAACCGGTGCAAGGTCTGCGGCGTGCCGACCAGTGCGTACCGCAGCGGCCGGCCCTCCCACGAATGGGCGAAGACCCCGGTGACCACCCGGTTGCTCGCGCGGTCGACAGCGCCCCAGTACGTGCCGATCTCCTGGTCGGTTGCCTCGTGTGCACCCATCGGGAAGCCGAGGACCTCCTGCGGAGTCGGCACGCTTCCCCGGAACTGCGGCCTTTGTGGTGATGGGGTCGCAGCTCGCAGGGGCGGTGGCGCCGGGCGGATGTGGCGATGGGGCCGCCGCGGCGACTCCGGTGATACCGAGAGCGACGGTGACGGCAGCGGTGATCCCAGCAATGGCACGGCGCATCTTCGGATGGTAGGTGCCGCGGCTCGATCACGCCAACCTCCGCGAAACTGTCCGGGTCAGGACCAGGACAGACCGTCCCAGTGCCGGACGATCGGCTTCCGGCCGGAGAAGGCTCGACCTTCCGGTCGGCTGGCCGAAGCGGTCACAACGTCCAGGTGTCCGTGGCGGTGCCGCCGGGAATGTCGCTGATCTGCCACTGTGACCTGTGCGGGCTGGTGTCGAGGACGGCCCGGCCATGCCCGTTGATCGTCACCTGGTTCGTGGCGGCGTTGAAGGAGAGGGTGATGCGCATGTAGCCGCAGACCGGGACGCTCGGATGCGCGTGACCGGCGCCGTGCTGCCAGGTCATCAGCTCGCCCTGTTGCAGGTCCAGCGAGTTCTTCGACATGCCCGAGCTGATGTAGCACGGGAAGTTGCCGAGGGTGTTGTGCGGAGTTCCCTGCCCGGCGAGGTAGCCGACGTAGTGCCGGTCGCCACCGATCCAGGCGACCTTGTATCCGCCTTGCGTGATGTGGTTGGCGATGATCTTCTGCTCATAGTTGTAGAACCACGGCTTGTCGTGGCCCCGCCCTCGCTGGTCCGGGTCGGCGAGCCAGGCCGTCTCGTTGACGATCAGGTTCACCTTGGTCGAGTCCAGCTGCGAGAACAGCCAGGACAGCTGCGTCGCGCCGAACATCGTCTTTGCGGGGCCGTCGGGGTCGCGGCTGTTGGATCGGTCCGGGCTGCGGAAGTCGGTGACGATGACCCGCACCTGGTTTCCGATGTCGTAGCTGTAGTAGCGGCCGCGTCGAGGTGTGCGCGTGTCGCCGTAGCTCCGGACCGGCATCAGCTTCTGGAATGCGACCAGTTCGCGAATAGACGCCTGCGAGTTGAGCATTCCGTCATTCGGATCGCCACCGGTGGTGAGCTCGTGGTCCGAGATCGCCACGACGTTCAACGCCGAACGCTGGATGGCGTTCCGCATGACGTTGAAGTGTCGCATCGTGCGCAGGTAGTGGTAGAGATCCTTCCGGTACGAGGCGGTACGCCGGATCAGCCCGCCCCAGTAGCCCCAGTCCCCGAGGTGCCAGATGTCGTCCGGAGACCACTCCAGGACGTCCTGCCAGGCCAGCTCGGTGCTGAACTGATCCGAGGCGTTGGCCATGCACGACACGACCGCGATGCTCCGGGTCCATGACCCGGTGCTGGCCGGCAGCGTCTTGAAGCGGATGGTCTCCCCGACGAACTTGCCCTCGGACCAGAGCTTGGCGTAGTAGGTCGTGTTCGGTTGGCGGCCACCGACCGTGTGCCGAACGATCGAGTCCTCATCGGCCTGCTGCGTGCCCACGTACGACGGCTGCGCCATCGACGGATACCGCGACACAGCCAGGTTCACCGCGGCATGGCGATCCTGCGGTGACAACGTCGAGTGGACGAGAATGCCGTCCGTCGTGGCACCGCCGCTCAATATGTAAGCCGGTTTGACCTTATGTCCACGCCGGCCTTGGGTGGCCGCGGTCGCTGCCTTGCCGGGTATCAGCAGCGAGACGAGGGTCGTCGCCGTCGCCTTGATGAAGCCGCGCCTGCTCACGTTCATACATGGAACCTCTTCCCCCCGCGCATAACTTTAGTAAGTCACTAAACTTACTACACAATCCTCCGCCATTGATAGCCTAGAGGCTCGTGTTTTGGCGCGTGCACGCGGGCGGCCCGAACGCAGTCGACCCGAACCCGGGCCGGGTAGTGCTCGATCCGAGTCCCGTGAGACTCTTGGCGACCACGCTGATATCGATCGGGGGCCGGTGACTCGGATGGATCCCTCTCGACGGATCCTCGACCTGGTCAACGGCTACCAGGTCTCGCAGGCGTTGCATGTGGCTGCGACCTTGGGCGTCTCCGACCTGTTGGCGGCCGGACCGCGCGACGTCGCGGACCTGGCGGAGGCGACGGCGACCGACGGCCCCACCCTGCTCCGGCTGCTGCGCGCCCTGGAGAGTGTCGGCGTGTATGCGAGCGACGCGGAGGGCCGATACACCAACACGGAGCTCGGCGAGCAGCTGCGGACCGATGTCTCCGGGTCGATCGCGGGATGGGCCGCCTACGTCGGGCGCCCGTACTACCGGCAGGCCTGGACCGGTCTGCTGGACAGCGTGCGCACGGGGGACAACGCGTTCGCTGCGACCCACGGTATGTCCTGCTGGCACTACCGCCAGGAGCGTCCCGAGGAGCAGGAGATCTTCAACGCGGCGATGACCTCGACCGCGGGGGTCATCACCCAGGCACTCGTCGGAGCGTACGACTTCGCGCGTTTTGGCACGGTTGCCGACCTCGGCGGCGGCGTGGGCACGCTGCTCACGGCCATCCTTGCGGGCTACCCGACGGTCCAGGGAGTCCTCTTCGACCAGCCAGATGTCGTAGCGAACGCGGCGGCCGTGCTGCAGGCCGCAGGAATGACGGACCGGTGCCAGGTCGTGGGCGGCAGCTTCTTCGACTCCGTGCCCACGGGGGCGGACGCCTATCTGCTGAAGGCGATCATCCACGACTGGCTCGATGCGGAGGCGATCCAGATCTTGCGCACCTGCCGGCGCGCGATGCGGGATGACGCACGGCTGCTGCTCGTGGAACAGCTGCTCGGCCAGGGCCCCGACCCGGTGCAGACCGCGTTCTCCGACCTCAACATGCTGGTCAGCCCGGGGGGCCAGGAGCGAACCCTCGAGGAGTACGGCGCTCTCCTCGCCGCGTCCGGCTTCTCCCTCACGGGGGTCACCGAGACCGGAACCCCGGTCTTCGTCATCGAGGCAGTGCCATCGCCCTAGAGACAAGCGCAACTGCCGGCCCGATCACGGCGAGCAAACGAGCTGAACCTGTTTCTTGTCTGGCAGCGGCTACTCCGTCGTCCTGAAGGTTCCCGCGCAGGTGCCCGTAACCTAGTGGCCCACTAGCCAGTGGTCCGCTCGGCACCTGGCCAACCGGTATACGCCTCCGCCAGGTACGTCGACCCCGACCGGGAGTCGACCAGAGACTCCAGCTCGGCGACCTGGCGCCGGACGTCGAAGTCCGTGGCTCCGGGGAGTGTGTGCAGCATGGCGGTCAACCAGTACGAGAAGTGTTGAACTTTCCACACCCGAGAAAGCGCGCGCTCTGTGTATTCTCCGAGCGCCTCCGCGTCATTCTTTCGCACGGCGCGTTCGAGGATCTCTGCGAGCAGCCGGGAATCCGTCAGGGCCAGGTTCAGTCCCTTGGCGCCGGTCGGTGGAACGGTGTGAGCGGCATCTCCGGCGAGCACCAGTCTGCCGTACCGCATGGGCTCGCACACGTAGCTTCTGAACGGGAGCACGGCTTTCGAGGTGATCGGGCCCTCCTTGAGCCGGTAGCCGTTCGCTCCCACCCGGGTCTGCAGCTGGTCCCAGATACGGTCGTCGGACCAGCTGTCGGCGCATTCTGTCGGCTCGCACTGGAAGTACATCCGCTGGACGGTCTCGGTGCGTTGGCTGATCAGCGCGAACCCGTGGTCGGAGTGGTTGTAGATCAGCTCCGGTGCGCTTTTCGGCGCGTCGCAGAGAATGCCGAACCACGCGAACGGGTACTCCCGGAAGTAGTCGCGACGCTCGCCTGCCGGGATCTGCTGGCGGGTGACACTGCGGGAGCCGTCGGCTCCGACGAGGTAGTCGCAACGGACCTCGTGCTGAAGCCCGTCCGCGGCGGTGAAGAAGATCCCCGGCCGGTCCGACGTGACATCGACGACCGCGGTGTCGGTGACGCCGAAGCGCACGTCGCCGCCGGTGCGTTGCCGAGCCGCCGCCAGGTCGACGAAGACCTGCGTCTGCGGATACAGCCAGACCGACGCTCCGGCGAGGTCCTGGAAGTCGATCCAGTGTCGAAGCCCCCCGAACCCGAAGTCGACGCCAGGATGCTCCTGACCCTCCCGCAGGACGCGGTCGGAGACCCCGCTGTCGACGAGCATCCGGACACTGTCCTGCTCGAGGATCCCGGCACGCACGGTCTGCTCGATCTCGAGGTAGGGCCGGTTGTCGACGACGACCGAGTCGATGCCGGCCTGCGCCAGCAGGTGGGACAGCATGAGACCGGCCGGGCCACCGCCGACGATGCCGATCGTCGTGCTGGTGAGACTGCGAGCGGGCATGCGCACAGTGAACCATCTGGCGCGACCTGAGGCGCGATAGGTCCGGTCCTGACCGTGACCCTGACCAAGCCGCAGTTCGTCGGCGGCGATCAGCCCAGAGCGGTGATTGCCGATCGCGTCAGCTGAGACAGTCGGACCGCCTTCGGATCGGCCCCACCTGGGTACTGCATCGGCAGCGGTATGTACCCGAATCCCAGGCCATGATGGGGGTCGGCGAAAGCGAGCGCTCCCCCGGAGCCGTCGTGTCCGAATGCACGGTAGCTGCCGAACTCCATCCGTGGCTGCGGCTTCAGGAACACGATGCCGAAGCAGTTGTCGAGATTCAGCACTCGGTCGCGTCCCCACGAATGCTGCTGACTCATCGTCTCGAGCGTCTCCGAGTCCACGAACCGCGGACCGAGGTGGCCCAACGCGGCGGCGTAGACCGCAGCCAGACCGCGTGCCGAGCCGATGCCGCCCGTCGCCGCTGGTCCAGCCGCGCGGACGGCTCGGTTGTTAGGTGTGAGCTCTCCGTTCCCGGGAGTCGAGTTGCCGCCGGAGGTGAACGCGAATGCCGCCACGCCGTCGGGCGACATCGGCGACTCGTCCACCTCGGCGCGTTGAGTGGACGTGAGAGTCATCGGGGCCACCGTCCGGAAACGCGGCTCCTCCGACTCCGGCAGGCCGAGGTAGAAGTCGATCTCCCGAGGTGCGCGGACCACTTTCTCGTACAACGTCTGGAGAGACGCCCCGGTGATACGGCGAACGAGCTCCTCCATCAGTACACCGATGGTGATGCCGTGATAGCCGAATGCCGTACCCGGCCGCCACAGCGGGCGCTGCGCAGCGAGCCGGGCCGCACCCTTCGCGGACTCGGTGATCTCGTCGACCAGGAGTCCCCCATCGACATTGACCAGGCCGGCCCGGTGGGAGAGCAGGTCTCGGACCGTGATCGCGTCCTTGCCGAACGGCGCGAACTCGGGCCAGTAGTGCACGACACGTTCGTCCAGATCAAGCTCGCCACGTGCGATCAGAGTCGACAGCGCGAGAGCAGCGACGCCCTTGCTCACCGAGAACACGCCGGTGATCGAACTGGCGTCGAGATCGGGCCCACCGACGAGGTCGACGACGAGCTCGCCCTTCCAGTACACCGCCAGCTGAGCGCTGTACGTCGGATCCCTGACGAGGTAGACGTCGAGCTGGTTGCGGACGTCCTCGAATCCGGGATGCACCTGTCCCGTGGATCGTCTCTGGTTCTCCACGGAAGAATCGTATTGCCCATGATCTGCCGATGAACTTTCTGACAACACACCCGTCCTGGGTGACGGATTCGGCACAAGAGCCGCTGAGTCGCGCGAGCTGATCGAGTGGGGCCCCGTTGCTCGGACCCTCAGCAGGCAGTGCCAGCGCTCACTCAGAGGTCAAAACATGGACAAAACGCCCCCGCCGATCCGAGAGTGCCGTAGTCCACGTCGATGACCACCGAGTCCGGCCGTCAAGCCCCTCGGGCATGCTTCTCAGCGCCCACGGCGGGGAACAAACTTTCGGCCGGTCGGCCAGTGCGGCAGCTAGTCGTCCCAGCGCCCAGGGCCGCTCCGGCCGCTGCGGTTGCCCGCCCGCGCCGCCCTGGGCCAGGCGCGCCCGGCCGGGCGGGATACCGGCGTGCTGGACTCCGTGGCCCACCGCAGACTGTTCGTCAGCAGCGTCTCGCGCCGGCCGAGCTCCTCCCGGATGCTCTGCTCGTGCCGGATCAGGTCCACGATGGTCACGTCATCGACATCGACGACGCCGAGCAGGTCCTCGACATGGATCACCTCGGTGATCAGCCGGTTCGCACTCGCCGTGCGGACATCCAACAACGGGTCGATCGCCAGCGGAGGTGGCGTACACGCACCCGCGGGAGTTTCGGGGGTG
The DNA here is from genome assembly GCA_963833975.1 of uncultured Actinomycetota bacterium. Classification (GTDB taxonomy): domain Bacteria; phylum Actinomycetota; class Actinomycetes; order Propionibacteriales; family Nocardioidaceae; genus JAWWPG01. The sequence goes on from CAWIAB010000002.1 coordinate 601,461, forward strand.
CCCCGAGCTGAATCGGCCATGATTGCCCCTTGGCGTTCGTTAGCGGGGGTCGAGACGCCGAGGTCTGGGGCGAAGTCTCCCATCGCGCCATCACCCGAAGAGATGGTCTAACCCGGACAGTACGCCGTAGTCACACTTTGCGCTAATAACCGCAGGTGAGAGCCATTTGGTCCATCTGGCCAGATCGCGACCCGTCCCGATCGGCTGGCGCGCGAGTCGCCACGAAAGATTTGACTCTCACAAATCCATCGCCAGCCCGCGCGCTGGCCATAGACTCAGGCGCCGAGTGCGCGCGGAAATCAGCCCGTCGCGCCCGCTTCGCGGGCGTTGCGCCGAGTTCTAGGAGAGCCACATGTCGCCGCAGACCAAGAGCGCAAAGATCGCCTGGGCATGGGGAGGAACGCTGCTGGCAAGCGTCCTACTGATCATGGGTGGCTTCTGGCAGATGCTCGAGGGCCTGGCCGCCGTCCAGAGTGACAAGATCCTCAACTCCACACCTGGCTACACATACCGCTTCACGGCCGAGACGTGGGGCTGGATCCATCTGGTGATCGGCGCCTTCTCCCTGGTCATCGGCTTTCTGCTGTACAGCGGAAAAGAGATCTACCGCCGGATAGCGATCGTCATCGTCGCCCTGTCGATGATCAGCAACTTCCTGTTCCTGCCGTACTACACGAACTGGCCGATCCTCATCCTGGCCATCGACATCTTGATCATCTGGTCCCTCGCGAAGTACGAGGTCCCCGAGGACGACAACTTCGCCGCCTCGAGTCCGCTCGAGGAAGACCTCAGACAGCCTCCCGTCAGGTAACCCGGTGAGGATCCCAGGTCACCGCTCCCGAGTCGGGCCAGCAGGTTGCACGATGACGTACGCTCGGCAGGCGTGAGAGTCGGGACTACTGGCGAGTCTCTTCGACGCGCCAACCAGTCCGATGCCACGGTTGCCCCCACAGCACCATGACCACAGCACCATGACCACAGCACATGGCCGGGTGCTGAGCGTCAACGTCGGCCGTCCGCGCACAGTCGATGCCGGACGACACGCGGTGCGGACGGCGATCTGGAAGGCACCCGTTGAGGGCCGGGTGGCCGTACGTGGAGTAAACCTCGACGGTGATGACCAAGCCGACCGGTCGGTGCACGGCGGACCGGACAAAGCCGTTTACGCATACTCGATCGAGGAGGTTCGGATATGGGAGGCCGAGCTCGATCGTGCGCTCGGGTCGGCCCCGTTCGGCGAGAACCTCACGACCGAGCATCTCGATGTCTCAGGAGCCATCGTCGGAGAACGCTGGAGGGTCGGCACCACCCTGCTGGAGGTCGTGCAACCGCGTCTGCCTTGCTACAAGCTGGCGCTGCGCATCGATGAGCCCGCGTTCGTCAAGACGTTCGCTCGGGCATCTCGACCAGGGGCGTACCTGCGCATCATCGAAGAAGGCGAGCTCGGCGCCGGTGACGCGATCGAGGTCGAGCTCGCGACCCGGCCCGACCATGGCGTGACGATGCGCATGGTCTCCGACGCCATGCTGCTCGACCCTGGCCTGATTCCTCAGGTTCTCCAGGCACCGCAGCTACTGCCGTCGCTCCGAAGCTGGCTGGTGACGAGGATCGGCTAGCAGTGTGGCCAGGTGGATCGCTTGGCGGTCTGCGAGATCGCGGACCTGGGTCCGACAGGAGAACCCATCGGCGAGTACGACGGTGTCCGGCGCCGCTGCCCTCAGCGAGGGGAGCAGCGCGTTCTGCGCCACCGCGACCGACATGTCGTAGTGTCCCCGTTCCATGCCGAAGTTCCCGGCCAGGCCGCAACAGCCCGCCAGGACCGTCACCGTGGCGCCGGCATCGGTCAGCAGCTTCTCGTCGGCGGCGAAACCCATGACCGAGTGCTGGTGACAGTGCGGCTGCACGATGACCTCGAGTCCCGACAGGTCCGGGGGCTGCCAGGCGTGCTCGAGGTCGGGGTGGCTGGTGAGCTGTTCCGCGAGAGTACGGACCGCGCCCGCAACCCGGGCGGCACGTCGATCATCGGGGAGCAGGTCGAGGAGGTCCGAGCGAAGTACTGCGGTGCACGACGGCTCGAGCCCGACGATGGGAATGCCTTGGTCGGCGTACGGGCCGAGGATGTCGAGCAGCCGACTGAGTCGGTTCCGGGCGGCGTCGAGCTGGCCCGTGGTGATCCAGGTGAGCCCACAGCACGCCTGCCGGTCGGGAACGATGACGTCGTACCCCGCAGCGCTCAGGACGTCGACCGCAGACCTCGCGACCTCGGGACTCATTCCGTCGGTGAAGCTGTCAGCCCAGAGAACGACGGGTTCTCCCGCATCGGGTGCCGCCGAGACCCGGTGGTCCTGCCTGACGTGAGTGCGGCGCCACCAGCGGTGGAACGTCTCGGACGCGAAGCGCGGAGCGGTCCGGCGGCGGTCGATCCCGGCAGCGCGCAACATGACAGCCGCGACCGGCCGGAAGCCGAGCGCGGCATTCACCAGCGCAGGACCGAACCTCGGCGCACTGTTGAGCAACCGGATCCAGCGCGGCAGCCAGCCGAGGCTGTAGTGGCTGACCGGTCGGCGCTTGCGCCGATAGGTGCGGTAGAGGACCTCCGACTTGTACTGCGCCATGTCGACCCCGGCCGGGCAGTCACGCGAACAGGCCTTGCAGGACAGGCACAAGTCGAGGGACTCGTGCACCTCAGCTGCGGACCAGCCGGTCACCAGTGAGCCGTTCGTGAGCTCCTGCAGGACCCTCGCCCGGCCACGCGTGGAGTCCTTCTCATCCTTGGACGCCAGGAACGACGGGCACATGAAGCCGCCCGCCGCGCTGGTGTCGGCCCGGCACTTCCCCACGCCGACACATCGATGGACGGCTCGGGTGAAGTCCCCGCCGTCGTGGGCGAAGCTGAAGCCTCCGGCGGCGACCAGCGGTTTCGCCTGCGGTCGGCGCAGATCCGCGTCGACCGGGTTCGGGCGCACCAGCACCCCTGGGTTGAGCAGGTCCGCCGGGTCGAACAGCGCCTTCACCGCGCCGAACAGCTCGAGCGTGCGCTCGGAGTACATCAGCGACAGCAGCTCGCTGCGGGCCCGGCCGTCGCCGTGCTCACCCGAGCACGATCCGCCGTACGAGACGGCCAACCGGGCGGCCTCGAAGACGAACTCGCGGAAGACGACACCGTCCTTCTCGAGCGGGAGGTCGACTCGCACATGGATGCAGCCGTCGCCGAAGTGTCCGTAGGGCAGGCCGGTCACGCCGTACGACGCCATCAGGGCCTCGAAGTCGCGGAGATAGGCCCCGAGCCTGTCGGGTGGCACGGCCGCGTCTTCCCAACCGGGCCAAGCCTGGCGACCCTCGGGGGTCCGCCCGGCCAGGCCGGCGCCGTCCTCCCGAATTCGCCACATCGCGGTCGCCTCCGCTCCGGTCGGCATGACCACTGAGTCGAGGGCGGCCGCGTCCCGGAGCAGTGCTTGCGCCGCGGCCTGCGCCTCTCGCGGCATCCTGCCCGCCGATCTCGACCATCAGCCAACCCGCACCGCGAGGCAGCGCAGGCACCGACGACGCACCTCGATGGCGACGAACCACGTCGACCAGCCGGGCGTCGAGCCCCTCCACGGCGAGAGGTGAGTGAGTGAGCAGCGCCGGTACGGCGTCCGCGGCCGATGCCATGTCGGCGTAGCCGAGAACCACCAGGACCCGAGCCGGACTGATCGGCACCAGCCTGAGGGTGGCCTCGAGCGTGACCGCCAGGGTGCCCTCCTGCCGACCAGCGCCTTCGCCAGGTCGCGCCCCCGCTCGGGCAGCAGGTGTTCGAGGGAGTACCCGGACACCTGTCGCGGGAAGGTCCCCAGCTCGGTCCGCACGACGTCGAGGTGCGCGTCGACCAGTCCATCGAGCCCGGTGACCTGGTCCGGGCCCTGAGCGGCGACGAGCCGACGGCCCGCTGCCGTCGACGACGGTCAATGACTCGACGTTGTCGGCCGTCCGGCCGTAGGCGACCGCATGCGGGCCGCAGGCGTTGTTGCCGATCATGCCGCCGAGGGTCGCTCGGGCCTGGCTCGACGGGTCCGGGCCGAAGCGGAGCCCGAACGGCGCTGCCTGCTGCTGCAGGTCGGCCAGGATCACGCCCGGCTCAACCCGCGCCGTGCGCTCTCATGGTCGATCTCGAGGACCCGGTTCAGGTGCCGCGAGAAGTCGATCACGATCCCGGCGCCGATGGCGTTGCCCGCCACCGACGTACCACCACCACGGCTCGTGACCGGGACCCCCGTGTCGCGGCTCACCTCCAGGGTGGTCAAGACATCGTCGACGTCCATCGGCTCCACGACCACCTGGGGTACGACGCGATAGTTCGACGCATCGGTCGAGTACTCCGCTCGACGCCGTACATCGTCGGAGACGGTCCCCCGGACCGTACGACGCAGCTGCCGCGCGACGTCGACGCGCGCGCGTCGGCGGCTGGAGTGAGCGGGCAGTCAGCCCAGCATGAGGACGTCAACTCTAGCCGCTGGCACCGCGCTCGTCTCAGCATCGGGGCCCGCCCTGGAGAGTCACCTACGATGGACGGAGTTGGAGATCGACGTACGGCGGCCGGGCCGGCGTGGCCTCTGCTGACATCAGGAGGACACGACGTGAAGGCTCTGCTGTTGGAGAACGTCCACCCGGAGGCGGCACTCGCCCTGGAGGCCGCTGGCGTCGAGGTGACCACGGCCAAGGGGGCCCTGGACATTCGACGACCTCAGGGCGGCCCTGCCCGGCGTCGAGCTGCTCGGCATCCGGTCCAAGACCCAGGTGACCGCCGACATCCTCAAGACCGCGCCGGATCTGCTAGCGGTCGGCGCCTTCTGCATCGGCACGAACCAGATCGACACCGACGTCGCCGCCGAGCTCGGTGTCGCCGTCTTCAACGCCCCGTTCTCCAACACCCGCAGTGTGGTGGAGCTCGTGATCGCCGAGATGATCTCCCTGACCCGGCGGCTGACGGAGAAGAACGCGTCTCTGCACGAAGGCATCTGGGACAAGTCCGCGACGGGTGCCCACGAGATGCGCGGTCGTCAGCTCGGCATCGTCGGGTACGGCAACATCGGCAGCCAGCTCTCCGTGCTGGCCGAGGCTCTCGGGATGAGGGTGGCCTGCTACGACACCGACGAGAAGCTGATGCTCGGCAACACCCGCAGCTGCTCCTCGCTGGACGAGCTGCTCGAGATCTCGGACGTGGTGACGCTGCACGTGGATGGGCGGCCCGGAAACGCGGGGATGTTCGGTGCGGCCCAGTTCGCCCTTATGCGCAAAGGCGCAGTGTTCCTCAACCTGTCCCGCGGGTTCGTGCTCGACAACCGTGCCTTGGCCGCGTGCCTCACCAGCGGGCACCTGGCCGGAGCCGCGATCGACGTCTTCCCCGAGGAGCCCCTGCATCAGGGCGACGCGTTCGACTCCGAGCTGCGCGGCCTGCCGAACGTCATCCTCACACCGCACATCGGTGGTTCGACCGAGGAGGCCCAGGAGGACATCGGCCGTTTCGTGGCGGCCAAGCTCCGTGACTATGTCGGCGCCGGAAGCACGATGCTGAGCGTCAACCTGCCGCCGATCGCCCTGCCCGCCCGGCCGGGACCCAACGGCTCGCACTGCTGCACACCAACACGCCGGGCGTCCTCGCGGCGGTGAACGGACTCTTCGCCGACCACGACATGAACATCGAGGCCCAGGCGCTGGCCACCCGCGGCCAGCACGGCTACCTCCTGACCGACATCAGCGGGCACCAGGCGGCCGAGGTCTCCGCGGCCATCGCCGCGATGCCCCAGACCGTCCGGCTGCGCATCCTCTGACAGCGCGGGCGGTCACGGTCAGCCTGAGTACCTAGGTGATACCACGCTCCCGCCTAGAATCCTGGACCAACGGATTCGTCCGGGTGGTTCTGGTCAGAACGACCCGCGCCCGGTCGGACGATCCGCTTTGTCCTCGGCCGTCTCCGCGGCTTCCGCCAGGTGCGCCTCGATCGTGGGGTCTCGCCACACGACGGCGGTGCCATCGAGTACGACGACGCCGTCCTGGTTGGTCACAGACGTCGCGAGCGTGGTGACCGGCTTGTCCTCGCGGGCGGCCGTGACGACGGCCTCGGCCGTGATCACGTCTCCCGGCCTCACCGGTGCCAGGAACCTCCACGCGACCTCGAGGAACACACTGCCCGGGCCGGGTAGCTGCTCAGCGACAAGGGCGTTCAGCAGGCCGGAGGTGACTCCGCCCTGCACGACGACCCCGCCGAACCTGGAGCGCGCAGCGAGCGCTTCGTCGTAGTGGATCGGGTTCCGGTCACCGGTGATCTCGGTGAAGAGCTCGATGTCGCGGGCAGTGATGGACCGGGTACGACGAGCGGCCGTACCGACTTGTGGACGTGTCATGGCACGAGTATCCGCGAGCCTGCCTTCCCCGCCTGCCCGCGCATCCCGCGGGTGTCTCGTCACGAAAGGGGCCGGTCCACCGAAAGCTTCGCCGACACCGCCACCGTGACGGGGTCCGGGCCGCTCGACCCCTCATCTCTGGCGGACAGTGCAAGCACCGTCGTCAGCTGAGCCCGATCCGATTGCCGGCCGCCGACCAGGCCGACTCGTCGCCGCTCGGCTCATATCGGCGCAGAGTCTGGGTGCTGCGGCAGAGCGTCCGCAGCTCGCGCAGGCCACCGCCCACGACCCCCGCCGATCGTGCCTGCACGAGCACGTTGCCCAACGCCGCGGCCTCGACCGGACCGGCGATCACGGGCCGCCCGCAGGCATCTGCGGTCAGCTGACAAAGCAGCTCGTTGCGTACTCCCCCGCCGACCATGTGCACGACGTCCACCGAACGACCGGACAGCTGCGCTGCGGTCCGCACCGTGCGTCGGTACGCCAGTGCCAGGCTGTCCAGGATGCAGCGAACGGTCTCCGCCTGGCTCTGCGGCGGCGTCTGGCCGGAGCGTGCGCAGTACGCCGCGATGCGCGCGGGCATGTCACCGGGAGGCAGGAACGAGCTGTCGTCCGGGTCCACCAGGGCGGTGAACCGCGACACCCGGGCAGCGCCTTGGAGCAGGGTCGCCAGGTCCGTGGGCAGTCCCGCCGAGGCCCAGGTCCGAAGGGTCTCCTGGAGCAGCCAGAGGCCCATGACGTTGCGGAGGTAGCGCACCGTGCCGTCGATGCCGGCCTCGTTCGTGAAGTTCGCGAGTCGACTCTCCTCGGACAGGATGGGCTCGTCGAGCTCGACCCCGACGAGCGACCAGGTTCCGCAGGAGATGTAGGCGAAGGCCCCCGACTCAGCAGGGACGCCCACCACCGCTGACGCCGTGTCGTGCGACGCGACGGCAGTCACCCGCAGGTCGTGGTCCAGCCCCAGGTAGCGGCGTACCCCGGGCAGCACCACACCAGCCGGGTCGCCCGGCTGACGCAGCGACGGGAACACGTCCGGGTCGATCCCCAGTAGACGCATCAGTGCCGTATCCCACGTCCGCGTTGTCACGCCCAGCAGCTGGGTCGTGGAGGCGTTGGTGACCTCTGCCCCGCTCGTGCCGGTGAGCCAGTAGCTCAACAGGTCGGGGACCAAGAGGAGTCGCTGCGTCGCAGCCAACGCAGGCGTGCCCGAGGCTGCCACCAGCTGGAAGACGGTGTTGAAAGGCAGCAGTTGGATGCCGGTGCGTCCGTAGAGCTCGGCCTCGGAGACTCGGGTGAGCGTGCGCTCGAGAACGCCTTCGGTGCGCCGGTCACGGTAGTGCACCGGGTTGCCCAGCAGGTCGCCCGCGGAGTCGAGCAAGCCGTAGTCGATCGCCCATGAGTCGATACCGATGCTGATCAGTCCAGGGGCCACCCGAACCGCGGCGCGCAGGCCCTCCATCATGCCGTTGAACAGTGACAACACGTCCCAGTACAGGGTGTCCCGAACCTCGACCGGCACATTCGGGAACCGGTACGCCTCGGTGAGCGAGAGCTCGTCCGCATTGACCAGCCCGACCATCACCCGCCCGCTCGATGCCCCTAGATCGACGGCAGCGAACGCGGACGGGTCTGTGGTCACCAGATCACCTTCCTGGTAAGGAGAGATACGCGGAACTGGTCATCGGAGGAAGGCAGCCGCCACTCCCGCGTCAACCGGGATGTGCAGGCCCGTCGTGTGCGACAGCTCGCCACTGGTAAGCACGAAGACGGCGTTCGCGACATGCTCGGGTAGCACCTCGCGCTTCAGCAGGGTCCGTTCCGCATAGTAGGCCCCGAGCTCCTCCTCCGGCACGCCGTACACAGCCGCCCGTTTCGCGCCCCACCCGCTGGAGAAGATGCCTGACCCGCGGACGACCCCGTCCGGGTTGACGCCATTGACCCGGACGCCGATCGCACCGAGCTCAGCGGCAAGCAGCCGGACCTGGTGGGCCTGGTCGGCCTTCGCGGCGCCGTACGCAACGTTGTTCGGACCCGCGAACAGCGAGTTCTTGCTTGCTATGTAGACGATGTCGCCTCCCATGGCCTGATCGGTCAGCACCCTTGCGGCGGCTCGAGCGACCAGGAAGGAACCGCGCGCCATGACGCCGTGCTGGACGTCCCAGTCCTGGGTGGTCGTCTCGAGCAGCGGCTTGGAGATGGAGAGGCCGGCGTTGTTGACCACGAGGTCGACTCCCCCGAACGCCAGGACAGCGTCACGCAGCGACTGGGCCACCTGCTCCTCGTCGGTCACGTCGACCGACACCCCGATCGCCACGTCCGAGGAGCCGATCTCCTCGGCAACCGTGCGCGCACTCGCCGCATCGCGGTCGGCCACCACCACACAGGCACCCTCGGCAGCGAGACGGTGCGCGATCGCCCGACCGATGCCCGACCCGCCACCGGTGACGAACGCTACCCGGGTCGCCAGCGGTCTGGGCTTGGGCAGGCGCTGGATCTTGGCCTCCTCGAGCGCCCAGTACTCGATCCGGAACTTCTCGCTCTCGCCGATCGGAGCGTACGTCGACAGTGCCTCCGCGCCACGCATGACGTTGATGGCGTTGACGTAGAACTCGCCGGCAACCCTGGCGGTCTGTTTGTTGGCGCCGAAGCTGAACATCCCGACGCCAGGGACCAGCACGATCGCCGGGTCGGCACCCCGCATCGGAGGCGTCTGCTCATCCGCGAACGTGTCGTAGTACGCGGCATAGGCCTCGCGATAGGCCAGATGGAGCTCGCGCAGCCGGGTCGCCATGTCCTCGAGCGATGCGGAAGCCGGCAGGTCGAGCACCATCGGGCGGACCTTGGTGCGCAGGAAGTGGTCGGGACACGAGGTGCCCAGGGCCGCCAGGCGAGGGTGCTCGCTGCGGGAGAGGAAGTCGAGCACCACGTCGCTGTCGGTGAAGTGGCCCACCTGGTGACGATCGGTGGATGCCAGCCCACGGATCAGGGGGAAGAGCTCAGCAGCCCGCTGCCGGCGCTCCGGCTCGGCCAAGGGTCGGTAGCCGTCCAGGGTCGACCCGAACGGCTCCGGCCTGCCGCGCTGGGCGATGAAGGTCTCCGCCGTACGGATGATCTCGACGGATCGGGCCTCGCACTCGTCGCTCGTGTCACCCCATGCTGTGATGCCGTGACCGCCCAGCACGCACCCGATGGCCTCCGGGTTGGCCTCCTTGATCGCGGCGATGTCGAGGCCCAGCTGGAAGCCCGGGCGCCGCCAGGGCACCCACACCACCCGCTCGCCGAAGCACTCGGCCGTCAGCCGCTCGCCGTCGGCGGAGGTGGCCAGCGCGATTCCCGAGTCAGGATGTAGGTGGTCCACGTGTGGGGCATCGACCAGGCCGTGCATCGCGGTGTCGATCGACGGCGCGGCTCCGCCGTTGCCGTGCAGGCAGAAGTCGAAGGCGGCCACCATCTCGTCCTCGCGCTCGACACCTGGGTAGACGTCCACCAGCGCACGGAGCCGGTCGAGGCGGAGGACCGCGAGCCCGCCCGCGGTGAGTGTGCCGAGATCCCCACCCGACCCCTTGACCCACAGGAGCTCTGTCGGCTCCGACGTGACAGGGTCCACAGCCATGCCCTTCGCCGAGGTGTTTCCCCCTGCGTAGTTGGTGTTCCGGGGATCTGACCCCAGGCGGTTGGACCGCCCGATCAGATCGGCCGCGGCGGAGGTGTCGTCTGTCATCGTGGATCTCTCTGCTCGAGGGTGGTGGTGTGTCCTGCGACCGAGAAGGCCGGCGAAGGCGTACTCAGGCGCCCCATCCGGCTTGCTGGCCGCCGATCCGCTCGGCGACGATCCGCTCCGGGTAGCCGGAGCGGGCATAGGCAGCCATCGGGTCGGGGTCGAGGCCCTGCTCCTCCCGCAGCTCCGCGAGCAGCGGTCGGACGTCGGTGTTGTAGGCATCCATCAGGACGGCGTTGGCGCCCAGCACGTCCCTGGCGGACTGCGCCGCCTCGAGGGCCGCCGAGTCCACCAGCAGTGCCTTTGCGGTGGCTTCCTGGACGTTCATCACGGAGCGGATCTGCCCAGGGATCTTCGGCTCGATGTTGTGGCACTGGTCGAGCATGAACGCGATTCCCGACTCGGCGTTCAGACCACCCGCATCTATGACCTCGAACAGGATGCGGAACAGCTGGAAGGGATCTGCCGACCCCACCATCAGGTCGTCGTCGGCGTAGAAGCGCGAGTTGAAGTCGAACGCACCGAGCTTCCCCTCTCGCAGCAGGAACGCCACGATGAACTCGATGTTGGTTCCGGGAGCATGGTGGCCCGTGTCGACGCAGACCTTGGCCCGTTCACCCAGCTTGAGACAGTGCGCGTACGACGTCCCCCAGTCCGGCACATCCATCGTGTAGAACGCTGGTTCGAAGAGCTTGTACTCGAGGATCAGCCGCTGGTCACTCGAAAGGCGTTCGTACACAGCGCTCAGCGCCTCGGCCAGCCGGTCCTGCCGGGCTCGGATGTTGTCCTGTCCCGGGTAGTTGGTGCCGTCGGAGAACCACAGCTTGAGGTCCTGCGAGCCGGTCTGGTCCATCACATCGACGCACGCGAGCAGGTGGTCGAGCGCCTTGCGACGTACACCCGGGTCGGGATTGGTCACGCTGCCGAGCATGTAGTCGTCGTCCTGGAAGACGTTCGCGTTGACCGTGCCCAACCTCACCCCCACGTCGGTCGCTGCCTGCGACAGCTTCGCGTAGTCGTCGACCGCGTCCCACGGGATGTGCAGAGCCACGCTCGGGGCCACGCCGGTGTGTACGTTCACCCGGGACGCGTCCTCGATCTTCTCGTACGGCGTGCGCGGGACGCCCTTCTGGGGAAAGACCTTGAACCGGGTTCCGGAGTTTCCGAACGCCCAGGAGGGCAGCTCGATCTGCTGCGAACGAAGCGCGCGCTTCGCTGTCTCACGGTCGACCATCGGAGGACCTGCTTTCGGGATGCGAGGAGGGGACGAAGACTTCGGTGATATCGAGGCCGAGCAGGTCCGCACACGCCCGGAGCTCCGGGATGAGGTGACCCGTGCCGAGTGCCCAGTGGTGCGAGATGCCGGTGGCGCTCCAGGCGTCGGTCCACTCGCCCGGGTCACATCCGAAATCCACCCGAGAGGTCGTGTTGCCGATCCTCAGCAGCGGCCCTTCGACGACCCTGCCTTCGGAGGCGACCAGCCGGAACACACCGTCACGCTGCTGAGCGACGCCGAGGATCGTTACCGGACCGTGCGCGACGTCGAACTCGACCGAGACACCCCAGCCGCGCTTGCCGTGATAGACACCCAGGCCACGAAGCAGCGGGCGGCTGTTGCTGATCGCCAGATGGGCCGGCCCGTCATGGCCCATCTCGACGACGTTGTCCCGGAAGTTCAAGGCTTGGAGCTCGGTGAAAGAGCCACCCCCGCCGAGCCGGTCCAGGATGAGCATCGCAAGTGACGTGCGCAGCTCGTACTCGCCAGCCGCCGGGACGCCGCGAGCGGTGAGCAGGGAGGCCCCGAGGATCAGGCCGGCGCCGAGGCGCTCGTGCTGCTCGCCCTCGAGACCCCGGTGGTAGTAGGCGAGGCTGTCCAGCTCGAAGTCCTCGACCAGCCGGTCGAGGCCGAGCGATACCCGGGCCGCCCAGCGGAAGTCGTCCTCCTGAGCACTAGGGTCGACGTCGAAGACCTCGCGGGCCAGCCGCATCCGGCCCTCGACGTCGTCCTCGGCAACAGCGCTGACCCGCACCCGCAGATCGTCGATCTCGAGCACCTCGATGTGTCCGCCGAGGTTGGCGGAGACCAGGGTGAGGTCCGTCGAGACGTCGAGCATCCCGGGGTACAGATGCCCCATCAGCCCGTGACGCCCGTGCCGGAGGGCGCCGCGCACGCCAGCCGCCTTGATCCAGCGGGCGATCTTGGCCCAGGCCCGCTCGTCCTCGACGTACCCGGAGACCGAACGGAAGGCGACCCCCGCACGCAGGAAGGAGTTGGCCATCTCGGGCAGGGGGCAGGCACCGCAGTAGGCGAGCCACTTGCCCGTGTCGAACGTCGCATGGTCCATCAGCTCGGTCGGCTGCAGGTTGATCAGCAGCACCGGGGCACCGCTGCGCTGCGCCACCGGCAGCAGCATCGAGGCCGTCATGTACGTCGTGAGGAAGCCGACGATCAGGTCGCAGCCCGCCACCCGCAGCTGTTCCGCGGCGCGGGCCCCGTCCTGCGCGTCCGAGATGAAGCCGACGTCGACGACATCACAGTCGAGAGCCTGCATCCGCTCCGCGACCCGGGCCGCGGACCGCTCGAGCTGCGGCAGCAGGTCGGGGAACTGCGGCCAGTAGGCACCGAGTCCGCCTGAGACCAGACCGACCGTCGTCCGCCGCGGCGCCACCCTGGTCAGTCCGGCGATGTCGTCGATTCCTCGCGGCAGCGTGCTTGTCATGGTCAGGCTCCTGAGTCGTGAGGTGTGTCGTCGTGCGTGAGCTGGTCCTCGAGGTGGAAGATCTCCTCGAGCAGGACCAGCCCCTCGTCCGGCCGCCGCCCGTCGGGCAAGATGAAGAACCGGCTCATGTCCGCCTGCCAACGGCTGTTCACGTCGGTCCGCGCCATCGCCGCTTGGGCGCGCTCGAGATCGTCGGACTCGACGTACCCGACCAGCAGCCCGTCAGCGCGAGCGAAGATCGAGTAGTTGTTCCAGTCGGTGGCCTTGAGCGCCCGGAGCATGTCCGGCCACACCTCGGCATGCCTGGCGCGGTACTCCGCCAGCAGGTCCGGCCGCACCTGGAGCAGGAAGCAGTATCGCGTCATGGTCTCTCCGAGCAGGTCGGTCCGGAGTTGGTCCCCGGTCGGTGCGCAGGGCGGCGCACCGACCGGAGTGGGTCAGAAGTCGAAGTCGTCGACGTTCGACTTGTCGAACACGGTCGGCGGACCGAGCACCACTGAGGGACCGGTGTCGCCGGCCGGCGCCAGCACCGTGTAGGAGCCGAGCCGGCCGGCCTTGAAGGTCGCACCCGTGTCCATCGTGGTGGTCTCCGATGCCAGAGAGGCGGCCGCGTAGCCGGCGAGGTAGCCGAGGTCGATCGGGTTCCACAGCTCGAACGCCTGGACCGTGCCGTCGTGGACGTACGCCTTCATCTGGGACGGCAGGCCGAGCCCGGTCAGCGTGACGTGGACATCGGGATGGGTCGAGAGGTACTGCGCCGCGGTCGAGATGCCGACGGTCGTGGGCGAGATGATGCCCTTGAGGTTCGGGTACGCCGAGAGCAGACCTTGGAGCACCGTGAGCGAGGTCGCCGGGTCGTCGTTGCCGTAGACCGTGGAGACCAGCTTCATGTTCGGGTACTTCTTGAGCTGCTCTTTCATGTAGCCGATCCAGGCGTTCTGGTTGGTCGCGCTGGCCGCCGCGGACAGGATGGCGATCTCGCCGGTGCTGTCGATCTCCTTGGCGAGCAGGTCGACCTCGGAGGTCCCGATCTCCTTCGTGTCCGCCTGGTTGATGAACAGGTGCGGCGGGCTGTCCCCACACGAGATGTCGGAGTCGAACGAGACGATCTTGATGCCCGCCTGGGCAGCCTGGTTCAGCGAGGGACACAGCGCCTTCGGGTCGTTGCCGGCGACGACGATCGCGTCGGCCTGTGCCTGGATGGCGGCCTGGATGGACGGGATCTGCGCGGCGGCGGTGTCCTGCGTGCCGCTGCTCACCACAACCTTGCCGCCGAGCTCCTTGAGTGCGTCCGCCCCACCTTGGTCGGCGAGCACCTCGTAGGGGTTCTGAGTGTCCTTCGGGATGTAGTAGACGACCAGGCCCGACTTGATGTCGCCGCCGCCGGACGGGGATGACGACGTCCCGCTGTCGGCCGGAGTAGTGGGCGCGTCGTTGCTGGCATTGTTGTCGTCGGACCCGCAGGCAGCGAGCACCCCGCTGAGCAGCAGGGCGGAGAATCCTGCGACGGCGAGCTTCCTCGCCGGTCTGAGTGTGGTCATGATGACTGTGCCTTTCGATGGGTGACGGGCGGTTCTTGCGGGAACTGCTAGGCGGGGGCTCGTGAGTGGGCGAACCGCGCGCGGGTACGACGGATGGCATCTCCGCCGCCAGGCACCACGACGCTGATGAGCAGCAGGATGCCGGTGATGATGTTCTGCACCTCGGGTTGGACCTGCATCTGGGTCAGGGCCATCTGCAGGCTGCCGACGATCGCGGCCGAGAGCACGACGCCGAGGATGGTGCCCTTGCCGCCGAAGATCGAGACGCCTCCGAAGAGCACGATCGCTACCACGTTGAGCTCGAGACCGACCCCCGCCGAGTAGCTGACGGAGGCGTTCTGCAGCGTGAGCAGGATGCCCGCGAAAGCACTCAGCACTCCAGACAGCACGAAGAGCCAGATCTTGATCGCGGTGACCCCGATCCCGGCGAAGACCGCCGCCTCGGGTTGGAGCCCGATCGCGAACATGGAACGGCCGTGCCGCGTCGCATGCAGGACGACCGCGAAGATGACCGCGAGCAACGCGAAGATCCCCATGGAGTAAGAGATGTGGGTGTGTGGCAGGGGGACGACCCCGATCTTGGTGAGCGACGCCGGGAACAGCCGGTCGGACGCGCCCGGCACGGTCTGCGACCCGAGCAGGATCTCGGCCAGCCCGCGGAAGAGGGTGAGGGTGCCGATGGTCACGGCGATCGAAGGCAGCCCCATCTTGGCGACCAGAACCCCGTTCAGCGCGCCGCCGATGGCGCCGACCAGCAGCGCGACAGCGAACGCCGCCCAGATTCCCCAGCCGTGGTGCCAGAGGTAGCCGACAGTTGCCCCGGACAGCCCGAGCATCGAGGCCACGGAAAGGTCGATCTCTCCGGTGATCACCACCAGGGTCAACGGCAGCGCCATGATGGCGATGAAGCCGATGTTGATGCCCATGTAGAAGAGGGTCGTCGTGCTGAGGAAGGTGTCCGACTCGTGCGCGCCGAACAGGATGACGCCCAGCAGTACGACGACGAGGCCGGTCTCCCACCGAGCCAGCGCCCGCCATACGGACTGCCTCTCGACGCCTGCCGGCTCTGGTCGCCTTACGTCGCGGGACTGGGTGGTGACCTCAGACATCGCGGTGCGCTCCTTCCGCGGAACGCAGGCTGCGCGTCAGACGCAATGTCAGCCACCGGTCGAACGCGATCGCCACCAGGAGCAGCGCGCCGGCGATGGCCTGGTTCCAGAAGGCCGATACCTTGGAGGCGACCAGCGCCTGGCTGATCGTGTTGAGCAGCAGAGCGCCGAGCGCGGCCCCCACGACGGTCCCGCTGCCGCCGAAGATCGCCACCCCGCCGACCACGACGGCTGAGATGACGATGAGCTCATAACCGGTTCCTGCGCTGTTGTCGACCTGGGCGTGGAGGGCGAGGAAGAGCGCGCCCGCCAGGCCGGCCAGCGCTCCGCTGGTCACGAACGCCGTGAAGACTCGGCGGTCGATGGGCACCCCGGCCAGCCCCGCGGCCTCCGGGTTGGAGCCGATGGCGTACAGGTCACGGCCGGCTCGGAACGAGCGCATCGCGTACGCCGTCACCACGACCACGACCGTGACGATGATGGCCAGCCAGGGGATGCCCAGGAATGTCTTGTAGCCAACGGCGGTGAAGCCGCTCGGCAGGGCGTCGGGGTCGACCGTGTGCCCGTTGACGATGACCCCGTCGATGCCTCGGACGATGTAGAGCATGGCCAGGGTGACCACCAGGCTCGGCACCTTGAACAAGGTCGTGATGAGTCCGTTGACGGCGCCCACGGCCGCCCCGATCGCGATGCCGATGACGAAGCCTGACCAGGCCGGGATTCCGTGGTGCTTGAAGAGGTCCCCGACGACGTACGCGGAGAGCCCCAGCACCGAGCCGATCGACAGGTCGACGTTCCGGGTGACGATGACCATGGTCTCGCCAACCCCGAGCAGCGCGATCAAGGCCGCACCGGAGAGCAGCTGTTGAAGGCTGTTGGCATCGGCGAAGTGGGGGTTCTTGAACGAGGTGACGACAACCACCACCACGATGAGGAAGGCGATCCCGATCTCCCGCGCGCGAAGAAGGCCGAGCAGCCGCTCGCTCATCGAGGTCCGCGCGCGCTCGGCGGTCACAGAGGTCACGCCGCCGCCTCCGCATCGACGCCGGTGGCCGCCCGCATGATCGACTGCTCGTCAGCCTCGGACCGGTGCAGCTCCGCGGTCAGCCGGCCTTCGCGGATGACCAGGACCCGGTCGGCCATGCCCAGCACCTCGGGCAGCTCCGACGAGATCATCAGGACGGCCATGCCTTCGGCCACCAGCCCGTCCAGGATGCGGTGCACCTCGGCCTTGGTACCGACGTCGATGCCTCGGGTCGGTTCGTCGATGATGAGCAGCTTGGGCGTCCGCGCCAACCACTTGCCGAGGACCACCTTCTGCTGGTTGCCTCCGGAGAGGGTCGAGACGGTGTTGCGGAGCCGGCCGTACTTGAGCTGCAGCCGCTGGCCCCACGTCGTCGCGAGCTGACGCTCGCTGGAGCGGCGGATCAGTCCTGCCTTGCTCAGGCTGCGCAAAGACGCGAGCGCCATGTTCTGGTCGATGGCCATGTCCATCACCAGGCCCTGCTGCCGCCGGTCCTCGGGGACCAGGGCCACTCCCGCGGACATCGCCAGATCCGGACGGCCGTTCGACAGAGCCTGGCCGGCTACCTTGACGACGCCCGAGGTGCGCTTGTCGATGCCGAAGATCGCCCTGGCCAGCTCACTGCGACCAGCGCCGACCAGACCGGCCAGCGCGACGATCTCCCCCTCGCGGACGGTGAACGAGATGTCGTTGAACACGCCTTCACTGCGTAGGTCCGTCACCTCGAGCACGACGGCGCCCGGCTCGGTGACGGTCTTGGGGAACAGGCTGTCCAGGTCGCGACCGACCATCGAGCGGATGATGTCGTCGACCTTGACGTCCTCGATCGGGGCCGTCCGGACGAACCGTCCGTCCCGGAGGATGGTGACCCGTTGGCAGCAGGCGAACACTTCCTCCAGTCGGTGGGAGATGAAGAGCACGGCCGCGCCGTCCCGGCGAAGTGTGCGCACCACATCGAAGAGACGCTCCACCTCCACCGAGGTGAGGGCCGCCGTGGGCTCGTCCATCACGAGCACCCGGGCGTTGAACGACAGCGCCTTCGCGATCTCCACGATCTGCTGGTCGGCTACCGAGAGGCCCCGGGCCAACCGGGACGGGTTCAGCACGACGCCGAGCCGGGCGAAGATCTCAGACGCCTCTCGCCGCATCCGGGCCCGATCGATCCGGCGCCCGGCAGTCAACGGCTGCCGTCCAAGGAAGATGTTCTCGGCCACGCTGAGGTCAGGAAAGAGTGTCGGCTCCTGGTAGATGATCGAGATCCCGGCATCGCGGGCGTCCGCAGGACCCGACATCGCCATGGCCGTCGAACCCATCTGGATGTATCCGCTGTCCGGTCGATGCACACCGGCGAGGATCTTCACCAGCGTCGACTTGCCCGCCCCGTTCTCACCGAGCAGTGCATGGGCCTCTCCGGGGTACAACGCGATCGAGACGTCTTCCAGAGCGCGGACGGCACCGAACGACTTGCTGGCCTCGACCAGCTCGAGCAGCGGCGAGCCCGGGCTGCCGACAGGCTCGGCCTCGCCCGCCGCACTCGCTGAGCTCATGTGTGCTCCGTCTGAGAATGAATCGTTTCAATAATGCTCGAACCCTAAAGCCGCCTGTTTCGCTTGTCAATCACTTCGATGATCTTCAGCCCGAAGTCCGGTTTGCGAGGTTGAGCCTTGACACGTTGTAATACAGTTCCATCCACAGGACCGGGAGCACCGCCTCGACAGCGAAGGGAGGTCGGGTGGCCGCACCTGTCAGCATGAAGGACGTGGCCCTCAAAGCGGGCGTGTCCACCGCCACGGTCTCCAACGTGCTCAACCGGCCGGACATCGTGGCCACGGCGACACGGGACCGGGTCCAGTCCGTCATCGACGACCTGGGGTTCGTCCGCAACGAGTCAGCTCGTCAGCTGCGAGCTGGCCGCAGCCGATTCATCGGCTTGATCGTGCTCGACGTCGCCAACCCGTTCTTCACCGATGTCGCCCGCGGCGCCGAGGACCTGGCCAACGAGGCCGGTCTGGCCGTCATCCTGTGCAACAGCGACGAGCAGCCGACCCGCGAGCGACGCTACCTCGACCTGCTCGAGGAGCATCGGGTCCGGGGCATCCTGATCAGCCCCACGGGCGACGCGAGCGGCCGGTTGGAGGAGATTCGCAGGCGCGGCATCCCGGTTGTCCTCGTCGACCGGCATGGGCATCGGGGCCGCTGTTCGGTCTCGGTCGACGACGTGCACGGCGGCGATCTGGCCGTCACGCATCTGCTCGAGCACGGGCACCAGCGGCTGGCCTACATCGGTGGCCCCTTCACCATCCGACAGGTCCAGGACCGCTTCGACGGCGCAGTCCAGGCGCTGCGCCGAGCCGGGCTGGGCGACTCGGCCCTGCGCGTGGTGGAGATCCCAACCCTCAACGTGGCGTGCGGAAAGCAGGCCGCGGCGGTCCTGGCCGACCTCCCGGTCGCGGACCGTCCCACTGCCGTGTTCTGCGCGAACGACCTGGTCGCTTTGGGGGTGCTGCAGGAGCTCACCCGACAGCGAATCACCGTTCCCGACGACATCGCGATCGTCGGCTACGACGACATCGACTTCGCCGCCGCCGCCGCCGTCCCCTTGTCGTCAGTGCGCCAGCCTCGAGTCCAGCTGGGTCGCGCCGCCGCCGAGCTGCTCATCGAGGAGTCCGGCGGCGACGCCGGTCACAAGCATCGTCAAGTCGTGTTCGAGCCCGAGCTCGTCGTCCGGCGGTCCAGCTCCAGCGACCGTCCGAGCACAGCTCGGCGGCGTACACCCGGACACCCGGCGAAGGGCTGAGCCATGCGCATCGCACTCTTCGCGACCTGTCTGGTCGACACGATCTTCCCGGAGGTCGGAAAGGCGACGGTCCGGCTGCTACGCCGGCTCGGCCACGAGGTCGACTTCCCGATGCAGCAGACGTGCTGCGGACAGATGCACATCAACACGGGGTACCAGCGGCAGGCGCTGCCCTTGGTCCGGAACTTCGTCGACACCTTCGCGCCGTACGACGCCGTCGTCGCGCCGTCGGGATCGTGCGTCGGGTCGGTACGACATCAGCACGCCGTGCTTGCCCGCCGAGCCGGCGATGAAGAGCTGGCGGCCCGGGCCGAGGCGCTGGCAGGTCGGACGTACGAGCTCTCGGAGCTTCTGGTCGACGTCCTCGGGATGGACGACGTCGGAGCGACGTACCCGCATCGGGTGACGTACCACCCGACGTGCCACTCGTTGCGGATGCTCAGAGTGGGCGACAAACCGCTGCGCCTGCTGCGCCACGTGCGGGAGATCGACCTGGTGGAGCTGCCGGACGCCGACGTGTGCTGCGGCTTCGGGGGGACGTTCGCGCTCAAGAACGCCGATGTTTCCGCAGCCATGCTGGGCGACAAGATGGGCCACGTGCTCCAGACCGGCGCAGGCGTCTGCGCGGCCGGCGACAGCTCGTGCCTCATGCACATCGGCGGCGGCCTGTCTCGGGTCGGCAGCAACGTGCGGACAGTCCACCTGGCCGAGATCCTGGCCTCGACGGACGGCTCTTCGTGAGCACGTTCCTCGGGATGCCCAAAGCCCCGCCAGGAGTCGGCATGCTCCGAGGTGACACGGCCTTCCCCGCGGCCGCTCGCGAGGCCCTGGCCGATGACCAGCTGCGGGCCAACCTCGGAAACGCCACCCGGACCATCCGCGCCAAACGCGCCAAGGTTGTCGGCGAGGTGCCCGACTGGGAGCAGCTCCGCGACGCCGGTCAGGCGATCAAGGCGGCCACCATGCGAGACCTGGACCGCCAGCTGGAGCGCCTCGAACGTGAGGTCATCGCTCGCGGCGGGCACGTCCACTGGGCGAGCGACGCCAACGAGGCGAACCAGATCGTCACCCGCCTGGTCCAAGCGACCGGTAGTGACGAGGTGGTCAAGGTCAAGTCCATGGTCACCCAGGAGATCGGTCTCAACGAGGCACTCGAGGCGGCCGGCATCACGGCGTACGAGACCGATCTCGCAGAGCTCATCGTGCAGCTCGCACACGACCGTCCGTCGCACATCCTCGTCCCGGCGATCCACCTCAACCGCGCCGAGATCCGCGAGATCTTCCTGCGCGAGATGGCTGGTGTGGATCCTCAGCTGCTCGACGATCCGGGGCAGCTGGCCGAGGCGGCCCGGTTGTACCTCCGGCGCAAGTTCCTCACCGCACGGGTTGCCGTGAGCGGGGCCAACTTCGCGGTCGCCGAGACGGGGACGTTGGTGGTGGTGGAGTCGGAGGGCAACGGGCGCATGTGCTTGACCCTCCCGGAGACCCTGATCACCGTCATGGGCATCGAGAAGGTCATCCCGTCCTGGCAGGACCTCGAAGTCTTCCTCCAGCTGCTCCCGCGGTCGTCGACCGGCGAGCGGATGAACCCTTATACGTCGATGTGGACCGGGGTCACCCCTGGCGACGGACCACAGGAGTTCCATCTCGTACTCCTCGACAACGGCCGGACCGCGGTCCTCGCCGACGAGACCGGGCGGGAGACCCTGCACTGCATCCGGTGCTCGGCCTGCCTCAACGTCTGCCCCGTGTACGAACGCACGGGTGGGCACGCCTACGGCTCGGTCTACCCGGGGCCGATCGGGGCGATCCTGTCGCCCCAGCTCACCGGCGTGAACGAGAACCCCACCAGCGCGTCGATGCCGTTCGCGTCCTCCCTGTGCGGGGCGTGCTACGACGTCTGCCCGGTCAAGATCGACATCCCGTCGATCCTGGTGCATCTTCGCGGTCGCCACGTCGAGGAGGCCCGGTCCGAGCACCTGCTGCCCAGCGCCGAGGCGGTCGCGATGGCCGCCACCGCCTGGGTGATGGGCGACTCGACGCGTTTCTCGCGAGCGCTGCGAGCCACCCGCCTCGGTCGGGTTCTGGGCCGAGGCGGACGAATCCGGCGGCTCCCACCACCGCTGTCGACGTGGACGGCGGCCCGCGACGCCCCCGTACCTCCTCGCCAGACGTTCCGTGAGTGGTGGAAGGCGGAGCACGGGTGACCAGCAGCAGGGAAGAGATCCTCGGACGGGTACGACGAGCCTTGGGCGAGTCAGCCGGACCCGGGCCGACCGTCGAACGCCACTACCGCCGTACCGGCAGCCTCCCTCTCGAAGCCCGGCTGAACCTGCTGGACGAGCGACTCGTCGACTACCGGGCGGCCGTACGACGCTGTGGGACCGGCGAGGTGGACGCGGTCGTGGCGGACTCCCTGCAGCAGCGAGGTGTCCGAAAGGTCGTGGTGCCCCCCGGGCTGGCGCTGGGCTGGGCTGCTCACGTCGATCTGGTTGCCGTAGACGACGGGGAGCTGTCGGCGGCTGCCCTGGACGGCTTCGACGGAGTCGTCACAGCTGCCGCCGTCGCGATCGCCGAGACCGGAACCATCGTGCTCGACGGCTCCAGCAACCAGGGCCGTCGGGCCATCACCCTGGTTCCTGACTACCACCTCTGCATCGTCCGAGCCGACCAGGTGGTCGAGACCGTCCCGGAGGCCGTCGCGCTGCTGCGGCCCGAACGACCCCAGACCTGGATCAGCGGGCCGTCGGCGACCAGCGACATCGAGCTCAACCGGGTGGAGGGCGTCCACGGCCCCCGAACCCTCGAAGTCATCTTGGTCTCGGACTAGGTGGCGCCGTCGATCTCCCGCAGTCTTTCGGCTTCCGGTCGCGGCGTGGTCGGCAACTGTGCGGTGCGGTCCGGTCTGCGCAGCAGCGCTACAACGTCCGTACAATGGGGCGTCATCGCAGCGCCTTCCACGGACACAACCCCGAGCCAGACCGCACCCGACAGCAACGTCCGTGCAAGCGGACGTCATCGCAGCGCCTTCCACGGACACAACCCGACTCGAACCGCACCCGCGCATCTCCAGCGTCCCCTCCGCTCACCGCCCCCGGCCAGCGAAGCGTGGTCAGCGTGCTGGGTAACCTGGCTAACGATGCACACAACAACGGTATAACCCTCGGCTTGGAGATCTGCTACCACTGCGAGGCCAAAGTGATCAGCACGCACAATGACGCCCTGCGGCTGGCCCAAGACGTCGGCGCCGACAGCGTCAGGATTTACTTGGAGACCCTTCTCTCGGGGCTGATCCAGGCGAGCCAGCCTCGATGACCTTGTCCGAGCTCGCCGACCGCGCGCGGAGCAGGGTGACCGGCGGGCAGCGGTGCATCCTCGGGGTGACCGGCCCACCGGGAGCCGGCAAGACCACGTTCGTGACCCTCCTGCTCGACGCCCTGAGAGCGACCCCGCCGGATGGGCTCACGAGCGACTGGGTCGCGCATGTCCCGATGGACGGGTTCCACCTCGCCGATGTGGAGCTCGACCGTCTCGGCAACGGGCAGCGCAAGGGCGCACCTGACACGTTCGACTCTGCCGGGTACCTCTCTCTCCTGGAGCGCATCAAACGAGACACCGCCGGGGTCGTCTACGCGCCGGCGTTCGAACGGACCCTCGAGCAGCCGGTTGCCGCGTCGATCCCGATCACGCCCACCGCTCGGCTCATCGTCAGTGAAGGCAACTACCTGCTGCTGCCCGATGGAGACTGGCCAGGGATCCGGGCACTCATGGACGAGGTCTGGTACGTCGACCTCGACGATGACGAACGCACCCGGCGCCTCATCAAGCGCCATGTCGAGTTCGGCAAGGATCGGGACGAGGCGACGGCCTGGGTCGCCGGCCCGGACCAGGCGAACGCCGAGCTCGTCAGGTCGACCAGGGCCCGAGCCGACCTCGTCATCGACGCCCTGTTGGTCGCCCCGCACACCGCGGTCGACCGCTGATCCACCAGACCCCGTGAGCGCACGTCATCCGACGGGTTCGTCGGGGAGGTCGACCTGGGCGACCACAGCGACATCGCCCGCTCCGGCCCGAGTGCGCACCTCCCATTCATCGCCGCCGCTCGGCTTCCCGCAGGCCGTCGGCGGGCCGTCAGTAGTCCAGCAACCGAGGTTGAGGATCCCTCCACCTTGCAAGACGATCATCCTCGGCAACGCCGAGCCGGCGGAGAGCCGTAGCGGTGTGACGAGCACGAGGGCACGGCCGGGTGGCGACGACGGCTTGGTCTCTGCAGCGACTCCACGGGCTTGATAGTCCAGCTCGACAGCCTGGGTGCCCGGCGGCAGGTTCACCGTGGCGGACCTGCCCGACAGGAGCTGCGTGGGAAGATCCCCGACAGATTCCCCGTCCGCCAGCACGTGGAGATCGTGGATCACCGGCCGAGTCCCCACACCTGTTCCCCCTATTCCCGCGGCCAGCGCAGGCACCGAGAGGCCCAATTCCGACAAAGGGCTGGCGAGCTTCACCACCATTGTGGTTCGAACAACTCCAGTTGCGGATATCGTCGATCTAGAAAAGATTCCCGGATTCGTTGCCGAAGGCGTCGTAGTCGACAACCCACTGCCGGTGGGGCCTCTGGGCGGGTCACGCTGGATCAGAATCGCCCAGGCAATGATGACGGCCGCCAACGTCGTTGCAGCGATGACCGACTGGACGCTGATCAACGATGGAGACGACCGACTTGGACTGGTCACCTTATGGCGAAGCCAGTCCACAGTACGGCCACCCCCCTCCCCCACTCGCGCGACCCGACTGATGAAGGCCCGTTCCCGCGAGATCTGGATTCGAGTATAAACTGATATCGCCGGGCGCGCAGCAGTTAGCATTCATGAGATTGTTGGGCGGAACACGTTGGGGGTATTAACCTTTAATGCTGCGTATTACCTGGCAATGCGCAGTATTCATCCGTCTTGAGGCATAGCAGGACATAGGGGGGAACGGGACATGATGGCAGAGAGAAGCTTGGTACGGGGTGCCCTCGCCCTGGCAGCAGCCGGCATGATCGTCGGTTTGTTGGGGCCGGGAGCATCGGCAACGGAGGCGGGGGCGCCACCGGGCAAGGAGATCTTCCTCATCCAAGGCACGCCTGGTGTCTCCGTGGATGTCAGTGTGGACGGATCCGTCGTGGCACGGAATATGAAGGCGAAGGACGTCATCGGGCCGCTGCACGTCGCGCCGGGCAGGCACGTGGTGAGGTTCGACAGCGGGACGTGGGTGGTCCCTGCGTCGTTCGAGGTGTCCAGACCCAGCAGCGACGTCATGCTGCATCGCTCTGCGCTGGCCGCACCGAAGCCGGTGGTCACCGTCTTCGACAACGACCTGGACCCGGTGGCCCTTGGCAAGGGGCGGCTGGTGATCGCCCACACTGCCGTCGTACCGCCGGCCGACGTGCGCGTCGACGGGCAGGTGCTCTTCGCCAACATCGCCAACGGTGAGTTCGTCAGCGCCGTCGTGCCCGCCCGGACCTACTCGGCCGACATCGTGCCGACCGGTCAGGATGACCCGTTGTTCGGTCCCGTCGACATCCCCGTCAAAGCAGGTGCCCTGACGCGGGTCTTCGCCATCGGGCAACCGACCAACGGCGGCATGGACGCCATCGTCCAGGTGCTCGGGCTCACGTCGGCTGGCTCGTCCACGCCGCAGCACGTCGACACAGGATCGGCAGGACTTGTCGGAGCGCCCCCTCGAGATACTGGTGACGCGACGGACGTCAGCTGGCTCCTCCTCGGCCTGACCGCGGCCCTGCTGGTGGTCGCCAGGTCGCGACGTCGCGTTGTCGGGTAGCGCAGGATCACCTCGACACTGGAGACACTGGCTGTTCGCGGCCCTCGTCGGAGTGGTCGCCATCACCGCGGTAGGAGCGGTTGTGGCGATCGGTGTCAGTGGACGATCGATGCACCGCTCGGGCGAACCCGGAGGCCAGTTGGATGTCTCGGTGCCGGGCACGCCGAGCGGCGGACAGCCGTCGACTGATCCCGAGGTCCGCGACGGGCAGCACGCGAGTGAGGAGATCCGTCCGGCCCACGTCGCCCGCCCGGCTCCCTCACAGATCCGCTCCCAGCGTCCGTTGGGTGTCCAGCTGCCGAGCGGTGCGCACCTGCGCGTGCTCCCCGCCGCCACGGATAGCACTGGGGTCCTCGGGGTTCCGGATGACATCGGCCGCGCCGGCTGGTGGGACGGCAGCTCGCGCATCGGCGACCCGTACGGCTCCATCGTGGTCGCGGCTCACGTGGACTCCTTCACCCAAGGGGTCGGGAAGTTCGCCGAGCTCCTCGACATGCATCCCGGCGACCGGGTGCAGCTCCAATCGGCGGACCTGGAGCAGACCTTTCGGGTGGTGACTGCGCACCTCGAGAGCAAGTCCTCGTTGGCCGCTGACTCACGGGTGTTCGCCGCGGACGGGGGCAGCCGGCTGGTCCTGATCACCTGTGGTGGCGCGTACGACCCCGACCTCGGTGGATACCAGGACAACATGGTCGTCATCGCAATCCCGGAGGGACCTCCCACTACCGGGCCGGGCGACCGAGGATGACCGAACGGGCCAACGCGCGAGGGTGATCCGGGTCGATCCCCCTGTCGGCTGCCCGCAGCACGCAGAGCCGGTGTACACGCACCAGATCGGCCATCGGGTCGATGTCGCGGTGCTCCAGCCGGGCCCCGGTCCGTGCGACATCCCGCTCGAAGTCTGCGATGAGCGGCCCGAATGCCCAGACCACGCGACCGGGTGTCGCGATGCTGATCGGACCGTGACGGTACTCGGTGGCCGGGTAGGCCTCGGTCCAGGACTGGGTGGCCTCCCTCAGCTTGAGTGCGGCCTCCTCCGCGATGGCCGCACCGAGCCCCATTCCCACGAAGGTGATCTGCTCGACCTCGCGCAAAACGGCGAAAGACTCCTCCGGTTCGACCAGCACGGTGCGGGCCTCCGCAATGGCGCGAGTGAGATCCTCGCCGAGGTGGGCGCGCAACATCGCCAACGCGGCCGTCGCGAACCGGGTCGAGACGACGGACCGCTCGTCGAGACGGTCGAGCAGGATCGGGTCGCCGAGCTCGAGGAGCGGCGTGCCGACGCTGCTCGTGACTACGGTGACGGGGGCGGCGCGGTCGTATCGCGCCAACACCTCGAGGACCTCGGTGGTCGTGCCGGATCGGCTGATGGCGACGACCCGGTCGTACGGACGGGTCAGCCGGGCCTGGCTGGCCGGCCAGGCATCGGTCTCGCCCAGCCCGCTGGCCTCGCGCAGACTGGCGTACGCGCTGGCGATGTTGAGTGACGTGCCACAGCCCACGACTGCGACCCTCTCCCCTGGCCTGGGGAGCAGGTTAGCGAAGGTCTCGGCGAGCCGCCTCGCGTCGCGCCAGCTGTCCGGTTGGGTCTGGACCTCACGCGCCAGGTCGCTACCGCGCGCCTCGGGGGTCATCGGTCGCCTCTCGAAAAGGCGGCCCGAAGCCTGGCCTGGGCCAGGGCGGGCGCACCGATGTGATCGAGCCCCAACAGCGCCGCCCCCACGACCGGCGGAGAGCTCACCACGCGTGGAACTGCCAGGGGTGCCTCTGCCTTGAGAAGCTCCTCGATCGCGTCGGTCAACAGCAGGTGGCCCGCCGTGAGCACTCCGCCGCCCAGGACGACGGCCACCGGCTCGCCGAGCAGGTCGAGACGGCGCAGGGCGACGACGGCGAGTGCGACGATCTCTGTCGCCTGACGTCGTACGACGGCGCGGGCGGTCTCGTCACCGGTCTGCGCCACGTCGAACAACACGGGGGTCAGCTCGAACCAGCGAGCGTCGGGGATGTCGCCGAGGTGGACGGCCTCGATCAGCGCGTGCATCGTCGGCAGCCCGAAATGGGCCGGGAGTGCCTGCCGAAGCGCCGTTTCGGGTCCCCTTCCGTCCTCGGCCCGGGCCGCCCACCACATCGCCTCCTCGGCGAGGTTCCACCCTCCCCCCAGTCTCCGGAGATCCGCCCGACGGCCGCGAAGGTCGCTGTCCGACCGTCCGGCGCGAGGCCCAAGCAGTTGATCCCGGCACCGCAGATCACGGCGACCCCTCGGGGCTCGTCGACCCCGGCTCGGAGCAGGGCGAACGTGTCGTTGCCGACGAAGGTCGTCACCCCCCACGCCTGCGCCGCTATCTCGCGCTCGAGCCGCTCCGTCTCCACGGGCAGATCGGAGTTGGCCAGGCAGGCCGAGACGTGCCGGGTCAGCGGGAGCGCGGCGTCGGGCTCCAGGCCGGCCAGACCAGCCACCTGAGCCACCAGGGGCACGAGACCTTGGACCGCCCTGGCCGGTCCGACGATGTGCGGCCGGAACCCGCCTCCCCGGGCACTGGCCAGGAGAGTGCCGTCCGCGGCAACAATGGCCACGTCGGTCTTGCTGTTCCCGGCATCGATCGCGAGGATGCCCGTCGACTGAGCCTCTGTCGTCACGGGGTTCATGCCCAGGCCAGGTAGTCGCGGTTCTCCGCGATGAGCCGTTCCGTCAGGCCGGTCGCCTGGTCGACCTGACCCACCAGCGGATGGGCGAGCAGTGTGTTGAATACCCGGTCGTACCCACCGTGGAGTGCCGCGTCCAGAGCCAGCTGCTCGTACGCCGTGACATGGGCGACCAGGCCGGCGTACAACGGTTCGAGGGCCTTCACCGGAACCGGGGTGACCCCGTTGACCTCGACGTGCGCCGGTCCCTCGATCACGGCGTCATCTGGAAGGAAGGGCAGCGTGCCGCCATTCAGCAGGTTGACCACCTGCACGTCGTCCGGACCACCCTCGGCATCCGCGCCTCTGGGAACCAACAACGACGTGGCGAGAGCGACTGCGGCCTCGGAGTAGAAGGCACCGCCGCGTTGCATCAGCTCGGCCGGCTTCTCGTCGAGAGTTTCGTCGGCGTACATCCGGAGCAGCTTGGCCTCGATGGCCGCAACCTCGCTGGCGCGTGTCGGGCCGGCCCGCTGCTCGCGCAGCACCTCGTCGTGCGCATAGAAGTACCGCAGGTAGTAGGACGGTATGACGCCGAGCCGCTCGAGCAGGGCGGGCGGCAGCTCCAGGTCTCCGGCTATCTCAGCGGCATGCTTTGCGATCAGGTCGGGGAGGACGTCTACGCCGTCGAGTCGCACCTCCCGTTCCCACGAGAGGTGGTTGAGGCCGATGTGGTCGAGAGAGATGCGGGTCGGGTCGACGCCGAGCATCGCGGCGAATCTCCGCTGGAAGCCGATCGCCACGTTGCACAGGCCGACGGCCCGATGCCCTGCGGTGAGCAGCGCGCGAGTCACGATGCCCACCGGGTTGGTGAAGTCGACGATCCAGGCGTCGGGGTTCGTACGCGCAACCCGGCCCGCGATGTCGAGCGCAACCGGTACGGTGCGCATGGCCTTCGCGAGACCCCCTGCTCCTGTGGTCTCCTGACCGATGCAACCGCACTCCAACGGCCAGGTCTCATCTCGTTGCCGCGCCGCTTGACCACCAACGCGAAACTGGAGAAGTACGGCGTCCGCGTCCGCGACAGCAGCGTCCAAGTCGTTCGTCGTACTGATCACTCCGGGGTGATCCTGCCGGGCGAAGATTCGTCGCGCCAGGCCGGCAACGACGTCCAAGCGGTCCCTCGCGGGATCGACGAGCACTAGGCTCTCCAGCGGGAACGATTCCCGCCGCCGCGCGAAGCCGTCCACGAGCTCCGGGGTGTACGTCGAACCACCGCCCACGACCACAACCTTCATCCTTTGACCCCTGTCAGCGTGACGCCTTCGATGAATGCCTTCTGAGCGAAGAAGAACATGATGATCACGGGCGCCATGACGAGGAGGGTGGCCGCCATGGTCAGGTTCCAGTTCGTGTGGTGGGCGCTCTTGAACGACTCGAGCCCGTAGCTCAGCGTCCACGCACCAGGGTTCTCACTCGCATAGATCTGCGGGCCGAAGTAGTCGTTCCAGCAGGCGAAAAACTGGAAGAGAGCGACCGCCGCGATCGCCGGCCGGGCCATCGGGAGCACTACCCGGACCAGAGCCTTGAAGTCACTGCACCCGTCGACCTTGGCGGCGTCGACGTACTCGGCCGGAATCGTGAGGAAGAACTGTCTCAGCAGGAAGATCGTGAACGGGTCCCCGAAGGCCAGCGGGATGATCAGCGGCCACAACGTTCCGGTCAGGTGCAGCTGCTGGGCCCAGAAGAGGTACATCGGAATGATCACCACCTGCGGGGGCAGCATCATGGTCGCGATCACCACCATCATGGCCAGGTTGCGGCCTCGGAACCGGAACCGGGCCAGTGCCCAGGCGACCGGGATGCTCGAGAGGACCGAGAGCACCGTCCCGAGACCGGCGTAGAACAAGGTGTTGCGCCACCAGATCAGGAATCCCGGAGTGTTCCAGACCGACACGATGTTGTGCCACTCCCAGGTGTCCGGCCACAAATTGCGGGTCAGCGTCTGCTGGTCACTCATCAGGGCAGTGAGAAAGACGAACACGAACGGCAGCACGAAGAACAGCGCCGCGGCGACAGCCAGACTGTGCAGGGCAACCCACTCGAAGACCGCTTTGGCGCGGTACGGCGAACCGTCGCGTCTTGGCGTCGGCAGCTCGCTGACGTCGCTCAGGTCGGAGAGGGGGACCGACACCCGGCTCGTGGTGCTCATCTGTCGTCCAACGAGAGGAACCCGCTGCCGCGTCGCATCAGGATCGCCGCGAAGACCATGGACATGGCGAAGAGCACCACCGCGACAACGCAGGACGCACCGATGTCGAACCGCTGGAAACCCAGGTTGTAGACGAGCTGCGGCAGCGTCAGGGTGGACTTCTCGGGGTAGCCCGGCTCGAACTGCTGGCCCGAGCCGCCGATCTGCCCGCTCGCCACCTTGCCCGCGACGAGAGGCTCGGTGTAGTACTGCATCGCCGCGATGACCCCCGTGACGGCCGCGAACAGCAGGATGGGTCTGATGGTCGGCAGCGTGACGTAGCGGAACCGCTGGAGCGACCCTGCCCCGTCGAGCTCGGCGGCCTCGTACTGCTCGCGCGGTACGTCCAGCAGGGACGCCATGAAGATGATCATCAGGTCACCCACCCCCCAGAGAGCCATCAGCGCAAGAGCCGGCTTGGACCACGTCGGGTCGTTGAACCAGCCCGGTTGCGGCAGGCCCAACCGGCCGAGGATGGTGTTGACAGGCCCGGTGCCCGGGTTGAGCAGGAAGGCGAACGCCATCGTCGCCGCCACCGGCGGGGCGAGGAACGGCGCGAAGTAGAGCGTGCGGAAGACACCCGCTCCACGCTTCACCTTCGTCACGATGAGGCCGACCCCGAGTCCGAACAGGACCCGCAAGGTGACGACCACCCCGACCAGCCAGACCGTGTTCCGCATGGCCGGCCAGAACAGCGGGTAGTGCCTGAAGACGTAGGTCCAGTTGTCCAGGCCGTCCCAGACCGGCGGGGTGAAGCCGTCGTACTTCATGAACGACAGATAGACCGTGGAGATCAACGGGTACAGGAAGAACAAGCCGGTGCCCAGCAGCCATGGTGACATGAAGGCCAGGTTGCGCAGCACCTCACGGCGATTCCTGGCGTGCATCCGAGGGCGCTGCGACGTTGCCCCCGGAGCCGTCGCGGTCATGTCCGCCCGCTCGTCATGTGGTTCACCCGGCCTGCGCGATATCCGTGTCGATCTGGCTTGCGGCCTCCTGGAGCAGCGCGTGCAGGTCGGTTGCCTTTCCTGACTCGTACGAGTACCCGCTGTCCTGCAAGGTCACCTGGTATGCGCCGCCATTGATGCTCGACGGCGTGGTGTTGCTGTTCGGGTTCTCGGCGATGTCGATGAACACTTTGGCGTTCGGGTCACTCGAGACATCCGGTGACTTGAGCGCGGCGAACGTCGACGGGATGTTGTGGATGGCGTTGGCGAAGCTCACGACTGCCTGGGTATCGGTCGTCATGAACTTGACGAACTCCCACGCCGCATTCTGCTTCTCGCTGGTGCTGGCGATGCCGATGACGGTGCCGCTCAGGTACCCCATCCCGTAGGTGTCCGCCCGGTCATCGGGCACCGGGAACGGAGCCACGCCGTAGTTGAGCTTGGCTCCGCTGTCGTCGATCATGCCGGCGCGCCACTCCCCGTCGATGCTCATCGCGACCTGACCGGTCATGAAGGGGTTCTTGGCACCGAACTCGTCACCGAAGGTGGAGCGGTACCGCTCGAGCTTCTGGTAGCCGCCGAGGGCGTCGACCAGCTTCTTCTGCCAGGTGAACATGTCCGAGATCGCGGGATCCGTCGCTACCGTCGACTTGCCCGCGGAGTCGAAGTACGTCGGGTTCCACTGTGCGGCGAAATGGCTGACCACGGACTCGTAGCCGTGGTAGTTGGGCATGAACCCGAGCTGCGAGTACGAGTCGCCCGACGAGTGGGTCAGCTTGAGGGCGTCGTTCTGGAACTCGGAGAGCGTCTTGGGCGGGGCGGAGATTCCGGCCGCCTGGAAGGCGTCCTTGTTGTAGTACAGCCCATAAGAGTCGCTGAGCAACGGCAGTGCGCACTGGTCGCCCTCGAACTGCGTGTAGTTCAGGAGCGCTGGCGGGAACGTCGTCTTCGGGTCGACGTGCGACTTCGCCAGGAACGGCTTGAGGTCGACGAAGATGTGCGAGGAGCAGAACTCTCCGACGTTGTCGGTCGTGAACGACGAGACGACGTCCGGTGCATCGGACCCTCCGGCCCGAAGGGCCTGGTTGATCTTGTCGTCGGTGATGTTGGAGACCACCTTGACGTGGATGTTGGGGAACTTCGCCTCGAAGGCGTCGACGTTCGCCTGGATCGCCGCGATTTCGCTCGGTGCACTCCACCCGTGCCAGAACGTGATGGTGGCATCCGCATTCGGGTCGTCGTTGGCGCCTCCTTGCGGGGTTCCGGTGCAGGCGGCCCCTAGCATCGCCAGGGCAACGGCTCCGGCCACCGTGGCGGCCAGTCGGTGAACGTGCGGCATTGCGACTCCTCAGGTGAGCGATGACGGGGTACGCCGGCGCGCAGCATCGACCGACGCATCGGGCGACTGCAACGTGTCGAAGACCTCGTCACGGGTGGTTTCGAGCGCGCTGAGCAGAGCACCTCTCAGCACTGGGTCCTGGTCCAGGCCGGTGAGCCGGATCCCGGGCCGCGCGACCGCGAGAGTTGCCAGCTCGGCTTGGACGAGCGCACACAGACGCTCTCCTCCGGCGGCGCTGACGGCGCCCCCGAGCACGACCAGCTCCGGATCGACGACAGCAACGATCGCAGCCAGGCCCACCGCCAGTCGCTGGGCGAGCTCGGCCAGCACGACGTCGCCGGTGACTGGCGTGTTCAGCGCCTTCGTGATGGCCGACTCGGGCGTCGACGCCTTGAGGCCGTGCTGACGGGCGAGCGCCAGGACCTGTTTGCCGCCGGCCAGCTCTTGGAAACCCCCGGCATTGCTACGGCCGACGTTGCGCACGAGCGGCGTACCCGGAACGGGCAGAAAGCCGACCTCGCCGGCTCCGCCGGTCGCCCCTCGGTGGAGCCGGCCGTCGATGACCACGGCAGCACCGATTCCCTCGTCCACCCACAGCAGGACGAAGTCCCGGTGACCGCGGGCCTTGCCGACATGCTGCTCGGCCACCGCGGCGAGGTTGACGTCGTTGTCGACCTCCAGCGGCACTTCGAGTGCCCGGGTGAGGTCGTCGATGAGATGGGGATGGTGCCACCCCGGCAGATGCCGGGCATAGCGCAGGCGCTCGGTGCTGGGGTCGAACGCGCCAGGGGTGCCGATGACGACTCGATGCAGCCGCCTGCGTTCGAGCCCTGCACCGCGGGCGATTTCCTCGACCACGTGGACGACTCGCTCGACCGTCTCGATCGAATGGCTACCCCGGGGCGTCGCCACCTCCGCTGTGTTGACGATCCGGCCGGTGATGTCGGCGACCGCCGACCGGATGCGGGTGGGCGTCACATCGAGTCCCCCGACGTACGCCGACTGCTCGTTGATCCCGTAGAGCTGGGCATTCGGCCCGGAGCGGCCGGCTCGGCGGCCACTTGCGGTGACCAGTCCGGCGGCGGTCAGCCGCTCCAAGAGCTGTGACGTCGTGGGCTTGGAGAGTCCAGTCAGTTCCCCGAGCTCAGAGCGAGACAGAGACCCGTGCTCGAGCAACAGATCGAGCGCCGCCCGGTCGTTCATCCCGCGCAGGAGACGAGGGGTCCCGGCGTGCCGCATCATTCGCAGCTCCTCGACTGAACTGTTAGGAAAGTTTCCTATCGGAATGTGTCGAAGGTAGAACGCTCGGCTGGACCTGTCAAGGGCCCGCGCTCGCAGGGCCGCGAGGCCAGCTAGTGCGGGCGATGTGCCTGAAGGGCGTTGCCCGCGTCATCGACCAGCATGCAAAGGTTCCGGTCGACGCAGGAGATTCCGGTGAGATTTGGACTGCCGGCTTCGATGGACTCCGCTGAGCTCCATGCGGTCCCATCGAACGTGGTGGCACGGGCACCGCCTCCGACTGCTACGCAGAAGACAGCTGAGGGGCAGGAGATGTCCAGTGGCTCGAAGTCTGCGATGTCGCCGACCGACGTCCAGGTACTGCCGTCCCATGAGTAGGCATTTCCATCACCATCGACCGCCTGACAAGAGTTCGCGCTCGGGCAGGAGACCGAGGCCCATAAGGCGAAAGGCCCCGTCTCGATCCTGCTCCAGGTCGTGCCGTCCCACGTCGCGTACGACCCGACGGCGATCGCCATGCAGAACCCGCGACTCGGACACGAGACCGACGCGTCCTGCCAGACCCTACCGACCTTCACCCAGCTCCCGTCGCTGAAACCGTAGATCGTCCCGCGGATGTCGGTCGCCATGCACCACCCGACGGCCGGACACGAGACGGTCAGCAGGTCGGCGCCGACGGACACGACACGTCGCTGCCAGGTCGAGCCGTCGAAGACATACGACTCACCCTCGTTCCCGCCGATCACCACGCAGAATGTGGGGCTGGCGCACGAGACTCCGACCAGGTAGGTCGGGTCTACCTTCTGGACCCCGCTCCAGCCGGAGCCGTCCCAGGTCAGCACATTGCCGCCATCATCGATCGCGAGACAGAACGTCGTACCCGTGCAGGAGACGCCGGTGAGCGACTCGTGCTGCGGGTCGACGACGACGGCGTGCGACCAGACCGTCCCGTCGAAGGTCCGTGCCGCTCCCGTCCTCAAGATCGTGGTGACCGAGCTCGGGGTCGCTCCGGCCTGGTCGATGACGCCGGGGCCGCCCCGGGCGACCGGCGTCCACGACGTTCCGTCGAAGC
This sequence comes from uncultured Actinomycetota bacterium, assembly GCA_963833975.1. Lineage (GTDB taxonomy): Bacteria > Actinomycetota > Actinomycetes > Propionibacteriales > Nocardioidaceae > JAWWPG01. Next base: position 636,046 of record CAWIAB010000002.1, read on the forward strand.
TCTCGGCGTCGCCGATGATGTTGGTCGCCAGGCAGGCGTGGGCGGTCTGGCAGGTGACCTGCTTGACACCGGTCAGTGCGATCGCCTGTATTCCGGACCAGGTCGATCCATCGAACGATCTCCAGGCCGGCCCTTGCATGGCGATGCAGAACCCGACGGCGCACGAGACGTCGACCTCCCGGACACCGCGACCGGTGTCCAGCGGGACCCGCCGTTGCCATACACCATCGACGAGCGCGAGCGCATAGCTGTGGTCATTCCCCGCGAGGCACCAGCCGGCCGCCCAGCACGAGACGGAGAACAAATCGGTCGAAGCGCCGGGGATCGAGCCGAGCGTCGACCAGCGGGTGCCGTCGAAGCGTGCGGACGTCGAGTCAACGCCCACGGCGACGCAGTAGGTCGGACTCACACATGACACCGACTCTGCCGCCTCCAGGCCGTTGAGCGGCTGGACGGCACCCCACGACGAACCGTCGAAGACCGAGTAGGTGCGATCACTGATCGCGACGCAGAACTCTCCCGATGTGCACGAGATGTCGAACCATTGCCTCGACCCACCGGAGCCGATCGCACTCGGCACGCCCCAGGTGCCTGCGCGCTCGAACACGACCTGCCCGGCGATGTCCAGTGCCGCGCAACCCTTGGCGGCCCAGCACGAGATCGCCCTCGGATCCGAACCCGACGGTTCGATCTGCGTCGGAGTACCCCAGCCAGCCGGCTGGACCTGGACGGCGCCCGGTTTATGGGCGACGGCGAAGCCTGGGGCCGCATCTGTTGCCAGGGCCGAACCGGGCACGACCATTGCGAACGAACCGACGACGGCCGCGATTGCGATCGCCAACCCTGACCTCACCATGAGAAGCCTCCCGAGTGGGCACGACCCCCAGGTCGCGCGCCCTCTGCATTGTTGCACTCGGCTCAGACGAGGGCCGACAGCCCGCGCTTGGCGAGCTGGTCGGCGACGATCAGCCGCTGCACCTCGCTGGTGCCCTCCCAGATCCGCTCGACCCGCAGCTCACGGAGGAACCGCTCGGCTACGTTCTCACGCATGTAGCCCCGACCGCCGAAGATCTGAACCGCCCGGTCGGCCACCCGGTTCGCCATCTCGGAGGCGTAGAGCTTGACCATCGAACACCGTGCGTGCAGCACCTTCGGGTCGAGACCTGCGTCCGTCGACCGCGCGGTCTCGTACGTCATCGACCGGGCGGCGAACAGCTCCGTGACGCTGTCGGCGAGCATCGCGGCGACCAGCTGACGGTCCAGTAGGGGGACGCCCTGGATCCGTCGCTCGCGGGCGAAGGCCGTGGCCTCCTCGATCAGCCGCTCCGCCGCGCCGAGACAACGCGCCGCCACCATCAGCCGCTCGAAGCGGAACCACTCGTACACGAAGGACATTCCGTCACCCTCGCCACCCACGAGATGGGTCGCCGGAACCTCGACGGCCTCGAAGGCGACGATCGGGTGCTCGTGCGCGAATGTGTGGCTGTACGTCGGAGTGCGGCACCACCCGGACACCGGGCGATGGCAGGTCGACGACGAACAGTGCCTGCTGCCCGGCATGTCGGTCCATCCGTGAGCACCGCCTGGAAGAGGACGTACGAAGCCTCGTTGTACGACGTGACGTGCCACTTCTCGCCGTCGAGCACGTAGGTGTCGCCGCGCCGTCGAGCCGTGGACTGGATGGCGGCCACGTCCGAGCCGGCGTACTCCTCGGTGATGGCGTAGCACTCGTGGCGCTCGCCGCGTACCGTCGGCACCACCCAGCGGTCCCGTTGGTAGTCACTCGCCACGGCCGGCCACCAGGCCGGTGGGGTGTGCATGCACCAGCCGAGCGCATTGGTCACCCGGCCGGCCTGTTCCTGCACCAGGACCTGCTGGAGCGCCGTACACCCCTGACCGCCGACGCTGCGCGGCATGTTCGTGGCGTAGAGACCAAGATCGATGGCGCGTTGCTGGTGCGCGGCCGCGACGCCGGCGGGCAGCCGTCCGTCGTGCAGCTCCGCCTCGAGCTCGTGCGGGATCAGCTCGTCCGCGAACAGCCGGGCCCGGCCCTGCAGCTCCAGGTCCTCCGCCGTCAGGCCGTACATCGATGCCGTCATCGTCGCCGTCACATCACCATCGCGATTCCTCTTGACTGAATGTTCAGTCTATGTGACCGTCTTGGGAGATGACCAGCACCTCGCCACTGCCACCAGCCGCTGACGCCGTCGTCGTCGGGGGCGGCACCATCGGTGCCTGGTGCGCCTGGTTCCTCAAGCGCGCCGGGCTTTCGCGCGTCGTCCTCATCGAGGCCGGCCGGCTCGGCGCCGGAGCGAGCTCACGGGCAGCCGGAATGGTGCGAGCGCAGGGCGGCACCGAGACCGCCGTCCGGCTCGGCCTGTTCAGCCGCGACTTCTACACCGGGCTCGGGGCGCAGCCCGGCATCGACTCGGGATTCGTCGCGCAGGGCTACTTCCTGCCGTGCTTCACGACCGAGGAGGTCGAGACGGCTCAGCTGCGGCTGGCCATGCAGCAACGGCTCGGGCTCGACGTGCGCTGGGTCGGCGCCGAGGAGTTCGACGAGCTCAACCCGTCGATGGGCCGGGCACAGACTCTCGGGGCAACTTTCGCTTCCGGCGACGGGTACATCGACCCCCCACGCAACGTCCTCGCCTACACGACGGCGCTGTATGCCGCCGGCGTCGACGTCCTGGAGCAGACCGCGTTCACCGGCCTCGACGTGCGTTCGGGCCGCGTCGTCGGAGCGCGTACGACGGCCGGCACCGTGTCGACCGACCGGGTGGTGCTCACCGGCGGGCCGAGTCTGGCGGCGGTCGGGCGGCTGGCCGGCACCCGGATCCCGGCCGGCCGGAGTGCGCCACCAGGTCGTCGTGACGGCTCCGCATCCGGACCTGTCTCCGGAGCGGTTCCCCATGGTGTTCGACGTAGCCTCGGGCATCTACTGGCGCCCGGAGGAGGGTGGCGTCCTGTGGGGCATGAGCAACCCGGACGAAAGTCCCGGCGAAGCCACGGAGTTCGACTGGCCTTATTTCGAAGGGATGCGGCGCCGCGTCGCCCAGCTGCTACCGGTCACTGCTTCGCTTGGCATCCGCAAGGCGTGGGCCGCCACCATCGACTACACGCCCGACCACCTGCCGATCCTCGGACCGGCGTTGACGGTCGACGGCCAGGTCGAGGGCACGGTGGTGGCGAGCGCCGGCGGGCACGGAATGATGTGGGGTCCAGGCGTCTCGAAGGCCGCCGCCGACCTGGCCCTGGACGGCAAGACCGACGTCGTCGACACGACCGACCTCGGGCTCGACCGGTTCGACGAGCGTGGGCGGAGCCGGCTGGCGAGCGACCCCATCGCCCTGCCCTTCCCCGAGCTCACCTCTCCCTGACCCAGCCCCTGGAGATCCGGTAGGTCGGGTTTGCCCGGCATGCTGGGCAGTTGCCCGCTGTGCCGGGCAGGCCTGCCCTGCAGACGGGGCGTTTCCCTAGCGTGCTGGGCAAACCCGATCCGCGCGCTACTGACGAACGAGAACAGGAGCCGTCATTCGGTCAGCTCGGCCTTGGGATGATCAGGGCATCGACGGCGACCGCTTGTCCGCCCGCCGCACTCACCAGCAGGGGGTTGACGTCGAGAGCTTCGATGACGTCGCCGAGCTCGATGGCGATCTGCGACACGGCGAGTACGGCGTCGACGATGGCGGGGAAACCCCCAGCCAGGCGTCCAGTCGGGCGTCCACCGTCGGCTCCGGCGAGCAGCCGCGCCACCAAGGGCTGGTCGAGCATCGCGGCCGCCGACGCCTCGTCCAACGGGGGCAGCGCGACCCGTCGCTGGCCCAAGATCTCGACCAGGGTGCCTCCGGCGGCAACCACGACGAGCGGTCCGACGAGGGCGTCCCGCACCAGTCCCACGCAGATCTCCACGCCCAGCAGGCAGCTGATGCTGGACGGTCACCCGCGGACCGAGTCGCCCAGCCATCTCGCCGTAGGCCGCGCTCACGGCGCGGACGTCGTCCAACCCGAGCACGACCCCCCTGGCATCGACCTTGTGAGAGATCGCGGGGTTGTCGGTCTTGAGCACCACGGGGAACCCGAGCAGCTCCGCCGCATCGCCCGCCTCTCTGGCCGACGTTGCGGAGTACGCCGCGACGGTGGAGACCCCGTAGTCGGCAAGCAGCCGCATGGACGTCAGCTGGTCAGGTGGGCCTTCGGAGATCCTCCGTCGCCAGCGGTCGCGACGCTCGAAGTCGACCTTCGCCTCGACCAGGGGGCGCGGTACCGGAGCGAGCAGCTGCGACAACGCGCGCAGTCCGGATCGGGTGCCCTCCAGCACCGGAACACCCAGCGCGCGCAGGCCGACGGCCACGTCCTGGTCGATCGCAGCCGCGACGTTTCCGAGCACGACGACCGGCTTGTCGGTCAGCCCCAGGACCGCCTCGACGGTGCGCGGATACGAGTCGTCGCCGTCGTACTCCGGCACCAGATCCACAGCCAGCGCGATGACCCCCACGGCCTCGTCGTCGGCCAGCACGGCCATGCATGCCGTGAACAGTGCCTGGGTGTCCGCTCCGGTACTCCAGACGTCGAGCGGGTTCACCGCCGCGAGGCCGGGACCGAGCAGGCCGGCCAGCCGATCCTTGGTCCCCTCGGAGATCTCGGCGAACCCGACGCCGAGACGCTGTGCGACATCGGCGACCAGCACGCGCTCTGCGCCGGAGTCGTGCACGGTGGCGATGCCCAGGGTCGACGATCGGGCGGCGCTCGCCCTCACCCGCCGTCCGATCGAAAGCATCTCGAGACTGTCGACCAGCTCGTCGAGCGACTCCACCCGGTGCACGCCGTACGCGCCGAAGAGTGCTTCCCACGCCGCGTCCTCCCCCGCCAGCGCCCCCGAGTGAGCGTGGACCATCGCGCGACCGGTGGCCGAGCCACCGACCGTCAGGGCCACAACCGGGACATCACGCTCGGCGGCTCGCGTCAGAGCATCCCGGAAGCGAGGGACATCACGCAGGGTCTCCAGGAAGAGCCCGACGACCCGAGTCTCCGGAAGGCTCGAGTGCATACCTGAGATAGTCCGCGGCCGTCGTCACCAGCTCCTGGCCGGAAGACACGACCACCGAGAACTCCAGGCGGCGGTGGGTGCGCAGCAGCGCCGAGAACACCGAGCCGGAGTGACTCACCAGCGCCACTCCCCCGGCCGGCACCGGATCGCGCTCAAGGTAGCCGATCGCACGAATGCCCCTGCTGACATTGATGAAACCCATGCATCCGGCGCCACACAAGGCCATCTCTCCCGCTGCCGCGGCGAGCTGTTCGCCGAGACCTGCCGCGCTGCCGTAGACGACGGCCCCTCCGTCCCCTCGATCGGCAGCGAGCGTCAGCTCGCTCGACCAAGGCTGCGTCGGGTACGCCGAGCAGGACCAGGTCGACCGGTCCCGGCACGTCGGCAAGCGAAGGGACACAGGGAAGGCCGAGCACGGTACGGCGCTGAGGATGAACGAGGTGGACGGTGGGCGCCGACGGGCTACGCAGTGCCTCCGTGGTCATCCGGAGTCCGAAGGATCCGGGGCGTTCGCTGGCCCCGACGACCGCTATGGAACGCGCTTCGAGCATCCTCTCCAGTCGACTTCGCACCGGCAGGCTATCCGCGACGCGAGGTGAGCCAGGCACGGGGAGACAACCTGGCGGGTTTGACGTCATGGAGTGCGGCGCGGGCAGCCTGCATGCCGGGAATGCCACATACCCCTCCACCTCCGTGGGTGGCGGAGCTGGCGTTGTAGAGCCCCGCGATCGGCGTGCGGTAGTCGGCGTACCCGGGTGCCGGTCGCAGGTGGAAGAGCTGCTCCAGGGATAGCTCGCCGTGGAAGATGTTGCCGCCGATGAGGCCGTACTCGGTCTCCATCTCATGCGGCCCGACGACGTCACGAGCGATGATCGAGGCCTTGAAGTTGGGTGCCACCGCGTCGTAGAGCTCGATGACCCGGTCTGCGTAGGCGTCGAGCTCGGCGAGGTGCGGTTCGTTGCTCCAGTCCGCGGGAACCCACTGGGTGAACAGCGAGAAGATGTGCGTGCCATCCGGGTTCAAGCGACTTGTCGAGCGTGGTCGGGATGACACCGTCGCAGAACGGTGCCAGCGCCGGCCGCCCTTCCCTGGCGTCGATGAAGGCCCGCTCGATGAACTCCATGGACGGAGCCATCTCGACCGAACCGGTGTGATGCTCCGCTTGGCCGTCGGTCGGGTCGGCCGTGAAGCTCGGCAGCTCGCTGAGCGCCAGGTTGATCTTGACCACCCCGCTCCGCGAACGCCAGCGGGCGATGTCCGCCGCGAAGTCCGCCGGGAGGTTCTCGGCACCGACATGGTCGAGAAAGGCTGTCTTCGGGTGCAGGCTGGTCACGACGAGGCGGCGCCCGCAGCTCGTCGCCGTTCGCCAGCACGGCACCCTCGACGCGGCCGCCCGTCGACCAGCAGCCTGGTCGACTCGCGCATCGCTTCGCACCTCGGCTCCGAACGACTCAGCAGAGCGCCGGATGGCTGCCGACACCCCGCCCATCCCGCCTTCGGGATAGCCCCAGCTGCCCAGCTGACCGTCTCCGACATCACCGATCGAGTGATGCGCCATGACGTACGCCGTACCTGGCTCGTACGGCCCCGCCCAGGTGCCGATGACCCCGTTGACGGCCATGGCGCCCTTCACCTGTGGCGACTCGAACCAGTCGTCGAGCAGGTCCGCGATGCTCATCGTCATCAACCGGGTGAGCTCGGCCACGGTACGGCTGTCCAGTCCACGATGACGCCAGGCGAGCCGGGCCAGGGAGACCAGCTCCGCGGGGTCGTGCGAGCCGACCGTCGGCGGCACCGTGAGCAGCATCGGCGCCAGGACGTCGGCGAGACCAGCCAGCCAGTCGTTCCACTCGCCCCAGGCCCTGGCGTCATGCTTCGACCAGCGGGCGATCTCGTCGTACGTCCGGGCGGCGTCGTCGTCGTGGATGGTCAGCGACCCGCCCTCCGGGAAGGCCTGGTAGTACGGACCCATCGGGTGCACCCGGTAGCCGTGCCTCTCGAGCGAGAGGTCGCGCAGGATCGTTGCGCGGCATCAGGCTCATGACGTAGGACAGCCGCGTCACGGACAGATGTGGGAGGTCCGGCCACGGGCGTTCGGTGGTCGCCGCACCACCCGTGGTGTGGCGGGCCTCGAGAATCACGGTACGGAGGCCTGCCCTGGCGAGATACGCCGCCGCGACGAGTCCGTTGTGCCCGCCCCCGACCACTATCGCGTCGTACGAGTTGGTCATCATTGGCCGATCGCCGAGTAGGAATCCTGACTGACTGTTCAGTCTATGAGCGTGTTAGGCTCCGCCACAAGCCGCTTGCTCCCATCGACGACACCGAGCCGGCGACACGTTCCTTCGATCGACAGAGTTGGGTGCACGGATGGCAAGCAGGCCCACCACGGACGTCATCGCTGACCAACGGCGCGAACAGATGCTCGCGGCCGCCGCCGAGCTGATCGCCCAGCGCGGCTTCTCCGAGACCCGGATCACCGATGTCGCGACTCGGGTCGGCGCCAGCCCGGCCCTCGTCATCTACTACTTCGGGACCAAGGACAAGCTGCTGACCGAGGCGCTGCGGTACTCGGAGCAGGCCTTCTACGCCGTCGCCGACGACCTGCTCGCGACGACCACCTCGTTGGTGCCACGCCTGGAGACCCTGGTCCGCCTGACGTGTGTCCCGCAGACGAAGGACGAGGTCCCCGGCGCATGGGGACTCTGGTTCGACCTGTGGGCACAGGCCTTCCGTCACCCCGAGGTCAAGAAGGACCGGGTCGAGCTGGACCAGCGCTGGCGCTCGATGGTGGCCCAGATCGTCCGCGACGGCGTCCACGCAGGCGAGATCGGCCTGGCCGACCCGGAGGAGTTCGCGGTCGCCTTCACCGCCCTGCTGGACGGTCTCTCCATCCAGGTGGCCCTCGAGGACCCGGTCGTCGACCCGCGGGTCGCCTACCGGATCGCGATGACCTTCGCCGCCCGCGCCCTCAGCTTCCCCTGGCAGCCCGACTCCGTTGAGCTGCGACTCCGGTCGGCTCGAGACCTCAGCTGCGATCGGGCAACGCCTACCGGGCTGACGCTCGGTGCCGACCGCTGAGCCAAGACCGCTGACCCGACCGACCGGACTGCGTCGTCTCAACCCGACCGGATTGGCAGCTCAACCCGACCGGGCATGGCAGCTCGACCGGCGGACGGGGGTCGTCGCGGGGCAGGAGACGGGCGGCGCGAGGGGAGATCCGGAGGCAGACATCGCGGTCCTCGTGCAGCCAGGCCGGCAGCTCCCCATGGACGTTCGCGACCTCGGCGACCAGGGTGAGGTCGCCGACGGACACGCTGACCTGCGTCTGAGCGCCGTGGAACACCAGATGCTTCACCCGGCCGGAGAGCAGGTTGTCGTCCCGGCCGGAGGCCGACTCCATCGCAGCGAGCACCTCGACTCGCTCGGGGCGCACCACCAGGCTCATCGCCCCTCCACCGTCGACCGAGACAGCTGCGAGCGGGTCCGCCTCCACCGTCAGCTCCAGCGAGCCGACCCGGCAGGTCACCCGGTCGCCGTCGACCGACGAGACGACGGCGTCGTACATGTTCGCGATCCCGAGGAACCCGGCGACGTAGGCGTGGGCCGGACGTGAGTAGACCTCGCTGGGGGTGCCGACCTGCATCAGCCTGCCGTCACGCAGCACGGCCAACCGGTCCGACATCGTCAGCGCCTCCTCCTGGTCGTGGGTGACGTAGACGAAGGTCGTCCCTACCAGCTTCTGGAGTGACCGGAGCTCGATCTGCAGCTGCCTGCGCAGCTTGGCGTCGAGGGCGCCCATCGGCTCGTCGAGGAGCAGGACGGTCGGCTCCAGGACGAGGGCCCGCGCCAACGCGACCCGTTGCTGCTGACCGCCGGACAGCTGGTGCGGCTTCCGCCGGGCGAGGGCGCCCATCTGTACCAGGTCGAGCGCCTTCGCCACCCGGTTGCGCGTCTCGGCCTTGGTCGCGTTCTGGTACTTCAGACCGAAGGCCACGTTGTCCTCCGCGCTCAGGAAGGGGAAGAGCGCGTACGACTGGAAGACGGTGTTGACCGGTCGGCGGTGGGGTGAGACCTGGACGAGGTCCTCGCCATCAAGCAGGATCTGGCCCGAGTCGGGACGCTCGAACCCCGCGATCATCCGCAGCGTGGTGGTCTTCCCACAGCCGGAGGCGCCGAGCAGGGAGAAGAACTCCCCGGCGGCGATCTCCAGGTCGAGCCCGTTGACCGCGAGCTGGTCGTCGTACCGCTTCACGAGGCTGCGAAGCACCAGCTGACCAACGGCGTCCGTCACGGGGCGGCACCCGACAGCTGGCCGGCGAACCGCTCGACGTTGGCGACGAAGCTGTCGATCTCGACATCGGTGTGCTGCACCGAGATCAGCCACTGCTCGACCTTGCCCCACGGCGGAAGGAACACGCCGCCGTTGTGCTGCACCAGCCAGTGCGCGTGACCGTATCTGTCGTCGGTGGTCAGGAAGTCGCGGTAGTTGTGGATCGGAGCCGGGGCCGAACACGACGCATCCCTTGGCGCCGGCCGTGATCACCCGCCAGGGCAGCCGATGCTCAGCGATCACGGCATCGATGCCATCGACCATGCGCAGTCGGAGCCGCTCCAGGTGGAGCGTAGGCCTCGGGCGTCAGCACCTCGGTGAGCATCGCCCGCGCCGACGCCATGCCAGGGGGTTGCCGTTGAAGGTGCCGACCTGCTCGTAGCGTCCGTCCCCGATCAGCCCCATCACCTCGGTGGAGCCACCGATGGCGGCCGTGGACACGCCGCCGCCCATCGCCTTGGCCAGGCAGACCAGGTCCGGCGTGACACCGGACAGGCGGGTGACACCGCCGGGTCCCGTGGTCAGGCCGGTCTTCACCTCGTCGAACGTGAGCAGCGCGCCGTGGCGATGCAGCAGGTCGCGCAGACCGGCCAGGTAGCCGGGCTGGGGGTGGATGATCCCGGCGTTCATCATGATCGGCTCGAGGATCATCCCGGCGACCTCGCCGGGGAACTCGTCGAGCACGCGCGCGACCGCGGCCAGGTCGTTGAAAGGGACCACGCAGACGAGGTCGAGGATCTGCCTCGGGATCCCGGTGTTGCCGGCGACCCGGTTCGGGTGGTCGGCCGGACCGACCTCGTCGGCATCGGGCAGCACCGAGACCTGCACCGAGTCGTGGTGCCCGTGGTAGCAGCCCTCGACCTTGATCAGCCGGTCGCGGCCGGTGAACGCCCGCATCAGGTGTACGGCGTCCATCGTCGCCTCGGTACCCGAGTTGGCGAAGCGCCACAGCGGCTGGTCGAAGCGCGCCGCCAGGTTCTCGGCCACCACGACCGCGTCCGGCACCGGCTGGGCGAAGTGGGTGCCCAGCCTGACCCGGTCCTCGCACCGCCTTGACGATGAAGGGGTTCGCGTGGCCCGCCAAGGACACGCCGTACCCGCCATGGAAGTCGGCGTACTCGTTCCCATCGACGTCGAACATCCGCGGGCCCTCGCCATGGCTGATCCACACCGCTTGCGGCTCAGCGATCTGCCAGTTCGAGGTGGCGCCCCCGGCCAGCGTGCGGGCCGCCCGCTCGAAGTGGGCCAGGCTGGCCGGCTGCCTGGCGAGGAAGACCTCCGACTCGCGGGCGATGATGGCGTCGAGGACGGAGTCGTGCGACTCGGTCGTCTGGGTAACGGTCTGGCTGATGCTCACGCCACGGCTCCTGGTGGAAGGCCGACGATGCCGGCCCATCGGGCCGACCGATGAGGCGGGCCGGTTGGGGTTGGTCGATCGCATTGACTGATCGTTCAGTCTATGCGACCGTGATCGCCAGGGACAACGGATCCGGCACAACCCCGAGGAGGCGGCATGCCACCGACGGGACGTGGCAGACCCGTGAGTCGGCGGTCGATCCTGGCCGGTGCGATGGCGGGCGTCGCCGCCCCGTCGCTGGCCACGCTCCTCTCGGGATGTGGCGTGCCCGACCAGAACAGCCTGGCCCTGGTGATCCCCGCTCCCACGAACCCGGTGCGCTGGCCGCTGAGCAAGAAGCATGTCGCGATCGAGGGTGGCCAGCACCCTCAGCCGGGGAGCACGCTGCGCATCTACAACTACGCGAGCTATCTCGGGCCGCAGGTGCTGAAGAGCTTCGAGGACCGCTACGACGTGAAGGTCTCCGTCTCCACGTTCAACGACGAGGACGAGGCTCTGACCAAGCTCGCCTCCGGCGACCTGGGCTTCGACCTCTACTTCCCCAGCTACGACTCACTGAGCCGGCTGGTCGCGGCTGACCTGCTGCTGCCGCTGACGCACTCCTACATCACCAACATCGACAACCTCTGGTCGCAGTTCCAGAACCCCTGGTACGACGTGGGTTGGCGCTACTCGGTGCCGTACACCGTCTACACCACGGGCATCGGCTGGCGGTCCGACCTGGTGTCGGAGGACATCGGAGCCCGGGACAACCCGTACGACGTCTTCTGGGACCCGAGATACGCCGGGAACATCGCGGTCATCGACGACTGGCACACGGCCATGGGCATGGTGCTGCTGCGCAACGGGATCACCGACATCAACACCACGAAGTCGGCGGACCTGCAGCTGGTTCGCTCGCAGCTGTCGGACATGCTCGACAAGACCAACCCACGCGTCACCATCACGATGTACAACGACCTGCCGGCCGGCCAGTACGGCGTGTGCCAGATGTGGTCGGGGGACGCGGTCAACGCCCAGTACTACCTGCCGAAGGGGCAGTCGGCTGACGTCCTGCGTTACTGGTTCCCGCCGGACGGCCGCGGCGAGGTCGACAACGACCTGATGGTCGTGCTCGCCCAGGGCGGCAACCCGGTCGCGGCGCACTTCTTCATCGACTACCTGCTCGACGCGAAGGTCGCGGCGCAGAACTTCGGGTACACCGGCTACCAGCCGCCGCAGCAGAGCATCAACCCGGCTGAGCTGGTCGCCGACGGGTTCGTGCCGAAGAACCTGGACACCGCGACCGTCGTACCCCGCTACTTCACCGAGGGCTTCCGCCTGCTGCAGCTGCCCCTCGAGGCCGACACCGACTACCACCAGATCTGGCAGGAGTTCAAGGCCGGTGGCTGATCGACCGGCCCGCCCAGGAAACAAGGCGATCTGGCCGCTGCTTGCGCTGCCAGGCATCGCTTGGCTCGCCGTACTGTTCCTTGCACCGATGTACGTCGTGCTGGCCATCCTGTTCGGGCAGGTCGACCCGATCCTGCGCCGACCGGTGCCGATCTGGAACCCGGTGCACTGGGACGTATGGCAGTTCACCTACGTGCTGCGCCATATCGTCGGCCCGGAGAACTTCTTCGGCCCCGCGCTGCTGCGAACGGCGGTCTATGTGCTGCTGGCCAGCAGCCTCTGCCTGCTGATCGCCTACCCGGTCGCGTACTTCACCGCGCGTTTCGGAGGTCGCTACCGAGGGCTGCTGCTCGCGGCGCTGATCGCGCCGTTCTGGATCAGCTACATGATGCGCATGCTGGCCTGGGTGAACCTGCTTCAGAACGAGGGCCTGGTCAACAAGACACTCAGCCTCGGCGGCCTGTTCGACGTTCAGGTGCACTGGCTGGGTGGCCATCCCGCGACGGTCATTCTCGGCCTGGCGTACGGCTATGTGCCGTACATGATCCTGCCGCTCTTCGCCGGCTTGGACCGGATTCCCGGCGCCGCGCTCGAGGCCGCGCGCGACCTCGGAGCCAGCCGGTTCGAGACGTTCCGGCGGGTCACCTGGCCGATGAGCCGGCAGGCGGTGATCGTCAGCGTGCTCATCACCTGCCTGCCGATGCTGGGTGACTACTTCACCAACGACCTGCTCTCGGCCTCACCACGCACGTCGATGGTCGGGAACCTGATCAACAACTCCGTACTGACACCCGGTCAGACCGGGCAGGCCGGCGCGTTCATCCTGCTGCTCCTGCTGGTCTCCTTGATCCCGATGGTGGCCTACGTGCGAGCCGGCCGGACCGCGGCGGAGACGCGCACATGACCTCGACGCGGGCCTCGAGTGGTGCAGTCCCCCACCCCAGCGGACGCCGCTCGTGGTGGAGGGACCCGTGGCGCCGACCGTGGGCCCTGTTCGCGATCACCATGCTGTATCTGGCCTGGTCGCTGCTTCCGGTGCTGATCGCGGTGCTGTTCTCGTTCAACGCGGGCCGGTCGAGGACGTCATGGCAAGGCTTCTCGACGCGGTGGTACTACGGCGACCCGCTGCTCTCCGTCTGGCACGACCCGAGCCTGCACGGCGCGGTCGTGCACACCTTGTGGCTGGGCGTGCTCGCCACCGCGATCACGATCCCGCTCGGCGTGGCGATGGCCCTCGGCCTCGACCGGTGGCGAGGCAGGCTTCCAGCGGGTGCGAACGCGGCCGTGCTGCTGTCGTTCGTCCTCCCAGAGATCCTGCTCGCCGTGGGACTGCTGTTCGTCGCCACCGTGTTGTCGACGCCTCTGCACCTGGGCACGTGGGGCCAGGTGGTCGGCCTGGTGACGTACCAGCTCTCCTATCCGGTCGTCATCGTTCGAGCCAGACTGCTGACCATCGGCGGCCAGTACGAGGAAGCGGCGATCGACCTCGGCGCATCCGCCGCGGGAGCCGTTCGGCGAGTCCTGCTTCGGATGTTGATGCCGGCGATCTTCGCGAGCACGGTGCTGGTGTTCGCCGACGTCATCGACAACTTCGTCATCGTCCGCTATCTCTCGGGTGACGCCTCGACCGAGCCGGTGTCGGTGAAGATCTACAACACCGCCCGCGCGGCGCCGACGCCGGCACTGAACGCCCTCGCCACAATCCTGCTTGCGATGTCCCTGCTCGCGGTGTTCCTCGGGTACGCCCTCTACCGGTACTTCACCCACGGCGAGCGAGACGCCAACCGCATCGACATGTTCGCCGGCGAGGGCTGAGGCGCCCGCCCCTTGCCGCGGATTGAGGTTCTTGTGCCGGATTCGTGGGTGGTGTGTTTTTTGATCGAAGGGGCAGGCGGTAGGTCTGCGTCGGGTAAGCCCGGCATGCTGACTCACTGGCTCTTCCCGTCAGCGGCTCGAAGAGTCTAGCCTGACTGTGTGTTCAGTCAGAGTGAGGTACGGCCACAGGTTGACGCGGCACCCCTGGATCCGGCGGAGCTGGCTCGCTCGCTGGCGCCCTTCGGCTCCAGCCGGATGCTGCCGCGCGCGGCCTACCTCGAGAGCGACGTCCTCGGGTGGGAACGCCGACACGTGTTCGGCGGGTGGCTGTGCGTCGGACGCTCGAACGAGCTCGCGGGGAGGCCGGGACTCAAGGCGGTGTCGATCGGGTCCACCGGCGTGCTGTTGTCCCGAGACGGCGACGGCCAGCTGCGGGGCTTCGAGAACGCCTGCCGCCATCGCGGGCACGAGCTGCTCCCGTGCGGAGCGAGCGCCGAGCCGCGGGCGATCGTCTGCCCGTACCACGCCTGGACGTACGAGTTCGACGGCACGTTGCGGGGTGCACCGGGTTTCCGCAAGGCGACGGACTTCGACCCGACGAGCCACGGCCTGTTCGAGATCCCGGCTGCGGAGTGGCACGGCTGGATGTTCGTCGACCCCTCGGGTACGGCGGGAGACTTCGCCACTCACATCGGCGCGCTGGAAGGCATCGTGGCGCCGTACGCCACCGAGCTGCTCGTGACCGCAGCAACGCACGACTACGACGTGGCCGCGAACTGGAAGGTTCTCGTCGAGAACTACCAGGAGTGCTACCACTGCGCGATGATCCACCCCGAGCTGTGCAAGGTCAGCCCTCCGGAGAGTGGTGAGAACCTCGACCTCGACGGGGACTGGGTCGGCGGCTGGATGGACCTTCGACCGGGCGCGCAGACGATGTCACTGGATGGCCGCAGCGGCAGCCCGGTGATCGCGCACCTGGGCGAGGAGCAGCAGCACACGGTCATGTACATCGCCGTCTTGCCGAACCTGCTGATCAGCCTGCACCCGGACTACGTCATGACCCACCTGCTCACTCCGTTGACCCCGAGCCTGACCCGCGTCCACTGCTCCTGGGCGTTCCAGCCCGAGGTGGTGGCGACCCCGGACTTCGACCCGTCGTACGCCGTCGACTTCTGGGACATCACGAACCGCCAGGACTGGCAGGCGTGCGAGTCCGTGCAGCGGGGGATGGCCTCTCCGCGCTTCACGCCCGGACCGCTGGCGCCCGCGGAGGACGGCGTCTACCACTTCGTCACCTACCTGGCTCGGGCGTACCTCGGGACCGTCGACAGCTGACCGTCGGCTGACCCAAGTGACGTGCTGAGCCGTCAGGGGACCATGTTGAACCGGTCGGGATCCGGCCCGGTGCGCTCGTTGCGGTTGAGACCCGAGATGTCGGCCATCTCGACGTCGCTCAGCTCGAAGTCGAACAGCTCGAAGTTCTCCTCGACGCGGCTGCGGGTGACCGACTTCGGGAAGATGATGTCGCCCCGTTGGATGTGCCACCGCAACGTCACCTGAGCCGGCGTCCGGTCGTGAGCCTGCGCGATCCGGACGATCGTCGGGTCGTCGAGCACCCCGCCCTGGGCGATCGGCGACCACGCCTCGGTGGCGATCTGGTGCTCAGCGCCGAACGCACGCACGTCGTCCTGGGTCAGGTACGGATGCACCTCGATCTGGTTCGCGGCCGGGATGACGCTGGTCTCTTGGAGCAGGCGCCGGAGATGGTGCGGCTGGAAGTTGGAGACGCCGATGGCCTTGGCCTTGCCGGACGCGTAGATCTCCTCCATCGCCGTCCAGGTCTCCACGAAGTCGCCGACATCGGGCAGCGGCCAGTGGATGAGGAACAGGTCCACGTGGTCGAGCCCCAGGTCGCTCAGGGACTGGTCGATCGCCTTCAGCGCATCGTCATGGGCGTGGTATCCGTTGTTGAGCTTCGTCGTGATGAAGATGTCTCCACGGTCGATGCCGCTCTCCCTCACCGCCTCGCCGACACCCTTCTCGTTGCCGTACATCTCGGCGGTGTCGATGTGCCGGTAGCCCACCTCCAACGCCGCCAGCGTCGCCTTCTTCGTCTGCTCCGGCTCGATCTGGAAGACCCCGAAGCCGAGCTGTGGGATCTCCACTCCGTTGTTCAAGGTCACGTTCGGTACTTCTGGCACGATGTCCTTCTCCTCGTCGGTTCGGCGGCTGTCGTGTTCCCCCATTGTGCGTGTACCCCTACGCCGACCCGATGATGTGCGGGCAGGTCTGAGTCGAGCCTCACACATCCCGTCTCCACCGTTGGGTTGTCCGACTCACCGTTCGCTGGGGTCACCGGCTTATCGGTGCGGTCTGAGCGCGGTCGGCTCTCTGACAAACGCAGCGACGACCAGGCGGTCTCCACCGTTCCACTGTCGGCTCACGGCCCTCGGACGGTCACCGGCTTCACGGTGCCCGTGAATCGGGCCGCCCCTGGAAGCGGCTCTCAGGCGGTGTCCGCGTTACAACAGCCCCACCCACCCCATCAGCACCACCTCTTGACCGCAGATGGTGGGCTGCGCCGCACGGAGGTGGCTGGTGGGGGCCATCCACTGCGAACCAACCCTTCGCAACGGGTATTTCGCCCCATACCAGCGGCAGGCTGGCCTCAGCGCGGCCTCAGCGGCGGCGAACAGGTTCGGATTTGCCCAGCACGCCGGGCAGCTACACCCATCACCGGGCAGACCTGCCCAGCGCAGGGAGCACCTCCCCGGCATGCCGGGGAAATCCCAGCCGATCGGTGAGCCAAACCGGCAACTGACAGACCAACCCAGCCGTCGCCTGGCATCGCTGCGCCTTCGAGAGCGCACCCGAAGGCCAGACCGCACCCGACAGACTCGCTCAGCCGCCACCCGTCATCGTTGCGCCTTTACGAAGGCGGCCCCCGAGCTCCACAGGCCCCAGGCGTTGCCTGGCGTACGCCGAGGGCGAACAGGAACGGGCCGGGGAAGCGATTGGGTGGTCGTGACGTTTGGACAGTCAGACCAAGGAGACGAGATGCCCGAGACCATGGAACGCGAATCTGTTGAACTGCCTGTCCTGCCGCTAGCGGACGAAGTCGTGCTGCCCGGCATGGTGGCGCCGATCATGCTCGACCAGGAGACCAAGGCAGCCGTGGACGCCGCCCAGTCGGCCGCCGACTCGCGGCTGCTCCTGGTGCCGCGACTCGACGGTGCCTACGGCACGCACGGACTGCTGGCCGTCATCGACCAGGTCGGTCGGCTGCCCAGCGGCGAGCCCGTCGTCGTGGTCCGCGGACTGCAGCGGGTACGGATCGGCGCCGGGGTGACCGGAGCCGGTGCGGCGCTGTGGGTAGCCGGCTACGCCTCTCGAGGACAGCGCTCCGACCGAGCACACCCATGAGCTGGCCGCGTCGTACAAAGCGCTGGTCGTGTCGATCCTGCAACAGCGCGGCGCGTGGCAGGTCATCGACAACGTCCAGCGGATGAACGACCCGTCCGTGCTCAGCGACACGGCCGGCTACGCGCCCTATCTCGACGTGGAGCAGAAGATCTGGCTGCTCGGCAACACCGACGTCGACGAGCGGCTGGAGCGGCTGATCGAGTGGGGTCGCAACCACCTGGCCGAGCTCGAGGTGTCCGAGCGGATCCGCGACGACGTCCGCGAGGGCATGGAGAAGACCCAGCGCGAGTTCCTGCTCCGCCAGCAGCTGGCTGCGATCCGCAAGGAGCTGGGCGAGGACGAGCCGGACGGGGCAGAGGACTACCGCGCCCGGGTCGAGCAGGCAGACCTGCCCGACAAGGTCCGCGAGGCCGCGATGCGCGAGGTCGGCAAGCTGGAGCGGAGCAGCGACCAGAGCCCGGAGGGCGGCTGGATCCGCACCTGGCTCGACACGGTGCTCGAGCTGCCGTGGTCGACGCGGACGACGGACAACACCGACGTCACCGCCGCCCGCGCCGTGCTCGACGCCGACCACGAGGGTCTCGAGGACGTGAAGGACCGGATCGTCGAGCACCTGGCCGTCCGCGCCCGCCGCGCCGAGCGCGGCCTCGAGCTCGTCGGGGGACGCGGCAGCGGAGCCGTGCTCGCACTGGTCGGACCGCCCGGTGTCGGCAAGACCTCGATGGGCGAGTCGGTCGCCCGCGCACTCGGGCGCAACTTCGTCCGGGTGGCGCTCGGCGGGGTTCGTGACGAGGCGGAGATCCGCGGCCACCGCCGCACCTACGTCGGCGCGCTCCCCGGCCGGATCGTCCGCGCGATCCGCGAGTCCGGTTCGATGAACCCCGTGGTGCTGCTGGACGAGGTCGACAAGCTCGGCACCGACTTCCGCGGCGACCCGGCCAGCGCGTTGCTCGAGGTGCTCGACCCGGCGCAGAACCACACGTTCCGCGACCACTACCTCGAGCTCGAGCTCGACCTGTCCGACGTGCTCTTCCTCGCGACGGCGAACGTCGCGGACACGATCCCCGACGCCCTGCTCGACCGGATGGAGGTCGTCCGGCTGGACGGCTACACCGAGGACGAGAAGGTCGCCATCGCCCGCAACCACCTGCTGCCCCGTCAGCTGTCTCGCGCGGCGCTGGACGATGCGCGAGGTCGCGGTGGACGACGAGGCGCTGCGGCTGATCGCCGGCGAGCACACCCGGGAGGCCGGCGTACGGCAGCTGGAGCGGGCGATCGCCAAGATCCTGCGCAAGGTCACGACCGCGCTGGCCGCGGACCCGTCCGGCGTCCCCGTGCGGGTGACGCCGGAGACGCTGGTCGGCTTCCTGGGGCGGCCACGGTTCACGCCGGAGAGTGCCGAGCGCACCGCCGTACCGGGCGTTGCGACCGGGCTCGCGGTGACCGGAGCAGGTGGCGACGTGCTCTTCGTCGAGGCGACCTCGATGCCGGGCGACGCCAAGCTCACCCTGACCGGCCAGCTCGGTGACGTCATGAAGGAGTCTGCGCACATCGCGCTCTCCTACCTGAAGTCGCACAGCGCCGAGCTGGGCATCGACCCGGCCGCCTTCGAGAAGACCCTCCACGTGCACGTGCCGGCAGGCGCGGTGCCGAAGGACGGGCCCTCCGCGGGCGTCACGATGGTGACCGCGCTGGCCTCACTCGTGACGCGGCCGGCCGGTCAGGTCCGAGGTCGGCATGACCGGCGAGGTGACGCTGAACGGTCGGGTGCTGCCGATCGGTGGCGTCAAGCAGAAGCTGCTCGCCGCGCACCGGGCCGGGCTGACCACCGTCTTCCTGCCGAAGCGCAACGAGGCCGACCTCGACGACGTACCGGAGGCGGTGCGCGCACAGCTCGACGTACGGCTCGTCGCCGATGTCGCGGACCTGGTCCGCGACGCCCTCGAACCGGACGCGGCTACCACCCTGGCGGCCTGACCTCTGGCGGTTCGTCTGCGGTCCTGAAGGGCGAAGCCCGGCGGGCGACTGCAGGCGAACCGGCAGCGGGCAGTGGCGAGCGCCCGGCACCGGGGCCACCTATGCTCGGCGGGTGACGAGAAGCGTCTACGTCGCATCGCCCGAAGGACTCACCGGCAAGTCCGCGGTGGCGCTCGGGCTGGTCGACGCCCTGACCCGCGAGGTCGGGGCAGTCGGGGTGTTCAGGCCGCTGTACGACCCGACCATCGAGACGCGATCTCGTCGTCGACCTGCTGGTCAGCCAGCCCGGCATCGAGCAGGAGTACGACGATGCGCTCGGGGTCGGGTACGACGCTTCCCACGACGATCCCGATGAGGCGTTGGCCACCATCGTCGAGCGGTTCGGCCGGCTGGCCGGCACCTACGAGGTGGTCGTGGTCGTCGGCTCGGACTTCACCGACGTCTCGACCGGGACGGAGCTCGCGTTCAACGCCCGGATCGCGGCCAACCTCGGCTCGCCCGTGGTGCTCGTGGTCCACGGCCGCGACCGGTCTCCGGGCCAGGTCCGGACGGCGGCGCAGACGGCCCTGGCGGAGCTGTCCGCGCACCACGCCAGGACGGTCGCGGTCATCGCCAACCGGGTCGACGCCCATGACCTGGAGGCGATCACCGTCGAGCTGGACAAGCTGGCTCCGGTCGCCGCGGCCATCGCCGAGAGCGCGGTCCTGTCCGCGCCACCGGTGCGTGCTCTCGCCGACGCGGTGGACGCACGACTCGTGCAGGGTGCCGACTCGTGGCTCGACCGCGAGGCGCTGCAGCTGGTGGTCGCCGCGATGAGCCTGCCCAACGTTCTCTCATACCTCGTCGCCGATGCCGTCGTGATCACGCCGAGTGACCGGACGGACCTGCTGCCAGGACTGGTGCTCGCCCACCAGTCCGGAACCTTTCCGCCGCTCGCCGGAGTCATCTTGACCGGGGGCTATCCGGTGCCCGAGACGATCCTCCGGTTGATCGACGGAGTGGGCGCCGACCTGCCGATCGCGCTCACCGACCTCGGGACGTTCGAGACCGCCGAACGACTCGCTCGAGTGCCAGGCCCGATGAGCAAGACCTCACCGGTCAAGGTCGAGACCGCCCGCCGGTTGTTCGCCGATCGGGTCGACTCGGTGCGCCTGCTCCGGGCCATCGACGTGTCGAGCTCCGAGGTGCGCACCCCGCTGATGTTCAGCTACCAGCTGATGGAACGCGCCCGCAGCGACCGGCGAAGGATCGTGCTCCCGGAGTCGGAGGATGACCGGATCCTCGAGGCCGCCGCCATCCTGCTGCGCCGCGGGGTCGCGGACCTCACCCTGCTCGGACAGGAGAACAAGGTCAGGGCGCGAGCTTCCACCCTCGGCCTCGACCTCGACACGGTCCAGGTGCTCGACAACACCGACTCGGCGCTCGTGGAACGGTTCGCCGAGGAGTACGCCCGGCTGCGCGCCCACAAGGGCGTCACCGTCGACACGGCGCGTGCGGTGGTCACCGACCCCTCCTACTTCGGCACCATGATGGTCCAGCTCGGATTCGCCGACGGGATGGTCTCCGGCGCGGTCAACACCACCGCGCACACGATCCGGCCCGCGCTGGAGTTCATCAAGACGCGCCCCGGCGTCGCGATCGTCTCGAGTGTGTTCCTGATGTGCCTGGAGGACCGGGTGCTGGTGTACGGCGACTGCGCGGTGAACCCGGACCCGACTGCCGAGCAGCTGGCCGACATCGCCATCTCATCGGCAGCGACGGCCCGCCAGTTCGGGATCGAGCCACGGGTGGCGATGTTGTCGTACTCCACCGGATCGTCGGGTTCCGGCGCCGGCGTCGACAAGGTGCGGGCGGCGACCGCACTGGTCGCCGAGCGGGCTCCGGACCTGCCGTTGGAGGGACCCATCCAGTACGACGCCGCCGTCGACGCGCAGGTGGCACTCGCCAAGCTGCCGGGCTCGAAGGTGGCCGGGCAGGCCACGGTGTTCGTGTTCCCGGACCTCAACACCGGCAACAACACCTACAAGGCCGTCCAACGCAGTGCCCACGCGATCGCCATCGGTCCGGTCCTGCAGGGCCTGCGCAAACCCGTCAACGACCTCTCGCGGGGGGCGCTGGTCGACGACATCGTCAACACCGTGGCGATCACCGCCGTACAGGCACAACCGTCGAGCCCAGCGGGGCACCAGCCGTGAGCGACCAGCCGGTGCTGGTGATCAACTCGGGATCGTCGTCGGTGAAATACCAGCTGGTCCGGCCCAGCGGCCTGCGGCTGGCCATCGGCATCGTCGAGCAGATCGGCGAGCGAGGCGGTAGCTGGAAGCACACCGCGGGGTCTCAGTCCGCCTCCGGCAAGCAGCAGATCGTCGATCACCGGGCCGCATTCGGTCTGATCGAGCAGCTCTTCCACACCCACGGCCCAGATCTGGGCGGCGCGAACGTGCAGGCGGTCGGTCATCGCGTGGTTCATGGCGGACCTCGCTTCAGCGAACCGGCGCTGCTCACCGACGAGATAGTCCGCGACATCGAGGCACTGAGCCCGCTGGCGCCGCTGCACAACCCCCCAGCCGTCGCCGGCATTCGCGCGGCACAGCAGCTGCTCCCGGAGGTCCCGCACGTGGCCGTCTTCGACACGGCGTTCTTCGCCTCATTACCGGAATCCGCCCGGACGTACGCGATCCCTCGCGAGCTCGCCCAACGCCACGCCATCCGTCGCTACGGCTTCCACGGCACGTCGCACTCGTACGTCTCGCGTCGGGCCGCCGACGTCCTCGGGCGCCCCTACGGCTCGCTCAACCAGATCGTGCTGCATCTCGGGAACGGCTGCTCGGCATCGGCGATCCGCGGCGGAGTAGCCGTCGAGACCTCGATGGGGCTCACCCCGCTCGAGGGCCTGGTGATGGGCACCCGGTCCGGCGATGTCGATCCGGGTCTGCACAGCTTCCTCGCCACGACCGAAGGGATGTCCGGGTCACAGGTCAACACCTTGCTGAACAAGGAGTCTGGCTTGTTGGGTCTGGCGGGGGTGAACGACTTTCGGGAGCTCGAGCAGCGACGTGGCGCAGGAGACGAGGCAGCGGCGCTCGCGTTCGCGGTGTACGTCCACCGGATCCGCAGCTATCTCGGGGCCTACCTGCTCCAGCTCGGCTCGCTGGACGCGCTGGTGTTCACCGCCGGAGTCGGGGAGAACAACCCGGCTCTGCGGGTCGCCATCGCCGACGGGCTGGAGGGTTTCGGCATCGCCTTGGACCACAGGGCAAATGCTGAGCCCTCCACCGACCCTCGGGTCGTGTCGACGACCACGTCGACCACCGCCGTACTCGTCGTCCCGACGAACGAGGAGCTCGCGATCGCCCAGGCCGCGGCACGGCTTGCGCAACAGGCGCCCTAGACATCCCACGTGCCTAGGTCCCGTGTACGGCGGTCCAGCGGCTGAAGGTCGACGAACCCAGCACGGTAACGAGTGTGTTACCGTAGCCTCCCGTTACCAATCGAGGAGGGCCCGAGATGATGGCACAGCCGTCGGCCGCGGGAGACCCCTTCGAGGCGTTGGGCGATCCCAACCGCCGGGAGATCCTGCGGCTGCTCAGCGGCGGCGACAAGCCGGTTCGAGAGATCGCCGACGCGATGCCGATCAGCCGACCAGCCGTCTCTCGCCATCTGCGGCTGCTCAAGGACGCCGGCCTGGTCGCCGAGCAGGCCGAGGGGACGCGCCGCATCTACCACCTTCAGGAGCAGGGGATGCACGCCGTACAGGCCTATCTGGAGAACGTCTGGGGCGACGCAGCCGCTCGCTTCCGGCTGCTCGCCGAGAACACGGACCGGTCGGCCCGACGATGACGGCTCCGATCCGGCTGACCCTCGACGTCGAGTGCTCGGTCGAGCACGCGTTCGCAGGTGTGGACGTCCGAGATCAGCACCTGGTGGCCACGCGACCACACGGTGTCCGGGCGGGCCGAGGACATCGTCTTGGAGTACGGCGTCGGCGGCCGGATCTACGAGCGAACCTCCGACGGCGTGGAGCACGACTGGGGTCGGGTCACGGTCTGGGAGCCGCCGCGCCAGCTCGCCTACCTCTGGCATCTCGGCCGCGGACCGGAGGACGCCACCGAGGTCGAGATCACCTTCCAGGACAACGGGTCCGAGGCGACCCGGATCGAGATCGAGCACCGCGGCTGGGAACGCCTCGGCGCCGACTGCCGACGGTCTGCGCAACCAGAACCGCGCCGGGTGGGATGCGCTGATTCCGCACCTCCTCGCCGCGTTGACGCAACCCCATCCAACGAAGGGAGAACCGTGATGTCCGCTGGCACCAAGGAGGATCCGTGGGTGCTCACGACACCACCGGGTTCCTCGAGCTACACCATGTACCGGGACGAGCAGGCCGACCCGCCCGCGCTGGTGTGTCAGGTCGGGTCCACCACGTTGAAGTACGACCTGCGCGCGATCGACGACCTGCACGCGTGGCTTGTGGAGCAGGGCGACTGGGTCCCCCTCGGTGCGGCCGACGAGAAGAAGGAGGCAGCACCGGACACGGTCGAGGCCTGGGGGCGGTCACCGGACAACCCGGTGGGCGGTTGGTACGGCCTGCGCAAGGGCTATCGCGGCCGGTTCGGCATGTACCTCCCTCCACTCCTGGAAGCGCTCGGCCTCGCCGAGGTGACCCACGACCCACGAAACAACCGCATGCGCGCGACATGAGTCCCGCAGCGACAACTGAGCGAAGGAGACGACCCATGGGCGTCGCAACAGTGGTCCGATACACGACAAAGCCCGAGAGCGCCGACGAGAACGAGCGGTTGATCCGCAACGTGTTCGCCGAGCTCGCCGAGACCGACCCTGGAGGGTTGCACTACGCCACCTTCCGCCTCGATGACGGAGTCAGCTTCCTACACGTCGCGGTGGTCGACGGGGACGAGAACCCGCTGACCACGTCGCCGGCGTTCGCCGCGTTCCAGTCCGAGATCGGCAACCGGGTCACGGAAGGCCCGGCCGCATCCAAGGCGACCCCGATCGCCTCCTACGGAATGCTTCCCGCCTGACCCAACCAGCTAGCCGGCGGAGTAGCCGAGCTCGTGCTCGGCGTAGGCCATCGACCACGAGACCACCGACTCGCGGTCGATGGCGACCTGGTGGGCGACGGTCTGCAGCGCCAGCCCGTCGAGCAGGGACAGGATCCGCCAGGCCGACGCCTCCGGGTCAGGACAGGTGAAATCGCCGGAGCCCGCTCCCCCCGCGATGACCTCGACGAGCACCTGTTGCCAGGCCACGTTCAGCCGGTACGACGTCGCGCGGACCGCCGGGCGGCGGGCGGCCTCGGCCCATGCGTCCAGCCAGAGCTGGAACGCCCAGTCCTGCTCCGCTCGGGTATAGCTGGCGAAGAAGGCCCGGAGCTTCTCACCCGCGTCGTCGACCGCAGAGACGGCCCGGCGGGTCTGCGCCAGGCCCTCTTCGGCGGCCCGTTCGAAGGCGGTGGCGAGCAGGTCGTCCATCGAGTCGAAGTAGTGGTGGACCAGCCCCGGCGACACCCGCAGCCGGTCCGCCACGTCACGCACCGTCGTTGCCGCCAGACCCTTGCGCACCATGACGGCGAGCGTCGCGTCGATGATCGACTCGCGCCGGGCCGCGGGCTCCATCCGGACCGTCATGCGGTCCAGTCAAGCCTATTGACCGGATGTCCAACCAGGAAGCACGGCAGCAGCCGGTCTCAGAGTCCGAAGGCCGCCTTCATGTCGGGCGCGGTGGCGCCGTTGAGCAGTGGTGTGACACCAAGCACCTGTGCGTAGTACCTCGTCAGCGAGTAGTGCGTCAGATAGAAGTTCGAGACCTTCCCATGGAGCGCCGCCGACAGCACCACGGTCAGTACCTTGTTCTTGTTTCCCACCGTCCGGTCATCCTCGTCGGCGGTAAGGATGATGACCAAGCGGCCCGAGGTGAAGTCGTCCGAGGCCAGCATCTGTGGCAGCCAGCCCTTGAGCCAGTTGTCGGCGGTCGCCAGGTCGCTGTTGTGCGCGTCGTTGATCAGGTTGGGGACGACGAAACCAGCATTGGGCAGGCTGTTGCTGGCAATGTCGCTGGCCATCGCGCCCGATGTCGGAGTGCCCATCGGCACATCGAACGTGTTGCACCGGTCACGACTCGCCCCGAAATAGGCCCACGGGTTGTGCCGAGCGGCGTAGAGCGTGGTGTTGGTCAGCTTGCAGTTGGTCGGCATCGACTCTGCATAGGTCTTTGCCGTGCCGCCTGACTCGATCGCCTGGTCGAAGACCGACTTCGCATCCCCCACCTTGGGGGCCAGGGCACCAGGCAGCCCGTCCGTCGTGATGCCGAAGGTGTCGCCACCCACCATCGCGATGTAGTTGGGGAGAGACGGATGCCGGATCGCGTGCCAGTTGGTGGAGTAGCCGTACGTCTGGGCGAGCGCGAAGAGATACGGCATCTGGTCGCGCATCTGCTGGTAGGTGTGGTTCTCCTCGACGAAGGTCAGCACCTTGGTCGGCGGGCCTACAGCGTTCGAGCTCGCTCCCGCTCCTGGCGGACCGAGGACGAACAACGGGACCATCAGCACGCCCGTCAACGCGACGAGTCTTGCCATTGCGCTGCGCGGAATCCCCATGGCCGACACCTCCCCAAAGGTCAAGCTGCCCTATCCGCCAGCCTAGACCGGCTCGATTCCCGGCACAGCCCGTTTCGCTGGTCAATCCGCGAGGGCGGCCGACCCTCGCGCTTGGGTGGTGCACCACTCAGATTGCCCTCAAGCCACTCAGATTTGGGTGGCTTGAGGGGCGTTTGGGTGGTGCACCACCCAAACACCCCCGACGAACGGCGCCAGCGCGGGACCAGGCCTATTGTTCACTTGTCCAACAAGGCTTAGGCTGGCAGCGGTGGGCCGCCCGACCCGGCCGCCGGACGCCGTACGAACAAAGGAGCACCGAAGCCGATGGTGAGGACCACGCCGTTCTACCCGCGGCTCAGCGAGCTGAACACGACGGGCCTCTATACGCACTGGCAGGGGCACCTGTCGGCACTGCGCTATACCCACGCTCCGAAGCACGAGTACTTCGCGGTGCGCAACAGCGTGGGAGTCTTCGACACCTCTCCGCTGTACAAGTACTGGATCCGCGGTCGCGACGCCGAGCGGTTCCTCGCCGGGGTCTTCGTCCGCGACATCCGGACCTGCCGACCCGGCCGGGCGCAGTACACGATGTGGTGCGACGACCGCGGCTTCGTGATGGAGGACGGGGTCGTCTTCCGGCACTCCGACAACGAGTTCCTGATGACGGCGGCCCGACCGAACTTCGGCTACTTCCAGGGCCGCGTCGGCCGGCTGCAGGTCTCGATGGAGGACGTGACCAGCGAGTACGGCGTGCTGGCCGTCCAAGGTCCGCGGTCGCGCGAGGTGATCACCCGGCTGGCCGGCGATGCAGAGGCGCTGCGCTACTTCGAGCTCACCCAGACCAAGATCGGCTCGGCCCCCGTCACCGTGTCGCGCACCGGCTACACAGGTGACCTGGGCTACGAGATCACGGTGGAGGCGGACCACGCCCTCGACGTCCTCGACGCGGTTCTCGAGGCGGGACGGGGGCGCGGTATCCGGCCGTTCGGCGAGGAGGCGCTGATGATGCTGCGCATCGAGGCCGGCCTGCCGCTGATCAACGTCGAGTTCCACAACAGCCGGCTGGTCTTCACCGACGCCGACCGCTTCACGCCCAAGGAGCTCGGCATGGGCTGGATGCTCCGCGGGATCGACGACGACCGCGCCTTCGTCGGGCGCGACGCGATCCGGCGCGAGCTCGCCGACGGCACGTCGCGCTGGGCGAGTGTCGGCATCGTCGCCGACTGGCAGCACTGGGACAGCCTCTACCGGGAGGCGGGCCTGCTCCCGCCGAAGGACGAACAGCCGTTGTCGTACGAGTCGATGCTGTACGACGATGCTCGCGCACAGGTCGGCTACGCGACCGCCTTCATGTACTCCCCCGTTCTGCAGCGCCATATCGGCCTGGCCCGGGTCCATCCCTCGCTGGCCACCCCTGGCACCGAGGTCCGGCTGGAGGTCACCGTCAACCATCGCAACACGACGGTGCTGGCCCGCACCTCGAAGCTCCCGCACTTCAACCCCAAGCGAAAGACTGGCGTGACCCGCATGGCTGGACTCAGCAACGCACCTGGCAGCACGACTTACGACGCCATCGTGGTCGGCGCCGGACACAACGGGCTCGTCAACGGCGCCTACCTCGCCAAGGCGGGGCTGCGCACCCTCATCCTCGAGCGGCGCCCTCTGGTCGGGGGAGCCGCGATCACCGAGGAGCTCCGGCCGGGGTTCCAGTTCACGACGTTCTCGTACGCCCTGAGCCTGCTACGGCCGGACATCATCCACGAGCTCGACCTGGTGACGCACGGGTTCATGCCGCTGATGATGCCGTCGTCGTTCCACCCGATGGAGAACGGCGACTACCTGCTCCTCGGCGACGACCACGATCTCAACATCCAGGAGATCAAGCGGCACTCGCCTCATGACGCGGACGCCTACGACCGCTACCACCACGACCTGGACCGGGTCTGCCAGGCGATCCGCCCGCTGTTCGACAACCCGCCGCCCAACATCTTCGGCAAGGACCCGGAGGACGTCGCCGACATCGGCTGGCTGATGTCACACCTCGGCGGCGTCGAGCAGAAGGTGCTGCATGACACCGTTCGGCTGCTCACCGGCAGCGCGTCGGACTGGCTGGACGACTACTTCGAGAACGAGACGATCAAGGGCTACCACGCCTCGTCGAGCATCATCGGCTCCAAGGTCGGACCGATGTCGGGCGGCTCCGGGTTGGTGCTGCTGTTCCACAAGATGGGCGAGCACGACGGGCACCTGGGCTCGTGGGCCCTGCACAAGAACGGCAACGGCGGCTTCACCCAGGTGCTCGCGAGGGCCGCGGAGGCGTACGGCGCCGAGATCCGCGTCGCGTCGCCGGTGACCGCCGTGACCCGCCAGGACGGTCGCGTCACGGGGGTGGCGCTGGAGGACGGCACGGAGCTGCACGCCCCGGTGGTGGTCTCGTCGCTCGACCCGCGTCGTACCTTCCTCGAGCTGGTCGAGCCGAGGGAGCTGCCGGCGGACCTGGTCGACAACGTCGAGCGGATGCGCTTCCAAGGCACGTCCGCCAAGGTCAACTTCGCCCTCGACGGGCTGCCGACCTACCCGGCGCTGAGCGAGACCGTCGACCACTACGGCGGCTTCATCAACATCGGGCCGACCATCGAGTACCTCGAGCGGGCCTTCGACGACGCGAAGTACGGCTGGTACAGCAAGCGCCCGTTCATCGACGCCTCGATCCAGTCCGTCGTCGACCCGGACATGGCGCCACCGGGCAAGCACGTCATGTCGTGCTTCGTCCAGTACGCGCCGTACCACCTCAAGGGCAGTGACTGGGACACCGAGCGGGAGCCGTTCGGCGACACCGTGCAGGCGGTGCTCGAGTCGCACTTCCCCGGCTTCGGGAAGCTCGTACTGCAGCGCGAGGTCGTGACGCCGCTCGACATCGAGCGGGTCACCGGACTCAGTGAGGGCAACATCTTCGCGGGAGAGTTCCTGGCCCCTCAGATGTACTTCTTCCGGCCGGCGCCGGGATGGAGCCAGTACCGCACCCCGATCGACGGCTACTACCAGTGCGGCTCCGGCACCCACCCCGGCGGCTGCGTCATCGGCTCCCCCGGACGGCTGGCCAGCCAGCGCATCCTCCGCGACCTCGCCCGCTGACCGCGCTCGACCCCACCGCGAGTTGCGGTCTGAATCGGTCCACCTTGAAAGACGCAGCGACGAGGGCAGCCGGTCGGTCATTCTGAGAATGGTAAGGACCGCTTTGGCTGATCTTCGCTCGCGATCCAGCCAACCTGTTCACTCCTTACCAGTCCCGCATGTGGGGTGGGTGGACGGACGAGGCGGACAAGGCAGACAAGACAGATAAGGCGGACACCGGCTGAAAACCGATTCTGGCGCAATCTGGCACTGAGAATCGGCTTCCAAGCGGTGTCCTCGTCACACGTGCCACGACAGTCACACCCGTCCCGTGTCTCCCAGCCCCACGGGGCGGCGGGGTGCGGTTTGCCAGCAGGCCAGGCAACGACACCGCCTGCCGGGCAGGCCTGCCCGGCACAGCGGGCAACTGCCCAGCATGCCGGGCAAACCCGAACGCGACCCCCACCCCAGAGGGCGACAATCACGTCCGGGCCGCAGCACAGTCCGAGCCGTCACAGCAATACCGAGACGAGACGGTACGGATCAGACCGCTGGACCTGAGCCGGAAAGCGACCCCACTGGTACCGCACCAGGTCCGCTCGACCCGTTGGACACCCTTTCGTCGCTGCGCCTGTGAGACCGAACCCCAAACCAACCGCACCAGCGATCAAACGACCACGCCACCCAGCCAACCCACAAACCCACCCATGGATCCGACTCAAGCCAGAACCCGAATTGCGGAAAGTGGTCGACTCCGCACAGCGCCGGTCAGCCGGCTTCCCGCGATTCGCAGCCGGGTCTCGAGCTGACGTTAGGCGGCGACCATGCCGTGGGGGTCGATGACGAACTTCTTGGCGGCCCCCTTGTCGAAGTCCTGGTAGCCCTTAGGCGCCTCGTCCAAGCTGATCGCAACCGCGTTCACGGCCTTCGCGATGGGGCCTTGTCGCTCAGGATCATGTTCATCAGCTGCCGGTTGTAGCGCTTCACCGGGCACTGGCCGGTGACGAACGAGTGCGACTTGGCCCAGCCGAGACCGAGCTTGACGCCGATCTGGCCGACCTTGGCGTTCTCGTCGATCCCGCCCGGGTCACCGGTGACGTAGAGTCCCGGAATTCCCAGGGCCGCGCCCGCACGGGCGACCGTCATGATGTCGTTCAACACGGTCGCCGGCGCCTCTTCCGCGTCAGCCCCGTGTCCGCGTGCCTCGAACCCGACGGCGTCGACTGCCGCGTCGACCTCCGGCTCGCCGAGGATGTTCTCGATCAGGTCGGCCAAGTCGTCGCCGGAGCTGAGGTCGACGGTCTCGCAGCCGAAGCTCTGGGCCTGGCGAAGCCGCTCGGCGTTCATGTCTCCGACGATCACGGCCGACGCGCCAAGGAGGTGCGCGGAGTAGGCCGCGGCCAGCCCGACCGGGCCGGCTCCGGCGACGTACACGGTCGACCCGCTGGTGACGCCAGCCGTGTAGACGCCGTGGTAGCCGGTGGGGAAGATGTCGGAGAGCATCGTCAGGTCGAGGATCTTCTCCAGCGCCTGGTCCCGGTCGGGGAACTTGAGCAGGTTGAAGTCGGCGTACGGCACCATGACGTACTCCGCCTGCCCGCCGATCCAGCCACCCATGTCGACGTACCCGTAGGCAGCGCCGGCCCTGGCGGGGTTGACGTTCAGACAGATCCCCGTCTTCCCCTCGTTGCACATGCGGCACCGACCGCAGGCGATGTTGAACGGGACCGAGCAGATGTCGCCCTCCTTGACGAAGAGCACGTCGTCACCGACCTCGACGATCTCGCCGGTGATCTCGTGACCCAGCGTCTGCCCCACGGGTGCCGTCGTCCGGCCGCGGACCATGTGCTGGTCGCTGCCGCAGATGTTGGTGGTGACGAGCTTCAGAATCGCGGCATGCGGCGCCTTCTTCTTGATCCCGAGGCCGTTGGAGACGTCGTCGGGTAGCTCGAGCTTGGGATAGTCGGTGGTCTCGACGGCGACCTCGCCCGGCCCCTTGTAGACGACTACGCGGTTTCCTGACATGAGACTTCCTCTCGTCGTAGGTGCTTTTCGATGCTAGCCAGACCACCCGAGTCCTGCACCTGCAGCAGGCGTGGTCGATACTCGGGACGAGCACTTGAAGGGAGCGCACCCCATGGCCAGCCCAACCCCCGGCTACGCGATCACCGTCCGGGTCGAGGTTCCGTCCTCTGCGGGAGCGACCGCCGGACTCGCCGCAGCGGTGATGGAGGCCGGGGGCGTCCTGACCGCCCTCGACGTGGTCGAGTCACACGCCAACCAGCTGGTCGTGGACATCACCTGCAATGCAGGCGGGACCGAGCACGCGAAGTCGATCACGGACGGCATCGACGCGATGGACGGCGTGCATGTCCGCAAGGTGAGTGACCGGACGTTCCTGTTGCACCTCGGCGGCAAGCTCGAGGTGAACCCCAAGGTCCCGCTCAAGAACCGCGATGACCTCTCCCGGGCCTACACCCCCGGGGTGGCGCGGGTGTGCCTGGCGATTGCGGAGAACCCGTCCGACGCCCGCCGGCTCACCATCAAACGCAACACGGTCGCGGTCGTCACCGACGGCTCGGCAGTGCTCGGCCTGGGCAACATCGGACCGGCGGCGGCCCTACCCGTGATGGAGGGCAAGGCCTGTCTGTTCAAGCAGTTCGCCGGTGTGGACGCGTGGCCGGTCTGCCTGGACACCCAGGATGTCGAAGAGATCATCAGCATCGTCAAGGCGATCGCCCCGGTGTACGGCGGGATCAACCTCGAGGACATTGCGGCGCCGCGCTGCTTCGAGATCGAGCGGCGGCTCCGTGCGGAGCTGGACATCCCTGTCTTCCACGACGACCAGCATGGCACCGCGATCGTCGTGCTCGCCGCGCTCACGAACGCCATGCGGGTCGTCGACCGCACCCCCGGCCAGGTTCGCGTCGTGGTGAGCGGTGTCGGGGCGGCCGGGCACGCCGTCGTACGCCTGCTGCACGCCCAGGGGTACTCCGACATCGTCGCGTGCGACCGGCACGGCGCGGTCCGCCCCGACAAGCCTGACCTGGACGAGTTCCGGCGCTGGATAGCCGACAACACCAACCCCTCGCACCGCCAGGGCACGCTCGCCGAGGTCCTGGTCGGCGCAGACGTGTTCATCGGCGTCTCCGCCCCGGACCTGCTGACCGGCGACGACATCGCCACCATGAACGAGGGAGCCATCGTGTTCGCCCTCGCCAACCCGGACCCCGAGGTCGACCCGTTCGCCGCCGGCGAGCATGCGAAGGTCGTCGCGACCGGACGCTCCGACTTCCCGAACCAGATCAACAACGTGCTCGCCTTCCCCGGGTTCTTCCGTGGCCTGCTTGACGCACAGGTGCACGAGATCACCGACGAGATGATGTTGGCCGCCGCGGGGGCGATCGCCGATGCCGTGTCGCCGGAGGAGCTGAACTCGAGCTACATCGTGCCGTCCGTCTTCGACCCCGACGTGGCGCCGGCGGTAGCGTCCCGAGTCCGCCAGGTGGCCACCAGCCGGTCCTCCTGACTCCTGCCAACCACATCCCGAGTCTCTTCCCACCTTCGCTCGGTTTGAGAAACGTCAACCAGAGCTGGCGTCTCGGCCCCCGAGTCGGGAGCGAACGCGGCCCATCAAAGATGGCGAAGGCTTCGTCTCGACGGGCACCTGCGCCGTCACCTCCTGGGCGCTCTCCGACGGACTGTCGACTCGGCTCCTGAGTCGTTCGATACTCAGCTCGGATATGGCCAGGCCTCGGCGGAGGTCGTTGCGCTCCAGCCTCAACTCGTTGAACACCGGGGCGAGCCCCACCAGTCCCCTCGCCGCGGCAGCGAGCAGCTCTGGATCGGTGGTGTCCCCCGGGTCTACCGAGTCTAGTGATGGGCTCGCCGCCGGGATGAGATCCGCCAGGTCCCCCACGACGCCGATTCCCAGAAGCGCGACCTGCTCGACCATCACGTGGGCCCGCTTCCTTACCCAGTCCTGCTGGCCCTGGGTGAGCGCGAATCGCGGCTCGAGGCTCGCATGCAGGGCGAGCGCTCCGCCGAGGGCTCGTTCGAAGCGGTGGTCGGGGTCGTCGAGCTCGTCCTCGGCCATCGAGGCATTGAGTCGCCGCAACAGCTCGGCCGAGTGCGCCCCGAGAGTGGGGTTGCGCCGCTCCTCGGGTTGGACGAGATTCGCGACCTCGATGCCGACGACGGAGCCGAACCGCGCGGCCACCGTCTCCACGTCGCTCGCGTCGGCGGGGACCGTCACGAGCGTGATGCGCTCGACCGGCACCACCTCGGCCCAGCGGGTCACGATGGACGGCAGGTCGTGCTTCTTCCAGAACCAGCCGTGAGTATCCGCTGGCCCATCGGCAGCCGGCCCCTGGGCAGCCGGCCCCTCGGCAGCCACTTCCGCGCCGGGAGTTGCCTCGGTCCCCTCGGGTGCGTCGGCGCAGACGGCTGTGGCGAAGTCCCGCCAGGTCCAGGTCCTGCCGTTCTTGATCGTCGTCTGCCAGTGGGACGGGATGATCCGCGCCAGATCGCGGGCCGTGATCACCACGTGCACCTCTGCGTCGGGCAGCGCCCTCACCAACCGCCGTATCTGCCGGATGCCCATCCCGGCCAGCAGCTCGTTGGAGAGCAGCGCGTCACCCGGATGCCCGTCCAGCGCCTCGACGACCCGGTCCCAGCCCTTGTCGTCGGTGGGGTTACGACGCGGCTTGCCGAGGACGTCTCTGACGGCCTGGTACCGAAGATCCTCGGGACACCAGTACATCCCGGCCGCGGCGAGCTGTTCGCGGTTCTCCTCGCACAGCGCCTGCAGGTACGACGTCGCGGACTTCATCACCCCGATGTGCAGGTAGATCCGACGGGCCATGAGCGCAGATTAGCCGCTCAGCGAGACCCACCACGACTGGCAGGATGGCCCGGTGGAGCCACGAGTCCAGATAGCGCACGGCACGGCCTTCGACGTGGTCATCGCCGCGGCCGCGGTGGCCGATCCGACCTGGCGGGACACCTTCGCGGCCGGGCCGTCGACGTACGCGCAGGTGCTGTCCGCGACGAGCGAGGACTTCGTACGGCGAGTAGCGAGGTTCGGGCGCTTCGGCTGGATCAACCTGGTGGGCCTGATGGCATCCGAGCCCGATCCATGGGACCTGGGCCGGCTGATGCGCGGTGGTCAAGGCGGCTGATCCGGAGACCCTGCACGTCGTCATGCTCGGCGGCGACCGAAGACAGCTGCTGAAGGTCGTGGATGAGCCGACCCTCCGGCGAGCCGTCCGAGGCGACTCCACCGCGCGCGTCACGCTCGCCGAGGCGCTGAGGTCCGAGGACCTGGTCATCGAAGCGACATCGTGGCTTCTCGATGCCAGCAGCCATGAGGTCCAGCTCGCCGCGGCGGACGTGCTGCACACCTGGCAGGACCTGGTGCTCCCGGCCGGGGCTGAGCTCGAGCTGGCGTCGACTCTCCGCGAGTACGCCTCGACGGCAGAGGCGGAGCGCACGGCGTCATCGGGACGGGGATACCTCGACTCCGCGGCCGGCGGCCTGCACTACGACCCGGCCGATCTGGACCGAGTCGGTCTCCGTCTCGACGACCCAGGTCGCCCCGATCGTCATCGTGGTGGACGGGCGGGCGCAGACCGTCATCGTGCACCCACCGGCGGCCGACGCTCGGCGCGAGCCGGACCCCAGACAGCGGCTGCTCGAGCTCAGCCGCGCCCTCGGGGACAAGACCCGCATGGAGCTCGTGACCCTGCTCCAGGACGGCGAGATGACCGCCGTCGAGCTGGCTCGCGCTATGCGGGCACCGCGGACGACACTGCTCCACCATCTGGCCATCCTGCGTGCCGCCGGCCTGGTTCACGTCACGGTGACACCGGGCGGCGCGACCGTCTACCGGCTGCGGCGGGACGGTTTCACGGAGCTGTCCGCGGCGGCTCGCGGCTTCATCGCCGCGACGTAGCGCGTACCAACCCGGTAACGAGGTGTCGAAAATTCTCGACATCGCCGCCGGTAGCCTCTACCGTCACGCCATGACCCTGAGGCTGCTGGTCCTCGTCGCCATTCTCGCGCTCGGCTCGGCGTGCGGCGGCGCCTCGTCGGCCGGCCCACCCGACGGCGGAGGCGACTCCGCGACACGTGCGACGAACGAGTCGACGGTCTCCACCTCGCCGCCAGCCTCAGCAGACGCGGGCCTGGTCAAGACCGCGGAAGGCCCGGTCGGGCTCACGATGGACTCGCGCGGTCGGGTCTGGGTGGCCAACGCCGACGCCGGGACTCTGACCAGGCTGAACGCCGCCGGCGGCGCCGTTGATCTCGCCAAGACCGTGGGCGCCGCTCCGCTTCGCCTGGCGTCGACGCCCGGCTCGGTATGGGTCACGGTGTTTCGTGACGGCACCCTCGTGCGGCTCGATGCCCGTACGGGTCGAGTCACCGGCACCGTCGAGGTCGGGGATACGCCCGAAGGGGTGACCGCCGCGGCCGGCTCACTCTGGGTCGTGCTCGAAGACCCTGCCCAGCTGGCTCAGGTCGATCCCGACAACCTGCAGGTGACCCACCGTTATCTCGTCGGACCCGGCCCTCG
This sequence comes from uncultured Actinomycetota bacterium, assembly GCA_963833975.1. Lineage (GTDB taxonomy): Bacteria > Actinomycetota > Actinomycetes > Propionibacteriales > Nocardioidaceae > JAWWPG01. Next base: position 671,697 of record CAWIAB010000002.1, read on the forward strand.
ACTGGTCACCGGCGCCCGCGGACAGCTCTGGGTGAGCAGCTACAGCGCCGGTCGCATCATCTCGATCGACCCCGCGACCGGGAAGGTGCGCAAGTCCGGGTTCCTCTGCGCGGGACCCCAGGGGATGCTGGTGAGCGCGGACACCGTCTGGGTGGCCTGCACACTCGGCAACGAGCTGGTCGGCATCGACCGCCGTACCCTGAAGCCGATCGCGCGCCTCGACCTGCCCGGCTCACCTGACGCGGTCAGAGCCGGCCCCGAGGGGGAGGTCCTGGTCGCGCTCCAGAAGGGCCCGACCCTCGTCGTGGTCGATCCGGCCGGCCCGAGCGTCGTCAGTCGTCTTCGGCTCGGCCAGGTCGACCAGCTCTTCGATCGGGCGAACATCGACCTGCTCGTGCAGGATGGCACCGCCTGGGTGTCGTCGTACCTGGAAGGCGGGGTCTACCGCGTCGACCTGTGACCCTTCGACGTCGACGAGCTATCGCGCGTGCAGAACCAGGCCACCGACCACCGCGGGCACCAACGCGAAGACCAGCCAGGGCGTGAGCGGGCTGCGGGCGTTCAGCAGGCGTACCCCCGCAATCGTGATGGCGGCCACCACGGTCGCCATGACGAGCATCCCGATCTGCGCGCCGGTCCGGCTGCGTTCGATGACGAGCAAGGCGGCAAGCACCATGCCCAGCGACAGCATGCTGCCGACCAACAGCAGCAACGACGACATCACATAGCGCTGGACCCGCTCGATCTTCACCGCCTGATGCTACGGCGCCGGCGAAGAATTAGGGGCACCCAGCCGTCAGGGAGCCCGGGTTTGCCCAGCATGCTGGGCAACGACCCCCTCTGCTGGGCAGGCCTGACCAGCAGAGGGAGCACCTGCCCAGCATGCCGGGCAAACCCGAACGGACCTGGATTGCTCAGCTGTCGATCGCGGGCTCGGCCAGGGTCGACACGGTGAGCACCGCCTCGACGACACCCGGGAGGGCCTCGATCCGGCGCTCGAGCTCGCGAAGCGTCTCGGCCACGCTCGACTCGGCGTGGTCGCCGACGATGTCCACGCTGGCTACCAGGTACGTCTGGTACGGGCCGACGAACATCATCCGCAGGTACGTCACATGGTCGACCTCGTCGTACGAGTTGAGGACGGCGATGGTCTCCGCACGGAGCTTGCCCGGCACGGACTGGCCGACCAGGAACCGCCGGTTGCGGTCGATCAGCACGATGCCGACCACGCCGAGCAGCAGGCCGACCAGGATCGACCCGATGGCATCCGGTATCGATGACCCGGTGATCTGGTGCGCGGCGATCCCGAGGGCCGCGATCACCAGCCCGATGAGCGCTGCGGCGTCTTCCGCGAACACGGCGCGCAGGGTCGGGTCCGAGGTGGTCGAGGGCGTGCTCGAGCACCTCACGATCCCCCTCGACCGCCTCACGCCGAGTCCGCCAGAACGCCTGGGTGAAGGAGATCCCCTCCAGCACGAAGGCGACCGCGAGCACGACGTACGCGATCGCGAAGTCGGTGCCCGGCTCGGGATGGAGCAGCTCCTGGATCCCCCGGAGGACCGACACGACGGCGCCCGCGCTGAACAGCCCGATGGCGGCGAACATCGACCAGACGTACGACTCGCGGCCGTAACCCAGGGGATGGTCGTCGGTCGGGCCGCCCTTGCTCCGTCGTTCGGCCACCAGCAGGAAGCTCTCGTTGCCGACATCGGCCCAGGAGTGCGCGGCCTCGGCGGCCATCGAGGCGGAGCCCGTCAGGATCGCGGCGAACGTCTTGGCCACTCCCACCAGGACGTTCGCCAGGAACGCGATGACGACGGTCATCTGCTCAGGATCCCAGCACCTGGCCCGCGGCCCACAGCCCGGTGACCCCGATCACCAGGCCGGCCGGCACGGTCAACAGCCCGAGGACCGTGAAGCGCCGCAGTGACGGCACCAGCCCGTGGTCGCGCAGGACCCGCCGCCACAACAGCGTCGCGAGCGAGCCGGGATAGGTGAGATTCGGGCCGACGTTGACGCCGATCAGCACCGCAAGCACGGCCAGGGATCCCACCGCGCTGGCCACGGGGAGCAGGATCAGCAGGGCCGGGAGGTTATTGACGACGTTGGCGAGCAGCGCCCCGACTCCCGCCATGACCAGGAGCGCCGGCAGGCTCTCCGTCGACGGGAGCAACCGCTCGGAGGCATCCCCCAGGCCGTTGTCGACCGCCGCGCGCACCACCACGGCGAGGCCCATGACGAACAGCAGGAACGGCACATCGACCGCCAAGACGACCTGCTGCACGCCCACCCGCCGGGTCACAAGCACGTGTGCGGACATTGCCAGCGCACCCGCGACCGCCGCCCAGTACGCCTCGACCCCGAGAACGGACGTCACCACGAACCCGACGAGGGTCAGTGCGAGCACCACGAAGGCGAAGACGGGCAGCGTCGCCTCGTCTGCGGACGTCTCTCGACCATCGGGTACGGCGGACTGCGCCAGGTCGTCGCGGAAGTAGACCCGCAGGACGATGAACTCGAGGGCGAGCACACCCAGCCAGGGCAGCACCATCAGCCCCGCGAAGTGGACCAGGGTGAGGCCGGCCGCACTGAGCGCGAGCAGGTTGGTGAGGTTCCCGGTCGGAAGCAGCAGTGAGCCCGAGTTGGCGACGTGCCCCGTGGCGTAGACGTACGGCCGCGGGGATACGCCCAGCTGGCCGGCAGCGGCCAGGACGACAGGGGTGAGCAGGATGACGGTGGCATCGAGGCTCAGCACGCTGGTGACGACCGCGCGCGACCAGGAACACGGCGAACAGCAGCCGGGTGCCGCCCGTGTGCCAGCTCGAGAGCCACCTGCCGACGGCGACGAAGACCCCCTCGAGGGCACAACAGGCTCCGAGCACCAGCACCGCCGCCAGGAAGACGAGCACGGGAGCCAGCAGGCTCAGCTCGTCCCGGGCGGCCGCCCAGCTGACCGCTCCCGTGACCAGCAGCACGCCTGCGGCGGCAACGGCGACCACCGACTCCGGAAGTCGGCGCGGCTTGATGATCGCGACCGTGAGCACCAGCGGCGAGCAGCGCGAGGGACACCACCAGACCGGGCACGACGGCCGAACCTACACCTCGCCGGTCCCGAACCCCCATCCGTTCGAGGTTCGGATCGTCTGCCAGAGTCGAGCCCATGCCCCACAGCTTTGACACCGATCTGGAGGCGGCCGGGCTCTGCGCCTACCTGGACGCTTCGCCCTCCCCTTTCCACGCCGTGCGCCGAAGCGGCGGCCCGGCTCACCGCGAGCGGCTTCACCTCCGTGGACGAGACGGACCGCTGGCCGCGCGAGATCCCGGCCGCTACTACACGGTCCGTGGCGGCTCGCTGGTCGCCTGGAGCACGGAGCACGCCGACGGCCCGGCGACGCCGTTCCGCGTCGTCGGGGCGCACACCGACAGCCCCAACCTCCGGATCAAGCCACATCCCGATCTCTCGCGCGCCGGCTGGCGGCTGCTCGGGGTCGAGGTGTACGGCGGGGCGCTGCTCAACTCATGGCTGGACCGCGATCTCGGACTGTCCGGTCGCGTCGTGGTCCGGGACGGTCGGGGTACGGCCGAGCACCTGCTTCTCGATCCCGAGCCGATCCTGCGGGTCGCCCAGCTGGCCATCCACCTCGACCGCGACGTGAATGAGCCAGGCGTCAAGCTCAACGCCGCAGCAGCATCTGCGCACCGATCTGGGGCGTCGGCGCCGACCCCGGCGACTTCGCCGGTCTGCTGGCCGAGACGGTCGGAGTGCGACCGCGACGACGTCCTCGGCTGGGACGTGATGACCCACGACCTGACGCCGTCCCGGCGCATCGGCCAGCACCGCGAGCTGATCGCGGCGCCCAGGCTGGACAACCTGGCGACCTGCTACGCCGGCGTGCGCGCCCTGGCGGCAGCGGTCACCGCCACGCCCAAGTCGCCGCAGATTCCCGTCGCTCGTGCTGTTCGACCACGAGGAGAACGGCAGCATGTCCGAGCGCGGCGCCTTCTCGACCCTGCTGCCGGCCGTCCTCGAGCGGATCGTCCAGACCCGGGGCGGCGACCGCGAGGACTACCTGCGCGCCCTGGCCGGCACCGTCATCGCATCGGGCGACATGGGACACGCGACCCATCCCAACTACGCCGACCGCCATGAGCCGCAGCACCAGATCGCCGTCAACGCGGGCCCGGTCCTCAAGATCAACAACCGGCTGCGCTACGCCACCGATGCGCGGGGCGCGGCCGCGTTCGTCCTGGCGTGCGAGCAGGCCGGCGTACCCGTGCAGACATTCGTCACGCGGTCCGACATGCCGTGCGGCTCGACCGTGGGCCCGATGACGGCGGCACTCACCGGGGCGACCACCGTCGACTTCGGCGCAGCCACCCTCTCCATGCACTCAGCGCGCGAGCTGTGCGGCGCACTCGACCCTGCCATGTACGCCGCCGCGCTGACCGCCTTCCTCTCCCCCGCCTGACGGCCTCTCCCAGCGCCTCACCATCGGCGCCTGGAGATCCGGCTCGTGGGTCGCTGTCTGAGTTGGGTCCGGTTGTGAAAGACGCAGCGACGAGGGCGGGCAGAGCGTTCGGGCGCGCGGGGTCCGCGGGGGTGCGGTTTGCCCAGCAGGCTAGGCAACGACACTGTCTGCCGGGCAGGCCTGCCCGGCACACCGGGCAACTGCCCAGCATGCCGGGCAAACGCGAACGCCACCGGAGCCGTAATTGGGGGAGGGCTAGGACTCGAGGCTGTCCAGGCCGGTGATGGCCACCTCGAGGAGCTCGGCGAGCTGGTCGCGCTGCTCCGACGTCAGGCTGGCGAGGACATCGGACTCGAGCATGTCCGACTCGCGGATGGCGTTGCGGAAGACCTCCCAGCCCTGGTCCGACAGCGCCACCCGAACGCGTACCCGGTTCTCGGGGTCGGTGGCCCTGGTGACCAGGCCTCGAGCCGTCATCCGGTCCAGGCGATGGGTCATCGACGACGGCGCCACGTTCGCAGCGTCGGCCAGCTCGCTTGGCGTACATCCCTTGCCGCTGGTGTCTCGGACCAAGGTGCTCATCACGGCCCACTCCCCCGCCGAGATGTCGAGGTCGGCGAGCTGCCGGTCGTACCACTGGTTCAGCCGACGAGCCAGCCCGTGTACGGCGGTGATCACCCGTTGGACCGACTCGTCACCGCCGGCGGCCACGTAGACCGCCACGTCCTGACGATGCGCCTCGGAGGGTGATGGGCCCGCGGCTCCGGAGATCGGCTCCGCCACCGGAGGCGTCGCCCGCAGCGAGGGCTCGGCGGCGGCCCGTTTGCGGGCCCTCGGCGAGCCCGGCAGCGCGAGAGGAAGGCGTGTTGTCGCCCGCTTCCTGGCCATGTCGGTAGTGTCGCACATCATAAACTTCGATATCGAAGTCTCTTGCTTCGAAGTGTATGATATCTAACAGAGGCCGGCTCCCACGCTGCGGAGGCCGCCCGCCAAAGAGCCCTGAGGAGGTCGCACCCATGAGCCGCGCACGTCTGATCACAGCCGCAGCATTCGCCGGCAACCTCGGCTGGGGGGCGATCCTGCCCTACCAGTACGCCTATGTCGTCGACGCCCGACACTGGGGCCCGACTACCGGAGTGCTCACCGGCACCCTGTTCTGCATCGGCGCCGTCGTCACCGCGCCGTTCGCGGGCCGACTGGCCGACCGCTACTCGGCGGCCCGGCTGGCTGTCGCCTTCGAGCTGCTGGCGGCCGTCGCCGCGCTCGCTATGGGCGCGGCCGGGACGGCAGCCCTGTTCCTCGCCGCCATGCTGCGTCTTCGGAGCGGCCGTGTCTGCTGCCGCACCCGCGAACCAGGTCATGGTGCTCGAGTGCGTCGAGCCCGCCGACCGACGGGCGATCTTCGCCTACCAGTTCACCGCGATGGCGCTCGGGATGGCCGTCGGCGCCTTCGCGGCCGGCTGGCTGGTCGACCTCACCACCCCCCGTGGGATGTGGCCCGCGTTCGCCGCCGCCGCGCTCGGTTTCGCGGTCTCGGCCGGCCTGCTCAAGCTTGCCTCCCGTACGGCGTCGTACCCATGCTCCGACACCGCGGTGTCCAGCACGGAGCGACTCGACAGCGAGCTGGTCGGGATGCGGGCCTACCGGACCCTGGCCGGGAACCGCCCTGTGCGGCTGCTGGCGATCGTCTCCATGCTGCTCGCCGCTGGGTTCTACGCACAGTTCGAGACCGGCCTGCCGGCGTTCGCGCTGACGTCGCTGCACGTGGATCCCACCACCGTCGGCACCGCCGCCGCCGTCAACTGCTTGGTCATCGTCGCGCTGCAGTGGATCGTCGTGAAGGTGACCGGCAAGAACCCGGGCTCGGTCCTGCTCGCCGTGGTCGGCGGGACCTGGGTGCTGAGCTGGCTGATGCTCGAGGTGGCCCTGTTCACCGGCGCCGCGAGTGCCAACCTGATCTTCGTGCTGGCCTTCGGGCTGTTCGCGGTCGGCGAGACGATGTACGCGCCTGTGCTGAGCCCGCTGGCCGCCGCGGTGGCACCCGACGGCCTGGTCGGAACCACGCTCGGGGCGCTCGCAGCTCTGCGCACGGGGATCAGTGCCGCTGGCCCGTTGGTGGCCGGCGTACTGATCACGGCCGGGCTCCCGCACGTGTTCGTCCTGCTCCACGTGGCGATCAACGCGGCCGCAGTCGTGGTCGCCTGGCGTCTCTGGTCTGTCCAGCGTGGCACTCGGGTCCAGGTGGATAATGACCAGATCGACCTGAGGAGCGCACGTGTCTGATCGTTTCCGCCCGCCCGAGAAGCCTCTGCCCGATGACATGGCCACCGTGGTGGAGTTCATGCGCACGGGATGGACCGACGACGACGACCCGGTGGAGCGTCTCCCGGTCGCCGACTGGGCGGCGCGCCGCCGGAGCCGGCTGGCGGAGCGGTTCAGCGGCGAGCGGATCGTCGTACCCGCCGGTGCCTTGAAGCCGCGCGCCAACGACACCGACTTCCGCTTCCGGGCGGAGACCGCGCACGTCTACCTGACCGGCAACCAGTCCTCGGACGCCGTGCTCGTCATCGACCAGGGCGAGTCCACGCTCTACTTCCGGCCCCGCTACGCGAGGTCCGAGCACGGCTCCTGGAGCGACGGCCGCTACGGCGAGACCTGGTCCGGCCGGCGCCGCTCGCTGGCCGAGGCGTCCGAGCTCCTGGGCATCACCTGCCGACACCTCTACGAGCTGCCCGACGTGCTCGGGTCACTCGGAGGTGCCCGGGTGCTGCGCGGAGTCGACGCCGACGTCGACGCGCCTGGTGCCGCCCACCCGCAGGAGGGCGCCGACGCCGAGCTTGCGACGTACCTCTCGGAGATGCGACTGGTCAAGGACGACTGGGAGGTCGCGGAGCTCCAGGACGCGATCGACTGCACGGCGCGCGGCTTCGAGGACTCGGTACGCGAGTGGGACAACGTGCTGCAGGTGGGGCGAGCGCTGGATCGAGGGCACCTTCTGGCGGCGGGCCCGCGCCGAGGGCAACGACGTCGGCTACGAGAGCATCTGCGCGGGCGGGCCGCACGCGACCACCCTGCACTGGATCGAGAACGACGGACCGATCACGCCGGGCCAGCTCGTCCTGCTCGACATGGGTGTCGAGAACCGATCCCTCTACACCGCCGACATCACCCGTACCCTCCCCGTCGACGGGCGGTTCACTCCGGAGCAGCGCGACCTCTACACCCTCGTCTACGCCGCGCAGGAGGCCGGGATCGCCGCCGTGCAGCCAGGGGCCGGGTTCCGCGACTTCCATGTCGCCGCCCAGACCGTGCTGGCGCAAGGTCTGTTCGACATGGGGATCCTGCCCTGCTCGGTGGAGGAGGCGATGGAGAAGACCAACCGGCTCCACCACCGCTGGACTCTGCACGGGACCGGCCACATGCTCGGCCTGGACGTCCACGACTGTGCGGCGGCCCGCGAGGAGAACTACCTCGAGGGCAAGCTGGAGCCTGGGATGGTCCTGACCGTCGAGCCGGGGATCTACTTCCAGGCCGCCGACCTGATGGCGCCGGAGGCCCTGCGTGGCGTCGGCATCCGCATCGAGGACGACATCCTGGTCACCGAGGACGGCTGCCGCAACCTCTCGGCCGGCTTGCCCCGGACGGCGGACGACGTCGAAGCGTGGATGGGCGGCCTGGTCTCATAGCGGTCAGGCCTTCGTGACGCTCGGGTACCGGCGGGCGGTACCGGCTGATGTGGCGCCGATGGCGTCACTGGTCGAGCGCAGCTACGCGCACTATGTGCCGCTGATCGGCTTGCGGCCGGCTCCGATGGACGCGGACTACTCGGCGATCGTCGAGCACCAGCCGGTCTGGGTCGTCGAGAGCGCGACCGGGTCTCTGGTCGGCGTCCTCGTCCTCGCCGTCGAACCCGACCACCTGAGCATCGACAACGTGGCGATCGCGCCCGACTACCAGGGCATGGGCATCGGCTCACGGCTGCTCGAGATCGCCGAGGACGAGGCGCGGACCGCCGACCGCATCGAGATCCGGCTCTTCACCCACGTCATGATGACCGACAACATCGCCTGGTACGGCCGACGCGGGTACGTCGAGACCCACCGACTGGCCGAACGTGGGTTCAGCCGGGCCTTCTTCACCAAGCGCCTCGACGGCGACTAGCTCCAGGCTTGGGACGGTCGGCTCAGAGGTAGAGCCCGGTGGCGCCGTCCTCGACGCGCTCGGATGCCACGGCGTGCAGGTCCCGCTCTCGCAGCAGGATGTAGGTGTCGCCGCGCACCTCGACCTCGGCCTTGTTCTCCGGGTCGAACAGCACCCGGTCGCCCGACTCGACGGTGCGCACGTTGGCGCCGACGGCCGCCACCCTGGCCCACGCGAGGCGCCGGCCCATGACCGCGGTCGCGGGGATCACGATGCCCGCGGAGGAGCTGACGCTCGCCCGCCTCCGCGTCGAGCTGCACGAGCACTCGGTCGTGCAACATCCGGATCGGCAGCTTGTCGTGGCTCGCCGAGTCGGGCTCGGTCACCCGGTCACCTTGCGGATCACGACGACGAGCGCCACGAACCCGAGCACGCCACCAGCGACCTTGCCGATCATCTGCAGGTCGGGAGAACCATCGGCCGTGACGAACCTCGACTTGATGCTCTCCAGCCGCCGACTCAGGATCGTCTTGGGCGCGGAACGGTAGACCAGCGTGTCGATGGTCGTGGCAAGCCGCTCACGCGTCTCGGCGATCTCGGCAGTGATCTCGTCTGGCGTCCTCGATGCCGTGCTCACTGTTCCTCCTGCGGTCGGTGTTCGAGGGCAAGTCTTGCATGCGGGGCGCAGGGACGCCGAGCCCGCTGAGCAGGTGGGTCCTGGTATCGAGCCCGCCGCGAGACCGCCTCGCAAGCCGCTGAGACAATGCGGCCATGACCCGACTCGAACCCGGAGACACCGCCCCGGACTTCACGCTGACCGACGACCACGGCGAGACCGTGCAGCCTGCACGACCTGCACGGGCAAGGTCGTCCTGTACGTCTACCCGGCCGCGATGACCCCCGGGTGCACCACCCAGGCCTGCGACTTCCGCGACTCGCTCGACTCGTTGGCCGCTGCCGGGATCACCGTCCTCGGCCTGTCGCCGGACAAGCCGGAGAAGCTGGCGAAGTTCCGCGAGCGGGACGGGTTGACGTTCCCGCTGCTCTCCGACCCGGACAAGTCGGTCCTCGAGGCGTACGGCGCGTACGGCGAGAAGAAGCTGTACGGCAAGACCGTGGTGGGCGTGATCCGGTCGACGTTCGTGATCGGCGAGGACGGCACCTTGGAGAGGGCGATGTACAACGTCAAGGCGACCGGCCATGTGGCCAAGCTGCGCAAGGACCTCGGCGTCTGACCCCACCCGCCTAGACTCGGAGACCAGACCAGAGTGGTGGAATGGCAGACACGTCGGCTTTAGGTGCCGATGCCCCATGGGCGTGAGGGTTCGAATCCCTTCTCTGGTACGTCGGTGCGCGGGTCCAGACCTGCCGGGTCAGGCCGCTGGTAGTTTCCCGAGATGACGGACGCTCGGCCCTCGGAGGACCCGCTCGACCATCAGGCCTGCTCGATCGCCGAGCACTTCATCGCCCGGGTGGACGCCGCAGTCCCTGGTCTGCTCGACAAGGTCTACGTGACCGGCTCCGCACTGACGTACGACTGGCAGCCCAGCGGCTCGGACGTCGATCTGGTGCTCGTCGTACGCCGGCCGGTGACCGAGCAGGACGCTCCACTGCTGACCGCTGTGCACGCCGCTACCAACGGGGTGCATCCGGTTGACGGCATCTATCTCACCGCGGAACAGCTGGCCACCGGACCCGACGGAATCGAGAGTGCGCCCCAGTCCATCACGGCCAACTTCGTGCTCGCCAGACCACAGGGCCAGCCCTGCTGGGTGACGTGGGTCGAGCTCAGCGCCAGCCCGGTCGCGCGCGTCTCCGCCGGTGGCGTCAGCTGGACGCCGGCCGAGCCACCACGGATCGGCGACCTGGGCGCCCGTGCGGCGGCGTACTCGCGGGCCAACCTCGATCTCTACTGGGCTCCGCTCGGCGAGCGGGCCGATGCCGAGCTGGCCAAGCTCTCCGCTGATGCCGAGGTCGAGAAGGAACGGGTCACCTGGGTTGCCCTCGGACCGGCGCGGCTGCTGATCACGATGGAGACCGGCCGAGTGGTGTCGAAGTCGGCCGGCGCCAGGTGGGCCGCCGAGCGCTGGCCGGAGTTCGCCGGGCTGGTCGAGAAGGCCATCCGGTCGCGGCAAGGCGACGGCGAGACGTTCTCGGTCGAGGAGGCCTGCCGATCCGTGGAACTCCTGCGCCGGTGTGTCGAGACGGCACACGCCGCATCCTTCAAGAGCTCGCCGTATCGGCCCGCTGGCTAGGGCAGGCGAGTCGCCAGCACCGGGGCGATCGAGCGGAGTGCTTTGCCGCGGTGGCTGATCGCGTCCTTCTCGTCCTCGGGCAGCTCGGCCGTTGTCCGGGTCGCCGCCGTCGGGCACGAACAGCACGTCGTAGCCGAAGCCGCCAGTACCGCGCAGCTCACGGATCACCCGGCCGGGCATCTCGCCGAAGACCACGCTGCTCCTCGCCCGTCCGGCAGGCAGAGCGCGACCGCACAGCGGAACACCGCGCCCCGCCGTTCGTCCGGCACGTCGGCGAGCTGCTCCAGCAGCAAGCGCGTTGTTGGCGCGCGTCGTCCTTCGCCGCCCCGGCCCAGCGCGCCGACAGCACACCGGGCATGCCGTTCAGCGCGTCGACGCACAGGCCGCTGTCGTCGGCGAGCGACGGCAGCCCGGTCGCGGCCAGCCCCGCTCGCGCCTTCAGCAGGGCGTTGCCCTCGAACGTCGCCTCGGTCTCGGCTGGCTCGTCGTACGGCGGCGACGTCGGCGAGCCCGAGGACCTCGATGTCGGGCAGCGACCGCTGGACAGGATGCGCGCCAGCTCGGCTCGAGCTTCTTCGGGTTGCGCGACGCGAGGAAGACCTGCGTCACGCGCCGAGCGCCTGCGCTGGATCCGCGGTCAGATCGGCACAGCCCTTGCTGGCCAGGGCAAGCAGCGCGTCGAGCTCTTCGCGGCCGAAGGGAGTCGGCCTCCGCGGTGCCCTGCACCTCGACGTACATCCCGTCGCCGGTCATCACGACGTTCATGTCGGTCTCGGCCCGGACATCCTCCTCGTACGGCAGGTCGAGCCGGGCCTCGCCGTCGACCAGGCCCGACCGAGACAGCGGCCACCGAGCCACGCAGCGGCTCACCCTTGAGCACCCCCTTCGTCCCGCAGGTGGCTGACGGCGTCGGCCAGTGCGACGTACGCGCCGGTGATCGACGCCGTACGGGTGCCGCCGTCGGCCTGCAGCACGTCGCAGTCGAGCACGATGGTGTTCTCGCCGAGGGCCGGTAGTCGATCACCGCCCGCAGCGAACGTCCGATCAGCCGGGAGATCTCATGGGTACGGCCTCCGATCCGGCCCTTGACCGACTCCCGGTCGGACCGCGTGTGCGTCGAGCTCGGCAGCATCGCGTACTCGGCGGTCACCCAGCCGAGCCCGCTGTCCTTGCGCCACCGCGGGACTCCCACGCTGGCGCTGGCCGCGCAGAGCACCCGCGTCTTGCCGAACTCGACCAGCACCGATCCCGCGGCGTGGTCGAGCCAGTTGCGGGTGATCGTGATGGGGCGGAGTTCGTCGGCGGCGCGGCCGTCAGCTCGGGTCATGCGCCGACCCTATCGTCGCCGCCAACAGCGCCCGGATGCTCCGGCACACCCAGGCAAACCGGATTCGTCCGACCCAGCGCGGCTATTTCCCGGCAAAGCCGTCCGGACGAACCCGTCCCCCTCGGATTCGTCCGACCCAGCGCGAGGTAACTGCGCGGACCTGCCCGGACGAACCCCTCCCCCTCGGATTCGTCCGACCCAGCGCGGGGTAACTGCGCGGATGCTGCCCGGACGAACCCCTCCCCCTCGGATTCGTCCGACCCAGCGCGGGGTAACTGCGCGGACGCTGCCCGGACTAATCAGCCAGCCGGACGAATCAGCTCGACCACCCGCCGCCAGCCGGACGAATCCGAGGCACAGCGAGGGCGAGCGGCTCCCCGGGGGTAGCCCACCCCTACCGTTCCGCACGGCACACGTATCTTCCGCGTGTGGTGTCTGAGCCTGTTGTGACGGTTGGGGTCACCTGCAGGGCTGAAGACCGATGTCGAGATCGTTTCGGAGGGTGCAAAGCAGCATTCGACCCTGCCAGCACTCGCAATCCGAACATTCCGGGCTCGCCGTAGCTGGGTTCCATCCGTCTTGCGCTCCGAAAGCCGCTGCGAAAAGGACATATCGTCCGACAGAGCGGTTTTCAGAGCGCAAGGCGGTCCCACCCCTCAAACCAGGCACACCAGGCACACCAGACACACAGACTTCCGACATCAGACCGCACCCAACAGCCGGTGACCGAGCTCCTACCGGACGCCAACCGCCAGACCCCGCCGCCCGCCGTCATCGCTGCGCCTTTCAAACCGGACCGCACTCAAACCGCAACGGACGCGGGGTGGTCACGAGGCTCGGATCACCGGCCACCAGGCTCGGAAGAGCGGACCGTCGGGTCAGACGGTGAAGGTCAGACCCGGGCGGGCGACGTCGGTGGGGCCGTCGAAGTGCGGAGCAGCCTCGGCTCGGATGGTCTCCCGGTCGTACCACGGCGGAACATGCGTGAGCACCAGACGGCCGGCGCCGGCTCGAGTCGCTACTGCGGCTGCCTCGGGGCCGGTCAGGTGGAGGTGCTCGGGGTTGTCCTCGCCCTCGAGGAACGACGCCTCGATCAGCAGCAGGTCCGCACCCCGGGCGATCGAGTCCAAGGCGTCGCAGGGGGCGGAGTCACCCGAGTAGACCAGGGTCCGGCCGTCGTGGGTCACCCGAAGGGCGTAGGCGTCGACGGGGTGGTCCATGCCGGCAGTCTCGACGGCGAACGGACCGATGGTGAAAGGGCGCCCGTCGTACTCGCGGAAGTCGAACTCGGCGGACATGCCGGGGTCAGGGGGGATGTCGTAGGCCGACGCCATCCGGCGGGCGACGCCGGATGGGCCGTACGCGGGGATGCTCCCCCAGTGCCCGTCCGGGTGGTGCTTGCGGATCACGAAGAACCCGCACAGGTCGAGGCAGTGGTCGGCGTGCAGGTGGGTGAACGCGACGCGCGCCGATGCTCCGCAGGTCGACGTACGTCTGGAGCGCCCCGATGGCCCCGCTCCCGAGGTCGAGGAGCAGCCGGAAGACACCGTCCTCGTACGGCGCTTCGAGCAGGTAGCAGGAGGCGGGAGAGTCCGGTCCGGGCAGCGAGCCCGAGCAGCCGATCACGGTCAGCTTCATACGCCCACCCACGCGAACTGGTCGACGACGTCGAGCTCGGGTCCGAGGAAACGCTGCCCGATCTCGCGGAACTCACCGGGCTGACCGGTCGTGAGGAACCGATGCTCGGGAGCGGGCAGTTCCGGCGATCGGGTGATGGCGTTGCGCAGCAGCATGGCGTAGACGTCCTTCGCGGTCTCCTCGGCGCTCGACACCAGCGTCACCGACTCTCCGAGCACGTAGGCGATGACGCCGGTCAGCAGCGGGTAGTGGGTGCAGCCGAGGATCAGCGTGTCGATGCTAGCCGCCCAGCAACGGGGCGAGGTAGTCGTGGGCCACGGCGAGCGCCTCCGGCCCGCTTGTCACCCCCCGCTCCACGAGCTCGACGAAGCGCGGGCATGCCTGCGTCGTGAGCAGGACCTGCGGGGCGGCGGCGAAGGCGTCGTCGTAGGCCATCGACGCCTGGGTGGCCCTGGTGCAGATCACGCCGACCCGGTTGTTGCGGGTCGCGGCGACCGCCCGCCGGGTCGCCGGGAAGATGACTTCGGCGACCGGCACAGGGTATCGCTCCCGGGCGTCGCGCAGGACCGCCGCACTGGCCGAGTTGCAGGCGATGACCAGCGCCTTCACCCCTTTGTCGACCAGGTGGTCCAGGCACTCGAGCGCGAACTCGCGGACCTCGCCGATCGGCTTGTCGCCGTAGGGCTGGCGGGCGGTGTCGCCGAGGTAGAGGACCGGCTCGTGCGGCAGCTGGTCGAGCACTGCTCGGGCCACTGTGAGGCCACCGAAGCCCGAGTCGAAGATCCCGATAGGTGCATCTGCCACCGTTCGACCCTACGTCGTGAGGTGGGCCAATATGCGCTTCTGCGACCGACGCCACACTCATGGCCGGCGGCGCGTTGTCGGGTCCCGGTGTCAGGATGTCGCGCATGACCAACCGCCTGACCCTCGTCGCCCTCGGTGTCGCCGACCTGGAACGCGCCGCCGCCTTCTATACGACCGTCGGGTTCGAGCGACCGCCCGGACCCGGAGGGGATCGTGCTGCTCAGGACCGTCGGATCGGTGATCGTGCTGTGCCCGTGGTCGGAGCTGGCCGACGACGTGGGGGTCGACTCCGCAGGAGCCGGCTTCCGCGGCGTCACGCTGGCGTCCAACCAGGACTCGCGAGAGGACGTGGACTCGGAGTTCGAGCGTTGGCTGTCAGCCGGTGCGACCCAGGTGAAGCGCCCGACCGAGACACCATGGGGCGGGTACTCGTCGTACCTGGCCGACCTCGACGGTCACCTCTGGGAACTGGCTCACAATCCATTCCTGCGCCTCGACCCCGATGGCCGGCTGGTCGCGCACGACTGAGAGGCGTCAGAGCTCGTCGAAGGGCAGCGTCGGGTGCGGTGGCCCGTGTGCGGGGTCGACCCCGTCGAAGAGGCTGCTCACCGACTCACCCGCATGGACCCGGGAGATCGCCTCGGCGAACAGCCCGGCCACCGACCGCACCTTCAGCTCGGGCCAGCCGCCCGGTCCGGGCACGGTGTCGGTCGTCACGACCTCGCTGATCGCCGGGTGGCTGCTGAGCCGCTCGACCGCCTTGCCGACGAACAGGCCGTGCGTGCAGGCCACCGCGGCGTCGACGCAGCCGAGGTCCTTGAGCCGGTCGAGCAGCTCGACGATCGATCCGCCGGTGGCGATCTCGTCGTCGAGGACGATGGCGCGCTTGCCGGCGACGTCGCCGACGATCGCGTCGATCACGACCGAGTCGTCCGCCGAGCCGCCGCTTGCTGCCGGCGGCCACCGGCAGGCCGAGCAGCCGGGCGAACTGGGTCGCGGTCTTGGCGTTGCCCAGGTCGGGCGAGACCACGACCGTGTCGGTGAGGTCGCGGTCCCGGAAGTGCTCGGCGAGCACCCCGAGCGCCGTGAGGTGGTCGACCGGGCACGGAGAAGAAGCCGTGCACCTGCGGCGCGTGCAGCGTCATCGTCAGGATCCGGTTGGCGCCGGCGGCGACCAGCATGTCGGCGACCAGCCGGCCACCCAGCGAGATCCGCGAGTGGTCCTTCTTGTCCGACCGCGCGTAGGCGTAGTGCGGGATGACCGCGGTGATCTGGGCCGCCGACGCGCCGCGAGCCGCGTCGAGCATCAGCAGCAGCTCCATCAGGTGCTCCTGGGTCGGCGGGACCAGCGGCTGCACGATGTAGACGTCACGCTGCCGGCAGTTGGCCTGGAGCTGGGCCTGCAGGCAGTCGTTGCTGAAGCGCTTGATCTCGACCGGCGAGAGCCGCACGCCGAGCGAGGCGCAGATCGCGAGTGCAAGACGTCGATGGGCACTGCCGCTGAAGACCACGATCTCACGCACGACCACACCCCCAGGATGTCTCGCCGGTTGGGTCTGCCGTCACTCTAGCGAGACCACCGGGTACGGCGACAGCCCCGGTCCTCGAAAGGGCGGCAGTCGCCTCAACGCTGCGCCGCCTCGAGGAGGGTCTCGAGCTGGAAGCCGAGCCACCCGTAGATGCGGTAGAGCGAGCCGCGGGCGTCGTCCTCGGGGAGGCTGAGCCACGCCGCCTCGTCGTCGTCCGCGCGTCACGTCGAGCCGCGCGGCCAGGGTGAGCCGAAGGTCGGTGAGGCATCTCATCCAGGCCCGGGCCTGGTCCGGGTTCAGCTCGAAGTCGATCATCGTCTCGGCGTCCTCGGGCTCGATGTCGCCCTCCACGGTCTCGGTCAGCGTGGCGACGACGACCTGGGCGGCTGCGACCTTCGCCTTGCGCAGGCTCTGCTCGGTGAACCGCCGGAACTCGGCGGCCACCTCGGGGTCGTCCGGATAGGCGTCGGGTAGGAGGCGCAGCAGCGCCGGGTCCGCCGGCGGGTCGCGCGGGGAGTCCATCACCACGAGCTCCTCGAGCGGGTCGACGCCGCCCTCGCCGGTCGGTTCGCCGTCGCTGAGCAGCTCGATCAGCTGCCGGGCCAGGTCGGCGATCAGCAGCGCGCTGAAGGCCGGCATCTCGACGTAGACCCGTCCCTTGCGTCGGGAGCGGAAATAGCTCACCGGCCGTACCTCATCGACCGGCCGTTCATTGGCCGGCCCTCACTGGTCGGCCTTCTGCAGGGTCGCCCACAGCCCGTAGGTGTGCATCGCCTGCACGTCGCGCTCCATCTCCTCGCGGCTCCCGGTCGAGACGACGGCCTTCCCCTCGGTGTGGACCTGCATCATCAGCCGCTTCGCCTTCGACTTCGGGTAGCGGAAGTACTCCGTGAAGACGAACGTCACGTAGGACATCAGGTTGACCGGGTCGTCCCACACGATCGTCACCCATGGCACGTCCAGCTTGACGATCTGCTCGACGTCGGGACGCTCGAGCGTGGTGGACTCGGGTGAGGCGGTCATCGACCTCATTGTCGCCCATCGCGCTGGATGTCCGCGGCCCCCGCTGGCCTACGCTGTGCACCGTGCACGCCACCGCCCTGCTCACCGACCACTACGAGCTCACCATGGTGCAGGCGGCGCTGCGCTCCGGCACCGCCGACCGGCCGAGCGTCTTCGAGATGTTCGCCCGACGGCTCCCCGAGGGCCGACGGTACGGCGTGGTCGCCGGCACCGGGACGGGTCCTCGACGCCGTGGAGGCCTTCCGGTTCGGCGACGAGGAGCTCAGCTGGCTTCGTGCGCACGGCATCGTCGACGACCCCACTCTCGACTGGCTCGCGGCCTACCGCTTCTCGGGGACCATCTGGGGGTACGGCGAAGGCGACGCCTACTTCCCGGGCAGCCCGATCCTGGTGGTGGAGGCCAGCTTCGCCGAGGGCGTCCTGCTGGAGACGCTGCTGCTCTCGATCCTCAACCACGACTCCGCCGTGGCGTCCGCCGCCTCCCGGATGACGCGAGCCGCCGAAGGCAGGCCGTGCATCGAGATGGGTTCACGCCGTACCCACGAATGGGCCGGGGTGGCATCCGCCCGCGCCGCCTACATCGCCGGGTTCGCCTCGACCTCGAACCTGCAGGCGGGCGTCGACTACGCCGTGCCCACCAGCGGCACCGCGGCGCACTCCTTCACGCTGCTGCACGACACCGAGCGGGACGCGTTCACGTGCGCAGGTCGAGTCCCTCGGCCGCGGGACGACCCTGCTCGTCGACACCTACGACATCGCCGAGGCGGTCCGGGCGGCCGTCGAGATCGCCGGGCCGGACCTCGGCGCGGTCCGCATCGACTCCGGCGACCTGTCTGTGCTGGCCAAGCAGGTACGCCGCCAGCTCGACGAGCTGGGCGCGAAGGACACCCGCATCATCGTCACCGGTGACCTCGACGAGTTCTCGATGGCCGGCCTGTCCGGTGCGCCCGTCGACGGCTACGGGGTCGGTACGTCGCTGGTGACCGGATCCGGGCAGCCGACCTGCGGCTTCGTCTACAAGCTGGTGGCCCGCGCCGACTCGAGTGCCGCCGACCAGCCCCTGGTGTCAGTTGCCAAGCGGAGCAGCCACAAGACCACCGTCGGCGGACGCAAGTGGGCAGTACGCCGATGCAACCCGAAGGGCATTGCCATGATGGAGGTCATGGGGATCGGGGAGATGCCACCGACCGACGACAACGACCGCGCACTCCACCTTCCCCTCGTCCGTGACGGCGAGATCATCGGGCGCGAGTCGTTGACGGTTGCTCGGGAGCGGCACGAGCGGGCCATGGCCGAGCTACCGGTCGAGGCGGGGAAGCTGTCTCGCGGCGAACCGGCGATCGACACCGAGTACGTCGGCCGCTAGCCACTCCGCTCCCGCGAGTTGCGGGTCTTGTGACACTTCCGTGGGTAAGCAGCTGTCGGGTGCGGTGTGTGTGTTGTGCGCTTTCACACAGCGCGGCGATGACGGCGGGCTGACCGGTCGGGCTGTCGGGTGGCGGCTCAGAGTCGCTGTCGGGTGGGTTTGGCTACGTCGTGTGGCTGATGGGATTGCTGTGGGCGGGGCGCGGTTTGCCCAGCACGCCGGGCAACGACACCGCCTGCCGGGCGGGCCTGCCCGGCACAGCGGGCAACTCCCCAGCATGCCGGGCAAACCCGAACGCGACGCACGCACCCCGGGAGGCGATGACCCGGTCCCGACCGCACCAGCAGTCCCAGCCGCCCGGGTCCGCGGGGCGCGGTTTGCCCAGCACGCCGGGCAACGACACCGCCTGCCGGGCGGGCCTGCCCGGCACAGCGGGCAACTCCCCAGCATGCCGGGCAAACCCCCAACCCACTCACGGGTCCGACTCGAGCGGACCCCGAGTTGCGGGAAGCCGGCCGGATCCGCGGCCCGCGATTCAACCATTCCGCAGCCGCGGAGTCTGTGATCTCAGCACCACTTGTCCGCCAGCGCGGTGACCACCGTCCAGTTCCGGTTCGTCGACTGGGTTCCGGCCAGCTTCTCCACCCGGGTGTTGTTGAGCTTCGCCTCATGGGAGGGCTTGTCGAACCACAGATGGACATCGCGGCCGACGACGACCACCCGCTCACCGTCGACGTCCCAGCCGTCCAGCGCCTTGGCTTGGCTCGGGGACGGCTTGGCGCGGAGGAACGAGACGTAGTGCCGTGCGGACTCCGGGAGCGGGTTCGCGGGGGAGGAAGAGACCAGCTCCACCAGCTCCTTGGGCCGCCGTACGATCGCCGGGATGTCAATGCCGAACGCATCGGACATCAGCTTCTCCAGCTGGGCCTCCACCTTCGCGGGGCTGCGCAGTGTCGAGCCGACCCGGACGTTGCCACTCTGGATGTGCGTGGAGACGTCCGTGAAGCCGGCATCCTCGAGGAGGGCGCGAAGCTCGGCCATGGGCACCTTGCGTCCACCGACGTTGACCGCTCGGAGGAATGCGATGTACGTCGACATGAGCGTCAACCTACCGAAGGCAGCTGTCCCGCGGGCCGGGGCAGACCACGACGGTCACCCGACGGCATGCACCGCCTTGAGGAAGGCTTCGCCGTTGGGTGTGCCCAGCCCGGTGACGTCGTCGTACCCGTAGTCCGTTGTGAGACTGGTGTCTCGGTCCTCGGTGATGAGGCACGAGGTGTAGCACAGGGACGCCGGGTTGGTCGAGGTGAAGGCGATGCCGACCGGGATCCGCGTCGGCAGCACGTCGTGTAGCCCTCGCGACTTCATGGAGTACAGCAGCGGGTTGAAGAAGCCGACCGCCGTGGCCCGGTGCTGGCTGGCGTCGGCCACCATGGCCGCCACGAGTGGTGTCGCCAGGCTGGTCCCGCCGAAGGTGACCCGCGTCCATGCCCCAGTGCCGGGGTCGGTGTAGCCCAACCGGTAGCCCGTATAGGGATCTGCGTCCGCCGAGATGTCGGGCTCCACACGTCGGGCGGGGCCGCCGTACCGGTGCGAGAGGCTGGCGGGCACCGCCTGCTTCTGGTACGCCGGCTGCTTGAACAGCGTGGACACGCCGCCCCCGGTGCCGGCGTAGAACGTCCCTGGCGGGGCCGGGTTGTAGCCGACCGGCTTGCCGGACGCGTCGAAGGCCACGCCGGCCCGCGCGTTGCCCCAGCCGGTCTCGAACAGGTAGGCGCCCGTCGAGTCGATGGCCAGCGAGGTCCCACCGATGCCGGTCGCCAGCGGGTCCGAGGCGGGGTAGACGGGCTCGGCCGAGCCGGACTGGCCCGAGGTGTCGCCGTTGTCGAGGTCGCAGAAGTAGAGGCCGATCCCCTCGGCGGCCGCCTGCACCAGCACCTCGTGGTAGGCGCTCAGCCACGAGGTCGGCACCGAGCCCTCGTTGAACAGCCCCCAGGAGTTGCTCACGATGTCGGCCAGGTGGCCGTTGACGATGGTGTTGAGCGGCGTCAGGAGGCCCTGGTAGCTGCAGCTCTTGCCCGCCACGTAGGTGACGTCAGCGCCCGGCGCCAGGCCGTGCACAGCTCTCGACGTCGAGCACCTGCTCGGTCTGCCAGGACGACTCATCGCACACGTCCTGCAGCCGATAGCCGTTCGGCAGGATCTCGCGGTACTGCCCCGGAGCGAATCCAGCTCTCTCCATAGTGGGCGAAGTAGCGGTTGGCGTCGGCCTCCATCGTCGGCAGCGAGTAGGCGTCGATGATCGCGACCGAGACACCCTTGCCGGTGCGACCGCCCGCGATGGCCCCCTGCATGCCATAGGCAGCCTGCAGCTGGGCGGGGGTGTACCCGCAGATGTACGTCGGGAACGAGGTCGAGCCGTAGGCAGCGGGCAGCTTCGCCTGGCGGGCTCCCCAGGAGCTCGAGCAGGGTGTCTTGAGGTGGTCCTGTGCGGGACTCTGCCCGTCCGGACCCGTCGATGCTGCATCTCTGCCGAGCAGACCGGGTACGGCGCCACCGGTCTCGTTGAGCCCGGTGACCGTGAGGATGGTGGATGAGAGCGAGCTGGGCACCGAGACCGCTCGGTCGTCGGTCAGCCGGAGCCGGTCATCGAGCCGGTAGGAGCGCATCTGCACGCCGAAGGCTCGGCCGACCTGCTCACCGGAACCCGTCGCCTGGACCCAGCGCCGGTTCGGCGCGGTCGAGGTCACCTTGATGCCGTACGACGACAGGAACCGCGTCAGCGCGGAGACCTGGGAGGGTCTGGGCGCGAACCGCGCGTTGAAGGCAGCTGGGCTGAGATAGTGACCGTACGACGCTGAGCCCGGCGTTGACACGGCGGTCGCCACGCGCTCAGCCGCGGCCTGGTCACGGAGCCGGAGCTGCACTTGGAAGTGCACGACTGCATTCGGAGCGGCGGCCGTCAGACCTTGCGCGAGGGCGTGCGCAGCCCTGCCGCTGGGGGCTGTGGACGCGATGGTGACCCGACCGGCAGTGCCCGGATGAGCGAGCGCTGGACTGAGGGGGGCGACGAGGAGCGCGGCCGCGCAGGATGCGGGCACGAGGACGAGCAACGATCTTTGAATCCTCACGAGAGACCTCCGGTGCGATGGATGATCCGATCTCATGATCAACCCGGCGAGCCACGGCGTCAACGACTCTAGGGAAACTGTTGCTATGCCCTGAAAACCTTGTTCGGGTTGAGGATTCCCTGCGGATCCAGCGCCCGTTTGATCGACCGGTGGACATCCAGGCTCAGCGGGCCAAGCTCCTGCTCGAGCAGCCGCAGCTTGAGCAGCCCCACGCCGTGCTCGCCGGTGATGGTGCCCCCGAGGTCGAGACTGATCTCCATGATCTCGTCGAACGCCCGCTGGGCCGCAACCACCTGCGCGGGGTCGTCACCATCGAAAACCACTGTCGGGTGGAAGTTGCCGTCACCCGCGTGACCGACCACCCCGATGACAAGTCCGCAGTCCACGCTGACCTGCTCCACCCGCTCGACGAGCTCCGCGAGCCTGGTGCGGGGCACACAGACGTCGTCGATCATCGTCGTACCGAGTCGCTCCATGGCCGTGAGTACCTCCCGACGCGCCTTCAGCAGCAGCTCTCCCTCGGCGTGGTTCTCGGCGATGGCGATCTCGATCGCCCCCGACTGTTCAAGGACCTCGGCGATGCGGGCGATCTCGGCTCGGCCCCGCTCACCCCCGCTGTCGGACTGCGCCAGGATCAGCGCGGCTGCCTCGGGCGCAATGCCCATGTTGAAGGCGTCGTTGACGGCATGGAGGCAGACCCGGTCCATGAACTCGAGCAGCGACGGCACCACCTCGCAGGCCACCACGTTGGTCACCGCCTGCGCGGCCGTGCGGGCCGAGTCGTACACCGCCACCGCGGTCAACGGCTGCTGCATCTCCTGCCTGAGCATCAAGGTGATCTCGGTGACGACCCCGAGCGTTCCCTCGCTGCCCACGAACAGCCGGGTCAGGTCGTATCCCGCGACCCCTTTGACGGTACGCCGACCGGTTCGCAGCACCTCACCGCTCGCAAGCACGACCTCGAGACCGAGGACATAGTCGGTCGTCACGCCGTACTTGACACAGCACAGACCGCCCGAGTTCGTGGCGATGTTGCCGCCGATCGAGCAGAACTCCCAGCTCGACGGGTCCGGCGGGTAGAAGAGCCCCTTCGCCGCGACGGCGCGGGACAGGTCGGCGTTGTAGATGCCGGGCTGGGTCACCACGAGCCGGTTCGCTGCGTCGATCTCGAGGATGGCATTCATCCGCTCGAGACTCAGCAGGATGCATCCGTCGATGGCGTTCGCGCCACCGGACAGCCCGCTGCGAGCGCCCTGCGGCACTACCGGCACCTGATGTGCTGTCGCAACCCGCATGACATGCTGCACGTCCTGCGTCGACCGCGCCCGCACGAGCACCATGGCCTTGCCGACGGTGCAGTACATCGCCCGGTCGACGCTGTGCGCAGCGATGACGTCGGGTCGGTGACCACCGACGCCGTTGTCGAGGCCGCTCCGCAGGTCGCTGACGACCTCGTCCGTCGTACCCATCCCTCCACTCTAAACTCGCCCCCTCCGGTCGAGATGCCACTCCGGCCGGGTTGAGATGCCACTCCGGCCGGGTCGGCGCCGTACCGGGTTGAGTGGCGGACCGGCGCACCCCTTCTAACGTGAGGGCTCTCAGGCAGGATCGACCGACACGAGCGGGGCGACGCTATGTCCGACACCGGAGACCATCGACTGAGTGCACGTGACAGGACCATCGCGGGGGTGCTGTTGGCGATCCCCTGTCTGGCCTTGCTGCTCGTGCCGATCTACGCCCGGAGCGGACCGGAGCTGCTGGGCTTCCCGTTCTTCTACTGGTACCAGCTGGTCTGGGTGTTCCTGGCGGCCGGCTTCACCCAGGTCGCCTACGTGGTGATCAAGCGCGCCCGGCACGAGTCCGAGGACGCCGCGTGAGCGCGCGCACGGAGGTGACGCTCGCCGCGGGCACACAGGTGGATGGCGTCGCCCTGACTGTGCTCATCTTCTTCTTCGTGGTCGTCGCCATCGGCGGCTTCTATGCTGCCCGCTGGCGCCGGCCGGACACCATGATGAGCCTCGACGAGTGGGGGCTCGCCGGCCGCGGCTTCGGCCCGGTCATCACCTGGTTCCTGCTCGGCGGCGATCTCTACACGGCGTACACCTTCGTGGCCGTGCCGGCGGCGATGTACGCGACCGGCGCCGTCAGCGGCTTCTTCGCCGTGCCCTACACGATCGTCGTCTACCCACTGATCTTCATCTTCATGCCGAGGCTGTGGTCGGTGTCGCATGCCAACGGGCTACGTCACGCCGGCCGACTTCGTGAAGGGCCGGTACGACTCGACGGGCGCTGTCGCTGGCCGTCGCCGTCACGGGTGTGCTCGCCACGATGCCGTACATCGCACTGCAGCTGGTCGGCATCGCAGCCGTGCTCGACACCATCGGGCTCGGCGGCAGCAGCAACACCTTCGTCAAGGACCTGCCGCTGTTCATCGCCTTCGCGGTGCTGGCCGCCTTCACCTACTCGTCCGGCCTGCGGGCTCCGGCGCTGATCGCATTCGTCAAGGACACGCTGATCTATCTGGTCATCGTCGTGGCAGTCGTGTGGGTCGCGGTGGACCTCGGGTACGGCATCGGTGTTCGATGCGGCCAAGACCAAGATGGAGACCCCGACCGCCACGGGTGCTCCCACGGGAGTGTTCATCCCCGACCACACCTACTACTGGGCGTATGCGTCGCTGGCGTTCGGCTCCGCCCTTGCCCTGTTCATGTATCCGCACTCGATGACCGCCGTGCTCTCCGGGCAGGAGCCGGAACGTGATCCGCCGCAACGCAACGTTCCTCCCCTTGTACTCGCTGATGCTAGGTCTGCTCGCCCTGCTGGGCTTCGCGGCGATCGCGGCGGGGACGTCGGTCTTCGGGACCGACGGGGTGGCCAACGCCCAGCTGGCCGTGCCGCACCTGTTCGAGGAGAACTTCCCGAGCTGGTTCGCCGGCGTCGCGTACTCGGCGATCGCCATCGGTGCGCTGGTGCCGTCGGCGATCATGTCCATCGCGGCAGCGAACCTCTTCACCCGCAACATCTACCGCGACTTCATCAACCCGGCAGCCACACACCACCAGGAGGCGAAGGTCTCGAAGATCGCCTCACTGGTGGTGAAGTTCGGCGCCCTGCTCTTCGTGCTGGCGTTGGACAAGCAGAACGCAATCAACATGCAGCTGCTCGGTGGGGTGTGGATCCTGCAGACCCTCGTGGCGATCGTCGCCGGGCTCTACACCCGGTGGTTCCACCGCTGGGCCCTGCTCGCCGGCTGGGCGGTCGGCCATGCTCTACGGGACGATCACGGCATACAACGTCGAGGTGCCCAAGACGCAGACCAGGCTCGTCGACGGTCAGCCGGTGACCGAGGTCCTCGGCACCCGCCACTTCGGTGGCTCGCTGGCGAACTTCCCGTTCACCGACACCAAGGTCTACATCGCCATCTCGGCGCTGGCCATCAACATGTTGTCGCGGCCGTGGTGACCGTTGTCCTCCGGGCCCTCAAAGCTCCGGAGGGCACCGAAGCGACGTCCCCCGCGGACTACTACGCCGACGGAGCAGATCTCGCAGCAGCTTCCAAGAAGGTGAGTGTCTAGACCACGTCGCGGCGACGGACGACCACGAAGGCAGCGGCCGTGCAAGCGATCACGTAGCAGGCCAGGGTGACCAGTGCCCGTCCTTCGGCAACGCTGGAGTTCACTCCTGGTGGCGCGTCGAGCACGCGGGCGGGCATGACCGCGGTCACCAGCGAGCCCGCGTTCACTCCGGGGAGCACGTCGCGCAACGGCTGCAATGCCGAGAGCACCGATGACGCCATGCCGGAGACCAGGTTCTCGATTCCGAGCACCCAGACCACTCCGAGGCCGATCGGCAGCGCGACACCGCGCAGCAGCACGCCGAGAGCAGCACCCAGCAACGCCCACATCAGCAGGATCAGCCACCCCGCGCCGATACCCTGGAGCACGACGCCAAGGGACGGG
The DNA here is from genome assembly GCA_963833975.1 of uncultured Actinomycetota bacterium. Taxonomy (GTDB): domain Bacteria; phylum Actinomycetota; class Actinomycetes; order Propionibacteriales; family Nocardioidaceae; genus JAWWPG01. Next base: position 697,338 of record CAWIAB010000002.1, read on the forward strand.
AACGCCAACGCCCGCGAGTGGCTCGACGGCGATGGTCCGCCGCGGCCAAGGCGCCGAAGGCCAGCTGGGCGAGCGACTGCGGCAAGCGTCGCCACGGTCAGTGCGAGCAGCTGTCCACCGAGCACGGCGCCGCGCGAAGGTCGCTGGGTCAGCTGCGTCTTGACGGTGCCCCAGCCGTACTCGCCTCCCGTCACCAGCGCTCCGAAGACAAGCGCGAGAGCACCCGCGAACACCGGGAACCCGCTGAGCAGGTTGCCGATCAGCTGCGGCGGCAGCGTGCTGGCCAACAGGTCGGCCGGAGTCTTGCCCGCGTCGAGGTCGTTCCCGCCGGCGTACGACAGGTAGGGGATCAGGTAGGAGAAGATCAGGTTCAGGATCACCACGGCCGCGAGGAGCACCCATACGGCCGGACGCCGGACGAGCTTGAACAGCTCGGCCCGGAGTCACGGAGACGATGTCAGACATGGTGCACCTCGGCTTCTCGGTAGATTTGCAGTTTCGTCGCCGCGGAGCAGGCGAAACCTCGTCGTCGTGCCGCGGTCATCTCCATGAACACGTCTTCGAGCTGGCGTTCCTCGCGCCGCAGCTCGGTGATCGCGATCCCCGCCCCGACCAGGCAACGAGCCAGCTCGGCCGTGTGGCGGCCGTCCACCTGGACGCGAAGGCTTCCTTCGGCCGCTCGAACCGACCGGCACCTCCGGCCGGGCTTCGAGCAGCTGCCGCGCCCGGTCGGACGGCGTCGCGACAACGACCAGCTCGCCCTCGCCGCGCAGCTCCTCGACCGTGCTCTCCGCGATGATCCGGCCGCGGTCGATGACCGCCACCCGGTCGCAGATCTGCTGCACCTCGGCCATCAGGTGGCTCGACAGCAGCACAGTCCGACCCTCCGCGCCGAGCTGGCGGACCAGTCGCCGCATGTCGCGCATTCCGGCTGGGTCGAGGCCGTTCGTCGGCTCGTCGAGCACGACCAGCTCGGGGTCCTTCAACAGCGCCGCAGCGACACCCAAGCCGCTGCTTCATGCCGAGCGAGTACGTCGAGTACCGGTCGCCTGCCCGGTCGGTCAGCGACACCAGGTCGAGGGCTCGCTCGATCGGACGACGGCGGCAGGCCGCCGTACCGGGCGAGCACCCTGAGGTTGTCGCGACCGGAGAGGTACGGGTAGAACGCAGGGCCCTCGATCAGCGCTCCGACCCGAGAGAGGGCGGCCGGGCTGCCGGGCGCCTGGCCGAGCACGGAGACCGTCCCGCTGCTCGGCCGGATCAGGCCGAGCAGCATGCGCAGGGTGGTGGTCTTGCCGGCGCCGTTCGGTCCGAGGAAGCCGTAGATCTCGCCCGCGTGAACGGTGAGGCTGATCCCGTCGACCGCTCGCACGACACCGCTTGCATCGCCCCGGCGTCCGGCGGCGCCGACCCGGTGCGGCCGTAGTTCTTCGAGAGCCGGTGGACGACGACCGTGTCGGTCATCGCTTCTCCCTCAGCACGGCGAGGCGCTCGCGGTACTCCTGCTCCGTCGATCTCGCCGGCGGCGATAGCGCTCGGCGAGCCGCGACTCCCCGTGCCGGCCGCCGGCCATCCGGCAGCCCGCGCCGCCGCCCGAAGACGCAGAACCAGACGATCGCGCCAAGGAACAGCAGCCAGAAGATGGGGAAGATCACCCACCAGCCGGGGCCGTGCCAGTGGTCGGAGTCGGCGAGCAGGATGGGGCTTGCCAGGGTGAGCATCGAGACCTCCAGGGTGTGAGAGCCGCGTCCGTGTGACGCTCATCTCAGCCTGTCCGGCGAGGCCGTCCGACGTCGTCGCCCTGCGGACGTGACCTGGCCTGCCGCGTGCGGCGCAGCGAGGGACGAGCCGACGTACGGCGTACGCCCAGCGTGACGGTAGGTCAGCCGGACCAGCCGGGCCGGACCAGCCCGCTCTCGTAGGCCATCACGACCAGCTGAGCCCGGTCGCGCGCGTGCAGCTTGATCATCGCCCGGCTCACGTGGGTCTTCGCCGTCGCCGGGCTGAGCACGAGCCGCGACCGCGATCTCGTCGTTGCTCAGCCCTTCGCCCACCAGCGCCACGACCTCGCGCTCACGCTCGGTGAGCGGGTCGAGCAGGGCCGGCGCGGCGCTCTGCCGGCTCCGACTGGCGAACTCGGCGATCAGCCGGCGGGTCACGCCGGGTGAGAGCAGGGCGTCTCCGGCGGCGACCGCGCGCACCCCGGCCAGCATGTCTCGCGGGCTCGGTGTCCTTGACCAGGAAGCCGCTGGCGCCGATCCGGACCGCCTCGAAGACGTACTCGTCGAGGTCGAACGTGGTCAAGATGATGACCCGGGTCAGCTCGAGCGCCGGGTCGGCGACGATCCTGCGGGTGGCCTCGAGGCCGTCCATCCCCGGCATCCGGATGTCCATCAGGACGACGTCGGGGCGGGTGGCGGTGACGAGAGTCGACCGCCTCCTGGCCGTTGGCAGCCTCGCCCACGACCTCGATGTCGTCCTCCGCCTCGAGCAGCGCCCGCAGCCCCGCGCGCAGCAGTGCCTGGTCGTCGGCCAGCACGACGCGGATCACGACGCTCTGCTCGAGCGGCAGGACGGCGCGGATCGCGAACGCCGCCGGTCGGGCGACGACTCCGACCGTCAGGCTGCCGCCGAGGATGGTGGCCCGCTCGCGCATCCCGCGGAGCCCGGCACCGGATCCGCTCATCCAGTCGCCGTCCGGGTCGTCGTCGGACACCAGATCCGCGCCGACTCCGTCGTCGTCGACCTGCACCGCCAGCTCCTCGGCGCCGTAGTCGAGCACGATCTCGGCGCTGGCCGCGCCGAGCATGCCGGATCACGTTGGTGACCGCCTCCTGCACGATGCGGAACGCGGCGAGCTCCACGGCGGCCGGCAGCGGCGCGCACGTCGCCGACGACCCGCTTGCGGACCGTCGAGACCGGCGAGCGCGCTGCGCTCGACCAGGTCGTCGAGCGAGTCGAGCATCGCGGTCGGCGCCGCGCGGCGCCTCCTCCGCCTCGTCACGCAGGACGCCCACCAGCGAGCGCAGCTCGACGAGAGCCTCCTTGCTGGCGTCCTTGATGACCGCGAGTGCGGTCTCCACCTGGTCCGGACGACGGTCGACCAGGTGCAGCGCCACGCCGGCCTGCACGTTGATCAGCGACATGTGGTGGGCGACCACGTCGTGCAGCTCGCGGGCGATCCGCAGCCGCTCCTCGTTGGCCTGCCGTCGAACTGTCTCCCGACGTACGGCGCGTCCTGCGGCCATCCGCTCCCGGCGGACCCTGACGACCTCCGCGGTGGCGAGGACCACCAGCCCCCAGGCGGCGACGCCCAGCGCCTCGCCCCAGGTCACCTGGTCGTCCAGCAGCCAGTGCCGGGCGGCGAAGTGGCCGACGTACAGAACCGCGAACGCCGCCCAGGCGGCGCCGCGATGCCCCAGTGACCACCGCGGCGAAGAGCGCGATCGCCGCGCCGATGATCACCGGACCGTAGGCGTAGCCGAGCGACAGGTAGGTCAGGGTGGCCGCGACGATGAGCCACATGACCACCACCGGGCGGCAGCGGACCCACACCAGAGCGACCGGCGCCACCAGCACCAGGAAGAACGCCAGCGCGTCGAGCGGCCGGTCCTCGGTCTGGTGCCGGGCGGCGCCGATCGTGCCGACCACGTCGACCACCACGAGCGCGACCAGGCCGACGACCGCGAGCGCGCTGCGGCCTCCTCGGCGAGGTTCGCGCGGCGTCGTCACTCCTGCACGCTAGGTGCAATCGACGGGGCTGTCATCGCCCGCCGGGAACACGGCGTCGTACTCCCGGTGGAGTACGTTCGCGGTCTCTCCGACTTCGTGGTTAGATGTGCTGCGAAGACAGGTGGCGCCTCCGGGCCAGGCACTGGGCTTCGCCGGCGGCGTCGCTTCGGGGATCGGGGATGCAGATGCTCACGTCCCTCGGCATGGTCGGTGTGCACCATTCGCTGGCTGCTCTCACCGCTGTCGCGGTTGCCACCGGCCATTGCGACAGCCACGGCCAGCGGTGACGGCCAGTGCTTCAGCCGGCCTGCCCTAGCGGGATCCGACTCGGCCGTGGTTGGCGGATGCCGTCGACATGGTGAGCAGTGATGACGGTTGGGCCGTGGGCTGGGTGGGCGGCGAGGGCGAAGGCACGAGCTGGGCGGCGCACTGGGATGGCTCGTCGTGGCGCCGTATGGATACCCCACGCCTCAACGGAAGCCAGGGCTCAATGACGTCGCGGCGATCTCGAGCAACGACGTGTGGGCGGTGGGAACCACACTGAAGGGCGGTTTCTCCCCCTTGATCGAGCACTGGGACGGCGATTCGTGGACGAAGGCCGGACCCTCCCGGAGGACGGTTACCTTGCATCCGTCTCGGCGGTGTCGGCGAACGACGTCTGGGCGGTCGGCAGCGTGCATTCCGACGGGGTGATCAACCACTGGAACGGCATGGAGTGGCGCCAGACGATCGTGCAGGACACCAACCTGGCCGCAGTGTCTGCCTCCGCAGCCGATGACGTGTGGGCCGTGGGCACGAGCGAGTCCGGCCAGCAGACGGTGATCGAGCACTGGGACGGTCACGCCTGGTCCAGCATCGATCCGCCACAGGTTGGGGTCAGCACTCGGATCAGATCTGTGGTGAGCCTCTCGACCACCGACGTCTGGGTGGTGGGCAGCTACTTCACGGGGAGCCGCACCAAGGTCCTGACCGCGCACTGGGACGGCACGTCGTGGACACCGGTACACAGCCCGGAGCCACCGGATCGCCGAAGCCTCTGTCAGACCTCAGCGCTGTCTCGTCCAACGGACATCTGGGCGGTAGGCAACGACGACGGCAGTTCGGGCGAGCCGGCGCTGGTCGAGCATTGGAACGGCACCAGCGTGGTCACTCGTGGAGCCACCCGATGGAAAGGCTCAGGGCCTATCCGTACGGCGTCAGCGCCGTCGCCCACGAGGACGTCTGGGCGGTCGGACTACGCTGTCCCGTGAGCGGATCGAGCGGCAGCTTCCTGGCCCACTGGGACGGCACGTCCTGGACGATCGTGCTGACCTGCCAGCTCGATCGGGAAGGTGCACCGGTCGGGTCAGTAGCACTCCGGCCGGCGTACCGTCCGTCAGAGGTTGCCGCGACGCTCCTGCTCGCGCTCGATGGCCTCGAAGAGCGCCTTGAAGTTGCCCTTGCCGAAGCCGAGCGACCCGTGCCGCTCGATCAGCTCGAAGAAGACGGTCGGCCGGTCACCGATCGGCGTGGTGAAGATCTGCAGGAGATAGCCGTCCTCGTCGCGGTCGACCAGGATGGCCCGCTTCTGCAGCTCCTCGATCGGCACCCGGACCTCGCCGATCCGGGCTCGCAGCTCCGGGTCCTCGTAGTAGGAGTCGGGGGTCTTGAGGAACTCGACGCCCTGGGCCCGCATCACGTCGACGGTGCCGCAGGATGTCGTTGGTGGCCAGCGCGAGGTGCTGGGCGCCCGGGCCGTCGTAGAACTCGAGGAACTCGTCGATCTGGCTCTTGCGCTTGCCCGACGGCCGGCTCGTTGAGCGGGAACTTCACCCGGTGGTTGCCGTTGGCGACCACCTTGCTCATCAGCGCCGAGTAGTCGGTGGCGATGTCGTCGCCGATGAACTCCGCCATGTTCACGAAGCCCATGACGCCGTTGTAGAAGTTGACCCAGTCGTCCATCTTGCCGAGCTCGACGTTGCCGACGACGTGGTCGAGGGCCTGGAAGAGCCGCTTGGGTGAGCCCTCCGGCTTGACGTAGTCGGAGGTGCGCTCGACGTACCCGGGCAGGTAGATGCCCCGGTAGCTCGAGCGGTCGACGAGCGAGTGCCGGGTGTCGCCGTACGCCGCGAGCGCGGCGATCCGTACGGTGCCGTACTCGTCGGTGATGTCCTCGGGCTCCTGCAGGATCGTGGCGCCCATCTCGCGGGCCCGGGCCACGCACTTGTCGACGTCCGGGACCTCGAGCGCGATGTCGGCGACGCCGTCGCCGTGCTTGCGGTGATGGTCGAGGACCGGGCTGTCGGGGGCGACGCCGCCCTTGACCACGAAGCGGCACGACCCGCTCTTGAGCACGAACGCCTTGTGGTCGCGGTTGCCGGTCTCGGGGCCGCTGTAGCCGACCAGGTCCATCCCGTAGGCGCTCTGGAAGTAGTGCGCGGTCTGGGTGGCGTTGCCGACGACGAACACGATCGCGTCCCAGCCGGTCACCGGGAACGGGTCCTTGTCCTCGTCGTACTCGACGAGCCCGACGAGCTGCTTGAGCTGGTCGAGGGTGAGATCGGCCTGGCGTTCCTGCGGAGTCAAGGTCTCGGTCATCTTCGCATCCTGCGCTGCACCCTGCAGAGTGTGCAAGACTCCGGATGAATCACTGGTCAACATGTCCAGCGGTACGGCGGATAACGTCGGCCACTATGCACAGCCTGCCCAGGTGGTGCCGACCCGTTGCCCACCCCCGCCGAGAGGACCTGACGTGGCGATCGACGCGCTGGACTCCGCGATCCTGCACCTGTTCGCCGACGAGCCGCGGATCGGCGTCCTCGAGGCCTCGCGGCGGCTTGGCGTCGCGCGCGGCACGGTCCAGGCCCGGCTCGACCGGCTGGAGCGGAGCGCGGTCGTGCGCGGCTGGGGGCCGGAGGTCGACCCGGCCGCGATGGGCTACCCGGTGACGGCGTTCGTGACGCTCGAGATCAGCCAGGCGCACGGCCACGACCCGGTAGGGGAGCATCTCGCGCTGATCCCCGAGGTCATCGAGGCGCACACCGTCACCGGCCCCGGCGACCTGTGGTGCCGCGTGGTCGCCCGGTCCAACTCCGACCTGCAGCGGGTCCTCGACACGGTTGTGAGCTATCCCGGCATCGAGCGCTCGGCCACGATGATCACCCTGGCCACCCAGATCGAGCCTCGCCTGCTCCCGCTCGTCGCTTCCGCTGCCACCACATCTGCCGATTGAGCGACCGCGGATTCGGCCGGCGTTTCGAGGGGACGGCCACGGACCTGGTGGCGGACGAATCGCCGTGGGGGTGGGCTCAGCAGTTCACTGGCGGCAGGCGAGCCCGGGCACAATCCGCTCGAGTCGGTTACCGATGACCTCGTACACCCGACCGTGCGAGCCGGCGACGGCGCCCAACTGCAGCGGTTGCTCCACCTCGTCCCGGGTCACGCCGTTCTTTGGATCGAGACACGACAAGCTGCCGCCAGGGTTCTCGTTCCAGAGGATGCCTGGTGTGGCGAAGACGTCCATGCCGTTCGTTCCTTCCAGCGTGCCTTCTCCCGGCGGTCGATGCTGGACAAGTCCATTCCGCGTGAAGCGGTCGGCCGAACCCATCATGCCGCTGGCATAGGCGACCCAGACGTTGCCCGGGACGACGGCCAGCCCGTTGATCGCGAGGAAGTTCTCGATCGCCGTCGACCTCGAGATCAGCCGACCCGTCGAGGCGTCCCGCTCCTCCAGCGCGACGGCGGTCGCCTCGCCGGGACGGTGTGTGACGTCGTACAGGACACCAGCTGAACGGTCCACAGCGAGCTGACCGGCCGCAGCCGGCACCGCCATACTGCGCAGGATCCGGTCGTTCGTGGGATCGACGAGGTAGAGCTTGCCCACCCCACCGGTCCACAGTCCGGCGTCGGTGGCGACGAGTCCGCCGCCGACGATCGAGGTCGGGATCCGTACGAGGTCCGTGACGTGCAGCGTCGCCTCGTCTAGCTTGACGAGAGCTGGCTGGTTGCCGCCCGGATCGGTGGCGACCCACAACGCTCCACCCGCGATCGCGATCGGGCCGGCTCCTTTCAGCTGCTCACTGGTCGCGGTGACCCGCTGCTGCGCCACGTCGTACCGGGCTATCCGCCACAGGCGGGGCTGACCCTGGTGCACGACCGCCCACTCGGCATACACCGCCTCCGGCGTCGCAGCGACCGCGTCGGCGACGCCCGGGAGAAGGGCGAGCCTCGTGACGTGCAGGCCGCCTCGAGGAGCTGTCGGCGATGAGCTGCTTGGCGGTGTGCTGTTCGGCGTCGTGCTGATCGCCGTCGCGCTGGTCGCCGTCGCGCTGGTCGGCGGCGGAGGCCGTGTGCTCGGGGAAGGTGCGGGATGCCCTGTCGTGATGGTCTTCGTCGGCAGAGTCGAGGTCCGGCTCGACGACGGCTCCGGCACGTGTGAAACTCCGTCTTGCGGCGAACCGGCCCCGTTGTCGGACGCGTTGGCGCAACCCGCCACCAGACCGGTGACCATGACGATCAGAGCGATGGTTTTCCTTGTTTGCAGCCATTTGCCCATATCCCTAGGACGCTTCCGCCGATGCGCCGGTTGTCCGGCACAGGGGAGTACGGTGAGCACCGAACGGCGCGCTGAGAGACTCGAGGGGATTCCATGCGACGTAACGGCTTAGTACCTGTCTTTTCCGTCGGGCTCGCATTGGCGTCCATGGCCGTGCTGGGGACCATGCCGGCAGCCATCGGACAACCGGTCACCGCCGCCACAGCCGTCGTGACGCCAACCGCGAGGGTTGCTGCGCCGAGTGCACCGAAGCCACCGGACGGGCCATGGGGACCCAGCCGGCTCATCGACCCCGCGGCGGGTTGGTTGGACCAGGTGAGCTGCGCCTCCGACGGCTACTGCGCGGCCATCGACAGCTACGGCAGCGTGATCACGAACGCCCGCGGAGGCTGGTCGAGCCCGCGCCGCGTCGTCCCTCCCGGTCACACCTCCCTTTCATGTACGTCCCGCGAGTTCTGCCTGGCGGTCGGAGGCAAGGCTCACGCCTCGATCTTCGACGGGTCCGGCTGGCGGCACATCGTCGAGCCAGCCGACCGGCAGCTCAGGTATGTCAGCTGCTCGTCACCCACCTTCTGCGTCGGCCTGGACGCACACCGCGCATGGACGTACGACGGCACCACGTGGTCGCACAAGAAGACGATCGACCCGTACGCAACGCTGACGGCCATCTCCTGCTCCGCCGACAGGCAGTGCATCGCCGGTGACGACGGCGGCACTCTCTACCAGCTGCTGGACGGGACCATCTGGGAACCCGGCCTCGGCCTCGGCCAGAATGCGATCCGCTCGATCTCCTGCAGTGCTCAGACGTACTGCCTGGCCATGGACAACGATGGCAAGACAGCCCTCTACAGCCCCGCGACTTACTTCAAGCTCGTGGCCACCCCTCCGGGCGTGCGCGACACTCTTGCCTGCGGGGCACCGAAGGCATGCGTCATGGTCGGCGGGACAGATGCGACGTTCTTCGACGGCAAGCACTGGACCGCGCCTGAACAGGTCGTGACCGGCGAGTCCGTCCACGACGTGTCGTGCAGCGCTCCCACCGCGTGCGTCGCCCTCAGTGACTTCGATGCTGCGACGTACGACGGCACCAGCTGGGATGTGCGAAGGGCCGACCAGGGTGCCGGTGGATGGATGGCCGTGTCATGTCCCATCAGCAGCTTCTGCGCGGCCACCGACTACTACGGCAACGCGCTCACCTACCGGGACGGTTCCTGGTCGCCAGACGCCGTCATCGACCGCGACGGTTACGGGCTGTACGCGCTCCAATGCACGTCTGCGACCTTCTGCGCCACGGGAGACGTGATCGGCAACGTACTGACCTTCGATGGCACCGGCTGGACCGATCCGGAGAACGTCGGCATCGACTTCGTCAACGGCATCTCGTGCACCTCATCGACGTTCTGCGTGGCGGCCGGCTACGGCGCCGTCTCGATGTACGACGGCACGAGTTGGTCGCCAGCCGAGTCGCTCGATCCTGGTTACTTCTTCACGTCGGTCTCCTGTGCCTCGTCCACCTTCTGCTTGGCGATCGACGAGGGGAAGAACGTCACGCGTGCCCTGGTCTGGGACGGCCACGACTGGTCGGCGCCGGTACAGATCGCCAGCGACCAGATCGAGGCCTTCTCGCTGCAGTGCCTGTCCAGGTCGTTCTGCATGGCGGTCACCGAGCGTGACGCCTTCGCGACCTACGACGAAGGAACCTGGTCAGACTGGGGAACGATCCCGGGGTATCTCGGCCCGACGTCGGTCTCGTGTACGACGCCTACGTTCTGCGTCGCCGTAGGGGAACAGAGCCGCAGCCTCTGGGACGGCATCGCATGGTCCCAGCCGACGCGGATCGATCCGTCCACGCCCCCGCATGGCGGGAGCTTCCAGGACGTCGGCCTGACCGGGGTCTCGTGCTCGTCACCGAAATTCTGCGCAGCCGTCAACGCTCGTGGCCGCGCCCTGATGACCGACCGTCCCTGACCCGTTGGGGATCCGGGAGACGCCGAAGCCTTAGGGTCGGGGGATGCATGTTCTCGTCTCCGGCGGCGCCGGCTACATCGGGTCACACACCGTCATCCAGCTGATCGCAGCCGGACATGAGGTCCTGATCGTCGACAGCTTCGCCAATTCCAAGCCGACCGTGGTGAACCGGCTGGAGGCCATCACCGGCAGTCACCTCCCGCTCCATTCGTTCGACCTGCGCGACGCCGACAAGACGGAGCACCTCTTCGCCAGCGAGCAGATCGACGCCGTGATCCACTTCGCCGGTCACAAGGCCGTGGGCGAGAGTGTCGAGGTGCCGCTGGAGTACTACGACAACAACCTCGGCACGACGTTCTCCCTCGTCCGCGCCATGCAACGCCACGGCGTCGACAAGCTGGTGTTCTCCTCATCCGCCACCGTGTACGGCGGCAACGCCCCCGTGCCGATGACCGAGGCGCTGCCGACGTCGGCCACCAACCCGTACGGCTGGACCAAGGTGATGAACGAGCAGGTCCTGCGCGACGTCGCGTACGCCAAGCCGACGTGGCGGATCGCCTTGCTGCGCTACTTCAACCCGGTCGGCGCGCACGAGTCCGGCACCATCGGAGAAGACCCGTCGGACATCCCCAACAACCTGATGCCCTTCATCGCCCAGGTGGCCGTCGGACGCCGGGAGAAGCTGCTGGTGTTCGGCGACGACTACGACACCCCCGACGGCACGGGAGTGCGCGACTACATCCACGTCGAGGACCTCGCCGCCGGCCATGTCGCCGCCCTGGCCAAGCTCACCACCACTGACCAGCCGGTGAGTACCTGGAACCTCGGCACCGGTCGTGGCACCAGCGTCCTCGACCTGCTGCACTCCTTCGAGCGAGCGGTGGGTCACGAGCTCCCGTACGAGGTCGTCGAACGGCGCGCCGGCGACATCGCAGCGTCGTACGCCGATCCCTCACGCGCGCAGGCCGAGCTCGGCTGGTCGGCGAAGCGAACCGTGGACGAGATGTGTGCGGACACCTGGCACTGGCAGCGACAGAACCCCAACGGTTACCCCGACGAGGACTCCGCTCCTCGCTAGCCCCCCGCCGTCATCTGGGTGGTGCACCACTCAAGTACCCCCGAAGCCACTCAGATCTGGGTGGCTTGAGGGGCGTTTGAGTGGTGCACCACCCAAACGCCCCCGCATCGGCTCCAGCCTCGCGGTCCCCGTCAACGGCTACTCGAGGGCGAGGGCGGCCAGAGCGGCGTTGACGATCGAGCCGGCCGACAGGTCGTGCAGGTCGTAGAGGTCCGAGATCGAGCCGGTCTGGCCGAACTCGTCGACGCCCAGGCAGACCGCTTGGACGCCCAGCGCCGAGCCGAGCCAGCTCATCGTGTGGGAGGCACCGTCGTGGATCGTCACGAGCGGCCCACGCGTGGGGAAGAGCTCGTCGAGCACCCGAGGCCGCAGTGGTCTGCTGGCCGACCGGATCCCGACCCGCAACGACTGCTGCCAAGCGCGGTACAACCGGTCCCCCGAGGTCACGTCCACCACGTGGGCGACGACCCCCTCGTCCGCGAGCTCGGCGGCTGCCTCCAACACCTCCGGCAGAATCGCCCCCGTGCCCACCAACGTCACCACCGGAGCGTCCTGCTCTCCGTCACCTTCGACGATCCGGTAGCCACCCGCGAGGACCTGCTGCCGCAGCCGGTCGTCGCCAATCCGCTTCCGGGCCGCCTCGAAGGGCGCCTGCTCGAGTGGCCGCGTCGTCAGGCGGAAGTAGTACGCGCCCTTGTCTACAACGCCTGTCGCGTCCACGGTCGGCTCGCCGGACGCGATGCGCCCGAACGCGTCACACAGCAACCAGTCCAAGGCCGTCGCATAGGCCGGCTCGAGAGCCGTCACACCAGGCAGCTCCAGGCCGATCGACGGCGTGATCGTGGACTGGTGCGCGCCACCTTCCGGAGCCAGCGTCACGCCAGCAGGAGTGCCGGCGACCACGAACCTGGCTCCGGAGTACACCGCATAGATGAAGGCGTCCAGACCCCTGCAGACGAACGGGTCGTAGACGGTTCCGACGCCCAGCAACGGCTGACCCGACAGGTCCCAGGCGAGACCCAGCTGGCCGAGGAGCAGGAACAGGTTCATCTCGGAGATGCCGAGCTCGAGGTGCTGCCCCGTCGGGCCCTCGGCCCATCGCAGCACGGGATCCTCGCTCCAGGCGCGCCGCTCTGTAGGAGCGAAGACCCCCATCCGGTTGATGAAGCCGGCCAGGTTCGTCGAGGTCGCCACATCGGGTGCGGTCGTCACCAGGTACGGCGCAACGCTCGCATTCCGCGAAAGGTCGACGAGAACCCGCCCGAAAGCCTCCTGGGTCGACAGCGGCTTGGCCACTCGAATCCCCGTCTGTGAAGGGATCTCGACGTCGATGCGAGACGTTCTCGGCTTGCGTCGCAGAGCCTCAGCCCGCTCCTCGCAGAGCCGCCCCGCCGCGGACCTCGCATCGAATCGGTCCCACTCGTCCGACGCGGTAAGCCCCATGGAGGTGCGCACGACGTCGATCTGCTCACTGGTGAGCAGCGCGGAGTGGTTGCGTGGGTTGCCGGCGATGGGGAGTCCCCAACCCTTGATGGTGTAGGCGAAGACGACGCTCGGCCGATCGCGCTCACGGTCGCACTCGGCATACGCAGCGAGCATCGCCGCCACGCTGTGTCCGCCGAGATCGGTGACCAGGCTGCTCAGCTCGTCGTCCTTGACGGTGTCGACGAACGCCACGACGGCCTCGGGCGCTCCATCGAGCAGCCGCTTGCGCAGCTCGTCTCCGGCCAAGCCGAACATCGACTGGTAGTGCTCGTTCGGCATTGCGTCGAGCCAGTCCCGCAAGGCGTCTCCGCCCGGCAGCTTGAAGGCGGCCTGCAGCCTCGCGCCGTACTTCACCTCGACGACATGCCATCCCGCGGACTCGAACTGTCCTCGCCACTGGTCGATCCGGACCCCGGGCACGACGCGGTCGAGTGACTGGCGGTTGAAGTCGACCACCCACATGGTGTTGCCGAGACCCGCGGTCGCGGCATCGAAGATCGCCTCCCAGATATTGCCCTCGTCCAGCTCTGCATCACCCACGAACGCGATGAACCTGCTGCGTGGGCGGCTGCCGAAGTGGGCGTCCACGTAGCGCCGTACCACGTCCGCGAAGAGCGGCGACGCCACTCCGAGACCGACCGACCCGGTGGAGAAGTCGACCTCGTCCGGGTCCTTCGTACGGCTCGGGTAGGACTGCAGTCCGCCGCGGGCGCGCAGCGTCGTGAGGTAGGACGCGTCGAGCTCGCCCAGCAGGTACTGGATCGCGTGGAAGACCGGCGACGCGTGCGGCTTGACGGCCACCCGGTCGTGCGCGCTGAGGTGCCCGAACCAGAGGGACGTCATGGCCGTGACCATCGACGCGCTCGACGCCTGGTGGCCACCGACCTTGACGCCGTCACCGGTCTCGCGGTCGTGGTTGGCTGAGTCGATGATGCGTACGGCCAGCCAGAGCACCCGGCGGGCGATCTCATCCAGGACAGGGATGTCGACCCGCTCCGGCTCGGCTTCGGCGACGTCCCTGACGGCGGACGGCGTGGGGGTGGACCCGGTGATGGCGGACACAGTGGCAGTCACGGCGACAGCATATGAGAGGGTGCGCCGCCCGACCTACACTCGTGGGGTTGGTCACCGATGGAGAGGTGTCACCCAGTGCCCGAACACGACGTGCAGGCGCCCTCGTGCTGCGCTCCGCCTCCAGACCTGACCCGCTCAGCGGCCGGCCAGCTGTCGGTCTCGGTGCCGCAGACCATCGTCCGGGGCAACCGGAGCACGCGCGGCCAGGTGCGCATCCCGGCGGGCACGTTCGCGATGGGCGACGCGTTCGATGAGGGCTATCCCACCGATGGCGAGACGCCTGTCCACTCGGTCGAGCTGGCCAGCTTCCATCTCGACGCCACCGCAGTCACGAACGCGCAGTTCGCGACGTTCGTCAAAGCGACCGGTTATCGCACCGAGGCGGAGGATTTCGGTTCGTCCGCCGTGTTCCATCTCGCCGTACCGCGGGAGCGGGCACACGTGCTCGGGATCGCGACTGGGACCCCGTGGTGGCTGAACGTCAAGGGTGCCTGCTGGCGGAACCCGGAGGGCCTGACCTCGACGATCGCCGACCGGCAGAACCATCCCGTCGTCCACGTCTCCTGGCACGACGCCGCGGCCTACTGCGCGTGGGCCGGCAAGCGGCTGCCGACCGAGGCGGAGTGGGAGTACGCCGCCCGCGGAGGGCTCGAGTCCAAGCGCTTCGCATGGGGTGACGAGCTCACGCCGAACGGCCGCTGGAACTGCAACATCTGGCAGGGCAGGTTCCCCGAGGCCAACACCCTCGATGACGGCTTCTTGACGACGGCGCCGGTGAAAAGCTTCCGCCCCAACGGGTACGGCCTCTGGAACACAGCCGGCAACGTCTGGGAGTGGTGCGCGGACTGGTTCTCCCCGACGTACTACGCAGAGTCCCCGACGGTCTCCCCCACGGGACCCTCGACCGGAGAGGCGCGCATCATGCGTGGGGGCTCGTATCTCTGCCACGACTCGTACTGTCATCGCTACCGGGTCGGCGCCCGGTCCTCGAACCTGCCCGACTCGTTCTCCGGCAACCTCGGCTTCCGCTGCGCCAACGACGCCTGAGCCAGCTGGCTAGAAGAGAGCGCTGCCGAGCGCGAAACCACCCGTGACGAACGCCAATCCGACCACCACACTGCCGACCAGGTTGAGACCCGCCTCCAGCATCGAGCCCTCCTCGAGCAGACGCACGGTCTCGAAGCTGAACGTCGAGAACGTCGTGAGAGCGCCGCAGAACCCTGTGCCGACCAGTAGGGCCAGCCAGCCGGAGCCGCCGTCCAGTGAGCCCGCTACGAAGCCCAGGATCGCCGAGCCGACCATGTTCACCGCGACGGTCCCCCACGGGAACGCCATGTCGTGTCGGGCCGAGATGAAGCGGTCGGTGGCGAACCGGCCGACGGCACCAAGACAGCCTCCGACGAACACCAGCAGGATCGGCATGCCTACCGCGCCACCCCGGCGAGCCGCCGCGTTGTCGCCATCCCGAGCCTGACCGCCGCGAGCCCCAGCACGAGGGATCCCACCAGATAGACCTCCGCGAGCATCCACTCGTCACCGGTCCCGAGTGTCCGCAGGTCGAGCATCATCGTCGAGTACGTCGTAAGACCACCGAGGAACCCGATGCCCAGGAAAGGCCGGGCATAGCGACCTGGGCGCCAGACGTCAGTGACGCACACCATGAGCACGCCGATGAGCAGGCACCCGACCAGGTTGACGAGCAACGTCGACCAGGGGAAGCCGTGCACGCCTGTCGGCAGCAGCTCGGCGGCCGCGTACCTCGCCAGGGCGCCGAGCCCGCCGCCGACGGCGATGACACCCAGAACGTCGGCGTCCCTCCGCACCCGGTCGAGCCGACGCTGCCGCAGGTGGCGTCCGCTCCGTGGCGCACCGCGGAGGTCGTCGCGGTGCCCCGGATCGTCATCGAGGAGATCGGGGTCGACCTGCACGAGCTGCTCCTTCTCTACCAATCCTTTGCGCACGAGCGCTCGAACCGTCGGTAGAGGCCATCAGCGGGAGTCGACTCCCACGCTCCAAGGCGAGCCCCATCGCCTGTGCGCCGAGTCTGCCGGGGCGCGGCACCCGACGCAAGCCGGAGCATTCTCAGGTACGGCGACCTCCCGCGGCCCACTCCCGCACGGCAGCGATACGTGACTCCAGCTCGGCAGCCGTGGCCACCGACGACGGCGGCCCGCCGTCCGTGCGGCGCAGCTCGGCGTGGATGACGCCGTGCGGTGACCCCGACCGGTGGTGCCAGGCGGCGACCAGCCCGTTGAGCTCCTTGCGCAGGCTGGCCAGCCGCTCGTACATCGCGGGCTCGGAACTGCTCGGCCGTTGACCATTGCGGCGCTGTTCTCTGGCCCGCGCCGTCTGGCGGCTGCGCAGCAGGTCCCTCACCTGGTCCGGCTCGAGCAGGCCCGGGATGCCGAGGAAGTCCATCTCCTCGTCACTGCCTGGGCTGACCTCGCCCTCGTGCCCGAACTCGCCACCGTCGAAGACGACGCGGTCGAAGGAGGCGGCGCTGGACAGAGCGGCATAGCCAGGCTGCTCGTCAGGCACCGTCTGCCCGGAAGCGGCCCGGGCGAGCAGCCCGTCCTCAGCGGCGAGGATCTCCTCGTCGCTGCTCGCCGGCCGCCGCAAGGCGTGGTCGCGCTGCAGCTCCATCTCAGCGGCGAGCGCCAACAGGGGGGCGACCGACGGCAGGAACACGGTCGCGGTCTCCCCGCGCCGTCGGGCTCGCACGAAGCGACCGACCGCCTGCGCGAAGTAGAGCGGGGTCGCCGCAGTTGTGGCATAGACGCCCACCGCCAGCCGAGGTACGTCGACCCCCTCGCTCACCATTCGCACCGCCACCAGCCATCGATCGTCGCCTTCGGAGAAGGCGGCGATCTTGCGCGATGACGACTTCTCGTCGGACAGCACCAGGGTCGGCCGCCGACCTGTCACGCGGGCCAGCACGGCTGCGTACCCACGAGCGGTGTCCTGGTCGGTGGCGATGACGAGACCGCCGGCGTCGGGCACATGTGCCCGCACCTCGGTGAGCCGAGTGTCGGCGGCGGCGAGCACGGCAGGGATCCAGGCGCCGTTGACATCGAGCGCGGTGCGGAGGGCCTGCGCAGTCTGGTCGCGGGTGAGCGGCTCCCCGAGCCGGGCAGTGATCTCGTCGCCCGCGTGCGTACGCCATTGAACCTCGCCCGAGTACGCCATGAACAGCACAGGCCGCACGACCCGATCGGCCAACGCCTCTGCGTAGCCGTACGAGTAGTCGGCCACGCTGCGCAGCACACCGTCGGCGTCGGCGGCATAGGTGACGAACGGAATCGGGTTGAGGTCGGACCGAAATGGGGTGCCGGTCAGCGCCAGCCGGCGGGTGGCCGGCTCGAAGGCCTCCCGGACTGCCTCACCCCAGCTCAACGCGTCACCCGCATGGTGCACCTCGTCGAGGATGACGAGCGTCCGGAACCCCTGGGTACGCACCCGGAACGCGAGCGGGTTCGCCGCCAGGCCGGCGTAGGTGACGGCAACGCCGACGTAGGCCTTGCTGGTCCTCCCCCGGGCCGGCGTGTACGAGGGGTCCAGCGCGAGACCGGCCTTGGCGGCCGCCTGCGCCCACTGCACTTTCAGGTGCTCGGTCGGCGCAACGACCGTCACCCGGTCAACCACCCGACGCCCGAGCAGGTCCGCGGCGACCCCCAGGGCGAACGTCGTCTTGCCTGATCCGGGGGTGGCGACCGCCAGGAAGTCCCGCGGCGCCGCCTCGCGGTACTGGGCCAGAGCCGGCCTGCTGCCAGGCCCGGAGCCGGGTCGCTGTTCCCCACGCCGCGCGAGCCGGATAGGCAGGGCTGAGCGGGAGCGAGGGAGGCTCGGTCACGTGGTCCTTTACGGCCGCGGGGTGGCAGCGTCGGGTCAGACAGCGGGACTTCCCAGCCTAGGTGAAGGCACGATCTCGGAACCTGGCGGCTCGGCCGGGCGGACCCGGAAACCGGCCCAGACGCCGAGCAGCATCACCAGGAAGCACAGGCCGAAGATCAGCCCGAACACCTCGGTGGCCGGCCACTCGTTCGCGCCAAGAGCGCGTAGATGACGCCGCCCGCGCCGATGACCACGAGGCCGCCGAGCGAGTCGCTCATCTGCAGGGCGGCCGAGTTCGTCCCTTGCTCCGCACGCGGCGAGAGGTCGAAGAGCAGCACCGAGTTGCTCGACATCGACAGGCCCATGCCCAGACCGCCGACCAGCAGGCCGACCCCGGCCAGCCAGGCGGGTACGACGACGGCCGACGTCACGACACACGCCGACCCCGTAATGAGCACGCTGCCGGCCGTCACCACCGCGCCGACGCGGACCAGCCCGCTTCGCCGGATGCGCAGGCTCGAGCGGCCCTGCCACCACGATCCGGTAGCCCAGCCGAGCGCCGTACCCGCGACGGCCAGCCCGGCCAGCGTCGGGGTCGCGCCTCGGTGCTCGACGAGCATCAGCGGGACGTAGGCCTGGCACCCGAAGAACCCGCCGGCAACGACTCCCCGGAACGCCACCACCGACGGCAGTCCGCGCCCCAGTCGCAGCGTGCCGGGCGGGAAGAGCCGCAAGGCCCCGAACACCACCAGCGCCAGGCCGACGAGAACACCGACCGCGGCCCACACCCAGTGCTGGTCCTCGGCCTCGAGCCCGGCCCACTGCAGCACTCCCGCGCCGACCGCCATCGCGAGGGACAGCCCGACCCGGCCCGGTGCTGGCCTGCCGAGCCTGTCGCTCACCCCTGATCCGCGGCAGCACCACCGCCAGCGGGAGCGTCACCAGCGGCGCGATCGACAGGAAGGCCCAGCGCCACGACACGTACTGGGTCAGGCCTCCCGCGATGAAAGGGCCGACGACCGAGGGAACGACCCACGCAGTCGCGATCAGCGACATCACCTTGGGCCGCATGGCCTCCGGGTAGCACTGCCCGATGACGACGTACACCGCGACGATCGTGAGACCGGCACCGAGCCCCTGGACCACCCGGCCACAGATGAGCATGGTCATCGACGTGCTCAGACCCGACACCAGCAGGCCCGCGCTGAAGCCCAGACCTCCGCCGATCAGGGGTAGGCGCGGCCCGATCCGGTCGCACACTCCACCGCCGACGCCCGTGGAGAACATCGCGGCCCCGAGGAAGCCGGTGAGCGCCCAGGCGTAGAAGCTCAGACCCCCGAGCTCTCGGGCGGCGACCGGCAGCGCCGTGGCGACGGCCATGAACTCGAAGGCGATCACCACGATCATGGCGAAGATGCCCCAGGAGAGCGCCCGGTACGCCGGGCCCGAGCGGGCTGGTGACCTGCTGTGTCGAGGCC
The DNA here is from genome assembly GCA_963833975.1 of uncultured Actinomycetota bacterium. GTDB lineage: Bacteria > Actinomycetota > Actinomycetes > Propionibacteriales > Nocardioidaceae > JAWWPG01. The sequence continues at coordinate 716,518 of CAWIAB010000002.1, forward strand.
GCCGCTTGCACCCCGACGCCGGCCTCCATCAGGCGATCCTAGTGACGAGCTGCGCTACTCCTCGTCGTCGCTGCCTCCGCCGCCCTTGGCGAGCGACTCCCAGATCTCTTTGCAGGTGGGGCAGACGGGATACTTCTGCGGGTCGCGACTCGGGACCCACACCTTGCCGCAGAGCGCGACCACCGGGGTGCCCATGACCATGGCTTCGGTGAGCTTGTCCTTGCGGGCGTAGTGGCTGAACCGGTCATGGTCGCCGTCGTCGAGAACTTCCTTGGTACGGCGTGTCCTCGATCGTCTCGACGCCGGGGCTCAGCTGGGTCACCGACAGTGTAGCCAGGCCCTGCCACTAGTTCTGGCTGGGGTCCTCAGGGAACGTGGAGACGTAGGCGAGCTCGCCCGGTTGACGGCGCAGCACGCGGCGCCACAGCGTCTCGGGCTCGGCGCTGAGCAGATCGCCGGGCTCCGCCGCCACGACGTACCAGGAGCCCTCCTCGATCTCGCTCTCGAGCTGTTCCGCGCCCCAGCCGGCGTAGCCGGAGAACACGCGGAGTCCAGCGAGATCCGGGACGACCTCACCTGGTGACGCCTCCGAGGTCGACCAGCCCGTAGCCGAGCGCCACCCGCTGGAAACCCGACGGCGGGCCCTCCCCCAGTGCGACCGCGACGGCCAGGGCCGAGTCGGGCGAGACCGGCCCGCCTCCGAACACCATCGGGGGGCGGGCGACGACGTCCGACCAGTCCGGCAGCACCTGCGCGACGGCGAGTGGAGACGGGCGGTTGATGACGACCCCGAGCGCCCCGTCCTCGTCGTGGTTGAGCACCAGGATCACCGTCCGGGTGAAGTTCGGGTCCATCAGTCGTGGGGTGGCGACGAGCAGCTGGCCGTCGAGGGTCATCATCCGTCGACGCCCCCACGGGCGGCTCGCTTCACCGCCGCGGCGACGGCCTTGTGCACCTCTTCGTGGAACACGCTCGGGATCACGTAGTTCGCATTCAGCTCGCCGTCGGTGACCGTCGAGGCGATCGCGTGGGCGGCCGCCACCAGCAGCGGCTCCTCGATCGCGGTGGCCGACGCGTCGAGCAGACCGCGGAAGACGCCGGGGAAGGCGAGCACGTTGTTGATCTGGTTCGGGTAGTCCGAACGTCCGGTCGCGACGACCGCCGCGTGCCGTCGAGCGGCCGCCGGGTCGACCTCAGGGTCCGGGTTGGCGAGGGCGAACACGATGGATGACGGCGCCATCGAGGCGATGTCGTCACCGGTGAGGATGTTGGGAGCCGAGACGCCGATGAACACGTCGGCGCCCTTGACGGCCTCCTTGAGCGTGCCCTCGAAGCAGTCTGCGTTCGTGTGCTCCGGCGATCCACAGCGAGGGACGGGTCCATGTCCGGCGCGGTTCACGTTGATCACGCCGGCGACGTCGGCGACCACGATGTGCCGGGCCCCGGCGGCCAGGATGAGCTTGGCCACCGCCGAGCCGGCCGCCCCGGCGCCTGACATCACGATGCGAACGTCGCGGATGTCCTTGTTGACAACGCGTAACGCGTTCGTGAGAGCGGCAAGAACGACGATCGCCGTACCGTGCTGGTCGTCGTGGAAGACCGGGATGTCGAGCAGCTCGCGGAGTCGGGCCTCGATCTCGAAGCAGCGCGGCGCCGAGATGTCCTCGAGGTTGATGCCGGCGAACACCGGGGCGATGATCTGGACCGTCCGGACGATCTCGTCGACGTCCTGGGTGTCCAGGCACAGCGGCCAGGCGTCGATCCCCGCGAACCGCTTGAACAGGGCGGCCTTGCCCTCCATCACGGGCAGTGCCGCGGCCGGACCGATGTTGCCGAGCCCGAGCACGGCGGAGCCGTCGGTGACGACGGCGACGGCGTTGCGCTTGACCGTCAGCCGGCGTGCGTCCTCGGGGTTGCGGGCGATGGCCATCGAGACCCGCGCCACGCCGGGCGTGTAGACCATCGACAGGTCGTCGCGGTTGCGGATCGGATGCTTGGAGGCCATCTCGATGGTGCCGCCGAGGTGCATCAGGAACGTCCGGTCCGAGACCTTGTGGACGTCGACCCCCGCGAGCGCGCGCAGCGCGGCCACGATCGTCCTCCGCGTGCGTCGTGTCCCGGGCGGCGCAGGTGACGTCGATGCGCAGCCGGTCGACACCGGACGACGTGACATCGAGCGCCGTCACCACGCCACCGCTGGCCTCGACTGCCTGGGTGAGCTGGCTCACCTCGGTGCCGACCGCGGGCACCTCGAGCCGGACGGTGATCGAGTAGGAGACACTCGGGGTCGCGGTCATGGGTCCATCATGGCAAGAGCTACCGATGCAGGGAGACGCTGCCGCCCGCGTCGGGGACCAGCTCGATGAAAGTGTGGCCGGCCGGGACCGTGAGCGGCTTCCCGTCCGCCGTCAGGGTCAGGTCGACCGGGCGTGCCGTCCTTGTGCCAGGTTCCCTGGACAGCGCGGTTGCCATGGACCAAGCGTGGCCGCGCCCTTGCCGTAGAAAAGGGTCTCCGGCACCGGGTTCCCGCCGGGATCGAGGTAGCCCGCATCGCCGAGTCGCACCCGCAGGATGAGCACGTTGGAGACTTGGAAGTCGTGTCCGCGCTGGGCCAGCGAGTTCGTCCGTACCCAGTGTCTGGCCCTCGCAGCCGCCAGTCGTCGGTGTGCGCGCCGGAGAACGTCGTGGTCATGCTGGTGACCGGAACAGTGCCATGGAAGTCGTCGGGCGGACCGAACGGCAGATACGGGCTGGCTCGGCGGGGTCCACGGCCGTCCGACGTGCTTGGCCAGCGCGGGCAGCTTCATCATCAGGTTGTACGGCGCCGACCTGATGTTGGACCGGTAGAAGCCTCGTGCACCCTCGGTGACGCGGTTGATCCCCGCCTCGTTGAGCAGCTTCATCGTCGGCGGAGCGGCACCGGAGGCGACGATGAAGGCGTGGGCCGGAAGGGTGATCCCGATGTCGGATGCCCGCATCGACCGGACCGGGCCGACGACGTTCGGCAGCTTCGAGTAGTAGAAGGCCGCCAGCCGGGTGAGACCGCCTTCGACGAGCTCCTCGACGACCATGTCCGCGCTCTGCAGACCCAGCTGCGGGGCGGCACTCGACGGTGTTGTCGACCTTGACGACGTAGACCGGGTGGTTGGGCGACTTCCCGGTCACGCCGAACCCCGGTGAGCGGCCAGCGGTCACCCACCGGCGGGGCGGACGTGGTGTCGTGGCCGGCGGCTGTCGCCGTGGTCGGTGGCGTCGGCGTGGGTGGGTGCGGGCGCTCGCAGGCCCGTCGCCACCGCTACAGGCGGCAATGGCGGCCAGGCAGAGGACCGCGACCGCCGACACGGTCACCGCACGGCGTGATCGGAGCGGGCGCATGACCCCCAGTGTTACAGGCGATACTGCGCGGTGGCCAGACGCAGCGTCGCAGCCCACGGACGTTCACCGCGCCGTGCCCGGCGGAAGGGGGGTCGCCGGGCACAGCGCGGAGCTTGTGGGTGCTAGTGCAGCCGGACGGCGGGTGCCGGCGTACCAGGACGACGTCCACACCGGCTGCCGGTGGACGCTAGTGCCTGTGTGCGGGGCGTGCACGATGACGGCCTGGTGGTGCGTGTTCCAGTACAGGAAGATCGCCGGCGTGGTAGACGTGCCCACCGCCGTCATGGAAGAAGACCAGGTCTCCACGCATCAGGTTCGTCTTGAGGATGTGGCGCACCGAGGCGTACTGACCCGCCGCCGTGCGCGGAAGGTGCAAGCGGGCGTGCGCGTAGGAGAACATCGTGAGGCCGGAGCAGTCGAACGAGTTCGGTCCGGCTGCGCCGTACCGGTAGGGATCGCCGATGTGGGCGATGGCGACGTTCGCCGCATGGTTGGCGCGGAAGCTGACCGGCGGTAGATGCGCGGCGTGCTGAGCGGCTTGGGATCCCGCGACGCCGGTCGACGCGTTCGCGTCTGGGGAGGCGGCGACGCTGGTAGCGGCGAGTGCGACGAGGGTTAGAGGGACGATGGCGCGCAGACGGCGCCACGCTGCGGATGCAGGCATGGTGGACTCCTTCTCACGCCTGCGAGGTGAGCTGTCGGGTTCGGGCGAGAAGGTGCCCGGTCGCGCATGCGACTTAACCCCAAGCATCAGACGGCCAGGCCGCCTCGATGCAACTTCGTGGTTCCCCCACTTCTACCCCTGCTGAGATTTCGTTGGCGATTGGGACGCGCTCGACATGGGGTAGAACTCGGCGTACATCGACCGCGCTCTTCAGTTGTGACCCGGGGAAACGGGCTCAGCGAGTTAAGCACAGCAGAGTGGGCGTGCCAACCCACGAGCTCGGACGTGACCGGTCTCACAGGGATGTCGACGAGGATTTATCCGATCATGTCTCGCTATCGGTATGAGAAAAAGCCTGGCGTGGTCAACGTCGAAGGTGCTAGGCGATGCGTTGCCTTTGTAGCACTACATATGAGACAGTAGTTGCTACAATCTGTTCGGAGGACCTCGGGAGGTGCCGTGAGGGTCGTTGTCTTGAGCCTGGTGCTGGTCGCGCTGAGCTGCTTCCTGGCGTGGTTGAGCTTCCTCTTCCTGCGGCGAATCACGCCCGATCCCCGCATCGAGATCAACCACCGGCTCGCCGCAGCCAAGCTGACGATCAGTCCAGAGACGTGGCGAACGCTTTTTCGGCTTGGCGAGCGTCGCAGTCGATGGGGGAACCTGGGCGGCAGCGTCGGCTTCGGCTTGGGTTTCATGGTGTCGGTCCCCCTCGAGGATCTGCTGGGCGACAGCGCGACGATGCTGGCTCTTCTGATGTCCCTCGTGGGCGTTCAGTTCGGCCGGGCGTTGAGCTCGCAGTTCGGTGTCGAGCCCGCCGCAAGCGCACCTCGCATGTCGGGGCTCCAACCACACGGCTTCGACGACTATCTGCGGCGGCGGTACCTGGTGGCGCAGATCATCTGCTTGGTTGGCGGTGCAGCTGGGTTCGTGGCCGGCGCGACGATCTTGCTGTCTGGTGCTGGCGGCGAGTCGACCTTCCACGGTTGGCTAGCCGCCAGCCTCGGGCTGCTCATGTTCTTGGTGTCGACTGCCGCACTCGTCTGCCAGCGTCGCCTCCTACGAGCACCGATGCTCGCGGAGAACGAATCAGACCTGGTGGCGAATGACATCGCGCTCTCCACGGGGTTGCTCGATGTGACCCTGGCTGTCGCCATCACGTTGTTCCAGTCCGGATGGGTGGTCGTGCTGTCTCTCGACCTTCCGTGGTGGCAGAGCGGGCTCGGGTTGCTCGGGTGCGTCGCTGTGACCCAGCTGGTCTTCGACCTTCGGCCGCTCCGCGCCGACCTGACTCCCGTCGCACACCGGCTGGCCGGGGTACCCACGCCATGATCATGCTGAAGATCCTCGTGTTCGTCGGCGTCTTTCTGGTGATCCTGCCTCTCGCGGAGTATCTCTACGAACGCCGCCCCGCGCGCCGCGCCCGCATCACCAACGCGATGTTGACATCAGCTGAGCTGCAGGTCGACGAGGAGACGCTGTCGCGGCTCGACCGGTACACGAAGCGCCGTGTCCGCTGGGGCATCCTCGGCAATGAGGCCGGGGCGATCCTCAGTGTTCCGCTTGCCTTGGCGATGATCCACGCGAAGGTCGGCCTACCAGCATTCATCGTGTTCGCCATGATGGGCGGAATGGGGAGGGCGCTCGGCAACGCGGCGAGCGGCCTGACGACAGCTGACGTCGGGCAGGACCACCCACGGATGGCAACACTGCAGCCGCATCAGGCGACCGACTATCTCAGCTACGGCGAGATCGCGGCGGAGGTCGCGTGCGGCTGCGTCGGAGTCGTCGCGATGGTGGTGTCGGCGGCTGCGCTTGTCATGCGCGCCCAGGACGGGAGGTTCTGGCTCAGCGGGACCCTAGCGGGAGTAGGCGTCACGGCATTGACCGTTACTGCCGTCGCGCTCCAGAGAAGGCTGCTTCGGGCGCCCGTTCGCGCATCCACTACGTCGCAGATCGTCGCCCAGGACCTCGTGCTCGCACAAGGGCTCTCGGACCTGGCCAGGGCTGTGCTGGGAACGACCGCCTTGTGTGTCTACGGATCTCTCGTCTGGTCGGACAACACGTTCGTGTTCGCCCTCCTCTTCTTGGGGTTCTATGTTCTCGCGGACCGCTGGCTCTTCGGCGTCGACCGTCCTCGGAGACGACTGCCTGTCGCCCGACAGCTCGCCGGGGTGGGCCACGCATGAGGCTGCTGGTCATCGACCCAGGCGCTGAGCTGGCGCCGTACGAGCAGCTGCGGACCCAGATTGCCGGCATGGTCGCCGACGGTGAGCTGACGCCGGGACAGAAGCTGCCGACCGTCCGGCAGCTCGCCGCCGACCTCGGTCTTGCGGCCAACACCGTCGCTAGGGCCTACCGTGAGCTCGAGGCCGACGGAGTGATCTCCACCCAGGGGCGCCGGGGCACCTTCGTCAGAAGCGCTCTGCTCGACGAGGGCGCAACACCGAGACGCCGGTCCGAGGCCCAAGCCGCAGCTGCCGCCCTCGCCTCGACCGCTCGCGCGCTCGGGCTCTCGCTCGCCGAGACGACTCGCCTCGTCGAGGGCGCCTGGTCCAAGGGCGCCGGCTAGTCGCTCAGGTGTGTGACGGGCTGGAACTCTCGCCGGGCACCTCGAAGCCGACCTCGTCGACGTAGCACCAGTACCAGTTCTCGCCCGGCTCGAAGGACTGGATCAGGGGATGCCCGGTCGTGCCGAAGTGCGCGGTGGCGTGCCGGTTGGGTGAGCTGTCACAGCAGCCGATGTGACCGCAACCGACACATCTGCGCAGGTGAACCCATCGAGCACCCATGGCAAGGCACTCCACACATCCATTGCCGCTGGGCCCGACCGAGTCGATGGTCGCCAGGTGCGTACACGTCTCTGCCATCTGAAGTCACCTTCCGCCAGCACACAGGTTGCTCGGTCGTTGTCCGCGCTCGAGGCTACTTTCTCATGCTGGCGGTTGGCGCCTGAGGACCACCATGACCCGGGTCCCCCTGCGCAGGTCTCGCTCGCTCCAATGCTCCGATCCCGAGTAGATACGGGTGCCGTGGTACGACGACGCAGTTGTGCCCCGTACTCGGATCCTGAGACCACTCGGGCCGTCGGGGAGCGCACATGCCCGCAACGAGCTCACCAGACCCGCGAAGTACCTGCTGCCCTCACGGGCGGAGCGGAACTGCATGACCACGGCCTGGCCGGGTGCGCCTTGCGCAGAGAGATAGCTTCCCTGCAACGCGAACCTGGGCACCGGAAGCCGGATGTCCGGATGCGCCTGGCAACCGAGCGGGAGCACCCCGCGCGCGGCCTCTCGACCGTCGCGAGCGCGGACGAACGACCCGCTGCGGGCCGCCCCGGTCTCGATGTCGGCCGCGGTGGCGTCCGGCCGCCAACCGGATCCGAGCAGCCGCGGCCCCGGCAACGACCGCGCGCTCAGCGACCCAGCCCGTTGCGCCGCGGAGATCTCCTCCTGCTTGCTCGAACCGGTGTCGAAATGCTGGTAGTCGGGGTGGGACCACACCCCGCCCCACTGGAATCCTCGAGAGGTCATCCCCTGGGTGACTCCGGAGCGGGAGTACAGCATCCCCGGATAGGGGTGGCTGCGGTCGCGGTACTGGGCGCCCTTGTTGCGCGGCCACCACCTCCCGTGGATGTCCTGGTAGGGGTTCTCGACGGTGTCGATGTCGATCGCGGTCCCATAGCTGTGTGGAGACAACCGGGTGGGGTCACCGGTGACGTGGCGGCAGTTGAAGGCCGAGGTGTTGTCATGAAGCATCGACTGGATGTCCGAGCCCCCGTACCGGGCCGTGGGAAACATCCGCCGGATCGGGTACCCGTGCGCGAGCGCGCTGCTGAACACCCCGACCATGTCGTCGACGATCGTCGACCGGACCACGAGGGTGCCACGGCCTACCGTCGCCCCGAACGTGCGGTAGGTCAGTGCGAGGTTCCGCAGCAGGGCAGGGCCGACGGGGCATCCGTCGTGGAAGCTGCCGCCGAGCTGTGCGCGGGTAACTCTGGTCACGACCGGGTCGAGGACGGCACGAACCGCGTAGCGATGCGCGGTCGAGTACTCCGCCGTGCCGTCATTCGGACGCGGACCCGGCCAGAAGGCCCGAACGGTCCAGTAGCCGGGGAGGTTGTTCGGCATGGCGATCGCGTATCTGCCGGTGGCGTCCGTGGAGCCGCTCCGCACGGGCAGCCATCGACCTGACACCAGGTGCTGGATGACGATCCGCCGACTCGCTCCCCGTGGGCGAGTCGTCCCGGAGACGACGACATCGTCGAAGGTGTTGTACGACGGCTTGGTGGCGAGGAACACCCGGCGGTCCAGCACCTCGAGCGGCTGCTGCGCCGATACCACCTGATGGTGTCGGGCCGGGTGCATCGCACGCAGGGCGGCCGGCCCGGGATTCACGGGTCGGTAGTCGAGGCCGAACTCGCCCTTCGGATCCGTGCGAGTCGCGCCCACCTGCTTCCAGACGCCATCCACCAGCCGCTGGATGACCACCTGCTTGTCAGCCTTGCCGTTCGAGAGCCGACCAGTGAGGTGGGTCGGATTGTCCTCGTACACCGTGTCCGGTGACGGCTCGTCGAGGACGATCCGGGCGTGGGCCGTCGAGGCCGCAGCCGAGCCGACGCCCTGCGCGCTCGACCAGACCGTAGACAGGATCACGGTCGTGACGACGGCCAGCGTCGCCGCCCTCCTAGCGACTCGTCCGATCTCCATAAGCAGCCGCCCATCCCTACCCGCACACGTCACGAATTGATGCGGATAGGTCGTATTATGCGCCTTTCTCCCCGGGGCGTGGCGTGGCGCCGCGTCAACCGCCGATGATGACCGTAGGGCAGCCGGGGCCGGGCGCGCAGCCTCCGACTCGACGGGCGACAGACTGGCCTTCGTTTGTCAGCAGGGCAAGGTAGCCACCCTGTTCGTCATGACTATGGCTGACAAAGATCTCCAAGCCATCAATACCAGCGGAATCAAGCCAATCGGCGATCCGACCTGGGCCAGTGACAACCAGATTATCTTTCTGGCCAGGAGCGACTCTCCCTCCAAGCAGCTCTACCTAGCCGACAGCGCCCATCCCGACGCCAAGCCCGTCCTGCTGGACTCTCCGCCGGCGGGTGAGTCGGACGCCAGGCCCGACTGGTCGCCGGAGGGTCTGCTCTTCCTACGAACGACGAACAGCAACGAGGAGGGCCGGCTCTTCATCCGGCACGACCTGTCGAGCACCGGCAGCAGCCAACCACTCGAGCCACAAGACTCGGAGGGTGGCTTCATCGACTCGGCAGCATGGTCACCGGATGAGTCGAGCATCGTCATCGTACGAAACGACGGTCAGCACAACTACACCCTGTGGACGATGGGTGCGGACGGCGAGGACCCGGTCAATCTCGACTGGCCGAGCGACCTCGGAGAACCCTGGGCCCCGGCGTGGGGGTCGCGCTGACCCAGCAGGGCGAGGCATGGAAGATGCGAAGTGGGCGGCTGCCGAGGCAACCGCCCACTCCCCTCCGCTCCCCTCAGGAGCGACCCTTCTGACCGGCGACTAGCTCAACGTGATGGCCGTGTCATCGAGCACGAACGACGTCTGGAGAGACCCGTCTTCGGTACCCGTGAAGGTGAGCGTCACGGTCTGTCCGGCGTACGCGCCGAGGTTGACCGAGTGCGGCACGTAGGCACCGGTGGCGTCCACGTTGGAGTACGACGCAACGACCGTCGAGCCGATCTTGACCGCCAGCTTGTCGTACTGGGTGCTACCGGTCTCGCTCGTCGTGATCTTCAGGTAGTAGCTGAGCGTCGCGCCACAGCCGGCCGGGATGGTGACGCTCTGGCTCAGGTTGTCAGTGTGCGTCGTCCCGTAACCGTCGAGCCATGCGAACCAGGTGCCGGTGTGCGCCGTCTGGCCACTGCCGTTGCTGGAGATCACGCCTGACGAGGCCGTCCACGGCGCCGCACTGCCGGTCTCGAAGCCTGGGTTGCCCAGCTTCTGCCCCGAGCATCCGCCGCCACCGGAGGTGATCGTCCAGCTGAAGGTCGCGGAGCCCGTGACCTGGTTGACATCCTTCGCACTGGCCGTCACGGTGTACGAGCCCGCAGTGGTCGGGGTGCCCGTGATCGCGCCTGTGCTGGACCCGATGGTCAGGCCAGGCGGAAGACCGGTCGCGCTCCACGTGTACGGCGGGGTGCCGCCCGTGGCCGACAGCTGGAGGTTCACCGCGGTGCCGACGGCGGTCGTCTGGCTGCCGGGGTTGTTGACCGAGACGGTCCCGGAGCCACCGCCCGCGGCGAAGGCTGCACTGCCATTGGGGGTGCCGAGGCCGGTCGGACCGTCCCATCCCGCGCCACCGTGGCACAGCTGAGCCGGGGAGCACGATCCGTTACTACCCGTCGTCACGTCGAACAGGTTGCCCGGATGTGCGTACGGGTAGGAGGGCGGGTTTTCGGTCGCACCCGGCGTACCGGCAAGGGCGTACACGCTGGCAATGATCGGCGCCGAGGCGCTGGTCCCGCCGTACACGGCCCAGCCGGAACCGCCGTACGTCTGGTAGACAGCTACGCCGGTGTTCGGGTCGGCTACTGCGGAGACGTCAGCCACGGCGCGACGCGAGCAGCCGGTGTTGACGCTCGCCTGATAGCTGGGCTTTGCCTCGTAGGCGGAGCAGCCGCTTCCGGCGCCGGACCAGGCGCTCTCGGTCCATCCGCGGGTGCTGCCGTTGCGAGACAGAGACGTTCCACCGACGGCAGTGACGTACGGCGAGGACGCCGGATACGACACGCCGTAACCGTCATCGCCCGTGCTGGCAGTCACCGCTACACCTGCATGGCGGTAGTAGCTGGCGTCATACGTGGACTCGTTGCTCGACTCGCCGCCGCCATAGCTGTTGGAGACGAACTTCGCGCCCATGGTCACGGCACGGTTGACCGCCGTGCCGAGGTTGGCGGTCGTCGGGCTGTTCGCTTCGACGAGCAGGATCTTGCAGTTCGGGCAGGTCGCCGACACCATGTCGACGTCCAGGCTGATCTCGCCGGCCCATCCCTGGTTGGCGGGCGGGTAGCTGCCCTGCACCCCGTTCTGGTTGACCTTCTTGAAGCAGCCGTTGGCGGTGGTGCAGGCGGGGAGTCCGTAGGTGGACCGGTACGCCGCCAGGTCGGACTCGGCGCTGGGATCGTCGTACGCGTCGACGATGGCGACCGTCTGGCCGGAACCGGCGGCGGCGTTCAGCTTGTAGGCGCTCACGAGGTCAGCGGGGCCGTAGCCGCTCGGCAGCGTGCCGGGCCCGACCTTCTGATGCATGCTGTCCAGGCGCCGAAGCGCGAAGCAGGCCATCATGCCGGGGCGGGTCGGCTTGCTGCACAGCCGTTCGATGTTGTGCTTCGCAGCCGATGCCGTGGAAGCTCGACCGCCCGCCTGAGCAGAGGCGGTCTGCGTGAGTGCTGCCGCGAAGGACAGGGACAACGCGGCGGCGCCGACGATGCACACCGCTTTTCGTGTCGCAAACTTCACTTGTTCTCCTAGAAAATAGGGTGGTGCTACCGGAGGAGGTAGGGGGTCTGTCTATCGGCTGACCGATCGTCTCGGTGCAGATAGGTGTCAGTGGCACTAAAGTGTCAAATCGTGACCGAACAACTCGGTGAGCTTGGCACCGCCTCGATCGTCAACCGGCTGCGATGCCTCGGGCTCAGCGACGAGCAGGCCAAGATGTACGACGTCCTGCTGGCCTCGGGACCGCTGACGCCGCTCGAGCTCGCCGCGTCCGCCGGGGTCGTCAACGCCGATGTCACCGCTGACCTCGAGGCCATGGCTGGCATGGGCCTGGTCGGCGGACTGGGCAGCCTGTCGAGCACGATCAAGCCGCTGCCACCCGAGTCCGCGCTCGAGCTCCTGGCCAGGCGTCGTGAGCTCGAGATCCGGGAAGCCAGCGCGGCAACCCTGCGGGCCTTCGCCCACTACCGGAGGACGGTCGGCACCGACGGGTCACGCGGCCTGCTCGAGGTCGTCCGCGGTAGTGCGGTGATCGAGCGCGTGCAGATGCTCGAGCGAAGTGCTCGAGTCCAGACTCGCGGGCTCGACTGTCCCCGTATCACGCCGGAACGGGGATAAACCCGATCGAGATCGAGAACCTCGGCCGAGGCGTCAGCTGCCGCGCCGTCTATGCGAGCGAGGCAATCGAGATCCGGGAGTACGTCGAGCGGAACATCCGGCCGGCCATGCACGCCGGAGAACGGGCCCGGGTGCTCCTGCACGTGCCGGTGAAGCTGCTGATCATCGACGACGCCGTGGCGATCGTCTCGCTGACGTCGGCCGAGACCGATGTCGGGCACTCGGCGTTGATCCTGCGCCGATGCAGCCTGCTGTCGGCGCTGATCGGCCTCTGGGAGCTGTGCTGGCAGGGCGCCGTACCGCTCCAGCTGGACGGATCGCCGGGCGAGACGACGCTCGCACCGATAGAGGCGCGTTTTCTTCGGCTACTCAGCGCGGGGGTCACCGACGAGCAGGTGGCCAAGGTGCTCGGGATCAGCCGCCGTACGTTCTTCCGCTACCTCGAGCAGCTGATGGCCCGGACGGGCACGGTGACCCGGTTCCAGCTCGCGGCCTATGCGAGCCGACAGGGCTGGATCTGATTCGAGCCGCCTGCGGCGGGCGGAACATGAGAGTCTTCTCATTCTCTCCTCATGGTCACCTCGCGGAGCATCCGCAGAGTGGGGATCAGACGAGATCGGCGGCAGCGCCGGCTCCTGAACCCAGAAATGAGGCTTTGAGATGAACTCGAAGACCAGAGCAGGCCGTATCACATCCCAGGCGGACCACATCACCCCTCGTCCTGATGACGAGAGAGGGGGAGCCATGATCAAGAAGCTCGTCGTCGGCGTCTCGGCCCTGGTACTCGCGGGCGGTGCCTTCATGACGGCCCAGGCACTGTCCACCGACGGGGGGCAGCTGCCCAGCATCAATGCCCCGCTCACCGTGCAGCCGGCCGGCAGCCAGACCACCGGTCCTGCCGCGACGGTCCCCACCAGCCCGACCTCGACCTCGAGCGGCGGCTGCCGAGACGACGACGCCCCGAACGCCGAGGACCGGCACGGTCGCGGATGCGACGACCTGCAGACCGTCGTACCGAGCCCGAGTGTCTTCACCGACGATCGAGGTGGCCACGGAGAGACGGAGCCGGGCGACGACCACGGAGGCCACGGAGAAGCCGAGCCCGGCGACGACCACGGAGGCCACGGAGAAGCCGAGCCCGGCGACGACCACGGAGGCCACGGAGAAGCCGAGCCCGGCGACGACCACGGAGGCCACGGAGAAGCCGAGCCAGCGACGACCACGGCGGCCACGGAGAAGCGGAGCGCGGCGACGACCACGGAGGCAGCAGCAGTGGCAGCGACGACCAAAGCGGCACCAGCAGCGGCAGCGGCAGTGACGACCACGGAGGCAGCAGCAGTGGTAGCGACGACCACGGCGGAAGCGGCGGGAGCAGCGGCAGTGGCGGCAGCGACGACCACGGGGGCCGGGGCTGAGGCTCGCTGACGTGAGGCACAGCCTGCACCGTCCTCGCCCCACGTCGGTCCGCACCCGAATCACCGCCGTTGTGGCCCTGTTGGCCGGACTGGCGTTGACGGGTGCGGGCCTGGCCGTCTACCTCGTCCAGTCCGACCGGCTGGACGACCAGGCGAACTCCGCCATCTCCGTCGAGCTGGCGGAGTTCGAGCGCCTGGAGTCTGCCGGAATCGACCCGGAGACCGGGAACCGTTTCGCCGACTCGACCGAGCTCATGCGCGCCGCCCTGGCGAGCAACGTGCCGCAGGACAACATGGCACTGATCGCCTTCTGGAACCGAAAGGCCCAGCTCGGCCAAGGAGCCGACAGCAGTCGACTCAGCCAGTACGACCCCTTCACCACCCAGGTCCTGGCCCGGCAGGCCCAGGGTGGGGCGTTTCGCCTCGACACGCCGCTAGGCCCGGTCCTCGTCGCCGTACAGTCCGTTCACGGCGAGACCAAAACCGGAGCACTAGCCGTCGCGTACCTGCTCGAACCTCAGCACGCGGCGCTGCGCAGCCTGATGCGCACCTACTCGGTGGTCGCGCTGATCGCCTTGGTGGTGGTCACGGGAGGAGCGTGGCTGGCCGCCAGCCGGCTGCTGCGCCCGCTGCACCAGCTGAGAGACACGGCGCGAGAGATCTCCGACACCGATCTGACACGCCGGCTGGAGACCGCCGGCAACGACGACCTCACCGAGCTCGCCCGGACCTTCAACGCGATGCTGGACCGGCTGGAGTCATCGTTCACGACCAACCGCCAGTTCCTCGACGACGCCGGACATGAGCTGCGTACCCCGATCACCATCATCCGCGGTCACCTCGAGCTGATCGACGCGGACGACCCGGAGGACGTCAAGGACACCCGCGCCCTGGTGCTCGACGAGATCGACCGCATGACGCGGATGGTCGACGACCTCATCGTCTTGTCGCGCGCGGACCAGCCCGACTTCGTCCAGCTGCGACCGGTCGACGCCAAGGAGCTCACCCAGGATGTGCTGGGCAAGGCGAAGGCGCTCGGCGACCGGCGCTGGCTGGTGGACTCGTGCACGGCCGGCACCGTGATCGCGGATCCCCAGCGCATCACCCAGGCGCTCCTCCAGCTGTGCAAGAACTCCTTCGCCCACACCGACGCCGACGACGAGATCGCCCTCGGCTTCCGTACGGAGCAGGATCGTGCGTACTGGTGGGTCCGCGACACCGGCCCAGGCATCCCGTTCGACGACAGCCAGCGGGTCTTCGAGCGCTTCCAGCGAGGCGAGCGCGGGAACGGCACCGACGGCACCGACGGCACCGGCCTCGGTCTGGCCATCGTCAGTGCGATCATGCACGCGCACGGGGGTGACGTCGACCTCGAGTCCGCGGTCGGGATGGGATCCCTGTTCACCCTGACCATCCCGTACGGGGAGGGCACATGAACCGGATTCTGATCGTCGAGGACGAGCGCCGCATCGCGTCCTTCGTGGAGAAGGGGCTGCGGGCGAACGGCTTCACACCGACCGTGGCCTCCGACGGGGTCACGGGGCTCGACTACGCCCAGACCGGCGACTTCGACCTCATCGTCCTCGACATCGGACTGCCGGGCATGGACGGGTTCACCCTGCTGCGCCGGCTCCGGCAGGCCCAGCAGACCATCCCGGTCATCGTGCTGACCGCCCGCGACTCGGTCACCGACACCGTGGCCGCCCTCGAAGGCGGCGCGGACGACTACATGTCCAAACCGTTCCGGTTCGACGAGCTGCTGGCCCGCATCCGGCTGCGGCTTCGGGCCGAGCGGACGCCGGAGGTCAACGTCCTGCGTCAGGGCGACATCAGCCTCGACCTGCGGACCCGGCGGGCGACCGTTGACGGCCGGACCATCGACCTGTCAGCACGCGAGTTCAGTCTGGCCGAGCTGTTCCTGCGCCACCCCGACCAGGTGCTCTCCCGCGAGCAGCTGCTCTCGCACGTGTGGGGGTACGACTTCGACCCGTCGAGCAACATCATCGACGTCTACGTCGGCTACCTCCGCAAGAAGTTCGGGGCCGACAAGATCCAGACCGTACGCGGCATGGGCTACCGGCTGGCTCCGTAGCCCGGCTGCGAAGTCCGGCGGTCCCGGTGTCAACCGAATCCCCTCCGGTGGCGTCCTAGAAGTACAACCACCACGGACGACCCACCAAGGGCGGTGTCCACGCCATACAGGAGCCACCAATGAACAGAAGCCTGAAGAGCACCCTGGCCGCCTTGACCGTTGTCGCCATCGGCGTGTTCGTCGCCTCGCCGAGCTCGGCCCGAGCCGTGTGGGATACGGCGCCCGTCCACGTCGACCGGCAGGTCACCCCGGTTCCCAAGATCCTCGACCTGCGCGTCGGGCAGCATCCCACCTACGACCGCGTCGTCATCGACGTATCCGGTCCGATCTCGGGGTACGACCTGCGCTACGTGAAGACCCTGCGCTACGACGGTTCAGGCGACCCGGTACCGCTGCGCGGAGCACGCTTCATCCAGATCCAGCTGACACCGGCAGTGGCGCACGACGCACAGGGACACTCCGTCTACACGGGTCCGGACCTCGAGCAGTACGCCATGCCGACGTTGCGCGGAGCGGCGTTCACGGGTGACTTCGAAGGCACGGTGTCCTTCGGCCTGTCGCTCAGCCACCTCGAGTCTTTCCGGGTCCTCGACCTGCACGCCCCCAACCGCATCGTGATCGACCTGCACCACTGACCGTCCAGGCCCGCCCGCGCGGCTGATCCGACCGCGCGGGCCGGACCGCGTAACTACTGTGGAACCAGCCGACGAGGAGGGCGCGTGCGCAGCCACGACAGCGAGTACGCCGACTTCGTGCGAGCCCGCGGTACGGCGCTGCTGCGCACCGCGCACCTGTTGACGACCAATCCTGCCCAAGCCGAGGACCTGCTACAGGTCTCGCTGACGAAGACCTACCTGGCCTGGACCCGGTTGCGTGATCCGGCGGCCGCCGAGGCCTACACCCGGCGGGTGCTGGCGAACGCGTCGATCTCGTGGTGGCGCCAGAAGCGCAACCGGCTGGAGCAGCCGACCGAGACCATTCCCGACCCGGGTGTCGAGCACCCTGCGTCGGCGCTCGCGGAACGCGCGGCCATGATGGACGCGCTCCGGAAGCTCTCCCCACAACAACGGGCCGTGCTGGTACTGCGCTTCTACGAGGACCAGTCCGAGGCTCAGATCGCCGCCACTCTCGGGCTCTCGGCCGGCACGGTCAAGAGCCACGCGTCGCGCGGGTTGGCCAGGCTGCGCGTACTGCTCGATGAGAGCGACGACCTGGCGGAGAACGGCGACGTGGCCACGACGGCATCGGAGGGATCGGCATGAGCGACCTCGAGAGCAGGTTGAGGACGGCGCTGCACGACGAGACGGTCGAGGTCGCCGCCCGGCCGGATCTGGCGGAGGACATGGTCACCCGCGGAACCACCGTCCGCAGGCGGCGTCGGGTGGTGGGCGGCGCGGCCGGCCTGGTCGTCCTCGCGGCCCTGGTTCCGGTGTGGAGGACCATCGACACCTCGTCGGACCCCGTGCACATGGTGACGACTCCGAAGCCGACCTCGATCAGCCAGTCCCCAGCCCCCGACCCGAACCCATCAACCCCCACCACACCCAAGCTCACCTGGTCGACGGAGGCGGTCAGCGTCCTGCACTCCCCTCGCCGTCAGACTCGGGTTCTCGGGGTGCGGGTGGCGCCGCACCCCAACTACGACCGGGTCGTCATCGACCTGGGCGGAGCCATACCCTCGTATCACGTCGCGACGACCCCGAGGTTGGTCTACGACGGGTCCGGTGAGCGGGTGCCGCTGCACGGTGCGTCGTTTCTCACGGTCAGGCTGAACCCGGCGACCGGACACCAGCCTGGCCACTCCACGATCGGGCCGGACAAACAGATCTACGAGTTTCCCTCGATGCGCGGCTACGCAGTCATCGGCGACAACGAGGGAGTCGTCTCGTTCGGCCTGGCCCTCAGCGGCAACCACAGCTTCCGCGTCTTCGACCTACGGTCGCCGACCCGCCTGGTGATCGATATCCACCACTGACCGAAGGCGCCGCCCACGAAGCCGGCTTCCAGGTGCGGGTTTGCCCAGCACGCCGCCATACCGAGCCGACCGCAGCGCCGAAGACCCGGGATTTGCCCAGCATGCCGGGTGGTTGCACCGGTCACCGGGCAGGCCTGCCCAGCACAGGGAGCACCTCCCCAGCATGCCGGGCAAACGCGAGCCGAGCCGCGCAGCGCCGAAGACCCGGGATTTGCCCAGCATGCCGGGCGGTTGCACCGGTCACCGGGCAGGCCTGCCCAGCACAGGGAGCACCTCCCCAGCATGCCGGGCAAACGCGAGCCGGGCGGGGCGGCTCAGCCGGGGCCACGTCTGCAGCGCGGACTCGTCAGGAGTGATCGTCAGGCGCGGCGATCCAGTAGAGCCCGCCAGCCGATCTGCTCGACCCGGGCCAGCTCGACCGCGTTCAGCACGACCACGACGAGGGCGAGGATGGTGAGGGCGGCGAGGGCCGGCAGGTACGCCGCGGGCGGCCAAAACCATCACCACGGCCGCCGCCGTCAGCCGGGTCCAGGAGACCAGCCGGAACATCGCCCATCGGGTGAAGCCGAAGGTCGCCAGGTAGAGCGCCGTCCCACCGAACAGCAACCCGGTCAGACCCCAACCGAGGCGGGTGCCCGGTTCGGCCACCGCCTCGTGCATGCCGACCGACACGACGATGACCGAGCCCACGAACGACAGGTGACCATAGGAGAGGACCAGCCGGGTGATGTCGAGCTGGACCCGCGCCGTCGACATCGCATGTCGCATGGCGTCGGCCGCGAAGTGGAAGTAGACCCACCACAGCCCCGCGCTCAGGACGAACGCCGCGACGACGGCCGATCCCACGGCGAGTCCGGGGCCCTGCTCGGAGGTGGCGGACGTGCCGATCGCGACCACGGACTCCCCGATGGCGATCAGCACGAAAAGCCCGAAGCGCTCCGCCAGATGCCCGGCATCGAGGTGCATGCCGCGCAGCCGGTTGCGCAGCAGGGTCGGCGTCGAGAGGTCCAGCAGCGCTGCGCAGCCCCCAGACGATCTCCCGCCAGGGCGCAGGCAGCGTCGCCCCGACGACGAGCATCGGCCCGGTGAACACGATGCTCACTGTGTACGGCGTCCAGGGACCGCTCCCCGGCGAAGGCCCCCGAGCAGTGGGCCGGCCCCGAGGATCAGGCGCCCGCACCAGTAGGCGACAGCGAACAGCAGCCCCGAGTCGGCGTAGGAGCCCGGCAACGCGAGCGCCATGAAGATGGCCGTGAGCGCGACCGCGAAGATGCGCAGCCGCAGCACTGGGTCCGACATGTCCCGCTGGTTGGTCTGGATCGCCGTACCGACCCAGAGCCAGTAGATCGGCACGAAGACCACCAGCGCGCGAAGCAGACCTGCAAAGGAATAGTCATGCAGGATCAGGGTCGAGACCTCGGTGACGGAGAAGACGAACACCAGGTCGAAGAAGAGCTCCGCCCAGCTGACCCGCTTCTCCGACTCCCCCGCAGGCTGCTCCGATGAGGTCACGCGGACGCCGGATGGTCGTCCTGCGCTGCGAAGTCCTTCCCGCGGATCGTCGCCAGCGACACGACTCCTGAGACGAGCGCGATGACCGCGCCCACGAGCAGGATCCGGTCGAGGCCGGAGGTGAAGGCAGCCCGGGCGATCTCCTCGACCGTCTCCCGGCTGCTCGGCGGCAGGGCCGACGATGACCTTGTCGATCTGACCGGACTGGACGGCAGTCGCGATCTCCGGCCCTCGCCCGGACAGACTCGGCACCTGCCCGACGCGGTCGAGGATCTCGTCGCTCACCTTGTTGGCGAACAGGCGTGCCCAGCAAGGCGATCCCGGTGGCGATGCCGACCTGCCGGAACGTCGAGTTGATGCCGGAGGCCATGCCCGCCTGGTGCGGCGGGACCACGCCGATCGCCGTCGAGGCCAGCGGCGGGTTGACCAGGCCGACCCCGATGCCGGACACGATCATCCCCGGGATCAGGTGGGTCCAGCTCGACGACGCGTCGAGACCGCGCATGAGCAGCAGCCCGATCCCGACGATGCAGCAGACCCGGGCCGATCATCAGCCGTACCGGCACGTGGGACGAGAGCCGCCCGGAGATCGTGGCCGTGACCAGGATCCCTCCCGAGATGATCAGCAGGCGCAGGCCGGTCTGCAGGGCGCTGTAGCCCAGGATGTCCTGCAGGTAGAGCACCAGGTAGAGCAGCAGCGAGAAGATCGACGCGCTCAGCCCGAACGCCGCGACGGACCCGCCGGTGAACGTCGGCTTGGCGAACAACGAGAGGTCGAACATCGGGTGTTGACCGCGCGCCTCGACGACGAGGAACGCCGCGAGCAGCACGGCCGCCGCCACCAGGCATCCGACCACGCAGGCTGTCGCCGAACGACCGCTCGTTGGACTCGATCAGCCCGTAGACCAGGCAAGGACAGGGCGAGCGTGAACAGCACGAAGCCGAGCCAGTCCGGCCGGACGGCCTCGCTGGGCCTTCGACTCGGCGACCCGGGTCATCGTGATCGCGATCGCGACCAGACCGATCGGCAGGTTGACGAAGAAGATCCACCGCCACGAGAGCCCCGTCGTCAGCAGTCCGCCCAGCAGCGGGCCGATCGCCACCGCGAGCCCGGCGATCGCCCCCCACACACCGAAGGCGACCCCGCGGTCCTTGCCGCGGAAGGCATCCGCCAGCAGGGCCAGCGAGACCGCGAACATGATCGCCCCGCCGACGCCCTGCAGCGCTCGGGACAGCTGGAGCAGCAGGATGTCCTGGGCGAGGCCGCAGAGCAGCGACGCGATGCGTGAAGATCGCCGAGCCCGATGAGGTACAGCAGGCGACGGCCGTACATGTCGGCCAGGCTGCCCGCCGTGAGCAGCAGCGCGGCCAGCGTCAGCGCGTAGGCATCCACCACCCACTGCAGGTCGGAGAAGCTGGCCGAGAGCTCGGTCTGGATGTCCGGCAGCGCGACGTTGACGATCGTGATGTCGAGCAGCAGCATGAAGATGCCCAGGCACACGGCGACCAGGGTCCACCACTTGCTTGCCATCAAGGTCTCCAGTCGTCAGGTGCGAGCGACGACCGTACGTCGTCAGGCCAGAGCGACGATACGTGTGGTCGCCGACATCTGCTCGAGGATGTCCGCCTGACGGCGCCTGTCAGGACAGGGGAACGACGTCGCGGGCGCCCATCCGGGCGGCGTCCGCGGTCTTGTCGTCGGGCATCTGCTGGCTCTCGCGCTCGGCCGCGACCCGTTGCTGGTAGTGCTCGATCTCGCGCTCGACCTGCTCCGGGCTCCAGTCGAGAACGCCGCGCATCAGCTCCGCGGCCTCCTCGCAGGACTGGGTGCCGCGGTGGAACGTCTCGATCGAGATCCGGGTACGGCGAGTGAGCACGTCGTCGAGGTGCCGGGCACCCTCGTGCGAGGCCGCGTAGACGACCTCGGCCCGGAGGTAGTCCTCGGTCCCCGAGAGCGGTTCGCCCAGGCTCGGGTCGTTCGGCGATCAGGTCGAGCAGCTCGTGGATCATCGAGCCGTAGCGCCCCAGCAGATGCTCGATCCGGACCTGGTGCAGTCCGCTGCGCTCGGCCAGCAGGTGGCGCTGGTTCCAGAGCGCGGCGTAGCCGTCGGCGCCGAGCAACGGCACGTCCTCGGTGCAGGACGCGGGGACCCGGCGGTCGAGCACCTGCTCGAGACCGTGGACCGCCTCGTCGACGGCATCCTTCGCCATCACCCGGTACGTCGTGTACTTGCCGCCGGCCACGACGACCAGCCCGGGCACCGCGTGGGCGACGGCGTGCTCGCGGGAGAGCTTGGAGGTGGCCTCCGACTCCCCCTTGAGCAACGGCCGAAGACCGGCGTAGACGCCCTCGACGTCGTCTCGGGTGAGGGGCGTCTCGAGTACGGCGTTGACATGGTCGAGCAGGTAGTCGATGTCGCTGGAGCTCGCCGCCGGATGGGCCTTGTCGAGCTCCCAGTCGGTGTCGGTGGTGCCGATGATCCAGTGCCGGCCCCAGGGGATGACGAACAGCACCGACTTCTCGGTGCGCAGGATCAGGCCGGAGTCCGAGCGGATCCGGTCCCTCGGCACGACCAGGTGGATGCCCTTGCTGGCCCGGACGTGGAACTGGCCGCGCTCGCCGGCCAGCGACTGCGTGTCGTCGGTCCAGACGCCGGTGGCGTTGACGACCTGACGGGCCTCGATCCGGATGGACCGGCCGGTCTCGAGGTCCTCCACGACCGCCCCGCTGACCCGCTCGCCCTCTCGGATGAACTCGACCACCCGGGTCCGGCTCGCGACGTGAGCGCCGTACGCCGCGGCGGTGCGCGCGAGGAACATCGTGTGCCGGGCGTCGTCGACCTGGGCGTCGTAGTACTGCAGGGCGCCGATCAACGCGTCCTTGCGCAGCGACGGCACGATCCTGCGGGCACCGCGCCGGGTGAGGTGCCGGTGATGGGGCACGCCGCGCGAGCGACCGGAGAGCAGGCCCAGCGAGTCGTAGAGCAGCGACGCCGGCGCCGGCGTAGCCAGCGCTCCCAGACCCGCCCGTGCAGCGGGTAGACGAACGGCACCGGCCGGACCAGGTGCGGCGCGATGCGTCTGGATCAGCAGGCCACGCTCCTGGAGCGCCTCGGACACCAGCCCGAAGTCCAGCATCTCCAGGTAGCGCAGCCCGCCGTGGATCAGCTTGCTGGACCGGCTCGACGTGCCCGAGGCATAGTCGCGGGCCTCGACCAGGCCGACCTCGAGCCCTCGGGTGGCGGCATCGAGGGCAGCAGCCTGCCCCGACGACGCCGCCACCGACGACGAGGATGTCGACGCCACCCGACTCCATCGCATCCAACGCCGCTTCACGCTGACTTGGCGACAGGGCCACGGGCTTCATCTCAACCTCTTCCGGTCGATGGACGGGCGATCCTCAAACGTACGCTCAGTCGACGTCGACCCAGTCGAGGGTCCGCTGAACGGCCTTCTTCCACTGGGCGTACCCGGCTTCGCGCTGGTCGTCGTTCCACTCGGGCTCCCACCGCTTCGCTTCGTTCCAGTTCTCCCGAAGCTCGTCGGTGTTCGACCAGAACCCGACGGCCAGTCCCGCGGCGTACGCGGCTCCGAGGGCGGTCGTCTCCGCGACCACCGGACGGCTCACCGAGACGCCGAGGATGTCCGACTGGATCTGCATGCACAGCTCGTTCAGTGTCACACCACCGTCGACCTTCAGCACCTCGAGCTTGACGCCGGAGTCCTTCTCCATCGCCTCGGCGACGTCGCGGCTCTGGTAGCAGATCGCCTCGAGGGTCGCCCGCGCCAGGTGCGCGTTGGTGTTGAACCGGGACAGCCCGACGATGGCGCCACGTGCGTCCGAGCGCCAGTACGGCGCGAAGAGGCCCGAGAACGCCGGCACGAAGTAGACGCCGCCGTTGTCCGCCACCTGCCTGGCCAAGGTCTCGCTCTCCGACGCGCCGCTGATGATGCCCGAGCTGGTCGCGCAGCCACTGCACGGCGGACCCGGTCACGGCGATCGAGCCTTCGAGGCAGTAGACCGTGTCCTCCTCGCCGAACTTGTAGCCCACGGTGGTGAGCAGACCCGCCTTCGAGCGCACGATCTCCGTGCCGGTGTTGAGCAGCATGAAGTTGCCGGTGCCGTAGGTGTTCTTCGCCTCGCCGGGCGCGAAGCAGACCTGACCGACGGTGGCCGCCTGCTGGTCGCCGAGGTCACCGGTGATCGGCACCTCGCCGTTGACCGGACCGTTGGTCAGCGTCATGCCGTACGGCTCCGCCGCCGAGGACGGCTTGATCTCCGGCAGCATCGACCGCGGGATGTTGAACATGGCCAGCAGCTCGTCGTCCCAGGCGAGGGTCTCCAGATCCATCAGCATCGTGCGGCTGGCGTTCGTCGGGTCCGTCATGTGGACTCCGCCGTTGGCGCCGCCGGTCAGCTGCCAGATCACCCAGCGAGTCGGTGTTGCCGAAGATGGCGTCACCCCGCTCGGCCGCTTCCCGTACACCGTCGACGTTCTCCAGGATCCACTGGATCTTGCCGCCGGAGAAGTACGTCGCAGGCGGCAGGCCGGCCTTGTGCCGGATCGTGTCGCCGTGGCCGTCCCGCTCGAGCTTGGACGCGATCCGGTCGGTCCTGGTGTCCTGCCAGACGATGGCGTTGTAGTAGGGACGGCCGGTGTTCTTGTCCCATACGACGGTGGTCTCGCGCTGGTTGGTGATGCCGATGGCGGCCAGGTCGCTCGACGTCAGGTTCGCCTTGTTGAGGGCGGTCTGGATGACCGCCGACGTGCGCTCCCAGATCTCGACCGGGTTGTGCTCGACCCATCCCGCCTGCGGCAGGATCTGCTCGTGCTCGAGCTGGTGCCGAGCCTTCTCGTTACCGCTGTGGTCGAAGATCATGAATCGCGTGCTGGTGGTGCCTTGGTCGACGGCGCCGACGAAGTCAGCCATGGAACATCTCCTCAGGATGGATGTGTCCGGGCTCCGGACGGGTAGGGGTGGCTGCGGGTGTCACGGTGAACGTCGACGTCAGCCGGCCTTCTCGAACGGCTCGCCGACCGGGGGCGTGTCGGCGCCTGTCGTCCGAAGGCAGGTAACCCTCGAGGAACTTGAACAGCCCGCCGCCGACGAGGCCGCCGATGATGGGGGCGATGATCGGGACGTAGAAGTAGATCGGATGGCCATCTGTTGTCGATCGCCAGGCCGTGCCATAACCCGGTGAGCCAGGACGCCAGCCGCGGGCCGAAGTCACGGGCCGGGTTGATGGCGTATCCGGCGTTGGCGCCCCACGCCATGCCGATCGCGACGACCAGGAAGCCGATCACGACCGGGCCCAGGTTGGCCAGCGGCGGGTTGTTCACCGCGTTGGTCACGGCGAAGATGATGAAGACGAGGATGGCGGTGCCGACGATCTGGTCGAACCAGGCCGTGGTCAGGCTGACCTGCGCGTGCGGTATCCGGGTTGTAGCTGGGAGACGTAGAGAAGATGCCCTGCGTCAAGTAGGTGTGATTGGGGTCGATGGCGTTGATGAAGTCGGCGTAGGTGAACCGCACGATGATGGCGGCTACGAACGCGCCGGCCGTCTGCGCCAGGCAGTACGGGCCGACCTTCGACCACGAGAACCCCTTGAACGCCGCCAGGGCGATGGTGACCGCGGGGTTGAGGTGCGCCCCGCTCAGTCGGGCTGCGGTGTAGACGCCCAGGGTGACGCCGAACCCCCAGGCCCAGGTGATCGAATCATGGTCGCCGACCCCCGCCGCCACCACGGAGGCGACGACACCAACGCCGAACAGGATGAGAATCATGGTGCCAAAGAACTCACCGAGCAGTTCCCCGACCATCGAGTCTTGCTTCACGTGTCCTCCTGGGGCTCACCGGGCCTGCGTGGCCCGGTCCTGACGTGACGCTAGGACCGCCCAAGGTGATGGTCAACACACCCCGTTCGACATAGTCGAACGCCGATGCGACACTAGGCCGATGCCGGGACATATCCAGTCCATCGAGCGCGCGGTGGCCGTGCTCCGGCTGCTGGCCGCAGCCCCGCACGACCTCGCCCTGCAGGAGATCGCCGAGTCGCTCGAGCTGCCGAAGGCAACAACCCACGGCATCGTCGCCACGCTCCGTCATGTCGGCCTGGTCCGGCAGGACCGGGTCACCGCCCGCTACCGCCTCGACACCGAGATCCAGGATCTCCCCGGTGGCGGCCTCGACCCCAACCTGCTGCGTTCGCAGTCGATGAACTGGGCCGACAGTCTTGCCGCCAACACCGGCGAGGCCGTGCTGATCGGCATCCCGGCGGCGGACGGAGTCGAGATCATCCATCACGTCTTCTGTCCGGACGGGTCATCCCAGCGGCTTCGTGTCGGCGAGATCCGGCCGGTGCACGCGTCCGCGCTGGGCAAGGTGCTGCTCGCGCACACGCCGTGGCTCCGCTCCCGGCTACGCCAGTCGTCGCTCGAGCGATACACCAGCCGTACGACGATCGACCGGGAGAGCCTGCTGGATGAGGTCCGCCGGATCAAGGCGGTCGGCTACGGCATCGATCTCGGCGAGTACGTGAGCGACAGCGGAGGCGTGGCGGCGCCGATCCGTCAGTACGGCGGACTCGGCGTGGGTGCGATCTCCGTCCTCGGACCGACCGATCGGATCTTCTCGACCAACGGGATGCCCCACCGCGAGATCACCGAGCGGGTGGTCTCGGCGGCCCGGGCCATCTCGGACCAGCTCGCGGAGCTGCCCTGACATGGTCGACACTGTCTTTCTCGCGAACGGGCGTTGACGTGGTCGACACTTTTGTCGCCGCCATCGACCAGGGCACCACCTCGAGCCGGTGCCTGCTGTTCGACCACGCCGGCCGGATGGTCTCGATGGCGCAGCTCGAGCACCGGCACCACTACCCACAGCCCGGGTGGGTCGAGCACGACGCCGTGGAGGTATGGCGCAACGTCACCCGGGTCGTCCCGCGCGCCGTGCGCCAGGCCGGCATCGACATCGCCCAGGTGGCCACCCTCGGCATCGCCAACCAGCGCGAGACCACGGTGGTGTGGGATCCCAGCACCGGCGTACCGGTCGCGAACGCGATCACCTGGCAGGACATCCGGACCGCCGACTTCGTCAAGGAGCTCAAGCAGGAGCCGATCGCGTCCCTGTTCCGCGACGTCAGCGGCCTCGAGCCGGCGTCGTACTTCGCCGGTCCTCGCCTGCGTTGGTTGCTCGACCACATTCCCGGCCTGCGCGCCCGCGCCGAGAGCGGGGAGGCCCTGTTCGGCACCATGGAGACCTGGCTGATCTGGAACCTGACCGGCGGACCCGACGGTGGGGTGCACGTCACCGACGTGACCAACGCCAGCCGCACCATGCTGATGGACCTCAACACCTGCCAGTGGGACGCCAGGCTGGTGGCCGCCCTCGACATCCCACCCGAGATGCTTCCCCGAATCAGCGGGAACGCCGAGGTGTACGGCACCTGCCGAGACGGTGCTCCCCGGGGTGAGCATCGGCGGAGCCTTGGGTGACCAGCAGGCCGCCCTGGTGGGACAGACCTGCTTCGACCCCGGCGAGGCCAAGTGCACCTACGGCACCGGGGCGTTCGTGCTGCTCAACACCGGGACCCAGGTCGTGCAGCTCGACGCACGGCCTGCTGCCGACGGTGGCC
The DNA here is from genome assembly GCA_963833975.1 of uncultured Actinomycetota bacterium. Classification (GTDB taxonomy): domain Bacteria; phylum Actinomycetota; class Actinomycetes; order Propionibacteriales; family Nocardioidaceae; genus JAWWPG01. The sequence goes on from CAWIAB010000002.1 coordinate 743,276, forward strand.
TATGACCTGCCGGGAAGCCGCGCGCGTCTACGCGCTCGAAGGGTCGATCGCCGTGACCGGGTCGCTCGTGCAGTGGTTCCGTGACTCATTGGAGATGATCTCCTCCGCCCCGCAGATCGAGACCCTGGCCAGCTCCGTCCGCGACAACGGTGGGTGCTACATCGTCCCCGCCTTCTCCGGCCTGTTCGCGCCGCACTGGCGCGAGGACGCCCGCGGCGTCATGGTCGGGCTCACGTCGTACGTCACGAAGGGACACCTGGCCCGAGCGGTCCTGGAGGCGACCGGCTGGCAGACCAAGGACGTGGTCGACGCGATGAACGCGGACTCGGGCCTTGGTCTGACCAAGCTCAAGGTCGACGGCGGGATGACGGCGAACAACCTGCTCATGCAGTTCGTCGCCGACGTGCTCGACGTGCCGGTCGAACGGCCGATGATCGCCGAGACGGTCTCGCTCGGCGCTGCCTACGCCGCCGGGCTGGCCGTCGGCTACTGGGCCGACGTCGAGGTGCTCCGCCGCAACTGGCACCGGGCTGCCCGATGGGAGCCAGCGATGTCCGCGTCCCTGCGCCAGCACGAGCACGCCGAGTGGACGCGCGCCGTGCGAGCGGACGTACGGCTGGGCGCATCCTCGTGACGCCGTCGCCGACGGCGACGACGCCCCGGGACCAGGGCAAACCGGCGGAAAGCCAGACCCATCTCCGGGCCAGCCTGACCTCGTTCGGCATTGTCGAACAGCCCGTGTTGACCCGCCCCGATGGCCGTCCTAGCGTCGCGCTCAGGACCGGGCCACGAAGGCGCGGTGACGCCCCGGAAGGTGACAGACGTGAAGAAGCTCATCAACGCCGCCGATGATGTCGTCAAAGAGTCGCTGCTCGGGGTGGCAGCAGCCCATCCTGAGCTGCGCATCGACCACGAGAACCGGCTGGTGATCCGCGGCGACTCGCCGAAGAGCGGCAAGGTCGGCCTGGTCTCCGGCGGCGGGTCCGGCCACGAGCCGCTGCACGGCGGTTTCGTCGGCCTCGGCATGCTCGACGCCGCGGTCTGCGGCGAGGTGTTCACGTCACCGACCCCGGAGCCGATCCTCGCCGCTACCACCGCCGTCGACGGCGGAGCCGGGGTCCTGCACATCGTGAAGAACTACACGGGCGACGTGCTGAACTTCGAGATGGCCGCGGAGCTGGCCGCCGACTCGGGGGTCACCGTCGAGGCCGTGGTCACCAACGACGACGTCGCCGTACAGGACAGCCTCTACACCGCCGGCCGCCGCGGCGTCGGCGTCACGGTGCTGGTCGAGAAGATCGCCGGTGCCGCAGCCGAGGAGGGCCGCGATCTGGCGGCGGTCAAGGCCGTGGCGGAGAAGGTCAACGCCAACGGCCGGACGATGGGCATGGCGCTGACCTCATGCATCGTGCCGGCCGCCGGCAACCCGACGTTCGACCTGCCGGACGACCAGATGGAGATCGGCATCGGCATCCACGGCGAGCCCGGCCGCTACCGCCGGGACCTCGCGCCGGCCAAGGAGATCGCCGAGCAGCTGCTCGAGCCGGTGCTGTCCGACCTGCCGTTCGGCTCGGGCGACTCGGTCATCGCCTTCTGCAACGGGATGGGCGGCACACCGCTGATCGAGCTCTACCTGATGTACGGCGAGTTCGCGAAGATCCTCGACGGCCACGGCATCACGGTGGTCAGATCCCTGGTCGGCAACTACATCACCTCGCTCGAGATGGCCGGCTGCTCGATCACGCTGCTGAAGGCCGACGACGAGCTGGTCACGCTGTGGGACGCCCCCGTCAACACGCCCGGGCTGCGCTGGGGAGTCTGACAGGTGGCTGATGTCACGCTGGCCCAGATCACCGACTGGATCGGCCGAGCCAAGGACTCGATCGCAGAGAACCGTGACCATCTGACGGCCCTGGACTCCGCGATCGGCGATGCCGACCACGGCTCGAACATGACCCGAGGCTTCAACGCGGTCGTGGAGAAGCTCACGGCAAGTCCGCCCGGAGACCATCGCCGCGCTGCTGCAGTCCAGCGGGATGACGCTCGTCTCGACGGTCGGCGGGGCCAGCGGTCCGTTGTACGGCACTCTGCTGCTGCGCATGGGCAAGGCGATCGGTGAGACGGACACGGCTACCCCCACGCAGCTCGGCGAGGCGCTACGCGCCGGCCTGGAAGGGGTCATCTCGCGAGGCAAGGCCGAGGTGGGCGACAAGACCATGGTCGACGCCTTCACTCCCGCGGTGGCCGCCTACGAGGAGGCCGTCGCAGCTGGAGGCGATGCTGCCGCGGGCGCGCAGGCCGCGGCAGCGGCTGCAGCAGCGGGTCGCGACGCCACCGAACCCCTGGTCGCCCGCAAGGGGCGGGCCAGCTACCTCGGCGAACGCAGCGCCGGGCACATCGATCCCGGCTCGGCCTCGCTCACCCTGCTGCTGGAGGCCCTCGCCGCGGCACTGCACGAGGACTGAGCCGAGTGGTCGGCATCGTCGTCGTCTCCCACTCGGAGCCACTCGCAGAAGCCGCGGTCACCCTGGCCGTGCAGATGGTCGGCGACAACCCGCCGCCCATCGAGGTCGCGGCGGGCAACGACGGCGGGCTGGGCACCGACGCGGTCGCGGTCGCCGAGGCGATCCAGCGTGCCGACCGGGCCAGCGCGGGGACCGGTGTTCTCGTCATCACCGACCTCGGCAGCGCCATCCTGTCGGCGGAGATGGCCCTCGAGCTCACGGACGAGCTGAGCGGTGAGGTCCTGTTGTCTCGGGCGCCGTTCGTCGAGGGACTGGTCGCCGCCGTCGTACAGGCAGCCATGGGCAGATCTCTCGCCGCCGTCGAGAAGGAAGCCGTCGGGGCCGCCGCCGCCAAGGCTGCCCAGCTCGGACCCGCGTCCGATGCGTCCCCCGATGCACCGGAGGCTGCTGAGCCGGACGGGACCGCGTCTTCGGCGGCGGACGGGGATGTCACGACCCTCGATGTCGAGATCGTCAACCCGCAAGGGCTGCATGCCCGCCCGGCCGCGCTGTTCGCCAAGGCAGCGGCGGACCTCCCGGTCGAGGTCACCGTGACCAACCTGGACACCGGTCAGGGGCCCGCGGACGCCGACAGCATGATGGAGCTGATGACGCTCGGCGTCCGCCTCGCAAACCGGGTCCGGCTGTCCGCATCGGGTCCTGAGGCCCAGGCCGCCCTCGAGTCCCTCGCCGCCCTGATCAGCGACGGCCTCGGCGAAGGCAGCGCCGAGCGCCCCGCATAGCGGTCCCGTTCGGCTTTGCCCAGCATGCTTGGCAAGTCCCCGCTCTGCCGGGCAGGTCTCCCCAGCCAACGGTGTATCCACCAAGCATGCTGGGCAGCCCCCACCCACCGGGGCCGTTGACGTGGCGAGTGGGGGAAGGTGGAGGCAGCCGACCGCGCTGAAACAGATCGACGAAGCGGGCCCGAGCTCAGAAGACGCGGATGGGGACCTCCGCGGGGGCGGCCAGCAGGGCCTCGATCTCGTCGTCGAGCTTGACCAGGGTGAGCGAGGCACCGGCCATGTCGAGCGACGTGCAGTACTCGTTGACGTAGCTCCGCTTCACCGTGATGCCCCGGTCCGCGAGCTGCTTGTGGGCCCGACGGTAGAGGATGTAGAGCTCGCTGATCGGCGTACCACCGAGGCCGTTGATCATCAGCGCCACGTTGTCGCCCGACTCGTACGGCAGGTCACCTGCGACCGCGTCGAGCAGCTCGTCGGCGATGGCGTCGGCGTTGGTGAGCTTCTTGCGCTCCCGGCCGGGCTCACCGTGGATACCGACACCCATCTCGATCTCGTCGTCGCCGAGCTCGAACAGCGGCGAGCCCTTGGCGGGTGGGGTGCAGGCAGTGAGGCCGACACCCATCGTGCGAGTCACGTCGTTGACCTTGCGGCCGATCCGCAGCAGCTCGTCGAGCTCGGCGCCCTGCTCGGCCGCCGCCCCGACGGCCTTGATCACGAAGAAGTTCCCGGCCACGCCTCGTCGCCCGATGGTCCAGGTCGAGTCCTTGACGGCCACGTCGTCGTTGATCATCAGGATCTCGACCTTGATCCCCTCGGCCTCAGCCATCTCCTTGCCCATGTCGAAAGCCATCCGGTCACCGGTGTAGTTGTTGACCAGGAGCAGCACGCCCTTGGGCGACGCCAGCTTCTTGGTCGTCTCGTAGACGTAGTCCATCGGCGGAGCCGCGAACACATCGCCAGGGCAGGCCGCATCGAGCATGCCCTTGCCGACGATCATCACGTGCGCCGGCTCGTGACCCGAGCCGGAACCCTGCACGATCGAGACCTTGTCCTCACGCGGGCAGTCCGACCTCATGATCAGGTTGTACTCGGGGACGTAGGTCAGGGTGTCGGGGTTCGCCAGAGCGATCCCTTCGAGCATCTCCGGGACGAACTGGGTGGGGTCGTTGACGAACTTCTTCATGATGCTTCCTCTGCTTCCCATACCTGGTGGATGCGCTCGACGATGACGGCGACAGCCATCCCGCCGGCGTCGACTGAACCGATGCTCCGCTCGCCCGTGTAGGACGCGCGCCCCCTCTTGGCGATCATGTCTTTCGTCGCCTCTGCAGCCTCGCGGGCGACTCGCGCCGCCGCAGCGAGAATGGTCGTCGCGTCGGCACCCGCCTGCAGCTCCCGCTCGATCTCGTCCGTCATCGGGACCAGTACGTCGATCAGAGTCTTGTCGCCAACGTCTGACTGACCTCGGGCCTTGATGCCGTCGACCGCAGCCCGCAGCATGGCGACCACCTGCTCGCCACTGAGCTGCTCTGACGCCCCGATGTTGATGCCTGCCTTCATGAAGGCGGTTCCCCAGATCGGGCCCGAGGTACCACCGATGCGAGAGGTCACTGTCATGCCGGTCTTCTTGAGGAACGTGCCGACATCGGTGCGGTCGAGGTCGTCCCAGCCGTCGAGCAGCTTCTCGAAGCCGCGAGCCAGCGAGTATCCGAGGTCACCGTCCCCGACCACCGAGTCGAGCTCCCCGAAGTACTTCTCGTTGTCGACCGCGGTCTGCGCGATCGTCCGAACGACGAGATCGACGCTCTCTTGCGCGCTCCTACCGCTCACGCGACTCCTCCATTGGTCAGATCCCTTCCGTGCTTGACGGACGAGCACTGATGCACGCCCTCAGGTCGTCGAGAGTGATGAAGTCTGCTGGGCGCAGCCACCCCACGACTGGCGAGTACGTCGACCGGCGGCCGGCCTGGGTCTCCCAGCTCCGACACCACCAGCACAGCCTCGCCGAAATCCTCGTCGCGCGTGTAGTCATTCACCGTAACGAGGCACGGCAGCCCGGCGCCGACGGCGGCCAGCAGGCCGTTTCGGGAGTCCTCCACGACGAGAGTGTCAGCCGGGTCGAGGCCGAGGGTGGCGACGGTATGGGTGTAGATCGCCGGATCGGGCTTCTTCGCCGGAACGACGTCTCCGGCGAACACCGGGACGCGGGCCGCCGTCTCGACACCAACAGCGTGCTCGAGCACGGCCTGGACGGACTCCTGCGCGGAGGTGGAGGCGACCGCCACGACCCAGCCGGCCTCCAGCGCGGCCGAGACCACCCGAGCGATCCCAGGGCGGGCGGGGATGGCGCCGTCGGCGACGAGCTTCTTGAACCAGGCGGTCTTGGTCCGGTGCCACTGGGCGAGCAGCTGAGTGCGCTCAGCAGGGTCGTCGGGTATGCCGGCCCCTTCGACGAACGACGGGTCGTCGAAGAGCGTGGCCATCCGCTCCTTGCCCCCGCCGACCTTCAGCTTGACGCGCGTACTCGTCCTCGTCCCAACGCACCGGAAGGCCGTACTCCTCGAAGGTCGCGTTGAACGCCGGCAGGTGGCCGTACCGCTCGGTATCGGCCAGCACCCCATCGCAGTCGAAGATGAGCGCTGTCACCAGGCGCGTCCCGAGCTACCGAAGATCTGCATGTGTCGGCGTGCCATATCGATCACGGCAGCCCTTTGATGGTTGAAGAACGAGGGCGGGTCCCACTTGTTCTTCTGCTCAGCGGCGCGTAGGAACTCCAGACTCGACTTCAGGAAGCTCTCCTTCAGCGCCGTCGAGATGTTGACCTTCGCACATCCGCGGCCGACCAGGTCCTTGAACTGCTCCTCGGTGAGCCCGGTCCCCCCGTGCAGCGCCATCGGCACCCCGGTCGCCTCGACCAGGTCGGTCACCCGTTGGTGGTCCAGGGTCGGCGCGGCGGCGTACTGGCCGTGCGCGTTGCCGATCGCCGGGGCGAAGCAGTCGACGCCGGATCGGGTGATGAAGTCGACCGCGGTCTCCAGGCTCTGCTGGACCGAGCGCTCATCCGACCCGATGCCGTCCTCGACTCCCTGGATGCCCTCGATCTCGCCCTCGACGTGTCCGCCGACGGCCCGGGCCTCCGCGACGACCTCGATCGTCTGGCGCAGGTTCTCGGCGACGTCCAGCTCGTGCGCGTCGAACAGCACCGAGTTCCACCCGCCCGCCAGACAGTCGGAGATGACCTCGCGTTCCGGGCAGTGGTCGAGGTGCAGGGTCACCGGGACCGAGACGTCCCGGACCAGGGACTCGAAGATCTCGAAGAGCTGCCGCCGGCCGTACATCCGAACGGTCTTGACCGAGGTCTGCAGGATGACCGGGGCCCGCTCCTCCTCGGCGGCGGCGAGCACGGCCTCGATGCTGAGGTCGTTGACGATATTGATGGCGGCGACGCCGTAGCGGTCGGCGAAGGCGCGGTCGAGGGTTTCCTTCATCGACACGACAGGCAAAGGTCACTCCTTCTCGAGGAGACCGAGCACGAGCACGCGAAACGTGATCTCGACTCTAGGCTGGTCGTCCCTGCGCCGGGCTATGGGGGAAACTCCCCATCTCCCAACGGCGCGAACCAAGTCCGCCCGCTGCTCAGACGTGGTACAGGTCCGTGTCCGGGCTCAGCCAGCCCCACTCGAGCGCTCGCATGACGGCTGCGGTACGTCGCGTGGTGCCCGTCTTGCGGAGCAGCGCACCGACGTGCTTCTCCGCGGTCTTGCGGGAGATCACCAGCGCCGCCGCCACCTCGCGGTCACTCATGCCGAGCCCGATCAGTGCCAGCACCTCGAGCTCGCGCGGGGTCAGCGGAGAGCCGGAGGCGGGATCGACCGCCAGCATTCGGGCGGCGCCCGGATCGAGCGGCCGGGTCCCCGGCGCGCACGATCCCGGCTGCGGCCACCTGGGTGAGCAGTCTCGAGCTCGTCGACCTCGGACGCGGTGAACTCGGAGCGGAGCCCGGCGAAGACGACGTTGGCCCCGATGACCTCACCCAGCCACCAGATCGGCACCGCGGCGACGGCGCCGCGACTTGCCGGATGAGTGGCCGGCAGATGCCCGGTGGGTACGTCGCCATAGCTGGCGAGCACGACCGGCCTCCGACGGGCCAGGACCTGGCCGGTGACCCCCTCGGCCAGCGGGAAGCTGTGGCCGAGCTGGCAGGAGGCGCCGTACTCGGCCATCTTGGCGTAGCGGTCGCGTCCGGCGTCGACCAGCGAGACGCTGCCCGCCATGGCGCCGACCAGGCGGCGGCTGTGGCGGAGCAGCTGGCGCAGGATCGAGGGCAGCGGAGGATCCGCGTACAGCTCGGCCGCTGCGACAGCCAAGCCGGTGAGCGGGGTGGGGCGGAGCGCCGGCGCTGCCTCCGCTCACCTCCACTGCCATGGGCCAACCCTAGGTTTGCGTACCTCCCTTCGCAATGACGACGGCTGGTCGGGGCGGATACTAGGCGCGTGACCATCCCAGACTCGGTAGGAGAGACCAGCGCGCGAAGTGCGGTCGACGGCTATGTCCGAGTGCAGTGCGAGGTCGTCACCACCGTGGACGCGTCGTTGCGAGAGGGGGTCGACCCGGTCCACGACACCCGGGTCGCGATCAGACGGCTGCGCAGCACCCTCCGGGTGTTCGCGCCGGTCTTCGTAGCCGTCGGCGGCGGCCGAGCTCAACGCGGAGCTGACCTGGTACGCCGCTCTGCTGGGCGCCGTACGCGACCGTGAGGTCCTGCGGCAACGGCTCGGAGAGGCGGTCGAGGCCCTGCCGTCAGGACTGGTGTTGGGGCCGGTCGCCGAGCACATCGACCAGCACCTGCTCTCCGAGCAGACGTTCCACCACGACGAGCTCAAACGGGCCATGGACGGCGACCGGTACCGGTCCCTGATCGTCGCGCTGAACGGCTGGGCCGACGACCCGCCGTATGCGGTCGTGCCGGACGACGCTGACGCGCTCGTACGGCTGGCCAAGAAGGCGGCCCGCAAGGCCAAGCACCGGCTGGCCGAGGCGAGCAACGCGCGAGACCTGGCAACGGCGCTGCACCGAGCGCGCAAAGCCGCGAAACGTGCTCGGTACAGCGCGGAGCTGGTCGAACCCCTCGGCGCCGACAAGGCCGATGCCCGGATCCGCCACTTCAAGCGTGTCCAGAGCGTGCTCGGCACCTACCAGGACAGCGTCATCGCGGCCGACGTGCTCCGCCGCCTCGGCGCGGGCGCCGGCACTCTTCCGGGGCACAACGGCTTCACCTACGGACTGCTGTATGCGCTGGAGCTCCGCGCCGGCGAGGTCGCCCGCGAGGATGTCGCCGCCCTCTGAACCTCCCTCGGTCCCGCCGCGTGTAACAAGACGACGCCGCGAGCGTCCGCCCCGTGGCAACCGAGGAGAAGTCATGGAATCACGTCATTGGCGTTGGTCGTTCGGCCTTGCGGCGGTCGGGGCGCTGGCCCTCGCCAGCGCCGTACCGGCAGACGCCGGCTCGCGCTCAGCAGCGCCGAGCACCTACCAGCAGGTCAACCTCGTGTCCGACGTCGACGGACAGGCACAGATCACCGACCCCAACCTGGTCAACCCTTGGGGTCTGTCGTTCTTCCCCACCAGCCCGCTCTGGGTCTCCGACAACGGCACGGATCTGAGCACCCTCTACGCCGGAGGCATCCACGGCGGGACGCAGACCATCAACCCGCTGGTCGTCACCATTCCCGGTGGGGCGCCGACCGGGCAGGTCGCGAACACCAGTACCCAGTTCGTCATCCACGCCGCGGACGGGACGAGTGACATCGCGAGGTTCCTGTTCGTCGGTGAGACCGGCCACCTGACCGGCTGGTCGCCCAACGTGCCCGGCGGCACACCGCCGTCCACACAGGCGGTCAACGCCGTGGTCACCGTCGGTGCGGTCTACAAGGGCCTGGCGATCAGCACGGCCAACCGGCCGCGGCTGTACGCGGCGAACTTCTCGGCTCGCACCGTGGACGTCTACAACGGGATCTTCCGTCGCGTCATCACGTCCGGGAACTTCCAGGACGCCCAGCTTCCCCCCGGCTACGCGCCGTTCAACGTCGCCGTACTCGGCGGCAAGATCTACGTCGCTTATGCCAAGCAGGACTCTGAACGCACCGACGAGGTCGCCGGGGCGGGCTTCGGCCGGGTGGACATCTTCAACCTGAACGGGAAGCTGCGTGGCGCGTGCTCCTGACCACAGCGCGCTCAACGCCCCGTGGGGACTGGCGATCGCACCTGAGGGCTTCGGGACCTTCAGCGGCGATCTGCTGGTCGGGAACTTCGGCGATGGCCGGATCAACGTGTACGACCCCACCGATCTCTCGTTCCTCGGCACGCTCACGGACGCCAACCAGAAGCCGATCGAGATCGACGGCCTGTGGGCGCTCTTGCCCGGGAACGGCGTCGAGGCCGGCACCGACGAGGTGATCTTCTCGGCCGGCCCCGATGACGAGAAGCACGGTCTGCTCGGCACGCTCTCGGTGGCCGGCTCCTAGCGGAGGGGCTCCTCCTCCCGGCAGCCGGGTCGATGCGGGATGAGCGCGCATCGGGCGTACAGTGCGAGGCGCCGAGGAAGCTCCGCGCGAAGTCCCCTCCGTCGTCTCCGGCAGTACGGATATGCCGGGTGTGTGACCGGAGACAGGCTTCGGACCCTTGTCCTTGCTTCGCTTGACCGGTGGACCCCCACTGCGCACGGCTCCGAGCGACCTGGCGTCCGCCGAGCCGAACCATCCCGGTCTGAGGTCGATCATCGGGGGCATCGCCGTCAGCCTGTCCATCGCCTGCGTGATCCCCGGGATCCTCTTCTACCTGGCCCTCATCACGATGGGGATCGAGGTCGCCGTCGTGGCCGCGCTGGTGTGGACGTGCGGAGCCATCGGCTGGCGTCACGCCACGAACCGCGCGCCGTCGGGCATCCTCATCCTGACCGTGGCGATCATGACCGTGCGGACAGTGGCGGCGCTGGCGAGCGGCAACACGTTCGTCTACTTCATCCAGCCGGTCATCAGCGACGGGGTCGTCGCGTCCGTGTTCCTGTTCTCGTTGCTGACCGCGCGACCGGTGGTGGCCCGGCTGGCAGCTGACTTCTATCCCATGACCCTCGACCTGGCCAGCCGCCCGCGGGTCCGCCGACTGCTGTGGCGACTCACGCTGATGTGGGGAATCGTCTGCCTGGCAAAGGGTCTGGTGGGCCTCTGGCTGCTGGAGTCCCAGTCACTGGTGACCTTCGTGCTGGTCAAGAACATCACGCTGATCTCGATGACACTTCTCGCCACGATCGCCACGGTGGCTGCTTCGACCCTGGTCGCCCGCAAAGAAGGTCTGCTCCCCGCCACCTGACGACTCAGGAGTTGGTGGCCCGCCCCGAGGATAAATCTCGGATGGTCGGGGTCCACATCGCGGGACAGGCCGCGGGGGCGGGCGGATTGGTGCAATTGTTCTCGCATGGGAACCACGGACGGTCATGGGGTGCAGCTGAAGCTGCGTCGTCATGTCGACCTCTGTCGTACCCGCACCATGATGTGTATGTCGGCGTAGCCCCCGCCCCCTTAACCGGCCGGGCGCGCGCAAGGCCCGCCGACGATCCTGGCCCAGCCAGCGAGCTCGTCCGACCGTCTCAGCCGCGTCCTCCATCAGAGGAACGCTATGACCAGCACATCCACAACCGCCGTACGAGGCGAGGGACAGTGGGCCCTCGGCTACCGCGAGCCGCTCAACTCCGCCGAGCAGGTCAAGAAGGACGATGACGCGCTCCATGTGCGCGCCAGGATCGAGAACATCTACGCGATAGGCGGCTTCGCCTCCATAGACCCATCCGACCTGCGCACCCGCTTCCGATGGTGGGGCCTCTACACCCAGCGCAAGTCGGGTATCGACGGCGGCCGCACAGCGGTCCTGGAGCCGCACGAGCTCGAGGACGAGTACTTCATGCTGCGGATCCGCATCGACGGCGGTCAGCTCACGACCGCGCAGCTTCGGACCATCGCCGACATCTCCACGACGTACGCGCGGGATACGGCCGACATCACCGACCGGCAGAACATTCAGCTGCACTGGGTGCGCGTCGAGGACGTCCCGGAGATCTGGCGACGCCTCGAGGACGTCGGGCTGTCCACCCAGGAGGCGTGCGGCGACGTTCCCCGGGTGATCATCGCCAGCCCACTGGCCGGGATCGCGGCCGAGGAGATCATCGACCCGACTCCCGCCGTCGAGGAGATCGCCCGGCGCTACCTCGGGTCCTCGGAGTTCTCGAACCTCCCTCGCAAGTTCAAGACGGCGATCACCGGCCATCCGAGCCTCGACGTCGCTCCCGAGGTCAACGACCTCGCCTTCGTGCCGACGACGCATCCGGAGTACGGCGCCGGCTTCGACGTGTGGGTGGGCGGCGGCCTCTCGACGAACCCGAGGCTCGCCCAGAGTCTCGGCGTCTGGGTGCCGCTCGGCCGAGGTCCCCGACGTGTGGTGGGGGGTGGCGAGCCTGTTCCGCGACTACGGCTACCGACGGTTGCGCAGCCGCGCCCGGCTCAAGTTCCTGGTCGCCGACTGGGGGGTCGAGCGTTTCCGCGAGGTGCTCGAGGCCTCGTATCTGCGGCGCTCGCTGATCCCGGGCGAGGCACCACCGAAGCCGCTCGGCAACGGCGACCACGTGGGTGTTCACCGACAGGCCGACGGCAGGTTCTACGTCGGAGTCGCACCGACTGCCGGGCGGGTCTCGGGCACCACCTTGAGCAAGCTGGCCGACACCGTCGAGGCCCACGGCTCGAGCCGGGTCCGCACGACGCCGTACCAGAAGATGGTGATCCTCGACGTCGCTCCAGACCATGTCGACGCGCTGGTCGCGGAGGTCGAGCATCTCGGCCTCTCGGCGACGCCGAGCCAGTGGCGGCGGTCGACCATGGCCTGCACCGGCATCGAGTTCTGCAAGCTGGCGATCGTCGACACGAAGGACCGCGCGGCCCAGCTGGTCGCCGATCTCGAGGAACGCGTTCCCGAGCTCGACACCCCGATCACCATCCACCTGAACGGATGCCCCAACTCCTGCGCCCGGATCCAGGTGGCGGACATCGGTCTGAAGGGACAGCTGGTGCCGGACGGGACCGGTGGCTACGTCGAAGGCTTCCAGGTCCATCTGGGCGGCGGCCTCGGCCTCGAAGCCGGGTTCGGTCGCAAGCTACGCGGACACAAGGTCTCGTCGGCCGACCTCACCGACTATGTCGAGGCGCTGGTACGGCGCTACCTCGCCACCAGACACGAAGGCGAACGGTTCGCACCTTGGGCGGCCCGGGTCGACGAGGGGGCACTGCGATGAGCGCCCACTCGGTGCCCCTGCACTGCCCTTACTGCGCGGGCGAGGACCTCCATCCGCACGAGCGAGCAGCACGGTGCCTGGGAGTGCCGGGAATGCCTGCGCTGCTTCACAGTCCGGTTCCTTGGCCGGGTGTCGACGCCGATGACGACAACGGGGGCCGGCTCATGACCTCGGTAGGCATCGACAACCTGCGGGAGACGGCGATGATCGCCGGGCCGGAGCTCGAGCTCGCGCCGGCGGAGGCGATCATCGAATGGGCGGTTGAGACGTTCGGCAGCCGTTTCTGCGTGGCATCCTCGATGACCGACTCGGTGCTCGCCCACCTCGCAGGACGAGTCTCGCCAGGGATCGACGTGCTCTTCCTGGATACCGGATACCACTTCGTCGAGACCCTCGGCACCCGTGACGCGGTCGCCGCGACGCTCCCGGTCAACGTCGTCACGCTGGGGCCGACGATCTCCGTCCGCGAGCAGGACGCGCAGTACGGCGCGGACCTGTGGGCCCGGGACCCCGACCTGTGCTGCAAGCTGCGGAAGGTCAACCCGCTCACCGATGGGCTGGCGGCCTACGACGCCTGGGCGACCGGCTTGCGCCGCGAGGAGACCCGCGACCGGGTGATCACCCCCGTCGTCGGATGGGACGAGGCCAAGGGGAAGGTCAAGATCGCTCCACTCGCGCGCTGGAGCCAGGCCGATGTCGAGCGTTACATCCGCGACCACGACATCCTCGTCAATCCCTTGCTGTACGACGGATATCCCTCCATCGGCTGCTGGCCGTGCACGCGTCGAGTCGCTGCGGGCGAGGACTCCCGAAGCGGTCGCTGGTCCGGCTCGACCAAGACCGAGTGCGGAATCCACTCATGACCGAGCCGGCGCTGGTCGCTCTCGCCCACGGCAGCCGTGATCCCCGGTCCGCGGACGCCGTACGCCGAGATCGTCGAGAACCTGAGGGCGCTGCACCCCGGCCTCCCTGTCGAGGCTGCCTTCCTGGACCACACCGACCCGGATCTGGTCACGGCCGTCGACCGGCTGGCGGACGTGGGTCATCGCGAGATCGTGGTCGTGCCGCTGTTCCTCACCGCGGCCTACCACGCCAGGGTCGACAGCCCGGCCGCCGTCGATCGGGTGCAAGCGCGCCATCCGGACATCCGCCTTCGGTTGGCGGACGTCGTGGGGACCGATCCGCTGCTCCTGACCGCGCTCGACGACCGGCTCTCCGAGGCGCTCGAGCTCGCCCCGAGCGGTACGGCCGGACGCACTGGTGCTCGCCTCGGCCGGCTCGTCGGACGCATCCGCCAACGCCACGATCTCTTACCTGGCACGGCTTTGGGGTGAGCGGCACCAGCTGCCAGCCAGTGCCGCGTTCGCTTCCACCGTCTCGCCCTCGGCCACTGACGCCGTACGGCACTGGACACGAGCGGGCTGTCGACGGGTGGCCGTCGGGTCGTTGTTCATCGCACCGGGGATGTTGCCGGACCGGGTGCGGAGTCAGGCTCTCGAGTCGGATGCGATCGTGGTGTCCGAGCCGCTCGGCGCCAATCCTCAACTGTGCACGTTGATCCTCGACCGCTATCTCGCTCACATCCACATCCACATCCACATCCACATCCACGGTCGGTGTTCTCGTCTGAGCCAGCTCTCGGGCCACGCCGACGACGTCGCCGATGACGATGATGGCGGGTGCGCGAATGGCGCTCCCGACGACCAGGGCCCCCAGGGTGTCGAGCGTGCCGAATGCCAGCCGTTCGGTCGCTAGCGAGCCATCCTGGACCACGACCACCGGTGTCTCGCCCGGGCGGCCGTGGGTGGTCAACGCCGCCGCGATCGAGCCTGCATTATCGACGGCCATCAGCAGCACGAGCGTTCCCTGGAGCCGTGCGAGCACCTCCCAGTCCACCAGCGACTCCGGATGGCCGGGCGGAAGATGTCCCGACATCACCACGAACTCGTGGGCCACTCCCCGGTGAGTGACCGGGACGCCGGCCAGGCCCGGCACCGCGATCGCGCTGGTGACGCCAGGCACGACCCGGCAGGCCACACCAGCCTCCGCACACGCGATGGCCTCCTCGAAGCCCCGGCCGAAGACGAAGGGGTCCCCTCCTTTGAGGCGCACCACACTCCGGCCGGCTTTGGCGTGCGTCACGATCAGCCGGTTGATCGCCTCCTGGCTCGCCGACCGTCCGCGCGGCAGCTTCGCGGCGTCGATCACCTCGACATCGCTGGAGAGCTCGTCGAGCAGCTGCTGTGGTGCCAGCCGGTCGACAACCACCACGTCCGCCTCGTGGAGCGCGCGTCGACCAGCCACGGTGATCAGGTCGGGGTCGCCCGGACCCGCGCCGACGAGGACCACACCCGGTAGTCGCGCGCGATCCTTGGGAGCGGCGATCTCCCCGTCCCGGATCCGCGTCATGACCGCGTCGCGAACGCTCGCCGAGCGTCTCGGATCGCGGCTTCCGAGCACCGCGACGGTCAGCGGCCCGTGCCGACCGACCGCCGGAGTCCAGGCGGTCGCTGCATCGGCGTCGTCGCTTCGCACACAGAAGATCCGCTGCGTCTGCGCCTCCAGGGATGCCTCCGCGTTGGCCACCGGGTCGTCGGTGGCGACCATGGCGTACCAGGAATCCGTCAGGTCGCCCGTGCGGTACGTCCGCCGTTCCCACTCGATGACGCCGGTGACCGAGTAGCCCTCGATCACCGGCGTCGCCTCCGGCGAGATGACCCGCACGACGGCGCCGGCCGCCAGCAGGGCGGGGATACGGCGCTGTGCTACCCGCCCGGCGCCCAGAACCACGACCAGCTTGCCCGCGAGGTTGAGCCCCGCCGGGTAGAGGTGCCAGGGGTTGGGGTCGCCCACCCGGCCACGATATGCCGCAGCGGATCGCGCGCTCGGTCCGTCTCACGCGCAGGGATGCTCAGCTGGTGGGGTAGCCGAACCTGCTGATGTCGATGTCGCTCTTCCCCGTGGTCGCCAGCTGAGCGAGGCATTCGCCGATGGCGGCGGAGTGCTTGAACCCGTGCCCGGAGCAGGGCGACGCGACGATCACATTCGGCAGGCCGGGGTGGACGTCGATGATGAAACGGCTCGCCGGAGCAACCGTGTAGAGACAGGATCGGGCCTTCACGCATCGCCTACCGAGGCCAGGGAGCCGGTCACGCACGTGCTCGTCGTACATCGCGTCAACCTCGTCCTGAGTCACCTCCCGGCGGACCGAGTCGACGGTGGTCGACGTGGTGTACTGCTCGCCGGCGACCTTCGCCCCGCCGTCGGGCCCGTCGATCATCGGGAAGCCGTACATCATGTCGTCGCGGCTGCGTCCGCTCCACCAGATGAAGATCGGCATCTCGCGGTAGGCGTCGTACTGGGAGCGATCCTCGAGGTCGAACCAGAACAACACCTGCCGGTAGACCGTGAGCCGGTCGGCCAGGTCGGGTACCAGCTGGGTCACCCACGGTCCGGCGGACACGATGAGCTTGGACGCCGTCACGGTCCCGGTTGTGGTCTGCACGGTCACGTGCGTGCCGTGATCGGCGTACGACAGAGCCTGCTCGCCAAGCCGGATCGTGGCGCCCAGCCGTCGCGCCAGCGTGAGCTGGGCGTCGACGCACCGCTCCGGCCGGACGAACCCGGCGCCGGGCTCCCGATAGGCCAGCTCGGATCCCGACAGCCGGAACTGCGGAAACCGTTCACCGACCTCGGCGGCGGGAAGCACCTCGTGGTCGATGCCGAACTCGCGCGCCGCGGCGATCGTCTGGTCGAGGAAGGTGTCGCTGCCGTGCATCGACTGGTTGCTCGGGGTGGCCAGGACCAGCCCGCCGCACTGCCGGAGCAGCTCGGTGCCGGTCTGGCCCTCGATCTCCCGCCAGAGCTCGTGCGAGCGCCGGACCAGCGGAACGTACTCCATCCCCTCGCCGATGCCGACCCTGGTGATCCTGGTGTCGCCATGCGTGGACCCTTGTGCGTGTGGAGGTGCGAGCCGGTCGATCCCGAGCACCGTGGCGCCGGCCTTCGCCAGCTGGTAGACGGCGGCGCTGCCCATCGCACCCAGACCGACCACCACCGCGTCGTACTGCATGCACGAACACTACGTGCGCCGCGGTCACCGACCTCGACGTGCATGGACCCCGACGAGCGCCGGCGACCAGACGACATGCTCACCCGTCGCGAGCGTGACGCGGAGTCGCTCGATGAGATCCTCGGGCCCCTCATCCGCCGTGTCGACCATCCCGGCGGCGACTGCCTGCGGGAAGAGCCTGCGGTACGTCTGCGCCGCCCACGCGAAGATCGCGTCGTCGCCGGCTCCGACCAGGAACTCGCCCAGGACCCCCACCGGGTCGAGACCGGCCGCCCTGAAGGCGAGGGGGAGCCGCTGTGCCATGTCGGTGTGACAGCGCGCTGCCTCGAACGCGGCGTAGATGGCCCACATCAGCCGGTGCCATGCCTCCAGTGGCGGGAGCGAGACCGGCGCCGAGGAGAGGTTCAGCTCCTGGAACGCGACGAGACCGCCGGGGCGGACCAGCCGGCTGGCGTCCCGTAGCCCCTGCGCCGGATCGTCGAGATACATCAGGACGAGCCGGCCGATCACCGCGTCGACCTCGAGCACATCGGACAGGTCCCGGAAGTCACCCGTGACGAACTCGATCTGCGCGAGGCCCGCGCTCTCGGCGCGGCCACGGGCGACCCGCAAGGCAGCCGGGTCGAGATCCACACCCAGCACGTGCCCGGTCGGGCCGACCATCTCGGCAGCCAGCATGCTCAGGTCCCCGACACCGCAGCCCACATCGAGCACGAACATGCCGGCGCTCAAGCCGGCAGCGGTGAGCAGCCGGCGGGACAACGGGGCCAGTACGGCGGACTGTGCCATCAACCGCGAGTACTCGTCCTGATTTCGTCCGAGGGCGTACGTCGGGTCGGTCCGCCGCTCTACGACGGATGGGAAAAGGGTGCTCACGAATGCCTCCGGGGTCGTGGTCGCCCACCTCGGGCCGACCGTTACCCGAAGGCTCGCGCTCGGATCGACCCGAAACATCAGGGATTTCCACGACATCCAGCGGCATCACCCACCCGACGGGAGAGCGGGCAGCCAGACGCGCATGGGACCGACCCCTCGGTTCGCCCACGCGAAGTACGGCACTGCCGTCACCTCCACCGGACGGCCCAGCCGCGCCACTGAAGGATCTCGGGCCTGGTACGGGGACTCGTCCTGAAAGTGCTCGACGGCCTCACCCTGCAGGCGAACAGCCACGACCCCGCCGAGCAGATCTGGACGGAACTCAGCGGTCGCGCGCTGGCTCGGGTCCACGGACAGGTCGTCGACCAGGACTCCAGCCGACTGGTCGACCTGCTCGACGGCGTACACCAGGGGACCTCGCTCCACCGCCACGCAACCGCGGACAGCGTCCACCCGTGCATCGGCCACCGTGAGCCGGACCGGCATGGGCATCATCAGCTCGACAACGTCGCCAACAGTCCACACCCGCCGTACCGAGGCGTAGGCCCCGGGCGGGACAGCATCCTCGGTTCCGTTGACGGCGAGGGTGGCTCCCGCGGCCCAGGCAGGCACCCGCATCGAGAGTGTCCATTCCCGCGGTGACGACTGTTCGACCTGGACTCGGACGCGGCCGTCCCACGGGTAGTCGGTCTCCACCGAGATGCGGCACTCGCCGCCGCCCGCGTTCGCGGTGAGGCGGGACGGGGCGTAGGCGTGGAGCTGGAGTCCTTGGTCGTCAGTGGTCGCGAGATAGCCGCCCACGCTGGCCAGCGTGCGCATGACGTTCGGTGGGCAGCATGCGCACTCGAACCAGCCACGCCGGCCGTGCGCGGCGCTGCGGTCATGGTCGGCGTGCGCGCCGCTGCGCATCTGCAGCGGGTTGACGTAGAAGTACTCCGAACCGGTGATCGACACCCCGGCGAGGAACCCGTTGTAGAGCATCCGTTCGGCCGCGTCCGCGTAGAACGGCTCGCCGGTGGCCAGCAGCATCCGCCAGGCCCACTGCACGCCCCCGATCGCGGCGCAGGTCTCCGCGTAGGCCCGGTCCGACGGCAGCTCGTACGGATCGCCGAAGGCCTCCAGGTCCCATCGCGAACCCAGCCCTCCCGTGAGGTAGGTCTTGGACGCCCACATGTCGGCGAACTGGGTCTGCAAGGCTTCGAGCAGCTCCTCGTCGCCGAGCTCCATCGCCACATCGGTGGCACCAGCGGCCAGGTAGACGGCCCGGACGGCGTGGCCCTCCACGCTCGTCTGGTCTCGAACCGGCACCCGATCGGAGAAGTACGTCGGATCCTCGCCGTGACCCTGCAACAGGCCATGACCACGCGCCTCGAGGAAGTACTTCGCCTGCTCGAGATAGCAGAGCTCGCCGGTTTGGCGGAACAGCTCCACCAGGGCCATCTCGATCACCGGGTGTCCGTCGATGGCGTGTCGACGGTCGGCGCCGAACGTCTCCACCAGGTGGTTGGCGAGGCGGACGGCGACCTCCAGCAGGGCCTTGTCATCTGTGCATCGGGCTTGGGCCACCGCCGCCTGGATCAGATGGCCGGCACAGTAGATCTCGTGACTGCGCGACAGGTCACGGTAGCGCTCCCTCCCCCAGCGGCCTCGCAGGAACGAGTTGAGGTAGCCGTCGGGTTGCTGAGCCCCGGCGATCAGCGCCGTCACCTCCCGCTGCGCCCGCAACAGCTCGCCGGAGGGCTCACGGCCGTACTCCCAGGCCACCGCCTCGAGCCACTTGTAGAGGTCGGAGTCCAAGAAGACGGGACCACGTGGCCTGCCGGTCAGAAGCTTGGCGATCCGCAGGTTCTCCAGGTTGCCGGCCCGCTCCAGCTGGTCACGCCCGGCGGGGATCGCGACCTTACGGTTGGTCAGCTGCCGCGCGAGCCAGATGCCGCCGGTGATGCTCACGTCCCCGAAGGGCACCGGACTGAGGCGACGCATCGCGCCACCGGTCGGGGCGACCGGTCCTTGCGCGATGGAGTCCGACACAAGAGTCAAGTTAAGGGTGGAGCTGCCGGGAATCGAACCCGGGTCCTCTGACGCAGAACCAAGCATTCTCCGAGCGCAGTCCGCAGATCGCTTTTCTCAGCCCCGGCACTTGAGCAGACATCATGTGCCGACGGGCTCAGTCGCTGTAGAAGTCCCGCAAGTCCCCCGCGACCGGGGTCCTGCAGCAAGCCTCCTTAGTGAGGCCGGTTACTGGATCGGAGGCAACTCCAGACCGACCCTTCGGTTACTGCTTAGGCAGCAAGAGCGAAGTCGTTGCGCTGTGAATTGGCAACTATTGGTTTCCAGGGGGCGTTTACGAGACAACCCTGGGTCCTCGGCTCGCTTCTCTTGGCTCGAACGACCAAAGTCGAAACCGTTCAGCCCCTCTGTTGAGTTGTGTGCAGCCCTCACAGGCTACCTGCTGCAACGACCTGGCCGCACCGAAGATTCCGTCGACCGCCCCGCTGCTTGCGTCCGTGCAGGCGCACGCCAACGCGACGGAAGCCACGGACGCAACGACCACCAGCCGCCTACGTCCGTGCAGGCGCACGCCAACGCGACGGAAGCCACGGACGCAACGACCACCAGCCGCCTACGTCCGTGCAGGCGCACGCCAACGCGACGGAAGCCACGGACGCAACGACCACCAGCCGCCTACGTCCGTGCAGGCGCACGCCAACGCGACGTAAGCCACGGACGCAAGGACCCGGACGGTGTGGTCCAGCCCTCACTCGTGCGCGATCAGCCACTCGTGGACGTCGGGGACCTTCGCGCTGAGGCTGACATGTCCCTCATCGGGCAGCAACCTCACCGTTGCCTCCGGGACTGCGCCCGCCAGCCACTGCCCGTGCGCGAACGGCACCATCAGGTCCTGCTCGCCCTGCATCACCAGCGTCGGTACGGCGATCGCCGAGACGCTGAACCCCCACGCCGTCACGAACGCGATGTCGTCGTCGAGCCAACCGTCGAACGAGACCCGCAGGCCGCTGGTCATCGAGCTGTGGAAGTACTCCGCGGTCTCACCGGTCAGCGCCGCCTTGTCGACCGGAGGGAGCAGGCTCTCCATCGCGTCGCGGAGGTTGTCCGGCGTCGAGGCCAAGACACCTTCGGTCTGCGGGCCGAGGTACGAGCGCAACGCCGTTTCACCCTCGAGGGCGGCCCCGAACTCGTCGATGTTGTCCTGGCCCATCCCGGCCAGGAAGTCCAGCCCGCTCGCGTCGTACGGCGCTGCCGAGGCGAGCACAGCCGCCGCGATCACCCGGTCGCCCAGCGCAGCCGCGCACGCTAGAGCATGGGGACCGCCACCCGACACCCCCCAGGTGGAGAAGCGCTCGGCCCCGAGGGAGTCGGCCAGCGCGGCGATGTCGGCCGCGACGTCGGCCACCGACCGACCGGCCAGGCGAGTGGAGCCGCCGTACCCCGCCCGGTCGTAGCCGACGAGCCGGATGCCGCGCTGCTGCGCATCCTCGGCCCATTCTCGACGGAGCAGGCCCGAGCCAGGAGTCCCATGGTGGTGGACGACCAAACGACCGTCGGGGTCACCGCTCTCGTAGGCGTGCAGCGAGCGGCCATCGGGAAGCGCCACCACGAACTGCCTGACGTGGGCCAAGGAAGTCGTCACGAGCCGACTCTAGGCTCCCGGCTCACTCAGAAGCCCTTGGCCTGCCTACCCAGCTCCCGAGTCGCCTCGCGCTGGGCGTCCCGCGTCGCGATCGACTGCCGCTTGTCGTAGTTCTTCTTACCCTTCGCGAGGGCGATCTCGACCTTGGCCCGACCGTCCTTGAAGTACATCGCGAGCGGGATGATGGTCAGCCCGCGTTCGTTGACCCGGCGCTCCATCTTGTCGATCTCGTGCCGGTTGAGCAGCAGCTTGCGCTTGCGCCGGGGCGCATGGTTGTTCCAGGTCCCCTGCGAGTACTCGGGGATGTGGGCGTTGTGCAGCCACGCCTCCCCGTTGGTGATCTCGGCGAAGGCGTCGACGAGCGACGCCCGACCGGCCCGCAGGGACTTCACCTCGGTGCCGGTCAGCACCAGCCCGGCCTCGTAGCTGTCCTCGAGGAGGTACTCGTAGCGCGCCTTGCGGTTCTGGGCGATGAACTGCCGCCCGCGCTCCTTGACCATCCCCCTATCCTCCCGTATCGGCCAAGGCGCCGCGAAATCAATTGGCGCCCGGACGCGGAGATCGATCAAGTGCCGGCCGCGCCGGACCGGCAGGATGGGTGGATGAGCTCGGACCGGGACGTGTTCGCCGGCTTCTTGGACGTGGTGACCAGCACGCTCGCCGAGCCCACGTCGCGCAGCTCCGCGCACGCGACCCGACTGCACATCTCACGGTCCCAGCTCGACCGTCTGGTCATCGCGGCCGCGGGTGAGCCCCCCGCCCGTCTTCGACGGCGGATCCTGCTCGAGCGGGCGGCCTACCGGCTGCTCGTGGACCGCGACATCACGGTCCTGGATGTCGCGGTCGAGGCCGGCTACTCCTCCCACGAGGCGTTCACTCGCGCGTTCAGCCGCCGGTACGGCGCTGCGCCGTCCCGCTGGCGACTCAGACCAGGCCAGATTCGCGTCGAAGCCCCCAACCGGGTGCACTTCCATCCCCCCGCCGGCCTACGGCTGCCAGCCCAAGCGAAAGCGACCTCCATGGACCTCTTGGAGACCATGACCGAGCACCACATCTGGCTGATCGGCCAGCTCGTCGATCGAGCGGGCCGTCTGGACCGGGACGCACTCGACCGGCCCATCGAGATCTCCGTGGACGGCATCGACCGCGATCCGACGGTGCGCTCACTGCTGTCCCGGCTGGTCGGCCAGCTCGACATGTGGAACAACGCCATGACAGACACGGCCTACGACTTCGCCGTGGAGGAACGCGAGAGCCTCGGATCCATGAGGGCCCGGCTGGCGGAGGCCGGCCCTGATCTTTCTCGGCCACGTCACCGAAACCTGCAGGGAGGGCCGGCTCGAGGACACCTTCGTCCTCGTGGAGACCACCGAGTCTCCGGAGTTCTTCACGTACGGCGGGATGCTCGCCCACGTCCTGACCTACGGCGCCTACCGCCGCACGCTCGTCGTCGGCGCGCTCAGCTCGGCCGGTGTCACCGACCTCGAGGACGATCCGCTGGCTTGGGAGCCGGTCCGCCCGGCCGGACCGACCCAGCCCTGAAGAGGAGTCAGAGCCAGGTCATGGGATCGACGGTGGCGCCGTTGACGTAGACCATGAAGTGCAGGTGGCACCCGGTCGAGTAGCCGGTCGTCCCGGAGTAGGCGATCAGCTGCCCGCGACTCACCTGTTGCCCGGGGTGGGCCACGAACGATGTCAGGTGGTTGTACGAGGTCGACAGGCTGACGCCTTTGACGAAGCCGTGGTCGATGATCAGCCGGTTGCCGTACCCCGTGTTGAAGTACTCCGAGAGCACCCTGCCGTCGGCGGCAGCGTAGACCGGAGTGCCGCAGACGGCATGGAAGTCCGTGCCGTCGTGCAGCTCCCAGATGTGCAGGATCGGGTGCATCCGCATGCCGTACGGCGACGTGATGTAGGTGTTCGTCACGGGCCAGCTCAGGAAGCCGGTGCCGGACGACGGCGCGGCTGTCGTCTTCGCTGCGGGCGCGGTCTGACCGGCGGCCCGAGCCTGCGCGGCAACCCGGGCAGCCTGGGCGGCCGCCCGCGCCGCCGCCGCGGCCCGGGCGGCGGCGATCCTGCGTAGCCGATCCTCCAGGTGCGCACGTTCCTGCTCCATGGTCTGGATCCGGCCCAGCTCGGCGCTCTTCGCGGTGGCCAGATCGTCCTGCTGCGCCTGCAGCGCGGCGACCCGCTGCTCGACCGTCGCCTCGGCCGCAGCCGCCGCTGCCTCCAGGCGCTGCTTGGTGGCCAGGTTGGCCGCCGCCCGGCGACGATCGACGGCCACCTGGTCGGTTGCTGCCTGGATCCGTTGCTCGGTGAACCTCAGCAGCACCTGGTTGGCCTGCAGCCGCTGCAGGTCGGTGAGCTGCTTGTCGAGCGCGCTGTTGGCGCTCTGGACCTGGCTGATGGCGGAGCGCGTCGAGCAGCACTGACGATGAGGTTGAGCGTCGACAACTCGCCCAACTGGCTGGACGAGCTGGACACGGCGTAAGCCGGCCAGGTCGCCCCGCTGCTGCGCCACGGTCGTCCGGCCCTGGGCGAAGTCGGCCTTGGCATCGGCCAGCCGGTCGAGGGCCTGGTCGAGGGCCTGCTGCATCCGCTGGTCGCGGACGGTGGCCTGCTCCACCTGCACGTGCAGGCCGTCGAGGGTGGCCCGCGCCGTAGCCAGGTCGGAGGAGGCCGCGTCGAGCCGGCCCTGCGCCGCGAGCAGCTGTCGCGAGATCTCGTCGACGTCGTCGTGCGAGCCGGCGATCCGATGCTCGAGCTGCGTCTTGCGGTGCGTGAGGGCATGCTCGTCGTCGCCGGAGGCAACGCTCGGGGTCGGCACGGTGAACGCGGCGGCGAGCAACGACGCACTGAGCGCCGTCACCACTGCGATCCGGGTCCGTGCCGAGCGCCCGTGGGGGAAGTGTCGGAGCACCGGTACAGCCTTACGTGAGGTGGGCCAAACCTTGCGTAACCGACCGTAGGGCCAGAGAGTCCCTGTTCAGCGCATTTAGCCGGTGTCGTGCGCGCGACCTCGAGGACTACCGGAGGTACTTGCGGGTCATCAGCACGGTCGGGACGACCGCGAGCAGGATCGCGATGACCACCATCCACACCATGGTCTCGATGGCCGTGGACCAGCTCACCCACTGCCAGAGCTGGACGACGCGGTGCAGCCAAGGGATGAACCACTTCACCACGACCGCCAGCGTCGTGCAGGCGAGCGCAGCGCCCGACCAGCGCCGAGAAGATCACCTCGAGCACGAACGGCAGCTGGATGTACAGGCTCGAGGCGCCGACCAGCCGCATGATGCCGATCTCGCGCCGACGGGCCATCGCCGCCAGCCGGATCGTGTTCGACACCTGGAGAACGGCGGCGAGCACCAGCAGCGCGGCGGCTCCGAGCGCCATCCACTTGAGCATGTTCAGCGTCCGGTAGACGGGGTCGAGCTCCTTGCGGATGTCGATGATCTGCTCGACGCCGGGCAGGTGGTTGACCGAGGTGATCAGTGCCTGGGTCTGGTCCGGGTCCTTGAACTTCACCCAGTAGCCCGTCGACATGTCGGAGACCTTGAGGATCTTGGCGATCGCGTCCGGGTTGCCCTGGTCGTCGGTGTGGGTCGCCTGGAACGTCCGGTAGGACTGCTCGCGGGTCTGGTAGCGGTACGACGCGACCTGTGGGCTGGCCGCGATGACCTTCTTGACCTCAGCCTCTTGCGTCGGGGAGGCCTGGCCGCCCACACAGGTGTCGGTCTGCGAGTTCTGGCCGCAGAAGACCACCTGCACCTCGAGCTGGCTGCCGAAGTAGCTCTCGATCTTGGTGACCTGCGAGCGCATCAGCAGGCCGAGCCCGACCAGCGTCAGTGACATCCAGATCGTCAGGATGACCGCGATGGTCATCGACACGTTGCGCTTGAGCCCGGTTCCGAGCTCGGAGGCTACATATCTCAGCTGCATGATGTGTGCTGTCTCCTAGCTCTGATAGCCGTAGACCCCTCGGGCCTGGTCTCGGACCACCTTGCCGCCCTGCAGCTCGATGACCCGCTTGCGCATCTGGTCGACGACTCCCGAGTCGTGGGTCGCCATGATCACGGTCGTGCCGGTGCGGTTGATCCGGTCGAGCAGCTTCATGATGCCCGACCGAGGTGGTCGGGTCGAGGTTTCCGGTCGGCTCGTCGGCGATCAGGATCATCGGCCGGTTCACGAACGCGCGGGCGATCGCGACCCGCTGCTGCTCGCCGCCGGACAGCTCGTCCGGCATCCGCTTCTCCTTGCCGTCGAGGCCGACCAGCTCCAAGGTCTCCGGCACCAGCGTGTTGATCTCCGACTTGTGCTTGCCGATCACCTGGAGCGCGAAGGCCACGTTCTGCCCGACCGTCTTGTTCGGCAGCAGCCGGAAGTCCTGGAACACGGTGCCGATCTGGCGGCGCAGGCTCGGGACCTTCCAGCCGGCCAGCCGGTTGATCTCCTTGCCCGCCACATATACCCGCCCGGCCGTGGGACGCGCCTCGCGAAGGACCAGCCGGAGGAAGGTCGACTTGCCCGAGCCGGAAGGTCCGACAAGGAAGACGAACTCGCCCTTCTCGATGTCGACGTCGACGCCCTCCAGCGCTGGGCGGTTCTGGCCGTCGTACGCCTTGCTGACCTTTTCGAAGCGAATCACTGGCCCGAGTTTAGGCGACCGGACCGGCCTGGCCGCGCACGACCGCCCGCTGGCGCGTCCGAGGCGGCTGGCACCCTGTCCTCCACACAGAGAGAAAGGCACACCATGCGCCGTTCAGAGATTTCCCCTCGCCTTCGCCTCGCGGCCCTGGTCTCCACCGGGGTCGCCACCCTCGCGCTCACCGCGATCGGCCCAGCTGACGCGGCAGACACCACCGCGGGAGTCCTCCTCTCGACGAGCGCGCTCTCGGCCGGCGACGTCTGGGCGGCCGGGTACGTCCAAGGCGACGACACCACGACGATGCCGCTGGCCGAGCACTGGGACGGCACCGGCTGGAGCGTCACTGCGACGAAGATCCCGACCGGACGTGACCGCGGCCTGCTCCAGGGCATCGTGGCGATCTCCCCGAAGGACGTCTGGGCGGTGGGCTCCTCGGTCCTGCTGGCCGACGGCTCGAACCGGACACTCGCCGAGCACTGGAACGGGAAGAAGTGGAAGGTCGTCCCGACCGTCGAGCCGGTCGGCGTGAGCTCGAGCTACCTGCAGTCCGTCACCGCGGTCTCGGCCGACGACGTCTGGGCGGTGGGCTACTACTTCGACTCCGCCGACGGCGGCAGCATCATCGAGCACTGGGACGGCACGTCCTGGACGCTGGTGGCGGACGCAGACCCGACCGCCTTCCACGCGAGTCTGCAGAGCGTGACCGCGACCTCGAGCAAGGACGTGTGGGCGACCGGCTACTACTTCGACTCGATCGGCGCCGGCGTCACCCTCGTCGAGCACTGGAACGGCAAGAAGTGGAAGCTCGTCGACGTCACCCAACAGCGCCGGACAGCCCCGACACCGAGCTGCACGCCATCTCCGCGACCTCGGCCAAGGACGTCTGGGCGACCGGCTTCTCCTTCAACGGCTCGGCGTACCTGCCGCTGACCGAGCACTGGGACGGCACGGCGTGGACCATCGTCGACGCGACCGTGCCGACGAGCAGCACGAACACCTATCTGTACGGCGTCGAGACCGTCTCGGCCAAGGACGTCTGGGCCACCGGCTACTACTTCGCGAGCGGGTCCTACCGCACGCTCGCCGAGCACTGGAACGGCAAGAAGTGGAAGGTGGTTCCCACCCCCAACACGGCCGGGAGCACCTCCAACTACCTGTTCGGCGTGAGCGCGGTGTCCGCGGACGACGTGTGGGCGAGCGGGTTCTCCTTCATCGACGACGACATCCCCGTCGCGCAGCACTGGGACGGCAGTGCCTGGACCATCGTCCCCGTCGCCTGACGTCGAGCCGGGAGACCGGTCGACTCGGACCTGCTGACCTCGGCCGCTCAGCTCAGTTCTCTTGGCCGCGCCGCCAGCGGATGCCGGCCTCGATGAAGGCGTCGATGTCGCCGTCCAGCACGCTCGACGGGTTGCCTTCCTCGTACTCGGTGCGTAGGTCCTTGACCATCTGGTAGGGGTTCAGCACGTAGTTCCGCATCTGGTCGCCCCACGCGCCCCGGACGTCTCCGCGCATCTCGTCCATGGTGGCCTTCTCCTCGGCACGCTTGAGCGCGAGCAGCCGGGCCTTCAGGATGACCATCGCGGTGTTCTTGTTCTGCAGCTGGCTCTTCTCGTTCTGTACGGCGACCACCAGGCCGGTCGGCAGGTGGGTGAGCCGGACTGCCGAGTCGGTGGTGTTGACGCTCTGCCCGCCGGGGCCCGAGGAGCGGAAGACGTCGACCTTGATGTCCTCCTCCGGGATGTCGATCTCGTCGGTCTGCTCGATGCACCGGCACCACCTCGACGGCGGCGAACGACGTCTGGCGGCGCCCCTGGTTGTCGAACGGGGAGATCCGCACCAGCCGGTGGGTGCCCTGCTCGACGCTGAGGGTGCCGTAGGCGTACGGCGCCTTGATCGCGAACGTCGCCGACTTGATCCCGGCCTCCTCGGCGTACGACGTCTCGTAGACCTCGGTGGGGTACTTGTGTCGCTCCGCCCAGCGCAAGTACATCCGCATCAGCATCTCGGCCCAGTCGGCCGCGTCGACGCCTCCGGCACCCGACCGGATCGAGATCAGTGCGTCGCGCTCGTCGTACTCGCCGGCGAGCAGGGTGCGGACCTCCAGGGCCTCGATGCCGGCAGCCAGCCGGTCGAGCTCCTGGTCCGCGTCCGCCAGGGTCGCCTTGTCACCCTCCTCGGTGCCGAGGTCGATCATGATCTGGACGTCCTCGAGGCGCGAGCGCAGGCCGGTGACCCGCTCGATCTCGGACTGCAGCACCGACAGCCGGCCGGTCACGCGCTGGGCGTTGGCCTGGTCGTCCCAGAGGTCCGGCGCGGCCACCTGCTCACCGAGCTCGGCCACCTCCGCCCGCATCCTGTCGAGGTCGAGGACGCGCTCGATGCTCGTCAACGTCGCATCGAGCTGCTTGATCCGCTCTGAGATATCCGGTCCCGCCACGCAGGCCAGGGTACGCCGCGGCAGATCCAGACCGGCCCCGACGAGGCGTCCTGCCTGCGGTGCGGGTGGCCCCACCCCCATCGGGGCTCATCGACTAGTCCGATTTTGCTATGTCGAAGACCTCACTCGACCTCTAGGCTCGAAACTATCCTGCCAACTACATGTGCAGGTAAAACCTCGGGGAGGTTCACCATCAGTACCAACAGTGTTCCCATCATGCGTTCCCGTATCACCAAGGTCGCGGGGGTCAGCGTCGCAGCGCTCGCCATCGCGGCCTGCTTCGCACCCGGAGCGAGCGCCAACCGGGCGCCGGGTGCAAGCCACGCCGGCGCGTCCCAGACGGCCACGTTCCAGCCGACGAAGCTGGGCACGTGCATCGACCAGTCCGACAACAGCACCGGCAACGGCATTGTCTCGCAGAACTTCGAGTCGGACTTCGACGCCTACGACAGCCGCGGCGCCGACGACTTCAAGCTGAAGCAGACCTGCAAGATCAAGATGGTCATGGTCAACGGGCAGTACTTCAACGGCTCCGGCCTGGCAACGTCGGAGAACGTGACGTTCTACCGTGACATGGCCGGCGTTCCCGGCGGGGTCATCTCGAACCAGCAGAACCTGGTCGGCATGGACGATGGTGTCGGCAACTTCACCATCGACCTGAACTCGCCGGTCGGTCTGCGCGCCGGCAAGTACTGGGTGTCGGTCCAGGCCAACCTGGACTTCGGCGTCGGCGGCGAGTGGGGCTGGAACACCAACGACAAGCAGCGCGGCAACCTGGCCACCTGGCGGAACAAGAATGGCGGTTTCGCTACTGGCTGCGTCCACTACACACCGATCGCCACCTGCCTCGGAGACGGCCAGGGCGTGGACTACTCCTTCATGCTGCATGGGAGCGGAGCCGGGGCCCACTGACCCGCGGAGTCACGTGCCACAACCGATGAGGGGTCACGCCGGACGGCGTGGCCCCTCGTCTGTCGTTCGAGGACATCGCGGACTACAGTGGCGTAGGTAAGCCTTGCCTAAGAGTCCAGGATGCCGAATGCTTCCCACGTTCGTGATCGGCCTGCGAGAAGGTCTCGAGGCCGCACTCATCGTCGGCATCGTGGCCGCCTTCCTGCGCCAGCGAGGCCGTTCTGACCTGTTGCGCTGGGTCTTCGTCGGCGTCTTCTCCGCGATCGCACTCTGCACGGCGGCCGGAGTGACGCTGGACGTGGTCTCGAGGAACCTGCCGCAGCGCCAGCAGGAGGGCCTCGAGACGGTCATCGGCCTGGTGGCTGTGGCCATGGTCACGTACATGGTGGTCTGGATGAAGCGGCACTCCCGCGAGCTGAAGGGCCAGCTGGACCAGCGGGCTGGCGCTGCGCTGGCTGCCGGGTCCGGCATCGCGCTGATCGCGATGGCCTTCCTGGCGGTCCTACGCGAGGGCCTGGAGACGGTGGTGTTCCTGCTGGCCGCCTTCAACGAGTCCGGCACCGGAAACAGCGCCGCCGCTGGCGCGGTGCTCGGCATCCTGACCGCGGTCGCGCTCGGCTATGCGATCTACCGGGGAGGGGTACGGCTCAACCTGTCGAAGTTCTTCCGCGCTACCGGCGTGATCCTGGTACTCGTCGCCGCCGGGCTGCTGGTCAACGCCCTGCACACCGCCCACGAGGCAGGCTGGCTCGATGCCGGCCAGCAGTCCACGTTCGACCTCTCCGCGCTGGTCGCACCCGGCACCGTGCGCGCGTCCCTGCTCACCGGGATGCTCGGACTGCAGAGCCAGCCGGTGCTGATCGAGGTCATCGGGTGGCTGCTCTACCTCATCCCGGTCGGGCTGTACGTCGCCTGGCCCCCAGGGCGAGCGCTGAGCCGCGGGACGGTCCAGCGGATCACGCTGGCGGGCGGCTGTGTGTCCGCGGTGGCAGCCCTGCTGCTTGCCGTGGCAGCCCCTGCCCAGCCCGCGTCGAACCCGACCACCACAGACGGAGCCGTCACCGCCCGGCTGGTCGGCGAGCCAACCCAGCGGGCGATCGTCGTGACCCAGCGACAGACGCCGGCCGAGGCACGGACCGTGCGCGAGCAGGTCACCCTCGACACCACCCGCACCGGCGCGGGCGTCAGCCATGGCGTGCCGGTGTCGGTCTATCGCGCCACGATGGCGAGCGTCATCCCCGGCCCGGCGACGATGTCCTTCACCCGGCTGGCCGCGTTGGGTGGCGGCCGATTGCCGTTGGGTGTCATCTCCGCCAACGGCCAGCCGGCGGACGGTACTTCCACCGCCGCGGTGACCCGGCGGTCCGTCGAGCAGGCGACTGTCTGGATCGCCCCCGACACCGGGCGGGTTGTGGACATCCGCTGGTCCCAGCGGGTGAGCCTGGTCGCCCACTTCTCGATCGGCGACACCGTGATCGGGGACCCTCGGACCGGTATCACCAGCCTGTCCGACCGCGCTGCCGCATCGGCCGCCGCCGCAGCGCGCCACGACGCATCCACCATCGATGACCGCCGATTGCTCCAGGGTCTCGCCTGGTTGCTGGGGATCATCGCGGCCGCACTGCTCAGCTGCGCTGGCTGGCTGATCCTGTTGGGCCGACGGGACCGCCGTACCGAGGTGGTGCCGGTCTCGAGGACTCCCGTCTCCACCCGCAGATAGCCGTAGCGAGAGATAGGTTAGGCTTACCAAACTTAGCCTGCCCTATCTCGTGCTGTGCTGTCCCGAACGGAGTGTCATGCCTCTCTCTCGCGTGAGATCGCGCCAAGCCCTTGCCGTCATCGTGGCCTTGGCGGCCCTGACTGCCAGCGGCTGCAGCTCGTCCTCCGACGACGACACACCCGGGGCGGATCCGACGAATGGACCGACAACAGGCACCGACGCGGCCGCCAAGACCCGCACGGTCGTCGTCACGCTCACGTCGAAGGGGTGCACGGCGCCCGAGCCGAGCTATCCGGCCGGCGCGCTGACGTTCAAGATCTCCAACGCGGACGCCACGGCGGTCAGCGAGTTCGAGCTGCTCAGTGGCGACCGCATCCTCGGCGAGAAGGAGAACCTCCCGCCGGGCTTCTCCGGCTCCTTCGCACTGCGGCTGGACGCTGGCGACTACACGATGTACTGCCCAGGCGCCGAGACCGACAAGGCGCCGTTCAAGGTCACCGGGAACGTCCCAAGCGACCACGGTCACCGACACCCAGGGCCTGCTCGCCCAGGGCACCAAGCAGTACGCCGGCTATGTCACCCAGCAGTCCGCTCAACTGGTCGCGGATGTGAAGCCGCTGGTGGCGGCGCTCAAGGGGTCCGACCTGGCGGCCGCCCAGAACGCCTACAAGCGCTCTCGAGCGTCGTACGAGCACATCGAGCCGGTCGCGGAGTCCTTCACCGTCGGCAAGGAGAACCTGGACGCGAACATCGACGCCCGCGCCGGTGACGTCCCGGCCAGCCAGTGGAGAGGCTTCCACTACATCGAGAAGGGCCTCTTCGAGGACAAGAGCCTCGACGGGCTCGCCCCGTATGGCGACGAGCTGCTGGTCAACGTGACGAAGCTGCACAGCCTGGTGAAGGGTCTGACCTACCAGCCGGCCGAGCTGGCCAACGGTGCGGTCGGGCTGCTCGACGAGGTCGCTCGCTCCAAGATCACCGGCGAGGAGGAGCGGTACTCCCACATCGACCTGTTGGACTTCCAGGCGAACGTCGAGGGCTCCCAGCAGGCCTTCGCGTGCCTGCAGCCGGGGTTGGCCAAGATCGACCCCACCCTGGCGAATACCATCAGCACGGCGTTCGCTGCCATGCAGAACCGGCTCGACACCTACCGCAGCACCAAGGACGCCTCGGGATTCGTGCTGTACGGCACGCTGACCGACCAGGACAAGACGCAGCTCTCCCAGAGCCTGCAAGCAGTCGCCGAGCCGCTCTCCAGGGTCGCCGGCAAGGTGGTGAACGGTTGACCTCAGCCGACGACGGCGACTCCTCGACCCCGTCACGGCGTCAGCTGCTCGGCGCCGCGCTGGGTGCTGCCGCGGCGGTTGCCGTCGCTGGCGGCGGAGGGTACGTCGCAGGTGAGGCCACGGCGGACGGGGATGCCGACGGGTCGGGCCGACCGGCCACGGGACGGGTGCCGTTCTACGGCAAGGCGCACCAGGCGGGGATCGCGACACCCGCCCAGGACCGGCTCGCGTTCGCCGCGTTCGACCTGACCGGGTTCGACCGGCAGGCGGTCATGGCGATGCTCGGCGCCTGGGCCGCGGCGGCCGCTCGCATGACCGAAGGACTGCCGATCGGCCCCACCGAGACGCTCCCCCAGTCGCCACCGATCGACACCGGCGAGGCCCTCGGACTGCCTCCGGCCAACCTGACCATCACCGTCGGCTTCGGCGCTTCGATGTTCGATGACCGGTTCGGTCTCGCCGAGCAGATGCCGGCCGCGCTGCGC
Source organism: uncultured Actinomycetota bacterium (assembly GCA_963833975.1). GTDB lineage: Bacteria > Actinomycetota > Actinomycetes > Propionibacteriales > Nocardioidaceae > JAWWPG01. The sequence continues at coordinate 775,951 of CAWIAB010000002.1, forward strand.
CCCCTGGGCGACCTTCCGGGCGACAGCCTCGACCCGCGCCTCACGGGCGGCGACATCTGCGTCCAGGCCTGCTCCGATGACCCGCAGGTGGCCTTTCACGTGATCCGCAACTTCGCCCGGATCGGCCGGGGCACCTGCGTGATGCGCTGGTCGCAGCTCGGCTTCGGCCGTACCTCGTCCACGTCGCAGGCACAGGCGACCCCGCGGAACCTGATGGGCTTCAAGGACGGCACCCGCAACATCAAGGACGAGCACGTGGACGACCTCGACGACTTCGTCTGGGTCGGCAAGGAGACCGACCAGCCCTGGATGACGGGCGGCAGCTACCTGGTCGCCAGGCGGATCCAGATGCTGATCGAGGCGTGGGACTCCGACTACATCGCCGATCAGGAGCAGATCTTCGGCCGGTTCAAGACCAGTGGTGCGCCGCTCACCGGACACCACGAGTTCGACCTGCCTCGGCTCGATGCCAAGAAGCCGGACGGGTCTTCGGTGATCGCCATGGACGCGCACATCCGGCTGGCGGCACCGCAGACGCAACGGGGGCCAGAAGATCCTGCGCCGGGGCTACTCTTACACCGACGGGACGGACCCGGTCACCGGCGCCCTTGACGCCGGCCTGTTCTTCATCGCGTACCAGAAGGACCCGCACCGGCAGTTCGCCCAGATCCAGCGTCGGCTTGGCCTGTCCGACCTGCTCAACGAGTACATCGTGCACCGCGGTGGTGGTGTCTTCGCCGTGCCGCCCGGCGTGTCCGGCCCGGGCGACTGGTTCGGTAAAAAGCTCTTCCTGGGTTAGCCGTACCCGATTTGTCCTAGACATCCGGAGAACTCCGGATTGTAGGGCTGCCGACGGTCGCGAACTGGTCACGGGATAGCCCAACATGACTATGTGCAAGCCGCGATTGCGTCCCTACAGTGTGAATGTCCTGCCATGGGTGTGCAGGCCCTTCTCCCCCGAGAAGGAAAATTTCGTACAGAGCGGAGCTCTCAGTATGCGTTCACGCATTCTTCCCGCAGTCGGCATCAGTGCACTCGCACTCGTCGCTGCAGCCGTGTTTGCCCCCGGGGCAAGCGCAACTCACGGTGCATCCCCGGCCCACAAGTCGCCGGCCAGCACCCTCTCGCACGCCAAGACCACGGCGGCGTCCTGCTACGCGCAGAGCGACAACGACAACGGCATTGGCATCGTCTCGCAGAACTTCGAGGCGTCGTTCGACGCCTACGACGCTCAGGGCGCTGACGACTTCAAGCTGAAGAAGACCTGCAAGCTCAAGACCACGACGGTCGCGGGTGCGTACTTCAACGGCGCCGGCCCGGCCGCCTCCGTGAACGTCACCTACTACAAGAACTCCGGCGGCCTCCCGGGCGCCATCGTGAAGGACTTCCAGGGCGCGTCGTACACCGACTCCTCCGGTATCGGTAACTTCGTGGTCAAGACCAAGGGCAAGCTTGGCAAGGGCAAGTACTTCGTGTCCGTCCAGGCCAACCTGGACTTCAGCGCTGGCGGCGAGTGGGGTTGGAACACCAACAACACGCAGCGCGGCGTGGCTGCTGTCTGGCAGAACCCGGGTGGCGGCTTCGCCACTGGTTGCGCGACGTGGACCACGCTGTCCAGCTGCATCGCTGCTGGCCAGGGTCCGGACAACACCTTCCAGCTCAACTAGTTCCACCAGGTCGTCCGAGATCATCGGACGCCTGTAGCACCACAGCCTGAAGAGGGGCGGCGCGCAAGCGTCGTCCCTCTTCTTTGTTCTGACTCGGCTCCAGCTAGCCATTGAGTTGTTTCGTAAATTTTAGATAGATGCAATAACTGATAGAACAGCCCCATGACTCTCCACTCACGGCGGCGCTTCCTCCAGGGTTCGGGCATTGCGGCGGGCACGGTCTCGCTGTCTCTGGCGACGGGTGGGCGAGCCGGCGCGAGCATGCAGCAGCTGGTGGCCGCCGCGATCTACGGGTACGAGGAAGGCGTCGCCGGTGCTGCCGTGCTCGCCGGAGTCTTCGGGGTCACGGCGACAACCGGCCTTCCGACGTACACCGAGGCCGCAGCCAAGCACGGCGCGCTCGGCGTCGAGGTGACGGCCAGCGGCGGGTCCGGAACGCTCGCGTACGGGCTGCCCAGCTCCACCAGTGGCGCCGGCTCCGTCTACGCCCGCACCCTGACCAGAGGCAGCGCGCCGACCCGTATCGTGGCCCTCCGTAGCGCTGGGTCGGTGCGCGCTGCGATCACGCTGCAGACCTCGGGTTTCCTCGAGCTCTCCACGGGCGCTGGCAAGCGGCTCGCCAGCGGCCAGCGACGGGCGTCACTGAATATCTGGACGAGGATCGACTGGCAGACGGTCTGGGATGGAGTCAACCTCACCCTCACCGCCCGCTACTACCCCGACGACGCGGAGTCGGTCGCGGACTTCGAGGAGATCACCGCAACGTTCGGGGCCACGACAGCGCCTGACTCGGTGGCCGTGGGCTCCAACCTGTCGAGCTGGCGGGTGCAGCAGGACACGCTCCGTCTCTACGACAACAGCGAAGCCTGGCCCGAGCCGTTCGCGCCGGAGGTGCTCGGTTACCGATACGCCCAGCCGGGCAGCGTGACCCAGACCGGCGCGACGGTCGCAGCCCGGGTCGTCGCCACCGAGAGCCTGGATCTCGGCTGGTCCACGACTGCAGACGAGAACGGGACTCCCATGGACCCGATCGTCTATGTCGGTGCGCAGGCGCCGGACTTCGACGGTCTGACCAAGTTCGTCATCAGCGACCTGCAGCCTGGGACCACCTACTACGCCAAGACGTGCACCGTGCCCGGCGTGTTCCTCGGCGACCCCATCCAGTTCACCACGCATCCTGCGGACAACACTGTTGTCGCGGGACTGAGGTTCGCCGTCACGAGCGGTCAGCAGCACTGGGCACGAGAGCCGATCGCAAGCGGATGGCCGCTCGAGCTGGTGTGGAGGGACCTGGCGACGTGGTCCGCGGAGAAGAACTTCTTCCTCGGTGACGACGGCTACTGGGGTTGGGAGAACCAGAGCGACGACGCGGTCCGGACCCTGTCCGGGCGCTACTGGGAGGAGTTCGACGCCCTGCCGGCCATGCGGCGTGCCAATGCAAGGATGTCGTCGGACTGGGTGCTGGGTGCCCACGACATCGGTGCCGAGAGCCCCGACTCCAAGCAGTCCTCCATCGTCGCAACGCTCAGCAAGGCCGTACAGGGCATCTTCGCAATGAACCCGATGTTCGACGACGGCGCGGCCTTCCAGCCGACGAGCAAGAACGGCCTGTACGGCGCCTACCTGCTGACATCCCGGGTGCGCATCATCATGCTCGACGCGGAGTCCCTCGACCGGACCCGCGGTCGCACGGTCGACTCGGCCCTGAAGACCTTCCTCGGGCCGGAGCAGGACGCCTGGCTCCGTCAGCTGCTCCTGACCGACTCTCCCGCCGTCAACATCATCATGTGTGCCCAGGACTATCTTGGCGACCCCATCCCCGGGATACCCCCGGTGCCGGAGCAGGACAGGATCCGCAGCTACCCCACCTGGCGAGCCTCGTTCGGCGACTTCGTCGTCGCCAACAACATCCCGCTGGTCTGGATCGGCGCCGGGCGCCGGGCCAACGGCTACTCACCCGGAGGGGCCAACAACCCCTGGGGCGGTTTCCCCTGCTACCTCTCGTCCGGCGTCTCCACGATCGCTCAACCGCAACCGCCCGGCGACGGAAACTACACCAGCTCGTTCGGCTGGCGACCGGTCGACTTCCCCGCCGGTATCGACAAGTCGGTCATGCAGTACGTCCAGTTCACCCTGAGCGACGACAACGCCGGCACCGTAACGCTGGCCGGCAAGTCGCGGCAGGTCAACAACACCTTCGTCGGGACAGGGAACGAGTCGGACCTGTGGGACAGCTGGGCACTCGAGGACGGATTCACCGCATCCGACGCCTGGACCTACGCACCGACGGTGATCACCGCCTGGGCTGGTGATGCGCTCCAGACCACCGTCCAGCTCTCGGCGCGCACCCACAGCTTCACGTCGGTCGGCATCGCAGTCTCGCTGAACGCCGACATGAGCAGCCCGACGTACTACCCGGTGGCGGACACCGGCATCCCCGGCTGGAACCAGGCGGTGCCAGACGGGCTCGCCCCGGGGACGCAGTACTCGTGGCAGGCCACGAACACCCTGGCCGACGGAACGGTCCAGCTGGTAGGCCCGGTCTCGCGGTTCCGTACCCTGTACGACGTCGGAACCGGGTGCACGACGAAGATCGCCGTCGGCTCCTGCAAACAGAGCGCACCGTCGAGCGTCGCCGTGTGGGACGACATGGCCGGCTGGGTACCGGACCGGGTCATGGATCTCGGCGACTTCGGCTATCCCGGCTACCTCACCCCCGACCTCGAGACGCACGTCCGGAACTGGGCGTGGAACGCGCAGGACACGGGGCGCAAAGCCATCCAGGCACTCTGCGCGGTCGACTACGTGATCAGCGACCACGACGTCAACGGCGGCGAGACCGCCCAGGGCAACGCCCCTACGTTCATGGACCCCACCACGATGGCCAGCTTGCTGGCGTGGGAGCAGACCGTCCCGGCCCGGATGGAGGATGTGCAGGTTCCCCGGCACGGCAGGTGGCGCGCCGAGGTCGAGGGCAACGTCCGCTACCTCAAGGTCGACACCCGCACCATCGACAAGACCGACAACACCACGACTCCCACCGATCCGACCTCACCCGACTCGACCATGCTCGGGGCCACCCAGCTCGCGTGGTGGAAAGGGCAGATCGATGCGGCTGCCGAGGCCCGCCAGCTCGTCGTCATGTTCACGGACCCGGGGTGGAACGGAGTGTCGCCCGGCCCACCCATCCCTTTCACCTACGCCGACAAGTGGCCGTCGTACAGCTTCGAGCGCGACCTGATGAGCGACTATGCGGCGTCCAAGCTCGGTCCCAACCTGTTCATCGCGTACGGCGACAGCCATCTCATCCAGCAGGACGACGGCTTCAGCGAGAAGAACGGCTTCGCCAGCATCTGCTGCGGACCTCTGCACCAGAACCTGCATGCCCACTTCCAGGACGAGTCCCAGTTCAACTACCCCACCGACATCGTCGAGGGCGGCGGCAAGGCGCGCGACGGGATGATGTACCAACGACTCACGATCACCCAGCTTCCGGGTGAGGCCACGGTCACCGTGACCGCGGAGGCTCGGGACTGCACCCCCGGTACGGCCGGCACCCCGCTCACGGTGCTGACGATGACCAAGACCTACACGCTGTGACCACTGAGGTCAGAGCGTCGGCAGCATGGTGCGGACGACGCGCAGTCCGACCGAGAGCCGGGCCAGGTCGGCCTCGTCCTCGGCGGTGATCTCGCGGAGCGTGGCGTGGGCGCGCTGCACGACGCGTTCGTCGCCGGCCTCCCAGGCCGCGACCCGCTTGTCCGGCGGCAGCGCGTCATCGGTCGAGTCGAGCACCAGTGCCGTCAGTGCCGCGTGCACGGCGTGCATGTCGTCACGCAGGGAGGCGCGGGCCATCGTCTGCCACCGGTCGTCCCGTGGCAGCCCGGCGATTCTCGAGCAGCAGCCGGCTCAACCCGAGCCGGTCGGCCACGATCGCATGCACCTTGGCCACCTCGACCGGGTCGAGCTCGTCGCGCTTGGCGATCTCCACGATCTCCAGGGCGGCGTACGCCGGTGGCAGCGACGCGACCAGCACGGCGACGTCCGTCGGGACCCCGGCCGCGGTCAGCCGGTCACGACGCTGAACCAGGGCGCGATGCTCCGCACCCACCAGGACCGTCCGGAAGTGCAGCGACCACCTCCTGGATCGCCGTGCCGAAGTGGTCGACGGTCGCCTCCGAGTCGAGCGGAGCACGCCGGTTGTTGACCATCCACCGGGTGGCTCGCTCGATCAGGGTGCGCACGGTCAGCCGCATGTCGGTCTGGATCGTCGCGTCGACCACGTTGTCGAGCTCGCTGATGGACCGCATGAGCGCGTTGACGCCGTAGATCTCCCGGCACACGTAGTGAGCGCGCGCCAGCTCCTCGGCGCTGGCGCTCGTCTCCTGGCTGAGCCGGTGGAAGAACGTGATGCCGGCGAAGTTGACCAGCCCGTTGACGACCTGGGTGACGACGATCTCGCGTCGCAGCGGATGGTTCAGCATCTCGCCCCGGTAGGCCTGGCGCATCTTGCGTCGGGAAGTAGCTGAACAGGTCGCCACGCAGGAAGGGGTCGTCCGGGATGTCGCTGTCGAGCAGCTCGGCGGCGAGCACGATCTTCGTGTAGGCCAGCAGGACCGACAGCTCGGGCGCCGTGAGCGCCCGCCCGGCGGCCCGCCGGTCCGCGAACTCCTTCGTCGACGGGCAGGAACTCGATCTCCCGGTCGAGCAGGCCCTGCTTCTCCAGCCGCCGGATCCACGACTCGTGGACATGGCTCAGGCCGAGGGCCACCCGCTCGGCGCTGGCGAGCGACACGTTCTGCTCGTAGTTGTCGGCGAGCACCAGCGTGCCGACCTCGTCGGTCATCGAGCCGAGCAGCTTGTTGCGCTGCTTCTCGGTCATGTCGCCGGACTCCATGACCTTGTCGAGCAGGATCTTGATGTTGACCTCGTGGTCGGAGGTGTCGACGCCGGCCGAGTTGTCGATGAAGTCCGTGCAGATCCGGCCGCCGGCTGCGGCGTACTCGATCCGGCCGCGCTGGGTGAAGCCCAGGTTGCCGCCCTCTCCGACGGCCTTGGCCCGCAGCTCGCCGCCGTCGACGCGGATGGCGTCGTTGGCCTTGTCGCCGGCCTCGGCGTGGGACTCCGTCGCGGCCTTCACGTACGTGCCGATGCCGCCGTTCCACAGCAGGTCGACCGGTGCGAGCAGGATGGCCCGCAGCAGCTCGGCCGGCGTCAGCGTCTCGACCGTCGTCGTCGATGCCGAGCGCCTCCGCCATCTCGGGCGAGATCGGGATCGACTTGAGGCTGCGGGAGAACACGCCGCCGCCCGGCGGAGATCTTGGTGGGGTCGTAGTCGGCCCAGCTGGACCTCGGCAGGTCGAACAGCCGGCGCCGCTCCTCGTACGACGACGCGGCGTCGGGTGACGGGTCGATGAAGATGTCGCGGTGGTCGAACGCCGCCACCAGCCGGGTGTGCTCGCTGAGCAGCATGCCGTTGCCGAACACGTCGCCGCTCATGTCGCCGATGCCGACGCAGGTGAAGTCCTCCGTCTGGCAGTCGATGCCCCGCTCGCGGAAGTGCCGCCGCACCGACTCCCAGGCGCCGCGCGCGGTGATGCCCATCGCCTTGTGGTCGTAGCCGACCGATCCGCCGGAGGCGAACGCGTCGCCCAGCCAGTAGCCGTAGTCCTTGGCCACCCCGTTGGCGATGTCGGAGAACGTCGCCGTGCCCTTGTCTGCGGCGACGACGAGATACGTGTCGTCGGGGTCGTGCCGGACCACCCGCTCCGGGGGCACGGTCTTGCCCGCGACCAGGTTGTCGGTGATGTCGAGCAGCCCGCTGATGAACGTCTTGTAGCAGGCGATGCCTTCGGCCAGCCAGGCCTCGCGGTCGACCGCCGGGTCGGGCAGGTTCTTGCAGTAGAACCCGCCCTTGGAGCCGACCGGCACGATCACGGCGTTCTTGACCATCTGCGCCTTGACCAGTCCGAGCACCTCGGTGCGGAAGTCCTCGCGCCGGTCGGACCAGCGCAGGCCGCCGCGCGCCACCGGGCCGAACCGCAGGTGGACACCCTCGACGCGCGGTGAGTAGACGAAGATCTCGAACGCCGGGCGTGGCTCGGGGAGCTCCGGGATCTCGCGTGGCTCGAGCTTGAGCGACAGGTAGGGCTTCGGCGTCGCCGGAGTCGTCGAGCTGGTAGAAGTTCGTCCGCAGGGTCGCCGAGATGACGCCCAGGTAGCTGCGCAGGATCCGGTCGTGGTCGAGGCTCGCGACGCCGTCGAGCGCCTCGGTGATCTGGGTCCTGATCTCCGTCCTCACGCTCGGTCCGGGCCGCGTCGTCCTCGCTGGCGCCGGGTCGAACCGCGCCTCGAAGAGCTGGACCAGCAGCCGGGCGATCGGCACGTTGGCCAGCATGCAGGCCTCGATGTAGTCCTGGCTGAACGTCGAGCCGCCCTGCCGGAAGTACTTCGCGTAGGCCCGCAGGATCGAGACCTGCCGCCACGGCATCCGGCCCGCGAGCACCAGCGCCGAGAACCCGTCGCTCTCGGCCCGACCGCTCCACACCGCCATGAACGCGTCCTGGAACAGCTCACGTGACCCCGTCGGCAGGCTCTTGTGGTAGCGCAGCCCGAAGTCGTAGATCCACGCCCGGCCGGTGCCGAGCTCGATCTGGTAAGGCCGCTCGTCGACGACCTCGACACCGAGCGACGAGAGGATCGGGAGCACGGCCGACAGGCTCAGCGGCGTGCCGGTGCGGAATACCTTGAAGCGGGCCTCCCCCTCGGCGCCGCCGACGGGCGAGTAGAGCGAGAGCAGGATCGAGCCGTCGTCCACCGCCTCCAGCCGCCGTACGTCCGCAGCACCGACGGCTGGCGCGAAGTCCTCCTTGTAGGCCTCGGGAAACGCCGTGCAGTAGCGTCCGAGCCAGCCGGGCGCCCGTCTCCTCGCCGAACTGCTCGCGCAGCGAGTCGGCGAGGTCGTCGGTCCACGACCGGGTCGCCTCGGCGAGCTCCAGCTCCAGGGCCGACCTCGTCGAAGTCGCGAAGGGTCTCCCCCGGCGCCGCGCGTACGACGAAGTGCAGCCTGGCCAGCACCGACTCGCTGACCCTGGCGGTGTAGTCGATGGTGTCGGCGCCCATGGTGGCCTTCAGGATGTCCTGCATCCGCTCGCGCACCTGGGTCGTGTACCGGTCGCGCGGCAGGAACACCAGACAGGAGAGGTAGCGGCCGTACACGTCTCGCCGGGTGAAGAAGCGCAGCTGGCGCCGCTCGCGCAGGTGCAGGACCGCCTCGGTGACCGGGAGCAGCTCCTCGACCGAGGTCTGGAACAGCTCGTCGCGCGGGTAGTTCTCCAGGATGTCGAGCAGCTCCTTGCCGCTGTGGCTCATCGGGGTGAACCCGGCGCCCTCCAGCAGCTGGGTCGCCTTCTCGCGCAGCACGGGGATGCGCAGCAGGCTCTCGGTGTAGGCCGCCGAGCTGAACAGGCCGAGGAATCGCCGCTCGCCGGTGACCTCGCCCGACGCGTCGAACACCTTGACGCCGACGTAGTCGAGATAGACCGGTCGGTGCACCGTGGCCCGCGAGTTGGCCTTGGTGATGATCAGCAGCTCCTTCTCGCGCGCCTTCGCCCGGACCGCGGGCGGCAGCTTGCCGAACGACGGAGACATGTCCTGGTCCGACCGCAGGATTCCCAGCCCGGTGCCCGGTACGGCGCGCAGCACGTCGTCACCGTCGACCTGGGTCAGCTCGTACTCGCGGTAGCCGAGGAACGTGAAGTGGTCCTCGGCCAGCCACGCGAGCAGCGCGCGGCCCTCCGTCGATCTCCGGCTGGGGCAGCGGCGGAGGGCTGGTCGCCGAGCTCCTCCACGATCGCCATCGCCTGCGTGTGCATCTTCTGCCAGTCCTCGACGACCTCGCGGACGTCTCGAAGCACCCGGCTCAGCTCCTGCTCGACCTCCTCGAGGTCGGTGGTCCCGCCGACCCGGTCGATCTCGATGTGCATCCACGACTCGCGGACGCCGTCCTGCGGGTCGTCGCCAGCGGGCTGCTCCGCGTCGCACACCTCGAGCAGTCGCCCGGTGATGTCGCGGCGTACGAGCAGCTGCGGGTGGATCACCGAGTGCAGCGTGTGGTTGTGTCGGTTGAGCTCCATGGACAGCGAGTCGACGAGGAACGGCATGTCGTCGGTGACGACCTCGACGACCGAGTGTCCCGACGCCGCCCACTCGTTCTCGTCGATGGTGGGAGTGAAGACGCGCACGGTCGCCGTGCCCTGCGGGCGCGAGGCGGCGAGCCGGTAGTGGCTGACGGCCGCGCCGTAGACGTCGGCAGGGGTGCGTTCGAGGATGTCCTCCGGCGCCACGTGCGCGTAGTACTTCTTGAGCAGCAGCAACGTCTCGTCGGGGCTGAGGACGCCGGCTCCGCGCCGGTGCTCGGCCGTCGCCGCGGCCTCGATGAGCAGCTCCTGCTTGGCTTCGTCCAACCTGCTGTGCATGCGTCAGAACCCTGTCTTGCGAGTCTGTCTTCGAGTGTGGGCACGGCGCGGGGCGTCGCGGTCGCGCACCGTCCGCGCGGCACGCACTGACACTAGTCCCGAACGGCGCGATGCACCCTTCGGGGCGTGTCGGCCCGCCGGTCCGGTCAGAGCTCCGAGCGGAGCTGCCAGAGCAGCGGGTAGTAGCGCAACGGCAGCCGGGTGCGCAGGTAGCCGCTCCCCGACGAGCCGCCGGTGCCGGTCTTGCTGCCGATCATCCGCTCGACCATGGTGACGTGCCGGGCGCGCCACTCGGCGGCCAGCTCGTCGTGCTGGAGGAGAGCCTCGGCCAGCTCCCACACGTCGGAGTGGGTGCCCCGGTCGTGGGCGACCGCCGCAGCGACTGCGGAGACCTCGAGGTCGTCGTCAGCGGCCAGCCCCCTGGCGCGCATCAGGTCGAGGAAGGCGTCCCACAGGGTCGGCTCGTCCAGCCGGCGCTGCAGCCGTACCCGCTCGTCATCGGTCAGGCCCTTGAAACGCCGTACGAACGACGGGTCCTTCGCGCCGGACAGGAACTCGAGCTCGCGGAACTGCACCGACTGGAAGCCGCTCGCCGGAGACAGCAGCTGCCGGAACGCGAGGAAGTCCTGGGGGGTCATCGTCTCGAGCACGTCGATCTGCTCGACGAGGATCCGCTCGATGACGTGCACCCGGTGGAGGAGGTGCTTCGCCCACCACGTCTGGTCGCTACGCATCGCGTCCCGCGCCGTCTCGGCCTCGTGCAGCAGCTGCTGGAACCACAGCTCGTAGACCTGGTGGATCGTGATGAACAGCAGCTCGTCGTGCGCCGGCGGGCTCGACTCGAGCCGCTGGGCGCTGAGCAGGCGGGGGAGCTGCAGGTAGCTGCCGTAGGTGAGCTTGGCCCCCGCCTCACCGAAGTTGATGTCGGTCGCACCCTCGGTCCCAGGCGCACCCTCTCCGACAACGGCGCTGCCCTCCTCGGTGTCGGTCACGGCGGTCAGGCTATCGCCATCGCCCCCCAGAGTCCGAAATGCGCCTTTGGAATTGCTGTCTGATCGCCGTCTGGTTCGTCAGGGATTCGTCCCGCACCCTAGACGCGGACCTGCGCTAGGTCAGCAGCTTGAGCCGGGTGGCCACCGTCGGGACCAGGCTGCCCTGGACCAGGACGGAGAAGACGACCGCGACCACGATGATGCCGTACAGACGCTCCGCATCGGGTACGTCGGTCACCCGGAGCATCTCCCCGAGCAGGATGGGCACCGCGCCTTTGAGGCCGGCGAACATGATGAACCGACGCTCGTTGCGCTGCAGCCTGGCCGGGGCGAGGCACACTGCGACTACCGCGGGACGGATCGCCACCGCCAACGCCACCCCGAGAACCAGCCCGGGGACCAGCACGTCGACGTGCGAAAGCACCTCCAGGTCGATGGTCAGCCCCAGCACGACGAACGCGACGATCTCCCCGAGGCTGGCCAATGCGGAGTGGAAGTGCGCGACCTCTCGCTGGTGGGGTGCCCAGGCGTCGCCGATCACGATGCCGGCAACGAACACGGCGAGGAACCCGGATCCATGAGCCACCGCCGTGACGCCGTACAACGCGAGGGCACATGCCAGCGTCCGCAACGGGTACAGCGCCTCGCTCGGCAGCGGTACCTTCCGCGAGAACCAGATCAGGGCCAGTCCCCCGGCGACCCCCATCGCGGCCCCGATCGACATCTGCAGGAGGAACTGGGTTCCCACCTCACCGAAGGCGGACGCGCTAAGGCTGCCGGCCGCGATCAGACTCGCCATCAGCGCAATGCCGACGGGGTCGTTCGCGCCGGACTCCCCCTCCAAGATCGTGCCGCTCCGGCCGATGATCTGCTTGCCGCCGAGCACCGAGAAGACGACCGCAGGGTCGGTCGGAGCGATCGCGGTGGCGACAAGCACAGCGACGTACCACTCGAAGCCGACGGCGAGGTGCAGCAGGACGGCGGCGGCTGCCGTGGTGAGGAAGGTCCCGAGCACGCCGAGAACCAGGGTCGGCACGAGGGCATCCTGCAGACGCGACCAGCCCATGTGCGTCCCGCCGTCGAAGAGGATGACGATCAGCGCGATGGTGACCACGCGCTCGACGGTCTGCTCCGGAAGCGTGTGGAGCTGAGGCAGCAGGTTGACGGCCAGCGCCGCCCCGGCAAGCACCAACAGTGGGGCAGGGACCTTGAGCCGTTCCGTCAGCCGGTTGGAGAGCACCGCTACCACGCCGACCACACCACACACCAGGATGAGCAAGCCGAAGTGGGCGGTCTCGGTCACGTGGCTGTCCCTTCAGAGGCGCGGAACTGTCATCGCCGACCAGACTTCCCGGCACACCGGAGCGCAGTCTATCGGGACGGTCAGGCATGATGCGGTGATGAACGTGACCACCGAGATGTCCTACCCCGGCGCCGACCTCGACGACGGTGGTCGCCATGGTGTTCGACAAGAGCTTCCGAGCGGCCGTGTGCGTAGCCACCAAGGCGATCTCCCACCAGGTCGACACCCGTGTCCAGGACGACGGTTCGGCCACGGTCACGGTTCGCCGGACGCTGCCGGCGGAGGTCCCCGACTTCGTCAAGAAGTTCGTCGGCGAGACCATCGAGCTCATCCAGTCCGAGACCTGGGCGGCCGACGACGGCTCCGGAGTACGCCGCGCAGACCTGACCCTCGAGGTCGTCGGTCAGCCGGCGACCATGACCGGGTCGATCATTCTCGAGGCGACGACCGACGGTGTGCACGAGGTGGTCCACGGCGAGCTGAAGGTGGCGGTGCCGTTCTTCGGCGGCAAGATCGAGACGGAGATCGCCAAGGGCAGTCGTCGCGGCGGCCCGCGCCGAGGAGAAGACCGGCCGAGGGTGGCTCGCCGACCTGAGCCGGTGTGGCTCACCGATCCGGCCCAGCAGGGCTGGCACCATGGCTCGCATGGACCACGGCGTCGACATGTTGCTGCTCAAGGGGGTCGCGCGGCCCTGCCCGGACTGCGCCGAGGAGAGGCTCTTCGTCCCGACGGACGTCGACGGGGCGAGCTGGCCGAGTACTGCTGTACCTGGTGTGGCGCCGGCCTGCTCATCGACCCCAGCGCGACGCACCCGGCCTCCCCCCGACACGTCGCCTGATCCCGGCCCGGGCGGGCCATCAGCGTCAGCCCATGTGCGGGTAGCGGTAGTCCTTCGGCGGCGCGAACGTCTCCTTGATGGACCGCGACGAGGTCCAGCGCAGCAGGTTCTGCGCGGCGCCCGCCTTGTCGTTGGTGCCCGACGCGCGAGCGCCTCCGAAGGGCTGCTGCCCGACGACGGCCCCGGTGGGCTTGTCGTTGATGTAGAAGTTCCCCGCCGCGAAGCGAAGGGTCTCCATCGCCCAGGCGATGGCCGACCGGTCCTGGGCGATGATCGCGCCGGTGAGGGCGTACTTCGAGAACGACTCCATCTGGTGTACGGCGGACTCGAAGTTCGCATCGTCGTACACGTGGACGGACAGGATCGGCCCGAAGTACTCGGTGTCGAAGATCGCGTCGGTCGGGTCGCTGGACTCGATGACCGTCGGCCGGACGAAGTAGCCGACCGAGTCGTCATAGGTGCCGCCGGCGATGATGTCGAGCTTCTGGCGAGCGCTTGGCGCGGTTGATCGCCTTGCGGTGCTTGTCGAAGGCGCGCTCGTCGATCACCGCGCCCATGAAGTTCGACAGGTCCGTGACGTCACCCATGGTCAGTGAGTCGACCTCGGCCAGGAAGTCCTTGCGCATGGTGCGCCAGACGGATCGGGCGATGTACGCCCGGGAGGCGGCCGAGCACTTCTGGCCCTGGTACTCGAACGCGCCGCGGATCAGCGCCGTACGCAGCACATCCGGATCCGCGGACGGGTGCGCGACCACGAAGTCCTTGCCGCCGGTCTCGCCGACGATGCGTGGGTAGGACCGGTACCTCGCGATGTTGGTGCCGATGGAGGCCCACAGGCTCTGGAAGACCGCCGGTCGAGCCGGTGAAGTGGATGCCGGCGAGGTCGGGGTGGACGAGCGCCGCCTCCGAGACCGCCGCGCCGTGGCCGGGCAGCATGTTGATCACGCCCGGCGGCAGACCGGCCTCCTCGAGCAGCCGCATGAGCAGGTGCGCCGCGAGCTGCTGGGTCACGGCCGGCTTCCAGATCACCGTGTTGCCCATCAGAGCGGGGGCGGTCGGGAGGTTCCCGGCGATCGCCGTGAAGTTGAACGGCGTGATGGCGTAGACGAAACCCTCGAGCGGACGATGGTCGGAGCGGTTCCAGATGCCCTTCGCGTTGGCCATCGGCTGCTCGCTCAGGATCTGCTGGGCGTAGTGGACGTTGAAGCGCAGGAAGTCGATGAGCTCGCAGGCGGCGTCGATCTCGGCCTGCCAGGCGGTCTTGGACTGGCCCAGCATCGTCGCCGCGTTGAGCGTCTGGCGCCACGGGCCGGCGAGCAGCTCGGCGGCCTTGAGGAAGATGGACGCCCGGTCGTCGAAGGACATCGCCCGCCACTGCCGGCGCAGCGGCTCCGGCGGCGGCGATCGCGAGCTTGGCGTCCGCGGTCGTCGAGCCCCTGGTGACGCCGAGCACGTGACCGTGGTTGTGCGGCTGGACCACGTCGTACTCGGGCCCGCGACCCCACCGCTGCTCGCCGCCGATGGTCGCCTTCAGCTCGAACTGCTCCTTCTGCAGCTCGGACAGCCGTTGCTCGAGCAGGGCGCGCTCGGCGCTGCCGGGGGCGTAGTCGAGGGTGGGCTCGTTGACCGGGGCCGGCACAGTGGAGATGACATCCATGACAGGCAATCTTGCCACGGCACCGAGGAACGCCAGGCGTCCGCTGGTAACGGAAGGTGGCCGAGGCGGCTGTGCGACGACTAGGCCACAATGACGCGATGACTCCTCAGTACGGACCGCATCGCTGGTCGGCGGGCTACCACGACGATGGCGACAACGCGGAATTCCGAGGCGCGACCTTCATGGTCCGCGACCTCACCAGGGCCAGATTCGTCGACTGCGACCTGACCGGCGTCAAGATCGTCGATGCGGCACTCGTCAACGTCGACATCTCCGGGTACGTCGAAGGGCTCGTGGTCAACGGGGTCGACGTCACGCACTTCATCGACTCCGAGCTCGACCGACGACACCCCGAACGAGTGCAGCTGCGCGAGATCCAGTCGGCCGACGGCTTCCGGGCGATGTGGGACACGGTGGAGCGGCTGTGGGCCGAGACGACCGCACGCGCCGAGCGGCTGCCCGAAGCGGCTCTGCACGAACGCGTCGACGACGAGTGGTCCTTCGTCGAGACGCTCCGCCATCTCGTCTTCATCACCGACTCCTGGGCCAGTCGCACGATCCTCGACGAGCCCACCCCCTTCCATCGGCTCAGCCTGCCCCAGACCGCCTACGCCCCCGCGGACGCAGCCACGCTCGGCATGGACCTCGAGGCGCGCCCGTCGTATGCGGAGATCATGGCGGTGCGGGCCGGCCGGATGGCACTGATGCGCGACCTCGTCGACCGGGTCGAGAACTCCGACCTGGGACGGATGTGCGAGCGGTCACCGGCGCCTGGGTATCCCGAGGGAGAGCGCCCGGTCGCGGAGTGCCTCGCCGTGGTGATGGAGGAGGAGTGCGAACACCACCGGTTCGCCGTACGCGATCTGGCGGTGCTGGAAGCCCGGTAGGTCAAGCAGACTTCTTGGCCGCCGTCTTCTTGGCGGTGGTCTTCTTGGCCGCTGCCTTCTTCGGTGCTGGTCTTCTTCGCGGTGGCCTTCTTGGCCGGCTTGTCAGCAGCCTTCGTCTTGGCGCTCGCTGACGTCGAGGCGGCCGACTTCTTGGCGGTTGCCGACGTCGTTTCCGACTCCGCCGACTCACCGGCCCGGCGCTTCTTGGCCGCGTCGACGCTGGCCCGCAGCGCGGCCACCAGGTCGAGCACCTGAGCGGTCTCGCCGCCCTCGTCCTCGTCGGCCTCGGGCATCGGCAGTCCGGCCACCTTCGCCTCGACCAGCTGCTCGAGCGCCTCGCGGTAGTCGCTGTGGTAGCGGTCGGGGTCGAAGTCGGCCTTCAGCGTCGCGATGTAGGACTCCGCCATGTCGACTTCCTGCTTGCGGACGCTCGACGTCGTCGCTCGGGCGCCGCGAACTCCGCGTCGCGGACCTCGTCCGGCCACAGCATGGTCTGCAGCACCAGTGCACCGTCGCGTTCTCGCAGCAGGGCGAGCACCTCGCGGGTCCGGATCGCCACCTTGACCAGCGCGGCCTGTCCGGTCTTGGTGAGAGCGTCGCGGAAGAGGACGTACGGCTTGGCGCCGGCTGCATCCGCGGCCAGGTAGTAGGCCTTGGCGAAGTACATCGGGTCGACCTGGTCGGCGGGGACGAACTCGAGGACGTCGATCGCCTTGGCCGTCGGCAGGGGCAGCTCGGCGAAGTCGTCGTTGGTGAGGATCACCATCCGGCCGTCGGGCATCTCGTAGCCCTTGCCGATGTCGGAGTACGGGACCTCCTCGCCGTCGATCTCGCACACCCGCTTGTAGCGGATCCGGCCACCGTCGGCCTCGTGCACCTGGCGGAAGGAGATGTCCTTCTCCTCGGTCGCCGAGTAGACCTTGACGGGGATCGTCACGAGCCCGAACGAGATCGTGCCCTTCCAGATCGCCTGCGGCACGGCCGCTCCTCTCACCGGTGACCACATGGTACGCGACCGGGCACCGGGCCGCCTGGGACGCCTGGGACGCCGCTCAGCGCTCCTTCGGCGACCCGGCCCCGCGGAGCCCGGGCCCGCGACGGCGAGGACGCGTCGACCAGCTCGTCGAGACTCTCGATCAGGCACTGGCCGAGTACGTCGAGGTCGGGGACCGCGTCGCGGTCGGCGATGATCCCGTAGAAGACCTTGCCGTCGTACGACGTCACCCCGACCGCGAGCGCGTGGCCGGGCACCAGCGGCAGCACCGGGTAGCTCGCCTCCATCCGCGCGCCCGCTGCGTACAAGCGGGAACTGCGGGCCTGGGACGTTGGTGATCAGCAGGGAGTAGGAGCGCGGCCCGTGCCGTCCGGCGAGCCGCGCCCCGAGGGCGTGGAACGTGGTCGGCGCGAAACCCGCGATGTCGGCGAGCTTGCTGGCCGACACGGCCCGACCAGGTCTCCGATGCGCCTTCAGCGCGTACGAAACCTGGTGCAGCCGCATCACCGGGTTGGCCTCCCCGACCGGCAGGGCGAGCAGGTGCGGGGTGAGCTGGCTGCCGAGCGAGGTCGGCTCCGCGTGCTCGTCGTCGGTGACGCTGAGCGGCACCAGCGCGCGTAGCCGGGTCGAGCGGACACCGGCTCGGCCCGGGTCAGCAGCCAGGACCGCAGCGCGCCGGCGATGGTCGCCAGGATCACATCGTTGACGGTGCCGCCCTGCTCGCTGCGGACCGCACGGTAGCTGCTCCAGGGGGGTCTCGAGCGTCAGCAGCCGCCGCTGCTCGGACAGCTCGGTCGACAACGGCCCGGTCTGCGTCGGTGGTCTCCCGCCGAGGGACGAGCGCGACGTCCCGGGCCCGCCCTCCGAGGGCGCGCAGGCCGACGGCCTGCCCCCGCAGGGTCTGCGCGACCAGCGCCGGGGTCGCGAACCAGCTGGGCCACCGAGTCGGAGACCAGCTCCGAGGCCGCTGCGCCGCCGGCTCGGCTCCCAGCTGACGTCGGGCGTCGGCGCCGCGTCCGGCGAGTCGTCGAGGATCAGCTGGGC
Source organism: uncultured Actinomycetota bacterium (assembly GCA_963833975.1). GTDB lineage: Bacteria > Actinomycetota > Actinomycetes > Propionibacteriales > Nocardioidaceae > JAWWPG01. The sequence continues at coordinate 793,811 of CAWIAB010000002.1, forward strand.
GAGGTCGACGGTCGCGCCGTCGACCAGGGCCTGGTGGGACTTCGCCAGGATGGCGAACCGGCCGCCCTCGAGCCCCTCGACCAGGTAGGTCTCCCACAGCGGGCGGCTGCGGTCGAGGCGCCGGCTCATGATGCGCGCCACCAGGTCCCGCAGCTGGTCCATCGAGCCCGGACGAGGCAGCGCCGAGCGCCGTACGTGGTAGGTCAGGTCGAAGTCCTCGTCGTCGACCCAGACCGGGTTGGCCAGCCGGCCGGGGATCGGCTGGATCCGCTGCCGGTAGCGGGGCACGAACGCGATCCGGTCACCGATCAGCGCCACCAGCCGCGCGTAGTCGAAGCCGCCCTCCCCCGGCTCGAAGATGTCCAGGGTCGCTACCTGCATCGGGGCGCTCGCGGACTCGGTGGCCAGGAAGCTGACGTCCAGCGGGCGCAGCCGATCGGGCATCTCGCGGTCCTCTCCGGCTGTCCAAGGCGTGCTTGGAAGAGTCTCATGATCCACCGGTCGCCGCGACCCTGCCGGTCGTATCGATCGAGTGCGAACCCGGCCCAATCCGGGGACCGCACTGCTCCGAACCACTCGCAGACCTGCCACCGAGTGGTTGTTGCCAATCGTTCGCAATAGCCATAGCGTGGTGACCGACTCCATTAATTACCGGAGGGGTGCCTATGGCCACGCTGACCGCAACCGCACCGTCGCGACTGGTGCGCGTACGGCAGTCACTGTCACCTCGGGAGTGGGCGTCCATCTCGCGGGATGGCCGCGTTCGTCCTGCTGCTCCACATCGTCGGCTGGGGGCTGCTGATCGCGGTCGTGGCACCGCAGAACCTGCCGGTCAGCTCGACGCAGGTCTTCGGAGTCGGGCTCGGCGTCACGGCGTACACGCTCGGCATGCGCCACGCCTTCGACGCCGACCACATCGCAGCGATCGACAACACCACACGCAAGCTGATGAGCGAGGGCAAGCGACCGCTGTCGGTCGGTTTCTGGTTCTCGCTGGGTCACTCCAGCATCGTCTTCGGGCTGTGCATCCTGCTCGCCGCCGGGGTGCGTGCCCTCGCCGGCCAGGTGGAGACGGACTCGTCGACCCTGCACAACACCCTCGGCCTGATCGGGACCGGCGTCTCGGGCGTCTTCCTCTACCTGATCGGGATCATCAACCTGATCGTGCTGGTGGGCATCGTCAAGGTCTTCCGGGCGATGCGGCACGGCGCGTACGACGAGGCCGCGCTCGAGGACCACCTCAACAACCGAGGCTTCATGAACCGGCTGCTCGGTGGAGCGACGAAGGCCGTCACCAAGCCGTGGCAGATGTACCCCGTCGGGCTGCTCTTCGGCCTGGGCTTCGACACCGCCACCGAGGTGAGCCTGCTCGTGCTGGCCGGTGGCGCGGCAGCGTTCTCGCTGCCCTGGTACGCCATCCTCACGCTGCCGATCCTGTTCGCTGCGGGCATGAGCCTGCTGGACTCGATCGACGGGTGCTTCATGAACTTCGCCTACGGCTGGGCGTTCTCGAAGCCGGTCCGCAAGGTCTACTACAACATCACGATCACCGGCCTCTCCGTCGCCGTGGCCCTCATCATCGGCACCGTCGAGCTGGTGTCGATCCTGGTGGACAAGCTGTCGATCACCAGCGAGCCACTCGCGACGATCGGCGCCCTCGACCTGAACTTCGTCGGCTACGCGATCGTCGCGCTGTTCGTGCTCACCTGGGTCGTGGCGCTGGCAGTCTGGCGCTTCGGCCGGATCGAGGAGAAGTGGACCGCCGGCCTGGCCGGCAAGGACTGACACCGCGGAGCCCGCGGATTCGTCTACGGATTCGTCTGCGGTCCTGAGGGTTGTTCCCCCCGTGCGGACTGCAGACGGATGCTGAGAGCCGTACCTTGTTCCATCCGTACATCCGTGCGATCATACGGATATGCCTACGCTCGACCATGACCACCCCGTGGATGCAGATGGAGTCGGCCGCGCCCGGGAGAGTGTGCTGCCAGTCGACGAGGCGCAGCGGCTCGCCGTCCTGCTGACCCTCCTCGGCGACCCGACCAGGTCCCGCGTCCTGTTCGCCCTGGTGGCGGTCGACGAGCTCTGCGTCGGCGACCTGGCCCTGGCGCTCGAGATCAATGTGGACCAGGCGTCGTACGCCCTCAAGCAGCTGCGCACATCCGGGATGGTCTCGTCGCGGCGCGACGGCCGGGTCATCTACTACCGGCTGGCCGCGGGGTTCCCTCACCAGCTGCTCGAGCACTGCCTGCGTCAGCTGCTCACCATCGCCGAGCCGATGGGGGCCTGAGATGGGCATCGTCTCGGCCCTCGGTGACGCGCTGGCCACGGCCGGGTCGATGACCTGGCAGATCACCTGGTCACTGATCCTGGGGTTCACCCTGTCGGCCGTGATCCAGTCCGTCGTCCGGCGACAGACCATCACCAGACTGCTCGGGGACGACAGCCCCGCTGCGTTGGCCAGGGCAACCGGTCTCGGTGCGGCCTCCTCGTCATGCTCCTATGCCGCCGTGGCACTCGCGCGCTCGCTCTTCCGGAAGGGATCGAGCTTCACTGCCGCGATGGTGTTCCAGATCGCCAGCACCAACCTGGTCATCGAGCTCGGCATCATCTTGGCGCTCCTGCTGGGCTGGCAGTTCACGCTTGCCGAGTTCATCGGCGGCCCGATCATGATCGTGCTGCTGGCGGTTGCGTTCCGGCTGTTCGTGAGCAAGCGGCTCATCGATACGGCGCGCGAGCAGGCCGAGCGGGGGGTGGCTGGGTCCATGGAGGGTCACGCGGCGATGGACATGTCGATCCAGGGCGAAGGCTCGTTCGTCCGACGGCTGGCGCGCCGCGACTCGGTGACGTCGGTCAGCCACATCTTCGTCATGGAGTGGGCGGCCGTGCTGCGCGACATCGTGATCGGCCTGCTGATCGCCGGAGCGGTCGGCGCATGGGTCCCGGAGAGCTTCTGGCAGCAGCTGTTCCTCGTCGACCACCCGACGTTGGCCAAGGTCTGGGGCCCGTTGATCGCACCGGTCATCGCAGTGCTCAGCTTCGTCTGCTCGATCGGCAACGTGCCGCTGGCCGGGGTGCTGTGGAACGGCGGCATCAGCTTCGGCGGGGTGATCGCGTTCATCTTCGCCGACCTGATCATCCTGCCGATCCTGGTCATCTACCGGAAGTACTACGGGACGCGGATGATGCTCGTCCTGCTGGCGATCTTCTACGCCACGATGGTCCTGGCCGGGTACGCCATCGAGATCCTCTTCGGCGGGCTCGGCCTGGTGCCCGGCGAACGAGACGCCGACGTGACCGAGCAGGCCATCACCTGGAACTACACGACGTACCTGAACATCGTCTTCCTCGCGGTCGCCGCCGCCCTCGTCATCCAGTTCCTCCGCACCGGCGGACGGTCGATGCTCGCCATGATGGGAGGCTCTCCCGACGAGGACCACGAAGGTCATGCGCAGCACGCGGAACCTTTGGCCTAGCGTGTTCGTGTGACTTCGGGGACTCGGGTGGTATCGGCGTGCGGCCGACCGCCGTACCGGAAGGGACCACATGACCACCGCTACCACCCTGCGACGGCTGGCCGGGTCGGCCGTCGCGGTCGGCGTGCTGCTCCTGCTGCTGACTGCCTGCTCCAGCGACTCGGGCTCCGACTCCGGTAAGAGCGACCCGGTCGATGGTCACGATCACCCAGCAGAACGGCACGATCAAGGCGAGCTCCGACCTGGTGAAGGCCGACACCGGACAGAAGATCATGTTCATGGTCACGACCGACGAGGCAGACGAGATCCACGTGCACTCAGAGCCTGAGCACGAGTTCGAGATCAAGCCCGGACCCGAGCAGACCTTCACCTTCACCGTCGATACGCCGGGCACCGTCGAGGTGGAGTCGCACGGGCTCGACACCGACGATCCTCAGGCTCGAGATCAGCTAGCCCGTCACCGTGCCTGCGGAGTCGGAACGGCGTCATAGTCGCGCACGGCCTCGGCGGGTCTCTCGGACCTGCCCGTGCGGCTCAGCTACGTCCTGATCGCCGCAGTGGTCGTGCTGCTGGTCTCGTTCGCCGTGCTGGCCCTGGCCTGGCGGACACCCAAGTTCCACCGGTGACGAGTCGGGGGTGCCCGCTGCCCGGCTGGCTGGCCCGCATCATCGAGTCACCGGTCACCCGCGGGCTCGTCGTCACGGTCGCGTTGGCGTTCACGGCCTGGATCACCTTCGCCGCCTTCTTCGGGCAGAACCTCGTGGTCAACCCGGTCTTCGGCACGGTCTATGCGGTCCTGTGGGTGGGCCTGGTGCCGGCGGCGCTGCTGTTCGGACCGATCTACCGGCTCTGCAACCCGCTGCGCTGGATACACCGCGGGCTCTGTCTGCTGCTACGACGCGACCCGGCGCAAGGACTGATCGACTACCCCGACTGGCTCGGCATGTGGCCGGCGGCGCTCGGTCTCTACGCATTCACCTGGCTCGAGCTGGTCAACCCCGACTACTCGACGAGCCTGCCCGTGGTGCGCGCCTGGTTCCTCGGCCTGGCGGTGATCCTGCTGGCGATCGGCGTTCGACCTTCGGTGACAAGGCGTTCGCGATGGCCGACCCGTTCGAGGTGTACTCGTCCCTGGTCGCCCGGCTGTCGCCGTTCGGCCGCCGTACCGACGGCTTGCTGGTGATCCGGAACCCGCTGGAGAACCTCGACGGACTGGTCGCGCCGGCCGGCGCGGTCGGCGTCGTCTCGGTGCTGTTCGGGTCGACCGCCTTCGACAGCTTCCACGACTCCATCCACTGGCTGCGCTTCGGCGCAGCACTTCGGCGACCACTCGGTGGCCCTCGACTCGGCGGCGCTGTTGCTGTTCTGCGCGGTCGTGCTCGTGACGTTCTGCGCGGCCGCGCTCCTGGCTGGGCAAGGTCGGGGAGATCGAGTCGGCGCCATCTGCCGCGGCTGTTCGCGCACTCCTTGGTCCCGATCGTCGTCGGCTACGTCATCGCCCACTACCTGACGTTCTTCGTGTCGGTCAGCATCGAGACCCTGCAGCAGCTCGGCGACCCGCTCTCGCGTGGCTGGACCCTCACCAGCTTCGCCAGCGGCATCAACCCGTTCGCGATCTACAACCACCCGACCGCGATCGGCATCACCAAGGTCGTCGCCGTCGTCGCCGGTCACGTGCTCGCGGTGATCTCCGCCCACGACCGGGCCGTCGCCCTGCTCCCCCGCCGCAAGGCGCATCGTCGGCCAGCTGCCGATGCTCGTCCTGATGGTCGCCTACACCCTGGTCGGCCTCGCCCTCCTCTTCTCCTCCTAGTCTTCGACCATCCGGCCAAACTGACCGACCATCCGGCCGACCTGGCCGACCATCCGAGCCTGACGGCCGACCATCCGGCCTGGTGACCATCCGGCCGACCTGGTGACCATCCGGCCGACCTGGCGGTCCGTCCGGCCAAACGGACCGACCATCCGGCCGACCTGGCGGACCATCCGTCTGCTCGTTGCTGACATGAGGGCCGGATGGGTTGGTCACCTGTCCCGGAGGGTCGGGCAGACCAGCCGGATAGTCGGGCAAACACAGCCGGATGGTCGGGCAAAACAGCCGGATGGTCGGGCACCAGCCGGATAGTCGCCAGCCGGATGGTCGGGCAAAACGGCCGGATGGTCGGGCAGAACGGCCGGATGGTCGGGCAGAACGGCCGGATGGTCGCTAGTGGGGGAGGGAGAGGTGGTTGGTGAGCGAGGAGGCCAGCCGGTCCAGGGCCTTGGTGAGCTTGGCGTTGGGGGCGCACTCGCGCAGCGTCTGACCCTGGACCATCGCTCGGTCACAGGCGGCCGGGTCATCGGGCAGGAACGCCTCGACCTCCAGCTGAGAGGTACGGCGAACCATGGCGGCCACGTCGTCGCCCGACCACCCGAGCGAGGGACGCATCCGGTTGACCACGACCCGCGGAGTGACCTCCGGCGCCTGGACCCGCAGGTCGGCCACCGCCCTGAGCAGCCGGCCAAGGCCGACCGGGTCGGCGGAACCCACCACCACGACGACGTCGGCAGACTCAAGGGCGGTGAGGGTCGCGCCGTTGCGGCGCGGCGCAGCGATGTCGTAGGAGATCTCCTCATCGAGCTCGACACTGAATCCGCAGTCGAGAATCGTCAATGCGCAAAGGGATCTGGCGGTCTCGAGGATCCGGCGCAGTAGTACCGGACTGAGCTCCACCCAACGGTCCGAGCGTGGCAGGCCGCTCAGCACCCGCAGCGTCGGGGAGAGCGATCGGGCGTGAGCGGCCAGCTGCTCGGTGTCGAGGCGACCGCGGTTGGCGGCCCTGGCCGCGGCCAGGAGGCCCGACGACTCGTCCAGCAGTCCCAGCAGCTGCGCTTGCGAGCCGCCATACACGTCCGCATCGACGATCAGCGTCGAGAGTCCCCGGCCCGCGATGACCGAGGCGAGCCCGAGCGTGACGACCGACCGTCCAGGTGCCCCGGTCGGACCCCAGACCGCGATGACCTTGCCCGACGGCTCCGGCGTCGGCGAGCCGGACCGGGCGTCCCGGGTCGGCGCGCTCGAGTGCCGCTCGTGACTCGCGGGTTCACGCGACCCTGAGTCCCGAGCCTCCTTCACCAGCATCGGAAGGGTTTCGAGACGCTGGACGGGAACCAGGACATCGACGCCGAGTCGCCGCAACAGCCCCGCGTCCGCGGACGCCTCATCGTCGACCACCCCGATGCTGGCCACCCGCTCGCTCCTCAATCTGGCCAGCACCTCGGTGTCGATCCCGCCCAGACCGGTCGAGACCAGCGCGGCCTCGGCCTGCCGGGTTGCCGCCGTAGCGAGCAGGTCGGCCACGTCGACGCATCGCCGTACGACGTGCAGGCCGCCACTCGATGCGGCCGTCAGGACAGCCGACTCGAAGTCGACGGACCCGACGGCCACCAGCGTCCCCGTGGACACGTCAGCCGGCCAGCCGGACGAGGACGACGGATGCGCCATTGATCTGTCGAAGCACCTCGCCGACGTCGGCTCGAGGACCGACACCGACCAGAACCTGTCGCTCCGCCGAGACCCCGACCGCGCTGCCGCCGACCGACAGCACGGTGACCTCGCTCAGCACCAGTGTGGGAACGGCCGAGTCGTGAGAGCCGGCGCCGGGTGACGAGGCCGGGACCGCCCACACCTCCACCCGGTCTCCGGCGCGAAGGTCTGCGGGCTCGTGGACCGCGCTCACACCCAACGGCAGCTGCCGGGTCGCGGGAGCCGCCGACGAGGTCAGCGCCGAGCCGGCCAGGATCTCGCCCGCGACGAGGTCGCGCGTCGCCCGGGCTCCCGCCAGCAGGCCTTCGTCCGCCGGGAGATACTGCCCGGCGACCGCCGGGTCGTCGAAGTGGACTCTCGTCACCTCAAGGTCCGCCGAGGACACCGGACTCCCGGCCGGGACGTCGCGAGCCAGCTGCCAGACGGCGGTGGTGTCGTCGGCCGACGCCAGCACCCGGGCACCGACGACGATCGCGCCCAGGACGAGCACGATGCCGAGCCAGAGCTTCGGGTCGCGCCAGCGGGTACGTCGCTGGCGGGCAGCCTGAGGGGACGCCGCATCAACGGCATCTGGTTGACGATCCAGCGGACCCGCCGCGACTCGTAGCCGAAGGGACACCTCGCCCATTCTGCCCACTCCGGGCGACTGATGGGAAGGGTCATCCACAGGTGACCACGCAGCGCCCGGACGGGTCTTGGCTGCATGGGAGACTCTGCACATGCCGGCGCGACCCACCCCACGCTTCCTCGCCCTCACCGAGGTCGCCGAGGTGCTCAACATCTCGGTGTCGCAGGTCTATGCCCTGGTCCGCAGGGGCGACCTGCCCGCGATCAAGATCGGCGGTCGGGGTCAGTGGCGGGTGGAGGACACCAAGCTCGAGGCCTACATCGCAGACGCATACCGGGCCACGCGCAGAGTTCATTGCCGACCACCCGTTCGTGGGAGAGGACCCGGTCGGCCAGGACGACGCGATCAGGCCCACGACGGCTGATCCCGCGTCACCGCGCTGATCGCCAGGTACGCCACGGTCGTGCGCATGGAGACCGCCGCCACGCGTGGCGCCTCGTCTCCGTGATGGATGGCCAGATCGACGAAGTCACGGCCCACCCGATCCGGTGTTCCTGACACGGTCGACTGGTCGGCCAGCATGACTGTGATGCGGGCGCGGTCGGCCGCCATGGCCCGAAACACCGTGGACATGGTCAGCCGGCTGGCGATGGGCTCTACTCCGTGCGGGCTCACCGAGTCCCACGGCAGGTCGACCACTGCGGCCACCGCGTGGAGCGGGACCACCACCTCGCGGGGACAGGTCAGGAGCATCCAGTCCGCGCCGAGCCGGACCAGGTTGCCCGACATGGCGGCGCCCCCGGTCAGCCGGATCGAGACGTCGCGTCCCTCGTTGGACCGCAGCCGGCTCAGCAAGGTGATCTGGCCGACCTCGGAACGGGTGCGATCGGCCACCTCCGCGTCCCGCTCGGCCCGCTCCATGAACTCCGCCTGACCTTCGAGGTCGTCGAACAGGTCCTCCCAGCGCATGGTTCGACCCTACGCCCGATCCACAACCAACTCTTGACATCAGAGTCTAGCGAGGGCTAAACAAGGTAAACACACGCAAACGAACGATAGCGAGCCGTAGATGATCGGAATTGCTGCATTGCTCCTCCGGGTCGCCGTCGTCGTCGCCAGCATTGCCACGACGGTGACGACCGCGGTGTGGCTCACGGCCGGGCCGACCCTCGAGCTCGCGCGGGCCGCGTCGACCCGTGACACGGCAACGGTCTGGACCCTCGACCATCTGGTCAGCTGATCTTGCGGCTGCGCTCCTCCTGGTCGCCGCGACCGGACTCGGCGTCGTCTCGGGCCTTGCCCTGACTGCCGCGCTGACCGTCGAGCGAGCGCCGACCCTGGCCGCGGCCTGCTCGCGGTACTGACCCCGCGCTCGTAGCCGGCGAATGGCTGCCGCAGTGCTCGGCCTCGGTCTGGTGGCTCCGGTCCTGGTCGAGGCGGACCGCCCTGGCCGGTCGAACCGGGGCACATCGCCGAGTGCGGAGTCGGCTGCCATCACCATGGACGGGCTGGCCGGCCTCGAGCTTCCGGACCTGCCGAGCTCCGGGCCGGGTACGGCGCCGGCAGCTGGGCCGTCGGCTCGGCAGGTCGTCGTACAGGAAGGGGACTGCCTGTGGCGCATTGCCGAGCGGCGCCTGCCCCCGAACGCATCCGCCGTCGAGGTCGCCAGCCTCACCTGGCGGCTCTACGCGCTCAACCGCTCGACCATCGGGGACGACCCCGACCTCATCCAGCCCGGAATGGCCCTCATCGCCCCGGAAGGAGCCTCATGACCCTCTCGCTGACCCGACCCAACGCCCTTCGCCCGGTTCAGCTGCCCGGCCGCCGAACCTGGCGTCCGGTCGACAGCCTGGACCGGCCGGGCGGTTACACCCAAGGTGCCCTGGCGCTGTCCTACCCGCTTCCGACCGGGACGACCGCGGATCCGCAGACCACGGCCCTGGTCGTCGTACCGCACGGCTCTCGCCGAGGTTCGAGACGGCGACCTGGAGGTGTGGGCCGCGACGTTCATCCAGGCGGTGGTCGAGGTCATCGCCAGCGACCGACCGGTGACCCAGCTGATCCGTTGGACCAGCCGGCCGCGTGTACGCCGACATCGCGCAGCGCCAGCGCCGGGTGACCAGCACCGCAGCGCCACCGGCACCCGGTCGTGCCGTCAGCAGGTGGCGACCGTCCGGGTCTGCCGGCCCGACTCAGGCTGTGCCGAGATCGCGGCGCGGGTCACGTTCGGCCAGCGCTCGCGTGCCGTCGCGGCCCGGCTCGACTACGTCAACGACCGTTGGCTGTGTACGGCAATCAGGTTCAGCTGACCGCCCTGCCGTCCGCACACGACGGCGAGGCGGTCCTAGGCGTTCCGACGAGCCGGGTCTCCGTGGCAGACCTTGTACTTCTTGCCCGACCCACACGGACAGGGCTTGTTGCGGGACGCACCTGCGTAGACGTCGTCCTCCCGTCCTGGTGGACCTCGGTTCCGGCGTCGCCGTCGAGCGTTGGCGCAGAGTAGGACAGGTTCTTCGGCTGCCTCGGCGCCTCGAGACCCTTTGCGCGGATGTGCGGGCGGTGATCGGCAACGGGGGTCGGCCGGTTCCAGCGTCGGTACGGCGTCGCTCGTCGTCGTCCTCGACAGCGAGCGGCTCGGCGGCTGTCGGACTCGGAATCGGACTCCGTGACCGTCGTTGCGGCTGTCGCAGCCGAGGGACCGCCGGCGACCAGCGCCGCGGCCGCGTTCTGTAGCTCGGCCTCTGCCGGATCCACCGGCTGCTCGGTCTGGACCTCGACGTGGAAGAGGAAGCCGACCGCCTCCTCCTTGATCGACTCCATCATCGCCTGGAACAGCTCGAAGCCCTCGCGCTGGTACTCGACCAACGGGTCGCGCTGGGAGTAGGCGCGCAGCCCGATGCCCTCGCGCAGGTAGTCCATCTCGTAGAGGTGCTCGCGCCACTTGCGGTCGAGCACGGCGAGCAGCACCTGACGCTCGAGCTCGCGCAGAACCTCGGGGGTCAGCGCCTCCTCGCGGGCGTCGTACGACCCCTGCGCGTCGCCGACCAGCGCCTCGCAGCAGGGACTCGCGGGTCAGGTGGTCGAGACCACCGGCCTCGTCCTCGAGCTCCTGCTGGGTGACACGCGACCGGGTAGAGCTGCTTGAGCGCCGTCCACAACGTGCCGAGGTCCCACTCCTCCGGGAAGCCCTCGGTCGCGCCGACGACATAGCCCTCGACGGTGTCGTCGATCATGCTGCGGATCTGCTCCTGCAGGTCGGCGCCCTCGAGGACCCGGCGCCGCTCGCCGTAGACGACCTCACGCTGGCGGCTCATGACGTCGTCGTACTTCAGGATGTCCTTGCGGATCTCGAAGTTCCGGCCCTCGACCTGTGCCTGCGCGGACGCGATCGCACCGGTCACGCGCTTGTTCTCGATGGGTACGTCGTCCGGGATCTTCATCGTCTGGAGCACCCAGTCGACCCAGTCGGACTTGAACAGCCGCATCAGGTCGTCCTCGAGCGACAGGTAGAACCGCGACTCGCCCGGGTCGCCCTGGCGGCCGGACCGGCCGCGGAGCTGGTTGTCGATCCGGCGTGACTCGTGGCGCTCGGTGCCGACGACGTACAGGCCCCCGATGTCGTTGACCTCGTCGTGCTCGGACTGGACCTGGTCCTTCATCTGGTCGTGCATGGACGCCCAGGCAGCCTCGTACTCGTCCGCGTGCTCGACCGGGTCGAGACCTTGGCGACGCAGCTCCTCGTCGGCCAGGAAGTCGACGGATCCGCCGAGCATGATGTCGGTGCCGCGACCGGCCATGTTGGTGGCGACCGTGACGGCGCCGCGGCGGCCCGACTGGGCGACGATGTGCGCCTCGTCGGCGTGGTGCTTCGCGTTCAGCACGGTGTGCGGGATGCCGCGCCGCTTGAGCAGGCTGGACAGGGTCTCGGACTTCTCGACCGAGACGGTGCCGACCAGGATCGGCTGGCCCTCGGCGTGCCGCTCCGCGATGTCGTCGACGATCGCGTTGTACTTGGCGTCCACGGTCCGGTAGACGAGGTCGGGCTGGTCCTTGCGGACCATCGGCCGGTTGGTCGGGATCGGGATCACCCCGAGCTTGTAGATCTTGTCGAACTCGGAGGCCTCGGTCATCGCCGTACCGGTCATGCCGCCGAGCTTGTCGTAGAGCCGGAAGTAGTTCTGCAGGGTGATCGTCGCGAGCGTCTGGTACTCCTCGCGGATCGTCACCCCCTCCTTGGCCTCGATCGCCTGGTGCAGGCCCTCGTTGTAACGGCGGCCGTGCAGCATGCGGCCGGTGTGCTCGTCGACGATGAGCACCTCGCCCTCGATGACCACGTAGTCGCGGTCGCGGCGGAAGAGCTCCTTGGCCTTGATCGCGTTGTTGAGGAAGGAGATCAGCGGGGTGTTGACGGCGTCGTACAGGTTGTCGATGCCCAGGTGGTCCTCGACCTTGTCGATGCCGCCCTCGAGCACCGAGACGGTGCGCTTCTTCTCGTCGAACTCGTAGTCGGTGTCGTTGCGCAGCCGCCCGACCAGACGGGCGAACTCGTCGTACCACTTCACCGACTCGTCGGACGGGCCGGAGATGATCAGCGGCGTCCGGGCCTCGTCGATCAGGATCGAGTCGACCTCGTCGACGATCGCGTAGTTGTGGCCGCGCTGGACGCACTCCTCGATGGTGCCTGCCATGTTGTCGCGCAGGTAGTCGAAGCCGAACTCGTTGTTGGTGCCGTAGGTGACGTCAGCGTTGTAGGACTCACGGCGCTGCTCGGGGGTCAGCTCCGGCAGCACCATCCCGGTCGTCAGCCCGAGGAAGTGGTAGATCCGCCCCATCCACTCGGCGTGGTAACGGGCGAGGTAGTCGTTGACGGTCACGACGTGGACACCCTTGCCCGCGAGCGCGTTCAGGTACGTCGGAAGCGTCGCCACCAGCGTCTTGCCCTCGCCGGTCTTCATCTCCGCGATGTTGCCGAAGTGGAGTGCGGCACCGCCCATGAGCTGGACGTCGAAGTGCCGCTGGCCGAGCACCCGCTTGGCCGCTTCGCGAACAGTGGCGAACGCCTCCGCCATGATGTCGTCGAGACTCTCGCCGTCGGCCAGCCGGGACTTGAAGAACTCCGTCTGGCTGCGCAGCTCCTCGTCGCTCATCGCGACGAAGTCGTCCTCGATCGCGTTGACCTGCTTGGCCACGGTTTCAAGCTTGCGGCGTGCTTTGCCCTCACCGATGCGAAGGACCTTGTCGATCAGTAACGGCACGGGAATGCTCCTGGGACGACGACGTGTGGGCCGGGCTACGGCGGGCCGAGCCCGTCTCCGGGCAGACCCGCCTCCATCTTAGGCGACGCGGCGAAGTGGTCTAGCCCGTGCCGACCTGTAGCAGGAACCGAGCGTTGACGTCGACCTCCGAGGTCCGGGCCGGTCGTCTACTTGAGCAGCGCGAACGAGAAGTCCGGGCCCTGTCCACCGTCGCCGAGGCAGGTCAGGACCTCGGCGTAGTCCCGGCACCCGGTGTCGAAGCCGTCCTCACCGTTCTTCCACTGGGCATCGTTGCCTCGAGCCGTGTTGTTGGTGTTCCACCCCCATTCGCCCCCGACCCGGAACTTGAGGTTGGCCTTGACCGACACCCAGTACGTGCCCGGCTTGAACGTCACCGCTACCGCCAGCGGGATGTGGAAGTTCCCCAGACCGGATGGGTCCGTGTACGACAGGCCGTTCTGGGTGGACAATCGCGCCCCGGGCGTGCCGCCGTTGTCGCCATAGAACGTCACATGAAGCGATACCGCGGGGCCGACCCCGGTGAAGTAGGCACCGTTCACCTCCACCGCCCGCACGGTGCAGCTGGTCTTGAGGGTGAAGTCGTCGGCGGCGCGGCTGTCGTAGGCGTTGAAGGCCTGCTCGAAGTTCTGCGAGATGATGCCCACCCCGTTGTCGTTGTCGTCCTGCCGGACGCAGGCCGATCCCGCCGCCAGATGGGACGCGACCAGTGACGAGGCCGCGCTTCGATGGAGGGGGCTCACGTGCGCATCTTCCCCGGTCGCAGCCGAAGCAGACCATCCCACGGCCACGGCGATCGCTGCGACAGCGAGACTGGTGACGAGCCGACGACGTGATGGCATGAGGACTCCCGAGATCGATTCCCGCTCGTCAGCGGGTTCCTCACAGCCTAGGTGTGCAGCACTCCTCAGTGCACGCGATTGGCGGCCTCGATTGCCGGAGCGAGGTCGCCACGGGACTCGACCACGACCGACTCCAGGCCCAGCCAGCCGGCCATCCTCCGCAGCTCGGCCGCCAGCTGCTCACCCGTGTCGGGTGGTGCGTAAGGCTCGGCGTAGGCACCCTTCACCAGCAGCCGCCTGGTCGGCCGGTCCGCCTTCAGGTCCACGCGCGCGACGATCCGGTCCCCAAGCAGGAACGGGCAGCACGTAGTAGCCATAGATCCGCTTCGGCTGCGGGACGTAGATCTCGATCCGATAGTGGAAGTCGAAGATGTGCTCGGTTCGGTTGCGCTCCCAGACGAGTGGGTCGAACGGGCTCAGCAGGGTGCGGGCCTCGACCCGGCGAGGCCGACGCGCATCTCGATGCAGGTAGGCCGTCCGATGCCAACCCTCGATGCTCACCGGTTCCAGCACGCCGGCGTCGACCAGCGCCTCCACAGCCGGCCCCATGTCTGCGACCGGCATCCGGTAGTAGTCGCGCAGGCACTGCATGGTGCCGACACCGAGGGATACGGCCGCCCGGCGCACCAGCTCGAGGCTGGCTTGGGCCTCGGTGGGCGTTGGGGCGGCAAGCACAGACGCAGGAAGCACCCGCTCGGGGAGGTCGTACACCACCTCGAACTGGCTGTTTCGACCTGCGATCGCCACCTCGCCGACCAGGTAGAGGAAGTCGAGCACCTTACGTGTCTCGGACCAGTTCCAGCCCCAGTTCTCCTTCTTGCGCGGCAGTCCGTCGTCGAGGTCACGGGCGGTCGAGGCCCCGCGGTCTCGGAGCTCGGCGAGCAGGGACGCCTCCAGACCGGGGTTCTTCTCGAGGCTGAACCACTTGCCCCGCTGGGCGCGGTAGGCATCCATCCGGTGTCGCATCACCGGCCACAGGTCCACCGGCATGAGGGCTTGCACGTGCGCCCAGTACTCGATCAGCCGACGCGGCCTGGCCTGTGCGGCACGTCGCAGCAGATCCTGGTCGTACGGCCCCATCCGGGAGTAGAGCGGCATGTAGTGGGCGCGCTGCAGCACGTTGACCGAGTCGACCTGGAGCACACCGGTACGCGTGACCGTGCGCTCGAGGGTGCGCATGGTCGAGGTCGCGTGTTGCGGGTCGAGGAAGCCTTGTGCGGCAACGGCGATCCGGCGGGCCTGGGCCTGCGACAGGGACTGCGCCCTCGACGTAGGAGGTGTCACGGGAGGTCGAGCAGCCGCTGCCGTACGGCGTACATCACGGCTTCGATCCGGGAGTGCAGCTGCAGCTTCTCCAGCATGTTGCGGACGTGGTTCTTGACGGTGTTCTCGCTGATGAAGAGCTTGTCGGCGATCTCGCGGTTGTTGAGCCCACGAGCCACCAGGTTGAGCACCTCGAGCTCGCGGTCGGTCAGCTTAGGCATCCGTACCGGCTTCACGTCCGCCCCCGAGATCGCCTTGAACTCCGCGAGCAGCTTGGCCGCCATCATCGGGCTGATCAGCGACTGCCCACCCGCGACCAGCCGGATCGCCTGGGAGACCTCGTCGATCGAGGAGTCCTTGAGCAGGTAGCCGGATGCGCCGTTCTTGATGGCGTCGTACAGGTCGGCCTCCTCGTCGGACGCGGTGAGCATGATGATCTTGACCGCAGGGGCCTGCTCCTTGATCAGCGCGCAGGCCTCGATGCCGGAGAGCTTCGGCATCCGTACGTCGAGCAGCATCACGTCAGGCGCGCTGCGCGCTGCGATATCGGCCGCCCCGTCGCCGCCCGAAGCCTCACCCACGACGTCGATGTCGTCCTCGGCGCCGAGCAGCATGACCAGCCCGCGCCGGAAGAGCTCCTGGTCGTCGACCACGGCGACCCTGATGGCCTCGCGCCCCGTCGGAAAGTCCACCACATCACCCATTCGGGCTATCTTCGCATGGCCAGACGGCATCGCGCACCGGGTAGCGGACCCGGGACGGGGGCTCAGTCTCCTAGTCTGATCACGCCGTAGTCATAGCCCTTCCGCCGGTAGACGACCGCCGGTTCCTTGGCGTCCTCATCGATGAAGAGGAAGAAGTCGTGGCCCACGAGCTCCATCTCGTACAGCGCCTGGTCGAGAGTCATCGGGGTGGCGGAGTGCTTCTTCTCCCGGACGATGGGCGGCCCGTCGCCGATGCACCGTGAGCGGGCCCTCCTTGTGCTCGAGCCGGTCGTCCTCCTCCGCCGGGTCCAGTACCGTCGGCCGGAGCCGCTGCCATGGCCTGGGCCAAGGACGTCGGAGTGTGCGACCCGCGGTGGATGCGTCGACGGTCAGCCGCCTTGCGCGCCTGAGCGTTGAGCCTGGCCATCGCCTTGTCGAGGGCGGTCATGGTGTCCTCGGCGGCGGCCTCGGCCCGGATCACCGGGCCGCGGCTGAGGATGGTGATCTCGACGCGAACCGACTGGTCGGCTAGTCGAGGGTTGGGCTCCTTGTAGACCTCGACTTCGACGCGGATGATGCGTTGGTCGTACTTCTCGAGCTTGGCCAGCTTCTCCTCGACATGAGCCCGGAACCTGTCCGAAACCTCGTAGTGACGACCCTTGACCACGACTTCCACATGTGCCTCCTGAGCAGTCAGAACGCTGTTGCGGGCAGGCGACACCCGTCCGGCCGACCTGGTCTTCGACCCCACACTCGCCTGCTGGGACCTTTGCAGCTTGTTGCCACGCGGGTCTTCTCCCGCTGAGGAAGGAGTCTGACCTCCCGGCGGGGCAGGACTTACTTCTAAGCCGCTCCGTGATCAGACGACGGACGGAGACCGCCCGACCGCCCTTACGTGGGCCGTTTCGCCTGCGGCTGGCATCGGCTTGCCGAACAGGGCCTCGATCACTCGAGTCCCTGACGACGCAACCACGGACCCGGACGGGTGCCATTTCCAAACCCTAGTCGGTGCGCCTACCGGATGCCTCAGTCCGGGCGCTCCCCATCGCCTGGAGGTCGCCGGGACAGTCGGGTCGCGGCAACGACTGCCACGCCCACGACCTCGGCGCGGGCCGCCTCCAGGGACCGGCAGACCTCGGTCGCGGTCGCGCCGGTGGTGAGGACGTCGTCGACCACCACCACGGCTCGTCCGGCCAGGCCTTGTCGTACGCGAGGTCTCACCAGGAAGGCACCAGCCAGGTTCGCCGTCCGGTCGCTCGCCGACAGGCCCGACTGGTCGGCAACCTCACGCACGCGTTCGAGGCATCTCCCCGTCGCGACGTGGACCCCGCTCCGCGCCAGGGCTCGTACACAGGACCGGACCACGCGCAGCAAGGGGTCATGCCCGCGAGCCCTGACTCGGTCGGCGGACGTGGGTGGGGACACCAGCAACGCAGGTCGGTCTCCCGCGAGATTCGACGGGCTGGCGGCCAGCACCGCCAGGACACTGAGGGCGAGGGCCTGCCCCAACGGCTTGGCCAGCGAGAGCACGCCGTGTTCCTTATGGGCGATGATGGCTGCCTTCGCCGACCCGTCGTAGGTGGTGACGGCGAAGGGCTGCCGAAGCCCTGCCGGTCGAGGTGTCGGCCAGGACGGGTACGGCAGCTGCTGGAGGTCCGCGCCGCAGTCGAGGCACAGGACCCCGCCTGGCCTCGAGCAGGATACGCATGCGCTACCGAGGAACAGGTCGACGGCGGCCGCTGCCAGCTCGCGTGGTTCGGACATTCCACGAGTCTCTCGGCGTCCCAGGACACGCGGCGGGCGGACGGGCCGAGGCTGTGGACGACCTGGCCCACTCGCGGATCTGGGGACGACGTCTCGACGGCTCAGCTGGGGTATGCCGGCGCAGTGAGGTCGTTCGGGCCGAGCTGGCCCCACTGGTTCGACGTCCGGACGTACAGGCCGGCGCGGGTGCCGATCACCAGCGAGGCGCCCGAGCTCGGCCCGGCGGCGATGCTGACCGGGGGCAACGGAAGGATCCCCGGGAGAGCTGAGACGCGGGACCCGTCGATCGAGACCTGGAACGGCTGGGCGTCGCTGCCGCTGTCCTTGGCCAGTACGGCGACCGTGGTGGCGTTCACCCAGGTCAGGCCGCGGATGTCGGTCAGGGGGAAGTCCGAGTTGACGATCGTGACGAGCTTGACCACGCGCAGGTCCGTGAGGTGTCTGGCGCTGGAGGGACGTTTGATCATGCCGACCGCGAGCCGGCTCTCCGGACCGCGCCCGATGACAGCCGCCAGCCGCAACCCGTCGCGAGACACGGCGAAGGCGGTCACGTCCAGGCCCTCGATGCCGATGGCCGGGACCGGCGTGGGAGGTTTGGTGCCGTTGGTCACCGAGAGACTCGCTCGACCGTCCACCTTGTCGACCAGCCAGAGCAGCCCGAAAGGGTCCCATGAGGGCTGGAGCAGGTTGTTGCCGTCCCGGTGGAAGGTCAGGTCCGGGTTGTCGGAGACACCGGCCGCCAGGGGACCCCAGACCACCCGTCGGCCATCCGTGCTGACCAGTGCGGCCGAGCTGTCGGAGGGGTTGACCGCGGCGCTCCTGGCTTTGATGGTCTGTCCGGCGATCGGCTCGGCGACCGGCCCTTGGATCAGGTGGGCGATGCCGTCCGGCGTGACCGTCACCAGCCGACCCTTTCCGTCCACGGCGTAGAGCGTCTTGCGGTCCCCGTTGAGCGTCGGGTCGTGGAACGCCCCGACCGAGAAGCTGGTGCCGCGACCCTGGACCGACTGGATCTGCCCGTTGACCTTGATACTCAGGTCTTTGACCCCGACCCGCTCCTGTCTCAGCGTCCAGGCCAGCTGCTTGGCCAAGAAGCTGAGCGCGTTACCGTCCAGCGAAGCTTCGTCGTCACTCAACGACACCGTGGCGGAGCCCTGCTCGGAGATGGCCACCGGGGCAACGAGCCGGACATCGGGAGGAGCCGCGCTCCGGGCCACTCCTCCCATGCTGTCCGTCGGGCCTTTGAGCAGGTCCTGCACCAGGAACGTCCCGGTCCGCTCAGGGGTGGCGGTCTTCAGGTATACCGGGTCGGGCGCGGTCGATGCGTACGTCGGATCGAAGAAGTACAGCGCGAACTGGTGGTAGTACCGGTTGAAGTGCTCGGTGTTGATCAAGGTGCCCGGCACCGGGTGGGCGATCCGCCACTGATGGCCGACCCGGATCATCGGGATCGGCAGGGCGTTGACTGCCGCGGTTCCGGTCGTCGACGTCCAAGAGCCACGCGCGTCGAGGGAACCGAGCCACTTGGGCTTCAGCATGATCGGATCCCCAGGGATGACAGTCGGGTCCTCGTAGACCTGAACCATCACGTCCGGATCCCAGGTCCGGGCGGCATCGGGAGTCATGAACTCGCGAACGATGGTCGGGTCGCTCGGGAAGGCGAGCATGGCGCCCAGGTAGCCCGCTAGCACCTCCTCACGCGAGTCTCCCTCCTGTGGTCCGCGCGGCGAGCTCCGGATAGGGCCTAACGCCTGATGCACCCCGGCGCCACTGTCGGTATGCACCGACGAGCTGTCCGGCAGACTCACACAGCTCGCGAGCAGTACGGCTAGTGGGACCGCGAGCGCGAGGCGGAGCACGACGACCGACCGGGCGCTCACGAGAGCCCTCCTTCAGGCGGCTCGGCGAACGTCGCATACGGCCCGCCCACGAGGGCCGGTGCATCGACCGGGTGGTACAGCGGCAACGGCCTGATCTTTCCGCCCACCTGTCGCGGCAGCACCAGACGGAACGCCGAGCCGGCTCCCGAGCGGCCCGCGGCGTCCAGGATGCCGCCATGCAGCGCGGTGTCCTCGACGGCGATCGACAGCCCGAGTCCGGTGCCTCCTCGGGTGCGGGCCCGCGCCGGGTCGGCCCGCCAGAACCGGTTGAAGACAAGGTTCTCCTCGCCGGGCTTCAGCCCGACGCCGTGGTCGCGGACCACGAGCGACACCATGGTGTCGTCGCTGGTCACCGTGACGGCTCGACGTCGTTGCCCTCGCCGTACTGGAGCGCGTTGGCGACCAGGTTGCGGACGATCCGCTGGACCCGCCGGACGTCGGCGCGCACGACCGCCGAGCGCTTCGGGCAGCGTCAGCCAGATGGTCGAGCCGCTCGCCGCGGCGATCGCGGTGTGGGCGTCGACGACCTGGCGGGCGACGTCGCCGAGGTCGACGTCGCCGAGCTCAAGGACCGCGGCGCCCGCGTCGAACCTGCTGATCTCGAGCAGGTCGGTGAGCAGTCCCTCGAACCTGTTGAGCTCGTTCTGCAGCAGCTCCGCCGAACGCGCCGTCGGCGCGTCGAAGTCGTCGCGTGCCTCGTACAGCAGGTCGGAAGCCATCCGTACGGTGGTCAGCGGCGTGCGCAGCTCGTGGCTGACGTCGGCGACGAACCGGCGCTGCATGCGAGACAGCTCCTCGAGCTGGCGGATCTGTCGTTGCAGACCGTTGGCCATCTGGTTGAAGGACTGTCCGAGGCGGGCGATGTCGTCCTCCCCGCGGACGTGCATCCGCTCCTCGAGCCGACCCGCGGCGAGCCGCTCGGCGATGCGCCGGGCGAGCCGCACGGGGGTGACGACCTGCCGGGTGACCAGCCAGGCGATCGTGCTCAGCAGCACGACGAGGATCGCGCCGGCCCCGACCAGCCCCGCGCTCGACCACCGACAGGGTCTGCTCCTGCTCGGCGAGCGGGAAGACGTAGATCAGCCCGTAGCTCGAGTCCTGGCTCGGTGACCCGGACCTGGCGGCCGACGACCAGCGCCGGTTCGGAGTCCGCGCCCGGCACCCGGTGCAGCCCGGTGTACGCCCATCTGCTGCCTCGGGCAGCCTTGATCTGCTCGAGCGACGTCGGCCGGGACGGAGCTGGCGACGTCGACGTTCCCCTTCGAGATCGCACCCCAGGTTCGCGGTTGCGAGGGTGACACGCTTTCGAGCGGGCCGACCATGATGACGGAGTAGTCTCCGCTGGCCGCGTCGTGCGGAGCCAACGTGTCGATGAGCGGGTTCAGCACGCTGTTGAACTCGGTGCAGGTGGTCGTGACCGCATCGGGAGGACACTTCGCGTCGACGTCCTGTGCGTTCAGCCGGAAATGCGCCGTGTCGAAGCCCGACGCGGCCTGCGGCAGCGCCGACTGCAGCTGGGCGGTGAGCAGGCCGTCCTTGACCTGGTGCAGCAGCACCCAGCCCGCGACGATCGCGAGCACGGCGGACAGGCTCAGCACGCCGATGACGACACGGGCCTGGATCGAGCGGCGCCACCAGTGCAAGCAGTGCGCGCGGCGCGATCGTGACGGCACGCCCCACGGCTACCACCCCGTGCCAGAGCTTGTCCGCGACTCCGTCCGGCGGTTGCGGGGTGGTTCGGCAAGGTGGCCGGGTCGACCGCGGTCATGGGGCTAGCTGCTGTCTGCCGCGCCGGCCTTGTACCCGACGCCGCGCACCGTCAGCACGATGATCGGGTTCTCCGGGTCCCGCTCGACCTTGGAGCGCAGCCGCTGGACGTGCACGTTGACCAGCCGGGTGTCGGCGGCGTGCCGATAGCCCCAGACCTGTTCGAGGAGCACCTCGCGGGTGAACACCTGCCAGGGCTTGCGGGCCAGGCAGACCAGCAGGTCGAACTCGAGCGGCGTGAGCGAGAGCTGCTCCTCGCGACGCTTGACGGTGTGCCCCGCGACGTCGATGGTCAGGTCGCCGATCTCCAGGGACTCCGGCGTGTCGTCCTCGTACGTCCGCAGCCGGGCGCGGAGCCGGGCGATCAGCTCCTTGGGCTTGAACGGCTTGACGACGTAGTCGTCGGCCCCGGACTCGAGGCCGACCACGATGTCGACGGTGTCGCTCTTGGCGGTCAGCATGATGATCGGCACGCCCGACTCGCCGCGGATCTGCCGGCAGACGTCGACGCCGTCCTTGCCAGGGAGCATCAGGTCGAGCAGCACCAGGTCGGGCTTGAACTCGCGCACCATCGCCATCGCCTGGTCGCCCGTGGGGCACACCCGCGGCTCGAAGCCCTCGCTGCGCAGCACGATCGTGAGCATCTCCGAGAGCGAGGAGTCGTCGTCGACGACGAGGACCCTCCCCCGGTGCGGCCTGATCGCGTCCACGGATCAGTACCGGTAGTGCTCTGACTTGTACGGCCCCTCGACCGGCACTCCGAGGTACGACGCCTGCTCGTCGGTCAGCGTGGTCAGCGAGACGCCGAGAGCCGCCAGGTGCAGCCGGGCGACCTCCTCGTCGAGGTGCTTGGGCAGCGTGTAGACGCCGGTGGGGTAGTTCTCCGGGGCGGTGAAGAGCTCGATCTGGGCCAGCACCTGGTTGGTGAACGAGTTGGACATCACGAACGACGGGTGCCCGGTGGCGTTGCCGAGGTTCATCAGCCGGCCCTCGCTGAGCACGATGATCGTGCTGCCGCCGTCGGGGAACGTCCAGAGGTCGACCTGCGGCTTGACCGTCTTGCGCACGACGCCGGGGTAGCTCTCCAGGCCGGCCATGTCGATCTCGTTGTCGAAGTGGCCGATGTTGGCCAGGATCGCCTGGTGCTTGAGCCGGCTCATCTGCTCGACGGTGACGACCTGGTAGCAGCCGGTCGCCGTGATCAGGATGTCGGCCGTCTCGATCACCTCGTCGAGGGTCGACACCTGGTAGCCGTCCATGGCGGCCTGCAGCGCGTTGATCGGGTCGATCTCGGTGATGATGACCCGGGCGCCCTGGCCGCGCAGCGACTCCGCGCAGCCCTTGCCGACATCGCCGTACCCGCAGACGACGGCGACCTTGCCGCCGATGAGCACATCGGTGGCGCGGTTGATGCCGTCGATGAGCGAGTGCCGGCAGCCGTACTTGTTGTCGAACTTCGACTTGGTGACCGAGTCGTTGACGTTGATCGCCGGGAAGAGCAGCGCGCCGTCGCGGTGTCGCTCGTAGAGCCGGTGGACGCCGGTCGTGGTCTCCTCGGTGACGCCGATGATGCCGTTGGCGATCGTGGTCCACTTCGTGGAGTCCTCGGTGAGGGTCCGGGTGAGGACCTTGAGGATCTCGGCGAGCTCGGCGTTGTCGGTCGAGGCCGGGTCGGGGACCGCGCCCTCCTTCTCGTACTCGACGCCGAGGTGGACGAGCAGGGTCGCGTCACCGCCGTCGTCGAGGATCATGTTGGGGCCCTCGCCGCCGGGCCAGGTGAGGATCTGCTCCGTGCACCACCAGTACTCGGGCAGCGACTCGCCCTTCCAGGCGAAGACCGGCACGCCCGCGGGCGCCTCCGGCGTGCCGTCCTGGCCCACCACCACGGCGGCCGCGGCGTGGTCCTGGGTCGAGAAGATGTTGCAGCTCGCCCAGCGCACCTCGGCACCGAGCGCCGTCAGGGTCTCGATCAGCACGGCGGTCTGCATCGTCATGTGCAGGGAGCCGGCGATCCGTGCTCCGGTCAGCGGGCGCGAGTCGCCGAAGCGCTCGCGCATCGCCATCAGGCCGGGCATCTCGTGCTCGGCGAGCCCGATCTCGACCCGCCCGAACTCGGCGAGCGACAGGTCGGCAACCTTGTAATCCATGCGTATCCTTTGCGGCAGTCGTCGGGAATCCCCAGCGGGGGCACCACCAGGATAGTTGCCCGACCGCCCCGGGCGGGAATCCGGCCGCCGCCGCGCGCCCCGGCCCCGCCAATCCAGCCGCGGCCGTCGTCGTTCGTCACCACCGATCAATCCGTGGTCGCCGCTCTGCGGGTGCGGTTCACGGGCTCGAACCTCGAGAGAGGACCGGGTGCCCTAGGAAAGCTCAGACCTCGGCGCGGCGGATGTCGGGCTCGATGAACACGTACGTCGCCTCGGGTACGGCCTGCGCGGATGCGGACCTCCGCGGCGTCGATCGCCCGCGCCAGGTCGACGGCGCGCTCGTCGGGCTCCACCGCGATCTTGCACCGCGACCAGGACGGTCGACGGCCCGAACTGCAGGGTTCGCACGTGGATGATCCGCAGCCCCGCGTCGTCGCCGTCACCTCGCACCGCGGATGGCGGCCTCGATGTCGCGCTGGTCCTCCAGGGCCGCCGCCTCACCGAGCAGCAGGCTCTTGGTCTCGATCCCGAGGACGACGGCCACCGCGACCAGCAGCAGACCGATCGCGGTCGTGCCGGCCACGTCCCAGTAGCCGTTCTCGGTCAGCAGCGTCATCCCGACGCCGATCAGGGCGAAGACCAGCCCGATGAGGGCCGCGACGTCCTCCAGGAGCACCACCGGGAGCTCGGGTGACTTGGCCCGCCGGATGAACTGCACCCACCCGACGTCACCGCGGGTGTGGTTGGACTCCCCCACCGCCGTACGGAGTGACAGGCTCTCCATCCCGATGGCGACCACCAGGACGAGCAGCGGAACCCACCACCAGCGGCTGGTCAGCAGCTCGTTGGGGTGGCCCTCCTGGACCTCGTGGAACTTGTGGTACGCCTCGTACAGCGCGAACAGGCCACCCACGCTGAACAGCACGATCGACACGATGAACGCGTAGACGTACCGCTCGCGCCCGTAGCCGAACGGGTGCTCCGGGGTCGGCTCGCGCTTGGACCGGCTGGCCGCCGAAGAGCAGCAGACCCTGGTTGCCACTGTCGGCGAACGAGTGGATCGCCTCGGCCAGCATCGATGCCGCGCCGGTGAGCGCGAACGCGATGACCTTGGTCACCGCGATGCCGAGGTTCGCGAGCAGCGCCGCGATGACCGCCTTCGGCGACTCGTTCGGTGCTCACCAGCCACCTCCGCTGTCGTTGTCGGTGCCGTCGCTGCGTCGGGCCTCGCGGACGTCGCCGCCCAGACCGATGCCGAGGTAGCGGGCGGCGTAGCTGCCGGTGCTGAGCAAGGCCGCGTACCGGGCCATCTCCGAGCCCTCCTCCGCCTGCACGGTCCGGACCCTGACCTCGTGGGAGCCCGGCGCTGGCGACCAGCCTGCCGCGTTCCTCGCGGATGACCGCCTCCTCGGTGCCGTCGTCGAGCACCAGCAGGCCGGGACGGGTCGGCGCCGAGCTCGCCCTCGGCGAACGGGTCGGCGAACAGGTCACGTGGCCGGGCGGCCTCGATGACGGGAACCAGATGGCCCTCGTCGGCCGCCAGCGCGGGGCGCCCCGTCGTACGGCGGATGGTCTCCGCGACCCGGCGGGCGGCCCGCGCGGCCAGCACCGAGCCGCCCCACACCAGGGGCAGCAGGTCGGCGAACGCGAGGGCCAGGTCCTTCGCCGGGTTGACCGCGATGTCGCGATGCGGCGAGCACGCGACGGCCACGTCGTCGAGCACCCGGGCGACCTCCTCGGCGTCGACGCGCCGGCCCGACACCGAGCGTGTGCAGGGCCAGCAGCATGACGACGGCCGCGGCCAGCGAGTCGCCGGTCTGGGTCGGCAGGACGCGTGCTGTGCCGGCCCGCGGCGTGCTCGGCGAGGATCGAGCGCGGCGGGCAGGCGGTGACCAGCGAGCACCCGCGGCGGGTCGCATCGCGCACGGCACTCGCCGTGAGCTCGTCGCCGCCGCCCGGACCGAGCACCACGACCAGGTCGAGCGAGCCGGCCCAACCCGGCAGCCCGGGCCCGGGCCAGGCCACGAACGGAACCGGGCACCACGGCTCGAGGACGGCGCGCAGCAGCCGGGCGTCCTCGCCGGTGGCGACGACGGCGCGCGGCTGGGACTCGGTCTCGAGCGCCGCCGAGCGCCTCGACGGCCCCGCCGGCCTCGATCCGGACCCGGGCGCCCGACTCGGCCAGGTGGCGCAGCGGACCGTCGTACGCGGCGAGGACCCGCGGGTCCTCCAGGCGACCGTCGTCGAAGACGTCAGCCACGGGTCAGCCGGCGTCGCCGGTCGGTCGGACTCGGGACGGTCGGGTCGCCGCCTCGGGCGCGGCACCGGCGTCGGCGCCGGCTCGGTCGGCGCGCCTCGTCGACCAGCATGATCGGGATGTCGTCGCGGACCGGGTAGATCAGCCCGCAGCCGTTGCAGATGAGCTCGTCGTGGTCCTGGTCGACGGTCAGCGACCCCTTGCAGTCAGGACACACCAGGATCTCGAGCAGAACCGGGTCGAGCTTCACGTCTCACTCCTCAGCAGCGGCCAGCTGTCGAGTCTCGCACGCTCGACCATGGTCGCCTCGTCCGGCGCCTCCACGTTGAGCCGCAGCAGCGGCTCGGTGTTGGAGGCCCGGACGTTGAGCCACCAATCCTTGCCGATCACCGACAGCCCGTCGAGTCGGTCCAGCGCGACGTCCGGCCGGTCGGCGAACCTCCGCTCGACGGCGGCCAGGGCGACGCGGTGGCGAGGCGACGGTCAGGTTGATCTCGCCGGATGCGGCGTACGGCGACAGGTCGGCCGCGACCTGCGAGATCGGCTGCGTCGCCCGAGGCCAGCGACCGCGAGCACGTGGAGCGCCGCCAGCATGCCCGAGTCGGCGTACCAGAAGTCCCGGAAGTAGTAGTGCCCGGAGTGCTCGCCGCCGAAGACCGCGCCGGTGCGCGCCATCTCCGCCTTGATCAGCGAGTGGCCGACCGGGGTGCGGACCGGAGTGTCCCCCGTGCGCCGCGATGACCTCGGGGACGGCCCGGCTGGTGATCAGGTTGTGGATGACGGTCGCCACCGGGGTGGCTGCGCGAGCTCACGGACCGCGATCAGCGAGGTCACGACGGAAGGCGAGACCGGCTCCCCGCGCTCGTCGACGACGAAGCAGCGGTCGGCGTCACCGTCGAACGCCAGCCCGATGTCGGCCCGCTCGGCGACGACGGCGGCCGAGAGGTCGAGCAGGTTCGCCGGGACCAGGGGGTTCGCCTCGTGGTTGGGGAAGGACGCCGTCGAGCTCGAAGTACAGCGGCACCAGGTCGACGTCCAGCCGGGCGAAGACGGCCGGCGCGGTCAGTCCGGCCATCCCGTTCGCGGCGTCGACGACCACCTTCAGCCGGCGGCCCGCTGACCGGTGCGACCTGGTGGAGATGGTCGACGTACGACGCCAGCAGGTCCGCCGTACGCAGGTCCCCACGGCGACGGACCGCCGCGGCCGCGGCTCGGCAGCGATGCCGGCTCCGACGCTCGTCGCGGATCTCGTCGAGGCCGGTGGCGGCCGAGAGCGCGACGGCCCCGGCGAGGCAGAGCTTGAACCCGTTGTAGGCCGCCGGGTTGTGCGAGGCGGTGACCATCGCGGCGGGCGCGTCGAGGCTGCCGGAAGCGAAGTAGAGCTGGTCGGTCGCGGCCAGCCCGATCATGCAGCACGTCGCGTCCGGCGTCCTGGACCCCGGCGGCGAAGGCTCGCGCGAGTGCCGGGGACGACTCGCCGCATGTCGTGACCGACGACGACCGGTCGGTCCGGTGCGCCCGACCTCGGCTCGGCTCGGTGTCCAGGCGGGCGAAGGCGGCGCCGATCGCCCGGGCGGTCGGCTCGTCCAGCTCGTCCGGCACGAGGCCGCGGACGTCGTACGCCTTGAAGATCCTGGCCAGGTCGGCCAACGTCAGGGCTCGATCTCGCCCGGCTGGCGTCCGAGCAGGTCGGCGATGTGCTCGACGAGGACCTCGTTGACGAGCGCCAGCTGCTCCAGGCGGGTCTTGGCGCGCATCTCGACCGGCCGGCGGAAGACCACGATCCGGCCCGGGCTCGACCAGGGCGCGGTCGGGTGAGCGCGCCGAACGGGACCGGCTCGTCGTCCCAGTCGTCGGGGAGCTCCGGCACGTCCTCGGTGCCGAACTCGACCTCGCCGAGCTCGTCGCCCCACCGACGCAGGTGCCGGTCGACCAGGGCGAGCACCAGCTCGTCGAAGCGGTCACGGCGGGTCTCGACGCGCGGGCCGGCCGGCGCGAGCGGACCGGCCAGGGCGAACGGGCCACGCGGCCCACGTCCATGCCGGTCCCGTGGGGGGCCCGCGCGCACCGGCACGACCGGTCGGACGTCGCTCACGCCGCGAGTGTAGTGCGCGGCGCCGCCGCGGCGAGACACGAAGCCAGGCGGTCCGCCGCAATCCCTGGACCGCACGGGTGCGCGGGGTAGCGTCAACCCGTGAGTCGACGTCGCACCTGTTCACGCAGCGCCTGCTCGCGCCCGGCGGCGTCGACCTTGACCTATGTCTACGCCGACCAGACCGCCGTGCTCGGCCCGCTGGCGACGTACTCCGAGCCGCATTGCTACGACCTCTGCGACCGCCACACCGAGCGCATGACCGCGCCACGCGGCTGGGAGGTCATCCGGCTCGCCGGCGACGCCTCGAACCACGGGCCCACCCCCGATGACCTGCTGGCGCTGGCCGACGCCGTCCGCGAGGCCGCGCAGCCCCGACCGGTCGAGCAGCCGCTCGGCCAGGGCGTCGAGGTCGGCCGGCGCGCCCACCTCCGGATGCTCCGCTCCACCGACGTCAACTGACCCACCCGCCGATCCGACCCTCGTTGCCGACCGTCAGTAGGGGAGGACGGCGAGGGCGGAGGACGGTACGGCGGCCGGAGAGAACGGGGCAGCTGGGCGACCCCCGTCGCGCCGGCGTAGCTGGCCACCGCGTGCAGGTCGCTGCCGCGTGGCGCGCGTGACGACCAGGTACGCAGCGCCCCAGGTGCCGGGCGGCGTCCACGTGGTCGTCGCCAGACCGTTGACCGTCGACCGTCTCCCGATGCCGACCTGCGCCCCCGACGCCGGTCACCCCACGACCTCGACCCGCTGGGCACGCCGGGCCGCGACGTCGCGAAGCTCAGCGTCATCGTCGTGGCGTTGAAGCTGGCACCACGGCCGGGCGAGG
The DNA here is from genome assembly GCA_963833975.1 of uncultured Actinomycetota bacterium. Classification (GTDB taxonomy): domain Bacteria; phylum Actinomycetota; class Actinomycetes; order Propionibacteriales; family Nocardioidaceae; genus JAWWPG01. The sequence goes on from CAWIAB010000002.1 coordinate 822,196, forward strand.
TCAGCGGCTCGGCTGACCCCGGCGACGGCGAAGTCGAGCGGGCCGGCCACCTGCTCGCTGACCAGGGCGCCGGTGACCGGACCCGCCGCGCTGAGCTCGATCGCCGTCGACTTCTTCTCGAGGATGGCGCTGACACCCTTGACGACCACGGACTCCGGCGGTACCTGCAGGTCCGGGAGCAGGGTCGAGATGAAGGCTCCCGACTGGTCGAGGATCCGGACCGATACGAGCTGCTGCCGGGTCCCCGTGTTGGTGACCACGAGCGACTGCCGCCCGAGGCCACCTACGGCGGGGTCACCACGACGCGTCGTTGCGGGAGCCTCGCGACGCCGGCACCCAATCGGCGCCGACCGGCGTCAGCACCGTCCAACCGGGTGGTGGACACGGCGGCACTGACGGTGCCGCGGGTCGCCGTGACGTGCAGGGTGAGCGCGGCCTGCCCCGGGCGCGTAGCGGGCCAGGTCGAGCACCACGCGTGACCTCGGACCGACCGGGATGCCGCTGGCGCCCGCCGCGTCGACCGCGCCGTCGGCACCCAGGATGCTGGAGGTCGACGACCGCCACCGCCGGGCTCGGGTTGGAGAGCACCAGGGCCGTGGACGTGCCCACGCTCGTGTCGACGCCGTTGAACCACCACTGGTCGCGTGGGCTCTCACACCAGCTCGCGGCGGCTCCCGCTGCGCCTTCGCCGAGTCGTACGTCGACAGCTGGGCCGCCGTCAGCCCCCGGCGCCTGACGCCCTGACCGCCTCGACCAGCGCGCCGGTGTCGTCGGACTCGGCCGGGAGCCGGACCCGCACCGGCCGGCCCGTCGAGACTGCTGCCGCCCAGCGTGGGCGGTACCGACCCCGCCGCCGAACACCGCGAGGCGTGCCGGCCGAAACCGGTGCCGTCGCGATCCGGACCGACCGCGAACACCGTAGTCGTCGGTGCCGACCCGCCCGGCGAACCAGGGCAGCTCAGGATCGCCGCGGCGATCGGCTCGCTCGTGCCCGCGGCGGGCTCGCGACGGCCGGCTGAGGATGATCTGACGACAAGACGATCAGCGACGCCGCCGGCGGCGAGCACGGCACCGGCCGCGAAGAGGGAGCGTCTGCCAGCTCATCTCGGGCTCGCCTCCGCCTGCAGGGGACGGCGCCGGATTCCCGGCGCAGCAAGCACGGCCACCAGTCCCCAGAGCGACCACCAGCATGGCGACGAGCCACCCCCGCGAGTCTCGGGTCCGAGCCGACCTGCACCGGACGTGGCACCGGCCTGGTCCACCTGCCACCCGGAGAGCACGGACTGCTCCGTCGAGGTGCGGCTCAGGCCGGCCAGCCCGTCGAGCGGGCCACGGCGGCCGGGCTCTGCGGGAGACGGCAGGACGACGTAGCCGATGCCCAGGTCGGCCAGCGTCGGCACATCCTCCGGGTCGGCTCTGCGAGAGGAGGTCGGCCACGACGGCGGCCAGCCGAGGCGCGTCGGCGGACGGGAGCACGCTGTCGTCGCCCAGTCGCAGCCCGTCGCCGGCGAGCACCTGGTAGCGCACGGTCGGCGTCCCCGGTGCGCGAGCACCAGCACGCGGGCATCGCCGCGTGGCCATGGCGTCGACCATGTACGTCGGCACCGGGACCGCGGCCGTCCGGTGCAGGTCGCCGTGAGACGCCGGTCCGACCCACCAACCGAGCCCGAGCACGAGGCACCGAGCAGCCCGACGACGCACGGCCGCGACGGCGACTGGTTGGCGCCACCCGAACGATCCGGACTCCGACGAACGTCCCGCAGCCCGTCCGACGCGATCCCGGCTGCCGCGATGAGCCCCGCGCCGGCCACGACCAACGGCACGCCGAGCCACGGGTACGCCTCGCCGACCACCGAGGGCAGCCGTGACCGGGTCGCGACCCATGACGGCCGCCGCGACGAGTCCGGCCGCCACGACCAGCCAGGCTGCCGCCACCCGGGCTCGGGTGTCGGCCCGCAGCAGGGCCGCGACGGCGACCAGGGTCAGGCCGGCGGTGAGCCACCACGGCGCCTGACCGATGGCGCCGATCCGGAGGAAGGCCAGCTGCCAGGCCGACTCCGGCGACGCGAGTGCCGGGTACGGCGACGACGCCGGCCTCGGTCAGGGCCAGCGCGGGATGGGTGAGCACCCGCCAGGACCACGGGAGCGAGCAGCCCGACCGGCAGCGCCAGGGCGAGCAGCCACTGGGCAGCCCGCTGCCAGTGCCGTCCGAGTGCCAACCAGCACGATCGCGACGACGGCCGAGGGACGCGAATATCGGCCAGCAGACCGGCGCGAAGGCGGTGGCCATGCTGAGCGTGAGCCCGGTCGCCCAGGCGGCTGCCCCATCGGCCCGGAGCATCGAGGTCGAGGATCCGGCAGCCGCTGCGGGCCACCCATGGCAGCAGCACCGCGACCACCACGGTGCCCAGGTGCCCCGACGCCACGGCGCCGGTGACCACGGGAACCACGGCCGTAGACCAGCGACATCCAGAGGCGGACGCCGAGGCTGCGAACCAGCCGTCCCGACGCGAACCAGGCACCGATTCCGGCCAGCACCGGGGCGAACATCATCACCAGGTCGACGACCAGCCACGCCTTGCCGAGCAGGAGCGCCCCAGGAAGGGCGAGCAGGGCGACGTACGGCGCCGCCGTCGAGGTCCGAGCCGAGCCCGACGCGGATGCCGCCCCTCGACGAAGAGCCGCCACCAGTCGCCGGCACCGCCCGGCGCAGGCAACAGCGCTCCGCCCTGCAGGAAGCCGGCTCCCCACAGTCCGCGCGACGCGACCAGGCCGGCGACCGTCAGCAGCGCCGTGAGGGACAGCAGCGGGTGGCGCATCACCGCTCGCAAGCGGACCGTCGCCGCTCGGCAGGTTGACCGCCTCGTCGGGAACCGGACCCGACTCGAGCCGCGTCGGGTCGTCCCCACCACGCGCGGCGGCCTCGTCGACGGCGCCAGGGCCGCTCTCGCCTGTCGCAGCGTCTCGGCGGAACCGGCTGAGCACGGAGTCGAGGCCGTTCGCGTACGGCGCCCACCAGGGTGGCAGCAACCGGCGGACGCTGACGGGGCGCTTCGCCCGCAGGTGCCGTCGCCACCGCCGAGCGGACAGCACCTGTCCGGGGCGGCCGAGCGCACGCTGCTGCGCCGACCACCTCGTCCCAGGCCGCACGGGGCAGCTTGCCCAGCAGGTAGCCCACGGCTCGCAGCAGGGAGCCCAGGAGCAGCCGGACGTAGACGAGCGGTAGCACCGCGGCCCGGCAGTTCGCGAGCAGCGTGAGGACGGCCGCTCGGCGGTCGGCCCGGTGCGGATGCCGGCGCCGTGCTCGAGATCGCGCGGACGCCACGGCTTGCCGCCTCGGCGTGGAAGATCACCGCGTCCGGGCGCCACGACGACCCGGTAGCCGGCCGCGGCCGCCCGCCAGCCCAGGTCGATGTCGTCACGGAACAGCGGCAGCCGCGGGTCGAGCCCGCCGAGGGCCTCCCAGGCGTCGAGCCGTACCAGCATCCCGGCGCTGCTGACGGCAAGCACGTCCCGGACATCGTCGTACTGCCCCTGGTCGTACTCGCCGGGCTCCAGACCGGTCTCCCGATGCCCTGTCCCGGTGATCGTGACGCCTACCTCCAGCAACCGGCGGGCTCGCGGCCAGGCCCGGACCCGGCAGCCGACGGCGGCGATCCGCGGGTCGGTGACCGCGGTCTCGAGGAGCTGCTCCAGGGCGTCCGGCGCCGGGGCGCAGTCGTCGTGCAGGAGCCAGACCCATTCCTCGCCGGACGCCGCAACGGCGGCATGTCGACCTCGGACGGGACGGCGACCGCGCGCGCGGCCGCGAGCGCCGGCCGCGACGGCCGCGCCGAAGCCGGTCCCCCGGTCGACCTCGAGCACCTCGTCGGCGCCGAGCCCGTCCCGCAGGAGCTCCACCGACTCGTCGAGCGAGCCGGTGTCGACCCCGATGGTCACGTCAGGGGGCCGGCGTCGACGCTGCGAGCGCGGACAGAAGGCGCGGAAGCCAGCGGGCGCCGTCGTGGGAGACGACCACCGCGGTGACCTTGAGGCGCGCAGCAGACGAGTCGGCTGCAGAGCTCATGGGACGGGCTACCTTGACGGGAGACGACGGGCCGTGCCCGCGCCAGGCGGGCTCGCCTACCCTAACTGTTCGGCGGCTTCCGGGCGGCCACCGCGTGTCGCGCCCGGACAACCGTCAGCTGACGCGCTTCTTCAGCTTGCGGCGCTCCCGTTCGGAGAGACCACCCCAGATACCGAATCGCTCGTCGTTGTGAAGGGCGTACTCGAGACACTCACCCCGCACGTCGCAGGACAGACACACGCGCTTGGCCTCACGGGTCGAGCCGCCCTTCTCAGGGAAGAATGCCTCGGGATCCGTCTGGGCGCACAGCGCCCGCTCCTGCCACAGCAACTCCGCGGCGGTGTCGAGAACATCGAGATCTCGCACCTACCTCGCCTCCTCGACCCACAATGTCGTGACATCCGCACGACTTGGGCAAATTACAGCCCTGTAACTAGGCCTACGTCAAGCCGGGTGTGCTACTCGAGCGGCGACACGCCGATAATTCGTCACATTTCTCCCATCATCCACCGCCTTTGGGGCTGCTCCCCAGCGTCGACGAGCCGATCACGCGACGGATACCTGTAGCTCGTGGACGAGGACAACGGACCTGGGGCCGGCCTACTGCTGGGGGTGCTGCCACCAGCCCTGCGCGGGCGGGGTTTCCTCGTCGGATGGCGGCGGCTCGGACTCTGGCACGTCCTCGGCCTGCGGCGGCTCGACCGACTCGGCCAGGGCGGCGGGTTCGGATGGCTCTGCGGGTTCGGCCGGGGCGGCCGGCGCCGCATCTTCCTCGTGCGCCGCCCAGAACGGAGCCACTGCCTCCGCGGGAGGAGGCGTCGCGGCGGCGGGGGCGGCCGGCGGAGAGTAGCCCTGCTGCTGACCCCATCCGGAGGGATCCGGCTGCGGCCACGCCTGGGCCGGCGGCATGGGCGCGGAAGCCGGCGGTTGACCCCATTGCGGCTGCTGGCCGGCGGCCGGGGCTCGCCCAGCCGGATGCCGTACCCGGCTGGGCCCACCCTTGCTGCGTTCCCCCTTGCTGCGTCATCCCTTGTTGCGGCCAGCCCTGCTGGGTCTGCCCAGGGTCGGCCGGTGGCCACGCCTGCTGGCCCGGTACCGCCCTGCGGGTGCTGTCCGCCGTACTGGCCGACCCCACTGCGGCGCCGGTGCCGCGACCGGAGCCGGCAGGCTGCGGAAAGCGGTGAACAGGTAGAAGAGCGCGACGCCGAGGAAGATCAGCTGCGCCAGGCCGAGCGATGGTTCCGACCACCTTGCCGGCGCCGAGGACTCCAGCGAAGTTGACGAACCCGGAGCCGGCCCCGAACTGCGCGAAGAAGGCGATCACGGCGAACAGCAGGTCCACGGCGCCGATGCCCAGCGCCGCCAGCACGACGATCCGGGCATTGGGGCTGAGCTCGCCGAGCCTGGTCACCAGCACCACCGCCCCGACAAGGGACAAGACGATCGAGACCGGACTCGAACTGCGAGCCGTACAGCGCCGCCTTCTCGGGGAAGCCGATGTTGCCCCCGAGGTCGTCGCTGCTCTTGAACAGCAGGCTCAGGGCGGCGAGGAGGGCCAGCGCCGCCACGGCGAGGAGCCCGTACGCCATGAGCTCTCGGTACTTCTTGGTCTCGTCGTTGACCACGGCTGGCTCCCTGGATGAGGTCGGTTGCGAACTCGTCATAGCGTGTCACATCCCGCTCCGCTCGGATGGCGGGCGATCCGCCGGGTGACCCCGCGGCGCCGGAGCCATCCGGTCGGCTTGCACACTGGCGACCCATGCGAATCACTGTGCTCTCGGGCGGCGTCGGCGGCGCCCGCTTCCTCACCGGCCTGCGCGAGGTGGTCGATGCGGACACCGACACGATCACGGTGATCGGCAACACGGCCGACGACATCTGGCTGTTCGGCCTGCGGGTCTGCCCCGACCTCGACACGGTGATGTACACCCTCGGCGACGGGATCGACGTCGAGCGAGGCTGGGGCCGGCGCGAGGAGACCTGGCTGGCGAAGGAGGAGCTTGCCGCGTACGGCGTCGAGCCGTCCTGGTTCGGCCTGGGTGACCGGGACATCGCCACCCACCTGGTGCGCACCCAGATGCTCAACGCCGGGTTCCCCTTGTCGGCGGTGACGAAGGCGCTCTGCGCCCGGTGGAAGCCGGGCGTCGACCTGCTGCCCATGACCGACGACCGCGTCGAGACCCACGTGGTGATCGACGACCCCGACGCCGAGGGGGGCCGGCGGGCGGTCCACTTCCAGGAGTACTGGGTCCGGCTGCACGCACCCGAGGCGTACGACGTGCGACCGGTCGGCGCCGACGAGTCGCAGCCCGCACCCGGCGTGATCGAGGCCATCACCGAACGCGGACATCGTCATCCTTCCGCCGTCGAACCCGGTCGTCTCGATCGGCACGATCCTGGCCGTACCGGGGATCGCCGATGCCCTGCGCGCCACGGCGGCCTCGGTCGTCGGCGTCTCGCCGATCATCTCCGGTGCGCCCGTGCGGGGGATGGCCGACCGCCTGCTCCCGGTGATCGGGGTCGACGTGACCGCCGCGGCCGTCGGGGCCCACTACGGTGCGCGCTCCGACGGGCGGGTTGCTCGACGGCTGGCTGGTCGACACCGCTGACGCGGACGCGGTTGCCGAGCTCGAGCGGGCTCGGCCTGCGCACTCGCGCCGTCCCGCTGCTGATGAGCGACCTGCGAAGCCACGCGGGCGATCGCGACGGCCGCCCTCGATCTCGGCCGCCGCGCCGGCGCCACCGTCGCGTGACCGATCTCGTGACGCGGCGCCGCAGCCACTCTGCGCGCGGTCGAGCTGGCCCGAGATCGGCCCCGGCGACGACCTGGTCGCCCTGGTCGCCGCGATCGACGACCTGCGCGACGGCGACATCGTCGTCGTCACCAGCAAGGTGGTCAGCAAGGCGGAGGGTCGGCTGTGTCGAGGCGAACCGGCAGTCGGCGATCGCCGCCGAGACCCGCCGGGTGGTCGCCCGACGAGGCGCGACGGTGATCGCCGAGACCCGGCACGGCCTGGTCATGGCGGCCGCCGGGGTCGACGCGTCGAACACCCCGACGGGCACGGCCCTGACTGCTGCCGCTCGACCCCGACACGCTCCGCGCGCGACCTTCGGCGAGGGCGTGCTCGAGGCCACCGGCCGCAACATCGGGGTGGTCATCACCGACACGGCTGGTCGCGCCTGGCGGCTCGGGCAGACCGACCTGGCGGTCGGGTGCGCCGGAGTGCCGCCGATGGTCGACCTGGCCGGCACCCCCGACACCCACGGCAACGCCCTGCTGGTGACCGCGCCGGCGGTCGCCGACGAGCTGGCCGCTGCCGCCGACCTGGTCAAGGGCAAGGCGAGCGGGCGGCCGGTTGCGGTGGTCCGCGGGCTCGCGAACGCTGGTCCTCCCGCCGGGAGACCACGGGCCCGGCGCCGCGGCGCTGGTGCGGCCCGCCGCGGAGGACCTGTTCGGGCTGGGCGCCCGGGAGGCGGTGGTCGCGGCCGCGCACCGCGACCGACGCCGCGGCACTCGCGCACTTCCCGACGTGGTCGCCGGACGGACCCTGACCCCTTCGACGGCCTGCTCGACGGGCTGGCGTGGACCGGACGACGCGCTCGCGGACGAGGCGCTGGTCGAGCTCAGGCGCGACGAGTGTCCTGCTGGGGCTCCGGCGCCGACGTGGACGCTGCTGGTCGACGTCTCCGAGCCAGCCGGTGAGGCGACCCTGGTGGCCGTCGGACGGCTGCTCGAGCGCGCAGACGTGCTGGCGGCCGCGGCTCGGCCTGCGCCCGCCACCACCACGACGAGCCCACCGCGACCGCCCGGAAGCCGCCCGGTCGCGAGGATCTGCTGGCAAGATCGGTGAGATGAGCCAACGGCTCGTGGCATCGCGCGAAGGCCCGAGCGGTCGCGAGCTGGCCCGACCGGAGGTCGAGCGGCTGCGCGACGCCGGCGACCGCTGCTGACGTTCGCGCGAACCATCGCCGACGCTGGTTCTGGCGCTCTGGGGCGCGCACGAAGGCTCCCTCACGCTGCTGCTCTGGGCCCTCGGGGTCTACTGGGTCGGCGACATCGCCGACGGAGCGCTGGCCCGCCGCCTCGACCAGGAGACCCGGATCGGCGCCGTGCTCGACATCATGTGCGACCGGCTGTCGGCGGCGAGCTTCTACATCGGCTTCGCCTGGTACGACCCCAGCATGGCCGTACCCGTCGGCATCTACCTCGCCGAGTTCCTGGTCCTCGACATGTTCCTGTCCATCGCCTTCCTGGCCTGGCCGCTGTCGAGCCCCAACTACTTCTACGTCATCGACACCCGGCTCTGGCGCTGGAACTGGTCGAAGCCCGGGCAAGGCGCTCAACTCGGCGCTGTTCGCGGTCTTCATGGTGGTCACCCGAGACCCTGGCTCGCCGGCGGCGTCGCGCTCTGCCTGCTCGGGCTGAAGGTCGTCTCGATGGGCTGGCTGATGCAGCTCGGCCTGCCTGATCCCCGCAGGTCGCGCCGGTCCGACGACAGCCGTACGCTGACCCGATGAACCGAGCCGACGCGAGCCGCGTGGCGATCGTGAGCGGCTACTTCAACCCGCTCCATGTCGGGTCATCTGCGGATGATGTCGGCGGCCCGGGAGCTCGCGGACTCCCTCGTCGTGATCGTCAACAACGACGACCAACAGGTGCTCAAGATCGGCACCGTCGTACAGAACGTCGATGATCGGCTGGAGATCGTCCGCGCCGTGCGTGTCGTCGACGACGCCATCGTGTCCGTCGACCTGGACAGTACGGTGAATGCGACGCTCCGGCTGCTTCGCGAGCGCTATCCCGCCGCCGACCTGGTGTTCGCCAACGGCGGTGGGGACCGCAGTGACCCCGAGCTGGTCGCTGAGATCGAGTCCTGCCGGGAGCTGTCCATCGAGGTCGCGCTCGGTGTGGGCGGTCGGGACAAGGCCGACGAGAGCAGCCGGATCAGGCGAGTGCTGGGGACGCTGAGCACGTGAGCCACGCCACCGTGGTCGATGCGCTGGCCGGCGCTCTGCGGTCCGCCCCAGGTCGGCCGCTGATCACGATGTACGACGATGCCGCGGGCGAGCGGGTCGAGCTGAGCGTGGTCACCTTCGACAACTGGGTGTGCAAGCTGGCCAACCTCTTCACCAGCGATTGGGAGCTCGAGACCGGCGACCTGGTCAGCATCCAGCTGCCCATGCACTGGCGGGCGGTCGCGGCCACCATGGCCGCCTGGACGGCCGGGCTCGTCGTGACGTTCGAGCCCAACTCCGCTGCCGCTGCCTCACTGGGCGACTGGGACTCCTTCGCGAGTGAGGTGCCGGGTCAGCCCGACCAGCTGATCATGCCCAGCGCCGTCACAGGGGCCACTGGCGCGTTGACCCCGGATGCCCGCGTGTGGACCCACGCCGACCTGATACGCCGGGGGCTGGCCGCCGCCGACCGGATGGGGCTCGACGTCGGGGGCCGGCTGGTCACCGATCTCAACCCGGCGAGCGAGTCCGGGGTCGACATCGCGCTGCTGGCTCCGCTGGTCACAGACTCGTCGGTGGTCCTCGTGGTCAACGTGTCCGCCGAGCGCCGCGACCGGATCGCCGCACAGGAGCGAGTCACCTGCCGGCGCTGGGCGCCGGCCTAGCCTCGGTCAGTCGTCCTCTTCGTCCTCGAAGTCGTAGCCGAGCGCCTTGACGGCCTCGCCGGCCGTACCGAAGTACGCCACCTGACCCGCCGACAGGACCAGGCCCAGCTCGCAGAGCTTGACCACCTGGTTGGGGTTGTGGCTGACGTAGACCATGGTCTTGCCTTGGCTCTTCAGCTCGTAGATCTTCTTCATGCACTTGCGGCGGAACGGCTGGTCACCGACCGCCAGCATCTCGTCCATCAGGAAGATGTCGCAGTCGGTGTGCACCGCGACCGAGAAGGCGAGCCGCATGAACATGCCCGGAGGAGTAGTTGCCGCACCGTGGACTGTCGACGAAGTTCTCCATCTCGGAGAACTCCAGGATCTCGTCGTACTTGCGGTCTGTCTCGGCCTGGCTCATGCCGAGGATGGCGCCGTTCAGGTAGATGTTCTCCCGACCGGTCAGGTCGGGGTGGAAGCCCGCACCGACCTCGATCAGACCCGCGATCCGCCCGCGGGTGAGCACCTTGCCGGAGGTCGGGCTCCATCACGCCGCTGATCAGCTTGAGCAGCGTGCTCTTGCCCGAGCCGTTGAGGCCCATCAGGCCGATCGAGCCGCCGACGTCGAGCTGGAAGGACACGTTGTCGACGGCCGTGAACGTCCTGACCCGGTGGCGGCGTTTCACCGCGTTGACGGTGAGGCTCTTGATGCCGGTGCTGTTCGAGAGCGTGAAGGTCTTGGTGACGTCCTCGACGATCATCGCTGTCGTCATCAGAGCTTGTCCGCGAATCTGCCGTCGAACCGGCTGAAGATCAGCTGGGCGACCCCGACGAAGACGAAACCGGCCGCCAGGATGATGAAGCTCGCGCTCGAACAGGTGCGCCGGCAGCTCCTGCTGTCGCCGGCGAGCTTGGGGTCGGGGAACGTCGGGATCCAGAAGGCCCGGTTGTTGAGCATGACCGCGGCGTTGAACGGGTTGCAGATGTAGAGCTGGTTGAGCCATGGGTACGGCGCCAGCTCCGGGGCGATCGTCGAGTACGTGTAGATCACGGCGCGGTCCAGCGCAGCACCATGTTGACGATCTCGACGACGTTCGTGGTGTCGCGGAAGAAGACGTTGACAGCGCTCAGCACGATGGCGAACCCGAGACCGTAGATCAACGACGATGGCGAAGCCCAGCACGGCGGCGAGCCCGCCGATCGGCGTCGGGGTTCCAGCCGCACGACGAAGTCAGCCGATCACCAGCACGATGTACATCGGGAACATGTTGTAGAGCGACACCGCCACCGAGGCCACCGGGAACATCTCGCGCGGCATGTTGATCTTGCGCACCAAGCGACTTGTTCTTGATGATCGGCCTTCGAGCCGGCCGTGAGGCAGGTCTGAGAAGAACTGCATGATGACCATGCCGCTGAAGATGTGGATGGCCCGGTTGGGGGTGCTGTGGCTGATGATCAGGTTGGCGACGAAGTAGTAGACGCAGGAAGCGGACGAGCGGGCTTGACGTAGGACCAGGCCAGGCCGAGGGCCGAGCCCGAGTAGCGGACCTTGACCTCCTTGCGCACCAGCAGCCACAGCAGGTAGCGCCGCCGGAAGACGTCGCGCAGGCCACCGGCCTGCCGTGGGTCCTGGAGCGGACCCATGCTCGCGGACGTCGGCGTGCGGTGGCAACCGCCGTCACTCGATACCCCCGCTCTGGATCGCGGTCCCGTCAGCGAAGTGCGGACGCAGCGTGTTGTCGTACATGGTACAGCGCGGACCCGATCGCCATGTGCATGTCGAGGTACTTGTAGGTGCCGAGCCGGCCACCGAAGAGGACGTCGGGCTCGGCCTTGGCCAGCTCGCGGTAGGCGAGCAGCTTGGCCCGGTCCTCGGACGTGTTGATCGGGTAGTAGGGCTCGTCGCCGGGCTCCGCGAACCGCGAGTACTCGTGGACGATGACCGTCTTGTCCTTCGGGTACCAGTCGCGCTCGGGGTGGAAGTGGCGGAACTCGTGGATCCGCGTGTACGGGACGTCCTCGTCGGCGTAGTTCATGACCGAGGTGCCCTGGAAGTCGCCGACGTTCTCGACCGACACGTCGAGGTCGACGGTGCGCCAGGACAGCTGCCCCGCGGAGTTCGCGAAGTAGGCGTCGAGCGGACCGGTGTAGACGATCGGCACCTGACCGACGAACTCGTCCCGCACGTCGAAGAAGTCGGTGTTGAGCCGTACCTCGATGTTGGGGTGGTCGACCATCCGCTCCATCCACGCGGTGTAGCCGTCGACCGGCAGCCCCTCGTAGGTGTCGTTGAAGTAGCGGTTCTCGAAGTTGTAGCGGACCGGCAGCCGGGTGATGATCTCCGGGGCCAGGTCCTTCGGGTCGGTCTGCCACTGCTTGGCGGTGTAGCCGCGGACGAACGCCTCGTAGAGCGGCCGGCCGATCAGCGAGATCGCCTTCTCCTCGAGGTTCTTCGCGTCCTTGGTGTCGATCTCGCTGGCCTGCTCGGAGACCAGCTGGCGGGCCTCCTCGGGCGTGAACGACTTCCCGAAGAACTGGTTGATCAGCGCCAGGTTCATCGGGAACGTGTAGACCTGCCCCTCGTACTTCGTGAAGACGCGGTGCTGGTAGCCGGTGAAGGCCGTGAAGCGGTTGACGTACTCCCACACCCGCTCGTTCGACGTGTGGAACAGGTGCGCGCCGTACTTGTGCACCTCGATGCCCGTCTCGGGCTCGGGCGCGCTGTAGGCGTTGCCGCCGACGTGGTAGCGGCGGTCGAGGATCAGCACCTTCAACCCGAGGTCGTTGGCACAACGCTCGGCGATGGTGAGGCCGAAAAGGCCGGATCCCACGATTACCAGATCTGCATTCACAAGCTCTCCAGGTCTCTTCGTCCAACACTTCAGTCTAGTCGAGCCGGGCGGGCGCGCCGTCCCCACGCTCTCCGCGCAGGGCGATCCAGCGCCGGTACGCGGGCTTCCGGATCCGCTCGGGAACCAGCCGATAGCCCCCCCGAATAGTAATATTACGGACGAACTGGGCGCGCGTGGTGAACCCGAGGCCGTACAGCCGTCGCTGAAGCGCCCACTCCGACTTGAGCAAGGTCACACCGCCACGCCGGGCATAGGCGCCGGCACCGACCCGGTAGAGCACCAGTGGCTCGGCGATGTTCGCCACCCGGGCGCCGTTCTGGATCATCTTCGCGAACAGCAGGTAGTCCTCCATCAGCGGCAGGCTGCGGTAGCCGCCGACGGCCTGCACCGCCGAGCGGCGGTAGACGATCGTCGGATGGTTGAACGGCTGGTGGAAGCGCGAGTAGCGCACGATCTCCTCCGGGTCGAGCGGGGGCACCCGGCGACCGACGATGTCCTCCGGCGACTCCCCGAACTCCAGCAGCGACGACCCCACCAGGTCGGCGCCGGCCTCGATGGCCGGCACCTGCACCTCGAACCGGCGCGGCACCGCGATGTCGTCCGCGTCCATCCGCGCGACGATGTCGTGGGCGCACGCCGCCATCCCCTGGTCCAGCGCCGGTCCCAGGCCCACGTTGGCGTCGAGAACCAGCAGCCGGGCCGGGACCGGAGACGTGGCGATCAGCGAGGCGATCATGGCGCCGAGGGGCTCCGAGACCGGCCCGTCCTGGACCAGCACCACGTCGTCGGGCGGCCGGGTCTGGTCGTGGACGACCGAGTGGTAGGCCGCCTCGAGGAAGGCCGGGTCGTCACCGCCGTACACGCTCATCAGCAGGCTGAACGGCCTCACGCATGGCCGACCTCACCGCCCGACATCGACTCAGCGAGTACGGCGTCAGTCGGGCGTGGACCAGCGGAAAGGCCGCGGGCGGTCCCGCGCACCAGGCAGCGCAGCAGCGCGAGCCGGTCACCCGAGCGCAGGATGGTAGCGCCCCAGCGGAGCACGGTCCGGGCCGCCGTAACCGGCCTTCTCGAGCGGGCTCAGCCCACCCGACCGGGTGAAGAGCCACACCTTGTTGCGCACCTCGAAGAAGAACCGCTCCCCCGGGTCGACGTCGGTGGAAGCGAACGTGCGCGTCTTGTGTACGACGACCGAGGCCGGGCACGCGAGCCCGACGTTGCCGCGGATGACCCGCGTGGTGAACTCGAAGTCGTCGTTCCAGAGGAAGTAGTCGGCGATCGGGAGCCCGCGCTCGCGGATGACCGAGCCGTCGACGAGGACCGAGACGAACGACGCCGATCGGATCGGGATGCATCCGGCTTCGGCGGCTCGCTCGCGGGCTCGTCGGGAGGCCCCAGGCTTCTGGCGCGGCGTGTTCATCGGGTGGTCCCGGCCGTCGGTCCAGACGAACGCGGCTGGCGACCAGCGCCGGCGCGCGGTCGCGTCGTACGCGGCGCGCGCCTCGAGCAGCGCCGCGAGCGCCGTCGGCTCCGGCACCGTGTCGTCGTCCATGAGCCAGACCAGGCGCATCCGGCGCCGCCTCCAGCGCGTCCCGAATGCCCAGCGCGAAGCCTCCGGCACCGCCGGAGTTGCTCGTCGTCCGGACCACGTCGACGGAGCGGAACTCATCCCGGAGCAGGTCCGCCGTTCCGTCGGTGGACGCGTTGTCGACGACGAGAATCCGGTCCGGCGGTCTGGTCTGCCCAAGGGTCGCCCGAAGGGCCTCCGCCAGCAGGTCACGACGGTTCCAGGTGACGATGACCGCGACGACCCACTCGTCACTCGTCACAGGTCACCGCGCTGCTCGACACCGCCGGCAGCCTACCGTCAGCAGCTGGTCGTGAGGTCCGACGTGTCGTTGGCCGCGTAGCTCTGCTGGTAGCTGTCCTTGTCGCCGAGCGCCTTGGGTCGCTTGGTGGGATGACCGAGGGCCTTGCTCGTGCCGGCGGCCTGCGACCTGGTGATCGCCGTCGCGACCATCTGCCGGATCAGGGTGAAGTCCGGCTCGCTGGTGTTGATCTTGGGCGGGACGAACGAGACGGTCGTGACCGGCAGGTTGCGCGCCTTCAGCGCCAGCCCGACGAATGTGTGGATCTCGCCCGCCGGGATCGACGTCGACAGGATGTCCTTGCCGGCCGAGGCGATCGCACCGAACTTCGTGAGTACCGTCGTCGGGCTCGAGCTGGTGGAGCATCGCGTTCATCACGCACTTCTGCCGCGCCATCCGTGAGTAGTCGCTCGACCAGACGCGGCTGCGGGAGTACCACAGGGTCTGGTAGCCGTTGAGCGTCTGGTTACCGGGCTTGATGTATCCGGTGATGGCGCCACCGATGCCGCCGATCGGGACCTCCTGGCGGACGTTGATCTGGATGCCGCCCAAGGCGTCGACCAGCTCGCGGAAGCCACCGAGGTCCACCATGACGTAGTAGTTGATGGGCAGCCCGGTGACCTGCTCGATGGCCTGCGTGGTGGCCAGGATTCCCGGGTGGTCGACCCCCGGGAACAGGGACTTGTGGTCCTCGGCCCAGGTGTTGACCGCATTGAGCAGGCAGTCGTCCGCACATCCCGCGCCGGTGAAGCCGTGGGGGAACTGCTCGTGCATGACGGTCCCCGGCGGGAAGGGCACGTTGGCCAGGTTGCGCGGCAGGCTGAACAGCACGCTTCGCCCGGTCTGCTGGTCGATGCTGGCCACGGTCATGCTGTCCGGCCGGAGCCCGATGCGGTCCACGCCGGCATCGCCGCCGAGCAGCAGCACGTTGTACCGGCCGTCCGCGGCCTCTGACGCCACACCGTGACCGAAGACCGCCTGGATGAAGCCCTTCTCCTCGGCGACCATCTGGCTGGCGTACAGCAGCGCCCCGCTGAGCGACAGGCAGAGCACGCCGTTCAGCGCGGTCATCGCCAGCCGCTGGCTCTGCTGGAGCCCGAGCGGGTCGGCGATCCGCCACGCGTCGATCAGCAGATAGGCCCAGCCGACGGCGTACAGGATGAGCCCGAACCGCAGGGCGCTCAGGAACCAGACGTTGGTGAACCAGATGATCAGCTGGTCCCGGCACAGCAGCAGGGTGAGAACCATCACCATCGCGAACAGCACGGCAGCCGCGAACGCCCGCAGGGCGTTGTGCCCCACCCGCTTGTTGCCGGCGGCGACCTGTGCCGAGCCGGGCATGACGACGGTCATCAGCATCAGCGTCACGGCCCGCCTGAAGCGCACCTGTGCGGCGCGGCCGGCGGCGGCCGCCGCAGGGACGGGGGGCAGGGCGGCAGACATGGGCTTCAGTATCACGAGCCACACAGGTAACTCCCGTCACGACCCGCCGAGCCTCGACGGTTTTGCCCGACCGGCCTTCGCGTCCCCGGTCCGCCCGTCCCGCCCGGGTAGCGTGATTGTCATGGCCGACGAGCACAACCCCAACGACCCTCGCTGGGACTGGCTGTACGACGGCGGGTCGCAGGCCGAAGATCCGGGGGGGCCGAAGGCGCCCGACGCCACCCCGAGCGACCCAGACCACACGGCGATGCTGCCGCAGGCAGCGCGCCCCGAGCCAGCCCAGCCCGGTCCCGCGGGCGGCCCGCAACCAGCGCCGGTCGCCTCGTTCGGTGGCACATACCCGCGGTCGCCGTCCACGGCATCCGGCTACGCCCCAGCCGCCTCGGCCGCCAGGCCAGCGGCGTCAGCACCTGCCCCGTCGAACCCGTCGGCTCCGTCGGCTCCGGCGACCCAGGCGTTCCAGCGGCCTCAGCCCGGAGCGACCCCGCCACGTGGACCGGGCGGACCCAGCGCCCCGTACGTGTCGCCCAAGCCACCACGCAGACGAATGCGGGTGCGCTGGCTGCGGATCGTGGTGGCCCTGATCGTGGTCTGGCTGCTGTTCCTCGTGGTCACGCCGATCTACGCATGGAGCAAGGTCAGCAAGGTCGACGCCCAGCCCGCCGGCGACCGCCCGGCCGGCGGACCGGGTACGACGTACCTGCTCGTCGGGTCGGACAGCCGTGAGGGCCTGACGCCGCAGCAGAAGCACGACCTCGGCACCGGATCGGCGACCGGCCAGCGCACCGACACCATCATCTTGTTGCACGTGAGCGACAGCGACGGTCCGAACGTCATGCTGTCGATCCCCCGCGACTCGTACGTCGACATTCCCGGCCACGGGATGAACAAGATCAACGCCGCCTACGCCTTCGGCGGGCCGAAGCTTCTCGTGCAGACTGTCGAGCACGCCACCGGTGTCCGGGTCGACGACTACGTCGAGATCGGCTTCACCGGCGTCGTCGACGTGGTCGACGCCGTGGGCGGGATCACTGTGTGCCCCAAGTCGCAGATCCACGATCCGAAGGCCGGCAACCTGCAGATGAAACGCGGCTGCCAGACCGTCGACGGACACGTGGCCCTCGACTACTCGCGGTCGAGGGCCTTCCCGCTCGGTGACATCACCCGTGCGCTGCACCAGCGCGAGGTGATCGCCGCAACCGGGTCGGCCGCTGCCTCCTGGCAGACGATCGTGCTCCCCTGGCGCTACTGGAACGTCAACATGGCTGGCGCCGACTCCGTCCAGGTCGGCGACAACGTCGGCCCGTTCGCGTTCGCGAAGTTCGCCTGGGCGATGGCACACAGCAGCGGCCCCGGAACCTTGCGCTGCGTCGTACCGTTCTCCACCCTCGGCACCTCGACGAGTGTCGGTTCCGTCGTCACCTGGGACCGGCCGAAGGCGAACGCGATCTTCAACGACATCTCCAACGACGAGACCTCGGCCATCAAGTGCGCCGCCGACTAGTTGTTGCGGGCCACTGCGGTCTGAGCTCCTGTCACCTGGCTTGACGTGCGGTTTGAGCTCCGGTCACCTGGCTTGTCGTGCGGTCTGAGCTCCGATCACCTGGCTTGTCGTGCGGTCTGAGCCGGGTTGCGTCTTCGAAAGCGCAGCGACGACGGCGGCCACCCCGTCGATCTATCCTCTGCGGTTCGGCTCGAAGTGCGTTCTTGAAAAGGGCACCAACGACGGCGGCCAGACCAGTTGGTCTCCGATCGCCAGTTCGCGCGGATCGCCTTCCTTGCTCGATGTGGCGTCTGCGTCTGTTGTGACGGTTGGGATCACATGCACATCTGAGAACCGATTCCGTCGTCGACTCCCAGGGGTTGGCGCGGCTTCCAGACCTGCCAGTGGTCACAACCCGGACATATACGGGGTTCGCCTGGTCCCCCCAACGCCTTGCGTACCGAAAGCCGATCCGGAAGGGACATAGTGCCTGCCGACGCGGCGTTCGGTTGCGCAAGGGCACCCCAACCGTCACACCAGCCCCATCAGGCCCAGCCGACCACGCCGCCGTCCTCGTGTTTGCCCAGCACGCTTGGCAGGCGCCCCGTCAACCGGGCAGGCCCGCCCTGCTCACGGTGCATCTGCCCAGCATGCCGGGCAAATGCCCCCAACCCGACCGAGGCGGTCGCCCTCGCTTAGCCGTGACGCTTGGACCGACCTCAACCGCACCAGACAGCCGGCGACCACAGCGCAACCGCAACCGGACAGACCGGCCGCGGCCGTGCCGTCATCGCTGCGCCTTCGAAGCCGGACCGAGCTCAGACAGCGCCCAACAACCCCCAACCACAGCGCAACCGGACAGACCGGCTGCACCGGCTGCACCGGCTGGACCGGCTGGCCCAGTGCTGCCCTCAGGGGCGGAGAACCTCAGTCGCGGGGGCGGCTGCGGTCGCGGGCCTTGGCCACGGCGCTCAACGCCTTCACCGCCGTCGGGCTCTTGACGGCGAGCTCCGCCGCCCGACGCCGCCCGCGGAAGACGGCTCCCCGGGTACGGGTGGCGAGCGACTCGTCGGTTGGTTCGTCGGCCCGGCGGCGCTGCCACCACGCGGTAGCGAACCGCTCCGAAAGCAGCGCCAACGCGTCCAGGCTCGCCTCGAGCAGCTCCTCGTCAGTGGTCTCGTCGGGGCGGCGGCCTTCGCGGACCTGAGGTCGGAGCTCGTTCAGGTCGCCCACCACGGGGTAGCCGCGAGCCGCGAGCGCGTTGATCATCTCCTCCGCCCGCTGCCCGACCCACTCATGCTCGGCGCTCGGCAGGGTGAAGCGGATGGGGTCGGTTCGCTGGGCGAGCATCGGGGCCAGCGTGCCCTTGACGAGCATGCCGTGCTGGCGTCGGTTCAGTCGTCCAGCCAGCCGCTCGTTGAGCCGGCGAATGACCTCGGTCGCTGCGACACCGACGGTCTCGTTGGCCCATGCCGGCTCCTCGGTGAAGAGTCCCGGGTCGAACCCGACGACCGAGGCGAACCGGTCGAGCAGCACCGACGTCGGCGTCGGGGGGTGCGGCACGGTGACCACATGGATGCGGCTGACCGGGACTGCGACCTCCCACCGCTCGCACACTTTGACGACGTCCTGACGGTTCCAGAAGCCACGCGCGGGGTTGGTGGCGAGCCGGTCCGGGTCCTTGATCCCGGAGACGAACTCGTCCCATGTCCAGGTCTGGTCGTTCTTGATCTCCTCCTGCCAGGCCGAGACCGCGACCCGCCCGAGGTCGCGGACGGTCACGATGACATGCAGTTCGGAGTCCGGAAATGACTTGGCAAGCCGGCGAATCTGCTTCATCGACGAGAGGCTCAGCCATTCCACGGAGATCAGCGCAGCAGGCCGGCCACAGGTCGAGATGGACTCCACCAGCGCCGGCCATGAGCCGGCTACGCGCTTGTCGTCGGCGTCGCCGGGCCGGCCACCCTGGAGGTCCCACACCGCGAGGCTCTGCTGCGGGCCGTTCTTCCCGCCCGGGTACTCGATGCCCTGGGCAGTCATGCCGCTCCGGTTGGCGCGCATGAGGTTCTGGAGGTAGGTCGTACCGGTCTTGTGCAGGCCGATGTGTACGAACACCCGGTCCGGGGCTCCGCCGGTCGCGACGGTCATTGCGGCGGTGGCCTCAGGGCGGCCTCGCGCACGACGGCGCCCTTCTGATGAGCCGTCTCGGCCAGCCCGCGTTGGAACTCGACCATCAACGCAGTGAGCGCCGCATCGCCCGCCGCCAGGATCCGTACGGCGAGGAGGCCGGCGTTACGAGCGTTGCCCACCCCCACGGTCGCGACTGGGACACCGGACGGCATCTGCACGATCGACAGCAGCGAGTCCATCCCATCGAGATGGCGTAGGGCCACCGGCACGCCGATCACCGGAAGCGGGGTGACCGCCGCCAGCATGCCGGGCAGATGGGCCGCGCCACCGGCCCCGGCGATCAGGACCCGAAGCCCCCGCACGTGGGCCCGAGCGCCGTACTCGAGCATCTCCTGAGGCATCCGGTGGGCGGAGACCACGTCGGCCTCGAACGTCACGCCGAACTCGTCGAGCACCTCTGCGGCGGCGCTCATCGTCGGCCAGTCCGAGTCGGACCCCATCACGACGGCGACCCGTGGCTCGCCTGCAGCGCTCATAGCCTCACCCTAGTGATTCCGGCTCGTCGGCCAGGCTGCCTTCGAACCAGCCCGCCGCATGCCGGGCTCGCTCGCGCACCTCCTCGAGGTCTGTGCCGTACGCCGTCACGTGCCCCACCTTGCGTCCAGGCTTCACCGTCTTGCCGTAGAGGTGGACCTTCATGCCCGGGTCGCGCGCCTGCACATGGGGGTAGCCGTCGAACAGGGTCGGCGCGGATCCGCCAAGGATGTTGACCATCACGGTCCAGGGCGCCCGTGCCTGCGGCGCCCCCAGCGGCAGGTCGAGGACCGCACGCAGGTGGTTCTCGAACTGGCTGGTGACCGCGCCCTCGATCGACCAGTGGCCGGTGTTGTGCGGGCGCATGGCGAGCTCGTTGACCAACACGTCACCGGACTCGGTCTCGAACATCTCGACGGCGAGGATCCCCGTGACGTCCAGCTCAGCGGCGATCCGCATCGCGATCTGCTGTGCCGTTGCCGCCAGCGCCGCATCAAGCCCAGGCGCCGGGGCAACGACCTCGACGCAGATCCCGTCCCGCTGCACGCTCTCGACGACCGGGTACGCCGCCTGCTGGCCGCTCGGGGCGCGGGCGACCAGCGCCGACAGCTCGCGGCGGAATGCGACGCGCTCCTCCACCAGCAGGGTCGCCCCGGAACCAATGGTCGCGAAGACCTCCTCGGCCTGATGCTCGTCCTCGATGAACCAGACACCTCTGCCGTCGTATCCACCACGGGGTGTCTTGATGACGACCGGGAAACCTGTTCCCTCGGCCGCAAAGCTGACGACCTCGGCGGACTCGGTGACGACGGCGTACCGGGGGCAGGGGACGTCGAGCTGGGCGAGCCGGCGCCGCATCTCGACCTTGTCCTGGGCGTGCACGAGCGCGCCGGGGCCCGGCCGGCACGAGATCCCGGCGGCTTCCAGCGCCTGGAGGTGGCCGGTCGGCACGTGCTCGTGGTCGAAAGTGACCACCGCGCATCCGCTCGCCCAGCTGCGCAGCAGGTCCAGATCCGTGTAGTCACCGACGGTGACGTCGGAGATCACCTGGGCAGCTGACGCGTCTCCCGTCTCGGCGAGGAGTCGCAAGGGGATGCCGAGCGCGATCGCGGCTTCCTGCAGCATCCGGGCGAGCTGGCCCGCGCCGACAACACCTACCCTCGGGGATTCCACGGCGGCAAGCGTAACGGCTACCCTGGGGGGCCGAGTGACCTCTCGGTCACCCTCAACCCCAGCCAGAGGAGCCCGACCCTTGCTTGACCGCGTGCGGACCCTCGCGCCCGAGGCGGCCAAGTTCGGGGTCGATCGGGACTCTCGGGTTCGTCGTCGACGTCGGGGTCTTCAACCTGCTCCGCTTCGCTGGCGACCCCGGTCTGCTCGAGCACAAGCCGTTGACGGCCAAAGCCATCTCGGTCGGCTGCGCCACCGTGGTCACCTATCTCGGCAACCGGCACTGGACCTGGGCCGACCGGGAGCGGCACGCCCGCCATCGTGAGGCGCTGCTGTTCTTCCTCTTCAACGGGCTGGGGATGGCGATCTCGCTGGCCTGTCTGGCGATCTCGCACTACTTGCTCAATCTGCACTCGCCACTTGCCGACAACATCTCCGCCAACGGGATCGGCCTGGTGCTCGGGATGCTGTTTCGTTTCTGGGCCTACCGGACCTACGTGTTCAAGCAGGCCAAACCAGATCCGGCACCAGCAAGAGAAGAGGTCGGCGTCGTCGACCGCCGTTAGCCCACGACGATGTCAGCGGTGCGAAGTCACCGCGGCATCGGTGGTTGAACCAGTGGGATGACGCCGCCGCCGCGGGGCGGGCCCGCCTGCGGCAGGTGACCGGCGTACGTCTTGAGGTCGTTCAAGAAACCCGGAGCGAACGCGAGCGGCGGGAGCTTCACGCCGTCCCGCGTCACACCGATGTCAGGGCAGGCCGGTACGTCGACCTTCCAGGTGTGCCCGTCGGCAGTGAAAGTGACGACAACGTCTCCTCCCACCATGGGGATCATCGGACAGTGCCGGACTCCGGCGGTGTCGACCTTCAGGGCGTTGAAGTCCCGAGCAAGCTTCCGCGCGGCGGCTCCGGTCAGCTCCTTGCGCGCCGGAGTTCCGCCCGGCGCCAGAGACCAGCCGATCACCGCCGAGCTCAGGTTGGCTGGGACGTTCTCGGCGGCGGGCCGTGGCGGCTGCGCCAAGGTCAAGGCGTACGCGCCGATCGCTGAGCTGTTCGGTCCGGTCGGGACCACGGCGAAGTACAGGTCGCCGACCGCGATGCCGCGGGGCAGCGACGCCGCGCGGTAGGACACGAAGTGCTGCGCGGCCGTGCCCGGACCCCCGGTGAAGCCGGACCCGTCCAGGCGCAGCCCGGTCGGAGCGTTGGACTTCAGCCAGGCGAAGACGGCCGTCGCCGAAGAGTCCACCGCCCAGTACCGCTTCAGGACGAGTGGGGTCTCGGACAGTCCCGGCGACTCCGGGAGATGCTCGAGTGCCTTGCTGGGCGCGTGGGCGGAGACCTTCGCACCGGTCGGCACGTTCGACCCGCGCCAACAGTGCGGCCGCGAACGACTGCGGGGTTCGAAACGCCCACGCCGGGTCATAGCTGGCCGTGCCATGGTGCAGCTGGACCCTGGCCGGACGGGGGTGCGTCGATCAGACCCGCAGGCAACGGCGGCCAACGGAAGGAGGGCGAGGGTGGCAGCGACTCGGGTGCGTCTCATATCTCCTTGGACGGCGTCTCGGGTGGACGGGTTCCCCTGATCCGCTTGATGGCCACCGGCTGGACCATGCCGAACCCGCGCAGAGCACGCTCGGTGAGCCGCCGTTGGGAGTAGCCCGCGACACTTCGCAGCGCGTCCGCCGTAGCAATGTCACAGATCACCCGGTTACGGCGGGCGACCCCGGTCAGCCGGCTGGCCAGGTTGACCGGCGAGCCGAAGACGTCGCCGAGCCGCATGATGATCGGTCCGGTGGCGAGCCCGACGTGGACGTCGGGCATGGTCGGGTCCCCGCCGATCTGCTCGACCACATCCGAGGCGACGTCGACCGCCACCCGCGGATCCGCGACGACGAACAGCACGGAGTCACCCAGGGTCTTGATGACCCGCCCGCCCCGGGCGGCGACCAGGTCGGAGCAGACCGACTCGAAGCCCTCGACGACGTCGGCCAGCTCGTTCTGGTCGATGCCCGTCGACAGCCGGGTGAAGCTCACCAGGTCCGCGAAGCCGACCGTGCCCGTCTGGGTGTGCAGGTCGGCGTCGCTCGCCCCCAAGGCCTCGACCCGGCCCACAGCGGCCGCGAGGTGCCGCCGCCACGCATACATCATCAGGTGCTCGAACGGCGGCTCGATGGCCCGGACGAACTCGAGCCCGGTGGTCAGCCTCGACCCGGTGCCCTGCCCGGCCCGCTCGAGCTGCTCCACCCGTTCGGAGAGCGTGGATACCTGCCAGTCCGCGAGCCTGGCCATGGTGTGACCGACGGCGCGGGTGAGCCGTACCGCCATGTCGAAGTCGAGCATTCCGGAGGCCACGACCTCCAGCAGCATCGACACCGCGTCGGCATCGGCCTGGGTGAAGGCCGCGGCTCCCCCGGCGTCGGCGAAACCGAGCGCGCGCCAGAGCCGGCTGGCCTCCGCGGCCGAGGCGTGCGATGTTCCCACCAGGTCGGCGGACGTGAGGCTCGGCGACTCGCCGAGGATCTCCCGTTCGAGGTCGTCCCGGGTCGGCTCGGTCGTCACCTCGCGCGGCTACGCCATTGGCGGCAGCGAGGACGACGGGGTCCCGTCGTCGTCGGACCCGTCGTGCTTGCCGAACACCAGGTCTGTGATGACGAGCTGCAGCTGCTCGACATGTGGCACGTCCAGCAGCACGGAACGGCCTTCCTCGCTGGCGTCCGAGATCACCAGGGTGCCGCAGCCGAGCAGCCGGTCGAGGACTCCACGCTCGTAGCTCACGTCGTTGATCCGGTGCAGCGGGATGTCGCGCCCTTTGCGTACGAAGACCCCGGACCGGTTGATCAGCCGGCGGTTCGTGACCGTGTACGACGCTGAGACCCACAGCAGGAACCGGCGGATGGTGAACCAGATCACCAGCGCCGGCGGCCACCACGAGGACCAGGATGAGCAGGGGTGTGTGCGCTCCACCGTCCGGCAGGATCGGCGACCAGGAACCCGCCCACTGCGCACGTCAGGATGAAGATGAAGACGGGCAGCACGAGAGCTTTCCAGTGGGTACGCGTGCTGGCGATGACGTGCTCACCCGGCGAGAGGAGCTTGGGCGAGATACTCATGGGGTCCTCCTACGGCGCACCCTTGGATGTCAGCACTGATGGTGTCACGCCGGGCGGCGTACGTGCATGACATCGCCGGCGCCGAATGCTCGCACGCCGGAGTCGGTGTTGACCAGCAATCGCCCGGTCTCGTCGAGTCCGGTCGCGACCCCTTCGACCGCCTCCTGATCCGGGCAGCTCCACCCGCACGACCTGACCGATCGTGGCGCAGGCCGAGAGGTATGCGGCCTGTAGCCCGCTGCTGGCCACCCCGCGCCCGCCTCCCATTCCCCGAGCAGACCCTCGAGGCGCCGCAGGACTGCCTTCACCAAGGTGTTGCGGTCGGTCGTGGTCGCGGACTCGAGCGCCAGCGACGTGGCCTGCGGGGTGGGGAGCTCGTCGCGGGTCGTGGTGACGTTCAGTCCGATCCCGATCACGGCGGCCGCCCGCCCGGCGACGTCCCCACCGTCGATGCGCTCGACGAGCAGGCCGCCGAGCTTGCGATCCTCGACGATGATGTCGTTCGGCCACTTGAGCATGGCCGGGACCTCCGCCACCTGGCGCACCGCAGCCGCGACCGCGAGGCCGGACAGCAGCGGGATCCAGGGCCACCGACCGACCGGGACATCGATCGGCCGGACCAGGACCGACATGGTGATCCCGGCGCGCGCCGGCGCGACCCAGGTTCGGTCCAGACGACCCCGCCCGGCGGTCTGGTGCTCGGCCACGAGGACCAGACCGTCACGGCGGTCGGTCCGGCTGCGCGGCAGCCAGCTCTGCGTTCGTCGAAGGCGATGCGTCGATGACGCGGATCTCCGTCCAGCGCGACCCGTGCCCCGTCAGTGCCCTCGCGAGCTCCTCTTCGTTGAGCGGCGGGCGACTCAGATCGCCGTACTTGGAGGTCATGACCAGTCACGCTACGCAGCCGGTGGAATAGTCCCCAAGCAAGGGCCGCGGACGGTGAACCTCCAAGCTCTGCTCCTTAACCGTCGACGTTCTAGTCCGGATCTGTCCAGCACAGGCGATTTTCCGTTGTGGATAACGCACATGTGACTTGAAGCTATCGACCGGATTCGGTAGACTCGAACACATGTTCGAGATGATGGATCCGTCTGATGAGGCGGAGGTGTGGGCGGAGTTCGTGCCGCCGGTGCCTCCGGCCGACGACGACATCATCGATGTCGACGAACTTGATGAGGCCGACCCGGAGGCGCTAGACGATGACTTGGTAGCCATTGACGATGCGGCCGCTGCGGCGATGGCGGACTTCGAGGCGTCGCTCGAGCAGTCCCGGCTGGACGGGCTGGATGCCGATGGAACTCTCGCGGAGGCCGCCGGCACGAAGCAGGCGGAGCGGCGGGTGCAGGCCAAGCAGCTGTGGCTGGCGATGCATTGGGCGGATCTGCATGCGGTGCTGGCTCGTCCTGGTGCGGTCGGGAAGGGTCGGGAGCGGCTGGTGCGGCTGGGTGGGGACGGGACGCCGGAGGTGGCGGAGTTCGCACCGGCCGAGCTCGGTGCGGTGCTCGGCGATGACCGATGGTGCAGCGAAGGCGCTGATCGGGGATGGGCTGGATCTGCGGCACCGGTTCCCGCTGCTGTGGCGACGGGTCCAGGACGGGTGGGTGGAGGTGTGGTTGGCCCGCCGGATCGTCCAAGAGGCCCGGCCGCTGACCGTGGAGGCTGCGGCGGCGGTGGATGCGCGGATCGCGGACCTGGCCGGGGGGTTGACGTGGCGACGGTTGAAGACCATCGTCGCTGCGGCGATCCTGGCGGCGGACCCGGCGAAGGCTGCCGATGACGCCCAGGAAGCCGCATCGGGGTGGGGGTGTTCCCGGACCCGGAGTCCAAGGACGGCTACCAGGGGATCTTCATCAGGGCCCGCGCCGGCGACGTCACAGCGTTCGATGCGGCGGTCGAGCTGATCGCCCGTGCCTTGAAGACGATCGGTGATACCCGGCCGGTGCAGCAACGTCGGGCCAGCGCAGTCGGGATCCTCGCGGACCCGGCAGCCGCCCACGACCTGATCGCCGAGGCCGAACGGGTCCGTAACGTACAGTCCAGGCTGCCGCCGCCCGCCGCGCCGGAGACACGAGGCAGCGGAACAGCTCGCAGCCACGCTGCCCGGACGGTGTCTCAGCCGGATGGGCGGTGCGGGCGGCAGTCGCCGTTCACGTTCGGCACCGCGGTCCTGTACTTCCATCTGACCCGGGAGACCCTGGAGGCGATGCTGGCCGGCCAGCCGTACGCCGGTGCCGGGGTGGTCCGGGTGGAGGACATCGGGCCGGTGATCCTGGACCAGGTCAAACAGTGGCTCGGACATGCGAATGTGGTGCGTGAAGCCGGTGATCGACCTGGCCGGTGTGCAACCCGTCGACCACTACGAGACCCCACCCAAGACATCGGAGGCGATCCGGCTGATCCGGACCGCCGACTACTTCCCCTACGGCACCTCCACGTCACGAATCAAGACTGCGAACACACCGACCCGTTCGTCCCGATGAACCGCGGCGGCCGGCGACCACAGACAGGCCACTGCACCACTCTCAGAACGGACCAGCGACCCAACTTGTATCCACCTCAATCCGTCACCGGATCAAAACCCATGGCGGCTGGACCGTCACCCAGCTCAGACCCGGCGCCTGGCTGTTCCGATCGCCGCACAGGTACTACTTCCTCGTCGACCAACACGGCACCACCCCACTAGGGCGACTGTGAGATGGGCCGACTGACTGGGGAACTGAGAGAGGGGCGAGCCACGGTCGACGGGCACTGGACCCATGCGGCATCATGTCCGCGGGCGCTCATGCACCGTACAGTCCGGGAATCACCGGTCGAAGGGGAACATCGATGTCATTCGTGCTCGCGCGACGAGTCATCCTGCTGGGCGCGGCCGCTGCGATCGCCGTAGCGGGAACCACCATGCTGCCGGTCGAGGCTTCGGCCTCCCGCGTCCTGGAGAGTGACTCCACGGACGGCGTCAACGAGGCCTTCAAAGGCGTGGATGCGATCGCTCCCGATGACGTCTGGGCAGTCGGTATCCGGTCCGACTCGGCACCCTTGATCAAGCGTTGGGACGGCGCGCGGTGGCGCGAGTTCGCGGCACCCTCAGGGATCCGGAACCTGGCCGACGTCGACCACGTGTCCAGCACCGATGTCTGGGCGGGCGGACAAGGCGGCGTCATGCACTGGGACGGCTCGGCGTGGACGATGTCGTACGAGGGAGGAGACCTGCTCGTCATCGAGTCCGTCGTGGCGGTCGGCCCCGACGACGTCTGGGCCGCGGGCTTCAGCATGGGCAGGCCTGGCGGGCTCAAGCTGCATTGGGACGGCTCCAGCTGGACCAGGATGGGCAAGTCGCAGCCCAACAACTGGATCCACGAGATCGACGCTGACCAGGCCGGCGACGTCTGGGCGGTGGGCGACGACGGCATCCAACGCTGGACCGGGCACTCGTGGCAACGGTTCCCAAACCTCCATCTCTGGGCCATGGACGTGGCCGTCCTTTCGCAGAACGACGTCTGGATCGCCGGCCGCGATCCTGAGCTCGGTGGCGACGCCGCGATGGTGCACTGGGACGGACACGACTTCACGGTCGTCGACGTACCCACGCACGGGACCAGTTCCGAGCTGGACGCGATCAGCGTCGGCGCCGCCGGCGACCTCTGGGCTGTCGGCGCGACGACCGCCCCGCACACCCGCCCCTTGATCGAACACTGGGACGGAAGCAACTGGACGCTGGTTCCCACGCCGACCATCACCCACAACGGCGGGTTGCAGGCCGTCAGCTCGGACGCGGCCGACGACGCCTGGGCGGTGGGAGGCGTGCGCGAGCACCGCTTCTATGCCAGCCTGCTCAGCTTCCACTGGGACGGCACCGTCTGGACCCGCGTCAACTGACCGTGCAGGCTACGCTGCGGATCGTGAGCGAAGCCGCGAACTCTCCCGCCGACATCGATATCCATACGACTGCGGGCAAGGTCGCCGACCTCGAGCAACGCCTCGAGGCGGCCGTCCACGCGGGGTCGCAGCGGGCCATCGAGAAGCAGCACGCCAAAGGCAAGCAGACCGCCCGCGAGCGGGTCGCCCAACTGCTCGATGAGGGCTCCTTCGTGGAGCTCGACGAGCTCGCCCGGCACCGGTCGACGAACTTCGGACTGGAGAAGAACAGGCCGTACGGCGATGGCGTCATCACGGGCTACGGGACCATCGACGGTCGTCAGGTGTGCGTGTTCTCGCAGGACTTCACCATCTTCGGCGGCAGCCTGGGACAGGTGTACGGCGAGAAGATCGTGAAGGTCATGGACCTCGCCATGAAGACCGGCTGCCCGCTGATCGGGATCAACGAGGGCGCCGGCGCCCGCATCCAGGAAGGCGTGGTGTCCCTCGGGCTGTACGCCGAGATCTTCCGCCGTAACGTCCATGCCTCTGGGGTGATCCCGCAGATCTCGCTGATCATGGGCGCCTGCGCGGGCGGCCACGTCTACTCCCCTGCCGTCACCGACTTCACGATCATGGTCGACGGCACCTCACAGATGTTCATCACCGGGCCGGACGTGATCAAGACCGTCACCGGCGAGGACGTCACGATGGAGGAACTCGGCGGCGCGCGCACCCACAACACCAAGAGCGGCAACGCCCACTACCTGGCCTCCGATGAGGATGACGCCCTCGAGTACGTCAAGGCGCTGATCTCGCACCTCCCGCAGAACAACCTCGAAGTGGCGCCTGCGTATGCCGTCGAAGCGGACCTGGAGATCAGCGACCTGGACCGCGCCCTCGACACCCTCATCCCCGACTCGCCGAACCAGCCGTACGACATGCATACCGTCATCGCGACGGTGCTCGACGAGGGTGAGTTCCTGGAGGTTCACGAGCTCTTCGCGCCCAACATCATCGTCGGCTTCGGCCGGGTCGAAGGAAGATCCGTCGGAGTCGTGGCCAACCAGCCGATGCAGCTAGCGGGGACGCTCGACATCAACGCCTC
The DNA here is from genome assembly GCA_963833975.1 of uncultured Actinomycetota bacterium. Lineage (GTDB taxonomy): Bacteria > Actinomycetota > Actinomycetes > Propionibacteriales > Nocardioidaceae > JAWWPG01. The sequence goes on from CAWIAB010000002.1 coordinate 851,418, forward strand.
CGAGAAGGCTGCGCGTTTCGTCCGCACCTGTGACGCGTTCAACGTCCCGGTCCTCACCTTCGTGGACGTGCCCGGCTTCCTGCCAGGAACGGACCAGGAGTGGAACGGCATCATCCGGCGTGGCGCGAAGCTCATCTACGCGTACGCCGAGGCGACCGTGCCGCTCATCACCGTGATCACCCGCAAGGCGTACGGCGGTGCCTATGACGTCATGGGGTCCAAGCATCTCGGCGCAGACATGAACGTCGCCTGGCCCACCGCACAGATCGCCGTCATGGGGGCGCAGGGCGCGGTCAACATCCTCTATCGCAACGAGCTCGCCGCCGCCGACGACCCGGAGGCCTTGCGGGCAAAGCTGATCACGGACTACGAGGACACGCTGGCCAACCCGTACCAGGCCGCGGAGCGAGGCTACGTCGACGCCGTGATCTACCCGCACGAGACACGAGCCGAGATCGTCAGATCTCTACGCCTGCTGGGCAACAAGCGTGAGGTCCTGCCGCCGAAGAAGCACGGGAACATCCCCTTATGAGCGACCCGCCCGAGGACGCACCGGCGGCAATCTTCCACGTTGTCACCGGCTCACCGACCGACGAGGAGCTGGCGGCGCTGGTCGCCGTACTCACAGCCCGTGCATCATCGGGCGAAGCCGCTGACACGAAGCCACGGCCATCGGCGTGGTCGGCTCCGAGCCGGCGGATGCGGCGCCCTCTGCATCCGGGCCCGGACGCCTGGCGCATCTCAGCACACCCAGCCTGAGCCTCTGCAACCCTGCGCGTCCCCCGGGACTGTTCTAGGTTGAGAGCGCGAGGAGCTAGCGATGAGCCACGACTCGCTGCATCCGGCGAGCTACCGACCGGCCGCGGCATCCGACCCGTTGGCCGGGTACTCGGCGTTCTTCGAGCGCGAGTTCCCGCGTGTCGTGCGCGTCGTCTATCTGATCGTCCGCGACGTCGGACGGGCGGAGGAGCTCTCCCAGGAGGCGTTCATCCAGCTCTTCACGCACTGGAAGAAGGTATCCACCTACGAGAGGCCGGACGCCTGGGTCCGCAGGGTCGCCATCCGACTGTCTACCCGGCATGCACGTCGCGAGCGACTCCGCTCGGTACTCGAGCGACAGACGCTGGCATCGTCGTACGACGCCGAGACGCCGGTCGACCTGCTCCAGGCGCTTCGCGGGCTCTGCTTGAACCAGCGAGCCGCGATCGTGCTGCACTACTACGAAGACCGGCCGGTCGGGGAGATCGCTGAGATCCTCGACTGTTCGGAGAACACCGTCAAGTCGCACCTGCACCGAGGCCGTTCGACCCTTCGGGTGCTGCTCGCGGACGAGTCGAGGGAGCGCCATGGCGACTGAGGAACGCCTGCGCGACGAGCTCAACCGGGCCGTGGACTCCGTTCATCCCGACGCGCCCACCGCACTGATCCGAGTCGTGGCCAAGGCTCGACGGCGGCAACGAGCGCGGCACGTTGCGCTGGCGATGACCGCTGTCGTCGTCGTGGCGGTCGGGGCGCTCGGCATCTCGCACGTGGACCTGGCCAACCTCGGCCAGTCCCCTCCCCCCTCCGACGCTCCTCAGCGCCCGCATCACCTCTCCGAGCCGAGCGACATCCACGCGGGCGCCCGGACCGTCCTCACCGGAGAGTGGCAGACCGATGCCGTCCAGGCTCGACAGGTGCGCGGCGTGCTGACTCGGGCCGGCATCAGCTCAACCCTCGCCGACGACACCCTCGGAGCGGCGCGGCAATGGCTGGTCCAGATGACGTTCAGCCAACACGAGGGCACGGCCGCCCTCGTCGTGCAGACGTCGGATCCCACGGACCCCGGAGTGTCGCTGACGACCAGCGACCAGTACCTCTACCGGTTGCTCCCGGGCAACCGGCTGCTGGTCACGCCGAGTCACCCGGATACTCGCTGGGTGTTCTCCTACCGACTCGTCAACGACTCGCTACGCCTGCACCTGCTCCACGCAGCCCCCGGTCCGCTCGCCGGCCGCACGACGGCTCAGCTCGCAGCATGGACCTTCGCGCCGCTCAGGCTGGTGCACTAGGGGTCAGGACTGCCGAGCCAGATGTCCTTCCAGGTCGGCATGGAGTAGACCGAGTCCACGTGGTCGTCGTGCACCCGGGAGCCGCGCATCATCGCGACACCGTTGTACCCGGTGACGACCACCGGGAAGTACCGGGTCTGGATCAGCCGGTCCAGCGCGTTCCACCCGGCCGGCTGCCTGCCGAGCGGGAGCCGCTGCGTGGCGGCGATCCGCGCATCCACCGCGGGCTCGGAGAAGGCCGCGAAGTTGGAGCCGAAACCCTCCTTCGCGATGTCGGTCGACCCGAACTCAGGCGGGATCCAGGCACTGCCAGTGGGCCAGTCCGCGCACCAGCCGACCGAGCGCAGGTTGACCGCGGCGTTCGGGTTCGACACGAAGTCCGAGCCGATGTTCGCCTGGGTTGTCGCGACGGCGCTCGCCCGGAACCCACCAGCACGTAGCCCCCGCACGACGAGACGGGCCTCGAGCGTGGCCCCGGGGACGTCTGCCGCATAGGGAAACCGGATCCGATAGCCCAGGTGACCGCTCTGAGCCAGCAGCTCGCGGGCTCTCGCCGGATCGGTCGTTCCGGCAGCGTGTCCCGCCAGTGGGTCGTAGCGGACTCGTCCGACGACCCCCGGCGGCATGACATTGGACGCTGCCAACCTCGTGACCCCTGGGATCAGTCCGATGGCCTCCCACGACGACCGGTACGGGTAGGCATACGCAATAGCCCGCCGTACCGCGAGGTCGGTGACCGTCCGGTAGTCCGGGTACCTCATGAAGGTGCACGACCCGCCACCCAGGACGAGCCGCTCGCGTGCGCTCGCGTCGAGCAGTGCGTAGGACGCTCGGCTGATCGTGTCCATGGAGATCGTCGTCTGGCCGGCTCCGGCGTCGGCTCGCATCACGGCGTCGATCTCGTGGGCCGAGGTGGCGACGTCGAAGTGGAACCCGTTCAGGTACTGGTGCCGCCCGGGATCCGTGTCCGCTCTCCAGTACGGGTTCTTGACCAGGTTCAGCGACCGGCCGGGTGTGTAGCTGTCGATCATGTACGGCCCGGTCGCCCATGGATGGTTCTTGTACGTAGCCGGGTCGCTGGCGCGGCCGGCGGGGATCGGACTGATGGCGGGGAAGGAGCCCCAGTACGGCATGTCCGGGAACGGCCTCGCCATCCGTACGGTGATCGTGTTGTCGTCGATCGTGACGCCGCGGTAGTCGTGGGTCGAGTGGTAGGGACCGCGGTAGCTGTTTCCGTGCAGCAGGTACTGGTTGCTGTACGACGCTCCGCCGGGAAACGTGGTCCGGTCGAACGACCGCTCGATGCCGTACTTGAGATCCTGCGGCGTCACGGGACGACCGTTGTCGAACCTGAGCCCGGACCGAAGGGTGAACGCCCAGGTCTTGAAGTGGTTCGAGGGACGGCCGAGATCGGTGGCCAGGTCCGGGACCAGGATCATCTGCCCCGAACCGGGGTCATAGACGTACTGGGTGAGAGACCTGACCAGCAGGCCACTCTCGATCGACACCACGCTGCTGTAGTAGGCCTCCGAGGGGTCCAACGTGTCGAGCCCGTAGTCGCTGAGCACGGTCAACACGCCCCCAGCCTCGGCGCCGGCGATCGCCGTCGCGGGCGGCTGTCGAGACCCGTCTCTGCCCAGACCGGGCGGGCTGTCCTGGAAACCCAGCAGGGGACCGGGCTGGCGAGCGCCGGGCTGGGATCCGCCGCCCGAGCAGGCGGCCAGCGCCAGCACGGCGCCGGCCGCCCACCAGAGGGCCAGGCCCTTCATCCCCACCAGTTGCTCACCTCAGCTGCGCGTTACCCCTCCACCCGACCTTCCCATAGATCGCGTTCCATGGCTGCCGATCGGCCTGGGCTCGTGCGCGGCCCACTTGCTGCTCGGCGCTGGTCAACGGCCGGAGCCGAACCGACGGGCCTGTTTGCAGCGACGCAGACCCCCAGTCCGGGGGACCGACCAGCGACAGACCGGTCTCGACGAGCTGCTGGCCGCTCCCGGCTGCGCCCATCACGTAGAGATCCTGGCAGCATAGGTCGGGGTGCGTCCGGTCGCTGATGAAGGCAACCCGGTCTCCACGCGGTGAGACGCCCGGCAGGTAGTCACCGTTCGGGAAGTCCGTGGACGTGAGCTGGGTGGCGTGGCTCCCGCTGACGGGAGTCTTGAAGATGTGCAACCCGAGGCCGCTCGGTGACCCGCCTTGGAAGTACAAGGACCGACTGTTCGGCGACCAGGCGGCATTGGACCCGACCTGGCGGGGCTTCGTGACCGGGTGCGCGTCGGTTCCGTCGATGCCCACCAGCCATGTCTGCACGTTGATCCCCTTCCAACCGAAGCGGTTGAACGAGACCCACGCACCGTCGGGTGACACCCGGGTCCAGAACTCGAAGGTGCTGCGCTCACCTTGCCCGAACCGGGTGATCGCCTGCCGGTCCGTGCCATCGACCCGTACCGAGTAGACGGCGCAGCCACCAGGCGGGTCGGGACGGCAGCGGGCGTACACGATGCGTTGTCCGTCAGGTGTGTAGTCGGGCGTGTAGTCGCTGTAGCCCGGCGTCTCGGTCGTGACCAGGTGCCGGCCGCTGCCATCGGCGTTGACCTCGTAGAGCCTCGGCTCTCCGGTCGCGAACGGGAAGACCCAGTAGACGACGTGGGTGCTGTCCGGGCTCCACTGCGGTGCGAACGCCGCGCTGTTGCGCAGATGCGTGATCTGGACCAGGGCGGAACCGTCGGGATTGGCGGTGTACAGCTGGCCGGTGCCGAAGTCGTTGAAGACGAGGCGCCCGTCAGTCGCGGCGGGAGCCGACGACTGCTTGGGGGGCAGGGATCCCGAAGCCGGGCTGACGCCAGTGGCCGAGGCCAGCAAGACCAGGGTGGTCACGGACGCGACGGCGGCTCCGAGGCGGGTGAGACGTGTGGAAGACATTCGAATACCTCGTTTCACCGGGTCGCAGGAACGGTTGAGGATGCTGCGGGACCCCAGTCGGAGTAGGTGACATGCGGGCGGTTGGTGACGATGGGAGTGAGGCCCGTCCCGTTGGCGTTCATGGTGAAGAGGTCGATCCCTGGTCCGGGCAGCGAGTCGCTGATCAGGACGATCTGCCGACCGTCGGGCGAGTACGTCGCAAAGAAGGCCGAGTCAGGGCTGGGCACACTGGTGAGCTGCCGTACCCGCGCTCCCCCCGGGTTCATGACGAACGTGTTGGTGTGCGGGCGGTCGAAGTTGTCCCCGAACAGGACCCGGTTGCCGAGCGGTGACCACTGGGGGTAGAACGCCTCCAGGTTGGGCCGGGTCAGCCGTCGCAGCCCTCCGCCGGCGGAGTTCACGACCCAGGTCGCCGAGAGCCAGCCGGCGCGGTCACTGGTGAACGCGATCTGGGTGCCGTCCGGCGACCAGGCCGGATACTGGTTGATCACATGGCTGCCGACCAGCCGTCGACGGCCGGTCCCGTCGGCATTCATCACCAGGATGTCGCAGCCGAGCAGATACCCGTTGAGGGTCCGACACCGAGACACCGCCAGCTGAGTCCCGTCGGGGGACCAGCGCGGCGTGTAGAAGTCCGAGTCGACGACGTACGCGATCTGGTGCTGGCCGGTCCCGTCTGCGTTCATGACCATCACCGCGAAGTTGCCGGGCTCGTTGCTGACGTAGGCGAGCTGGCTACCGTCCGGCGACCAGTCCGGGTCCCCGGCGAAGCTGCCGTCCGGGACGTGGGTGAGCTGGCGCTGGTCCGTGCCGTCGGGGTTGACGGTGAAGACCTGCGAGTGAGCGCTCAAGTCAGGTTGCGGCTGGATGAAACCGGTCGAGAACGCGATCCGGCCGTGGCCGACCGTCGCACCGGACGGCGCTCCGGCAGTCGCGGGCGAGACCGCGACCGCCGCCAGCAGACCCGACGTGAGCGCGACGGCCGCGGCCAGCTTTCCCCGGCGATGTGGATGTCCCATGGTGCCTCCTCCTCATTGTGTGGCTACCTGGGACAGACCTGGGTCGCGCGTGAGGTTGCACCTCCCACGGGTCAGAAGGCAGAGGTCCAGTGCGACCCGTCCCAGTGCTCGATCAGGCCGGTCCGGCGCTGGTCGTTGTCGACGGTGCCGACCGCCCACACGTCGTTGGTGCCGAGCGCGCTCACGTCGCTCAGCGTGTTGTGCTTGGGACCCGGGTTCGGAGTCGGGACTACTGTCCAGGCGGACCCGTTCCAGTGCGCTGCGAGAGTCTTCTGGAAGCCGTGCCGGATCGTACCCACCGCCCACACGTCGTGTGACGAGATGCCCCCGACCGAGTTGAACGACGCCTCGACGGCATCGAGGTTGTCCTGGGACCAGGTGGTGCCGTTGAAGTGCTCGATCAGGGCACCCTCCGGGTCGAAGTCGGAGCCGACGGACCAGACGTTGTGTGGTGCGATCACGGCCACGCCGGACAGGTAGTTGTCCCGCTCGGGGCCTTCCGGCGTGTCGGAGAGGGCCCACTTCTGGCCGTTCCAGTGCTCGGCCAGCACCGAGTAGTTCTGGTCGACGCGGTACCCCACCGCCCACACACTCAGCGGTCCGCTCGCGCTCACGGAGGTGAGCTCACTGAAGACGTCGCCAGCCGGGTTCGGCACGATGTGCCAGGCGGTGCCGTCCCAGTGCTCGATCAGGCCCTTGTGGCTGAGGACGACCGACGATGTACGGCCGACGGCCCACACATTCGTGGGCGACAGCGCGGTCACGTCGAAGAGCGCGCCGCCATCGGCCGGCTCGGGGATGTCCACGACCGACCAGGCGGTGCCGTTCCAGTGCTCGACGAGAGGATGCTCGTCAGACTGGCGCGTGTAGTAGCCGACCGCCCACACATCGTTCGTGGAGGTCGCATCGACGCCCACCAGCTGGTGGACGCCGTCTCCGCCTGGGCCGTTGGGCGGCACCGAGGTCCAGGTCGACCCGTCCCAGTGCGTGGTGAACAGCCGCCAGGGTCCGTTCTGGGGCGCTCTGGTCCCCACCGCCCAGACGTCGTCGGCGGATATCGCCGTGACCGCGCTGAGTGCGGCGGGAGGTGGCGCGGCATCGGTGCCCACGTAACCTGATGCGTCGGCCGCGGTGGGCTGAACGGCGATGGCTGCGAGGACGGCTGCGCCGGCGAGGACACTGCCCCCGGTGCGTCGAATTCTGTTGGTCATGTCTTTCCCCGAGATTCTTGAGTGACGAATATCTGACATGCCAGGTACGCACGCAACGCCGAAACGGTTCACACCCGATCCGGAACCGGGCCTGTTACTCACCTGGATCTACTGAGTTACTGTCTTTGTCATGACGCCCTCAGCCGACAACCCTCAGCCCGCAGCCCGTCAGGTTGACGCCATCGCCGAGCAGTACGTCGCCGACTACGCGGCAGCCGACCCGGTGGTCGCCAGCTACCTGGGAATCCCGGGCTACGACGACCAGCTCACGGACCTGTCGGTAGCGGGGTACGAACAGCGCGACGAGCTGACCCGTCGGGCGTTCGCCGCGATGCAGTACGCCGAGGCCTCCGACCTACGCGAGCAGGCCGCGAAGAGCTCCTTCCTGGAGCGTCTCGCCGTGGAGATCGACCAGGCCGAGGCGCGCGCGCCGCAGACCAGGGTCAGCGTGATCTCGACCGAGCTGCACAGCATCCGCGGCTCCTTCGACCTGATGGCCAAGAGCAGCGCCGATGACTGGTCCAACATCTCGGCCCGCCTCGGCGCCGTTCCGAGCGCGCTGGCCGACTACCGGCAGACCCTGCTGCACGGCGCAGACGACGGCTACATCAGCGCCAAGCGGCAGATCGCCGAGGTTGCGGCCCAGGTGCGGGCGTGGACCGGCCAGGTCGGCGAGGGCGGCGACTTCTTCGCCAGTTTGGCAGGGGAGGCCGACGTACCCGACTCGTTGGCCGCCGACCTGCGCGCGAACGCCGCCCGAGCCAGCGCTGCGTACGCGGAGTTCGGCCGGTTCCTCGACGACGAGCTGCTGCCGCGCGGGCGGGACCGGGAGGCGGCCGGGCGTGAGCAGTACGAGCGCGACTCGCGCTACTTCCTGGGCGCCGAGATCGACCTCGACGAGACGTACGCGTGGGGCTGGGAGGAGCTCTATCGCATCGAGACCGCGATGGCCGAGACCGCTCGGTCCATCGTTCCCGATGCGACTCGCGGTCAGGGGACCGGAGCGGCGGCGACCGCGGTGGCCAATGCCGAGGCCGTCGCAGCGGCCGTCGCCGCGCTGGACGCGGACCCGGCGCGGCGGATCCAGGGCGCGGACAACTTCCAGGCCTGGATGCAGGACCTCGCCGACAACACGATTGCCGACCTCGCAGACACGCACTTCGACATCCCCCACCCGGTACGTCGCATCGAGTGCTGCCTGGCTCCGACGCATGACGGCGGGATCTACTACACCGGCCCGAGCGAGGACTTCGAGCGACCGGGCCGGATGTGGTGGTCGGTCCCGGACGGGATCGACGACTTCTCGACCTGGCGCGAGGTGACCACGGTCTACCACGAGGGCGCGCCGGGTCACCACCTCCAGGTCGCCCAGACCGCTTACCGCAAAGAGGTCCTGAACCGCTGGCAACGCACGATGTGCTGGGTGTCGGGCCACGGTGAGGGCTGGGCGCTCTACTCCGAGCGTCTGATGGAGGAGCTCGGGTACCTGGACGAGCCGGGCAACAAGCTGGGGATGCTCGACGCCCAAGGCTTTCGGGCCGCCCGGGTCGCCGTCGACATCGGCATGCACCTCGAGCTGGAGATTCCCGTCGACAACCCCTTCGGGTTCCACCCCGGCGAGACCTGGACGCCCGAGCTGGGTCTCGAGTTCATGCGGCAGCACTGCCGGATGGCGGACCCGGTCATCAAGTTCGAGGTCAACCGCTATCTCGGCTGGCCGGCTCAGGCACCGTCGTACAAGGTCGGCGAGCGGATCTGGCTCCAGGCGCGCGACGAGGTCAAGCAGCGCAAGGGGGCCGACTTCGACCTGAAGTCGTTCCACCGGTCGGCGCTCGACCTCGGGTCGATGGGTCTCGACCCGCTGCGCGAGGCGCTGGCCCAGCTCTGAGCGGGCCGCCGCCCATGTCCGACATCCTCCTGGTGCTCGCCTCGGCGTCGCCGGCGCGGCTGGCCACGTTGCGGAGCGCCGGCATCGAGCCGGTGGTCGAGGTCTCGAACGTCGACGAGTCGGCCGTGACCGAGTCCATACCGGCCGATCTCGCCGCGACCCTCGCGCGGCTGAAGGGGCAGGCGGTTTCGTCGAGGATGCCAACCGACGCCGGCGGTCGTCGGGTGCTCGTCCTGGGCTGTGACTCGGTGCTCGAGGTCGACGGGGAGGCGTACGGAAAGCCTGGCTCGGCCGCTGTGGCGACCGAGCGGCTCACCGAGCTCCGCGGGCGGACGGCGGTGCTGCACACCGGCCACCACCTCACCGATCTCCGCACGGGCCACGAGTCTGGGGCGGTCGCGTCGACAGCGGTGACGTTCGGCTGGTTCAGCGACGAGGAGATCGCGGCGTACGTCGCCACCGGCGAACCCCTGCTGGTCGCGGGAGCATTCACCATCGACGGGCTCGGTGGTGCCTTCGTGGAACGGGTTGACGGGGATCCGCACAACGTGGTCGGCCTCTCGTTGCCCTTGGTCCGAAGGATGGTCGGGGAGCTGGGGATCGGCTGGCACCGGCTCTGGACGGCCAACGACGTCGGCTGACGCCTGGTGGACCTAGTCCGATGTGGCTATGGGCAAGCCGCGGCCGGGGTCCCTAGTCTGCAGAGAGAACGGAGTCTTCTCATGCGTGCACGTCTGCTGTTCGTCGTCACAGTCAGCGCAGTCGCAGTGATGTCCACACCCGCGTTCAGCTCACCGGCGAGTGCGGGTCATCACCCCATCGCCGACGCCTCCGGATCCGTGGCCCGTCATGCGTCGCTGCCACCAGCGGCTGTCGACGCCTGTTATGTGCAGGGATCGGCCAACGGCCTCGGCCTGGTCTCCCAGAACTTCGAACCGGCGTACGACACCTTCGACAGTCGGGGCGCCGACGACTTCCTGTTGCACAGCAGGTGCGTGGTCCGAAATGTGACCGTCAAGGGTGACTACTTCAACGGATCCGGTCCGGCTGACTCGATCAACATCCTCATCTACGCGGATGCTGGGGGCCTTCCCGGGAAGATCCTGAAGCAGTTCGCCGACCGGGCCTACACCGACCCCGCGGGCACCGGCAACTTCTCGATCCCCTTGCCCAAGACCGTTCTCCAACCCGGCCTGTACTGGATCTCGGTGCGGCCGAACATGGACTTCAAACCCAACGGCGAGTGGGAATGGTCCACCAGCTACAACCTGCACAACAATGTGCCGGTGTGGCGCAACCCCGGTGACGGCTTCGAGACCGGATGCATCGCGTACGAGTCCGTGTTCAACTGCGGCTTCGACGACGAGGACGGCGGCCAGAGCTTCTCGTTCACGATCAGCTGATCACCCTGGGTCGGTGTGACTGCGGACCATTTGGTAGGGGCATGCTGATAAGTTAGGCTTACCTAACTTCTCCCTTCCTCGTTAAGGATCCATGCATGCGCGCACCGACCGCCACCAGGCCCGCCCGCCCGCAGAGCAGGGCCCGCAGCGCGCGGGTCAAGACGACCGAACGGCTCACGCCGGAGATGATCCGCGTCGTGCTCGACGGCCCCGACCTGGTGGATCTGCCGCTCGGTGACCACACCGACGCGTACGTGAAGCTCGTCTTCCCGCCGGCCGGGGCGCCGTACGCCACTGCGGAGGAGTACTCAGAACTGCGCGAAAGCCTCGACCCTCAGCACCGGCCGGCACTGCGCACCTACACCGTGCGCGCGTACGACGAGGCAGCGGCCGAGCTGACCCTCGACTTCGTCTACCACGGTGACGAGGGGCTGGCCGGACCGTGGGCAGCGTCGGCCCGGCCGGGCGACCAGGTGATCTTCCTCGGCCCGGGTGGTGGCTACACGCCGAACCCCGATGCCGACTGGCACCTCCTGGTGGGCGACGAGAGTGCCCTTCCGGCGATCGCGACGGCGCTCGAGCGGATCCCCGCGGGCGTGCCCGTGCACGCATTCGTCGAGGTCGCGAACGCGCACGAGGAGCAACCACTCGTGTCGGCCGCCGACCTGAGTCTCACCTGGGTGCATCGAGATGCAGCCGAGGGTGTTCGCGGCGACGCCCTGGTCGGCGCCGTACGCGATGCTGTGCTGCCTGGCGGTGACGTCCACGCGTTCCTGCACGGCGAGGCGGGGTTCGTGAAGCAGCTTCGCCACCATCTGCGCTTCGACCGCCAGGTGCCCAAGGAGAGGCTCAGCGTGTCGGGATACTGGCGCCTTGGTCGTGACGACGAGGGCTGGCGGGCCGAGAAGCGCGAGTGGAACGCTGCCGTCGAAGCCGACGAGCTCCAGCACACGAGCTGAGGACTCAGGCCACGTGCCCGAGCTGACCCCCAGGCTGCGCACGGGATCTAGGCTCCCGGGGTAGTGACCCATCAGACAGATCAGCTCGCGCCGCCGGCCCCGCCGGCCCCGCTGGCTCCGGAGACGCGTCGCAAGCAGCGTCCACGGCTCGGTTCCGATCGCCGACGCGGGCAACGACAACGGCTGCGGGCACGGCGAACGACGCCACGCTCGCTAGCTCGCTCGGCTTACTCGACGGGCAGGCCGAGCCCGCGGGCGATCAGGATCCGCTGGACCTCCGACGTACCTTCGCCGATCTCGAGCACCTTGGCGTCTCGGTAGAACCGAGCCACCGGGTACTCCTCCATGAAGCCATAGCCGCCGAAGACCTGGGTCGCGATCCGGGTGGCCGTGACCGCCGACTCCGTCACGTAGAGCTTGGCGATCGCCGCGGCCTCCTTGAACTCAGCAATCGGTCGGCCGGCATCCTTGAGGGCAGCGGCCTTGTAGACAAGGCCGCGTGACGCTTCGGCCATCACCTTGAGGTCCGCGATCTGGAACGCGACGCCCTGCTTGGCGCCGATCGGGACCCCGAACGTCGTGCGCTCGCCTGCGTACTTCACGGACATGTCGAGACAGCCCTGGATGCAGCCCAGGGCGAGAGCGGCAATCGCGACCCGGCCGTCGTCGAGGGTCGCGAGGAACTGGGCGAACCCCCGGCCCCGCTGCCCCAGCAGGTTCGCCTCAGGCACGTGCACGTCGTCGAAGCTCAACGGGTGGGTGTCGCTGGCGTGCCAGCCCAGCTTGTCGTAGCTCTTCTCCGCGACGAATCCCGGCGTGCCGGAGGGCACGATGATCGTCGACACCTCGGCTCGGCCGTCCTCGCGGTCGCCGGTGCGGGCCGTGACGGTCACGCAGGACGTGATCGACGAGCCCGAGTTCGTGATGAACTGCTTGCTCCCGTTGATGACCCACTCGCCGTCGAGCAGGTCGGCCTTCGTCTTGGTCGCCCCGGCATCCGACCCGGAGCCCGGCTCGGTCAGGCCGAACCCGGCAAGCGTGTTGCCCGACAACAGGTCCGGCAGCCACGTCTCCTTCTGGGCGGTCGTGCCGTAGGTCAGGATCGGGTTGATACCCAGCCCGACCGCGGCCTCGAGAGTGATGCCGATCGACTGGTCGACCCGCCCCAGCTCCTCGATCGCCACACACAGGCTGGTGAAGTCGCCGTCCGCACCGGCGCCGCCGTACTCCTCGGGCGCCGTCAGCCCGAACAGCCCCATCTTGCCCATCTTGTGCACGACATCCACCGGGAAGTGATGCGCCTTGTCCCACTCCGCGGCATGCGGCGCGACCTCCGCTTCGGCGAAGTCGCGAACGCTGTGCCGGAAGTCCTCGTGCTCAGGTGAGAGCTCAAAACTCATCGATCGGCTCCTTCGCCGTGGGCTGCCTACCGTCGTACGACGCTCATCTCACCTTAAGCGGGCCGCGAGTTCTGCCAGCATGGTGGGGTGAGCGGAGTGGAGCGAGTGGCGTCGGGATCGCCGTATGAGGAGACGGTCGGGTTCAGCCGGGCGGTGCGAGCGGGTCCGCACGTCGTCGTCTCGGGTACGGCGCCGGTGTGGCCGGATGGGTCCGTCGACCCCGACCCGCTGACCCAGGCCCGGCGCTGCTGGGAGATCGCGCTCAGCGCCTTGCAGCAGCTGGGTGGCCAGGTCGGCGACGTGGTCCGGACCCGGCAGTTCATCACCGACCGCTCGGTCGCCGACGCCGTCTCGGCGGCCCACGGGGAGATCTTCGGCTCGATACGCCCGGCCAGCACGATGGTCGTGGTGGCCGGTCTGCTCGACCCACGCTGGGTGGTCGAGGTCGAGCTGGACGCGTACCTACGCTGACCTGCCTACTCGGGGACCGGTTTAGCCCGTTCGGCTTCGCTGCGCTCGACGCAGAGCTCGTTGCCCTCGGGGTCCTGGAGTACGACGAAGCCGGTCCCGTCCGCACGCCGATGGTCGTCGTACAACACCGCACCGACGGCGATCAGTCGCTCGACCTCCTCGTCCCGGGTGCCATCCGTCGGCACGATGTCGAGGTGGACGCGGTTCTTGACGGTCTTGCCCTCGGGCACCGGGATGAACAGCAGCCCCGGGCCGCCGGTCGTCGACTTCAGGTAGCCGGCCGGGTCGCCCGCAAGGTTGGGGTCGGCGGGGTCCTCGGCGTAGTCGAGCACCGACGACCAGAAGTCGACGAGCGGTTCCCACGCGATGCAGTCGAACGTGATGTTGTGGATGTGTGAGGTCATGACCGTCAACCCTGGTGCCAGGGGGCCAATCGGGCAACGGGTTTTGGCCGGCCGATGGTCAGCGGCAGGCGCGGTCCATCAGCCCCTGGGCCTGAGCTCTCAGTTTGGCGTCCGGAATGACGATGATCCGGACCAGCGAACGGTCGTCGCCGAGCCGCACATACGCGCTCAACAGATAGGTCTGGGTGCTCTGGCTGCGTCCGTGGTCGTCACAGCGGAACGTCGACCCGATGAGCACGGGCACGTCGATCGCCGCCTCGCCAGGTTCGAGGGTCGCCGGCAGCGGCGAGGTCGGCGGTGCCGTGAAGGTCAGGAGCACGCTGCCGGTCAACGTGCTGACGGTCACCGCGGTCGAGTCGTCCCCGTGGCCGGGGCGGCGAAGCTCGAGGTTGCCGCGGAGATACTCGGACCCTCCGATGTGCACGCTGCGAAACGGCGCACCCAACGAGACGGAAGCGGTCTCTTTCAGCCGCTGTAGGGCACAGTCGTGGACGCGGAAGCGCTTCAGCATGTCCCACCCGTGCCGGTCGATGTTCACCTCGACCGTGCGGCCGTCATCCATCGTGGCGAGGGCTCGAGGTTGGTCGGTCGGCGTCGGCCGGTCACAGACCGCAGTGCCGTACGTCGTCGTCAGGTCGATGATCTGGCCGGCGGCGTACGTCGTGTCCTTCGGGGTTCGCGGCGTACCCTGCACGCCGGTCCAGCTGATCCGCACCGCCCGCACGACTACGGGATCGCTGCCCCGGTTGGTGAGCTCGACCTCGACCCGGTTCGTCCCCTCGTCGGGCCGGTACTGAAGCAGGGTGGCGTGGAACGACACAGGGCTCGGGGGCAGGGCGGTCGTGGTGCTGGTCGCCGTCGTGGGGCTGCTCGACGTCGCAGTGGTCGGCGCATCCGACGTGCCACCTGAGCACCCGGCCGCGAGCAGCAGAGCGCCGGCACCTGCCACCAGCCATCCATGCGAGAACCTCACCGCGCCATTATCGGCCGAGACCCGAGCAGGAACGAGGAGTTATCGCCTCAGTGGGCGACCAGCCAGGCGAGCAGCGGAGACCAGACCAGGTCCTGGGCGTCCGAGCCCTGGAAGAGATCCACGTGGGCGAAGTCGAGTGCCTCCTGCCCCTCGGGAAGCAACCGGACGACCAGCGATGACGTGTCCGTGCTCCCCAGCAGGCCGAGCGAGTACTCGCCGAGGGTGCCGATCCCACCGGCTGCCCCGATGTACAGGACGGGCACCGTGACATCCCCGACGTGGTCGTACATCGACATGGGGCGACCACACCAGGTCTTGAATCCGACGACGCGCTCCTTCAGGCTCTCCCAGGGGGCGGCGTGCTGCAGGAAGCCGAAGATCCGCTCCGGAGGGGAATATGCCAGGTCGACCGGCACTGCGCCGTCCAGGATCGGGGCGTTGTAGTGGAACCACGGGGTGAAACTGCGGTAGTCCGAGCCCATGAAGATGATCGCGGCCTGGCGGTTCGTATAACCCGGGTATGGCCGTGAAGGCTTTCCTGGATGCAGCAGGGCGGCCTGCCCCAGTCGCCGAAACACCCTGAGATCGACCGCTTCCTTGCCCTGGCGGTAAAGGGCTTGCACGGCTGCGAAGTACTGGCAGTTGTGCAGCTGGGACGTCTCGTCCTCGGGGGCGTAGCGAAGCAGGGTGTCGACGGGAATCAGTGCATCGACATTGCGCTGCTCAGGCGCAAGAGTCGTCTCGTACGCCGCATAGGCATAGATCTGCGGGCCGCCATGGCTCCAGCCCAGCAGCGCCGTCGGACCGTAACCGCTACCGGTCGCGCCGCGCATGGCACGCTCCATGTCGGTGGCCACGCGCAGGTCCCGGACGTCGGTCAGGCCGCCCCAGGAATGCATGAACGACTTCCCGGAGGTGTGCATCGGCACGGTGACCCAGCGCTCGTCCATCCCCCAGACGTCGACGTCGTTCTCGGCGAGGTACGAGGCGACATTCGGCACTCTATCCAGCCGGCCCTCCTCACCGGCGAACGCTGCGTCGAAGCCCCACGTGTCGCCGTGCAGCATCATGACCGCCGTGGTCGTCGGCTCCGGGACGCCTGGTTTCGTCTCGCGGACGACGCGGTGCACCCAGATCACGTCGTGGCTGTCCGGTCCGACCTTGACCACGTAGTTGTACTCGACGACGTCGCCGCGCAGGACCTCGCGGGACTGCTTCACCAGACTGCAGCCATAACCACCTTCGGCGCCCGCGCAGGCCTTCGACACGATGGCGCGCACCGCCTCGGGAGCGAGTCGCTGGTCGGGCTGCGGCCTGGGCTGAGCGGTAGCACCCGTGGCGCTCGCGGCGCTCCCTACGATCGCGATGACGCCAGCCACCACTGCGATCCTGCGACCTAGCATGAGCGCTCCTCCATCCCCAGGTGAGGTCGACGCAAAACGGCTTCTCCGAGTGTGCTCCGAAAGAAAACCAGCCGTCAACAACCAGCAGCAACGACCAGCCCTAGACTCTCGTCGTACGTCGCAGGCCAAGTCGACGCGGAGGAGCACACGTGGCCGAGCTCACCAAGGTCCTGATCGCCAACCGGGGCGAGATCGCGGTCCGCGTCATCCGGGCCTGCAAGGACGCCGGTATCGGGAGCGTTGCCGTGTACGCGGACCCCGACCGCGATGCCCTCTTCGTCCGGCTGGCCGACGAGGCCTACGCCCTGGACGGGGCTACGCCGGCAGAGTCGTACCTCAGCGTCGAGAAGATCATCGCGGCCGCGAAGCGCAGCGGCGCCGACTCGGTGCACCCGGGTTACGGCTTCCTCGCCGAGAACTCCGGCTTCGCCCAGGCCGTGCTCGATGCCGGGCTGGTGTGGATCGGACCTCCCCCGGCCGCGATCGACGCGCTCGGCGACAAGGTCCAGGCCCGCCACATCGCTCAGCGCGTCGGGGCGCCGCTGGTCGCCGGTACCGCGGATCCGGTGAAGGGCGCCGACGAGGTCATCGAGTTCGCCCGCGAGCACGGGTTGCCGATCGCGATCAAGGCGGCCTTCGGCGGCGGCGGGCGTGGCCTGAAGGTGGCCCGCCGTGAGGACGAGATCGCCGAGCTCTACGAGTCCGCCGTCCGCGAGGCGGTCACCGCCTTCGGGCGCGGCGAGTGCTTCGTCGAGCGCTACCTCGACCGGCCGCGCCATGTCGAGACCCAGTGCCTGGCCGACAGTGCCGGCAACGTCGTCGTCGTGTCGACCCGTGACTGCTCGCTGCAACGCCGGCATCAGAAGCTCGTCGAGGAGGCGCCGGCCCCCTTCCTCTCGGCCGACCAGATCGACACCCTCTACACCTCGTCCAAGGCGATCCTTCGCGAGGCCGGGTACGTGGGGGCCGGCACCTGCGAGTTCCTCGTCGGGTCAGGACGGCACCATCTCGTTCCTGGAGGTCAACACCCGGCTCCAGGTCGAGCACCCCGTCAGCGAAGAGGTGACCGGCCTCGACCTGGTGCGCGAGATGTTCCGGATCGCGGCCGGTGAGGAGCTCGGGTACGACGATCCGGAGGTGGTCGGGCACTCCATCGAGTTCCGGATCAATGCCGAGGACGGTGGCCGGAACTTCATGCCGGCTCCGGGCACGCTGACCCGCTGGCACCCTCCGTCGGGGCCGGGCGTACGCGTCGACGGTGGCTACGAGGAAGGTGAGACGGTTCCGGGCTCCTTCGACTCGCTGGTCGCCAAGCTCATCGTGAGCGGCGTCCTCGCGGACCCAGGCGCTCGAGCGGTCGAGGCGGGCGCTCGCGGAGTTCGAGGTCGACGGCATGCCGACGGTGATCGCATTCCACCGCAAGGTGGTCGACGATCCCGCCTACATCGGTGACGGCGCGACGTTCGCGGTCTACACGAGCTGGATCGAGACTGACTTCGACAACGACATCGAGCCGTACGCGGGTACGGCCGATGCGGCCGAGGCCGAACCGCGGGACTCGGTCACGGTCGAGGTCGGCGGCAGGCGGCTGACCGTGACCCTCCCGGCGGGCCTCGCCGCGAGTACCTCTGGAGCCGGAGCCACCGGGGGTGGCAAGCGGCCGGGCAAGAGGTCCGCCGGCGGCAAGAAAGGTGCGGCGGCCGGCGGCGACGCGCTCACCTCGCCGATGCAGGGCACCATCGTGAAGCTGGCGGTCGAGGAGGGCCAGCAGGTGGCCGCCGGCGACCTGGTCGTCGTCCTCGAGGCGATGAAGATGGAGCAGCCTCTGAACGCCCACAAGGCCGGCACCATCCAGGGCCTGGTCGCAGAGGTCGGCGCCACCGTCTCCAGCGGCGCCGTCCTCTGCGAGATCAAGGACTGACCATCCGGCCAAAACAACCGACCATCCGGCCAAAACAACCGACCATCCGGCCCGCACCGCTCGGATGGTCGGTCAGAACGGCCGGATGGTCGGTCAGAACGGCCGGATGGTCGGGCGGTGGCTCAGAAGGCGGCGGTTCCGTTCGGGGTGCCGAGCCCGGTGGGTCCGTCCCATCCGGTCCGCGCGTGGCACCACTGGCTCGGGCTGCAGCTGCCGTTGCTTCCCGAGGTCACGTCGAAGAGTGCGCCGGGGTTGCTATAGGGGATGGCGTTCGCGTATCCGCCGGTGTTCCCGGACAGTGCGTAGACGGACGCGATGATCGGGGCCGACTCGCTGGTCCCGCCGATCTGCCCCCAGGTCGAGTCGGAGTCGCTGGTCGGGTAGTAGACCGCGAGCCCGCCGAGGTTGGGGTCGGCCGCTGCCGACACGTCGGCCATCGCGCGCCGGGCACATCCGGTGTCGAATGATGCGGCCGCCGCGAGTGCCGCGTTGTAGCTCGAGCAGCCGGAGCCTGCCCCGCTCCACGCCGACTCGCTCCAGCCACGCCCACTGCCGTCAGCCTGCAGCGAGGTCCCGCCCACGGCGGTCACGTAGGAGGAGGACGCCGGGTAGCTGCCGCCCTGGTAGCCGTTGTCACCCGTCGAGGCGGTCACCGCGATCCCCGGGTGGTTGTAGTAGCTGCCGTACGTCGAGTCGGGGGCGTCTCCACCGCCGTAGCTGTTCGAGATCGCCACAACCCCGGGCTGCTCGGACGCGGTGACCACGGCCGTACCGAGGTTCGCGAAGGAGGGCGAGTCGGCCTGGACCACGATGATGTTGCAGTCCGGACAGGCCGATGACACAGCATCGACGTCGAGCGCCTGCTCACCGTCCCAGCCGAGGTCGGTCGGGGGCAGGTTGCTCCCACCGTTCTGGTCCATGACCTGCAGGCAGCCGTTGCCGGTGGTGCAGGCGGGTAGTCCGAACGTGCTGCGGAAGACGCCGAGATCCCGTTCGAGGTTCGTGTAGCCGTACGCGTCGACGATGGCCACGGTTGCGCCACCCGAGGACAGTCCGCCCAGGTTGTAGGCATGCTGCAGCTGCGTCCGGGGTCAGCGCGGACGCCGGCGGAGAGCCCGCCAAGGGGGCGGCACCGTGCCGGTTCCTCAGTGCCTCGGCGAAGCAGCTGGCATGGCCCGTGGCCGGGTGCGCTGAGCAGAGTCGTACGGCGTGCAACGGATGCGGGTGGCCGGCCGCGGACGCGCCGGCGGACACGGCACCCAGGCCGGCGATCGCAAGCGCGCCGGCACCGACGGCGGTGATGACTACTCGTCTGATCAAGACAGACTCCTTTATGGGATATCCCGAACACAGGGTTCGGGAATGCTCGAGTTACCCAACCGAAACTGCCCTATTACCAAATCGTGATGCTGAGAAAACCATAAGAACCCACGAAGATCATTCTTAGTTGAATAAGAAAACAGTCATACAAACGGCGTTATCGACGCTATATCACGCTGATATTCGAGGTAATGGAGACAGACACGCCCGAGTGAGTCGCGGGGCAGGCTCAGCCGCGCGTGTGCAGCCGGCGGGCTGCCTCGGCGACCGACCCCGACATCGACGGATAGACGGAGAACGCGTGCGCGAGCTGGTCGACGGTCAGCCGCCCCTCGACCGCCACCGAGACCGGATGGATCAGCTCGCTGGCCCGCGGACCGACCACAACTCCCCCGACGACGATGCCGGTGCCGGGACGGCAGAACAGCTTCACGAACCCGTCCCGGACGCCCTGCATCTTGGCTCGGGCGTTGCCCGCGAGCGGCAGCATCACGCCCGACGGCCGCGATCAGCGCCGGCATCGACCTCGTTCTGCGTCCACCCGACGGTGGCGATCTCCGGGGCGGTGAACACGTTGGAGGACACTGCCTTGAGGTCCAGCGGCGACACCGCGTCGCCGAGGAAGTGCCACATGGCCGTCCGCCCCTGCATGGCGGCCACCGAGGCGAGCATCAGGACGCCGGTGCAGTCACCGGCGGCGTACACCCCGCGGGCACTGGTCCGCGAGACTCCGTCGACCGCGATGAACCCACCGTCGCCGAGTCGGACGCCGGACTCCTCGAGACCGAGCCCGTCGGTGTTGGGGACCGAGCCCACGGCAAGCAGGCAGTGCGACCCGACGACCTCGTCGCCGCTCGGCCAGGGTCACCCGGACCCGGTCGCCGTCGCGCACGACTGACTCGGCGCGCGACCGGCTCGAGCACCGTCATCCCGCGCCGTTTCAGCACGTCCTCGAGCACCTGGGCGGCGTCGCTGTCCTCGCCCGGCAGTACGCGGTCTCGGCTGCTCACCAGGACGACGTCGGCGCCCAGCGCGTTGTAGGCGCTGGCGAACTCGGCCCCGGTCACCCCCGACCCGACGACGATGAGCCGCTCCGGGAGCGCATCCAGGGAGTAGACCTGTTCCCAGGTGAGGATGCGCTCGCCGTCGGGCATCGGCGGTGGCCAGCACCCGCGGGTGCGCACCGGTCGCCAGGAGCACGGCGTCCGCGGCAAGCCGGTCCTCGGATCCGTCGGCGGTCGAGACCACGACCGTCTCCGGTCCGTCCAGCCGTCCGGTCCCGGGGATCGACCTGGACACCCGCGTTGTCGAGCTGACGGGCGATGTCGCCGGACTGCGACGTGGCGAGGGTCCGGACCCGGGCGTTGACGACGCCGAGGTCGACAGACACCGCATCCATGGACGAGGCGCCACCCGCGAAGCGCACGCCCAGCTCTCCCGACCCTCGCACGTCGGTCATCAGCTCGGCGGTCGCGATCAGCGTCTTGGAGGGGACGCAGTCGGTCAGCACGGCCGAGCCACCGAGACCGTCGCGTTCGACGACGGTCACCTCGGCGCCGAGCTGCGCGCCGACCAGCGCGGCCTCGTAGCCTCCCGGGCCGCCGCCGATGATCACGACACGAGTCACGCGGCCACGATAACCTGCATCCCGTGTCGCTCTACGCCGCCTATGCCTCGAACCTCGACCCGTTGCGGATGCTCGAGCGGTGCCCGCACTCCCCGGCGCGCGGCACCGGATGGCTGGTCGGCTGGCGGCTCACGTTCGCCGGCGAGGAGCTGGGTTGGGACGGCGCCCTCGCCACCATCGCCGAGGACCCCGGCTCCCAGGTCTTCGTCGCCCTGTACGACGTGTCCCGAGAGGACGAGCGCGCAGCTCAAGGGCTGGGAGACCGACGCCTACCGCAAGCTCCATGTGCGGGTCCAGACCCTCGAGGGCGAGCAGGTGGCGTGGGTCTACGTGCTCGACGCCTACGAGGGCGGCCTGCCATCGGCCAGCTACCTGGGCGTGATCAGCGAGGCGGCCGCGGCGGCCGGCGCCCCGGACGACTACGTCGCCGACCTGCGCAACCGGCCATGCCGGTCGATCGGAGGTTGAGATCGTGGGAGCCGATGCGCCGATGCTCAGACAGCGCGCGGCCGAGGCGGCCGGGGTCCTCGCCGATCGCTCGGGGGTCGGCCAGCACGACGTGGCGGTGGTCATCGGCTCCGGGTGGAGCCCGGCTGCCGACCTGCTCGGGACGACTCGTGCGGAGGTGCCCTATCCCGACCTCCCCGGCTTCAGCCCGCCCGCCGTGGCCGGCCACGCGGGCACGCTGCGTTCCGTTGAGTGCGGCGGAGTGCGGGCCCTGGTGTTCCTCGGCCGTACCCACCTCTACGAGGGCCACGGCGTCGCCGCCGTCGTCCACGGCGTGCGGACGGCGGCCGCGGCCGGGCTGCCGGGCCGTCGTCCTCACCAACGGCTGCGGCGGCCTGCGACCCGAGTGGGCCCCGGGCACTCCGGTCCTGATCCGAGACCACATCAACCTCACCGCTCTGTCGCCGCTGACCGGCGCGACGTTCGTCGACCTCACGGATCTGTACTCACAACGCCTGCGCGCGCTCTGCCGGACGGTCGACCCGAGTCTCGACGAGGGTGTCTACGTCCAGTTCCCCGGCCCGCACTACGAGACGCCGGCCGAGATCGCGATGGTGCGCGCCATCGGCGGTGACCTGGTCGGCATGTCGACGAGCCTCGAGGCGATCGCGGCCCGCGAGGCCGGCATGGAGGTACTCGGGATCTCGCTCGTCACGAACCCGGCCGCGGGTGTCACCGGCGAGCCCCTCGACCACCAGGAGGTGCTCGCGGCCGGCCACGCGGCGGCGACCTCCATGGGCCGGCTGCTCGCGAGCGGTCGTGCCGAAGGTCGTCGGCCGCATGAGCCGCCGGGTGCTGGTGACCGGGGCGGCCGGCGCCATCGGTACGACGGTGAGCTCGGGCGCTGAGCAGCGAGTACCAGCTCCGGGCCATCGACCTCCGAGCCCCGGAGGGGCCGTACCCAGGTGACGTCATCGTCGGCGACTGCGCTGACCCTGCGCTCGCGTTGCGCGCGGTCGAAGGGGTCGACGCGGTCGTGCACCTCGCGGGCATCGCCACCGAGGCGTCCCTCCCGGAGATCCTGCACAGCCACGTCACTACGACGGCTGCCCTGCTCGATGCGATGGTGCTGCACGGCGTCCCTCGGATGGTCTACGCGAGCAGCAACCATGCCGTGGGCATGACGCCCGCCGGAGGCATTCTCGGCATCGACGCCAGGCCACGGCCCGACACGTTCTACGGCGTCGGGAAGGTGGCGGCCGAGGCGCTGCTCAGCCTGTATGCCGACCGCTACGGCGTCTCTTCGGTGGCGGTTCGGATCGGCAGCTTCGAGACCGCTCCGACCACCCGACGGCACCTGGCCACCTGGTTGTCGCCGGCCGACTGCGTGCGCCTGGTGGAGGCCTGCCTCGACGCGACGTTCGAGGGGCTCCGGGTCATCTACGGGATCTCGGCCAACCGTGACGCCTGGTGGGACCTGGAGCCCGGCCGACGCGCTCGGCTACCACCCGCAAGACGATGCGTCGGCCCACGAGTCCGACATTCCGAGCCAGACCCGAGGACGAGAGCGATGCCGCGAGGGTGGGCGGACTGTTCGCGACGGGAGAGTACGACCGGCGGCCCTTCGCCCAGGACGACTGACATGGGCGTCTCCGACCACCTGCGGGGTGAGGTCGTGCGGTGGATGGAGGCCGACCCGGACCCGGGGACCCGGGCGGAGCTCGCCGCGCTGCTGGCCGCCGCGGAGACCACCGAATCGGCACTCGCCGAGCTGTCGGACCGGTTCTCCGGGCGGCTCGAGTTCGGCACCGCCGGCCTTCGTGGTGCGCTGGCGGCCGGACCGAACCGGATGAACCGCGCCGTCGTGATCCAGGCCGCTGCTGGGCTCGCCGGCTACCTCCGAGCGGCATCCGGGACCGGACCCGTCGTGATCGGCTACGACGCCCGTCACCAGTCGGACCAGTTCGCGCGTGACACGGCGGCGGTCATGGCCGGAGCCGGGTTCCAGGCACTCGTGCTGCCGCGACCGATGCCGACCCCGGTACTGGCTTTCGCGATCGGACACCTGGCGGCGTCGGCCGGGGTCATGGTCACGGCGTCGCACAACCCTCCGCGAGGACAACGGGTACAAGGTCTACCTCGGCGACGGCAGCCAGATCGTGCCTCCGGCCGACGCCGACATCTCCCGGCACATCGAGGCCGTCGGCTCAGCCACCGAGGTGCCGCGCGCCGAGACGCTGGCGGGTCCTCGGCGACGAGGTCTTGGACGCCTACCTGTCCGCGGTGGCTGCCCTGCCGGCGCCTGGGACGCCGCGCGGCCTGCTCGTCGTCTACACCCCACTGCACGGAGTCGGAGACCGGACCGTCGCCGAGGTCCTCAGGCGAGCCGGTTTCGAGCCGCCGATCGTCGTACGCGCAGCAGCAGGAGCCCGATCCAGACTTTCCGACCGTGTCGTTCCCGAACCCGGAGGAGCCTGGGGCGATCGACCTGGCGATGGAGCTCGCCCGCCAGCACGGCGCCGACATCGTCGTGGCGAACGACCCCGACGCGGACCGGTGCGCCGTCGCCGTGCCCACGCCGCACGGCTGGCGGATGCTGCGCGGCGACGAGGTCGGAGCCTTGCTCGGTGACCACCTGGTACGGCGCGGGCGACGGGGTGTCTTCGCGACCACGATCGTGTCGTCGTCGCTGCTGGCGGACCTGGCCGCGCGGCACGGGCTCGAGTACGCCGAGACCTTGACGGGGTTCAAGTGGATCGGCCGGGTGCCTGGACTCGGCTACGGCTACGAGGAGGCGCTCGGCTACTGCGTCGCACCGGACCTGGTCAGGGACAAGGACGGCGTCTCGGCGCTGTTGCTGGTCTGCGAGCTCGCGGCCGGCCTGCGCGCACGAGGGCCGTACCCTGCTCGACCGGCTGGACGAGATCGCCCGGGAGTACGGCCTGCACGCCACCGACCAGCTATCCGTGCGGGTAGAGGACGTCTGCCAGATCGCGGAGATCATGGGCCGCCTCCGCGCGAACCCACCACGGACGTTGGGTGGCTATCGCGGTGGAGCAGGTCGACGACCTCAGCCGGCCGACCGGAGCGCTGCCGCCGACCGACGGCCTGCGCTACCGGCTGGCCTCGAGGGGGCGGGTCGTCGTACGACCGTCCGGCACCGAGCCGAAGCTGAAGTGCTACCTGGAGGTGGTCGTGCCTGTCGACGACGCGGCCGATGGCGCGGTCGACGCGGCGCGGATCGCCGCCGCCGGTCGCCTCGACGCCATCAGGGCCGACCTGGCCGCGACGGCGGGGATCGAGCCTTGACGCCTGGTAGCTCAGTTGAAGAAGGCGAAGGCGACCCCGAGGCCGGCGAGAAGCAGCCCACCGATGGCCATCGGGTCCCACACGACCTTCGGCTTCTTGTCCGCCGTCTTGGTTGCGCCCTCCCGGGCCAGGATCTCGATCCGCTGCTCGGCGTGCGAGAAGTAGCTGCCGCCGATGTGCTCCTGCGTGGACCTTGTCCACGATCAGGCCGTCGTCAGGGCTGTCGGCCATCGTGGGAGCCGCGGCGACCGAGCTCATCCCGAGGTTCGGGCCGATCATGGTCCGCTGTCCACCGCGCTGGCGCTGCCTCCCGACTCGCCTGCCGGGCGGACTTGGTGAGCCCGAGTCCGTGGTAGACCTTGTCGCGAGTGCCGATCTGCAGCGTCTGCGCCGCCCGGCAGCTCGGATGGTCGCCCACGGCAGGAACGTGTCCCGCACCATGTTCCGCAGCAGCAGACCGTTCTGGTGGGCCGTCACCCGCGGCCGGATCAGCGAGACCCAGGCCAGCGCCGCGAAGGCGATGCAGAACCCCACCATGCCGAAAGCCCCGGTGCCCTGGCTCTTCAGCCCGAGCAGGCACAGCACCAAAGCGGAACCCGACCACGACATAGCCCAGATAGCGGCCGGCTGGCGTAGCAAACGTCTCGATCTGCGGGCCCGCTGCTTCGACGGCGGTATTCGTCACCCTTCAACCTTAGTCGCGGGTGCGGCGCTGACGAGAGAACGAGCCGCGCTGACACCGGATGGTTACCATTCCGTTCCCAGCGTGAGAACCCTCTCCCCGTGCGGTTCAAGCGTGGTCGGCCGCCAACACCGCGCCCCAGACCGACGCGAGCCGGACCGAACAGAAGGACCATCGGAATCCTGCCACCCCGATACGCTGGGCCGGTGACGCAGACCTCTGCACTCCCCGTGGCCGTGGGCGAGGCGGTGACGTCCCCGGTGGCGCTACGGCAGTTCCTGCACGCACTGCCCGCCGTGGACCAGGTCGGCTGCGAGGCGCGGGCCGCGACGCTGGCCACCCGGTCGATCAAGACGACCGCGAAGAGCTGGGCGATAGACCTGGCCATCTCCATGATCGACCTGACGACCCTCGAGGGCCAAGACACCGTGGGCAAGGTCCGCGGGCTCTGCGCCAAGGCCCGTCGCCCGGACCCGTCCGACCCGGGCTGCCCAGCGGTCGCCGCGGTGTGCGTCTACCCGGATCTGGTGCGCACCGCCGTACCCGCGCTGGCCGGCAGTGGTGTCCGGATCGCGTCCGTCGCGACCGCGTTCCCGTCCGGCCGGTCCTCGATGGACGTCAAGCTGCTCGACACCGCCGACGCCGTTGCGGCCGGGGCCGACGAGGTCGACATGGTGATCGACCGCGGGGCTTTCCTCTCCGGCGACTACCAGCTCGTGTACGACGAGATTGCGGCGACCAAGAGAGCCTGCGTCCGGCCACACCACGAAGGTGACCAGCCGGTGCACCTGAAGGTGATCCTCGAGACCGGTGAGCTCGCGACCTACGACAACGTCCGCCGCGCCAGCTGGTTGGCGATGCTGGCCGGGGCGGACTTCATCAAGACCAGCACCGGGAAGGTCCAGCCCGCCGCGACGATGCCGGTCACCCTGACCATGCTGGAGGCGGTCCGCGACTTCCGGGCCGCCACCGGACGACAGGTCGGCGTCAAGCCTGCCGGAGGCATCAGCACGTCGAAGGACGCGATCCGCTACCTGGTGATGGTCAACGAGACAGTCGGCGACGACTGGCTCGACCCGAGATGGTTCCGTTTCGGCGCATCGCGGTTGCTCAACGACCTCCTCATGCAGCGAAGCAAGCTGGCGACCGGCCGTTACAGCGGCTCCGACTACCAGACGCTCGACTAGGGGACCACCGATGCCATTCGAGTATGCCCCCGCGCCGGAGTCGCGCTCGGTCGTGGACCTGCGCTCGTCGTACGGGCTGTTCATCGACGGCGAGTTCGTGGCCGGCCACGGCAAGCCGTTCAAGTCGGTGAGCCCGGCCAGCGAGGAGGTCCTCGCGGAGGTGGCCGAGGCGAACCAGGCCGACGTCGACCTCGCCGTGCGGGCGGCGCGGCGAGCCTTCAGCCGAATCTGGTCGCCGATGCCCGGCCGCGACCGCGCCAAGTACCTCTACCGAATCGCCCGGATCATCCAGGAGCGCTCACGCGAGCTCGCGGTCCTCGAGACCCTCGACAACGGCAAGCCCATCCGCGAGTCGCGCGACGTCGACGTACCCCTCGCCGCAGCCCACTTCTTCTACTACGCCGGCTGGGCGGACAAGCTCGAGTATGCGCTGCCCGGAGCTGGACGCCCCGGGTCGGCACCGCGACCGCTCGGGGTCGCGGGCCAGGTCATCCCGTGGAACTTCCCGCTGATGATGCTCGCCTGGAAGATCGCGCCCGCCTTGGCGTGCGGCAACACGGTGGTGCTGAAGCCCGCCGAGACCACGTCTCTCACCGCGATGCTGTTCGCCGAGATCTGCCAGCAGGCCGACCTGCCCGCCGGGGTCGTCAACATCGTCACCGGTGCCGGCGACACCGGCCGGGCCGTCGTGTCGCACCCCGACGTCGACAAGGTCGCCTTCACCGGATCGACCGAGGTCGGCAAGTCCATCGCCCGCGCAGTGGCGGGCACCCGCAAGTCCGTCACCCTCGAGCTCGGTGGCAAGGCAGCCAACATCGTGTTCGACGACGCACCTCTCGACCAGGCGGTCGAGGGCATCGTGAACGGGATCTTCTTCAACCAGGGACATGTCTGCTGTGCCGGTTCCCGGCTGCTGGTCCAGGAGAGTGTGTACGACGACCTGCTGGTCCGCCTCAAGCGCCGGATGGCGACGCTGCGCGTCGGCGACCCGCTGGACAAGAACACTGACATCGGCGCGATCAACTCCGCCGAACAGCTCGCCAAGATTCGTGCCCTCTCCGACATCGGGGAGGCGGAGGGCGCCGAGCGCTGGTCGCCGCCCTGCGAGCTGCCGGACCGCGGCTTCTGGTTCGCGCCGACCATCTTCACCGGCGTCAGCCAGTCGCACCGGATCGCCCAGGAGGAGATCTTCGGCCCGGTGCTGTCGGTGCTGACCTTCCGAACACCCGACGAGGCCGTCGCCAAGGCCAACAACACGCCGTACGGGCTGTCAGCCGGTGTCTGGACCGACAAGGGCTCCCGCATCCTCTGGATGGCCGACCGGCTGCGGGCCGGTGTGGTCTGGGCAAACACGTTCAACCGCTTCGACCCGACCAGCCCGTTCGGCGGCTACCAGGAGTCGGGCTATGGTCGCGAGGGCGGCCGACACGGACTGGAGGCCTACCTTGCCCACTAGGCGCACGGAGTCCGAGGCAGCCAGGCTCGAGGTCAAGAAGACGTACAAGCTGTACGTCGGCGGCACGTTCCCGCGGTCGGAGTCAGGACGGTCGTACGTCGTCAGCGACTCCCGCGGCCGCTTCCTCGCCAACGCCGCGCTCGCCTCGCGCAAGGATGCTCGCGATGCCGTCGTCGCAGCACGAAAGGCCTTCCCTGCTTGGGCCGCGGCGACGGCCTACAACCGCGGGCAGGTGCTCTACCGGGTCGCCGAGGTGATGGAGGGCCGGCGAGACCAGTTCATCTCGGAGGTCGCCGCGGGCGAAGGTCTCCGGCAGCCGGCGGCGACGAGGGCCGTCGACGCGGCGATCGACCGGTGGGTCTGGTATGCGGGCTGGGCCGACAAGATCGCGCAGGTCCTGGGCGGGACCAACCCGGTGGCCGGTCCCTACTTCGACTTCTCCGTCCCCGAGCCGACCGGCGTGGTAGCGGTGCTCGCGCCGCAGGGCTCGTCGTTGCTGGGGCTGGTGTCCGTCCTGGCTCCGGTCATCGTCAGCGGCAACACGGCAGTTCTGACCGCGTCGTACCTCAGGCCGCTACCGGCGATCACCCTCTCGGAGGTACTGGCGACGTCGGACGTTCCCGGCGGGGTCGTCAATGTGCTGACCGGACGGCTCGCCGAGACGGTGCCGACCCTGGCCGCGCACATGGACGTCAACGCGATCGACCTGACAGGTGCATCCGGTGACGCCGAGCATTCCATCGAGCTGGAGCTCGCTGCCGTTGACAACCTGAAGCGGGTACTGCGGGCCGAGCGTGCGGAGCCGGACTGGGCGCTGGACCCGGGCCTCACCAGGATCGCCCGGTTCGTCGAGACCAAGACCGTCTGGCACCCGATCGGTGTCTGACCCGCTCGCGGACTGGCCTGATCGGACGCCGCTGGCTGATGAGGCGGGCACTGTGGTGCTCGTCTTCACGGCCGCCGAAAGCACCCGGGAGTCCATCCCGTGGGCCGACGGGGTGTGGGTGCCTCCCACCGTGGAGACCGCGCACGCGGTAGAGGTCGCGCTGCAGGCCATGCCAGGTTGGCGATTCTCCACGGCGGACCGTGCACTCGCCGCGGCGATGCTGGCGGCCGGCGCACGTGAGCGTCGGCATGCGCTCACCATGTCGCGAGACCTGACCGAGCCGTTGGGCTCAGTGGGGGTGTCCACCCCCGGGATCAGGGTGGAGCCACTGACACCTGTCCAGGTCGACCGGCATGCGCTGGCGCTGGCCGCGCTCAACGTCCGCGCGTATCCGGCCGACCATCCGGACGCGTTCGACGGTGACGAGGCCGCCGCCGTCTCCCAGCTGCGGGCGATCGCCCGCGGTGAGCTGCTGGGCATGATGATGGCCGAGTCGAGGGTCGCCATCGTCGACCGCCGGATCGTCGGAGCCTGCCTGGTGGTCGACCGGCCCGGCGACCCCCCGCATTCGGGACCGTGGGTCATCGACATCTTCCGCGACCCGGACTGCCCGGTCCGCGGTGTGGGTACGGCCCTGCTGGCCGCAACCCTGCGGGTCGGCACCGAGGCGGGGCTACCGGCCATCTCCCTAGCGGTGAGTCACGGCAACGCGGCCGCCCGGCGCCTGTACCTGCGCCTCGGCTTCACGGAGGTGGAGGAGAACTGGACGCTCGCCCTCCCGAAGGAGGACGAGCGCCCAGACTGAGCTCGGTTCAGGTGGTGCTAGGGGGTGACGCTCACCGCCGCCCACGCGGCGTTGACCGCGTTGTACTCGGGACTCCCGGCGCCGTACAGGGCCGTTGCAGCGTTCAGCGTGCCGATGCGCGCGCTGTGGTAGTTGGTGCTCGGGACCCATTCCTCGGTCAGGGCCTTGTACCAGATCGCCGCGGCCTTGTCCCGGCCGATGCCGGTGACCGTGCTGCCGTCGCAGGTCGGGCTGTCGTAGTGGTAGCCGTTGATGACCTTGGCTCCGGAGCCCTCGCTGAGCAGGTAGAAGAAGTGGTTACCGACACCTGAGGAGTAGTGCACGTCGACTCCACCGACGCCGCTGTACCAGCAGTCCTTGCTCGGGCCGTCCAGGGACGGCTTGTCCATGCGACGGAGGAAGTTGTGCTCCGGGTCGAAGTCCAGGTAGAACTCCTCACCGATCATGTAGTCCGGAACGTCCTCCGAGCTGTTGGCATACCACTCGACCATCGTGCCCATCACGTCCGAGGTGGACTCGTTCAGCCCGCCTGACTCGCCGGAGTAGATCAGACCGGCCGTACGGCTGGTCACGCCGTGGCTCATCTCATGGCCTCCGACGTCGATCGTGACCAGTGGGCCCCAACCGCTACCGCCGCCACCATCACCGAAGATCATGCAGAAGCAGGAGTCGCTCCAGTTGGCGTTGGCGTAGTTGGTGCAGTAGTGCACGAAGGACCGCGCGGCCACCCCGTCGTCGGCGATGCCGTGGCGACCGAACGTGTTGAGGTAGAAGTCCCAGGTGTTCGCGAGTGCGAACGCAGCGTCGGCGCCGGCGCTCTCCCGGCTGGACTGGGTGTAGTTGCCCCACTTCTTGTTCGTGTCGGTGAAGAGGGTGCCGCTGCCCACGGTGCAGCTGTTGTGGGCGTCATAGATCTTCTGCTGACCGCGGGTGTTGTCCTGCAGGAGGAAGTTCTGGCCCTGCTTGAGGTTCTGCAGCTTCACCTTGCCGGAGTAGAGCGTCTTGCCGACACCCTTGCTGTGCTCGACCGTGGACCATGAGGCGATCGCTCGTCCCGAGTTCGCGGACAGGTAGGAGATGTCGCCGTGCAGGCCGTTGGCGCTGGCTGTCTTCACCTGCCAGGCCAGGGACGAGGTACGTCCGAGCGCGTAGACCACCAGCGACGCAGATTTGGTGGATGCCGGGTAGCCGACCTTGGCCGCGGCCGCAGCGGTGGCAGCCGCCGCGGACACCGACGGATGGACGCTCGCCGGCATGGTGGCGACCCGCTTGCCGTTGGCGTACGAGTAGGCCCCCGACGGGCCGAGGTGCACGATCAGCTGACCGCCGATGACCGGGAGGCCCTGGTAGGTACGGTCGAACCGGATGGCAGAGCCCGCAGGGCTCTGGTAGACGGCCAGCACCTTGAGGGACTGGCCTGGGCCGAAGCCGAAGCGGCTGGGGTGGGCGGCTACGGCGGTCTTGGCGGAGCTGACCGTGCCGGCCTTCGTGGTCGTGGAGCCTTGCGCTGAGACGGTGGCGGCGCCGACGAGAGCGGCGGCGCTGATCAGTCCGACGGCGAGATACGCCCCTCGGATCCTTGGGTGTGTCATGAGGTCCCCTTTCGATGAAACCAAAGGCACCGGACGCCCGCCCTCGAGGTGAGGACGGGCGTCCGGCTCAGGTGAGACCGGCCATCACATGACCGGTGTGGAGCGTGACTACGGAGTGACTGCCACCGCAGCCCAGGCGGCGTTCGTGGCCTTGTACTCGTCGCTGTTGGCGCCGTACAGGTCCTTGGCAGCTTGGAGCATGCCCACGCGAGCATCGTGGTAGTTGGTCGATGACACCCAGTTCTCGGTCAACGCCTTGTACCAGATCGCCGCGGCCTTCTCGTGGCCGATACCGGTGATCTTGCTGCCGTCGCAGGTCGGGCTGTCGTACTTGATGCCGTTGATGGTCTTGGCACCGGAGCCCTCGCTGAGCAGGTAGAACAGGTGGTTGCCCACACCGGACGAGTAGTGGACGTTGAGGTTGCCCACGCCGGCGTACCAGCAGTTGGCACTGGCGCCGTCCTGGTGCGGGTCGTCCATCCGGCGGATGTAGTTCGTAGCCGGGTCGTAGGTGCGGAAGATCTCCTCGCCGATCACGTAGTCCGGGACGTCCTCCTTGTTGTCGGCGTAGAACTCGATCGCGGTGCCCATGACGTCCGAGGTCGACTCGTTCAGTCCACCGGACTCACCGGCGTAGACGAGGCGGGCGGTCCGGCTGGTGACACCGTGGGACATCTCGTGTCCGGCCACGTCGATCGCGACCAGGGATCCGATCCCGCTCGCTGCGCTGCCGTCGCCGAAGCGCATGCAGAAGCAGGAGTCGCTCCAGGAGGCGTTCACGTAGTCCTGGTAGACGTGCACGTAGGCCTTGGCGGCGACGCCGTCATCGGCGATGCCGTGCCGGCCATAGGTGTCGAGGTAGTAGTCCCAGGTGAGGCCCAGGCCGTAAGAGGCATCCGCGCCAGCGGACTCACGGCTGGCGTCGGTGCCGTCGCCCCACACGTTGTTGGTGTCCTTGAACAGCGTGCCTGACGTGATCTCCTGGTTGTGGGCGTCGTAGATCCGCTGCACACCGCGGAGGCGGTCCTTGAGCACGTACCGCGTGGTGCCGGCGTGGCGCTTCACGTCGTTGAGGCTGACGTTGCCGGAGTACAGGGTCTTGCCGGTGCCGACGTCCTTGGAGCCGGCGAAGCCGGGCTGGACGCCGTCATTCTGAACGGTCGACCAGGAGGCCAGGGTGCCTCCGCTGCGCGCCGAGACGTAGGTCAGGTCGCCGTTCGCGCCGCCCTTGCTCGCCGTCGTGACCTGCCAGGCCAGCGAGGACGAGCCCGGCGTGGCGTAGACGACCAGCGCGGTCGACTTGCTGGATGCGGGGTAGCCGACCTTGGCCGCGGCCGTAGCGGCCGCAGCGGCCGCCGAGATCGACGGGTGGATGCTCGCCGGCAGCCCGACGACCTTCATCCCGTTGCCGTAGCGGTAGGCGCCGGCTGGGGTGAGGTGGATGATGAAGTCGCCGCCGATGACCGGCAGACCGCGGTAGCTGCGGTCGAAGCGAATAGCTGATCCCTGCTTGTCCGTGTACACGTTGACGGCCTTGAGCGACTGCCCTGGCCCGAACCCGAAACGAGCCGAGTGCGCGACTACTTGAGACTTGGCCGTCAGTACCTTGTCTGGCGATACCTTGCCCGATGGCTGTGCCTGTACGGCGGCGGCTCCTGCCACCGAAACCGCAGCGGCAACTACGGCCACCAGATAGGTGGCCCTGCCGTGAAGAAGTTTCATTCAGAATCCTCCAGGTTGCATGCGCCGTCCCCATTGACAGCACACTTGTGATGGCCACGGTCCCCGAGCCGTCCCGGACCACTTGAGGCATGACCCTAGGAGTAAAGCCAGACCGTAACAAGAGTCATGCCTGAGAATCTTGCGCCGCTTGCGCAGATTGCTCCTGCTTGGCCTACGTTGTCATCCCTTCGTAGCCCGGTTTGACCACTCGCTCGATCAGGTCGAGCCGTTCGTCGAAGGGCAGGAACGCGCTCTTCATGGCGTTGATCGTGAACCAGCGGACCACGTCGAAGTCGTAGTCGAACGCTCCGGCCACCAGCTCCATCTCGCGGCTCATGGACGTCCCGCTCATCAGCCGGTTGTCGGTGTTGACGGTCACCCGGAAACGCAAGTCGGTCAGCACCCCGATCGGGATGCTCCGCGACCGACGTCGCGGCCCCGGTCTGGAGGTTGGACGACGGACACATCTCCAGGGGCACCCGGCGGTCACGGACGTAGCTCGCGAGCCGACCCAGCGCCGGGTCGTCGCCCGCGAGGACGATGTCGTCGACGATCCGTACGCCGTGTCCGAGCCGCTCCGCACCGCACCACTGGAGGGCCTGCCAGATCGACGGCAGCCCGAAGGCCTCACCGGCGTGGATCGTGAAATGGGCGTTCTGGCGCTGGAGGTACTCGAAGGCGTCCAGGTGCCGGGTCGGTGGGTAGCCCGCTTCGGCGCCCGCGATGTCGAAGCCGCACACCCCCTTGTCGCGGTGGCGTACGGCCAGCTCGGCGATCTCGCGGGACATCGCGGCGTGCCGGAGGGCGGTGAGGATCTGCCGTACGACGATCTCGCCGCCGTCGGCCCGCACCGCCTCGGTCGCGTTCTCGAAGCCGGCCTGGACGGCCTCGACGACCTCGTCCAGGCCGAGCCCCGCCGTGAGGTGCTGCTCGGGCGCATAGCGCACCTCCGCGTAGACGACCCCGTCGGCGGCCAGGTCTGCCACGCACTCCTCGGCCACTCGTTGGAGGTCCGCACGCCGTTGCATCACCGCGACCGTGTGCTCGAAGGTGGCGAGGTACCGAACCAAGCTGCCGGAGCCGGCCGCGTCGACGAACCACCGGTCGAGCGTCTGCGGCGTCTCAGCCGGGAGGGCGTGACCGATCTCGGCGGCGATCTCCACGATCGTCTCCGGCCGTAGTCCGCCGTCCAGATGGTCGTGCAGTACGGCCTTCGGGGCCTGGATGAAGCGGTGGTCGTCAGCCTGATGCATGCCGCTATCCTCCCAGGGATGGAATCCAAGGAGCAGCGCGTCGCGATCGTGACCGGCGCCGCCAGAGGTATCGGGGCCGCGGTCGCCGAGCGACTGCACCGCGACGGGTTCGCCGTCGCCGTCCTGGACCTGGACGAAGACTCATGCAAGGCGACGGTAGAGGCGATCACCTCGGCGGGCGGCCGGAGCGTCGCAGTCGGAGTCGACGTGTCGGACTCGCCGGCTGTGGAGGTGGCAGTCGGGCGGGTCGCCGAGGAGCTCGGCCCGCCCGTCGTCCTGGTCAACAACGCCGGGATCACGCGGGACAACCTGATCTTCAAGATGTCCGAAGACGACTGGGACTCGGTCCTTCGGGTGCATCTGCGTGGCGCGTTCCTGATGAGCCGGGCCGCGCAGGCGTTCATGACGAAGGCCGGGTGGGGGCGGATCGTCAACCTCTCGAGCACCTCCGCGCTGGGCAACCGCGGCCAGGCGAACTACGCGGCCGCCAAGGCCGGCATGCAGGGTCTCACCAAGACCCTCGCCATCGAGCTCGGCAAGTTCGGGGTCACTGCCAACGCGATAGCGCCCGGCTTCATCGTGACCGAGATGACGCGAATCACGGCCGAACGTCTGGGTGTCGGCTTCGAGGAGTTCCAGGCGGCCCGGGCCAAGGAGACGCCGGTGCCCCGAGTCGGGTTGCCCGAAGATATCGCTCACGCCGTGTCGTTCTTCGTCAGCGACGAGGCGTCGTTCGTCACTGGTCAGGTGCTGTACGTCGCCGGCGGACCGCGCGGCTGACCCTGATGGTGCGTTCCTTCCAAGAGATCGACGAGCTCCGTGCCGCCGTCGGCGCGCCGCTCGGCCACAGCGACTGGGAACGTGTCGACCAGCATCGGGTTGACACGTTCGCCGACGCCACGGGAGACCATCAGTGGATCCACGTCGACCCGGACCGCGCCGCCACCGGGCCGTTCGGCGGGACGATCGCGCACGGGTATCTGACCCTGTCGATGGTCCCGGCCATGGTCGCGACTGTGGTGGAGTACGCCGGATGGCAGGTCAAGATCAACTACGGGTCCAACAAGGTGCGCTTCCCGGCCCCGGTGCCCGTGGGCAGCCGGCTGCGCGCCGGAGTCACCATCGTCTCCGTCGACGAGACCGCGGCCGGCGTTCAGGTGACCACCCGGGTGCAGGTGGACATCGAGGATCCACAGGGCGTACCGGCTCCCAAACCCGCCCTGGTCGCCGAGATCGTCACCCTCCTCGCCGCCCCAACGGACTCGTCCGACTGACTTGATTCGTCCGACTGAGCTGATTCGTCCGACTGAGCGCGGAGGTTCTGACGCTGGCCCGATCGGACGAACCCAGGCCCAACGGATTCGTCCGACTGAGCGCGGAGGTTCTACGCCCCGTCCGATCGGACGAACCCAGGCCCAACGGATACGTCCGACTCAGCGCGGAGGTTCTGACGCTGGCCCGATCGGACGAACCCAGGCCCAGCGGATTCGTCCGACTCAACGCGGGGGTTGCACGCCTCACCCGATCGGACGAATCCGGCTTCTTGGCTTCCGGTCGGGCAGTGCTCGCCTGTCTCAGGGTGCTCTTGGGTCTGGGGTTCAGTTACACGATGGCAGCGATGACGAGTGGCGGCGCGGTTTGGTCTTCGAGCGGAGGTTCCGCCTGTGGTCGCCGCTTTCAGTCGCTGTCTGAGGCTCCTGGGTCCAGTGGTGCGGGTGGGACGATGGCGGATCCCGGGAGGCGGCGATCGGCGTCGGACTTGCCCGGCATGCTGGGCAGATGCTCGGTGTGCCGGGCCGGCCTGCCCAGCAGACGGCGTCTTTCCCTAGCGTGCTGGGCAAATCCAGGACCGAATGGCAGGCGACAGATCGGGCGCCCAACCAGCCACGAACCGCACCATGGAAGTCCAACCCAGCGCCCGCCCGTCATCGCTGCGCCTTTCACCGACCCGACCAGGATCGGGCCGCACGCAGCAGCCGGCGACCCCAATCCGACCGCAGCCGAACGCTGGTGACCTGACTCAGACCGCACCCAGCAGCCGGCGACCCCAATCCGACCGCAGCCGAACGCTGGTGACTCGACCCAGATCGCACGCAGCAGCCGGCGACCCCAATCCGACCGCAGCCGAACGCTGGTGACCTGACTCAGACCCCACCCAGCAACCGGTGACCCCAATCCGACCGCAGCCGAACGCTGGTGACCTGACTCAGACCCCACCCAGCAGCCGGTGACTCGACTCAGACCGCAGCCGCACCCGGCAGCCGCAGCCGAACAGTCAGGTGATGCGGTCGAGGATGAGGTCGCGGGGCCTGGTCGGCGCGGCACCACTCGAGTCGATGTCGATCGCGTCACTGAGCACGGCAACGGCGCGGGAGAAGCGGTCGGGATCGTCGGTGCATAGCGTCAGGAGCGGCGCGCCGGCGCTCACTCGCTCACCCGGCTTGACGTGCATGACGACGCCGGCGCCGGCCTGCACCGGATCCTCCTTGCGGGCCCGCCCCGCACCGAGCCGCCAGGCGGCCACGCCGACCGCCAAAGCATCCAGCCGAGTCACGATGCCGCCGACCGGAGCCAGCACCTCGTGCTTCTCCCGGGCCGTTGGCAGTGCGGCATCCGGGTCGCCACCTTGTGCGACGATCATCCGGCGCCAGACATCCATCGCCGAGCCGTCCCTGAGCCGGTCCGCCGGGTCGACGTCGTCACGACCCACCGCCCGCAGCATCTCTCGTGCGAGTGCGACGGTCAGCTCGACGACGTCGGGCGGCCCTGCCCCGGCCAGCACGTCCAGCGACTCTGCCACCTCCAGGGCATTGCCGGCCGTACGACCGAGCGGGCAGCCCATGTCGGTCAGGAGGGCGACGGTCCGGAGCCCCGAGTCGGTGCCCAGGTCGACCATCGTCCGGGCCAACTCGCGGGCGTCGTCGAGGTTCTTCATGAAGGCGCCGGATCCGACCTTCACGTCGAGGACCAGGGCCCCAGTGCCTTCCGCGATCTTCTTGCTCATGATCGAGGAGGCGATCAGCGCGATGGACTCCACGGTTCCGGTCACGTCGCGCAGCGCGTAGAGCTTGCGGTCGGCAGGGGCGAGGCTCGCTCCGGCAGCGCAGATCACCGCTCCGACGTCCTCGAGCTGCGCCACGATCTCGTCGTGCGCGAGGTCGGCCCGCCAGCCCGGTATCGACTCCAGCTTGTCGAGGGTGCCACCGGTGTGCCCGAGCCCGCGCCCCGACAGCTGAGGTACGGCGACACCACAGGCCGCCACCAAGGGCGCCAGCGGAAGGGTGATCTTGTCGCCCACCCCGCCCGTCGAGTGCTTGTCGGCGGTGGGCCGGGAGAGCCCGCTGAAGTCCATCCGCTCCCCGGAAGCGATCATGGCGGCGGTCCACCGGCCGATCTCACCTCGGTCCATCCCGTTGAGCAGAACGGCCATCGCCAGCGAAGCCATCTGTTCGTCGGCTACGGCTCCCCGCGTGTAGGCGTCGACGACCCAGTCGATCTGGTCGTCAGTCAGCCGTCGACCATTCCGCTTGGTGACGATCACATCGACGGCGTCGAACCCCTCAGCCATGGCTCATGCTTGCACGCCGGGCCGCGACGGGTACGGAGGCGTAGCCCCGGAGCACGAACGTCGGACGGCGGCGCGGGCGACCGGCCAAGGTGAGCGTCGGAAAGGCTTCCGCGAGCAGCTCGAGCGACGCGGCCAGCTCCATCCGAGCCAGTGGGGCGCCGAGACAGAAGTGCAGACCCGCACCGAACGCCAGGTGCGGGTTGGGCTCGCGGCGAGGGTCGAACCGGTCCGGCTCCGCGAACACCGCGGGATCCCGGTTGGCGGCTCCGAGCAGCACGGCCACCTTCTCCCCCGGCGCGACGACGACGTCGGCGACCTCGACCTGCTCGGTCGCCGTTCGTTCGAACAGCTGCAGTGCCGAGTCGTAGCGCAGCATCTCCTCAACGACCACTGGCAGGTCGAACGCACCGGCCGCCAGCTGCTGCCATCGGTGCGGCTGGTCGAGCAGCGCGACCAGCCCGTTGCCGAAGACATTGACCGAGGCCTCGTGACCAGCGTTCAGCAGGAGCACCGCCGACGCGACGACTTCGTCATCGGTGAGTCCGTCGGCGCCGACCTGCGCACGAAGCAGGTCGCTCAACAGGTCGCCGCCCAGGTCGGCCCGACGCTCGACCACGAGCGCTCGCAGGTACCCGGCGAACTCCCCGCTCGCGGCCAGTGCAGCATCACGGACGTCGTCGGTGATCGAGGGCTCGTACATCCGCACGATGGCCTGCGACCACGCGCGGAGGTGGGTGAGGTCGCCGGCCGGTGCACCCAGCAGCTCGGCGATGACGAGGACCGGTAGGGGCTCGGCGTAGGCGCTCAGGATGTCGAACTCCGGGTCCTCGACCTCGTCGAGCAGCTGTGCACCGAGCTCCTGCACCCGGGGTCGCATCCGCTCGACGTGTCCCCGCGCGAAGGCGGCGGACACCTTGCGCCGCAGGCGAGAGTGGTTGGGCGGCTCGTTCTCCATCATCTGGTTGCGGTGCAGCAGGTTGAAGGGCTCGAAGACCTCTGCCGGCTCCCGGTCGCTCCAGATCCGGCCGAGCCGTCGGTCGCGGAGCACCTGGCTGCACGCGGCGTGGTCGACGACCAGCCAGGTCTGCCGGGCCTCGTGCCAAGCCACCGGGCCGATCGCCCGCTCGGCCGCCAGGGCCGGGTACGGGTCCTCGACGAACGCCGGGTCGTCCAGGTCGAGCCCGCTCAGCCGTCCGTACCGGGGAGGCACCGGTTCAGCGGTCCAGGTCGTCCGGACCGAACGCGTCCGGCAGCACCTCGGCCAGCGGACGGACGCCGTTGACCGTCGCGAGCAGGCAGTCCGCACCGCCGTTCTCCCACAGCAGCTGGCGGCATCGCCCGCACGGCATCAAGACATTGCCATGCTTGTCCACGCACACGACGGCGACCAACCGTCCGCCACCCGTGGCGTGGAGGGACGACACCATGCCGCACTCGGCGCAGAGCCCGAGCCCGTACGACGCGTTCTCCACGTTGCACCCCACGACGAGGCGCCCGTCGTCGACCAGCCCGGCCACGCCGACCTGGAAGTCCGAGTACGGCGCATAGGCATGACTCATGACCTCCGTAGCGGCCCGGGTGAGGCCCGGCCAGTCGACCGCAGTCCCGTCGGCCGCCATCAGATCGACTGACCTCGCCGATAGCGCATCCCGTCCGCCGCCGGCATCCGGAGCCGCTGGGTGGCCAGCGCCAGGACCAGCAAGGTTGCGACGTACGGGGTCAGCCCGGTGAACTCGTCCGGCACCGTGTCGGTCAGCAGGAACCAGGCGAGGAAGCCGGCACCTAGCGTCCCCATCACGACGGCAGGGACCATCCGCCCCTGACGGGCGCGCACGACAGCCAGGATCCCGAGCGCGATGGCCACGACCAGCAGCAGCGCATGCACCGCGGCGGACTCGCCGCGCAGGTTGAGGCTGTCGGTGTAGCCGAACAGTAGGGCGCCGAGCGTCGTCCCGCCGGGCAGCCAGTTCCCGAAGATCATCGCAGCCAGGCCGATATAGCCTCGGCCGTTCGTCTGCCCACTCGTGAAACCGCTCGAGGAGACCAGCGCCAGGAAGCCGCCACCCATCCCAGCGAACGACGCCGGAGACGAGCACCGCCAGGTACTTGTACCGGTAGACGTTGATCCCGAGGCTTTCCGCGGCAGCCGGGTTCTCACCGCATGAACGCAGACGAAGCCCGAACGCCGTGCGCCACAACAGCCAGGCCGTACCGGCGACGAGGACCGCGATCAGGAGGACGTACCAGGACAGGTCCGTCGTGACCGCCGCGACGACGGCGGCGAGGTCGGATACGACGAACCAGTGCCGGTCGGCCAGGTTGGCTGCGGCGTCGGACAGGCCGGGCACGGTGAACCGCCCCGGCGACTCCAGGCCGGTGAGCTGCTTGACCCCACCGCCCTCGAGGTCGAGGAAGAACGCGCCCGCCAGGTACTCGGCGGTGCCGAGGGCGATCAGGTTGATCGCCACCCCGGAGACGATGTGGTCGACCCCGAACGTGACGGTCGCGATGGCATGGAGCAGCCCGCCCACGGCGCCCATCATGGCCGCCCCGAGGATCCCGACCCACGGGCCGTAGTAGTAGGTGAAGTAGGCGGCACCCCAGGTCCCGAGGATCATCTGCCCCTCGAGGCCGATGTTGACGACACCCGCGCGCTCGCTCCAGAGGCCGCCGATGCCGGCCATCAGGATCGGGACAGGTGGCCAGGATCGCGGCATGGATGGTGCCGGCCGAGTCGAGACCGGGTGCATCGGTGACCACCCGCACGACGGAGATCAGCACCATCGCGCCGAGGCCGACGACGAGCCATCGGTAAGCGGGTGACCTGTCCCGGCCGATTCGAGCCAGCGGTCCCAAGCGGAGACCTCGACCTGGTGGCCGTACTGCTCATACCGCCACCTCCTGGGGTGGCGCGGCCGACGGGCCCGAGTCCACGCCCTGGCCCACCGCACGCTGCTCCATGCTCGACCGATAGCGGCGGACCACCTCGTACGCGATCACGACGCTGAGCACGATCACCCCTTGGGTGATCTGCACGACGTCGGTCGAGATGTCGGTCTCCAGCTGGAGCCGGTTGGACTGCTCGTTGAGGAAGGCGAACAGGGCCGCACCGAAGAGGATGCCGAGCGGCTGGTTGCGACCCAGCAGCGCCACCGCGATGCCGGTGAACCCGAGCCCGGTCTGGAAGGTCGGCCCGATGGAGTGCGCCTGACCGTAGAAGGCGGGCATCCAGATCAGCCCGGCCACGGCGCCGGACAGCAGCATCGAGATCACGACCATCCGAGGGACGTTGACCCCGCTCGCCACCGCCGCGGACTGCGACTGCCCAGTCGCGCGCAGGTCGAAGCCGAACCGCGTCTTCTTCAGCACGAACCAGAAGCCGACACCCACCACCACGGCGAGCACGTCGAGGGTCCAGATCGCCCCGTCCGAGGTCTGGAACGGGAACCAGCCCGTGAGCCAGCTGTCCGAAGGAAGCACCGTGGAGCGGACGACGTTGCCCTCGTGCTGGCCGTACCGGTTGAGGAAGTAGCCGTACAGGGTGATCGCGATGGCGTTCAGCATGATCGTCGAGATGACCTCGCTGACCCCGCGCGTGACCTTCAGCAGACCGGCGATCCCGGCCCAGCCGGCGCCGACGAGTACGGCGATCAGCAGCGGCAACAGGACGTTCAGCAGACCGGGGAAGACCGCCGCGCCCGCGACCGCGGCTGCGACGTACGACGCGATCGTGTACTGACCTTCGACCCCGATGTTGAACAGGTTCATCCGGAAGCCGATGGCAGCCGCGATCGCGGAAAGGTAGATCATCGAGGACTGGTTGACGATGTTGACGAACGCCCGCGCACCATTGGCGGGCTTCGAGAAGATGATCCCCCAGAAGTCGCCGGCGGAGCTGCCCGACAGGGCGATGACCAGGCTGGTGACGATGACCGCGACGACGATGGCGATCGCCGGCGCCGCCAGCGACAGGCCGACGCGTCGAGCCGTGGTCATGCGGCGCTCTCGTCCCCGCCGGTCATGGCCGAGCCCAGGTCCTGCGGCGTCACGGTCTGCGGGTCGAACTCCCCGACCAGCCGGCCGCGCAGGATGACCTCGATCCGGTCGGACAACCCGATCAGCTCGTCGAGGTCGGCAGAGATGAGCAGCACAGCCAGACCGGCCCGCCGAGCATGCTTGATGTGCTCCCAGATCGCGGCCTGGGCACCGACATCGACGCCACGGGTGGGATGGGCCGCGATGAGCAGCACCGGGTCGCCGCTCATCTCACGTCCCACGATGAGCTTCTGCTGGTTGCCGCCGGACAGCGACCTGGACAGCGTGTCGATACCCGGCGTACGGACGTCGTACTGCTCGATGATGCGGGTCGTGTCGTCGCGGGCACCGGAGCGGTTGATGAGCCACCCCTTGACCGAGGGCTCCTGGGTCTGGTGGCCGAGGATGCGGTTCTCCCAGAGCGGCGAGTCGAGCAGCAGGCCGTGCCGGTGACGGTCCTCCGGGATGTAGCCGATCCCGGCGTCGCGCCGCTCGCGAGTCCCCCACCGGGTCATGTCCTCCTGCCCCAGCAGGATGCGTCCGGAGAGGCTCCGGCGGATGCCCATGATGGTCTCGACCAGCTCGCTCTGGCCGTTGCCCTCGACACCGGCGAGGCCCAGGATCTCGCCCCGGTGGACCGTGAACGAGATGTCTGTCAGCAGGTTGCGTCCGCGGTCGTCGACCAGCGTGACGCCGTCCAGCACGAGCTGTTCCTCGTCGGTGACCGTGCTCTCCTCGGTCTCCGGCGACGGGAGCTCGGAGCCGACCATCAGCTCGGCAAGCCGGCGACTTGCGTCGTCTCGCCGGGCTTGGCCTCCCCCACCGTGGTACCCCGGCGCATGACGGTGATGTCGTCTGCGATGGCGAGGACCTCGTCCAGCTTGTGGGAGATGAACAGGATCGTGTGACCCTCGGCTCGGAGACCGCGCAGGTTCGCGAAGAGGGCGTCGACCTCCTGCGGCACCAGCACCGCGGTCGGCTCGTCGAGGATGATGATCCGCGCGCCACGGTAGAGGACCTTCAGGATCTCCACCCGTTGCCGGTCACCGACTCCGAGCCGTTCGGTCAGCAGGTCCGGGTCGATGCCGAAGCCGTACGTCGCCGAGATCTCCTTGATGGTCCTGCGGGCCTCGCTCCCGATCCCGTGCAGCTTCTCCGCACCCAGCACGACGTTCTCGAGCACGGTCAGGTTGTCGGCCAGCATGAAGTGCTGGAAGACCATGCCGATGCCGTGGGCGATCGCGTCGGTCGGTGAGTGGAACGTGACCTGCTCGCCGTTGATCGTGATGGTGCCGTCGTCGGGCTTCTGGACGCCGTACAGGATCTTCATCAGCGTCGACTTGCCGGCGCCGTTCTCGCCGATCAGCGCATGGACGGTGCCGGCGCGAATCGTGATGTCGACGTCGTGGTTGGCCACCACGCCTGGGAACCGCTTGCCGACGCCGCGGATGACCACCCCGTCGATGGGTCCACTGTGCTCATCCATGGGCTCGGCGGGCGCCGGGATCAGCTGCTCGGGGTCGTCGGAACCTTGATCTCACCGCTCTTGATCTTGTCGGCGTAGCCGTTGATGGTGTCCTGGACGTCCTGGCTGAGGAAGTCGCCGGAGGTGGAGTAGCCGACGCCGTCCTTCTTCAGGTCGTAGACCTGGTACGACGTCAGCGGCTTGCTGTCGGCCACCGACTGGATCATGTCCAGGGTCGCGACATCGACGTGCTTGAGCATGGACGTGAGGATGTGGGGCTGCTGGTCGGCGGACGCCGATCCGTACTGGTCGCCGTCGACGCCGATCGCCCACATGCCGTCGCCCGCCTCGGCCGCGGCGTCGAAGACCCCTGAGCCCGACGCGCCCGCCGCGTGGAACACCACGTCGGCGCCGTTCTCGTACATCGCGGCGGCGGCGGTCTTGGCGCTCGCGGAGTCGTTGAAGCCCTTGAGGTCGGACTCCTCGAGGTACTTGACGTCGACCTTGATGTCCGGGTTGACGGCCTTGCGCACCGGCGACGTAGCCCGCCTCGAACTTCTTGATCAGGTCGACGTGTACGCCGCCGATGAAGCCGATGTGGTCGCTCTTGGTGGTCTCGGCAGCTGCGACGCCGACGAGGAACGAGCCCTCGTTCTCGGCGAAGCCGAGGTAGGCGGCGTTGGGGTTGGGCTTCGTGTCGGGGTCGAAGCCGTCGACGACGGCGAAGCTGATGTCCGGGAAGTCCGGCGCTACCGCGTTGACCGCGTCGCTGTAGGAGAACCCGACGCCGATGATCGGGTTGTAGCCACCCTCAGCCATCTGACGCAGCCGGTCCTCGCGCGCCGACTCGGCTTCTCCGGTCTGCGCCTCGCCCTTCGGTGCAGGTGGCCCCGAGGTCGGCGTTCGCCTGTTTCATCCCCTGTGCCGCGGAGTCGTTGAAGGAGTGGTCACCCTGACCACCCACGTCGTAGGCGATCCCGACCTTCGGCCCGTCCCCGGAGAGGGCACTGCAGTCAAGCGGCTTCGAGCTGGACGAGCTCTTGTCGTCCTTGCCACAACCGGCCAGGGCGAGACTGATGACTGCTACAACTGTCGCGATCTTGGCCGCACGACGC
Organism: uncultured Actinomycetota bacterium; assembly: GCA_963833975.1. Taxonomy (GTDB): domain Bacteria; phylum Actinomycetota; class Actinomycetes; order Propionibacteriales; family Nocardioidaceae; genus JAWWPG01. Next base: position 895,912 of record CAWIAB010000002.1, read on the forward strand.
AAGACGACTCCTTCCACCGGCATGCCGTGAGATTTGCGACACGCATCGGGCCAGAGCATAGACCAGCGGCCAGACTCCGCGCCGGACGATCGAGCAATCGGCGGGGCCGAAGCGGCCTAATCTGCGGTGCCGCGCAGGGCAAGCCGGGAGAATATTCGAACCCCAACGGAGATTGCCGACTCGTCTATGTCGAAACTCCCCTGATGCAGATCGCCAGCCTCGGCAACTTCTGGGCCTCGCACCCCGAGCCGGAGCAGGGCCGACGGTACGGCCTGCGCGATCCAGGAGAAGTCCTCGGCGCCGAGGCTCTGCTCGATGCTCGCGATGCCCGTGCCGCCGACGACGTCGATCGCAGCCTCCCGCGCGAGCTCGATCGCCTTGGGGTCGTTGACGCACGGCGGCACGCTGGTGTGGGCATCGATGTGCACCTCGACCCCGAAGGGACTCATCAGCGACCGCACGAGCTCCGGCACCCGCGTCGTGGGCGGCCCGCCAGACGTCGGCGTCGAGGCATCGGACGGTGCCCTCGACGAAACCGCCGGCCGGGATCGCGTTGGCCGCCGTCCCGGCGTGCACCTGGCCCCACACGACGCTCAGGCCGGCTCGTGGGTCGGTGAGCCGCGACAGCGCCCCCGGCAGCTCGGTGATCAGGAACCCGAGCGCGTAGACCAGGTCGGCGGTCAGGTGCGGGCGAGCGGTGTGCCCGCCCGGCCCGGTGAGCGTGACCCTGATCCCGTCTGCACCGGCGGTGATCGCCCCGACTCGGAACCCGACTCGGCCCACGTCGAGACGAGGCTCACAGTGGAACGCGAAGACGTGCTCGAGGCCCAGGGTCTCGCCGGCCTCGACGACATCGAGCGCGCCGCCGGGGATGATCTCCTCCGCCGGCTGGAAGATCAGCCGCGCCGACCTGGTGAGCAGTCCGTCGCGAGCCAGCTCCGCTAGCACCAGCGCCGTACCGAGGACGACGGTCGTGTGCGCATCATGGCCGCACGCGTGGCAGACCCCCGCGGTGCGCGAGCGGTAGCTGGTGGTCGTGGTGTCGTCGAGCGGCAACGCGTCGATATCACCGCGGAAGCCGATCGACGGGGCCTCGCCGGCGGACCCGATGACGTCGCAGACCAGCCCGGTCCCCGTTGGCAGCACACGTGGCTCGAGACCGGCGGAGCGGAGCCGCTCGACGAGGGCGGCGGTCGTGCGGTGCTCCACTCGGGACGAGCTCGGGGTGAGCATGCAGGTCCCGGCGGAACGAGATGAGCTCGGCTTCCAGTCCCTTGGTCAGTCGGTCGATCTCGAGGCCGTAGTCCTCGTCTCGCACGTGCCTAGTGTGACATCGCCCTGACTGGCGCTCGGTGTGGCCGGGCAGGATCGCGACGGCGTGCGGTCAAGATGCGCCTCTGCGCAGCCTCGGGCCGCTAGCCTGCGATCATGGCGCAACGGGTGCACCTGCATATCGGCACGATGAAATCTGCTACCACCTACCTGCAGGACCTCTGCGAGCTGCACCTCGACCACTTGGCCGAGGCCGGCGTCCTCTGGCCCGCCGGGCTGGTCAGGTACGCCGGGATCCGGGCCTTCTACGGCCGCGCCGACGACCAGACCGACCCGCCGGCTGCCTGGCGAACACTCCTACAGCAGATCCGCGGGCACCCCGGCGACGTCGTGCTCTCGAACGAGCTGTTGGCCGGACTCGAGGCTCAGCGGGTCGGCCGGCTGGTCGAGGCCCTCTCCCCAGCCGATGTCCACGTCATCATCACGGCTCGGGACGCCGTTCGGGTGATCCCCTCCGCCTGGCAGACCGCGATCCGCAACGGGGAGAAGACCTACCCGTGGGCCGAGTTCTCCTCGGCCGTCTGCTCGGACCCCAGCGAGGTCGACCCCACGAGCATCCACGACAAGTTCTGGCACCAGCACGACGTGACGCGGATAGCGAGCCGCTGGCAGCCGTTCGTCGCCGAGGACCGCATCACCTTGGTCACAGTGCCTCCCCCCGGTGGCGACCGGCAGGCCGTCGCACGCCGATTCGGTACGGCGATCGGTGTCGACCTGACCGGTCTGACCCAGCCGCAGTCGCGAGGAAACTCGACGCTCGGCGCACACTCCGCAGAGCTGATGCGCCGGGTCAACCTGGAGATCGCCGGCGCCGACCGCGCGATGCGCAAGTACGGGGTCCGAAACGCCCTGGCGGATGCCGGGCTCGGCGCGCGAGCCAAGCTCGAGCCCGAGTTCGGGCTCTCCCTGGAGCAGCATGCGTGGGCCTGCGAACGCGCCCGCCGGATGGTGACGGAGCTCCAGCCGATGGGCCTGCTCATCCAGGGAGAGCTGGCCGACCTCATCCCGACCACCGCGCCTGCGCCGGACGTCGTCGACCCGGGAGTCTCCACCGACTCCGAGCTGTTGGATGCCGGCGTGGACGGCCTGATCGGGATGGCCAGGCACGCGACCAAACAGCGCCTGCGGAGGAACGAGCTCCGTGCCGAGGTCGATCAGCTGACGGCCGAGCGGGACGCGTTGCTCAAACAGCGGGCGGACCCGCAGCCGTCGCTGGTTCACCAAGCGGCGCGGAAGCTCCGCGCGCAGGTCCGGCGTGTCCGGAGGCCTCGCTCCGGTCTATCCTGATCGGGTGCTTCGTACCCATTCCGTGGTCTCCATCGCGTGACTCGCGTCGTCGTCCATATCGGAGCGCAACGCACCGGTTCGGAGGCCATCCATCGGGGGCTGTACGTCAACCAGGAGCTGCTCGCGCGCCACGGAGTGCTCGTGCCGACTGCCGGCCGACACGAGCTGTCGCCCCAAGCGGTGCGCCATCACCTGCTTGCGTGGAACCTCGACCCTCACGAAGACCGGGCTCGTGACGACCGGGTCTGGGACGATCTCGCGCGCGAGATCGAGGAGTCCAGCGCATCGACGGTCTTGCTCAGCTCCGAGCTCTTCGCACCGCTCGCGGCGAACCCGGCCTTCGGTCCGCAGCTGCTCGAGCGGCTACGCGGCCTCGCCGACGACGTCACTGTGGTGTTCTTCGCCCGCGAGCAGCTGGGCCTGCTCAACAGCCTCTACTGCAACCGGGTGAAGACCTTCGAGGTGACGAGTGACTTCGATGCCTACCTGGAGGGCTCGACCGACACTCGGCTCTATGACCTCGAGTCGTTCGCGCCGTGGTACGACGGCGGGGCGGTCCCGTTCGTCGCCGTGCCGTGGGACCCGGACGGCGCCGCCGACGCGCTGGCCGCCCTCCTCGAGGCTGCCGACATCTCCGTGGACAGCAATGAGCTCCGCGTTCCCGAGGAGACCTTCGGTGAGGATCTCGGCCCGGTCGGTATCGAGGCCACCCGCCTGCTCGGCGCTCATCTTCGAGGTCGCTTCCCGGACTTCAGGTACGACGAGCCGGCCGCGCGCCGGCTGCGGCGCCGGGCATCCACCGCCGCACTGGAGAAGGGGTGGTGTGGGCCTGAGTTCTGGGGCTGGTCGCCACGCCGGGCCGACCAGGCGGTCGCGCGCTACGCGGAGTCGAACCAGGAGTTCGCACGCCGTACCTGGGGCGGGGACTGGGATCTGCCGGCGCCACTCGATCGTTCGCGCAACGTCGCGGAGCTCGTCGAGCTCGACCCGGAGACCGTCAACCGGGTGCTCCGCTTCGTGAACGAGATGGAGCGGGTCTTCGTCCGCCTTCGTGCGAAACAGGACGCCACGTGACCCGGCTCCTGGTTGCTGGCGAGTCGCTGACCCGGTCCGACGAGGATCTGGTGCGGCTCGCGGGCTGGCGGGACGCTCTGCTGGAGCGGGGCATCACATCGCCGGGAGAGACACTCGAGCCCGTGCATCGGACGACGGCGGCCGGACCGGGCCGCCTGATCGTCGTGGTGCGCGAGCAGCTCGACCACCTGAACGCGCTCTACTGCCGCGCGGTGCTCGAGCTCGAGACGTTCACCGACTTCGCGTCGTTCATCGACCGCCGCCGCCGACTCGCGCCGTCACGACCTCGCGGAGGAGCTCGGACCGCTGCTCGACGCGTCGGACACCGACGTCGTCGCCGTGCCGTACTCCCGCACCGGCCTCCGCTCGACCATGCCCGGCCCCGTGCTTGTGGCGGCGACCCGGCTGCTGCACAAGCGGTTGACCCGGGTCGGGCTGCTGCGGACCGTCGAACCGAGCCTCGTCCTACGAGCGGCAGGGCAGGTTCGCGAGCGCGCTGAGACGCAGGGCTGGGACGACACCACTTATTGGGGATGGTCGGCAGACCTCGCCGCCGACGCGATCCAGCGTTTCCAGCCCGGCAACGCCGAGTTCGCGGAGCGCGCCTGGGGGACCGGGTGGCCGGATCCACCGGTCCTCCGCGAGCAGACCAGAGGCGACCTGGCCAGCTGCCGCCCTCCGCTCGTGAGCGACGTCCTGCAGACGATCCAACGGGCCGTCAACGGCACCCGCACGGGCGAGGACTCTCCCGGCAAGGACTCCGGGGAGGGGTAGCCGTGGTCGAGTCGGTCGTCATACATGCAGGCGCGCCCAAGACAGCGACGACATACATCCAGCGCGGCCTCCACTCCAACCGGGAGCTGCTCGCCGAGCACGGGGTCTACCTGCCGCAAGCCGGGCGGCTCGAGCTCGAGCCGAACGCCGTGTGTCACCACCATCTGGCGTGGGCGCTGACTCAGCCCTCAGCGTTATCGCGGTGCGGCGAACCCTTGGTCGGCGCTGGCCGCCGAGCTCGCCGAGGTCGACGCACCCGTGGTGATGCTTGAGCTCGGAGGCGTTCAGTCGGGTCGCCAGCAAGGGACGATGGCGCTGAGCTCGTGGAGGCGGCAGCGCGTGAGCTCTTCGACTCAACGTGACCATCGTCTACTTCGTGCGCAACCAGCTCTCGTTGATGAACAGCCTGTACGGACAGCGGGTCAAGTCGTTCCGGATGGTGCGAGAGCTTCGACTTCCACACGACCAACTACCGCGGCCGTCGGCTGTTCGACTACGAGGCGCTGCTCAAGCCCTGGTACACCAACGACGCGCTCGACTTCGCGGCGGTGCCGTTCACCGGGAGCCGTGACGTCGACCCCCTCACCGAGCTGCTGAAGGTCGCGGGTGTCGACGCGAAGGCCGACACCCTGGTCAGCGAGGAGGACGACGTCAACTCGTCCCTCGGACCGGTCGGCATCGAGGCCGCGAGGTTGCTCGGTTGCTACCTGCGTGGCATGTTCGCGGACTTCGACTCCGAGGAGATGGCGTCGAAGAAGCTGTACCGGCGTCTCGTCGTCACGAGCACAGAGCAACGGATGGTGCGACGAGTCCTTCTGGGGGTGGACACCCGGCACGGCCGCCGAGACGTCGACTTCTTCGCCGCGTCCAACGACCGGTTCGCCCGGGACGTCTGGGACTCGGACTGGGACATCGCCATGCCGGTCGACAAGGAGACCTCCGCAGTACGGCTGCTCGACCTGCCCCCGCCGACCATCGAGAAGGTCAACCGGTACGTCTTCTCGTTGAGCCAGCGGTTCGCGACAGCTGCGCAGCGGAGGCCAGCGCCCGAATGACCCGCCTCGTCGTCCATGCCGGAACCCACGCCACGGGATGGGCGGTCGATCCAGCGTCAGCTCGTCTCCTGGCGAGCACCGCTCGAGGAGATCGGCGTGCATCTCCACCCGCTGGACGACCCCGGCAGCTGGCTGGCGGACGGCTTCAACGTGGCGGACGGGACCGAGCCGTCCGCCCTGGTCGACGCCTTCGACCGCGCCGAGCGCGATGACGCGGACCTGCTCCTGCTGAGCTCGGAGCGGCTCGAGGACTCGCTGCGCAACCCGGACCGGCTGGCGCAGCCTCGCGTCCTTCGCGGACGAGCACGGCCGATGCCGCTCACGGTCGCTGGTGGTCGTCCGCGACCAGCTCGGCTATCTCAACCAGCTCTACTGCGAGCGGGTCAGCCAGCTGCAGATGGCGCGGGACTTCGCGTCGTTCGCGGCCGATCCCAGCCCCCGCGAGCGGTTCGACTACGCGACCGCGTTCAGCCTGCCGATCGAGGCTCCGGACATCGAGTTCGTCGCCGTGCCGTACGGCGACCTGCCGACCTGGCGCCGAGGCCAAGGCCCTGCTCGCCGCGGTCGGGGTGGACGAGGAGGACACCGCCGAGCTGGCCGAGGTGGAGAGTCCCGAGACGCTGCCCGGTCCGGTCCTGGTCGCCGCCAAGCGGCTGTTGTTCAAGCGGTTGTGGCGGCTGGGCCTGATCACGAACCTGCAGCGACCCCAGCTGATGCAAGCCGGGCGGGCGCTCGCCGTACACGCGTTGGATCGGCGGTGGGACACCCATCCGTTCTGGGGTTGGGACGCCGCGGGTCGCGAGGCCGCCATGGCTCGTTTCGGGCCGGGCAACGACGTGTTCGCAGAGGCGGCATGGGGTTCGCCCTGGGGGGACGACTGGGAGACCGGCGAGTTCGAGGACGTGGACCTCCCCGCCCGCGATCCAGCTCAGGTCGTGGACATCCTCGGCGCGGTCGAGGCCGTCGTCCACGATCTGCAGGCGGCCAAGGCGGCGGTCGCGTCGGACTAGTGGTCAGCACCAGCTATGCCAGAATGCAGGCCAGTGAATGTCACGACTAGTGGCCGGCCGCCGACGATGCCGAGGAGATGACGCGTTTGCGACGCGCAGTTGTCTTCATCGGGGGCTCACGGGACATCGCGACCGCTCTGCAGCGAGCAGTGACGGGGAACGTCCGGGCGCTGGCCCGCGCCGGCGTCACCGTGCCGAAGGCCGGGCGGCGAGCGTCGAACCGGAACGGGTTGTCCCATCAACGGCTGGCCGCACCGGGAAGTGCTGACTGGAGCAGCCTCGAGGAGGAGCTCGGCGAGTCGAGCGGCGACACGATCCTGCTCGTGATCCCGGGGCTGCTGCGGATGGGAGGGGCCACCGCCCGCCACCGGGCCGTCGTCGAGCAGCTCAACGCCGTGGCGGACGAGGTGCACGTCGTGAGCGTGGTCGCCGACCAGCTGACCCTCATCAACGAGTACTACCTGCACCACGTCGCGACCTGGCGCACGTCGGCTCGGCTGGAGAACCTGGCCTCGAAGCTCTTCCACAACGAGATCTTCGTCCACGAACGGCTGCTCAGGCCGTGGTACGAGGAAACCGCCGTCCACTACATCGCCGTACCCCACAACCACTATGTCGCAGGCAACCCGCTCGAGGTCGTGCTTGCCGCGGCGGGAGTCGTCGTTGGCCGAGCCTCTCGAGCTCGCGCACCCGGCGTCCTCACCCTCGGCTCGGTCGGGCGTGGAGGCGAACCGGCTGCTCTCGACATACCTCCGGGCCGAGGTCCCGGACTTCCGCCCGGACGCCAAGCCGGTGGTGGCCGCCAGCCGCGCGGCGCTGGCTCGCGCGGAGAAGCTGGGCTGGTGCGCCGACCGTTCTGGGGCTGGACGACGCGGGCCGCCGAACGAGGTGCTCGGGCGCTTCGACGCCTCGAACCACCGTTTCGCGCAGGACGGTCTGGGGCACCGACTGGCCGCTCGCCTACCCGTTGCGAGCGGGCCGGCACCCAGCTCGACTTCCTCGACCTCGACATCCAGGACGATCGACCAGATCCACCATTACGTCGTCTCGATGGCCGACCGGGTGGCGGCCAAGCTCGAGGGGACGACCTGATGCGCCTTGTTCTGCACGCCGGCGCGGAGTTCGCCGACTCGGGGGCCGTGCACCGAGATCTGGTCGCCATCGGGAGGCGCTCCGTGCGGCGGGGTGTGGTCCTGCCACCTCGCGACGACCGGCCGAGCTGGCGGGAGACGCGCGGTCGGTCTGCTGCGCGGCGACCCCAGCGTCCTGGCGATGGTCGCGCGAGGCGCGGGACGACGGCGCGGAGGCCGTCCTGGTCAGCTCCGACCTGCTGGCCGACGCGCTCGCCTCGCCCGACGAGGCGGCCCGGCTCGCGACCCGGGCAGCCGCCGAGGGTCTCGACGTGCGGGTGGTCGTGGTCGTACGGGAGCAGATCGGCTACATCAACGCCCTCTACTGCCATCGCGTCCTGACCTCGAGACGGCTCGCGGCCTGGCGGAGTTCGCCGAGCTCGCGGTGCCGGCGCACCGGTTCGACTACGTCGCATCGTTCGGCGCCATCGCCGACACGGACGGCCTGGACCTGGTCGCCTTGCCGTACCCGGAGTCCGGCGACCCGGCGCGGGTCGCTCGGTGGTCGAGGCAGCGGGGCTCGAGTGGCGGCATCGCCGGAGGCGTCGGTGCTCGACGAGTCGTCGTTCGAGCCGCTTCCCGGACCGGTGCTGATCGGGGCGACCCGCCTGCTGCACAAGCGGTTCCGGCGGCTCAACGCCTTCCACGAGCAGGGCAAGGCGCCGCTGCGTCGACTCGCCGCCAAGCTGGCGGCGAGGGCAGCCGAAGCCGGTTGGGACGACAGCGAGTACTGGGGCTGGGACGGATCAGCCTACGCCAGCGCGGTCATGGAGGAGTACGCCGAAAGCAACGCCGTGTTCGCCGAGTTCGTGTGGGGCACGCCATGGCCGGAGCCGTGGAGCACCGGTCGGCCCCGACCGGGTGGACCTCGCCGACCTCGACACCGTCGGTTCTGCACGACGTCATCGACGACGGTCGACGCACTCGTCGAGGCGGCCGACCATCGCGGCCCACCGACCCCTCGGACGAGTGAGCGTCAGAAGGCGTCCGGGGGCTGGTAGACCCCCCACACCCCGCGCAGGGTGTCGCAGACCTCGCCGACGGTCCCCTTGGCCGCAAGGGCTGCCTTCATCGGGGAGCAGCACGTTCGTCGGTGCCCTCGGCGGCCGTGCGCAGCTCGTCGAGGCTGCGGTCGACCTCGCCCTGGTCCCGCTCGGCGCGCAGGACCGCCAGCCGCTCGGCCTGCTGCGCCTCGATGGCCGGGTCGACCCGCAGCGGCTCGTAGGGGTCCTCGGTCTCGATGGCGAACCGGTTGAGCCCGACGACGGTGCGCTCGGCGCTGTCGATCTCCTTGGCGATCTGGTACGCCGACTTCTCGATCTCGTTCTTCTGGAAGCCGACCTCGATCGCGGCCACCGCTCCGCCGAGGTCCTCGACCCGCTTCATCAGGTCGCGGGCTGCCTCCTCGACGTCATCGGTCAGCGCCTCGACGGCGTAGGAGCCGGCGAACGGGTCGACGGTCTTCGTCACGTCGGTCTCGTAGGCGAGCACCTGCTGGGTCCGCAGCGCCAGCCGGGCGGCCTTCTCGGTCGGCAGGGCGATCGCCTCGTCGTAGGAGTTCGTGTGCAGCGACTGGGTGCCGCCGAGCACGGCCGCGAGAGCCTGCACGGTAACCCTTACCAGGTTGACCTCTGGCTGCTGGGCCGTGAGCTGCACGCCGGCCGTCTGGGTGTGGAAGCGCAGGGTCAGCGACTTGGGGTTCTTGGCACCGAACTCGTCACGCATGACCTCGGCCCAGATCCGCCGGGCGGCCCGGAACTTCGCCACCTCCTCGAGCAGCGTCGTACGCGACACGAAGAAGAACGCCAGCCGGGGTGCGAACTCGTCGACGTCCTGCCCGGATGCGACGGCCGCCCGGACGTACTCGATGCCGTTCGCCAGGGTGAAGGCGATCTCCTGCGCAGGCGTCGCTCCGGCCTCGGCCATGTGGTAGCCGGAGATCGAGATCGTGTTCCATCGCGGCATCTCGCGTGCGGCAGTAGGTGAAGGTGTCGGTGATCAGCCGCAGCGACTGCTCGGGCGGGTAGATGTAGGTGCCGCGGGCGATGTACTCCTTGAGCACGTCGTTCTGGATCGTGCCGGTGAGCGCGTCCGCCGAGACGCCCTGCTGCTCCCCGACGAGCTGGTAGAGCAGCATCAGCAGGGCCGCCGGCGCGTTGATCGTCATCGAGGTCGAGACCTTGTCCAGCGGGATGCCGTCGAAGAGCACCCCCATGTCCTCGATCGAGTCGATCGCCACGCCGACCTTGCCCGACCTCGCCGTGCGCGATCGGCGCGTCGGAGTCGTAGCCCATCTGGGTCGGCAGGTCGAAGGCGACCGAGAGTCCGGTCGTGCCTGCGTCGATCAGCCGGTGGTAGCGCTCGTTGGACTCTCGCGCCGTCCCGAAGCCCGGCGTACTGGCGCATCGTCCACGGTCGCCCGGTGTACATCGACGGGATAGACGCCGCGGGTGTAGGGGTACTCGCCAGGGTGCGCCGAGCCGTTCCTCGGGATCCCATCCGGCGAGGGCGTCCGGTCCGTAGACCGGTTCGAACGGCTGACCGGACTCGGTGACATGACTCATGCGCGCAAGAGTACGGCGACCGCCCGCCGGCTTGCATCCGAGAGGGTCGCACCACACGGATCACCGGGCCCTCGGGCAGCCGAGACCGGCCCGACACCACACCGCTCGAGCGGCAAGGCCCGGACGTCGGTGTCGTTCAGCTAGGCAGCGACTCGTTGTTGCCGCCACTGACGACGACGACCATGGTCTCCCCGTCGGGTACGGCGACCCGTCCGGTGACGACCCCGGCGAAGGCCACGCAGGCACCGGGCTCGGCGAGCACCCGGGCGTGCCTCCACAGCAGGCTGCGGGCCGCGAGGATCTCGGCGTCACTGACCAGGACAGGACGCACGTCGTGCTCACGCGCCACCGCGAAGGCGATGTCACCGATCGTCGCTGCGCCGAGCGAGTCGGCTGCCACGCCGCCGACGGCGATCTCCACCGGGGTCACCGGCGGCAAGCGCCTCGGCCATCGTGGGGCACAGCTCCGACTCCACCGGCTGTACATACGTCGACGAGCCGGCCAGGGCGGTCGTCGTACCCGCGTAAAGGCCTCCGCCGCCACAGCCGAGCACGACGAGGGACGCCTCAGGCACCTGTTCGGCGAGCTCGAGGCCGACCGTGCCGGCCCCTGACACCGTCTCGAACGTGTCGTAGGGGTGAAGCTGCGGAATGCCTTCTTGCTCGGCGAACTCGGTGCAGTGCTCCAGCGCGTTCTTGACGAATCCCTCGACCAGGTGGATCCGTCCGCCGTACTCCTCGATCCGGGCGATCTTGGCCGGGGTCGCGTTGGTGGGCACGAAGACGTCGGCGGTGACACCCGCTCGCCGCGCCGCCCAGGCGACACCCGCGGCATGGTTGCCGCCCGAGGCGGCGCAGACGCCGCGCCGCGGATCCGTCGAGCGAGAGCACCGAGTTGAGTGCACCGCGCGCCTTGAACGAGCCGCTGTGCTGCATCAGCTCCAGCTTGAGCACCACCCGGGCCTCCAACACCGGGTAGTCCGCCGAGGTCCAGAACCGGGGTACGGCGGACGGCCGATCCGATCCGATCGCAGGCGGCTTCGATGTCAGACCGGTTGGGGCGCTCCGTCACGTAGGCCATCTTGGCAGCGGCGAGATCCGCTGCACCACCCGGGCAACCATTCGGGCACACCCATGGGGTGACCATGTTGAAGGCATCTCTCGCTGTCATCGAATGGAGCCAATATGCGGGTTTCACAGGTGGGCACCGCATTCGCCGGTGCTGCCCTCAGCCTCGGCCTGCTTGTGGGTCCCGCCGCGCCATTGGTCGCCTCGGCCGTACCGGCGTCCCCTTACTCGAGCGCTCTGTGGGCTGTCGACGGCGTGTCTCCGACTGACCTGTGGGCAGTGGGCAACAAGGTCCCGGCCGGGGGCGACAGCGACGACATGATCCCGCTGATCAAGCACTACGACGGCAGGGTCTGGCACACCGTCCACACCGACGTCGGGGTGGGTCAGCTGTACTCCGTCTCGGCCGCGGCGTCGGATGACGTGTGGGCGGTCGGGGAGGCCCACAGGGCGATCCTGGTGCTGCACTGGGACGGGGTGTCATGGCAGCAGGTTTCCACGCCCTCGTACCCCGGCTTCAGCGATCTTTACAACGTCGACGTCATCGCCCCCGACCGGGTCGTCGCGAGTGGCTTCTACCACAACGGCGAGTGCCCCTGCTATGCCATCAGCCTGGTCTGGGACGGGTCCACCTGGTCTGAGGACAGCGGTCTCGAGAGCTCCCTGTACGTCGCGAGCGCGCTCTCCCCCACGGACGCATGGGGAGCCGGGTCGATCGGCATCGACCCCCCGACGGCCGGCGTGGCAGCGCACTGGAATGGAAAGCGCTGGAAGGACACCCACCCCATCAGCGTGGGTCGTGGCTTCCGGATTGCGGCGATCGCGGACGACGACGTCTGGCTGACCGGCCTCAGCGACTCGGGTCTGGGCTTCTTCTTCCAGCACTGGGACGGTCACGACTGGACCGTCGTGGACGATGCTGCGCCACCTGGGTTCGATGTGATCACCGGAGTCAGCGGAAGCGGCCCCGACGACGTCTGGGCGACGGGCTATACCCTGCTGACCGGCCTCCTCGAGCACTGGGACGGCAGCACCTGGTCAAACGTCGACAACCCCGTCACGCGATCGGACGCTGAGCTCCATGACGTACTGGCGCTCTCCGCCACGGATGCCTGGGCCGTCGGAAACCTCGGCCTGCGCCAGGTTCTCATGCACTGGACCGGACACGTCTGGCGGACTTACCACCGGCCACACTGATCAGCTCGGTGTGGCCGGGGAGGTGGCTCGCCAAATTCGCAGGCCGAGGAGCGCGAGGACTACCGCGATCAACAGGTCGACGACGATCAGGACGGTGTGTGCGACGTAGAAGCCGGTAGGCCTGCCATCGTCAGCAATGAGGTTCTTGATGAAGGTCACCCAGATGACCACGTTCCACGCGGCGATCGCGAACAACAACCAGGCGTAGCGGCGGGAAAGAGTCACGCGGACTATTCTGGCTCAATCTCCCAGTCGCCCAGCCGGTCGGTGGGTCGTGGGCGGCCAACGAGCGGGGACGGAGGCGACTGCGGCCTAGCTCTGTCGCCAGAACAGTACGAAGGCAGCCACTCCTGCCGCGGCGCCGGCGATCGCACTCCCGGGGTCGAAGCGTCCGGCCAGCGTGCCGATAGACGAGACGGCGGCCTCCGGCTTCTGACCCACCGGAGTCGCGGACTCCTCCCCCACTGCCGCCGCCTGCTCCGCGGCCAGCTGGCGGGTCGCGCGCAGGGCCAAGGCGGCCGCCGACAGCTCTGAGGTCATCGCCCAGGAAGCGCCGTACATGACGAGCCGCGAGAAGTAGTTGATCCAGACCATCAAAGTGATGGCAATCGCCAGCGGAGCGAACGGCGAACCGCCGACCGCGCCCAGGATGTTGACGACGATCAGCTTGAGCGCCTCGAACCCGGCGGCGGCCAGGAATGCTCCTTGCCACAACGGCTTGGTGTCCAGATCAGGCGTGCCGAGCAGCCGGAACATGACGAAGAAGAGCAGCGCGCTCGACACCAAGCCCAGGAGCACTCCCACGAGCACGATGAGCGGGGCGCCGATAGCCGACCCGGAGAGCCCCAACCAGGAGATCAGGTCATCGGTGAAGCCCTTCACCACTCCCGAGATACCGACTGAGATGATCAGGACCAGCCCAAGGATCGTGAGGACCACGATGTCCACCGCCTTGCCCTTGACGAAGCTGTACTTCCTGCTCGGGGGCAGCTGGAAGGCGGCCTGCAACGCCTGCCGGAGGCCGGAGACCCAGCCCAGACCGGAGTAGAGCAGCACCAGCAGACCGATGATCCCGGCGGCGACCTTGGCGTCCTTGATCTGGGCCATGCTGATCGTGTTGTTGGCGCCGTCCACCGTCACGATGCCGGGGAAGATCTGCTGGATCGCCGTGACCAGGTTCTCCTCCGCGTTCGGGAAGACGGTCGCCACGTAGCCGACGACCGCGAAGGCCAGCGCCATGAGCGGGAAGAACGAGAGGAACCCGAAGTACGTCACCGCGCCGGCTAGTACGTTGCCCTGGACGTTGCCGTAGTGCTTGAGCGTGTTCATCAGGTGGTCGACGAACCTCGACCTGCGTTGGAGGGCGGCCAATGCCGCCTTCGCTTTGCCGATGACTCCCGACTGATCGTCTGCCATGGCCCCTTAATACCGTGTGCGGACCGGTCTCACACCTGGGCGGGCCCCGCGCCCGCCTGGTGGACGGCGACAGCGCAAGAGATCACGCTGCGAGAATCGCTCTGGCAGGGACCTTGCCGGAGGGTTCAGTCGCGTTGGTGGTCACCGGTTGTCGCTGCGGTCTGAGCTCGGTCGGTTCTTGAAAAGCGCAGCGACGACAAGGTGGTCTCCACCGTTGGGCTGTTGGCTCGTGGTTTCGCTGGTGGTCAGCGGCTTCTCGGTGCGGTCCGAGCGGTTCGACTCTGTGAGAAGCGCAGCGACGACGAAGCGACCTCCATCGTTGGGTTGTCGGCTCACGGCCCGCCGGGGGTCACCGGCTACTCCGTGCGGTCTGGGCGCGGTCGGTTCTCCGACAAGCGCAGCGACGTCGGCGCCTGTGCTCGGTAGATTGGGAAATGGTTCGGAACGTATTGGCTGAGTTCTGCCCCTTGGATCCAGCCATCCTGTTCCTTACCTTTCTCAGTTTGGGGCGGCTGGGGCGAATGGTGCGGTTGAGGGGCGGACAGGCTCGGATTTGCCCAGCACACCGGGCAGCTACACCGATCACCGGGCAGACCTGCCCAGCACAGGGAGCAATTCCCCAGCATGCCGGGCAAATCCGAGCCGATCGACAGGCGAAGCCGGCAGCTGACAGACCAACCGAGGGCCCGTCCGTCGTCGCTGCGCCTCTGAGAACGCAACCACGAGACCAACCCGCACCCGACAGACCCACCCAGCCGTCGCCCGTCATCGCTGCGCCTCTGAGAACGCACCACGAGACCAACCCGCACCCGACAGACCCACCCAGCCGTCGCCCGTCATCGCTGCGCCTCTGAGAACGCAACCACGAGACCAACCCGCACCCGACAGACCCACCCAGCCGTCGCCCGTCGTCGCTGCGCCTTTGAGAACGCATCCCGTTGACCACACCGCACCTGGCATTCTGACCGAGTGGACGTTGACGAGGCCGTCGCTCAGATCATGGAGCGGTTGCCTCGGCCGGAGGACGACGCGCTCGTGCTCGTGGGGATGGATGGGATGGGCGGGTCAGGCAAGTCGACGCTTGCGGCAGCTGTTGCGAGCGCGGTCCACGGTCAGCTGACCGTCGTGCACGGAGATGACTTCTACGGACCCGAGGGGCGCGACTGGCGGTCCTGGAGCCCGCGGCAGGGCTACGAAGGGTACTTCGACCACCTGCGCCTCGAGGAGCAGCTCCTTGAGCCGCTCAAACGAGGCGAACCTGGGCGATTCCAACGCTATGACTGGTCAACGAACACGCTCGCTGAGTGGGTCGAGGTCCAGCCCAGCGGGCTCGTGCTCGTCGAGGGCGTCTACCTGCTCCGGCTTCGCTTGCGACAGTTCTGGGACCTGTCCATCTTCGTGGACACGCCTCGAGAGATCAGGATGTCAAGGGCACACGCGCGGGGCGAGAACGACACAGGATGGATCGAGAAGTGGGCGGCCGCTGAGGACTACTACCTGGGGGTCGAAGATCCAGCACGATCAGCCGATGTGATCGCCCTCGGGTTCTGATCGGGGCTGATGAGGCCGCCGAGGCTCTAGCCGAGCTGAAACGACCGCTCCGGTCGCCAGACCCCGTCGGCGCCATGCACGTACAGCTGGAACGCGGTCACCTGGAACTCGCAGCTGTAGTCCGCCAGGCGCTCGAACGCCAGGTCGAGGGCATCGTCGTCGATGTCGTGGGCCACGGTCACGTGCGGGTGGTACGGGAAGACCAGGTCCTGCGCGAGAGGTCCCTGCCGGATCGCCGCCGCCAGCACCTCGCATGAGGAGATCCCTTCGACCAGAGCGATGAAGACGACCGGGGACGTGGGTCGGAAGGTCGCCGTACCCCGCAAGTGCAGGGGAAAGGCCGCCGTGCTTGCGGCGACGTCACTCAGGTGTCGCTCGATCTTGTCCAGCGGGTCGGAGATCTCCGTCGGGGGGACCAGCGTGACGTGGGTTGGAATCGCCTCTGCCAAGGGGTCACCGAAGGATGCACGGAAGCGTTGAAGCTCTGCTGCCCAGGGCTCAGGAACCGCAATCGCCACGCCGATCGTGGTCACCGAACGACCCTAGCGCTCGCCTCTGCCGGCGGCACCCGCGGCGTCACGATGCCGGGACGAAGCCGATACGCGCATACGCGTTGGCCAACGTGGCACTCGCCACCTCCCTGGCCCGGGCTGCCCCTTCGGCCAGGATCGCGGTCAGCTCGGCGGGATCGTCCAGCAGCTCGAGGGTCCGCGACCGGATCGGGGTCACGAAGTCCTCGACCAGCCCGGCCAGGTCCTTCTTCAGATCACCGTACCCCCGCCCCTCGTAGTCGGTGACGATGTCGT
Organism: uncultured Actinomycetota bacterium; assembly: GCA_963833975.1. GTDB lineage: Bacteria > Actinomycetota > Actinomycetes > Propionibacteriales > Nocardioidaceae > JAWWPG01. Next base: position 912,176 of record CAWIAB010000002.1, read on the forward strand.
TGACAGAGCGGCCACTCAACGCCGCGAAGATGGTCAGCAGGTTGGAGATCCCAGGTTTCTCGTCGGCGTCGAACGCCACCTCGCGACCGGAGTCGGTGACCGCCGAGCGGATCTTCTTGGCTGACTTCGCCGGGTCGTCGAGCAGCTCGACGATGCCGGCCGGCGATGACGCGCTCTTGCTCATCTTCGCCGTCGGGTCCTGCAGATCGCCCACCTTGGCGGTCTCCTTGAGGATGTACGGCGCTGGCAGCACGAACGTCTCACCGAAGCGGTGGTTGAAGCGGCCGCCCAGGTCGCGGGTGAGCTCCAGGTGCTGGCGCTGGTCCTCACCGACCGGCACCCGGTCAGCCTGGTAGAGCAGGATGTCCGCGGCCTGGAGCACCGGATAGGTGAAGAGCCCCACCGTCGCCCGGTCCTGCCCGCCCTTCTGGGACTTGTCCTTGAACTGCGTCATGCGGGCAGCCTCACCGTAGCCGGTGATGCAGCCCAGTACCCAGGCGAGCTGCGCGTGCTCGGGGACGTGCGACTGGAGGAAGAGCGTGCACTGCTTCGGATCCAGGCCCATCGCCAACAGCTGCGCGACTGAGACCAGGCATCGGCTGCGCAGCACTTCTGGGTCGTGCTCCACGGTGATCGCATGTAGGTCGACCACGCAGTAGAACGCCTCATGGTCGAACTGGAGGGCCACCCACTGCCGCAGCGCGCCGAGATAGTTGCCGAGATGGAACGAGTCCGCGGTGGGCTGGATGCCGGAGAGCACGCGCGGACGTGCGGGAGCAGAAGGAGCGGGCAGGGAGGGCATGCAGGACATTGTGCCAAAGGCCCGACGTCGGCGACCGACCCGAGACGACCGAAGCGGCGCCGGTGTCCGCTCTCTAGTGTCACGTCAGGTTCGATGACAGGCTGTGATCACGACGGCGTACCAGGGCCAGCAGGTGCTGTACATCCAGAACGGAACGGCCGTTCTCAGGTCGTCCGACGAGGGTCGCTCCTGGTCCGCGATCCGTACCCGGTGAGCGGCTGAGCAAGCGTTGGCTCTCGATCAACCGAGACTCCGCCTGAGGTGTCGTCATGGGGTACGACACCTCAGGGGACGGAGATCGAGAGCGTGAGCGACCAGCAGCTGGTGCGAGACGTGTTCGACGCGTCCTACCGTCGGCTCGTCGTGCAGATGTTGGCCATCTCCGGCGACCAGGCCGAGGCCGAGGACGCCGTACAGGAGGCGTTCGTCAAGGCCGTCTCGGCGGGTTCGCGGTTCGATCGGCTCGACAACCCCGAAGCCTGGCTGAGAACCGTCGCACTCAACCGGCTGCGCAACCACTGGCGACACACGGCCGTCGTACGGAGGGTCCTGCCCGGGCTTCCTGGCAGCGTGACGACCATCGAGCTCTCCCCGGACCGCGTGGCGGTCGTGGCCGCGCTCGCGCAGATCCCGTATGACCTGCGGGTCGTGGTGACGCTGCACCACATCGCCGACCAACCGACCGCACAGATCGCCCGAGAGCTCGGCATCGCCGAAGGAACCGTCAAGGCGCGCCTCGTCAAAGGCAGATCGATGCTCGCCGCGCTCCTGTCGGACGAAGAGGAGTCCAACCATGTCTGACCTCGACCGGCTCGAGAGCTTTGCCCGTGAGACGACCCTGCAGGTCCTCGCCCCCGATTTCGACTCCCTCGTCCGAGCCTCGCGGCGCCGTCGGCTTTCCTCGGTCGTAGCCACCGGACTCGCCGCCGCCGCGGCGGTCGGGGTGGTGGCCATCGGTGCCCAGGCATGGGAAGCCAGTCAGAGTGCTCCGGGACCGATCGGGCCACCAACGTCTGTCACGCATCACCCGCCGCCGCCCCCCGGACCAGGCCGGGACCAGGCTGCCGAGAACCTCGTGCAGGGCTCCACGAGCTACCTCTACCGACTGGCGATATCGCGCGACAATCCCGAATTCCGGGCTGCCGTGTGGGGGCATGGCAGCCGGGAAGCCCTGGCGGTGACCGCCGACGCCTTCGTCACCACGCACTATCTGCCGGTCGCCCGGTTCACGGACCTGGCCTGGGCCGGCGACGACGGCTTCCTGGTGCGCCTACGCTCCGGTCAGCTCGTCGTCGTGTCCGCCAAGGGCGAGGTTCGAGATGTCACGTCGTCGGACGAGGCCTCCCCGTTGCAGGCCTCAGAGACATTGTTCACGTCGTTCTCGCCACGGTCCGGCGAGCCTGCATACCTCGCGGTTGACGTGTTCACCAAGACGTCGCACCCCGTTCCGGTGCCGTACCCGGCCGGGAAGGGCCTGCAGCTGCGGCAAGGCGACGGTCAGCTGATCTGGGGCACCGGGTACGACGCGCAGGGCCGAGCCGAGATCGTCAGCTCATCTGACGGCGGCGCCACCTGGCGGGATCCCGTCGTCGAGCCAGACCTTGAACAGCTCGACCCGATCGACAGTGCCGCACCGGACACGCTGGCCATGATCGGGGCCGGGGACGACGACTTCAAGCTCAGCCAGGAGCTGAGACGCAGTCTGGACGGCGGCCAGACCTGGCAGGCAGTCCATCCCACGGCGCTGCGCGGTACGTCGCCGGGCTGGCTGGCGGTCACGACCGACGGCAGGCTGCTCGTGTGGGTGTTCGACACCTTCAAAGGCGCAACGCTCGAGCCCGGGCTCTACGAAAGCGACTCGACGAGCTGGCTGTCCTTCCATCGGGTGAGCGTCACGTCGCAGAACGGCCCGGAAGGAGATCTGAGACTGACAGTCGTCGACGCATCAGGGCGACAGTTCCTCTACGTGGAGGGAAAAACAGGTCTGCTTGTATCCAGCGACAGTGGGCGGAGCTGGTCGAATTCAGCTGACCGCTGACGAGAGCACGACCTGGGGTGTCGGTATCACAGGGCACGCACTACGAGCTCGTACGGCCCGTCATGGAGAGCCTGGTTCCGGAGCGAGAACGGTCGGCGTCGGCTGGCAGCTCGACGGCCGGCTCTTCGCCGTCATCCGACAACCTGGACCGGCTCGTCGGCGAGCACAGTCCCGCTGTGTCTAGGTGGCGGTCTGGTCCAGCTGGTCGACACGTCTCTCGGACTCCGGGCCGGCGTCGGGTTTGACGGCCATCACCTTGACCCGGGAGATCCGCTTGCCGTCGACGTCGACGACGGTGAGCGTGTACCCGTCGAACGGCGACGGTCTCGCCGACCTCGGGCACATGGCCGAGCTGCTGCACGATGTAGCCGGCCACCGTCTCGTACGGGCCGTCGGGCAGCGTCAGCCCGGTCTCGTCCTCGAAGTCGTCGAGGTTCAGCAGCCCGTCCACCTCGACCTCGCCGGTGAGCGAGCCGCGTGGTCTCCGGCTCCTCGGCGTCGTACTCGTCGCGGATGTCTCCGACCAGCTCCTCGACCAGGTCCTCCATCGTGATGATGCCGGCCGTGCCGCCGTACTCGTCGGCGACGATCGCGAGGTGAGCGCCCTCGCGACGCATGTCCGACAGCGCGGAGAGGATCCGGCGCGTGTCGGGCAGCATCAGCACGTCGCGCACGATGTCCTTGACGCGCACCGAGCGACCCGCGACGTTCGGGTCGAGCAGGTCGCGCACGTGGACGAAGCCGAGGACGTCGTCAGACGACTCGCCGATCACCGGGTAGCGCGAGTGCGGCCGCGCCAGCGCCTCCTTGGCCGCGCGGTACGCCGGGAGTCTCGCCGTCGATGAAGTCGACCTCCGTCCGGGGCACCATGACCTCGCGGATCTGCCGGTCGCCCGCCTCGAACACGTCCTCGACGATCTGCCGCTCCTCGTCGCCGAGCGTCTCCGAGCCGGAGACCAGCTCGCGGATCTCGGCGTCGGTGATCGGCCTCGCGGTTCGCGTTCGGGTCGCCGCCCGAGCACCCGGACGACGACGTTGGTCGACGCCGAGAGCAGCCAGATCACCGGCCGGGCCAGCTTCGCGATCCGGTCGACGGTCGGCGCGACCGCCAGCGAGATCGACTCGGCCCGCTGGAGCGCCAGCCGCTTCGGGCGTCAGCTCACCGATCACCAGCGAGAAGTACGAGATGGCCAGGGTGATCAGGATCAGCGCGACGACGTCGGCCGCGCCCTCGTCGAGAGCCCCCAGTCCTCGAGCTTCGGGGCGAGCCGCTCGGCGAGCACCGCTCCGCCGAACGCGGCCGAGAAGAAGCCGGCCAGGGTCACGCCGACCTGGACACTCGCCAGGAAGCGGTTGGGGTCCTGGTTGAGCCTGCGCGACGGCGCTCCCGCGCCGTCCCCGCGGCTCTCCAGCGCCTTGGCCTGGCTGTCGCGCAGCGACACCAGAGACATCTCGGAGAGGACGAAGTAGCCGCTGATCAGGATGAAGACCAGCACCAGGATGATGTCGAAGATGACCCCGCTCATAGCCGCACCTGCCGATGCGGCACCTGTCTGTCCATAGGCGCCCAGCGTATCCGGGGCGAGTCTGCGTAAATCGGGTTGAGCCCGGGCAGCGCACCCGGCAGGGTTGGTGGATGAGGTTCCCCGACGACGTGCCGACCCTCACCAACGGCGACGTCACCCTGCGCGCCCACCGACCCGACGACGCCGCCGCGGTCGTCGAGCAGAGCACCGACCCGACATCCATCCGATGGACGACGGTCCCCCTGGGCTACACCGCTGGACAACGCGCGGCACGTTCGTCGGCGAGATCGATGCCCGAAGGGGTGGGAGTCGGAGTCCGAGTACGGGTTCGCCATCGAGACCACCCACCCGAGCGGCAGCGCCGCTACAGCGGCACGCATCTCGCTGCGCGACGAGGGCAGCCGACGCGCCGAGCTCGCGTTCGGCGCCCACCCGGCGATCCGCGGCCGCGGGGTCATGTCCACTGCGGTCGGCCTGCTGCTGGACTGGGGTTTCAAGTCCCGCGACCTCGAGACAGTCATCTGGTTGGCGAACCGGGGCAACGTCGGCGTCCCGGCGGGTCGCGTGGAAGGCCGGCTTCACGTTCGGCGGCACCGTACGACGCTGGCTCAACCACCGGGGCGAGTACCCGGACGCCTGGATCGCCAGCCTGCACCGCGACGACGACCGCGAGCCCAAGACCCGCTGGCTCGAGACACCGGTCATCGTCGGCGAGAACGTCGTCCTCCGGCCGCTGCGCGAGGACGACGTACCCAGCATCGTCGAGCGGCTGCAGCGACCCGCGGTCACGTCAGTTCCTCCCGATCCTGCCCGACCCGTACACGCCGCAGGACGCGCCTCGACTGGCTGGTCCGAAACGTCGAGCAGGCCTCGCATGGGTACCGGAGTCAACTGGGCGATGGCCGATCCGGTCAGCGACCGGCACCTCGGCAACATCGGCCTGCCTCGGCTGGGACGTGGCGAGGCGTGAGATCGGGTACTGGGCACACCCGGACGCCCGAGGGCGGGGCCTGACCTCGGAGGCGGTCGGGCTGCTGATCCGGCACGCGTTCATCGACGTCGAGGATGGCGGACTCGGCTTCCACCGAGTGTTCCTCAAGGCGGCCGGAACCAACCCCGCCTCCCAGCACATCGCCCGGGCCAACGGCCTGACCGAGTGCGGCCGCGAGCGCGAGCGCCGAACGGCTCGGCGACGGTACGCCCGACGACCTCGTCGTGTTCGACCTGCTTCGCGACGAGTGGAAGAGGCCGCCGGGCATGAGGTTCCCCGACGACGTACCGCTGCTCAGTGACGGCCGGGTGACCCTCCGAGCGCATCGCAACGATGACATCGACGCCATCACCGAGCAGTGCCAGGACGACGAGATGCAGCGCTTCACGGTCGTTCCGGTGCCCTACTCACGCGACGACGCGGTGGCCTTCGTGACCAGCCGGTCGGCCGGGTGGGAGCGGGGCACCGAGCTTTCGTTCGCGATCGAGGCGCCGGAGGGCGTGGGTCCGAGCAGGTTCGCCGGGTCGATCGCCCTCCGGCCCCGGGCTCCCGGCGTGGCCGGGATGGGGTTCGGCGGTCATCCGGTCGCCCGGGGGCAAGGAGTCATGACCGCGGCTCTGAGGCTTCTCACCGACTGGGCGTTCGCCGACCGCGACGTGCACCGCCTCGAGTGGGCGTGCATCGTCGGCAACCTGGCCTCGTGGCGGGTGGCCTGGCGCAACGGTTTCCGCTTCGAGGGATCGACCCGTGGTTCGCAGCCGCAACGCGGTGAGCTGCTCGACTCCTGGCACGCCTCGCTGCTGTCCACCGACGACCGCGTGCCCAAGACCCGCTGGCTCCCACATCCGGTGCTGACGGGAGACCGGGTGCTGCTGCGGCCCGTCCACGTCGCGCGACGAGGCGCGCTACCTGGAGGCGGTCCACGATCCTGAGACGAACCACTGGCTGCACGAGATCCCGTTCGCCCGAGACCCGGCGGCGTTCCGGCGACGAGTCCTCGACAACGAGCTCGCCCCGTCGTTGGGCCAGGCCCTGGAGTGGGCGATCGCCGATCCGGTGACCGACGCCTACCTCGGTGGCATCAACCTGTTCGGGTTCGACGGCCTGGACCACAACTCCGCGGAGGTCGGCTACCGAACCCATCCGGCTGCCCGCGGCCAAGGCGTCATGCGCGAGGCGATGCGCCTCGTGCTCGACCAGGCGTTCCGTCCCGAAGCGGACGGAGGCTACGGGCTCGACCGGGTGAGCCTGGATGCCGGCGACGGCAACCTCGGCTCGCAGGCGGTCGCCCGCACCAGCGGCTTCACCGAGACCGGTCGCGATCGTGCCTGCTACCTGATGCTGGACGGTCGGGTCGTCGACCTGGTCCGTTTCGACCTGCTCGCCGACGAGTGGCGCATCCGTTAACGCACCGTCACCGTCACGGTCACGGTTACGGAAACGGATGTGGCCGGTGGGTTCCAGCTGCGGCGAACCGGCCGCCAGAAACGGATATTTCGCCCCATATCAGCTGTAGGCTGGCCTCAAAGCGGCCTCAGCGGCTGCGAACGCTTCGGATTTGCCCGGCATGCTGGGCAGCTACACCGATCACCGGGCAGACCTGCCCAGCACAGGGAGCACCTCCCCAGCATGCCGGGCAAATCCCGGCCGACCGGCTAGCCAAACCGGCAGCCGACAGACCAACCCAGCAGCCGCCCGTCGTCGCCGCGCCTTTAAGAACGCAACCCCGAGACCCAGGCCGCACCCGACAGACCCACCCAGCCACCGCCTGTCATCGCTGCGCCTTTAAGAACGCAACCCCGAGACCCAGGCCGCACCCGACAGACCCACCCAGCCACCGCCTGTCATCGCTGCGCCTTTAAGAACGCAACCCCGAGACCCAGGCCGCACCTGACAGACCCACCCAGCCACCGCCTGTCATCGCTGCGCCTTTAAGAACGCAACCCCGAGACCCAGGCCGCACCTCGACAGACCCACCCAGCCACCGCCTGTCATCGCTGCGCCTTTAAGAACGCAACCCCGAGACCCAGGCCGCACCCGACAGACCCACCCAGCCACCGCCTGTCATCGCTGCGCCTTTAAGAACGCAACCCCGAGACCCAGGCCGCACCTGACAGACCCACCCAGCCACCGCCTGTCATCGCTGCGCCTTTGAGAGCGCATCCCCCTGACAACACCGCACCTGACAGCTTGGCCGAATGGAGCTTGACGAAGCCGTTGCTCAGATCATGGAGCGGTCGCCTCGGCCGAAAATGGCTCGCTTCGCCTCGCGCTCGCGGGCACCGGGTCCATACTGTCCGCCATGAACGAGTACGAAGCACACCCCGTGACCTCCAGCGAGCTCAAGGACCTGGTCAGGTTTCTCGCCGGCATGGCCGCCCTCGCGCTGCTCTTCATGTCCCTCGTCCTGCTCGCCGTGGGGTGGATACTCACGGTGCTGTCCGGCGACTACCGCAACGCGGAGGCGGTGTGCCTGGCCCTGGGCGTGACCTCGATGATCGGGGCCTTCGTGGCTGCGGTCACCCGCGACGACTCCCGTCTCGAGACCAGCCGGCGGTCCGAGAGCGCATGAGCACGACATCAACGGACCAGATCACTCAGGCGGCGCTCGACTATGTCGAGGGGTGGTTCGACGGTGACGCCGAGCGGATGCGCCGGGCTCTGCACCCGGACCTGGTCAAGCGATCGCTCCGGACTGACGAGGCCGGCGATGAGCGGATCGAGACGCTCACCGCGCACCAGATGATCGGCTGGACCGCCGATGGTGAGGGTCGCCGGCTCGACCCCACGGACCGGAAGATCTCGATCACGGTCCACCAGGTCGACGATCGGATCGCCACGGCGACCTGCGTCTGTGCGCTGTCTACATCGACTACCTGCAGGTCGCCCGGACGTCGCGAGGGTGGAAGATCGTCAACGTGCTCTGGGCTCCGCGCCGATGACCGTGACCTGGTCGGCCCCTGGTCGGGTCAACCTGATCGGGGAGCATGTCGACTACAACGGCGGCCGGGTCCTGCCGTTCGCCATCGACCGCCGTACCGAGGTCACGCATCAGCCGGAGAACCGACTCGCGGGTGATCGTGACCTCACAGGGGCTCGGGTACGGCCGAGATCTCCAGCCCGTTGCGTCCAGGACACGGCAGCGGATGGGAGCGCTACGTCGCGGGAGCCATCTGGGCGTTCATCGTGGGCACCGGCTACGACGTGGACGGCCTGGACATCGACATCGCCAGCACGCTGCCCGCCGGGTCCGGACTCTCGTCGTCGGCGGCCATCGAGTGTGGCGTCGTGGGTGCGCTCAGCGACCTGCTCGAGCGCAGGGCTCACGGCCCGGCAGATCGCGGCGCTCGCCCTGCGAGCCGAGCAGGAGTACGTCGGTGTGCCCTGCGGTCCGATGGACCAGTACGCCGTGATGCTCGGCGAGGTCGACCACGCCCTGCTTGCTCGACAGCGACACCCTCGACACCGAGCAGGTGCCGCTGCGCCTCGACGCCTCCGGCCTGACCCTGCTCGTCGTGAACACCCGGGTCAGCCACGCCCTCGGCGACGGTGCGTACGGCGAACGGCGGACGGCCTGCGCGAGGGCGGCGGCGGTCCTTGGGAGCGGCGTCGCTCAACGACGTGACCCTCGAGCAGGTGCGTCGGACTGGTCGACCCGGTGCTGCGACGCCGGGCCCACCACGTGGTGACCGAGATCGGCCGGGTGGCCGACGTCGTCCGGCTCCTCGAGGACGGGCGACCGGGCGAGATCGGGGCCCTGCTGACCGCGTCGCACCAGTCGCTCGCCGAGGACTTCGAGGTGTCCTGCCCCGAGCTCGACACTGGTGGTCGATGCCGCCCTCGCGGCAGGTGCGCTCGGTGCGCGCATGACCGGCGCCGGCTTCGGCGGGTCGGCGATCGTGCTGTGCCGCGCCGCCGGACTCCGGTGGCGTCGGCGGACCGGATCTTCCAGAGCTTCGACGCAGCGAGCGTTTCGTGAGCCGGAGATCTGGCCGGCCAGCCCCGCAGCCGGGGCTAGGCGACTGGCTCGCTGAGCAGCCCCTCGCGACGCGCGACGGCGACCGCCTCGGTGCGGCTGCCGGCGCCGAGCTTGGCCATGATGTTGGACACGTGGACGCTGACCGTCTTGGCGCTGATGAACAGCGTGCGGGCGATCTCGCCGTTGCTGCGCCCCTCGGCGACCAGCGCGAGCACCTCCTCCTCACGCGCGGTCAGCGCCGCGTCGCGCGTCGTGCGCGGGCGCCTGCCGGGCCGCGGCCCCACGACCGCCCAGCACCCGCAGCTCGGTGAGCAGCGGCTCGGCGCCCAGCCGGCTGGCGACCTCGCGGGCCAGCGACACCTCGGCCGAGGCCTCGCCGGATCGGCCGGTCGCGCGCAGCACGGCCGCCAGCCGGGCTCGTGAGCGTGCCGTCTCGTAGGCGTGCCCGAACAGCTCGAACGCGGCGACTGCCTCGCGCCAGGCTTCGACCAGCTGGTCCTCGGTGACCGGGTCGATCCCGGACAGCCAGCGCAGCCGGCATGCTCGGCGCGACCGCGCGGCCAGCCAGGCCTGTCCCTCGGGTCCCATCTTGCGGGTACGCCGGGATAGCCGGTCGGCGGCCGCCTCGGTCCCCGCCAGCAGCTCGTCACCGCGGGCGGCGAGGTCGACCCGCTCGGCGGTCGTGACATGTGCCGCGGCCATCGCGAGATGGCCGAGCAGCAGCGCGTCCAAGCGGATCCGGGCCGCCCACACGGGCGCCTGCCACACGCTGGACACGCTGGTCAGGACGTCGGCGTGGGTGGCGACGGCCGACTCGAGGTCGCCCTGGTAGCCGTACAGGTCGATGGCCGCGGCGCCGCTGATGATGCCGACCAGCCCGTCGCGGAGCCACCAGGACCGCAGCGCGGGCAGCTCCTCGAGGGCGCGACCCGTCGCCTCGGCCGGCCGCGACCTCCATGCCGGTGGCGCGCAGCAGCGCCTCGGCCAGGTCCGGAGGCGACTCACCGGTGATGTCGGTGGTGCGGGCGGCCAGGTCCCAGTCGCCGACGACGTAGGCCGCGGTGGCGGTCATCCATCGTGCCTCGAGGCCGTACGGTCCCCACGGCAGCCCGGCCTGGAGCGCCCGCTGCCGGGTCTGCTGGTAGATCTCGAGGGCGCGCGGGACCTCGCCGAGCTCGTAGTGCAGACCCGCCAGGTTGAACAGGCTGCGCAGCTCGGCGCTGACCTCACCGCTCGCCCGGGCCTCCTCGACCGCGGCGACCAGCGCGACCTGGGACTTCTCGGGGTCTCCGGCACGCTCGGTGATCCGGGCCAGCGTGGTCGCCGCGTCGACCGCGATGTCGAGCCGACCGATGCTCGCGGGCCAGCACCTGGGCCTCAGCCGCCCACCGGCCGGCGTCGTCGTCGCGGGCCCGGTCGGCGTTGGCGCGGGCGTGGATGTTGAGGATCTGAGCGCGCAGCATCGTCGGGGGCATCGGCGGGCAGCAGCCCGACCGCCTCCGTCGTCAGAGCCAGGACGTCGACCCGCGAGTCGATCAGCCGCGCGGTGCTTGCCACCGTCAGCAGCATCCGGGCGCGGTCCACCGCGACTGGCATCCGGCGACAGGGCGCGCAGCTGGTCCTGCGCCAGCGCCAGCGCACGGAAGACGTGGCCGGCGGACACGGCCGCGTCGCACGCCTTGGTCGCCAGGTCGACGCGGTCGATCGGCTCGACTCTCGTCCGTACTCTCGTCGACTCCGGCTGCGACGTCCGGGATCCGCGAGCAGCTCGAGGGCCAGCTCGTAGTGGCGCGCCGCCTCGTCGGGGCCACCCACCGCCATGGCCTCCTCGCCGGCGCGCACGCTGGCTCGGGCGGCGGTGACCAGGTCGTGGGCGGCGCGGGCATGCCGGGCCAGCTCGGCCGCGGTGCCCGGGACGTCGTGTGCCTTCAGAGCTCGCACGTACGCCGCATGGAGGCGTACCCGTTCGCCCGGCAGCAGGTCGTCGTAGACGGCCTCCGCGAGCAGGGCGTGCCGGAACATGTACCGGTCACCGGCGGTCGGCAGCAGCACGTTCGCCTCGACGGCCGACGCGCAGGGCGAGGTCGAGGTCGCCGTCGCGCAGGCCGGAGGCATGAGCGAGCAGGTTGTGGGACACCTGGCGGCCGGCCACCGCTGCGGCCCGGACGGCGAGCCGGCCGTGGTCGCCGAGCCGGTCGAGCCGGACCAGCAGCAGGTCGGCGAGCTCGGTGGGGAGGGAGCCGCAGTCGTCGTCGGCGGCGGAGACCAGCTCCTCGGCGAAGAACGGGTTGCCCTCGGCGCGGGCGACGATGCGCTGCACCTCGCGCTCGGGGAGCGGGACCGGCTGCAGGTTGGCGATCATCGACCGGATGTCGGTCTCGTCGAGACGCTCGACGTGCAGCCGGGTGATCGGCGGAGAGCCGGTGCCATTCGGCCAGCACGGCTCGCAGGGGGTGTCGCCGGTTGAGGTCGTCGCTGCGGTAGGACACCACGAGGGCGAAGGGTCTCGTGGTCGGGCGGGTGAGCAGGAACGTCAGCAGCTCGCGGGTCGACTGGTCCGCCCAGTGGACGTCCTCGACGATGAGCAGCAGCGGCGAGCTGGCGGCCAGCTCGGTCAGCGCCTGCTGCGACGGCGTCGAACATCGACGCCCGGTCGGTCGGCTCGGCGTGGCCGTCGGGATCGGCCAGCGTGCGATGCGTCGGCAGCAGCCGCTCGAGCACCGCGCTGCCTGCGACCAGCGGAGCGGGCGGCCTCGGGCGCATCCGCAGCCAGTCGCCCGAACGCCTCGGTGAAGGGGAGGTAGGGCAGCGCGCTGTCGCCGAAGTCGAGACAATGTCCGACGAGCACCCGCCAGCCCGCGGCCGTGGCGAGATCGGACAGCTCGGCGAGCAGCCGGCTCTTGCCGACGCCGGCATCGCCGCCGAGCAGCACCTTGCCGCCCGGATCGCCGCCGAGCCCCACCGCGTCGGCGAGGGTACGGACGGTGTCCGCTCTCCCGACGAGGGGGCTCAGGGCGATCTCGGACGGCATACCCGCCATCATGGCGAACAGCTGCCGACATGCCGGCCAGTCGGTACGGATCGCGCCCGGTCCGGCGTCGCGGCGACCGTCGCCTCGAGCGTGGGCACATCAGCTCACTGCGGGGTGGCTCTGGTGCTTCTCGCCCGGGTGCCGGGCGAACGGCCACGCCACGTGGCGCTTCTGGTGCCGGTGCGGCCGACGGTTGTACTGCTGCATCGTCCGCTCGCGACGGAACTCGACCTCGTTCTGGATGAAGGTCTCTCCGATCAATCCACCGATCGTCATGTTCTGCTCCTTCGGTTGTCTCTGCCGGTAGGATTCCCTGCTGATGACTCGACGATGCCCGGCTAAGGGGGGTCGACACATCGGCAGTAATCCCTATCTCCGAGGGTCAGCCGCAGGGAGCGCCTTAGACGGCGGCTCTGGGTTTGCCCGGCACGCTAGGCAACGACACCGGGCGCCGGGCAGGCCGCCCGGCAGAGGGTGCATCCGCCCAGCGTGCTGGGCAACGCCAAGGCCGACCTACCAGCTGACCGGGTGTGGGCGCCCCTCGTCGTACCCGGCGGCGGACTGCACGCCGACGACGGCTCGTTCGTGGAACTCCGGGATCGTCCGGGCGCCCGCGTAGGTGAAGGCGCTGCGCACGCCCGCGACGATCATGTCGACCAGGTCCTCGACACCAGGTCGCGTCGGGTCGAGGTACATCCGCGAGGACGAGATGCCCTCGTCGAAGAGGGCCGACCTGGCCCGCTCGAACGACGACTGCTCTCGGGTTCGGTTGCGTACGGCGCGGGCCGAGGCCATCCCGAAGCTCTCCTTGTAGAGCCTGCCGTCCGCGTCTCTCGCCAGGTCCCCGGCGCTCTCATGGGTGCCGGCGAACCAGGAGCCCACCATGACGCTGGCCGCCCCTGCGGCCAGCGCCAGCGCGACGTCGCGCGGGTACTTCACGCCGCCGTCGGCCCACACGCGTCGCGCCGGCATCCCGAGCCGCCGCTGCGCAGTCGAGCGACCGCGGAGAACTGCGGCCGGCCGACGCCGGTCATCATCCGGGTCGTGCACATCGCTCCGGGACCGACCCCGACCTTGACGATGTCGGCGCCGGCCGCGGCCAGGTCCCGTGCGCCGTCGGCCGAGACCACGTTGCCGGCGACGACGGGAACCCGGACACCGGTCTCGCCCTCCCACTTGTCGCGAGCCGCGACGATCGAGCGGCAGCGCCTCGAGCATCCGTTCCTGGTGGCCGTGGGCCGTGTCGACGCACGAGCACGTCGGCCTGCGCGCGCTGAGCAGGTCGGCGGCCTTCGCCTCCACATCGCCGTTCACGCCCATGGCCGCGCCCACCATCAGCCGGCCGTGCGGCGTCGAGCGCAGGACGGTAGATCGCGGAGCGGAGGATGCCCTTGCGGGTGAGGACTCCGAGCATCTGGTCGCCGTCGAGCACCGGAGCGACGTCGAGGTGGTGGCTCGTCATCAGGTCGAAGGCTGCGTACAGGTCCTGGTCCTTGCCCACCGACATCAGGTCGGTCGTCATCACCTCGGACACCCGGGTGAATCGGTCGACCTCGACGCAGTCGTGCTCGGTGACGATCCCTACCGGACGGCCTCGATCGAGCACCACGGCCGCGCCGTGGGACCGCTTGCCGAGCAGGGCCAGAACCTCCGCGACCACGGTCTCGGGCGCCACCTTGATCGGGGTCTCGAACACCGGGTGTCTGGCCTTCACCCACGCCACGGCGTCGCCGACGACCTCGCCCGGGATGTCCTGCGGCAGGATCGTGATGCCACCCCGGCGGGCGATCGTCTCGGCCATCCGCCGCCCCGAGATCGCCGTCATGTTGGCGACCGACGAGCGGCAGGGACGTACCGACTCCGTCCGGCGTCGTGAGGTCGACGTCCAGCCGCGACGAGACGTCGGAACGGGCCGGCACCATGAAGACATCGGAGTACGTCAGGTCGTATGGCGGAGCCGCCTCGTGAAGAAACCTCACCCCATCGACCCTAGCCCGGTCGAGTGAACTCTTGCGATCCGTCGTACGTGGTACGGGCGAAGGGGCACGAGGTGTCGACGCTGCCGGCGCCATCACGATTGCGCAAAGCCCTTTACATCGGCGAGGTTGACGAGCAGGTTGAGGGGGTCGCCCGGGACGGGCGGGACATGACACACGAATCGAGCATCCGATGCGAACACGACGGGTGGCCGCCAGTGTGGCGGCCGGCGTACTGATGGCCGCCGCAGTGCTGAGCACGGCGAGCCCGGCCGGCGCGTCTCTCACGTGGGGGCCGGTCCGCACGGTTAGCAGTCATGGCTTCGACGACATGGCGACGGCCACCGACGACAGCGGGCTGACGGTGGCCGCGTGGATCGGGCAGCTGCCGGACCAGCACGTCTATATCGCCGTCCACAAGCCCGGTAAGCGATGGTCGATAGCGACCCCGTTCCCAGCGGACTCACGGGTGGTCAGGGTTGCGACGGGGGGCGCTGGTGCCTGGGTCATGTGGTCCTACAACCAGTCGGTCCGGGTGGCGCACATCACCGCCGACGGCGTCGTAACGCCGCCAGAGGCCGTCGGCCATACGCTGGTCCCGCTCCAGCGGGACTCCGCGATCGCGGTGAGCGCCAACGATTCGGTGGTGGCCGCGTGGCGCGAGTACGACAGCGAGACACCCGGGGTCTGGTACTACCTCAAGAGCGGCGGCTTCTGGCAGGGACCCCAGGGCGTTCCGGATACGGGAAAGATCCTCGGTCTCGCAGTCAACGAGACCGACTCCCTCGACCTCGCCCTGGTTCAGGACAACCCCGATTTCTGGCACCAGAGGATCACCTATTGGAAAGGGCGCCTCGAGCCGGATGGCGGGTTTGGGGGATACGTCGACGTCGCGACCTCCGCCTACCTCGCGACAGCCGCCAGCAGCCCGTACGGCGGTCTCGTAGTCGGCTGGCAGCAGGACAACGGGGACGGGACCTTCTCCGCTGTCGCCCGGTACAAGCCCGACGGCGAGAGAGCCGCCTTCGGGCCGCCGAAGCAACTGTTCAACAACGTGCCCTTCGGCAGCCATGTCGCGCTGGCCATGTCGGACAGCGGATACGCCGTGGCGGTCTCCCACATCGCAGCGTCGGGTTCCCAGCAGTTCCGGTACACCCCGGTGACCTCCTCGGGCCAGTGGCTGAGCTCCCGGCTGCTGGCGATGACCGGATTCAGCTACGACGTCAGCATCAGCCCCGATGGCGACGCACTCGTGACCAGCCGGTTGAGCAGTGGCCTTCAGCTCGACACCTGTCCCGCGCAGGAGGCGTGCGCTCCGGTCGAGACCAACCCCGCAGTTGATCGCTTCCCGTCGGCATCGATCGCGGACAACGGCGTCGTCAACCTGCTGTGGGGACGGGGTTGCTTCGGCAGGACCTGCACTCCCACGAGCCTGGTGGCCCAGCGAGCCAGCTAGCCGAGTCCGCCGGCGTACGGCCACCATTCCCGATCCACCTTCACACCCATCAAGGAGACGCGCCATGCGCACCCGAGCTTCACTCACCGTCACCGCTGCCTTAGCGGTCGCGACCGCCTCGCTGACCTTCACCAGCGGCCCGGCGTCAGCCTCGACGACAACCGACTGGGGCCCCGTCGTCACGGTCGCCGACCAGGGCTTCGAGAACCTGTCCACCGTCACCACCGACAACGGAATGGTGGTATCGGTGTGGTCCGGTCGAAACTTCAAGAACCTCTACATCGCCGTCCGGCCCAGCGGTAGCCAGTGGTCCACACCCACCAAGATCGTGACGTCGGCAGCCGGCGTCTCGCTCTCCAAGGACGGCAAGGGTGCCTGGGTCCTGTGGCAGGGATTCGCAACCGTGTCGGCGCTGCACATCTCGTCGGACGGGAGGGTCGGGTCACCGCATGTCGTGGGCAACAGCGCCGATCCCTTCACGTCTGACGCCACTATCGCCGAAGGGTCCAACGGAGCCGTCGCCGCGGTCTGGCATGCCCAGGAGGGTACGGCCGCGATGCTCGCCTACCGGGCTCCTGGCGGGCAGTGGAGCACTCCGGAGTCGTTGCCCATGCAGGGCGGTATTGCCGGCCTCGTGGTGGACAGCTCGGGCAACGCGCAGGTCCTGCTGCGGACGGACAACCCAGACTTCCGGCATCAGCAGATCACCTACCTCAGCCGATCGCCGGGTGGTAGCTGGACCAGCCCGTTCGTCGTCGCCGCGTCGGCCTACCTGACCACGGTGGCGGGTAACCAGGACGGCGACCTGGTCATCGGCTGGGAGCTCGTCAACAGCGACGGCACCTTCTCGGGCAAGGCCCGTTACAAAGCGTCCGGCTCCGGTTTCGGAGACACCCACGACCTGGGTGTGAGCGTGCCCGAGAACACCTACATCGCGTTGGGGATCGCCGCGGACGGCTCACTCGTGTCGGCGTACCGGACTCACACGACGGGATCGCAACAGATCCAGCTGACCCCTGCCGACTCGGCCGGGTTCTGGCTCGCTCCGCAGGACCTCACCCTCAAGGGCTCGGCCTACGCCATCGCCACGAACGCGGCCGGTGACGCGGTCGTCACGAGCCAGGACAGCAACGGCGTGCAGCTGGTTCGCTGTCCCACCGGCGGGACCTGCGGTACAACGGAGACGAACTCGGCAACGGGTTCCCACTTCCCGTCGACGTCAGTCGGTCGCAACGGCGCCATCTCCATGGTGTGGGGCCGCGGCTGCAAGACCGAAGAGTGCGTCCCCACCAGCCTGGTGGCCCAGCGCGGACGGTGAGCCCGGTGATCGGAGAGATACGACGATGAGGTCGCGCCGAGCTGCCGGAGGTAACGGGGCGTGGCTGCTGTGGGTGGATGGGAGCTGATCAGCTCGCCTGCCATGCTGTCACCACCAGCGAAGGGGACCCGATGGCATTCCGTACCGGCACCTTGAAGGGACGCTCGGCATTCACGGTCACAGCCGCCGCTCTGTTCGCGGCGATCTGCCTGTCGGCTGCCGGTTCGGCTGGCACCGTTGCCTTCGGCGCCGCTGAGTTCGGGCGGCCGGACGATGTCTCCTGGAAGCCGGTCCACACGCTGTACGAGCACGCCACCCGGGGCCGGGCTCTGGTCACCACCGACAGCGGCCTGGTCGTCGCCGCCTGGTCGTCCACCGGGTCGCGCAGCCTCTTCCTGTCGGTGCGCCGCGGCGCCGGAGGATGGTCCGATCCCACGATCGTGCTAGCGGGAGGTGCTACCAGTTTCCAGCTGGCCAAGGACGGCAGGGCTGCTGTCGTCGTCGCGCAGGGATCGGGCGACGTCTCCGTCGTCGAGATCTCCGGCTCCGGCGAGATCCGACCTCCGCTCGTCGTCGGGTCGACCTCGAGCAGCTTCACGAACGGCCCGGTGATCGGCTTCGGGTCGGACGGTGCGGCTGCGGCGGTCTGGAAGCCGACCAGCCGATCCGAGGACGTGTCGTTCGCCTTCCGGTCCCCCTCAGGCGAGTGGCAGCCGCAGGAGGCGGTACCGGGCGTCTCCGGCTATCCGTACGGGGTCGTTGTCGACTCCGCAGGGAACGCGGGCGTCATCTACACCCGCGCGGTGGGCGGCGGTGGCATCGGCATCGACCTCTTGGAGCGAGCCGCTGACGGCACCTGGGGCGTGCCGGAGTCCATCGCCGAAAGGGGGTTGCGACCAACCCTGGGGGCCAACCGCAACGGAGACCTGGTCATCGCCTACACCGTAGGTGACGAGACGGGTGCGACAGCCTATGTGCGCTACCGGCCGTCCGGCCGGGACTTCGAGCCTCCCCACATCCTCGACGAGACGGCGACGATCTACCAGGAAACGCCGGTGGCCATCGCAGATGACGGTTCGGCGGTCGCGACGTTCGGCCCGCCAGACATCGGTGGCCCGGCCGAGCTGGTCCGAGCTGACGCCGCCGGGAGCTGGTCGGCCCCCGAGACGGTCGCGTTGAGGAACTACGCGAACACCGCGATGGACGCGGCTGGCGACTTGGTGCTCTACCGAGGCTCGAGGTTCATCCGCTGCCAGGCCGGCAGGCCCTGCGGATCGGTGGAGTCGATGCCACATCGCATCGGATCGACCGCCTTCACCCTCGGCCCCCGTGGGGCCATCACAGTGCTTGGGGATAGCGGCTGCAGCTTCAGAGGGTGCGGGCCGTTTCGGCTGCGAGTCGAACGAGGTCGCTGACCGGCTCAGCCGGCCATGGCCGTACCGAGGTTGTCGTCGATGGCGCCAAGAAACTCCTCGGTCGTGAGCCACGGCTGGTCGGGGCCGACCAGAAGGGCCAGATCCTTGGTCATCTTGCCCGACTCGACGGTCTCGATACAGACCCGCTCGAGGGTCTGGGCGAACTCGACCACGTCAGGGGTCTCGTCCATCTTGCCGCGCTGCTCGAGGCCGCGGGTCCAGGCGAAGATCGACGCGATCGGGTTCGTCGAGGTGGGTTTGCCCTGCTGGTGTTGACGATAGTGGCGAGTCACCGTGCCGTGCGCCGCCTCCGCCTCGACCTTGCCGTCCGGGGTCATCAGCACGGAGGTCATCAGACCGAGTGAGCCGAAGCCTTGCGCCACGGTGTCCGACTGGACGTCGCCGTCGTAGTTCTTGCAGGCCCAGACGTAGCCGCCCTCCCACTTGAGCGCCGATGCGACCATGTCGTCGATCAGCCGGTGCTCGTAGGTCAGCCCCGCCGCGTCGAAGTCGGCCTTGAACTCGGTCTCGAAGACTTCGGCGAACAGGTCCTTGAACCGGCCGTCGTAGGCCTTGAGGATCGTGTTCTTGGTGGAGAGGTAGACCGGGAAGTCACGCTCGAGGCCGTACCGCAGCGACGCCCGGGCGAAGTCGCGGATCGAGTCGTCGAAGTTGTACATGGCCATCGCCACTCCACCGCCGGTGAACTCGGCGACCTCGAACTCCATCGGCTCGCCCTCGCCGCTCGGCGTGTAGGTGATCGTCACCTTGCCCGGGCCGGGGACCACGAAGTTCTGTGAGCGGTACTGGTCGCCGTGGGCGTGACGGCCGATGACGATCGGCTTGGTCCAGCCCGGGACGAGCCGCGGGATGTTGGAGATCACGATCGGCTCGCGGAAGATCACTCCGCCGAGGATGTTGCGGATGGTGCCGTTGGGCGACTTCCACATCTCCTTGAGCCCGAACTCCTCGACCCGGGCCTCGTCCGGCGTGATGGTCGCGCACTTGACGCCGACGCCGTACTTCTTGATGGCGTTGGCCGCGTCGATGGTGATCTGGTCGTCGGTCTCGTCGCGCTTCTCGATCCCGAGGTCGTAGTACGCGAGCTCGACGTCGAGGTACGGGTTGATCAGCTTGTCCTTGATGAACTGCCAGATGATCCTGGTCATCTCGTCGCCGTCGAGCTCGACGATGGGGGTGGTCACCTTGATCTTGGCCATGAACATGCTCCCGCGGTCGACGTACAGAGGAATTGCTTGACATCAAGATATCTCAGGACGCCAGGTCTGCGACGATGGCCCCGTGATTTTCGGTAGCACTGATCCTGCGTACGACGCCGTGCGCGACGCGTTCGACGATGTGGTGTCACGGCTGGCGGGAACCGGTGCCGCCTTCGCCGTGTGGCACCGCGGCGAGTACGTCGTGGACCTGTGGGGCGGCTGGGCGGACGCAGGCGCGGACCCGCCCCTTCGCGCAGGACAGCCTGGTCATGCCGTACTCGGTCTCGAAGCCGTTGGCAGCGACCTGCGTCCTCCTCCTGGTCGACCGGGGGCTGGTCGGGCTGGACGACGACGTCCGGACCTACTGGCCGGAGCTGAGCACGTCGACGACTGTGCGGCAGCTGCTCTGTCATCAGTCCGGCCTGGTCTACCTCGACGAGCCGGCGCCGACCGAGCTGTTCTTCGACTGGGACGGGCTTTGCGACCTGCTCGCCCACCAGCCGCCCGCCTGGCCGCCGGGCACCGCGCACGGCGAGTCGGCGCTCTTCTACGGACATCCCCTCGGCCAGGTCGTGCGCGCTGTGGACGGCCGGTCGCTCGGGACCTACCTCCGCGAGGAGATCTGCGCTCCCCGCGGCCTCGACTTCCACATCGGGCTGCCCGACGCGGAACAGGACCGGGCCGTCGAGATGACCGGCTTCGAGACCGTCGCCGCCGATGCCGAGGATCGCTCTCCGATGTTCCAGCGCGCCCTGGGTAACCCACCCGGCGCCCTGGACCCCGGGGTGGTGAACTCGCCGGAATGGCGACGCGCCGAGATCCCGGCGATCAACGGCTTCGGTACGGCACGGGCCGTCGCGGGCTTCTACGCTGCCCTCGCGAGTGGAGACATCCTGTCCCCCGCCTTGCTGGGCGAGGCGACTTCGCAGGTGAGCGTCGGCGAGGACCGGGTCCTCGGCAGCGAGAGCGCCTGGGGCCTGGGGTTCGGCGTCGACGAGGACGGTTACGGAATGGGTGGGCTCGGCGGACACGTCGGGTGGTGGAGCACGGCCGGCGAGTACGCGATCGCGTATGTCACCGGCACTCTCGGCGGCTACGAGCCGCTCGAGGCACTCGAGTCGGTCGTCCGAGATGTGCTCGGGCTGCCAGCACTCTGACCTCCGGGGCCGACCCTCGGCTGTGACCGGCGCCGACGATTGCTAGCGTCAGGCTGTCCCGCTATCCGGACCCGTCCCCGAGTCCCCTGAACCAGGAGTCATCGTGAGCACCCCCGTCAAGGTCGCCGTCACCGGCGCCGCCGGCCAGATCGGCTACAGCCTGCTGTTTCGCCTCGCGAGCGGATCGCCTGCTTGGTGCAGACACCCCGATCGAGCTCCGGCTGCTCGAGATCACGCCGGCCCTGCAGACCCTTGAGGGTGTGGTGATGGAGATCGACGACTGCGCGTTCCCGACACTCGCGGGTGTCGAGATCGGCGACGACGCCGACACGATCTTCGACGGCGTCAACCTGGCGCTGCTGGTCGGCGCCCGCCCGCGCAGCAAGGGCATGGAGCGTGGCGACCTGCTGGAGGCCAATGGCGCCATCTTCACCGTGCAGGGCAAGGCGCTCAACGCCCACGCGGCTGACGACGTGCGCATCGCGGTCACCGGGAACCCGGCGAACACGAACGCGCTGATCGCGATGAACAACGCCCCCGACATCCCGCGGGAGCGCTTCTCCGCGCTGACACGGCTCGACCACAACCGTGCGGTGGCGCAGCTGGCTGCCAAGACCGGCGCCGCCGTCACCGACATCGCCAAGATGACGATCTGGGGCAACCACTCGGCCACCCAGTACCCCGACATCTTCCACGCCGAGGTGCGCGGCGCCAACGCCGCGGAGACGGTAGGCGACCAGGACTGGCTGGAGAACACCTTCATCCCGACCGTGCAGCGACGCGGGGCGGCGATCATCGAGGCGCGGGGCGCCTCGAGTGCGGCGAGTGCCGCCTCCGCGACCATCGACGCGGCGCGGGACTGGCTGCTCGGGACCAAGGACGGCGACTGGACCTCGATGGCGGTGGTCTCTGACGGGTCCTACGGCGTGCCCGAGGGTCTGATCTCGTCCTTCCCGGTGACGACCTCAAACGGCAGCTGGTCGATCGTGGACGGGCTCGACATCGACGAATTCTCCCGCGCTCGGATCGACGCCAGCA
Source organism: uncultured Actinomycetota bacterium (assembly GCA_963833975.1). Lineage (GTDB taxonomy): Bacteria > Actinomycetota > Actinomycetes > Propionibacteriales > Nocardioidaceae > JAWWPG01. The sequence continues at coordinate 934,123 of CAWIAB010000002.1, forward strand.
CGGCCGAGCTCCGCGAGGAGCGCGACGCCGTGAAGGACCTCGGCCTGATCAGCTAGCCCGTCCCACCGGATTCGTCCGAATGGCTCTACCGCAAAACCACCGCGCTGGCTCGGACGAATCCAGTGGCGGTCCCGTTGGCGCAGCGAATTTCCGGCCGGATGTATCTCGGGGCATAGGCCTCGCTCTTGGGGGGCATGAACGCGACGACTCTCGAGACGGCGTCCCTGCGCCTCACGCGCGCCGACGACGCCCGGTTCGCGGCCAGCTCGCTCGCGTCCGGCAGCGATCGTGGGCCATGGCTTCGCCAACTTCTACGTGATCACCACCTGTGGTGACGCTGAGACCGTTCGCCGGGTCAACATCATGAAGGGTCGGCCCCCGGCGCAGGTCGGCAGCATCACGACCACCCCTTCGAGGATTCCGGGCATCTGGGACTGGGGCCGGCTTCCGGCGCCGCTGACCCGCCGCCGCGTCCTCGGGGTGATCGACACGTTCTTCGGACTAGGACCGTTCGGGTTCCGCGGCCCGGCCGCGCCGCACATCCCCGGCCACCTGACGTTTCCCGACGCCGGTGTCTCGACCGCACAGGTGATCGCTCCTGGCTACGCGTGCCCGTCCAACGAGTTCCTCGCCCGGGCCGTCGACGCCACCGACGACGACCTGCTGTACATCACCTCGGCCAACCGATCCCGACATCTCACCGGCGCCGACGACTCCCCTGCGCACTGGCGGGCCGCCGGTCTCCGCGAGGAGTTCGGCGACCAGCTGCTCCTGCTCGAGCATGCCGACGAGAGTGCCGCCCGGCGCCGCTATCCCGGCTACCTACCGATGTCGACGACGATCCTCGGTTTCCACCGAGTGACGATGGGGGTCGACGGCCGCCCGCAGCCTTCGTCTCGAACGCCATGGGTCGATGCACGTCGATGACGTACGGGACCACCTCGACCGGCTCGGCTTCGGGCTCACCCTCGCTCCCGGCGCGCGAACCCGGCTGCTTCTTCGCGAGTACGCCCTGGACCAGGCCTCGTGACCCCGGGCGCCGAGGCCGGTACGGCGGTGCGAACCGCTGACCGGCTCCCCGCCAGAGCGCCGTACCGGCGGGGGTTGATCGTGCCGAGCTCCAACGTGGTCGCAGACAACAAGGCGGTCGGGAGGCTCGACCCAGCGCAGCTACCCGCGCTGGCGGACCGGCTGGACATCAATGGCGCGGACGCCGTCGTGCTCTCCGCCTGCGTGCAGATGCCGTCCCTGGCGGCGGTGCCGGTCGTCGAGGAACGCCTCGGACTTCCGGTCTTCACGGCCGCCATCGCCACGGCTCGCCGGCTCCTCGACGCGCTGGGGCTCGAGCCGCGGATCCCGGGCGCCGGAGCCCTCCTGGCCTAGCGATGAGCCCGTCCGGAGGGGTGACGGGCTCATCGCTGTTCCACCGCGCTTCTGACTTTGGGTGGTCGGGGCAACCTCAGGACATCGAGCTCCGTGGACCCCGGCGGAGCCGGTCGTCTTGACATGGTCCGCGGAACCAGTGACGATTCTGGTATCAAGTTTCGTATGGCGCTGCTGTGTTTTGCATTACGCAACACCAGCGCCGTGAGGGTCGTTTCGAGAGGCGCGTGATGGCGACAGTTCCGGACAGCGCGAGGGTCGTGGTCATCGGGGCCGGCATCGTCGGCAACAGCCTGGCATACCACCTGGCCAGGCTGGGGTGGCGCGACATCGTCCAGATCGACAAGGGGCCCCTGCCGAACCCCGGCGGTTCCACCGGTCATGCCTCGAACTTCATCTTCCCGGTCGACCACTCCCGCGAGATCACCGACCTGACACTGGAGAGTGTCCGGCAGTACCGCGAGCTGGGCGTCTTCACCCAGTGCGGCGGCTATCGAGGTGGCCCGCACCGAGGAACGGATGGAGGAGCTCCGCCGGCGGATGTCGTCGGCCAAGGCGTGGGGCATCGAGGCCGAGCTGGTCACCCCCGAGCAGGTCGTCGAACGGGTCCCCTATCTCGACCCGTCGGTCATCGTCGGTGCGTTCTGGACCCCGAGCGTCGGCGTGGTCGACTCCCTGCGGGCCGGCACGATCATGCGCGAACGCGCGCAGGAGATGGGCGCGTTGCAGGTCGTCTCGACCGTCGAGGTCACTGGCATCGACGTCGAGCAGGGCCGGGTGCGCCGGGTACGCACCAGCGGCGGTGACATCGAGGCGGAGACCGTGGTGATCGCTTGCGGGGTCTGGAGCCCGAAGATCGCCAGAATGGCTGGCGCGAACATCCCGCTGACGCCCGCGGTGCATCAGATGATCAGTGTCGGACCGGTGCCCGTGCTCGCTGCCCAGGAAGGCGAGATCTCGTTCCCGATCATCCGCGACATGGACACGTTCTGCTACGAACGCCAGCACGGGGCCGACATGGAGGTCGGGTCGTACGCCCACCGCGCGATCCTGCACGATCCCGAAGAGATCCCGTCGATCGAGCAGGCGAAGCTGTCACCGACCGAGATGCCGTTCACCGCCGACGACTTCGACCTCCAGCTCGAGCAGGCGCTCGAGCTGATGCCGGAGATCCTCGGTGACGAGAAGGCCGAGATCCGCTACGCCATCAACGGCCTGCTGTCGTTGACACCTGATGGTGCGCCCATCCTCGGCGAGACGCCTGAGGTCAAGGGGCTCTGGTCCGCCGCAGCCGTGTGGGTGAAGGAGGGACCCGGCGTCGGTCGGGCGGTCGCCGAGTGGATGACCAACGGGCTCCCGGAGATCGACCTCGGCCACTCCGACATCGCCCGGTTCTATCCCCACCACCGCACCCGCTCGCACATCCGGGCCCGCACCAGCGAGGCATTCAACAAGACCTATGGGATCATCCACCCGGCCGAGCAGTACGAGAGCGACCGCGGCCAGCGGCTGGCGCCGATGCACGCGGACGAGGTGGCCCGCGGCGCAGTCTTCGTCGAAGGAGCCGGCTGGGAGCGCCCGTTCTGGTACGAGTCGAACCGCCCGTTGCTCGACGAGTTCGGTGACTCCGTGATGCCACGCGACCACGAGTGGGACTCGCGCTGGTGGTCTCCGATCATCAATGCGGAGCACCTCGCCATGCGGTCCCGGGCCGGCATCATCGACCTTTCGGCGTTTGCGATCTTCGATGTCGTCGGTCCGGCCGCGATGAACGCCGTACAAAGCATCGTGGTCTCCCAGGTCGATGTGCCGATCGGTCGGGTGGTCTACACGCCGGTGCTGGACGAGCGCGGCGGCTTCCGGTCCGACCTCACGGTGATGCGGTTGGCGTATGACAGGTTCCGGGTCGTCACCGGTGGCGCACACGGAATGGTCGACCGTAAGTGGTTCGCCGACCGGATGCCGGCCGACGGCGGGGCCGTGGTGGTCGACCTCACCTCGGCGTACGCAACCGTCGGGCTCTGGGGTCCCCGGGCTCGCGACATCCTGGGCGAGCTGACCCGCGACGACATCAGCCATCAGGCGTTCGGCTTCGCCACCTGCCGGGACATCGAGGTGGGCTCACTCTCCGTGCTGGCATCGCGGATCTCGTACGTCGGAGAGCTCGGCTGGGAGCTGCACGTTCCGATCGAGCAGGGCGCCCGGCTGTGGTCGCTGTTGCACCAGGCAGGGGCCGGCTACGGCGCTGTTCCGGTCGGCATCGGTGTCTACGGCACGACGGGGCGCATCGAGAAGGGCTACCGTGCCTACGGCTTCGAGCTCGACTCGGAGCGGTCGATCGTCGAGGCCGGCATGCAGCGTCCGAAGGTCAAGGCGGCCGACTTCGTCGGGCGGGAGGCGTACCTGAAGCAACGAGTCGAGGACCCCAAGGCGGTGCTCTGCACGCTGCGGGTCGAGGATCACGTGTCCAAGGCCGGCGGGCAAGCGCTACATGCTCGGGGGCGAGCCGATCCTCAGTCGCAACGGCGGCACCCTGACAGACGACCATGGCCACCACCCCTATGTCACGACCGCCGGGTCGGCCCCTTCCTTGGGCGCGCATCTGCTGATGGCGTACCTGCCACCCGCCGAGGCGACGGTCGGCAACGAGCTCTCGGTCAGCTACCTGGAAGAGCTGTACCCGGTGACGGTCGACGCCTGCGACGCCTCCGCGTTGTTCGACCCGAGCAACGACCGAATCCGGAGCTGAGATGACGAGCGTGCTGGTCTGCATCAAACGGGTTCCGGAGACTTCGGGGCAGGTTCTCCTCGCTGACGACGGCATGAGTGTGGACGCGCGCCACGTGGGCTACACGCTGAGCGCCCACGACGAGTGCGCCATCGAGACCGCCATCACGGTGGCGAAGGCGACCGATGGCGAGGCGACCGTGCTGTCGGTAGGTGGCGAGGACTCGGTCGAGCAGATTCGCGACGCCGTTGCGGTCGGTTGCACGCAAGGCGGTGCTGATCGAGGCCGACACGTCCGGCTGGGGACCCGCTGACGTCGCGCACGCCATCGCGGACCTGGTGCGGGCGCACGAGAACGCCGGGACGTCGTACGACCTGATCCTGGTCGGCAACGATGCTGCAGACACGGGCGACTTCCAGGTGGGGGTGCGACTCGGGTACGCGCTCGGTCGACCGGTGCTCACCGGGATCGCGACCCTCGACGTGTCCGAGGGAACGCTCACCGCACGTGGCGACGGACCGGGCGGCACCGAGGTCTTCACCCTGCCACTGCCCGCCGTGGTCGCGATCCAGGAAGGTGGGATCTCGCCGCGCTACCCGTCCATCCCGGGCCGGATGAAGGCCAAGCGGACGGTCGTGGACACCTCACCGGCCGACCTCGAGCCGATCGGTTCGGGACGCGTCCGGCTCAAGCTCCCGCCGGCCCAACCGAGTGAGGTCACGATCCTCGGCACCGGCGCCGAAGCGGCTCCCGCGGTCGTCGATCTGCTCGTCACGATCGGGGTGGTGTCGCCATGATCCTCGTCTTCGTCGAGACCGACGACCAAGGCGTCACGGAGACGTCGCTCGAGACGCTGACCTTCGCGCGCGCGACGTCCGATGCTGGCGGTGTCGCGGCCGTCGTCGTCGGTCCGCTGGAGGCTTCGGTTCAGGATGCGTTGACCCACAGCCTCGGCGAGTACGGCGTCATGGCGGCGCACCACGCCGTTGATGACCGGCTGTCGACGTACTCGGCCGCAGCCTGGGCCGCCTCCGTCATCGACGCCACGCGCTCACTAGACGCCCGGGTCGTGATGGCTGCCGGAACCCCACGTGGCAACGAGATCATGGCCCATGTCGCGACCCGTCTCGGCGCGACGATGGCGGCCAACGTGGTGGCGGCCGACAGTGCCGACCCGCTGGTGGTGTCTCGCCAGGTCATGGGCGGCTCGGTCCTCGAAGAGATGCGGCTGGAGTCCGTCCCGGCGGTGTTGAGTGTGGCCGGCCACTCGACGACGGCGGCACCGGCAGAGCAGGCGACGACCCCGAAGCTCGAGCCGTTCTCCCCCACGCTGACGGCGGCCGATCTGGTGGCCAGGGTCGTGCGGGTCGAGGCCACGGAGCAGGCCGACACCGCGGCTCTGACCGGCGCCCGGGTCGTCGTTGGAGCGGGCCGTGGGGCGGGAGGCGTCGACGGTTTCGATGACCTGCTCGAGCTCACCGAGCTGCTGGGTGGTGCACTCGGGGTGTCCCGGGTGGTCACCAGCCTCGGTTGGCGGCCACACCACGAGCAGGTCGGCCAGACCGGAAGCCGGATCTCCCCCGACGTCTATATCGCCTGCGGCATCAGCGGCGCCATCCAACACTGGGCCGGCTGTCAGACCGCCAAGACGATCGTGGCCATCAACACCGACGCCGACGCGCCGATGGTGACCAAGGCGCACTACGCCGTCATCGGCGACCTGCACGAGATCGTGCCCGCCATCAACGAGGAGCTTCGCAGGCGACTCGGCTAGGTGTCCGCTCGTCGGTCGGTAAGGGCGCGCTGCGTGATTGGGCTCATCGCGCGTGCGGGATGAGCGTGGTCGGCTCAAAAGACGCAGCGATGACGGCGGCAAGATGAGTTGGTCTCTCAGGTCCGGCTAGGGTGCCATGCCTGAAAGGCGCTCCCCGTCTCCCTTCGCGCTTCCGCGCCCTCGCGTCTCCGTGCCCTCCGCGCCCACGGCGCCCTCGGCGCCTTCGCGCGAAACATCAACCTCGATATATCAGCAGCGGAATACTATTCCGCTGCTGATATATCCGGCCTGGGGATCACTCGCCGTTCGACAGGGCGGGAGGGTCGTACTTCGGCTGGTAGAGCGTCATCGTGCCGGCGCCCGGCACTTTGAGACTGACGACCATGCCCCACCCGGCGTCGCTGACCTCGCCATCGAACTCGGCGCCCTTGGCGGCCAGCTCGGCCATCGTCGCATCGAGGTCGTCGCACATCAGGGATACGTCGAAGTGCTGGTCGGTGCCGCCGGTTCGGCCCTCGTACTCCCAGAAGCTCGGGTGAACCCCCAGCTCGCTCGGCCCGGTCTTGAAGATGAGCCAGCCGCCTCCGGTGTCGGTAGCCGGGAACCCGAGGACGTCACGGAAGAAGGCTCGCGCCGTGTCGGCGTCCTCGGCATAGACCAAGGTGTGCAGTGCAGTGATCATGCTCGTCATGCTAGAGGCGGGCCGGCTGACGCGCCGGTCTCAAACGTCTCGCCTCGGGTCCTCCACGTTCACGGTCGGGATTCCCCCACCGGCACGGGCGATCACCGCCACCGACGGCTCCTCGGTCGGGTTGCTCTCGCGGTGCACCGTGTACGCCGGCACGTGGACGAAGTCACCCGCCTCCGCGTCCAGGTAGCCGTCGTACCCCTCGAACTCCAGGCGCATGACGCCGGAGACGACGTACAGGCTGGTCTCGTTGCGGTCGTGGTGATGCCAGCCGGAGACGGCGCCAGGCACGGTCTCGACCCGGCCCGCCCACAAGTCGTCTACCTCGAACGCCCGCGACCGGGTCATGCCCGGAGTGGGATCGGCCGGCTCCAGCGCAGCGGCCTTGATCACCCGGACGGGTTCACTCACAAGCTCCACCTTAGGGCGTCGTGCCTCTGGCCAGGCCGAGCAACCGATCCAGCACCCGGTCACCGTCAGCGCGTAGGGCGTTGTGCTCGTACTCATTGGTGACCCACGTACGCATGGTCGGGATCAGCGCCGCGGTCTCCTCCGAGAACACCCGATCGACGTAGGCGTCTCCCGTGAAGATCGCGGCCGCGCAGGGCACGGCACTCGACCGCAGCACATCCGCGTCGTAGAGCGACGGCCACCCGCGGTCGGCGAGCAGGTTGGCCGTCTCACGCAACGGCTTCAGGTTGGCGTCGTCGTCGAAGTTCCACGGAAACACGTGCTCGCCGGTGAACAGCGTCACGTCGTCGCGGAACTCCGGCGGCATCACCCGGTCCGCAGACCAGCGGGTGGCCTCGCCGTCGGCGTAGCAAGCTTCGTGGATCACGGCGTACAACGGGTTTCGGCCGTTGAACGGCAACGCAGCGGCGAGATCCCACGCGAACGCTGTCGACCGGGGGTCGCGCTCGAGCAGGTAGTGCAGACGCTCCGCGCCATCGCTCATGCCCAGGAGGCTGCCGATCTGGCGGAGCCAACGACCACTCATCGCGCCGCCGGGAACCACGATTCCACCCTCGTCACAGATCTCGTGGACCGCCAGGACCCGATCCCGGTCGCCCGGGTAGCGGCGGTAGTAACGGTGGTTGCGCTCGAGCATCGTCGCGTACGTCGCACGGTAGACGTCGTCGACGGCCCGCCCGACGGGTGGCACCCCCCCGGTGAAGATGGCCTCGCGGAGCGAGTCGGGCGCCGCGGACAGGTAGCGCAGCGCGCAGAACCCCCCGAACGACTGGCCAAGGACACTCCAGCGGTCGATGCCGAGCTCGCGCCTGACCAGCTCCGCGTCCTCGACGATCGAGTCGGCCCGGAACAGCGCCAGGTGGTCGGCCCGCTGCTGCGGCGTCATGCCAGCAAGCGCCCCGATCGGGCTCGACCGACCGGTGCCCCGCTGGTCGAGCATCAGCACCCGGAACTCCGAGAGCGCCCGGTCCAGCCATCCTGGGCTGGTCGGTCCGCGGGTCGGCCGGGGCGCCTCGTGTCCGGGGCCACCCTGGAGGAATACCAGATAGGGCCGGTCTCGGCCCGCCGGGTCGGCGACCTCACGAGCGAAGACGGTGATCCGCTCCCCGTCAGGAACCGCATGGTCGAGGGGCACCTCGAACTCGTGCTCGATGAGCACCAGCCCAGGGGCATGCACCGTGAGTGCCATAGGGTCTACGTCGGGCGCTACTTGAGCCAGGCGTTGACCGCCCGAGGATGGGCGTCGATCCAGTTCTGCGCGGCCACTGCCGGCTCGAGACCGTCCTCGGTGATCGCCTTCGCGACCGAGTTCTGGTCGTCGTTGGTCCAGTGGAAGTTCTTGACCAGCCCGACGGCAGAGCTCCCGGAGTCCGCGAAGGAGTTGCTGATGACCTTGTTCAGGTCGGTAGAGGGGGTAGTCGCAGTCGACCTTGGCGGCTACGGCGTCACAGCCCGGCTTGTACGGCGGGAGCTTGACCTGCACGAGCGGGACCTCGGCCAGGAACCACTGTGGTGAGTAGAAGTAGCCGATCAGGGGCTTCTTCTGCTGCTCGGCCGTCCGGAACGCCTGGATGAGCGCGGCTTCGCTGCCGGCGTACACGACCTTGTAGTTCAGGTCGAGGTTGGTGACGAGCGCCTCGTCGTTGGTGACGAAGGCCGGGTCGCCGTCCAGCAGCTGGCCCTTGCCGCCGGACTCCGACGTCTTGAACATGTCGGCGTACTTGTTCAGGTTGTGCCAGTCGGTGATGTCGGGATACTTCTTGGCCATCCACGGCGGGACGAACCAGCCGATGACCCCGAGGTTGCCCGTCTGACCGGCGAGCTGGGCGTCCTTGAGCTGGTCGACGTAGAGCTTGATCAGGTCCTCGTGGCCCCAGTTCTCCAGAACGACGTCGACCTGGCCGCTGGCGAACCCCTGCCACGAGATCTGCTCGTCGACCCGGATGTAGTTGACGATGCACCCGAGGCGCTGCTGAGCCACGTCACCCACGACATAGGCGTCCGCCTCGTAGCCCACCCAGCCGTTGACAGCGATGTTGAGCGTGCCGCACGAGCCCTTGCCAGCCGTGTTGATGTCATGGATGTCGCTGCCGACCCCGGGAGCGAAGGCCGCCCCCGCGAGCACGGCTACGACCGCCACCGGAGCGATAAGCGACTTGAATGAGCTCATGGTCATGCCCCTTGGGTCTCTCGCACGTGCGCGGCATAGCGGGTGATGCGATCCATCATGACACCGAGCAGCACGATGCTGAAGCCGGCGGCGAGCCCCTTGCCGCGTAGGCCGTACTGCGCGAAGCCGGATACGACGTCGTAGCCGAGGGCCCCGGCGCCGACCAGGCCGCCGATGACGACCATCGACAGCACGTAGAGCAGGCCCTGGTTGGCGGCCAGCGCGAGCGACCCGCGGGCCATCGGCAGCTGCACCTTGGCGATCATCTGCAGCCGGCTCGAGCCCAGCGCCTCCGCGGCTTCCATGGTGGTCTTGGAGACCCCGCGGATCCCGTCCGCGACGATCTTGATGGCGATCGGCGCGGCGTACAGGACGCCGGCCACGATCGCGGTGAACCTGGTGGCCCCGAAGAGCGCGAGCACCGGGATCAGGTAGACGAACGGGGGAAGGGTCTGCCCGGCGTCGAGAAGCGGCCTGATCACTCGGTCGACGTTCGCGCCGCGGCCCATCCAGACGCCGATGACCACCGCCAGGATCATCACGAACACGGTCGCGACGAGGGTCGACGTCAGGGTGATCATCGCCTCGTTCCACAGTCCGAGGTAGAGGATCCCACCGAGGCAGATGACGGCCCAGACAATGGCCCGCCAGCCGCCGAGGACGAAGCCCAGCAGCCGCGATCGCGGGGGCGGTGACCCACCAGGGCGAGTTCGCGATCAGGTTCTGCAGCGGGTTGAGGATCCAGTTGGTGAAGTCGGTCGAGATGCGCGCGGTGGCTGTGCCCCAGTTGGTGGCGATCCAGTCGATGATGATCTGGACCCGGTCGGCGATGTGCTCACCGACGTTGCCCGCGGTGGGGAACTGCGCCGCCCACATGTAGTGGCGGGACAGGTAGATGGCCACGGCGACCGCGAACAGACCGCCGTACAGCGCGATCCGGCGTCGATGCTCCGCGTTCGGGTCGTTGCGCCGGGCCCGCTTCTCGCCGTACACGCTGGCGGCCGTCGTCACCCGGTCGAGCCATGATCGCCATGATCACGATGCAGAGCCCGGGCACGAACGCGTCCCCGACGTCGAGCGCGGCCAGCGCCTGCACGACGGGCTGGCCGAGGCCGGGACCGTTGATGAACGCGGCGATCGTCACCATCGACAGCGCGGCCATCGTGGTCTGGTTGATGCCGACGATGATCGTGCGCTTGGCCATCGGCAGCTCGACCTTGAGCAGCCGCTGCCACGAGGTCTGGCCGAGGGACGCGGTCGCCTCGAGCGTGGTCGGCGAGACCTCACGGATCCCGTGCGACGCGATCCGCATCACCGGGGGCAGCGCGTAGATGAGGGTGCACATGGTGGCCGCCGCCGCACCGATGCCGAACAGCAGCATCATCGGCAACAGGTAGGTGAACGTCGGCAGGGTCTGCATCACGTCGAGGACCGGCGTGATGATCGAGCGGGCCGTCTTGCTGTGCGCCATCAGGATCGCCAGCGGGATGCCGATCAGCACCGACAGCACAACCGCCACGCCGGTGATGATCAGCGTGTCCATGCTGTCGGTCCAGAAGCCGAGGATGCCGAACGCGGCGAAGCTCGCCACGGTGAGCACGCTCATGGCGGTGCCGGACACCGCGTAGACGACCCAGGTGGCGATCGCGATCACCCCGAGCCAGCCGATCTCAGGGACGGTGCGTGGGTACGCCGGCTGGCTGATCAGCAGCTGCAGATGCAGGATCAGCCAGTCGAAGGCGCGTCGAGATCCAGTGGGTGACCTGGATGAAGGGGTTGCTGGCGTCGGCAAGGACCAGGTCGTTGGCCCGGTCGCCGAGCCACCTCTGCACATGGGTGAGGTCGGCACCGGCCAGCACCAGCGTGTTGTGGCCCTTGGCGACGGCCCACACCACCACCCACACCACGATGATCGCCATCACCGCCCACAGCGTCGGCCGCTTGCGGACGGCGGCCACGACCCCGCTCATCGGTCGGGCCGTCGTCGTACGGGGCAGGACGGCACTCATGCCTTCGTCCCCTCCTCCGCGACGACGACCCGCAGGATCGCATCGTCGTCCACGATCCCGATGACCTGGCCGTTCTCGACGACGCGCACCGGGTGGTTGGAGGCGAGCGCGGCCTGCGCCGCCTCGCGCACGACCGTCTGTGGGGTCATCTCCGGGCCTTCGAGCGAGTCGCCCTCCCGCACCGGCCGCATCACCCACCGCAGCGACAGCACGTGGGAGCGGGGCACGTCACTGACGAAGTCCCGCACGTAGTCGTCTGCGGGGGCGCCGACGACCTCCTCCGGCGTGCCGATCTGGACCATCTCCCCGTCCTTCATGATCAGGATCCGGTCGCCGAGCTTGAGCGCCTCGCTGAGGTCGTGGGTGATGAAGACCATGGTGGTCTGCAGGTCGTGCTGCAGCCGGACGACCTCGTTCTGCATGTCACGCCGGATCAACGGGTCCAGCGCGGAGAACGGCTCGTCGAACATCAGCACCTTGGGATCCCCCGCGAGAGCACGGGCCAGCCCGACCCGCTGCTGCATGCCGCCCGAGAGCTGGTCCGGGTAGTGGTTCTCGTAGCCGCCCAGCCCCACCAGCTCGATCACCTCCTGCGCCTTCTTGTACCGGTCCTCCTTCGAGTCGCCCCGGATCTCGAGGCCGTACGACACGTTGTCGATGACCTGGCGGTGGGGCAGCAGGCCGAAGTGCTGGAACACCATCGCGACCTCGTGGCGGCGTACCTCTCGCAGGTCCCGCCGCGAGAGCCCGGCGACGTCCTTGCCCCCGAGCTCGACCCGGCCGGCGGTCGGCTCGATCAGCCGGGTCAGGCAACGCACCAGCGTCGACTTGCCCGATCCCGACAGCCCCATCACCACGAAGACCTCGCCGGGCGCCACATCGAACGACACGTCCTTGACCGCCGCGACACAGCCCGTCTTCTTGAGCAGCTCCGGACGCGGGAGGTCAGCGTCCGCCGAGCCGATGATCTTGCCGGACCCGGGCCCGAACACCTTCCACAGGTTCTTGACCGAGAGGGTCGCCGCCCGGCCAGCCGACGTCGCGTTCGTGCCGCTGGGGATTTCCGTGGTCGTCATGAGATGCCTTCGCTTTCCTGGGCCGCCGCCACGTCAGGCGGATCGAGGGGTGTGTTGTCGCGATAGCGGTAGTAGGGGACGTCGGCCGCGGGCAGCGGCGTGTTGCCGAGGATGAGGTCGGCGGCCTTCTCGGCGACCATCATCACCGGGGCGTAGATGTTTCCGTTGGTGACGTACGGCATCACCGACGCGTCGACGGCACGGAGGCCCTCGACCCCGTGCACCCGGAGGCTGAGCGGGTCGGTGACGGCCAGGGCATCGACGCCCATCCGCGCGGTGCACGACGGGTGCAGGGCGGTCTCGGCGTCGGCGGCGACCCAGGCGAGCACCTCGTCGTCGGTGCTCACCGAAGGTCCGGGCGAGAGCTCCCCGTCGTTGTACGGCGCGAACGCCGGCTGGTTGAGGATCCGCCGGGCGACCTGCACCGCCTCGACCCATTCCCTCCGGTCGTTGGGGGTCGAGAGGTAGTTGAACGTCAGAGCGGGGTGCTGACGCGGGTCCTGCGACGTGATGCGGACGGATCCGCGCACGTCGGAGTACATCGGGCCGACATGCACCTGGTAACCGTGTCCCTTGGTGGGCGACGAGCCGTCGTACCGGATCGCCACCGGCAGGAAGTGGAACATCAGGTTCGGGTAGTCGACGTCGTCGTTGCTCCGGCAGAACCCGCCACCCTCGAAGTGGTTGGTGGCGCCGAGGCCCTTGCGGAAGAACAGCCAGTCGACGGCGATCTTCGGGCGGCTCCGCCAGCGCAGACCCGGAGCGATCGAGACCGGCTGCTTCGAGGCGTACTGGATGTAGACCTCGAGGTGGTCCTGGAGGTTCGCGCCGACGCCGGGCAGGTCCTGGACCAGCGGAATATCGAGATCGCTCGAGGTGAGCCGCGTCTCCGACTCCGGACAGCTGGAGCAGCTGAGGAGTGTTGATCGCCCCGCCGCACAGGATGACCTCCGCGGCTTTCGCGTGCCTGACCAGGCGTCCGCCCCGCAGGTAGTCGACACCGAGTGGCGCGGCCGCCCGCGAACGTCGACCCGGGTCGCCGTGGCGAGTGTCTCGACCTCGAGGTTGGGCCGGCTCATCACCGGGTGGAGGTAGGCGCGGGCCGCGGAGAGCCGGCGGCCGCGGTGGACGTTGCGGTCGAACCTCGCGAAGCCCTCCTGCCGGTAGCCGTTGACGTCGCTGGTCAGCGGGTAGCCGGCCTCCTCGGCGGCCGCGAAGAACGCTGCGAACAAGGGGTTCTCGGCCGGACCGCGCTCGAGGACGAGTGGACCGTCACCACCACGCCAGGCGTCAGCGCCGGCGAGGCAGGTCTCCATCCGCTTGAAGTACGGCAGGCAGTGCAGGTAGTCCCAGCTCTCCATCCCCGGGTCGGCGGCCCAGCGCTCGTAGTCCATCGGGTTGCCCCGCTGGAAGATCATCCCGTTGATGCTGCTCGAGCCACCGAGGACCTTGCCCCGGGCGTGGTAGACCCGCCGCCCGTTCATGTGTGGCTCGGGCTCCGACTCGTACCGCCAGTCGTAGAAACGGCTGCCGATCGGGAACGGCAGCGCGGCCGGCATGTGGATGAACGGGTCGATCCGGAAGTCGGAGTGACCGGCCTCGAGGACCAGGACCGTCGTCGACGGGTCGGCGCTGAGCCGGTTCGCCAGGGCGCACCCCGCAGATCCTCCGCCGACGATGACGAAGTCCCATGTGGTGTCGCCCCGGGCCATCACACGCCGCCGAACCAGCCTTGGCTCTGCGGCCGTACGTTGTGCCAGATGTGCTTCGTCTCGCGGTACTCGGCGATCCCGTGCGCACCGAGCTCGCGTCCGAAACCGGACTGCTTGTAGCCGCCCCACTCAGCCTGCGGGACGTACGGGTGGTAGTCGTTGATCCAGACGGTGCCCGCTCGAAGCCGGCCGGCCACCCGCTCGGCGCGCCCGGCGTTCTCCGTCCACACCGCGCCGGCCAGGCCGAAGATGCTGTCGTTGGCGATCGCGACGGCCTGGTCCTCGCCGTTGAACGTCTCGACGGTGAGGACCGGTCCGAACGACTCCTGCTGTACGACGGTCATCGACGCCGTACACCCGTCGAGGATCGTCGGGAGGTAGTAGAAGCCGCTGGCCAGGCTCGCATCTTGGGGTCGCCCACCTCCGCATCGTAGGACCGCTCCCTCCGCCAGACCGGCGGCGACATACGCCTCGACCTTGTCTCGATGCGCCGGCGGAGATGAGCGGACCCGGTCTCTGCCTTGTCGTCGAACGGGCCGCCGAGGCGGATCTGCTTCGCCCGGCGTACCAGATCGTCGACGAACCGCTCCTTGATCGGCTCCTCGACGATCAGCCGCGCGCCGGCCGAGCAGACCTGCCCGGAGTGCAGGAAGACGGCGGTGAGCGCGAAGTCGAGCGCAACCTCGTAGTCGCAGTCGGCGAACACGACGTTGGGGTTCTTGCCGCCCAGCTCGAGGGCGACCTTCTTCACGGTGGCCGCGGCCACGGCCATCAGGTGTCGCCCCGTCTGCAGCCCACCGGTGAACGAGACCAGGTCGACCGCGGGGTCCTCGGCGAGCGGCGCCCCGGCATCAGGGCCGGCGCCGAGCACGAGGTTGCCGACTCCCGCCGGTAGCCCGGCCTCGCTCGAGGAGCGCATCAGCAGGATGGCGGTGGAGGGGGTCAGCTCGCTCGGCTTCAGCACGAACGTGTTTCCGGCGGCGAGCGCCGGCGCGACCTTCCACGAGGTCTGCAGCAGGGGGTAGTTCCACGGCGTGATCAGGGCGCAGACTCCGACCGGCTCGTGGACGATCCGGCTGCGGACGTCCGGCCTGGCCGGTGTCGACCACCCGCCCGGCGTCCTCCGCGGCCACCCGGGCGTAGTGGCGGAAGACGCCGACGACATCGTCGACGTCGTACTCGCTCTCGACCAGGCGCTTTCCGGTGTCGAGCGACTCGGCCCGCGCGATGTCGCTCTTGTGAGCGATGAGCAGGTCCGCGAGCGAGTCCAGCAGCGCGGCCCGGTCATGGACCGACGAGGTGGCCCAGCCCGATGAGTCGAAGGCCGTTCGGGCCGCCGCGATCGCAGCGCGGGTGTCGACGGCGGTCGCCTCGTCGACCTCCGTCACGAGCTCACCATTGGCGGGGCAGTGGATCTCGCGCCGACCACCCTCGGCGGCCGGTCGCCAGTCGCCTCCGACGTACAGGTCGGGCACGGCACCTCCGTCCGATGGTCATGCCGGCTCCCCGGCCGGTTGTCTCGCTGAGTGTGACCCTGTCTCGCATAGTGGAACAGACTGTGACCTACGCAACAAACCTAAAGGCGGTCGTCTGGCCCGTCAAGCACCTCGGGCGGGTTGCCGCCGCTCAGCGAGGCGCCGACCTCAGGCGTCGCCGCGCCAACCGAGCCGGAACGAGACATCCTCCGCGGCTCGCATGACCGCCTCGGCAAGCTGCGGCAGCCGCCGGGCGTCGATCCGGAAGGTCGGCCCGGAGACGCTCATGGAGGCGATCGTCTCGCCATGGCTGTTGCGGATGGGCGCCGCGACGGCGGTGAGGCCGATCTCCAGCTCGTCGATCGCGATGGCGTAGCCCCGTGCTCCGCACCTCGTCGAGCTCGCGACCCAGGGCGCGGCTCGACGTGATGGTGTTGGCGGTGAAACGGCGCAGC
The DNA here is from genome assembly GCA_963833975.1 of uncultured Actinomycetota bacterium. Classification (GTDB taxonomy): domain Bacteria; phylum Actinomycetota; class Actinomycetes; order Propionibacteriales; family Nocardioidaceae; genus JAWWPG01. The sequence goes on from CAWIAB010000002.1 coordinate 950,064, forward strand.
TCACCCGCCAGGGCGATCGGCTTCCGTGGGTTCCAGGCCGCTGAGCAGTACCTTGCCGTTCGACGTTGCATGCAAGGGGATGCGCTGCCCCACCCAGTTGTGGGGCTGCAGCGCGGAGGACCCCGCGACCTGGTCCATGTAGAGGGCGGCACCGTCGGAGAGCACGGCCAGGTTGACCGTCTCCCCGACCTGTTGGGCAAGCAGCCGGCTCACTCCGCGGCTCTCCTGCACCAGGTCGAGCCGCGAAGTGGTCGCGCCGGCCAGCCGGAGGATTCCGGTGCCGAGCCGGTACTTGCCGCGGCCGTGCTCCTGCTCCACGAGGGAGCGCCGCTCGAGCGCGGCAACCAGACGGAAGGCGGTCGACTTGTGGACGCCGAGCTCACCCGCGAGCTCGGTCACCCCGGCCTCACCGTTGCGTGCGAGGATCTCCATGATCGTGATGGCCCGGTCGACCGACTGGACGGTGCTGGGCGAGTCCATGGATGTGGTCGCCTTCAGACCGTTGTTGCTCATGGCGCGACACTAATGCATAGAAAGCGACAACAGCCAGAACTGGTGGTGATACTGCTGTCATGAGCACCGACCCGCTGACCCGCCCGGCCGCCGAGGCCGCCCAGGGTGCCGAGTTCATTCTCACCCTTCGCTGCCCGGACCGCCCCGGCCTCGTCCATGCGGTGTCCGGCTTCCTGCTCGAGCGCGGCGGCAACATCTCGGCCAGCGCCCAGTACGGCGCCGCCGAGACCGGCCGGTTCTTCATGCGCGTCCAGTTCACCCTCCCCGACGCGGACGTCTCGGAGGAAACGCTCGCCCGGGAGTTCGCGGAGGTGGGCGACCGGTTCGCGATGACCTGGGACCTCTACTCGGCACAGACGCCGTACCGGACGCTGATTCATGGTCTCGCGGTTCGGCCACTGCCTCAACGACCTGCTCTTCCGGTGGAGCACTGGGACACTGCACATCGAGATCCCCGCGATCGTGTCCAACCACCGCGACTTCGAGCGGCTCGCGGCGTCGTACGACATCCCGTTCCACCACATCCCGGTGACGCCAGAGACGAAGGCCGAGGCAGAGGGACGGCTGCTCGAGCTGGTCGACGAGCTCGGCATCCACCTGGTGGTGCTCGCGCGCTACATGCAGGTCCTCTCAGACGAGACGTGCCGTCAGCTGTCCGGTCGGGCGATCAACATCCACCACTCGTTCCTGCCGAGCTTCAAGGGCGCGCGGCCGTACCACCAGGCCCACGACCGGGGGGTCAAGCTGATCGGCGCAACCGCCCACTACGTGACGTCCGACCTCGACGAGGGACCGATCATCGACCAGGACGTGGCCCGGGTCGACCACACGATGATCCCGGAGCAGCTCGCCGCCGCCGGCCGCGAGGTCGAGAGCCGGGTGCTCTCGCAAGCCGTCCGCTGGCACACCGAGCAACGCGTCCTGCTCAACGGCACCAAGACCATCGTCTTCCCCTGACCCCCCGACCATCCGGCCGATTCTCCCGACCATCCGGCCGATTCTCCCGACCATCCGGCCGATTCTCCCGACCATCCGGTCGGATGGTCCGTCAGGTCGGCCGGATGGTCCGTCAGGTCGGCCGGATGGTCCGTCAGGTCGGCCGGATGGTCCGTCAGGTCGGCCGGATGGTCAGTCAGATCGGCCGGATGGTCGGGAGGGGTCAGTCGCCGAGCTCGGGGCGGCGGCGGGTGACGTACTCCTCGAGCTCTTGGCGGATGGCGTCGTCGAGGGGCGGTTGCTCGTACGCCGCGAGCTTGGCCTGGTAGATCTTGGTGGCCCGGGCGGATGCGTCGAGGCCGCCGTTTCGCATCCACTTCTCGTAGTTGTCCGACGACGACAGCATCGGGCGGTAGAAGCAGGTCCGGAAGCGGTCCATCGTGTGCGCCGCGCCGAGGAAGTGGCCGCCGTGGCCCACCTCCTCGTGGGCTCCGAAGGCCAGCGAGTCGTCGTTGATCTCGAGCGGCGTGAACTCGACCTGCATCATCTGCAGCAGCTCGATGTCGACGATGAACTTCTCGAACCCGGCCACCAGCCCGCCCTCGAGCCAGCCCGCCGAGTGCATCACCCAGTTCGTGCCGGCGAGGAACGTCGGCAGCATGGTCATCAGCGCCTCGTAGCCGGCCTGCGCGTCGGCCACCTGGCTCGACGTCAGCCCGCCGCCGGAGCGGAACGGCAGGCCGAAGTGCCGGGCGATCTGCCCGGTGCACAGCAGCCCGATCGCCGACTCGGGTGTGCCGAAGCACGGCGACCCCGACTGCATGTCGATGTTGGACAGGAACGACCCGAAGATCACCGGGCAGCCGGGCCGGATCAGCTGGCTCAGCGCGATGCCCGACAGCGCCTCAGCGATCTGCTGCACGAGCGCGGCCGGGATCGTGACCGGCGACATCGCCCCCATCAGCAGGAACGGGGTGAGCACGACCGGCTGGTTGGCGGCGGAGTACTCGAACTGCGCGTCGAGCATCCGGTCGTCCCACCGCAGGGGCGAGTTGCAGTTGATCAGCGAGATCGAGACCGGCCTCTCCTCGATCACGTCCCGTCCGCCGAAGAGGATCGCTCCCATCGCGATCGTGTCGGCCGCGTTGACGCCTGAGACGACGTTGCCCATGTACATCTTGTCGGTCAGGGTCTGCAGCGCGTACGTCATGTCGAGGTGACGCGAGTCGAGCGGCGTGTCGTTGGGCTCGCAGACGACGCCGCCAGCGGAGTCGAGGACGTCGAAGGACTGGGCGAGCCGGGAGAAGTTCCGGAAGTCCTCCATCGTCGCGTCCCGTCGTACGTCGCCCTCACGCACGAACGGCGGGCCGTACACCGCACCGAAGGCCATCGAGTTGCCCCCGATGTGGATCGAGTTCGCCGGGTTGCGTGCGTGTACGTCGAACTCCCGCGGCGCCTTCGCCACCTGCTCGAGCACGAAGTCCGGGTCGAGGAACACCGTCTTGTCCTCCACCCGCTGGCCGGCGGCGCGGAACAGGTCGAGCGCGCGGTCGCTCATGAACTCGACACCGATCTCGGTGACGATCCGCCGCCACCCCTGGTCGAGCTTGTCCATCGACTCGGCGGACAGGACCTCGTAGCGCGGCATCGTGTTCTCGAACATGACTCTCCTCCGGCATCATCTGACCGTCACATATGTGAAACTGGGGTTCCATATAGTGGTGCCATTGTGGTCTACTTTTCGCAGTGAGGGAAGTGCCAGCGACGGGAACTACCGACGCGACAGGATGGTCATGGCGGCCGCGAGCGGGACCCAGGCGATCGACCGGGCAGCCGAGCTGCTCAGCCTGGTCGTGCTGTCCGACGAGCCGCAGGCCCACGCCGACCTGGTCGCCCGCACCGGCCTGGCCAAGTCGACGGCCTCGCGCTTGCTGCAGGCGCTCGAGCGACACCGGCTGCTGTTCCGCGACGATGCAGGCAGCTACCAGGCCGGACCGCTCTTCGCCTTGTACGCCACGCGCCACGAGCCGCTCGACGAGCTGACCCGGGTCGCCCGGCCGACGCTCGAGGAGCTCAGCCGGGCCACCGGTGAGACCGTCAACCTGGCTGTCCTGCGCGGCAACGCCGTCGTCCAGGTCGCGCAGGTCGACTCCACCTTCATGCTCGGTACGACGAACTGGGTCGGGGTCGACGTACCCCCGCACTGCTCCGCACTCGGCAAGATCTTCTACGCGTACGGCGCCCTGGAGGTGCCGAAGCCGCTCGAGCCCCTATACCCGCAACACCGATCACCAGCCCGGCCGTGCTGACCCGACAGCTCGGGCGAGATCCGCAAGCAGGGCTACGCCGTCACCCGCGGCGAGCTCGAGATCGGGCTCGACGCCGTCGCTGCACCCGTCCACGCGCGGGGCGGCGACCTGGTCGCCGCCGTCGGCGTCTCCGGTCCCGTCGGACCGGGTCACCCACGGGCTACCCGCGCTCGCCGAGCTCCTCACGACCCAGGCACGGTCACTGTCGGCCCTGCTCGGCCACCCGGCAAGGAAGGAGGGCGCCGCATGACGCCCGACGAGATTCTGCAGTCCCTGTACGACGAGACGCTGGTCGGCAACGCGCCGGCGGTCCGGGACCTGACCAACGACGGGCTGGCGCTCGGGATGACCCCCGAGACCATGCTGTTCGACGCGCTGATCCCCTCACTCGAGGAGGTCGGCGCCCGCTTCGAGCGCGGCGACTTCTTCGTCCCCGAGATGCTGATCGCCGGCCGGGCCATGAGCGGTGCGCTCGAGATCCTGCGCCCGCTGCTCGCCGAGACCGGCGCCGAGACCGTCGGCACGTTCGTGATGGGCACGGTCAAGGGCGACGTCCACGACATCGGCAAGAACCTCGTCAACATCATGCTCGAGGGCGCCGGCTTCCACGTCATCGACCTCGGCGTCCAGGTGCCGCCGGAGAAGTTCGTCGAGGCGATCAACGAGTACAAGCCCGAGATCGTCGGGCTTCTCGGCGTTCCTCACGACGACGATGCCGATGTTCAAGGCCAACATCAACGCGCTCGTCAAGGCCGGGATCCGCGACAACGTCCTCGTCATGGTCGGCGGCGCGCCGGTCACCCAGGAGTACGCCGACGCGGTGGGCGCCGACGCCTACGCCCCGGATGCCTCGCAGACGGTCAAGAAGGCCAAGGAGCTGGTCAAGCAGTTCCGCTCGCGGGTGCCGGCGTGACCGAGGGCAGCCACACGACGATCAGCTCCGCGACCCGCGAGGTCACGCTGGGCCACGACATGCCGTTCTGCATCATCGGTGAGCGGATCAACCCGACCGGCCGGAAGATCTTCCAGCAGCAGCTGCGCGCCGGGGACCTGTCCGCGATCGAGCGCGACGTGGCCGCCCAGGTCGCCGGCGGCGCGATGGTGCTCGACGTCAACATGGGCGTGCCGCTGACCGACGAGCCCGACCTGCTCCGCCGGGCGATCACCATGGTCCAGGAGCTCACGGACCTGCCGATCTGCATCGACTCGTCGGTCGTCGAGGCGATCGAGGCCGGCCTTTCGGTCGTACCAGGGCAGGGCTCTGGTCAACTCGATCACCGCCGAGGACGACCGGATGGCGGCGATCCTGCCGATGGTCAAGCACTACGGCGCTGCCGTGGTCGCGCTGCCCAACGACCACGACGAGATCCCGATGGAGGCCGACAAGCGGCTCGACCTGGTCAAGAAGATCCTCGACACCGCCGTCGACACGTACGGCCTCTCCGTCGACGACATCGTGATCGACGCGCTGGCCATGCCGATCGGCGCCGACCCGACGATCGTCAACGTGTGCTACGAGACGATCTGGCGGATCCGTGAGGAGTTCGGCGTCAACATGACGCTGGGTGCGGGCAACGTGTCGTTCGGCATGCCGGGCCGGCCCTGCGATCGGCTCGGCGTTCCTGCCGATGGCGATGCACGCCGGGCTCACCAGCGCGATCATGGATGCAAGGAACCCGCAGATGGTGGAGGCCGTCAAGGCCGCCGACCTGCTGCTCGGCCACGACGAGTGGGGCGGCGCGTGGATCGCGGCCTACCGCGCACAGCAGGCCGCGAACGCAGGCTGATGAGCCCGGACGCGGACCCAGATCGACCCCACGCGGATCGCACCCGGAGCCGACCTCGGGCCGCGAGGGGCTGCTCGTCCCTCCTGCGGGGCCGAGCAGTCGCGGCGCGGCCGGGCACGACGGCACCGGACGGGTCCGGCTGAGCTTCACGCCGGCGGACCGCGAGTTCCGGGTCCCGCCCGGGGTCAGCGTCTTCGACGCGGCCAGCTGGAACGGCATCGCGATCGACTCGACCTGCGGCGGCCACGGCACCTGCAAGAAGTGCAAGGTGCGCATCACCGACGGGATCGGTCCCGGTGTCGCGGCTCGACGTGCGCTCGTTCACCGCCGAGCAGCTCAGGAGCGGCTGGCGGCTGGCCTGCCTCGCCCAGGCGACCCAGGACCTGGCGATCGACGTTCCGCCGATGACGACCCGTCCCAAGGCGGCGACCGTCGGCGTCGGCCGTCAGGTGATCCTGCGGCCGGCGATCCAGAAGCGCTACGTCGAGCTCACCGAGCCGACGCTGCAGGACCAGACCACGGACCTCGGCCGGCTGCTCGCGGCGATCGACGACCTGGAGCTCACGGGTCGACCTGCATGTGCTCCGCCGGCTGCCCCAGGTCGCCCGGGCGAGCGACTTCGCGATGACAGCAGTTGTGGTCGACGACGTCCTCATCGACGTGGAGCCTGGTGACACGACGGAGCGGCGGTTCGCGATCGCCTTCGACCTCGGGACGACCACGGTGGTGGCCACGCTCCTGGACACCTCGACCGGTACGCCGGCCGCGGTCGCCTCGATGCTCAACAAGCAGCAGCCGTTCGGCGGTGACGTCATCACCCGCATCAGCGCCACCATGCTCGACCCGGAGGCGCTCGGACGGCTCACCCAGCTCGCTCACGCCACCCTGGCGGAGCTCGCCGCAGAGGTGTGCGTGGCGGGTGGGGTGGACCCCTCGGAGGTCTACGAGGTCGCGCTCGCGGGCAACGCGACGATGTGCGCGCTCGCCCTCGGGATCGACCCCGAGCCGCTCGGCGTCGCGCCGTTCGTGATGTCGACCGCGATCTTCCCCGACCTGCTGGCGAGCGACCTCGGCTTAGCCGTACATCCGCGGGCTCGCGCGGTACTGCTGCCCGCACTCGGCGCGTACGTCGGCGGCGACATCGTGGCCGGGATGCTGGCCTCGGGGATGGACCGGGACAAGCGGTTGCGCCTCTTCATCGACGTCGGAACCAACTGCGAGATCGTCCTCGGTGACGGTGAGCGGATCCTGGCGACGGCCGCGCCGGCCGGTCCGGCGTTCGAGGGCGGGGCGATCAAGTGCGGCATGCGCGCGGCCGACGGCGCCATCGAGGTGGTCAAGGTGAGCGACGACGACGTCAGCTGCCAGGTGATCGGAGACGTCGAGGCCCAAGGCCTGTGCGGCTCCGGGCTGGTCGATGCGGTCGCGGAGCTGGTCAGGGCCGGCCTGATCGACAGCAGCGGCCGCTACGTCACCGACGAAGTGGCTGCTGACCATCGCGCCAGGCCTCGTCGACCGGCTCGGCGAGATCAACGGCGAGCGGGTGTTCGCGCTGGCGTGGCGCCCCGGGCACGAGGGCGACCTGACGGAGTGCGTCTACCTGAGCCAGCGCGACATTCGCGAGCTCCAGTTCGCGAAGGCGGCCATCTCGACCGGCTGGACGCTGCTCCTCGAGGAGCTCGGCATCGGACCCCGGGACGTGCAGCAGGTGCTGCTGGCCGGCTCGTTCGGCTCCTACCTCTCGCCCGCCAGCGCCGTACGGATCGGACTGGTGCCGAAGCTGCCCGTCCTCCGCATCGTGAGCGCCGGCAACGTCGCCGGTGAGGGCGCGAAGATGGTGTTGCTGAGCATGCAGGAGCGCAAGGGCGCGCTGGCGCTGCTGGAGGAGGTGAGATATGTCGAGCTCTCCGACCGCACCGACTTCAACGACACGTTCGTCGACCAGCTCGCCTTCCCGGTCTGAGTCGCCGGGTTGCGGTCGATCGCGTGCGGAGCGATCGCCCAGCCGATCGCTCAGATCGTCGACAGCACAAGGGCTTCCGGTCGACATACACCCGCTGCCACCGCTCCTCCACAACCGACCTGAGCTGATCACCGGCGAGGTGGAACGACTCGCCGTCGACCTGCTGGCGCGCTACTCGACGGTGGTCATCGGCTACGCCGACTGCGGCACGTACGGCGCGCTCGACGCACTCTGTGACCGCCTGGGTCTGCGTCGGTTGGATGGCCTGCACTGCTATGACATGTACGGCGGTGCCGACCGCATCGCCGCGTTGCTCGCGGACCAGCCGGGCACCTACCTGCTGACCGACTTCCTGGTCAGGTCGTTCGCCCGAACCGTCATCGTCGAGCTCGGGCTGGACCGCTACCCAGAGCTGCGCGACTCCTACTTCCAGCACTACACGAGGGTGGTCTGGCTCGCCCAGGCCAAGCGATGACGATCTGGAAGCCCTTGCCCGCAAGGCCTCCGACGCGATCGGGCTGCCCCTCACGATCATCGACACCGGGCTCGTCGGCCTGCGCGAGCAGCTCATCCACCTGGTCAGCGCAGCAGGTCCTGCCGCCAGCGCTCGGTCTCTGCCACCTGGTTGAACGTGAACAGGTGCAGGCCGGTCACGCCCAGCTCGGGGGCGCCGTACGCCCGGGCGGAGCGACGCAGGAACTTCTCCGGGTTGAAGCCGCCCGGAGCGGCGATCCGCGCGATCGTGCCGACATGGGTGCTCAGGAAGCGCACCGACTGACCGACCCCGATCTTGCCGGCCATCGCGACCAGCTTGGCGCGCTCGATCGGGCCTGGCATCCCGATCAGCACCGGCAGGTCGACACCCCGGCGACGAACCCGGGTGATCCAGGTGCCGATCGTCTCGGGGTCGAAGCAGAGGTTGCTCACGATGTACGTCGCATGGCGGCGCTTGTCCCACATCGACTGGATCGCGACGTCGTCCTCGATCGCCGGGTGCGACTCGGGGTAGCCGGTGATCCCGACCTGGGCGAACGGGCTGCCCAGCTCGGTCAGGTGCTCGAGCATGGCCAGCGCTCCGACGTACTCGCCCGCGGGCGGGTCGGCGTCACCGGCCGGGCAGAACACGTCATCGATGCCGAGGCCCGTCAGCGCGATCCACGATCTCCGCGAGCTCGGAGCGGCCGCTGATCATCCGCGCCGCCAGGTGCGGCACCACGTGGTACCCGTGGGCGAGCAGCCGCTCGGTCAGGTCGAGAGTGGCCGAGATGCCCTTGGCCGGGCTCGCCGTCACCGTCAGCCAGACCTCGCGCGGGACGGAGTCGACGATCGTCGACTCGATCCTGGCGGTCGGCAGCACCTCGTAGCGGGCGTGGTTCAGGGCAGAGGTGACCCATTCGTCGCTCGACGGCTTGTTGCGCATTGAACAACCTGACTCTCCATACGCACCAACGATGCCGACATCCTAGCCACCCGAGCCATGGTTTCGGGAGGGCCCACCTCATCGCCGAAGGCCGACCTCATCGCCGAGTGGGCCGATTCGGGATCAGCACCGCCATCGCCAGCATCACGCCGCTGCACATGGCGAGCGTGGCCAGGTCGACCAGCCGGCGACGGACCCGGAGCATCCCCGCGTGGTTGTCCGGCAGGACCATCCGCATGACGAAGGCAAGACCGAAACCGAGCCCCATCACCACCACTCCGGCGCGCCATGCCCCGAGTCCCACCAGCACCAGGCCGGCGACCAGCATCCCGACGACGATGAGATAGAAGATCCCACCGGTGGTCGACGGCTTCTTGAACCAGTTCACGCCGCGGCGGCCGCGCGCTCTGCCGCCTCGACTACGTTCGTGAGCAGCATCGCGCGGGTCATCGGCCCCACCCCACCGGGCATCGGCGCGACTGCGCCGGCGACGGCGTATGCGTCTGGCGCGACGTCACCGACCAGCTTGCCGTCGACCCGCGAGGTGCCCACGTCGAGGATCGTCGCGCCGGGCTTCACCATGTCGGCCGTGATGAGGCCCGCGACCCCGGCCGCGGCCACGATGATGTCGGCCCGCGCGATGTGCCCGCCGAGGTCGCGCGTGCCGGTATGGCACAGGGTCACCGTCGCGTTCTCGGTACGGCGCGTGAGCAGCAGGCCCAACGGCCGCCCGACGGTCACCCCGCGACCCACGACGCAGACCTCGGCACCTTTGATCGGCACGTCGTACGCCGTCAGCAGCTCGACGATCCCGCGCGGGGTGCACGGCAGGGTGGCGTCGTACATCAGTACCAGGCGACCCAGGTTCGTCGGGATGGAGACCGTCGACGTCCTTGGCGGGGTCGACCAGCTCCAGGGCCCGCTGGGTGTCCAGGTGCGGCGGCAGCGGCAGCTGCACGATGAAACCCGTACACGTCGGGTCTGCGTTGAGCGCGGCGATGCGCTGCTCGAGGAAGTCCTGGTCGATGTCAGCGGGGTGATGCTCGCGGATGGAGGCGATGCCGACCTTCGCGCAGTCGCGGTGCTTGCCTGCGACGTAGGCCTGGCTGCCCGGGTCGTCACCGATCAGCACGGTGCCGAGCCCGGGGGTGATCCCCTGCTCGGCGAGGCGCGCGACTCGTGAGGTGAGGTCGTCGAGGATGCTGGCGGCGGTGGCCTTGCCGTCAAGGAGCTGTGCTGTCACGAGGTGGATTGTCGCACGCGCGGCTGCCGCACCACGGGCTCCCGGGCCACCTCGCCGATTCGACGCGACACCCGTAAACCGGGAACCTGGAGCCGTCCAGACGTATCACGTGGTTGACTCACAGCTCTGAGGGGTGCTTGTCCGCGACGCGCTGGGTGCGCAAGACTCGGTCGCAAGGAGAGATGCATGGACGACATAGGCACCGTCGCCGAGCTCGTGGAGGCTGCTCGCTGGGGAGACCAGTCGGCCTGGGATCGACTCGTCGAGCGGTTCCTGCCACTTGTCCACTCGATGGCGTCGAGGCATCGGCTCTCACCGGCCGATGCGGACGACGTCAACCAGACGGTCTGGCTGCGCCTGGTCGAACACCTCGACGACATTCGCAACCCGAGTGCACTCGCCGGCTGGATCGCCACCACGACCAGGCACGAGTGCCTGCGCGTGCTCCGGCTGCGGGGGCGGACGGTCCTGGTCGACCCGCTGGGTCCCTCCCCGCTCGACGGCCGGGTCACGATCGACGACCCGGTCGGTGACCTGGAGCAGGCCGAGCGTCGCCAGGCCCTCCGGGACGGGCTGCTCGAGCTGTCGGACGATCGTCGGATGCTGCTGATGCTGCTGATGCACGATCCCCCGCTGAGCTACGGCGAGATCGGCGACCGACTGGACATCCCGGTGGGCAGCATCGGGCCGACGCGGGCCCGTGCCCTGGCCCAGCTTCGCGAGACACCCGCCCTGAAGAACTTCATCGCCGCGGATTTCGCGGCCGACTCGAACGGACGATGACCATGACCAGCTGGGCCAACGACGACTACCTGATGCGGGAGCTCGAAGAGGCGGTCTCGGAGACCCGATGGGTATCAGACACCGCCCGTACCGCCGCCAGGGCGGCCTTCAGCTGGCGAACCGTCGACAGCGAGCTGCTGGTCCTGTCGTACGACTCGCTGCTGCACGAGGACGCCCCGGTACGGCGGGCCGACGGCGAGGCGGTGCGGACCGCGTCGTTCCAAGGGGACGGCATCACCCTCGAGGTCGAGGTCGATGACGGGAACCTGCTCGGACAGCTGGTGCCGGGCCGGGCCTGCCACGTGCTGCTGGAGAACCTCGACGGCTCCGTGGTCAGTACCGAGGCGGACGAGTCGGGCTTCTTCTCGATCCCGGATCTCAACCCTGGCCGGTCGGTCCGTTTCAAGCTCAAGATCGGCGATTCGACGAAGACGACCGCCTGGATGGCGCTCTGAGAGCTACTCGGGGCTGGTGTAGCTCGCGTTACTGGGTTCCAGCCAGGCGCCGAGACCCTTGATCGCCTGCTGACGGCCGTACCGAAGCAAACCGTCGGCCGCGGTCCGGGCTGACTCACCTCGGCCGCTCATCCGAGCGGCGATCATCCCGCTGACGACCGGGGTCGAGAACGACGTCCCACTCCAGCTGGCAAGTCCGTCGAAGTCGGCGTCCGGCGACCGGCCGGGCGGCCTCGGCTCCTTGTACGTGTAGTGGCCGGTCGGGAACGCATTCACCAGATCGACGCCGAGCGCGTACACGTCGACCCAGCTGCCGTAGTTGCTGAACTTCGCCCGGCGTTTCGCCGCGTCGAACGCGCCGACGGACACCGACCAAGGGAACGCAGCCGGCCAGAACGGGACTCGCAACCCGTCGTTGCCGGCCGCCGCGACGAGCACCGTTCCCTTCAGGTGCTGGAGCTGGGTCTCCCAGAACACCTGGAACGTGAGCAGGCGTTGGTCGCGCCGGGTCGAGGTGCCCGCGGACAGGCTGATGATGTCTGGTCCCAGGCTGACCGCCTGACCGAGCTGGCGGATCATCTTCGACTCGGTGATGGCGCCGCCCTTGGTGAGGAACCGTTCGACCCTTACGTCGGCCTTGGGCGCCACCCCGCGGATAACCCCGGCGATGAACGTCCCGTGTCCCGCGTACGCGGGGATGTCTGTCGGGTCGATCCGCTCGGGGTCCCCGGTGACGCCGGCCAACCACGGCGTGGCGGGGTTCTGAGCCGCCTGCGCGTACCAGCCGGTGTCGACGACGGAGATGAGGACCCCGGCCCCGTCGAACTCAGGTGCGGTCCACCAGGTCGGCTGAGCGCCGGAGGTCTTCGTGGACACGGGTTCGGGCTCCGTCGCCGGGCAGAGGCCGCCCTTTCCACCAGTGACGTAGAGGATGTGGTCCGGAGTCACGACGCCGATCCCGAACCGCTGGTCGGCCTCCCGGAGGAAGGTCGGCAGGTCGATTCGCTCGGGTAGACCAACCCGGGTCACCCCGTCGACCAGCCCGTGGATCTCCGGCTCCCTGGTGACGCCGTGGTCCTCGCGCAGCATCGTCAGGAGCCTCGGCAGATCAGGGTCACGGACCAGGACCCGGCGCATGTAGTAGAGATAGTCCACGTCCGCTGGGTCGTCACGACGTGGGTGACGCAGGCCGATGCCGACGTTCTCCTCGCCGAAGGCGTCCTGCACCACCGAGATCTGCCCCCGCAGCCGAGACAACCGACTGGTCTCGCCCTCGCCCTGGTCCCCGTTGTCGTCGGGTCGCTCTGGTTTCTCGGCCATGTCTCACCGATCTCTCGCGCGCGGGCGGTGGAGCCTGTTAGGTACTTCTACAGGCAGTACCGTGCGCCTGTAAAGGTGAATACCCGAGGTGTGAGCAATGGATGCAGAGCGCGACGGTCCGGCGGAACCGACGGATCTGCTGCGCCTCGCCCTGGCCCGTCCCGCCGAGGCTCTGGCCCAGGCCCGGTCTCTCGTCGGCTCGACAACGGACCCGCTCACCCTGTCGATCGCCAGGCAGGCAATCGGAATCGTCATCCGCGACCGCGGCGACCTCGACCCGGCGGTCACCGAGCTGCGGGCGGCGCTGCGGCTGGCCCGCTCCACAGGGAGTCGCGAGCGGGTCTCCGACGTTCGGGCCACCTTGGGCGCGTCGCTCGTCCTCGCCGGCCGGACGAAGGCCGGCCTCGACCAGCTCGACAAGGCGGCGACCAACGTCCACGGAGCCATGCTGGCCAAGATCTTGATGCGCCGTGCCTACGTCCTGGCGCTGGCCGGCCGGCATGCGGCCGCGCTGGACGACATGCGAAGGGCACTCGCCGGCTTCCGACGGGCCGGCGACACGGTCTGGGAGGCACGCGCCCTGAACAACCGGGCGCTGATCGAGATCGCCGTCGGTGCCATCGGCCGGGCCGAGGACGACGTCCTGCGTGCCGAACGGCTCTACCTCGAGGCGGGCCAAGACCTGGAGGCCGCATTCAGCCGGCACAACCGAGGCCTGATCGGCTACTACAAGGGCGACCTGCCCACCGCACTGTCGCTGTACGACGAGGTGGCGGAGCGCTACGCCCAGTTCGGCGTCGCGGCCCCGGAGCTGGCGATCGACCGCTGCACGGCTCTGCTGGCCGCAGGTCTGCCTGACGAGGCGGTCCGGGTGGTCCGGCACGCGTTGGATTCCGGCCAGCTGCCGACGAGCGGACGGGCGGAGCTGATGTTGATGCTCGCGTCGGCGGCCTTGTCGGACGGCGACCAGGCGACGGCGCTGTCCAGTGCCCGGGCCGCCCGGCGACTCTTCCGGACCCAGGAGCGCGCCTGGTGGGAGGCTCGGGCGGACCTGGTGATCGCCCGCGCCCGCTACCAGGCCGGGTCACGGACCGCCAGGCTGCTCGAGTCCACTTCGGCGCTGGGTGAGCGGCTGCAGCTGCTCCGAGCCGAGGACGCCCCGATCGCGTTGCTGTTGGCCGGGCGGATGGCCGCCGACCTCCATGACGCGTCTCGGTCGCAGCATCTTCGTGCCGCCGCCCGCTACCGCCATACGGGCTCCGGACTCGCCAGGGCAACCGGGTGGCTGGCGCAGGCTCTGGAGTGCGACGCGTCGGACAGCCCGCGAGGCGTGTTCTCCGCGTGCTCCCGCGGGCTCGACGTACTGGACGAGCACCAGATGACGTTGGGCAGCACCGAGCTGCGGGCGCTGGCCACCCGCCATGGCGAGGCGATGGCGGGACTTGCGCTTCGCCAGGCGGCGACCCGACATCGTCCCCGCAGCCTGTTGCAGTGGACGGAGAGATGGCGGGCGACCGCGCTGACCCAGCCCCCGGTACGGCCGCCGAACGAGCTGGACCTGGTTGCCGAGCTGGCTGCGATGCGCGACTGCGTACGCCGTCTCGACGAGGCTCGAGCCACGGGCAGCCTCACGGCGGGGCTGGAGCAGGAGCGCTCCCGACTCGAGCGGACCATCCGGAGCCGTCGACTCAGGGTCTCCGGCGACAAAGCCCAGCGGGTCCGGTTCGACGTCGAGCGCCTGGTCACCGAGGTGGGCGACGGGTGCCTCGTCGAGATCGTCGAGATAGACAAGGTCCTTCATGTGCTGGTCGTGGGCCGGGGTCGCGTGCGCCACTACCTGGCGGGCGGAGCCGACGAGGCCCACCGAGCCGTGGAGTTCGCCCGCCTGGCCCTTCGCCAGGTCGGTCGCGGGCGGGCGGCCGACCTCACCGGAGTCGGTGCCAGGCTGCAGGAGGCCTTGCTCGGTCCCGCGGGAGCGGCGCTACCTGAGGGACCGGTCGTGATCGCGCCGCCGAGCCGCTTCCACGCCACCCCGTGGGCCATCCTCCCGGTCCTGGCCGACCGGGCGATCACGGCGGTTCCGTCCGCCGCTCTATGGCTGCGGATCACGGCACTGCGTGAGCCCGTCAGAGAACCCACCGTGCTCATCGTCGGCCCGGGCCTGTCGACCGGTGGCGCCGAGGTCATCGCGCTCGCGCGTCAGCAGCCCGCGGCACGGGTGCTCCGGGGCGGCGCGGCTACCGTCGAGAGCTCGCTGGCCGCGCTGGACGGCTCCACGCTCGCGCATGTCGCGGCGCATGGCCGGTTCCGGCGCGACAGCCCGATGTTCTCCTGTCTGGTTCTCGACGACGGTCCGCTGACCGTCCACGACTTCGAGCTGCTCCACCAGGCGCCGTACCGGATGATCCTGTCCGCCTGTGACTCCGGCGTGATGGCCCCGGTCGGGGCTGACGAGCTGCTGGGGCTGGTGTCGGCCATGTTCTCGCTCGGCTCGGCCGGCTTGGTGACGAGTGTGACGGAGGTGAACGACGCGGCCACCGTGGGTCTGATGCTGGAGCTGCACCACGGCATCCAGGCCGGGCAAGGGCTGGGGGAGGTGCTCCTCGCGGCCCGGCTGGCCGCCCGCGACGACGTCGTACGGCATGCCACGGCGGTCGCGTTCGCCGCCTTCGGCATCTAGTGGACCCGGCTGATAGCCAATTCCTGAGGTCGCTCGCCCGACGTCGGCAGACGTATGCTCACACGATCGCGCTGACGAACGATGACGTCGGCGTTGTCGATCGGGGAGGGACGATGAGATTCTCAGCGGCTCTACGACTCACGCTCGGGGCGACCGTGCTTGTGAGCGGGCTTCTTGCCACCGCCGACGCGGGCGCACAGGCATCGGCGCCGCCAGCCGTGAGCGAGCAGGGTTCCTGGGGCGAAGGCGTCGATGCCGACCCGCTCGAAGGTGAGCCGGTCAGCGTGTCCTGTGTCTCGTCCGGCTTCTGCGCGGCGGGCGACGACTACGGCAGCGTCGTCCTGCACAAGGGCGGCCAGTGGCGCAGCCCGAGCCGTCTCCGCTTCCCCTACAACTTCGATGACCTCTCCTGCTCGAGCGCGTCCTTCTGCGTCGGCGCCGGAGGATTCCCCGGGTACAGCTCACTCACGGTCTACGACGGGAAGTCGTGGTCGCAGCCGACCTCACTCGGAGACCTGTACCCCAGCGGCGTTTCCTGCGTGACCCGGACCTTCTGCATGCTGACCGACGTCCGGGGCTCCTACCGCACGTATGACGGGAGTACCTGGTCGGACCCGGTCAAGGCCACCGCCAGCTTCGTCGATGTCTCCTGCGTCTCACCCACGTTCTGCATCGCACCAGCCGAGTCGCGAGAAATCTACCGATGGGACGGCTCGACGTGGTCCTTGATGGCAGAGGTCGCGATGACGAGCGTCAAGAGGATCTCGTGTGGCAGCAGCGCCTTGTGTGTCATCTCCGACAGCGGAGGTCGCGTCGTGGCCTATGACGGCAGCTCGTGGGGTCAGCCCGAGGTGATCGACGACACGGGCAGCTGGGCCGATCTCTCCTGCGTCGGTTCGAGCTTCTGCATCGGGATCGACGACCACGGCGTCGCGTTCGCGTTCGACGGTTCGTCGTGGACGACGACGAAGACCAAGGCGAAGGGCTTCCGGTCGGTGAGCTGCCGTAGCGATCACTCCTGCATGGCGGTGGACGTCCTCGGCCACGCCCTCGCCTACAACGACGGGACCTGGGCGGCACCGGTGTTGATCGACCCACGAGCCGGTTACCCCAACGCGATCTCATGCCCCACCACGTCCTTCTGCACGGTGGTCGACACCCTGGACCATGCCGTCCGCTACTCCGGTGGCCGGTGGCACAACGCCGTACCGAGCGGGCTCGGCAGTCCCGCGACGTCGGTGTCCTGCTCGTCGTCATCGTTCTGCGCAGCCGTCGACTGGGACGGTGACGCGGTCACGTTCGCCGGCCAGGCCTGGTCGGCACCGTCCGCGCTCGGAGCCGGCTGGTTGAACGCGGTCTCGTGCTCCTCATCGGACTTCTGCATGACCGTCTCGCGCAAGGGCAAAGCTGTCGCGTACGACGGCGCTGGGTGGGGCGCCCCGTCCTCGGTCGCCACCGGATCCCTGGTCTCCGTCTCCTGCACCTCCGAGACGTTCTGCGCCGCCCTCAGCCAGTCGGGGCAGGTGGCCACCTACGACGGACAGCAGTGGACCACGGCCAGCAAGATCTTCGGTCGCCCAGGGCAGAGCGTCTCCTGTCCGGCGCCGACCTTCTGCCTGGCCATCACGAACCATGCCCAGTACGCGATCTACGACGGCACCGGTTGGAGTGGTGTCGACACGGTGAACGCGACCGGCATCGAGTCCGTCTCCTGCCCTGTTGCCGGCACGTGCATGCTGGTGACCGCATTCGGCAACGCCTGGCTTTACTCGAACGACCAGTGGAGCCGTTCCGAGATCAGCGACGAGGTCTCACCGATCTCGGTCTCGTGTGCCACTCCCGGGCACTGCGTGACGATCGACGCCTACTCAGGCAAGGCATTCACCTACACCAACCCGTAGAGCGGCACAGCGCCGGCAACGGTCAGTGGTAGAAGTGCCGTGACCCCGTGAGGTACATCGTCAGGCCCGCGGCCGTGGCGGCATCGACCACCGTGTCGTCGCGCATCGAACCGCCGGGCTGTACGACGGCACGCACGCCGGCGTCGATCAGCACCTCGAGCCCGTCCGGGAACGGGAAAAAGGCGTCGGACGCGGCGACAGACCCCGGCGCGCGCTCCCCGGCCCGCGAGACCGCAAGCCGAGCGGAGTCGACCCGGTTGACCTGCCCCATCCCGATCCCGACGGACGCGCCGTCGTTCGCCAGCAGGATCGCGTTCGACTTGACCCAGCGGCACGCTCGCCAGGCGAAGGCGAGATCGTCCATCGTGGCCGCGTCGGCGGGTGACCCGCTGGCCAGCTGCCAGGTCGCGGGGTCGTCGCCGGGAGCATCGACCCGGTCGACCGTCTGCATGAGGACGCCGCCGCTGATTCCGCGGAACTCGACGGGGTCGGGATGCGCGTCCGGCTCGCAGACCAGCACCCGGATGTTCTTCTTCCGGGTGAGTACGTCGACCGCACCGTCGTCGTATGAGGGAGCGACGATCACCTCCGTGAAGACCTCCGCGACCTGCTCGGCCATCGCGACCGACACGGGACCGTTGACGGCGATGACGCCGCCGAACGCCGACACCGGGTCGCACGCGTGCGCTTTGCGATGGGCCTCAGCAACGTCAGCACCGACGGCGATCCCGCAGGGGTTGGCGTGCTTGATGATCGCGACCGCCGGCTCGGCGTAGTCGAAGACGGTGCGCCGGGCCGCATCCGTGTCGACATAGTTGTTGTACGACATCTCCTTGCCGTGCAGCTGCTCGGCGGCCGCCAGCCCACCCCGCCAGTGCCGGTAGAGCGCTGCCCGCTGGTGCGGGTTCTCGCCGTACCGGAGGGTCGCTGCGCGCTCCCAGGTGGCGCCGGTCCACGCTGGGAAGCCGTCCCCTTCACTGGTGTCGGTGAGCACGTTGCCCATCCAGGAGGCGACTGCCACGTCGTACGACGCCGTGTGCGCAAAAGCCTCCGCAGCCAGTCGCTGGCGCTGCGCCAGTGAGTAGCCCTTCGATGACGAGAGCGGCCAGCAGCTCGTCGTACTGGCTCGGCGAGGTGACGATCGCCACCGACGCATGGTTCTTAGCGGCGGCCCGCACCATCGAGGGCCCGCCGATGTCGATCTGCTCGACGCACTCGTCGGGAGTCGGCGCCCGATGCGACGGTCTGCCGGAACGGGTAGAGGTTGGACACCACCAGGTCGAACGGCTCGATGCCGAGGTCGGCAAGCTGCGCCACGTGCGACTCGAGCCGACGGTCGGCGAGGATGCCGGCGTGCACCCGCGGGTGCAGCGTCTTGACCCGGCCGTCGAGGCACTCCGGGAAGCCGGTGAGCTCCTCGACCGGGGTCACGGCCACGCCGGCTTCGGCGATCTGCGCCGCTGTCGAGCCGGTGGACACGATCGTGACTCCCGCTCCGGCGAGGGCCGCGGCCAGCTCAGGGAGCCGGTCCTTGTCGTAGACCGAGACCAGTGCCCGGCGGATCGGGATGCGTCCTTCGTCGTTCATGGCGTCCTCTCATCTCTCGATGAGGGCACCCAGGCGTTCGATGCGCTCGGCGTCACTCCCTGGTGGTGGTCCCACCTGCGCCAGTCGTGTGCCCTCAGCCTACTCACTCTTCGCTGCCGAACCGAGGCTGCCGATCCGAACCTGCCGACCGGTGATGGTGAAGCCCTCCCGGGCCATCCGGCCCACGTACTCGACGAGCATCGCGCGCTCGGCAACCTTGATCCGCTCGGTGAGGGAGTCCTCGTCATCGTCGTCCTCGACAGGTACGGCGACCTGCGAGACGATCACGCCGGTGTCGACGCCTTCGTCGACGACGAACAGGGTGGCCCCGGTGACCTTGACGCCGTACCCGAGGGCATCCCGGGGACCGTGGATGCCGGGGAAGGACGGCAGCAGCGCATTGTGCGTGTTGACGATCCGGCCTCCGAACTCGCTGGAGGAAGTCCTTGCCGACCAGCTTGAGGAAGCCCGCCAAGATGACCAGGTCGGGCCGATGTTCGGCGACTGCGGCAGTCAGCGCGCGATCCCACTCCTCTCGGGAGCCGAACTCCTTGAGTGGGAGGCAGAACGTGTCCACTCCGGCGCTCTTCGCCCGCTGCTGGGCCAGCGTGTCCGGCCGATCGGCACCGACGGCGACCACACGGGCTCCGTACGCCGGATCGAGGCGTGGCGTCGAGCAGGGCCTGGAGGTTGGTGCCTGTTCCGGAGACCAGGACCACGAGTCGAGCGGGCACCGGAGCCTTCCCGTTGGAGCCGAGACAGTGCGTGCGGCCCTCGGCGGACGTGACGCGCCCACGATAGCGAGTACCGGCCCACCTGACTGCTACGGGTGCTGACCCTCGCCCGGCGTGCTCCGGGCTGTCCCGTCGAAATGGACGCACCTGGACGACCCAGCGACACCAGGCTCTTCCAGCCGAAGCCGGTCGCCTGGACCGACATGGGCACGAGCTTGATCGGCGTTCACGGGCGTACCGATGTACGCGCCAGGTCTGTCCACAGGGACCTGAGCATCGTCAGGAAGTGTCGGTGGCCTGGCCTATATTCACATGTATGAGCGAGAACGAGGCGTCGACGATGGTGGGGCCTTCGACGGCCGACCTGGCGTCGTTCCTGCTCGGACCCGACGGCGCCGGACGAACCATCCAGATCACCACCCCCACCGGACACACCCACGACAGCCGACCACCGCCCCTGCCCGGACAACACCCACCCCAACCCGCCGACCAACCCGACCGACAACCGCTACACCCACCCGTCACCACCATCCACTGGAACGACCTCGCCAAACGAACCGCCTGAGGTCAAGGATGGGGAGGCCGGACCGGGCGCCCCGGCCCGCACGATTTCTCCTAGAGTGGGCGACGTGACCGGTCGCGTCGTCGCCTGGCCGCCGATGATCTGGATCGGCGGTGCGCCGGGAGCGGGCAAGTCGACCGTCGCCCGGACCATCGCACGGAGGTACGACCTCCCCTGGCACCCGATCGACCTCTGGACGTACGACCACGTGGACCGGCTGCCACCCGAGAGCACGTTGGCCGAGGATCTGGCTAGCGGCCCGGCCCTGGCCGCCGAGGCGTTCGTCCAATACGGACGACGGCGACTGCCTTTGGTGATCGCGGATGTCCGGGCGCGGGAGCTCGGAGAGGTGCCTGCCCTCGTCGAGGGCCCGCAGCTGACGCCGTACGACGCTCACTCGCTGCCGGCTGACCACAGCGTCTGGCTGGTGCCGACGACCGAGCGCACCCGAGCGGCGAGGCAGGAGCGAATGGAGAAGGCGGGTCAGGACCGTCCCCGGGAATGGCTGCAGGCGCTACTGGATCGCGACGCCATCCTCGCCTCGGGCCTGCGCGATGTGGCGTGGGCTCTCGGGCTGCCGCTGGTGCTGGTGGGGACACCTGTCGACTGGGCGGCAGTCGAAGATGCCGTGCTCGATGCTCTGGAGCCGGCGCTGTTGGCGGCCGTGCCGCTCTCCCCTGGAGAACCGCTAGGCCGCCAGCGCCAGTTCGAGAACCTCACCGCGTGTCGGCAGGGTCGGTTGTGGCAGCGTGCCGAGGGCATCGAGCAGCTGCCCGAGTTCCCGTTCGGATGTGAGTGCGGGGCCAGCGGCTGCTCGGCCTCCCGGTCGGCACGACCTGACGACTACGACCACGCCACGGCAGCGGGTCCGCTGGTTGCCACCGGGCACGCGGCCCTATGGGGTCGGTGAGGCAGGCAGCCGGATCGGCTGCGTGACCTCGTCGTCGACCGGCTCTGCAGCCTCGGTACGGCGGCGGAGCAGCCCGCCGAGCAACCGGCTGGCAGCGGCGAAGAACGCCCCGCCGAGCACGAAGGCGACCACCGAGACGACCGTGGTGCCGACGACATCGGGTCCCACCTGGTGCAGCCGGCCCGGCCCGAACGACCCCGTGGCCAGGACCGTCAGCAAGCCGAACATCAGGCCACCGAGGAGTCCGGCAAGGGCACCGCGAAGGGCCGCCCGGTCGACGCCGAAGACGGGGTAGTGCCGGACGGCGGCCACCCCCGCCGCCCCGCCCGCCAGGACGGGCAGCACGATCAGCCCCGGTAGCCACCAGGCGGAGGCCGACGTCGGTAGGGCAGCGAGCAACGGGAAGTCGGGAAGCAAGCCAAGGTGGACACCGCCAGGAGAGACCTGCGTCCCTGCGCCGACGGTGAAGCCGGGGCCGGCGGCGAAGGCGGCTGCGCACAGCACGGCGTTGGGCACCAGAGCGACTCCGACCAGGGCGAAGATCGTGCCGCCGACCAGGCCGGCGTGGAGCCCCTCGGCAAGGGTCACCGCCGTACCGAAATGCGCGACCAGCGACAAGGTGAGCAGGACGGCCCCCGCGGCGATCATCGCCAAGACACCGCAGACCCCACCCAGCAGGGCCGCGCGGGCCTCCTCCGGCAACCGACCTAGCAGCGGGCCGACCAACCCGGCGCCGCTCAGCACGCCGGCCCCGCCGAACACCAGTGCGACCAGCCCGAAGGACACGGCCGTCCGCCACAGGGCAGGGTGCACCCCGTCGACGTCGACGACCACCGCGGCGAGCGCGCCGAGAACCGCATAGACGCCGCTCATCGTCAGCACGGCCAGCCCGACGTCGTACCCGGTCCGGACGCGGGACGTCGAGGCCGCCCAGCGGCCGGTGCGGTACAGCGCCAGACCCGCGAGAAGCACGAAACCCAGCGGGATGGCCCCGACCGCGAGACCGCCGCCAGTCAGACCGGCCCCGTTCCCGACCAGCCAGGCCAACGTCCCGATGCTCATCGCCTGGCCGAAGGACCCGGTGTCCGCCGAGAACCACCCAGCCGCGCTCAGGGCCAAGCAGATCAGCAGCCCGCCGAGCGCCACTCCGGCCGCGCCAACCGCCGCCACCAGGACGACCGGTCGTTCGGGTCGGGTGGCCGCGGCGGGCACCCGGAGGATCGGTCGAGACAGCAGGTCGGTCATTGCGACCATGGTGTCCGAGGCCGTCGCGCAATCCCGGCTGACACGCCGCCCGCGACCTTCGCGGGCCTGCGAGCGGGCGTCGGGAAGTGGCTCCCCGCAGGGTGGATCGTCTACCGTCGTAAGCCAGATGGTTCAGCGAACACTCGTTCCCCGACCTGAGGGGTCGCCCTGAGGAGCTGCCCTGAGGAGGATCTAACTTGTCGCGCGTCACTGCCTTCGATGACGTCTACGCGGCGTCGCGCGACAGGTTGCTGCTCCAGCTGTACGCGTACTGCGGCGACGCGCGTGCAGCCGATGACGCCCTCAAGGAGGCGTTCATCACGGCGAGTCACCACTGGCATCGGGTCGCCTCGCGCGAGAACGTCGACGGTTGGCTGCGTCAACGTGCGGTACGTCGACTGGACGGCCGGACCCGACCCGACCCGACCCGCCTGGCCCGACGCCCGAGCGCGCAGAACGCCCGGCTGCTCGCTGCCCTCGGTGCCCTGGACCCGACCAGCCGCCGGCTGCTCATCGTGCGCCGCCTCGACAACCTGGACCTGTCTGTCGTCGCACGCGAGGTCGGGCTCACCGACGGCGCCGCCGAGCAAGCCATGGCCCGGGCCTCCTCGGCCCTGCACAGCCACGGGGTCGACAGCACGCCGGCGGGCCTGCTCGCCGGGCTGACCCGGCTCGGCACGATCTCACGGGACTCGACGCCGCGCCTGCCCGGTCACTCCAGCGGGCCGGTGAGCGCCGCCGCTATGCGGCAGCCGGACTCGTCGCGGTGGTGGTTGTCGCGGCCGCCGCAGGCGCCGGGACACTCGCGTTCTCGCGGCCACACGCCTCGACACCCGTCGGCGGTCACCCCCCGACGACCACTCCGTCCACCGTCACCACACCGGCGATCCGGCCACCGAGTCTCGACGCGAGCTACCTGCTCACAGCCAGTCAGGTCGCTGACGTCGATGTCGTGGTCGGCTCGAGCTGGCAGGTACTGCCACCGAGCTCGCAACCGAGCGACACGAGCGTGTACGGCGACTGCGTGCAAGCCGCGGTCAACCCGCCGCCGGACAGCGTGTGGGTCCGCGACTTCGCGACCGGCGCTACCCCGAGACGGAGTCACCTCCGCCAGGTACTCCAGCTCGCACCATCCGACGTGGAGGCGATCCGCGCCTACCGGCAGATCATCGCCGGGTTCGGACTCTGTGCCGGGCATCAGCTGGTCGACTACTCCCGGGTCGGCGTGCTCGGGGAACGCTCCCACTTCATCCGGCTGCTCAGGCCTGGCCGCGGCGGCTCGGTGGTCGAGAGTGTCGTCGTCTCCGAGTCCGGGCCGGCTGTGACGGTCGTGTCCTCGATGTCACCGGCCGGCGCAACCATCGGCGCTGAGTCCGCCGGAGGTGGTCAAGCTGGCGGGGTCAGCCATCGACAAGGTCTGCTCCGAGGCGGTCGGCGGCTGCGCCTTCCCGCCGTACACGATCACCAGCCAGCGTCCACCCGTCGACGCGACGGCGGAGGGCTTCCTCTCCGTCGTCGACCTGCCGCTGGTGCCGGGGGTGACCGACCCGTGGGTGGCGACCGATCCGGCCCGGGTGACCGGCAACCCCTCGGCGACGGCGTGCGACCAGACGCGGTTCACCGGGAACGGCGGCTCCAAGACAACCTCACGCAGCTACGTGATCCCGGAGGCGCCGCAGGTGCCGACCCTGTTCGGGCTGACCGAGACGCGGGCCGCGTTCGCCAGCGACCAAGCGGCGCGGGACTTCATCGCGGACGTGGCGCGTCGCGTCGCGTCGTGTCAGCAGAGGCAGGTGACCCTGTCGGTGCCGCAGTCCACCTCATTCTCCGAGCGGCGGGCCAGCGGCTGGGTCTGGCAGTTCCGCCAGAAGGTCTCCAAGGAGAAGATCGCCATCTTCCGGGTGGCCCTGGTGCGATTCGGCTCCGAGGTCGCCGAGGTGACGTTCACGCCGGCCGGTGCCTACGACGTGCCGCAGCCTTCGTTCATCGCACTGGCCCAGCGCGCCGCCACCCGCCTCGGCGAGTGACACTCAGGCGTTCTTGAGCAGCTCCCGCATCAGCTCTGCCGTCTCGGAGGGGGTCTTGCCGACGCGCACGCCGGCGGCCTCGAGGGCTTCCTTCTTGGCGGCCGCGGTGCCGGAGGAGCCCGACACGATGGCGCCGGCGTGACCCATCGTCTTGCCTTCGGGGGCGGTGAACCCGGCGACGTACCCGATGACCGGCTTGGTGATGTGGTCCTTGATGTACGCGGCCGCCCGCTCCTCGGCGTCGCCGCCGATCTCGCCGATCATCACGATCGCCTCGGTGTCCGGGTCGTCCTCGAACGCCTGCAGGCAGTCGATGTGGGTCGTTCCGATGACCGGGTCGCCGCCGATGCCGACCGCTGTGGAGAAGCCGATGTCACGCAGCTCGAACATCATCTGGTACGTCAGCGTGCCCGACTTCGAGACCAGCCCGATCGGCCCGGTGCCGCTGATGGTGGCGGGGGTGATCCCGGCCAGCGCGACTCCTGGCGTGATCACGCCAGGACAGTTGGGCCCGACCAGCCGGGTCTTGCCGCCTTTTGACTGCAGGTATGCCCACGCAGCGGCGGAGTCCTGCACGGGGACGCCCTCGGTGATGACGACCAGCAGCGGGATCTCCGCGTCGATGGACTCGACCATCGCGTCCTTGGTGAAGGCAGCCGGCACGAAGACGACCGAGACGTTGGCGCCGGTCTGCTCGACCGCCTCGGCGACGGTGCCGAACACCGGCAGCTCGAGGTCGCCATGGGTCACGGTGGTGCCGGCCTTGCGGGCATTGACGCCGCCGACGATCGTCGTACCCGCCTTGAGCATCAGGGCGGTGTGCTTGGTGCCCTCACCGCCGGTGATGCCTTGGACGATGACGCGCGAGTCGGAGTTCAGGAAGATCGACATCGGTCAGGCCCTCACTTGCTCGCCAGTTGCGGCGGCGCGGTCGGCCGCGCCGTCCATCGTGTCGACGAGCGTCACGAGTGGATGGGCGGCTTCGTTCAGGATGCGACGACCTTCGTCGACGTTGTTGCCGTCCAGGCGTACGACGAGCGGCTTGGTGGCCGCGTCGCCGAGCAGCTCGAGCGCCCCGACGATGCCGTTGGCCACCTCGTCGCACGACGTGATGCCGCCGAAGACGTTGACGAAGACCGCCTTGACCTGCTGGTCGCCGAGGATCACGTCGAGGCCGTCGGCCATCACCTGCGCGGACGCGCCGCCGCCGATGTCGAGGAAGTTGGCCGGGCGTGACACCGTTGTGACGCTCCCCGGCATAGGCCACCACGTCGAGGGTCGACATGACCAGGCCGGCGCCGTTGCCGATGATGCCGACCGCTCCGTCGAGCTTGACGTAGTTGAGGCCCTTGGCCTTCGCCTTCGCCTCCAGCGGGTCGGCGGCTGCGGTGTCCTCGAACGCCTGCGTGCTCGGGGTGCCGGAACTCCGCGTTGTCGTCGAGGGAGACCTTGCCGTCCAGAGCCTCCAGCGTGCCGTCGGCGAGGCGGGCCAGCGGGTTGACCTCCACCAGCGTCGCGTCCTCCTCGACGAAGACCTTCCAGAGCGCGCTCACCAGGTGGACCGCCTGGTCCTTGAGGTCATCCGGGAAGCCGGCAGTGTCGACGATCTCGCGGGCCTTGGCGTCGTCGACACCGGTGCCCGGGTCGATCGGGATCTGCTTGACCGCGTCCGGGTTGGTCTTGGCGACCTCCTCGATCTCGACGCCGCCCTCGATGCTCGCGATGCAGAGGTACGACCGGTTGGAGCGGTCGAGCAGGAAGGAGAAGTAGTACTCCTCCTCGATGTCGGCTGCGGGCGCGATCAGCACCCGGTTGACCGTGAGCCCCTTGATCTGCATGCCGAGGATGTCCTGCGCGCGCGCCTCGGCCTCGTCCGGCGTCTTCGCCAGCTTCACGCCGCCGGCCTTGCCGCGTCCGCCGGCCTTGACCTGCGCCTTGACGACCACCGCGCCGCCGAGCTGCTCGGCACCCGCGCGGGCCTCCGCCGGGGTCTCGGCCACCACACCCAGCGTGACCGGCACGTCATGCTTGGCGAAGAGCTCCTTCGCCTGGTACTCCATCAGATCCACGGTGTGCCGTCCTTCGGCTGATCGGCGGGAGAGGACATTCGGGAGCCTAACGCTCATCGGCGGTCTGCGAGACTCGGGGTCTGGCCAGCCATGGGAGGTATGCGAATGGCGTTCGAGCAGCATTTCGGCACCGTTCGCTACTCGATCCCCGGCGATGGCCTGGACCTGAGCATCGTGATCGGCGGGCACGAGCCCGGCCCGTTGATCGTCTTCGTGCACGGATATCCGGACACGCACGCGGTCTGGTTGCCCACGGCGGCTCGGCTGGCCGACGACTTCCGATGCGTGGTGTACGACGTACGCGGGGCCGGCGTCGTCAGGCGTACCTGCCTCCCGGGATGGCTACCTGATATCCCACCTGGTCAACGATCTCGTGGCGGTCATCGATCACGTGTCACCACGCAGGCCGGTGCACCTGGTGGCCCACGACTGGGGATCCTTGCAGGCCTGGGAGGCGGTACTCCTGGCGTCGTCCGACCCGCGACTGGACGGCCGCATCGCGTCGTACACCTCGATCAGCGGACCCGCCCTCGCACACTTCGGCGCTCTGGGCGCGGCAGCGGGATGCGAGGGACCTGGGGACAGCGCCGCGTCGTGGCCCGGCAGCTGCTGCACTCCTGGTACCTGCTCGCCTTCCAGGTTCCGCGGCTGCCGGAGCTCGCGCTGCGGCGCCTGCTGCGCACGCCCGGAGTCAGCGCGCCGGCTCCTCGGTTCGGGCCACGCCGCGCCGACCGTCGCGCAGGACGCCGTCAACGGGCTCGGCCTCTACCGGGCCAACCTGCGCAGCCGCGGGGAGCGCCACTCGCTGCGCACCGAGCATCCCGGTCCAGCTCATCGTGCCGCTGCGAGACGCGTTCCTGACCCCCGCCGTGTACGACGACCTGCCGCGCTTCTGCTCCGACCTGACTCGCCATGACATCGACGCCGGGCCACTGGGTCCAGCAGAGCCACCCCGACGAGGTCGCCGCCCTGGTGACCGCATTCATCACCCGCGACAATCCAAGCCCACCCACATCGAGCAGCAAGGACGATGGGGAAATGCGAGTACAAACCTTCGTGGACGACGACGAAGGGTACCTGGCCTGGCTGGTCGCCAACCCGAGCGGATTCGTGGTCAACACCCCGCGGCAGCCGGTGTCGTCGTACGTCTTCCTGCATCGCTCCACCTGCCACACGATCTCCGGAAGTCCGGCTAGAGGCGCGCATTGGACGATCGACTACATCAAGCTCTGCGGTTCCCGGAGTGACCTCGAGCGATGGGCACTCGACGAGGTCGGTGGGCCGACGCACCCCTGCGGAACCTGCCTCAAAGATCCGAGCTGAGGCCTGCACTGAGAATCGGGCCCTCGGGCCCGTCCGGGGCCGTCGGGGCCTCGGGGTCCGGGGTCCGAGGTCCGGCGGTCGGCGTCCGGCGGCTAGGCCCGGGATTTGCCCGGCATGCTGGGCAAATCCCCCCTGTGCCGGGCAGGACTGCCCTGCGAACGGTGCATCTGCCCAGCATGCTGGGCAAACCCGCAGCGATTGGGCGAGACGCGGCTTAGTGACACCCCCCGGGTGTGGTTGATGTGGTGAATGGGACCAGTGGGACGAGAATGGGCGTCCCTGCCCCGCGGGCGGGCCGTCGAGACCTGTGCCACGTCTCGTATTGGAGGCCCGCGGGACAGCACGTCAGGGGAACGAGCCGGCTGCTCCCGCCACGACCTCAGGCGGGCTCCGCCACCCAGTGCATCGGATCGCCCCAACCGAGGTCGGTGATACCGGCATGGTCGAGGGCAAGCGCCACCAGAGTGCGCCGGTACGCGGCGAACGTGACGACATGGGCGATCATCCCGCCATAGGTGAACACATGGGCCGGCTCACAGATCGCGTCGACGAAGGTCTCGTCGAGGCGTCCCTGTTCACACACCTCACGGACCTGGGCGACGAATGCCGGGCCTACCCGATCGAGTCGGCGCCGCAGGTCGGGGACGGACTCGTGGTCCTCCACGGAGAAGTCGTACTCACGGGTCTCGATCGCCGCCAGCCACATGTCCATCTGGCCGACCAGGCGTGACAGCAGGCCCCGAAGCGTCGAGCTGTCGTCGTCGACCGTGATCTCGATGTCAGCGTCCAGCTGTGAGTCGTCGAGCCGTGCGGCCCGGTCGACGTACTCGCCGACCAGCCAGACATGGTGCTCGACGATCTTGACCAACAAGTCCATGGAACTCACCTCAACTCTCGCCGGCAGCCTCAAGCTCCCGGGTGGATGGAAATGAACGCCGCTGGGCGCGGCGATCTGGATGCGGGACGGCCGCCGGCGCCACCGGACGGGGCTCTCGCCGTACGCCCGGATGAAGGCTCGGGTGAAGGCCTCGTGCGAGCCGTAGCCGGCCTCGACCGCGATGTCGAGCACGGTTTGCGGCGTCGTCACCAGCCGGTACGCCGCCCGTTCGAGCAGGACCCTTCGACGAAGCCGGCTCGGCGACTCGCCAGCCACGGCCGAGACGATCCGGTCCATATGGAAGCGTGAGAGGTGCACCCGGCGGGCCAGGTCGTCCCCGCGCGACTCGTGGTCGTCGAGTGCCCCGGCGAGCACCTCCACGAAAGCGGCGAAGGTGTCGACGGACGCGGTCATGCCCTCCATCCTGCCGCCGGCATTCGCGTCAGACTTGATCGTTCTTGCGGACCCGTCTGCCGTACGAGAGGTACGGACGAGCGGTCAGGAAGGGGTGATCGCGTTGTTGACCCAGTCCACGACGTCCTGGGTCTTGGCCCCGGGGGTGAAGATCTTGGCCACGCCCGCCTCCTCGAGGAGCGGGATGTCCCCATCAGGGATGATGCCGCCGCCGAAGACCAGGATGTCCTGCGCGTCGCGCTCCTTGAGCAGCTCGAGCACCTTCTTGAACAGCGTCATGTGCGCCCCGGAGAGCACCGAGAGTCCGACGATGTCGGCGTCCTCCTGGATGGCGGTGTCCACGATCTGCTCGGGCGTCTGGTGCAGACCCGTGTAGATGACCTCCATGCCAGCGTCCCGGAGCGCGCGGGCGATCACCTTGGCGCCACGGTCGTGTCCGTCGAGCCCAGGCTTAGCCACCACGATGCGAATCGGAGCCACAGTGCCTCACCGCCTCCTCAGCGCCGTACCGGGATGCGCAGGTGCGCTCCCGCTTCGCCGTACACCGCTCGCAGAATAACGAACCGGCGCGGAGCGAGGGCGGCACGGGTCGACTCCCATTACTATCGCACTCGACCCGGGGACGCGACGGCGTCACGGACCTGAGCGCGAGGAGGTGGCCGCAATGGGGCCTTTGCGCCCCGTGCTGCGCCCCGTGCTGCGGGCCCTCGGTGCCGTAGCGGTCGAGATCGGCTGGGTGGCCACCCACGTTGCGACGTACCCGCTGGGGATGCTTCGAGACCGGGGTGACGACGTCGACCCGCGCATCTTCACCACCGACCGGATGTCGATCGCGGAGCGCTCCCTGCTCGCCCTCGACCCGTCGGCCGCCTCGACTCCCATCGTGCTGGTCCACGGCATCGTCGACAACCGGACGATCTTCGCGATGCTGCGTAGGGGGTTGCGGCGGCGTGGCTTCTCGTCGATCCGTACCTTCTCCTACGGTCCACAGACCCACGACATGCGCAGCGCGGCGTCGGCCCTCGGGGCGTACGTCGAGAGCGTGTGCGAGGAGACCGGCGCCGATCGCGTGCACATCGTCGGGCACAGCCTGGGTGGTCTGATCGCTCGCTACTACGTCCAGCGCGGGGGTAGCCCACGGGTGGACACCGTGGTCACCCTGGGCACTCCACACCAGGGCACCCTGGCGGCCTGGCTGGTCCCGCACCCGCTCATCCGGCAGCTGCGGCCCGACAGCGAGACGATCGCCGAGCTGGCCGCGCCGGTGCCGGGTTGCGACACTCTCTTCGTGGCGTTCTACAGCGATGTCGACCAGATGATCATCCCGGCCGAGCATGCTCGTGTGGAGCATCCGGACCTGCGCGCGGTCAACATCCTGGTCCCGGGACTCGGGCACCTGTCGCTCCCGATCAGCCGCCGGATCGTCCACCAGATCTGTACGGCGCTGGCCGGTGGCCTGGGGATACGCGAGACGGTGTGATCCCCAAGCTGTGATCACCCGGTTACCGTCCTGAGACCGATTCGGCTAGCCTCGAAGGCTGACCCACCGCCCCGCGACGACCCGAAAGGCCTGCCGCGTGTCCCAACGCCCAGCCGCACATCGTGCGTCCAAGCACGTGTCGACCGAGCTACCGCCGGCGCTCTCAGCAACCCGGGCGGGCCGACCACCGGCGGCCAAGGGTGGTCGTCGCAAGGCGGTCGAGACCCGGCGCAGGCGACCCGTCCCGTTCTCCGCCGCGGTCGGCGGGGCGGCCCTGGTCCTCGCCGCTGTGGGTGCGGTCACGCTCAGCCAGCCGTCTCCAGAGACCAGCGCGGCGTCGATGGCGGCCGGAGCTTCGGCCGGCTCGCCCTGGGTCGTCGCCGCCGGCGGGGAGCCACGCGACACGCTCTACGCCAGGACGGAGTCTCGGGTCAGCCGCGGCAGCGCTCGACCGCCCCTTGACCAGCCCGGCGCGCTGGAGTCGGCAGCCGAGGCAAGCGCCAACGCACGCAATGCCCAGCTCCGGTCCACGGCCGTCCAGGCGAAGTCGTACGCCGAGAACGTCGCGAGCCAGGGCTGGACCCTGCCGACGACCGGCTTCCACATCTCGACCTGGTTCGGTGAGGCCGGCTACTACTGGTCCAGCGGCTACCACACCGGGATCGACTTCGCGACGGCGTGCGGGACCCCGATCGTGGCCGTCAGCGGCGGCACCGTCTCCCAGGCCGGGTGGGACGGTCCGTACGGCTACCAGGTGCGCGAGAAGCTCCCGAACGGCGACGAGGTCTGGTACAACCACATGAGCCTGATCAAGACCGGCGTCGGCGCCGAGATCGACAAGGGCGGCTCGGTCGGACTGGTCGGCGAGACCGGCAACGCCTACGGGTGTCACCTGCACTTCGAGTACCGCCTGGCGTCCGACCTGAAGACCGCCGTGGACCCGGCTCCGTTCTTCGCCGCCCACGGCATCACCCTCCGCTAGCCGGCCCTTCCCCCACCCGCAGCATTCGTCTGCACCCAACTGGGCGCCCCCTAGACCGCAGACGGACGCACCAGGGAGCTGCCGACGCCCAGGAGGACCCGACTGGTCACCAGGCCCTGGCCGAGGCCGACTTCCACCAGGTCGTCGAACACCACCTGCTCGCCGCGCCGCCGCCTGCACTCCGGCCGAGACGACCGTGGGGTTCGAAACGAGCCGCGACAGAGTCGCCGTATGCCGCAGGTGGCGACCCAACAGCGTCCGGACGGCGTCGCGGTAGAGGCCGCCGGCGCGTCGGCCGTCGCGGGCGCCGACCGCCTTGGCTGCCGCTCGGCCGGCCAGGACTCCGGTGGCGACCGCGTAGTAGATCCCCTCGCCGGTCATCGGGTTGATCAGGCAGGCCGCGTCACCGGCCAGCAGCAGCGGGCCGTCCGGCTGGCGGTAGCGCCACGACGACAGCGGCAGGTGGTGGCCGCGCCAGCTCGAGGCGTCCGCCGTCGACCCGGGCAGCAGCGCTTCGAGCTCAGACAGCATCTGCTGGCGGGTCGCCGTACGACCGTGGCGGACCAGCTCGCCGTACCCGACGTTCGACAGCCCGTCGCCCCGGTCGAACGACCATGCGTACGACGGCTGCCGGACATCGCCGAACACGATGATCTGCCGGCCGGCACGATCCGGCGGCGTCGGTGTGTACCCGCGCAGCGCCATGGCCTGGCGGCGAGCCACCGGCAGACCGGCCGCGGCCCGAACCAGGGAATGCGCTCCGTCAGCGCCCACGACCGCTTGCGCGCAGAACAGCCCGTCCAGGACGACGCCATCGGCACCGACCTCGAGCGTCTTCACCCGGTGTCGGCGCAGCTCCGCGCCCGCCTGGACCGCCCGGCGTACCAGCCGATCGTCGAAGACCGACCTCGGCACCACCCATGCCGGGCGCGACATCTCCCGGGAGACCCGAGCTCCGGACTGGTACAGCTCCAGCCGACGTACCTGCGCCCAGTCGTCCAGCAGATCCGTCACGCCGACCGACTCGAGGACGTCGAGCACGTGCGGTGCGATCCCGTCACCGCACGCCTTGTCGCGTGGGAAGTCGGCCCGATCCAGCAGCAGCACCCGCAAGTCGGGGCGCGCGGCCAGCGCGCCGAGAGCCGCCGCCGACCCGGCCGGGCCGGCACCGACCACCACCAGATCCCAGCTTTCGGTCATCGCGCGGCCAGCATCACGACGTCGATGGCGGCAATGGCGACGGTCGCGTGGAAGGCGAGACGCCCCGAGGTCGAGCGCAGCCCGAGGAAGGCTAGCCCGAGTACGGCGAGCAACCCGGCCCAGCACCAGAGCGGTGGAGAGGTCCACGGACCCGACGAACGCCACGACCGAGGCCACCACCAGCACCGCGGTCGCGAGCCGCTGGCTGGTCCTGCGTCCGAGCTGGTGCGGCAGCCCTCGTACTCCGGTGGCCTCGTCGTCCGCGAAGTCCGGCAGCGCGTTGACCAGATGCGCGCCGACGCCGAGCAACGCGCCGGCCACCATCAGCCAGGTCGGCGGCAGATGAGCCGGCCGGACCGCCAGCGAGACGACGGCCGGCAGCGTCCCGAACGCCAGGGCGTACGGCACCCAGGACCACCGGGTGCGCTTGAGACCCAGGTTGTAGGCCCACCCGGACCCCACTCCCAGCACCAGGTGCGTGAGGCCGGACGCCAGTCCACACAGCAGTGAGAGCACGACGCAGGCGACCAGGGCCACCCCGGTCGCGGCCCTGACGGTGGACTCAGCCAGGGCGCCGGTTGCGAGCGGCTTGTCCGAACGGTGCACCGCGCGGTCGCGGCGCGCGTCGACCAGGTCGTTCGACCAGCCGATCGAGAGCTGCCCGGTGAAGACCGCGGCGGTGACCAGTGCGCCCCTCGCCGAGATCGGCGCCGGCGCCCCACGCGAGCACCGCGGTCACACCCGTGACTGCCACCGTGGGCTCAGGGTGACATGCCCGCACCAGGAGCGACAGGGAGGTCGCCGGTCTCTCGCTCGGCACGTCGCGGACACTACTCCGACATAGGCTGTGATCCATGATGCAGATCCGGGCGGTCCGCGGGTGCCTGCCCGAGCATCGGTACCCGCAGGCCGAGATCACCGAGGCGTTCGGACGGGTCGTCCTCGGCGAGGGCGCGGACACCGGCGTGCTCCGGCGGTTCCACGGCAACGCGGGCGTCGGCTGGCGCCATCTGGCACTGCCGATCGAGAGGTACGTCGAGCTGGCCGACTTCGGCGAGGCCAACGACGCCTTCATCGAGGTCGGCGTCGAACTCGGGGTCCGAGCCGTGACCGATGCCCTCAAGGCGGCCGACCTCACGCCGCAGGACGTGGACCTGTTCGTGTCGACCACCGTGACCGGACTCGCCGTACCATCACTGGACGCTCGGATCACCGCCCGGATCGGGATGCGCCAGGACGTCAAGCGGGTGCCGCTGGTCGGGTTGGGCTGCGTCGCCGGCGCCGCCGGCATCGCCCGCCTGCACGACTACCTGCTCGGACACCCCGACGAGGTGGCGTTGCTGCTGTCGGTCGAGCTCTGCTCCTGACGGTCCAGCGCGACGACGGCTCGATCCCCAACCTGGTGGCGAGCGGGCTGTTCGGCGACGGGGCGGCCGCGGTCGTCGCGGTCGGGCGCCGCCCGGGCCTCGAGCAGCGACGAGTCGCGCCCCAAGGGGACGGCGAGCCAGCCGCGGGTGCTCGCCAGCCGCAGCCGGCTCTACCCGGACACCGAGCGGGCCATGGGGTGGGACATCGGCGCCGACCGGCTTCCGGATCGTGCTGAGTGCCGACGTACCCGACCTGGTCGCGACGTACCTGCGCGGCGACGTCGACGAGTTCCTCACCGACCACGGCCTGCGACGTCGCGACATCGAGTGGTGGGTCTGCCATCCCGGGGGACCGAAGGTGATCGAGGCGATGCAGTCCGCGCTCGAAGTCGACCGGTACGCGCTCGAGGTCACCTGGGACTCGCTGGACCGGATCGGCAACCTCTCGTCGGCGTCGGTGCTGCACATCCTCGAGGACACCCTGCGGGAGCGACCGCCTCGGCCGGGCTCCTTCGGCGTAGCCATGGCCATGGGGCCCGGCTTCTGCCTCGAGCTCGTACTGCTCGAGGGCTGACCGATGGACTCGACCGCGGGACTCTGGCTGTTCACCGCGCTGGTCGCCCTGGTCGGCCTCGAGCGGCTGGCTGAGCTGGTCGTCTCCAAGCGCAACGCTGCCTGGAGCAAGAGCCAAGGCGGTGTCGAGACCGGACAGCGTCACTACGTCTTCATGGTGGTCCTGCACACCGGGCTGCTCGTGGGCATGGTCGTCGAGGTCTGGGTACGGCGTCCCGAGTTCGTGCCCGCACTGGGCTGGCCGATGCTGGCGCTGGTGCTGGCCGCACAGGGGCTGCGGTGGTGGTGCATCGCGACCCTCGGCCGCCAGTGGAACACCCGGGTGATCGTCGTACCCGACCTCGAGCTGGTGCGCCGCGGGCCTTACCGGTGGCTTCGCCACCCCAACTACGTCGCTGTGGTCGTCGAGGGGTTCGCGCTGCCGCTCGTGCTACTCGGCGTGGATCACGGCGATCGTCGTTCACGCTGCTCAACGCCGCCTTGCTGACGGTGCGCATCCGGGTCGAGAACACCGCCCTGCAGGCCGCGTCCTCCGGAGCCGGCCGGCCCGCTCAGGCGCAGGTGCCCGGGTGACGCGACGTCGACGTCGCCGTCGTGGGTGGCGGGCCGGTGGGACTCGGCGCCGCGCTCTACGCACGGCGGGCCGGGCTCGACGTCATGGTGTTCGAGCCGCGGGCCGGCGCGATCGACAAGGCCTGCGGCGAGGGGCTGATGCCCGGCGCGGTCGCCGCTCTCGCGGATGTCGGCGTCGATCCGTGTGGCCATCCGCTGCGCGGGATCCGGTACGTCGCCGCCGACCGGTCGGTGGAGGCGGACTTCCGCTCCGGTCTGGGCAGGGGCGTGCGCCGTACGACGTTGCACGAGGCGTTGTCGAAGGTCGTGGCGGCGGAAGGCATACCGGTCGTCCGGGAGGCCGTGGACGCGGTGGACCAGGAGGACGGCGTGCGTGCGGGTCGCCGGTACGACGGCGCGCTATGTGTTTGCCGCCGACGGCCTGCACTCGCCGGTCCGCCGGCTGCTGGGACTCGACGAGTCGATGCGCCGAGGACGCCGGTTCGGGCTGCGCAGCCACGCCGAGATCGAGCCGTGGACCGACCACGTGGAGGTGCACTGGTCGCCGCTGGCAGAGGCCTACCTGACGCCGGTGGGGCCGCATCTGGTCGGGGTCGCGTTGCTGACCCGCAGCCGCGGGACGTTCGACGAGCTGCTGGCCGGGTTCCCGGTGATCCGGGAGCGACTGGCCGGGGCGAGCGTGTCCAAGGTCCGGGGAGCCGGGCCACTCCGCCAGCGGTCCTCGCGGCGGGTGGCCGGGCGGGTGCATGCTCGTCGGGGACGCGAGCGGCTACGTCGACGCGCTCACCGGGGAGGGCATCGCGCTCGGGCTGGCCCAGGCGCGGGCCGCCGTCGCGGCGGTCCTCGCCGACCGTCCCGGCGACTATGAGAGGTCGTGGCAGCGGGTCACCTGGCGCTACCGGCTGCTGACGGCGTCGTTGGTGGGCGCCTCGCGCTGGTCGCCGGTTCGGCGCTCGATCGTGCCCGCCGCGGCCCGGCTGCCGCGGGTGTTCTCGGCTGCGGTCAACGAGCTGGCGAGGCCCGCGTGACGTCGTACCCGGAGGCTGTCTGACATCGAGCACCTCGACGACGGAATCGAGCAGGTGGTGCTCCTGGACGAGCATGGGCAGGCGATCGGCACCGCCGCGAAGCACTCCGTGCACCACGCGCACACCCCCCTGCACCTGGCCTTCTCGTGCTACGTCTTCGATGCCGCGTCGCGGCTGCTGGTGACCCAGCGGGCGCTGGAGAAGGTCACCTGGCCGGGAGCGTGGACCAACACGGTCTGCGGACATCCGGCACCGGGCGAGGGTGTCGTCGACGCCGTACGACGCCGGGTACGGCAGGAGGTGGGGGTTCGGCTGGACGACCTGCGGGTGGTGCTGCCGCGATACCGGTACCGCGCCGTGATGGCCAACGGCACCGTGGAGAACGAGATGTGCCCCGTCTTCTTTGCGTTGACCTCCGACCAGCCGAAGGCTGACCCTACCGAGGTCGAGGCGACGGGGTGGGTTCCTTGGTCCGACTTCAGCGCCGAGGTCCTGACCGGAGATCGTGACGTATCGCCATGGTGTCTCGACCAGGTCCAGCAGCTGGTCGGACTGGGCGCCGACCCACGAGCGTGGGCCGGGGCCCGGCTGTCGGATCTGCCGCCGGCAGCCCGTCACCCGTCCTAGACCTGAGTAGGAGCCAGGCGGTCGACGGTGTCGCCGAGGCCGAGCTGGCCCAGCCTGTTGTCCCCCCAGCAGAACAGGCTATGGCTCGCGCGGACCGCGCAGGTGTAGGCCCAACCGGTGCGCACGGATGCCCATGCGCCCCCGTCGCCGACCCGAGTTGGGGTGAGACGCCGCGCGGTATCGCCGAGACCGAGTTGGCCGAGGGTGTTGTCGCCCCAACACCACAGAGTCTGGTCGGAACGGGTCGCGCAGGCATGGCCGAAGCTGAAGCCCGTGGTGACGCTCGTCCAGTCGGTGCCCGTACCCACCTCGGTGGGCTCGAGTCGATTTTTCGTGTCGCCCATCCCCAGCTGACCGTAGTAGTTGAACCCCCAGCACCACAGGGTGCCGTCAGCGCGAGTGGCGCAGGTGAAGGTATAGCCGGGGCTGACCCGCAGCCAGTCCGTCTCATGGCCGATCTGGGTGGGAGCCCTCCGGCCGGCACGATCGCCGAGGCCAAGCTGCCCGTAATGGTTGTAGCCCCAGCACCACAGTGTCCCGTCGGTACGGATCCCGCAGGTGTGACGCGAGCTGGCGCTGACGACTGCCCAGTCGGCGCTGGTACCGACCTGCGTGGGACTGGATACGTCGCCGATCTGGTCCAGACCCAGCTGTCCGTAGCGGTTGTAGCCCCAGCACCACAGGGTCAGGTCCAGCCTGAGCGCGCAGTTGTCGGCATAGCCGGAGGTGAGGCTCGCCCAGTCGGTGTCGGTGCCGACCTGTTTGGGGTTGAGCCGAGCCGCGCGCGAGGGGGAACCGAGCCCGAGCTGACCATACTTGTTGGAGCCCCAACACCAGAGCGTGTGGTCCGCGCGAAGCCCGCAGGTGTGGCCGTCCCCAGACGCCACCTCCACCCAGTCGGTATCGGCACCCACCTGAGTCGGGCGGGATCGCTGAGTCTTGTCGCCCAGCCCCAGTTGGCCGTGGTTGTTCGAACCCCAGCACCACAAGGTGCCGTCGAGTCGAATCCCACAGGTATGAGCACGACCCAGGCTGACCGAGAGCCACACCGGTCCGGTCGACCGTCCCGAGGTCTCGACCGGACTGGCCGTCGAGGGAGCGGACAGGCCCACGAGTATCGCCAGCGCCCCAGCTAACCAGACGGAGATGGCGATGACGTGACGACGAGACATGGTGTGCCCTTTCCCGAGATGACACAACGACTGGCGAGCCCCGATGCGACGCACAGCGGAGCAATTCTCACGGGCCGACCGTCCGCGGCACAAGACCCACGGGGGGGTGATGTCTCGTCGATGGTTGACATGTGACCATACGGTCACCTATCGTGTGTCGCATGGACGCGGTGTTCAAGGCGCTGGCCGACCCGACGCGTCGGAGCCTGCTGGACGAGCTGTTCCAACGGGACGGCCAGACGCTGAGCGAGCTCGAGGATCGGTTCGCGATGACCCGCTTCGGGGTCATGAAGCACCTCCGGCTGCTCGAGGAGGCCGGGCTCGTCGTCAGCCGACGACGCGGCCGCGAGAAGCTGCACTTCCTGAACCCCGTCCCCATCCGGCTCGTCCACGACCGGTGGGTGAGCAAGTACGCCGAGCCTTGGTCCGCTGCCCTCAGCGACCTCAAACACACCCTGGAGAGACAGATGGAGAAGGTCTTCGAGATCTACATTCGCACCACCCCAGAGCTGCTCTGGGAGGCGATCACGGACGCCGAGCTGCGCAGCAAGTACAGCTTCGGCGCGCGGGTCACCTCGGACTGGACACCGGGATCTCGGTTCGAGATGGGCAGCCCCAACGCCTCTGGACTGCTCGGAGAGGGCGTCAACCTCGAGGTCGACCCGCCTCGCCGCCTCGTGCAGAGCATGGTCGCACTGTGGGGAGACGACGTGTTGGCGGAGGGAACCTCGAGGATCACCTGGGAGATCGAGCCGGTCGGTGACTCGTGCCGGCTGCTCGTGACCCATGACCAGATGCGTGAGGGCGCCAACGACCAGCTGTACGGCGGCTGGCCGATGATCCTGTCCGGCCTCAAGACGCTGCTCGAGACCGGGGAGCTGCTCACGACCCCCGGCTCCCTGATGTACACGTAACCGGGCAGCCCTTCTCGGCCATACGGGCGCCTCGTTGTGGCGTCGGAGTGTCTGCGTCGCCACGTACGATGTCAGGCGACATGTCATTGCTGTTCCCGCTGCCGCGGCTCGCCGACCCTGACGCGATCGATCCTGCCGACGAAGCCGCCAACGCAGCCGCGAACCGGGCGTTCGATGCGACGGAGTTCGTCAACGAGGAGGGGTCGCGACGCCGCCGCGGCCCCACCGCGGAGGAGCTGCTCGACGGCCTGAACGAGTCGCAGCGCCGCGCGGTGACGTACGAGGGGCCGGCTCTGCTGGTGGTCGCGGGCGCCGGCTCGGGCAAGACCCGGGTGCTGACCCGCCGGATCGCGTGGCTGGTGGGGCAGCGCGACGTGCACCCCGGATCCGTCCTGGCGATCACGTTCACCAACAAGGCGGCCGCCGAGATGCGCGAGCGGGTCTCGGAGCTGATCGGCGGGCGGGCGAAGATCATGTGGGTCTCGACGTTCCACTCGTCGTGCGTGCGGATCCTGCGCCGGGAGATCGCGCGGCTCGGGTTCGGCTCCAACTTCTCGATCTACGACGACGCCGACTCGCGGCGGCTGATGACGCTGGTGTGCCGGGATCTCGACCTCGACGCCAAGCGCTACGCCCGCGGGCCGCCCTCAACTGGGTCAGCAACTGCAAGAACGAGCTGCTCAACCCTGAGCAGGCGACCGGCAAGGCCGAGAACCACCTCGAGCGCACCTTCGCGGAGTGCTACGTCGCCTACCAGGCGCGGCTGCGCGCGGCCAACGCCCTCGACTTCGACGACCTGATCATGACGACGGTGCATCTCCTGCAGGCGTTCCCGGAGGTGCGGGAGACCTATCGCCGGCGCTTCCGACAGGTGCTCGTCGACGAGTACCAGGACACCAACCATGCGCAGTACATGCTGGTGCGCGAGCTCTGTGCGGACGCCGCAACCCGCCGTACGGCCGACGGAGACCTGGTGGGCGTCACGACCGGGCCGGCCGCGGACGGGGGCCGAGGTCGACAGCTCCCACGCGGTGGCGCCGGCCGAGCTGATGGTGGTGGGCGACGCCGACCAGTCGATCTACGCGTTCCGGGGTGCGAGCATCCGCAACATCATGCAGTTCGAGGAGGACTTCCCGAGCGCGCAGACGGTGCTGCTCGAGCAGAACTACCGCTCCACCCAGACGATCCTCTCCGCCGCGAACTCGGTGATCGCGCGCAACCCCGGCCGCAAGCCCAAGAACCTGTGGTCGGACGCGGGCGACGGCGAGCGGATCGTCGGTTACGTCGCCGACAGCGAGCGTGACGAGGCACAGTTCGTCGCCGAGGAGATCGACCGGCTGACGGACGAGAAGGCGGCGACGCCGGGTCAGGTCGCGGTGTTCTACCGGACGAACGCGCAGAGCCGGGTCTTCGAAGAGGTGTTCATCCGGGTCGGACTGCCGTACCGGGTCGTCGGCGGGGTGCGGTTCTACGAGCGGCGCGAGGTGCGCGACGCGCTGGCCTACCTGCGGCTGCTCGACAACCCCGACGACGCGGTGTCGCTGCGGCGGATCCTCAACGTGCCCAAGCGCGGCATCGGCGACCGGGCCGAGGCGTGCGTCGACGTGCTCTCGCAGCGGGCGGGGATCTCGTACTGGCATGCCTTGCAGCGCGCCGCCGAGGCGCCCGGGCTGGTCACGCGGTCACTGAACGCGATCGAGGGATTCGTCGCCATCGTGTCCGACCTGCAGAAGATGGTCGCCGACGGCGCGCGTCCCGACGAGGTGCTCGAGGCGGCGCTGGAGAAGTCCGGCTATCTGGCCGAGCTCGAGGCCTCGACGGACCCGCAGGACGAGAGCCGGGTGGAGAACCTCGGTGAGCTGATGGCCGTCGCCCGCGAGTTCGCGGACGAGCGCGACCAGGCGACCGTGGGCGAGTTCCTCGAGCGGGTCGCCCTGGTCGCCGACTCCGACCAGATCCCCGACGAGGACGAGTCCGGCGGGGTGGTCACGCTGATGACGCTGCACACGGCGAAGGGACTGGAGTTCCCGGTGGTCTTCCTGACCGGGCTCGAGGACGGCGTGTTCCCGCACGCGCGGGCGCTCGGCGACCCGACCGAGCTCGAGGAGGAGCGCCGGCTCGCCTACGTCGGGGTCACCCGGGCTCGCGAGCGGCTCTACCTGTCCCGCGCACTGGTGCGCTCGGCGTGGGGTGCGCCGCAGCACAACCCGGCATCGCGGTTCCTCGCGGAGCTGCCGGAGGACCTGGTCGACTGGCGCCGCACCGAGGACGCGCAGGTCATCTGGGGGAGCTCGTCGGCGTCCAGCCGCTACGTCGCCGCCGGCGGCTCGGTGCCGTCGTACGACACCGGGGTACGTCGCCGTACCGTGAGTCCGCCGCCGAAGCCCACCGCGGGCACCCGACCGGTGCCCTCGCTCGAGCCCGGCGACCGGGTGATGCACGACTCGTTCGGGATGGGCACCGTGGTCTCGGTGCAGGGCCAGGCCGACAAGGCCGTCGCCAGCGTCGACTTCGGCTCCAGCGGCGTCAAGCGCCTCCTCCTCCGCTACTCCCCCGTCGAAAAGCTCTGACCATCCGGCCGAACCGGCCGACCATCCGGCCGAACCGGCCGACCATCCGGCCGAACTGACCGACCATCCGGCCGAACTGACCGACCATCCGGCCGAACTGACCGACCATCCGGCCGAACTGGCCGCACGCCCTGCTGGCACCAGGCCGGCTGGTCACCACCTACGCTGCGCGGGGCTGATCCCGAGCCACTCCCCGACCTGCAGCTCGAACGACATGTCGTCGCCGAAAATATCGCTTCGCCGCGTCACGGCAAGCCGCCAACCCAAGGACTCCCTGAGGTAGGCGCGCTTGCCGCCATCATGCTCGATCGCCTCATCATCGTCGTGCCACTCGCGGCCGTCGTACTCCATGCCGACCTTCGACTCCGGGTAGCCGTTGTCGAGACGGGCAATCAGTTGCTCCACGCGGTTGTAGACCCTCACCTGCGGTGTCGGTACTGGGAATCCCGCATCGACGAGCCGCAGCCGCTGATGCGACTCGCCGGGTGACTCCGCCAACGGCTCGATCAACGCTGCCAGCGCACGAGCCTGCACGATGCCTGGGTAACGCTTCATGCGCGCCACATAGGACATGACCTCGAGCCGGTTGACGTGACCCGCCCGGGCCATCGCGTCGGCGGCGGCAAGCGCATGAGGTCGCCACATAGAGCGCAGCATGTCGACTGTCGCCCGGAGCGGGGAGGTCACGAGCAGCCCATCGATGAGCATGATTTCACCCTCTGGCAGGTAACCCTCATGGCAGATCACATCGGCCCGCTTCGACCGGCCCTCGTGATGCGGAACGACGCATTGGGGCTTGAAATTGAAGCGGTCCCTGGGGGCGAAGGTGTCCACGCCAAGGAGATACGCAACGGTGGCTCCATAGAACACGGCCCCTTGCGGTCGCACCAGATGAAGTGCGGCCGCTCGCAGCTCGCGGGTGTCCGGCGCTCGCGCGTCGACGTACACGCCGTGGAACATCCTGCGCACGCGACCGACCTGCAACAGCGACCGCACGCCAGCGCGAGAGAGTTGCAGCTCGGCAGATGTCGCTCCGAGGAAAGGCCGTCCGTCGTTGATGTCTGCGTCGTCCACATGCCCATTGACGCAGAAACCTGACGGGCTGATTGTTGCTCATCCACAGCCTCAACGTTGTCCACAACCCGCGGACAAACTAGCCAACCGGATGGTCGGCCAATCCGGCCGGATGGTCGGGCAGGTCTGGCCGGATGGTCGGGCAGGCTGGCCGGATGGTCGGGCAGGTTGGCCGGATGGTCGGGCAGGTTGGCCGGATGGTCGGGCAGGTTGGCCGGATGGTCGGGTGGTGGTCGGTCAGGTCCAGGTGGTGGCGATGATGACGTTGACGACGGTGAGGAGCAGGATGCCGTTGAAGAGGCCGTCCGGGAGGCGGACCTTGGCCCGGTTGACCCAGCACAGGACGGCGATGACGAGGGCGACGGCGAGCTTCACCGCCACCTTGGCGTTGTTGACCGGCTCGTCCTGACCCTCCAGGACACCGACCAGCAGCAGCCCGCTGACGACCTGGGTCATGGCGCCGTACAGCATGGCCGTGTTGACGACCTTGACGTCGTCGCGGGCCTGCACGAACGCCCCGCCGAACAGGGCGCCGAAGCCGAGCAGGTGGATGACCAGCAGTACCTTCTCCGCCACGTCCATCAGGACACCTCGCCCTGGGCCGGCTCGACGTCATCCACATCCTCGAGCAGATCCGCGTACTCAGGGTGCTCGCGCAGGAAGTACACGACGAACGGGCATTGCGGCCGCAACGCGAGGCCGGTCTCCCGCACCTCGTCGAGGACGTGCCGCACCAGCGCGGTGCCCAGACCGCGACCCTCGTAAGCAGGCTCGACGACCACATGGGTGGCCACGAACATGTCAGCCTCGAGCACATAGTC
This sequence comes from uncultured Actinomycetota bacterium, assembly GCA_963833975.1. Taxonomy (GTDB): domain Bacteria; phylum Actinomycetota; class Actinomycetes; order Propionibacteriales; family Nocardioidaceae; genus JAWWPG01. Next base: position 993,503 of record CAWIAB010000002.1, read on the forward strand.
GAGTCGGCCCACCCGTCGGCCGTCGACGGTCAGGACGTAGCGCCGCTCCTCGGGTACGTCGGAGATCTCGGCCATGGGCTCATCATCGCCGGTCAGAGCAGCCGGCGTTCGGAGGCCCACCGGGTGAGCTCGTGCCGGCTGGACAGCTGGAGCTTGCGCAAGACGCTGGACACATGCGTCTCGACGGTCTTGATCGAGATGAACAGCGTGGACGCCACCTCCTTGTAGGCGTAACCACGCGCGATCAGCCGCATGACCTCCCGCTCCCGCTCGGTGAGCCGGTTCAGGTCCTCGTCGACCTGCGCGACCTCGAACTGGCCCGCGAAGGCGTCGAGCACGAACCCCGCCAGCCGCGGTGAGAAGACCGCATCGCCGTCATGCACCCGCCGCAGCGCCGCGATCAGGTCGTCGCCGGTGATGTTCTTGGTGACGTAGCCCCGGGCTCCGCCGCGGATCACCGCGATCACGTCCTCGGCCGAGTCGGAGACGCTGAGCGCGAGGAACTTCACCTCGGGGTGGCGCAGGGCGACCCGCCGCAGGACCTCGATCCCCCCGCCACCGGGCAGGTGCACGTCCAGGAGCACCACGTCGGGCAGCGTGCTGGAGATGATCGCGACCGCCGAGTCCACGTCCTCGGCCTCACCGACGATGTCCAGCGTCGAGGCCAGCTCCGTCCGTACGCCGGATCGGAACATCGCATGGTCGTCGACGACGACGACGCGTAGCCGCGCCGCCTCGGTTCGCCCACCCACGGGCCCCTCGGTCATGTGCCACTCCTTTGCTTGCCGCTCTCGGCGGGCATCCACAGCCGAACCTCGGCGCCGTCGCCCGGCTGCGAGCGTACGTCGGCGCTGCCGCCATGCCTGACCATCCGGTCGACGATCGACCCGCGGAGTCCCATCCGGTCCACGGGCACCGCGGCCGGGTCGAAGCCGACACCCCGATCGCGGACGAAGATCTCGACTCCGCTCGACCCCGACCTCGACGTAGAGGTCGACGCGTTGCGCTCCGGAGTGCTTCGCCGCGTTCTGCAGCGCCTCCCGGGTCGCGGCCACCAACGGCGCGTACTCCTCGCCCACCGCGACCTCGCCGACGACGACCACCTCAACGGGTACGGCGTAGGCGTCCTCGACCTCGGCCGCCGCGTCCCGCAACGCCGTACCCAGCAGCAGGGCCGCCTGGTCGTCGGGCTCGAAGAGCCACCGCCGAAGCTCCCGCTCCTGGGTGCGGGCGAGGCGCGCAACCGCCTGCGGGTCGCTCGACTGACGCTGGATCAACGCCAAGGTCTGCAGGACCGAGTCGTGCAGGTGGGCCGCCACGTCGGCCCGTTCCTGGCTGCGGATCCGCTCGGACCGCTCGAAGCGCAGCGCCCGGTTGGTCCGCAGCAGCCACGGCCCGAGCACGAGCAGGACACCGATCGCGGCGAGTACGACGGTGGCGAGCGCCGTACCCAGCGCTCCGCGGACCCCGGACTGGAGAATCGCCAGCGAGATCGCCACGATGAGCAGCCCGAGTCCCGCGAGGGTGCGAAGCCAGGTCTGCCATCCGCGGGAGGTCGTCAACCAGGCCGATCGGGACGTCTCGTCGCTCTGCCACCACAGCAGCATCAGGCCGCCGCTGCCGACCACGACCGGCCAGAACACCCGCTGGCTGAGCCCGAACCCGAGGCCCTGCCAGAGCGCGATCACGCCCGCGAAGATCACCAACAGGGAGACCACCACCGCGGCATCGCGACGATGCTCCGGAGCCGCGATGGTGCGGAAGCCTCGACGCGTCGCGGCCGCCACTCCCGGCGGCTGCTCCACCGCCACCTGGTCCGGGTCGCGTACCGGCAGCATCACCCAGAGCCCGGCGTAGACCATCGCACCGAAGCCGCCGAGCAGGGTCAGCAGAGGAAGCCGACGCGCACTCGCATGGACGAGAGGCCGAGATGGGTCGCCAGGCCGCCCGCGACCCCGCCGAGGAACCGGTCGTCCGGGTCACGATAGGCACGCTGCGGCTCGCGAATCGTCGTCATCGTGTGTCCATCATGACCGCTCGCGCTTCCGAGAACCATGAGTGATCACCCGGAGCCGCCCCCGCGTGATCTCAGGGTCGGCGGGCCGGAATCGAGGGTCTTCCCCGATACCGCTGGACGCGATCCCCGAGCAGGCTTGGGGACATGACTCAGACCACCTCTCCTGCTCCCACCCCGGCGGCGCCTTCTGGCAGCGGTTCCGCGCCCTCGGGTCGCTGCGCCGGCCGTCTGACCACCGGGCAATAGCTGGAGTGGCCGAGGGCCTGTCCCGGCATTTCGACGTCGACCCGATCATCGTGCGCGTGCTCTTCGCCGCCCTCACGTTCTTCGGCGGCGCCGGCCTGATCCTCTACGTGGCGCTCTGGCTGACCGTCCCGATCGACGTGACCGGCCAGTCGGTGATCTCGGCCCGGCTGCATCGCGATCCGGAGGCCTGGACCACGATCGGGCTGGCCACCGGAGGCATCTTCGGCATCGCGGCGCTCCTCGGCTCGCTCAGCTGGGCGATCCCCCACCCGTTCCCGTTCCTGCTGATCGCGCTGGTGATCGTCCTGGGGCTGATCGCGCTGACCAGGCGGGGGGACCACGTGCCGCCACCCGCGCCAGCGCCGTACCCCTCATCGCCGCCTCCTCCCTCAGCCGAGTCGACCCCAGCATCTCCGAGCGCTCCGACATTCCGGTCGGAGGCGGGGACGGACCGACCGCAGACGGAACCAACCACCTCGATGGTCGCGGAGACTTCCACCGCGCTGGTTCCGACACCGACCACGACCCTCGGTGTCTACGTCGCAGGCGAGGCGACGACCGAGGTCGTCCCCGCGGCGGCGCCCGCCGAGACCGGTTCGACGAGCGAGACCGAACCGACGAGCGACTTCCAGGGACCGCTCGACACGCGGGCCTGGTGGCAGCGCGACGATCTCCCTCCGACGGGGGACCCGATTCCGCCGGCCGTCGTCCAGCCCCCGCCCCCACCCCCACCCCCGCGACGACCTCGCTCGCACCTCTTCGGCCTCACGATGGCGTTCATCGCACTGGCCGAGGCCGGGATCTGGATCTTCGACGCCTCGTCGTCGTACGACGTGAACCCGTCCGTCTACCCGGGTGCCGCATTGGCGATCATCGCCACCGCGTTGCTCGTGGGCACCTGGTGGGGCCGCTCACGAGGACTCATCGTGATGGGGGTTCTCGCCTCGCTGGTCACCGCTGTGGTGGCCTTCGCCGGCCCCGGCCCCTACGGAGAACGCACCGCAATCCCCAGTCAGGCGAGTGACCTGCAGTCGTCGTACGGGATGGGCATCGGTCGCTTCACCTTGAACCTCACCCAGGTCGCGGACATCAACTCCCTGCAGGGCCGCGATGTCACGATCAACCAGAGGTTCGGGCAGATCCGGGTGATCATCCCCACCTCGGTCGCAGCCGTCGTGAACGCCACCGTCGATCACGGCAGCATCGACGGCGCGGCGAACGTGCAGGATCTCGACCAAGGCGGCGAGCAGGTGCTCATGAACCCGGACCCGTTGGGCCGTCCGACCCTCACGCTTCACCTGCACATGGAGTACGGCGATATCCGGATCGAGCGGGCGGTCTGTCCGATCGACGCCTCCACACCAGCGGCCGTAGGAGAAAGCACGCTCATCTGGCAGAGAGGATTCAACTATGCCGCACCGGCATGCAACTGACGTCGTATCACTCGTGTTCGGCACCATCTTCGCGGGCTTCTCGGTTCTCTGGGTGCTGTACGTCGCAGGCAGCCTCGACAACCACAACGCGTGGTGGGCCGGTCCCATCGTGCTCGTCGTCGCAGGAGCCGCGGGTCTGGTGGCGGCGCTCCGGCCGACAGCTGACCCGGCCGAGCCCTCACGCAGCGGCGACAACCCGGCCTGGTGAGGCGCTAGCGGTACTCGCAGCAGCGGTCGAGCATGCACGGCGAGGGTCGGCCCGTTCGAGCTCTTCGAACGGGCCGACCCTCGCCGGTTGCTACTCGGGCACTTCGGATCGGGCTACGCGAAGGCGCAGTGCACCGTCGGGTTCCACATCGCGAGCAAGCCGGCGGGGTTGCCTCGCCAAGCCCAGACGTGCTGCGAGTAGAACGTGTCGAGCCCGAAGCGGTTCGGGGCCTCGGTGACCTCGAAGGGATGGCCGCGGAACTGCTCCGGCGCCGCGTCGTTGTCGGCGTCCCAAGCCGCCTTGTCGACGAGATACTCGACCGCCGCGAGGCGCAACGTGCCGTCGCGATCGGGTGCGTAGACAAGCGCTTCGGGCGCGGTCAGGTCGATCGACGGATCGGCGATCAGGGCAGGGTTCACGTAGTGCACGCCCATTCCTCCCATCCCCTTCATGGCGATGCAGTACTTGCCGTTGATGTCCTTGAACGGGACATACCCCGCCGCCTCAGCGGTGCTGATGTTGTGGAACTCATCTGTCGCCTGGCGGATCTTCTCGACCTTCGTTGGCTGATCCTGAGGCTGAGCGTGACCTGCTGAGTCGCTCGCCATGGCCATCGCAGCCGGCACGCCAGCGATGACGGCTAGCGCGGCGGTGGCGATGGCCGCGGCCGCGCGAGCCCGCTTCACAGGTCCTCCTGTGCGTCGTACAGATCGAGGGCGACCTGGCCGTGGGCCGCACGTGGCGAGGTTCCGGCCTCGGCGGTATGGACATTCGTTGAGAGAGACATGCTTCCCCTTGGTTCTCGTTGTGTGGTTGACATGTTCGAACCTAGGAGCGGAAAACAGCCCTGGACATGGGGAGCAGCACCCCATCTTCAGCGACCGAATACCTAGATTGCGGGGCTGTCGTACTCAGGCCGCCGCAGGTGCTGCCGGGCCGCATGCCTACCCCGCGGGCTCGCCGTACCCGCTGGTCAGGCAACCAGGCTCCGGCTAATTGCATGGCGCGTGAGGCCAGGCCTCTCTAGCGTGGACCGTGCCATGCGCACACTCCCCCTCGCCGACCCCGGCGTCCCGGACACCCGCTCGCCGGCCCGCTATCTCTGGTGGGTGGCGCGCGGGCAGAGGCCGACGATCCTCGGCGGAGTCACGTTCGGCACCATCTGGATGGTCGCCCAGTCCGTCATGCCCGCGATCATCGGGAAGGCGATCGACGCCGGCGTCACCAATGACGACATGAGCGCGCTCTGGTTCTGGAGCATGGTGCTGCTCGGGCGTGGGCATCCTGCAGGCCGCCGCCGGGATCGTCCGGCACCGGTTCGCCGTCGCCAACTGGCTGATCGGCGCCTACCGCACGGTCCAGGTGCTGGCCCGTCACACCGTACGGCTCGGCGCCACGCTGCCCCGCCAGGTCTCGACCGGCGAGGTCATCTCGATCGGGTCCTCCGACCTGGCCCACGTCGGCAACTCGATCGAGGTCATGGGTCGCGGGGCCGGAGCCGTCGTCTCCTTCTTCGTCGTCGCGCTGATCCTGCTCAACACGTCGACGACCCTCGGGCTCGTCGTGCTGATCGGCATGCCCGCGCTGCTCCTCGCCCTGGTGCCGATCCTGCGGCCGCTGCAGACGCCGCAACATGGCCCAGCGCGAGATGATGGGCCAGCTCAACTCCCTCGGCGCCGACATCGTCGGCGGGCTGCGGGTGCTGCGCGGCATCGGCGGCGAGGAGGTCTTCCACCGCCGCTACGCCGTCGAGTCCCAGAAGGTCCGGGCCGCGGGGGTGCAGGTGGCCCGGCTGCAGTCCCTGCTCGACGCGCTCCAGGTGCTCCTCCCGGGGCTGTTCGTGGTCGTGGTGGTCTGGATCGGCGCGCGCTTCGCGGTCGAGGGTGAGATCAGCCCCGGCGAGCTGGTCGCGTTCTACGGCTACTCGGCGTTCCTGATGCTGCCGCTGCGTACGGCGACCGAGGTCGCCAACAAGGTCATCCGCGGGCTCGTCGCCGGGCAGCGGATCTGCCGGGTGCTCTCGGTCGAGCCGGAGGTCGTCGACATCGAGGGCGCCGGCACGGCATCCACAGCGGCCGACCTGGTCGACGTCCAGTCCGGGCTGGTCGTCCGCCCCGGCCTGCTCACCGCCGTCGTGGCGGAGCGTCCGGACGAGTCGGCGGCCCTCGCCGACCGGCTCGGACGGTTCGCCGAGGGACCGGTCCTGCTCGACGGCGTGTCGCTCTCGCATCTCGACCGGACGTTCGTACGGCGCTCGATCGTCGTCAGCGACGCCAACGCGACGCTGTTCAGCGGAACGCTCCGCGACGAGCTCGACCCGCGTGGCGACGCCACCGATGAGCAGATCATGGCCGCCGTGGCGACCGCCTCGGCCGAGGACGTGCTCGACCTGCTCGACGGTGGCCTGGCCGCCGACGTCGAGGAGCGCGGCAGGTCGTTCTCGGGCGGGCAGCGGCAGCGGCTCGTGCTGACCCGCGCGCTCACCGCTGAACCCCGACGTGCTCGTCCTGGTCGAGCCGACGTCGGCCGTCGACGCCCACACCGAGGCCGCCATCGCCTCGCGACTGCGGGGTCACCGCGCCGGGCGCACCACCGTGGTCACGACCGCGAGCCCGCTGCTGCTCGACCAGGCCGACGAGGTGGCGCTGATGGAGGACGGCCGGATCGTGGCCGTCGGACGTCACCGTGACCTGCTGGAGGATCCCCGCTACCGCCGGGTCGTCGCACGAGGAGGAGGAGTGAGATGAAGGAGCTGCTGCCGATCGCGGACGGTCCCGCCGTCCGTCGCTACGCCGTCTCGCTCGGCCGCAAGCACCCGCGCCAGCTGCTGGATCGCCGTGTTCCTCCACGTCCTGGCCGCGATGGCCGGGCTGGCGGCCCCGCGGCTGATCGGCGACCTCGTCCAGGACGTCTCCACGGGCACGACGGTGTCGACCGTGGACAAGACGGTCGCGGCGATCGCCGTCTTCCTGCTCGCTGCAGACGGTGCTGACCCGCTACGCCCGCTACCGCTCGTTCGCCCTCGGTGAGCAGGTGCTGGCCGACCTGCGCGAGGACTTCGTCGAGCAGGCGTTGGCGCTTCCGGTCAGCACCGTGGAGAGAGCCGGCACCGGCGACCTGATGACGCGGACCTCGCGCGACATCGAGGCGCTCGGCTGGTCGGTGCGCTTCGCCGTACCCGAGGCGATCATCGCGCTGGTCACGACGGTCTTCACCGTCGGCGCCTGCATCCTGGTCGGCGTCTGGGTGCTCGCGCCGCTGGTGATCGCCGTGCCCGTGCTGTGGGCGGCGACCCGTTGGTACCTGCGGCGGGCGAAGGCCGGGTACCTGCGCGAGTCGGCGTCGTACGCCGCGATCAACGCGAGCGTCGCCGAGACCGCCGAAGGCGCCCGGACGGTGGAGGCGCTCGGCCTCGAGCAGCGCCGGCTCGACCAGATCGACGCCGACATCTCGGAGTCGTACAACGCCGAGCGGTACACGCTGGGCCTGCGCACCGTCTGGTTCCCCGCGGCCGAGATCGGCTACCTGATCCCGACGGTCGCCACGTTGCTGTTCGGCGGGTGGCTGCACTCGCGCGGGCAGGCGTCGCTCGGCGACGTCACGGCCGCGACGCTGTACGTCCAGGCGCTCGTGGACCCGGTGGACCGGCTGCTCTCGTGGCTCGACGAGCTCCAGGTCGGCGGCGCCTCACTGGCCCGGCTGCTCGGGAGTCGCCGCGGTGCCGGACGACCGCGTCGCGACCGGACGGGAGCCGGTTGACGAGCACATCGAGGCCAGCGAGGTGCGGTTCGCCTACACCGACCGCGACGTCCTCGAGGGCATCGACCTGCAGGTCTCGCCGGGTGAGCGGATCGCCATGGTCGGGCCGTCCGGTGCCGGGAAGTCGACCTTGGGGCGGCTGCTCGCCGGAATCCACCCGCCGCGGACGGGCACGCGTCACCGTGGGCACGCGTGGAGATGACCGAGCTGCCGCTCGACGACCTTCGCGGGCACGTCGCGCTGGTCACCCAGGAGCACCACGTGTTCGTCGGCACGATCCGGGACAACCTCGCCCTGGTGCTCGACGACGTGGAGTCCGACACCCGGCTGCGCGGCGCACTCGCCGCCGTGGACGCGCTCGACTGGGTCGACCAGCTGCCGGACGGACTGGACACCGTGGTCGGCTCGGCCGGGCATCAGCTCACGCCGGCCCAGGCCCAGCAGATCGCGCTGGCCCGGCTGGTGCTGGCCGACCCGCACACACTGGTGCTCGACGAGGCGACGTCGCTGATCGACCCGCGAGCCGCTCGCCACCTCGAGCGCTCGCTCGCGGCGGTGCTGCACGGCCGTACTGTGGTGGCGATCGCGCACCGGCTGTTCACCGCGCACGACGCCGACCGGGTGGCCGTCGTCGCGGACGGCAAGATCACGGAGATCGGCTCTCACGACGAGCTGATCGCCTCCGATGGCTCGTACGCCGCCCTCTGGCGGTCCTGGCACGGGGAGACCAGCTCGCCCGATGACGATGACGTCCCGACCGCTGAGCCAGCCGTCCGGTAAGGCCGTCCGCACCCTTCTTAACCAACTCTCAGCACCTGTCCGTTGTGCCGACGTGGCGGGGGTCCTACGGTGAACTGTTTTGTCTCCTCCCCATTTGCGCGTTCTAGAAGGGCTCTGCATGACCAGACGTCGCACCATGCCCGCGGCCGGAGCGGTCCTCACCGCTCTGGCCCTCCTCGCCGTCGGCTGCTCGTCGAGCGGCTCCCAGCCGGACTCGGCTGTGCAACATCCCGCCGTACAACATGACACCGATGCGGCCGCCGACCCCGACGCCACCGCCGACACAGACGCCGACTCCGATGCCGACCCCGACGCTGACAGTGATGCGCCGGCGGTTCCCGGTGGTGAGGACCCCGATGCGGAAGCCGCTCCGCTTGCCCCGGGCTATGAGCACGGCTCCAAGATCACCAGCCTGCGGATCAAGGGCTACCCGGCGTCGATCGACGTGCTCGCCCTGCCGAGCACTCCGGCGGTGAAGAAGCCGTGGGAAGAGACGCCTACCCCGCACCCGGTCAAGGGTGGTGAGGACGCCACGACGGTCGGCGCTCAGACCACCGCCGGCAAGGCCAAGCCACCGAAGCTGACTGTGAACGTGGCGGGGCTCGACTACTCGACCTGGGGAGCGGGACACCCGCCGGACACGTCGGGTGCGGTGGGACCGAAGCAGTTCGTGCAGACGGTCAACACCTCCATCGGCGTCTACGACAAGACCGGCAAGCAGCTGAACGCGTTCACCTACAACACGTTCTTCGGCCAGTTCCACACCGGGACCCCGTGCGACAACCAGAACGGCGGCGACCCGCAGGTCATCTTCGACCGGCCGGCCAACAAGTGGATCATCGCCGACCTGTCGTACCCGTCCGGTGGGCCGTACTACTTCTGCATGGCCGTCTCCAACGGGCGCGAAGATCACCGACAAGAAGTGGACGATGTACCCGTACGTCGCATCCGCGGACTCGCTCAACGACTACCCGAAGATCGCCTCAGGCCCCAACGGGCTGTTCCTCACCTCGAACATGTTCCTCAACTTCCAGGCGTTCACCGGCGCCGAGGTGTGGGCGTTCGAGCGCAGCTCGCTCGGGCACCAAGTCGCTCAACGTCCAGACGGTGCGCACCAGCTCCGCGTACGGCAGCCTGCTGCCGGCGAACTCCTACGCCGCCACCGAGAGCAAGGGGCCCGGAGTACCTGACCTCGCTGGAGAGCTCGACCAGCATCGGCCTCTGGAAGTACAACGTGAACTGGCAGAAGCCCAGCAAGAGCACGTTCACCCAGACGCCGCAGCTGATCACGGTGGACTCCTACCAGCCGGCCGGCAGCGTCCCGCGCAAGGCGGGTCAGCCGATGGACAGCCTGTCCGACCGGCCGATGTACCAGCTGCAGAAGGCGACCGACGGAACGCTGTGGTTCGACCACTCGGTCCAGGTCGGCACCAGGCCGGAGTGCGGTGGTACCAGATCGGGAACATCACCAAGACGGCGTAAGGTGCTGCAGCAGAGCACCTACGCGCCCAAGGACGGTCTGTCGCGCTGGATGGGCAGCCTCGCCGTCGACAAGGTGGGCAACATGGCCGTCGGGTTACAGCACCGTCGTCATCCACCGCGTTCCCGAGCATCAACTACGCCACCCGGCTGAGCCACGGACAAGAAGAACAAGCTCACCGCCGAAGGCAACATCGTCAAGGGCAAGGGCTCCCAGTCCGGGATCAGCCGGTGGGGCGACTACTCGCAGATGAGCATCGACCCCAGCCGACGGCTGCACGTTCTGGTACACCCAGGAGTACTACCTGGTCACCGGAGCCGACTGGCAGACCCGGATCGCCTCCTTCACGTTCCCCGGCTGCTCATAGCCCCAGCGCCCGAACGCACGAGCCCCCCAGCGCCGCACCGGCGGTGGGGGGCTCGGCGCACCGTTTACCAGGCGTAGTCCTCGGGCGACGTCTGGTAGCCCGGGAAGATGTCGTCGAGGTCATCGAGCGACAGAGGCCTCGAGCGTCAGCTCGCGCGCCGCCAGCGCCGAGTCGAGCTGGTCCGAGGTCCGCGGCCCGACGATCGGCGCCGTGACGCGCCGGCCGGGTCAGCAGCCAGGCGAGACCGACCTCGGCCGGCTCCTGCCCGAGCTTCTCGCAGAGGTCCTCGTACCGCTCGATCTGGTCGCGGTGCTCCTCGAGCGAGTCAGCGGCCCGGCCCGAGGTACGACGACCGCCCTCCCGCTCCTTGCGGAGGACACCGCCCAGCAGGCCGCCGTGCAGCGGCGACCAGGGGATGATGCCGAGGCCGTAGTGCTCGGCCGCCGGGATGACCTCCCGCTCGATGTCGCGGGTCAGCAGGTTGTAGATCGACTGCTCGCTGACCAGCCCGGTGAAGTGCCGCGTCGCGGCGGCCGCTTGGGCCTGGGCGATGTGCCAGCCGGCGAAGTTCGAGCTGCCGACGTAGAGGATCTTGCCCTGCGCGACGAGCACCTCCATCGCCTGCCAGATCTCGTCCCACGGGGTCTCCCGGTCGACGTGGTGCATCTGGTACAGGTCGATGTGGTCGGTCTGCAGGCGACGCAGGCTGGCGTCGCAGGCGCGCCGGATGTTCAGTGCGGAGAGCCTTGCCGTCGTTGGGCCAGTCGCCCATGTCGCCGTACAGCTTGGTCGCGAGCACGGTCCGCTCGCGCCGTCCGCCGCCCTGGGCGAACCAGGTGCCGACGATCTCCTCGGTACGGCCCCTGTTCTCGCCCCAGCCGTAGACGTTGGCGGTGTCGAAGAAGTTGATGCCGTTGTCGTGGGCCTGGTCCATGATCGCGTGCGCGTCGGGCTCTTCGGTGAAGGGGCCGAAGTTCATCGTGCCGAGGCAGAGCCGGCTGACGGAGAGTCCCGAGCGTCCGAGGTGTGTGTATTCCATGCAATCCATCTAACCCCGGTGACCAAACCTTCGCTTGAGCCCGCTCGCCTGCTGGACACGACGCCGGCACGGATTTGCCGCGTAGGCACACAAATTCTCAGAAAACAAGGCCCTCTCGGGTGTAGCGGGGCGATGGTGCCGGGCGGGAGACTGTCCCCCGGTGCCTCCGCCCCGGAGGCATTTCCCTCGACTACCATCTGAGATGGGGCAGTTCTTGATGCGCGCTTTCACCCGACTCGCACCCCCGCTTTTCGCCACCGCTCTGGCCTGTGCCGCCGTCACGGCACTGGCCGGCGCACCTGCAAACGGCGCAACCTCACCCCCGACGGCGGCCACGGCCGCGCCATCTGGGCATGACATCGGCCACTGGCAGGTGCAGGCCCTCGGGTCCGGTCAGCTACCGGGTGACCTGGACCTCCCCGACCGCCCTTCCCTTGACGGACGCCAGGCCGGTCATCTACGTGGGCGGCCGCGCCTCCACCAACGTCACACTGACGGCGAACACCGTCAGTGCTGTCGTCGACGCTGCGGTAGCGCCGAGCACGGTCCAGCTCGACGTCCGGCTCTCGGGCCAGTCGCTCGACCAGACCCAGGCACCTGCGCAGACCACTCCGGCAGCGCCGTACACGAAGACCCCTGACCCACCTGCTCGACGACGCACGACCCGGGCGTGAAGGGTGACCACAAGATCGTCACGACGGAGTACACGCTGCCCGTCGACGAAGATCGTCAACATGCCACAGAAGGTCGAGATGGTCGGCCACGTCGTGCGACCCAAGGACGTCGACCCGAGCGACCCGCTCGTGTTGTTCCTGCACGGACGCCACAGCACCTGCTACACACCGCACCAGCCGATCCGCTCAGTCCGCGATCGCGGCCTCGGAAGCCATGCCTTCGCTGGACAAGCTCCCGAGCTGGCAGTGCCCGAGCGGGCAGATTCCGATCCCCAGCTACCAGGGCTATGACTACGTGCAGCGTCTGCTGGCCAGCCAGGGGTACGTCACGGTGTCCATCTCGGCCGACGCCATCAACGCGCTCGACTACGCCGCCGACGACGGTGGCGCCGCGGCCCGCGCAGACCTGATCCGCCGCCACCTCGACCACTGGGTCAAGTGGGTGGCCGACGGCACCTACGCGGCCGACATGCAGAACGTCTTCCTGGTCGGTCACAGCCGCGGCGGCGAGGGTGTCGCCCGGGCCTCGATCGTGATCCCGAAGTCGGCGCCGTACCGGATCACCGGACAGGTGCTGATCGCGCCCGACGGACTTCGGGTACCAGGCGCCCGCCTACATCCCGACCGTGACCTTGCTCGGCTACTGCGATGGGGACGTCAGCGACCTGCAGGGGCAGATCTTCACCGACTACTCCCGCGACCTCGGCAAGAACGACACCGCGTTGCACAGCTCGGTCCTGATGATGGGAGCCGACCACAACTTCTTCAACACCGAGTGGACACCGGGCCAGGCTCAGGCACCGGCGAACGACGACTGGGGTGGTTCGCCCACCGCACCGTGCGGGTCGCAGGACCCGCAGCGGCTGACGGCAGTGGAGCAGCAGACCGCGGCCAAGACGTACATCGCCGGCGCGGTCCAGCTCGCCACGAGCAAGGCCGACGATCTGCTGCCGATGTTCGACGGCTCTGACGTGCACGTGAAGTCCGCTGGACGGGCCGACGTGCGGACCCACACCATCGGTGCCGGTCGGGAGCTTCGCGAGCCGGGCATCGACGCCACCCTCGGTTCTTCGAAGGGCACCACGACGCAGATCTGCGTCGGACGTGCGGGCGGGTCCGACCCGACGTGGTGCGGTCGCGGCACGTCGTACGGTCAGCAACCGCACTGGATCGGCGGACCCTCGGGGCTGGCCTACAAGCCGGAGTTCGAGATGTCCTGGACCAAGGCCGGAGGGTACGGCGGGCTCGACTTCACGAACCCACTCGACCTGAGCGATGCCGCCAGCGTCGATCTCCGTACGGCGGTCGACCCGACCGTCGGAGACGTCACCTTGTCGGTCCAGCTGCGCGACTCCGACGGCAACAGCGCCGTGGTGACGCCGGTCAACGGCGGCGACCTCACTGCGCTCGAGGTGGGCTCCCCGCCGCTGAGCAAACGGTGGGCCCAGACGCTGCGGGCACCGCTCGACGGCGTCAGCGGGGTCGACCTGAGCTCGATCGTCGGAGTCGACCTGATCGCCGGCAGCACGACCGGGCACGTGTTCGTGCTCGATGTCGCCTCGGTTCCGAAGCAGCTGCCAGCCGCGCCGACCACCCTGCTGCCGTACATCAGCATGCTCGACTCCCAGGTCAAGCGGCACGGCAGGACTCGTTCAAGGCCAAGGTCCCGTACAAGATCGTGGGGACCCTGACGGACGACGCCACGGTCCTGGTGACACCGTCGTCCGGTACGGCGTTCACCTTGGACATCCCTGCGGGCACGCATCGTGGGACGTTCGACTACACGGTCGCCGCCGGGAGCTCGGGGGCGAACATCGAGTTCGACGTCTACTCCACGCAGACCGTGATGACGGGCGACTACACCGGGCACCTGGTGGTGCTCGCGTAGCACCCCGCGTCAGTCCTCCGACCGGCTCGCGCCCATGCGGTGCGAGCCGGTCGGTGCGATGATCGGCCTGCAAGAGGGTTACGAAGGAGTGAAAAGGTGGACGAGAACGGCAAGCGGGCCGGGAAGAAGATTCCTCGCAAGGTCTACGAGACGGAGCTGCAACGGCTGCAGGCCGAGCTCGTCCTGATGCAGGAGTGGGTGCGCACCACTGGTGCGCGGGTGGCTGTGGTGTTCGAAGGCCGCGATGCGGCGGGCAAGGGCAGCACGATCAAGAGGGTCACCGAGTTCCTCAACCCCCGGGTGGCGCGCATCGTCGCCCTGCCGATGCCCACGGACCGCGAGCGCACCCAGTGGTACTTCCAGCGCTACATCGAGCATCTGCCCGCCGCCGGCGAGATCGTCCTCTTCGACCGGAGCTGGTACAACCGGGCCGGCGTCGAGAAGGTGATGGGCTACTGCACACCCGAGCAGCACTACCGCTTCCTCCGCCAGTCCCCGATCTTCGAGCGGCTGCTCCTCGAGGACGGCATCCTGCTGCGGAAGTACTGGTTCTCGGTCAGCGACGCGGAGCAGCAGCGACGTTTCAAGTCGCGGCTCACCGACCCGATGCGGCAGTGGAAGCTGTCTCCGACCGACATCGAGTCGATGACCCGCTGGGAGGACTTCTCCCGGGCCAAGGACGAGATGTTCACCCACACCGACACGCCGGACTCCCCGTGGTACGTCGTGGAGGCGGAGGACAAGAGGCGTGCCCGGCTGAACATGATCGCCCACCTGCTGTCGGTCATCCCCTACACCATGCGTCGAACGCACGACGATCACGCTTCCTGAGCGCCCGCCACCCACCGGCTACCGACGCTCGCCCACGTGAGATGCAGACCTATGTCCCCAACCACGCCGACACCCTGCTGAAGTAGCCGTCAGTACGCCAGACCGCGCGGCGTCAGACAGCAGGGGCCATCTCGTCGCTGCCCATCCGCTGCACCAGCCCGGCGCCCCACAGACGCGCCCGATCCTCCTGGCCCTCGAGCAGGTGGTTGCTCTTGTCGACCAGGAAGCTCTCGGGTGCCGTCAGCAAGTGACACCCGTGGTGGCGCAGCCGCTTGGCGATGCCCCGAGCCGCACTTCCGGTCAGCAGTGTGGCCATGTCGACGCGGGTGTCGAACGCCGCCCCCTTCGCCGGCAGGTCGCGCACATCGTCGAACCAGTCGCGAAGTCCGCGGCCAGCTCCTTGGGCCTCGAGAGTCAGATGCTTATCGGCGTCATGGGTAGCTTCGGCAGCGGCCTTCCGGGTGCTGGACCGACTGAGCCCGTGGGCGTGAGTCGGCCCTCCGACGACGAGCAGGTCGACACCCCTCACAGAGCCGTCGACGACCTGGTACAACGGCATCACCACCACCTCTCCGACCTCGGCCAACGCCGAGGCGATCGCGTTCGCAATCACGTGGGTGTTGCCGTACATGGACTCGTAGATCACCAGGCTCTTCACCAGGTCCTCCTTCTCGCTCAGCACATCGGGCGGAGACGATGGATGTCTCCCGCCTTCACTGTGCGCCGAGCGAGGTTGTCGCGGGAGAGGCCTTGGTCCATGGAGAGGTGGGCCCTTCGGCCCGGCTCCACACCAAAGCCACTCGCACAACTCACGTTTCGCAGGTGAGGCACGTCTACGGGGTGACAGCAGCCCACGACCGTAAGGCAGCCCCATGAGCTCGTTCCGTGTCACCCCCATCTCGGCGGAGTACGTCGGCCGTGTCCGCGAACGCGGAGCTGACGACTTCGGCAATGCGGTCCTCTCTCGTGCGGATGGCGGCGGCGAGCCGCTGCGTTGTTGCCTGCGCGACGCCGTTGCCGGCGAGCGGATAGCTCTGATCGCCTATCAGCCGTCGAGCATCGGGGGGCCGTACGCCGAGGTCGGTCCGATCTTCATCCATGCCGACGCGTGTCCCGGCTGGGCGGGCACCGGCTACCCCGAGGGCGTCCGCCACCGCCAGCAACTGCTCCGTGGGTACGACGAGGACGGCCGGCAGGTCGACAACCTGATCGTCGAGCCGGGTGAGGCCGAGGCGGGCATCACAGCGCTGCTGGCCCGCGCGGAGATCGCGTTCCTGCACAGCCGGAACCTGCTGGCGGGCTGCTGGATGTTCGCCGTCACCCGAGAGCCCAACGCCTGAGCGCGCGGGTCAGCGTTGGTGGCTTACTCCCACTCGATGGTGCCGGGGGGCTTGCTGGTCACGTCGACCACGACCCGGTTGATCTCGCGGACCTCGTTGGTGATCCGGGTCGAGATGCGCTCGATGACGTCGTACGGCAACCTCGCCCAGTCCGCCGTCATCGCATCCTCGGACGTGACCGGTCGCAGCACGACCGGATGCCCATAGGTACGGCCGTCGCCCTGGACGCCGACCGAGCGCACCTCGGCGAGGAGCACGACCGGGAACTGCCAGATGTCGCGGTCGAGGCCGGCGGCCGTGAGCTCCGCCCGGGCAATGGCGTCGGCCTCGCGCAGTACGGCGAGCCGGTCCTCGGTTATCTCGCCGACGATGCGGATCGCCAGGCCGGGGCCAGGGAACGGCTGACGCCAGACGATCTCGGCGGGTAGCCCGAGCTCCTCACCCACCTTGCGGACCTCGTCCTTGAACAGCGTCCGTAGTGGCTCGACGAGCGAGAACGCCAGATCGTCGGGCAGGCCGCCGACGTTGTGGTGCGACTTGATCGTCGCCGCGCCCTTCACCGCCGCCGGACTCGACGACGTCGGGATAGAGCGTCCCCTGCACCAGGAACTCGACCGGCGCGCCGCCCTCGTCGGCCTCTGCGACGATCTCGCGCTCGGCGCCCTCGAAGCTGCGGATGAACTCGCGACCGATGATCTTGCGCTTCTCCTCGGGATCACGCACGCCGGCCAGGGCAGCAAGGAAGTCCTTCCGGCGCGTCGACGACACGCAGGTTGACCCCGGTCGCCGCAACGAAGTCGCGTTCGACCTGCTCGGCCTCGCCCTTGCGCAGCAGACCATGGTCGACGAAGACGCAGGTCAGCCGGTCGCCGATGGCGCGCTGGACCAGCGCCGCCGCGACCGCCGAGTCGACTCCGCCGGAGAGCCCGCAGATCGCCCGCTTGTCGCCGACCTGCGCTCGGATGGCCGCCAGCTGCTCCTCGACGACGTTGCCCATTGTCCAGGTCTGCCGGCAGCCGGCGATGTCGTGCAGGAACCGCTCGAGGACCTGCTGACCGTGTTGGGTGTGCAGCACCTCGGGATGCCACTGGACACCAGCGAAGCCGCGGTCGACCGCCTCGAAGGCTGCGACCACGGCGCCTTCGGTCGAGGCAAGCGTGTCGAAGCCCGGCGGTGCCACCGCGACCGAGTCGCCGTGGCTCATCCACACCCGGTTGCCGTCGGGGACGTCAGCAAGAAGCGTTCCTGGCCTGAGGACCTCGACTGCTGTCCGGCCGAACTCCGAGACTCCGGTACGTCGCACCTCGCCACCGAGCACCTGGGCCATGGCCTGGAAGCCGTAGCAGATCCCGAGCACCGGGACGCCGGCTTCCAGGACGGCCGGCTCGAGCCGAGGGGCGCCTTCGGCGTACACCGACTGCGGTCCGCCGCTGAGGATGATCGCCTTCGGGCCGCGGGCCAGCATCTCCGCGGCACTCATCGTGTGCGGGACGATCTCGGAGTAGACCTTGGCCTCGCGCACCCGGCGGGCGATCAGCTGGGCGTACTGGGCCCCGAAGTCGACGACGAGAACCAGGTCATGGTCGACGCTCACACACGCCCCTTCGGGTCGGGTCAGCCGGCGACGTCCGGCAGGGATCGAGTCTATCCGCCCGCGAGAGCACCAGATTCGTCCGACCCAGCCCGACACGAAACCCCCGCGCTCACCCGGACGAACCCCCCGGCACCAGATTCGTCCGACCCGGCCCGACACGAAACCCCCGCGCTCACCCGGACGAACCCCCCGGCACCAGATTCGTCCGACCCGGCCCGACACGAAACCCCCGCGCTCACCCGGACGAACCCCCCGGCACGGAACCCACATGGCCGGTCGACCCGTCACTCTAGGAGAAGGGCCGGCCGGATAAGGGGTGCGATGGCGCGCGACGAGGACTTCTCGGCGTACATGAGTGGTCGCTGGACCACGCTGGTGCGCTCGGCCGTCCTCCTGGGGTGCGCGCAGCCGGACGCGGAGGACGTCGTACAGACGACGCTTGCCCGGTGCTACACCGCCTGGTCGAAGGTCAGCCGGGCCGGCAACCCGGATGCCTACGTGTACCGGATGCTGGTCAACGCCCTCACCGACAGCCGGCGCCGACGCTGGTGGGGCGAGCGTCCGACGGACTCGCTTGCCGGAGCACGCCGACCCGACCGACCCCCTGACTGATGTCGAGGTCACCGACGCCGTGGAGCGGGCGCTCTCCGGCCTGACCCCGGAGCACCGAGCCGTCGTGGTGCTCCGCTTCTACGCCCACCTGACGGAGCAGGAGACGGCCGACTCGCTCGGCATCGCCCTCGGAACCGTCAAGAGCCGTACCTCGCGCGCGCTGGCAGCACTGGCCGGCAGTGAACATCTCGCCGATACACCGGATGGGAAGACGCCATGAACGAAGACCAGGTCACCACCCTTCTCGACCGTCTCGGCCAGGACATCACGGTGGCGCCCGCTCCGGTCGACGCCGTGACCGACACCGGGCGGCGCCGACTTCGCCGGCGACACGGCTTCCAGGTGGTGTCGACCGCAGCAGCAGTCGTGGTGCTCGTGGCCGGCGGGCTCGTCCTCCAGCAGCAGCTCGTCGCCGACCGTCCAGCGACGACGAACCAGGCACCGGTGGTCGCGCCCTCGATCGAGGATCTGGTGGGCCAGTGGACGCCGATCATGCTGGCCGGAAATCCCAGACCGCCCGAGGGTCGAAGCGCTGAGCCGATCACCTTCGCCCTCGCACGGGGCACCGGCCGGCTCACGTGGAACGCCAACGACGGCTGCCTGCAGGTGGGGGGTCCAGTCCGGCTTGGCCCCGAGGGGGCCTTCCACGCCAGTGTTCGGTACCGGACCGAGCTGCACTGCCTGGGCATCCGGGGATCGCTGCCGTTGACGCAGGCAAGCGCCTTCACGCTCGCCAGCCGCGTGCAGATCCACAACGGCACCCTGCGACTCACCAGCGACTCGGGCTCCCGTCTAGGCGTCTTCGTCTCCGATCAGGCACCCCAGCAGCCTCCCGGTCCGACCCTGACTACCGGCCGAGTCCCGACAGAGGCTGATCTGACCGGCGCCTGGCGACCGATCGAGCTCGGACCAGGGCCTTGGGCTACCGTCCCCGATCCCTACCCGGGGCAGTGGCTCGCGTTCGACAACGTCGGTGGCACCCTTCGCTGGCACGGCGAGGACGGTTGCAACTCGGTGGGTGGCCGGGCTCGCCTCGGTGCGACGGGGTCCTTCGCCACGAGCGGTCTCTACTCCACGCTGGTCGGCTGCAGCGGGCCAGGAGGGAAGCCGCCCCATACGGAGGTCAACGTCATGCTCAACGCGACCGCGGTTCGCCTGGTCGACCACGGTCTGGCTTTCTATCAGGGCGATACGCGCCTGGGCCTGTTCGTCCGGGGGAAGCAACCGGCCATCGGTCCCCCGACGCGTCGCTGAAGCTCCAGTGCGGACGGAGGTCGGACTTCCCCAGCACGCTGGGCAACGACACCGTCGATTGGGCAGACCTGCCCGGCACGCGGTGCACCCGCCCAGCATGCTGGGCAAACCCGACGGTGCGCATCCACGGGCACGCGGGAAGGCCCGCCGGCATTGCTGCCGGCGGGCCTCCTGTCGAGCTACTGCGACTGCTACCCGTTCGAGCCGAACAAGAACTCGTGGGTGAAGTCGCTCAGGTTCTTCGACGGTCCCGGAGGTCCGACGACCTTGCCGACGATCGGCGCGAGCGGTCCTGCGGTCTGCAGGCTCTTCGCGTCACCGGACAGCGGCATGGTCAGCGACGACAGCTTGGTGTCGATGGTGGCCTTCACCGGCACGTACGGCCTCGGTCGGGTTCGACTGCTCGGCCGTGATCACCAGACCCAGGTTGTGACCCTTCGCGAAGATCCGGTCATCGGTGTTGATCTTCCAGGTCAGCGTGTAGTACTGGCCCGGCTTCAGCAGCTCGTCCTCGTTGAGGGACTTGTAGTGCCCGAGGTCGGCCTCCGTACGGGAGACGATGAAGCCGCTGCCACCGTTGTAGTCCACGACGCGCGCCTGGAAGCCGGCCGTGGGCTGGTCGACCTTGACCGTCAAGGTCACGGTCGCCGTACCAGACTCGCGGATCTGGCTGCTCAGCTTGTCGCTGAGGAACACCGCGCGATCGCCACGTGGCGTCGTCGGGCTCGCCACGACGGTGTCGGAGGACTGCGCCGCGGTCTGCGTGAAGGTCACGTACCGCTTGGACTTCGCCGGGGCGGCGGCATCGGTCAACGCGCCGGCGGTTCTGCCCAGCGGGTCGGAGAGGAACATGGTGCGGTCCTCGGTGCCTGCCGGCGGCCACTCCTTGTCCGTCGACCAGCTGCCGTCCTCGCGCTGGATGATCGCCCGCGGCTCGTCCGGCTCGCCGTTGTCGAGGCCCTGCAGGTAGTAGTCGAACCACTGCAGCAGCGGTGTGCTGTAGTTCGCGCCGTAGGAGAAGTACGGCTCGACGTGCTGGCCCTGGTGCAGGAAGATCCGCCGGGTGACGTCGTACTTCACGAGCTGGTCCCACCACTCGCCGAACTGGATGGTCTTCACGTTCTCGTCGTTGAGGCCGGCGACGACGAAGACGCTGGCTTTGACCTTGGAGGCGTCGATCCGGTAGTCACGGACGGACCACCACGGGTTGTAGTTGCCGGTCGGGTCATCCGACTTCGTCTGCAGACGCGGCGTCATGTCCCTGCAGTGCTGGCTGAGGTAGTTGCTCACGAAGTCGTTCAGGAATGCGACGTGCCCCTCGAAGAACGGGATGCCGTTGCCTCGGGTGTAGTCGTACCAGCTCGAGATCGCGGCCACCGGGACGATGGTCTCGAGGCCCTCGACGCCGGTCGAGGCGACGGCGTTGGCGATCGTGCCGTCCCAGGAGACGCCGATCATGCCCACCTTGCCGTTGGTCCACTTGGTCGCGTCCGCCGGCTTGCCGTCGAGATAGAAGCCCTTGGCCCGACCGTTCGCCCAGTCGACGACGGCCTTCGTGCCCAGCACCTCACGGTTGCCGCCCACGTCGGCGCAGCCCGTGGAGAAGTCGGTACCGGGCAGGGCGACGGTGGCAACTGCGTAGCCGTGGGGGACGAAGAAGCCGGTCTCCCAGGCGTCACGAGCACTGCCGGCGAAGTACGGCGAGGCATGGACGATCAGCGGGACCTTCTCGCCCTTGGCGGTGTCGGGACGACTCAGGTTGACGCGGATCGTGTCGACCTTGCCGTCCCTGTCGCTGTCCATGCCGGTCTCGACATTGACGACCTCGGTGATGGCGAGGTCGGCGTCGAAGAACGCGATCGTGTGGTTGCCGCTGACCCAGGGGCGGGCCTGCGTGGAGCCAGCGGACGGGCTCGCGGAGGCCGCCGTGCTGAGTGAGCTGAGCGCGGCACCGGCGGCTAGGACGCCTGCGGCAGCCAGCGCCAGTGATCGGAGGAGAGGTCTTGTACGTCTTTGGTCTGCCATTCCTGGTAGTCCCCTTGTAGGTCGTGGATCACGAACAATGGGGTGGACTATAGGGGCTTATCTCGACGATGGGGAGACCCAAAGCTGCGGGAGCCGAGCTGGGCACCGCCGGCGCCACCGGACGCACCGGGGCCACTCGCTGGTACGGCGACCCCAGCGCCGGTCGCGGATCGTCCTCGCCCCGGTTGGGCCACAGGGCCATCGCCCGCTCGGCCTGGGCCGTGATCGTGAGCGACGGGTTGACACCCAGGTTGGCGGAGATGGCCGACCCGTCGACCACGTGCAGGCCTGGGTGGCCGTAGACCCGCTGGTAGCCGTCGATGACGCCGGACTCGGCGCTGTCGCCGATGGCGCAGCCACCGATGAAGTGCGCGGTCAGCGGTCGCTTGAAGGGCTCGCCGATGGTGCCGCCCGGCGTGCCGTCGACCACCCGGGCCATCCGCCGTGCGGCCTCGTTGGCGACCGGGATCCAGGTCGGGTTCGGCTGGCCATGACCCTGGCGCGACGTGAGGCGGCGGCGACCGCTGAGCCGGCTGCGCCGGGTGTAGGTCGTGATCGAGTTGTCGAGCGACTGCATCACCAGCGCGATGACCGCGCGCTCGGACCAGTGGCGCAGGTCGTACAGACCGCGGCAGCGCGCGACGCTGGCGCCACATCTCGCGCAGCCAGACCCGCCAGCGCGGCGTCCCGGCCTCCTCGTCGGTCAGCACCGTCTGCAGGAAGCTCATCGCGTTGCTGCCCTTGCCGTAGCGAACCGGCTCGACATGGGTCTGCGGGTCCGGGTGGAACGACGAGGTGATCGCCACCCCTCGACTGAAGTCGGCGGCGGTGTCGCGAGCGATCGCGCCCAGGATCGACTCGGAGTTGGTGCGGGTCAGCTGGCCGAGCCGCGGCGACACGCGTGGGAGCGCCCCCTCGTCGCGCATCCGGTGCAGCAGCCGCTGCGTCCCGAGGGCAGAGGCGGAGAAGACGACCTGCTCGCGCCGTCAGGACGCTCGCCCGCGAGCCGCGTCGCAGCCTTGGCGCTCGGTCGGCACCGTCGTGACGTCGTACCCGCCGCCTGGACCGCGGTGCGACGCAGGTGACGGTGGTGAGCGGATGCACGACGGCGCCGGCCCGTTCGGCGAGGTAGAGGTAGTTCTTCGGCAGGGTGTTCTTCGCGTTGTGCCGGCAGCCCGTCATGCACTCGCCACACTCGAGGCAGCCCGTCCGTTCGGGGCCGGCGCCGCCGAAGTACGGGTCCGGCGCGGTCACTGCCGGGCGCGCCGAAGTAGACGCCGACCGGCGTCAGCCGGAAGGTGTCCCCCACTCCCATCTCGTCGGCCACCGTGCGCATGACCTCGTCGCTGGGCGACATCGTCGGGTTCGTGACGACGCCGAGCATCCGCTTGGCCTGGTCGAAGTACGGCGCCAGCTCGGCCCGCCAGTCGGTGATCGAGCTCCACGACGGGTCCGTGTAGAAGGCGTCCAGCGGCTCGTACAGCGTGTTGGCGTAGACGAGGGAGCCGCCGCCGACCCCCGCGCCGGACATGATCAGGCAGTCCTTGAGCACGTCGATCCGCTGGATGCCGTAGCAGCCGATCGCGGGCGCGAAGAGGAACTTGCGGACGTCCCACGAGGTCGCCGGGTAGGACGACTCGTCGAAGCGCGCGCCGGCCTCGAGGACGCCCACCCGGTAGCCCTTCTCGGTGAGGCGCAGCGCGGTGACCGAGCCGCCGAAGCCGGAGCCGATGACGAGGACGTCGTAGTCGAAGTCGTAGTCGACGTCAGTCTCAGCGTCGGCGTTGGTGTCCGCGCTCACGGTCGGTGGAGCTTCTTCAACAACCTCAGGGTCGCGGTGAGCGTCCGCGCGTAGGCCTGCTCCGACAACCCCAGCACCGGCCGGATCGGCAGCAGCCGCTGGGTCGCGACGGTCTGCGCGTCGGTGAAGCGCTGGATCCCCTCGGCGCCCTGCCGTCGGCCGAGGCCGGAGCTGCGCATGCCCCCCATCGGCGAGTCGATCGAGCCGAAGGACGCGCCGTAGCCCTCGTTGACGTTGACGCTGCCACAGCGGATCTGCCGGGCGAGTGCTCGACCGCGGCGGGGGTCGCGGGTGAGGATCGAGGCGTTCAGGCCGTACGGCCCCTCGTTGGCCCGAGACACCGCGTCGGCCTCGTCGCCGAACCGGTAAACCGATACGACCGGGCCGAACGTCTCCTCACCGAAGCACGCCATCCCTGGCCGAACACCGGTCAGCACGGTCGGCGCGTAGAAGAGCGGTCCGACGTCGAGGCGCGGGTGCCCGCCGGTGAGGACCTCGGCTCCCTTCGCGCGCGCGTCGTCCACATGGCGGACGACCGTGTCGAGCTGCTGCTGCGAGACCAGGCTGCCCATGTCGGCGCCGTACTCGAGGTCCGCGGACAGCCTCATGGCGGCCACCCGTTCGACGAACCTGGCCAGGAACGCGTCGTAGACCTGGTCTGCGACGTACAACCGCTCCATGGACACGCACAGCTGGCCGGCCGACGAGAAGCAGGCCCGGACGGCGACCTCCGCGGCCCGGTCGAGGTCGGCGTCGCGCAGGACCAGCATCGGGTTCTTGCCACCGAGCTCGAGGCTGGCTCCGATCAGCCGCTCCGCGGCGCGCGTCGCCACCTCACGGCCGGTGCGGGTGGAGCCGGTGAAGCACACGTAGTCGACGTTGTCGACGACGGCCGGGCCGATGACCGGGCCCTCGCCGCACACGACCTGCCACAGGTCCGGCCGGCATGCCCGCCTCCTGGAGCAGGCCGATGCCGTACAGCGCGGACACCGCGGTCTGCGAGTCGGGCTTGTGCACCACCGCGTTGCCGGCGAGCAGCGCCGCGAGCCCGTCGGACAAGGCCATCGTGAAGGGGTAGTTCCAGGGCGAGATGATCCCGACGACGCCCTTGGGCTGCGCGGTGCACGTCCACCCGGGTGAAGCGCGGGAAACATGCCGAGCCGCCGCGCCGACCCGAGGTGCCGCAACGCCGTACGCGCGTAGTAGCGGGCCGTCATCGCGGCGTGCGCAACCTCCTCGAACGCATGCAGCCGAGCCTTGCCCGACTCCCACTGGATCAGGTCGAGGATCTCGTCCTGGCGGTCGAGCACCAGGTCGTGGAACCGCAGCAGGATCTCGGCCCGCAGCGCGAGCGGGACGCGGGCCCACTCGACCTGCGCCGCGCGCGCCCGGTCGGCGGCCACCGCGACGTCGGCGACGCTGGACAGCGGGATCGCCGCGATCGGCTGGCCGGTGAAGGGGGCATACGTCGTGTGCGACTCGCCCGAGGTGGCCACCAGCGCCGAGGAGAGACGCCGTACGACGGCCGGGTCGAGAGCGTACGTCGCCGTCGTGTCGTGCTCGGGGTCAGCCGGGCTCAACGCAGGCGAGTCGGGGTGGTCGCTCATCCGTCGAGCCTACGTGCCGAGCCCTGTGACCAGCCACCTCCTTCGGGGTGCGTCGAGTCTGACAAACCGGCACGCCTCAAGTATCCTGTGCCGCAGTACCACCGCCGGAAAGCTGGCGAACAGCTAGGCGCTCACCGCAGGCAGTGGCCGCTCCCTGTTCCCTCCGAGTGTCATACGATGACACCGGACACACACGTGGAACGGAAATGGACTAGATGGTGCAGCCGGTTACGACGAACAAGACCAGCATCTTGCTCAACGCGATCCCTGAGCCCACGCCCCAACGCACCTACGTCACGTTCGGTGTGGAGCGTGGCGGGACGAGCTTGGTCGCGGGCGTGCTGCGGGCCTTGGGTCTGTATCTCGGCGACATCCCCGAGGGCAACAACGAGGACAAGGCGTTCCACAACAAGCCGCTCGGCCAGATGAAGGCCACCATCGCCCGGCGCAACCAGGAGTACGACGTGTGGGGCTGGAAGTACCCCACTGCCTCGGCGTACCTCCCGGTGCTCTCCAAGTCCATCCGCAACGCGTTCTTCATCGTCGTCTACCGCGACGTCGTCGCCACCGCCCTGAGCCGGGCCCAGTGGGACGGCGAGTTCATCCGCCGCAACGGCCGGATGTCACTCCATGAGACGAACGCGGTCGTCAACGCCAACACCGGCTTCGCGCTCGCAACCCGGCGACCGGTCCTGCTGATCAGCAACGAGAAGGCCGCCACCCGCACCAGCGACCTGATCGACGAGCTCGCCGACTTCCTGTACGCCGAGCGGCCCGACGAGGATCTCCGCGCCCGGATCATCGACTACACCGAGCCCGGTCGCTACAAGAACTTCGACGACTACTTCCCGTCGCCTGATCGCGCAAGTGGTGCTGAGCCCGAGACCGGACTGACCATGGAACAGGTGAGTGGCCAATGAGGATCCTGCTCTACAACTGGGTTCAGTACGACGACATCGAGAGCCGCGGTGGCGGCGTCCGCATCTACGAGAAGAACCTGGTCGACTTCCTCGCCGGCAGCAGCGACCACGAGGTCTACACGATGGCCTCCGGTCTCGAGCACGACTTCCTCGACCCGCGGATCCGGATCGAGCCGACCGCGAACATCCACGGCTCCCGGGTCAAGTCGTTCACGGTCGTCAACTCGACGGTGATCGCGCCCGGCCACCACGCCTTCGGCTCCGCCCACCTGTTCGACGAGGGCGAGATGCTCGAGGTGTGGCACGACTTCCTGGAGCGGAACGGGCCGTTCGACGTCATCCAGTTCGACTCGCTGGAGGGCATGCCCTTCACGTTCCTGCGGGTCCACGAGAAGTTCCCGGACACCCGGGTGCTGCTGTACGCGCACAACTACTACCTGGTCTGCCCGCAGGTGAACCTGTGGAAGGAGGAGCGGGTCCACTGCAGCGACTACCACAAGGGTCGCGACTGTGTGAACTGCATCCCCAACCTGCCCAACCCCCACGAGGTGCTGCGCGCCCACCAGGTGTCGCGCGTCCTGCGTCGCTCGAAGATCACCCCCAACACCAAGGGCTACGCGCTCGCCTACCGGATCTACGGCTCAGCTCCGCAGCGGTCGCTACTCGAAGATCAGCCGACCGCTGCTGGCCCCGCTTGCTGGGACCGGCGCTGATGCGCCGCCGTAAGCGGCTGCAGCAGAACAAGCAGACCAGGCCCGGATCGGTCGGCCAGATCGCGAAGAACCCGGTCGCCCCGGTGGAGCCGGTCTCGCTGAGCCTGTCGACGCGCTTCGTCTCCCGCCGCCAGCGCGGCGTCAACATGATCAACAACGAGGTCGACCTGGTGCTGGCGACGTCGCACCGGGTCCTCGACGTGCTCAAGGCCCACGGCATCGACCACGGCAAGATGGCCGTCGCGTACGCCGGAACCCGGGCCGCCGAGCAGTTCGCCCAGGCGGAGCTGCGCAAGGAGCTGCAGGTCCAGGGCGAGCTGACCATCTGCTACCTGGGCTACATGCGCCGGGACAAGGGCTTCTACTTCCTGCTCGAGGCGCTCGAGGAGTGCCCGCCGGAGCTGCAGTCGCAGGATCCGGATGGTGCTCGGCGCGAAGACCGCGGACCCCGACACGATGAACCGGCTGATCGCGCTCTCGGACCGGATGGCCGACGTCGTCCACTTCGACGGCTACACCCACGCCCAGCTCGAGACGATCCTCGACGGCGTCGACGTCGGCATGATCCCCGTCCAGTGGGAGGACAACCTGCCGCAGGTCGCGACCGAGATGGTCGCCCACGGCGTACCGCTGATCACGTCGCACCGCGGGGGCGCGAAGGAGCTCGGCGGCGACAACCCGTCGTTCGTGTTCAAGGCCTCCGACAAGGAGGCGCTGATCGAGATCTGGCGCCAGCTCATCGAGGGCGAGCTCCAGCCGGGCGACTACTGGGCGTCGGCGATGAGCCTGACGACCATGGACGACCACCTCAACCGGCTGATGGAGCTCTGGGCCAACCCGGAGGCACCGCAGCGAGGACATCCGTCCCCAGGTGGATGCGGCCGAGCACAAGACCCACATCCACGAGGACGCGGCCGTCGAGGAACCGGAGAAGGACGACCGAGGCGTCCACCTGGACCCCCACCACCGCGAGCACGAGCCCTACATCGACGACGGCAGCGAGATCGCCGCCGACGTCGAGGCGGCGCAGGAGGCGCGGGATCTGGACCTCGGAGGCTCCGGAACGCCCCGACGGCGAGATCTTCGACTCCAACCCGGTGACCCAGGCGGCCAACTCCATCCCCGAGGCCGCCAAAGAGGCCGCCGCCACCCACGACACCCGCGCCGCCCAACCCCTCGACTCCCCCGACGACGAAGCCGATCAACCCCCCAGTTGAGATGCCACTCCGGTCCGGTTGAAATACCACTCCGGTCCGGTTGAGATACCACTCCGGTCCGGTTCAGATGCCACTCCGGTCGCGGTTGAGATGCCACTCCGGTCCGGTTGAGATGCCACTCCGGTCCGGTTGAGATGCCAGTCCGGTCCGGTTGAGATGCCAGTCCGGTCCGGTTGAGATGCCAGTCCGGTCCGGTTGAGATGCCAGTCCGGTCCGGTTGAGATGCCAGTCCCGTCGGGTTGAGATGCCACTCCGGTACGTCGGATGGCCTGGCGACGGCCAGAGTGGCTCAGGATAGGTTCGTCGAATGACGCCATCCCCCTCGAGGTCTGCCATCGAGGCCCTCGACGAGTCGGACCCGCTAGCGACGTACCGCGCTGAGTTCCTCATCGACGATGACGCTCTGATCTACTTCGACGGCAACTCTCTCGGTCGGCTTCCGAGGGCGACAGTCGGCCGCGTGCAGCAGGTGCTGGAGCGACGAATGGGGCAGCCGGCTCATCCGATCCTGGCGAGAGACGTGGATGGACCTGCCCAGCCGGATAGGAGATCTCATCGGCACCGGACTCTTGGGGGCACATCCCGGTGAGACCATCGTCGTCGGACAACACCACCGTCTCGCTGTACAAGGCAATCAGCGCCGCCCTCGATGCTCGCCCGGATCGTCGAACCGTTGTCATCGAGCGTGACAACTTCCCGACCGATCGCTACATCCTCGAGTCGCTCGCGAAGCAGCGTCGCCTCGACATCCGGTGGATCGAGGACGGAGACCCCCAAGGGCTCACCGTTGACGACCTGCGTCGCGTCCTCGACAACTCGGTCGCGGTGGTCGTGCTCTCACAGGTGGACTACCGATCAGCGGCAATTCTCGACATGCCTAGCCTCACCGCCTGTGCGCACGATATCGGAGCGTTGACCGTATGGGATCTGTGCCACTCGGTTGGCTCGATCCCCATCGACGTGCACGCCGCGGGCGTGGATATCGCTGTCGGATGCACGTACAAGTACCTCAACAGCGGGCCGGGCGCCCCAGCCTTCACCTTCGTCAGCCGAGCACGTCAGT
Source organism: uncultured Actinomycetota bacterium (assembly GCA_963833975.1). GTDB lineage: Bacteria > Actinomycetota > Actinomycetes > Propionibacteriales > Nocardioidaceae > JAWWPG01. Next base: position 1,022,371 of record CAWIAB010000002.1, read on the forward strand.
CAGAGCTCGCGCAGCCGATCTGGGGCTGGTGGGGACGCGCTGACATGTTCGACATGGCCCAGGGGTACGTCCCCGAGGCCGACATCCGCGCTTGGTTGACGGGTACACCTGGCGTCCTGTCGCTCGCCGCCGTTGAGAGCGGTGTCGAGATGGTCGTCAGGGCAGGCATCGAGCGAGATTCGGCGGAAGTCGTGCGCGCTGACTGAGCTGGCCGTCGCTTTGTACGACGAATGGCTCGCCGAGCGAGGCGTAGGGCTCTCGTCGCCGCGCGATCCGGCAAGACGGGGGTCCCACGTGACCCTCACCCATCCCGACGCTGAATCGCTCGCCGATGAATTGGCCGCAAAGGGCGTCGTCCCAGACTTCCGGCGTCCTGACGGGATACGCCTCGGGTTAGCTCCCCTGACAACCCGCTTCGTGGATGTCTTTGACGGACTTTCCGTGCTCCGCGACATCCTCACTGGGTAAGGCGTTTCGGCACCTCTCACGCAGCCGTCCGGAGGGCAGTGGAGACCTCGCCCGTCCACGCCATCCAGGCATTGAAGGTGAATGACTTTCGGGTCACGACTATCACCGTCCAGCCATGGTCTCGAAGCCACTTGCGACGGCGCGCATCCTTCTTCCGGTGCTTCTTCTTCCGGTGGTATTTCCGTCCGTCGTACTCGATGGCGATCTTGGCCAAAACGTACGCGAGATCGAGGCGAAACTTGTTGCGCCCACGATCACGCACCCAATGCTGAAGGTCCGGCACAGGCAAGCCGGCCTGGATGATAGCCATCCGCATCCAGGATTCGCCGGGAGACTCGGAGAGAGGGCTGGCCAACGGGATCAGCCGGCGTAGCTGAACGACCCCGCGTCGGCGCCGATACCGAGGAAGCTGCACGATCATGTCCTCATGAGTGATGTCGTGAGCACGCATGAACCCATCAAGGCACGCCAGCCCGTCCCGCTCACTGAGCGAGCATGCGAGGTCGAGTGCCGTTCGAAGAGGGGACGTCGCGAATACGCCGTGGATGCGGACCACATCGCGCGGCGTGAGGTCCCTGGATCCTCCGCGACACTCCGGACGACGAGTCGGGGAATGCCCTCGCAGGACAAGCGTGTCTAGCGGCGGAAGCTGCTTGAGCTCGCGCACAGCGAATGTGTCAACGCCGTGAAGCCAAGCCGCCGTACGATCCGCCAACACCCCGAACGGACGCATCACGAGTGCCGCTGCCTGACATCGAGTCTCGATCGTGTCGGGTAGCCCACGCGGTCTGTAGACGCCCCGCAAGACCGGGACGACCTGCCGGTCGGCTACGAGCGACCTCAGGGCGTGCTTCGTGAGGCCGGCCGCGGTGGCTTCGGCGCTCGAAAAAGGTCGGTTGGCGAGGCTGGCGGGAAGGTCCATCTCAACAGGTTCGTTCGCTCCGCAGAACGCCGTACTCATCGAAGACAAATCTGTGGATGGAGCAGTCAGAAACGCCTACCTGTGGATATCGCTCTTCCGCTTTACCTCCGCCGGACTGACATCTCAACCCGACCGGACTGACATCTCACCCGACCGGACTGGCATCTCAACCCGACCGGACTGGCATCTCAACCCGACCGGACTGGCATCTCAACCCGACCGGACTGACATCTCAACCCGACCGGACTGGCAACTCAACCCGACCGGACTGGCATCTCAACCGGAAAGAGGGAGGGTGGTCCAGGTGCGGGGGCCGAGGGTGGCGGGGCGGTCGCGGTCGTAGGGGTTGATCCGTCGGGCCTCGCGCGATCGCCGCCGGATCGAGGTCAGCTACGGCCATCCCCTCGCCTGTCGCCGACCCGGCGACGACGGCCTGGCCCTGAGGGTCGTAGATCGCCGTGCCGCCGCTGAACGTCACACCGAGCCGCAACGACCGACGAGACCGGCGAAGACGACGTAGACGCCGTTGTCGATCGCCCGGGCCGCGTAGTACAGGTCCCGGCGGTGCTCGCTGCCGACGACGTACGCCGACGGGCAGACGTAGACCAGCGCGCCGTCATCGGCGGCCGCTCGGGCGTGCTCCGGGAAGCACCCGTCGTAGCAGATGCCCAGCCCGAGCGGCCAGTCACCGAGCCGAGCGGACGCACCCTCCACGCCGGCGGCGAAGATGCCCCGCTCCGCGTCCCACAGGTGCTGCTTGGAGTACGGAACGCTGCATTCCCCGGCAGCGTCCACGCAGAGCAAGCGACAGGGTACGGCGACCGTCCGGCTGTCGGACCGCGGCGCCGACCAGGACCGTGGCCCCGGCTGACCGGGCGGCCTCGCGCAGTGGCTCCAGCCGCCGATCCTCGGGAGTCAGGTCGCAGTCGGGACGGGACTCGAGCGTCTCGGGGTCATAGCCCGGCAGGAACAGCTCGGGAAGCACGACGAGCGCGGCGCCCTCGGCAGCGGCCCGCTCGACCCAGGCAGCCGCGGTGGCGACGTTCGCCTCGACGTCACCTGCGACCGACTCCGCCTGCACGGCAGCGACCCGCAGCAGGCCCGGCGACCTGCCCGAAGAACTCCCCGACGTCATGCCCGACGCCGGATCACTGAAGCACGACCTCCACCCGCTGGAACTCCTTGAGCTCGGTGTAGCCCGGTCGTGGCCATCGACCGCTTGAGCGCGCCGACGATGTTCATCGTGCCGTCGGAGACCGACGACGGGCCGTGCAGGATCTGCTCGAGGGTGCCGACCGTGCCGATCTCGACCCGCTCGCCACGCGGCAGCAGCGCGTGCCGCGCCTCGGCGCCCCAGTGGAACCCGCGCCCCGGCGCCTCGGAGGCGCGGGCCAGCGGCGAGCCGATCATCACCGCGTCCGCGCCACAGGCGATCGCCTTGGCCACGTCGCCGCTGCGCCCGATCGAGCCGTCGGCGATCACGTGGACGTAGCGCCCGCCGGACTCGTCGAGGTAGTCACGTCGCGCGGCGGCGACGTCGGCGACCGCGGTCGCCATCGGTACGGCGATCCCGAGCACGGTCCGCGTGGTGTGGGCCGCCCCGCCGCCGAAGCCGACCAGCACGCCCGCCGCTCCGGTGCGCATCAGGTGCAGGGCCGCCTGGTACGTCGCGCAGCCGCCGACGATGACCGGGACGTCGAGGTCGTAGATGAACTGCTTGAGGTTGAGCGGCTCCGCCCGCCCGGACACGTGCTCGGCCGACACCGTCGTACCGCGGATCACGAAGATGTCGAGCCCGGCCCGGATCACCGACTGCGCGTGCTCCTTGGTGAGCTGCGGCGACAACGCGCCCGCGACAGTGACGCCGGACCCGCGCAGTGCCTTGACCCGCTCGACCATCAGGTCGGGCTTGATCGGCTCCGCGTAGATCTCCTGCAGCCGTTGGGTGGCCTCGTTGCCCCGCAGGCTCGGCGACCTCGTCGAGCAGCGGCTCCGGGTCGTCGTACCGGGTCCACAGACCCTCGAGGTCGAGCACGCCGAGCCCGCCGGCCAGCCCGAACGACTCCGACGGTCTCGGGCGACATCACCGAGTCCATCGGCGCCGCGACGACCGGGATCTCGAACCGGTAGGCGTCGATCTGCCAGGCGACCGAGACCTCCTCCGGGTCGCGGGTACGGCGGCTCGGCACGATCGCGATGTCGTCGAACGAGTAGCCCCGGCGTCCACGCTTCGCACTGCCGATCTCGATGTCCATGGGTCCTCGGGAGGTCAGGGTCGGCGCTGCGACTCAGCGACCGGAGTAGTTGGGTGCTTCGACGGTCATCTGGACGTCGTGCGGATGGCTCTCCTTGAGGCCGGCCGACGTGATCCGCACGAACCTGCCGCGCTCCTGCAGCTCGGGGATGGTGCGCGCCCCGACGTAGAACATCGACTGGTGCAGACCGCCGACCAGCTGGTGGGCGACGGCCGACAGCGGCCCGCGGTAGGGCACCTGGCCCTCGACGCCCTCCGGGACGAGCTGGTCGTCGCTCGTCACCTCGGCCTGGAAGTAGCGGTCCTTGGAGTACGACTGGCGACCGCGGGACGACATCGCCGCCGAGCGAACCCATGCCGCGATAGGTCTTGTACTGCTTGCCGTTGACGAACACCAGGTCGCCCGGACTCTCCTCGCAGCCGGCGAGCAGGGAGCCGATCATGACCGTGTCGGCGCCGGCGACGAGCGCCTTCGCGATGTCACCGGAGTACTGCAGCCCGCCGTCGCCGATCACCGGAACGCCGGCGGGGCGGCAGGCCAGTGACGGCTTCGTAGATGGCCGTCACCTGCGGTGCGCCGACTCCGGCGACGATCCTCGTCGTACAGATGGCACCCGGCCCGACGCCGACTTTGACCGCATCGGCGCCGGCGTCGACGAACGCCTGAGCCCCTTGCCGGGTTGCGACGTTGCCGCCGATGACCTGGACGTGGCGGGTGGCGGGGTCGGTCTTGAGCCGCTTGACCATGTCGAGCATGACGCGGACGTGGCCGTGCGCGGTGTCGGCGACGAGTACGTCGACCCCGGCCTCGACGAGACTGGTGGCGCGGGTCCAGGCATCGCCGAAGTAGCCGATCGCGGCACCGACCAGCAGCCGGCCGGACGCGTCCTTCGCCGCGTTGGGGTACTGCTCGGACTTGACGAAGTCCTTGACCGTGATCAGCCCGGTCAGGTGCCCCTCGTGGTCGACCAGCGGCAGCTTCTCGATCTTGTGCTTGGCCAGCAGCGCGGCGGCGTCCTCCGAGGTGATCCCCACCGGCCCGGTCACCAGCGGCATCGGCGTCATGATCTCGCGGACCAGCCGGTGCCCCCACTCGCTCGCGGGGACGAACCGCAGGTCGCGGTTGGTGATGATGCCGCGCAGCACGCCCGACGTCGTCGACCACCGGGAGTCCCGAGACCCGGTAGCGACCGCAGAGGTCGTCGAGCTCGGCGATGGTGGCGTCCGGCTCGACGGTCACCGGATCGGTGATCATGCCCGACTCCGACCGCTTGACCAGGTCGACCTGGCTGGCCTGCTCGTCGATCGGTGAGGTTGCGGTGGAGAACGCCGAGGCCGCCCTGGCGGGCCATCGCGATCGCCATCCGGGACTCGGTGACGGTGTCCATGGCGCTCGAGAGCAGCGGCACGGACACGCTCAGCTCGCGAGTCAGCCTGGACGTGGTGTCGATCTCACTGGGCGCCAGGTCGGTCTCACCGGGTAGGAGCAGGACGTCGTCGAACGTCAACCCCAGCATGGCGAACTTCGGCGGTACGTCGAGAGGGGCGGGATCCATGCCCCCATGGTATCTAGCGACCGGCGGCCGATGCTGCCGGCTGCGAGGACGGCGTGGTCCCAGGCGTCGGCGCACCCGGTTTCCCCGGCGCCACCGGTTTCGGTGACCCGGGGGTCGCTGGCTCCGACGAGGTAGGCGGCGCCGGGCTCGGAGCTGCCGAGGACCCGGGCGGCTGCGCCTTGGGCTTCGGGACGGCTGGCTGGTCCGGCGCCGACGGGTGTGTCGGGCAGGGGCGCAGGCCGGGAGCGCCCGACCACGAGTCTCCGTGGATGACCGGATGGTCGATACGGCAGTGGTGAGCCACGCCGGTCCCGCCCCCGGCACTGGACTGTGGCACCTGTCCGAAGCCTTCGTGGTTCGGCAGACTTGCGTGCTCGTTCAGATGCCCGGGTCGCACTGGCTCTCCCGGCGTGGACGGGTTTCCAGGGTCTCCGGGGTTGCCGGATCCCGACCCTGGGGACAACGTGGCGTTGCCGGGGCCTTGACCCACCCCGCCGTTCGGTGGCTGCGTGCCGGAGTTCCCGCCCCGTCCGGTTCCTGTGCCTATCGAGGGCCGATGACCGCCCTGCCCGGGGCTGAGGCCTGGTCCGCCGGGCCCGCCGGTCCCGCCGGTCGACGACCCTGGGCCAGCGGACCCGACGGCACCGCTGCCTGTTTGGCCGTACCTCGGGTTACCCGAGCTCGCAACGCCCGTGGGCGAGACCGCCGTGGGGTGGAGGCCGACGCCTGGGACCGTCGAGATCGGCATCGAGCCGTCCAGTGCCCAGCCCGGCATCTGCCCGCGGTTGTGTGGCCCCATCTTCCACACGTGTGTCGTCACGTAGTGCAACGGGGCCAGGGGATCCTCGGAGACCGCGGCCGCGACGCCACTCGATGTGACCATCAGCGCCACTGTTACCGACAGCGCCCAGCCGCCCTTGCGAACACTGCTCATCGCCGGGCGGGAGACCGGCAGCACGACCGGCGGCAGCGGGACGTCGTCGAGCGCTGCGGCAAGCATGGCAAGCTCTGCGAGGACCAGGTCACGGGGGCCGTCGTTTTGGCGGGCGGCGATCATGTCGAGCTCCGCGTCAGTGGCCAGCAACTCGGTCAGCGAGTCACTCATCGCTCTCCTCCCGCTGCTCCAGCGACCAGCTGCCGCATCTTGGTGAGCGCTCGGTGCTGGGCCACCCGTACCGCTCCTGCCGTCATCCCGAGCGCGGCCCCCGTCTCCTCCGCCGTGAGTCCCGCGGCAACGCGCAACAGCATGATCTCACGAAGGTTCTCCGGCAACCGATCGAGCAGGACGTTGGCCGCCTCCACCTGGCTCACGAAGATCGCGTGGTCCTCGGGCGTCGGATCATCGGTGGCGGCTTCCGGCAGATCCTCGGTGGGAATGGGATGGCGGTGCAGCGCGCGGAGCGCATCCGCGACCTTGCGAGCCGCAATGCCGTACACGAACGCCTCGAAGGGCTTGCCCCGATCACGGTAGCGAGGCAAAGCGGAGAGTACGGCGATGCAGATCTCCTGAGCCACGTCGTCGGCGAGGTAGATGCCCCCCGGATAGCTGCCCAACTTGGCCCGGCAGTAGCGGTGTGCGACCTGTCGCACGCGCTGCAGCAGGATCTCGACCTCGGCCCGCCCACCCCGCTGCGCCCGCGCGGCGAGCTCACTGAGCTCGCCGGACGTCGGCTGCTGCGTCGTCGGCTTCATGGGCAGGCCCAACCCCCAGGTGGTCGGTCACAGGTGGTCCCTCCGGCGTCGCTGACGTCGGAGGCTCACGGCAGACTAACCCTTACCTGATCAGTTGTCACTGGCCCGATCGAGCCCCCTAGCCCAGGAAGTTCCGTCCCAGAACTCGGCGAGCACCCGGGCCTCGGTGCCGCGGCTCGTCGTGTAGCCGACGGCGACGGCGAACGAGCTGGACAGGGCGCTGACCCCCTTGAACACGGAGGCCCGACCGAGCGCCGGCGTGTCTACAGCCGTCCATGCGGTGCCGTTCCAGTACTGGGCAAGCGTGTGTTCCGGTCCTGACTGGTCGCCGCCGACCGCCCACACCTCCTGCGATGAGACGGCGCTGAGTGAGTACAACGCCGCGGCGCCCGGTGAAGGGCTGGAGACCACGCCCCACTCCGTACCGTCCCAGTGCACGGTGATCGGCCGGTTGCCGTCAGCCGTGTTGTAGTAGCCGACCGCCCATACGTCGTCCGGTGCTACGGCGTCGACCGCGGTCAGGTTGGTCAAGGCGCCACCGCGGTTGGGAGTGGAGAACTTGGCCCAGCCGGACCCGTTCCAATGGGTCGCCACGGACCGCTGGCTGCTCTGCTCCCCCACGCCCCATGCGTCGTCGGCCGCGATCGCGACCACGCCGCCGAGGTGGCCGTACGGTCGTTTGAACAAGGTGGAGCGGCTCCACCGAGAGCCGTTCCAGTGCAGGGCAAGGGATTTCGTGCTTTGCCCCTCGTCGCCGTAGTAGCCCACGGCCCAGACGTCATCGGGCCCGACTGCGCTCACGGAGGTGAGGCGGTTGGTCGCGTTTCCTGGGTTCACTCCGGGAACGACCGACCACGACGTGCCGTCCCAGTGCTCGATGAGGGTCTCGCCACCCGACGCATCCCCGACCGCCCAGACGTCGTCCGGCCCGGCGACGGTCACTGATTCGAGCTCACAGACCTTGCCGGCGACGGTCGGGCTCGGGACGCGGCTCCAGGCCGAGCCGTCCCAGTGTCGGACGAGGGTGGCCTGGCCGTTGAAGCCCACCGCCCAGACATCCGTCGGGGACGCCGCGGCGACCCCGTTGAGCTCGATGAAAACGTGGGCCGCCGGTGAGGCCGATGGCGTGGCCGACAAGGCCGATGGCCCAGGCGACAAGACCAATGGCCCAGGCGGCAAGACCGCCCCCGAAGGAGCGGCCATGGTGAGCGTGACGAAACCAGAAAGAAGCAAGTCCCCGAGCATCCAGCCACGCTAGCCCCCGTCCGGCCGACCCGACAAGGGTCTTCGACCGGCCCGGCACCCGCCCCATCGACCATTGACCAGTCAAAGAGCCCCCCACAAGCGAAACCGGCCGGCTCGAGGTGAGTCGAGTCGGCCGGTTTCCCGCAACTGCTTGCGGTTGGTGCAGGTGCTCAGTGCGAGTGGCCGTGGCCTCCGTGGCTGTGCCCGTGGTCGTCCTCGTCATCGGCCGGACGCTCCACTACGAGCGTCTCGGTCGTGAGCAGCAGGGCGGCGATCGACGCGGCGTTGGTCAGCGCCGACCGGGTCACCTTGACCGGGTCGAGGACACCCTGGGCCACCAGGTCGCCGTACTCGCCGGTCGCGGCGTTGAAGCCCTTGCCTTCGCCCGCCTCACGAACCTTGGCGACCACGACATAACCCTGGTCCCCGCCGTTCTCGGCGATCCACCGCAGCGGCTCGTCGATGGCCCGGGCCACGATCTGGGTGCCGGTCTTCTCGTCGCCCGAGAGGCCGAGTCCGTCGGAGAGCACGGCGGCTGCGTGGACGAGGGCGGATCCGCCACCGGCCACGATGCCTTCCTCGATCGCCGCGCGGGTGGCCGATACGGCGTCCTCGATGCGGTGCTTCTTCTCCTTGAGCTCCACCTCGGTGGCGGCGCCGACCTTGATCACGACACACGCCGCCGGCCAGCTTGGCAAGACGCTCCTGGAGCTTCTCGCGATCCCAGTCGGAGTCGGTGTTGTCGATCTCGGCCTTGATCTGGTTGACCCGAGCGTTGACCTCGGCGCTGTCTCCACCACCGTCGACGATGGTGGTGTCGTCCTTGGTCACCACGACCCGGCGAGCCGTACCCAGCACTTCGAGGCCGACCTGGTCGAGCTTGAGCCCGACATCAGGGGTGACGACCTGGGCGCCGGTCAGGGTGGCGATGTCCTGAAGCATGGACTTGCGACGGTCGCCGAAGGCCGGCGCCTTCACGGCGGCTGCCGTGAACGTGCCGCGGATCTTGTTGACGACGAGCGTCGACAAGGCTTCCCCGTCAACGTCCTCCGCCAGGATGAAGAGCGACTTGCCGGACTGCACGACCTTCTCCAGCAGCGGGAGCAGGTCGCTGATCGACGAGATCTTGCCCTGGTTGACCAGGATGTAGGGGTCGTCGAGGACGGTCTCCATCCGCTCGTTGTCGGTCACGAAGTACGGCGAGATGTAGCCCTTGTCGAACTGCATCCCCTCGGTGAACTCGAGCTCGGTGCCGAACGTGTTCGACTCCTCGACGGTGATGACGCCGTCCTTGCCGACCTTGTCGAACGCCTGCGCGATGAGGTCGCCGATCAGGCTGTCCCGAGCCGAGATGGTGGCCACCTGGGCCATGTCCTGGGTCGTCTCGACGTCGCGGGCGGCCTTGCCGAGTGCCTCGTTGACGGCCTCGACGGCCTTGTCGATGCCGCGCTTGAGGTCCATCGGGTTGGCGCCGGCCGCGACGGCGCGGAGGCCCTCGTGGACCATGGCCTGCGCGATCACGGTCGCGGTCGTCGTACCGTCTCCGGCGACGTCGTTGGTCTTGGTGGCGACTTCCTTGGCGAGCTGGGCGCCGAGGTTCTCGAACGGGTCGTCCAGCTCGACCTCACGGGCGACGGTCACGCCGTCGTTGGTGATGGTCGGCGCGCCCCATTTCTTGTCGATGACCACGTAGCGGCCCTTGGGGCCGAGGGTCACCTTGACGGTGTTGGCGAGCGCGTCTACGCCGCGCTCGAGGGCTCGACGGGCACGCTCGTCGAACTCGAGGATCTTAGGCATGTATACGAGTCCTTCTGGTCAGCCGGCCACGGCCGAAAGCGACCGCGGCGTCGGATCTGTGTTGTGGAGCCGAGTTGTGGCGCAGGTGATGGCGCTCGGTTGTGGATCTAGGGGCTCCGCCGACTGCGCCCCGGTGCCCCGAGGGACGACCGGGGCGCAGCACGCGGAGACTGGTGGCTACTTCTCGACGACCGCGAGCACGTCGCGGGCCGAGAGGATGAGGTAGTCCTCACCGGAGTACTTGACCTCGGTGCCGCCGTACTTGCTGTAGATGACCTTGTCACCTACGGAGATGTCAAGCGGGATGCGGTTGCCGCTGTCGTCGACACGACCCGGACCGACCGCAAGGACTTCGCCCTCCTGGGGCTTCTCCTTGGCGGTGTCGGGGATGACCAGGCCGGAGGCCGTGGTCTGCTCGGCTTCGAGCGTCTGGACGACAATGCGGTCTTCGAGCGGCTTGATGCTTGAGCCTTGGACACGTGCTGACCTCACCTTTCACTTCGATAAGAGAGGTATGCGGTTGGATGGGATTCGAGCGGAGCACGTCGTCGCGGGTGCCGTGAACCGTTCGCGGTTGGCACACTCATGGTGAGAGTGCCAACACAGAATCTAGCACTCTGCTCTGACGAGTGCCAAAGCCAGCCGGGCTGGGTACGGCGCCATACCCAGCCACCTCGGTCACGCCGACCCAACGCGACCACTCCCTCAGGTCAGAACGCCAGCACGCCGTGAGGCGTCCCCATCCCGGTTGGGCCGTCCCAACCGGCGCGCGCGGTGCACAGCGGCACCCCGCAGCTTCCGTTGCTCCCTGTGGTGGTGTCGTACAGATACTGCTGGTTCGTCTTCTTGTACAGGAACTTCGCGGGGTACTTCGTGGTCTTCCCGGACAAGGCGAAGACCGCCGCGATGATCGGGGACGCCTCGCTGGTGCCACCCACTCCCGTGAAGCCTCCGCAGAAAGAGCCGCAGTAGATGTTCAGACCGCCGTTGTTAGGGTCGGCCGCCGCAGAGATGTCAGCCTGCGCGTGGGTGGTGCAGGTGGTCTTGGCCTTCTTCTGCCACCTGGGCTGCGGGTTCGTGCCACAACCGGATCCGGCGCCGGACCAGGCACTCTCGTGGAAGCCTCGCGTGCTCCCGTCCGCGAAGACCGAGGTGCCGCCGACCGCCACGACGTGGGTGTCGCTGGCAGGGAACTCGCCGCCATTGAAGCCGGTATCACCGGTCGCAGCCGTGATCGCGATCCCGGGGTGGTCATAGGCGGGGTTGTTGGGCCCCTGACCATCCGTGTAGCTGTTCGAGATGGCGACCACCCCAGGCTGCGCGGCTGCCGTGTTCTCCGCGATCTCCAGGTCCTCGATCGTCAACAGCCCTTGCACGACGAGAATCTTGCAGTCAGGGCAGGCCGCGGAGACCGAGTCGACGTCGAGTGCCTGCTCGAGGTCCCATCCGGAGTCGTTGGGTGGATAGTTGGTGCCGCCGTGCTCGTCCATCACCTGGAGACAGCCGTTCGCCTTCGTACAGGGAGGCAGTCCGTAGGTGCTGCGGAACGTCGCCAGGTCGGCCTCCAGCCCGGAGTAGCCGTACGCGTCGACGATCGCAACCGTCCGGCCGCCGCTTTGCAGACCGGTCAGGTTGTAGGCCTTCTGGATGTCGGCCGGACCGAAGGCACTCGCCAGCGGCTTGGCGCTGGAGATGACCGAACCGTCGGCGCCGGCATGGATCAGCGCCTGACAGACAGGCGTCCCCGGCCGGACGTGCGCCGAGCAGGCACGCGCCACGTGCGTCCCCGCGGCAGGCTGAGCGGGCATGGCCGAGGCCATCGGCTGGACGGCGGCCAGGCCAGCGATCGCGATGACACCGGCGGCGAGACCCGTCACAAGCAGCTTTCTCTTCACTCGAGCTCCTTCGGATAGTGAGAAGCCAGCGGCTGGTTCGCCGGGGGCCGGTCAAAACTGCGGACATCGGAGTCGTGGGAGGTATTGACGTCTTGGGCGTTTTGCGCCCCGCTCATCATGGTGAAGTCACCGGCACAAAGCCATACCTGGCGGCTGAGAATTCCCTTAGCAAATACGCGAAACCGAACCCCGAGCGGAGCCGCGGGCCAGCCGGGTCTCCGCGGATCACACCCGTTGGACGTCGGCACCCAGGCGAGTCTTGGACGAGGTGGATTTTCGGTTTGTCGGGCGCTGCGCAAGCATGCGGGGATGGACGTTGCCGGGTTCGAGCTCCTGCTCGGCCCGCGCGGGCAGCGGCTGCTCGACGCCGCCATGGGGTCGTACGGCGACAGTGACCTGTTGTCGCTCAACGCGCGGCTCCGTACCTTGGATGGGGGCTACCCGGCCGACATCGTTGCGGCCGCATTGACCCAGGTGGCGCTACGGCAGGCGGCGGGAGGCAAGTTCGGCGCGGACGCCCGCCGGATGTACTTCACCCAGACGGGGCTCGAGCAGGCCACCCACCCCGCGGTGGCGGCCCACCGGGCCGGGCGGGCCGCAGTGGTGGCCGACGGTCGCGCCCTGGACCTCGGCTGTGGGATCGGGTCGGACCTGGCCGCCTTCGCCCGCGCCGGTTTCGGGGTGCACGGCGTCGACAGTGACCCGGTCACGGCCGCCGTGGCTGCCGCCAACATCGCCGGCCTGGAGCTCCAGGGGTCGGTAGCCGAGGGCCGCGCCCAGGACATCGACCGCTCGCCGTACGACGTGGTCTTCGCTGACCCAGCCCGACGCAAAGGGACGACTCGGGTGTTCGACCCGCGATCCTTCTCGCCGGACTGGGACTTCGTGCTCTCCCTGCTGTCCGGAGCCGACGCCGTCGACGGCCTTCCGACGCGGTCTCGTGCTCCGCGGCTGACTGTGGTCAAGCTCGCCCCCGGCCTCGACCATGACCTGGTCCCGCCGCACGTCGAGGCCGAGTGGGTGAGCCTGGACGGGGAGCTCAAGGAGGTCGCCCTCTGGTCGCCATCGCCATCGCCATCGCCGACCGCCCCGGTCAGGCCGCGACGCCGCGCGACGGTCCTCAGCTCGCGGTCGGCGGCCGCGACGTGCAGCGATGTCGACGCGCCCAGCGAGCCACCGGCGGTTGCCGACGTCGGGCGCTACCTCTACGAGCCGGACCCCGCGGTCATCCGCGCCCACCTCGTCTCGTCCGTGACGGCGGCCGTGGACGGCTGGCTGCTCGACCCGCACATCGCCTACATCTCGTCGGACCGCGAGCAGCGGACACCGTTCGCGCGTGGCTTCCGAGTCGTCGAGGTCCTGCCGTTCAAGGAGAAGGCGCTCCGCGCGGCGCTACGCAGCCGCGACATCGGCACCCTGACGATCAAGAAGCGCGGCATCGCGGTCACCCCTGAGCAGCTGCGTCGCCGGCTGGGTCTGCGCGGCTCCGAGGCGGCGACCCTGGTGCTCACCCGGACGCCTGGCTCAGCAGCCGCGCTTCTGGTCGAGCCCTTGATATGACACGGGAAGGGTTCCGGTCGCAACCTGCTTGCCGGTCAGCACGGCCATCAGGGCCTTCATGGCGTCGACGTCTGCGCCATAGAGGGCGAGCTTTGCCACGCCGGCTTGAGAGGATGCAAGCACGTACGGCGTATCCAGGCTGACCACGACATCGGCATCGGCCGGGCCGTAGCCGTACCCGAGCAACGCCACCGTCGTACCACCCGGGCCGACCGTGAGCCCGGCCGCTCTCGCCGCCACCGTGAACGCCGCGACCACCGCAGAGTCGCCGGTCGGGGTGACGATCGGACCGACGTAGGGGCCGCGACATGGGCCCGCCACCAGGGTCAGCGCCTGCGCCGACAGCTGCTCCGACACTCCCTGGTGCGCTCCGATCGCTGACTCGCGCGGAGCGGGTTGGTGCTGCTCATGCAGCATCAGCGCGACGATCTTCGAAGCGGCTGCCCGGACTCGACTGCGCGGGAGGGAGCCGTCGCGGATCGCGTCGAGGATGCCGCCGTACGCCGCCGGCAGGTCGGCCGGCATCAGAACCAGGTCAGCCCCTGCCTCGAGGGCATCCACCGCCGCGTTGGACGACGAGGTGGTGTCGGAGACGGCTCCCATGTTGAGCGCGTCAGTGGTGACCAGGCCATGGAAGCCCAGCCGTGACGCCAGCAGCGACACCATGGGCCGTGAGAGATCGGCGGGCACTCCAGGGTCAACCGCTGTGACGGCGATATGTCCCACCATGACCGCGCTGGCGCCGTCCTTCACCGCCCCTTCGAACGGGACCAGATCACGAGCCGAGAGCTGCGCGAGTGTCTCGTTCTGCACCGGCAACGTGTCATGGCTGTCACTGGTCACGGAGCCGTGCCCAGGGAAATGCTTGACGACCGACACGATCCCGGACGCGCGGTAGCCGCGTGACGCGGCGACGACCTGGGCGGCCACATCCGCGGCCCGGCCACCTGCCGAGCGGCTGCCGATCGTGGGGTCGGCCGGACCAATGGTGACGTCGGCGTCCGGCGCGAACACCATGGTGAACCCAGCGGCCCGGAGCTCGTCACCGCTGGCGTGGGCGGCTCGCTCGGTCAGGGCCGGGTCGTCGGCAGCGCCCACGCTCATGAATGTCGGGAACTGCGTCATCGGCGGTCCCACCCGCTGGACGATCCCGCCCTCCTGGTCGGTGGCGACCACCAGCGGCCAGCCGCGATGGTTCGATGCCTGCAGGTCGGCGTTGGAGGCGATGAGCGATCCGACGCTCGCGATGTTGTCGCTGAGCACGATGACTCCGCCCAGGTGGTAGCGGCGGACCAGCCTGACCGGCGACCCGGTGCCCGTGTACTCCGCCACGATCACCTCCCCGGCCAGCTCGGCGTCTGACATCCCGGCGACCGCGGTCCGGGCGGCACGCCACTCCTGCCTCGTGGGGCCCCAACCGGTTGTGGTCCCACTCGGCGGCGGCGTCGCCGGGCCGGCGGGCCGGGTCGGGCCGGCGGGTCGGCTCGTCGGGTTGGCCGGGTTGGCCGGGTCCGCCGGGTTCCGGCCGGGTTGGCCGGATGCATGGTGTGCGAGATCCGGAGGTCGTGGTGCGCGTTCGTGGTCGGCTGGCAGGCCGTCAGGGCCAGCCCGGCGGACAGGACCGCCATGCCCACGTAACGCCTGCTCTTCGGCATCGCTGCCTTCCTCGCACGCCACCGCGGGTCCGCGAGGGTCTCCCACCAAGCACGCGTGGCCGGCCCCGCGCGTTGCCTGTCAGCGCTTCACGCCCGCGAGAGGTCCATCACCCGGAGGCACGGCGCTCGAGGTCCTGCGACATCACGACAGCGTCCGTGCCCGCGTGGTAGTAGCCGGGACGACGGGCGATCTCGACGAACCCGAGACGCCGGTAGAACGCGATCGCCGACCCGTTGTGGGCGTCCACCTCGAGGAGCATGCGCTCGCAACCCGACGCGATCGCCTGAGCCGCCAGGGCCTCCATGAGCTGGGACCCCAGGCCGCGTCGCTGCGCCGCTTTCGCGACGCCGATGCGCTGTACGTCGGCGACCTCGGCGACCGTGAGCAGGATCGCGTAGCCGAACAGGTCGGTCCCGGAGGCGGCCACGACGAGGCTGCGGGTGTCACCGGCCGCCGCGAACTCGGCGGCCATCATGGCCGGGGTCCAGCCGTCCGCCCCGAAGAGCTCCACGTCGAGTGCAGCGACCAGATCGAGGTCGCCAGGTGTCGCCTCGCGGATCTCGGTCACCTCACCAGCTTCCGGGCGGCCGGGACGGTGGCGTCGGGCCGCCGGAGGTACAGCGGGCGGGTCGGCAACAGTGCGGCCTTCCCGGAAACGACCAACCCGGCCAGGTCGGTCGCGCTCGGCAGGTGCGGGGTCACCGCCGTACCCAGATCATCGGGGTAGAGCGAGGGACCGTTACCGGCGACCGGGAGGTCGGTCGCGATCGACACCGGGAAGTCGACGGCCGGGTCGGTCAGACGTTGATGTGGGGAGGCGTAGCGCGCCCAGTAGACCTCCTTGCGCCGCGCGTCGGTGGCCACCAGGAAAGGTCCTGCCACCTCGACAGCGGCTGCGATCACGTCCAAGGTGCAGACGCCGACGGCCTCGACTCCGAGCGCCATCGCCATCGAGGTGGCGGTGACGATGCCGATGCGCAGCCCGGTGAACGGCCCGGGCCCCACACCCACAGCGATCCGGGTGACCATGCTCGGGCTGATACCCGCGTCGGCCAGTACCTGGGCGATGGTCGGCGCCAGCAGCTCACCGTGGCGAAGTCGGTCCTCGATGCTCCGCTCGGCAACGACCGCCTGCCGTCGTGCAACGCCACCGTGACGGCGTTGGTGGCGGTGTCCAGGGCGAGCAGCATGGCGCCGCCAGCCTAATCCCGCCAGGAACCTCGGGTTTGCCCAGCACGCTGGGGAATGACACCGTCTGCCGAGCAGACCTGCCCGGCGACCGGGGCACCTGCCAAGCATGCCGGGCAAACCCGGAGGGACCGCAGCCTGGTACGAGCGACCAGCCGGCACTGAACCACTCCATCAAGGGAGGTCACAGGCACCGGAGGTGCCGACGATCAGGGTCCGGCCAACACCTCGCGAAGGGGTACGGATGCCCAGCGCTGCCCGAAGCCCTCCACCGTGACCCCGCGCGGCTCGTCTCCCGCGTCGACGTCAGCGGGGTCGAGGTCAGCGGGGTCGACATCAGCGGGGTCGACATCAGCCGCGACGACCGGAGCGGCGTCACCTGGATCGACCTCGACCCAACCGCTGCGACGGCTCAGGTGGATGCGCAGCCGGTCGGGCGAGAGGCCGTCCGCGAGCCCGTCTCCCCACTCGACGACGGTGACGGCGACCTCGAGGGTCTCGTCGAGGTCGAGGTCGTCCAGCTCACCGCCGCCGTGCAGCCGGTAGGCGTCGACGTGGACGAGTGGAGGTCCATCGACCAGCGACGGATGGACCCGGGAGATCACGAAGGTCGGCGACGTGACGTCGCCCCGTACGCCGAGACCAGCGCCTATCCCCTGTGCGAGCGTGGTCTTGCCGGCGCCGAGGTCGCCGCTCAGCACAACGACGTCACCGGCCCTCAGCAACCCGGCCAGCCGTCGGCCGAGCTCGCGGGTCTCGGTCGAAGACGCCGTATCGATCTCGATGGCCGGTGACGCTTCCGGCCCGGCCCCGGGCTGCGTCACGGCGCCGCTGCCGCCTTCACCCGCGAACCACCTTCACTCTCGAACCGCCTGCACGCTCAACTCGCCCTCACCCGCGAACCGCCTTGACCAGCATCGCGATCTCCTCACTGACGATCTCGGGGCGCTCGAGCATCACCAGGTGACCGGCATCCGGGATCTCGACCAACCGCGACGTCGTCAGCGCCTCCGCCATCCGGCGGCTGAGGTCGACCGGCGTCATCAGGTCACGGTCCCCGCAGATGATCGTGGTCGGCGGCCAGCCGTGGGCGACCAGGACATCGGCCTTGTCCATCCGAGCGAACTCCGGGATAGAAGCTGGCCAGCACATCGACGGGCGTCGAGGACAGCATCTCGTCGGTGAAGTCCACGCAGCTCCTGTGGCACCGGTCCACCGAAGGCGAGCCGCCTGGTGATCGCGAACGCGTACGCCGATCCGAAGCGCCGGCCCCGCTCCACCATCTTGGGCGCTCGCGCCAAGCCACGCAGCAGCGATGGCGACGCGTCGTTGAGACCCGAGCCAGCCCGCGCGGCAGTCCGAACGTCACATCGCCCATCCCGTCGGCGCAGGTGGACACCAATGCGACTCCCGCGACCCGTCGGTGGAACCACTCGGGCTCCAGCTGCGCGAGCGCCAGCACGGTCATGCCGCCCATCGAGTGCCCGACGAGCACGACCGGCCCCTTCGGCACCAGCTCCTCGACCACCCGGCTGCAGGTCGTCTCCGAGCCGGTCGATCGTGCAGTTCTGCGGCTCCGAACGACCCGACCGGCCGTGCGACCGGTGGTCGTAGAACACCAGCCGGTGCTCCCCCCGCAGCGCCAGCCGCTGGAAGTGCCATCCGTCGAGCGTCAGCCCGAAGCCGTGGACGAACACCAGGGTCGGGTCGCCGGCTCTCTGCCGCGTCGACGCTTCGTCGATCTCGGCATAGAGCGGCGACCCCGTCGGTCGTCGTCACGGTACGGCGATCGCCGTGCACCGAGCCCAGGGGCGTCTCCGCCTGGGCCCGACGCCGTGCGACGCTCCGGCGCTGCGCGAGCACCCCGGCCGCCGTACCGGCCGCCAGAACGCCCGCCGCGGCACTGGCCAGACCGACGTACTTCGCGACGGACGAGTCGCTCACGAGGCCTCACCGACGTAGCGCCGGGGTACCCGCGAACCGATCCGGGAGACGATCTCGTAGCCGATGGTGTCCGACGCCGCCGCCCAGTCGTGGGCACTCGGCTCGCCGAGAGCCGGGTCGCCGATCAGCACGGCCAGATCACCACGCCCAGCCAGGATGCTCACCGATGTCGAGGACGAACTGGTCCATGCACACCCGGCCCGCGACCTCGAACACCTGTCCGTTGAGGCTGACCGGACCTCGGTTGGAGGCGTGCCGAGGGATGCCGTCGCCGTATCCGAGCGGCACCAGGGCGAGCCTGGTCTCGTGCGGTCGTCGTGTAGGTGTGACCGTAGGAGACGCCCTGCCCGGCATGGACGCGCTTGACGAGTGCCACCCGGGCCTGCAGGCGCATCGCCGGGCGCAACGGCACCGGGCTCGAACCGTCGGCGAACGGCGAGACGCCGTAGAGCGAGATCCCTGGTCGCACCATCGTGAACCACGCCGCCGGCACCGCCAGCACGGCGCCGGAGTTCGCGAGATGCAGGTGTGCCGGCTCGAGTCCCGCATCGAGGGCGTGCGAGACCCCGGCCTCGAACTCGACGAGCTGAGCCTTGACGGACGGGTGCTCGGGCTCGTCCGAGCAGGCGAAGTGGGACCACAGACCCGTGACCTCGATGCGACCGGCGTCCTGAGCGGCCGTGGCGGCGCTCACCAGCGCAGGCCAGTCGTCCGGATGCGCTCCGCCACGACCGAGTCCCGAGTCGAGCTTGAGCTGTACGGCGGCCCGCTGGCCGGTCACAGAAGCGGCCGCGATGATCTCGCTCGAGCTGGCAGAGCGAGTACGCCGATATCTCGATCCCGGCCTCCAACGCGGCCCGATAGTCCTCACCAGGCACCGCCAGCCAGGACAGGATCGGTCCGCGGTCCCCGGCGGCGCGCAGCGTCAGCGCCTCGTCGAGCAGGGCCACTCCCAGCCAGCCGGCGCCACCGGCACGCGCGGCCCGACCACTCTCCACGATGCCGTGACCGTAGCCGTCTGCCTTGACGACGGCCATCAGGTCCAGACCACCCACATGCGTTCGAAGAGCGGCCGCATTGGCGGCGATCGCGTCCAGGTCGATCACCGCCTCGGCGCGCGCCAAGCCCTGCTCCGGGCCGCGATCCGAGGGCGTCATCCGTCCCATTGTCGCAACCAGAGAGCGCGCCCGCCGGGACCGGCATGCCGTGGCAGCCGGTCGGCGGCACGTATTCTCGGGGCGGGTCGAGGTCAGGGGAGTCGATGGGCGAGGCAGCGGTCGAGTCGCGCAGCCGCGCGCACTGGCGTCGGGTTGGCGCGCCTTCGCCGTACGCCGTCGCCTTCCTGGCCGTCTCGTTCGCCGCCTATCTCGTCGTGCGGTGGATCACCCAGCCCAGCATGGTCGACCTGGTCGTCTACCGCGCCGAGGGCAGCGCGGTCCGGGCCGGACTCGACCTGTACGGCACACTGCCCGGAGCCGGCCACTACAGCGCGACCTATCCACCCTTCACCGCCCTGCTCTTCGTACCGCTGACCACGATCCCTTCGACCGTGATGATCTGGGGAGCGGTCGCGCTCAACATGGCGCTGCTCGTCGTGGTGGCTCTGCTCTCGGGCCGGCTGGTCGGCCTCGACCCCAGCGCGCGGGTCAACGTCGGCCTGGTGCTCGCCGGTCTGGCTGTGTGGAGCGAGCCCGTCTTCACGACGTACCGGTACGGCCAGATCAACCTGCTGGTGCTCGCCCTGGTGCTCTGGGACTTCACCCGGCCGGCGGGCGCCCGCACCCGCGGCGTAGCGCTGGGCATCGCGATCGGGATCAAGGTCACGCCCGGCGTCTTCGTCGTATACCTGCTCCTGACCCGGCGGATCAGGATGGCTGTCGTGGCGAGTGCGACCTTCGCCGCCACCGTCCTGCTGTCGGCCGCCGTGCTCCCGCACGCTGCCTGGCAGTACTGGACCAAGCTCCTCTACGACACCGATCGGGTCGGGCGCCCGGAGAATGCCGCCAACCAGACCGTGCGCGGCCTGATCGTGCGGATCGAGCACACCCGCGACATCTCGCCGTTGTGGACTCTGCTGTCGTTCGCGGTGCTGGCGGCGGGGCTGGGCGTCGCGGTGCTCGCCTACCGTCGTCTCGGCGAGCGCTGGGGTCTGCTCGCCTGCGCCGTCGCCAGCCTGCTCGCTGCCCCGATCTCGTGGACGCACCACTGGGTGTGGTGCGTGCCCATCGCGCTGCTGCTCTGGCAGGAGGCGCGGCGCTGGGCCGTGACGGTTGCGATCTTCTGGACGTTCGCCGTCTGGGCCGTACCGCACACCGACTCCCTCGAGCTGTCGTTCTCGACCTGGCAGATCAGCATGTCGCTCTGGTACGTCGCGTTCGGGCTGCTGTTCCTGGGCCTGACCTTCGTCGTCGCCCGGCGAAGCGCGCAGCCGGCCGAGACCGCATGATCGAGCCGTCCGGCAGCCCTCCGGGGCGGCCGACCAGATACTAGGAGATGCCGGCGCCGACCGGGACGCAGGGCGTCGCGGGCTTCGACGGCCGTAACGAGCTGGTGATCTCAACCGGTCCGGCGTGGGGAGCCTGCACCTGGGTCCAGCCGTCGGCGTCGAAAAGGCAGGCGTCACGGCTCGCGGAGAGCCACCGGTTGTAGTTGACCCGGAGCAGCGCCGTACCGGGTTGGCTGAACCTCAAGACGATGGAGCCCTCGTTTGCGCGGGCGACCGTCGCTGGCCCGTCGACCAGCCCAGGTGAGCCGGCGACGCGGTAGAGCTCCCAGTGGGCGTCGCCCCAGATCGGCCACAGCGACCCGGCGCCGGTCTCCGCGGCAGCCCGGTGGACCGCTCGACGCTCGTCGATCCCGAGCCAGGAGACCTCGCTCGGCAACGCCACGTAGGCGACCCCGTTGTCGACGAGCCACCTCCGGTAGGCCGCGGCGCTGGGGGCCTTGTTCTTGAAGAAGAGCGGGTTCTGCGCCGTGTCCTGCTGACGCAGCCAGCCACGGGCCAGCAGGTGCTCGCGAGCGACGTAGACCGACTCCCAGTAGTTGGGAGTCATCACGACCTCGATCTTGCCGATATGCGGCTGCTTGGCCAGCTCGGCGTTCAGGGCGACGTAGTAGGACGCGTAGTTGGCCGGGTCTCCCCCGTCGTCGAGGTCGCTGACCACCAGCGGCGGGTTGAGGGCGGCCACGATCGCGCCGCTCAGCAGCACGACCCAGCGGGAGCGCTCGCAGAGCCCGACGATCACCGGCAGCGCGAACATCACCGGCAGTCGGACCGCGTTGGCACCGACCGGCGTCTTGACGAAGTAGGCGAGGATGATGCCACCCGCGCAGAGCAGGGCAGCGACGCGGACCTGTTTCGACGTCACCAGAAGGGCCACCGCGAGGCTGGTGACCGTGCCCGTGATCGCATCGACCGGGGTCATCTGCATCCAGCCACCGGCGCCGAAGATCAGCCCGATCACGAGCATCGGGGTCAGTGTCGCTACGGCCAGCAGCGACGCCTTGCCGTACCCGACCGGTGATGACGAGCGCGACGCCGCACAGCATGAGGAACAAGCCGGCGACCGGGCTCGAGCCGGCACACAACACGGCCAGCACCACGGCGACCGGATAGGCGACTCGCTTGTTGGTGGATCCCAATGCCAGGAGGCAGGCGAGCCCGAAGGCGATGCCGATCGCGAAGGTGATGCGACCGCTGACCAGGTTGGCGAAGATGCAGAAGGCACCGACCAGGCTGCCGGCGAGCGGATGGACGACCCTGGCACGTCGCAGCAGAGCCGCGAAGCAGCACGATGCCACGAAGGCGGCCAGCGCACCGGCCGGGCGCGCTCCGAGCAGGGCCATGAGGTACTGGCTGACCAGGCTGTAGCCGAACTGGTTGGTGCCACCGAACCACGAGAAGTCGATCGGCGCGAACGCGTGTCTCGACGCGAAGTTGGCGCGAGCGACGGCGGCGGACAGGTCGGTGCCGGACAACGGCAGCGAGAGGAACGCCACGACCAGCACAGCGGAGGCGACGACCGGGATCCAGAGCTGATGACGGGTGTCACGGACCTCCGGGGTCGCCTCTTCCTCGGCCGGCCGAGGGGGCGCTTCCGTACTCACTGACACTCCGGGAGGTTACCAGATGAGGGGGACGAACCCCTTACCATTTCGCGCCGCGCGCGGCAAGTCCGAGACTCTCCCGGGGGCGCCGAGCGGTCCTACGACGCGGCCTGTGCCAGGGTTCCCAACAGCTCGGATTGCGCTGATCGGACCACCGTCGGAAGCCAGCGTCGCGGCGGCGCCATGCACGAACGCCCCCACCGAGGCGGCGTCGTACGGCGACAGCCCGGCCGCCAGCAGGGCACCGATCAGACCAGCCAGCACATCGCCCGCGCCGGCGGTGGCGAGCCACGGCACGCCGGTCGAGTTCACCCGGACGCGTCCGTCGGGAGCCGCGATCACCGAGCGGGCGCCCTTGAGCAGGACCACCGCTCCCCAGCGCTCGGCGGCGGCTCGGGCCGACTCCAGCATCTGCGCCTCCACCTGCTTGCGCGGCACCAGCGAGCATGCGATGCGAGCTCGCCGGCGTGCGGCGTCAGCACGGTCGGGCCGTCGAGGCGATCAGGCAAGCGGACAAGGGCGTCGGCGTCGATGACGGTCGGCAGCTCCTGCTCCAGGATCTCGGAGAGCATGGCGCCGATGTCGTTCCCGAGGCCGGAGCCGACCACCCAGGACTGCACCCGCCCCGGGCCGACCACGACCTCGGGGAACTGGCGCCGGACCAGGCCCTCGCTGGCTCCGGCATAGCGGACCATGCCCGCCAGCCCGCAGCGCACCGCGGCTCCGGTGGCGAGCACGCCGGCTCCGGTGAACTTCTGCGACCCGGCCCGGACGCCGACCACGCCGCGGGAGTACTTGTGGTCCTCGGGACCGGGACGCGGGAGCAGGCGGCGTACGTCGTCCTGCTGGAGCGCCTCGACCGCCGGCTCGCCCAGGTGCGGCCCGAGGCCGATGTCGACGAGCTCGACCGACACCTGCTGCGCTCGCCGCAGGGTCGACGAGCAGCCCGACCTTGTATGTGCCGAACGTCACAGTGAGAACGGCCTCGACGTGCGGGCCGGCAGACCTCTCCGGTGTCGACCCCGATGCCGCTCGGTACGTCGACCGCGACGATCGGTGCGGAGAGACCGGCCACCACCGCAGCCGCGTCCTCGCGCAGGCCTCCCACCCCGCCGATGCCGACGATGCCGTCGAGGACGAGGTCGAGACGGGCCGGCGGGGTCGTCGACCTGGCGGCCGCCGGCCCGGCGGACGGCGTCCATGCCCCCGGCGTGCAGGTGCATCGCCCATCGCCAGCACGCTGACCCGCGCTCCTCTGCGGGCCAGCCTGGCGGCCGCGAAGAGGGCGTCGCCGCCGTTGTCCCCGGATCCCGCGAGTACCAGGATGTGCGTGCCGTAGCACGCCACCGAGGTAGCTCGCGCAGGCAGCGGCCAGGCCGGCCGCGGCACGCTGCATGAGAGTGCCGGGGGGAAGGGTTGCCATGAGGGCGGCTTCGGCCTTGCGTACCTGGTCGACCGAGTGGGCGTAGCGGGGCATGGGCTCAACCCTCCAAGATCACGACCGCGGACGCAATTCCGGCATCGTGGGACAGTGAGACGTGGGAGTAGGTGACGCCGAGCTCCGACGCTCGCGCGGCTGCGACCGTGCCGCTCAGAACGAGTGACGGGCGACCGGTGTCGTCGGTCTGCACCTCGGCGTCCAGCCACTTCATCCCGGCCGGCGCCCCCAGGGCCTTGGCGAGAGCCTCCTTGGCGGCGAACCGCGCCGCCAGCGACGCGAGCGGCCGGGTCTGCTCGTCGACGGTGAAGAGCCTGGTCCGCAGAGCCGGCGTGCGCTCGAGGGTGGCGGCGAACCGCGCGACGTCGACCACGTCGATCCCGACACCGAGGATCATCGGACCACGTCGCGAGCCGGATCTTCGACTCCAGATGACGCCTACTCAACGGTCACGGACTTCGCGAGGTTGCGCGGCTGGTCGACGTCGTGACCCCGCACCGTGGCCATCTCGCAGGAGAACACCTGCAGCGGCACCGTCGCCACGAGCGGCTGGAGCAGCGTCGGCACCTTCGGCAGGGTGATCAGGTCGTCGGCGTACTCGCGCACGTCGTCGTCACCCGCCTCCGCGAGCACGATGGTGCGCGCCCCGCGCGCCCGGATCTCGGCGATGTTGCTGACGACCTTGTCGTGCAGCACGCGCCGGGCCCGCGGTGGTACGACGACGAAGACCGGAAGGCCCTTCTCCACAAGGGCGATCGGCCCGTGCTTGAGCTCGCCGGCGGCAAAGCCCTCGGCGTGCATGTAGGCGAGCTCCTTCAGCTTGAGCGCACCCTCGAGCGCGACCGGGTAACCGACATGGCGCCCGAGGAACAGCACGGACTTGGCGGTCGCCAGCTCGCGGGCCAGCGCCCGCACCGGCTCGACGTCCGGCGAGCACCTCGCTGATCGCGTCCGGGATCCGCTCCAGCTGCGTGTACGTCGCAGAGATCTCGTCGCCGTACTTGGTGCCACGTACCTGGGCGAGGTAGAGCCCGATCAGGTGACAGGCCACGATCTGGGTGAGGAACGCCTTGGTCGACGCGACCGCGATCTCGGGGCCGGCATGGGTGTAGACGACGGCGTCGGACTCGCGGGGGATCGTCGAGCCGTTGGTGTTGGAGATCGCCAGCACCTTGGCGCGTTGCTGTCGGGCATGCCGAAGCGCCATCAGCGTGTCCATGGTCTCGCCGCTCTGGCTGATCGCGATCACCATCGTGTCGCGGTCGATGATCGGGTCCCGGTAGCGGAACTCGGACGCCAGCTCGACCTCACAAGGGATCCGGGTCCAGTGCTCGATGGTGTACTTCGCCAGCAGGCCCGCGTGGAACGCCGTACCGCACGCGATGATGATGATCTTGTCGATCGCCCGCAGCTCCTCGTCAGAGAGCCGCATCTCGTCGAGCTCGCAGGCGGCCGTCCCGGCTGAACCGGCCGAGCAGCGTGTCGGCGACGGCCTTCGGCTGCTCGGCGATCTCCTTCAGCATGAAGTAGTCGTAACCGCCCTTCTCGGCAGCGGCGATGTCCCAGTCGACGTGGTAGCGCCGGCCCTCGGCGGGGCGTCCCACGAAGTCCGTGACGGTGACGCGCGTCGCGGCTCGATGGTGACCACCTGGTTCTGGCCGAGCTCCATCGCGCTCGCGGGTGTGGTCGATGAAGGCCGCGACGTCGGAGGCGAGGAAGTTCTCGCCCTCGCCGAGCCCGACGACGAGCGGCGAGTTACGGCGCGCGGCCACCACGGTGTCGGGCTAGTCGCGGCACGCGGCCACCAGGGTGAACGCGCCGTCCAGCCGGCGACAGACCGCCTGCATCGCCGTGGTGAGGTCCTTGCCCTTGGCCATCTCCACCTCGAGCAGCTGGGCCACGACCTCGGTGTCGGTCTCGGACCTCATCTCGCGGCCCTTGGACTCGAGCTCGGCGCGCAGCCCGGCGAAGTTCTCGATGATGCCGTTGTGCACCACGGCGACTCGCCCTCGGCGCCGAGATGCGGGTGGGAGTTGCGGTCGGTCGGCGCGCCGTGGGTGGCCCAGCGGGTGTGCCCGATGCCGGTCGTGGACTGCGGAGGCGTCGTCGGAGCCAGACTCCTTCAGCGCCACCTCGAGGCAGCCGAGCTTGCCGGCGCGCTTCGCGGTGAACAGGTCGCCGTCAGCGACCAGCGCCACTCCGGCCGAGTCGTACCCGCGGTACTCGAGCCGGCGCAGCCCGTCCATGACGACCTCGAGGGCAGGCTTGCCGCCGACGTAGCCCACGATCCCGCACACGTCGGTCAGCCTACCGACAATCGAGTGGCGCGCCGTTTGCATGCTTTGAACCCCAAGAGGTCCGGGTTGCCGTACCATCAAACCGGGGGTTAACGCAACAACTGAGGGGGTACGTCACAAGCATGAGCGAAATGGTCTATAGGTGCGTCGGCGGGGGCGAGGCCGGCGATGACGGCGTGTGTCTCGAGCACGGGGAGACAGCCTGTGTGATCGGCGTCCGGGTGCCATCCACGCGCGATGACTACGCCGTCCGCTCCGACGACCCCGAGCGCGAGAAGTCGGAGTCCACCTCCGGCCGCCAGGACTGATCTGCGGCCGCATGGCCTAGGGCACAATGGCGGCCATGCCCGCCGACGATGCTCTCGCCGTACGTCGAGCTCGACCGCTCGGCCTGGGCCGCCCTCGCCGACGCGATGCCGCTGCCGCTGTCGGCAGCGGAGGTCGAGCGGCTTCGAGGACTCGGCGAGGAGCTCGACCTCACCGAGGTCTCGGACGTCTACCTGCCGATCTCGCGGCTGCTCAGCCTCTACGTGCGTCACGTCGGGCGCGCTCTACCGGGAGACCGAGATGTTCCTCGGCGCCCGCCAGCCCGAGCGCACGCCGTTCGTCATCGGCATCGCCGGCTCCGTCGCGGTGGGCAAGTCGACGACGGCGCGGTTGCTGCGCGAGCTGCTCGCCCACTGGCCGGAGCACCCGAACGTGGCGCTGGTGACCACCGACGGCTTCCTCTACCCCAACGCGGAGCTCGAGCGACGCGGCCTGCTCAACCGCAAGGGCTTCCCGGAGTCGTACGACCGCAAGGCGCTGCTGCAGCTTCGTCATCGACATCAAGTCCGGCAAGGAACGGGTCGAGGCACCGGTCTACTCCCATCTCGAGTACGACGTGCTGCCCGGACGCGCGGCTCGTCGTCGAGCAGCCGGACATCATCCTGATCGAGGGCCTCAACGTCCTGCAGCCGGCCCGGGTCTCCGCCGACGGGCGGGTCGGGCTTGCGGTGCGGGACTTCTTCGACTTCTCGGTGTACGTCGACGCGGCGACGCAGGACATCCGGCACTGGTACACGCAGCGGTTCCTCCGGCTGCGCGAGACCGCGTTCCGGGACCCGGCGTCGTACTTCCGTCGGTACGCCCACCTGTCGGAGGACGAGGCGGTCGCCCAGGCGGAGGCGATCTGGGACGAGATCAACGGGCCCAACCTGATGGGCAACATCGCCCCCACCCGCAGCCGCGCCACCCTCGTCCTGCGCAAGGACCGCGACCACTCCGTCCGCTACGTCCGCCTCCGCAAGCTCTGACCCTCCTCTTCGTCCCGGGAAAAGGGGTGGTGAGTGGGGGGTGGGGTGCATACGCTCTCGAACATGCACATCCGACCGCTCGACGTCGACAGTGATGCCGAGCTGCATGCCTTCTACCTGGCCATGCGCGACGGCCGAGCTGGCCGAGAACCCGGACCGCCCGATCTGGACCGAGCCGGTCATGATCGGGCATCTGCGCGAGCCGACGAAGGACGAGCTCGTCGAGGCCTGGGCGGTCTTCGAGGACGACACGCCCGGCGCGACCCTGTTCGGCGGCGGCTTCATCTTCTTCCCGCAGCTGGACAACCTCGAGAAGGCCTACACCGGTCTCAGCATCGCGCCGCAGCACCAGCGAAACGGCGCCGGGAGCGCCGTACTCGAGCAGCTCGTCAGTCGGGCCGCCGCACATGGCCGCACGACCGTCCTGCTCGAGTCCCAGTACGGCTTCGACCGCCGCGACGACCATGGCTATCGACGGTTCGCCGAGCGGCACGGCTTCGCGCTGGCCAGCGTCGAGGTCTCCCGCCGGATGCCGCTCCCGGTCCCTGAGGAACAGCTCCAGGAGTGGATCGACGAGGCGGCGCCGCATCATCGCGACTACCGCATCGAGACGTTCGAGGAGATTCCCGGACGAGCTGCTGCCCTCGGTCTGCTACGTCGTCAACCAGCTCGCGCTCGACGCGCCGACCGGCGACATCGAGTTCGAGGCCGAGCAGATCACCCCCGAGATCCGCCGCGAGTCACGATGCGCGATTCAAGAAGCGGGGCGGCGTCAAGCTCGAGACGATCGCGATCGACAAGGAGGGCCAGGCGGTCGCGGTGACCACGCTCGGCATCATGGCCGACGAGGTCGACAAGGTGCACCAGTGGGCGACGATCGTCAACCGCGAGCACCGCGGCCATCGGCTCGGGCTGGCCATCAAGGCCGCCAACCTGCGCGCCGTCCAGCGGCCTTCCCGGAGCGTACGGCCGTCTACACGTCCAACAGCGAGCAGAACGACAACATGGTCGCGATCAACGAGAAGATGGGGTTCCGACCGGTTGAGCTCTTCGTCGAGTTCCAGCGCAAGCTCGATGCCTGACACCGCCGTGGTCACGATCGACTCGCTCGATCCTGAGGACGACGAGGCTTTCGCGGCGTACGCCGAGATCCACCGGCTGGCTGAGGAGGCGGGCAGCGACTACCCGGCGGCCTTCCAGCCGGTCGAGCTCCGGGTCCTGCTCCGCGACCAAGCGGGCGGTGAGCGATGGGACGGCCTGCTCGGCTACGACCGCTCCGGCAAACCCGTCGTCGCCGGCCTGATCGTCAGCGTGCTCACCGACAACCTCGAGAAGGCCGCCCTCGACGGTATGGGTCGCGCCGGCGGACCGGCGACACGGCTACGGCTCCGCCATGGTGGAGGCTCTGGTGTCACGGGCCGCGCACGAGCGCCGTACGACACTCACCGCACATGTCACCTGCCCGGTCGGCAGCGACGAGAGCCATCCGCATCGCGCCTTTGCGGCCCGGCACGGCTTCCGGCTGTCCAACTCCGAGCTGCATCGCGTCCTCGACCTGCCCGGTCCCGGAGTCCAGGCTGGCGCAGCTCGCAGAGCAGGCCGCTGTCGCGCCACCAGGACTACCGGATCGTCGAGTACGTCGACGATGAGGTCCCCGTGGACCTGCTGCCGTCGTACCTCGACCTGGTCAACGCCCTGATGGCCGATGCGCCGACCGGTGACGTCGACTATGAAGCCGGGCGCGATGACGCCGGAGCTGTTCTACGCCGATGTCGCGACGATGCGCGAGGCCGGGCGAACCCTGCTACCGCACGATCGCCATCGACCGGGAAGGCACCGCCGCAGCACACAGCGTCCTCTGTGTGCCGAGACACGATCCGGGCAAGGTGTTCCAGTTCGGCACGCTGGTTCGGCGCGAGCATCGCGGCCACCGGCTGGGGCTCGCGGTCAAGGTGCGCAACGTCGCGACCGTGCAGGCGTTGCACCCGGACCGCTCGGTCGTCCACACGTGGAACGCCGCCAGCAACACCCACATGATCGCCGTCAACGAAGAGCTGGGCTTTCGCGTCGTCGGCGAGACCGGCCGAGTACGTGCGTTACCTGGACGAGTGAGCGCGCAGCTGGGTGAAGCCGACCGAGGCCGGCGTCGTATCGTCAACCGCCTTGCGCCGGTTCGCGCACGCCAATTATCGGACCGGTCAGTCCCAGTCCTTCCATGCGATCCACCGCTCGGGCTGCAGCACCAGCAACACAGCAGCCGCGAAAGCATCGTCGTCCCAGCCGGACGAGAAGTCGGTACGCGAGTAGCGCTCGTCCAAAGCGATCAGGTCCTCCGCGCTCGGGGGCCGGCGCGTCGTCACGACCCCCGACATGCTGACGTAGCTACGCACAGGTCCGTCGGTGACCTCGACGCATAGGGTCGCCGTCCCCGTGCGTACGGCGTTGCGAGTCTTCACGTCCTCGACGCCAGCCAGGATGCGGACTTCGCCGTCGGCGTAGAGGTAGTGGACCGGGACCGCGTGGATCCACCCCGCTTCGCTGA
Source organism: uncultured Actinomycetota bacterium (assembly GCA_963833975.1). Classification (GTDB taxonomy): domain Bacteria; phylum Actinomycetota; class Actinomycetes; order Propionibacteriales; family Nocardioidaceae; genus JAWWPG01. The sequence goes on from CAWIAB010000002.1 coordinate 1,052,227, forward strand.
GCGTGCACAGGACCCCCGCGATCGGGCGGGCGAGCAGCGCCACGGCCTCCTGGCGGCTGAGCCGGCGGCGGTTCTCGTCCACGAACTGGTCCGTCATGAGCGTCAGGGTATCGATCCGGACCGGTCAGATCCTGCGTTGCATCTCGGCGGCGTACTCGACCGGGCGGAACCCGATGGTGTCGTTGATCGCGACCATCGGACCGTTCTGCTCGGCGTTCCAGGAGTGGATCAGCTCGACGCGTGGAAAGGTGTCCTGAAACCTCCGCTGGTTGGCGATCTTGATGGCCAGCCCGAGCCGGTGTCCACGATGCTCGGGCAGTACGAGGGTCCCGGACTGCCAGCCGACGTTCGGCAGATGGCGGTTGGTGAACATCTCGGTGAGCGCCACCACGTTGCCCCCTCCGTCAAGGGCGACCGTCGCCTGGGATCGCCGTCCCATCCTCGCCCCGCGCTCCTCTCCTGCCCGGACCCGGGCCTCATCCCAGACCTCGGGCTCGAGATCGAGGTCGCCGAGCGGGGCCTGCGAGTTGAAGGCGGCCTGAAGCGCGCAGAAGCCCTCGACGAGCCCGACGGGCACCCGGTCCGTGAACGACTCGAGGCGATAGTCGAGATGGCGGGGCGCCGCCATCGTCTCGAGCTGGTCCAGGTGGCCGGCGTCTCCCGGTAGCTCGAGCACTCGATGGATGTCCAGGCTGGCCACCTCGAATCCGTGGTGCTCGAGGAAGAGCGAGCCGGCCGACTGTGGCGGTGACGTGAACGGCATGTTCACCTCACAGATCACCGTTTGACGACCACGATCGCGAGCGACCTGGAGACAGGCCTCGAGCAACGCGGTGCCGACCCCGTGGCGGCGATGAGCCGGCCGCACGATCACTTCGACATAAGCAACATGGGTGTTGTCGAGCAGTGGCATGGCTACTTCGCCGATCCCGAGCACCTCCCCGTCGCGCGCGGCCAACGACACGAGCTCGAGTGAGATCGCGTCCTCGCGCACCGCAACGATCTGAGCCTCCAGAGAGCGAAAGGCCGCGTACGGACGACCGAACTCGTCGCCCTCCTTGCCCGCCGCCCAGTACGCCTGAACCTGCTCGTCGTCCTGTACGTCGATCTCGCCCACCCACATGGGGAGTGAGCCTAGGCGGCTGGCTGCCGTCGGCCCACTGGTTTACGGATCGGACTGGCAGCTCAACCCGACCGAACTGGCAGCTCAACCCGACCGGACTGGCACCTCAACCCGACCGGACTGGCAGCTCAACCCGACCGGACTGGCAGCTCAACCCGACCGGACTGGCACCTCAACCCGACCGAACTGGCACCTCAACCCGACCGAACTGGCACCTCAACCCGACCGGACTGGCACCTCAACCCGACCGGACTGGCACCTCAACCCGACCGGACTGGCAGCTCAACCCGACCGAACTGGCACCTCAACCCGACCGAACTGGCACCTCAACCCGACTGGACGGTGGGGTGGGAGTCAGAGGGAGAGGCGGGCGCGGACGACGTCGGCGAGCCGGTGGGCGACGGCGTCGGCCTGGTCGCGGGTGGCGCGCCTCGACCATGACTCGGACCAGCGGCTCGGTGCCGGAGGGGCGCAGCAGCACGCGCCCCGTGTCGCCCAGCTCGGTCTCGGCCTCGGCTATCGCGCTCTTGCAGCTCCGGGTCGGAGCCGGCCAGCTCCTTGTGGACTCCGGGCACGTTGACCAGGACCTGCGGAAGCCTGGTCACGACGCCGGCGAGCTCGGTCAGGCTCCGGTTGCTCGACGCCATCTCACCGGCGACCTTGAGCGCCGCCAGGACCCCGTCGCCGGTGGTCGCGTGATCGGTCAGGATCAGGTGGCCGGACTGCTCACCGCCGAGCGGGATCCCCTGCGCGCGCATGGCCTCGAGCACGTAGCGGTCCCCCACGTTGGCATGGACGACACCGATGCCCGCTGCCTTCATGGCCAAGGTGAAGCCGAGGTTGCTCATCACGGTCCCGACGACCCGGTCACCGGGCAGCTCGCCGGCTCGTGCATCGCCAGGGCGAGGATGGCGAGGATCTGGTCGCCGTCCACGTCGCTGCCGGAGGCAGTCGACGGCTAGGACGCGATCGGCGTCGCCGTCGAAAGCGAAGCCCGCGTCCGCCTGGGCCTCGACCACGGCGGCCCGGAGCGGGCCCAGATGGGTCGAGCCGCAGCCGTCGTTGATGTTGAGACCGTCCGGGCTCGCGTGGATCGCGATGACGTCGGCGCCGAGCGCGCGAAAGGCGCGTGGGGCCGACGACGGACGCGGCCCCCTCTGCGCAGTCGAGGACGAGCCTCAGTCCGGTCAGGGGTGTCGGCGCGACCCGTCGCAGGTATTCGACGTACCGCTCGGCGGCCACGCTGTTGTCGAGGATGCGGCCGACGGCGGCTCCCAACGGTCGGTTCCAGACGGTCCCGACGTGCGCCTCGATCTGCGTCCTCGACCGCGTCGGCGAGCTTGTGGCCGCCGCGAGCGAAGAACTTGATCCCGTTGTCCGGCATCGGGTTGTGGGAGGCCGAGATCATGACCCCGAAGTCGGCGTCGCAGCTCTCGGTCAGGAGGGCGACGGCAGGGGTCGGCAGGACGCCGAGTCGCTGGACGTCGACTCCGGCAGATGCGAGCCCGGCTACCACGGCGGACTCGAGGAACTCCCCGGAGGCGCGTGGATCGCGACCGACGACGGCCAGCGGCCGGCGACCCGTGCCCCCGTCGTCGACCGAGGCCCGGACCAGGTCACCCAGAACGTGCGCAGCGGAGACCGCGAGGTCGAGCGCCAGCTCGGCCGTCACCAGCCCGTTGGCGAGACCGCGCACCCCATCGGTCCCGAAGAGTCGGGCCATGGCGAGAAGCGGGTCAGCGCTTGCTGTACTGCGGCGCCTTGCGGGCCTTCTTGAGCCCGGCCTTCTTGCGCTCCTTGATCCGTGCGTCGCGGGTGAGCATGCCGGCCTTCTTCAGGCTCGGCCGGTTGGCCTCGACGTCGGTGGCGTTGAGGCAGCGCGAGACGCCGAGACGCAACGCGCCGGCCTGTCCCGACATGCCGCCGCCGTGGATGCGGGCGATGACGTCGTACTGGCCGACCAGGCTGGTGAGCACGAACGGCTCGTTGACCAGCTGCTGGTGAAGCTTGTTGGGGAAGAAGTCCTCGAGCGTGCGCCCGTTGACCTTCCAGGTGCCGGTGCCGGGGACGATGCGCACCCGGGCGACGGCTTCCTTGCGACGCCCGGTGGCACCGGCCGGGGCGATGTTGACGGCACGCGGTGGGACGTCGGAGGCGGGGACGCTCTCCGTGGTGTACTCGCTGGGCGCGTCGATCTCGGGGTCGACAGCGATGTCAGTGGTCTCAGCCACGGATGGTCCTCACTTCGGGGCGGTACACGGTCGAGGCGCTCACTGAGCGACCTGGATGATCTCGAACGGCTGCGGCTTCTGCGCCGTGTGCGGGTGGTTGGGGCCGGAGTAGACCTTGAGCTTCTTGAGCAGCTGCCGGCTGAGCCGGTTCTTGGGGAGCATGCCCCACACCGCCTTCTCGACGGCGCGGCGCGGGTCCTTGTCGAGCAGCGTCACCGTACGCCGTTGTCGACAAGCCGCCCGGGTAGCCGGAGTGCCGGTAGGCGAACTTGGTCTCGCGCTTGTTGCCCGAGAGCGCCACCTTGTCGGCGTTGATGATGATGACGAAGTCGCCGACGTCCATGTGCGGCGCGTAGGTCGGCTTGTGCTTGCCGCGCAGCAGGGTCGCGGCCTGGACGGCGAGCCGCCCGAGGACTACGTCAGTGGCGTCGATGACATGCCACTCACGCGTGACGTCGCCAGGCTTCGGGCTATACGTGCGCACGGTCGTTGACCTTTGGTAGTCGTGGTTTTCGGTCCGTTCCGTCGTGCCGTCTCGACCAGATGACCCGGTACGGCGGAGCCCCCGCGACGGGAGCACGCCATGACACGCACAACGACCGCCCAGATTACCGGCTCACGGCGCATGGGGTCAAAACGACGACCCCGCCCCGCCCATTCGACGACACCATGGGAACCTCTGCGGGCTCAGGACGGGTTGAGGGTGCCGGCGTCGATGATCACGGAGGGCTGGAGTCGACCGGCCGCGAGATCAGTGGCCACCTCGACCATCCGGCTGTCCCGGTAGCGCGCGTAGTGACGCAGCAGGTCGAACGCCTCGTCCATCCCGACGCCACTCGCGGCCAGCATGCCCTTGGCCTGCTCGATCACCGCCCGAGAGTGGAGCATCTCCTGCGTCTCTTCGACGACTGCCTCCTCGTGGTGGCTGGCGCGCTCGTGCAGGATCCCGATGGTGGCGACATCCGCCAGGGCTTGGGCGGCATCAAGGTCGATCTCGGGCGGGTCGCCTCGGTCGACCGAGAACAGGCTGAGTGCCCCGACGACCTGCTCGCGCACCCGCATCGGTACGACATGGGCCGCCGCATACCCCTGCTCGCGGGCCGCGGGGACGAACAGTGCCCACCGGTCCGAGACGGCGTCCAGATCCGGGATCGCGACCCGCCTTCCCGTCCGGAAGCAGTCGAGACTGGGACCCTGGCCGCTCTGCAGCTCGTAGAGACCCACCAGCCCGGCCGCCGTCGATGACGACGCCATCAGCTGGAGATCACGCCGCTCGTCGCGGAACAGGATGCCGGCGGCGTCGGCGGCCAGCAGATCGGCGACCACCGCAACCAGCCACTGGGCCAGATCGGCGACCTCGAACTCGCCCACCAGCGAGTCGGCCAGGTCCACGAACGCTCGGTTGAGCCCCTGCTCTCGGGTCTTCGCCGCCATCCTTCGGGAACCTCCATCTTGACCTGAACCTGACCCTATCCTGCGAACCGCCGATGAAATCAGGCACGCTCCGAGCTGCCGCCGCGCTGACCCACCAGGTCAGGTCAGGTCAGGTCTCCGATTCGGCATCCAGCCCGATGACGGCCGCCGGCGCGATCCGACCAGCGGTCAGATCGAGGGCCACCTCGCTCAGTGGAGTCTGCCGGGAGTGGGAGTACCGGCGCATCATCTCGAATGCTTCGTCCATCTGTACGCCGCTGGCGGCCAGCATCCCCTTGGCCTGCTCGATGACCACCCGCCCGTGCAGCATGGCCTGCGTCTGCTCCATGACGGTCTGCCCGTGATGGGTCGCACGCTGTTGCAGGATGACGATGGTGGCAACATCGGCGAGTGCCTGCGCGGCCCTGAGGTCGTCCACCGGCAGGGCGCCGGCCTCCGCGCAGAAGAGGTTCAACGCACCGATGACCTCGTCATGCAGGCGCATCGGCATGGCGTGCACCGAGGCATACCCCCGCTCGACCGCCGCCGGAGCGAACCGCGGCCACCGGTCAGCGGCAGCCGCGAGGTCAGGGACCGACACCGGCGACCCGGCGCGGAAGCAGTCCAGACAAGGGCCTTCGTCGCTCTGCAGCTGGAACAGCTCGAGCAACCGGGTCGCCTCCGTGGAAGAGGCCAGCAGCTGGAGCTCCCCTTGCGGGTCGCTCAGCAACAGGCCGGCCGCGTCAGCACCGAACAGCTTCGTCACCAGAGTCACCAGCTGGTGCAGCAGATCGACGGTGTCGAACTCGCTCACCAACGAGTCGGCAAGCTCGACGAACGCCCGGGCTAGCGCGTCCTCTCGGCCGGCGTTGTCCATGCTCCCTGCCAATCTCTCGAAATGTCGGCTATGACTGTAAGCCCGGCGATCCCGGTGCGTCGAGACTGGCGGCTCACCTCACCGCGCGTCGTTCGTCAGCTGCAGACCGAGGTTCACGACCTCGTCAGCGACCTGCTCGATATCGCGGTCCGTGAGGAATGACTGCGCTCTGAGCCGCGCGAACGCCGTCTCCGAGGACACCTGCAGCTGCACCATCAGCATGCCGATGGCCTGGTGCACCTTCCGACGGCTCTGCCCGCCCACGTCCAGCCAGCGTCCGACAAGGCTCTCGTTGCGTTCATGGCCGCGCAGCTGGAGCAGCACAAGCGTGGTCAGCTCAACCGCGTCGAGCACCATCGAGAGATCTTTCTCCGGCAGATCTCCGGCAACCGACCGGTACAGGGAACAGACACCGACGCTGATCGACCCCACCTGCATGGGAAAGCAGAAGACGGAGGCCATCGGCAGGTGGGCGATCTCTCTGGTGAGGGCCGGCCACGACTCGGCGGTCCAGGAGGCACAGGTGTCCGGGATGGTCACCGGCCGGCCGGAGGTGAAGGCCTGCAGGCTCGGACCCTCTCCGAGGGTGTACTGGGCAAGTTCGAAGGCAGCGATGGTCTCATCGCTGGCAAAGACCGTCTGACGCACCAAGTCCGACAGCATGATGGTGACGACCGCCGCTTCGCAGGGCAGCGCATCCGTCAGCGACGTGCAGACCCGGGACAACGCCGGAGCGTCGTCACCCGCCGCCAGTGCCGCGCGGAGAGCCGTCCCGAGGGCGATCAGCTCCGGCGTCACGTGGACTCACCCATCAGGGCCCGCTCGCACCTGTCCAGCGCGAGCCGGCCACGGGTCCATGGCGAAAGGGAACTGCATCGCCTCTGCCCAAGATAGCCCCATATGCGGCACATTGCGCTATCCGGCGATTTCGCCTCGCCACTCCGACGCGATCCCGTGCGCTGCTACGCGCGTCCGGCCAGCACCAACGGGTTCCCGGCCAGGCTGGTGTCCGAGGCGATGCAGCGGGCCCCGACGCAGGCGACGTCGGTCGGCTGCTGCTGACGTGCGGGGACCCGGAACACCTTCCACGTCCGGCCCGTGTTGGTCGTACCGACGATGACCGGTCCGCTGCCTTCGCCGAAGATGAAGCCGGTCGCCGCGCACGCGGATGCGCTGCCGCACGTGACCGTGCCCAGTAGCAGATTTGACGGAAGCTTCTTGGACCTCCACGTCACGCCGCCGTCGGTGGACTGCACCAACGCGCCGCCGACTTCCCCATGGCCCACGGCCACGCAGGTCATGCCGCTGCAGCCGATGTTGTAGTAGTCCCGCTCGGCAGGAAGCTCATGCGGTTCGTACGTCGCACCGAGGTCGTCGGTCGTCCACGCAATGGCGGGGCCGTCAACGTCCTGAGTGACGACGACGCAGGCCGTCGCGGAGGTGCAGGAAACCCCCAGCATGTAGAAGGAGTCAGGCGGGGACGGGACCAGCTGCCAGCTGGCTCCGGAGTCGGTCGTCACCATATACATGGCGGCGGAATGGCTGTTGAAGCCGGCAGCGAGGCAGGTCGTCGTGTCGGGGCAGGTCACCCTGGTGAGGTCGCCTTTCCGCGTGATCACCTTCGAGTGCCAGCTCTGGCCACCGTCCGTGCTCAGGAAGGCATGCGTGATCACGGCTCCCGGCCGCCCCGGTAGCCCGTTGCTCATCGCGTAGCAGATCAGCACCGACGGGCAGTCCACGTCCCAGATGCTGCTCTCGTCCGGCGACATCAGGTGCCTGTTCCAGGTCGAGCCTCCGTCGCTCGAGGTGACCGAGGTCGGCCGGCCCAGCGCGTCGTTCGACACTCCGAGGCAGACCTTGGCCGTGGCGCAGGTCAGGCCCTGGGGAGCGCCGGCAACCGCCGGCAGCTCCGTACTCCCCCACGTGTCCCCACCATCCGTCGTGTCGAAGGCGATGCCGCCGGCCACGGCCACGCACTGTCCGTCGGCGGGGCAGGAGACCTCGGGTGACTCGAGCACGGTCACGGCAGGAAGCGTCTGTGCCGTCCAGTGCAGGCCGTCGGTGGTGGCGTACATGCTGGGCTGACCGGCTGGCGGCAGTCCGCTCGCCCAGCACGTCGTGGTCGACGAGCAGGAGACGGAGTACACCGCGTAGTCCTGGCGTGGCATGTCCAGCAGCTTCCAGGTCTCACCCGCATCGGTCGTGCCGAGCAGGATCGCGTCGTCCGGCATGTTCGCACCGGCGATGTAGCAGACCTGGGTCGACGGGCAGTCCACACCGTAGATGCCGTCGGTCTGGGGTGGCGGCGGAGCGTGATCGCTCTGCAGCTGCCAGGACTTGCCGTCATTCGTGGTGCGCTCGATGACCGGGGTCTCGCCGTTGTTGCCGACCAGCCAGCAGGTGGAGGTCGCCGTGACACAGCTGAGCGCGGGACTCGAGTAGACGAACGCCGCGGGCGACGAGGTCTTCCAGGTCTGGGCCGCGTCGTGGCTGACGTAGACCTGCTTCCCGTTCGAGGCCATGCAGTGCCGGGCAGCGGCGCACGAGATGACGAGCGGTTCCGAGCCGAGCACGGGTCCGACGGTGATCTGCCCCGCCGCTGCGTCGAGCACGAGGATCACCGGGTCGCCGGCATCTTGTACGGCGGTGAGATAGCACGACGAGACGGTCGGGCAGTCCAGGTCGGCCAGCGCGGAGATGCCCGCGGGTACGAGGGCGGTCTCGTCCGCCCAGGTGGCTCCGCCATCGTCGCTGAAGACGAGCTCGCCCGCCTCGAGTGCCCAGCACGACGTCGTCGTGTGGCACGAGACCGAGGTGTCCTCGGCGCCCAGGCCGAGCGTCGCGGCGACATGCCAGCCGCCGGCGGCCGCCTCCGCGGTGGCTGAGGCTGGCGCCGAGAACAGCCCGACCGCTGTCACGAGTGCCACCATGACTACGAGAGCCGCGTCCGCTCGGCGCCGTACCCAACGTCCCTGCATGAGCACTCCTTCGTCCAAACCAGGCCGGTCAGCCTATTCCGTACGACCATCCCGGATGCCTGAAAGGTTGGCCGAGTCACGGTACTCAGAGGACGGCCTCGATTGTCGCCTTTTTGGCCCCGGGGATAGGTTGGTGGCACCGAAGAGAAACCGACAGCGCCCCTTCTCGAGATGGGCACGGACCTAGCGCCGCGCCGGGGGCGTTCCGCCTGTAGTGGCCCCAAACGCGAGGAGCCCAGACGTGTCCGACGACACCGCCTCCGCCGGCAGCGCCGGCTCAACCCTCACCGTCCGCGACAACCGGACCGGCACCGAGTACGACGTGCCGATCACCGACGGCACCGTCCGAGCCGCCGACCTGGCGAAGATCAGGGTGGCCGAGGACGCGCCGGGCATCGCCGTCTACGACCCCGGCTTCGTCAACACCGCCTCATGCCGGTCGTCGGTCACCTACATCGACGGCGACAAGGGCATCCTGGAGTACCGCGGCTACCCGATCGAGCAGCTGGCCGCCAAGTCGACGTACCTCGAAGTGGCCTATCTGCTGGTGCACGGTGAGCTGCCCACGAAGCAGGAGTACGAGTCGTGGGAGCACCAGATCACGTTCCACACGTTCGTGCACGAGAACATCAAGAGCTTCATGGAGGGCTTCCGGTACGACGCCCACCCGATGGGCATGTTGCTCGCGTCCGTCGGAGCGCTGTCCACGTTCTACCCGGAGTCGCGCAACATCGGCGATGCGCACATCCGGGAGATGCAGGTCATCCGGATGATCGCCAAGATGCCGACGCTCGGCGCCTGGGCCTTCCGGCACGCCCAGGGCAAGCCGTACGTCTACCCCGACAACGACCTCGGCTACGCGGCAAACTTCCTCGCGATGCTGTTCAAGATGAGCGAGCAGAAGTTCATGGCCGACGAGCGGCTGATCCACGCCCTCGAGGTGCTGTTCATCCTGCACGCCGACCACGAGCAGAACTGCTCGACGAACGCGGTCCGCGCGGTCGGGCTCGTCGCAGGTCGACCCGTACTCCGCGGTCGCAGCCGGCATCGGCGCGCTCTTCGGCCCGCTGCACGGCGGCGCCAACGAGGCCGTGCTCAAGATGCTGCGCCGGATCGGCTCGATCGACAAGGTCCCCGAGTTCATCGAGGGGGTCAAGGCCGGCAAGGAGCGGCTGATGGGCTTCGGCCACCGGGTCTACAAGAACTACGACCCGCGCGCCACCATCATCAAGAAGGCCTGCGACGACGTCTTCGAGGTGACGGGCGTCAACCCGCTGCTCAAGATCGCGATCGAGCTGGAGAAGATCGCGCTCGGGGACGACTACTTCGTGTCGCGCAAGCTGTACCCGAACGTCGACTTCTACAGCGGGCTGATCTACGAGGCGCTGAGCTTCCCGCCGGAGATGTTCACCGTGCTGTTCGCGATCCCGCGCACGTCGGGCTGGCTGGCGCAGTGGCTCGAGATGGTGCAGGACCCGGAGCAGAAGATCGCCCGGCCCCAGCAGATCTACACCGGTGACCGCAAGCTCGACTTCGTGCCGGCGAGCGAGCGCTGGAAGAGCTGACCGTCTCGGCCCGCTGAGCCCGCGGAGCCCGTCGGCCGCAGCGCGCGCGGTTTGCCCACTCGGCCGCAGCGCGCGTGGTTTGCCCAGCATGCCGGGCGGATGCACCGTGAACCGGGCAGGCCTGCCCTGCAGACGGGGCGTTTGCCCAGCATGCTGGGTAAACGCCGGGTCCAGCGCGGAGTCCATGCAACAGTTCGGCCATCCCACGCGTCTAGGGTGCATCGACCACGACGACGGGCAGGTGCCATGGACCGGGACCACCTCGCAGCGTTCGCCCGCGAGCACGAGGCTGCTCTGCTCCGCTACGCCTTCCTGCTCACCGGCTCGAGAGCGGAGGCCGAGGACCTGGTCCAAGGGTCTTTGCTGCGCCTGCTGGGTCAGAACGACACCGCCGTCATCCACCCGCTCGCCTATGTACGGCGGATGGTCTACCACCAGCACTGCAGCGTCGTACGACGTGTGCTGCCCAGCAAGCTGCTCGCGTCGGCCCGCCTGGACACGTCGCCGGCGTTCGAGTCCGAAGTCGTGGAGCGCAGCTGGATGTGGGCCGAGCTCGACCGCCTACCGAGGCGCCAGCGCACTGAACCTGCTCATTCCCGGACGGGCGCCCGATTCAGCCTTTTCGAACCATTGGATAGGTTGGAGCCTCCCGAGCGAGGAGCGCGTCCGTGTCCGATGCCGAGGGCGAGACCGGCCGGACCTTCGAGATCCTGATCGTGTGTACGGCGAACATCTGCCGGTCCCCGTTGGCTCAGCTCCTGTTTCGGATGGCCTTTGCGACCTCCTCGGGGGATGCTGCCCGGCGGTTCGCCGTATCCAGTGCGGGTACCCGAGGCTGGGCCGGAGCAGAGATGGATCCCGCGGCGGCGGCAGAGCTGCGGCGGTTCGGTGGAGATCCGGCCGGCTTCCGGGCGCGGGACCTGACGGCCGCTCAGTGTGACTCGGCGGACCTCATCCTGACCGCGACCGCCGAGCATCGGTCCGCCGTGCTGCAGGAGTCTCCTCGGTCGCTCCGACGGACGTTCACGCTGCTCGAGTTCGCGCACCTGGTCTCCGACGTCGAATCGGTACGGCGCAACGCTGGCGACCCGGCCGAGGTGGTGCGGGCGGCTAGCTCGGCGCGGGGGGCGGCGAGCCTGACCGACTATGACGTTGGCGACCCCTTCGGCGGACCACCCGAGGTCCACCGCGCCGTTGCCGACAGCATCTACGCGGCCGTCCGCCAGATCGCTGCGGCGCTGGCCTAGGACTCAGCGAGTCCGGGGCTCTGGTCCGGCGTAGGGGGCTTGGACGACCTGCCGCCGAAGCGTCTCTTCTTCTCCGGCTCCTCGGAGGAGTAGCCGTAGCCATATCCGTAGCCGTACCCATATCCATAGCCGTACGAGTAGCCGCTGGCGCCGCGCTGGTGGGTCATGTTCAGGACCGTGCCCAGCAACGTCGCATCGACCGCGGCGAGGTGCTTGGCGGCCTGGGCGATCTGGTCCTTCGTGGTCTTGCCCTGACGGACGATGAGGATGGCCCCATCGGCCTGTGCGGCAAGCAGCGCTCCATCAGTCACGGGCAGCAGCGGCGGGGCATCGATGATGATCAGGTCGTAGCGACTTCTGAGCTTGTCTAGCGTCGTCTTCATGGCCTCCGACTGGACGAGCTCGGCTGGGTTTGGCGGCTTAGCGCCGCTGGTGATCACGTCGAGCCCGTCGTCGCCCCACGCTTGGATTGTCTCCTCGATATCCACCTTGCCGATCAGCGCCGTGGTGAGTCCGACCGTGCCTTCGAGATGGAGATATTCGGCGATCTTGGGCCGGCGGAGGTCGCCTTCGATGAGAAGCACGGACTGCCCCGCCTTGGCCGTCGCGATCGCCAGGTTGATCGCCGTCGTCGTCTTGCCCTCCTGGGGCACCGAGCTGGTGACGACGAAGATCTTGGAGTCCCGATCGACATGCACGAACTGGAGGTTGGTCCGCAGCATCCGGGTGGCTTCGACCCGAGGCGCATGCATCTCGAGCTGGGTGATCAACGGGCGCTTCGACGCCTGCGAGTCGAAGGGGACATGGCCCAGCATCGCCCCGCCGGTCGTGGCGACGATGTCCAGGCCGGACTTGACCGTGTTGTCGAGCGTCTCCCGCAGGAACGCGAGTCCCAGACCCAGCAGCAGGCCGAGGATCGCGGCCAGCCCGATGTTGCGGACGCGGCTTGGGAGACACGGGATGGACGGGCAGGCTGGCCGAGTCGACGACGGTGGCCTTGATCGGCGAGGTCTGTTGGCCGGGCGGCGTCTCGAGCCCCGCGACGTACACCGTGAACTGCTTGGCCACGGCGTTCGCCAGCGTCTGCGCCCGCAGCGGGCTCGGGTCGGTCACCGTGACGTTGAGCAGCACCGTGTCGGCGACCACCTTGCTGCTGATCTGTCCGGAGAGGGCAGTGGCCGTCTCCGGCAGACCGAGGTCGTCGACAACCGCTTGCGCCATGGCGTTGCCGGCGATCAGGTCGGCGTACGACGCGACCCGCTGAGCCGAGAACAGGCTGCCCTGGTAGGCATCGACGCCGCCCGTGTCACTGCCCGGGGTCGAGATGAAGAGCTGCGCCGTGCTGGCGTACTGCGGGGTGGCCCGAACGGTGACGATGGCTGCGGCCGCGATGGACAGGACGAAGCAGCCAACGATGAGCACCCACCGGCGCCGAACGACATGAAGGTAGGCACGAAGATCCATCGTGAGTCGCTCGATCCCTGACGTTCCGCTGACCGGGTGACTTGTTGCATCCACGGAGCGCGTCGGCAAGAAAAGGTGCTAGGTTGGCACCGAATCGATTTATTGAGTTTCAGCCACCTGTATGCATCTTCTCATACTTTCCAGCCCTCGAAGGAGGAGAAGAGGTCGCAGCCACGGCCGTACAAGCGTGGCGCGGGTTCCACCGTCAGCTGTCCGAAGGGGCTCGATGTCCAGGGAACGCCTTGCCAGCGTGGATGCGTCAGCGTCGCCTGGTGCTGATCTCGGTGTTCGACATCCTCGCGTGGGGATGCGCGGCGGGGCTGGCCGCCGCCTCCCGGATGGACTTCGACGTGAACCGGGTCGACTGGTCCAGAGTGTTGCTGCTCTGGCTCTTCGTCAGCCTCGGGTCACTTGCGATCGGCCGACTGGTGGGACTGCATCGAGGACGCGCGCCCCTTGCCAGTCTCCAGGAGATGTGGTTACTGGGAGTCGTCTGCGCCAGCACGGGGGCGCTCGCCTTCGTCGGCCAACATGGCCTTTCACCCCCACCTGGTGCCGCGGTCGGTCCCTCTGATCACCCTGTTCCTTGCCGTGGTCTTGATGGGCTTCGCGCGGGCGACCTGGCAACGAGCCGCCGAGGTGGGGCTGATCACCAAGCGCGGACGAGAACTCGGTTCCCGTCCTCGTGCTGGGGGCAGGGGTTGCCGGCCGACAGCTGGTCTGGTCGATGCTCACCGAAGCCGGCTCAGCGCTGGCGACCAGTAGCCTTGCTCGACGACGATCCCCACAAGCGACACCTGCGGCTGAGCGGCATCTCTGTCCGCGGCACCTCCGACGACATCACCCGACTCGCGGAAGAGACCGGCGCCACCGCTCTGGTCGTAGCGATTCCTGGCATGGATTCGGCGAGGTTGGGTGAGATCACCGAGGTTGCCCTCGACGCCGGACTAAGTGTCAAGGTGCTGCCAGGCGTCGCGGGACTTCTCGGGGTACGGGTCGACATCCGCGACGTCCGAGACCTCGATCTCGAGGACCTGCTCGGGCGCCGCACGATCCACACCGACCTCGGCTCCATCGCGGGCTACCTCACGGGACGGCGCGTGCTCATCACCGGAGCCGGTGGCTCCATCGGGTCAGAACTGTGCCGCCAGGTCAAGTCATGGAACCCAGGCGAACTGATCATGCTCGACCGCGACGAGTCGGCGCTGCACGCAGTCCAGCTCTCCATCCACGGCCGTGCCCTGCTGGACTCGTCGGACGTCGTCCTGGCCGACATCCGCGACATGCAGACCATCCTCGACATCTTCGAGACGCGCCGACCGCACGTGGTCTTCCACGCGGCAGCCCTGAAGCATCTCCCGATGCTCGAGCAGTACCCAGGCGAAGCAGTGAAGACGAACGTCTGGGGGACGATGTCGATCCTCGAGGCCTGCAAGGCAACCGGCGTCGAGAAGTTCGTCAACATCTCCACCGACAAGGCGGCCGACCCCATCAGCGTCCTGGGTTACTCCAAGCGCATCGCCGAGAGGCTCACCTCGCACGTCGCCCTGGACACACGAGGCGACTACATGAGCGTCCGGTTCGGCAACGTGCTCGGCAGCCGCGGCTCGGTACTGATCTCGTTCGCGGCGCAGATCGCGGCCGGCGGCCCGGTCACGGTCACCCACCCGGACGTGATGCGCTACTTCATGACCGTCGAGGAAGCCGTGCAGCTCGTGCTCCAGGCCGGCGCATTCGGTGGAAACGGCGAGGCGCTCGTCTTCGACATGGGCAAGCCGGTCAGCATCGACAGCGTCGCGAGGCGACTGATCCAGCTCTCCGGCGCGAAGGTCGACATCGAGTACACGGGCCTGCGACACGGCGAGAAGCTGACCGAGGTGCTGTGCACTCCGGGCGAGGCCGACTACCGGCCGGTGCATCCCATGATCTCTCATGTGCCGGTCCCCGCAATGGACCCGCTGCATGCCAGGGCACTCGATCCCTGGATGAGTTCGGCCGGCATCATCGAGGCCCTCCACCAGCTCTGCCCGCAGCCGGTGAACGCGCCAGCGCCTGACTCAACCGGGGTTATTGGCGACGCCCAGCACCTTTCAACGGTCGCGCGGGACTGAATCGACGGTGGCTTGTTCGCCACCATGTGAACTCCCAGCCTCAACGGCTCATGTGCTCCGGAGTGTCCAAAATGCTTACCATAAGCCTGGAGAAGTTAGTACTGGTCAATGGGTTCAACTCGTCAATCACGTCGTAGGCTTGACAGCCGGTCGCCAGGCAGGCCGCAGCTAGCATCGAAGGCGTGGAGGGTAGAAAAAGCGTCGCGCGCACGACATAGTCCACCACGTGATTGAAGGTCGTTGGCAGTTGGGGCAACCAAGCCGTCGGAGGCTGGTACGTAATTCCTTGCGTCGGAAAGGTCCCGCTAGCACCCATCCAATGCGCCGCCATGGATCCCAACATCCGCCCAGATCCGAGCCAGGCCGGAGCTAAATCTGGGAACGCGTCAGGCGTTGGCCAGTCGTAGACTACCTGTCCTATGCCTCTGCTGAGCGTCACCAGCTGATTGGCGGCGTCGGCGTACGTGTGCGGTTGAGCAACAGTGACCTGGAGTGCAGTCCAGGTGGCCACGGCATCCTCCACTGGCGTGCGCACCTTCTGCAGCGCCGAGCCCTGGAACTCGCTCGAAGCTACAAGAGCCCGCAAGACCGGAACGATGTCTGTGTCGGATTCAAGATAGACCTGAGCCAGTGAGTCGACGAACTCATCCGAGGGATGATCCATCACGAATCGGACTGCAAGCATCCGGCACAGTCTGGAAGCGGTTGCCGGGTGATGAGCTAGATACGACAGGTACTTACGCAGAACAGGGCGACCATCTGGCTTCGTGTTCGATGATGAGAAGCCAAGGACCTGCACGTGGCCAATCCAGTGGTCAGAAGCGACATATGACTGCGCCCAGGTCTTCCCGGCATCCAGATGAAAGCCGGTGAGAATTCTGGCGGAGTTGAACATGTCATCTTCCGAATAGTTTCCAACGCCAACCGTGTGAAGCTCCAGCAGCTCTCTTCCCAGATTCTCATTCATGGCCAAAGCAGTCGACTCGACATTGTTCTGATACATGCCCATGCAGGGATGCGTTATCGCGGCATTGAGCAAGTCATCGAATCGACCTAGGGCGTGATCTCGAAGCATCTCTTCGTATTCATCGCGCCATATCCAAAGGTTTCCCTGCGGGGAGGCGACGTGAACGAGGTTTGACCAGAAGTCAACCATCATCTCCAGCACTGCGCGCTTGCTGATGATCCGTCTGAGCGTAATCCAGGAAGCAAGCTCGTTGGCTATCTGTGAAGGGGTCACGAGTCCCGATCGATACTGCTCCCACTTCACCGAGGGGGTCATCCCAAGAGTCGGAAACCAGCTTTTGAGGACGTCAGCTTGGTGGTCGGGGATCTCGGCTGGTGCGAGTTGCTGCTCAAACCAGGCGTCAATCCCGCCCAGAGCCGCGACCTCAGAGATGCGACTCAGGCTGACACCACCGCTGAAACGGCTCAGCACGTGTCTCGTCTTGGAGTCTGGGAGCTCGCTACGTCTACGCCCACGCACCGTATCGTTCTCCGGCCCCGCGACACGACCCTCGCCGCGGTGATCTCCAGATTGAGGGGGCGCCGAACCTTCCGACACGATGGCCGTCGGTGTGCCCGGAGAGGTTGGCGCCACCGACGACGCCAGACCGACCGCCGGTCGCGCCACCTTGCTGCTACGACGCACACTGGCAGTCCGGGAGGGGGTTCGCATGGCTCAGCCTCTTCTATTTCTTTCAGGGATGCTAGACTAACGCAATAATTATGGGATGTCAGCCGACGGCTTCCCTCCAACGGCTGGAGAACTCGTGCTGCTACGCCGCCTTGCCGTGCTCGGAGCGGTGCTAGCGCTCTCCGCAGCATTAGCCAGCCCTGCCGGGGCCAACTCTCGAGACAGCAATCGATCACACCCCGGCGCGGAGGCTGAACCTTCCGCAATCCTCTGGACAGGTGTGGTGTCCACGGCGGCCACTGGCGAGTACACCTGCACGATCACGACAGTTGGCGGTCTGTGGTGCTGGGGCGCCAACGACTTCGGGCAGTTGGGCCTCGGCAGCACATCTGGCACGAACATCCCCGTGCGAGTGGGAACTCGCACGTGGACCGCGATCGCAGCGAACCAGAACCACACATGCGGCATTCAGAGTGACGGGACACTCTGGTGCTGGGGCTCGAATGCGCACGGCCAGGTGGGAGACGGCACAACGATCCGGAGGCTATCCCCGACTCAGGTGGGCACAAGCAGCACATGGGCGACAGTCACTGAGGGATACGCCTTCTCGTGCGCAAAGACACTAGACGGCGCGCTTTGGTGCTGGGGTGGCAACGTCCATGGGGAGCTCGGAAACGGGTCTACATCGGACTCGCTGGTCCCAAAGCAGGTTGGTAGCAGTGCCGCATGGGACTCGATCAACGCCGGCGGAGAGCACACGTGCGCGATTGACAGCGCGAAAGCTCTGTGGTGTTGGGGTGACAACTCCGACGGAGCGCTCGGGCAAGGTACTGCGGCGCAACGCACCACCCCGCTTCGGGTAGGCAGCAAGACGTGGGCGGGAGTGACTTCAGGCGGCCAGCACACGTGTGGCGTCCAGAGCGACAACTCGCTCTGGTGCTGGGGCAACGACGGCGTCAATCCTCAAGTCGGGCGACCCCGCCGGGTTGGCGGCCAAGTCAGTTGGGTTGCTGTGTCTGCAGGAGTTGCCAATACCTGTGCGACAAAGACCACCGGCACGCTGTGGTGCTGGGGGATCAACGCCCATGGCCAGCTCGGACAGGGGACTACAGCCGAGAGCCTCGGTCCCGTCGAGGTGGGCCATGGAGGTTGGCAGCTCACCAGCGTTGGGGGGCAACACACGTGTGCGATCCGTGCGGACCAGAGCCTCTGGTGCTGGGGCATGAACGCTCTTGGAGAACTAGGCGACTACGGCCGCGGTGACCGCTTCCTTCCCACTCCCGTGGACATCGTGACGTTCTGGATCAAGGTCAGCGATGGGGGAGGCAGCCACGCCTGCGAAATAGCCACCAAGTCGACACTCTGGTGTTGGGGAGCCAACGACCATGGCCAAGTGGGCGACGGAACCACGACTACCCGAACCCTCCCAGTCCAGGTTGGCATTTCGTCATGGACGACCGTTACCGGTGGCACAGCCACGACGTGCGCAATCTCAGTCGGAGGGACCCTCTGGTGCTGGGGGGCCAACGACCACGGGCAACTCGGCGGAGGCGGCACGATTGAGCGCCTCAGGCCGAGACAAGTTGGCACGAGTACAGACTGGTCCATGGTCAGCGCTGGCGACGATCACGTATGCGCCATCAAGCAGAACGGAACTCTGTGGTGCTGGGGAGACAACGCCCATGGTGAGGTCGGAGACGGCACCACAGTTGACGTCCCTTCCCCGGTCCAGGTGGGTCTTGCCAGCGACTGGGTCTCCGTAAGTCTCGGAGCGTCACACACCTGTGGCCTATCTTCGGACCAGAGTCTGTGGTGCTGGGGAGACAACACAGATGGCGAACTCGGCGACGGCACAATGGTCCAGCGCTCGACCCCAGTTCATGTTGGCGCCGATTCCTGGTTGGGCGTAAGCGCAGGTGGGAACTTCACCTGCGGCACTCGAACCGACCAGTCACTCTGGTGCTGGGGGCTTAACAGCCACGGGCAAGCCGGCCAGCCAGCCGGGACGGATACAAGGATGCCGGTCCACGTCGGGGTGGCCCAGTGGTCGAGCGTCAGCTCAGGCGCTGACCACAGCTGCGGGGTTCGTACCGACAAGACTCTATGGTGTTGGGGGAACAACCAGTCAGGTGATCTGGGGAGTGACGTTCCCGAGAGCGACGTCCCTTTGCGGGTGACGATTCAGGCCGGGTGGCTCGACGTAACCGCATTTGATGCGACAACATGCGCACGCAAGGTCGGCAACACGATGTTGTGCTTCGGCGGGGATGCTACAGGACAGTTGGGTGATGGCAGCCCAACGGAGAGGCGCGTCATACCGGTGCCCGTCTTCATCGTTCTCGAAGACTGAGACGCAGATCCCGAGCCAAGAGCAGGCGGGCCGGTGCACTGAGCCCCGTGATCACGGCGCGTTGCCGCTTCGTCAGTGACCGCTGCCATGCATTGTCCAAGCGGATGGGTCGCTCGGCACCATCGAAACGGCTCGGGTTCCCGACAGCCAGGTGGCCGGAGTCCAGTCGCAACTTTACGGGTGACGGAGCGAGGCCAAGTCGGTTGGCCAACGACTGAAGCTCAAGAGCCGGCGCCTGGGCGAGATCTTCGTAGCGCAGCATGGTCCGGCTGTCTGCGCGCCCCGCGAAGCCCCTTACCGCCAGGTTGCCCAGGGACCAGTACACCGTGCTCTTGACTAGCGATCTTCCAGGTGGGAGTCGAGCGTGCCCATCCTGGCCACGTTGTAGCGAGCCGAGCTCCGCACTCGCCACAGCTCGAGGATCCCGGACAATGTGAACAACGTCCACATGCGTATTCGTCAAGAGAGTCTCCGTCAGGAACCCCGGGGGCAGCTTTGAAGAGTCCACCAGCACGTCACATCTCGTAGTAGCCCTCAGCGCCTGGAACAAGGTGTCGATGACATTCACATATCTGCGAACGTCCTGGGGCCAAGCCGCCGGCGCGATGTGCTGCAGCGCTGACAACTCGCGCGAGCGTCGGGTCCGCAGTACGTCCGTAGTGAGGCTGGCGAAGTCCGCATAGTCGTCGCTCCCGATGCCATGCACGTCGCGGACAGCGTTGAGCCCTTGGCTCCACACGGGGCAATCGAGGATCACCTCACCGCAGGAACATCGCTCGCCCCTCTGGGCCGCATCCCACAACCCGGACACTTCACCGAGAGCCATGACTCCCGGAATGGACCCCAGCATGCGCGTCAGGAGAGTGGTTCCACTGCGCAGCCATCCGGCCACGTAAATGAGGCGTACGGGAGTCTGTGGTTTTACCGATATGACGAGTTCTCGCTTCCCTGGAGATAGTCCGACGCGCAAAGTCTCTCTGCCTTCAGTGTAGGCCACCTGCGCCGGCTCAGAGCATCTTGGGATCTCGGGCGCGGGCCTAGATTCGGGCTGCGCCTAAACCTGCGTCGCCGGCGGTTTCAGGCGACCCTCATCGTCGATACGCAAGGCGATTTCAGAGGTCAAAAGAGGGTATGGTGGACCAATGGCCGTGCTTCGGGAAACCCGCGGGCCAACCGTAGTCGCTGGCGCCCCGGGGTCGCTTGTTGGCCCGGCGGCCTGGTTCGGACTGGCCGTGGTGCCCTTGGTGGCCCTGATAACGACCACTCTTGGCTCCGTCGCCGGGCTTCAGACGCTCGCTATCGCAGCAGTCGCCAGTGGTCTTGGCGTTTTTGTCACTCATGGGGGCCGACGACTCACGGGTGCCGGCATCTACTGCCTGACGGCTGGCCTCATGACGGGCGGCAGTTGCTGGTACTGGGCCAGCGAGGCACCAACCTCAACCAACCGACCCAGCATCCTTGTTGCCGCGTTGTCGATCTACGTCGCAACCGCCTTGATGTATCTCATCTTCTGGCGCAGATCGGTCGAAGCCCTTGCGTCAGGACCGACAACTCGGCCACCGATTCCTGCGGAGTGGGCGCGAAGCATAGCGCTTGTCGGGCTGATTCTCTTCGTAGCGGGCGCCTTGGCCAAGGAAGCCGGGGTCACGCTGGGAACGTTGGCCCAGTCGACGGCCGAGGTCGGCGTGATCCTCTTCGCTTCGTCACTCCTGCTGAGCGGCGGCGTTCGCGTCGTGCACTCGCCCTTTCAGGCGTTCGCCATCTGCGTTTTGCTCGTAGTTTTCTACCTCGTCATATTCTCCGGCGGCGGGAGACTCCGTCTTGTCACGGTCGCGATCGCCATTGCGGTTGCGGCCCAATATCGGCTTCGGACACCAATCAAGCTCCTCGCCGTGGTCGCACTGGTCCCAACCATTCTCTTCTTCGGCAGCATAGGTCAGTCTCGCGTTGCTGCGACAGCGGTCAACTCGAACTACCAGGCGTCGGCCTCTGGCCTGGGCTCCTTGGTCAATCCACTTGCTACGTATGCGCAGATGATTGACCAGGGCATCACCGGTGGCCATGGGTCAACCTTTGCCTCCGAAGCCGTCGTCCTGATTCCTCGTGGCATGTGGCCCGACAAGCCTGTTCAGTTCGGTCAGATCATGGTCCAAAAGCTGCATCCGGGCCTCAGCAGCAAGAGCAACCTCTCGATCCCCGCTCTCGATGAAGGAGAGTGGTTCTACAACTTCTCTTGGCTCGGCCTAGTTTTGATGATCGGGGTGAGCGGCGCTCTCCTTCGCTGGATCGATCGGAGAGTCCATAGCGTGCAGTCTTTTCAGCGATGCGGTCAGGTCTACCTCTTCATCTTCTTCGCCATCTTGGTCGGGAGCATCAGCGACCTCGCCTGGGGCGGACTCGGTACCTGGGAAGTGAGAAACGCTCAGCGTCTGCTCGTGTTACTGCCCGTACTGCTGTGGTATTCCCTGCCGATCGGGCGAACGGCTGTCGATCGCCGGGCTAAGTCGGGATGACGCCGGGCGACAGCCTTGCACGGGAGAGGGTGGTGCAGCGCGACGACGGCCCTCGGCATCTTGCGCAAGCTCGGGCCAGCGGACGCAAGGGACGCGCCGTCGCCGCAGTTGTCGACCAGGCCGCCTCCAGCCTGACCAACTTCGTGGTCCTGTTCGCTGCGCTCCGTTGTCTCTCCATCGATGACTTGGGTGTTTTCACGTTCTCATACACGCTGGCTCTCCTGATCATCACCGTCGTACGGGCCCTCACGCTCGAGCCGCTGACGATTCGATTCACACTGGCACATCCGGACGTCCGCCAACACGCCGTCTCGTCCGCCGTCGGAGCCTCCTTCACCATCGGGCTCATCATCCTCTTGTTGGCTGGTTCCGCGGCGATCATCACTGGAGGTAGCCTCGGTGGGCCGCTGATCAGTTTCGGAATTGTGATGCCCATCCTGCTCGTTCAAGACGGCTGGCGCATCTGCCTGTTTGCTTCCGGGCGGCCATGGGCGGCTGCCATCAATGACTCCGTCTGCCTGACCGCCACACTGGCCTTCGTGTGGGCTGCACTGGAACTCAACCCGCAGATGGGAATCCCGACGCTCTTGATCTGCTGGGGGGCGGGAATATCAGTGGGTGTCGTCCTCGGAGCATTTCAGGTTGGAACACTGCCCAGAGTCTGGAGAGCATGGGACTGGCTGCGAAGTCACCGGGACATCGGTCCAGCGCTGGCTGGGGAACGCAGTGCTGAGTCCGCGGCCGCACAGCTGTCGTTGCTCCTGGTGGCGGTCATCGTCGGGAGCGCAGCACTCGGAGAGCTAGGTGCGGCAAGGGCGTTGATGGCGCCAGTGACGACCCTCACCACGGCGATGGTGGCATTTGGACTTCCGGAGGCAGCGCGTGTTCGACGTCAAAGCCGGAAGTTGACGAGACTCGCGGCGGGAATGTCAGCGACGACGATGGCTGGGGTGTTCGCATTCACCGCGCTCCTCCTGATAAGCCCCTCTTGGCTGGGTATGTCGCTCGCAGGGAAGAGCTGGGAGCCCGCGAAGGCTCTCCTCCTGCCCGTCGCACTTTGGACTGCCGCATCAGGTGCGAGGGCCGGCCCTTCAATCGCACTTCGCGTGTGCGAACGGGCACAGACGCTCCTCCGGCTCTCGATCTTCACGGGTGTCATAGTCCTCGCGGCCACGGTCGTTGGATCGTTGGCATGGGGAGCGGAAGGAGCAGCATGGGCGTTCGCGGCCGTCTACGTCGCGGCAATCACAAACTACTGGATGACTTTTTTGAGGGTCAGGAGGCAGGAGTCCGCCCCAGCCGTAGCCCCGGTGTCACTGGCCACCCCTGCCAGGTGAGAAAGACTCCGGAAAGTCGCCTACCTGGATCGGTCGTAACCCAGGCGACCTAGCACGTCGCCGGCCACTACGTCGAAGATCGCCTCGGCCTCATCGTCAAAATGCTGCTTCCAGTCTCCGGACACGCCCTTGCGCAAGAAGGGCGCCGCGGCTGGATCTCCGATGCCTCTTCCGGCCTGCGTGCTGAATTCGAAGCGCGCAGCCGCCAAACGCAGATAGTCCAGATCAAGGGGAACTCCCGATAGTCGCTCCAGTCCAGGACCTAGTGTCGCTTCCACGCTCACGAGAAGATCCTCGTAGCGAACAATGGCGACGCGATCGGATGGCCAGTCGAGCCAGGCACGAACATGCGTGGGCCAGTTCGCTGACATCCACGAGGGGTTGGTCAACTCCGCTCGCATGAATCGCGGGAGGTTGGTTGAAATATCTGAAAGGTCGTAACCAGCGCCCAGGATGTCCTGGAAACGCTCTCGTCGCTTGCGCGCCGACACTGGATTATGTTGGCTATGGGCTAGGCGCACTTCTCTGAAGTACCAGGAGACCATGACGTCACGTCCATCGCGAACAATATAGACGGTCTTCGGCAGGCGACTGTGTGGTAGCCAGTGAGCATGGATCACGCTCGGCATGGCTACGGGCAGGCGAGACTCGCGAGGATGTGGCAGATTGAGATAGCTACTCAGTAGGTTGCACAGCCACACGGTTCCAGACTTGGGGTATCCACAGCCCACCCAGATACCGAGACTCCCACCATAGTGGCGCACAATCTGTTCGGTGGCTCTCGCGGATGCCTTGCGCACCTGCTCGTCGACCAGCCCCCTGCCCGTAGAGAGTATCCCTGCTGAGTTCACCCGAAAGCTACCAAATCAGCTTCAGGACGTGCGCCGTGGCGAGCGCATTGTCCTGCCAACTCACGGGCCAGCACCAGTGGCGACTTCCAGGGGTCCCTGCATAGGTCTCAGACCTCAGCACGTCGGACAAAGCATCCACGTCCCGGGGCGGAATGAACGTGGCATTGCCCATCGTAACTTCCCGGTGCGCGGGGATATCGCTCAGAACAAGTGGGCATCCGACCGATCCCGCCTCTCCGGGAGTCAACGGAAAGGCCTCTAGAGCGGACATGGAGATCATTGCCAAGGCGTGTTCGTAGATCCACTTCAGGTGTCGACGTTCCCGTATAGCGCCGACATTAAGGAGAGCGTGGGCGTGACGACCAGCCAAGGAGCGCAACCGCACCCTCTGCGCCTCATCCACGTTGCCGACGATGACCAGGCTGACCGCTTCCTTGAGGTTGTCCAACGATCTTGACCATCCGATCACGAGGTCGTCGAGGTGCTTATGAGGCGCAGAGCTCGTCACCGTCAGAACATACCGCTGCGGAAGCCCTGCAAAGCTCGACGAATCTCTCGGCCACTCTGCTGCGCCGCTGGGTACGACGTGTACCTTGCTCGCTACCTCCGGTAGCGTGGCCGATACCTCGTCCGCTAGTGACTGCGAGATTGCAATGACGGCGTCGCTTGCTCTTATCGCCGCGTGATTCGCCCGCACTTTCCACCAGGGACGCGAAGCCTTGGTTTCGCACAACGCCAGACCGGCCCGGTAGTAGTTCGCATTGTGGAGAGTAAGAATGCTCGGTCCGTGCGACCGCATCGGTCCAAAGTTCGCCGGACAGTAGAGAACGTCGGTCTGCCGGAACGGTAACCGAACCTGCTCGTACATGAAGCGCATCGGTACAGAGTTTACGCGGACCACCTCTGTCGATCCCGGAAGTGTACGGAATTCTCCCCATGGTGAGACCAGTGTGTGGATCTCCAGTTCTGGTGCCACGCGCGCCAGCGCGGCCAACTGGTGCTCGAGGTATGTCACTCCTCCGCCGCGGCGAAGAGGCAGCGCGTTGACCAACACCTTCATGCGCTTTGTTCCAGCAGCACTGGTCCCGACGTGACCGCCTCGACGGCCTTGATGACCCGATCCACGTCGGCGTCGGTCATGGCGCTGTAGATCGGAAGCGAGACCGACCGCATGAACTCGGCGCGTGGCGATCGGGAAAGTCCTCGGGCTCGATGGCCGTACTCGCTGACGTAGTAGCTGTGCAGGTGCAGCGGGATGAAGTGCACCGACGTGCCGATCCCGAGCGACGTCAGCCGCTCGATGAACGTGTCTGCGGTCGACGCGCGATGACGTCCAGATTCAGGCGGAGCACATAGAGGTGCCAGGAGGTCTCGACGTCGCTCGGGCACGGTGGGGCACTCCACTGAGTCGATGTCCAGCTGAACGCCGCCGTGTAGGCTCGCGCGATCTCTGCGCGACGCTTGGTCATCTCCTCGGCCCTCGCCAGCTGGACCAGTCCGAGCGCGGCCGCGATGTCGGTGAGGTTGTACTTGTAGCCGGGCGCCGCGATGTCGTAGGACCAGCTGCCGCCGGAGTAGCGGGACCACGCCTGGTGGCTGAGTCCGTGCAGACTCATCGACCTGCGCGCGATCGGCCAGCGCCTTGTCCTCGGTGGTGAGCATCCCGCCCTCGCCCGTGGTGATGGTCTTGGTGGCGTAGAACGAGAAGCAGACCGTGCCGCGGATGTCTGCGGGAACTGAGCCGACCGGCCGGCCCTGATACGAGGAGGGGAACGCGTGCGCGGCGTCCTCGACGACCGCCAGGTCGAAGTCCCGGGCCACGTCCCAGATCTCGTCCATCGTCGCACGGCACTCCAGCGATGTGGACGGGGATGATCGCCCGTGGCGTCCCGGATCCCGCAGCGCAGGCTGGCTTCGACCGCCTCTCGGAGCTTGACCGGGCTGATGTTCAGGGTCACCGGGTCGATGTCCACGAACACCGGGGTCGCGCCGAGGTAGCGCACCACCTCACCTGAAGCCGCAAACGTGTACGGCGAGAGAAACACCAGGTCCCCTGGCCTGACCCCGAGCGCCTCCAGGCTCAGGTGCAGGGCGGCGGTGCACGAGTTCAGCGCGACCGCGTAGCGTCGCGCCGACGGCCGCCGCGAACTCCTTCTCGAACTCTCGGCACTGCTTGCCCGTGGTGAGCCAGCGTGACCGCAGGACGTCGCTGACCGCGTCGATCTCGCGTCTGGCCGATGTCCGGCAACGCGAACGGAATCGGCTCGAGGTCAGTCAAGAGGCTCACCCGCATGGCGGAAGGTGAACCCGCGGTCGTCCTGCCCGACGAGCTCGTAGCTCAAGCCAGCCATCAGGTCGGTGTACGAGTCTCGGGTGTGGGCCAGGCAGATGTACGGCCGATCCCGCTCGATCGTCCGGGCGAGACCCTTCGAGGCTTCGGGCTCGGCGCCGTTGGTGGTGATGCTGACCAGGTCGACGCGCTCGAAGCCGGCCTCGTCGATCATGTCGTCGAGCGGCAACGCTTCGACCTCGATCCGCTCGAAGCGGGCTCGCTCCTCGGCGGAGTAGTCGGTCGTACCGTCGGTGAAGTTCGTCGCCGGGTGGGCCGGGTCGACCTCGCAGAGTGATCGTGGTTCGCTCCGACCAGGCACCGGCCTGCCGGACACTCACATGGTCCAGTCCCCTGGCGGCTGCGATCCTCCTGAACTCCAGAACACTCTGCGGTTCGGGCTCGACGACCAGCACCCGTCCCGATGGTCTGGTACGGAGCACAAACGCCATGGCCCGGGACCGACCCGCGAGCAACGTGTCGCGAGGCGCTCCGACCTGGACCGCTACTGAGCCGGGGCCGAGCAGGTTGTACGGGCAGTGCGCGCCGGCGGATGAGGTCGGTGAGACCGTACTTCGCCTGGAACGGCACTCGCGGCAGCACCTTGTTGGCAAGCCGCACCGCCGCTCGGTGAAGGGGGTGTCGGTGCGACCAGCGGTAGCGCAGCTTCGCGCGGGGGTTGGCCAGGTCGGTCACGATGGGCCTCGTTCTTGGTGGTTGCTCTGGCGGCGCGAGCGCTGCGGAGCTCGGTGGCACGTAGCCGAGCCGAGTCAGCAGTGTCGCCGATTTCGCCGTCGAGGCGTTGCAGCTCGTCGGTTGCTCAGGGCGGCTCGGCCCGAACCGATGCGGTCGCCGCGCATCGTGTCGGCGGCGGCCTCGATGGCGTCAGGGTATGCGGGCACCTCCATGAACTCGGTCAGCTTCCTCAGGACCGGGACCGAGTCGCTCACCAGGTCCTCGTAGCGCACCTCGATACACGGGGAGCCGCAGATCCTCGAACGCCTGCGTCGCAGCCAGCACCGACTCGCGCCACTGCCGTGCGCACACCACAAGAGGTCCTCGGTGCTCAGGTCGACGTCGATGCCCGGGATAGCGCGGACCCCACGACCCAAGGCGTCGGTCGCGGTGTAGTAGCCGAGCGCCCAAGGAGCTCGCGTAGCCGGCACCGAAGCGTGGCGCCAGCCGGAGCGGGACGTGGCGAGCCTTCGCCGCGATGTAGCGCCAGTCAGATCCTGCGGTCCACTGCCGTCGGGCGGACTCGGCAACATCGACGCCGTCTCGGACCAGATGGATGTAGCTCGCGTCGGGGAACATCGCTGCCACGAAAGGGACCCGCATCGTGTTGCCGACGGTCTTCTCGATCACGGTCGACGTCTCACCGTCGGCGTAGCCGTCGACGAACTTCCGGATGAAACGACGCGACCGGTCGTCGACGTGTGCCGGATCCAGGACGTCGTCGGGGGCACGCTCGTTGCCGTACCGCCAGACGTACCCCACGTCGTACGGCACTGCACCGACGCCGGTCGCTGCCGCCAGCGCGCCGCGGAGCATCTTGGTGCCGGACCGGGCCGCGCCGATCAGGATCACGTGTCGCGGACTCATGTCAGCTCCTCGGGCAACGGGCGGTTGGAAGGGGCTCTGCATGAGCCCGTCCGCCTCGACTCGCTCCCACGCGCACCGGCGCGAGAAGAGAGTCCGTGCGCCGAGCATCGAGCCGACGGTGCGCAGCACCAGCTGCGAGGTCGTAGTGCCAGGACCGGTGCTCGATGTAGACCAGGTCCAGCGCCGCCTTGCGGGGCAGCAACGTGGAGACGTAGACCCGCTCGGCCTCGGCTGGGTCGGAGGGCAGCCGCTCCTCCCGGGCGAAGTAGTCGAGGCTGCCGGGGCTGGTCAGACCCGGCAGCACGTTCAGGGTCCGGAGCATGAACGGCGTGTAGTAGTCCGCCACGATCGACGGGTCCTCGGGGCGAGGGCCTACCAACACCATGTCGCCGCGTATGACGTTGACCAGCTGCGGCAGCTCGTCGATCTTCAGCCTCCGAAGCCAGCGCCCGACCGAGGAGATGCGCGAGTCCTGCCCCCGGTGATCCGCTGGACTCCCCCGGTGGGCGCCCCGCGCATCGTGCGTAGCTTCAGCATGGTGAACTGCCGGCCGGACACGACCGACCCTCGCGGCCGGGTAGAGCACGGGGCCGCGGCTGGACAGCATGATCGCCACCACGGCAAGCAGCGAGGATCGGGCTCACCGCAACGAGTGCCACCGCGGCAATGACGCGACTGACCAGATGGAGGTCACGGAAGCGGGCGCGCGGAGCTCATGCGGCCCGCTCCGCTTGGATGCTCTCGAAGAGGCCCGCCACAGGGCCAGCTGGCGCTCGGGGTTGAACTGTGAGCGGTAGAGCGCCTGGGCTCGTTCACCCGCATCGGCCAGGTCGGCGCGACGCTCAGCCAGCTTCCGTAGCCGCTCGGCCAGCTCGCCCGCGTCCGACGGATCAGAGTGGAAGCCCGCCTCGGCCGAGGTCATCGTGCGAGCCAGCTCACTCTCGGCCTCGACGAGCACCATGACGGCACATCCCTGTCTGAGGTACGACATGGTCTTGCTCGGGTAGGCAGCCCGGATCACGCCGGGTGCCAGGGACACGATGCCGAGATCCGCCTTGTCCCGCAGGAACTCTGCCACCCGATCCGGCGGCTGGTAGCCGTGGAGGTGCACCTGGGCGAGCGCATCGACCGACGACCCTCCGCGCGAACTCGGCGCGCATCGCCCCGTCGCCGAAGAAGTGGAACACGATCCCTGGCTCGTCGCGGAGCAGGACCGTCGCCTCGATGACTGTCTCCAGATTCTGGAAGCGACCGAGGTTTCCCGCGAAGACCACCGACAGCGGGGCGTCAGGGCGTTCCCGAGCCGGCCGGTCCGCAAAGTCGGTCTCAGACTTCGTGCCTGGGCTGACGCCCCAGGGGTCGAAGTTGTTGATGACCGCGATCTGGCCAGCGGCGACGCCCCTGGCGGTCACGGTATCGGCCATGTCCTCCGACAGCACAACAACCCGCGCGGCGCGCGCGGTCTGTACGAGCGTCAAGTCGGCGGAGCACTGATGCTACGAGACCCGGGCGCATGATGCCTGGCGCGAGCACCACCTCCGGATAGATGTCCTGCTTGTGGGAGACAAAGCTGGCGCCGCTCAGTTTCGCAAGCCAGGAAGCAGTCTTCGCAACGGCGATGGGCGGGGCCGATGCCGCCATCACCACGTCGACCTTTCGGCCCCGTAACCCGGTGAGCATGATCCGACAACAGAAGACGACCAGGTTCACCATCTTCAACGCAGCGGAGCGACGGTCGGAGAACACGTTCCATCGCCGTACGACGACGTGTGGGGCCAACCGCTCCTGCGGCCGGAGCACGACCCACAGCCGAACGGTTGTAGGACGGCTGGCAGGTGAGGACCGTGACGTCGTGGCCGGCCCGGCCAAGCTCGAGTGCAACCTCGCGGAGGATGTGCGCGTACGGCGGGGTGTCCGGCCAGAAGTATCGGTGGATCAGCACGATTCGCATCAGTTGCCAGATCCCTGCCACGGCTTGGGGCGCAGGCCGAGCCAGTTCGAGTGCACGGCCGAAAGCCCGCTGATCAAGCGGCTCACGCGGACCGAGCAGTCGGTCACCTGGTAGTCCGCCGGGACCTCGGGACGCACTCCCTCGTCCCATTGACCAATGACCATCGCCACGGCCCGATGGATGCTCGTGACGTCGATTCCGGTCAGCACGACCGAGCCCACGTCAAGGGCCTCCGGGCGTTCCATGGCGTCGCGGATGGTCACCGCGGGAAAGCCGGTGATGGCCGACTCCTCGCTGATGGTCCCGCTGTCGGAGAGCACACAGCGCGCATTGCGCTGCAGCATGCTGTAGTCGAAGTAACCGAACGGAGCAAGCATCTCGATGCCCTCGGCCGCGTCCAGTCGCCAGACTCTCGAGTCGTCTGGCCAGTCGAGGATGCGTGGACACGATGACGCGTTGGGTGTCATCGGCCAGCTCTCGGATGGCGCGGACCAGAACTTCCAGTCGCTCCGGGTTGTCGACGTTCTCCTCGCGGTGCATCGAGACCAGGTAGTAGCGGCCGCGACGCAGGCCAAGCCGTTCGAGAGCCGTCGACCCCTGGATCTGACTGTCGTACGCAGCGAGCACCTCAGCCATCGGCGACCCGGTGACGAACGTTCTCCTCGGCGACAGGCCCTCCGCGAGCAGGTTCCGTCGGGCGTGCTCGGTGTAGCAGAGGTTGAAGTCGGCGACGTGGTCGATGAGTCGGCGGTTCGTCTCCTCGGGCACATTCTCGTCGAAGCAGCGGTTGCCCGCCTCCATGTGGAAGACCGGGATCCCCAGCCGCTTCGCCATGACGGCAGCGATACAGCTGTTGGTGTCCCCCAGGACGAGCACGGCATCCGGACGCTCTTCCAGGAGCACCGGCTCGATGCCGGTGAGTACCCCGCCCAGAACGGAACCGAGCGAGGACGTGTCGACGTTCAGGAAGTGGTCCGGCTTGCGCAGGCCCAGCTCGTCGAAGAAGACGTCGCTGAGCAGGTGATCCCAGTTCTGGCCGGTATGCACCAGCTTGTGGTCGGTCTCATCCTCCAGCCTGGTGATCACCCGTGACAGGCGGATGATCTCTGGTCTGGTGCCCACGATCGTCAGGACCTTCATACGCCCGCCCCGACCTGTGCCGCTTCTACCCGCTCGGGATAGGTGTCGGGCGCGTTAGCACTGAAGTGATCGTTGCTCCAGAACATGGTGAGCAGGTCGTCGGCACCGACATTGGTCAGGCTGTGGGCGTAGAGGGGCGGCATGTCGATCGCGACCGGCTCCTCACCAGATACGGCGAAGGTGAACACCTGATCGCTGAACAGCTTCCGCAGCTTGATGACCCCGGCGCCCGACAGGACGACGAACCGCTCGATCTTCTCGAGGTGGAAGTGCTCACCTCGGGTGTGGCCAGGTGCAGTGGTGCCATATGAGGTCTGCGTCTGGCCGCTGCCACGAGCAAGCTCGACGAACCGGCCTCGTGCGTCTTGGTGGTCTTCCAGCGAGAACGGGTAATGCTGGGGGAACATCGCCGTTCTCAGCTGGTTGAACAACCTGAGGTCCAGTCGGTCCAGCAGCTCCGGGAGCCCGGCCCCGTGGTAACCAGAAAGGAGCCGCTGCAACCGCTCGTAGACCTCAGGAACAGAAATCGCCACTCCAGCAACCCTGCGGGATCCCTCGAACTTCTCCCTCAGCGCTTGCAGAACGAGCTCACTGGCATCTTGAGCGTGCAGTAGCTCAGTCCGACCCTGTGTGTTGATCTCTGACCGCCGACCCGCAGCCAGATCGGCACAGAAGGTCGCTACCGCCGAGTTGTACTGCGGTCGCCCAGCCTCCCCGTAGAGGTTGGGAAACCGCAGATCTGCGACACTCGCGCCGGCTCGCTCTCCCCACGCCAGGAGCACGGCGGCGGCCTTCCGTTTCGACCGCCCGTAGGCCGTATCCCCTTCGGCATGGATCGTGTTGGCGTACACCAGGTGCGGCGATCCGCCCACCGTTTCGAGTGCTCCCACCAGGCGATCGGCGAGCGACAAGTTTGATGCGTAGACCGCATCCTCCGGCCCGCGGTTGGCTCCCGCGAGGTGGATCACTGAGTCGACACCGAGAAGCAACGACGACAGCATGGCGTCGTCCACGTATGCGGCGCGCGTGATGACGCGGACATCTGTGTCGGGTGCCAACGCCTGCAACCGGGCTCGGAGATGCAGCCCGAAGAAGCCTGTTCCCCCGGTGATCGCGATCGATTGCGGTGATGGCACTGACCGGTTACACCCCCGACCCGACGACGGCGCTGATCTCCGGCAGGCTGCGCAACAGTTTCTCGACCTCGGGGACGGCCAGCCGTTGCGCATTGTGGGAGTGGAAGTCGTCGAGGGTCGGCCGTATCCTCGTCGCCTTCCTTGAAGTACTTGTCGTAGTTGAGGTCGCGATCGTCCAGTGGGATCCGGTAGTACTCGCCCATATCCTCGGCGAGCCTCAGCTCCTGGGCCGTCGCGAGCGTCTCGTACATCTTCTCGCCGTGCCGGATCCCGATTCTCGACATCCCGACCTGCTTGCCGAACACGTTCTGTACCGCAATGGCCAGGTCACCAACAGTCGACGCGGGCGCCTTGCGGATGAACACGTCGCCCTGCTCGGCCATCAGCAGCGCGTACTCGACCAAGTCCACCGCGTGGGACAGCGGCATCAGGAACCGGGTCATGTCCGGCTCCGTGACGCTCAGCATCTTGCCCTCGCTGAGCTGCTTCACGAAGAGCGGGATCACCGAGCCCCGGCTGTACATCACGTTGCCGTACCGAACGGTGCAAACCCGGGTGCCGGTCCCGTTGGCCTCCCGGGCCGCGGCCTGGCCGACCTTCTCCATCAAGGCTTTGCTCATGCCCATCGCGTTGATCGGGTAGACGGCCTTGTCCGTGCTCAGCAGCACCACAGTCTGGACGCCCCTGGTCACGGCGGCGCGTATGACGTTGGCGCTACCGAGGACGTTGGTGGCCACCGCCTCCAACGGAAAGAACTCGCACGAAGGCACCTGCTTGAGGGCCGCGGCGTGGAAGACCAGGTCGACTCCGTGCATGGCGCTCTTGACGCTCTGTGCGTCGCGCACGTCGCCGATGTAGAAGCGGACGTTGTGCCCGTCCTCGAGGCTGTTGCGCATGGCATCCTGCTTGGCCTCGTCGCGGCTGAGGATGCGGATCTGCTTGCAACCGCGGTGCACGAGCTTGCGGGTGACGGTGGAGCCGAAGGATCCGGTGCCGCCCGTGATGAGGACGGTCTTGCCCTCATATGAGGGACGGGTCAGGTCATCGATCGAGTCGGCCCCCGCCGGTTCGATCTCCTGGTCTAGCAGATTCACGTCCTGAACGGCTCTCTGCCGGCCCCTGACCCCCTTGCAGGGACAATGCTACCCCTTATTGCGGGTCTGGCCCATTACCGCAATTATTGACTCGGGTCATGGGCGCGAACCGG
Organism: uncultured Actinomycetota bacterium; assembly: GCA_963833975.1. Lineage (GTDB taxonomy): Bacteria > Actinomycetota > Actinomycetes > Propionibacteriales > Nocardioidaceae > JAWWPG01. The sequence continues at coordinate 1,085,288 of CAWIAB010000002.1, forward strand.
GTCGGGTCGTACCGGAGCGGCGAGTCGACGGAGGCCGCCACCGGCGCACCATAATGGGCACATGGCCGACACCCACTTCGTCAACCCGATCGCCGAGGGCGCCGATCCGACCGTGGTCCGCGACGGTGATCGCTACCTCTGGACCCAGAGCGAAGGCAACGTCGGGGTGTCGATCTGGGTGTCCGACCGGGTCACCACGCTCGGCACCAAGCACGTCGTGTGGTGGGCACCGAGCGAGGGGCCGTACTCACGGCAGGTCTGGGCGCCAGAGCTGTTCCACCTCGACGACCGTTGGTACATCTACTTCGCGGCCTCCGACGGCGATGACGACAACCACCTCACGTACGTCCTTGAGTCCGAGTCGGACGACCCGCTCGGCGACTACACCCTGCACGGTCCGCTGCAGACCGGCGACTCGGCGGCCGAGGGGGCCGACAACGTCTGGGCGATCGACCTGACCGTCCTCGAGCACGGGGGGCAGCGATACGCCATCTGGTCCGGCTGGCCCAAGGCCGGGAAGAATCGCCAGGACCTCTACATCGCGCCCATGTCCTCCCCCACGCGCATCGGGGGTGACCGCACACTGCTGGTGCTGGCCGGCGAGTACGACTGGGAGCGGATCGACGAGACGGAGTCCGGCAAGGGGCTCGCGGAGGGCCCGCAGGTGCTGCAGCGCGATGGTCGGGTCTTCCTGGTCTACTCCTGCGCCGCCTCCTGGCTTCCGACGTACAAGATGGGGATGCTCGAGCTGGTCGGCGACGATCCGCTCCGGCCCGAGTCGTGGAAACGCCACCCCACGCCGATCTTCCAGTCCAACGAGGCGACGTACGGCGTCGGCCACGCGTGCTACACCACGTCGCGAGACGGACGCGAGTGGTGGCACATCTACCACGCCAAACAGGACCGTGAGCCGGGCTGGCGGCGGGCCATCTACGCGCAGCCGATGCGGTGGCGCTCCGACGGCACCCCCGAGCTCGGCCAGCCCGTCCCCGCCGGTGCGCCGATGCCGATCCCGAGCGGGACGCCGAGCGAGGACCTGCGCAGCCAGCGGGGTTGGCGGTTCGCCCTGCACGGCCAGGACGACTTCGACTACTACGGCCACCACCAGTACTTCGCAGCAGAGAGTGACGGGCTCCATCTCGGTCGGGTTCCTGAGCATCCGGTCAACGAGTACCGCAGCGGCGAGAAGATCGTCCTGCGCGACGGCGACTACCGTGACGTACGTGTGGTCGCCGAGTTCGAGGTCCTCGACGGATCGCACGACGTCGGGCTGATCTTCCGGGTGACCCGCCCGGGCGTGGGCTTCGACGCGCTGCGCGGCTACTTCGCGGGGGTGTCGACTGGACGCAGCACGGTGGTCCTCGGCGCGATGAACGGGCTGAGCTGGCGGGAGATCGCGGTCGCCCCGGTCTACCTCGACCCCGCCGGGCCGCTCCGGGTCGCCGTGGACGCCTCCGGCCCCAACATCAGCGTGTACGTCGGCAACGACCCGCAGCCGGCGATCGTCGCGGTGGACCCCGACTACGCTCGTGGCTCGGTCGGCTGCCGGGTGGTCGACACCCACGCCGCCTTCAGCTCGCTCACCGTCACTCCGCTCTAGGTCCCCCATTCGGCCCCGGCTCGCGTAGCAGCCGTCATATCGGGGAACTAGGGCCCTACTCTGCGACTGTCTCTCGAACATGTCTGGCGAAGCCGCGGGGACGGTCCGCGCGGGCCAACGGAGATTGAGACCAAGGGGCTGACATTCATGACGGAACGCTGGTGGGCGCGATGGGCGATCCCTGTGCGTGAACGCTCCCAGCCGGATGGCGACACTCCGGAAGCGTCAGGAGGGTCTGGGCAACCAGAGGAGGGATCAGTCGATGAGGGCCTCGTTGACACGTCAACGCAGGAGCCGGACTCCGATGACGTCGAGGAAGTGGCCGTTCACGTGGCGCGCTCCGCACGTGAGACCGAGTTCCTCGTGGAGCGAGAGGCAACTGGCCGATCCGATCACCCGGACGTCAACCACCCTGGTCCCCCGATCAATCGCCGGTCTCCGCTATATCTGGGCTTCTATGCGGTGCTCGGCGGACTGCTGGCCTATGGACTAGTCCACCTGGTCCTGGATCTGTCGCAGCTCCTCACCTTGGTGGGACTGGCCCTGTTCTTGGCGCTCGGCCTGGAGCCCATTGTCGCGAAACTCGTCCGGATGGGCCTGGGTAGAGGGTTGGCCGTCCTCTTCGTCGTGATAGGGCTATGCGCCATCTTGACCCTGCTCGGTTGGCTGATTCTGCCGACGGTCGTCGATCAGACGACACAACTGGTCGAGAACGCTCCTGACTCGCTGCTTCGACTTCAGCACAACCACCTCGTCGAACAGCTCAACTCTCGCTGGCATGTGACCAACCGGGTCAGACAAGACGTGCAGAGCTTCATCGAGCACGTGACATTCTCGTCCGTGTTCGGTGGCATCCTGGGCGCCGGGAGGGCAATCGTGAACGGGGTCCTCGCCACCTTCACGGTCCTCATTCTCACGCTGTACTTCTTGGTCGCCATGCCGCGAGTCAAGATGGCCGTGTACCAGATGGTACCGAGCAGCCGGCGACCCCGAGTGGTCTACCTGAGCGAAGAAATCACCAGGCGTGTGGGCAGCTACTTTCTAGGCCAGCTGTGTGTCGCGTCCATCAACGGCGGGCTGTCCTACGTCATCTTGCGGATCCTGGGCTTGCCTTTCGCCGCGGTGTTGGCCGTTCTGGTCGGCATGCTCGCGCTGGTGCCCGTCCTAGGGACGCTGATCGGGGGCGTGCTGGTAACACTGGTGGCCCTCGAGTCGGGCTGGGTCGATGCGGTCATCGTGCTCGGCTACTACGTCGCGTATCACCTTGTCGAGGCCTACGTGCTTGCTCCCAAGATCATGCGCCGAGCCGTTGAAGTTCCACCGGTAGTCACCATCATGGCCATCCTGGCGGGCCAGACGCTGCTCGGGATCCTCGGCGCCCTGCTCGCCATCCCCGTCGCTGCCGGACTGCTCCTCATCTACGAGGAGGTATTAGTACCTCGTCAGCAGCAGAACTGACACTGGGTGACCCTGGTGCCGATCAGGTCCGCTGTGTCTCCGCCAGCACGAGCGGGCGCCTAGGGCTAGACCAAGAATCAGTTGCATGTAGCAACCATCGAGGGTTATAGTTGTAATGTGCAACTTTCTGTCGAACCCGGCAGAGCACAGCTCTCTATTGGAGACTCCACACGATGAGATCGCAAGACCCCACGGCATCGTCGATCACGGAAGCCCACCCGAGCGCCGTCATGACCCACCGACAGGTCCTCGAGGCCATGTCCGGGCTGCTTCTCGGCATGTTGGTGGCGATCCTGTCCAGCACGGTCGTCTCGACCTCACTGCCGGTGATCATCAGCGACCTCAAGGGCACCGAGTCCGACTACACCTGGGTCGTCACGTCGACGCTGCTCGCCATGACCGTGAGCACTCCCGTCTGGGGCAAGTTCGCGGACCTCTTCAGCCGCAAGCTGCTCCTCCAGCTGTCGCTCGTCATCTTCGTTCTGGGCTCAGCCCTGGCCGGGCTCTCCCAGGACTCGAGCCAGCTGATCGGCTTCCGCGTCATCCAGGGCATCGGCGCCGGCGGGCTCACCGCGCTCGTCCAGGTCGTCCTGGCCGACATCGTCAGCCCGCGCGAACGTGGCCGCTACATGGGCTACCTCGGCGCGGTGATGGCGGTCGGCACCGTCGGAGGTCCGTTGCTCGGCGGCGTCATCACCGACTCGGTCGGGTGGCGCTGGAACTTCTACATCGGCGTCCCGATCGCCGTACTCGCCATCATCGTCCTCCAACGCACCCTGCACCTCCCGCGGCGCGACCGACGCGACGTCCAGATCGACTACGTCGGGGTCACGCTGATCGCCGCGAGCGTCTCCTTGCTGCTCATCTGGGTGACCCTCGGCGGCGTGCAGTTCGCCTGGGCATCCTGGACCTCGATCGCCATGGTCGGCGGAGCCTTGCTCGGGGCTGCCGTGCTGGTCTGGCACGAGAGCCGGGTCCGCGAGCCGATCATCCCGCTGTCGCTCTTCAAGAACCGCACCATCGTGCTCGCCATCATCGCCAGCATCGGCGTCGGAGTCACCATCTTCAGCGCGTCGGTCTACCTCAGCCAGTACATGCAGCTCTCCCGCGGCGAGTCACCCACCGTGTCCGGGCTGCTGACCATCCCGCTGATCGCCGGTCTGCTGATCGCCTCCACGGCCGTCGGCCAGGTCATCAGCCGAACCGGCGTCTGGAAGCCGTACCTGATCACCGGTGGCGTCCTGCTCACCGCGGGCCTGGTGCTGATGAGCCGCATCGACGTCGCACACCGGCTGGGGCTACCTCACCGTCTCGATGGCGATCCTCGGAGCCGGCATCGGACTGCTGATGCAGAACCTCGTGCTGGTCGTCCAGAACGTCCTGCCGGTCAACATGCTCGGGTCGGGCAGCTCCTCGATCGCGTTCTTCCGGACCCTCGGTGGCGCTGTCGGAGTCTCGGCACTCGGTGCGCTGCTCGCCCACCAGGTCACCACGGCGGTTGCCTCCGGGCTGGCCGCGCTCGGCATCAAGCCCGAAGGCAGCAACGCGATCCCGGACATCCAGTCCCTGCCGGGGCCGGTCCGGTCCGTCGTCGAGACGGCGTACGGCCAGGGCATCGCTGACGTGTTCCTCGCCGCGATCCCCCTCGGCATCATCACGCTGATCGCCGTGATCCTGCTGCCGAACGCGAAGCTCGGCACCAAGTCCGGCGTCGAGCAGCTGGTCGAGAACGCCGGCGACGCAGCCCTGCTCGATCTGCCGGAGCTCGCCGACGAGATCACCGCCGAGCCGGCCGGGGTACGGCGATGACGCAGCCCCGCGACGAAGGCATCGGCGAGCCCGTCACCGTCAGTGCCGGGCAGCCGCACCGCAGCTCGAGTCGGAGCTCGGCGTGCTGTTCCGCCGGGCCCGCGAGCTCTTCCGGACGACGGCAGTGGACGTCCATCCCGAGCTCAACGTGCCCGGCTACGCCACCCTCGTCCGGGTCGTCGAGGAGGGGCCGCTGCGAGCCGCCACCCTGGTCGACTACTTCGGCACCGACAAAGGGTCCATGAGCCGGCAGCTGGCCCAGCTCGAGAAGCTCGGCCTGGTCCGCCGTACCAAGGATCCCGACGACGGCCGCGCCCAGATGGTCAGCGCCACCCCAGACGCCGTACGGCGAACCGCGCCTGGCTCGCGAACGCAGCCGGGCTCGACTGCGCGAGCGGATCAGCGGCTGGGAGAGCGACCGGCTGGACACCTTCACCGCACTCCTCCACGAGTTCAACGCCGCATTGGCCGTCGATGCGGCCAGGACCCGGCTCGATCCCGCCGACGACCGGCAGATCCGCGCTAGCGCGCTCGCGAGACCCGGCCCTCGTCCCACACCGGCTCGTCGGACTCGTAGACCGAGCCATCGGCGCCGAACACGCAGAACCGGTCGAAGCCACGCGCGAACCACCGGTCGTGGGTGACCGCGATGACCGTCCCGTCGAACGCCTCGAGCCCGTCCTCGAGCGCCTCCGCCGACTCCACGTCCAGGTTGTCGGTCGGCTCGTCGAGCAGCAGCAAGCGTGGCACCCGACAGCTCGAGCAGCAGGATCTGCAGCCGAGCCTGCTGGCCGCCGGAAAGCGACTCGAACCGCTGCTCCGACGCGTAGGCCAGCTCGTAGCGGTCGAGGGCCCGGGCCGCCTGCTCGCGCGGCATCCCCTGCGCGGTGATGGTCGCCGCGATGCAGGATCTCGAGCAGCGTGCGCCCGACCAGCTCGGGATGCTCGTGGGTCTGGACGAACCAGCCCGGCCGCACCCGGGCGCCGAGCTTGGCCCGCCCGGTGTGGCGCACCGGCTCGATCGGCCGCTCCCCCACCGGCCGATGCTCGACGTCCGGGTCGCTGCCGCCCGCGGCGAGCAGCCGCAGGAAGTGAGACTTGCCCGACCCGTTCGACCCCAGCACGGCCAGCCGCTCGCCGTACCAGACCTCGAGATCGAACGGCTTCATCAGCCCGGTCAGCTCGAGGCCCTCGCAGATGACCGCGCGCTTGCCGGTGCGCCCGCCGGACAGCCGCATGCGCACCTTCTGCTGCGAGCGGCTGGTCCTCCGGCGGACCCTTCTCGTCGAACATCCGCAGCCGGGTGACCGCCGCCTGGAGCGCGAGGCCATGCCGTCGTTGTAGGCGGCCTTCTGCGCGATACATCAGCACCAGCGCCTTGAGCTTGGCCCGCTCCTCGTCCCAGCGCTTGCGCATCTCCTCGAGCCGCGCGAACCGGTCGCGACGAGCCTGGTGGTACGTCGCGAAGCTGCCCGGATGCGTCCAGACCGTGTTGCCGGCCGCGCCGAGCTCGACCGTGACCACCCGGGTCGCGGTGTTGTTCATCAGCTCGCGGTCGTGGCTGACGAAGAGCACAGTCTTAGGCGACTCGCGCAGCCGCTCCTCGAGCCAGAGCTTGCCCGGCACGTCGAGGAAGTTGTCGGGCTCGTCGAGCAGCAGCACCTCGTCCGGTCCGCGCAGCAAGCGCCTCCAGTACGAGCCGCTTCTGCTCGCCGCCGCTCAGTGTCGTCAGCTCGCGATACTTCGCCTTGTCGTACGGCATTCCGAGCGCGGCCACGACGCAGGTGTCCCACAGCACCTCGATGTCGTAGCCTCCGGCGTCGGCCCACTCCCCGAGCGCCGTCGCATAGCGAAGCTGGCTCTTCTCGTCGTCGGCCTCCATCATCGCGAGCTCGGACTCGTCGACCAGCGCGGCCGCGGCCCGGACGCGTGGCGGCGCGACGGACAGCAGCAGGTCGTGGACGGTCTGGCCCTCGTTGCCCTGGGTGACCAGCTGCCGCATCACGCCGAGCCCCCCGCTGCGGGTCACCACGCCGGCATGGGGGACCAGGTCGCCGGTCACGATACGCAGCAGGGTGGTCTTGCCGGCCCCGTTGGCCCCGACCAGCGCGACCTTGGCGCCCTCGCCTACCCGGAACGAGACGTCGTCGAGCAGCACCCGGCCGTCGGGTAGCTCGTACCGGATGCCGGCAACATCTACGTGTCCCATGATCCCTCCTCGTAAGCGGGCCAATCCTGCCCCGCGGCATGCCTCGAGCGCACCTTCTTATTGTGCGGCTGGAAATGACACGACTGCTGCACAATCGAGGCAGGATGTCGTGAAAGGGGCGGCACCGTGAACAAGATGGCTCGCCGTCGGAGAATCGTCGGGACCGCGATCATCGTCATGCTCGGACTGGTCGGAGCCGGCGGCCCCACCGCCGGCGTCACTGCCGCCCCGCGACGCAGCGCCACCCGCCGTGAACTCACCCAGCCTGAGCGGTCAGGGCCGTATCCAGCACGGATGTCTGGGCGGTGGGCGACTACTACGACCATCGGCTGGGATACGTACCCCCGGATGCCGTACCCCCGAACGCCGTAGCGCCCGAACGCCGCGGCAATGCGGACATCTCGGACGCCGGGAGGATGGCGCGCCACAGGATGGGGAGATCTGCAGGTTTTCTGGCCCTCAGATCCTGCATATCTCCCCGGTTTGTGACCAAGGCCCTGTGGACGGCCGAACTCGCCAGGGAGGCGGAGGCGGGAGGGTGACCACATGGTGCGATCTCGCTTTCGCCAGGAGCTGCGAACCTCCGAGCGGCCGATCCCGCTAGCCGAGCTCCGCGCGCGTGGTGTCACACGCGGACAGGCACAAGGTCCACGCTGGCGCATGACCAGCCAGGGCTTCTACGTGCCCGGTACGGCGAACCCGGACCCCCGCTCCCCGACCCAGCGCATCCTCGATGTGGTGCCGCTCATTCCGCGGGATGGGGCGCTTACAGGTTGGGCCGCAGCCTTCGTGCATGGTGTCGACCTGCTCGACGGGCTGGACGGGCGAACCATGGCGCCCGTCCCCGTGCCGATCTGCTGCCCGCACAATCCCGGCCGTATCCAGGTCCCACACGTCCGATACGTGCGGGGGTCGCTGCCGCCCAACGAGATATGCGTCATAGAGGGGGTGCGGGTGGCGAGCCCACTGCGGGCCGCCTTCGATGGTGCGCGCTTCGCCACGGACCTCCAGGAGGCGGTCGTGTTCGCGGACGCGGTCGCCCACCTTGGCCTGGTCGACCTCGAGCAGCTCAGCCGGTACGTCGCAGGCCACCCGGGTTGGAAGGGCGTGCGGCAGGCAGCGCGGGCGGTCGCGCTGGCCGACCGGGCCGCGCGAAGCCCTGGCGAGTCGCGTTTGAGGGTGCTGTACATGTTGGAGGCGGGGCTGCCCCGACCCGAGGTCAACCTGCCGATCTTCAACCTGCAAGGGGGGTTGCTCGGGATCGGCGACCTGTTGGACGAGGAGGCCGGCCTGGTTACCGAGTACGACGGAAACCTGCACCGAGAGCGCTTTCGGCACCACAACGACAACATTCGTGAGGAAGCGTTCGAGAGGGCCGGACTTGTCGTCGTGCGGGCGGATGCTGTGGACCTCAAGGACGATCACACCGAGGTGGTCAGGAGGCTGCTCGGTGGCTACCAGGACGGCCTCGCGCGCGACCGGCGCCGCGACCGCTGGACCGTGGTCGAGCCTCAGTGGTGGATCGACCAGCAAGATCCCATGGAGCTCCTCACCCCCGAGCAGAGAGCCGACATCTTCGACCTGGGCTGATGAGTGTGACCACCCGCGGTGCGCGTCAGGCCGAAGGGGCTCAGCCGTCGACCCCGCGGAACACGAACGCGATCCCGTGATAGCGAGCGCCGGGTCCACCCGTGCGAAGGGGGGCTCCGACGAGGGCAGTGTCGCCGTCGGCGGACAGGGCCACTGCACCGCCGTACTGATCACCGTCGGCGAGACCGGACGGGGCGATCTTGGTCGTCCTCGCGTGGCCGCTGCCGATTCCCTCGATCACCCTGGCCTGGCCGGTTGCCGGGAAGCTCGCGATTGGTTCCGGTCCACCGACCAGAGCCACGGTGCCATCGGCCGAGAGCCCCACGGAGGTGCCGTACGCCACGCCGCACTCGCCCGGTACGAACTTGGCTATCAGAGAGGCGTCGCGGTAGGCCATGACCCATCCGCTCGAGCACCCGCCACCGGTGTCGGGAGCGCCGACCAGCGCCACGTGGCCGTCGGCGGACAGCGCCAGGGCCGCACCGAACTCAGGGCGGTTGTCGAAGCAGGGACAGGTCAGCTGCGCCCCAAAGACCCATTGGCCGTCCCCGTCCAGCTGATAGGTGGCGACGTAGGGGCGTCGAGAGGTGATATCGCCTGGGGCTCCCACCATGAGCACCGTCCCATCGGCGGACACCGCAACGGCGAAACCAAAGGCGTTCCGGCCGCGGATGGGCGGATCGAGCTGCTGCGCCTGCGCCCACGATCCCGCAGCGAAGCGGAACACATAGGCCGCGCCCCTCGGCACCGAGGTGCCATCCGGGTTCGGCTGACTTCCGATGACGGCCTGGGTCGCGTCGGCGGTGATGGCCACACTCGTCCCGAAGGCGTCGCCCGCGCTTACCGATGACCCTGCCAGCTCGGCCGTCTGCTGCCAGTCACCACCGACGTCGCTGAACACATACGCCTCGCCGTGCCCATGAGCGTGCGGCGCCCCGACGAGCGCCGTGGATCCGTCCGGGGTGAGCGCGACCGACCTCCCGAAGCCGTCGCCGTCCTGACCGTCATCGGCCGCAAGGATCGCCACCCGCCGCCATTGCCCACTCGCGTCGGAGTAGACGGAGGCGCCGCGGTAGCGCGTCCCGTCGGTGCCGACCAGGGCCAGGTGGCCGTCCGCCGACAAGGCCACCGCTCCGCCGAAACCCTTGACATTGAGCGTGCCATGCATCCCGCCAGCGGGATGCCACGAGGTCGCAGTCGGCGTAGACGCGAGACCGACCTCGCCGCCTAGGACGGTCAGGGCGAGCCCTGTTGCGCACGCCGCGCCGACTGCCAGATACCTGCGGCTGTTTCGCCCCACGAGAACCACTCCCTCGAATCGAGTCACCGTCCAGCCCCCACTGCGGATCCGCACGAGGGCGACGCCTCGCGGCCACCCTAGGCTCATGGGTGGTCCTCAGGCAACGATCCGGCGGCCGCTCGAGCAAGGCGCTCGGCGACGGTGCGTAGCGTGACGCGCAGCTCGTCCGGCTCGAGGATGTCGAAGTCGCAGTCGAGCAGCGCCAGATGGACCGCTATCGCCTCCAGCGAGTCGGCTCCGGAGGTCAGCTCGCAGTGCTCGTCGTCGAGCGCGACCAACGAACCGGTCGAAGGGGCGATCCACTCGGCAGCCCGCTCGACCGAGACGTGCAGTCGAACGCGCACGCGGTGCCGGTACGGCGCCACGGACACGCCATGCGTCACGAAGGCGACCGCATCGGGTGGGTCGTCCGGCGGCGTGAACCGCGGCCCGGTCGCCTCTACGTCGTGCAGCCGGTCGACCCGGAAGCTGCGCCAGGCCTCGCGCTCCCGGTCGAAGGCGACCAGATACCAACGCCGGCCGGTGCTGACCAGCCGATATGGCTCCACCCTTCGGTCACTGACGGTGCCGTCGTGTCGCTCGTAGCGGAAGCCTGTGCGTAGCCGGTCTCGGCACGCCTGCGCGAGGGCCAGCAGGGTGGCTGGATCCACCACGGGCGTTCCTGCAGACATCGCGTCCGTGGCCCCTTGCACGGCAGAGATCTGCTGCCGCAACCGGGTCGGCAGCACCTGCTCGAGCTTCGCGGCGGCGCGCATCGCGGCATCCCCGATCCCGGCCACGGTCCCACCCGCGGCGGTTCGCAGCGAGACAGCGACCGCAACCGCCTCCTCGTCGTCGAGCACCAGCGGGGGCATCACCGACCCACGACCCAGCTGATAGCCCCCGCCGACCCCCGGTGACGCCAGCACCGGATAGCCCAGCTCCCGAAGGCGATCCACATCTCGCCGTACCGTCCGCTCAGTGACACCCAGCTGGTCCGCGAGCTCGGAGCCGCGACAGAACGAGCGGGCCTGCAGCAGACTCAACAGCCGCAGGAGTCGGTTCGCCGTATCCCGCATCTCGCCATTCTCACATCGATTCAGGACCGCTATCGTCCGCAATTGCTGCCAGGCTGGGTCCATGGACACGAACTGGACAAGCGCTCTGATCGAACAGCTCGACTGGCACTGGACCAACCAGCTCCGCCCTCGCCTGGAGGGACTGACCGACGAGGAGTACTTCTGGGAGCCGGTCGACAACACCTGGAGCATCCGACCCCGCGGTCAGGGGCGCGCCGCGCTCTCCATGGGAGGCGGGGAGCTGGTCATGGACTACGCCCACCCGGAGCCGAGCCCACCTCCGGTGACGACGATCGCGTGGCGGCTGGCGCACATCACGGTCGGGGTCTTCGCCTCGCGAGTCGCGGGACACTTCGGCGGACCGCCGGTCGACTATCAGACGTTCTTGTACGGCGGTACGGCGGCGGAGGCACTCAAACAGCTCGACGACGCTTACGCGGCATGGACGACGGGTGTCGAGAGCCTCGACGACGCGGGACTCGCCGCGCCCTGCGGGCCGGCGGAGGGACCGTTCGCGGAGCACCCGATGTCCGCTCTGGTGCTGCACATCAACCGCGAGGCCATCCACCACGGCGCGGAGATCGCTCTGTTGCGCGACCTCTACATCAACCGGGCGGTGTGACGCGCTCGGTTCGCCGCCGGGGCGAGTGGCCCGCGTTTGCCCAGCACGCCGGGCAACGACACCGTCGGCTGGGCAGACCTGCCCGGCACCCGGGGCATCTCCCCGGCATGCCGGGCAAACGCGCAGGGGTCCGCTCAGCCGCGCACCAGGGTGCCGCGTCCGGCGGCGAAGCGGAGCGCGGCCGAGAAGGCGAACACCGACAGCGGGATGCCGACCACCGCGCTCGCGGTCAGCGCCGCGGCACTCCCGACCCAGGACGTTCCCGCGATGGCCGACCGAAGTCCGTCGAGGGCGAACCTCGTGGGCAGCAGGAACCCCAACGCCTGGGCCCAGCCCGGCAGCAGCGCGACCGGGAAGTACGTGCCCGAGAAGAAGGCGAGTCCGACCAGCACGAGCCGACAGCCGGAGATCCCGAACGTGACCGCGACCGCCAGCGCAGCGAGGATGACGCCGATCGCGGCCGTAGCGAGCCCGCCGAGCGCCAGCACCACCACCACACCGATCCAGTCGGCGTGGCCCAGGTCGAGCCCCAGCACCAGGCCGGCGAGCAGCAGATACACGGCAGTGCGCACCATCGCGAAGAGCACCGGGTAGGCGGCGAGTCCGAGCGCGACCGCCGCAACCGGAGTCGGCGAGGAGACGACCTGCTCGATCGTGCCGGACCGCTGTTCCTCTCCGATACGCATGGTCGCCTGGGTGACCGCCGCCTGGACGACGAGCATGAACGCGATCCCGACGGCGGCGAAGTCGAAGTACGACATCCCCGCCTGGGAGAAAGTGCTTCCGCCCCCATGGACGGCCCGCGAGATGAACACGAAGGCCAGCAGGTTCACCAGCCCGAACACGAGATCGAGCAGGATCGGAAACCGGAGTGCCGAGCCGTACGCCATGTCCCGCCTGATGAACGCCACCACCCCACGCGGAACCGTCCCGATCATGGCCGGCTCGGGAGGTCGTACGACTGGTTGCAGTGCGCCCCGTCCTCCGGGCGATGGGAGACGATGATGATCGTGAGGTCCGGCCGACGGTCGAGGGCCCGCCACACCAGGAAATGGCTCTCGTCGTCCAGGGAGCGGGTTGGCTCGTCGAGCAGCACCAGTCGTGGGCCGGCAAGGAGTGCGCGCGCCACGTTGAGCCTGGCCCGCATGCCGGCCGAGCAACGATCAACCCGCACCCGGGCGATCTGCTCGAGCTCGAGCTCTGTCTCGATCGCCGCGACCGCCCGGGCAACCGCCCGCGCCGGCAGTCGAAGCCGAGCCGCGAAGAGCAGGTTCTCGTGCCCGGTGATCTTCGAGTACAGCGATTGCTCGGGGTTCAGGCACGCACCGATCCGGGCTCTCCGACTCCCCGGGCGCCGTCCGTCGATCTGCATCGACCCGCTGGTCAGGTGCACCGTCCCGAGGAGGCAGCGCAACAAGGTCGTCTTGCCCGAGCCGTTCGCCCCGCGCAGGTGGAGGCGCTCACCCGGACGCAGCGTGAAGCCCACCCCGCTGAACACCACCTGTGAGCCGAAGCGCCGTACGGCATTCTTGATCTCGACCACGGCATCACCGACCAGCTGAACGTCATGCTGATATGGCACTCTGGTGGTCATGTCAGCCGCGACGCCGCGATATCGGGTACGGAATGCCGGGGTGGCGTGGCGCCAGACAGGTGATGAGGGAGTCGTCCTCGATGTGGAGAAGTCCGAGTACTTCGGCCTGAGTAGATCGGCTGCTCGCCTCTGGAAGCTGCTGGAGAATGGGGCGACCCGAGATGAGCTGGTCGACGAGCTCATGGCTGGCCCGACGGTCACTCTCGAGCGCGCCAAGGCGGATGTCGACGCGTTCCTGCTGGCGTTGTCGGCGCGTCAGCTGGTCACTCACGACTGACCCATCCAGGACTCGGGGACCGGTCGTCGCAGAATCTCGTAGAGATCATCGGCGCCTAGCCGATCTCCGGCCAGCCAGGCGTGCGCGTGAAAGCCTGCGTCCGGTGCAGACACTCCGATGACCAGGGTGCGCGCATCTCCCCGCGACGCGTAGAACCGCTGCCAGACAAGAGATCGTTCGAGACAGCTCGCCCGCCCGCGTTCGAGGGTACGACGGACTTGCCGTGCGGTCGTGGTGGCATCCGGGGCGACCAGGTCGACGTCGTCGAGCCCCCCGAGAGCGAGCCGCTGTCTCACCGTGTCGATGGCCTCAGCCGCCCAGCTCGGTCGAGTCGGCTTATCGCGTCGACTCGCACGTCGCACCTCACCAACGCCCTCAGGAATGGAGAACACAACCCCCAGGTATCGCTGCCGGTGCGCTTTCGCGAGTCCCCAGTTTCCTTTTCCGGTAACCCACCAGTTCTTGCGCATGGCTGCTTCGGATGGGTACGCCCGAGATACGAGATATCGCAGCCTGGCACGGAAACCATCTGCCGCGAGAACTCTGCGGATGGCCTGCCCGGCGGGAGAGATATCGGGGGTGAACATCCGCGCCGCAGTAGAGATATCGGACTCCGAGAGACTGTGCCGGGCCAGCAGGTGACGAGAGCCCGGTACGGCGGCCAGCCCGGCAGCCATCCCGGCCTCGGCACCGACGTGCCGGGCCAGCGCAACCGCGGCCGACCACTCGGCGTCGTCGAACACCTCCGCGGCTCGGGCCAGGTCACGGTAGGGCTGTCGGCTGCGTCCCGGATGTGACGCGTGCAGGGCGACGATAAGCGCGGACCCGCAACGGTTCGGTACGGCGACCGGAATCCCTTGCAGAGTTATCGATTCATGAGCAGCCCAGAGCGCCCTCCACAGCTCGGCCGCATCTCGCACGCCAGGCAAGGTCCGGTGCAGGTCGACGGCCAACCGGTCTGGCCCCACCGTCAGCCAGGTCGCCTCCTGCGGGCCGATCTCACTCGGTCGAAGGCCGGGGTGTGCCCCGCGGTAGCCCGCGAAACCCAGTGCGGCTTCCGCGTGGTCGAACTCGCCGGGGCTCACCAGCAGGTCGACATCCCCGTAGCAGCGTCGATGCGGCTCGTCAGCGTAGAGCCGCGACGCAGTCACCGGTCCCTTGAGCAGCAGGCTGTCGATGCCCGCTCCGCCCAGGGTGCGGACCACGTCGATGGTCGCGGCGTCGAGCGCCAGATGACGGGCAGCCAGCTGCCACGATGGGGAGGTCGTCATGCGGGCTGGAGTTCCTGGTGTGCTTCGAGCTCGCTGAGCAGCAGCTCGAGGGTCTCGTCGTACGACGACCAGTGAGGTGGCCGGGTCAGGTTCCAGGCCGGCAGCGCCGCCAGTGACAGGAGCACGGTCGGATCGGAGGTAAGGCTCGGCCGGCCGCGCCATCGAGCCAGTCGGGCAAGCACCTCACGGGGCGGACATCTGGTGATCTCCGGATGCGGACCCCACGACAAGAACACCCAGCCGCGCAGCGCGACCCGGGACGGGGCCGCCGGCAGCTGCACTCGGAACCGAGTGCCGAGCCGGGCAGATGCGGCGACCAGCTCCAGCCCGGGGAATGGCGCCCGCAGGTCCAAGCACCGCGGCCCAGCGAAGACGTCGACACCGTCCGTGATGACGAGGTCGTCCGACAGCACGGTGACGCCCCGCAGGGCGAGGCCGGCCATCAAGGTGCTCTTGCCCGCCGTACGGCCCCCGATGACGCCGTACCCTCGCTCGGCGACCTCGAAGGACGCGGCGTGGAACGACTCCCGACCCGCCCAGCGGTTGAACACGCTGGCCACCGGTGCCAGGCACGGATGAGCCACCAGGTCGAGGTCGAGCGGCGGGCCGATCAGCTCCGCGGTGTGCGCAGCCCGGTCGAGCACCCACTGGTGCGACGTGCCAACCGGCTCGACCGCTCGTCGCGCGTCGAGCGGGTGGGGGACCTCACGCTCGCGCTCGCCGAGACCCACGCGCAGGGTGAGCGCCTCGGAGGAGTCCCATGACGGGTCGGAGGTCAGCTCGACCAGCGAGTCCAGACCGAAGACCCTCATCCCGTAGACGACCCGGCCGAGAGATCGCGAGAGTTCGCCGGGAAATGCCAGTGGCATCCGGTCCAGAGAATTATTCTGTGAATTAGTTACGTCTACAACAATAGGCTAAGATCGGTCCGGATGATGATGTCGTCTTCCGGAGAGGCTTACCTGATGCAGGTCCCGCCTGATGACGCGGTCTACGACCCGCCGATCATCACGGACCTCGGCACTCTCGCTGACTTGACCGCGGGTCCGGCGACCGGCACGGAAGACGGTCTCGGTGGCCAAGGCGGCGACGCCAGCGGCGCCTTCTGAAGGCCCGGGGGCAACCCCTTCGCCTCTGACCCGGCTCGAGGTCGCCTCTGGCACCGTGGTCGGTGGTGCGATCGGGACTGCTCCGTGTACCGCAACGAGCCCGGTCTCGCCGATCCTTGCTCTGGAGCAAGCCCTGCTTCCAGCCCTCCTCAGGCCGCCGTGTGTGGTCAGCTTCTCCGGCGGCAAGGACTCATCCTTGCTGTTGACCGTGGCCGTCGGTCTCGCCAGGCGGGAGGGCCTGCCGCTGCCCGTGCCAGTGACGTGGCGATTCTCGGGTGCACCGCGGGCTGAGGAGTCGGCTTGGCAGGACGACATCATTCGCCTTCTGCGCGTCGTGGACTGGCAGGTGATGACCGCGGACGACGACCTCGACATCGTCGCTCCCCTCGCCCAGAGGATGCTGCGCGTGAACGGCGTGCGCTACCCGGCGAACCTTCATCTCCACGAGCCCATCGCTGAAGCTGCCACCGGCGGCTCCCTCATCACCGGCCTCGGCGGCGACCAGGTCCTGACCTGTTGGTACCAGCCTCCTGCGTGGGCTGGCGGTGCTTGGGCACGGCTACACCGGCTGGGCTCGCGCACGGCACGCGCGGCCGGCCGGCCACATCAGGCACGCACGGAACGTCCGTGGTTGCGGCCGCAGGTGGCCAGGTCGGTCCACGCCGCCTGGCGGCAGGACCGGATGTCCGAACCTCACGACCCCGTCGAGCGGCTGGCCTGGCGGTCGGGCCGCCGGCACCTGGCGCTCACCCGAGCGAGCTGTGCCGAGCTGGCCCTGGCGCACGGCGTCGAGGTGCATCATCCCTTGCTGGACAAGGGCTTTCTTGCGTCGCTCGCGGCGTCCATCCCTTCCGCGGGGAG
Source organism: uncultured Actinomycetota bacterium (assembly GCA_963833975.1). GTDB lineage: Bacteria > Actinomycetota > Actinomycetes > Propionibacteriales > Nocardioidaceae > JAWWPG01. The sequence goes on from CAWIAB010000002.1 coordinate 1,102,046, forward strand.
CCTCACCCGGTCGGAGCTGATCGCCCTTGTCGGGGGTGACAGCGTTCCGCCCCTCGTCTACCGCCGAACGACCAAGGCGTGGTTCGGCGAGGTGTTCGTGGGTGAGGCGTCTCGGGCGTTCGCGGCCGGGTGGGACGGGTCCGGGGCCGACGCGGACCTCGTTGATGCGCGCGTCCTGCGCGACCTCTGGTCGACCTCGAGGTTCCCGAGCGGCACGGATCTGCTCATCCAGCAGCTGTGGCTCCAGCAGGATCGCGCCACAAGTCGGGTCGCAACATGACCTCACCGACGGGCCACGGCCGGGGACCGGTCATCGCCGCGGTAGCGGTGGTGATCCTCGTCGTGGTGGCCGTGGTCGTCGTCATCGTCCTGGTGGGCGGGTCCTCGGACGACTCGCCAGGGTCGCCAACCCCGTCGAGCCCTTCAAGCCCTTCAAGCCCTTCAAGCCCTTCAAGCACCTTCAATCTCGAGTCCCAGCGTGCCCGGCGACTCGGGCGTCATCACCTGAAGTCGAGCCCCGGTCAGGTCACCTGATGTCTGCGTCGTACGCGAACCAGAACGCGCCGGTGCCGGTCAGGCTGAAGGTGAGCGCGACGCGGACGGATTGACCCGGGGCCAGCGTCCCCCCGGGCAGCGGCACGTCGAGGGTGGAGTTCAGCCCGCCGCCGATAGCGCCGACCGTGGACGTGACTTTCAGGTTGTTGACCGTCACGGTGCTGCCGTCGCTGAGCGTGACCTGGCTGGTGTCGGTGTCGGGGTCGACGAGCCACAGGTTGACCTTGCTGTCCGGCGGCGGTCGCCCGGGTGGCGGCCGGCCGTTGTCCTGGCTGATCGCGGTGATCCGCAGGTTGGCGCTGGTGATGGTGGCGGCCGTCGTGTTGGTGACGATACGTCGCACGATCAGGGTCCCGGGCAGTCCTCCGACGCCCTTGGTGTAGGTCCGGTTCGGCGCCTGTGCGTAGGTGCGGCCGGGATCCAGCAGGCTGGACGGGAAGCCGGGGTTGTTCCGCTGGGGGTCGAGGCGCCCGGCGGGCGCCGGTGCACCGAGGACCGACTGGACGCCGGTGAACTGCCCCGCGGTCACCGAGACGAGGTTGAAGTCAGCCAGGTTGTCGCCCGTGTTCTGGACGACGTTGTAGTTGATCTGCCGGGTCCAGGCTTCCTGGTCGGTGATCGGTCCGACGACGGGTGGCAGCGGCGTACCCGACGAGAAGCCGGCACCGGAACCGACCGCGTCGGTGACCGTGAGCGCCGTGTCGGGAGCAACGACCCTGACGCCACCTGCGCCGAGCCCCACGCTGTACGTCAGGTCAGGGGTGGCGAAGGCGTCCAGGCTGAACGTCGTACCGGCGAGCAGGTAGCTGTGTCCGGGCTGCAGCAGCAGGGAGGTCGTCGAGGGCAGCGTGACCACCTGCCCGGAGCTGCCTCGAATCGTGAACCCAGCCAACGGGACAGCGATCGACGTCAGGTTGGTGAGCTGGACGAAGGAGTCTCGCGCGCCGCCGGGGCCGAGCCCGCGGGTCTCTTCGACGATGACCTGGCCCACGCTGGCGGCCACCTCGACAAGTCGGACGGTCGATGACGCGCCGGTGTGCGAACCGTCACCGCTGTACGTCGCGGTGTAGGCGTTGGCGCCGAATGCCGAGGCGTTCAGCGTGAACGACGAGGTCCCGTCGCCCGCGACCGGCACGGTTCCGAGTACCACGACGGTGCCTTTGTCGGGGCCGGTCGCCGGCACGACGTCGAACTCGACGTTGCCGGTCGGAGTGCCCGGTCCGACCGTGGCGGTGAGCGTCACCGTGTCACCAAGGTTGACCAGCGTCGAGGAGGCGAACAAGGTGACGGTCCCGCTGAAGCTGATCGCGAAGTTGGCGGCGTGCGTGGACGTCAGGCCGAACGTGTCAGTCAGGGTGATCTGCGGAGCGAAGACGCCGCCTTGGGTGGGCGTGCCGCTGATCCGACCGGTGGTCGGGTTCAACGACAGCCCGGTTGGCAGGCCTCCGCCGGTGACCACATAGCTGAATGGCACCGTGCCACCAGTGACGACCGGGTCGACGACCAGCGGGCTGCCTTGTGAGCCGGCCGTGTCCGGATAGGTCAACGTCGGTACGGCCGCGATGTCGATGCTCGATCCGCGGGTGGCGACCTGGCCCGCGCCGTCGACCACCCTCATGGTGAAGGCGGTAGTACCGGACGCGGTCGGAGTTCCGGACACCACACCAGTCGCCGGGGCCAGCGTCAGCCCGGCCGGCAGCGCACCAACAGACACCGACCAGGTGAACGGACTGGTGCCGCCGGTGACGGTGTACGTCGTCGAGTAAGCCGCACCCACCTCACCGGCCGGTCGCGCGCCCGGGTCGATAGAGGGCCCCGCCACGATCAGCACCGTGCCCGCCTGGTTGTCGGCGACCGCGAATGCGTCGACAACCCGGACGGTGAAGCTGCTCGAGCCGACCGTGGTCGGGGTCCCGGTCAGGGTGCCGGTGGACGTGTTCAGAATCAGCCCCGCAGGTAGCGCACCAGCCGACACAGACCAGGTGAACGGACCTGTTCCACCAGCCACCGTGTAGGCGAAGCTGTACGCAGCACCCACCTCACCCGATGGCGGAGGACCAGACGAGATCAGCGGCGCCGCCGAGATGACGATCGTCGCCGACTCCGTCGCCGACTTACCGGCCGCGTCGGTGACCCGGATGACCGCGGTCTGGGAACCGGCGTTCGTCGGGACGCCGCTGATCACGCCCGTGTCCGAAGCCAGCGACAGGCCGGCTGGGAGCGCGCCCGAGTCGACCGTCCAGACGTACGGCCCAGTACCTCCCGTGACAGTCAGAGTCGCCGAGTACGGAGCGGAGACCTCCCCCGGAGGCGGTGGTGGGAACGAGAGCGCCGGCAGGGCGTTGGGGGTGACGAAGCCTGAGGTCGCCGACTGGGCACTCGAGCCGGCAGCGTTCGTCGCCCTGACCCGGAACTTGTAGGCGACCCCCGCCGTCAACCCGGTCACCGTGAACGTCGTACCCGCGTCCGGCGTCGTCACTGGAGTCTGACCGACCCCGTTGATGAAGGGGGTGATCGTGTAGGACGTGATCGGCGAGCCGCCGGTGTCGGCTGGAGCCACCCAGCTCAGGACAACCGCCTCGTCGCTGGCCACGCCGGTGACCCCGGTCGGTATCCCAGGAACCGTGTAGGGCACGACCTCGTTCGAGAGGCCGGGGTTGCCGGAGCCGTTCACGTTGGTCGCGACCACCTCGAAGGTGTACGGCACCTGGGGGTCGAGGCCCGCGAACGGCTGCGTGCGCACGGTCGGACCCACCGACACAGTGGTTCCCCGCACGCCGTCGCGGATGGGCGTGACCAGATAGTTCAGGATTGGCGATCCGCCGGTACTCCCGGGAGCGATCCAGTCGACGACCGCGCTGGTCGTGCCGGCCGTGGCCGTGACCGTCGGCGCGCTCGGAACACTGGTGAAGGTATAGGTAGCCGTGTCACCGACACCGAACGTCACGACCCGCACGAGAACGGCACCGGACGCGTGGGCGGGCATCGCCGAGATCACCACGGAGCTGCCACTGACGGTGAAGCACCCAGCGGCTGCAACGCCACCAGGGCACGGAATGAAGGCGGAGATCGCCCCAGTATTGAACTCCGCAGCCGTACCGATCTGCACGGTTGTTGCTGACGACACATTCGTACCGCTCAAGGTGATGGTGCCGCCGCCGGCCTTCGCCCCGCTGGTCGGAGATACCGTCACGCTGCTCGGGGGGAGTACGGGAGCGGCCTCCGTCGCTGCGGTCGACAGTCCGGGAAGTGCGTCGTTCGAGGAGGCGGTCACCACCGTGTTGGCGGCTATCCCCGTCGACGTGAGCCCCGCCGTCGTCACGATGCCCTGGATCGTCAACGCTGGCAGGGTCGACCCGGCCAGGAAGGGAGTCGATGAGTTGGTGCAGGTGATCGTCTGACCGCTCGGCACGCCGCACACCCAGCCCACGCCGGCACCGGACTCGGGCTTGACGCCGGCCGGAAGCGTATCGGTGACCGAGACGGCGGCCGGCTCGTCTGCGCCGGTTGCCACGCCTGCGTTGACGACGTACGTGACAGGAGCACCGACCGCGGGTGCTCCACCGCTGTAGCTGGTCTGCGACACCGTGAGCTGCGGGACGACCGAGAGGCTGTAGACCTGCGCATTGGTGATCTCGTGGTTGTCGACGACCGAGCCGGTCGAGGCGGTCCAGCCGAAGCTCAGCTGCTTGGGGATCCCGGCCGCGGTGATCCATGGTCCGGTGCCGGCTCCGTAGAAGGTCTGCGCCACCGTCGGCAACGCCCCCGACAAGGTCTTCAGAGTGCCACCGATGGGGGTGAACTGGACGAGGTACTGTCCGGCCGGGATGGTCACGCCGTTCTGGTCGATCAGGTCCCTCGCGGTCGGGTTGATCCCGACGGCGACGGTGATCAGCGAGTTGGCCCGCGTCGTACCGTGCATCGCGACCGGAGGAGACGTCGTTGAGGACGCCGTGCTGTTGAGGGCGCAGTAGCCGACAGTGCCCTGGCCGGGCCCACGCACGACGGCTTGGCCCGGCACCTTGCCGTTGATCGCGATGTACGGCGGATCGGTGCACGTCGAACCCTCGTAGATGTTGTTGCTGAAGTTGCCGAAGATGTCGAAACCGAAGCCCAGGTAGGCATGTTGCAGGCCAGCGACACCACCTGAACGGAAGGTCGAGTATCCGAGGGGGCCGCCGGTGGCGCCCGTCACGGTCGGCGCGATGGGGTTTGCCGGATCCACCGCGGCGACGGAGAACGTCATGCCGTCCGCGAAGAAGCTGCCGGTCGGCAGGTACTGGTGCATCTCGAAGGTGGCCGACAGCCCCTTGGACGTCGGTACCGAGATCTGGTCGAAGATGCTCCCGGCCGTGCTGGCGGTGGCGGCGGTCAGCCGCAGGGCGCCGTTGGAGACGTCGGTGCCCGACGTACACGACTTCGGGATGACGGTGGTGTTGCCGGCCACCGTGAGACATGCGCCGTTGGCCACCCCGCCGCCGATGCCGGGCAGCACCTCGTCGCCCTTGCCGTTCGCGAAGGCCGTGTTGAACGGCTCGTTGAAGAGCTGCGTCCCGTTGAACACAGCCGGGGAGCCGGCCGACGCGGAGGTCGCTCCCACCGCCACCAGGGCGATGGATGCAGCGAGAGTCGACGCGAGGAGGCACAGCAGGGCAGAGGAGAGGGCCGAAGGCCGCATGATATGCCTAGTTCTGAGACTTATTGCGAATGTGAATAACAGTCGCAACTATACGCGTTAAGGGAGAAACCGCTTAAATCGCGCGCGCCTCAGAGCTCAGCTGAGGTCGGCGAGAGCGGACTCGATGGCCCGGTGGAACGTCGGGTAGGCGTAGATCATCGACCGCAGGGTGGCTGTGGGAACCTCGCCGTGGATGGCCACACTGAACGCCGAGAGCACCTCACCTCCGCTCGGGCCGGCCGAGGTCGCACCGACGAGAACCCCGCGATCGGCGTCCTCGACCAGCTTGAGGAAGCCGTCGTTGCCCACCTTGTGGATCCAGCCGCGGGTCGAGCTCGGCAGCTCGGTGAAGCCGACCCGCACCCGTCGGCCACTGTCCCGGGCCTGCCTCTCGGTCAGCCCGACCGAGCCGACCTCGGGGTCCGTGAACGTCACGCGCGACACGGCCCGATAGTCGGCCCACGGCCCGTCGCCACCGAGGATGTCGCGTACGACGATGGCGGCCTGGTACATCGACATGTGGGTGAACGCGCCCTTGCCGGTGATGTCGCCGATCGCCCAGAGTCCGCCGGCGACTCGCAGATGGTCGTCCGTGTCCAGGGTGCGCGCTGAGGGGTCGAGCCCGACCGTGTCGAGGCCGAGGTCTGCGAGGTTGGGACGGCGCCCAGCGGCCACCAGCAGCTTCTCCGCGGTCACCACCTGGTCGCTCAGGGTGACCGCGAACTGTCCCTCGGCGTACGACACCGACTGGATCGTGACTCCGGTGAGCACCTGGATGCCCTCCCGGCCGAAGACCTCGGTGACCAGCTTGCTCGACTCCGGCTCCTCGAGTGCGAGCAGCCGGTCGGCGACCTCCAGCACGGTCACCGCCACCCCGAAACGAGAGAAGGCCTGGCTCAGCTCGACGCCGATGGCCCCACCACCGATCACGATCATGGACCCGGGTAGCTCCTTGAGCTGTACGGCGTCCCGGTTGGTCCAGTACGGCGTATCGGCGAGCCCGGGGATGGGCGGAACCCCCGGCGCGGTGCCCGTGTTCAGCACCACGCCGAGTCGGGCGCGGAACGTCTGGTCGCCCACCTCGACCACCCGCTCGCCGGCCAACCGGCCGTGCCCCCGGACGAAGGTGACCCCGGTGCCGACCAGCCGGTCGACCGCGACCTTGTCGTCCCAGTTGTCGGTCGCCTCCTCGGCGATCCGAGTCGCGACCGGTGACCAGTCCGGCGTGACCGTGGCGGACCCGGACAGGTCGGCGACACGTCGCGCCTCAGCGAGGACGTTCGCGGCGCGGATCATCATCTTGCTGGGCACGCAGCCGAAGTAAGGGCACTCGCCGCCCACCAGGCGCTCGTCGACTCCGACCACGTCGAGGCCACCCTTCGCCAGCTCGCCGGCGGCAAACTCCCCGCCGGGACCGAGCCCGACCACCACGACGTCGACTTCGGCTGCTGCCATCAGAGACCTCTTCCCTCACTCGGCGGCGCCTTGGTCCGCTGTTGGGCCGCGATGCCTCAAGTCTGGCGGCAATCGATACTCAGCAACACCCCAGCGTCGTACCTCTCCTGACCCACGCAACGTCCGTGCCAACCGACGCGATGGCGGCGGATCCCACGGACGTCACCGCCGACCCCACCCAACGTCCGTGCCAACGGACGCGGGTACGACGGATCCCACGGACGTCACCGCCGACCCCACCCAACGTCCGTACCAACCGACGCGGTACGACGGTCCGGACGCACCGCCGACCGCAAGTCCCACGGACGCGGGTACGAGCCCCGCCGACCCCACCCAACGTCCGTACCAACCGACGCGGGTACGGCGGATCCCACGGACGTCACCGCCGACCCCGCGCAGAAAGACGTCAGGGGCGGATGAGGAGGCCGCGGCCGACCAGGTCGAGGGTCGAGTCGATCAGCGGCTCACGCTCCGCGGCCGGCAGATCGCGCAGCGGGCCGAGCAGCAGCATCGAGAGCCCGTGCACCACGGCCCAGGCGTTGGTGGCCGCGGCCTCCCGGTCGGCAGGGGCGAGGCTGCCGACCTCCAGAAGCCCGTCGAGCGCCCACTCGAGCAGCTGTTCGGCATTGAGGCCGGACGCACCGGTCTCGCCTTCGACGTGCCCGATCTCGTCCTTGCGGTTGAAGGCAGTGGCGAAGAGGCCAGGCTCGGACATGGCGAAGTGGACGTAGCCCCGCCCGATCGCACACATCCGCTGCCACGCCTGCACCTGCAGGTCGTCGACGTCCTCGCACCGGGCGAGCTCCGCCTCCATGGCTCGGGCCAGGGCGCCCAGCGAGGCGATCGTCACCGCCTCGACGAGCTGCGGCAGCGCCGTGAAGTGCCGGTACGCCGCCGTCGCCGAGACACCGACCCGGCGGGCCGCCTCCCGCAGCACGATCGCGTCCGGCCCACCTTCGCGAGCCAGCTCGAGCGCGGCGGCGATCAGTGCGTTGCGCAGGTCGCCGTGGTGGTACGGCGCTTGTTCGGGGGTCGAGGGTGGCGTCACGGAATACATGTTGACACCGTGAACATCCTGATGCAAAGTTGACGTCGTAAACATCCCCGGTCGACAGCTCAGGAGCCACCGTGTTCTACTCCCTCGGACTGCTACTGGCCCGCCGCGCCCGGGCGGTGCTCGCCGTGTGTGCCATCGCCTTCGCCGTATCCGCGGTCCTGGGCGTCGGCGTCTTCGGTCGGCTTGCTCACCGGCGGGTTCGACGACCCCTCGTCATCGTCGAGCCAGGCGAAGGTCCTGCTCGACCAGAAGTTCGGCGGTGAGCCGGACCTGGTCTTCCTGGTCCAGGCGCGTGACGGCCACGTCGACGCCCCGTCGGTCGAGGCGGACGGCCGCGCGCTGGTCACCCGGTTGAGCGACGACCCACGACTGAGCGCGCGTGACGTCGTACTGGGACACCCATGCGCCCACGCTGCGCTCACAAGACGGAGCCGACGCATTGATCCTCGCGAAGGTCGTCGGTGACGAGAACACCGCGGACGCGAACGCCACCGCCCTGCTCGACGACTACGCCGACCTCGACAACTCCGCGATGACCGTCCGGATCGGAGGGCAGCTCGGCACCGACATCGGTGGCCAGGTCGGCAAGGATCTCGCGATCGCGGAGAGCATCGCCGTACCGATCACCCTCATCCTGCTCGTGATCGCCTTCGGCAGCCTGGTCTCGGCACTGCTGCCCCTCGGCGTCGCGATGGTCGCGATCTTCGGGACCTTCGCCGAGCTGAGCCTCCTCACCCAGGTCACGAACGTCAGCGTCTTCGCCATCAACCTGACCACCGCGCTGGGTCTCGGCCTCGGCATCGACTACGCGCTGCTCATGGTGAGCCGGTTCCGAGAGGAGCTCGGGACGGGAGCGAGTGTCGACGAGGCCGTCGCCCGCACCACGGCGACCGCCGGGCGCACGATCGCCTTCTCGGCCCTCACCGTCACGGCGGCACTGGCCGCCATGCTGGTGTTCCCCGTCTACTTCCTGAAGTCCTTCGCGTACGCCGGAGTGGGCGTGACGGTTCTCGCCGCAGCCGTCGCCCTGCTCGCACTCCCCGCGGGGCTGGCCCTCCTCGGGCACACGCGTCAACGCCGGCCGGGTGCCCGGAGTGAAGCCGGTGCGCAGTGTCGAGTCACCCTTCTGGTCCCGGCTCGCGGCGGGTGTCATGCGCCGACCCGCGCTGGCCGCCGTCCCGGTGATCGCCGTACTCCTGCTGATGGCGACTCCGCTGCTCGGCGTGACGTTCGGGACTCCTGACGATCGGGTGTTGCCGACGAGCGCCGCCAGCCATCAGGTCGGAGATGCCTTGCGCACCGACTTCGCCACCACACCGGACGTGATCGACGTCGTCCTCACCCCGGCGGTGCCGCAGGCGGACCTGGCCGCTTACGAGGACAGCCTCGACGCGCTACCCGGCGTACAGCAGAGCTCCGTCAGCCACGGCGCCGGGGGCCGAGCGGATCAGCCTGAGCACCAGCCTCGACCCCGCTTCCTCGGACGCGCAGACCCTCGTCGGTCAGGTGAGAGACGTCGCGGCTCCGGCCGGGACGACCGTCCAGATCGGCGGCGCGACGGCCACCCTGGTCGACGCAAAGGAGGCGATCAGCTCCCGGTTGCCGCTGGCGGCTGCGCTGATCGTGGTGACCACGTTCATCCTGCTCTTCCTGTTCACCGGGAGCGTGGTCCAGCCCGTCCGCGCACTGCTCGGCACTGCTCTGACGCTCGCGGCCACTGTCGGCGCGATGGTGTGGATCTTCCAGTCCGGCCACCTCTCGTCGGTCCTGGGCTTCACCCCCACCCCGACCAACGTCGCGATGCCGGTCCTGTTGTTCTGCATCGCCTTCGGTCTCTCGATGGACTACGAGGTGTTCCTGATGAGCCGGATCAAGGAGCTGCACGATGCCGGCGCCTCCAACACCGACGCGGTCGTCCACGGCCTGGCCCGTACCGGCCGGATCGTCTCCACAGCGGCGGCGCTGCTGGCCGTCAGCTTCTTCGCCTTCGGGACCAGCCGAGTCAGCTTCATCCAGTTCTTCGGGCTGGGCACCGGGCTGGCGATCCTGATCGACGCCACCGTGGTGCGTGGCGTCCTGGTGCCGGCGTTCATGGCGGTGTTCGGCGAGAACAGCTGGTACGCGCCGCGCCCCCTGCGCCGAGTGCATCGCCGGGTCGGGCTCCACGACAGCGAGCCGGCAGAGCTGGTGTCGGTGCGCTAGCCAAACTGGTCCCAGATGCAGCGTCATCAGGGAGAATCTCCGGATGAGCAAAAGACTCCTCATCGGTTTCGGCGCACTCGTCTCCCTCGTCATGGCCCTCACACCGGCCACGACCGCGGTCGGCGTGACGACCCCAGACACAACCCCCTGGGGACCCTCCCAGGTGCTGTACGGGCAACGCTCGGCTGAGGCGATCTCGCAGGCGACGACGACCAGCGGGTCGACCGTGGCGACGTTCCGATCGATGCCACGAAGCGGTGCCCCACAGACGTTGGTGGCCATCCAGGTGAGCGGTCGGCCATGGGGAGTTCCGCAACGGCTCTCGACCGGCGCAGCTCTCAGACCCGCCGTCATCGCCTGGGGGACGGGCCACCTGTCGGTGATCTACCAGTCCCCCGCCGGTCAGGACAGCTACCGGTTCCACGAGCGGACGCTCCTGGCCGATGGCACGTTGAGCCCCGCCAGGACGCTCGTCACAGCGCAGTACGCGTACCCCTCGTACCAGGCGGCAGTCAACAGCACGGGAGACATCGCCCTCGCGTGGTCCAACGGCGATCTGTTCGACCGCGTAGTCATCGTGCACCAGGACGGCACCACGAAGGAGCTGCCGAAGGTACCCGTGCATCATCCGGTCCGTGGTGGCCTCCAGTTCATCGCCAACCCCAAGGCGTTGTTCCTCGACGACACCGGGCGGGTCTCCGATCTCACCTGGGGCACCTTGAACGGCTCCGGCCGGGCGGTCTGGCTGATGCGGCCGGACGGGTCGGCGGGTTGGCAGAGCCAACGGGTCGCACCGCTGCAAGACGGCACCCTTGACTACGGCTACGTCGACGAGGCGGACTATGCGATGAACGCCAAGGGCGACCTCGTGCTCACCTGGCAGCAGAGAGACCCCACCACCAAGGAGTGGTCCACCGAGTTGCGCTACGCCCCCGCTGGAGCACAGCTCGGTGCGCCCAAGATCCTCGGTCACGAGTACTGCTTCATCGACAACCCCCTGCCCTGCGCCAGCGTGGCCATGGCGTCGGACGGCACCGCGACCGCTGGCTACGTGACCTCAGCGGATGGCAACAACCTGGTGGTGATGCTCGTACGTCGTACTCCGCAAGGCACTTTCACCACACCCCAGGCACTGTCTGTGCCGATCTGGGTCAACAGCAACGACGGAGTCCAGATCGCGGGCAACCGGCGCGGTGACGCGGTCGTGTCCTTCACCGGCGGGGACCACCAGCAGTCCTGGACACAGTTCGCCCGATGCCCCGCCCACGACGACTGCGGTGCCACACTGCGCCGCGGCAACCAGCCCAGCTGGCTCGACAGCTGGGTCACGTCGATGGGTCCCAAGGCCGGCGTGACGGTCACCTGGTCGCGGTACTACCACGCCGCAGTGCTGACCCGGCACCTGGCGGCGTTCACCGGCGCTCCATGAGCCCAGCGCCCCAGCAGTCGATCAGCCGACGCGCCGTCCTCGGCGGGCTCGCCTCGGTCGCTCTCACGGGCCTGGTCGGCGGCCCGGGGCTGGCGTCGATCGAGCGGTCCCGCTCGGCGAGTGGGCAGCAACCTCGGATCGCCATCATCGGAGCCGGGCTCGCGGGTCTGACCTGCGCGTATCGCCTGCACCAGAAGGGTTTTGCGAGCACCGTCTACGAGGCGCACCACGAGAGGATCGGAGGCCGATGCTGGACCGCGCGGGGTTTCGCGGCGGCCCAGACTGCCGAGCACGGCGGTGAGTTCATCGACAGCGTGCACCACCGCATTCGGGCGCTCGCGGCGGAGCTCGGCCTGAGCTTGGACGACGTGAAGGCGATCGAGGGTGGTCACCATCGGCTCAGCTCGCGGTTCTTTCTCGACGGTGCAGAGCGGAGCTACGACGAGATCTACCGCGACTCGCGGCTGCTGAACGTCAAGGCCCACGCCGACGCCAAGCGAATCGGCCACTGGGGTTGGGACCGGGCCGGTGCGGCCGCCCGGGAGATGGACGAGATGACCTCCCTGGACTGGCTGGACGCTGCGCTACCCGATGAGGGGGACCGGCTGCTGAAGCTGGCCACGAAGCAGTACATGTCCGAGGAGTACGGCCTCGACGTCGACCAGCTGAGCGCCATCAACATGATCTGGGAGTTCGGCCCGTACGGCGCAGTCTCCGACGAACGCTTCCACGTGCACGGAGGCAACGACCAGATCCCACACGGAATCGCCGAGCGACTACCCGCGGGCGCCGTCCAGCTCGATCATCCGCTGCGATCGCTGCACAGGAAGGGCGCCTCGGCGTACTCGCTGGCCTTCGACCATCATCGCGGCGAGGTCGTGGCCGACATCGTCGTGCTGTGCCTGCCGTTCACCGCCCTGCGGCTCGTCGATCTCGACGGGGCGGGACTCAGCATCCGCAAGCGGCGCAGCATCGACGAGCTGGGCATGGGGACGGACGCCAAGATCCTCATCCAGTTCGATGAGCACCTGGGTCACTACGACCGTTTCAACGGCGAGTACTACGACGAGCACATCGACACCTGGAACAGCTCGTTCGGCGAGCCCGGCCGACCCGGTCTGCTCACCGTGTACGCCGGTGGGCGCACCGGAGCGGGATACCCGGTGCGCGAGGCCCATGCAACGGCGCCGGCCTCGGTCGTCCGCGATACGACGGCGGCGATCTCGCGCGTGGTGTCCGGCCTCGCCGAGGGGTACGACGGCAACGCCTGGCTGGACCACTGGGCGAGCGATCCGTGGACGCATGGGTCGTACGCCGCCTTTCGGCCCGGGCAGTTCACGAGGTACTGGGGCTTCCTCGGGCTGCCCGAAGGCGGGCTGCACTTCGCCGGCGAGCACACGGCGATGGCGGCGCAAGGCTATCTCGAAGGCGCCGTGCGCAGCGGTGAGCGGGCCGCCCGCGAGGTCGCCGCCACCGTCGACCCGTCAGCGAGGTAGACGGCCAACCTCGCCGGTAGACCAGAGACGAACCCGCGTGTGGGGGGTTGCCTCGTTCGCAGCCCAGCTCGGGCTAGCGGCGGATCTCGAGGACCCGGAAGCCCTTCGCCGAGCCGAGCCGGACGCAGGTGAGCCCGCAGGTCTCGATGACCCAGCGCTGCAACGAGTCCGCACCGAGGTTCTTGCCGACCACGAGCACGGCTCGGCCCTGCGGCGCCAGTCTGGCCAGCCAGGTGACCAGCAGCTCGTGGAGCGCCGGCTTGCCGATGTGGATCGGCGGGTTGGACCAGATCTGGTCGAACATCACGTCAGCGGGCACCTGCTCGGCGGTCACGGCATGGACCCGGTCCGCGACCCCAAGGGTCGTGGCATTGTCACGGGCGAGCGTCAGGGCGCGCTCGTTGACGTCGAGCGCCCACACATCCGCCCCCGGTACGGCGAGCGCCAGGGCGCAGGCGATGACGCCGTACCCGCAGCCGAGGTCGAGGAAGGTTCCCGCAACCGCCGGCGGGGGCGCCTCGCGGAACAGGATCGCCGTACCCCGATCGAGCCGCCCCGCCGCAAAGACGCCGGCCGCGGACTCGAGGCTGAGGTTCTGGCCCCACACTCGCGCGGAGACAGGCTGGCGCTGCTCCGCCGACGACGGGTTCTGCGTGAAGTAGTGCTCGGCCATCCCGCTCATCCTGGCAGGTGGCTCAATCCCTCGCTCAGCGCGACGGCAGGAAGGGGGACAGTCGTTCGCCGACCCCCGCACCCGCATAGAGCGACAGTCCGTCGATGTCCCATAGCCGCATGGACGCCGCCGTGAGGATGTGGAAGCTGGACCCCGTGACGTAGCCGACCGGATCCTGGGGGCAGATGGCTGCGTTCACCCCGAACACCGACCGCACCTGCGGAGTGCGCACGATGAGCACCACCTGTTTGAGCGCCGGGGTGATGAGACACAGCGAGTCAGGGCTCTCTGCAGGTGCTGCTTCGATCTGTGCGGTCGACTGCCGGGCGTCGGCGCCGTCGACCTGGGTGGAGTAGAAGAGCGACTGCTGGTGCTTCGATGCCACGGTGAAGAGGCACAGCGACACGGTGCGCACCATTCTCGGTGACGGCTCAGGAACGGCGAGCGCCTCGAGTCGTCGGATGCCACCGGAGCCGCGCGGACAGCCGTGGGCGTCCACCGCCACCTGCTCGATCGAGGCCAGGATCTGGGCCCGCTCAGCCTGGTTGGGATCGGCGACCGTGATGTTGAACGAGGTGACTCCGGCGACCCGCACGGTAGTCTGGGCCGGCCCGCTTCCGGTCGGCAGTGGCGAGTCGAACCACACATGCGCCCCCATCGGCGAAGGCGGTGCTCCACAACCGGCATCGGGCTCTGCCGGTCGTCCGACGTAAGGCAGCGCGCCGTAACCACGGAGAGCGTAGCGAGCGCCACTGATGACAGCGGTCGGCGAGTACGCGTTGAGTCCGCAGGACACCAGGCCCTGACTCGTGAGCCGCGGGACCTGCCCCCATCCCCACGCCGACGGCACCCACAGCTGGATCCCGTTGTAGGACTCGGCCCGCCAGCCGCGCGGATGCTCACCTGCCCGCGGCTTCGCCGAAGCGGTCTGGTCACCGCCGTCGTACGAGATGGCGACCGCCCCGAGTCCGGCGACCAGCAGTACGGCGGCCGCCACTGCGGGAACGATCATCCGGCGGCGTCTGCGTCGCGCTCCGGCATGGGCGAGGGGGGCGCGGTCGCCCGGGTCGACCGGGTCCTCGCCGTGCTCGGCGAAGGCCTCGCGGAACGCCGCCTCGATCTCGAGGTCGCTGCGTCGCTCACCGATCGCTACCCGCAGCGCCTGGAAGCTCCGCTCGACGTGGGCCTGCGCGACCGACTCCTTGCCGCCCATGACGACAGCGATCTGCGGGTACGTCATCTCCGAGTAGCACCGCAGCACGACGGCGGCCCGCTGCTCGGCGGGCAGTCCGGCGCAGAGCCGCCAGGCCCGGGTCGGGTCGTCCTCATCGTCCCGCTGGTCGTCGTCACGGTCCCGCTGGTCGTTGTCCGATGGAAGGGTCGATACGGCGAGAGCGGCGCCCCGCCGTCGAAGCAACCTGCCTCGGGGCAGATGGGCCTCGACGACCAGCTGCTGGACCTGGGCCTCGGGGTCGTCGCTGCGCCGTACCCGTGACCAGGTCGCGCAGGCGACAGTCAGGGCGGCGGCAAGAGCCCGCTCGGCGGCGACCTCGCTCCCGGTCAGGAGGTAGGCGAACCGGGTCAGCGCCGCGGACCGACCCGCGATCCACGCGTCGAAGTCCACAGGTCCCTCGAACCCGTCATCCACCACTCCCCCATCAAGCCACACTCGGCGCCGCCATGCCACCTGTACGGAGGACCGGTTTTCAGGGCAGATAGTAGCCGAGGTAGGTCGGGTCCCGGCCGTTTCGGGCATAGACGGGGACACCGTCGATTGCCCACAGGGCGACCGATGCCTTGGTCAGCACATGGAAGTCGGGCTGGGTGTCGTACCCGATGCCCTGCCCTTCGCACACCCGTGACGAGATGCCGTACGTCGTCGACGCAGCTGCTGACCGGACGATGAGGTCGACGAACGACACGCCGTTCTCGGTGACACACAGGTCGGCGGGCTGGATCCTGGGGCCAGGGCCGGCCGCGTTGATCTCCCGAACCAGCTCCGGGACGGACGTGAGCACCCGGGTCGAGTAGTACAGGTAGGTGCGATAGTGCGTGCGTCCCGCTTGCGTGACGCTTGTGTAGTAAAGGCAGACCGACGCATTGGTGGCGTCGGGCAGGTTCGGGTCCTGGGAGCCCCAGGGGAACTTGGCCGGTTTCACCGGGCAGCCGTTGCTGTCCGTCGTCACGGGGTGGATCGAGTCGAGGATGCGTTGCCGGTCAGCGCGGTCGGTGTCGGCGACCGTGATGTTGAACGTGGTCGCGCCCTGGACGCGCACCGTGGTCTGGCCATCCCGCGACCCAACGGGTTCGGACGAGTCGAACCAGACGTGCGCAGGTGGGTTCGACATGCAGCGCAGCTCCGCCGGTCCCATCGGCCGGCCGACGTAGGGCTCCTTCATCACGACACAGTGGTCAGGGCCGGAAGTCGCGGGGGTGGCACCCCAGCCCCAAGTCACCGGGACCCGGAGCTCGATGCCGTTATAGGACTCGGCCCGCCAGCCGCCCGCGACTGACGGGACGGCCGGATCAGCGGCGTTCGACCCGCCATGGCCGAGCGTCACCGCCACGACGGCCGCAGGGGCGACCACGACGATGGCGGCGGCTCCCGCGATCGCCCCGATGACACGGCGACGTCGGCGCGCCCCGGCGTGCGCGTCGGCCACCGGGTCGGCGGCCGGCACGGCCTCGCTCGCGTGGTCGGCCAGTGAGCTGCGGAACATCGCCTCGAGCTCGTCGTCATTCATCGTCAGGCTCCTTCCCGATCGTCTCGCGCAGGGCGGTCATCGCCCGGAAGATGTGGCCGCGCGCCGTTGCCTCGGTGCAGTCGAGGACGTCGGCGATCTGCCGATAGCTGAGGTCCTCGTAGAACCGCAGCACGACCGCGGCGCGCTGCCGAGGCGGCAGGGTGGCGCACAGTCGCCACACGTGGTCGGCCTCGGTGGTCGCGTCTGCCGGGTCACCACCTGGTCTGTCCTCGGGTACGTCGTCCACCGGCGTCTCTCGACGGCGGAACGACCTCCACCAGGAGATGTGGGCGTTGACCACCATGCGACGTACATATGCCTCGGGGTCGTCCGCCCGCCGGACCCGAGACCATTTCGCGCAGGCCGAGGCGAGGGCGGACTGGACGGCCTCCTCGGCCTCGTGCTGGTTGCCGGTGACCAGATACGCGAACCGGGTCAGCGCCGCCGATCGACCGGCGACCCAGGCGTCGAAGCCTGCGTCCACCCCCGCCTGTTCGCCGACCACGGCAACATCCATACCTCACTGACGGAGTCCAGCACCAAAATGTTTACCTTCCCGCATCACAATCGTGGTTCGTCTGCGAAGCACCGACGTCAAGAACCCGTGCCATCTGTCGGGGATGCCTGACGGATGGCACGGCGTACAACACCCCTCAGGTTGCCAGCCGAATGCGCGGCTGTTGGCGCTCGAGCTCATCGTCGGGCGGGTAGCCCACCTCTTCGAGACTGAGCCCGTGGGCCGCGACGACCGGCACCCGGGAGTCACGGACCGTCCGTGCGAGGACCTCCGCGGCCCAGGACGGCGGACGCTTCGCCTCGCCCACCACGATCAGACATCCGACGAGCGATCGCACCATGTTGTGGCAGAAGGCGCCCGCCACGACCCGGCAGGTGAGCAGTTCGCCGTCCCTCGACCAGACCAGCTCGCGGAGATCCCGAACCGTCGAAGCGCCCTCGCGGCGCTTGCAGAACGCCGCGAAGTCGTGCTCACCGAGCAGGCCGGCCGCTGCCTCGTTCATCGCCGACTCGTCCAAGGGGCGCGGCCACCCGAGCACCTCACGGCGCCGGATCGGGTCGAGCCGGTTGGGCTGGTCACATATCCGGTAGGAGTAGCGCCGCCAGACCGCGGAGAACCGCGCGTCGAATCCGGGCGGCGCCTCGGTGACCCGCCGTACCACCACGTCGTTGGGGAGCGCCCGGGTGAGGCGCCGGGCGAGCGCCGCAACGTCAACGACCTCTGGCGGTACGTCGACATGGCACACCTGGCCACGCGCATGAACTCCTGCGTCGGTACGGCCCGCGACGGTCAGCCGAACCGACCCGGCGGGCAGCCGGAGCACCCTCTCGATGGCCGGCTCGAGGGTGCCCTGAACCGTCCGGAGTCCCGGTTGCGTGGCCCACCCGGAGAAGTCCGCGCCGTCGTACGCGACGTCGAGACGCAGCCTGACCGGTGAGCCTGCGGACACGTCCGACTCCATGCCTGCCATTGTCGTTCCCCTCAGCATTGGTACGGCGGACCACCCCACCCGGATTCGTCCGACCCACCGCGGGCCTTTCACCCCCAACCCAACCGGACGAACCCACCCCACCCCGATTCGTCCGACCCACCGCGGGCCTTTCACCCCCAACCCAACCGGACGAACCCACCCCACCCCGATTCGTCCGACCCACCGCGGGCCTTTCACCCCCAACCCAACCGGACGAACCCACCCCACCCCGATACGTCCGACCCAGCGCGGGCCTTTCACCCCCAACCCAGTCGGACGAATCCGACCCACCCGTCAGCTGCGACGCGCGGCTCGACCACCGTGACGTCGTCGATGCAGGGGTTGTTGCGCACCGACACACGGTGTAGGCAAGAGTTCATGGCACGGTGCGGCCTCACCCGATGAGCGCTCGGATGCCCAACGACGACCCACCAGGAGGATCAGCGTGACCAACAGCAGTTTCGTCATCGTGGGCGGCGGGCTCGCGGGAGCCAAGGCGACCGAGGCGCTGCGCGACCAGGGCTACGACGACCAGTTGACCTTGATCGCCGCCGAGAAGCACCTCCCGTACGAGCGGCCACCCCTGTCGAAGGGCTATCTTGCCGGGTCGACCCCGCGCGAGGAGTTCGAGGTGCACGACGCGGACTGGTACGCCGACCATCACGTCACGTTGCTGCAGGGGCTCGCGGTCACAGATCTCAACCCGAAGGGGCAGGTCGTGACTCTGGAGAACGGCCGGTTCGTGCGCTACGACAAGCTGATGCTGGCGACGGGGTCACGGCCGCGCACCCTCTCGCTGCCCGGCAGTGGCGCTTCGGGTGTCCAGACCCTGCGCACCGTCGAGGACTCCGACCGGATCTCGGCCGCGATCCGCGCCCACCAGCGGGTGGCGATCATCGGCGGCGGGTGGATCGGGATGGAGGTGGCTGCGACCGCTGCCATGGGCGGGTGTGAGGTCACCGTGTTCGAGGCGGCTGAGCTCCCCCTCCTCGCCGTTCTGGGACCCGAGATCGCCAGGACCTTCCTCAACCTGCATCGCCACAACGGCGTGACGTTCCACCTGCGTGCCCAGATCGCGGAGATCACGACGGCGGACTCGCGAGCGACCGGCGTACGGCTGGAGGACGGGACCACCGTCTCGGCGGACCTGGTGCTTGTCGGTGTCGGAGCTGCCCCGAACGTGGAGCTCGCCGCCGAGGCCAACCTGCGGGTGGACAACGGCGTCCTCGTCGACGAGACCCTCGTGACAAGCGATCCCGACATCGTCGCCGTCGGTGACATCGCCAACCAGCTGCACCCCGTGCTCGGTCGCCGGGTCCGGGTCGAGCACTGGGCCAACGCCCTCAACCAGCCGGCTGCGGCCGCGGCCACGATGCTGGGCACACCGACGCCGTACACGGAGCTGCCGTACTTCTTCACCGACCAGTACGACCTCGGCATGGAGTACGTCGGATACGCGCCGCCGGGGTCGTACGCGAGAGTGGTCACGCGCGGCGACGTCGAGAACCGCAAGTTCCTGGCGTTCTGGATCGGTGCGGACAACAAGGTGATGGCGGGGATGAGCGTCAACCTCTGGGACGTCGTGGATGACATGAAGGCGCTGATCCTGTCCGGCAGCAGCATCGACGACGGCGGGCTCGCGAACCCCGACGTCGCCCTGAGCGAGCTGGCAGCCGGGTGAGGGTCAACGCTGCTGACCGGTTGTCTCCGCTGAAGACCGGCTACTGCTGAGAGCGGGGCCGCCCCGCTTCGTCCAGCCCACGTGAACCCAGCGCCCGCCGACGTCACACCGAGGGAGAGAACAACGATGGTCAAGAGATGGCCCAACACCGTACTCGTCGCGGCCGGAGCACTGCTGGTCGCGTCCATGAGCTTCAGCCCTGCGGCGGCGTCAAAGGACACGGCGACAGTCGGCGCTGTGCCACCGGCGACGTTCGGCTGGTCGAGCGTGGCTGCCGGAGGGGGCCATACCTGTGGTCTGCGGGTCACCTGGCAGCTGTGGTGCTGGGGCGACAACGGCCAGGGCCAGCTCGGGGACGGTACGGGGATCCGGCATGCAGAGCCTGAACGCATCGGGCACGACGCCTGGTCGCAGATCACCGCCGGCGGTCGGCACACCTGCGGTGTCCGCTTGGATCACTCGTTGTGGTGTTGGGGATACAACTTCTTCGGTCAGCTCGGGCTGGGCGACAGGTCGGACCGGCTCGAGCCGACCCAGGTCGGAGACAGCGAGTGGGCCAACGTGAGTGCGGGTAGCTTCGACACTTGCGGGATCCAGAACGACGGAGGTCTGTGGTGCTGGGGCGACAACACCCATGGTCAGCTGGGCGACGGGTCGACGACGTGGAAGCAGACTCCGACGAGGGTCGGTGAGGACTCCGACTGGCTCTCCGTCTCGGTAGGACAGGACTTCGCCTGCGGAATCCGCGCTGACCACCGGGCGCGTTGCTGGGGGTACAACGACCACGGCCAGCTCGGCACCGGCGACACCCTCGACAGGCACGTGCCGACGATCGTCGGCGAGTCGGAGGACTGGTCCTCCGTCGCGACCGGCGCGTTCCATGGGTGCGGCATCCGCTTCGACCACACGCTGTACTGCTGGGGCTTCAACGGTCAAGGACAGCTGGGTGACGGGACCCACGTTGGCTCACTGGTTCCTCAGCACGTCGGTGGCAGGAACCCGTGGGTGAAGGTGAGCGCCGGGGCCTACCACACGTGCGCTGTGCGCGTCGACCAGTCCTTATATTGCTGGGGCCGCAACGCGCACGGACAGCTCGGCGATCGAACCACGCGCCACCACCTCACTCCGGAGCGGATCGGCGGCGAGAACCTCTGGACGGGCATCACCGGCTCCGGCGAGCACACCTGCGGCTACCGCAGCAACCAGAGCCTGTGGTGTTGGGGAGCCAACGACCAAGGCCAGGTCGGCGTAGGCGGCTATGAGGACCAGCTCAGGCCTCGCATGATCCGAACCGTACGACGCTAGCCAGCCGGCCCGGCGAGGCCAGCACGCTGGCGAGCGATCACCTCTCGACGGGCTCCATCACGGACCGAGGGCGAGCCAGCCGTCGAGGTCCTCGATGGAGATTCCTTGGTACGTCGGATAGCTGCCGCTGTCGCGCTCCGTGGTGTCGACCTCGGTGAGAACGTCGGCCATCTGCGCCTGACCTTCCTCGTAGAACGTGCAGTAGACGCAGTCGGGATAGGGGTTGGTCTCGGCGGCCAACCAGACGGGCTTGTCGGCGTTCGTGGCCCGCTCCAGCCAATCCTGCGCGATGGCGACCATGCCGTTGGCGCCCTGCGCGGTGTCGCGGTAGCTCATCACCGTGACCCCGTCGACCCGACTGAGGATGTCGTCGGCGAACGTGCTCCCGCCGGGGGTGGCGATCCGGCCGTAGGCGAACTGCGCATCGACCTCGAGCGGACCTCGAAGTGGCGCGAGCTCGTCCATCAGCACCAGGTAGTCCGCGACCAGCTCCTGCTGGTCCCGCTTCCAGCGCTTCAGGGCGTGCGGCTCGACGTCCAGGTGCAGTCCGTCGAACGGCGCGAGCCGTAGCGCTCGGTGCGCCCAGGCGAGCGCCGGGTGATGCCTGAAGGTCCACTGCGGCTCGCCGCTGAGGGCGAAGACGTCGACGTCTTGCGCATGGAGCAGTCGGACGCTCTGCCGGATGTTCTTGTTGCTCTGCGGCGAGGAGTTCCCGACAAACAGGAACACCCTCGTCACCCCGAGAGCCTCGGTCGTCGCCGCCAGGTCGGCGGCGGGTCGGGAGTGCCACACCCACATCGAGTCGACGCCTTGGATCGGCGCCGCCGCCGGAGTCTTGGTCGGTACGGCGCTAGCGCCAGCGGACGCGCCAGCGCCAGCGGACGCCGTACCGGGAAGGTAGAGCACCAAGGACCCCACGGCGCTGGCAAGCAGGGCCACGGCCGTACGGCGAGACATCATGCCCGCAGTATCCCGTGCCCCGCTCGATTCGTCGGCGGTCCCCCGCTGCCGACACCCGCAGGAGCGCAGACGAACGCAGGCGCGGAGCCCCATACTGAGTCCTGTGAGCGACGACGAGGAGGCGTTACGGCTACGGCGTGAGCTCGCGGACGCCAAGGTCGAGCAGCTTCAGGCCAGGCTCGCCGAGCTGCAGGGGACAACCGCCGATGCAGTCGCGTCGAGCCCGGTCGCATCGACCCCATCGCCGTCACCGGCCACATCAACCGCATCGCCGGAAGCCCAGGAGGCGCTGCGGCAGCTGCTGGGTCGCGTGGGGTTCGCGGGCTACCTGCCCGGCTCGGCAAGCCCGCCACCCGGACCCGACCTGCCGCTCTCGATGCCACCACGGCGGGTGCCGGCCAGCTATCGGCTCTTCCTGCTGCCGTGGAGCTGGTGGACCGTCTTCACCCTCGTCATGGTCGCCACGGCGCCGATCGCGATCTGGCTCTTCTGGCCGGTTGCCGGGGTGGCTGTCGCGATCGTCGCCTTCCTCGCCGTGATGGGGCTGGCCATCCGCAGGTACGCCCGGCTGATCGGGCTGCTGCGTTGGGGTCAGCAGGCTACCTCCGTTGAGGCAGTTCCGGTCGACATCGGCACGTACTACAGCGGCACGACGTACCAGAACATGCGGCTGCCGATCGCCCGCGGCTGGCACGTGGCCCGGCAGTTCTACAGCGGCCCCGGGACGAAGACCCGGGTGCGCTACCAGCTGGGCGGCAGCGCCGGCGAAGTCACCCTGCGCGGCCGGGAGTACATCGACGGCGTCATCCTGGTGAACTCCCGCAAGCCCGAGGTTGCCGCCTGCGTCACCTCGATCCCCTTCGACCTCTCCGAGCGGACCCCCAGTGGCGACTGGTCAGGTCGCGTCCGAGCCAGCACGGCGTTCGGCGCCGTCGCCATGTTCGTGGTCGTCGTGGGCTGGACGGCGGGCATGCTGTTGATCTGGGGGCAGCAAGCGGCCTCCATGGACCAGCTGCCCCACCTGTTCTGAGCCGGTACGGCGAGCGGCCCGCCGAGCTCCCAGTGTGGGGTCGGCGGGCCGGCTCGTCGGTGCGGGGGGCTGCTACTTCTGGTCGGCTTCGTCATCCTCAGCAGGCACGTCGGCCTGCTCGGTGACGGCCTGGTCGCTGACAGCCTCGTCAGCGACCGTCTCGTCGGCAGCCGTGTCGTCGGCGGGCGCCTGCGGAACCTCGTCCTGAGCGTCCTGCTCGGCGACTGCCTGCTGGGCCTCGACCTGCTCGGTCTCGGCGGCAGCTGCTTCTTCGACCTGGGCCGTGTCTGCGGTCGAGTCGTCCACCGTCGACTCGTCAACGGCAGTGCTCTCGTCGGCAACGGTCTCATCAGCAGCCGGCGTGGCTGCCGTCTTCTTCGCCGGAGTTGCCTTCTTGGTCGCCCGAGTCTTGGAGGTGAACTCCTCCTCGACCAGCTGCGATCACGGCCATCGGGGCGTTGTCGCCCTTGCGGGGCCCGATCTTGGTGATCCGGGTGTAGCCGCCCGGACGGTCGGCGTAACGCGGCCCGATCTCGGTGAACAGCACATGCACGATGGTCTTGTCACGCGATCACCGACATCACCTGACGACGGTTGTGCAGGTCGCCGCGCTTCGCCTTCGAGATGAGCTTCTCGGCGAACGGACGCAGCCGGCGCGCCTTCGCCTCGGTGGTGGTGATCGCGCCGTGCTCGAACAGGCTCGTGGCGAGGTTGCTCAAGATGGCCTTCTGGTGCGCCGGGCTGCCGCCGAGGCGCTTGCCCTTCGTTGGGGCTGGCATGTCGCTCTCCTTCTCCGAGCCGTATCAGGTACTCGGTCTCACGTGATCACTCACTTGCCGTGTGTCCCCACGGCCCAAGGTCGTACGCCGTACTCAACTGGTAGCGCTCTTGTCGTTCAGGTGGTTTGCCACCGTACTCAGGTGGTTCGCTCACAGTGTCGAGACTTCGTCCCGCCACGGCTCGCTAACTGACGCGATATGGGTCCGCGCTCCGCTCGGCCCCATATACCGTCAGTACTGCTCGTCCTCCGCGAAGCTCGCGTCGTCGTCGAAGTTGTCGACGACCGTGCTCGGGTCGAAGCCGGGTGCGCTGTCCTTGAGGGACAGGCCCATCTCCGCGAGCTTGGCCTTGACCTCGTCGATCGACTTCGAGCCGAAGTTGCGGATGTCCAGCAGGTCCTGCTCGCTGCGCGAGAGGAGCTCACCCACGGTGTGGATGCCCTCACGCTTGAGGCAGTTGTACGACCGCACGGTCAGCTGCAGGTCCTCGACCGGCAGGGCCAGGTCGGCAGCCAGCTGCTCGTCGACCGGCGACGGGCCGATGTCGATGCCCTCGGCCTCGACGTTCAGCTCACGCGCCAGACCGAACAGCTCGACCAGCGTCTTGCCCGCCGAGGCGAGTGCGTCGCGCGGCTGCATGGACGGCTTGGTCTCGACGTCGATGATCAGCCGGTCGAAGTCGGTGCGCTGCTCGACACGGGTCGCCTCGACCTTGTAGGTCACCTTGAGGACCGGCGAGTAGATCGAGTCGATCGGCATCCGGCCGATCTCGGTGTCCGAGCTCTTGTTCTGGACGGCCGAGACGTAGCCACGGCCACGCTCGACGACGAGCTCCATGTCGAGCTTGCCCTTGTCGTTCAGGTGGGCGAGCACCAGCTCGGGGTTGTGGACCTCGACGCCGGCCGGCGGCGCGATGTCGGCCGCGGTGACCTCACCGGGACCCTGCTTGCGCAGGTACATCGTGACCGGCTCGTCGTGCTCCGAGGAGACCACGAGCTGCTTGAGGTTGAGGATGATCTCGGTGACGTCCTCGGTCACCCCGGAGATCGTCGAGAACTCGTGCAGCACGTTGTCGACGCGGATCGACGTGATGGCTGCGCCGGGGATCGACGACAGCAGGGTACGACGCAGGGAGTTGCCGAGGGTGTAGCCGAAGCCCGGCTCCAGCGGCTCGAGCGAGAACCGGGAGCGGTGGTCGGTGACGACCTCTTCGGAGAGGGTGGGACGCTGGGCGATAAGCACAGTAACTCTTCCTTCCTACGCCATCCGCTATTTGACGACGTAGCTCTTGGGTTTGTTCTTCGTCGACGACACGACCCCTTGTGGGGCCGGCCGGCGCCGAAGCGTCGCAGCGGGCTGGCGCCCGCGGCGACGTTACTTCTTCGAGTAGTACTCGACGATGAGCTGCTCCTGGACCGGCACGTCGATCTGGGCACGCACCGGGAGCTGTGTGCACGAGCACCCGCATCTTGTTGGTGATGACCTCGAGCCACGCCGGCACGAGACGCTCACCGTGGGTCTCGCGGGAGATGATGAACGGCGTCATCTCGACGGACTTGGCGCGCACGTCGATCACGTCGTGGGCGGACACCTGGAACGACGGGATGTCGACCTTGTGGCCGTTGACCATGAAGTGGCCGTGGTTGACCAGCTGGCGCGCGTGCCGACGGGTCCGGGCGAAGCCGGCGCGGTAGACGACGTTGTCGAGGCGGCACTCCAGCATCTGCAGCAGGTTGTCACCGGTCTTGCCGGGACGACGGCTGGCCTCCTGGTAGTAGCGACGGAACTGCTTCTCCAGAACGCCGTACGTGTAGCGCGCCTTCTGCTTCTCCATCAGCTGGTTGCGGTACTCCGACTCCTTGATCCGGCCGCGGCCGTGCTGGCCGGGCGGATAGGGACGCTTCTCGTATGCTGCGTCTCCACCGATGAGGTCGACCCCCAAGCGGCGGGACTTCTTCGTCATGGGTCCGGTGTAACGGGCCATGGGCTATCAGTCTCCTTCTCGTGCTCGGGGGCTCAGACGCGGGGCCGCTTGGGAGGGCGGCATCCGTTGTGGGGGCTCGGCGTGACGTCCTGGATGGTGCCGACCTCGAGGCCGACCGCACCGAGGGACCGGATGGCGGTCTCGCGACCGGAGCCGGGTCCCTTGACGAAGACGTCGATCTTCTTCATGCCGTGCTCCATCGCCCGGCGCCCGGCGGCCTCGGCGGCCATCTGCGCGGCGAAGGGAGTGGACTTGCGCGAGCCCTTGAAGCCGACGGTGCCGGCACTGGCCCACGAGATCACGCCGCCCGAAGGGTCGGTGATCGTGATGATCGTGTTGTTGAACGTGCTCTTGATGTGGGCGTGGCCCGCAGCGACGTTCTTCTTCTCCTTGCGGCGGACCTTCTTGCCGCCGGCGGTACGGCTCTTCGGGAGGCATCTCAGAAACTCCTGCTCGTCGATGATCGGGTCACTTGCCGGCCTTCTTCTTGCCGGCGACGGTGCGCTTCGGGCCCTTGCGGGTGCGCGCGTTCGTCTTGGTGCGCTGGCCGCGGACGGGCAGGCCCTGGCGGTGCCGGCGACCCTGGTAGCTGCCGATCTCGACCTTGCGGCGGATGTCGGCGCTCACCTCGCGGCGCAGGTCACCTTCGACCTGGAAGTTCGCTTCGATGTAGTCGCGGAGCTTGACCAGCTCCTCGTCGCCCAGCTCGTGGACGCGCAGGTCGGGGCTGATCTCCGGTCGGCGGCGAGCGCCGCTCGTGGCGCGGGTGCTGCCGATTCCATAGATGTAGGTGAGGGCTACCTCGACGCGCTTGTCGCGCGGGAGGTCCACACCGACGAGGCGTGCCATCAGGCGGTTGACCTTTCGTTCCTCGAAGGTGTCGTGCGCGTCGCGTCCCTGGTCTGCGTCGACGCGTCTTGCGCTAGGCAGGTCGTCGTACGGCGGACAGGGCCCCGGCCTTCGTTCCGGGGGTGACGCCGGCTCGGCCTCACGGCTGAACCGGCGAGCGGTCGCGCTTCAGTGAGGACGGCGGGTCGCCGTCCTCGGGGGGTGGTGATCAGCCTTGCCGTTGCTTGTGGCGCGGGTTCTCGCAGATCACCATGACCCGCCCGTTACGGCGGATCACCTTGCACTTGTCACAGATCTTCTTGACGCTCGGGTTGACTTTCATCGAGCACTCCATCAGGTCGGCACGTGGGCGGGTTTACTTGTAGCGGTAGACGATGCGTCCACGGGTGAGGTCGTACGGCGAGAGCTCCACCACGACGCGGTCCTCGGGGAGGATCCGGATGTAGTGCTGACGCATCTTGCCGCTGATATGGGCGAGAACCTTGTGCCCGTTGTTGAGCTCGACCCTGAACATCGCGTTCGGGAGCGCCTCCACGACGGTGCCCTCGATCTCGATGACCCCTTCCTTCTTCGGCATATCCTCCGCAATCTGTTGCATGGTGCTGGCCCGGGGGCGCAGCCTGGTGGGGCAGGGAAATCCCCGCCTTGGTGTGGTGCCGTTGGCGTGAGCCATGAGTCGACGATGATGCTCGACACTGCCCGACCCGGCTGCCGCTACCGACGCCCTTCCCCAGGAAATCTCGGGGCAGCCGCAGGGCGCACAGAAACGGACCCGGATCGGGCCGACACGCAAGTCTACGCGGACCCGCCGGATACCGGAAATCCGCCGCCATTGACCGTCGCCGACCGCCGCCGTGATCCTCGCGGTACGTCGCACGCGCCCGACGTCCAGCCACGAACCGGGGAGATATGCACCCGGCAGCGAGGGATTTACCTGCAGATCTCCCCGGTTTGTGCGGTCAGAGCGGCAGCTTCATGCCCTCATGCGACGCGACGAACCCCAGCCGTTCGTAGAACCGGTGGGCGTCGACGCGCGACTTGTCCGAGGTCAGCTGGACCATCGGCGCAGCCTCGGTCACGAGCCTGCTCGATTGCCCAGCGCATCATCTGACCACCAAGGCCGCGACTGCGCTGTGACGCCGCCACTCGGACCGCCTCGACCATGGCCCGCAGTCGCCCCGTTGCGCGACAGGCCCGTGGATGAATGTGAGCTGCAGCGTCGCCGACCACCTCGTCGCCGATCACCGCCACCGCGAGAAGCTGGTCGGGGTCGACGTCGATCGCCGCAAAGGCCGCTCGGTACGGCGCAAGATCGCCATCGGAGGCGGTGCTGCTCACGTGTCGCGCCCAGCGGGTCGTCGACCAGCAGCGCCACGACGGCGGCCACATCGTCGACAGTGGCGCGGCGGATCACCAGGCCAGGGTCGGCGCCGGGCCCGGCCGCGCTCGCCTGCGGCGCGGTCAACCCTCGTAGTTCTCGACGACGCGCTCGGGTCGTACCTCGGCATCGTCGGGGTTCTCGTGGTACTGGCGGCGGGCGTCGCGCTGACGCAGCAGGTCCCACGACTGGTCGAGCCGTACCTCGAGGTCCTTGAGTCGCGCGTGCTCCTCGTCGCGGGAGATCTCCCCGGCACCCAGCCGGCGCCGGAGCTCATGCTCCTCGGCGACAAGGGCGGTGATCTGCTCGTGAATCGCGATGTCGTCGGCCATACCCCAACCCTAGTCTCCTCCGGTCAGTCGTCCGGGTGGTCCGCGTTGCGATTCGTCCGGTCTGCTGAGTCATCCGCCCCCCCGGACGTCCGTACCTCCGAGCGTGAGGCCAACGCGGACGCAACCCGGGCCCCCGCAATCGTCCGAGCCCACCGCGCAGCAGTTCCGCAGCGTCCGAGCACGACCGGACGAATCCCAGGCAGTCGACGTCCGGAGCCTCGTCCCTACGGACGCTGCGTACGGCTCAGGCGGCGCAGGGGACGCCGAGCTCGGCGAGCTTGGCCGCGCCGCCGTCGAGGGCGGTCAGGATCAGCGCACCGTGCGGGGTGAGGGTGAACGAGTGCTCGAAGTGCGCCGACCACGACCCGTCGGTCGTGACCACCGTCCAGTCGTCGTCGAGGGTACGGGTCTCGATGGTGCCGAGGGTGATCATCGGCTCGACGGCGAGCGCGAGCCCCTCGACCAGCCGCGGACCGCGGCCGGCGCGCCCGTAGTTCGGCACGTTGGGCGGCATGTGCATCGCGGAGCCGATGCCGTGACCGACGTACTCCTCGACGATCCCGTAGTCGCCCTGCGAGCGGACGTACGACTCGATCGCGTGCGAGATGTCGGTGACCCGACCGCCGAGCCGGGCGGCGGCGAACCCGCGCCACATGCTCTCCTCGCAGACCCGCATCACCTCGAGCAGCTCGGGTCCGACCGATCCCGGCGGGCCCACGGCGACGGTGATGGCCGCGTCCCCGTGCCAGCCGTCGACGATCGCACCGCAGTCGATCGAGATCAGGTCGCCGGCCTCGCAGGACCCGGTCGCCCGGGATGCCGTGGACGACCTCGTCGTTGACCGAGGTACAGATCGTCGCCGGGAACCCGTGGTAGTTCAGGAAGTTGGGCGTCGCGCCGCTGGCCCGGATGTGGTCCTCGGCGAGGGCGTCGAGCTCGCCCGTCGTCACTCCGGGGGCGACCGCGTCGCGCAGCAGCGCCAGCGTCTCGCCGACGACGAGTCCCGCTCGGCGCATCAGGGCGATCTGCTCGCGGGACTTGATCTCGAGCCTGCGGTCGAACATCGGTCTACGCGGAGGCGGCCGGCGATGCGGGAGACGTGGACGCCACCGAGTCGAGCGCCGCGATGGCCTCGCTCGGTGATCTCCTCGACCGCACCGTGTGCATGGATCGAGACGCAGCAGCCCGAGTTCGGCGTAGAAGCCGACCAGCGGGGCGGTCTCGCGGGTGTAGACCTCGAGCCGGGTGCGCACCGTCTCGGGCAGGTCGTCGTCGCGCTGGAACGAGCTCGCCGCCGACAGACGTCGCAGACGCCCTCCACCGCGGGCGGGTCGAACTCGACGTGCGCAGACGTGACCGCAGCTGCGGCAGATCCGGCGCCCGCTGATCCGGCGGACGGCCTCGTCGTCGTCGACCTGCATCTCGAGTACGGCGTCGAGCGGCGTGCCGAGCTCGGCGAGCATCTCCTGGAGCGCCTCGGCCTGCGGAAGCGTCCGGGGGAACCCGTCGAGCAGGAAGCCGCCGACGGTGTCCGGCGTGCTGGAGCCGGTCGCGCACGATGTCGATCGTGACCTCGTCGGGCACCAGGCCGCCGGCGTCCATGTAGCGCTTCGCCGCCAGCCCGAGCTCGGTCTGGTCGGCGATGTTGGCGCGGAAGATGTCTCCGGTCGAGATCGCCGGGATGCCGTAGTGCTTGGCGATGAACTTGGCCTGGGTTCCCTTCCCGGCGCCCGGCGCCCCCACCAACACCACCCGCATCAGCGCAAGAATCCTTCGTAATGCCGCTGCTGCAGCTGGCTCTCGATCTGCTTCACGGTGTCGAGACCGACGCCGACCATGATCAGCAGCGACGTACCACCGAACGGGAAGTTCTGGTTGGCGTTGACGAGCACCAGCGCGATCAGCGGCACGAGCGCGATGACGCCCAGATAGAGCGAGCCGGGGAAGGTGATCCGCGACAGCACGTAGGCCAGGTAGTCCTGGGTGGGCTTGCCGGCCCGGATGCCGGGCACGAACCCGCCGTACTTCTTCATGTTGTCGGCGACCTCTTCAGGGTTGAAGGTGATCGCGACGTAGAAGTAGGTGAAGAAGATGATCAGCGGAAGTAGAGCAGCATGTAGTCCGGGTGGTCGCCCTGACGAGGTGGGTCTGACACCCAGATCGACCACGGACGAGGTCGGGTTGAACTGCGAGGCGAGCGCCGGCAGGTAGAGCAGGCTGCTCGCGAAGATCACCGGGATGACGCCGGCCTGGTTGACCTTGAGCGGGATGTACGTCGACGTACCCCCGAACATCTTGCGGCCGACCATCCGGCGGGCGTACTGGACCGGGATCCGCCGCTGCGCCTGCTCGACGAAGACGACGGCGGCGATGATCGACCAGGCCGATGCCGATCACGATCGCGAAGACGTCCCAGCCGTGCTCGTTCTTGATGCCCCAGAGCGCGCCCGGGAAGGCCGAGATCACCGAGGTGAAGATCATGATCGACATGCCGTTGCCGATGCCGTGCTCGGTGATCAGCTCGCCGAGCCACATGATCGTGGCCGTGCCGGCGGTCATCGTGATGACCATGATGAGCATCGTCGAGACCTTGTCGTTGACCAGCAGCGAGCCACCCGCGGTGCTGCCCAGCAGCTGCCCGGTGCGGGCCAGCGCCACGATGCCGGTGGACTGCAGGATCGCCAGGCCAAGGGTCAGGTAGCGGGTGTACTGGGTGATCTTGGCGACGCCCGGACTGGCCCTTCCTTCTTCAGGGCCTCCAGGCGGGGGATGACCACCGTGAGCAGCTGCAGGATGATGCTGGCGGTGATGTACGGCATGATCCCGAGCGCGAAGACGGTCAGCTTCAGCAGCGCGCCGCCGGAGAACAGGTTGATCAGCCCGTAGATGCCGTTCTTGCTGAGGCCCTGGGTGGCGCTCGTGCACCTTGACGTAGTTGACGCCGGGCGTCGGGACCGTCGAGCCCAGCCGGAACAGCACGATCACGAGCAGCACGAACAGCAGCTTCCGCCGCAGGTCGGGCGTCCGGAACGCGTTGACGAAGGCGCTTAGCACCAGGTCCTCCCAGCGATCCCCCGGCTGGGAGACACGTTTCTAGTTTGCCGAGTCTATCGAGCTCGGTTGCCAGCTCTAGTTTGCAGAGCTCCAGTTGCAGCTCCGTGTGCACAGCTTCGTCAGCACAGTCCTCATGACAACGGTCGCGATTGACGAACGTCCCCACCGCTGGGTGCTGCCTTCGGACAATAACAGTCTCATCGTACGTCGCACATCGCGAGCCCCACGTCCGTAAGATCTGCCGTCCACCTCGACGCTCGCGCGGTCTCAGAGCTCGGTGGTCGACCCGCCGGCCGCCGCGATCTTTTCCTTGGCGCTGGCCGAGAACGCGTGGGCGCTGACCTGCAGCGCCACCGTCACCTCGCCGCCACCGAGGACCTTGACCGGGGCGTTGTCGCGCACCGCGCCCTTGGCGACCAGCGTCTCCGGGCGTGACCTCGCCACCGTCGGGGTAGAGCGCGCTCAGCCGGTCGAGGTTGACCACCTGGTACTCGACCCGGAACGGGTTGGCGAAGCCGCGGCAGCTTGGGCAGCCGCATGTGCAGCGGCAGCGCCCCGCCCTCGATGCCTCGGCCGGAGACCTGGTAGCGCGCCTTGGTGCCCTTGGTGCCTCGGCCAGCGGTCTTGCCCTTGCTTCCCTCGCCTCGACCCACGCGGGTCTTGGCCGTCTTGGCGCCCGGCGCCGGGCGCAGGTGATGCAGCTTGAGCGTCATGTCAGTCAACCTCCTCGACGTCGACGAGGTGCGGCACGGTCGCGAGCATGCCGCGGATCTCGGGCCGGTCCTCCTTGACGACGACGTCGCCGATGCGTTTGAGTCCCAGCGAGCGCAGCGTGTCGCGCTGGTTCTTGTGCCGGCCGATCTCGGACCGGACCTGCTTGACCTTGAGCTGACCCATCACTCCACCACCTCTGCGCGGGCCCGCAGCAGGGCCGCCGGGGCGACCTGCTCGACGGTGAGCCCACGTCGCGCGGCGACCGTCTCCGGCTCGACGAGCATCCGCAGGGCCGCGACCGTCGCGCCGACGATGTTGAGTGCGTTGGACGAGCCGAGCGACTTGCTGAGCACGTCGTGGATGCCGGCGCACTCGAGGACGGCGCGCACCGGGCCACCGGCGATGACGCCGGTACCGGGAGCGGCCGGACGCAGCAGGACGACGCCTGCGGACTTCTCGCCCTGGACCGGGTGCGGGATGGTGCCCTGCACGCGCGGCACCTTGAACATGGACTTCTTGGCCTCTTCGACGCCCTTGGCGATAGCGGCTGGGAACTCCTTGGCCTTGCCGTAGCCGACGCCGACGCTGCCGTCGCCGTCACCTACGACGACGAGCGCCGTGAAGCTGAAGCGCCGGCCGCCCTTGACGACCTTGGCCACGCGGTTGGTGGCGACGACGCGCTCGATGTAGGCGCTCTTCTCGCCTGCTGAGCCGCGTCGGTCGTCCCGGCCTCGACGGTCGGATCCGGCACCGCCACCTGTGCGGCGCTGGGGTCCGCTCATGTCGACGTCCTCTCCAATAGAAACAGTCCTTCTGTTACGTCTTTCGTTGCCTGTGTCATCGACTCTGTCGCCGTACGACGTCTGGTCATCAGAACGACAACCCGCCCTCGCGGGCGCCTTCGGCGAGCGCGGCGACCCGACCGTGGTACTTGTTGCCTGCGCGGTCGAAGACGACGGCGTCGACGCCGGCGCCCTTGGCCCGGTCGGCGACGAGCTCGCCGAGCTTGCGCGCCTTCGCGGTCTTGTCGCCGCTGAACGCGCGCAGGTCCGACTCCATGGTGCTGGCGGACGCGATCGTCGTGCCCTCGACGTCGTCGACGACCTGCACGAAGAGGTGCCGGCTGGACCGGGTCACCACCAGGCGTGGTCGCTCGGCGGAGCCGCGGATCTTCTTGCGTCCGCGCACCTGGCGGCGCGCCCGCGACGCGGTCTTGGCCGCGGTGTGCTTGCGAAGCCTTGAGTGCGATGGCCATTACTTACCAGCCTTTCCGACCTTGCGGCGGACCTGCTCGCCGGCGTACCGGATGCCCTTGCCCTTGTACGGCTCGGGCTTGCGGAGCTTGCGAATGTTGGCGGCGACCTCACCGACGGACTGCTTGTCGATGCCCTGGACGGAGAACCGGGTCGGCGTTCTCCACGGTGAACGTGATGCCCTCCGGGGCGTTGAAGGTGATCTGGTGGCTGTAGCCGAGCGAGAACTCGAGCTGGGTCGGGCTCTTCGGCACCACGCGGTAGCCGACGCCGACGATCTCGAGCTTCTTCTCGTAGCCGTCGGTCACGCCGGTGACCATGTTGGCGATGAGCGTGCGCGACAGCCCGTGCAGCGAGCGGCTGTTGCGCTCGTCGTCGGGACGGGTGACCGCGACGGTGCCGTCGTCGGCTCGACCTACGGCGATGGGCTCGCGCGACCGTGTGCGAGAGCGTGCCCTTGGGGCCCTTGACCGTGACGGTCTGGCCGTCGATGGCGACGTCGACCCCGGACGGGACGGGGATCGGAAGCTTGCCGATACGCGACATGAGTGTTCTCCTTCCGGTTTCCGGGCTACCAGACGTAGGCGAGGACTTCTCCGCCTACGCCCTTCTGCTTGGCCTGACGGTCGGTGAGCAGGCCGGTCGACGTCGAGATGATCGCGACGCCGAGCCCACCGAGGACCTTGGGCAGCCCGGTGGCCTTCGCGTAGACGCGCAGGCCGGGCTTGCTGATCCGGCGAACGCCGGCCAGTCGAGCGCTCCCGGTTGGGGCCGAACTTGAGGTCGATCACGAGCGTCTTGCCCGTCACGCCCTCTGCGGGATCCACGACCTTCCAGGAGCCGATGTAGCCCTCCTGCTGGAGGATCTCGGCGACCCCTACCTTCAGCTTGCTGTGGGGCATGCTGACGGTGTCGTGGTAAGCCTGGTTGGCATTGCGCAGACGCGTGAGCATGTCTGCGATCGGGTCAGTCATCGTCATGGCCGGGGGCCTCTTTCCAGCCGCGGTTTCGCCGTCGTACGGCGCTGTGCCGTCGTACGGCGACCTGCGGCCAACGTTTCAGTGGTTGGTGGTCACGTGGGTGGGCTCGGTCTACCAGGAGCTCTTGGTGATGCCGGGCAGTTCGCCGCGGTGCGCCATTTCGCGCAGGCAGATGCGGCAGAGGCCGAACTTCTGGTAGACGGCCTTCGGTCGGCCGCAGCGCTGGCAGCGGGTGTAGCCCCGCACCTTGAACTTCGGCTTGCGGGCCGCCTTGACTACGAGGGATGTCTTCGCCATCAGTTCTCCTTGAAGGGGAAGCCGAGGTGCTTGAGCAGCGAACGGCCTTCCTCGTTTGTCGTCGCGGTCGTGACGAGCGTGATGTCCATGCCCCGCTGACGGTCGATCTTGTCCTGGTCGATCTCGTGGAACATGACCTGCTCGGTCAGCCCGAACGTGTAGTTGCCCTTGCCGTCGAACTGGTTCGGGCGACAGGCCGCGGAAGTCACGGATCCGCGGGAGCGCCAGGGTCAGCAGCCGGTCGAGGAACTCCCACATCCGGTCGCCGCGAAGCGTCACGTGGCAGCCGATCGGCATGCCCTCGCGCAGCTTGAACTGGGCGATCGACTTGCGAGCCTTCGTCACCTGCGGCTTCTGGCCGGTGATCGTGGCCAGGTCGCGGACCGCGCCCTCGATCACCTTCGCGTCGCGGGCCGCCTCGCCGACGCCCATGTTGACGACGATCTTGGTCAGGCCGGGGATCTGCATGACGTTGGCGTAGCCGAACTCCTCCTGCAGGGCAGGCATGATCTCGTCGCGGTATCGGGTCCGGAAGCGCGGCTGGCTGCCGGTGCCCTGGGCCGCTCGCTCGCTCGCCAGGCTCTCGCGCTCGGCGGCCAGGCTGGTGTCACTCTGGGTGGTCATCAGATCTCCTCGCCGTTCTTGCTGGCGACGCGCACGCTGCGCTCCTTCGTGTAGGTCGTCCCGTTGGGCCGCGTCTTGGTGACCTCGACCCGCTTGGCGCCGACCCGGGTCGGGACCTTCTTGCCGTCGACCTCGGTCAGCAGCATCACGTTCGAGACGTCGATGGAGGCCTCCTGGGTGATGATGCCGCCGGTGTTGCCGGCGCGGCCGCCGCTCTGGACGATCTTGGTGTGCCGCTTGACGCGGTTGACACCCTCGACGAGGACCTTGCGCTGCTCGGTGAGCACGGCGATGACCTTGCCCTCGGCGCCCTTGTCCTTGCCGGCGATGATCCGCACGACATCGCCCTTCTTGATGGCCATGTTTCGCATGAGTTAAAGCACCTCCGGTGCGAGCGAGATGATCTTCATGAACCGCTTGTCGCGCAGCTCGCGGCCGACCGGGCCGAAGATGCGGGTCCCACGCGGCTCGCCGTCGGGCCGCAGGATGACGGCGGCGTTCTCGTCGAAGCGGATGTAGGAACCGTCGGCGCGGCGGCGCTCCTTGACGGTGCGCACGATGACGGCCTTGACCACATCGCCCTTCTTGACGTTGCCGCCGGGGATGGCGTCCTTCACGGTCGCGACGATGACGTCGCCGATGCCCGCGTAGCGTCGACCGGACCCGCCGAGCACCCGGATGCACAGGATCTGCTTGGCACCGGTGTTGTCGGCGACTTTCAGTCGCGACTCCTGCTGGATCACCACTAACTCCTAAAGCTGGACCTACATGACTGCGTGGTCTGGTGGGGTGCTTACTTGGCCTTCTCGAGGACCTCGATGATGCGCCAGCGCTTGGTCGCCGACAGCGGCCTGGTCTCCATGATCAGGACGCGGTCACCGATGCCGCACTGGTTCTGCTCGTCGTGGGCCTTGAGCTTGTTGGTGCGCCGTAGCACCTTGCCGTAGAGCGGCGTGCTTGACGCGGTCCTCGACAGAGACCACGACGGTCTTGTCCATCTTGTCGCTCACGACGAGACCCTGCCGGGTCTTGCGAGGTTTGCGGCTGTCGTCGGTCACGTTTGCTTCCGTCACTCTGCTGTCCTCACTCATGCTTCGGCCTCGTCGTCATCGGCGGTGATCCGCGTGGTGATGCCGAGCTCGCGCTCGCGCAGCACCGTGTAGATCCGGGCGATGTCCTTCTTCACGTGGCGCAGCCGGCCGTGGGACTCGAGCTGGCCGGTGGCGGCCTGGAAGCGCAGGTTGAACAGCTCTTCCTTGGCCTCGCGCAGCTTCTCCTCGAGCGACTCCTCGTCGAGGTGTCGCAGCTCGGTTGCGGTGGTCGTGTTCGCCATCAGAAGTCGCCTCCTTCTCGGCGGATGAACTTGGCCTTCATCGGCAGCTTGTGCATCGCGCAGTCGCAGCGCCTCGCGGGCGATGTCCTCGTGCACACCGGACAGCTCGAACATCACCCGCCCCGGCTTCACGTTGGCGATCCACCACTCCGGCGAACCCTTGCCGGAGCCCATCCGGGTCTCGGCCGGCTTCTTGGTCAGCGGGCGGTCGGGGTAGATGTTGATCCAGACCTTTCCGCCACGCTTGATGTGCCGGGTCATCGCGATACGCGCGGACTCGATCTGCCGGTTGGTGACGTACGCCCGCTCGATGGCCTGGATGCCGTAGTCGCCGAAGGCCAGGCTGGTGCCGCCCTTGGCGTTGCCGTGGCGGTTAGGGTGGTGCTGCTTGCGGTGCTTGACCCTGCGTGGGATCAGCATGGTCAGGCCTCCTGTCCGGTCTCGGTCGCTGCTGGGGCCGGCGCCTCAGCCGTTGTCGCCGCGGTCACGGCGACCGGCTCGGCCGTTGCCGTCGCGGTGGCCGTGGCAGCCGCGGTGGGAGCCGACGTACGGCGGTCGGGGCCGTCGTCACGACGACGGGTCGGCCGGGCGCGGTTGCCGGCCTGGGCCAGCACGGCGGCCTGGGCCTCGCGCTCGGCGCGGGTGCCGGCCACCTCGCCCTTGTAGATCCAGACCTTGACGCCGATCCGGCCGAACGTCGTCTTGGCCTCGTAGAAGCCGTAGTCGATGTCGGCGCGCAGCGTGTGCAGCGGCACCCGGCCCTCGCGGTAGAAGTCGGAGCGGGACATCTCGGCGCCGCCGAGACGCCCGGAGCACTGGATCCGGATGCCCTTGGCGCCGGAGCGCATCGACGTCTGGATGGCCTTGCGCATCGCGCGGCGGTAGGCGACCCGGCTGGACAGCTGCTCGGCGACACCCTGCGCGACGAGCTGGGCGTCGACCTCGGGGTTGAGCACCTCACGGATGTTGAGCTTGACCTGCTTGCCGGTGAGCTTCTCGAGGTTCTCGCGGATGCGGTCGGCCTCGGCGCCGCGACGGCCGATCACGATGCCCGGGCGCGCGGTGTGGATCGTGACCGACACCCGGTCCCTGGTGCGCTCGATCTCCACGCGGCTGATGCCTGCGCGGTCCATGCCCTTGGTGAGCAGCTTGCGGATCGCGACGTCCTCGCCGACGTACGACTTGTAGAGCTTGTCGGCGAA
Source organism: uncultured Actinomycetota bacterium (assembly GCA_963833975.1). Lineage (GTDB taxonomy): Bacteria > Actinomycetota > Actinomycetes > Propionibacteriales > Nocardioidaceae > JAWWPG01. The sequence continues at coordinate 1,139,577 of CAWIAB010000002.1, forward strand.
CCAACGACTGTTGTGCTCTGTCGAGATGCCGAGGCGGAAGCCGTTCGGATTGACCTTCTGGCCCATTAGCGGGAGCCTCCACGGTTGGAAGTGGTGCCGGCGGAACTGGCGCCGGCAGCGTCGACGGGTTGGACGACGAGCGTGATGTGGCTCGAGCGCTTGAGGATGCGACTGGCGCGGCCCTGCGCGCGTGGCCGGAACCGCTTCAAGGTCGGGCCTTCGTCGACCATCGCCTTGGTGACGACAAGGGTGCCGCGCTCCAGACCCTCGGTCGTGGTGGCGTTGGCGACCGCGCTCTCGAGCAGCTTGTAGACGGACTCGCTGGCTGCCTGCGGGGCGAACTTCAGGGTGGCCAGGGCGTCGTCGACGGGCACTCCACGCACCATGTCGACGACGCGACGCGCCTTCATCGGGGTGATGCGGACGAAGCGCGCGATGGCGAACGCGCCGGGCTCGTCGCCCAGCAGGTTGTCGCGGCGCGAGCTCACGCGGATCCGGTCAATGTGCGGCATTGTCAGTCTCTTCCTCAAGCATCATCTCTAGGGCCACTGCCGCGTCAGCGGCGGCGGCTCTTCCTGTCGTCCTTCTCGTGGCCACGGAACGTACGGGTCGGCGCGAACTCGCCCAGCTTGTGGCCGACCATCGAGTCGGTCACGAACACCGGGACGTGCTTGCGGCCGTCGTGCACCGCGATCGTGTGGCCGATCATGTCGGGCACGATCATCGAGCGACGCGACCAGGTCTTGATCACGTTCTTGGTGCCGGCCTCGTTCTGGACGTCCACCTTCTTCTGCAGGTGGTCGTCGACGAACGGGCCCTTCTTGAGACTTCGTGGCATGAGTTGTCAGGTCCTTCTCAGCGCTTGCCGGACTTGCGGCGGCGGACGATCAGCTGGTCACTTGCCTTGCGTTTGCGGGTACGGCCCTCGGGCTTGCCCCACGGTGACACCGGGTGACGACCACCTGACGTCTTGCCCTCGCCACCACCGTGCGGGTGGTCGACAGGGTTCATCACGACACCACGGACAGTCGGGCGCTTGCCCTTCCAGCGCATCCGGCCGGCCTTGCCCCAGTTGATGTTGGACTGCTCGGCGTTGCCGACGGCGCCGACGGTGGCCCGGCAGCGGACATCGACGTACCGCATCTCGCCGGACGGCATCCGGAGCTGGGCACGAGTGCCCTCACGCGCGACCAGCTGCACCGAGGCGCCGGCGGACCTGGCGATCTTGGCGCCGCCGCCCGGTCGCATCTCGATCGCGTGGATCGTGGTGCCGACCGGGATGTTGCGCAGGGGCAGGTTGTTGCCGGGCTTGATGTCGGCCTTCGGGCCGTTCTCGACGTGCATGCCCTGCGTGAGACCCGTCGGCGCGATGATGTAGCGCTTCTCGCCATCGGCGTAGTGCAGCAGGGCGATCCGCGCCGTGCGGTTCGGGTCGTACTCGATCTCCGCGACCTTGGCGGGCACGCCGTCCTTGTCGTAGCGACGGAAGTCGATGATCCGGTAGGCGCGCTTGTGACCGCCACCTTGGTGCCGGGTCGTGATGCGGCCCTGGTTGTTGCGGCCACCGTTCTTCGGCAACGGCTCGGTGAGCGACTTCTCCGGCGTGGTGCGCGTGATCTCCACGAAGTCGGCAACGCTGGAGCCGCGTCGGCCCGGCGTGGTCGGCTTGTACTTACGAATACCCATGGAGGCTCAGTCCTTCGCTTTTTCTGTGGTCACGAGTTCCCGGTCAGGAGACCGGACCCCCGAAGATGTCGATGCGCTGGCCCTCGGCGACGCTCACGATCGCGCGCTTGGTGCTCGGGCGGGAACCCCAGCCGACCCGGGTGCGCTTGCGCTTGCCCGCCCGGTTGAGGGTGTTGACGCTGGTCACCTTGACGTTGAACACCTGCTCGACGGCGATCTTGATCTCCGTCTTGTTGGAGTCGCGCTGAACCAGGAACGTGTACTTGTTCTGGTCGAGCAGCGCGTACGACTTCTCGCTCACCACGGGGGCGATCAACACGTCGCGGTGATCCTTGTAGAGGTTGCTCATGCGCCGTTCTCCTCAGCCTGATCGTCCGCAGCCTGATCGTCCGCAGCCTGGTCGTCCTCGGCCTCGTCGTTCGCAGCCTGGTCGTCCGCAGCTTGGTCGTCCGCAGCTTGGTCGACGGCCGGGTCCTGCGCCGCGCTCGACTCGGCGACTGCGACGGGTTCAACCTCGACGGGCTCAGCCTCGACACCCTCGGCCTCGGCTACGACGGCCTGGGCCTCGGTGACCTGTACGGTCTCGGTCTCGGTCTCGGTCTCGGTCGGTCTTGGTGTCGTGTCGGTCTTGGTCGCCGTCGTACCACCGGTGGAGCGCAGCGCGACGAACGTGTCGAAGGCACCCTTGGTGAAGATCACGTCGTCGCTGACGAGCACGTCATAGGTGTTGAGCTGGTCGACAGCGAGCACGTGGATCTGCTCCAGGTTGCGCAGGCTGAGCCAGGTGACCGTGTCGCCGCGGTCGACCACGACCAGGGCGCGGGGTCGCTCGGAGATCGTCGCGAGGACTCCCACTGCGGTCTTCGTCGACGGCTTGTCGCCCTCGACGAAGGACTCCACGATGTGGACCCGACCCTCGCGCGCGCGGTCGGACAGGGCACCACGCAGCGCCGCGGCCTTCATCTTCTTGGGCGTGCGCTGCTCGTAGCCGTGGGGGGTCGGGCCGTGTACGACGCCACCACCGGTGAACTGGGGGGCGCGGATCGAACCCTGACGGGCTCGGCCGGTGCCCTTCTGGCGGTGCGGCTTGCGGCCACCGCCGGATACCTCACCGCGGTTCTTGGTGTCGTGAGTGCCCTGGCGCGCGGCGGCGAGCTGGGCGACGACGACCTGGTGGATCAGCGGGATGTTGACCTGCTGCCCGAAGAGGTCCTCGGGGAGGTCGACGCTCCCGGCCTTGTCGCCGGTGGCGGTGACGACGTCAACGGAGGTCATGCCTCGGCTCCCTTCGACTTGGCCGCCGTGCGCAGCAGCACGAGTGTGCCGCGCGCGCCCGGGACCGCACCCTTGATCAGGATGAGGCCCTTGTCGGCGTCGACGGAGTGGATGGTCAGGTTCTGGGTGGTGATGGTGTCGTTGCCCATCCGGCCGGCCATCCGCATCCCCTTGAACACCCGTCCTGGGGTCGCGCAACCGCCGATGGAACCGGGCTTGCGGTGGTTGCGGTGGGCGCCGTGCGAGGCGCTGACGCCGTGGAACCCGTGCCGCTTCATGACTCCGGAGAAGCCCTTGCCCTTGCTGGTGCCGGTCACGTCGACCGTGTCACCCGCGGCGAACGTGTCAGCGGTGATCTCCTGGCCGAGCTGGTACGTCTCGGCATCGGCCGTACGGATCTCGACCAGGTGCTTGCGGGGAGTGACACCCGCCCGGTCGAACTGGCCGGCCATCGGCTTGGTCACCTTCGAGGACTTGATCTCGCCGAAGCCGAGCTGGAGGGCCGTATAGCCGTCCTTGTCTGCGGAGCGGACCTGGGTCACGACATTGGTGGAGGCGTCGATGACGGTAACCGGCACGACCTTGTTGTTGTCGTCCCATAGCTGGGTCATGCCGAGCTTGGTGCCCAGCAGCCCATGGACGTTCTTGACCTGCTTCTCAGTGTTGGGGCTCATCAGTCGTCGATCCTCAGAGCTTGATCTCGATGTCGACGCCCGCCGGAAGCTCGAGTCGCATCAGCGAGTCGACCGTCTTCGGCGTGGGGTCAATGATGTCGATCAGCCGCTTGTGGGTGCGCATCTCGAAGTGCTCACGGCTGTCCTTGTACTTGTGCGGCGAACGGATCACGCAGAAGACGTTCTTCTCCGTGGGCAGCGGCACCGGGCCCGCGACCTTGGCACCAGTACGCGTCACCGTGTCGACGATCTTGCGCGCCGACGAGTCGATGACCTCGTGGTCATAGGCCTTGAGCCGGATGCGGATCTTCTGTCCCGCCATGTGTTCGCTCGTCCTTCTGCTCGTCCTGCTGGGCTGTCCTGCGGTGGTGCTGCCTGCGCTCCCGGGAGGGAGATCAGGTCCGGTTTGTCCGACCCCCGAGGTCGGGCGTGTCGCGCTCGTGACGCACGGCACGCCTTGGATCGGATCGTCGGTGGACCGGGAATGTTCTCGACCTGACCTCCGCGAACTGGTCGCGGCGCCCGGCGTGGCAGAGTCTCCGTTTCGGCGCAGCCGACCACCTCGGATCCCCTCCGAGAGGTCATGGCTCGCCCCGGCGACCCCGCCTGAGCAACCCCGATAGTCTGCCAGACCTGTCCCGACCTGCCAAATCCGCTCGGCGCCCCCGCAATTCCGCGCTGCCCTGGGACCGGGCGACTCTCCGCCGGGCGGCGGTGGCGAGCGCTTTGGCCGGCCCTGCGCCTGCCCCGGGCTGCGGCGGCGCGGTTTGCCCGGCATGCTGGGCAGGTTCACCCTCTGCTGGGCAGGCCTACCCAGCAGACGGGGCATCCACCCAGCATGCTGGGCGAACACCGCCCGGAAATCGGGTTGCCTGGGGCTGGCAGGCTCTCACCATGCGGATGTTCGTGGCGGTGGTCCCCCCGGCGGAGGCGGTCGAACACATCGGCGAGTTCCTCGAGCCACGACAGGCGGCGGACCCGACGCTGCGCTGGACAGAGCCGTACCAATGGCATCTGACGCTGGCGTTCCTCCCCGAGGTCGGGGCCAGGACCCTGGACGATCTGGTCGACCGGCTGACCCGGGCGGCCGCCAAACGCAGCCCGTTCTCCGTCACGCTCGGTGGCTCCGGCGCCTTCCCGTCCCCGGATCGCGCCCGGGTGCTGTGGCTCGGCGCGACCCCCGATCCTCCGGATTCACTGACCCGCCTCTCCACCGGCGTGCGCGCGGCCGCGAACAAGGCCGGCGCGGTCGTCGAGGGCGGTCGGTTCCGCGCCCACCTCACGCTGGCCCGGCTCCGCCAGCCCCAGGACGCGACGAGGTGGCTTCGCGTCATCGAGTCCTACGCGGGCTCGCCCTGGACGGCCGACAGGATCGAGCTCATCGAGTCCCACCTCGGCCAAGGCCGTGGCGGACATCCCCGTTACGAGACCATCGCCTCGATGCCTCTCGGTCAGAAGGACATCGCCCGCAGATAGCGGCCCGTGTCAGCGCCCACGCCGTCCGCCACAGGGGCTCGCGGCGCGCTGGGCCGCACTCGACGAAGTCGGCCATCCATCACCCCTCACGGCTAACACTCGCTGGCCACCCGATCGGTTGTCACCCGTTTGACTCAGGTCGGGCAACACGACTAGTAAGGACAAATGCCGCACCTGTTGGCTCACCCTCGCGCCCTGGTCGTCTCCGCCGCCGTCGGCTGCCTGGTCGGCTGCCTCGCCTGCTCGAGCTCCACGAGCGCCCACGCGAGCCATCCGACGCAGCCGCCGACCCAGCGCCCGGCCGAGGCCTCCCCCACCCAGGTGGGCGGATGCGACCTCTTCCCGGCGAACAACTACTGGAACACGCCGGTCACAGACCTCGACGTCGACTCCCACAGCGCCGCCTGGCTGTCGCACATGTCGCCGGACAGCAAGCTCCACCCCGACTTCGGCAAGAGCTATGGCGAGCAGCCGGTGCCGTACGGCATCCCGATCACCGTCGTCGACGGCAGCCACCCGAAGGTCGCAGTGAAGTTCCACTACAGCCACGAGAGCGATCCCGGGCCCTACCCGTTCGGCGACGACACGTTGATCGAGGGCGGCCGGGCCAGCAAGGGTGACCGGCACGCCATCGTGGTCGACTCCTCGACGTGCGAGCTGTACGAGACCTGGAGCACCAAGGTCAGGGCCGGCAGCTGGTACGCCGGATCCGGCGCGACGTGGGACCTGCACAGCAACAAGCTGCGCCACGACGGCTGGACCTCCGCCGATGCCGCCGGACTCCCAGTCATCGCCGGGCTGCTGCGGTACGACGAGGTCGAGGTGGCCGGGCAGGTCACGCACGCGATCCGCTTCACCACCGACCTGTCGCAGACCGAGCACATCTGGCCGGCCCGGCACGACGCCGGCTCCGAGTCGAGTCCCAGCTATCCCCCGATGGGGGCGCGGTTCAGGCTCGCTGCCGACTTCCCGACTACCGGCTACCGGGCCGACACGGTCGTCGTACTCGAAGCGATGAAGACGTACGGACTGGTGCTCGCCGACAACGGGTCGCCGTGGTACTTCCAAGGCACCGCAGACAAGCGCTGGCCGAGTGCCCTCCTCGACGAGCTGAAGACGATCCCGGCCAACGCGTTCGAGGCGGTCGACACGGCCCCGATGATGGTGCATCCGGGCAGCGGCGAGGCGCACTGACCTGGGGTAGCCGATACTGGCGACATGCCGGTAAGCGCGCCCTTCGTGGTCTCGCCCCAGGTCGAGCGCCGCGCTCGGCCGGTGGGCTGACGTGCCCGATCACGAGGATGGATCTGCCCAGCCGGCATTCGACCGCGCCCACTGTGCCCGGGTCGTCACCCGCGCCCTGCAGCTTCCTGGCGGCAGCGAGCTGGTCACCGGGTCGCTGTGCGGAGTTCCGGGTGCGATCGTCCGTCGACGTCGGCGCACGTCGAAGGTCGACGTCCAGCTCGCCAACTGGCGGTACGAGGCAGAGCCGTCGGGCCGATTGACCGTGGCGCACGTCGTGGGCGGGATCGTGGTGGCGGAGAACGTCATGCCGCCTCCTGAAGCCGGTGCGCACGTTGCGATGGTGCTCAGCCGCCACCTGTCCGAGTACGGCCCTCGCATGCTGCCCGACATCCTGGCGCTGCTCGAGGGCTTGACCGTCGCCGCTGACTGACGCCGGCCGGGACGGAGGCGTACCGGCCCGAACTGGCAGCTCAACCCGACCGGACTGGCAGCTCAACCCGACCGGACTGGCAGCTCAACCCGACCGGACTGGCAGCTCAACCCGACCGGACTGGCAGCTCAACCCGACCGGACTGGCAGCTCAACCCGACCGGACTGGCAGCTCAACCCGACCGGACTGGCAGCTCAACCCGACCGGACTGGCAGCTCAACCCGACCGGACTGGCAGCTCAACCCGACCGGACTGGCAGCTCAACCCGACCGGACTGGCAGCTCAACCCGCCAGATTGGCGTCATGACGATGTCTTGAGGCATTGACATGGTGTCGTCACGACATCATGATGATGCACATGACGTTCTTGCACCCAGACGACGGCACACTCACCGACCATGGACCCGGGGTGTCCGAGCAACCCGCGGACGTGCTCGTGGCCACCGACCTGCGCCGTACCTATCGCAAGCGCGAGGGGTGGTTCCGCTCCCCCGACGTCGTCGAGGCGGTCAAGGGCATCAGCTTCGCCGTCCCCCGCGGCACCGTCTTCGGCATGCTCGGTCCGAACGGCGCCGGCAAGACCACGACGATCAAGATGCTCTCGACGCTGCTCATCCCGACGTCGGGCACGGCCACCGTCGACGGGTTCGACGTGGTCCGCAACGAAGTCGATGTACGGCGGCGGCTGGGGGTGCTGTTCGGTGGCGACAAGGGCCTCTACAACCAGCTCTCGGCCAAGGAGAACCTCCGCTACTTCGGGCGCCTGTACGGCATGGCCGACGACACGATCCAGCGGCGGGCGGCCGAGCTGCTGGACCAGGTCGGCCTTACCGACCGGGCCAACGAACGCGTCGAGAGCTACTCCCGGGGCATGAAGCAGCGGCTGCACATCGCGAAGACCCTGATGCACCGACCGCCGGTCGTGATCCTGGATGAGCCGACCATCGGCCTTGATCCGGCGGCGGCGATCGAGGTCCGCGCGCTGATCGCCGGACTGATCCCGCAGCACACCGTGCTGCTCACCACCCATGACATGCATGAGGCCGATGTGCTGTGTAGCCAGCTGGCCATCGTCGACCGAGGCGTGATCGTTGCCGAGGGAACTCCCGGTCAGCTCAAAGCCGGCGCTCCGGTGGCCCGTCAGGTGGTGATCCGGCTGTCGAGCCCCATCCGGGAGGGCCGAGATCAGCTGGTGCTGCACCTGGCCGACCTGGAGTCCGTGGTGCAGGTGACCGGCGGTCCGGACGCGGACGACACGCTCGTCCTCCGCTGCACGGACACGACGGCCACCCTCGACCAGAGCCTCGCGCTGCTCCGCCAGGTCGGCGCCGGGGTCCGGGCCATCGACGTACGCGAGCCTTCTCTCGAGGATGCGTTCCTGGGCGCGACCGGGCGTACCTTCGAGGACGCGGCGACCGAAGCGGCAGACGCCGAGCCCGGGTCGGAGAACGAACGTCCAGCCGGGGCCACGGCGTCCGACCTCGAGGTAGAGGAGCCGCGGTGACCGTCATCGAGCTGGCTACCGTCGAGACGCCGATCCGCCCAGGGCGTGCCGATCTCCGCCTCGTGACAGCGACGATGCGGGCGTTCCTGCTGCGGTTCGCCTCCAACCCGATCCTGATGATCCGGGCTCCCCTGACGCCGGTGCTGATCCTGATCGGGTTCCACCTCGCCTACCAGGTGTCCGGACAGCAGCAGGTCGGCGACGCGAGCGCCATGGGCTTCCTGGTCATCGGCATGCTCGGTACCGGCGCCTGGTCCTCAACCGTCTGGGGGTCCGGGAACGCGATCCAGACCGAGGTCTACGAGGGGACCATCTCGTCCGTGATCGCGGCGCCCGGGCGGATCTCGGCCGTCATCACCGGCCATGGACTCGGCAGCATCGTGTTCGGTCTGCCGGCGCTGCTGGTCAGCATCCTCGTGGGCATCGCCTTCGGTGCGGACTTCACCATCGACCACCCGCTGGCCGCGTTGGTGAGCCTGTTCGCGGTCTACGCGGGCTGCCTCTGCATCGGCCTCGCCTTCGGCGGGCTCTTCGTCCTCACCCGCCAGTCGAACGCGATGTCGAACTTCCTGCAGACGCCGATGTACCTGCTCGCCGGCTTCTTCGTCCCCCGTACCGCACTGCCGGAGTGGCTGCAGAAGGTCTCGGACCTGCTGCCGGTCTCACACGCCATCGACGCGCTCCGCTCGACCACCCTGACCGGTGGGTCGTTCGCCGATGTCTGGCCAGCCCTGGCAGCCACGGCCGGGACCAGCGTGCTGTTCCTTCTCGCAGGTCTCTGGAGCCTGCATCGGCTCGACGACGTCGTACGACGTCGCGGAACCCTGGACCTGATGTGAACGCCCCTGACGTGAAGGGATCTGACGTGAGCACCCTGGACGCACCCTCTCGAGTCGCGCCACCAGCTGAGACCGCGCCGGCGTCGTTCGGCACCTTGGGGATCCTGCGGGTGGTCCTCGGGTCCGCGCGGGCCGTCGCGAAGACCCGACTGCAGACCTCGGGAGTGCCGTTCTACCTCATGGTGTGGCTGAGCTTCCCGATCTTCAACGTGCTCCTGATCGCGCTGATCTACCGCGACAGCCCAACTCTGCGGAACTACGCAGTCGTGGCCGGGGCCGGACTGGCGCTGCTCTTCGGCATGGTCTTCAACGCCTCGGAGATCCTGGACCGCGAACGCCAGACGGGCACCCTGGGCAACCTGTTCGTGTCGCCAGCGCCGAGGTTCAGCTGGCTGGGTGGCTTCCAGCTCTTCGCCGTCACCGAGGCGCTCGTGACGGCCACCTTGAGCGTCGCGATCGGCGCCGCGATCTTCGGTCTCCCCCTGGACGTCGCGCCGGTGACCCTACTGGTCACCCTGATTCTCTTCATCGCCTCGATGTGGGGCTTCAGCATGATCCTGGGTGCTGCGGGGGTGGCCCTGCGCAACGCCAACCAGCTGTCGAACCTGGTGTTCCCGATCCTGCAGCTCATCGCGGGCACGCTGTACCCGATCGCCCTGATGACGGCCTGGATCCGGGTGCCGGCGCGCTGCCTGCCGTTCGGGTACGCCATCCAGGCCCTGGTCGACTCGGTCACCGAGGGCGCGTCGTTGAGTGACGTCGCGAGTGACCTGTGGCCGCTGGCCGGGTTTGCCGTCGGGCTTCCGTTGCTCGGGGTCGTCGCGTTCCGCGCCGTCGAGCGCCGTACCCGCATCCGCGGCACCCTGGAGTTGGTCTGACGGGGGCCTGAGGGTTTCGGCTCCAGATCGCCGTACGCTCGGAGCGAGCTCCCCGGTGCGTCGTACGGTCGGAGCGAGCTCACCCGATGCGTCGTGCAGTCGGAGCGAGCTCACCCGGATGCTCGTGCCGTCCGAGTTGGGTCTCGACCTGGAAAAGCGCAGCAACGACGACTCTCCGGTCCGTCCTCCAGCTGCAGCTAGGGAGCACACTCGCCGACATCAGGTGACGTCTGAGACTCGTGTGAGGGTTGAGGGGCCACTTGCGCTTCGAAGCCGCTTCGAAGCCGCTTCGAGATGGCCATATCGCTAACGAGAGCGGCCTTTGGTACGCAAGGCCGTCACAACCGTCACACCAGCCCCATCAGGATCAGACGACAGCCCGTGCATCGTGGTGTTTGCCCAGCACGCTAGGCAGATGCGCCGTCTAGTGGGAAGGGCTGCCCGGCTCACGGTGCCTCTCCCCAGCATGCCGGGCAAATCCTGGCCAAGCCGACCCGAGGCGGGCCTCGGCCGGACGACCCGGCGCCGCGTCAGGGTTACTTCTGCTGCTTCCACTTACCCTTGCCGAACATCCGACCGATGCGGTCACCGATCGACGAGCCGGTGTCGTCGGTCGGATCGACCGTGAAGGACGGCGGAGCCTCCGGCTCGGGCAGGTGGTGGACCTCGTCGGCGCTGACCGTGGTCCGCACGTACGCCGTGGTGATCAACCCGATGGTGTCTGCGTCGCAGAAACGCAGACCCTCCTCCGTCCGTACCGTGATGCCGTCGAACACGTCGAGCTCCGAGACGGCGAGCACCGTCTCCACAACTCCGAACTGGTCACCTTGGGCCGTCTGCACGGGAGTCCCAGGGGTGAGTGCGGTATAGGCGATCGGGTCCGCGTCGTCGGTCATCCCACCACCCTACTGAGGACCCGAAGCCCCGAGGACTGGAGCACCGAGGACTGGAGCACCGAGGACTGGAGCACCGAGGACTGGAGCCCCGGGGATGAGAACACTGAGGACTGGGGCACCGAGGACCGCAGCAGGGCCGCGGCCGAACGAACAAGGTCCCGCACCGATTGCTCGGTGCGGGACCCCAGTGTCCTGCTGGTCGGTCAGGTCACTTGTTGATGGCGGTGACCCGGCCGGCGCCGACGGTACGGCCACCCTCGCGGATGGCGAACCGCAGACCCTCTTCCATGGCGATCGGCTGGATCAGCTCGACGGCCATCTCGGTGTTGTCACCGGGCATCACCATCTCGGTGCCCTCGGGGAGGGTCACCACGCCGGTCACGTCCGTCGTACGGAAGTAGAACTGCGGGCGGTAGTTGTTGAAGAACGGCGTGTGACGGCCGCCCTCCTCCTTGCTGAGGATGTAGACGTTGGCGTCGAAGTTCGTGTGCGGCGTGGTCGAGCCAGGCTTGATCACGACCATGCCCCGCTCGACGTCCTCACGCTTCGTGCCACGCAGCAGCAGGCCGACGTTCTCACCCGCGCGGCCCTCGTCGAGCAGCTTGCGGAACATCTCGACACCAGTGACCGTGGTCGTCTGCTTGGTCTCGCGGATGCCGATGATGTCGACCGTCTCGTTGAGCTTGACGATGCCGCGCTCGATACGACCGGTGATGACGGTGCCACGACCGGTGATCGTGAAGACGTCCTCGACGGGCATCAGGAACGGCTTCTCGGTGTCGCGCTCGGGCTGCGGGATGTACTCGTCGACGGCGTCCATCAGCTCCAGGACCGACTGGCCCCACTTCTCGTCGCCGTTCAGGGCCGGGAAGGCCGCCGTACGGACGACCGGAGCGTCGTCACCGTCGAACTCGTACTCGCTGAGCAGCTCGCGCACCTCGAGCTCGACCAGCTCGATGAGCTCATCGTCGTCGACCATGTCGCACTTGTTGAGCGCGACGACGATCGCGGGTACGCCGACCTGCCGCGCCAGCAGCACGTGCTCGCGGGTCTGCGGCATCGGGCCGTCGGTGGCGGCGACCACGAGGATCGCGCCGTCCATCTGGGCCGCGCCGGTGATCATGTTCTTGATGTAGTCGGCGTGACCGGGGCAGTCGACGTGCGCGTAGTGACGCGACTCGGTCTGGTACTCGATGTGGGCGATCGAGATCGTGATGCCCCGCTGCTTCTCCTCAGGCGCCTTGTCGATGTCGTCGAAGGCGAACTGGGGGTTGAGCGTGGGGAACTTGTCGTGCAGCACCTTCGAGATCGCCGCGGTCAGAGTGGTCTTCCCGTGGTCGATGTGGCCGATGGTGCCGATGTTTACGTGCGGCTTTGTCCGCTCGAACTTGGCCTTCGCCACTTGGACTTCCTCCTAGGTAGATATGTGACGCAGCATCTGCTTGTGTGACCGCGCCGAGCAACCCTACCGGGTTACTCCCCGCGGACCTTCTGGATAATCTCGTCGGCCACGTTCCGCGGAACCTCGGCATACGAGTCGAACTGCATGGAGTACGACGCCCGACCCTGGGTCTTGGACCGAAGGTCACCAACGTATCCAAACATCTCGGAGAGGGGAACCAGCGAGCGCACCACCTTGGCACCACCCGGGCCCTCCTCCATGGCCTGGATGTGACCACGCCTGGAGTTGAGGTCGCCGATCACGTCACCCATGTGAGCCTCGGGCGTGATGACCTCGACGGCCATGATCGGCTCGAGCAGACACGGGTCGGCACGACGCGCCGCCTCCTTGAACACCATCCGGCCGGCCATCTTGAACGCCATCTCCGAGGAGTCGACGTCGTGGTAGGCGCCGTCCTGGAGCGTCACCTTGATGTCGACCATCGGGTAGCCGGCCAGGATGCCGAACTCCATGGCCTCCTGGATGCCCTCGTCGACCGGCGGGATGAACTCGCGCGGGATACGACCACCGGTCACGGCGTTGACGAACTCGTAACCACCGTCCCCGCCGCCAGTTGGCTCCATGTCGATGATGACCTTGGCGTACTGGCCCGAGCCACCGGTCTGCTTCTTGTGGATGTAGTCGACCTTGATGACCGCCTTGCGAATGGTCTCGCGGTAGGCGACCTGCGGCTTGCCGACGTTCGCCTCGACGTGGAACTCGCGACGCATCCGGTCGACCAGCACGTCGAGGTGGAGCTCGCCCATGCCGGCGATGATGGTCTGTCCGGTCTCCTCGTCGGTCCTGACCTGGAAGGTCGGGTCCTCCTCGGAGAGCCGCTGGATCGCGGTGCCCAGCTTCTCCTGGTCACCCTTCGACTTGGGCTCGACCGCCACGTGGATGACCGGGGCGGGGAAGCTCATCGACTCGAGGATCACCGGCTTGGCGATGTCGCAGAGCGTCTCGCCGGTCGTGGTGTCCTTGAGCCCCATCACGGCCACGATGTGCCCGGCGCCGACCGATGCGATCTCCTCACGCTTGTTGGCGTGCATCTGGTAGATCTTGCCGATCCGCTCCTTGCGCCCCTTGGTGGGGTTGAGCACCGTCGTACCGGTGAGCAGCTTGCCGGAGTAGACACGCAGATAGGTCAGCTTGCCGAGGTGCGGGTCGGACATGATCTTGAAGGCGAGCGCGGCGAACGGCTCGTTCTCGTCGGGTGCGCGCTCGACAACAACCGTCGGGTCCTTGACGTCGTGGCCCTCGATCGCGCCCACGTCGAGCGGCGACGGCAGGTAGTCGATGACCGCGTCGAGCAGGGGCTGGATGCCCTTGTTCTTGAACGCCGTGCCGCACAGCACCGGGGTCAGCTTGGCGCCGATGGTGGCGCGACGGATCGCTGCCTGCAGAGCGTCCACCGAAGGCTCCTCGCCCTCGAGGTAGAGCTCCATCATGTCGTCGTCGGCCTCGGCGATCGTCTCGAGCATCCGGTCGCGCCACTCGCGAGCCGACTCGGCGTGCGACGCCGGGATCTCCTCGACCTCGTAGTCCTCGCCCTTCACGGTCTCGCCGCGCCAGGTCAGCGCGCGCATCCGGACCAGGTCGACGACACCGATGAAGTCGGCCTCGGTGCCCAGCGGGATCTGCAGGACGAGCGGGATCGCGCCGAGTCGCGACTCGATCATCTCGACGCAACGGTGGAACTCCGCGCCGGTGCGGTCGAGCTTGTTGACGAAGCACATCCGGGGGACCTTGTAGCGGTCGGCCTGGCGCCAGACCGTCTCGGACTGCGGCTCCACGCCGGCGACACCGTCGAAGACCGCAACGGCACCGTCGAGGACACGCAGCGAGCGCTCCACCTCGACGGTGAAGTCGACGTGGCCGGGGGTGTCGAGGATGTTGATGGTGTGGTTCTTCCACATGCAGGTCGTCGCGGCGGACGTGATCGTGATGCCGCGCTCCTGCTCCTGCTCCATCCAGTCCATCGTGGCGGCGCCCTCGTGGACCTCACCGATCTTGTAGTTGATGCCGGTGTAGAAGAGGATGCGCTCAGTGGTCGTCGTCTTACCGGCATCGATGTGAGCCATGATGCCGATGTTGCGAACCTTGCTCAGGTCGGTCTTGATGTCGGTTGCCACGGTGGCGCTTCCTCAGAGTTGTGGATCAGTGGTTTGGTTGGTCTGGTGGTGACGGCTTGGGGCCGATTCGCTACGGCGTACGACGGCCGTACCAGGATCGAGCGGCAACGGCTGGTGAGCACACCCTCCCGAGACCCGATCCGGCGAGCGCCCGCGTGGCGCCTTCCGGCCTACCAGCGGTAGTGCGCGAACGCCTTGTTGGACTCGGCCATCTTGTGGGTGTCCTCGCGACGCTTCACGGCGGCACCGAGCCCGTTGGACGCGTCGAGCAGCTCGTTCATCAGGCGCTGGGACATCGTCTTCTCGCGACGGGCCTGCGAGTACGACACCAGCCAACGCAGGGCCAGGGTCGTCGAGCGGCTCGCCCGGACCTCGACCGGCACCTGGTACGTCGCACCGCCGACGCGTCGGCTGCGGACCTCGAGGGTCGGCTTGACGTTGTCGAGGGCCCGCTTCAGGGTCACCACGGGGTCGGTGCCGGTCTTCTCGCGGCACCCCTCCAGGGCGGTGTGGACGATGCGCTCGGCCACCTGCTTCTTGCCGTCGACGAGGACCTTGTTGATCAGCTGCGTCACCAGCGGGCTGCCGTAGACCGGGTCGATCTCGACGGGACGCTTCGGCGCTGGGCCCTTGCGCGGCATTAGCTCTTCTCCTTCTTCGCGCCGTACCGGCTGCGAGCCTGCTTGCGGTTCTTGACGCCCTGGGTGTCGAGCGAGCCGCGGATGATCTTGTAGCGAACACCCGGCAGGTCCTTGACCCGGCCGCCGCGCACCAGCACGATCGAGTGCTCCTGCAGGTTGTGTCCGACGCCGGGGATGTAGGCCGTCACCTCGATGCCGCTGGTGAGGCGCACCCGGGCGACCTTGCGGAGCGCGGAGTTGGGCTTCTTCGGCGTCGTCGTGTAGACCCGCGTGCACACGCCACGGCGCTGAGGCGAGCCCTTGAGGGCCGGTGTCTTGGTCTTCGACACCTTGTCCGCGCGGCCCTTGCGGACCAGCTGGTTGATCGTGGGCACCGCGTGTGTCTCTTTCCTGTCGGCTCTGCTGTGGGGTCCTGCGCTGAGGTCGTACCGGCGTGCATCGCTCGCATGCTCCACCTGACGCCCGGCGCGGACGAGCAAAGGCCTCGGCTCAGGAATCCGGATGGATACTGCGGTCGCCCCGTGGCCGGGCGGTCCCCACCCCAGGAGGGCTCGGATCAACATGGCACACGAGAGGGCCTGGATTACTCCAGGCACAAACCCCAAGGTTACCGGCTCGCCTGGGCCCGGTCAAAATCACCGAGTGGCGTCGTACGGCAGCCAGCCCCCACGCATCGACCGCCGGGGGTCAGGCCTCCGGCCCCTGGTCACGCACGGTACGGACCTGGTCCATCGCGGTGCGCAGCTCGCCGAGCCACTCCTCGCTGTGCTTGCCGACCAGCTTGACGCACCAGCGCAGGGCATCGGCGCGGGACTTGGCGACGCCGGCCTCGACCAGCGTGTCGAGCACCTGGCGCTCCGGCTGCCGCAACCGGGTCATGACCGGGACGGCGATGTGGGTGAACAGGCCACCGTGGTCGCCTACCCGCACGCCCCACGAGACCTTGCGGCCGAACCGGTGCTGGGCCTCCCTGGCGATCGCGATCCGCGTCTCGCGGGTCTCCTCACGCCAGGCGGAGGTACGGCCCGCGGCCGCCTCGGCCTGGGCTGACTCGTCGGCGCCCGCTTCGAGCTCCGGTACGTCGATGGCGATCCTGACGACGATCTCCTCGTCGTCGATCGAGATGTCGGGGGCCTGGGTCGTCCAGTCGGCGGGGAGCCGGCCGGCGAACCAGGCGCTGATGTCAGAGGCAGTCTGCTGTTTGGTAATCATGTAATTGATATTACACGCTGACACAAGCCAAGGTTCTGCTGCTGCTCGGGTTTGCCCGGCATGCTGGGTGGATGCTCCCCGTGCCGGGCAGGCCCGCCCAGCATGCGGTGCGTTTGCCCAGCAAGCCAGGCCGATGCGAGCCGGGAGCGCCGCCGACGCACCCGGCCCGGGGGAGCTTGGGTGGTTAGCCAGGCAAGCGCGAGCCGGGGCGCCGCCGACGCACCCGGCCCGGGGGGGAGTTTGGGTGGTTAGCCACCCAGATACCCCCTGAGCCACGCAAACCTGAGTGGCTCAGGGGCTGCTTGAGTGGCTAGCCAGGCAAACGCGAGCCGAGGGCGCCGCCGACGCACCCGGCCCGGGGGGAGTTTGGGTGGTTAGCCACCCAGATACCCCCTGAGCCACGCAAACCTGAGTGGCTCAGGGGCTGCTTGGGTGGCTAGCCAGGCAAACGCGCGCCAGGTGGCACCTCGGGACCACCTGGCCCGGGGGAGTTTTGAGTGGTTAGGGGCCGCCTCCGGTCAGCCCAGGAGCGTCGCGAGGGCGTCGGCCGCCTCGTCGACCGCCCACTCCAGGGTTCCGGCGCCGACGGTGAACTCGGTGAACGACGTACCCGGCATCTGACCGGGCTGGACCGGCTGGAGCAGAGCCAGCGTGCTGGTCCTCGAGGGTGCGTACGATGCGTTCGTTGACCGCCTCCTCCGGCTGGTCGACGAACAGCCGGAACGAGTTGCTGTGCGGCGGCTGCGGGAAGATCCGGAAGCCACGCTGCTCGAAGGCCGCTGCCAGCTCGACCGCCCTCGCGTGGAGTTCGCCCATCAGCGGAAGCTGGGTGCGCAGACCGCGCAACCCCGCCAGGGCGTACGGCGTCATGGCGAACAGCGTGCCTCCGTGCCTGCTTCGCCAGCGCCGCGCCTCGTCGATGACGTCCTCGGGTCCCGCGACGATCGCGCCGGCCAGTCCGCCAAGACCCTTGTAGAACGACACGTAGACGGAGTCGGCGAGGGCTGCTATCTCGGCCAGGGTGTGGTCGAGGTACGGCTGCGACTCCCAGAGCCGAGCCCCGTCGAAGTGCAGGGGTACGCCACGCTCCCGAGCCGCCACGGAGAACGCCTCGAGCTCGTCCCACGTCGGGAGCAGGTAGCCGGCATCGCGTAACGGGAGCTCGAGCAGGATCGCGCCGAGCCGGCCGGGAATCGCTTGGAGGTGTTCGACTGTCGGCACCGTCGGACCGGTGGTGAGCCGGTCGAAGCGGAAGGAGTTCAGCTGCTGCGGACCGTCCAGCTCGTAGTGGAGAAGGTGTGACAGATCCGGGATCGCCACCCGCGTCGACCCTTGCCGGTCGGTCCACGCCCGAAGTACCGACTGCTGGGCCATGATCCCGCTGGGGAACATCGCGGCGGCCGGTTTGCCCAGCAGCTCCGCGACCTTCGCCTCGAGTACGGCCACAGGCCCGCGTCCGCCGTACCGGTCCCACTCGTCGGGGTTCTCGAGCAGTGCGGCCTCATCAGCGATGTTGTGCAGCTCCTCGCCGGGTTTGCGAGGCAGCGACCCGGGCAGCCAGCGGGTGGCATGCGGCAGCGCTGCCCGGAACCGGTCCGGCAGGGTCGGCTCCGGCGCGTCGGCCGACTCGCTAGCTGTCTCCGGCGCGGCAGGCTCAGCAGTGGAAACGACGTCGGCAGGGTTAGATTCGGGGGCCACTGTCACCCCGGCATCCTCTCACCACCGCTCGAGGACGTCGGTACAGACCGGATTCGTCCGACCCAACGCGGGGAATCCCACGACCCGACGAACCCAACCCCGGATTCGTCCGACCCAACGCGGGGAATCCAACGGACCCCGACCGGACGAACCCACCCACCCCGGATTCGTCCGACCCAACGCGGGGAAACCACGACCCCGACCGGACGAACCCACCCACCGGATTCGTCCGACCCAACGCGGGAATCCCGACCCCGACCGGACGAACCCACCCACCCGGACGAATCAGATGGACCCTGACCCACCAGTCCAGGGCGGACCGACCCAGGCCGTACACGAAGCGAGAGGGTGGGTCCGCCGAAGCGGGCCCACCCTCCTCACTGGTGCTAGGTGCGGCGTACGACTCAGTTCTGGTAGGAGCCGAAGTCGTAGTCGTCCAGTGCCACGGACTGACCGGTCGCCTGACCGAAGTCGTAGTCGTAGCTGTCGTAGTCGATCGAGTACGCCGCTGCGCGGGCTTCCTCGGTCGGCTCGACCCGGATGTTGCGGTAGCGCTCCAGGCCGGTGCCGGCCGGGATGAGCTTGCCGAGGATGACGTTCTCCTTGAGGCCGAGCAGGGAGTCCGACTTGCCGTGGATGGCAGCGTCGGTCAGCACCCGCGTGGTCTCCTGGAAGGACGCCGCCGAGAGCCACGACTCGGTGGCCAGCGACGCCTTGGTGATGCCCATCAGGACCGGGCGACCGGAGGCGGGGGTGCCACCTTCGGCGACGACCCGACGGTTCTCGGTCTCGAAGCGCGGCCGGTCCACGAGCTCACCGGGCAGCAGCTCGGTGTCACCGCTCTCGATCACCGTGATCCGGCGCAGCATCTGCCGGATGATGATCTCGATGTGCTTGTCGTGGATCGACACGGCCTGCCGACGGTAGACCAGCTGGACCTCGCCGACCAGGTGTTCCTGGGTACGGCGCGGACCGAGCACCCGCAGGACGTCCTGCGGGTCGGCCTTGCCGATGGTCAGCTGCTGGCCGACCTCGACGTGCGAGCCCTCCTCGACGAGCAGCCGGGTGCGCTTGCTCACCGGGAACGCCTGCTCCTCGGAGCCGTCGTCGGGGACGACGACCAGCTTGCGTGTCTTGTCGGTGTCCTCGATGCGGACCCGGCCAGCTGCCTCAGCGATCGGCGCCTTGCCCTTGGGCTGGCGGGCCTCGAAGAGCTCGACCACCCGGGGCAGACCCTCGGTGATGTCGTCGGCCGATGCGACCCCGCCGGTGTGGAAGGTACGCATGGTCAGCTGGGTGCCTGGCTCACCGATCGACTGGGCGGCGATGATGCCGACCGCCTCGCCGATGTCGACGCGCTTGCCGGTGGCCAGCGAGCGGCCGTAGCAGCCCGCGCAGGTGCCGGTCTTGGCGTCACACGTGAGCACCGAGCGGACCTTGACCTCGGTGATACCCGCCGCGAGCAGGCTGTCGATCACCACGTCGCCGATGTCCTCAGCGCCGCGAGCCAGGATCTCCCCGGTCTCCGGGTGCTCCACATCCACCGCCAGGTTGCGGGCGTACGCGGACGTCTCGACGTACTCGTCCTTGACGACCGTGCCGTCCTCGCGCCGGATGCCGATGACCTTGGTCAGGCCCCGCTCGGTACCGCAGTCGTCCTCACGGATGATGACGTCCTGCGACACGTCGACGAGCCGTCGAGTCAGGTAGCCCGAGTCGGCCGTCCGCAGTGCGGTGTCGGCGAGACCCTTGCGCGCGCCGTGCGTCGAGATGAAGTACTCGACCACCGACAGGCCCTCACGGAAGTTGGACTTGATCGGGCGCGGGATGATCTCGCCCTTCGGGTTGGCGACCAGCCCACGCATACCCGCGATCTGACGGACCTGGGTCATGTTCCCGCGAGCG
>CAWIAB010000003.1:0-833293 GCA_963833975.1 uncultured Actinomycetota bacterium
GTCAGCACCTGAAACGACAGGGCCACCGCCTGCGCGGCCAGGCTGGCGCCGACCACCACCGCTTCGCCGGCCTCCGCCGGAGCGTAGCGGCCAAAAAACAGAATCATCAGGGCCTGCGTGGTCCCCAGTCCCTGCACGGAGATGGGCAGCACCGCGATGAACATCACCACCGGCAACGCCGCCACCGCGGTGCCCAGTGGAACCTGCACCCCGAACCCTCGCAGCGCCGTCAGATTGAAGGCGATGAGTGCGGCGATGTGGGGAAGCCGTCGACCATCGCCTTGAGGTGGCCGCCCAGTCCAGCGGACAGCAGCACATCGAATATGGCGCGCGAGGCCAGCCAGCGCGGCCGAAGTGCCACCGCGATGGCGTACACGACCAACCCGGCCCAGGCGACGGCCACCACCGGGAGCAGGCCCGGTGGGCGGTGAAAACCAAGCAGCAAACCTCCGGTCACCAGGGTGAGCAACACCAGCACGTTCGTGCCCATGATGAACAGCACCGTGGCGACACCTCGTCGCACCGGAACGCCGCGCGCTCGATGGACGAAGTAGACGATTGCCCCCTGCCCGACGCTGTAGTTGATGGCGGCCAGCAGGTAAGTGGCGCCGCGGACTATCAGCACGTCACGGAAGGGAAGCTTCGCCAGGAACCAGCTGAAGGTCTTCCACATCGCGAACGCATCGGCGAGGTAGACCAGGGCAACGGCCGCCAGGACCGCCGGTAACGTCCAGGGGGCGGCGCGGCCGACAGACGCCCAGACCTCGCCAATGGGTGTCTTCCAGAACACCCAGGCCAGAGCTGCCAGGGTTATCGTCCAAGCGAGAATCCGGCCGAGGCGCGCGCGCATGCGATGCCTCTAACATGTGGCTGCACGGGAACGGAATCGCTGTCAGGGGCAGGGCACCTGGGGCGCGCCCGTCCTGCCGGCCGTGCTGTGGTAAATTGGCCCTGGGCGATGGGCAAGAAGTCGCCTGGTCCGGGATCCGAGCAGTCAGGCTGAGGCTCACGCTCAGAGGGGGGAGGTCGCGCCCGCTGCGGAGGAGGGGAGCGGCCCTGCTGTCTCCACCCCGGCCCCCGGAACCGATGCGGAGGCCGGCGCCGCCCGTCGGCCCATGCGCCTCACTCCGGGGGGCGGCGGCTACGCCGCGTTGCTGGCACACAGCCGGCCCAAGCCCAGGACGGGCGACGTGCCTGTGCCGGTGGGTGCCGGCGCGAACACCTCGGGGGACGCGGCCGAGCCGACAGCTGGTCATGCCGAAACCGCGCCCGCCGGAGGTCCCGCCGCTTCGGATCCCCTGGAAATTACGGCCGTCGGAGCGGGTGGCAGCACACCTTCTCCCGACGATTCGGGACCAACGCTGGCGCCCGGCGACACCTCCCGTCGCTTCGGGAAGAAGGTGATGGCCATTCCTCGTCCCACGCGCCCCACCCCGGGAGGGATGGGCAGCGCTTCCGGCCTGAAGCCGCTGGGCGATGCCGCCGCTGCTGCGACGAAGTCGGGCTCCGAGGAGACTTCCAGACATCTGGTGCAGGTTGCTCCCGGTATCGTGGCGGCACCTGAATCAGTTCCGGAGGGCAAGAACGCGGCGTTCATATCAACCATCGTCGGTGTCCCACCCGTCGAGATTGGCGGTCCAGCGATTCCCGTTTCCAGCAGCTGGATGAGGCCGCTGACGGCAGGGGAGGGCACGCCGGGAAGTGGCGGCAGTGAATCATCGGCCATCACCTTCACCTCTGTCCCCTCAGAAACAGTTTCGGCGGCACCCGAACGTGATGTTGACGACGGAATGCTCACGGAGCGCAACGCCGCGGCACCTGCCTACGGCCACAGTGGGCCGGTGGGGTTCTCGGGGTCGACCAGTTTCTCGGACGGCGGCTCTGGCGGTCGCGGCGGCAATGACGGGACGTCTCCCGCCGTGGGGGGGCCGCGCATCACCGCCCGGCTTGGCCTGAGCGCGCCGGCCCCGGTCAGGCGGCGGACGGTGGTGGTAGCGCTGGCGGGCGGCATCGCGGTGGTGGCCCTGTGCCTGGCGCTGTTTCGGCGGTCGCCGGAAGACGACAGAGCGGCGAACAGAGGAGTAAAGGAAGGCCAGCAGCACGCGACCAGCCCCGTTCCGACCGCACCCGAACCGCCGAAGATCAGCACCACGGCTGCGGCAGCCGAGGCACCAGCCCCCGTTCCGCCGCCAGCAGTGGACCCCCAGACCGCGCCACCCCCGCCGGAGACAGCACCGTCGGCTTCCTCGCCCGCACCGTCGGCCGCAATACCCAGCAGGCTGGCGGTGTGGCGGCCGAACAGGCGGGCGGTCAGGCCATTCCCGACGACGACGCCGCCCGTTCCGATTCGCGCGCCTCGTCCGCCAACGTAAAATCTCGGTCTCGGGCGGCGCGCGCGGAGGCACGCGCGGCGCGGGCTGCCTCTCGGGCCAAGGCCAAGCAGCAGCGTATCGAGGCCCGCGCCGCCCGAAAGCAAGCGCCGGTCGCATCGCCCGCGGACGGCCGCCCGGCATCCGCAGTACCTGCGAAGGCCGCGGCTGCCCAGGGCGACCCCGATGCTGTCTTGCCGCTGACCGGTCGCTAGCCCAAGCCTAGCGGTCGCGCCGCAGGCGCGAGGGGTTGGGGGTGGGTGGTCCGTCCGCGTATTGGAGCCTGACCGAGTGAATACTCGGTCGGGCTCCTAGCGGGCCTTGCCGGCGCTCGTCGGCGCAGCGCCACTGGCATCCGCCCGCAGGTGGCCCCTCCTGCGGGCGGACCCCCTCCGCCCCGTTTTCCTTTTCCCCCCGCTCAGCCCCTCTGCCCCATCCCCCCGTCCACATTCCCTCCCCTTCCGCATCCCCCGACGCCGTCCTGTATAAAAGACAGTATTACAGTATCATGGAGACAGTCAAGAAAAAAGTCAGCCCCTCGCCTAGGGCGCGGGCACGCTCACGCCGAAGCACCGCTCAGGACAGGCCGAGCCCGCCGAGTAGCTTTTCTAGACGAAGCGCCAGGCCCATGTCCGAAGTGGCGTGCGCGTAATCCATCGCCGCAAATAGATGCGTCTGTTCGGCGTCCAGGCGCTGGGGGTGGCGTTCCAGCAGCTGAACAAAATGACGGACGGCGCGCCGCTGATCAAAGTGGGTGCGGCGGGCCACCGCCGCCTTCACGGTGGCATGCAGGGTGTACCGGCCCGGCAACGGTTCCTGGACCAGATGCCATCGTTCCAGCAGCGCCAGGGCTTGCCGCGCGCGGCTCCCGGCGCGCGCCAGCACTGCCAACGAGGCCAGATCGGCGTGATCTCCTTGCAAGTGAGTCAGCACGGCCAGCAGGTTTCGGCCGGTGGAATCGAGGCGCGACCACACCCAATCCATCAGCAGGCGCACCTCGACGATGTCGTCTTCGTGTGCGATCACCGAGACCCGGGCGACGCCGTTGCGGGACAGCCACGTCCCCAGCTCGTTTGCGCTGATGGCGCCGCTGTCCACAAGGGCGTTGCTGATATCCAGCGCCAGAGGGTTCCAGCGCAGCAGTCCCGTCAGCTCCGCCACCGCACGGAAGGGACTGCGCCCGGCGGTGACCAGCGGCGGCACAACCGGATAGACCGACACGCCAGAAAGCAGGCAGCGGCGCGCTGTTACCACCCAGGCCACCGGCACCCCATCCAGCAGCGCCAGCAGCCGAGCCATCGCCCGGTCGCTCTCGTGGTTGTCGAGCACGATCAACGTGCCGCCGCGGTCGGTCAGATGGCGTCGCAGCGCCGCCAGCCGCTGATCACGGGCGGCCAGCCCACCCAGTGACACCCTCATGCGGATGGCAAGCATGTCGAGCAGGGTCTGGTGGTCCCATGCGCCAACGCGAAACCACTCGATGCCGCCGGGATAGTCGCGGCGCAGGCGGTTGCCAAGGGCCGCCGCGAGCGTTGACTTACCACTGCCACCGGCGCCCACCAGAGCCAGCCGTGGGTGCAAACCGGAGCGCGCCGCCGCCATCAAGGTGCGCAACTCAGCAGCACGCCCCATGAACGGTCGGGTGCGGGAGGAAAAGCCATCGGCTCTTCTGTACCACGCCAGCCCCCGAACCCCTATCGACTACCCGCTCTTTCGCTATCTTCCGACGTTCGCGCGCAGGCTGGCCACGAAATCGGACACCACCACGTTCAGGCGACCAGCCATCTCAGGGTCGATGTCCAGTCCGTGGTCGGTGGGACGACGGACCAGCAGCTTGTCCAGGATGAACAAGCCGGCCACCACATGCATGGCGCCGAGCGATGACAGCACCGGGCGAAGGGCATAGTCGAGCGCGAGCACGTGCGCGATGGTGCCGCCGGTGGCCAGCGGCAATACGATCTTTCCGCGCAAGCCGAACTGAGGCAGCAAATCCAGGAAGGACTTCAAGACCCCGGTGTAGGCGGCCTTGTAGATGGGGGTGGCCACCACCACACCACGCGCCCGTTCCACCAGACCGAGCGCATCCTTCATCGCGGGGGAGTCAGTTCGTCCCCAGAGCAGGTCCTCGGGCGGCAGATCGCGGACGTTGATGGTGGCCAGCTCGAAGCCTTGCTCAGCCAGGGCGGCGCTGACGGTCTCGCCAAGCGCCCGGGTGCGCGAATCCGAAGAGGGGCTGCCTACGACGGTGACGATCAAGGACATGGCGATGGATCAAAAACGAGAGGCACTGGCTGTGGAGTGAATATGGTCGGACGGCAAACGGCGGTGAAGAGCAGGTTACCCCAGTCGCTCGATGCGGCCGTCGGCGTGGCGGGCAAATCGTCCTTCGCTGCGCGGGTGAACGGGGGCGTCGTCGGGCCACGGCCAACCGCCGAAGCGCGTGCGCTGGTAGTCGACGAATGCCTGTTGCAGCTCGGCGGGGGTGTTCATCACAAATGGCCCGCGCTGCGCCACGGGCTGGTTGATGGGGCGTCCCTGCAACAGCAGCAGCTCGCTCTCGGTGGCGCCATTCTCCAGGGGGGCGGGCAGCTCGGGCTTCAGCTCCACGCCGTGGTAGGCGGGAATATCCCGCCCGCCCAGGCGCAGCTGCTGCCCTCGGAAAAAGTACAGGGTGCGGTTGGTCCCGGGGCTCGCGGGCGGTACCGTCCAGCGCGCGCGCGGCGCCATCTTGATGGTCCAGATCGCGACGTCGCTGTCAGGCTCGTGCCGCCCACGAATGAGGCGGTGGGGCGGGGGCGCGGTGACCGTCGAGCGCGCCCGCTACCACCGTCACCTCCGTGGAGGGGCCCGCCGCGACCGTCCGCGCCGGCGTCAGGTCGTAACCCGCACGATGGGGAACGATTCCCGCCACAGCATGGAGAAGTGCGGGTCAACCAGCTTGTTCTCGAGCAGGGAGATTCAGCCAGATCTGGAAAAGCTCCAGCGGGTTCGGCCGCCTGCTGATTCGAGGAGAGGAAACATCTCCGAATGCACCACCCCCTTGCCGGCGGTCAGCCACTGGGTGTCGCCGTGTCCGAACGCGCCGCCGCACCGAGCGAATCGGAGTGATCGATGAAGCCGCGCCGCACGATGGTGACTGTTTCGAAGCCGCGATGAGGATGCTGGGGAATCCCGGCACCACGTCACCGTGGTACATCCGCCAGCCGTCACGGCCCTGGAAATCCTGGCCCAGCTCGCGCCCGGCGAGGGAGGCGGCCGGCCCCATGCACCTCGTTGCCGGCCGGGTAAGCGTCGTCGTGATGCACACAGAACAGGAACGGGTCTGCTGTCTCCCAGGGGAACCCCAGCTTTTTCACCTGTCCGACCACAGCATCATTACCCATCGGCGACCTCCGTTCTCTGACCGAATCAGCTTAGCAGACGTCCCCGGCAGCAGCCCGGCCCCCCAATGGCCAGAAAGCCGGGGCTGACCTATGCTGCCGCAGAACATGAAAACTCAGAAACTGGGCGACTCGGATCTCGAAATCACCTCTGTCGGTCTCGGCACCTACGCCATAGGGGGCTCCGGCTGGAAATTCGCGTGGGGTCCACAGGACGACGCGCAGTCCATCGCCGCCATTCGACATGCCGTGGAAAGTGGAATCAACTGGATCGACACGGCGGCGGTGTACGGATTTGGCCATGCCGAGGAGATCGTGGCACAAGCCATCGAGGGGTTGGGGTCGCCGCGCCGACCGCTGATCTTCACCAAGTGCTCGATGGTCTGGGATGCCGAAGGTCAGATCACGAACGTACTGAAGGCAGAATCGATCCGTCGCGAGGTGGAGGACAGTCTGAAGCGACTGCGCGTGGAGGTGATCGACCTCATGCAGATTCACTGGCCACGCGCTCAGGCGGACATCGAGGAGGGCTGGCAAGCTCTGGCGGACCTGAAGCAGGCGGGGAAGATTCGCTACATCGGCGTGTCGAACTTCGATGTCCCGCAGATGGAGCGGGCGCGAAAGATCGCCCCCATCACCTCCCTGCAGCCGCCCTATTCGATGTTGAACCGGAGCATCGAGGCGGAGATTCTCCCGTACGCGGCCAAGCATGGCATCGGGGTGCATCGCCTATGCGCCCATGCAGAGCGGGTTGCTCTCCGGGAAGATGACCCCGGAACGAGTGCACAATCTGCCGCCTGACGACTGGCGCCGGGGGAGCACGTCGTTCCAGGAGCCGGAGCTGTCGCGCAATCTGGCCGTGGCCGATACGCTGGCGGAGATCGCCGCCGAGCTGTCGCGCCGCGGTGCGCAGGCCGTTCACCATTCCCGAGGTGGCCATCGCCTGGGTGCTGCGACAGCGCGGCGTCACTGCCGCCATCGTGGGGGCACGGCGGCCCGAGCACGTGGACGACTTTCTGCGCGCCGACCAGATGCACCTGGATGACCACCACCTGGCGCGCATCGAAGCGGCTCGGCACGGGGCGACCCCTCCGCAAGTCCCGGACCTGAGTAGCAGCCTGTCCCCGTCACCGCGCCTAGCTGCGAACAGTCCGCGCGCTCGTACTCGTGGAGAGGAGCTGCCGGCTCGCTGTCGCGCTGGCGTCGGTTGGTCGCGCCAACCGCGTGGCGTTCAACCGCCGTCCCTGGTCGGTTAACGGTGGGGCTGGTAGGTTGCTGGTCCATGTCCTTTTCGTTTTCGGTGGGCGCCCGCGATCCCGGGTCGCGCGCCCGGCGGGGGACCCTGACCACCGCGCGCGGGGTGGTGGAGACGCCCGTGTTCATGCCGGTGGGAACGCGGGCCACGGTGACGGGCGTGTCGCCCGACGAACTGCGGGCGCTGGGCGTGCCCATCATCCTGGCAACACCTATCACCTGATGCTTCGCCCCGGGCCGGAGCTGTTCCGCCGCGTGGGGGGCATTCACGGCTTCATGCGCTGGCCGGGGCCGGTGCTGACTGACTCCGGCGGCTATCAGATTTTCTCGCTGCCCAGCGAGCGCACGGTGTCCGAGGAGGGGGCGCGCTTCGCCAGCTACGTGGATGGGCGCATGCACAGCTCTCGCCCGAGGGCTCCATCGAGGTGCAGACCGCGATCGGCTCGGACATCATGATGGTGCTCGACGAGTGCATCGACGTCGACCGCTGACGAGTCGGCGGCCCGCGCTGCCATGGAGCGGACGCACCGCTGGGCGCTGCGCAGCCTGGCGGCGCGCACCAATCCGGAGCAGGCGCTGTTCGCCATCGTGCAGGGAGGCGTGGTCCCAGAGCTGCGGCGCGCATTCGGCGGGCTTTCTGACTGAGCCACCCCTTCGATGGCTTCGCCATCGGCGGCCTGGCGGTGGGCGACACCCGTGCCCAGCGCGAAGAGATGACCGCGCTTCTCCGCCGAGCTGTTGCCGCCGAGCGCGCCGCGCTATCTGATGGGCGTGGGCACCCCGCCCGATCTGCTGACTGCCATCGGCTGCGGCGTCGACATGTTCGACTGCGTGATTCCCACGCAGCTCGGCCTGGCAAGGGACGGCCTTCACCTCCACGGGTCGGGTGCGGGTCACGCGCGGGATCTATCAGGCGTCCGGAGGAGCCGCTGGATGCGGCTTGCACCTGCGCCACCTGCACGGGCTTCTGCCGCGCTTACCTGCATCACCTGTTCAAGTGCAGCGAGCCGCTCGGCCCGCGGCTGCTCCCTTGCACAACCTTCACCACTACCGGAGCTGATGGCGGAGGCGCGCGCTGCCATCAGCGACGGTGTTTACGCCGCTTTCGCGCGTCAAAAGCTAGCGGAGATGGATTGCCACGAACGCGTGCCCCAGCGCGTACCCCAGCGCACCATTCCCGTGAAACCCCCGGATGTGCGCCCGTGATTCGGGACGACGGCCACGTTTTAGGAGACGGCGCTGCCCATCGGATTGTCCGCACCCGTTCGGGAGCTCTGGCGATGCGCAGCCTGGAGGCCGATGAGGTGATGCATCCGGGAGTGGGCCCGCTGGTGGAGGCCCAGGGCCTGTACGTGGGGCAAGCGCTGCTCGGGGCGCGGTTGGGGGCCGCCGGATGGTCCGGGGACGGTCCTGCCCCGCGCGATAAGCCGACGCTGGTCCTGTTCGATGTGGGCATGGGGGCCGGGTCGAACGCCGCCGCGGCGTTCGCCGAGTCGGCGCGCGCCCCGGCCGAAGCCGCTCGCCTGGAGCTGGTCAGCTTCGAACGTGACCTGGATGCGATGCGCCTGGCACTGACCGCCCCCGCCGCATTCGGACTGCAGGATGCTTGCGGGGATGCGGCGCGGGCGCTGCTGGAAAACGGGCGTCACGAAAGCACGCGCACTCTGTGGAGGCTGGAGCGGGGGGACGCCCTGGTCGCGTTGACCCGCCAGCCGCGCGCCGCGGACATCGTTTTTTGGGATCCGTTTTCTCCGCGAATCAACCCCGGGATGTGGACGGTGGCAGCCTTCGCCCTGCTGCGGCAGGTGGCGGGACCGCGTTGCACGCTCTTCACGTACAGTGCCTCGACCGCCGTGAGGCTGGCCCTGCTGCTTGCAGGCTGGGCGGTGGGGGTTGGTGACGCGGTCGGCGACAAGTCCGCCACCACCGCCGCCGCGATTGATGCTGATGATCTGGCGCGGCCCCTGGAGGTCACCTGGTTGCGGCGGCTGGCGCGCGCCGACGTTCCGCTGCCGGCGGATGCGCCTCCGGACGCTGTTCAAAGGGTGGCGGGCTTGCCGCAGTTTTCGTTCAGACTGCCCGGGACCGGTGGAACTTCTCCAGCTCCTGGTTCGCGTTGACGATGGTGGCCAGGCTGTTGATCACGGTCTCCAGGTGGGGGCCCGGGATGGCGAAGTACGCTTCGTCATCAGCAGCCCCGGTGTAGACGCGGTTGCCGATGCAGCCAAAGCTGGACGCGGTCTTTCCCGTGGCAATGGCCTGCGGCAACACCGCGCAGGTGGGCCGCCCCAGCGTGGCCCCGTCGCCGGCGGTGCCCGATGCCTGCGCCGCCTCGGCCAGCAACATCAGCTGACGGGCATTTCCACGTACCAGAACGACGTCGGGGTCGCACGGTGCGGCCGCCAGCGGTGCGTACACGGCCACTCCGAAGGGGGCCTTTCGCTGGGAATCTGGGGGATGTCCGCCATCTTCAGGTATTTCAGCCCGACCATGGTGGTGATCAGACCCTCCAGCTGCTTGCCGACCTCGGCGGGCATGGATACGCCGTGGGTGTGGGCGCCGATGGGGCAATTGAAGTGGTCGGCCGCTTCGGTGAAGAAGACCTCACCCTTTTCAGCGGCGACGCGCCAGTAGCCGCAGCCGGCTGGCTGTGCGGTGTTGATCCGCGGCACCTCGGCCGGCGCCTTATCACGGAAGGCCACCGCGACCGGCGTTGTCTTGGTTTGCAAAAGGCGCTGCAGATTGTCGCTGAGGAGCTGGGCGTTCATGCCGCGACTAATCACACAGACACGGATTCTTTACAAGCAGCGGCGGTGCTATGTCCTGAAGATGGCGGCGGACCCAACAGGCGGAAACGGGGCGGCGGAGGATGCCAGCGCTTGCGTGATCCTGGTGATGCACACCACCAGCTACAATGTCGACGCATTCGTCAGCGCCGCCCACAGGGCCGGACTGCGGGCTGTGATCGCCTCTGATCGCTGTCACGTACTGGACGGGGTGTGGCAGTGGCCGGGCGATTCGGTGGTCATCGATTTTTCCGATCCGGTCGGTTCCGCGAGGGAGATCGCCAGCGGCGCGCACGCCCTGCTCCCGGTGAAGGCTGTGATCCCGGTGGGCGGCGAGATCGCGGCGTTGATCGCCAACCTGACCAGCCGGCTCCTGGGATTGACGGGCAACGCCCCCGAAGCGGTGGAGGCGGCAGCCAACAAGCTGCGCATGCGCCAGCTGTGTGCGCGCGCAGCCGGGCAAGCAGGCGGGCGCGCAGCCGGCGCACCAGCGCCGCTGCGAGTCCCCGCCTTCGCCGTTTTTCCGTACGACGGCGATGCAACGCAAATCGCGGCGGTGGTGGACCGCACCGTCGGCTGGCCATGCGTGCTCAAGCCGTTGTTGCTGTCGGCCAGCCGCGGAGTGATGCGCGCCGACAATCCCGGCACCTTCGTTACCGCCTTTTCTCGTCTGTACCGCTTCTTGTCCACGCCGGCCCTGCTGCACATGAGTGACGGCACTGCCGCCGAGGCCGACACGACGGGGGGGGGGAGCCCGGCGGCGCGCCAGATCCTGGTCGAAGCGTTCGTGCCTGGGCCGGAGGTGGCGCTGGAGGGACTGCTCACCAATGGCATGCTGCGAACCCTGGCCCTCTTCGACAAACCCGACCCTCTGGACGGGCCGTACTTCGAAGAGTCGCTGTACATAACGCCGTCGCGGCACCCGGCTGCGGCTCAGGCAGCGATCGAGGCGGCGGTTTGTGAAGCGGCGCGGGCGCTGGGTCTGGAGACTGGCCCGGTGCACGCCGAGGTGCGGCTTGGCCCCGACGGGCCCGTGGTCATTGAGGTAGCGGCACGCACCATCGGCGGACTGTGCTCGCGCACGCTGCGATTCGGCACGGGCCTGTCACTGGAGGACCTGGTGATTCGCCACGCGACGGGCCAGTTCGAATCAGGACGGTGGTGGCGCTACCCCCGAAGCAGATCCCATCGAGCTCACCCGGGCGCGGGGCGCTCGGGGGTGATGATGATTCCCATCCCCACGGGCGGCGTGCTGAAAGCGGTCCATGGGGTTGCCCTCGCTCGAGACGTGCCCGAGGTCGAGGACGTGGTCATCAGTGCAGGCGTGGGACAGACGCTGGTGCCGCTGCCAGAGGGCGCCAGTTATCTGGGTTTCATCTTCGCTCGTGGTTCCTCGCCACAGGTGGTCGAGGCGGCGCTGCGCACCGCGCATGCTCACCTGACCTTCGACATCGTGCCCCTGCTGTCGGTGGTCTGATTCGGGCGGCGGCCTTCAATTTTCGCCGGACGGGGTGGCCGCCACGATATCGTGCGCCCGCGCCTGTGGCGACGACGATGAGGCGAGCTGCGACCTCGTCGGTTGAGCGCAACAGAACCAGGGCTCGCTCAAGCGGGCCGGAGGCACGCGCCCGGCCTGTCGTGCCGGTGACAGCGCCCGCTGGGTCGTGGTCAAAGGGCGTCCGTCCATCGCTGCCGCCAGTTCGTGAATACGCGCGAAGGTGACAGCCGGTTCCTCGTCCACGCGCGTCGCTTCTTCGGCCACGGATGAAACGGCCTCGTACAGGCGGTCCATGCGCGGGTCTGGATGGCGCCAGGCGCGGGTCAGCGACTGCTCGACGGACGGTTCGCCGTTCGACGGTTCGCCGATAAGGAAAGGCTTCAGCTCTGGGTGGCCCAGCAGAAGCGATCCCGGCGGGATCAGTAGGCGAATGGCCAGTTGCACGGGATCCACTTCATCTTCCAGGTGATGACTGGCGATCAGCTCGCACAGCTCCAGGTAATCATCCAGCGTGGTCCAGGGGGTGAAGGCCACGAAGGTTGGTCGCAACGACATGCCGGCGCCACGCACGATGGTCAGCGCGGCGTACACGTCCTTGCGGGTGTGGCGTTTGTCCAGGATGCCCAAGATCTGATCGGACAGCGACTCAACCGCCGACACCATGAACACGCCGCCCAGCGAAGCCAGTTCCGGGAATATCTGCTGATGCTTGATGATGTGCTCCACCTTGGCGGTGAAGCTGAACGTGAGCTGCGGATGAGCGGCATGCATGCGGCGCACGATGGTCAGCGCGTGCTTGGCGCTGTTCAGAAAGTCCGGATCGCCGAACACGATGTGACGGGCGCCGGCCTCGACCTGCCGCCGGATGTCGTCCACCACCAGGTCGGCGGGGACGGCGAAGAACCGTCCCTCATAGTAAGGCGGGATGGGACAGTGGCGGCACAGGTACAGGCACCCGCGCGTGGTCTCGACGTAACCCGTGACCCGGCGCTCGCTACCCACCAGCAGCCGCGCGTAGCGTTCCAGCGGCGGTAGCCCCTCTCGGCGCGGCGGCATGAAGGGCAGGCGGTGCAGGCCGGCTCCGGTGATTCCGCGCGGCGAGGGAACTGCCGCCGTTGGTGCCAGCGGCGAGAGCGCCGGCGATGTCGCGGGTGACCTGGTTGCTTCCGGTTCTTGCGCGGGCCGCTCGGGGGGCTGCCGGAGCAAGGAGTTCGCCAAAGCCACCAGAGCTTCCTCGCACTCAGGTCCCATGACGGTGTCGGCCAGCGCCCGGCCCCCGGGTGTTCGCGGGCTGAGGAGCATGGACTGGTTCAGGTGGGCATAAAGACCGTAAAAGCACAGGTGCGCGGACGGGTTCACCGCGCGCACGCGTTCGGCAACCCGCAGGCCCAGCACCGTGGCCGTGTGCATGGGTATCGAGATCGCTACCAGCCGCGCCTTTACAAGACGCTGCATCCCCACCGTCTCCAGATCTTCCACCGCCAGATCCAAACAGACCGGGGCATGACCCGATTCAGCCAGGAAGGCGGCTGGCGAGGCCACGGCCAGCGGCTGGTACCCCGGTTCGTAACATGAGACCAGGACAATCGCTCCGGGGCGCTCTGACGGTGATGCCGCTCCCGTCGTGCAGTTCTTCGTCGCGGCCGCTGGTCCGCATCCGCGCGGGGCGCTGCCAGTGCTGGTGCCGCTGGCGCTTCCGCTGCCGCAGTCGCCGCTACCGTCGTCGGTGGCGTTGGCGTCGCAGGTGCCGGACGGATCGCGACTGGTCACCCTTTGGCCTGAGGTGCGACGAAGTCGGGGGGGACCTGGGCTCCCTCTCCGAAAAAATATTGTTCGGCCTGGGCCATCATTTTCTTGAAGCCTTCCGGAGACGCCAGATCGATTCGGTATTCGTTGACGATCATCTTGGAAAATTCCAGCCACATCTTCCACGCCTCCTGCGAGACGTTGTCATAGATGCGCTGCCCCAGCTCGTTGGCGAAGGGTTTGTAGACCATGCCGGGCAGTTCCTTGCCTAGCTTCACGCAGTTCACCATTCTCGCCATCTGTTCTCCTTCGGGCTGATCTCTCCGGGGGACGGGCCGGGAATCGGCGAGGTCGTACGGCGCTCCCCGACCAGGGTCGTCATGCGCCGTGGGCTCCGGCCCTGACGGGTCGAACCAACGGCGGACGGCCACAGCGGGACGAACTTCGCCGCCGTACCAGAGCTCTATGTATTCAACGTGTTCGTCAACTGAGCGCCTAGCGGTCCCGACCGTGAGGCAGCATGGTCCCATGCCCATCTTGACGTCTCGCTCGCTACCGCGTGCGCGGCCGCCCTGGTCGTCGTACCGCTCATCTCGACGACGGCGGGTGACGCGCAGGGATCGGCGGCACCGGCCTCGACACCCAGCTTGCGCGTGGGCCGGGTGACCCTGCACCCCTGCGGCGTCACCGACGGCGCGCTTCTGCGGCTCCATCAAGCGGGCCTGGGATCCCTCGGGTCACGAGCCCGGGCCGGATCACCGTCGGCTTCGCGTTCGTGCCGGCGCGGGACGACCGACCCGGCGGTCGGCACCGTGGTACCGCACGAAGGCGGCCCGGGATACAGCACGACGGGGTCCGGGTCCTACTACGCGCCGGATGTACGGCCCGCTGCTGGACGCGCCGCAACCTGCTGCTCGTCGACCAGCGCGGGACCGGCCGCTCGGAGCCGATCGACTGCCCGGACCTGCAGGACCTGCAGGGGCGGTACGCCCCGGCGGCCGGCAGGTGCGGGCGCAGCCTGGGCATCCGGTCCGACAACTACAGCTCGGCCGAGTCGGCGGACGACCTGGCCGCGGTGCTCCGCGCGCTCGACATCGCCCGGGTCGACCTGTACGGCGACTCGTACGGCACGTTCTTCGCCCAGGTGTTCGCCGGGCGCCACCCGGGCCTGCTGCGCAGCGTCGTGCTCGACAGCGCCTATCCGACGTACGGCGAGAGCGCGTGGTATCCGACGCAGACGCCGGCGATGCAGCACGCGTTCACGCTCGCGTGTGCGCGCTCGGTCGCGTGCGCGACCGCGGGCCGGACGCCGATGCAGCTGCTGCGCGCCGGTCCTGGCGCGGGTGCGCGCCCATCCGTACCGAGGCATGAGCCACGACGCCGACGGGCGGCCGATGCATGTCGTCGTCGACGGCAAGAACCTGGTGTCGGTCGCGTTCGGCGCGACCTACGGCGCGGCGTTCTACCGCGAGTTCGCCGCCTCCCTGCGCTCTGCGCTGCTCGGCGACACGGTGCCGCTGCTGCGCCTGACCGCGGAGGCCATCGGCGGCGGCAGCAACGGCGGGCCGTCCGGGGCTACAGCGAAGGGCTCGACGCCGCCGTCGCCTGCCACGACTATCCGCAGCTCTTCGACATGACCGCCCCCCCGCGGTACGGCGGGCGCAGCTCGCCGCGTCGGTACGGCGGGAGACCGCCGCAACCCCGGGGTGTTCGCGCCGTTCACGATCGAGGAGTATCTCGACTCCTACTGGGAGGAGCAGGACTGGTGCACCCAGTGGCCGGTCGCCGCCGAGACAACCCCGCGGGACCGCCGAGGCCGCCGAGCGGCCACTACCCGGACCCCGGTCCTCGTGCTGTCGGGTGAGCTGGACTCGATCACGACGGCGGCTGAGGGCGCCATCGTGGTGAGGCAGTTCCCGAACGCGCGCCAGGTGGTCGTCGCGAACAGCTTCCATGTCACCGCCGGGGGCGACACCGACCGGTGTGCCGTGAACGTCCTGCGGTACTTCGTGCGCCGACCTGCCGCGCCGTTCACCCGCCAGGTCCTCGCCTGCACCAAGGCCGTGCCGCCGATCCGCACACTCGGCGTCTTCCCGCAGACGCTCGCCCAGGTGGCACCGGCGCGGAACCTCGGCGGCTCGCAGGCATCTCTGCTGGAGCGCCGGGCGGCGGCCGGCTCGGCGGCGACCGTCGCCGACCTCCTCGACCGCTGGCTCAACAACTACAGCGGTCACGGGGTCGGGCTTCGCGGTGGCAGGTGGAGCTACACAGGCGACCGGGAGACCACCTTCCAGCTGCGGAACGTCCGACTCACCCGCGACCTCGCCGTGAGCGGAAGCGCCGTCTGGGCCCGCTACGCGAACACGATGCGGGTCGACCTCGCCTCCGTTCGCCGCACGTGACCGGCCACCTGCGCGGCTCCTGGGCCACGCGCACCCGCGACGCACGGCGCCCTCACCGGCACCCTCAACGGAACCCGGTCCGGCTCGCCATGCTCGCCCCGTAGCTCCGATGCGGTTGAATCGTCGGTCGTGACGGGCACGTGGAACCGCGGGTTGGTCTGCACCGGAGCTCGGCCGGGCCACACGAACGGAGCGACATTCATGTGCCCCTGCGCGTGGGGTGGCCCGAGGTATCCGTGGGTGTTCGCGCCTAAGCGCACCAGGTGCCACGCGCCGTCGACCCACTTCTGCGCCAACATCCGGGTGTCGATCGTGTAGGTCTCGAACAGCTGGGTCTGCGGCCGAGACTCACAGCCGTGCACCCGCACGAGAGAGCCCCACCGTGAGGCCGTCGATATGACCTCGGCAGGACAAGCCTCCAGTCGTCTGACGGTAAGGACCGTGGGTGTCGTGATGCTAGCGGGGGCCGTCACCTCTCCGGTCTCGTCCCCGTAACCTGGCCTTCCCCCATAGTGAGGAACCCAGGTGGACCTCTCGACGCGGCTCGACCGGTTCCAGCGCCGGCATCACTGGGCGGCGTTCCCGTTGGCCGTGGCGTACAAGTACTTCGACGACTACGGCGGCTATCTCGCGGCGTTGATCACGTACTACGCGTTCTTCTCGATCTTCCCGCTGCTCCTGCTGCTCTCGACGGTGCTGGGCTTCTTCCTCGCGAACGACCCGCATCTGCAGCGTCAGGTGCTGGACTCCGCCCTGAGCCAGTTCCCGGTCGTCGGCGAGCAGCTCAGCGACCCGCGGCACATCGGCGGCGGTCCTCTCGGCCTGGTGATCGGCATCGTCGGCTCGCTGTACGGCGGTCTCGGGGTCGCCCAGGCGATGCAGTACGCCATGAACACCGTGTGGTCGGTCCCGCGCAACGTACGGCCCAATCCCTTCTCGGCAAGGGGTCGCAGCCTGCTGATGCTGGCGACCGGTGGCATCGCCCTGCTCGCGACCACTGCCCTGTCGGCCCTGGCCGGAGGTGGCGGGGGGTCGCTCGGCACGTTCTTGCGCATCCTCGTGCTCGCCGTCTCCGTGGTGCTCAACACAGCAGCCTTCGTGCTGTTGTTTCGAATCTCCACCGGCCGGGTGCTGTCCACTCGTGAGGTGGCCTGGGGTGCCGTGACGGCTGCCCTGGTGTGGCAGCTGCTTCAGGCCTTCGGTGTCGTCTACGTCAACCACGTCGTGAGAAACGCCAGCGCCGTCAACGGAGTGTTCGCGATCGTGCTGGGGCTGCTCGCGTTCCTGTACGTCACGGCGGTCGTCGTGGTCGTCTGCGCCGAGGTGAACGTCGTACATGTCAAGGGACTGCACCCGCGGGCGCTCCTCACGCCCTTCACCGACAACGTGAGCCTTACTCGCGGAGACCGCCGCGCGTACTCGACGCAAGCCGAAGCCCAACAGATGAAGGGCTTCCAGGACGTGGACGTGAGCTTCGATCAGCCTCCGGAGTCATCTGAGTCACCTGAGTCACCTGAGTCACCTGCCTGAGATTTCGCGATTTCTCCGCGCGGCCGGCTCACGCGACCTAACATTGAGGTGAATCCAGGCATCCCGCGGATGGGCCCTTGGATCGGCCCGTCGCACCCCGCGTTGATGCGCCCAGCCCAGGGGGCTCGATCCGTGCTTACGTCCCTTCTCCAGCCGAAGCGCCGGGCGCTGGCCGTGCTGTCGGTAGCCCTCATGTCGGTCGGGTCACTGGCCTTCACCTCGCCCCGCGTGGAACCCGCTGTCTCCGCGGCTCCGGTCAGCTATACGCCATGGCTCCTGCAGACCACTCCCGACCAGTACGTCTACGAGATCGACCAGTGTGGAGACTCGATGTACGCCGTCGGGCGGGTGAGCGCCATCGGGCAGGGATCCCAGACCTACTCGCGCGGCAATGCATTCAGCTTCTCCGCGTCCACCGGTGCGATGACCGCATGGGACCCGGGCGCGAACGCTCCGATCCGCTCGATCGCCTTCTCAGCCGACTGCTCGCGGGCCTACATCGGAGGTGAGTTCACCACGCTCAAAGGCGTGGCGGCCGACCACATCGCGGCCGTGGATACCACCACCGGAGCCCTGATCTCCTCCTTCGCGCACAACGCCAACTCCGACGTCAACGTGGTCGAGAACGTCAAGGGCAACATCCTCGTCGGAGGCATCTTCTGGACGATCAACGGCGCCAGCCGCAATCGTTTGGCCAGCCTCGACCCGACAACCGGCGCGGTGACGTCGTACCTGACCATTCCGGCGACCGGTGGCAAGGTCTGGAACTCCCAGGTCAGCCACGACGGGAACCGGATGCTGGTCGAGGGTCAGTTCACCGCGGTCGGCGGAGTCAACCGCAAGCAGATCTTCATGCTCGACCTGGGGCCGACGAGCGCCACCCTGAGCAACTGGTACTCCCCCGAGTTCGACCAGCCCTGCACCATCGGCTTCTACGTGCGCGACGCCGCCTGGTCGCCCGACGACCAAAACGTCTACATCGCGACGACCGGCGCCTGGCCCCCGGGCTCGAGCCGCTCGGCGCCACGCTTCGGACTCTGCGACGCGGCCGCCGCATTCCCGGCCACCCCGACGTCGGTGAGCCATACCTGGATCAACTACACCGGATGTGACTCCCTCTACGCCGTCGAGGCCACGTCCGACACCGTCTACATCGGGGGCCACGAGCGGTGGGCCAACAACGGGTTCGGGTGCGACTCCCTCGGCAGCGGAGGCGTCTCCCGACCTGGCATTGCTGCCCTCAGCGCGACGACCGGTCTGGCGACCTCATGGAACCCGACGCGTGCCCTGGGATACGGCGCTGACGACCTGCTCATCACCAGCGCGGGGCTTTGGGTCGCCAGTGACAACTTCCGTGACGGATGGGCCCAGAAGTGTGGCGGGCTGATCAAGCACGGCGGTATCTGCTTCTTCCCCAACTAGCCGACGTGACGACTCAGGCCGCTGAGGTCTGACGACGGCTCAGCCAGTTGCTGATGGGCGTCGCCAGCAGCAGCAGGAGCAGAGCGTAGTAGTCGACGCCTGGGATCACGAGGGCAACCACCAGGGCAACCAGGAGAATGAGCGTGTTCACGATCGATGGCGTCGCGGAGAGCTGGTGGTCGGCATCCGTCTCAACGCGCAGCGCCGGCGTCCTCGTGACATGGAGGGTCAGCAGGGACACACTCGCCGAGCTGGCCGCGATGGTGCCGATGTACAAGCCCTCGGCCAGCTTCTGATCGCCGTACACGGCAATCATCTCCGTGACGAAGGGCAGCGCCACGGTCGTGAACATCCAGGCGATCGTGCACTGGATGAAGAACGAGTCGTACCCGGCGACGTACTCGACCAGGTGGTGATGGACGAGCCAGAGCCGCATGATGACCACGAAACTCAACAGAAAGCTGAAGATCTCCGGCCAGTGGTCGCGCAGGACCTGGCTCAACGATCCATCGGCGTCGGCGTTCGAGGCGATCTCCACCAGTGGGAGGACGAGGAGCGTGATCGAGATGGCGACGACGGCATCAGTGAAGGTGATGAACCTGTCCAGCCCTTCGCGCGTGCGCATGGGCGCAAAGGTATCCAAACCCCGGCCGCCCACGACCATGGCAGGTCGTACCCTCGGCTACTTCTCCAGGAACGCCAGCAGAGCCGAGTTGAACGTTTCGGCGTGGCTGACGTTGCAGCCGTGCGGCGCGTCCTCGATCACGACGAGCTCGCTGCCGTCGATGGCCTCATGGGTGCGCTTGCCGGAGCCCTCGAACGGCACGGTGCCGTCGCTGTCACCGTGGATGACGAGCGTAGGCACGGTGATGCGCGGCAGGTCCGCCCGGAAGTCTGTCGTGCCGAAGGCCTCCATGCAGCCGAGAGCGGCCCCCTGGTCGGACTTCTTGCACATGGCCAGCGCCTCCTGTCGCTGCTCCTCGGTGACCTTGAGCTCGTCTCCCGCGGTGAAGAACTGGGTCATGAAGTCGTCGAAGAACGCGTCACGATCCTCCCTGAGCCCCGCTTCGAGCTGCTCGGCAAGCTCCTGAGTCAGCGGACCGTCCGGGTTGTCGTCGCTCTTCAACAGGTACGGCGGGACCGCGGCGGCGAACACGACGCTGTGGATTCGGTCCAGGCCGTGCCGCGATGCATAGCGGGCCACCTCCCCACCACCCATCGAGAAGCCGACCAGGGTGACATCTGTCAGGTCCAGGTCGGACAGGATGTTGTCGAGGTCATCCGACAGTGCGTCGTAGTCGTAGCTGTCGCCCGGGTCGGACTTGCCGAAGCCGCGACGGTCATAGACGACCGTACGGAAGCCCGCCTCCTGGAGCGCCGGGACCTGGGCGGCCCACGAGTCCCCCGAGAGCGGCCAGCCATGGATGAGCACGACCGGTCGACCACCGCCTCCACCGTCACGGACGTTGAGGTTGTGGTCGCCGCTCTCTTTCTCGGCCTTGTTCTCGTTCTCGTTCTCGGCCTCGGCCTCGTCCGCGTCTTCGTTGGCCTGGTCGCCGGTGGGCAAGGGGGCGGTCAGCTCGATGTTGACGTCGTCGGGGTCCTGGAAGGACAGAATCGCGATCCCGGCACCGTCGAGGTGCTTGATCTCACCATGCTGGATGCCCGCGTCCTCCAGAGCGCTGACAGCCGCCTCGAGGTCATCGCGGCTCTCGACAGCGAAGCTGAGGTGATCCAGGCCAGTGGTGGACGAGTCGAATGCGGACGACCCGACCGGACGCAGACCGAACAGGGTGCCCTGTGGGGTCTGGTAGACGACTCCGCCATAGAACTGCGACGGATCATCCTTGACGCCGTCGTCATCGGCCTTGGCCGAGGCGTCCACCGCGGTGGGCCAGCCGAAGACCTTGTCGTAGAACTCTTTGGAACGGCCGATGTCGGTGACGGTCAGTCGGACGTGGGCGAATCCACTGCTGGTGACGAGTGCCATGCGTGAGCCCGTACCCACGCACGCCGCGCCGAAACGGGGCTACCCACCTGAGCGGGGGCTGCCGCCTCGCATAGCGTCGGGACATGCCACTCTCGCCTGAGGACTTCTACACTCATGCCATCGCCACTGCCGACGAGGAGCAGCGACTGCCGCTCTCCCGGATGACGGGTTGGGACATCAGCCCGTTCGAGTCCGAAGGTCTGCGCGTCTCGCGGCTTCGACCGCCCACAGTCCCGGAGCCGCCGCGGCAGGGCGAGGATCCGGCCGACTGCACGTCTTGTCGACGTCGCGACGAAGGCATCTGGCTGAACGACCGCTGGCGGCTATCCCAGATCACCGGGGTCGGGGTGCCGCTGGTGCTTATGTTGCACCCGCGTGACCACTACGACCTCGAGGACCTCGACGACGACCTGGCCGCTGAGATGGGGATCCTCAGCACCCACCTGGCGCGACACGTCCAGGCCCTGCCGCACATCAGTCGATGCCACGTCTACCGCATCGGCGACGGCGGCGCGCACTTGCACGTCTGGTTCTTCGCCCGTCCCGAGGGTCAGGCCCAGCTCTTCGGGTCATGGCTGGTGGTCTGGGACGATCTGCTCCCCGAGTACCCGTCCGACATCGCCGAGACTGACGCCGCCACTGTGGTGCAAGCGCTGATCGCATCGCACGGCGGTCAACCCGGGCCTGCGGCCGGCTGATCAGCCCGCCGTAAGCGCCGTCGACCCAGCTCACAGTCGACCCGATCAGAGTTTGCCCAGTGCGGTGGTGCCGTGTTGGTCGACGCGGGAGTGGTACGTGGGGGGTGACACATTGAGGTGCTTACAGGTTGGTCGCCGGTTCGGTTCTGACCGGAGCGAGCCTTGGATCAGTCTCCGCTGGCGTCCCACCAGTCGAGCACCCGGTACGCCCGAAGCGTGTTCCAGCGGCTCGGGCGGCCGTCGCCCTCCTCAAACTTGATGTGGACCGCGCCGGGATGGGTGTTCTCGAGCCGCCAGGTGCCGTCGTCCTGGCGCTTGGAGCGCACCAGCTCGATCGCCTCTGTGAGTCTCGGATCCCTGAGGTCGGCCCTGCGGAAGTACTCCAGTCCACGCAGTACGTCGTAATGCCACCGGGTCGGGAACGAGAACTCCAGCCACGCATCGTCCGGCACCTGGCCAGTGCGCTTGCTCCGGAACAACGACCGCTCGAGCAGGTACTGCTCACCGCCGCGGCGAGCAGCGAGCGTCTCATCGGACCCGCCGTGTGCGCCCTCGAACTCGAGAAGCCCTTCGAGCACGCAGATCGTGGATGCGAACGACGACACCGTGGATCCACGCTCGGTGTCACAGTTCCAGCCGCCGTCGTCGAGCTGATCGGCGAGCAGGCGAGTGACGATGCCCTCGACGTCGGCCCCGAAGTAGGCGCCAATGGTGACGGTGTGGCCGTTGATGCACGGCTCGACCTCGCCGTCGAAGAACGGCAGGTCGTCGTACTCCCACCGACAGTTGGCAGTCACCAGCGCTGTCGTCTCCTGAGCTGCCGCGGATGCCGGGTCGAGCCCGAGAGCCCGGAGCTCCAGGAGTACCGGCAGGGTCGAGGTCCACGGCTGGCTGCCGTCCTCCGGCCGTTCGCCCCGACCCGGGAAGCAGGCGCCACCCATCCACCGTCCGTCCGGGTCACGAGCGGCGAGCAGGGCCGCACCCCACCCGACGTGTTCCACCTGCGCGCGTTCCCTCGCCACGTCCTCAGCCGGCGTGCCGGTCAGATCACGCATGACCTGCCACCGGATCGACGGGTCCGAGTCGAGCAGCCACTCCATCACGGGAGCCGGCACCACCTGCGAGATTTCGATCGTCGTATCCAACGTGTTGTCATCCATGCCAGCAACCCTAGGAGGCATTCCGGACGTTATCGTTCCGGAAGTTCTCGGTGCCACAACTTCCTGTGACCCGCGTCGATCCTCCACCACGCCGGTACATCAGCTCCGGCTCAACAGCGTCCGCCATTCCTGCTGGCATCGTCGATCGCGCAGTCGCAGCACGTGGTAGCGGTTCTGCCTTGCTCGGACTTGGATACGGTGCTCGGTGATGGGCATTATGGCCAACGCCTTGGCTCCCCTCACCCGGAGATCCGTGTATCCCGCCGCGGGCACGCGGGTGCCGGTCGGCGACACAACATTCTCATTGCCGATGTCGGACGGCACGACGTTGCGCGGGTGGGTCGTCAACCCGGGTAGGGAGCGGGCCGTGGTGTATTTCGGCGGAAACGGCGAGGGGCTGGATTGGCTGGTTCCTGAACTCCCCGCCCGACTCCCCGAGCACACGGCATACCTGGTGGCCTACCGCGGTTACGGCGC
Source organism: uncultured Actinomycetota bacterium (assembly GCA_963833975.1). Taxonomy (GTDB): domain Bacteria; phylum Actinomycetota; class Actinomycetes; order Propionibacteriales; family Nocardioidaceae; genus JAWWPG01. The sequence continues at coordinate 22,713 of CAWIAB010000003.1, forward strand.
CAGCGATGGCCGACCATCCCAATCCGCCCTGACCGAGGATGCTGTCGCTGTCCTCGACCACGTCGCCGCCAGCCACCCAGCAGCACCCGTGGACGTTATTGGACGCAGCCTGGGCACCGGCGTCGCCATGCAGGTCGCGGTGCGCCGCAGCCTCGAGAACCTCGTGCTGGTGACACCGTTCAACAGCGCCGTCGCCGTATCGAGGGCCCACCTGCGATGGTTCCCAGCCAACTGGCTGTTGGCGGACAAATGGGACTCCGAGGCAGTGGCTCCTCGGGTGCGTGCCCGGACACTGATCGTCAGGGCAGGGCGCGATACGGTCATCCCGGCGTCCCTCACGGAACAGCTCGTCACGGCATTGGCCAGCCCGCCGGAGATCCACTACCTCGCCACTCGCGACCACAACGACGTCGCGGAAGACTCGACATTCTGGCCGACGATCGCGGCCTTCCTCGGCCGCTGATCTCGACGGCCCGGTGTCTGTCGACGTGACCTCTGGAGCAGCTATCAACGTCGTGCGGTCGATGCTGCGGCACTGCTCAGCGAGCATGCCATGGGATCTGTACGGCCACTTGTACGATGACGACCTGGATCGGGTAGCTGAGCGGATGCACGATGCCGGCGAGGAGTCTCCGCGGACTCCTTGCGGGCTGGTTGCGGAGCGAGCCGCCGAGATCCGCCGCATACGGTGAAGCTATAGGTCTCTGACCAGGCGTTTTACCATCCCCGCCCTCGTATCTTTGGCGAGGAACTGGGCTGGGAAGACGACGGGACTCTCAAAGCAGGTCGTCAGGGGCCGGCCCGTCAAGCGATCCGTGCCCAGCGGATCAGGCCGCTGGACGTGAGCCTGAACGACATGACGAGGTCCTCCTCCGAGGACAGCTCACCGCTTTCTCTCCAATGGGTCACCCGGTGCACTTTTACCCGAAGCTCTCCGTCCACGTCCTGGCACGAGACCGCCGCGTTCTCGACGATCAGTGCAGGATCGTCCTGGAGCGCGAACTCCCGGATGACCTCCATGCCGGCCATCACGTGCGGACCGACCAGAATCTCGATGTTCGGGTCGACGGCGGCGACCGCCGCGTCTACGTCGTGAGTGTTCATCGCTGTGAGCAACGAATGGATGACCTGCGGCACGCGATCGTGGTCCAAGTTGACTCCGTAGGCCGTAGCCAGCGGTACCCAGGCAACCTATCACTCCCACCCGAGCCACATCGGGCTCGCCTGCCATCAGGCACGCACCCTTGTTATAGAGAACCCGAAGCACGGTCAACCGAGCTAACCCGTGGCACCGATCTCGGACAGTGGCCACACTGACAGAACTTCTGTGACGCACCACTAGGCAGCCTCAGCCCAAGGCTTGGCGATGAGCTTCGGCTGGTGGGCTATCTGGGGCTCCAGAGGATGCCCAGATGGCTCTGTGCCCGATGCCGAGCCCGGTCGTCGACCAGGGCAGCCCCAGCGGCTCCGTGTCGCCATCCGAGCGGCGGAGGATCGGCCAGCCGGCCACTGGTCTCCGGCAAGGGGCCGCACGACCTTGTCTTCCCGGCGCCTGGGGGGACACCTTCGAAACCAAAACCTGCGCCGCCGCTACTTCGATCCGGCGGTTCCGGCGGTCGGGCTGATCGGGCTGGTGCCGCACGAACTGAGGCACACCGCGGCCAGCCTGGCGATCAGGTCTGGGGCGAACATCAAGGTGGTCCAGACGATGATGGGCCACGCGTCCCGCGACCATGACCTGGGACCTGTACCGCCACTTGTACGATGACGACCTTGACACCGTTGCCGAGCGCTTGGAAGCCGACCGGACGAATTTCTTGGAATCTCGCGTCCAAGCCGCGTCCAAGGGCAGCAACGTCGTCAAGATCGGATGAGGCTAAACAGGCTCTGACCTGCGGTTCATCCTCCCCGCCCTCGTAGCTCAGGGGATAGAGCAACGGTTTCCTAAACCGTGTGTCGCCAGTTCGATTCTGGCCGAGGGCACCGACGAACGGCCAGGTCAGCAGGCTGTCAGGTCACCGGAGGCTCACGACCGGCGCGTGGTTCGGGATGGACGTTCGTGTGCGGTGCCGATTGATCTGGCTCCATCGGGTGCCGTCCCAGATGAGGGTGAGGCATCGATATGTGGTGCCGGTGTAGTAGTGCCCACCGGCGAGGACGTTGTCGGGTTCGGGTGCGGTCACGCTGGTGAGGCTGCTGTACTGGGCGCCCGGTATGTCGGGTGCGGGGATCCGGTGCCATCGGCGTCCGTCCCAGTGCTCGATGATGGGTTGAGACCATTCCTCGCGCTGCCAGCCGACCGCCCAGGCGTCACCGGGCCCGACAGCCGCGACGTCGTCGAGGGTAGTTGTCGTGGCCGGTTCGCGTGGGCTCTTCACCGTCGTCCATCCGGATCCGTCGAAGTGGGCGATGAGCCCGTGGTTGTTCTCGATGCAGCACGGCTGGCGTTTCTGGTAGATCCATGACCCAACGGCCCAGATGTCGTCAGGACCGGATGCGGAGACACCGGACAGGCTCGCGTCCGGTGGTGCATCGTCGAGCGGTTGAACGGTCCAGGTGTCCCCGTCCCAGTGTTCGATCAGGGGGGAGTCCGGGTGGGGGTGGTTGTAGTTGATGGTGGCGCCAACAGCCCAGACGTCATCTGGCGCCAGGGCGACGACGCCGGACAGGTGCGGGTAGATTCCCTCGCCGCGGGGCGCCGACTCGTGCACCACCGACCAGGCACTCCCGTCCCAGTGTTCGATGAGTGGATGCGGATGATGGGTTGTGGTCGAACCGACTGCCCACACGTCAACGGCGGAGACCGCATCGACAGCCTGCAGCGTGGTGTAGCCCCCGATTTGGGGGCTTTCGGTGATTCGCCAATGGGTGCCGTCCCAGTGTTCGATCACCGGGAAATCGATACTGCTGGATCCGACCGCCCACACATCATCGGTAGTGATCATGGCCACCCCGCGGAGTTGCACGTTCGGTGTGAGCGGGGTGCGAGCCGCGGTCCACCGTTGCCCGTCCCAATGCCGAGCCCAGCCACTCTCGCGGGCTCCCTGACCGCCCACCGCCCACAGGTCATCCGGGCTCAACGAGTCCATGGCGTACGTCGAATGGCTACCCTCGGCCCGGATCCGAGGCAGCGTCTCGTCAGCGAGCCGCATGGTGGCCACAACCGATCTGGACCCCTCGATCGCGGCAGCTGTCGGCGCCATCGGCAGGAACGCGCTCCCCAGAAGAAGGGCTCCCATGACCACACAGGTGACTCGCAGATTCGCCATCAAGACCTTTCCGATACGGCGCACAGTCGCGAACAAGACGTGGCCCCGACCCTAGCGATGGAGGCCGGGGAGATCTCTCCGCAGCGTATGGCTACCGGCTTCGGCCGTGCCACACCGCTCAACTACTCTGGTTGATCGGTAAACCAACCGCGCACGCTGTGCTGGAACAGTTCGCAGAGCTCACTCTGAGGCATGATCCGCGTGCGTCGAAACCAGGCCTCCCCAACCGGGGAGGGGCATTTCGCACTGAACGGACTCCTCCAGATGCATTCACGCTTGCTGCACGCGGTCGGCCTCGGAATCGTCGCCGTTGCCGCTACTGCCATGTCCATCCCGGCCGATGCGACAGCCAGCCCGGATACAGTGCAAGGGGCCGCCGCGGCTCCCACCAGCACCTCGGGAACGTGCTACTCCAACGTCCACCACATCGATACTTTCAGCACCATGTCGCAGAATTTCCCGCCGATCCTGGACGCCTACGATGTGGCCGCGGCAGATGACGTGACGCTGCGGAAGCCCTGCACGATCGCGTCCATCCAGGTCGTTGGCTCGTACACCAGCGATGGCGCAGTCGACTCCGAGACCGTCACCTTCTACAAAGACGACAATGGCAGGCCGGGTAAGGTCCTCAGCTCGCAGACGAAGGTCGGCACCGACCTAGGTGGTGGTGCCTACGACATCAAGCTGAAGCCCGTCACGTTGAGCAAGGGCACCTACTGGGTCAGCGTCGTGGCGAACCTCAACGCCGACGAAGGTGGTCAGTGGTACTGGGTGAACGCCACCACGGAGCGGGGCGTGGCTGCCCTGTGGGAGAACCCACGCGGCGGCTGGCAATATGGGTGCACCACCTGGACGCCGATCAAGCAGTGCTTGGGTGCTGGCCCCAGTCCGGATCTCTCATTCGCCCTCAGCAAGTAGCGCGAACATCAGGCCAGGGCCTCACCTTCGCCGTCGAATCGGGCCGCCGCCGTTCGTGGAGAAGGTGAAGTGTCGCCGAGAAGACGACCGGAAACGGAGGAGTCATGACGGAGTACCTCATCGCGTTCAACTACGAGTGGGTGTCTACCTTTCGCGTCGGAGTCTGGGAGGCACTGTGAAACTACTACTGACGTCAGGTGGCGTCACCAACGCAAGCATCCACTCGGCGCTCGTGCAGCTTCTCGGCAAGCCGATCGCCGAGTGTCACGCCCTGGTCATCCCGACGGCGCAGTGGGGTCACCCGATGTGCGGTCCGGCATCGGTCCGTGGCCTCGTGGCCGCGGAGCCCGACTTCCGATACTTCTCCGGCCTTGGCTGGGCGTCACTCGGTGTCCTCGAGCTCACCGCACTGCCCAGCATCGGCGCCGAGCGATGGGTCCCCTGGGTCCGGGAGGCCGACGTGCTCCTGGTCGACGGCGGCGACGCGACGTATCTCTGCCACTGGATGCGCGAGTCCGGGCTGGCCGACCTGCTGCCGTCGCTGCCTGAGACAGTCTGGGTGGGGGTGAGCGCCGGAAGCATGGTGATGACCCCCCGGATCGGGAGCGACTTCGTCGAGTGGCCGTCCGCGCCGGACGACCGCACCCTCGCGGTCGTGGACTTCTCGATCTTTCCGCACCTGGACGCTTTCCCGACGAACACGCTGGCCGACGCAGAGCGATGGGCCGCCGACATAGGCGGCCCCGCCTATGCCATCGACGAACAGACAGCCATCATGGTCGTCGACGGTTCCGTCGAGGTGATCTCCGAAGGGCGATGGAAGGTGTTCGGTTCATAGCCGACCGGCACCCGTCAGGGTGCGTTGTACGGGATGGCGTAGCCGTGGTAGTCGACCGCCATGCAGAAGGTGCCGGGACCGCAGTCCACCGCGCTCAGGTCGTCGTGGGTCGGCGGGTCGATGCGCTCAGGTTCCGACCAGGTCGCGCCGTCGTACTCCGATGCCATGCCGTTCGTGTTCACCATCACGCACAGGTGCTCGTTCGCGCACGTCACCTGGTCCGAACCGGATCTGACCCTGATCGGCATCACCTGGGTAGGCCCGGACCACCCATTGCTGTCGTACCTGTAGACATTGCCGATGTCGTCGGCCGCCAAGCAGAAGCTGGCGGAGAGACAGGATGCGGACGTGAGCCGCACGAAACGTGGACGGCTGGGAATCAGCCGTTGTGGCGTCCAGGTCTCTCCGTTGTACGTGAGCGCATACCGGCCGCCCACGACCGCGCAGAACGTCTCGGACGCACAGGAAACGTCGGTCAGCTCGTAGGAAAGGAATGTCGCGGTCTCCACCCACGACGTCCCATCGAAGAGGAACACGGCGCGGTCCGGGTAGTCGGTGACGGCCATGCAATAGGTGGCCGTCACGCACGACACGCCGGTGAACCACTTGTCGAGCTGCACCGGGTCCGACCACTCCGAACCGTCGTACGTCAAGACATATCCGCGTTGGTCGACCGCCGCGCAGAACTCCGACGAGACGCACGAAACATCCGTTGGCGATCCGTTCGGATCCACGAGCTGCGGGGTCGACCACGCGCCACCGCGGTAGGTCACCACGTTGCCGCGCCCATCGAGGGCTACGCAGAAGCGTTTGGACGTGCAAGAGACGGTGTCGAGCGAACCGGTGTACGACACGATGATTCCGACATGTGACCAGTCTTCGCCGTTGTAGAGGTACCCTTCGCCGCTTTGGTGGATGGCAGCGCACATCGTGGGGCCGGCGCAGGACACGGAGCTGAGGTAGGGCCCAGACTCGAGCTGCTCGGGCGGAGACCAAGTGGTCCCGTTGAACACCACCGCCTCCACAATCCCGAGCGCGACGCAGAACGTCTCGGAGGTGCAGGAGACACTGACGAGCGGGTTTCCATGGTGGCCGACGAGGACCGGCATGGACCAGCCGTGTGCGCCGTACGTCAGCGCGCGGCCAGAGCGGTCGACGGCCACGCAGAAGGTCTCGACCGGACATGAGACTGCGGTCAGAGGCCGCTTGTCGACTGTCGTTGGTGGAGACCACTCCCCGTGCTCGTACGACACGACAGCACCATTCTTGTCCACCGCGACACAGAAGGCTGTCGAGGCACACGAGACCGAGCTCAGAGCCGCCTGGTCGATCTGGACCGGGTCGGACCAGGCGCCGGACTGATGAGATACGGCGTAGCCGGCCGAGTCCACCGCCATGCAGAATTCGGCCGTGGCGCACGAGACGGAGGTGAGCGAGCCGGTGGTGTCGATGACCACCGGCCGTAGCCACCGGTGCCCGTTGTATCGGACCGCGGTCCCGGCAGCGTTCACGACCTCGCAGACCCGCGAACTGACGCAGGAGACAGCGGAGTCGCTGCCGTAGTCGGTGTCGACGCGGAGCCGATTCGACCATGAGCTGCCGTCATACGTGGAGACGTCACCGACGTTGTCCGACAAGACACAGAAGGTGGACGACGGACACGACACGCTGTCAAGGGCGCCGCCCTCGGGATCCGCGACCGAGGGCTGACCCCAGCCACTGGCGGCTGTCGATGACACCACGGTTGCAGGTGAAAGCACCACCGCGTCAGCACTCCCGCCATCTACCAGCGTTGCCGCTGACAGCGCCAGCATCGCCGCAGCAGCCAACGATCTCCGGTGTCTCCACATGTGATTCTCCCCGTGTCGGATGCTCGATCGGAGGCCAGCCTAGTTACCAGAGCTACCGTGTGTCGCCTGCTCGATTCTGGCTCAGGGGTCACGAGGCCCCGTCAACGACGTAGGTCCAGGACTGCCCGAGCGAATTCCTCGGGTGCTTCCTGCGGCAATGCGTGACCCGCGTCGAGGAGGCGGTAGTCGACCAACGCGGTGAAGTGCGGCACGTGCTCGCCCCGGGGCCGAGCGGGCGTCACCGTGTCGTGCTCGCCGTCGAGCACGACTGCCGGGACGGTGATCGGTGGCAGCTCGGCGATCCGGCGCTCCGTGTCGTCGTAGGCCGGGTCGCCTTCGACCAGGCCGTACCGGTGCCGGTAGGAGTGCACGACGATGTCCACGAAGTCGGGGTTGTCGAACGCGGGCCGGGTTGACTCGAACTCCTCTTCCGCGAAGGCCCAGGTCGGGGACCACTCCTGCCACAACAGCCTGGCGAGCTCCACCCGGTGCTCGCGCAGACCAGCACGACCACGCTCGCCGTGCAGGTAGTACTGATACCAATGCTTGCGCTCCAGATGCGGCGGTGCAGGCGCACGGCTGCCCGCGATGTCCTGCAGCAGGTAGCCGTTGCCGCTGACCAGCCCCGACACTCGATCCGGCCACAACGCCGCCACCACGCACGCGGCGCGACCGCCCCAGTCGTAGCCGGCCAAGACCGGGGCGTCCAGCCCGAGCACGTCGATCAGCTCCAAGAGGTCGTGGGCGATGGCCGCCTGCTGGCCCGAGCGCATCGTCATCGCATCGACGAAGCGGGTGCCGCCATAGCCCCGGAGCCAGGGCACCACGACATCCGCTCCGGCATCGCCCAGGAGCTCAGCGACCTTGTCGAAGCCGCGCGCGTCGTACGGGAAGCCGTGCAGGAGCAACACTGGCCATCCCTGAGGGTCGCCGCTACGCCTGAGCTCGACGTCGAGGACGCCGGCGCGCACGGTCACCGAGTCAGACCTGTACGCCACTCCTCAAGCCTAGCCATCGCAACACTGCTAGCTCGGCCAGGCCGGCGCGACCTATCGACGCTCAGGGGGCTTGCGTCGGTACGATCCACGACATGCGGGCGGCCGAACCGATGAGCACCGGAGCGAGCATATGACGAACACAGACTGGTCGGAGTGGCACGACGCCTACGGCCGGCCCGACTCCGGGCTGGCCGACCGGCTCGCGGCGGTCTGCGCCCAGATCGACCGCTATCTCGACGCCACCGCGCCGGACCCGGTACGCGTGATCAGCGCCTGCGCGGGCGACGGACGCGATCTGCTCGGCGTCCTGGCCAGACGTCCGGACGCAGGCCGGGTCACCGCGCTCCTGGTCGAGTACGACGCGCGACTGGCCGCCCGCGCACGCGACGCCGCCGAGGAGTTGACGGCGCAGGTCGAGGTTCGGCAGAGCGACGCGGCGCAGAGCGATGTCTACGCCCAGGCAGCCCCCGCCGACCTGGTGCTGCTGTGCGGCATCTTCGGCAACATCAGCGACGCCGACGTGCGCGCGACGGTGGGGGTGGCGTCACAGCTGTGTGGAACCGGTGCGGAGGTGGTTTGGACCCGCCACCGCAGGGAGCCTGATCTCACCCCGGCCATCCGCGGGTGGTTCGCCGAGGACGGCTTCGAGGAGGTGGCGTTCGTCGCACCGAGCGAGCAGCAGTGGTCGGTAGGCGTCCACCGACTTGTCGCCCAGCCCCAGCCCCTCGAGTCCGGCCAGCACTGGTTCACCTTCTTCCGGTGAGCCGCCGGACTCAAGACCCAGCGAGCGTGAGGGTGTTCCAGGCCGGCATTCCCGTCGAGTTGTCGATCTGCGACCCCCCAACGGCCGAGCCCCGCATCAGGGCGACCGTGTGGTAGGCGGTAACGACCGTCGGGTAGTACTTGAGCTGGATGATGCGGTCGAGTGCGTTCCACGCGGCGGGCTGCTGGGCGAGGGCGGCGACCTGCGCCTTGGCCATGTCCTTGTCGATCGCCGCGTTGGAGAACGCTGAGTAGTTGCTCCCGAAACCCCTTCCTGCCACGTCGGTCGAGTGGAACTCGGGGACCAGCACCGAGCGACCTGTCAGGAACGGCGAGCAGCGCGTCACCGCGCGCAGGTTGACCGGCGAGTCCGGGTTCTTGAGGATGTCGTGCACATAGTCGGCCTTGCGGGTCGCGTAGGGCTCGGGGTCGAAGCCGGCCCGTTTGAAGGCGAGGGTGAGCACGTTCTTCACGGCGACCGAGCTCGGGTCATCGACCTCATAGGCGAACTTGACGACTGTGTTGAGCCGGTGTGCGTCAGTGAGGATCTCGCGCGCCCTGGTGGGGTTGGTCTGGCCAGGCTGATGCCCCGGGAGCGGGTTGTAGTACGTCCGGCCGAGAGTCCCCGGCGGTTCGAGGTTCGATGCCGGGATGCGTTCGACGCCGGGAATGGTGCCGCCGGCTCGCCACGCGTCCTGATAGGGGTACGCCCAGCCCAAGGCACGTCGTACCGCGATGCTGGTGATCTTGCGGTTGTCCGGGTCGAGCATGTCCGCGCAGAGCGTGACGCCCTTGACCAGCCGATCCGGGGCCTGTTGCACCCATGCGCCGTAGTCCGCCGGGAGTACGGTGCTCAGTGAGATCGAACTCTTCCCGTAGCCGGTGTCCTGCAGCAGCACCTGGTCCGTCTCGACCTGCGGCATGTCGAGCCGAACATCTATCTGGTCGAAGCGTTGGGCGCGTCTGGGGTCGGTCGCCGGATCCCAGTTCGGGTTCCTCAACAGCTCCAGGGAGTGGCCGGGTCTGTACGAGCGGAAGGTGTACGGCCCGGTCGCCCACGGGTGGCGCTGGTACGTCGCCGGAGAGCTCGCCGGTCCAGGGGGGATCGGGCTCATCGCCGGGTACGCGAGGTAGTGCGGCAGGTCGGGGAACGGTCTGGCCATCGTCAGCGTGATCTGCTGCCCGGAGATCAGGACGCCGTCGTAGGCGCGACCGGAGCGGTACGGCCCCAGGTAGGTGTGCCCGTGCAGGAAGAACCGGTTGCTGAACGCCGGGCCGCCAGGGAACGCCTGCCGGTCGAACGACCGCTCGATGCCGAACTTGACGTCGGTGGGGGTCACCGGCCGACCATTGGCGAACCTGACCCCTTTGCGCAGGGTGAACACCCACTGGGTGTAGTCCTGGTTGTGCGTGCCGAGCGTGGTGGCGAGATCCGGCTCGAGCACCATCTCGTGGAGCTTGGGGTCGTACACGAGCTGGGTCAACGACCGGACCACCAGCCCGCTCAGCAGAGACCGGGTGGCGACCGCCTTCGCCGCCGAGGGATCGAGGTCGACGTCTCCGAGATGGCTCAGGACATGCAGCGTGCCGGTATCGACACGTGCGAGTGGCGGTGCCGGGTGCGCCACCGCGGGTGCCGCGATGGCCGCCCCCAGGAGTGACCCCGTCACCGCGATCATCGCCATCCTGCGCCGTCTGACGTCTGGTCGCGTCATGCCATCACCCTCCCGATCAGCGATGTGTCCCCGCCCAGTATGCCCAGGTGGATGCCGTTAGGGACTCCCTCAAGTCGAGGATGCCAAAGCCGAGTCGACTGCACTCCGTGCGGTTGCGGGGTCGATGTTGAGCAGCCGGACCACTTGTACGAAAGACGAAGCTGCTTTGTTGAGCTCCTCGAGTCGAGCGTCCGGGTCGAGTGCTCCTCGATCCTGGATGATGGTGCCTCGCCGGCGATGGGCAGCAGCGACCCCGGTTCGTTCGAGGAGCCCGTACGCCTTCGCAACCGTTCCCGGCGCGAGCTCGAGGTCCTCGGCGAGCTGACGGATGGGAGGCAGGCGGGCCCCGACGGGGAGGGCTCCGCTGTTCACCAACGCCGTCACCTGCGCCCGGATCTGTTCGTAGGCAGGGGTCGGCGACGTGGTGTCGACCGACACCCTCATCGCGAGGACCCGGCTGCCGACTGCAACCGAGATTGGTCGACGCGTGGGCGGCGACCAAGCCAGAACACCAGGATCGCGGCGACGAGAAGCAGACCTCCGACGTTCTGGAGCTCGTCATATCTATCGTGCCAGGCGTACAGGTACGGGCATTTCGCCGTCGATATGCAGGCCCTCGACATGAGCGGTTCCGCACCGAGGAATGCCAACCCAGCCAGCAACGTCAGCCCGAGCGCCGCCGCGGCCCCCGATATCGCCCGAGCGGAGAGTGCCCGAGTCAGCAGATCGAGGCGTGCGGCGTCGAGGGCATCAGCTGGGAGACGTCGCCTGGCCAGCCGTCGCAAGGTGAGCCACCAGAAGACCAGAGCGGACGCCGCGACCACAGCGGCGCTGATGAGTGCAGCGGAGGGGAACCAGCTCGCCTGGGCCATAGACCGGCCCGTGAGGTCATGGACTCTGGTCGTGCCGGTCCGGTGGTCTCCCCACAGGAGCAGAGGCGCAGCCAGGCACGGCAGCAGGCAGAGCCAGGGCAACGTGCGCGCCCAGGTCGGCAGCAGCAGGCCAGGCTCTCGGACCGTCAGGGAGGCGGCGTGGACGGTTCCCCCCGAGCGGCGCGCCGGCGTGAGCACCTCAGCCAGCGCGGACCCCACCAAGTAGCCGGCGAAGATCCAGGCGATGCTGTGCCCCGGGACGTCTCCCGCGGAACCGAGGAGTCCCGCACCGGATGCGACGAGGGCGCCGACCACACCCCACCAGCGCGACCGTCGGGTCCGCGCTGCGTAGGCGGCGAGCGTGACTCGGTTCTCGTCGTTTCGCTCGATCCCGTATCGGCGCAGCAGCACATCGCGCTCGCGTTCGGCCGCGGACGGAACAGTCTGGCTCGACGTGGAGATGGCGTGTCACCCCTTCGGTGTAGCAACAGGCTGACACAAAAACTTTTGTAACGCAAGCCTGACACAAAATGCGGTGCTGAGCGTCAGCCGCGCGCCATCGTGTCAACGCAGACCGTGATAGCCAGGATGAGGGGGACATCCTGGTCCTCGGCCAACTCGACGCCGTACGAGTCGCGGACCCGGAACCACTTCTTCGAGACGGTCGCCACCGTGTCGCCGTCTCGCTCGATCTCATACTCGTGGTCGACGATGTTGCCGTGCGCCTTGAGGTCCTCGCCGCCCTCGACCTCGATGATGTAGTGGTCGCGGATGCCGAGCAGACGCTTGTGCACCGTCGCCTTCGTACTGCCGCGCTCGATTGTCATCTTGTCGCGAATGGTGAGTTTCTTCTCCTGGATCTTCGATAACTCATTGCCGCTCGCATCCTCGAGGATGAATGTGTCACGCATGCGAAGCGCCTTGCCGTCTACCTTGTAGACCTTGTTACCGTTGTCGTCCTCGATCCAGAAGTCGTCGCCGATCGCCATGATCTTCTGGCGCATCTGGAACTTTGGCCCGTCCTGGCCCCGATGGCGCAGCCTCATGAATGTCCCTTTCATCCTGCCTGGTTTCCGCTGATCACCGAAAAGTCGTCGTACTCGCGCCGTTGCTCGCGTTACAGGCGACGCTAGCCGCCTGCTGGTGACAAGGGGACTGAACCGCCCGATATGTGCAACAAATGTCGTCACTCTGGGACGCCGAGTATGCGGCGAATTGCGATCGCAGACTGTATCTTGCCTGGTCAGAGACGAATGTGACCCGACTGGGCTATGTTGCCGAGATATCCCTGGCCACTACCGTGTGGATCACTTGACAGGCAACAGGAGGGACGCTCTGTAATGAGACATCGACAACTTACGAGACATCCGCGCAGGGTTGCGGCCGCAACGGGGATTCTGGCCTTGATCGGAGCGGCGGCCGCCGCCGCACCGGCTCAGGTCGACGCAGCACCCAGCACCGGGCCGGAGCTGGCCAAGCATGTCGTCCTCCAGTCGGGCTTGGACAACCCCCGCCAGCTCCAACGACTGGTGGACGGCGACTTCCTGGTCGCCGAGGCCGGTCACGGGTCCAACGACCCGGACAACTGCACCGGCTCCGGAGACGACGCGCTGTGCGTCGGAACGACGAGCAAGGTGACGCGGGTTCGTCACGGTCACGCCACCCAGGTCATGAGCGGCTTGCTTTCGGGCGCCAGTCCGGACGGCACGTTCGCTACCGGCGCGGACGGCGCCAGCCATCGCGCCAACGGCCCCTACTACGCGATCGTCACCGGTGGGTCGCCGGAGCAGATCCCACCGGGACTCCCCGCCTACCAGGCCGGCCGGCTCCTGGCCAAGCGGCCGGGTGGCAAGCTCTATGTGGTCGCCAACATCTCGGCCTTCGAGAAGCACTTCGACCCCGACGGCCAGGGCTACGACTCCAACCCTTACTCGGTGCTGGCCCTGCCCGGCCAGGTCCTGGTTGCCGATGCCGCAGGCAACGACATCCTGAGTGTCCAGCCCAGCGGTCACATCGCGCTCTGGGCGATGCTGAACCACTATGGGCCGGTGATCGACGCCGTACCCACGACGGTTGCGAGTGGACCGCACGAGAAGGTGTACGTCGGTGAGCTGCACTCAGAGGTTCCGCACAAGGCTCGCGTCTGGCAGTTCGACCGGGCAGGTAACAAAGAGCGCGTGTGGAACGGCTTCACCACCGTTACCGGGGTAGCCCGCGGTGGCGACGGAAGCCTCTACGTCAGCGAGCTCTTCGGTGGGGTGTGTGGCTTCGACCAGATCCCGGACTGCTTCCCGGGTCGGGTGATCAAGGTTGCCCCCGACGGCACCCGAACGCACGTGAACGTGCCCTTCCCAGCCGGGATCGTCACGAATCAAGGCCGCGTCTACGTCAATGCCTTCTCCGTGGCCCCGGCCACCGGCTTCGCCGGCAACCCGGACTGGAGCGGCCAACTCTGGCAGATCTTCATCTGACGGCAGGACGTCAGTAGTGGGCTAGCCAGCAAGGAGACGCCGTACCCGTCGCAGCTGACGGGTACGGCGTCTCTTCATGTGGCCACGGCGAACATAGCGACATGGCCAGAACTCAAAGCACCACAGGTGAAGGCGACTGTCGGGATGGGTGTGGCGATCGCATTCGCCATCGCCACGACGACTCCCCCGGCAGCGGCGAGCCCCCAGCGCGCCCAACATCTTGCGCAGACGAAGATCTGGTCGAGCATCGATGTTGGCGCCAACCACACCTGCGCAGTGCGAACCAACAGCACCCTCTGGTGCTGGGCGACAACACCTCACGTCACCAGCCCTGAGCGGATCGACACGGCCAAGGACTGGACGATGGTCGTCGCCGGTCAGTACCACACCTGCGGCTATCGGCGCGACCATACGGCTTGGCGCTGGGGGTTCAATGGCTACGGCCAGTGGAGGTGCAGCCGACAACGCAGCAGGGATCTCGCCCGATGACACGTCGCCACCTGAGATGGCGACGGGCTAGGATAGCGGCACAACTTTCGATCGGTGCAGGATTCCGAGCGGCCGTTGACCACACGCGAGCCCCGGACCCTGGCTCACTCGACCGCTCCAATCTTGGACTGACGGGTGTTGCCATGAGCACCAGATCCGAACGCGTTCCTCCCGACCAGGTCTCCCTGGTCCCTCTCCCCTTCGTCCCGAGCTCCAGCTATCGCGGCATCCTGCGCCAGCCGAGAGTCTCCCCGGGACCGGCCTCTGATCAGGTCACGCTCAACGAGGCGGCCGAGATCCTCGGCTGCTCGATCTCGACCGTACGCCGACTCGTGCTCACGGCCCGTGGCCGGCACGGGAATCCCGAGCTCGATGACGTGCTGGTGCGAGCGAATGTGGAGGCTCTCGCCACCGAGGTGTACAGCTGGAGGCTGCACATCGACGACGCAGATCCTTACTGGCTAACGGGTCAACGCGCAGCCGACGCCCTCGGGCTGAGCCGGGCCAGACTGAGCCAGCTAGCGGCAGAGAGCCGCATTCCGTTCGTGCGCCACCAGGACGGAACCCGGATGTACCGACGCAGTCAGCTCGAGATGATCGTCGGCTCCGGATCCCTCGGCCGAAGGGTCTCCGCGTCCCTCGCGAACCGGATGCAGAACGCGACCCCGCTCACCCCCGACGGCGGTCGTTGAAGCCGGGAGCGGCCAACCCGAACGCCTGACGTGAAACGGCTGCGGCACCCACCCGCTCGGGTGGATGCCGCAGCCGTTCAGTCGATGTGGCGTCGAGCTCAGTCCGCGGGGCCGGCGATCAGCTTCACTGAGGCGGTGTGCGAACCGCCTTGGGTGTCGCTCCAGGTCACGGAGATCGAGTCACCGCCACGGTGTTGCAGCAGGAGGGTCTTCAACTGCTCGCCTGACGTGACCGCACTGCCAGACAGGCCGGTGATCCGGTCACCTGGCACGAGGCCGAGGTTGGCCGCCGGCGTGTTGGGCAGCACGCCTGAGATGAGCGCACCTGACCCGGATCCACCTGGCTGGTACTGGATGCCGAGGAAGCCCGGCACGCCGAGCACGATGTTGCCGCCGGCTTGCCCGCTCTGGATCTGGTCGGCGATCGACAGCGCCTTGGCGATCGGGATCGCGAAGCCGACCGACTGCATGGGCGACGACGAAGCTGCCGTGTCCATGCCGATGACCTCGTTCTGGGCGTCGTACAGCGGACCGCCGGAGTCTCCCGCGATCACCTGTGCGTCGACCTGGATCATCCCGGTGAGCCGTTCTCCGTCGACGCCACCCTCGCTCTGCGTGGTGATCGAGCGGTTGAGCCCGATGATGTGTCCCTCTGCTGCGCTGGGGATGCCGCCGACGCCCATCGCGTTGCCGACGGCGGTCACCGCGTCGCCGACCTGCACGCCGTCGTTGTCCTGCGTGATGGTGGCGAGACCGGATGCGCCGGTGAGCTGGATGACTGCGACGTCGTCCACCTTGTCGGTGCCGACGACCGTGGCGGCGTAGGTCCTGCCCGTGGTCACCACGGTCACCTTGATCTTGGTCGCGCCCTCGACGACGTGGTTGTTGGTGAGGATCTCACCGTCAGCCGTGAGGACCATCCCGGTGCCGGCCGCCTGCGCGCCCTGGTACTTCAGGTTGGTGTTGATGTCGACGACGCCGACCTGCTGGTCTGCGGTGGCATGACCGGGCGGGATGTACGACGACGAGCGGCCGCCGCCCCGGCGATGCTTCGGCGTGCTGCCGTTGCCCCCGGTGGACGGGGCCTGCGCCGACGGACCTTGGCCCTGACCCTGGCTGGGGCTTTGCGGAGCCTGACCGGGTACCTGGGGGGCGGTCACGCCCGAGTCCCCGGATGCGAGACCGGTCGCCGATGACGTGTTGTTGCCGTGCGCGAAGCCGAATGCGGCGCCCCCGGCAGCGGCGCCGCCGACCAGCAGGACGGCCGCGGCAACGCCGAGCACCCGCGCGCGCTTGGACAGGGCCGGACGCGGTGCGACCGGTGCCTGCGCCATCGGCGGTGGGTACGCCCCGTAGGCGGGGTAGCTGGGCGGCATGGTGCCGTACGGCGGCAGCCCCGTGGGCTGGGTGCCGTACGGCGGCAGGCCGGTGGGCTGGGGGCCGTACGGCGGTGGGTTCGTCGGCTGCGTGCCGGTCCACTGCCAGGTCGGCGCCTGCGCTGGTGGACGCGGAGCCTGAGGTGTCGGCGGAACCTGTGGAGTCGACGGCTCAGTCGCCGCACCCTCGATCGGCCTGGTCTCCTCGGTCGGGTCGCTGTCCCCGTACTCGTTCATCGTCTCTGTCTCCTGTAGCTCGCGCGGTCTGCTCGTAACCCCAAGACAACCGGGTCACCCCATGAATCTCCTGTGCGCACCCATAGGAATGGCCGAGAGTTCCAGCACCCCGCCTCAGCAGGCTCTCAGGTGCAACGACCTGCCGACCGCATTCAGGTAGCGCGACGAAGACTCGGATGCGAGGGTTTCGTCATGCCCGACGCGATCACGATCCATTCTCTCACCTCGTCGGACCGCGATGCTGTCCTCGACCTCGACCAGGCCGCCTTCGGGTTCGACCGTCGCGATCTCGACCCGGTGCGGGCGACCGGCTTGATCGAGTGGGACCGTGTCTTCGGCGCGCGGCGAGGCGACGCCCTCGCCGGCATCTACGCCGTCTTCTCCTTCGGGCTGGGCGTTCCTGGGAGCAGCTACGGAGACAGCCACCATCGTTCCCATGGCCGGCCTGACGTGGGTCGCGGTGCATCCGGACCATCGACGCCGTGGACTGCTCAACACGATGATGCGGCACCACCTGACCACGGTGCACGACTCCGGGCGGGAGGCGATCTCGTGCCTGTTCGCCTCGGAGACGAGCATCTACGGGCGCTACGGCTTCGGGGTCTCCACGCAGAGCCGGCGGCTGACTCTCCCCGGCAAGGCGACCCTGCGCCCTCCCCGTGACCTCGGCGGCGTCACCACCAGGTTCGAGCCGGCTCGGCCGGACGTCCACGACGCCATCGTGCAGGCGGTGTACGACGCTGCCTGCCACCTACGCCCGGGCCTCACGGTGCGACCAGCCAGTCACTGGGAGTTCCACTTGTCGGACCCGGTGGCCAGGCGACCCGCTGGCGCGGAGGAGCTCAAGATCGTCGTCGCCGAGCAGGACGGCGCACCCAGCGGCTATGCGGTCGTTCGACGCAAGCAGTCCTGGGGAGACCGGGGGCCGGACGGCAAGGTGCAGGTGACCGATCTGCACGCCGTCGACTCGGCAGAGCGCCCATGCCCTGTGGCGCCGGCTGCTCGACTTCGACCTGATGACGGAGGTGATGACTCCCGGTCTCCCCCTCGACGATCCGTTGCTGGTCTGGGCCGAGGAGGCCAACCCCGCCAGCACCCCGGGACACTCGCTGTGGACCCGCGTCGTCGACGTCGACGCTGCCCTGACCGCCCGCGGGTATGCCGCCGACCTCGATGTCGTCCTCGAGGTGTCGGACCTGCTGTGCCCGTGGAACGCCGGCCGTTGGCGGCTCGTGGCCGGCGCTGACGGGTCCACCTGCGAGCGAACCACGGCAGCCGCCGACCTGACGCTGGACATCCGTGAGCTCGGCTCCGCCTACCTCGGCGGTACGACGCTCGTCGCCCTTGGCGCAGCGGGGCTCGTCGACGAGCACACGCCGGGCGCCTTGACCGCCACGTCGGCCGCCTTCCGCTCGCCGGTTCTCCCCGCGACGCCGTACATGTTCTGACGGGGCGCCTCGTTCTGAACAGGTGAGACGTCAGTCGCTGAAGCCGAGCTGGGTGGCGAGGAACGCGTCCCGCTCTCCCATGGCTACGTCATCCAGCAGGTGGTCGGCGTTGGGGTAGAGCTTGACCTGGGCGTCGGGGCTGCTGGCCGCGTACTTGGCTCTGACCTTCTCGCCGATGTAGACATCCTTGCCGGCCCATTGGAAGAGCACGTGGTTCCCGAGCCGGGCGGTGTGGTCCACCGGGTCCAGCCCATGGAAGAGCGCAAGGTAGTCCGCGCGCTCCTGGTCGTGGAGGTTGAGCCAGAACTTCGCGAACCAGTTGCCGAACATGGCGTCCGGAGTCTCCAGGACCATGGCGGACACCCGGCTGTCGGAGTCCGCGACGAGAGCGCCGTACATCGCTCCGTAGTCGTGGCCGACCAGGCCGATCCGGGTCGGGTCGACCGCCGGGATCGCGGCGAGGGTGTCGAGCGCCCGCTGGTACGCGGCTTCCTGATGCTTGACCGAGCGGACGTCCTGGGTCGTCCCTACCGGGGCGCCGTCCCACGGGAACGTGCCCTGCGGCAGGACCGACACCACTCCTTTGTCGGCGAGAGTCACCGCCTCGGCCAGGTACTCGGTTCGGTCGTTGTGGATCTGGCCGAGCCAGTGCAGGAACACGATGCCGGCCTGCGACTGCGGCGCCAGGTGGCCCGCCGGCTTGACGACGTAGGCCGCGATCGCCGGGCCGTGCGGCACGTCGATCGTGATGTCGTCGATGACCACGCCACTCGACGAGGCGGCGGGGGCGGGTGTGGGGCCGGGCGTGGACGCGGTGGCCGGCGCGTAGGCCAGTGCTACGGCACAGATCGCCGTCATGGCCGCGATGACCGCTAACCAGGGCAGTCGGGGGGTGGTCTTCATGCGAGCTCCTTCATCAGTAGCAAACAGATTCTTGCCACTGACGACGCTAGAGTGAGTAGCATAGAGCGTCAAGCAACTGACGGTCGTCGACTCCGATCCGTGACCTGAGCCGAGGCGAAGGGGTGACACCCGTGCCTGCCGAGGTCCGGTTCCCGGTCGACTGGCTGGATCCGCACGCCGGGAGCTCGGCCACCGACCTGGATCTCGCCGTGCTGCTGGTGAACTCGTACGACGCCCTCGCGGACCCGCCCGACCGGCTGCTCGACCTGCGCTGGCTCACCGGAGTGCTGCGGCAAGTGGGACACGAGGCGATCGCCGAGGCCCTGAAGGCCGATGACCTCACCGCACTCACCAGCCTCCGGTCAGGACTGCGAGCGGCCTTCGAGGCCGCCGAGGTGCCGGCGGCCGCCCGAGTCCTCAACCCGATGATGGCGCAGGCCGGCGCGGTTGCGGCCCTGGTGACCGACCTGGCGACGCCGAGCGGGGCCGGACTGACCCACGGCGCGAGTGCGGAGGGGTTGCGGGCGTTGGAGATCCGTCTCCCGGTCGCCGTAGCGCAGCGGATCGCGGCCCGCGGCGTGTCGAGTCTCGGCTCGTGCGGTTCGGATCCGTGCCGATGTGTGTTCGTCGACCGCACCCGGGCGGGCACCCGGCGCTACTGCTGCGGCTGGTGCAACGACCGGGCGGCAGCCCGCGCGTACCGCCGGCGAAAGGCCCACTAACAGTCGGAAATAGTCCGACAATCGGCAAATATCGTCACAGAGCGGAAACACGCTAAGGTGCTGGAACCACGCACGCCGTGCCCGAAAAGAGTCCCCCATGCACCGGAGCGACCGCCTGCCCCGCACCACCCTCGCACGTCGGCGCGTCAGCGCCTTCGTGCTCCTGCTGGCCATGGTGGGGGCCGCGGTCGTGGCCCTCTCGCCCTCGGCCAGCGCCGCCGAGTCCTACGACGTCACCATCGTCGTACCGCAGCGAGAGCCCGATGACGGGTGCGCCCTTCGTGATCACCGGCAAGGTGACGCCCGCCGCGGCCGGGTCGAAGGTGCGGCTCCAGCGCTTCTACGGCGGAAGGTTCCATACCGTCGCGAACGGTCGGCTGGACGGCAGCTCGTCGTACTCGTTCGCGCAGGTCTTCAGCACCGTGGGAGGCCGCACCTTCCGCGTCACCAAGAAGGCCGATGGACGGCGTCGGCAAGGGCGCCAGCCCCATGCGACGCGTCTTCGTGACCGGCATCTCTCTCCCGTCCTCGACGCTCCTCCGGGCGGGCGACAGCCTGATCTCGTCGAAGGGCACCTACACCCTGACCTTGCTGGCCACCGGCGACCTGGTGATGACGCTGAACTCGACCGGGCGAGCGATCTGGTCGTTCGGCACGGCGGGCCATCCCGGCGCCACGGCGATCCTGCAGCGCGACGGCAACTTCATGGTGCACGACTCGACCGGGAAGCTGGTGAAGTCGACCGGGTCGGGTGGGCACGCCAGCGGCAGCTACTCGCTGACCCTGCGTGAGGACTCCGACCTGTGGATCTACACCCCGGGCGGCCAACGGATCTGGTCGAGCTATACGACCAACGACCTGCTGCGCGCCAAGGAGTCCCTGCACGCCATCCAGTTCCTCAGGTCCACCGACCGGCACTACCAGCTGCTGATGCAGCGGGACGGCAACCTGGTGGTGTACGACACCACCGACGGCACCGCGATCTGGGAGACCGCCACCTCGGCGCCGAACTCGCGGGTGATCATGGGTCCCGGCGGCTCGATGACGGTCTATGGTCCCCAGGGCAAGGAGCTGTGGTCGTCGAACACCAACGGCTATCCGGGGGCGTACGCCCGCCTGCAGACCGACGGGAACCTGGTCATCTTCCAGAAGGGCGTGGCCCTCTGGGCGTCGAAAGGGATCGGCGGCGTCCTCGGCGACGACTACCCCGCCTATCTGCGCAATGCCGAGCGCGACTCGATCATCGACCCGTGGCGCTTCTACAACCGTGAGTGCACGAGCTTCGTCGCCTGGCGGATGAACAGCGCGAACCACGTCGACTTCCAGAACTTCATGGACGGCGGGCGGTTCGGCAGTGCCTACAACTGGGACGACAACGCGCGGCGGCTCGGCTACACCGGTGGACAACGTGCCCGCCCGTGGCGCCATCGCCGAGTCCGACGCAGAGGGCCATGTGGCGTGGGTGGCCTCGGTCGGAGACGGCGTCGTGACCATCGAGGACTACAACTACACCGTGCCGGGTGAGTACGACGTGCGCACGGTTCCGACCTCGAAGTACATCTACATCCACATCAAGGACCTCTGAGCCACGACCGAGTCCGCTACGTCGGGGACGTCGGCGTCGGTGACGTGGTCGGCACCTGAGTGACGCGCGAAGCGAGGGTCTCCGGCATCCGCCACGCTGCGATCATCGCCAGGAACACAACGCCGGCACAGGCGGCGAAAGCAGCCGAGAAGGACACCGAGTCGGCCAGCCATCCCGCGAAGAGCGGACCGGTGATGGTCCCCGCGTCGGCGGCCATCTGGAACACCGCGACGACCTTGCCACCGCGTCCCTCATGATGTCGCCGACCACGGCGCCCGGCGCCGTACTCACGAAGGCACCGCCGACACCGAGCGCGGTCATCGCCACCAGGAAGAGCGGGAGCGACGTGGGTCAGAGCGAAGCTCAGCAGAGACAGACCGGCCACCAGGCAGCCGATCACCATGGCCGGGCGGCGCCCTGCTCGGTCGACGAATCGTCCTGCCACGACGAGGGATGCTCACCTGGGCGATCGACGTGAACAGGAAGCCGACGCCGATCCACACCACCCGGACATGCATCCCCTCGGTGACGAACAGCGGGATCAGGCTCATCCGCACCCCGAAGAACGCCCAGCCGATCGCGAAGTTGACCGTGATCGCCGCCCGGTAGGCCGGATGGGCCCACGCCTCCCGCACCCGGGTGGCCGGCTCCTCGTCCGTGTCCTCATCGACGTTCTCGCCGATCGCGGCATCGCTGTCAACGGGTCCGGGTCGCAGCCTGGCGTTGGACAGGAACAGCGTGGCGATGCCACCGGCGGCGATCAGTGAGACGGCGTAGACGTAGAACGGCAGCCTCAGCGAGTAGTCGGTCAGGAAGCCGCCGACCAGCGGGCCGAGCAGGCCACCGATGAGGAAGCCCGACTGGAACAGACCGGTGGCCCGACCACGGTTCTCCGGCCCGACGACGCGGAACAGCAGCGCGGTCGCCGACACGGTGAACATGGCCGACCCGATGCCGCCGACCCCGCGCAGGATGAGGAGCTGCTCGTAGCTCTGCGACAGCCCGGCAAGCCCCGTGGAGACGGCCACGATGCCGATGCCCGTCGCCAGGATGATCCGCTCGCCGAAGGCGTCGACCAGCCGTCCGCTGCCGAGGGCGGACACGAAGCGCATCAGCGCGAACGCCGAGATGACCGCGCCGGCTGCGGTCTTGCCGACGCCGAAGGAGCGCGCGAACTCGGGGATCGCCGGCGCCACGACCCCGAACCCCACCGCGACCGCGGCCGCGACCGCGGAGAGAACGGCGACCTCTCGAGGGAGGTCCTGGAACGGGCTCTTCACGCTGACGGTCAGTCCGTCAGGAGCCAGGTGTCGTCCGGGCCGTCCTGAACCGCCGCCGGCGTCGAGCCGGCAGGTACGCCGATGGCCAGCATGGTGGTCACGCATTGGCCGGCGTACAGCGTCTCGGGGAGGTCCTCGGTCGGGTTGCCGTTGACCATCTTGCCGCCCGCCACCCCCAGGGTGCGTCCCTCGGCATCGACCAGATGCCAGGTCTGGTGCTGAACCCGGGCCGAGCCGCCCTCGGCGCACTCCTCGACGGTCACCACATCGACCCGGGTGCCGGTGGCCGCACCGTTGAACGCTGCCTTGCGGTAGTCGAGGGCGCGTACCTCGAGTGCTCCGACCTGGAGGGACTCACCGAGAGCGGCGCCCTCCGGATCAGGCGCGTCGCCACCGTTGTCGTCGGACGTGGCGGGTCCAGAAGGCGTCGGCTGGTGAGCCTGGTGCGGCCGGCTCGTCGGATGAGCGTCACCGCTGTGCGGCCGAGTCCGCGGCGACGACGCAGCCTGATCGCCGTCGCCACCGGCACAGGAGGTCAGCGCGGCGAGGGCCACCATCGCGGCGCCGGCAGCCGCGGCCGCCCGAGTCGCGACCGCCACCGAGAGAGACACCTCAGGCAGTCCTCACGAACACGTGTGCGGCCGTCTCAGGGTCGATCTCCAGCGTGTCACCACCGGCACCCACGAGGATCGAGCCTCCGTCGTTCTGTACGACGGTGAGTATCCGCCCAGGCAGGATCTCAAGCCCTCGGAACCGGGCCATCAAGCTCCTCGTCGGTCTGGATCGGCTCACCGATGCGAGCCATCTTGACCTTGGTCTCGACCCCGGTGACGACCTGGTCGAGCGGGCGGACTCCCACCAGGAAGCCTTCGTAGTCGCCGCCCTCGCCGAGCTCGTCCAGACCGGGGATCGGGTTGCCGTACGGCGACTGGGTGGGGTGGTCGAGCAGCTCGACCAGCCGGCGCTCGACGGTCTCGGACATCACGTGCTCCCAGCGGCAGGCCTCGGTGTGGACCTGCTCCCACTTGAGCCCGATGACGTCGACCAGCAGTCGCTCGGCCAGCCGGTGCTTGCGCATCACCCGCATCGCGCGCTGGCTGCCGTCGGGGGTGAGCTCCAGATGCCGGTCGCCCTCGACGGTGAGCAGACCGTCGCGCTCCATCCGCGCCACGGTCTGGCTGACCGTCGGGCCGGACTGGTGCAGCCGCTCAGCGATCCGGGCGCGCAGCGGGACGATGCCCTCCTCCTCGAGCTCGAAGATCGTCTTGAGGTACATCTCCGTCGTGTCGATCAGATCAGTCACGCTGCGCTGTCCACCTGTCGCCCGCCCTCGTGTCGTGGCCCTCGGTCGTGGCCCTCATGTCGTCGTCAGCCCGATGCCGACTCGGGGGCCTACCAGGAGAGGTTACCGCGCAGGTCGGACATGATGGGTCGATGACCACCTCGATCATGTGGTTTCGGCGCGACCTCCGACTCGCCGACAACCCGGCCCTCGCTGCCGCCGTACACGAGGCCGACCAGGTCGTGCCGCTGTTCGTCATCGACCCGGCTCTGTGGCGACCGGCCGGCGCACCACGGCGGTCCTACCTGACGGCCAGCCTGCCACGCGCTGAGCGAACGTATCGGCGGGCTCGTCGTGCGCACCGGCGACCCGTGCACGGTCGTCCCCGCAGTCGCGGAGGAAGCCGGCGCCGACCAGGTCTACATCGCTGCGGACTTCGGCCCGTACGGCGTACGCCGCGACGACGCCGTCGAGTCGGCGCTGCGCGGCCAGGGCGGGCGGCTGGTCCGCCGCGGGTCGCCGTATGCGGTTGACCCGGGCCAGGTCCGTAACCAGCAGGATGGCGGCTACCAGGTCTTCACGCCGTTCAGCCGGGCCTGGCGTGAGCACGGATGGGCCGACCCGGTGCCGACCCCGCGCAACATCGCCTGGCGGCTCGACCTCCCGTCCGACGAGGTGCCTGACACGGACCGCCCCGACGACCTGGCGATGCCGCCCGCGGGAGAGGCGGCGGCGCGCCGCCGGTGGCGCGGGTTCCTCGACACGCATCTGGCCGACTATGCGACGGCGCGTGACCGGCCCGACCTCGACACGACCTCGCGGATGTCGGTCCACCTCAAGTGGGGCGAGATCCATCCGCGGACGATGCTGGCGGACCTGCGCGAGCGGCGCGGCGAGTCCAGGCAGCGCTACGAGACCGAGCTCGGCCTGGCGAGAGTTCTACGCGGACGTGCTGGCCCGCCGCCCGGAGACTGCGCGCGACTACTACCGGGCCGAGCTTGCCGAGATGGAGTACGACCAGCCTGGCGCGCACTTCACGGCCTGGTGCGAGGGCCGTACCGGATATCCGATCGTCGACGCCGGGATGCGGCAGCTGCGCCACGAAGGCTGGATGCACAACCGGGTGCGGATGATCGTGGCCAGCTTCCTGGTCAAGGACCTGCACATCGAGTGGCAGCACGGCGCGCGGCACTTCATGCGCTGGCTCGTGGACGGCGACCTGGCCTCTAACCAGCACGGCTGGCAGTGGACAGCGGGCTGCGGCACCGACGCGGCGCCGTACTTCCGGGTGTTCAACCCGATCGAGCAGGGCAAGAAGTTCGACCCGGACGGGGTCTACATCCGGCGTCACGTGCCCGAGCTGCGCGACGTGCCGCTGGCCGAGCTGCACCAGCCGCATGACCCGATCGTCGACCATGCGACCGAGCGGCGTGAGGCGCTGGCCCGCTACGAGGCGGTGCGCAACCGCTAGCCTCGACTCGTCATGACACTCTTCCCGAGGAACCTGGCCATCGGCGATGGCTGGTGCGGACCACGCGGTTCGGCCAACGGCGGCGTGACCGCTGGGATGTTGGCGTCCCATCTCGGCTCCGGGGCCGAGCCGGTCACCGTCACCCTCCGCCAGCCTCCTCCGCTCGAGACGCTGATGGAGGTACGGCCCGCGGTCGGCGACCGCGCGGGTGTGCAGCTCTGGTGGGACGAGCTGCTGGTAGCCGAGGCGGTGACGGGGCGATTCACCGCGGAGGTCGTCGAACCCGTCGACTTCGAGACCGCGACTGCGGCCCGGTCCGCCTACCGGGGCAGCGTCAGCCACCCGTTCCCGGAGTGTTTCGTGTGTGGACCGGATCGCGAGTTCGGCGACGGACTGCGGCTCACGCCGGGACTCGTCGGCCCGGGTCACACAGCCTGCGTCTGGGTGCCGGACCCGACGCTCGCGAGCTACGACGACCCATCGGTCGCCTTGCCGGAGTTCGGCTGGGCAGCCCTGGACTGTCCCGGCGGATGGACGTCCGATCTCGAGCATCGACCGATGGTGCTGGGCCGGATGACCGCCGCAGTCTCGGCGTTGCCCCGGATCGGCCGCCCGCACATCGTGGTGGGACGGCTGCTGCGCGAGGAGGGTCGCAAGACCTTCACCGCCACCAGCCTGTACGACGCCGGCCGCCTCATCGGCCGCGCCGAGCACACCTGGATCGCCGTCGACCCCACCAGCTTCCCCTGATCCCGGTTGAGTGGTCACTGCAGTCCCGTTGAGATGCCACTCCGGTCGGGTTGAGTGGTCACTCCGGTCGGGTTGAGATGCCACCCCGGTCGGGTTGAGATGCCACCCCGGTCGGGTTGAGATGCCACCCCGGTCCGAGTTGAGATGCCACCCCGGTCGGGTTGAGATGCCACCCCGGTCGGGTTGAGATGCCACCCCGGTCCGGTTGAGATGCCACCCCGGTCCGGTTGAGATGCCACCCCGGTCGGGTTGAGATGCCACCCCGATCGGGTTGAGATGGCCACCCCGGTCGGGTCGGCTTGCCGGTCCGGTGCAACGTTTGCTGTCGGTGGCGCTTGACATGATGACCGGGCCTACTACTCAAGATGCTTGGAGGAGCAACCGATGGCTGCCACCGTCCCCCCTGTCGCCGACGAACGCGAAGGTCTACTGCAGTACCTCGCCCACGAGCGATACAAGCTCAAGGTCACGTCGTACGGCCTCACGGACGAGCAGGCCCGAGCGGCGCCCTCCGCAAGTGAGCTGAGCGTGGGTGGACTCATCAAGCACGTCGCCGCCACAGAACGACAGTGGATCGGCCACATCCTGTGGCATGAATAGGAGGTCGACTTCGCCGCCTACGCGCAGGGCTTCAAGCTTCGCGAGAGTGAGTCACTGACTTCCGTGATCGCTGCGTACGACGAGGTCGCGGCCGAGACGGCCCAGGTCATCGCTGGGATCGACGACCTGGGATACCCGGTGCCCGTCCCGCCCGCGCCCTGGAACCCAAAGGACGTATCGGAGTGGTCAGTCCGCTGGGTGCTCCTGCACCTGATCGAGGAAACCGACCGGCATGCGGGCCACGCCGACATCATCCGTCAGACGATCGACGGAGCCACCTTCTACCCCCTGCTCGCGGCGTCCGAGGGTTGGCCGGAGAGCCCGTGGTTGACGCCGTGGAGACCAGAGGCTGGCTGAGGTGGCATCTCAACCCGACCGGGGTGGCATCTCAACCGGACCGGAGTGACATCTCAACCGGACCGGGGTGGCATCTCAACCGGACCGGAGGGGCATCTCAACCGGACCGGGGTGGCATCTCAACTCGACCGGAGTGACCACTCAACTCGACCGGAGTGACCACTCAACCCGACCGGGGTGACATCTCAACCCGACCGGAGTGACATCTCAACCCGACCGGGGTGACATCTCAACCCGACCGGGGTGGCATCTCAACCCGACGGGAGTGGCATCTCAACCCGACCGGAGGGGCATCTCAACCCGACCGGAGGGGCATCTCAACGGGACTGCAGTGACCACTCAACCTGGCGTCAGGGGACGGGGTGGTCGGAATCGTACTCGAGGAAGCCACGTTGGCTGCCAGCGGCGACGAGGACGCCGGCCATGCAGGCCAGACCTCCGGCCGCGAGGGCCAGTGTCGGGGTGAACAACGCGGCCGTCGAGCCCATCAGGAAGTCGCCCATCCGTGGCCCGCCGGCCACCACGACGGTGAAGACGCCTTGCAGCCGGCCCCGGAGGTTGTCCGGCGCCGCCACCTGCAACATCGTCGACCGGTAGGCGGCACTGATCATGTCGGCTCCTCCACTGACGGCCAGGAACAGCACCCCGATCCACAAGGCCCGGGCGAACCCGAATGCCGCGATGGCAGCGCCGTACACCAGGACCGCGATGACGATCGCCTTGCCCTGGCGGCGGATCTTGCTCACCCAGCCCGAGAAGGCGAACGCCAGCAACGACCCGATGGCCGGCGACGCCTGCAGCAGGCCCACGGTCTTCACTCCCCCGCCGAAGAAGCTGCCGGCTACGGCGGGAAACAGGGCGCGCGGCTGCGCCAGCACCATGGCACACATGTCGACGATGAACGTCATCCGCAGATTGGGAGCCTTTCCCAGGAAGCGGAAACCCTCGATGACCGACTTGAGCCCGGGCCGCGTCGGAGCCTGCCCGTCGAGTGGTTGCGGCGGAATGGGCGGCAGCCGGAACAGCGAGTAGAGCGCGGCCAGGAACGTGACCGCATCGATCCCATAGGCCAGCTGGTAGCCGCCGGCACTGATCGCGACCGCCCCGAGCAGCGGGCCGATCGTGAAGCCGAGGTTGAACGACGCCATGTTCAGCGCGTTCGCCGCGGGCAGCAGCCCAGGGCCGATCAAGCGAGGCACGATCGCACTGCGCGCCGGGCTGTTGACGGCGAAGCATGCCGACTGCGCTGCCACCACGGCGTACAGCAGCCCGACCGAGTCGAGATGGACGACAGCCTGTACGACCAGGACGATCGACAGGAGCCACAGGCCCATCGATGACACCAGGGCCAGCTTGCGCCGGTCGACCGCGTCCGCGAAGGCACCGCCGTACAGTCCGAACGCCACCAGCGGAACGAGCGCGAACAGCCCGACCAGACCGACCGAGAACGTCGAGCTGGTGATGCCGTAGACCTGGATGGCAATCGTGACGGCGGTCATCTGCTGGCCGAGCTGCGAGACGGTGTTGCCGATCCACAGTCGTCGATAGTCGCGTGACGCCTGGAGGGGTCTCACGTCCGTCAGCAGACGGCCCAGGCGGCTCGGCACCCGGCCCACCTTAGGAGCAGGAGTGCGGCGGGCTCACAGGACGGGTGTGTCCCCAGTGACCAGGTCGCCTCGGTCGCCGCGCTCAGCGGTCTCCTCCGGCCCCTCGGTCTCGACTTCCTCCTCCTCGACGTCCTCCATCAGGTCGAGCAGGGCTCGCTGGTCCTGGAGGGACGGGACCCCCCATCCGTCCTGGTAGCCATAGACGACGCCCAGCGACCGGCCCTCGGCGAGGGTGTCGAGGATCTCCACGGAGTCTGGCCCGATCAGGGCGGGATGCTCGACGCCGCACGCTTCGGCGACCTTCAGCAGGTCCCGTCGCAGCGTCTTGATGTAGTTGGAGGTGCGGTCGGCCTTGGACATCGGGTCCAGCCCTCGGGCCAACCGCTTGTCCTGGGTTGCCACACCGGTAGGGCACTTGCCGGTATGACATTTCTGGGCCTGGATGCAACCGACCGCGAGCATGGCCTCGCGGCCGACATTCACCATGTCGACCCCGAGGCCGAACGCGACGATCGCGTTGTCAGGGATCCCGAGCTTGCCCGCACCGATGAACGTCACACCATCGTGCAGACCGCGTTCCGCGAAGATCGAGTAGACCCGTGCGAAGCCGAGTCGGAAGGGCAGTGAGACCGCATCGGTGAAGATGAGGGGCGAGGCCCCGGTCCCGCCCTCACCACCGTCGATGGTCACGAAGTCCACGCCTCGTCCTGAG
The DNA here is from genome assembly GCA_963833975.1 of uncultured Actinomycetota bacterium. GTDB lineage: Bacteria > Actinomycetota > Actinomycetes > Propionibacteriales > Nocardioidaceae > JAWWPG01. The sequence continues at coordinate 51,917 of CAWIAB010000003.1, forward strand.
CGGGACATCTGATCGGCGAGGTCGCGCCAGAAGGCCAAGTCACCGACGGCGCTCTTGATGCCTACCGGCAGCCCGGTCTCCTCCGCCAGCAGCTCGACGAAGTCGAGCATGGAGTCCACGTCGTCGAACTCCGAGTGCCGCGACGGGCTGATGCAGTCCTGGCCCTGTGGTACTCCGCGGGTTCGGGCGATCTCCGGGGAGACCTTCGCGGCCGGAAGTACGCCGCCTAGGCCGGGCTTGGCACCTTGGCTCAGCTTGATCTCGAGGGCCCGGATCGGGGTGCTGGCCACGAGGTCCTTCAGCCGGCCCAGGTCGAACCGGCCGTCGTCGTCGCGGCAGCCGAAGTACGCCGTACCGATCTGAAAGATCAGCTCGCCGCCGTTGCGGTGATACTTCGAGACGGCACCCTCTCCCGTGTTGTGCAGGCAGCCAGCCGCGGCGGCACCTCGGTTCAGCGCCTCGATGGCGTTCCCGGACAAGGCACCGAAACTCATACCGGAGATGTTGACCACGGAGCTCGGACGGAACGCGTTGCGCCTCCCGCGTGCCTGACCGAGCACCTTGGCTGACGGCAGCCAGGCCTCCTGACCCGGCTTGCCGTGGGTCGCATGCTGACGCCCGAAGGTCTTGTGGTGAACGATGACGTTGCCGCTGCTGTGCTCGAGGTCGTTGTCCGTGCCGAAGCCGAAGTAGTTGTTCTCGAGCTTGGCCGAGGCGTAGACCCATCGCCGCTGGTCGCGGCTGAACGGTCGCTCCTCGTCGTTGCCCGCGACGACGTACTGCCGAAGCTCGGGCCCGACCGACTCGAGGAGGAAGCGAGCATGTCCCACGACCGGGAAGTTGCGCAGGATCGCGTGCCGTTTCTGCACCAGGTCGTGCACCGCGATCGCGGCCAGGGCTACGGCCGGCGCCGCCGACCAGGCTTTTCTCATGGCGACAGTCTCAGCCTGTCGTGAGGACGGCGCCATTCGAGGCTGCTGAGCGCGAGGCCGGACCGGGTCAGCCGACTCGGCCCTATATCCCTTGCCCGGTGCGATGACACGACGTAGCGTTAAGGCACACATGAAGGGAGGTGGTCCGCCAGATGCATTCCAAACGGACTTGTGAGGTGGCCAGCCGCTAGTCGGCCGGACCATGGATCGGACCTCCACATGTGGTGGGGGCGCCATTTCCTCGAGGACGACGTAGCGAATTCACGTTGGCTACCCGGACCCGCGGGCGCTGGACAGTCCATCCAGCCGCGGCATGTGCCGCGACCAGCCCGCGGGTCTGCTCTTGCCCGCTGCCAGGTGATCGGGCGACCCGAGTCACCGCGGTATTCGGTAAGTTCCCGGTGTGACCATCCCGCCGTTGCGTGACATCGCCGCCTGGAGACGTGAGTACGCCGACCGCGGCCTCACCGAGGACGACCTCGGCGCCGACCCGATCGTGGCGTTCGGCGAGTGGCTCGACGCCGCGGCCACGGCCGGGCTGCACGAGCCCAACGCCATGGTCGTCTCCACGATCGGCGCCGACGGCCCCTCGTCCCGGATGGTGTTGCTGAAGGGTCTCGACGAGCGTGGCTTCGTCTTCTTCACCAACTACCGCAGCAGAAAGTCGCACGAGCTCGACACCACGCCGAACTGCGCCCTGCTCTTCCCGTGGCATCCGCTCGAGCGCCAGGTTCGCGTCGAGGGGATCGCGAGCCACATCGACGCGAACGAGTCCGACGCCTACTTCCGGACCCGCCCGCGCGGCGCCCAGCTGGGCGCCTGGTCCTCGCCGCAGTCGGAGGCGGTGGCATCGCGCGACTACCTGGAGCAGCGGTTCCTCCATGAGCAGGACCGGTTCTCGCACCACACGGAGATACCCCGACCCGAGCACTGGGGCGGGATCCGGGTCCGTCCGCATCGGGTCGAGTTCTGGCAGGGCCGGCCGGGGCGGCTGCACGACCGGATACGTTTCGACCGGGTCGACGAGACCCGGTGGGCGATCGAGCGACTCGCCCCCTGACCCCGACCGGCCCGGACGGGCTACCTCGCCCCGCCTATGCAGCCACCGGGCGGGGGGCGACAATGAGCGGGGTACTACGTCGGACGAGGAGTCGCGAATGGTCGAGATCCACCACGGTCTGGAAGGCGTCATCGCCTTCGAGACCCAGATCGCCGAGCCCGACCGGGCGGGCTCCGCGCTTCGCTACCGCGGGGTCGACATCGAGGACCTGGTCGGACGGGTCCCGTTCGGCAACGTGTGGGGTCTGCTGGTCGACGGCAGCTACCTACCGGGCTTGCCGCCGGCCGAGCCGTACCCGATCCCGGTGCATTCCGGCGACATCCGGGTCGACGTACAGAGTGCGATCGCGATGATCGCTCCGGCCTGGGGGATGCGCCAGCTGTACGACATCACCGATGAGCAGGCGCGTGAGGACCTGGCCCGCACCGCCGTCATGGCGCTGTCGTACGTCGCTCAGGCAGCACGCGGGGTCGGCCAGCCGATGGTGCCTCAGGCCGAGGTCGACAAGTGCGACACGGTCACCGAGCGGTTCATGACACGCTGGCGCGGCGAGCCGGACCCCAAGCATGTCAAGGCCGTCGACGCCTACTGGACATCGGCAGCCGAGCACGGGATGAACGCATCGACGTTCACGGCCCGGGTCGTCGCGTCTACGGGAGCCGACGTGGCAGCCAGCCTGTCTGCGGCAGTGGGGGCGATGTCCGGCCCCTTGCACGGGGGCGCACCCGCTCGGGTCCTCCACATGATCGAGCAGGTCGAGAAGAGCGGCGACGCCACTGGCTACGTCAAGCAGGTACTCGACAACGGCGAGCGCCTGATGGGCTTCGGGCATCGCGTCTACCGCGCTGAGGACCCTCGTGCTCGCACGCTTCGCCGTACCGCTCGGGAGCTCGACGCGCCGCGGTACGAGGTGGCCGAGGCGCTGGAGCAGGCCGCGCTGAAGGAGCTCCGCGAGCGGCGACCCGACCGGGTTCTCGAGACCAACGTGGAGTTCTGGGCCGCGATCATCCTCGACTTCGCCGAGGTGCCGCCGCACATGTTCACCTCGATGTTCACCTGTGCGCGTACGGCGGGATGGAGCGCACACATCCTCGAGCAGAAGCGCACCGGGCGGCTGATCCGGCCGTCCGCCCACTACGCGGGACCACCACCTCGCCAGCCCGACGCGATCGAGGGCTGGGACCCGAGCTGGGCCGAGTAGGACTAGAAAGGTAGTCGCATGTCCGACTTGACCATCCCGTCCGACCTGCTCCCCCAGGACGGTCGCTTCGGCGCCGGCCCGAGCAAGGTGCGCATCGAGGCGCTCGACGCGTTGGCAGCGACCGGCACGTCGTACCTGGGCACGTCTCACCGGCAGCAGGGTGTGCGGGCTGTCGTTGGCCGGGTGCGCGAAGGTCTCGCCGAGCTCTTCTCGCTGCCGGACGGGTATCAGGTGGTGCTGGGCAACGGCGGGGCGACGGCGTTCTGGGACGTCGCCGCGTTCAACCTGATCCGCGAACGCAGCCAGCACCTGGCGTACGGCGAGTTCTCGGCCAAGTTCGCGACGGCGGTGAGCGCGACGCCGTTCCTCCAGGAGCCGACCGTGATCAGCTCTGACCCCGGCACCCGACCGGACGCCAAGCCTGAGGCGGGAGTCGACGCCTATGCGTGGGCGCACAACGAGACGACGACCGGAGTGATGGTGCCGGTCAGCCGCGTCCACGGTGCCGACGACGACGCATTGGTGCTGATCGACGCCACCTCCGGCGCGGGTGGGCTCCCCGTCGACGTGAGTGAGGCTGATGCCTACTACTTCGCTCCGCAGAAGTCGTTCGCCGCAGACGGTGGGCTGTGGCTCGCGCTGCTGTCCCCGCGGGCGATCGAGCGGGTCGCCCAGATCCATCAGGGCGGTCGGTGGGTCCCGGCGATCCTCGACCTACAGATCGCGATCGACAACTCGGCCCAGGACCAGACGTACAACACCCCGTCGCTGGCGACACTCTTCCTGTTGGCCGAGCAGGTGGACTGGCTGAACGGCCTCGGCGGGCTGGCCGGTGCGGTCGAGCGCACCACCGCATCGTCAAGGGCGCTGTACGACTGGGCTGAGGCGTCGGAGCACGCCACCCCGTTCGTGACCGACCCGGCCGACCGGTCGCTGGTGATCGGCACGATCGACTTCACCGACGGACGTCGACGCCGCCCAGCTGGCCAAGACGTTGCGGGCCAACGGCATCGTCGACACCGAGCCCTACCGGAAGCTCGGGCGCAACCAGCTCCGGATCGCGATGTTCCCGGCCATCGACCCCGACGACGTGGTGGCCCTGACCCACTGCATCGACTGGATCATCGAGCACTCCGCCTAGGTGATGGGACGCCTGACCATCGGCGGCCACCTCCGGCCGGATCTGCCCAGCATGCCGGGCGAACGCACCCTCTGCCGGGCGGGCCTGCCTGGCACACGGTGGATCTGCCCAGCATGCCGGGCAAATCCCGGGCCCCGGGCAGCCGCCAACAGATCGACCGACCAGCCGCAGGTCGACTGTCTCTGCCCACACGCCTAGAGCGAGCGGGTGCGGCGGGTCCGGGACAGCAGCACGACGGCGCCGACTACGACGACCAACACCCCCGCGCTGAGGCTGAGTCGCATGACTGAGGAGTCGTCGTCCTGGCCCGACGCGAGGACCGTCGCCTGGTCATCAGTTCCCTGGTCGGACGGAGCGGCGGCGGCCCGCCCATGCGACGCCGCATGCGCCCTCGCGGCCGCTGGCCCTCCCGCATTCGGATCGTCCCTGCCGGGGGCGCCCGCGAGGACAGGGAGAGGCACCGTCCAGACCGGCGAGTTCACTCCCTCGCTGCCTACCCAGACGGCCTTGCCACCCGGCACCCAGGCGATGGACTCGCCCATCTGCTGGGTCGGCAGGTCGAGATCCGCCCAGTAGGTGAATCCCGGGTAGTGATAGATGACCGCGTCCCGGTAGGTGCGTACGACGATGGCGGCGTGCCCGGGCAGCAGGCTCGCGTCGGTCGACATCATCGGCGCATCCGCGACCGGGCTCAGGACCGCGGTCGGCTGCGAGAAGGCCTTGGGTGGCGTCTGGTAGATGCGGCCGCCCATCAGCAGCTTGCTGACGACGATGAGCCGTCCGGACGCTGGGTCATAGACGACGGACTCGGCGTTGCGGGGCCCGTCGCTGTAGGTGAGTGAGACCTTCGTGGGCGTGACCGTGTGGTCGCCGGCATCGGGCTGCGGGATCTTGTACACCGGCACGCTGGAGCGCTTGCCGTTGTTGTCACCGATGTCGGCGACGATCAATGACCCGTCCTTCCCGGCAGAGAGCGCCTCGATGTCGACCGGGGTCACGCCCGACAGTGTCGTCGTACCCACGAGCTGGCCCGAGCGGTTGAGCACATACACATAGGGCCCGTCCCCGGAGTCGTTCGTCGTGTAGACGAGTCCCGGATGGACGGTGCTGACGGCCAGCGAGCTCGACTCCGTGATGCGGTCCACATTGATGTGGAAGATGATGCGCGACTCCGCGGTCTGTTCGGTCCCGGCGTACGACGGTGCGGCGGCGGTCGCGAGCAGCACGACTCCGGCACCGATGCCCAGGGCACGAAGGAATCCTGGTAGCAACATCACCCGAGTCTCGCATCAAACTCCGGGATCAACCTACGGAACATCGGCTCGAGAGCCGGGGTGACGCCCCATTGCGACGTCATATCACGGTAAGTCGCCCAGGCGGCATCGTCAGCTGGGGCGCCGGTGCGAACCGCCCGGATCAGGGCGTTGCGCGGAGTGTGCCGCGAGTCCACGAACTCGATGACCTCGACCCGGTAGCCGGCGAGCCGTAGCAAGGCCGCCCGCAGCGCATCGGTGAGCACATCGGCCCACCGCTCACGAAGGATGCCGTGTCGGGTGACCAGCCGGTACGGCGCTGGTGTCGTACCGGCGCTGAGCTGCCGCGAGATGTCGTGATGGCAGCAGGGCGCAGCGACGACGACGGGGGCCCGCCAAGCGACGGCTCGGGCCAGCGCGGCATCGGTGGCGGTGTCGCAGGCGTGCAGCGCGAGCACCAGGTCCGGAGCCTCGTCCAGCTGCGCGTCCTCGATGCTGCCTTGGACGAACGACACCCGGTCGGATACCCCGAGCGTTGCGGCGATGCCGTTGTTGTGGGTCAGCGCCTGCGCCTTCACGTCGATCCCGACGACACTGACCGGCAGCTCCCGCACGTCGCTGAGGTAGCGGTAGGCGGCGAAGGTCAGATAGGCGTTGCCACATCCCAGGTCGACAAGTCGTAGCGGTCGGCTCGGCCCGATCTCCGCCCCCGGGCCGAGCGACACCGCATCGTCCACCACGGGCTCGACGGCCGCCAACAGATCCTGGACCTGACGAAACTTCGCGGTTCTCGTGGGCTTGACGACACCGTCGTCCGTGGTGACGCCGAGCAATGCGAACAACGGGTCGCTCGCGTCGAGGTGTCGCCGTTTGGCGCGGTCGTGGCTCAGGTCCGGCGTGGCGCGTTCGGTCTCACCTCGAGCCGAGACATGCATCAGCAGCCGGCCCTTCTTCGTCACCCTGAGCTGCAGCACCTCGGCGAGACGCGTCACGTGCCAGTTTGCGTAGCCGGCGCCCAGCAAACCGTCTACAACGGCCTCGGCGTCGCTGCCCGGCTCAACGTTGCGGGTGTGCGCCTGCGTCTCGTCGTAGGACGTGATCTGTAGGCGCAGTCCCGCCTTCACCTCGACGTAGCGGAGCTCGACCCGCCGGTAGTCGACTGTGGCGCCACGCTGTCGCCCTGAGGCCACGGCACGCACGAGCGTCGAAGGGTCCAGGATCGCTACCTGGATCCGCTGCCATTCAGTCGCCTCCACGTGGGTGTGCATCTCAGGCGATCGCCGCGACAACCACGATGACCAGCAGCAAGAGCAGGGCACCCGGGATGACGAGCCGACGGTAGCGGGGATGCATATCGACGACGCTACCCGGTGCACTCCACGAGCCTGGCTCGGAACTCGGCCACGACCTGACGGCCACCCTCGCCCTCGCCCTCGATCGACACCTGGTCATCGCCGACCCGGCCCCACAGCCAGAGGAAGACCGCTGCCGGGTCACCCGCGACCGTCGCAGCGGCGGGTGATGTCGCGTCGTCCGTCACTGTCACGCTCTTGGCCTCCACAGCACACAGCCAGCGATGGTCGCCTGACTCCACCGCTACGGCAGCGTCGACCGGATGCTCCGTGGTGACGCGGCTCGCCCACCAGGGTCCGGCCAGCATCGCTCGCAACACCTCGTCGATGCCATCGAGGGCCAGATCATCGGGGATCGGCGTCACTGCGTCGTGGGCCAGCTCGGCGTCGTAGCGGTGCACCGCAACTTCGAGCGCCATCCGTCTTGCCCAGAAGCCGATGGTGCGGTCGTCGGCAGAGAACGTGGTGGTCTCGTCGGTGATCTGATGCTCGGCGAACTCGGCGAAGAGACTCGCCTTCGCGTCGGCGAGACGGTCGAGCGGTGCCTGCTCCGCAGGGCTCGGCGGAGGCCACGGATCGGGCCACGCATTGTCGGCCATCACCCGGACCTTGTGCTCGTAGACCTCGGCCAGGTGTGTCGTGACATCAGCGACGGTCCAGCCCGGACAGCACGGGACCCGGGCGTCGAGACCGAGCGCCGCTACAGCGAGCAACCGCTCCGTGTCGGAGTCGATCGACTCGAAGTAGCGCTGCGGCTGGAGACGCGAGAGGCTCATGCCGCTATCTTGGCAGGCCTCACGGACAGCTCGTGCAGGTCGATGTCCTGCTTCCTGATCAGCCAGATCGTGGCCGCAACGACCGCGATGCCGGTCGCGAGGCCCCCACCGATCAGCGTCCAGCGCGCCCCGAACGTCTCGCCGATCCACCCGAGGATGGGCGCGCCGAGCGGCGTTCCACCCATCAGGGTCATCATGTAGAGGCCCACGACCCGACCGCGGACCGCCGGGGCGACCGACAGCTGCACGACGGTCTGCAAGCGAGTTCAGCATGGTCATCGACGTGATGCCGATGATCGGCAGCCAGAGGGCGAAGAGCAGGTACGACGGCATCAGCCCCGCAACGATCTCCGCCATGGCGAACGACAGAGCCGACATGACGAGCAGCGCTCGCCGCGGGTAGCCGCGCCTGGCGGCCAGCAGCGCCCCGGCCAGCGAGCCGATCGCCATGATGGAGCCGAGCACGCCGTACGCCCCCGCTCCCTTGTGGAAGACTCCGGTCGCCATCAGGGCCGAGGTCATCTGGAAGTTGAGCCCGAAGGTGCCCGCGAAGAACGCCACGATGAAGACGAAGACCAGGTCTGGACTCTCCCGGACGTACGCGAAGCCCTTCTCGCAAGGCCCCCTTCGCCCGCGGCGAGCGGTACGACGGTCGCCAGCTCGGCCCCCCGCATCGCCTTCAGCGACACGATCACCGCCAGGTAGCTGAAGGCGTTCAGCAAGATCACGCCGCCGGTCGCCTTGACGCCCGACCCGAAGGCCGCGATCAGCAGGCCGGCCAGGCCCGGGCCGACGATGCGGCCGATGTTGAACGACGCCGAGTTGAGCCCGACGGCGTTCGACAGGTTGTCCCGGCCGACCATCTCCACGACGAACGACTGCCGGGCCGGTGTGTCGAACGCGGTGCCGAGTCCGAACAGCAGGGCCAGCACGTAGACCTGCCAGGTCTGGACGACGCCGGTGATGGCGAGCACGCCGAGCACACCCGCAGTGACGGCCAGGCAGGCCTGGGTGAGGATGAGCAGCCGTCGCTTCGCGTAGCGGTCGGCGATCAGGCCGGCGTACGGCGTGGCGAGCAGGAACGGCAGGAACTGCAGACCGGTCGTGATGCCGAGGGCGCTGCCCGAGTGGGTCAGCTCGAGGACCAGCCAGTCCTGGGCGACTCGCTGCATCCAGGTGCCGGTGTTGCTGACCAGACCACCCGTCCAGTAGAGGCGATAGTTGCGGACCGCGAGGGCCTGGAAAGTTGGGCTCATGCGCGCGAAAGCAGCTCCAGCACGGGAGCCGCGTCGCGCAGGATCTGTCGCTGGGCCGGCGTGAGCTCGCAGAGCCGCTGGTGAAGCCAGGCTTCCCGGCGACGCCGGGTCTCGTCGATGACGGTGCGCCCCGCGTCGGTGAGCGAGATCATCGTGGCGCGCCGGTCGGTGACGATGCGCGTCACGCTGGACCAAGCCCTTGCCCACAAGAGACGTCGACGGTACGCGTCATCGAGGGAGGCTGGACCTTCTCCTCGGCGGCGAGGTCTCCGATGGTCATCGGGCCAGACCTGGTCAGCGTGAAGAGCACGGCGATCTGGTTGGAGCTCATGTCGTCGCTCGCGTCGCGCTCGTTGCGGATCCGTCGCGACAGCCGCATCACCGAGACTCGCAGCGCGCTGGACAGGCCCGTGTTGGTCCGCGACATGGCGGCGACAGTGGTGGGCATGCGTCCACACTACCTTTCGTTAGCCTTGCTAAGCAAATGCTTGCCTACGTCACTCCGAGCCAGCCGCTGACCGGGTTGATGGCGAAGTAGACGACGAAGAAGGCCGCTACGACCCAGAGCAGCGGGTGCACGCGCGACGCCTTGCCGCAGCGCCACCTTGAAGCACGACATACGAGATGAAGCCGGCGCCGATCCCGGCCGAGATCGAGTAGGAGAACGGCATGATCACCACGGTCAGGAACGCCGGGATCGCGATCTCGAGGTCGTCCCAGTCGATGGACTTGACCTGGCTCATCATCAGGAAGCCGACCAGCACGAGGGCCGGCGCGGCCGCCTCCTGCGGGATCACCGCGACCAGCGGAGCCAGGAACGTCGTCAGCAGGAAGAGCACACCCGGTGACGATGCTGGCGAGCCCGGTGCGCGCCCCCTCGCCGACACCCGACGCCGACTCGATGTACGACGTGTTGCTGGACGACGACGCGGCACCCCCGGCGGCCGCCGCGAGCGAGTCGACGATCAGGATCGCCTGGGCGTTCGGTGGCATGCCGTCGTCGTCGAGCAGGCCCGCCTCGGCGCCGATCGCGGTCATCGTGCCCATCGTGTCGAAGAAGTCCGCCAGCAGCAGGGTGAAGACGAAGAGCGCGGCCGTGACCGCGCCGGCGTCTCGAACGCGCCGAACAGGGAGAAGTTTCCGAGCAGCGAGAAGTCCGGCGTCGAGACGATGGAGTTCGGCCAGATCGGTGTGGTGAGGTTCCAGCCACTCGGGTTGGTCAGCACGTTGCTCTTGAAGTCGTACCCCTGGCCACCGAAGTGACCGATCGCCTCGAGCACGATCGCCAACCCGGTCGACGCGATGATGCTGATCAGGATCGCGCCGCGGACGTGGCGGGTGTAGAGCACGACCATCAGGAGCAGCCCGAACACGAACACCACAACCGGCCAGCCGGCGAGCTCACCGCCGATTCCCAGCTCGAGCGGTGGCGCGTTCGCGGCGACAGGTCGTCCGACCAGGCCCGCGTCGAAGAAGCCGATCAGCGCGATGAACAGCCCGATGCCCACCGAGATGGCGATCTTCAGCTGTGCCGGTACGGCATGGAAGACCGCCTTGCGGAAGCCGGTCAGCACGAGGACAGGATGATCAGCCCCTCGAGCACGATCAGCCCCATGGCATCGGCCCAGGTCATCCCGACGACGATGGTGAAGGCAACGAAGGCGTTCAGCCCGAGGCCGGTGGCCAGGGCCAGCGGGAAGTTGGCGACTACGCCCATCAGGATCGTCATGACACCGGCGACGAGTGCGGTCACTGCGGCGATCTGGGCCAGGTCGGCGCTGTCTCCCGGGACCGGTGATCCAGTTGCCGTCGACGTCGGTGGCGGCGCCGAGGATCAGCGGGTTGAGCACCACGATGTAGGCCATCGTGAAGAACGTGACCACGCCGCCGCGGATCTCCGCTGAGACGGTCGAGCCGCGCTCCGAGATCTTGAAGTACCTGTCGAGTCCGGTCGCGTTCGACGGCCCGGTCGCCGTACGGGCTGTGCTCACAGTCGGCACAGTAGTGGCCACCGGCCGCCCCCGCAGGCCCAGATTCGTCAGCGCTCCTGGCGGTGTTTCGCGGCACCACCGCCACAGACGAATCCGCTGGGGCGGGCCAGGGCACTAGGCTGAGCAGCGTGACCGAGCCGACCGACCAGCCCGACGGCGGCCGGCGGTCGTACGTCGTGGCACCGGTCCAGCCGCTGGATGTCACCGGCACCCGCACCGTCACGGTCGGCGCCGTGCTGTGGGCGATCGCGTTCGTCGCCTTGCTGCCGTTCTACGACACTCTGCGCGACGACGGCAACGTCTGGTGGCTCTGGACCTGCGTCGCGGGGTTCGGCCTCGGTCTGCTGGGCCGGGAGTACTGCCGACGACGCGAACAGCGGCTCCGCACGTCACCCCGCGACCCGGAGACCAGCCCGCTCGGCGCCGCCGGCCTCTGAGCCGTCGGATCGTCGGAGGAGAACTCTCGGGTCGTCGGGGAGAACTCTCGGATCGTCGGTTAGCGGATGATCTCGAGGTCGGCGTCGCCCCAGGTGTCGAACGTGAGCGTGTCGTGGAACGGGGTGCCGGCGGCCGGCTGGTGCTGGGACGGCTCCTCGCGTACGTCGGAGTGCGCGCCGCATCCGTGGTCGAAGGACACCGCGTGACCGTCGCTCGGCGATGACACGTTGGCGCAGACGCCGAACTGGTAGGTCAGCGGGCCGGCGATCCGGAGCAGGAAGCCGCAGGTGCCGCAGTGGCCGGGAGCCACCTTGGCGATCGGGTCGTGCGGGACCGTGCGGGCCGTCGTACCACCGGTCGGCCGCCTCGTCGCGACCCTCGACCGACAGCACGAGCTCGCGCCCGAGCCCGAGCTCGCGGATGACCTCGCGCTGCTCGCGGGCCGCCGCCGCGTCGAGGGCCTCGTCGCCGACCAGGTAGCCCGGCACCAGCCGTACGTCGTCCTCGGTGACCGGCACCAGGTCGCCCGGGCCCGAGGTCGCCCGGCGCCATCCGGTCCTTCCACGGCACCCACTCCGGAGCCTGCGACGGCAGCCGTCGCCGGGCAGCATGACGACCTCGTTCAGGGTCACCGTCTTCTGCCGGGAGGCCCGGGTGATGGTGACCGCCCAGCGCCATCCGACGTAGCCGCGGATCGATCGACGGCGAAGAAATGGGTGACGACCCGCTCGTCCTCGGCCACCGCACCGAGGTGCTCACCGACCTCGGTCGTCCGAGACCGTGCCCACCAGCGCGGCCCGGGCCTCGTCACGCGCGGCCATCAGCTGGGGGTCGGCCTTGGCTCCACGGGTGCGGGCTGTGGGTGGGTGTGGTCACCGCGTCATTGTCGCCCACCGGTCAAGGGGTTGGCGAATCGCACCGACGCGCACGGCGAGACGCCCCGGGACGGCACGCGGGAGCCGCAGGCAAGGCAGGATGGGAGCGTGCATCCGGAGGACAACGACCCGCGCCGTCCCCGCCCCGGCGGGGAGCGTGGAGCGTCGCGTCCGGACTACGGCCAGGCCGGCCACGTCCCGGGATCACGAGGCACCGGACCGGCCGACCAGGCCCGCCGGTCGGCCGAGGATGGTCCGCGAGCAGCCAGCAAGGCAACCGGGGCGGACGCAAGGTCGCCGCCGTCTCGGGCCGGGCCGCCGGTGGCGCGGCTCGGGTGGCGCGGCGGGCCAGCCGCTCGGGTGGCGCCGGCGAGTCCGGGCTCTACCGGCTGATCGAGCTGCACGCGTTCAACGCCGCCGGCGACGCGGCGCTGGCGATCTCGCTGGCCGGCACCCTGTTCTTCGCGGTGCCGAGCGGCCAGGCGCGCGACCCAGATCGCGCTGTTCCTCGGCATCACCATGCTGCCGTTCGCCGTGATCGCCCCGCTGATCGGCCCGTTCCTGGACCGTTACCGGCGCGGCCGGCGGTGGGCGATCGGCGCGACCATGGCGGTCCGGGCCTTCGGCGCCTGGGCGATGGCCGGCGCCGTGGTGCACGAGTCCGCCTGGCTGTTCCCCGCCGCCCTGACCTGCCTGATCGCCTCCAAGGCGTACGGCGTCACCCGGGCGTCCGCCGTACCCCGGCTGCTGCCGGAGGGGCTGACGCTGGTCAAGGCCAACTCGCGCATCTCCCTGGCCGGCACCGCCGGAGCGGTGATCTCGGCCCCGTTCGCCGGGCTGGCCGCGCTGATCGGGCCGGACTGGTCGCTGCGCTACGCGGCGCTGCTCTATGCCGGCGGCGACGGTGCTCGCGATCCTGCTCCCGGCCCGGGTGGACTCGTCGGAGGGCGAGGCGCAGGTCGGCGTCCTCGAGTTCGCCGACCCGGCCCGCCGGTCGCGTCGCCGGGGCACCACGCCCATGGTCATCCTCGCGCTGCGGTGCAACGCCGGGCTGCGGATCCTGTCGGGGTTCCTCACCATGTTCATGGCGTTCCTGCTCCGCGAGCACCCGTTCCCGGGCTGGGAGGACAAGCGCACCCTGCTGCTGGCCCTGGTGATCGGTTCGGCCGGGCTCGGCAGCACGTGGGCACCCTCCTCGGATCGGTCCTCAAGGCGCGCAAGCCCGAGGCGATCGTGCTGTTCGCGCTGCTGCTCGACGCCGCGGTGGCGATCTATGCGGCGGCGTTCTTCAGCCTGTTCGCCGCGATGATCCTCGGCCTCGTGACCGGTCTCTCCCAGGGGATCGGCAAGCTGTCTCTCGACGCGCATCATCCAGCGCGACGTGCCCGAGATCGTCCGGACCAGCGTCTTCGCCCGGTCGGAGACCCTGCTTCAGCTGTCCTGGGTGATCGGCGGGTTCCTCGGCGTCTTCATGCCGCTCAACCCAACCCTCGGCCTGTCGGTCGTGGCCGTCGTGCTCGTCGCGTGGTCGGTGTTCGTGCTCCACAGCCGGCTGATCAGCGGACGCAGCCAGCGCTCGCGCCAGGTCGTGCGCGCCGCGTCCGTGACGTCTGTGGTGCCGCGTCAGCTGAGCTCGAGCTCGTCGGCCAGCGCCCGGAGCAGGGTGGCGGTCTGCTTCGCGGCCCGAGGGTCGGCGTGCCGCGCCCTGCGGTAGGTCTGCTCGAGTCCCTCGAGCAGCTTCATCAGGTCCTCGACGATGTTGACCATGTCTTCGGGCTTCTTGCGCAGCGCCTTCGCGACCGACGGAGTCGGGTCCAGCAGGCTGACCTGGATCGCCTGGTCACCCTTGCGGCCCTGGACCAGCCCGAACTCGACCCGCGCGCCGTTCTTGAGCGACGTGACCCCGGCCGGAAGCGAGTCCGAGCGGACGAAGACGTCGCCCGCCGTCGTCGGTCGTCAGGAACCCGAACCCCTTCTCGGAGTCGTACCACTTAACTTTGCCGCGTCGGCACTCTGAATCCTCACGCATCTTGAACTCACGCTTCCCAAGAAGCGTCCCGTCTCATCACAAAGCCCCCGTCACACGGAGGCGCCGATCAGCCTACAGCCTCCGGGGCGTCGTCCCTCATCGGTATCGGTCGGGGTCCGGTAGCAGCTCGTTCATGGATCCCGACCGGAACCCTCGCGCATCCACCTGCACATCGTCGAACCCGGCACCCGTCGACCAGGTCGACCACCGCTGCGTGACCCCCGTCGACGGCGGCGAGCTGCGACAGGGTCGCCGAGTCGAGCTCTACCCTGCGCCACTGCGCCGAGGTCCCTGACTCGCAGGTCCTGTACGGCGATCCCGCGCGCGTCCAGCCACTCACGCAGGGCCACCTCGGCCCGTTCGACCCGGGCCAGCCGGGTCGGCGTGACCTCGACGCCGAAGGCGATCCGCGACGACAGGCAGGCGGCGGCCGGCTTGTCCCAGGTGGGCAGCCCCCACGTCCGCGAGAGCTGCCCGGATCTCGGCCTTCGACAGCCCGGCGTCCAGCAGCGGTGTCGCCGCGCCGCGCTCGGCGGCGGCCCGGATCCCGGGCCGGAAACCGGCAACAGCGTCGTCGGCGTTCGTGCCGGTGGCGACGGCGGCGAACCCCAGCTCGTCGGCGAGCGGGCCGAGCACGTCGAGCAGCTCGGCCTTGCAGAAGTAGCAGCGGTCTCCGGCGTTGGCCCGGTAGCCCGCGCGGTCCATCTCGTGGGTCGACGGCGTCAGATGGCGCACGCCCAGGCCGGCGCAGAAGTCAGCGGCCAGGCTCAGCTCCGCGCGTGGGCAGCGAGCTCGAGACGGCAGTCGCCGCGACCACTCGGTCCGCACCCAGTGCCCGTACGGCGGCGGCGAGCAGGAACGCCGAGTCCGCACCGCCGCTGAACGCGACGACCACGCTGCCCAGCTCCGCCAGGCTCGCCTCGAGCAGCGCCAGCCGATCGGCAAGGGTCGCCTCGTCGTCTCGGCTGCGAGTCGCCACGTCGTACTCCACGCCCCGACCCTACCTACCGAGTCAGCCGCTCAGCCCCGTAGGCAGCGCTAGTGGCCCACGAGGGGTCGACGACCCGGACCGGCTGCAGCCGGTGAACGGGTGCCGTCGTCGAGCTGGCCCGACCTGTTGTCTGCCCCAGCACCAGGCAGAGCCATCAGTCCGAAGCGCAGCCACCACTGACGTACCGACAACTCGACTCACGACCGTCCCCAATCGTGCTCATGAAGGTTGAGGAGCATACTGCCGCCGGCCGACGGTCTCGGCAATACTCGAGCCTCCACACGCGAATGTATCCGGATCGGCGCGAACTCCGTAGAATGAGCGTTTCTCCGTGTCCGAGGCACCACCCGCCAACGGGGTCAGTCGTCGAGGAGGTGTCAGCCGTGACTGTGTCAGGTGTGAAGCATGTCGCCGTGGCGCTCGCGGCTGCCACGACCCTTGCGGTTGTCGGACTCGGTACGGCGACCCTGCCCGCCACAGCGAACCCCGGCGGCGACCAGGCTGACTCTACGAAGGTCTACCTCGTGGTCCTGCGCGACGCGCCGGTAGCGTCGTACCGAGGTGGCGTCGGCGGCTACGCGGCGACCGCACCCATGCGCCGGCCAGCGCTTCGACAACAGCCGGGCGACGGTCGTGGCCTACCGGTCGTACCTCACGGACCGCCAGCAGGCGCCTGCTCGACGGCGTGGGCAATCCGCCGGAGCTCTACTCCTACACGACTGCCCTGAACGGCTTCGCCGCGTCGCTCACGACCGAGCAGGTCAAAACCCTCCAGATCGACCCGGGGGTGCTGCTCGTCCAGCCGGACACCCGGGTCACCGTCGACGGCTCCTCCGCAGGCGCGGCGCGGTCCGGCAGGCCGGCCGCCTCGACAGCCCCGCGAAACTCCGTCGCCGCGAGTGAGCTGTGGAACCAGGTCGGCGGCCCCGAGCACGCCGGCCGCGGCGTGGTCATCGGCGTCATCGACACCGGAGCGTGGCCCGACAACCCGTCGCTGGCCGGGCTGCCCGTGGGCCAGGCGCTCGTCGGCGCACCTCTACCCCGGCTTCAGCGGGATCTGCCAGCCCGGGGTCGGCTGGACGGCAGACCACCTGCAGCTCCAAGGTCATCGCCGCGCGCTACTTCGTCAGCGGCTTCGGCCGGCAGAACGTCGCGACCTCCGACTACCTCTCGCCGCGTGACAGCAGCGGCCACGGCACCAGCGTCGCCGCCATCGCGGCCGGGAACGCGGGCGTCGACACCCGGATCGGCGGCCAGGACTTCGGCCACATCTGAGGGCTGGCGCCGGCGGCCGCCCTGAGCATCTACAAGGCCTGCTGGGCGGCACCCGACCCCGCGCACGACGGATGCGACGTTGCCGACACCGTGAAGGCGATCGACCAAGCCGTCGCGGACGGCGTCGACGTCATCAACTACTCGATCGGGGACCCGACCGCGACACTCTCCGACCCGGTCCAGCTCGCCTTCCTCAACGCTGCCGCCGCCAACGTCTTCGTCGCCGCACCGGCGGGCAACGGCGGGCCAGGCGCCGGCACGGTCCAGCATCCCGCCCCGTGGGTCACCACCACCGGCGCGAACACCCAGGACGTCTTCGAAGGCGGGGTCCAGCTCGGCGCGGGTCCAACCCTGGTCGGCGCCATGCTCTCGGACCGGCAGGTCGGGCCGGCGCCGCTGGTCTATGCGCGCGACATCGCAGCGGGCGGCGAGGCACCGCGACGGGCCGCCCTCTGCTACCCGGGCAGCCTGGACGCCCAACGTGCTGACGGGTCGATCGTCGTGTGCGACCGTGGCGTCACCTCGCGGGTGAGCAAGAGTGCCGCCGTTGCCCAGGCGGGCGGCGAGGCGATGGTCCTGGTCAACACCACACCGGGAACCGTCGACGCCGATCTGCATCGCGTGCCGACGGTTCACCTGGACGCCGCAGCCGGCGACCGGGTCAAGACCTACCTGGCGCGAGAAGGTGAGGCGGCCACCGCCACCATCGTGCCCACCGCAACCAACCACCCAGCCGTTCCGGCGGTGGCCGACTTCTCCGGGCGCGGGCCGAGCGACGCGGCCGAAGGCGACCTGCTCAAGCCCGACCTGACCGCGCCCGGCGTGAGTGTCGTCACCGCCGTGGCGCCGACCGCGGGCTCGCCCGCGCTCTGGGACGTCCGATCCGGTACGTCGATTGCGGCGCCTGAGGTATCTGGAGTGGCCGCGGTGGTCCGCAGCCGCCATCCGACCTGGAGTCCCGCGGCCACGAAGTCCGCCATGTTGACTACGACCCGGCCCGTGCACGGAGCGAGCACTCCGCTGACCCGCGGCGCCGGAGAGCTCGACCCCGCGGCCGTGCTGGAACCCGGACTTGTCTACGACGCCGGTCCGGACGAGTGGTCCAGGATGCTTCGCGGCCTCGGCCTCGACCTCGCGGGACTCTCGTCGCGAGACCTCACCGCTCGCCGCGAGCGACGTCAACGCGGCATCGATCTCAGTTGGCAGCCTGGTCGGCCGCCAGACCATCACCCGCTCTGTCACCAACGTCTCGGCCAGCACCGAGCGGTACACGGCCGAGGTCACCGGCCTGCGCGGCATCGCCCGGTCGGTCAGCCCCGCGGTGATAACCCTCGCTCCCGGGCAGTCGGCCCGCTTCGCCATCACCCTCAGCGCGGCCCAGCACGCGCGGTACGACGACTTCGCCACCGGGTCGCTGGTGTGGCGCGCCACCTCCGGGCACACCGTGGTGAGTCCGGTCGTCGTACGACCCGAGCTGGCCTCGACACCTCGCGAGGTCACCGGGTCCGGCCGTTCCGGGTCCGCCACGATCGACTCGCTGGCAGGGGTCACGGGCACTGTCCACGTCCGAACCCCCGGGCTGGTGGCCGGCAGCGCCGTACCCCTGACCCTGCGGCCCGGCACATTCGACCCGCAGCACCCGGCGACATCGGCCGCGACGGCTGTGACGACGGTCTCCGTGCAGCCGGGGAGCCGCGCGGCCCGCTTCGAGGTCACCTCGTCCGACACGGCCGATGACGTCGACCTCTACGTCTACCGCGATGGGGTGCTGGTCGCATCCGCCTCCGACCGCTCCGGCAACGAGACGGTGACCATCCCGAGACCGCCGGAGGGCAGCTACCGGATCTACGTCACAGCCCACGACGCCGGCGAGGATGGCGCAGCACAGGCGACCTTCACGAGCTGGGTGCTCCCCCATGCGGCCCAGGACAACCTGGTGATGCAGCAGCGGGCGATCGGCGTGAGCGGCGGAGAGCGGTTCTCCGCAACGGCCCGCTGGGCGGGATTGGACCCGCGCCAGCGCTGGTGGGGATACGTGGCCCTCCGTGGCGTCCCCGGCGTCACCTACCTCACGCTCAACTGAGCGCCACCGCTGCTACGCGGTTGAGGCCGGCGCTTCCAGGCCGAGCACCTCGACGGTCCGCGCCCGCATCTCGACCTTGCGGATCTTCCCGGTCACGGTCATCGGGAACGAGTCGACCACCAGGACGTAGCGAGGGATCTTGAAGTGGGCGAGCTTGCCGCTGCAGAAGGCCCGCAGCGCCTCGGCATCCACAGGCGTCGCGCCGGTCCGCATCTTCACCCAGGCGCAGATCTCCTCGCCGTACCGCTGATCGGGCACCCCGATCACCTGTACGTCCTCGATGTCGGGGTGCGTGTAGAGGAACTCCTCGATCTCCCGCGGGTAGACGTTCTCCCCACCGCGGATGACCAGGTCCTTGATCCGCCCGACGATGTTGGCGTACCCGTCCTCGCGCATCACCGCGAGGTCGCCGGTGTGCATCCAGCCGTCCCGGTCGATCGCCTCCTCGGTCAAGCCCTGCTGCTCCCAGTACCCGATCATCACCGAGTACCCGCGGGTGCAGTACTCGCCCGTCTCGCCGCGTGGCAACACCTCGCCGCTGACCGGGTCGACGATCTTGATCTCGACGTGGGGATGCACCCGCCCGATGGTCGAGGTACGACGCTCCAGATCGTCGTCGGCCCGGGTCTGGCACGAGACCGGCGACGTCTCCGTCATCCCATAGGCGATGCCCACCTCCGCCATGTGCATGTCCGAGACACAGCGCTTCATCACCTCGACCGGACACGGCGAACCGGCCATCAGCCCGGTCCGCAGGGAGGTCAGGTCGTACGACGCGAAGTCGGGGTGGTTCTGGATGCCGATGAACATCGTCGGCACACCGTAGATCCCCGTGCATCGCTCCTGCTGCACGGCCGCCAGGCTGGTCTCCGGGTCGAAGGCCGGGGACGGGATGACCATGGTGGCGCCGTGGCTGGTGCAGCCCAGGTTGCCCATGACCATGCCGAAGCAGTGGTAGAAGGGCACCGGGATGGCCAGTCGGTCCGCCTCGGTGAAGTTGATCAGCTCGGTCACCTGGTAGCCGTTGTTGAGGATGTTGCGGTGGCTCAGCGTGGCACCCTTGGGGAAGCCGGTGGTGCCTGACGTGTACTGGATGTTGATGGCGTCCGTCGGGCTGAGGCCGGCGAGCACGTCGGCAACCGCATTCTCGGGAAGGTCGCGGCCGGCCGCGAGCAGCTCGTCCCAGTCGGCCGAGTCGTGGAAGACGACCCGTTCGAGCCTGGTCGACTCGCCCCTGACCTCCTCGACCATCCCCTTGTAGTCGCTGGTCTTGAACGCGGTCGCCGCGACCAGCATCCGGAGGCCACTCTGGTTCACGACATAGGCGAGCTCATGCGTCCGGTAGGCCGGGTTGATGTTGACCAGAATCGCGCCGATCTTCGCGGTGGCGTACTGGATCGCGCGTCCACTCGGCACAGTTCGGCGCCCACATGCCGACCCGGTCACCGGTCTCGATGCCGAACCCCAGCAGGCCGCGAGCCACCTCGTTGACCAGATTGTCGAACTCGCGGTAGGTCCAGCGTCGCCCGCTGACGCACTCAACGAGCGCCTCGCGCTCGCCGTGCGCGGCGACCGTCCGCTCGAGGTTCGCGCCGATCGTCTCCTCGAGGAGCGGCGGCTCCGACGGGCCGGCGTCGTACGACGGCTCCATGGCTGTATCGCCGACCGGTGAGGTCATACCAGCAGGCTAGTGGCCGACTCGGTCAGGCGTCTCGCTTCAGGAACAATGCGAGCGAAACTGCAGTGAGAAGCATCAGTCCGCACCAGAACACGACCGTGCTCGACGCGAGACCCCAGACGTGCAGGGTCACGTCGGAGCCGGATGTGGGGTTGCTGAACAGCTCGTACGGCGAGTAGATCGACCGACGTCCAGCAGAGGCAGGGAAGAGGTTGGCCAGCCGGTCGAGCGTGCCCAGCTTGACGATGCGCAGGATGTTGTAGCCGATCGGCTCGATCACGAACGGGTAGACCAGCACCCCGACCAGGGCACCCGCCAGGTTGCGGAACAGCGCGGCCAGTGCGAACCCGGCGATGCCGAAGCCCACGTTGTAGAGCACGAAGTTGATGATGGGCCGGACCGCCTCGGTGGAGTACGAGAAGCCGTTCAGGAACAGCGCCCCCATCGCACTGTTGACCAGCACGACGACCAGCATCAGCACCAGCAGCCACCCGACCAGCACCAGGAGCTTCGCAAAGAACATGACCACCCGGTCGGGTATGGCGGTCAGGGTCTGCTTGATCGTGCCGTACCGATACTCGTGGCCGAACGACATGGCACCGAGTACGGCGCAGAAGGGCGCGCTGAGCACCGGGACGAACAGGATCGACCCACCCGCCGTCACCACCAGGGTGGACGCCTGCAGGTAGTTCTGGACCCCGTCTGAGCTGAAGTCCGACTTACCGAAGCCCAGGGCGATGAAGTACGCGATCAGCCCGGAGAACAGGATGGTCATCGCGGAGAACCAGTACGTCGACCGCACGGTGGTGATGCGGAGCCACTCGTAGGAGATCGCCGTTCTCATGCGCTGTCTCCCGGGCCTTGCGGCGGATAGCCCGGACCTCCCTGCGGTGGGTAGCCCGGGCCGCCCTGGGGCGGGTAGCCCGATCCGCCCGGCAGCCCATCGAAGCCTTGAGGTCCGCCGAATCCCATGGACGCCCGGAACTCCTCAGAGGCGCCGGTCGCGTCGAGGAAAGCCTCCTCCAACGTGGCTTCACGGTTGATCAGCTCGAAGACCCGGAGCCCGAGGTCGAACGCGAGCCCACCCACGGCGTCGGTCGTCACCCCGTTCCCGGTGATGGCCAGCCGGCCGCCCGGCTCGGCGACGACGACGGCCTCCCGTACCCGGAGCTCCCGGGCGAGCGGGTCAGGGTTGTCGACCCGTACGACGACGGCGTTGCGCCGGCTGGTCGAGATGAAGTCGCTCGTTCGCCCGCTGGCGATCAGGGTGCCGCGCCCGATCACCACGAGACTGTCGGCCATCAGCGCCATCTCGGACAGCAGGTGGCTCGACACGAGCACCGACCGGCCCTGCTCGGCCAGCGCTCTGAGCATCCCGCGCAACCAGTGGACTCCTTGGGGGTCCAGGCCGTTCGCCGGCTCGTCCAGGATCAGCGTGCCGGGGTCACCGAGCAACGCCGCGGCCAGCCCGAGCCGCTGCCCCATGCCCGAGCGAGAACGTCTTGCGGCTTGGCGTTGGCCACGTCGCCGAGCCCGACCAGGTTGATGACGTCGGTGACGCGGCTGCGCGGGATCTTGTTCGACACCGCGAGCATCCGCAGGTGGTTCACGGCCTTGCGCGTCGGGTGGAAGGGCTTCGCGTCCAGCACGGTGCCCACGTGTCGCATCGGCTCGCCGGAGGTCGCGGTAGACCACACCGTCGTACGTCGTGACGCCCTCGCCGTTGTCCAGGCCGAGCATCAGTCGCATCGTCGTCGACTTGCCGGCCCCGTTGGGACCGAGGAAGCCGGTGACGGAGCCCGGCACGACGTCGAACGAGAGGCCGCGGACCGCCGCCTTCCCGCTGAACGTCTTGCTCAGCCCCCGCGCCTGGATCAGCGCCATCTGAACCCCTTCCGCCGGGAAGCGCCATCTTGTCACAGCCCCCGACAGGGGCCGCCCCACGTGACCGAGTCGAGGTCCTTGGCGCCAAGGGGTTGTCCGACCCTCTAGCGTTGAGGGTGATGACGGCCCCTCGACCGACCCCCCGCTCACTCACGCAGATGCTGCGCGACTCGGACGACGCCACGATCCGTGACCTCATCCTGACCCGTCCCGACCTCGCGCAGCCGCCGCCGACATCGTTCAGCCAGGTCGCCTCACGGGCCACCACCCGCGAGTCGGTCCGCAGCCGCACTGGACCAGCTGAACGCCCTCGACCTGTGGGTCGCGCAGCAGGCCAGCGAGCGGTCTCGGCCCCGTGTCGGCCGCCGATATCGACGGCGTCGACCCCGAGGCCGCAGCGGCCGGGACTGGCCCGCCTGCGGAAGCATGGCGCTGCTCTGGGGTGAGCCGGATGCCCTACGGCCGGTCCGCGCGCTGGCGCCCGAGCTCCAGCGCTCTCCGTTGCGGGAGCCGCCCGGACCCGCAGCCCCCGACCTTCGACCACGTCGCACCGCGAGGAGCCCGACCGGGTGGACGAGGTCGCCGCCGGCTCGGCGTTCGAGCTGGTACGACGGATCGAGGTGCTCGTCGAGCACACCGACCACACCCCGCTGCGGCTCAGGCAGGACGGCGGGCTGGCCCAACGGGAGGCCCGCGTGGTCGGCGTCGCTGCTCGACCTGCCGGTGGCCATCGCCGTCATCCACGCCCAGATCGCGCAGGCGGCCGGCCTGCTCGGCGTCGTACCGCAAGGACGCACCGAGACGCTGCTTCCCACCGCCGAGTTCGACGCGTGGCAGGAGTGGTCGCTGACCGAGCAGTGGGCCTGGGCCGTCTCGCGGCTGGCGCGAGGCACATCCGCCGAGCGGCAGCGCCCGGCTCAAGGCGCTGTGCTTCCGCGCGTTCGGGAAGCCCGCGCGAGGCGCGCGTGCTGGGTCCCGACGAGATCCGGAGCTGGTTGTCCTGGCACGTGCCGCGGCTCGTCGACGATGCGACACGGCGAGCGACGACCATGCTCGGCCAGGCCTCGTGGATCGGCGTGACCGGGCTGGGCGCGCTGTCCAGCTTCGGGCGCGGTGACGAGCTGACGGCCCTCGAGCGGCTGCTCCCGGCCGCGCGCCGACACCGTGCTCGTCCAGAACGACCTCACGGCCATCGCCGCCGGCCCGCTGACCGCGCATGCGGCGCGCGAGCTCGGGGCACTCGCCGACGTCGAGTCGCGAGGCGGCGCCACTGTCTACCGGTTCACCGTCGAGTCCCTGCGCCGCGCCCACGGCCTCGGCTGGTCCTCGGCGGAGATGACGGCGGTCCTGAAGGCCCGGTCCCGTACGCCCATCCCCCAGCCGCTCGGCTACCTGATCGCCGACCTGGACCGCATCGAGCGGAATGACCGCGGTGGGATCCGGCGTCGTCCGGGCTGCGCAGCCGACGCACCAGCGACCGGCTGCGGGCCGCCGTGACGCCGCTGGCCGGCGCCGTCGCCGGGTGCCGATCATCGACGTCGAGATCGGCACCCGCATCGTCCGCAAGCTGCGCCGCGCCGCTCGCCCCGAGGACCCGGCCGACCCGCAGGAGCTGACCGCGGCCGAGGGCATGTCCGACTCGCCGCTCGAGACGCTGCGCGAGGCCGTCGAGACCGGCGAGCTGGTCTGGGTCGGGTACGTCGACACGCGGGGCGCCGCCGGTGAGCGGCTGGTCTACGCCACCGCAGTCGAGGAAGGCCGGTTGATCGCTCGGGACAGCCGTACCGCCGAACGCCTCGGCATCCCCGTCCACCGCATCACCGTCGCCCACATCATCCGCGGCGGCTCCGTCTGACCGATGCCTGGTCACTGGCTTCTGGGTGCGTCCGTTCTGTATTGGTAAGGAACAGGACGGCTGCGACGACCGCGAAAGCCCACCCAAGTCGTTCCGCACCACGTCGGGATGGCCGGGACGGAGACGCTGGACGGCGGCGCCTGTAGCCCCAACCGTCACTGGCTCCGGATTCGTCCGACCGGGTCAGGCGAGAACCCCCGCGTTCGGTCGGACGAATCCGGCGTGGGCGCGCATCGCGAGTAATATGCAGGCCGCGACATGGGCATTACCGCCTCGGCCCGTTTTCCGCGTACCATTGCGCCGTGGACTTCGTTCGTTACGCCGACTTCGCCGCGCGGCTCGTCAACGCCGACCTCGAGTCGCAGGACGGGCTCGGCGACTACCTGGAGAGCCGGCAGTGGCTGCAGCGTCGCGCCGAGGATCGTGACCTCGCTCCGCTCCGACGGCTGCGCCGTGAGCTGCGACCGATCTTCGAGGCGTCCGACCATGGCGACGAGGAAGAGGTCGTCCGGCTGGTCAACACGCTGCTCGCCAAACACCCGGTGACGCCGTACATCGCCGGCCACGACCGCGAGAGCTGGCACCTCCACGTCGCCGAGCGCGGGTCGAGCGTCGCCGCGCTGATCACCGCCGAGTGCGTGATGGGCCTCGCGACCCTCGTCGTCGACTTCGGTCCGACCCGGCTCGGGGTGTGCTCGGCCGACCGGTGCGAGCAGGTGTTCGTCGACACCTCGCCCAACCAGTCCCGTCGCTACTGCTCGGACCGTTGCTCGTCGCGGGCCAACGTCGCCGCCTACCGCGCCCGTCGCAAGTCCGGAGCCTCCCTGTGACCGACGGACCACTGATCGTCCAGTCGGACAAGACGCTGCTGCTCGAGGTCGACCACCCGCAGGCGCGGGATTGCCGCCGCACGATCGCGCCGTTCGCGGAGCTGGAGCGCTCCCCGGAGCACATCCACACCTACCGGCTCACCCCGCTCGGCCTGTGGAACGCGCGCGCCGCGGGCCACGACGCCGAGCAGGTGGTCAACGCCCTGCTCACGCTACTCGCGCTACCCGGTGCCGCACTCGCTGCTCGTCGACATCGCCGACACCATGGACCGGTACGGCCGGCTGCGCCTCGACAAGCACCCGGTGCACGGGCTCGTGCTCTCCGGCAGCGACCGCGGCGTCTTCGAGGAGGTGATGCGCAGCAAGCGGGTCGCCCCGATGCTCGGCACCCGCCTCGACGACGACACCGTCGTGGTCCACGCCTCCGAGCGCGGCAACCTCAAGCAGGCGCTGCTCAAGCTCGGCTGGCCGGCCGAGGACCTCGCGGGGTACGTCGACGGGGAGGCGCACGCGATCGCCCTCGTCGAGGAGGACTGGCACCTTCGGCCGTACCAGATCGAGGCTGTCGAGTCCGCCTGGCACGGCGGGTCCGGCGTGGTCGTGCTGCCGTGCGGCGCCGGCAAGACCCTGGTCGGCGCCGCGGTCATGGCGCCGCGCCCAGGCGACGACGCTGATCCTGGTCACCAACACGGTCGCCGCCCGGCAGTGGAAGGACGAGCTGCTGCGCCGTACGTCGCTCACCGCGGACGAGATCGGCGAGTACTCGGGCGCCGTCAAGGAGGTCCGGCCGGTCACGATCGCGACGTACCAGGTGATGACGACACGGCGTAAGGGCGTCTACACGCACCTCGAGCTCTTCGACGCCCGCGACTGGGGACTGGTCATCTACGACGAGGTGCACCTGC
Source organism: uncultured Actinomycetota bacterium (assembly GCA_963833975.1). Lineage (GTDB taxonomy): Bacteria > Actinomycetota > Actinomycetes > Propionibacteriales > Nocardioidaceae > JAWWPG01. The sequence goes on from CAWIAB010000003.1 coordinate 77,722, forward strand.
TGCCGGCGCCGATCTTCCGGATGACCGCCAACCTGCAGGCTCGTCGCCGGATCGGGCTCACCGCGACGCTGATCCGCGAGGACGGGCGTGAGGGCGACGTGTTCTCGCTGATCGGCCCCAAGCGGTTCGACGCACCGTGGAAGGACATCGAGGCCCAGGGCTACATCGCGCCGGCCGAGTGCATCGAGGTCCGGGTCTCGCTGACCGACAGCGAGCGGATGGCTTACGCCACCGCCGAGGCCGAGGACCGCTACCGGCTGGCCTCCGGCTGCGACCACAAGGCCGAGGTCGTACGGCGGCTGGTCGAGCTCAACACCGACGAGCCGACCCTGGTGATCGGCCAGTACCTCGACCAGCTCGACGAGCTCGGCGAGCAGCTCGGCGCTCCGGTGATCAAGGGCGACACGACGGTGAAGGAGCGCGAGCGGCTGTACCAGGCGTTCCGTGAGGGCGAGGTCGGGCCTGCTCGTGGTGAGCAAGGTGGCGAACTTCTCCATCGACCTGCCGGAGGCGTCGGTCGCGATCCAGGTGTCGGGCACCTTCGGGTCGCGCCAGGAGGAGGCGCAGCGGCTCGGCCGGCTGCTCCGGCCCAAGGCCGACGGACGGAGCGCGCGCTTCTACAGCGTCGTCACGCGCGACACCATCGACGCCGACTTCGCCCAACACCGGCAGCGGTTCCTGGCCGAGCAGGGCTACAGCTACACCATCGTCGACGCCGACTCCCTCACCCTGTAGTCACTCACAGGCGACCGCTCAAGGGCACGATCGAGACGTTGGCATCCACGTTGTTGTCGACGTAGACGGTGCCGGCGGCGGGGTCGACGACGCCGTTGGTGGGCCAACCGCCGGTGCCTGCGACGCGAATCTCGGCGCATCCGGAGGTCTCATGAGCGTTACAGCCGGTGCCGTCGAAGGACTGCATCGTCGAGTCGCCGACCAGGCCGACGTACACCCGATCGGATCGAGGGTTCACGACCACTCCGTAAGGAAGGTGTCCGACGGCGACCGACGCCGGTACCCGCGAGCAGCCGGTTGGTTGCCGGGCGCTGCACGTCGACGTATCCACCATGGACAAGGTGTCGGAGTCCTTGTTTGACACATAGAGCGTCTGGGTGGCGGAGTCGACTGCCATGAACCTCGGAGTGACACCCACGGCCGTCGTGGCGACCAGCGTGCAGTCGGTGGTGTCGGCGCCGTTGCAGGTCGCCGTGTTCACCAGGCCCACGACTCCCTTCGTCCGGTCCGCGACGTACAGCGTTCCCGTGGTCGCGTCCAGCGCGAGGCCGGAGGAATCCCCCGCGTCGACGGTGACCGGGTTCTGGTCGCATCCGCTGTGGTCCGTGGCGTTGCAGATCGACCCGTCGATGATCGAGATCGTGCCATCGTCGACTTCTGCGACGTAGACGGTGTGCGTGGCTGGATCGACGAGCAGGGTGTAAGCGCCGCCCGGTACGGCGATCTCTTGCGTCTCCTGCCCACAGCCTTCGCCATGTTGAGCGTTGCAGGTCGACGTGTCGAACACCGAGACCGAGTTTCCCTCGTAGTTCGAGACATACGCCGTGTGGTTGCCGGTATCGAGACCGATCGCCTTGGGGAAACTCCCGACCGAGATGGTTGGCCAGGAGCGCTTGCACCCAGAGAGCCTTCGGGCGGAGCAGACCGAGTCGTTGATGACCGAGACTGTGCCGGCGACTTGGTTCGTGACGTATACCGTGGCTGTTGAGTGTTGGAGTGCCATGCCCGCCGGCCCCACACCGCTTGCGGTAGTTCTCGCCTTTGGCGTACAGCCAGCGGTCTCATGACCGTTGCATGTCGATCCGTCGAGAACAGTGAGGGTGTTCTCGTCCTGACTGGAGAGGTAGACCGTGTGTGTCAGCGGGTCTACTCCCGCGCCTCCGGAGTTGATGTCTCCGGTCATCGACGACGGCACCTTCCGGCATCCGCTCGTGTCGGTCGCATTGCAACGTCGCTCATCGACGATCGACACCGAGCTGTCTTCCTCGTTCACCGCAAAGACGGTACGGGTCGCCGGGTCGGCAAGCAGCGAGAAAGTAAGACTGCCGGTGGGCGTCGTCGGCCAGGTACGTGAGCAGCCACTGCTCACGCGGATATTGCACGTCGAGATGTCCACCATCGACACGCTGTTCAGAATGTCAGGGAACGGGCTGTTGGAGACATACACAGTGTGTGAGAGCGGGTCGATCAACGCATCGTCCGGATACTCGCCGACATCGGTGGTGAGCCGGTGCATGCAACCCGTCTGGACACGTGCGTTGCAGGACTTGGCATCGAGCAACGAGACGTCGTTGTCGAGGAAGTCCGGTACGTATACGGTCCTGGAGACCGGATCGACGGCCACCCCGGAGGGAACCCGACCGACGCGAACTGTCGGAGGACTGATTCCACACCCTCGCCCGATGTTTCCGTTGCAGCGGTTCATGTCGATCATCGACACTGTTCGGCTTGGAGGCGCCTCGCCGAGCTCGATGCCAGCGGAGTTGCTGACGTAGAGCGTTCTCGACAACGCGTCGATCGCCATGAACGTCGGGTGTCGCCCGACCGGCACCGTGTGCACGCCGTGTCCGCAGCCGGACAGGTCCGCTGCGTTGCAATGCTCCGTGCTGAAAGTGGCGACCAGGTTGAGGCGAGCACTCGAGACGTAGACCGATCGGGTGACCTCGTCGACGAGGATGCCGAGGTCATTCTGGCCGATCGCGAAGGTGGCCACGGACTGTCCGCAGCCTGATGATCGCTGCGCCGTGCATTGGCTGATGTCGACAACGGAGACGCCGCCTCGCGTCGCGACGTAGGCGGTGCGCGTTCCCGCGTCGACAGCCACCATCGTCGGACCCCTGCCCACAGCCACGGTGGGCGGCGCCTTCAGAGCCACGCCGACCGCCGGGGAACTCAGCGCGGCGCCCGCCTGCGAGGTTGGCACGCCCGCATACGATGCGTTGACCGAGCACGCGACGAGAACCCCGGCCAGCAGAAACCCGCGCAACACGATCTTCGGTTCTCCCAATGCCATGGGCCCGCCATTCGTCCTTGGGTCGATCTCCCGGGTGCGTCGGAGGATCAACCGCCAGTAGTTCTCAACCCTGATACAGGATCGGGAAGCCGCTCAGGTTGCAGCTGGGGTCGGTTAGAACTGCGGCTGGTGCTGCCAGTACATGCGGACGTACCGTCCGGGGCAGCTTTGACTTCCCAACGGGTGCCAGCCCTTGGCCGCGTCGTACCCGAGTTCCAGCTCAGCCCAGGCAGCACCGTTCCCGCGAAGCAGGATCACCTTCGCACTGCGGTCGTCGACGAACTGCAGGACGGCCTGTTCGTTGGCGACCGGGTTGGCGAAGAGCCTGCCGACCGCCAGCGGAGTACGACGATACGGCCCTGGCGCCTCCCAGGTGGACGCGCTCCGCAGGTCGTTGCGGCAGTCCAACGAGATGGGGCCGGTGGTCTGGATCGGCGTGACCGGCGACTTCGCCGGCCCGCCGATGGGCTGGCCGCCGACCGTCGTGACCGCGACCACCACACCCACAGCAGCGGCAGCGACCAGTCCGACCGAGGCAATCGCCAGCCGGCGGCGAGAGCGACGCGCACGCACGAAGCTGGTGAGGTCCGGCGCCGGACCCACCTGCAGGGCCGCTGCCTCTTGGGCGAACAGGTCGCGGATGCGCGTCTCACTCATGGTTGTTCACTCCCGTGGCAAGGTTCGGGTCGTCGATCAGGGTGAGTAGCCGAGCGAGGGCGCGAGCCGACCGGCTCTTGACCGTGCCGACGGCGACTCCCAGCACGTCTGCCACCTCGTGCTCGGGCAGGTCCGCGTAGTACCGCAGCACGAGTACGGAGCGGTGCTCGATCGACAGGCTCTGGAGTGCGGCTCGCAGCGTCTCGGCCGTGGTGACCGACTCCGCTACGTCGATCCGGGCGGCCTGGTCGTCGATCTGATCACTGGATGGGCGTTCCCCCCGCCACAGGCGAGTCCGGCTGCTCGCGAAGGCGTTGAGCATGACGCGGTAGACGTAGGCGTCCCGGCTCCCGGCCTTCGAGACCCGGTCCCACGACCGGAAGCAGCGCAGCAGCGTGCTCTGGACGAGGTCCTCCGCCTCGGGCGCCGAGCAGCCGAGGAAGCGGGCGCTCCGGACGAGGAGCGACCACCTGGCGGCCACGTACTCCTCGAAGTCCGTCTCGTCTCCCACTGGTGCCCCGCTTTCGTGTGCTGATCCTAAGACCGGATGGCGGCGCCGAAAGGTTCCAGCCACGAGCATGAGAACCACCGCCGTGATGCTTTCGGCCTCCTAGAGTCGTGACATGACCGCCGATCCCGAACCGCTGAGCCAGTCGACCTTGGACGAACTTTGGGACTTCGGGGACCCGGTCGCCTCCGAGCGCCGCTTCTTCGAGGCGCAGGATTCGGAGCCGGACGAGGCGCGTAGCGCCGAGCTCCTGACGCAGGAGGCTCGCGCGGTCGGTCTCCAGGGTCGGTACGAGGAGGCCTGGGACCTCCTGGAGAGTGTCGAGATCTTCAACTCGGCCGTCGAGGTCAGGGTTCTCCTCGAGCAGGGCAGGGTTCGCAACTCGTCGGGTCGGCCGGCTGATGCCGTACCCCTGTTCGAGGAGGCCGCCAAGAAGGCCCAGCGCAAGAGACTCGCCTTCCTGGCCATCGACGCGCTCCACATGCTCGCCATCGCGGAGCCGGAGTCCGCCGAGCCGCGTACCCGCGAAGCGCTGGCTCTGGTCGCTGCGTCCGACGATCGGCGTACGAGGCGCTGGGCCGTGTCGTTGCACAACAACCTCGGTTGGGCGCTGCACGAGGCGGAGCGGTACGGCGATGCGCTGAGCGAGTTCGAGGCCGCGCACGCAGCCGCGCTCGACGTCGGCACCGCCGAGCAGGAGTTCGTAGCCCGTTGGGCGATCGCTCGCTGCCTCCGCTCGCTCGGCCGAAACCGCGAGGCGCTCGACATCCAAGACGGCCTTGCGGCCGAGGACCCGAGCGACCCCTACGTCACCGAGGAGATCGCTGCCCTCCGTACCGCCCTGGGCGACGGCTGAGCTCCGGGACACCCGCCGGCGAACATCAGATCCCCACCGACCTCATACTCTGAACCAGCTCGTCCAGCTGGACATAGAGACTCTCGACGAGCGAGCGCAGCGACGCCAGCTCACGACGGTAGAGGGCAACGGAACGGACCTGCGCGCCGCTGAGCGGCCAGGGGCGGTCCAAAGCAAGCGGCCTGAGGAAGGTCTCGAAGATCGTGAACGTGTTCTGTGAGTTGGCCCGGACCTGCTGGACCAGGGCGTCGAGCACGAACATCCGACGGAGCAGGTCTGGGGGCACGACGCCACTGGCCTCTCCCAGCAGTGTCGGTGTCAACGAGACGGCGCTGTTGAAGAGGAGACCGTCGACCGACTCCCACTCCGCTTCGGACACGTCCTCGTTGGCCGTGAACAGCCGGTCGAGGGCGGCATCGACGAAGTCGAAGAGCTCCAGGTTGCTGTCCTTCTCGTCGGCGAATGTCTCGATCACGTCTCGCCAGAACCCGAGGTACTCCCACACCCAGCGACGCGTGGCGCGGCGTTCACGCACACTCTCGAGGTAGAAGGCCAGCAACGCAGCGGCAAAGAGGGAGACAAAGGTCAGCAGGAAGTCACTCCAGGACATAATGCTCACCTCCCTACGGAACGTCCGGGAACATCCTGATGCTCAGGTAACAGAATGGCAACGTCCGGGATCGGGGTGCGGACCCCCTTCTGCACTGGGCTAGCCTGACGGCACCTGTCATCGAGACAGGGCCCCCTGAGGGCTGGTGGGGAATCACATCACTGGTGGGGGAATCACATCAATAGGGAGTTTATTCGTATGCGCTTGAGAATCATGCCAATTGTCGGCGTCGGGGTTGTTGCCCTGACCGCCGCGAGTGCGTTCGTCCCAGCGGCCAACGCACAAGGCTCGCACCTGAGTCTCAAACACCACGCCTCCGCGCACGCCGCCACGTTCGGCTCGAGCAAGGCGACCACCTGCTACGACCAGAGCAAGGACTCTTCCGGAAGCGTCGTCGTCTCGCAGAACTTCACCGAGTCCCAGGATGACGGCTACGACTCCGTGGGCGCCGACGACTTCGTCCTGAAGAAGGCCTGCAAGGTCGCGACCGTCAACGTCTCAGGGGCCTACTTCAACGGCACGGGTCCGGCGGACAACGAGACGGTGACCTTCTACGCCGACAAGAAGGGCAAGCCGAGCAAGGCCATTGCCACGTCGACCACCAAGGGCAAGGACACCGCCGGCTCGTTCGCGATCAAGCTCAAGAAGCCGGTGTCGCTCGACAAGGGCACCTACTGGATCTCGGTCCAGGCCAACATGGACGGCACCGTCGGCGGCGAGTGGGGCTGGGAGGCCAGCGCGACCGACCAGGCTGGCAAGCCTGCGGTCTGGCAGAACCCGGGTGACGCGTTCGCCACGGGCTGCACCAAGTGGAGCAACATGCAGACCTGCCTCGGCGGGACCACCGGCCCGGACTTCCTGTTCAGCCTGGCCAAGTAGTACACCAAGCCCAGACTCGTTCTGGGTGATCTGACGCAGGGGCGGTGCCAAGCACCGCCCCTGCGTCATACGGTCGGGCGGTTCTGCCAGCGGGGCCGGCGGCTTCGGCGGCTACAGTTGCGCCGCATGAAGACATTCGACGGCCTGTTCGCCGAGCTGTCGACCAAGGTGCGGGAGCGTGCACCGGAGTCCGGCACCGTGGCGGAGGTGGACGCGGGAGTGCACGCGATCGGCAAGAAGCTCGTCGAGGAGGCCGCCGAGTCGTGGATGGCCGCTGAGTACGAGAGCAAGGAGCGGGCCGCCGAGGAGCTCAGCCAGCTGCTCTACCACGCCCAGGTGCTCATGCTGGCGTGCGGCATCGAGCTCGACGACGTCTACGCCTATCTGTGATGAGCCAACCCGCGAAGGCCAACCCGTGAAGAGGTGCCGATGCTGAGGATCGCCGTCCCCAACAAAGGGTCGCTGTCCGACGCAGCGACGTTGATGCTCAACGAGGCCGGTTACCGCCAGCGCCACGACCCGCACGAGCTCGCGATCATCGACCAGGACAACGACGTCGAGTTCTTCTACCTACGGCCGCGCGACATCGCTGTGTACGTGGGTGAAGGCACCTTGGATGTGGGCATCACTGGCCGGGACCTGATGCTCGACTCCCGGGCCGCGGTGCGCGTGCTCGTGCCCCTCGGGTTCGGCGAGTCCGGGTTTTCCTTCGCCGGTCCCGCCGGGCGCTTCGAGTCGGCGGACGACCTCGCCGGCGCCCGGGTGGCCACGGCATACCCCAGCCTGGTCGGTGACTACCTTCAGCGTCGCGGGGTCGCAGCGCATGTCGTCCGCCTCGACGGCGCCGTCGAGACCGCCGTACGGCTCGGTGTCGCCGATGCGATCGCCGATGTGGTGTCGACGGGTGCCACGTTGAGACAGGCCGGGCTGGTCACATTCGGTGAGCCCCTGATGCGATCCGAGGCCGTGCTCATCGGCCGCACGGCGGCGGATGATCCGGCAGACCTCGACGTCTTCCTGCGCCGCATGCAGGGCGTGCTCGTGGCGCGGCGCTACGTCATGCTCGACTACGACGTGCCGGCGTCGTACGTCGACCAAGCGTGCGAGATCACGCCCGGGATCGAGTCGCCGACCGTCGCACCATTGCAACGCGAAGGCTGGTTCGCCGTCCGGGCGATGGTCCCGCGCGGAGAGGCCCAGTCCTTGATGGACCGCCTCTACGACCTCGGCGCGCGGGGCATTCTCGTGACGACCATCCACGCCTGCCGGCTCTAGCACCCCCTGGGTCGGTAAGCCGGCTGCCTTCGACGCTCGACCCAGCCCCTCTCGGCGCACTGGCGACCGACTGAGGGCGGGACGGTCAGCCGGGACCGGGGTCGGCTGTGACCAGCACGTTCGCATCGAAACACGTCGCGTCGCCGGTATGGCAGGCCGGGCCGATCTGGTCGACGAGCAGCAGGATCGTGTCACCGTCGCAGTCCAGCCGGACCTCACGAACCTGCTGGGTGTGGCCCGACGTGTCGCCCTTCACCCAGTACTCCTGTCGACTTCGGCTCCAGTACGTCGCCCGCCGGGTCTCGACGGTACGGCGCAGTGCCTCTCGATCCATCCAGGCGAGCATGAGCACCCGCCGAGAGGTGAATTCCTGCACCACGGCAGGGACCAGACCGTCGGCGTTCGGCGTCAGGCGGTCGAGCCAGGTGGCGTCGAAGGCCTCCGTCATGTGATCACGTCCTCGAGTCCAGCGTGCTGGCCCGGACCGGGTATCCCGCGGCCGAGATGGCGGCCTTGACCTCGCCGATGCGGACTACGCCGAAGTGGAAGATGCTCGCCGCCAACACCGCATCTGCCCCGGCCTCGATCGCCGGCGGGAAGTCCGCTGCAGATCCCGCGCCACCACTGGCGATGATCGGGATCGAGACCGCCTCACGCACCAGGCGAATCAGCTGGAGGTCGAAACCCGACTTGGTCCCGTCCGCGTCCATGGCGTTGAGCAGGATCTCGCCGGCACCGAGGGACGCACCGGCGCGCGCCCACTCGACGGCGTCGAGCCCGGTCGTCCGTCCACCGCCGTGGGTGGTCACCTCGAAACCACTCGGCGCGGCGCTCGAGCGAAAGGCGTCGACGCTCAGCACGAGGACCTGCCGACCGAACCTGGCCGCGATCTCGGACACCAGCTCCGGTCGGCTGATCGCCGCCGTGTTGACCGCGACCTTGTCGGCGCCGGCGCGGAGCAGCACATCAACGTCGTTCGCCGTTCGAACTCCGCCTCCGACGGTCAGCGGGATGAACACCTGCTCGGCGGTACGTCGCACGACCTCCAACATCGTCGCGCGGCCTTCCTTCGAGGCGCTGACGTCGAGGAAGGTGAGCTCGTCGATGCCCTCCGCGTCGTAACGGGCCGCCAGCTCTACCGGGTCGCCGGCGTCACGCAGGCCACGGAAGTTGACCCCCTTGACGACCCGACCTCCGTCGACGTCCAGGCAGGCAATGACCCTGACCGCCAGTGTCATCCGGTGCCGTCGCTCTCGAAAGTCCGGTCGGGCTCAAGGACAGCGGCTACCCTCAGCGCATCTTCCAACGTGAAAGCCCCTGTGTACAAGGCTGTTCCAATGATCGCGCCCTCAAGCCCTTCATCGGTCAGCCCGCGCAAGGTGCGGATGTCGTCGAGGGTCGCGATCCCGCCCGAGGCCACCACCGGCCGGCTGGTGCGAGCGCAGACGTCGCGGAGAAGACCGACATTGGGACCCTCCAGCATTCCGTCGCTGGCGACGTCGGTGACCACGTAGCGGGCGCAGCCTTCGGCATCGAGGCGGGCAAGCACGTCGTACAGCTCACCGCCTTCACGAGTCCACCCGCGCGCCGCCAGCCGGGTCCCGCGGACGTCGAGCCCGATCGCCACCCGGTCGCCGTACTCGGCGATCACCGAGGCGCACCACAGTGGGTCCTCGAGGGCCGCCGTGCCGATGTTCACCCGCCGGCACCCGGTCGCAAGAGCGGCAGCCAGGCTCTCGTCGTCGCGAATGCCTCCGGACAGCTCGACGTCGATGTCCAAGGTGCCGACGACCTGGCCCAGCCGGTCGCGGTTGTGACCCCGCCCGAAGGCGGCGTCCAGATCCACCAGATGAACCCAGGCGGCCCCCGCAGACTGCCAGCGCAGGGCCGCCGTGAGTGGATCACCGAACTCTCGCTCGCTGCCCGCGACACCCTGGACGAGCTGGACGGCACGTCCGGCAGCGACGTCGACCGCGGGCAGCAGCTCGAGGGGCATCCGCCAAGGTTAGTTGGGTTGCGAACCCCCGAGCCACGGGTCCTGTTTCCGGACGTGGGTGCGAGTTGCCAGCCAGGGCGACGCGAGCCGCTCGCGTGCTTCCGCAGTCCTGAGCTGTGCGGGCGACGGAGACGTGACCGACGACGGCAGCCTCACCGAAGGACCGGTCTGTAGGGGCGCGGATCCCCAGTCAGGGTCGAGGACCAATGTCAGTCCGGTGCGGACGGCGTGCGTGTTACTGCCGTCTCCTCTCATGATGAAGAGGTCACTCACGTTGACCGGGTCCGAGTGCCTTCGGTCACTCACGAAGGTGATCCGGCTCCCGCGGGGTGAGTTCCCGGGGTCGAAGTCACCGTGCGGGTAGTCGCTGAACGTCAGCTGGATGAGGTCTTCGCCATCTCGCGTCATCGAGTAGAGGTGGTTGCCGAAGCCGCGATCCGGGGCCTCGAAGTAGATGAGACTGCCATTCGATGACCACTGCTGCCGTCCCCCGGCCTGGAGCTTCACCGGGGAGATCGGGTGCGCCTGGGTGCCATCGAGCCGAATGAGCCAGAGCCGAGAGCTGATGCCGCCTGAGCCTTGACGAACGAAGGAGACCCATTCACCGTCAGGGGAGACCCGCGGATGGAAGTCTGCACCTTGGTGGATCCCAAGCCGATAGTCCGTGAGCGCCCGCAGATCCGTGCCGTCAATGCCTGCGGAGTAGATCGCGCAGCCGCGGTCCCCATCACAGCGTGAGAACACGACGTGCTGCCCGTCAGGCGCGTAGTCGGGAGTCACGTCGAAGACGCCTGGATCGTCCTCGACGACGACCCGAGCTCCGGTGCCGTCGGCTCGCATCTCATACACGAGCGCGCCTCCGTCGCCGAAGATCGTGAGCAGCAGGCGTCCGCTGTCCGGACTCCAGACGGGGTCCGTTGCGAACTGCCCCGCGCGCAGGTCGGTCACCTGAACGAGAGCCGACCCGTCCGGGTTGACGGTGTAGATCTGTCCTGACACCCCGTCCCGGAAGGCGATCCGGCCGTCCTTGGCCGCCGGCGCAGATGCGACAGCGCTCGGGCCGACGCTCGCCTCACCGCTTCTCCCAAAGGCGGGTGCAGTCAGCCCGAGGGAACCGACGATGGCAGCGACGAGCGTGACTTTGAGCAGGTTGCTTGGCATGGTCATGTCGCGGAAGCTCCGTTCACCGCGCTGGGGCGGCGCTGAGAAGGTGGTCGAGTCGGATCCCCAGTCCGAGAGGGCGACCCGCGGGTGGACGACGTCGATGGCGTGCAGGTCGGACCCGTCGGCATTCATCGTGTAGAGGTCGCTGAAACCGCCGGGTCGTTGCAGGTCGCTGGCGAGGACGATCTGGCTGCCGTCGGGGGAGTACGTCGCAAAGTAGGCCTGTCGACCATCGGACAGGTCCGTCAGCTGACGCAGTCGGGAGCCGTTGGCCTGCATGACGAAGATCTGGCTACCGGGGAGACAGCAGTGACTGGTCATCAGGATGTCGCGGCCGTCCGGTGACCATTGTGGCCAGAACGCCTCGAGCTTCGGGTCCGTCAGCCGTCGCGGGCTGCCGCCGGCGGCGTTGACCACCCAGATCGCCGAGGTGAGTCCCGCGCGGTCACTGTCGAAGGCGATCCGCTTCCCATCCGGCGAGTAGTCCGGGTCGAGGTTGAAGCGGTGACTGCCAACCAGGATGTGCCGTCCGGTCCCGTCTGCATTCATCACGTCGAGATCGCAGTACAACGGAAAGCCCAACGTCACATTGCATCGGGAGAAGGCCAGCTGCGCGCCGTCCGGCGACCAGCGCGGTGTGAAGTAGTCCCAGCCTGAGGTTCCTGCGACCCGTCGTTGGCCGCTGCCATCGGCGTTCATCATCCAGATCTCGAAGTTGCCTGAAACGTTGCTGACATAGACGATTCGAGCACTGTCGGGCGACCAGTCCGGGTCGCCCGCCTGACTCCCTTCAGGCACGTGGGTGAGCTTCTGGACACCCGTGCCGTCCGGGTTGATCGTGAAGATCTGCGAGTGACCGCTGAGGTCAGGGTCCACCAGGATGAAGCCGGTGGAGAAGGCGATCCGGCCGTTGACCGCGCTGACGACTCCCGCCCTCGGAGCACCCTTCGCGGTCTGCCCTGCTGGCAGTGACGACGAGGCGTCAGCGGTGCTCGTGGCAACCGGGGCCAGGCCACCGACGGACAGCAGTCCGACGGCGAGCGTGACTCGGAGCTGTTTGATCATGGGCTCTCCTCGTTGGTCGCTCGTCGACCTCGCCACCCACTCACAGTCCACGTGGTCGAGGTCGTTCCATGACGCAATACAGCCTGGACACCCCCCGTGAGGTTGCGGGAAACTGCTGCAACCTGAGAGGGGTAGCTGCGTCTGTGAGGGATGAGGCAGCTATCCGAGGAGCGGTGTTGTCGGAGGATCGTTCGAGTAGTGATGGCCGGGTGAGCCAGGACACGATGGCTGACCTGGCTGCGCGGCGGGCGGTGACCACCGCCGCCGAGATCCCTGACTACTCAGTGTTCTTCCGGCGCGAGTTCCCTCACGTCGCTCGCACCGTCTACCTGATCCTGCGCGACCAAGGACGCGCCGAGGAAGTCACCCAAGAGGCGTTCATCCTGCTGCTGCGGCACTGGCGGAAGGTCTCCTCGTACGACCGGCCGGACGCGTGGGTCCGTCGGGTGGCAATTCGCCTCGCCGTTCGAACCTCGTGGCGGGAGCGGCGACGCTGGGTGCTCGAGCGGCAGACGGTGGTCACACCCGGTTCCGAGGACAGCCCACCTGGCGTCGTCGAGGCACTGCGATCCCTTTCGGCCCATCAACGCGCCGCCATCGTTCTCTTCTACTACGAGGACTGCCCGATCGACGAGGTGGCCCAGATCCTCGACTGCTCCCAGAACACTGTGAAGTCGCACCTGCACCGTGGTCGGAGCAGGCTGAGAGCCCTGTTGGGTGAGACCTATGGGGGCGCCGATGGCGCTTGAGCAGCGGCTGCACGACGAGCTGAACGCCGCGGCGGACACGTTCCGGCCAGACACTGAGGGTGCCCTGGTCCAGGTCGTCCAGACGAACCGGCGACGTCAGCGGGTCCGACGCGGTGCCATGGCGCTCGGTGCCGCCGGCCTGGTGTTCGTTGCCGTCGTGGGGCTCACTCAATCCGAGCTGACCGGGCTGCACGGTGCTCCCGGACCGACGGCCCACTCCACGGCCCCACCCCCGGGTCCCGGTCCTGGGTCGGACGACCACGCCTACCACCGCGACCCGATCTACGGGGAGTGGCAGACCGGCTCGCTCGCAAGCGAAGGCGTCCAGTCGGCGATCACGTCGGCCGGTGTCGACGAGAACGTCGCCAGGCAGGAGCTGCGCGACACGTCGCGATGGCGCGTCCAGGTCAACTTCCAGCAAGGCATCGGTGGAGCGGTGGCTGTGTTCGACACCTGGGACCCCACCGACCCGGCAGCCACCCTCGACATCGGCGACGAGTTCCCGTACACGTCCCTGCCTGGGCACCGACTCCGACTGAGCCCGCGCTCGACGGGCGACAGCTGGGTGTTCTCGTATCGCATCACCGGTGACCGGCTCCAACTGCACCTGGTGCGTGCTTCCCCTGCCCTAGCAGCCCGCGACGCGGCGATGGTGACCGCTTGGACGTCGGCGCCCTTCATCCTGGTGCACTAACCATCAGGACCGGCTAGCTCAGCCAGATGTCCTTCCAGGTGGGCTCTCCCAGGATGGCGTCGGAGAAGAAGCCGTGCACCCTCGAGCCGCGCATCAGCGCGCGCCCCAGATACCCCCGCACGATGACGGGGAAGAACCTGGTCTGGATCATCGTCTCGAGGTCGTTCCAGGCTGCCGGCTGCTGCGACAGAGGAAGGGACTGCACCTGCTCTATCCGGCTGTCGACGTCCGGGTTCGAGAATGCCGCCAGGTTCCACCCGAGCCCTTCCTTGGCGAGGTTTGTCGACTGGAAGAGCACCGGCAGCCACTGGGCACCGCTCGGCCACTCCGAGCACCAGCCGACCGAGCGCACATTCACCGGAGCGGCCGGGTTGTGCTGGATGTCGGTCGCATAGTCGATCGAGGTCGTGGCGACCGGTCTGGGGTCGAAGCCTGCCCGAGTGAGTGCCTCAACCAGCAGGTGCTTCGTCGTCACGTCCGTCGGCACGTCGGTCCGGTACGGAAAGCGGATGACGTAGCCCAGCGCGTGCGCCTTGGTCAGCATCGCCTTCGCTCGGGCCGGGTCCGTCTGAGCAGGCTGATGGCCGGCCACCGGGTTGTAACGCACTCGGCCGGGCGTTCCGGGCGGCATGACGTTGGTGGCCGGGAAGACGGTCGCCCCCTCGATGAGATCACTGGCCGACCAGGCGGCCCGATAGGGGTAGGCATACGCCAGGGCTCGTCGTACCGCGATCCTGGTGATCTTGCGATTGTCCGGGAACCACAGGTTGGTGCACGGCATGGCGCCGGTGACCAGTCGCGACGGACTCTGTCGGCTGAAGGCGGCATAGTCGCCCGGCAGCACGTTGGAGTCGGTGATGGCGGTCTGCGCCGTGCCCGAGTCCGCCACTCATGACGGCGTCGATGTCGGTCGGCTCCGTGATGAAGTTCATCTCGATCTTGTCGACGTACTGATGACGACCCGGATCCGTGGCCGGGTCCCACTGCGTGTTCCGAACCAGGGTGAGCGACCGCCCGGGTGTGATGTCCTGGATCTTGTAGGGTCCCGTCGCCCAGGGATGGTTCTTGTACGTCGCAGGAAAGCTGGCTTCGCCGCGAGGGATGGGGCTCATGGCCGGGAACGCACCCCAGTAGGGCATGTCGGGGAAGGGTCTCGCCATGTGCAGCGTCAGTGTCCTGCCCTTGATGGTGACTCCGCGGTAGCTACCGGAGCGGTACGGCCCTTGGTAGGTGTCGCCATCGAGGAAGTACCGGTTGCTGTAGTCGGCGCCACTGGGAAAGGTCTTTCGGTCGAACGACCGTTCGATGCCGTACTTGAGGTCCGCCGCGGTCACTGGCTGCCCGTTCTCATATCGGACACCCGGGCGAAGGGTGAACTGCCACGTCCGGTAGCCGTCGCTGGGGCGGCCGAGATCGGTGGCGAGGTCAGGCACGAGCACCATCTGCCCGCTCTCGCCGTCGTAGACGTACTGGGTCAGCGACCGCACCAGGAGTCCACTCTCCAACGCCTCGGTGTGCGAGTAGTAGACCTCGGTGGGGTCCAGAGTGGGCAGACCGTAGTCGCTGAGCAGGGTGAGCGTTCCGCCTGTCCTGGCACCGGGGATCGGGGGCGCTGGACCCTCACGCATCGGATCCTTCATCGCCACCGGCGTGGCAGCCGCGGTCGGCGAGGTCGAAGGCGCTGCTGAGTCCTCGCTCGAGTCACTGCACGCAGCCAGAGCCAGCACGGAACCGGCGGCGACCGCGGCCGCGAACGGCCTCAGCCGCGTGGGACTCCTACCTCTCGTCAACGTCGTCGCCTCTCGCCGACAACCCCTTTCAGGGTTTCACCAATCTAGGGTGTGAGGACGCGGGGCTGCAGAGATTCCGGAGAGGCGACCACGTCGTTGACCCACTCACCATGGTCTGGACGCCGAGAAAACCGGGCCCTCTACCGCATCACCTATGTCTGCTTCTTCGGAGTTGGTGATAGTCACGGCGTCGCGGGCGGGTCCCCCGGAACCATCCTGGTGCGTGCCACCTGAAACGGGTTTCCGAGTAACTCCGTTGTGATCGCCTAGTCGCTCTGTCACGATCGGCGCATGTCTGCGGAGTCGCGTCTGGAGATCCGTCTGGTGGACCCGGCCGATGCGGACGAGATGCGGATGTTCCAGGAGGTCTACGAGCAGGCCGAAAGAGCCGAGTTCGCAGACGCCGATGTCTATACGCTCGAGGATGCCGTCGCCGTCCTGGCACGGACCCCGCTCGGCTGGTTGTACCGCGGGTATGCAGCGTTCGAGTCCGGTCAGATGGTGGGCGAGGCGCTGATCATCGCCAGTACCACCGACAACCTGCGTACGGCCGACTTCTGGGTCTGGGTGCCACCGCAGCATCGCCGGCGTGGGGTCGGCAGGCAGATCGCAAAGCACGTGATGCGGGAGTGTCGCGAGCTGGGACGCGACGTCTTGCAGACGACGGCGACGTACCCGTTCGAGCGACGAGCGGACCATCCCTACCGCCGGTTCGCTGAGTCGCTCGGCTTCACTCTGGCGAACACCGAGATCGAGCGTCGACTGCTGCTGCCAGTGAGAGAGGACCTGCTGGACCGGCTCGCCGTCGAGGCAGCACCGCATCACCGGGCCTACTCGATCCTGCCGGTGGTCGGCCCGATCCCGGCCGAGCTGGCCCAGGGCTACTGCGACGCCATCAACCGGCTCACGATCGACGCGCCGAGCGGCGACCTGGTCGTCGAGGAGCGCCTGCGGACTCCTGAGATCCTCGCGGACCAGGAGGAGGAGATCCGCGAGCAGGGCCGTACCCGAGTAAGCGCGTTCGCACTCGACTCCGCAGGATCGGTAGCGGCTCTCACCTCCTCGGTTGCATCCGCACCGGGAGAGCCCGGCGTCAACCAGTGGGCGACCATCGTGCGGCCCGGCGATCGCGGCCACCGGTTGGGCATGGCGGTCAAGGTCGCGCAGATCCGGACCATCCACGAGTCCTTCCCTGACAAGCGCTACATCACGACAACGAACGCCGAGACGAACGCCCACATGGTCGGCATCAACGAGGCCTTGGGTTTCGAGCGCCGCGCCCTGATGGGCGACTTCCAGCTGCTGTCACCCGAGAGTGCCGATCCAGTTGCGTAGCAGCGCGGCCCCGGCATCGCCTGACTTCTCCGGGTGGAACTGGGTAGCCCAGAGCGCGCTCTGCTCGACGGCCGCGACGAAAGTGTCGTCCCCGTACGACGCCAGTGTGGTGAGCGGCGGATCGATCCACCAGCCGTCAAAGGACCCGGCGTGCGCCGCGAAGGAGTGCACGAAGTAGAAGTACTCGTCCTCGATGCCGGCGAACATGGCGGAGCGGGCGGGTGGCGTGACCGTGTTCCATCCGACATGCGGGAGCACCTTCGCCTGGACCGCGGTGACGGCACCAGGCCAGAACCCGAGGCCCCGAGCAACCTCACCATGCTCCTCTCCCGTCTCGAACAGCACCTGATGGCCCACGCAGATCGCGAGCAGCGGTCGGCCCTTGTCTCGCCGCTCCCAGATCATCCGAGGCCCATCCACGCCACGCAATGCCCGGGCGCAGGCCCCGAACGCACCTACTCCTGGAACCACCACCCCGTCTGCCTCGACGGCCCGCTCGACCGAGGACGTCACCTCGACCGAGGCCCCGGCGCGCGCCAGCGCCCGCTCGCCCGAACGGATGTTGCCCGACCCGTAGTCGAACAGCACGACCCGTGGCTTCACAGACTGCCCTTCACGCTGGGCACACCACCCTCACGAGAGTCGATCGTCGCTGCCGCGCGCAGCGCGCGACCGACGGACTTGTACTGCGCCTCGACGATGTGATGCGGATCCCGTCCCGCCAGGACCCGCACATGCAAGGCCAGCGCAGCGTGCGAGCTGAACGACTCGAAGACGTGCCGAGTCAGCGATCCGACGTACGAACCACCGATCACGACGTACTCCTGACCTTCGGGCTCTCCGGTGTGGACGCAGTACGGGCGCCCGGAGAGGTCGACCGCACACTGCACGAGCGCCTCGTCCAACGGCACCAGGGCATCACCGAACCGGGTGATGCCCAGCTTGTCGCCGAGCGCCTCCCGCAGCGCCTGCCCAAGCACGATCGCCACATCCTCGACCGTGTGATGGGCGTCGACATCCACGTCGCCGTCGGCCCGCACTGTCAGGTCGAAGAGCGCGTGCCGGGCTAGTGACGACACCATGTGGTCGAAGAACCTCACCCCGGTTGAGATGTCGGTATACCCACGCCCGTCAACCTCCAGCTCGACCGACACCTTGGCTTCCTTGGTGGCCCGCTCGATCGTCGCGCTTCTAGACATGGTGTGCCTCTCGTTGTCGGGACGCGGTCACGTTGGCAAGTGCCGACCGGAACGCCGCCATCTGCTCCGAGGTGCCGATCGAGACGCGCAGCCAACCGTCGGGCTGGGTCTCTCTGACCAGCACGCCTTGGTCGAGCAGGCCCTGCCATACGGCGTGGGCGTCGTCGAAGATGCCGAAGAGCGCGAAGTTCGCATCCGACTCCGCAACCTGAAAACCCTGTGCACGTAGCCAGTCCACGGTCGCGTCGCGCTCGGCACGCAGGACATCGACGGTCGCCAGCATCTCGTCAGCGTGTGCGAGGGCAACCCTGGCGAGCGCCTGGGTGACTGACGAAAGGTGATACGGCAGTCTCACCAGTCGAAGCGCGTCGACCAGCTCAGCGCTCGCCGCGAGGTAGCCGAGCCTGACTCCGGCGAAACCGAACGCCTTCGACATGGTGCGAGCGACCGCGAGCCGCGGCGTGCCCTCGAGCAGGCTCAGCGCGGAGGGGACACCGGCGCGCCGGAACTCGGCGTAGGCCTCATCGACGACAACTACGCCGGGGCTGGCGCTGCAGAGAGCCTCGACGATGTGAATCGGCAGCGCGGTCCCCGTCGGGTTGTTGGGTGAGGCAAGGACGACGACGCTTGGCTCCTCGCGCCGGATCGCGGCGACGGCGTCGTCGAGGTCGATCTCGAAGTCGTCCCCCCGGGGGACTCCCACCCACCTGGTGCCCGTCGACCGGGCATAAGACGGGTACATCGAATAGGTCGGCTCGAACGACAGCACGGTCCGCCCCGGACCACCGAAGGCCTGTAGGACATGCAACATGACCTCGTTAGAGCCGTTCCCTGCCCAGATCTGCTCGCCGGCGAGACCGTGGCCGAGATAGGCCGCGAGGTCGCGGCGCAGCGCGACGGCCTCCCTATCGGGGTACCGGTTCAGCCCGCCGGCCAGGCCTCGGACGACCTCAGCCAGCTCGTCGGCCAGCTCCGCCGACGGTCCGTACGGGTTCTCGTTGACGTTGAGCGGTACCGGCACCATGAGCTCCGGGGCGCCGTACGGCTGAATGCCGCGGAGCTCCTCACGAAGCGGCAGACCCTCGCCGGTCGTCATCTCCACATCCGTCATCGACTGTCCAACCTGATCCGGACGGCATCAGCATGCGACGGGAGATCCTCGGCCAGGGCCAGCGCGATCACGTGTCCCGCGGCCACTCCCAACGCCTCGCGGGAGTAGTCGACGACCTGCATGGTCTTGAGGAAGGTCCGTACGGACAGGCCGGACGCGTGGCAGGAGCAGCCGCCCGTCGGCAGCACATGGTTGGAACCGGCGCAGTAGTCGCCCAGCGAGACAGGGCTGTGCGCTCCGACGAACACGGCACCCGCATTGCGAACCCGCGCGGCCACGTCAGCTGCGTCCCGGGTGATGCACCTCGAGATGCTCAGCGGCGTAGGCGTTGGCGACCTCGAGCGCCTGCGCGATGTCGTCCACGAGGACGAGCGCCGACTGCCGGCCGTCGAGCGCGGCGGCGACCCGCTCGGTGTGCTTGGCGAGCGGCACCTGCCGGGCCAGCTCGTGCTCGACTGCATCCGCCAGCGCGCTCGGAGTCCGTGACGAGCACGCTCGCCGCCATCGTGTCGTGCTCGGCCTGGCTGATCAGGTCGGCCGCCACGTACCGCGGGTCGGCGCTGTCGTCGGCCAGCACGAGGATCTCGGTGGGTCCGGCCTCCGAGTCGATACCGACGAGTCCTCGAAGCAGGCGCTTCGCCGCAACCCCGTAGATGTTGGCCGGCCCGGTGACGAGGTCGACCGGACGGCAGTTCGCGCCGTCAAGCTCGAAACCGTAGGCGAACATGGCGATCGCCCCCGCACCACCGGCGGCATAGACCTCGTCGATGCCGAGCAACGCGCAGGCCGCGAGGATCGTCGGGTGCGGCAGCCCGTCGTACTCTCGCTGGGCCGGACTTGCCAGCGCCAGGGAGGACACTCCGGCAACCTGGGCGGGTACGACGTTCATCATCACCGACGAGACGAGCGGCGCCTTGGCGCCCGGCACATAGAGCCCGACCCGGCCGATGGGCACGTTTCGGCAGGTCACCCGTCCACCGCCGGGCAGGACGCTCTCGACGTCCGGCGGCAGCTCGGCCTCGCAGGTCGAGCGGAGCCGGGCCACTGACTCCTCGAGCCCGCGCCTCACCTCGGGGTCGAGCCTCTGCAGAGCGTCGGCGAGAGCACCCGGCGGCACCCGGACCTGAGTGATGTCGACGCCGTCGAACCGGGCGGCCTGCCGGACCAGCTCGGCATGACCGTCCCGACGCACGGCCTCCACGAGCGGACGGACCTGCTCGACGACCGCGTCGATGTCCAGGGCGGCCCTCGGCACCAGCGCGGCGTAGTCGGCGCGCTCGCCCGCGCTTCGGATGCCGCGAATATCGCACCGCCGGATCATTGGTCAAGCATAGGTACCGACAACTCGTTGGACGACGGGCGCACAGTGGGCGAGAATGCCCGAATGCCCCCAGCTGATCACGGGGATTCCGCGCGCCCCGAACTCGCGCACGAACAAGACCACCTGACCGAGTCCCGAGCCGCCCTCGCCCGGATGCGCGAGCGCACTGCCAGCATGGAGGCGCTCAGCGGAGACCGGGTGAGCGCGGAGTACCTGAAGTTCACCCTCTGGAAGCGCATGAAGGCGTTGGAGGACGACCCCGACATCCCCTTGTTCTTCGGTCGGCTCGACTACGGGCACCAGGTCGAAGGCTCCGCCGGCCTGCCCGGCGAACAGTTCTACATCGGGCGCCGACACGTGACCGACCAGCAGGGCGACCCGCTCGTCGTCGACTGGCGTGCACCGATCTCGCGGCCCTTCTACCGCGCCAGCCGGACCGAGCCGATGGGTCTGCGTCGACGCCGCAGGTTCGGTTTCCAGCACGGCGTCGTGACGGCGTACGAGGACGAGACCCTGACCGGGCCGTCGTTGACGGGTGTGCCACTGGACGTCGAGCCGGCCGCACCCAGTGAGATCCTCGAGGCCGAGATCGAGCGCCCGCGGGTCGGGCCGATGCGTGACATCGTCGCCACCATCCAGCCCGAGCAGGACGACATCGTCCGGTCCGAGCTGGACACCAGCGTGTGCGTGCAAGGAGCCCCCGGCACGGGCAAGACGGCCGTCGGGCTGCACCGCGCGGCGTATCTCCTCTATGCCCATCGCGACCAGCTGAGCCGGCAGGGCGTGCTGGTCGTCGGGCCGAACGACTCGTTCCTGCGCTACATCGGCGACGTGCTGCCGGCACTCGGCGAGATCGATGCGAAGCAGACGACCGTCGAGGCACTGGTCGGAAGCGTCCCCGTTCGGGCAATGGACTCCGTCGAGGTCGCAAGGGTCAAGGGCGACGCCCGGATGGCGGTCGTCCTCGACCGGGCCCTCTGGGGACTGGTCGGGTCCGCGTCCGAGGCCCTCGTCGTCCCGTCCGGGGTGCGCCGGTGGCGGGTCGCGGCGTACCTGATCGACGAGATCGTGGACGAGCTCAGAACCCGTGGCGTCCGGTACGGCGCCGGCCGGGCCATGCTGCCGCAGCGGCTCGCGCATGCGGTGCTCGTGAAGATGGAGGAGGCCGGCGACTCGCCCGATGACCGGGTCCACGCCTCCGTCGCCCGGTCGCGGCCGGTGAAGGAGCTCTCGGCTGCGGTCTGGCCGGTCATCGACGCCCCTCGGCTGGTCATGCGCATCCTGGGAGATCCGGAGTTCCTGGCGGCTGCCGCCGATGGCGTCCTCACCGCCGAGGAGCAGGCACTCATCACCTGGGCGACGCCCGCGAAGGGGCCGCGCAGCGCTCGCTGGTCCCTGCATGACGCCGTACTGATCGACGAGGTGCGTGACCTCCTGGAGCGGACCCCGAGCCTCGGACATGTCGTCCTCGACGAGGCGCAGGACCTGTCTCCGATGATGCTCCGCGCGGTCGGCCGGCAGTGCTCGACCGGGTCCGCGACGATTCTCGGTGACCTGGCCCAGGCCACGACGCCGTACGGCGTAGCGTCCTGGGACCAGGCGCTCACCCACCTCGACAAGCCGGATGCGCATCTCGAGGAGCTGACCCTCGGCTTCCGGGTACCGGGCGATGTCATCGACTACGCCGCGCGGCTGCTCCCCACCATCGCGCCGACCTTGGCGAAGCCGACATCGGTACGGCGGGCGAGGGGCGAGCTGACATTCAGGCCTGGGCCACACGCTGTCCGAACGGCGGCACAGGCGGTCGCCGAGCTCGTTGCCGAGCCTGGCTCGATCGGTCTCATCGTGCCGGATGCCCTGGTGGGCAAGGCGAACGCGGCGCTCACCGAGGCTGGGATCGCCCACAGCCAGCTCGGCAACCTCGATGACATCGAAGCCCGGGTTGACGTCGTGCCCGCATCCCTGGCCAAAGGCCTCGAGTTCGACCACGTGGTGCTGCTCGAGCCGGCGGACATCGTCGCCTCCGAGGCGGACCATCTCACCGGGCTCCGCCGACTCTACGTATGCCTCACCCGTGCCGTCACGTCACTTGTCGTCGTACACGACAAGCCCATTCCCGTGCCGGAGGACGTGACCGCAGCGGTGGCCTGACGGCGGCTTGCTCAGCTCACTCCGAGGAGGACTTCTTCTTCCAGTCGGTCCCGTCGTGGCTCGTCCAGTCGCCACCCGGACCGTTTCCGGCAAAGCTGCCCGAGTTGTTGGGCTTGGCCGTGGCCTGTGCTTCGAAAGGGGTCAACTCGTGCCTGTTGACGGCCGGTCTGCGTGGTGGACGGACGTACTGAAAGATGGCAGCCGCCGCAACGAACACCACGACGACGATGATGACACTGAACGCGATCCACATGGTTCGCTCCCTCCCGATCAACCCGGTCGCGACGACCAGGCTCTTTCACCGTAACACCGCAATGGTTCTCGCCCGAATCGCTCGCTACCGGCCGGGACCGTCAGCGGGCGTCCTGCTTGAGCGCCGTGTCGACGCCCAGCGCGGACGCCACGACCAGGCTGAGCAAGGGTTGCGGGAGCTCCCGGTGGATCTGTACGACGTAGTTGTCGGCCGTCGTGAACATGGTCTTCGCGAGACCCTCCCAGGTCTTGGTGATGCGGGCGACTTCCGTACCGGCGGAGTCCTGGATGTTGAAGTTCCACGCCCGCCAGTTCTCGCCGTTCAATGATCCGACCGGCTGCCCACCGGACTCGAGCGAGAAGCGGATCTTGCCGATGACGTTCTGCTGGACGATCTGACCGATCTCCTGGCCACCGTCGCCCTGGACGATCATCCGCGTCTTCATCAGCTTCGCGGGCCGGGTGAGTGCCATCACCACCCTGCCTTGGATGTCGACGACCTGAAAGGTATGCGTGAGGAACTGGTCCACGTTGGACATGAAGCGCAGCATCTTCTGGGCGCCACTCTGGCCGACCTCACGAACGGCACCGATCTGCTTGCCATGCTGGTCGAAGACGGCGAACTCCTGGTTGATCTCGATCATCTTGGCCTTCTGGTTGACCACCAGGACGGGCTCGTCGAACAGCGAGCCGCCGCCCTGCACGTGGCCGGCCCGGACGCCGGCCCTGGTCACGTCGCGCTGGACCTTCTCGGTCTTGCGGTTGACCGTGGGGATGTTGGCGGTCTCCCCCGGCGGGTCGATCGACTGCAGGCCATGACTTGCGACGTGCTCGGTCCACCTGGTGCCGTCGAAGTAGCGATGCTCGTGACGGCCCCACGGATCGGCGTACCAGTTCGGAGCGTGACCCGTCGTGTCGCTCACGAGCACAGGTTACCGGCCGCGATGATGTCAGGCGTGGACCACGCGGGTCTCGACCACGGGCGTTGGCTTCGGCAGCGATGGTCCGAGCGCTTCTCCGCCATGCCGTCAGCCGGCCGCACGGTCATCGACAGGTACGCCGACCCGGCCCGCGTCTACCACGATGTCCAGCACCTGGTGGAGGTGCTCCTGCATGTCGATACGTTGGCCGGCGAGGGTAGAGATCTCAGCAGCGTGGAGCTCGCGGCATGGTTCCACGACGCCGTCTACGACGTACGGCGCAACGACAACGAGCAAGCGTCCGCCGACCTGGCGCGGTCGCTGTTGACTTCACAGCTACCGGCGGCTCAGGTGGACGAGATCGTGCGACTGGTGCTGCTCACGCGTGATCATGGTGTTGACGTCGGCGACGTCGACGGGGCAGTTCTCTGTGATGCCGACCTGGCCATCCTGGCCAGCGACCCCGCGGGTTACGCCGACTACACGACCCGCGTGCGGCGCGAGTACGCCCACCTTCCCGGCGCTGTCTTCCGTGCTGGCCGGGCCGAGGTCCTGCGTGGCCTGCTCGCACTGCCCAGCCTCTTCCACACGACCTACGCAGCCAAGCACTGGGAGACACCAGCCCGCGCCAATCTCGAAGCCGAGCTCTCCCTCCTCACCCTCTGACCATCCGTCAGGTGAACGGCGGGACGCTCAGCATGAGTGAGGCAGGACCAGCAGCTGGTACGTCGAGGGTGGCGCGAACGCCGAGCGGGACGGTGCGTGATGTCGAGGTGTGGCCGAAGTCGAAGCCCATGACCAGCGGGACGTCAAGGGGGATGAGCCGATCGAGCAGTACGGCGTCGACCTCGGCCGGGTCGCCGCAGTCGGTGAAGCCCCCGAGGACAACTCCTCGCACACCGTCGAACCAGCCTGCACGCAGCAGCTGGGTGAGCAGCCGGTCGATCCGGTACGGCTCCTCGGTGACGTCCTCGAGCACGACGATCCCTCCCCGAGACGGCCTACTGAGCGCCGTACCCACCTCACCGGCCAGCATCGAGAGGTTCCCACCGATCAGGACACCTGTAGCCGTGCCCGGTCGGACCGCCCGGACTTCGGCGCCGTCGAACAGGTCCATCGCGGAGGGCTCGAAGAGCAGCCTTCGCATCCGCTCGGCGCTGTCATCGCTGGCCGAGCCCAGGGAGGTGGTCACATGGGAGTGCAAGGTGACCAGCCCGAGGCGATGGGCGACTGCCTGGTGCATCGCGGTGATGTCGGAGAACCCGGCGAGGATCTTCGGCCGCGCCTCCGCGAGGCGACGCCAGTCCAGGAGGTCGAGCATCCGCTGGGTACCGTAGCCGCCCCGCCCCGCCACGACGGCTGCAACCTCGTCGTCCATCCATGCGGCGGTGAAGTCGGCGGCGCGGTCGGCGTCATCGCCGGCGAGGTAGCCGAGCGAATGCCGGTCCAGCGTGTGCGGCTGGACCCGCACCCGCAGTCCCCATCCGCGCAGTCGTTCGACGCCCTGCTCGAGGCGCTCGGGGGCGATCGGCCCCGCGATCGCAGTGACGGCAACCAGGTCGCCGTGCCTCAGCCTCGGCGGACGCAGCAGCGCGTTCCCAGGTGCCCGACGCGCCATCATGGTGGCCTTGCGCCGCCTCAGCCCGGCGCGGGTCAGCCTCTCCATGAGCTCGCGGGACGAGACCGGCACGGCCCCCGCTGAGATCAGGTCGGCATAGAGCTCTGCTGGCACGTCGTAGTGGTCGCGCTCGAAGCCGCGCCGAGGCACCCCGTGGTGGGCCGCGAAGACATGCAGCTCGTCGTACGAGACGTCGCTGACCAGATGCGCCCACAGCCGGCCGTGCGCGGCCCAGGCGGGTGGATCCACGAATATCACCATCTGAGCGCTCAGCCGGCTTGCGGGCTCAGCCCCCGGCCATGGTCGAAGGCACTGTCGAGGAGCAGTCGCCACGAGCGGACGAAACCGGCGTCGACATGTGACCTGTCCCACGATCCGCCTGGACGCACCGACGCCCCCAGGTGGATCCGGCTGATTCCAGACTGGACGAGCCACGGGACGCTCTCCGCGCGCAGGTCACCGGCGGCCACGGCCATGGCGGCGAAGCCGGGGTCGGAACCCGCCAGGTCGAGGAGGTCGTCGAGTCCTGTGGACAACCCCAGCACCGAACCGGCGGTGTGGATGCTGTCCAGCCCCTGGAGCCGCCGTAGGTGTCGCCAGGCAACCCGTGCGTCGAGTGCACGGTCGAACGACCGGTCGAAGGTCCACGGCGCACCGGCAAGCCGATCTGCGAGCTCCGCGCACACATCGACGTCGACGTCGAGATCAGCCGTGAGGAAACCGAAGACGAAGCCTTCGACGCCCAGCGACAGGTAGTCGGTCACCAGCCCGGCCAGTCGGGTGAACTCGCCGCCCTGGGTGGTGAAGCCTTCGGAGAGTCGCAGCGTGACCCGAACCGGAAGATCCGTCGCGCGCACGATCGCGCTGACCGCCGCCGGGTCCAGGGCCCGCATCTCCTCGCCGACCACCCTCCCGACGTGGACCCGGTCGGCGCCGCCCTCCTGGGCACTTTGCGCATCAGTGGGGTGCAGCGCGACCACCTCGATCGAGGGGCGGCCAGGTGTGGTCGGGAGCACGGTTCCAGGGTGCCAGCACGAGGGCTCACGATGTGGGAGGCGTGCGGGGCCACCCGCTCAGCGGGTTCCCACGGCGGACCGCGATGGCCGTGCCGGCGTTTTGGAGCCCTGCAAGGATGGAGACCATGACGTCGGTCGACCCCTTGCTGACCGCACGGGCGCTGGTTCTACGCGACCTCGCGTCACAAGGGCTGCTCACCCCGCACACCGTCTCGGTGGTCGAGGACTGCGTTGCTCAACGACGTTGGTGGCTGTCGCAATGGGCCGCCGGAGCAGACTTCATCGGCGGCCTGGTAGCCCAGGATGTCCAGGACATGCTGTTCGACGAGGCCCGGCGCTGGCCGCTCTGCGAAACCTGCGCCGAACCCGTCGAGCACAGCCTGGCCATCGAGCCCGAGCTCGGGCCGAACCCGCACTGGGTCTGCTCGGCCTCCGGAACGGTGATCGCCGCCCTCGGTCACCTCGACGAGGTCTCGACTGCCGACTCCGACCAGGGCATCTGACTCAGCCGACGCCGAGGTCGAGATCATCGAGGATGAGCCGCAGTCTGCGCAGGCACTCGGCTACGAAACCGGGCCAGGTGGTCCAGTAGTACGGAACCCCCGAGAGGGAGATCCCCAAAGCCCAGGCGCGCGCTCGCAGCCGAGTGCTCCGGTCGAGTGCGAGCTCGTCGGCGTACGTGTGACGGGCCGCGGCCGGCAGGTCCCACGTCGCGGCGTGCTCGCAGGTAGGGTCGCCGACCGACAGACCGCCGAAGTCCACCACACCCACCAGGGCACCCTCCCGAACCAGGAGGTTGGAGGGTTTGAGGTCGGTGTGCATCCAGGTATGGGGGACCTCGGGCTCGTCCAGCTCCATCGCCGCCTGCCACACCGACTCGAGGCCGACCAGGTCGAGGTCGAGTCCCTCCAGGTCACGACACGCGGCCAGGTTCTGGGCGGTCCAGCCAGCGAGCTCCCGGAGGCTGCCGCCGCGGTACGACGACAGGGGGCCCTCGCGTCGCGCGCCGCTCAGGTCGATGCCATGCAGCGCTCGGACGAAGCCTGCGAGATCGCGGCCCAGCTGGCTCGGGTCGTCGACGTCGTCGGGATCCAGCTCCGTGCCGTCGATCCATCGATAGACCGACCAGGGGAACGGGTAGCCCGCGCCGGGTCGGCCGAGCGCGACAGGCTCGGGCACGGCCAGGGGGAGGTTCGGTGCGAGAAGGGGCAGCCAGCGCTGCTCCGTGGCCACGTCGGCGGCCGTGGTCGGCTTGCGTGGAAGTCGGACCACGAGATCGTCGCCGAGACGAAACATGCGGTTGTCCGTGCCGTGTCCGGCCGGCGTGAGGGGGAGGTCAGCCCATTCGGGGAACTGGTGGTCGATGAGCCAACGCACGGTGGCTTCGTCGACAGCCACCTCGTCCGCATGCAGCGAGCTCACTCGGTCAGTCGCCCTTGACGTTGACGATCTGGTGGAAGGTGTGCACGATCCGGACCAGATCCACCGCATCGGCCATGACCACGTCGACATCCTTGTAGGCCGCAGGGATCTCGTCGATGAACGCCGCCGAGTCGCGGTACTCGATTCCGCTCATCGCCGTGCGCAGGTCGTCCTGGGTGAACGTCTTGCGGGCCCGCGAGCGGCTGTAGACGCGACCCGCACCGTGCGGGCTGCTGTGCAGTGCGACCGGGTTGCCGAGGCCCTCCACGACGTACGACGCCGTACCCATCGAGCCGGGAATCAGCCCGCGAGTCCCCTCGCGCGCCTCGATGGCGCCCTTGCGGCTGACCCAGACCTGCCGGCCGAAGTGCCTCTCGACCTGGGTGAAGTTGTGGTGGCAGTTGATCCGGTCGTGCTCGACCACGTCGGCGCCGACCCACGACGCAAAGCAGCCGACGACACGGTCCATCATCTCCTCGCGGTTGTGCAGGGCGAACTCCTGCGCCCACATCAGGTCATTGATGTAGGAGTCGAACTCGGCGGTGCCCTCGACGAGGTAGGCGAGGTCCTCGTGCGGCAGGTCGATCCACCACCGTTTGCACAGGTCCTGCGCGATCGCGATGTGGTGCATCGCCATCTTGTTGCCCACGCCTCGCGAGCCCGAGTGGAGGAACAGCCAGACCCGGGCGTTCTCGTCGACCGTCACCTCGATGAAGTGGTTGCCGGACCCGAGCGAGCCCAGCTGCTGCGGCCAGCCCGCCGCATGGTCGGCCGGCCGTACGCCGGTTGCCTCGGCTGCTGTCGTCAGCGTCTCGATCCGCACCGCCGCGGAGTCCGTGATCCGGGAGTTGTTGTGTCCCGCCGAAAGCGGCACGGCCCGCTCGATCGCGACCCGCAGGGCGGAGCGGTCCAGGCCGTCCAGCGCCGCGACGTCGTACTGGGTGCGGACCGCGATCATGCCGCAGCCGATGTCCACCCCCACAGCCGCGGGCATCACGGCGCCGAGAGTGGGGATGACGCTGCCGACGGTGGCCCCCTTGCCCAGATGGGCATCGGGCATCAGGGCGAGATGCGGGAAGATGAACGGCATCCGTGATGACATCTCCGCCTGGGCCCGGGTCTGATCCTCGAGGATCGATGCCCAGGACAGCAGCTTCGGCGTGAGCTTCTCCATGACTCTCTCTGTTCGTGGGGCCCGCCGACGGTGGCGCGCCGCGTCACCCTAGCCCTCGCGCACTCGTGAAGACGACGGGTTATCGGGAACCCGAGCCCCGCGCGATCCACTCGTCCAGGCCACTCTGGGTGTCCACATCGGTCCCGCCGGCGAGGTCGCCACACTCCACGACGAGGACGTCGTGGGCCGAGAGGTAGTCACGGGCGCCGCGATCGCCTCGTGCCGAACCGATGACGCCGGCCCAGTGTTCTCGCCCGATGACCACCGGATGTCCGAGGACGCCGTCGTACGCCGACCTGCCGAGCGACTCCGGATCGGCGCCGGCCGCGAGCAGGCGCCGGACCACATCGGAGGAGACATCGGGGGTGTCGACCAGCATGACCACGACAGCCGGGGCGTCAGGCGCGTGCTCGAGGACGCTGCCGAGTCCGGCCCGGAGCGACGCACCCATGCCCTCGGACCAGTCGAGCGCCTCCACCGCTCGGGCAGCGGACGGGACGTGGCGGCGTACCTCCTCGGCCTCGGCACCCACGACCACGAAGACCTGACCACACCCGCCGTCGCCGAGCACCGCCACGGTGCGGGCCAACCAGGTCTCGCCGGCCGCGTCCGTCACCAGCGCCTTCGGACGACCCAGCCGGCTGCCCGACCCCGCCGCCAGCACCAGGCCGACCGCACCCGTCACGAGGAGGCAGCCTCCTCCATGCCGCGCATGGCGCGCAGCACGTTGCCATGGCCGAGCAGTCCGAGCTCCGGCTCCGACCAGCCACGGCCACGGAGGGCGTCCAGCAGGACCGGGTAGCTCGCCACGTCGGGCATGCCCTCGGGGTAGAACATCACCCCGTCGTAGTCGCTGCCGATCCCCACGTGTTCGAGGCCGGCGACGTCGCGCACGTGCTCGACGTGGTCGGCCACGTCCTGGACCGTACAGGTCGGCGCGACGCTCATCCGCTCGTGGATAACCGGGTCGACGTCCGCGAACTTCCGCCGGTCGCCTCCCCGCTCCTCGGTGATGCGCAGGCACTCGTCGTACCAGTCGCTCACTGCCTGCGAGGTGAACATGGGCACGAAGGTCACCATGCAAACGCCACCGTTGTCCGGGAGCGCCGCGAGGACGTCATCGGGAACGTTCCGGCTGTTGTCGCAGAGCGTGCGCGCCGAGCTGTGGCTGAAGATCACCGGCGCCGACGTGGTCTGGAGAGCGTCGCGCATGACGTCAACGGAGACGTGGCTGAGGTCGACGAACATGCCGATCCGGTTCATCTCGCGGACCACGTCACGCCCGAAGTCGCTGAGTCCGCCGAGAGCCGGTCGGTCGGTCGCCGAGTCGGCCCAGGGCACGTTCTCGTTGTGCGTCAGTGTCATGTAGCGGACCCCGAGGGCATGCATCATCCGAAGCACCCCGAGCGAGCCGTCGATCGAGTGGCCGCCCTCGATCCCCATCAGAGACGCGATCCGTCCACCCTCCACGGCCTGCTCGACCTCGTCGGTGCCGGTGGCCAGGGCGAAGGTCTCCGGGTATCGCGACACCATCGTCTTGACGAAGTCGATCTGCTCCAGGGTCGCCGTCACGGCGTCTCCGCCGGTCAGCGCGCACGGCACGAAGACGGACCAGAACTGGGCACCGACGCCCCCGGCCTGCAGCCTCGGGATGTCCGTCTGCAGCTCGGCGACACCCGCCGTCAGGTCGACCGCGTCGAGGTCGTAGCGGTTCAGCTCCCGCATCGCCCACGGCAGGTCGTTGTGTCCGTCCAGGATGTACGTCGTCAGATCCACACCTCAGATCCTCGCCCACTGGCTCCTCGCCCTGACCAAAGGGTCAGCCTGGCGGATCGAGTACGGCGAGCAGGGCGGTGCCGTCGGGAACGCCGAGACCCGTGCAGGCGTCCCAGCCTGGACCCGCCTGGTAGGCGCCGTTGTCGCCTTCGGTCACGTCCCGGAACCCCGGCGCGACCACACCGGCGTCCACACCGCCGTACAGCGTGGGCTGGAGGAGTCCCAGAGGCTGGCCGGTCAACTGGCTCAGCCGCGCCACCAGGGCGGCCCAGAGTGGCGACACCGCGCTGGTGCCGCCGATGACGATGTCGTTGCCGTCAACCCGGACCTGGTAGCCGGTCTGCGGGTCCGCCACGGCGGAGACGTCCGGCACCCCTCGCCCGGCCGGTCCCGCTGCCGAACTCGGGACGCCGACGTCTCGCTGCCAGATCGGCAGCCCGAAGACGCCGCTCACACCGCCACCGGTGGCGCCGTTGCCCGCACCGTTGTTCCAGACCGTCTCGCTGGTCACCGAACCGTCGGTCGGGTCGGCCTGCAGCCGGGTGCCGCCGCACGCGAGAGCGTGCGGGCTGGCCGCGGGGAAGTCCACGTGCGCCTTGCCGTCGCTCGTGCGGTCGGTCGACCCGTCGTCACCGGCTGCGGCCGTGACAGTGACGCCCAGGACGGTCGCATCGGCCATCGCGTCGTCCATGGCCGTCCGCGCCTGAGCCGTCCAGCCGTCCTCGCTCAGACCCCAGCTGATGCTGATCGCGACCGGTGTCGGATCGGCATGCGCGGCCTCACTGATGGCGTCCAGGAAGCCCGCGTCGGTGTTGGGGGCGAAGTAAACCACCTGGTTGGCGCCGGGTGAGAGCGCACCGGCGACCTCGATGTCGAGCAGGACCTCGCCGTCGGCTCCGTTCGGGTCGCTGCCGGGCTGGTTGGTGGCGCCGTCGACACCCACTGCCGTCACGGTAGGGCCGGTGATGCCCAGCCCGGAGAAGTAGGCGTCCAGGTCGTCCTGACCGAACCCACCTCCCAGCTCGATGATCGCGATGGTCTGGCCCGCGCCGTCCGCACCGTCGGGGAAGGCATAGATCTTCGCCAGCTCCAGCGGCGTATAGCTGTGGGAGACCGCATCCGGGGCTGCGACCAACGACAGCATGCGCGCCTGGGGCCGGTCGTCAAGCCCGAGGACCGCGGTGACGATGCCCGACAGCGAGGTCGGCACGCTGAGCCCCCCGGTCCGGTGCCGATGGGCCGTCCGCACCCCGGGCACGGTCTCGCTGGTCGCCGCGTCGAGGGACGCTCCGAAGACCCCGCTGAGGAGTTCAACGCTGCCGGCTGCCCGGACACGGCGTGAGGCCGGGTCGGTCTGCACGATCTCGACGCCCAGCGAGGTCAGCGTCGAGGTGACCGCCTCCACATCGGCCTCGTCAGCGCCGTACGACGACGCGAGGTCGCCCGCCGACAACCGGGGCACAGCCCCCGGAACCGGCAGCGGCGCCTTCCTCCGGAGTACCAGGGTGATCTCGATGCGGGCGGCTGGGTCGAGAGCATCAGGGGCGGCCTCGACCCCGGGCGCCGCCGATCGCTCGCTCCCCGGCAGCGCCGTCAGATCGATGCTGTCCGGGTCCGGCCGGCTCTCAGGTGTGCGTTCTGGCATTCCTCAGGTCTACCGCGAGATGCCGACAGCGGCCACCGAAGCCTCCGCTTCGCTGTGCGAGCAGGGTCAGTCCTTGCGACGCTCGATGGACCGCTGGACCCGCGACTCGGACTGACCGAGGATCTTGGCCAGCAACGGCACGCGGAACTTGTAGGCCACCACGGCCGCGACCACGATCACGATCAGGATGAAGAGGAACATGATCGAAGGGTACGTCACGACGAAAGCGTCGGCCCCGACCAGAGCAACTGGTCGGGGCCGACGTTGTGGTGCTGACGTGCGTGGTGCTGACGTGCGTGGTGCTGACGTGCGTGGTGCTGACGTGCGTGGTGCTGACGTGCTGTGGGTGCTCGGACTCCTAGAAGTCCATCCCGCCCATGCCGCCCATGTCGCCGCCGCCACCCGGGCCGGCCGGCGAGGCCTTCTCGGGCTTGTCGGCGACAACAGCCTCGGTGGTGAGGAACAGGGCCGCGATCGAGGCGGCGTTCTGCAGCGCAGAGCGGGTCACCTTGACCGGGTCGTTGATCCCGGCCGCGAGCATGTCGACGTACTCACCGGTCGCGGCGTTGAGACCGTGCCCGGACTCGAGGTTGCGCACCTTCTCCGCCACGACTCCACCTTCGAGACCGGCGTTGATGGCGATCTGCTTGAGCGGAGCCTCGGCGGCGAACTTGACGATGGCCGCGCCAGTCGCCTCGTCACCGGTGAGCTCGAGCTTCTCGAAGGCCACCAGGGTCGCCTGCACGAGAGCCACGCCACCGCCAGCCACGATGCCTTCTTCGACAGCGGCCTTCGCGTTGCGGACGGCGTCCTCGATGCGGTGCTTGCGCTCCTTGAGCTCCACCTCGGTCGCGGCGCCCACCTTGATGACGGCCACGCCGCCGGCGAGCTTGGCGAGCCGCTCCTGGAGCTTCTCCTTGTCGTAGTCGGAGTCGCTCTTCTCGATCTCGGCGCGGATCTGGTTGACGCGACCCTGGATCTGGTCGGCGTCACCGGCACCCTCGACGATCGTGGTCTCGTCCTTGGTCACGACGACCTTGCGGGCCTGGCCGAGCAGGTCGAGGCCGGTGGACTCGAGCTTGAGCCCGACCTCTTCGCTGATGACCTGACCGCCGGTGAGGATCGCGATGTCGGCGAGCATGGCCTTGCGGCGGTCACCGAACCCCGGAGCCTTGACGGCGACGGACTTGAACGTGCCACGGATCTTGTTCACGACGATGGTCGCGAGAGCCTCGCCCTCGACGTCCTCGGCGAGAACCAGCAGCGGCTTGCCCGACTGCATGACCTTCTCGAGGATCGGGAGCAGGTCCTTGACCGCCGAGATCTTGGAGTTCGCGATGAGGACGTAGGGGTCCTCGAGCACGGCCTCCATGCGCTCGGCGTCGGTGACGAAGTACGGCGAGATGTAGCCCTTGTCGAAGCGCATACCCTCGGTGAGCTCGAGCTCGAGGCCGAAGGTGTTGCTCTCCTCGACGGTGATGACGCCTTCCTTGCCGACCTTGTCCATGGCCTCGGCGATGATCTCGCCGACCGTGGAGTCACCGGCGGAGATTCCCGCGGTGGCCGCGATCTGCTCCTTGGTCTCGACGTCCTTGGCGGCTGCGAACAGCTGCTCGATGACAGCCTCCACGGCCGCCTCGATGCCACGCTTGAGGGCCATCGGGTTGGCTCCGGCGGCCACGTTGCGCAGACCCTCACGCACCATCGCCTGGGCGAGCACCGTTGCGGTCGTCGTACCGTCACCGGCGACGTCGTCGGTCTTCTTGGCTACTTCCTTGACGAGCTCGGCACCGATCTTCTCGTACGGGTCCTCGAGCTCGATCTCCTTGGCAATGGACACACCGTCGTTGGTGATCGTCGGCGCGCCCCACTTCTTCTCGAGGACGACGTTGCGACCCTTGGGGCCGAGCGTCACCTTGACGGCGTCGGCGAGGGTGTTCATCCCTCGCTCGAGGCCGCGCCTGGCTTCCTCGTTGAATGCAATGATTTTGGGCATTGACGCGAGTCCTCCGCGCTTGGATTGTGGAGTGCGGTCGGTCGACGCCCGCGACGGACGGACCAGGCTGGCCGCAGACCCTTCCCACGGCGCAACCGAGCCCTCATCGGGCCGATCGCTGTCACTCTCGGGTCGAGAGTGCTAACCCATTATTAGCACTCGGGTACGGCGAGTGCAAACGCCTGCGGCCCCGCCGAGGGCCCCACCGGGGCGCAGAAACCGCGGCTCGCCCGGACCCCGCCGGGGGCCGGGTTTGCCCAGCATGCTGCGCAGGTGCACGGGCTGCCGGGCAGACCTGCCCAGCAGACGGCGAATCCACCCAGCATGCCGGGCAAGCGCACCCGGGCCGCCGCAGAAACTACGGCTCGCCCGGACCCCCGCCGAGGGCAGAAACCGCGACTGGCCCAGACCCCGCCGGGGCAGAAACCGCGGCTCGCCCGGCCCCGCCGGGGGCCGGGTTTGCCCAGCATGCTGCGCAGGTACACGGGCTGCCGGGCAGACCTGCCCAGCAGACGGCGTATCCACCCAGCATGCCGGGCAAACCGCAGCCGGAGGGTGCCGCAGAAACCGCGACTCGCCCGAACCTCCCGGCCGAACCTCCCGGCCGAACCTCCCGGCCGGACCTCCTGGCAGGCCCGCGTGGACCGGCCAGGAACGCAAAGTCACCACAATTGCTCGTACTCGCTGCGACGGGCCCGCCGGTGTAGTACACAAACCTTTAGCGCCCCAAAACTGACTCGCGAGTCAGTTGCTAGGCGCCCGTACCACCACATCCGGCACAACACCTCCGACCAAGGGATCCAGATGGGCTGGGCAACAGGCGCATCAGCTCTTTCAAATCCGGCGCGCCTTGGGGATACTGACCGGCGAGTCAGGAAACTGGTTACTGAGGGGCAACCAACTCCATCACTTGGGCCCACGGCCCGCCAAGGGAGCCGTCCATGATGCGCATCCGGCCACGATTGTCGACAGCAGCGGCCGGAACGGGCGTGGCCGCACTCCTACTGGCCGCCGGGCTCTGGGGCGCGACCGGCCCGGCCAGCGCCGACACGACAACCGCACCCACGACGGCGACACCGACCACGGCGACGGCGACGGCG
Organism: uncultured Actinomycetota bacterium; assembly: GCA_963833975.1. Classification (GTDB taxonomy): domain Bacteria; phylum Actinomycetota; class Actinomycetes; order Propionibacteriales; family Nocardioidaceae; genus JAWWPG01. The sequence continues at coordinate 113,029 of CAWIAB010000003.1, forward strand.
ACGGCGCCGACGTTCACCATCGGACTGACCAACGAGGTCGACTCGTTCAACCCCTTCAACGGCATCGAGGCGGAGTCCTACGAGGCCTGGGCCCTGATGTACGACTACATGATCAGCTGGTCGCCCAAGGACATGAGCCCGTCCACCGAGGGCGGGCTGGCGTCCTCGTGGGACACCAGCAAGGACGGCCTCACCTGGACGTTCCACATCCGTACCGGCGTGATGTGGAACGACGGCGTCCCGCTGACAGCAAAGGACATCGCCTACACCTACAACCGGATCCTCGACGGCGGCCCCGAGTCGTCCACCTGGGGCTCCTACCTGTCCTCGGTCACCACGATCACCGCTCCCGACGCCGAGACCGTGGTGCTCAAGCTCAGCAAGCCCAACGCGGTGCTCCCGCTGCTGCCGATGCCGATCATCCCGGAGCACATCTGGAAGAACGTCAGCGAGAGCCAGGTCAAGACCTACTCCAACGAGCCCAGCGGCAACACGCCGGTGGTCGGCTCTGGGCCGTTCAGCCTGGTAGAGGGCAAGGCCGGTGGGTCGAGCTACCGCTTCGTCCGAAATGACAGACTACTGGGGCGGCGAGCCGCACGCCGGCGAGGTCGACATGCAGGTCTACCGCTCCGAGGACACCCTGGTGCAGGCGCTGTCGGCAGGCGAGATCGACTTCGCCGAGGACCCCTCGCCACTGCAGATCCAGCGGCTCCAGCAAGATCCCAACATCACCGCCCAAGAGGGCGACTCCCCCGGCTTCGACGAGATCGCGTTCAACACCGGCTCCGTCGACACCAAGACAGGCAAGCCCCTAGGCGATCCCAACCCCGCCATCCTCGACCCCAAGTTCCGCTTCGCGCTCAACTTCGCGATCGACCGGGACCAGCTGGTCAGCAAGGCCTACCAGGGCGCGGCCCTGCCGGCGACGAACATCATCCCGCCGGCCTACAAGGGCTACCAGTGGAAGCCGCCCAGCGCCGACGCCTACGCGTACGACCCCGACAAGGCCAAGCAGCTGCTCGACGCAGCCGGCTACCGGGTGGGCTCTGACGGCTGGCGGACGATGCCCGACGGGTCACCGATCGGCAAGCTGCGGCTGGACGCCCGGTCGGACTCCGCCGGCGACACCTCCCTGGCGACGATGCAGTTCCTCCACGAGTGGCTCGCCGACATTCAGATCGACTCGACCGTCGTCACCATGGAGAGCAGCAAGCTCACCAACGTCATCCTCGACGGCGAGTACGACCTGTTCCAGTGGGGCTGGTACGTCGAGCCCGACCCGGACTCGATGCTCAGCTACTTCACCTGCGGCCAGCTCGGCAACTGGTCCGACTCGTGGTACTGCAAGAGCGCCTACGACAAGCTCTACACGGCGCAGAACCAGGCAACCGACCAGGCCAAGCGCGAGGCGATCGTCAGACAGATGCAGCAGATGCTGTACGACGACGCGCCGTACCTCGTGACCGTCTACAACCAGATCGGCGAGGCCTACCGCAGTGACCGTTGGGAAGGCTTCGTAGCACAGCCGGACCCGGGCGGAGTGCTGCTCTTCCAGTACGGCCACGCCAACTACCTGAACCTCACCCCCGTGGTGACCGCGTCCGGCTCGACGGCCGGCGGGTCCGGCTCGGGCGACGGGATCGACAGCGGGGCGGTCATCGCGATCGGTCTGATGGGAGTGATCCTGTTCGTCGGCGGCGGACTGGTCGGTGGCTGGGCCGGCTACCGCAAGGCGACCGTGGACTACCGCGAATGAGCCACACGATCGACCTGACCGCCTATGAGCCGGATCCGAGCCAGGAACCCGAGGCCAACGACCCCCGGCGACGCGGCAGCGCCTCGACCTGGCGCTGGTTCGGCCAGAAGATCGCCGGATCGGCCGCAACCCTCGGCTTCATCGTGGTGCTCAACTTCTTCCTCTTCCGGGTGATCAACCCGCACCCCGAGCGCACGCTGGCCCGCGGTCGGGCCACCACGCCGGCGCAGGTCCAGGCGGTGATCGAGAAGTACGGCCTCGACCAGCCGCTGCCTCAACAGTTCCTCACCTACCTCAAGAACATGCTCACGCTCGACTTCGGGACCTCCTACCAGTACAGCCAGCCCGTTCGCGGTCTGATGCTCGACCGGCTGTGGCCGACGGTGGCTCTGGTCGGCATCTCGACGATCCTGTCGGTCGTGATCGGCCTCTGGATCGGCGTCATCGCCGCCTGGAACCGTGGCCACAAGTTCGACCAGATCTCCACCGCCAGCACGATCACCCTCTACTCGATGCCGGAGTGGTGGCTCGGGCTCCTCCTGTTCTCCGCCTTCGCGACCGGGCTGGGGCCGATCCCGCGGCTGTTCCCGATCGGCCGGCTGATCTCGACCGGTGTGGACCCCACGTCGCTGGACGGAGTCATCGACCAGGCCTGGCACCTCGTCCTCCCGGTGATCACGCTGACCCTGGCCTACCTCGCGGAGTACTCGCTGATCATGCGATCGGCGCTGCTCGACGAGATGGGTGAGGACTACCTGCAGACCTCGCGCGCCAAGGGACTTCGAGATGTCCTGGTACGCCGTCGCCACGCGACCCGCAACGCGCTGCTGCCGGTGGTCACCCTGGTATCCCTCAACATCGGCTTCATCGTGGGCGGGGCCATCACCATCGAGACCGTGTTCTCGATCCCAGGCCTCGGGCTGCTCACCACGGATGCTCTGCGCATCCCCGATATCCCCGTGCTGCAAGGGACGTTCTTCGTGTTCTCGGCGGCCGTCGTGCTCGCCAACCTGGTCTCCAACCTGCTGTACGGCTATCTCGATCCCCGGGTCCGGGTATGAGCGCGGCCGAGGTCTCCGGTCCGGAGCCACTCTCCGCCCGTCAGGTCACCTGGCGACGGCGCCGCACCTCAGCGGGACGGACCTGGAAGGAGTTCCGGCGGCACCGCTCCGGGGTGGCCGGACTCGTCGTGCTGGTCTTCTTCGTCCTGATAGCGCTCTTCGCCCCCCTGCTCGCCGACCCGGACGGACTCGAACGCACCAAGGCCACCGGCGCCGTACTCGCTCCTCCGTCGTCGGAGTACTGGCTGGGGACCGACGAGGCGGGCCGGTCCGTGCTGACCCTGCTGATGTACGGCGCCCGCGTCTCGCTGCATGGTCGGGCTCTTCGCCACCGTGATCTCGATGGTCCTCGGGACGATCATCGGCATCGCCTCCGGCTTCCTCGGCGGTCGCATGGGCGGGCTGCTCTACCGGCTGACGGAGTGGTTCCTGGTGATCCCCTTCGTGCCGCTCGCGCTGGTCCTCGCCACCTTGCTCGGTGGCTCGCTGTACACCCTCGCGTTCGTCATCGGCGTGACCAGCTGGCCGGGTACGGCGCTGCTGATCCGCGCGCAGACGCTGTCGATCAAGAACCGCCCCTACATGGAACGGGCCAGAGTTCTCGGAGCCGGCAACTGGCACCAGATGCTCAAGCACATCCTGCCGAATGTGATGCCGATGGTGTTCGCCAACACCACGCTCACCGTCGCCGGGGCCATCCTCGCGGAGACCACGCTGTCGTTCCTCGGCGTCGGTGATGCCAGTCGCATCTCCTGGGGAACCATGCTCGACTCCGCCTTCAGCAACGGCGCCCTCACCCTCGGGGCGTGGTGGTTCCTCTTCCCGCCGGGAGTCTGCGTGATTCTCGTCGTCCTGTCGTTCACGCTGGTGGGCCAGGCGCTCGAGGAGATCTTCAACCCACGGCTGAGAGACCGCTGATGAGTGAGCTGCTCGAGCTCTCGCACGTCTCGGTCACCTACGAGACCCGGGCCGGCGACATGCCCGCCGTCCGCGACGTGACGATGTCCGTGGCCACGGGACAGAGCGTCGGCATCGCCGGGGAGTCAGGCTGCGGCAAGTCGACCCTGGCGTCGACCGTGCTCCGGCTCCAGGCCAAGAACGCCCGTGTCGAGGGCACCATCCTGGTCAACGGCCAGAATGTCCAGACCATGAGGTGGGGTCATCTGCGCGCGCTGCGGTGGGCGGAAGCCGCGGTGGTGTTCCAGGGCGCCCTGCACTCGCTCAACCCGGTGCAGCGGATCGGCGACCAGATCGCCGAGCCGATCCAGGTCCACGACCCCTCGGTCGGCAAGGCGCAGGCTGCCGCGCGGGTCGGCGAGCTGCTCGAGCAGGTCGGGCTGCCGGCGTCCCGGGCACTCGCCTACCCGCACCAGCTCTCGGGGGGACAGAAGCAGCGGATCATGATCGCGATGGCACTGGCCTGCCGGCCGCAGCTGATCATCGCGGACGAGCCGACGACCGCCCTCGACGTGATGGTGCAGGCGCAGGTGCTCGGCGTGCTCACCGACCTGGTGCACGACCTCGGCCTCGGGCTGCTGTTGATCAGCCACGACCTGTCGGTGCTCGGAACCACCTGTGACCGAGTGCTCGTCATGTATGCGGGACGGGTGGTCGAAGAGGGACCCGGCTCCGGACTGTTCGACCGGCCGCTGCATCCGTACGGCGGAGCGCTCGCCGCGGCCTTCCCCCGGGTCGGCGACCCGGTGGCCCGGTTCGCCCCGATCGGTCTGCCCGGCGACCCGCCGGACCCGCGCTCGCTGCCCACCGGGTGCGCCTTCCATCCCCGCTGCGCGCTGGCCACCGACGAGTGCACGACCATCGACCCGCCTCTCGAGCAGCACGGCATCGGTCGCAAGGTGGCGTGCCTGCATGCCGACGACGAGCGCGACATGAAGCTGCTCCTCGGCCAAGGATCGGTCGCGGCCGAGGAGGTGGCCCCGTGAGCGCCGACCTGCTGTCGGCGCGCGACCTCGAGGTCACGTTCGTGGGTCGGCACGGTCGCCCGGATGCCAAGGGCGTCGACGGCGTCCACCTCGACATCGGGTCCGGCGAGATCGTCGCACTGGTGGGCGAGTCCGGCTGTGGCAAGACCACGCTGGCGCGGACCCTGCTCGGTCTGGAACGACCGAGCGGGGGCACCGTTGCCTACGACGGTGCCAGTCTCGGCTACAAGCCCAGCGCCATGCGCGCCTACCGACGCCGGGTCCAGCTCATCCTGCAGGACCCCACCGGCGCGCTCAACCCGCGTCACAACGTGTACGAGTCGGTCGCCGAGGGCATCCGTATCCACAAGCTCGTCGACCGTAACCGCGCCGAAGGGAAGCAGCGTGACCGAGGCCGACCTGGTGGCAGACGCCTTGTCGCACGCAGGTTTGCGGCCACCGGAGCGGTTCTACCTGAACTTCCCGCACGAGCTGTCCGGTGGTCAGCGTCAGCGGGTGGTCATCGCGGGGGCGCTGGCCCTCAACCCGATGTGCTGATCGCGGACGAGCCGGTGTCGAGCCTTGATGCCTCCATTCGCGGCGAGATCCTCGCGTTGCTGCTCCGGCTGCGCGAGGACCTCGGGCTCTCCGTCCTCGTGGTCACTCACGACCTGGGGCTGGCCTGGAACATCGCCGACCGGATCGCGGTGATGTACCTCGGCCGGATCGTCGAGGTGGGCACGACCGAGGAGGTGCTCGCCGCGCCGAAGCACCCCTATACCCGCGCGCTGCTCTCCGTCGTACCGGAGATCGAGCAGCTCGAGCCGACCGTCCTCGAGGGAGAGACCCCCGACCCGACCCGGATCCCTCGTGGCTGCCGCTTTCACCCGCGTTGTCCGGCGCTGCTCCTCGGGGAAGCCGCGGCAGCCGGCGTCGACGGCGACTGCCGGAGCAAGCCGCTCCCACTGCTGTCGGCCGCTGGCGACCACCGGGCGGCCTGTTGGCTGCCCGGGCGGCTGGTGCCCGACTGAAAGGCTGAATGTTCCCGCACGGAGCTGTTCTGTGGCAGGCTTGGCCTTGCTCTTACTGACTCGCGAGTCAGTAAACTCAGGCCGGAGGAAGGTGGTGGTCATGGGTCACCTGTCCGCTGACTCCGCGCGACCCGTGGCACTCGGCACCGAGACGGCTGCCCGGTCGCTCCAGCCTGCGCTGCCCAAGGCCATGTACGTCGACCCTGCCCACTTCGCGACGGAGCGCGAGCGAGTGCTGTTCGACAGCTGGTTCTGCGTGGGTCGGGTGGCCGACCTCGGCCTGGAGAGGCCGGGTCGGCTCGCCGTACTCGACGTGGTGGGCGAATCGATCCTTGTGACCAGCGGCCTGGACGGCCGCCTGCATGGGGCGTACAACGTGTGCCGGCATCGCGGCTCACAGATCGTGCCGACCGAGCCCAGGCACCGACCCACCCGCTTGCGAGGTCGGCGCGCTGCGGTGCCCCTACCACTCCTGGACGTACGACCTCGACGGTCGCCTGCTCAAAGCGCCGCACACAGAGGCGGTCGACGACTTCGACCCGGCGGAGTTCGCCTGCACGAGGTGGGGGTGCGGACCTGGGGTGGCTTCGTCTTCGTCCACCTGACTCCTGGGCGGGCGACCGACTTCGATGCCGACCTGGCCGAGTTCGGCGAACGGCTGGCGCACTACCCGCTGGCGAGCCTCGCGACCGGGCTCAGCTTCACCTACGACGTCGCCGCCAACTACAAGGTGCTGGCGGAGAACTACAACGAGTGCTACCACTGTGGTCCCGTGCACCCTGAGCTGACGCGGCTCGTCCCGTCGTTCGGTGGAGGCGGAGGCGGCATCGACTGGGCGGACGGCGTGCCGCATCGCGATGGCGCGTGGACGTTCACGATGACCGGGACGACAAGCCGGCTGCCGTTCCCTGAGCTGGACGATGCCGAGCGAACCCGGCACAAGGGCGAGCTGATCTACCCGAACCTCTGGTTGTCCTGTGCGGCGGACCATGTCGCCGCATTCGTCTCCTGGCCGCTCGACGCGGGACACACCCGGATCCGGTGCGACCTGCTGTTCGAGCCCGACAGCGATCGCGGCCGACGACTTCGACCCGTCCGACGCCGGTGAGCTGTGGGACCTGGTCAACCGGCAGGACTGGGTCGATCTGCGAGTCGGTCCAGCGCGGGATGTCGTCGCGTGCCTACCAGCAAGGGCTGGTTCGCGCCGATGGAGGACCTGTCCGCCGACATCCGGCGTTGGCTGCTGCCCCGCCTCGAGGAGACGTCATGACCGGCTGCGGTCGACGAACCTGGACTTCGAGTACGTCGTCGTCGGGCTCGGTGCGCTGGGCAGCGCGACGGCGTACCAGCTGGCCAAGCGTGGCCATCGGGTGCTGGGGCTCGAGCAGTTCGAGCTCGGCCACTCACGCGGCGCCTCGCACGACACGTCGCGGATCCTTCGCCACAGCTACCACACGCCCGGGCTACGTGACGATGACGTTCGCGGCGTACGACGACTGGGCGAGCCTCGAGAGTGACAGCGGCGAAACCCTCGTCACGCAGGTGGGCGGACTCGACCTCTTCCCACCGGATGCGGCGATCCCGGTCGACGACTACACGACCTCGATGGCCGCCTGCGGCGTGGACCTACGAGAGTCTCGACGCGGCTCGAGGTCGCGAGCTCGGTGGCCGCAGTTCGCGCTGCCGCCGGGCACCGTTGCGCTCTACCAGGACCGGGCTCGATCGTGCCTGCCGGCACGAGGCACCGCGGCGATGCAGGCGCAGGCGCGTCGCTTCGGCGCCGAGCTCCGCGATGAGACGCCGGTGCTGGCGATCGAGCCCGTCGACGGACGGCGTGCGGGTGCGCACCGCGGATGCGACGTACCGGGCGCGCCGGGTCGTCGTGTGCGCCGACGCGTGGACGAACCAGGTGCTCGAAGGCGTCGGCCTGGTGCTGCCGCTCACCGTGACGCTGGAGCAGGTGACCTACTTCCAGCCCGCCGATGCGGCGCCGTACCAGCCCGGCCGGATGCCGCTCTGGATCTGGATGGACGACCCGTCGTACTACGGCTTCCCCTGCTACGGCGAGGCAACGCTGAAGGCGGCCCGAGACTGCAGCGAGATCGAGGTGACGGCCGACGACCGGCCCTTCGACCCCGATCCGGAGCGGTTGCAGGGGCTGGCCGACTTCATGGCCGCGACGATCCCCGGCTCGGGCCACGCCGATACGCTCGAAGACCTGCCTGTACACGCTGACCCCCGATCGGGACTTCGTGCTCTCGGCCGTACCGGGCTGCGAGTCCGTGCTGGTAGGGCTCGGGGCGGGCCATTCGTTCAAGTTCGCCCCGACGATCGGTCGGCTGCTCGCCGAGCTCGCCGCCACGGGCGAGTGCAGCGAGGACCTTTCACCCTTCGCCCTCGACCGCACCGCTCTGACCACGCCGGGCCAGCCCGCACATTGGCTGGTGTGAGATGAAGGGTCGGGAGATGCGGCCACGCGTGATGGCCCGCTCAGTCACCAGTGGCTCTGGGGGTCGCCGCGGCGGCGAACCCGGCGGGTTGGGGCTTGGCCCGGCCGTTGGTCGGGGACAGCTGCAGGCGAGAGATGCCCAGCTCGTCCGCCGTGGTGTCCCGCACCCACCGTCTGCAGCTGCCTGCGGTTGACGCTCTTGTAGATAAGGGCTGCGACGGACAGGCCGTCGAGCAGGGCACCGACGCGGGCGACCGTGCTCTTGGGGTCGTCGCAGGTGAAGTCGCCGGACGCGACGCCGTCGGTGATGACATGCTCGAGCGCTCCGCGCCAACGCTTGTCGAGCTTGCGCAGCGACGCCTGGATGGAAGGCTCGCGCAGGGCCGTCGACCAGGCCTCGATCCACAGCGTCCACCCGTGGGCCGCTCCGGTCGGGCCGTACGACGTCAGCACCCGTCGCAGGCGCTCGAGCGGCTCACCCTCCTTGGCGAGTGCCTTGTCCAGCCGGTCCGCGTCGCGCTCGACGGCGTACTCCAGAGCCTCGACGAGCAAGGCATCCTTGGTGTCGAAGTGGTAGAACACCAGACCGGAGCTGACCCCCAGCGACGCCGGCGATGTCGGAGACGCGCAGCGCCGACATCCCGCTTCGCTCGATCTCGCCGATGGTCGCCACGAGGATCTCCTCGCGGCGCACCTCGACCTTGCGACGTCCCATGGTCCAGACCCTATCCTCGGAGGCTCCCGTGACGACGACATCTGACCAACGTCCTCCTCGACGCATCGAGCTCGAGGGTCTCGACGAGACTCTGCAGCCGTTCGGACGCTCCCAGATGATGCCGGCCGAGGCCTATACGAGCGACCACGTGTTCGCGTGGGAGCAACGGCACCTGTTCGCGGGGACCTACACCTGTGTCGGGCGTGAGGACGAGCTGCGGACACCTGCCGCGGACGGCAAGCCCGTCACCCAGCGGGCGGTCAAGGTGGGTGACGTGCACGTGCTCCTGACGTTCGATGGTGACGACCTGCACGCCTTCGCCAACACCTGCCGTCACCGCGCCCACGAGCTGCTCGAAGCGTCCGGGAGCAACACCCGGCACTCGATCATCTGTCCTTACCACGCCTGGACCTACGACCTCTCGGGCCGGCTCCGCACCGCTCCCGGCTACCAGGACGTCGACCGGGTTCGAAGTGGACGACCACACGCTCGTCGAGCTGCCGGTACATCGCTGGCACGGCTGGCTCTTCGTGCACGCGGCCACGTCATTGGCGTCAGCACAGGTACTGCCGTTCGACGAGTTCATCGGCGACCTGGAGGCGTATATCGCGCCCTACGACCCGGCCGCACTGGTGCTCGGAGACCGGCACACGTACGTCGTCGACGCGAACTGGAAAGTGATCGCGGAGAACTACCACGAGTGCTACCACTGCCCGCTGATCCATCCCGAGCTCTGCCAGGTCACCCCGCCCTCGTCAGGCGACAACATCGACGGTCCCGGCGCCTGGGTCGGCGGCACCATGGAGCTGCGCGACGGGATGCAGACGATGTCCCTGACAGGCGAGTCTGCGGGTCGGCCGATCCCCGGGGTCTCGCCCACGACCGTCCTCTACGCCGGGCTGGTGCCCAACCTGCTGATCTCGGCACATCCCGACTACGTGATGACCCACCGCATGGTGCCCCTCGCGCCCGGGCGAACCTGGGTCGAGTGCTCCTGGCTCGTCCCCGACACCGGCGACGAGCCACCCATCGACGCGTCGTACGCCGTGGAGTTCTGGGACATCACCAACAAGCAGGACTGGCGCGCCTGCGAGTCGGTGCAGCGCGGTCTCGCCTCTCCGCACTTCAAGGCCGGGCCGTTCAGCCCCAGCGAGGACGCCGTGCACATGTTCGTCACCACGATCGCCCGCGCATACCGCGGCCTCCCCATCCACGAACCAGCCGGCAACCTCTGACCTCGAGCCGATGGATGACCGGGTGAGTCTGACGGGTGCGGTCTGGCTCGGAGGGGCGTTCTCAAAGGCGCAGCGGCGACGGGCGGCTGCTGAGTGGGTCTGTCGGGTGCGGCTCGGCCTCGGGGTTGCGTTCGCAAAGGCGCAGCGGCGACGGACGGCTGCTGGGTTGTTCTGTCAGCTGCCGGTTCGGCTCGCCGCTTGGCTCGGATTTGCCCGGCATGCTGGGGAGGCGCCCCCTGTGCTGGGCAGACCTGCCCGGTAGACGGGGGATCCGCCAAGCATGCTGGGCAAATCCGAACCTGTTCACCGCCATTGAGACCGCTGTGGGGGCACCAGAGCGCCGACGCGGGGTGGAATGTCCGTTACTGGGGACTGCTCGCCGTGAATCGACCCCGCCGGCCAGATCCGTTCCATGAGCCGACTGGCAGCCGCCGCGGGGTGGTGCCGGTGGTAAGGGCGGGGCTCTTGTGACAAGACACCGCCTGGAAATCGCTTTCGGCTCCAGACACGGCCGTTTCAGCGGTCTTCAGGCGGTGCCGGCACCCGAACCGCACCGTCCGTCCCAGCCGCCTGTAGAAACCGAACCTCGGACCAGCCGCACCCAAAGGCCGATGACCACCCGCGAGGCCGCGAGCCGACAGCCGCAGGCTGGAGCCCGCCTCGTCATCGCTGAGCCTTTCGAAGAGCCGACCCGCTTCAGACCGCACCCTGACAACAGCTGCTTGGCGACGCCCAAGAGAGGTGACTCACCCCACCCGGGGGAAGACCTGATGCCAGTGTCGGGTGCCTACCGTCGACTCCCCTGCCGGCGTCGTCTCGCGGGCCGTGAGATCGATGACGACATCCACGGAGTCGGCGGAGAGCGTCACGTCCATCGTCGCGATCGTGGACACCTCGACGTCGGGCCAGCGCAGGGTGTGGGTCGTCGTCGCCGTGCTGGCCTGCTCGAACGTCTCCACATCGACGCTCACTCGGCCCTGGTAGTGCTCGGTCGCCGTTCCCCCGTTGGGGATGTCGTACGTCGAGCCGTGGTCGACCACGCACGATGTGGTGCGCGCGAGTACGTCCCGCTCCACTCTCCAGGTGACCGCGTCGGGCTCCTCGACGGAGTCGCCGCCCGGTGCCAGAATCGGATCGGCGTACGGCGACGGCCCAGCCAGGACCGGCAGCTCGAGCTCACCTCCGTGAATCGTGATCGTCACCGGTCGCGGTGGCGCGGCGGTATTCGGCCAGTCCGAGCCGGCGATCGAGACGCGGATCCGCTGGCCCGGGTCGAACGCGTAGGCACACGCATCGAGCTCGACCTCGACGTCGTACACCTCTCCTGGCACCAACGGCTCGACGGTGTCAAAGCCGTTACGGCACAGCAGGTTCAGTGTTCCGCGTGACACCAGCGCCGAGGCCCCGTCGGCGAAGACGTCGCACAGCTTGACCGAGACAAGCGCACTCGGCTGGTCAGCGCTGATCTGCAGCCGTACCTTCGGATGCCCCATCAGCGCGATCTCTTCTGCGTCCCATTCCCACGTCAAGGACGCTGCGTCGTCGAACCGGAGATCGGCGCTCAGTCCCCACGGCAGGTGTCCAGCGCAGTCGATCCATGCATCGACACCGACGTCGGCCCGTACGGCGTAGGCCGGCCTGCCTTCGAGCGGCCGGGTGGCGATGGCGACCCGGGGCGACGGCCACTCCTCACGTACCCAGAAGCCTTCATGCACGTCGAGCACGGCGGAGGGCCGGGTTGACGACCGCACGAAGCCTGTGACGCAAGGCCGATCCGCGGCGAGCCCGTCGTCAACGCCATTGTCGATCCCCCGCAGCCAGCGGTCCCACCAGGCGACCATGTCCGGCATCGAGTCGATCCGCGGTCCGGGGATCGCGTTCTCGGTTCCGGCATGTGCCCAGGGTCCGGCCAGCAGACGATGCGGCACGCCCTGCGCCCGCAGCCGCTCCATCAAGCGGTACGAGTTGTTGCGGTAGCCGTCCGCCCAGCCGGCGATGATCATCGTCGGGCAGTCGATCCGGTCGTAGTCGGGGCGGACCGACCCGTGCCGCCAGTAGGGTCCGTCGAGCTGCTCGCGCAGCCAGGTGAGCGCCCACGGCTCATTGGTCTCGATTCGCCGTACCCACTCGTCACGCCAGCCGTCCCCCCACAGGGCGGGAACGGGAGGAAGCGCGTTCATCGGCGTCATGTAGTGGCAGTAGTCGACCAGGTCGAGCATCTTGAGCACGCCGCCGCGGTAGTGCACGTCGTCGGTGTAGCGGTCGTCGCTGCCGTAGATCGCGATGATCGCCTTGAGCCGCTCGGGACGCTCGCAAGCCATCTGCAGCGAGTTGAAACCGGAGTATGACGTGCCGTACATCCCGATGCTGCCGTCGCACCAGTCCTGTCCGGCCAGCCAGTCGATGACGAGAGCGAGATCCTGCTGCTCACGCGGTGGGTACTCGTCCGTCGCATCGCCGCCCGACGAGCCGGTCCCTCGAAGGTCGAGGCGGCATACGGCGTAGCCGTGCTCGTCGCGCAGCCGGACGTACTCAGGCGCGTACGACGACGTCAGATCGTCCTTGCGGTAGGGCAAAGCCTCGATGATGCAGGGCTGCGGGCCGCCCTCGGAGCCGGGGAGGTAGAGGGTCGCCGACAGCTCGACACCGTCGTCCATGGGGATCCGCACCTGGCGGCAGCGGGGGTCGTTCTCGGTTGTGTTCATGCGCCGACCAGGCCGTGGTCACCCAGCAGCCGGACGACCTGCTCGACAGGGATTCCGAGGGAGGTGTTGCCGGCTCTGCCAACGACCGTCGGCGAGGCGAACATGGAGTTCAGGACCGCCTCCTCGCTGGCCTCGACCACCGCTGCGAACAGCGGGTCGAACGCGCGCCCGGTGACCACCGGCGTAGTCCACGTCCGGTCGTCGCGGCCGACCCGGACACCGGTCGACGTGGCCAGGAAGATCTCGCCGCTTCCGTGATGTGCCACGGAGCCGGTCCGGGCGAGCCCGAGGCCGATCCGACGCGCCAACCGCGCACACCCCGCTCCATCGACAGGAGCGTCGGTGACGACGAGTCCGATACAGGACCCCGCTGGTGGGTTCCTCGTCATCCCTGCCTCTTCCTGGGATACGGGACCGAGCAACCGTCCGACCGGCAGGCCGGCCACCGTGAGCTGGTCGCGGGAGCCGAAGTTCGTCATGAGCAGGACACCGACGGTATGGCCATCCTCGGTGACGCGAGAGGCCGTGCCGATGCCACCCTTGAACCCCAGGCAGTTCATGCCGGTCCCGGACCCGACCGCTCCCTCTGCTGGCGGCGTCGACGACCCGACGGACGCATCCGCCGCCTCCCACGCCGTACGGACATCCTCCGCCGTCACCTGCATTCGCCTTGCATCGTTGAGAAAAGAGTCATCGCACTCCCCCACCACCGGGATGATGAAGTCCTCCGCCACGTCCGGCCAGCGTTCGAGCATCTGCTCGCAGGCGGCGTCGTACACCCGGCCGAGCTGAAGGGTCGACGTCAGGAAGACCGGCGTCTCCAGGGTTCCCCACTCGCCGGCGGTGATGAACCCGGTGCACTCACCGGCCCCGTTCAGCACGGCTCCACCGGCCGGAAGCATCCCGTGGAAGGGGTCGTCGCGCAGCCGGACGACCGTGACGCCGGTCCGCGCGACACCCCGCCCCTCGGGTGGGTCGGGCTCGTCGCGCCACACCGTCGCGTGCCCGACGCCTACCCCTTCGACGTCGAGCACGGAGTTGGTCGGACCCGACGACAGGGATCCGATACTGATTCGCAAGTCAGTAGCGCGTGGCATGATCAGATCCTGCCGTACGGACACCGCGAGAGGAACCATGAACGTCGAATCCCCGATGCCCGTCGTCTGGTCGGAGGCCACCCTGGCGCACCGTCCGGACCGTGAGGTGTGGATCGGGATGCCGATGGATGGGTCGGAGCTGCCCGAGCGGGTCTCCGCGATCGAGGAGACCTTACGCCTCGCCGGCTACGCCTTCGTCGAGCCCTCGGACCATGGTGTCGACGCGCTGACATCTGTCCACAACCCCGAGCTCGTACGGCATCTATCCACCGTCTACGACGCCTGGGTCGACGGAGGTTTCGTCGACTACGGGCAGGACCGGGTCGTGCCGTACTTCTTCCCCACCGCTGCCATGCTCGGCCCGATCGAGCCGACGCCAGCCACCTCGGTGCATGCCCGGGCAGGCGCCTTCTGCTACGACACCATGACGACGCTCGGCCCGGGGAGCTGGGAGGCGATCCGGGCTGCCGCCGACTGCGCGTTGACAGCCGCAGACCTGGTGCTCACAGCGAAAGCCCGCCGGGCCTACGCCTTGTGCCGTCCTCCGGGCCACCATGTCACCGCCGACGCGTTCGGCGGGTCCTGCTATCTGAACAACGCCGCACTCGCCGCCCAAGCCCTCGTCGAGGGCGGTCACGAGCGAGTGGCGGTCATCGACATCGACGCCCACCACGGCAACGGCACCGCCGCGATCTTCTACGAACGCGCGGATGTCTTCTACGGCTCGGTGCACGTCGACCCCGGCGCCGGATGGTTCCCCCACGTGGTGGGGCACGCCTCGGAAACGGGCCGAGGCGATGGCCTCGGGACCACGCGCAACCTCCCGCTAGCGCCGGGCAGCGGAGACGAGGAGTTCCTCGACGCCGTACGACGTCTCGCCGAGGCTGTGCGCCTGCACCGGGCAACCGCACTCGTCGTGTCGCTCGGTGTCGATGCCGCGGCGGACGACCCCGAAAGCCCTCTCGAGGTCACCGAGGCGGGGTACGCAAGAGCAGGGACGATCCTGCTCCGCGAGATGGACCTGCCCACGGTGGTCGTCCAGGAGGGTGGCTACCACCTGCCCACCCTGGGCCAGCTCGTGGCCGCATTCCTCGCCACGTCCGACGCCTAGCTGCCCGAAGCTGCCCCTCCAGCCCGGAGGGAGGTAGCCACAACTGACTACCTCGACCACCCACACGGGTCATCTTTGGCCAAGTCGGTTGAGAGAGCGTTGCAGTGTGGTTACTTTCAGTTCACCTCGTGGGTGCGACGAGGTTTCGAGGTGGGGCGCGGATTCCGCGCCCCACTTCTTCTTGTCGGCTCACCCCTCGTCGCCGAAGGGCGCGGCTCAGCCCCCCGCGACCGCCGGGATGACCGAGATCTCGCCACCGTCCTCCACGGGTGTCGCAAGGCCCTCGAGGAATCGCACGTCCTCGTTTCCGACGTACACATTGACGAAACGACGAAGCTCGCCCTGCTCGTCGACGATCCGGCCCCTGATCCCCGGGTAGCTGCCGTCCAGCGACTCCAGCACGTCGCTGAGCACGGTGCCGTCGGCAGTCACCTTCGCCTCGCCGCTCGTGTAGGTGCGGAGGATCGTCGGGACTCTGACGGTGACACTCATCGTTACCTCACTGACTGGCCGCGGCGAACGCGGCATACGTTGGCTCGATCGTGACCTCGGGGCCGACCCGGTCGGCGATCACGTCGAGAGTCTTGAGACCGTCGCCGGTGTTGAAGACGACGGTTTCGACCTCGGGGTCCAGCACCCCGTTGTCGACCAGCTTCTTCAGCGTAGCCACCGTCACACCACCCGCGGTCTCCGCGAAGATACCCTCGGTCCGAGCGAGCAGCTGGATGCCGTCGACGATCTCCTCGTCCGTCACGGACTCCACGACCCCGCCGGTGCGGCGGCAGGTGTCGAGCACGTATGGCCCGTCGGCCGGGTTGCCGATCGCCAGCGACTTGGCGATCGTGTTCGGCTTGACCGGACGTACCACGTCGCGGCCCTCCCGGAACGCGGTCGCCACCGGCGAGCATCCCTCGGCCTGGGCGCCGAAGATCCGGTACGGCTCGTCCTCGACGAGACCCAGCGCCGCGAGCTCGCGGAAACCCTTGTCGACCTTGGTCAGCTGCGCACCGGACGCGACCGGGATCACGACCTGGCCTGGCAGCCGCCAGCCGAGCTGCTCGGCGACCTCGAAGCCGAGCGTCTTGGAACCCTCGGAGTAGTACGGCCGGACATTGACGTTGACGAACGCCCAGTCCTCGTTCTCGGCCGCGATCTCGCTGGCCAGCCGGTTCACGTCGTCGTAGTTGCCACGTACGGCGATCAGCCGGCCGCCGTACACAGCGGTCGTCAGGATCTTGGGGCGCTCGAGGTCGTCCGGGATGAGGACGACGCTCTCGATGCCCGCGCGAGCGGCGGCCGCGGCTACGGCGTTGGCCAGGTTGCCGGTCGACGGGCAGGCCAGGACCTTGAGTCCGAGCTCCCGGGCGGCGGCCAATGCGACGGCAACGACGCGGTCCTTGAACGAGTGCGTCGGGTTGCCCGAGTCGTCCTTGATCCAGAGCCGCTTGATGCCGAGCGCCTTGGCCAGGTTGTCGGCGGGGACGAGCCGGGTGCAGCCTGGCTCGGTGTTCGGGATGGTGTGGATATCCGGGCGGACCGGAAGCAGCTGTGCATAGCGCCAGATGCTCAACGGACCGGACTCGATCTCGCTGCGGGTGATCACCGGGTAGTCGTACGCGACCTCCAACGGCCCGAAGCACTCGAGGCACGCGTAGAACGCGCCCAGCGGTTGTTCGGCGCCGCACTCTCGGCAGACCAGAGCCCGGGCATGGCCGAACGGCCGGGCCTCGGGTGTGGTGGCGCCCGGCCGGCCGGCCAGGGCCTGCCGGCTCCGGGTGGACACGGCATGGCGCCGGGTGCTGCGTGGAAGCCGCACCGGTGGCAGGGGATGGTGACACTGGGTCCTCCTCATCTTCCCCACGCCGACGGTCGCCGTGAGCCGGAATTGGCACCTGCGCCGTCAGCGTGACGTGTCGCGTGGTTGCCGGGGCTTCGTCGGGCCGGTCCCTCTGCCCCTCTTGATGAGCTGCAACCACCCTAAACGGGTGCCGCCGCCGGCCCCTGCGCCCAGGTCACATCCTGAGACCCCATCTCACCCCCCGACCATCCGGCCGTTCTGACCGACCATCCGGCCGTTCTGACCGACCATCCGGCCGTTCTGACCGACCATCCGGCCGTCTGACCACCATCCGGCCGTTCTGACCCACCATCCGGCCGTTCTGACCCACCATCCGGCCGTTCTGACGGACCATCCGGCCGGTTCTGACCCAGGCCGGATGTCATGGCCGGATGGTCGGTCAATTGGCCGGATGGTCGGTCGAATTGGCCGGATGGTCGGTGCGATTTGGCCGGATGGTCAGGGGGTGGGGGTGAGGAGGGCGGTCAGCTCGCGGAGCAGGGCGAGGACGCCGGGGGGGCCGTCGACGACGAGGTCGGCGCGGGCGGCCAGCTCCTCGACCTCGTCGGAGCCCGAGCAGACGAGCAGGCCGGCGCCGCCGGTGGACCGCCAGGCATCGACGGCGTCGAAGGCGGCCAGGTCCCCGAGGTCGTCGCCGGTGAACACGAGCGTCGTCGCCCCGACCTCGGCCGCGAGGGCGAGCAGGGCCTTGCCCTTGTCCATGCCCGCGGGCCGCAGCTCGATCACCAGCCGGCCGGGCTCGGCGGCCAGCCCGTTCCGCTGGGCGAGCGCCGATCAGCGGTCCCACCAGCCGCTGGTAGGCCTCAGCCGGCACGACCGAGCGCCGTACGTGCACCGCGACGGCCAGCCCCTTGTCCTCGACCACGGCGTCCGTCGACCCCCGCCGCGACGATCACGCTGCCGATCTCTCGCCGTACGACATCAAGACCCGGCGGCGGTGCCACCGTGGACACCTGGCGGGTCCGGCCGTCCCAACGTTCGAGCCCGTACTGCCCCAGGACGACGAGCCCGTCCAGACCGGGGGCGTCGGCCAGCCCGGCGAGCTCGGACGGCCGTGCCTGCGGGGCGCCCGGTGATGATCGCGACGATGACCGACGCAGGCAGGCCAGCCCGGCGAGCGCCTGCACCATCCCGGGTAGTGCCACGGCTTCGCGTCGGGTCGTCGACGATCGGCGACAGCGTGCCGTCGAAGTCGAACGCCGAACAGGGCGCGCTCAGGGTCGGCGATCACCGCTGCCAAGCCAGCGCGACCCTCGGACGTCGTCGGGAACAGGAGCCGGCATGACGTCAGTCAACCAGGACCGACCGCGTCGGTCAGTTCGTGGCCATGATGACGGTCAGCCGGTCGAACCTCATCGGCGCCACCGCGGTGTGCAGGCGAGCGATGTGCAGGACCTTGGCCAGCTTGACCGCATCGTCGTGCAGCTGCGGCGGGTAGTAGACGGTGTCCTCCGGGATGTTGCCGTACCAGTTGTCGGTCGCGGAGACGTTCCAGCCGGCGCCCTGCAAGGATGGCGGCAGCCTGCTCGGCCGACCGACGACTCCGTTGTTGTTGAAGATCTCGACCAGGACGTCCGGAACCGCGGGCCGGACGTGCTGCACGGTCGAGCTGTGCTGAGGCACTGAGATCGGCTTGACTGGGCTTCGGGCAACGATGGGCTCACAACGTGGTGGTCGCTGCTGGCGCCCGGATCGGCGGACGCGGCCGTGAGAGCGACATACCCTCCTCCGGCAGCGACCACGAAGGCGAGGCTGCCGAGCGTGACAGCTGACGGCAGGGCCACGTCAGACCTCGATCCCGAGCCGCCTCGCCGAGCGCTGCCGCTGCCGGGCAGCACGCAGCCGGCGCAGCCGCTTGACCAGCAGCGGGTCGAACGCGAGCGCCTCCGGCTTGTCGATCAGCGCGTTGAGCACCTGGTAGTAGCGGGTCGCCGACATCGCGAACTGCTCGCGGACCGCCTGCTCCTTCGCCCCGGCGTACTTCCACCAGAGCCGCTCGAACGCCAGGATCCGCTGGTCACGGTCCGTGAGCTCGATCGGCGGCACGGGCGGCCTCGCCCGATGTCACGACGTTCGCGGCGTCCATCCGTCGGCTCCTGGTGGCACTGTGCGGCGAGGATCGCGGATCGCCCCGCCTGTTCGGTCATCCTAGGTGACGAATCACAGCGATGTCATTCGCCCCGCGCTGGTGTGTCCTGCCGATCCATTGTGCCGGTCGTACGGTGTCCGGACGTCGCGCACTACCCTGGAACGATGCCGGCAACGCCGCAAGAGCTCGTTCGTCGTCGTGGCCAACCGGCTGCCCGTCGACCGGGTGGCCGCCAGCGGTGACGGACCGCCCAGCCTGGCGTACGTCGCCGGGCGGGCTGGTCACGGCGCTGGAGCCGGTCCTGCGCGAACAGCACGGCGTATGGGTCGGCTGGCCGGGATCTCACCTCGAGAGCGACGACACCTTCGAGGCGGACGGGCTGACCCTCAAGCCGGTCAACCTCGACGACCTCGAGTTCGAGCACTACTACGAGGGCATGTCGAACGGCACCCTCTGGCCGCTCTACCACGACCTCGTGGCGAAGCCGGAGTTCCACCGGGAGTGGTGGGAGGCCTACCGGCGGGTCAACCAGCGCTTCGCCGAGGCGGCCGCGGAGTGCGTCGACGAGCACGGCGTCGTGTGGGTGCAGGACTACCAGCTGCAGCTGGTTCCGGCGATGCTGCGCGAGCTCCGCCCGGACGTGCGGATCGGCTTCTTCCTGCACATCCCCTTCCCGCCGAGCGAGCTGTTCCGCCAGCTGCCCTGGCGCGACCGCATCCTCGAGGGCCTGCTCGGGGCCGACCTGGTGGGCTTCCAGCGTCCGGGTGGCGCGTCGAACTTCGCTCGGCTGGTACGGCAACGGCTCGGCTACAAGACGCACCGCGACCGGATCGTGCTCAAGGGACGGGCGCCAGGTTCGCGCCCGCAGCTACCCGATCTCGCTCGACGTCGAGCGGCTCGAGGCGCTGTCACGCACGCCCGAGGTCGAGGCGCGCGCCGACGAGATCAGATCCGATCTCGGCAACCCCCGCTTCGTCTTCCTCGGGCGTCGACCGGCTCGACTACACCAAGGGGATCCGGCAACGTCTGCGCGCCTTCGGGGAGCTGATCGTCGACGGCGAGACCAGCGTCGAGGAGTCCGTCTTCGTCCAGGTCGCCTCGCCGAGCCGGGAGCGGGTCCAGCAGTACCGGGAGGTTCGCGACGACATCGAGCGGTGGGTCGGCCGGATCAACGGCGATCTCGGCTCGATCGGCCACCCTGCCGGTCCACTACCTGCACGCGTCGTTCCCGCGCGAGGAGATGGCCGCGCTCTACCGGGCCGCAGACGTCATGGTGGTCACTCCGTTCGCCGACGGGATGAACCTGGTCGCCAAGGAGTACGTCACGTGCAGGTTCCGCAACAACGGAGCGCTGGTGCTCTCGGAGTTCGCCGGAGCTTCCGACGAGCTCAAGCAGGCGTACCTGGTCAACCCGTACGACATCGACGGGGTGAAGAAGGCCATGCTCACCGCGATCCGCGCGGAGCCGAGAGACCTCAGCCGGCGGATGCGGTCGATGCGCAAACAGGTCCGGGAGAACGACATCGCCTCTTGGGCGACGTCATTCCTCACCGATCTCGGCGCCCCGGAGTTCACCCCACACGACTAGGTGGCACCACCGCCGGACTGCCCAGCGATCACGGAAAGTTGCTGGGGACGCTCACCCACGATGTGCCGTTGAATCGCTCGATCAGCGGCCCCGGCAGGCTACTCTCACCAACCGCCCACACCGACCCACCGGGCGCTGCACTGACGTCGTACAGAATGTCCTGCTCCGGGTCGGGGTTCGCGCTGGTCATTCGTTGCCAGGGGACCGCACGGCGCATCACCAAGGTGCGCTGCTCGCGGGTGCGGAGCCTGGCATCGCCTACCTCGTACACGTGCTGGATGTCGGTGCCGGCGAGACCGAAGCCATGGGAGTCGTACCGCCCCGATCCGCGAGATCCTCCGGCGACGAAGCGGGTGCCGTCCCAGTGCTCGAGCAGATTGTGTTGGAACACTCCGAGGGACCAGCCAGCTGCATAGATGTGACGGGAATCGACCAGCTGGATCGCGTTCAGCGTGTCGAACCTGGGGCTTGGATCCTCCGACGGGACAACCGACCAGGAGGTGCCGTCCCAGTGCTCGATCAGGGTCCGATTCACACCATCGTCGCCAGCCCCATGTCCAGCAGCCCACAGATTGCCTGCCACGCCCGTGATCGAGGCGAGTCCGGCGCCCTGCGACCGAGTTGGCGATGAGATGACTCGCCAACGCACGCCGTCCCAGTGTTCGACCAGCGGATGTACGACGTCATTGGCCAACCACGACCCGTCCGCCCAAGCATTCGTCGGCGACAAGGCGATGACCGCGTCGAGATCGGCCGACTCGAAGGCGTGCGGAAACGCGGCCGGCTCCCGCCGCCAGGTGACACCGTTCCAACGCTGGAAGAACGGCACGCCGCTCTCGACCTTGCCGACCGCCAGTACGTCGTGCGGGCCGTCCGCGCTGACATCGAAGAGCGTGGCGTCCGGTACGGCATTGGGCACCACGTGCCAACGACCGCCGGTGAAACGCTCGATGACGGAGGCCCCGGTGGTCTCGTTCCCGCCTACCGCCCAGGCCACGCCGTGGGGCATCGCGACGACGCCGTACAGCGTGCCGTATTCCTGGGATTGGTTCGGAGCCGCGCCGGCAGCGGAGGACTCCGCGGGCTGTGCCACCACCGCCCCGACCAAAGCCACGCTCGCAACGACGACGCCGCGAACCGTCCATGCTCGTAGAAGAACCACAACGGCCACCTCTGCCCTGTGTCACGTGCACCGACGACCGTCCATCGCGGGACCGGTACGGCCGGCCCGCCACAAGGCGAAGGCTCCGCAAAGTATGAGTTTGCGGAGCCTCCTGGTTGCCTCGACGTGACGCTTCGAGACGACTCGGCCGTCTTGCCAGCCACCCCAGCCCCCGTCACGGGGCGGTTAGAGGCGGTTACCCGACTCAAGGCCGTGAGACCGAAATCTCCCGGACCGGACCGGCTGACCAATCGAGTCCCGAACTCCGTTGCCGAAGTTCGTAGGACGTTTCTATCTCGCCGGAGGCCAACCCCGCAAGGGCTCTCGAGCAAACTCTCGTTGACTTTTCGTGGCTAGGCGGCGTGTCGGACCAACACGCCGACGCGCCGCGTGGCGGCCACCGATGGCGAGCAGCGGTCGGCTCGCGGGAGCGGCTGATCTCGGGCAGAGTGACCTGCCATGACACCGGCGCCGCTGCACGACCTGGTCGCGCCCGACTGGGCCGAGGCCCTCGAACCCGCCGCGCCGACGGTCGCGGCGCTCGGCGAGTTCCTTCGTCAGGAGGTCGCCGCGGGTCGGCGCTTCCTGCCCGCGGGCGACGTCATCCTGCGTGCTTTCACGCAAGCCCTTGTCCGAGGTCAAGGTGCTCATCGTCGGGCAGGACCCCTATCCGACCCCCGGGCACCCCGTGGGCCTCTGCTTCTCGGTCGAGCGGAACGTCCGTCCGCTCCCGCGCAGCCTGGAGAACATCTACCGCGAGCTTCGCGACGACCAAGGCATCGAGACACCCGACCACGGAGACCTCTCGGCGTGGGCCGACCAGGGGGTTCTGCTGCTCAACCGCGTATTGACGGTGCGCGCGGGAACCCCCGGCTCGCATCGCGGCAAGGGCTGGGAGTCCGTCACCGACCTGGCGATCGAGGCCCTGGTACGGCGAGGCGGCGCCATGGTGGCGATCCTCTGGGGGCGCGACGCCCAGTCGCTGGCGCCCGCCCTGGGCAGCACCCCGATCATCTCCAGCCCCCACCCGTCGCCGCTGTCCGCCTCGCGCGGCTTCTTCGGGTCGCGCCCCTTCAGCCGGGCGAACGCCGCCTTGGTCGCCCTCGGCGGGACCCCCGTCGACTGGCGGCTGCCGTAGCCTCGCCGTACCAACGTCGTCGACAATCCGGGAGCGACCGCAGTGAGCTACGCACAGGCCGTCGTCACCTCCGACGAGGAGCGCCGCCGTGGCCTGCGCCGGATGCAGCTCGTGGCGCTGAGCCTGCTGGTCGCCGCGGCCGTGATCTACCTGCTCACGCTGCACCGAGGAGGCGCCTGGGGCGTATGTGCAACGCGACGGCCGAGGCGTCGATGGTGGGCGCGATCGCGGACTGGTTCGCGGTCACCGCGCTGTTCCGGCATCCGCTCGGCCTGCCTATCCCGCATACGGCGCTGATCCCGACCCGCAAGAACATGCTGGCCCGCAGCCTGCAGGACTTCGTCACCGAGAACTTCCTGTCGGAGCAGGTGGTCCGCGCCCGGGTCCAGGAGGCGCAGGTGGCCGGCGGGTGGCGCAGCTGGCTGGCCGAGGGCGACCACAGCGCCACGGGTCGTCGACGAGGCCGCCGAGGTGGTCCGCGCCGCGCTGCTCAAGATCGACGACCGGGAGGTCGCCGCCCTGCTGAAGGACGAGCTGCTGCCACGGATCGCCGAGGAGCCGCTGAGCGTGCTCGCTGGCCAGCTGCTGCAGGAGATCCTCTCCGACGGCGCCCACCGCGGGCTGGTCGACCTGGCCTTCAGCGAGACGCACACCTGGCTGGTCGAGAACCCCGAGACCGTGGCTCAGGTACTGAGCTCCCGCGCGCCTTGGTGGACACCGCAGTGGCTCGACGACAAGGTGGTCGCATCGCCTGCACGCCGAGGCCCTGGCCTGGGTCGCGGAGATCCGCGACGACCCCGACCATGCCGCGCGCCGGGCCCTCGACGACCTGCTCGTCCAGCTCGCGAACGACCTGCAGACCGACCCGGACACGATCGAGCGTGCCGAGGGTCTGAAGCGGCGGATGCTGGCCCAGCCGCAGGTCCTCGTCGCCGCGATGTCGCTGTGGGACGCACTGCGTCGCGCGGTCGTGACCGCGCTTGGAGGACCCCGACAGCCAGCTGCGCCAGCGGGCAGTCCTGGCGTTGACCGAGTTCGGGACGCAGGTGGGCACCGATGACGCCTTGGCGCAGCGGCTCGATCGTCTACCTCGAGGACGCGGTCGCCTACCTGGTCGGCCGCTACGGCGGCGAGCTCACCACCGTGATCACCCACACGATCGACCGGTGGGACGGCGAGGAGGCCGCCAACCGCATCGAGCTGCACGTCGGTCGCGACCTGCAGTTCATCCGGATCAACGGCACCCTCGTCGGTGGGCTGGCCGGCCTGGTCATCTTCAGCCTCAGCCAGCTCTTCTGAACCCCTGATCCGAGTGTCTGGCCAGGTGTCCGACCGGGTGTCGGGCCGGGTGTCCGACCGCGAGCGCCGGGTCGCCCGGTCTCGGGGTGGGCTCGGTCCGGAGCTCGGTTCCGGCGGCTGGCGGAGGCGGCGGATGCGGTGGGGTTTGCCCGGCATGCCGGGCAGGTGCCCGCTCTGCTGGGCAGGCCTGCCCTGCAGACGGTGGCGTTGCCAAGCATGCTGGGCAAATCCGCCCCAAGCCCACCCCAGCAGCCCTCGAGCCCAGGAGAGTCGCCGTTCGCGCGGGAAGGGTCGGCTAGTGGCTAGGGCTAGGGCTAGGCGGGGCGGTAGCCGGTTCGGTCGTTCCAGGTCACGACCCCGACCCGTTCCTTCCAGGACTGCCACGCGCTGTCCATCTCCGCCACCACGTCGGGATGCTGGGCCGCGAGGTCGGCGGACTCAGTGCGGTCGGCGACCATGTCGTACAGCTCCCACGCCCCGTCGACCTGGTCGCTGACGACCTTGTACCGGCCGTGCCGGGCCGCCCGGTGACCGGTGAACTCCCAGAACAGCCAACGGTCGGACGCCGCAGGTCCCGGGTCCGGAGAGCCGCTCAGCGCATCCACGAAGCTCTCACCCTCCATCGGGAGTACGGCGCTGCCGCCGTGCGTCGTGGGATAGCGGGCGCCGGCGAGGTCGACGAACGTCGGCATCAGGTCCATCAGGTGGAGTGGACGCGGGTCGATGCCACCCGCGGCCAGGGTTCCCGGCCAGGAGGCGATGAACGGCGTACTGATGCCGCCCTCCTCCACCCACAGCTTGTAGCGGCGGAACGGGGTGGCGCACACACTCCCCCAGGGCTTGCCGTAGCTGGCGAACGTGTCACTCCCGCCGGGGAAGATCGACGGGTCGTTGCCGGCGCGCATCGGCTTGCCGTTCCGGGTCGGCGCGTCGCCGTGGTGGGTGCTCGGCAGGATGGCCTCCGCGGACGCACCGTTGTCACCGAGGAAGAGCACGACCGTCTCGTCGAGGACGCCCTGCTGCTCGAGAGTGTCCAAGATACGACCGACACCACGGTCCATGACGTGCACCTGGGCGGCGTACACCTCCATCCGCGCCGACTGCCAGTCCTGGCCCTTGGTCTGGGTCCACGGGATGACGCCGTCCGCCCGCGGCGCCAACGACCACGCCGGGTCGATGATCCCCAGGTCACCCGCGTGCTGGTAGCGGGCGTCGCGCACCGCATCCCAGCCGGTGCGGTAGCGGCCGTGGAAGGGGGTGATGTCCTCGGCCGGAGCCTGCAGCGGATAGTGCGGCGCCGTGTAGGCGGTGTAGACGAAGAACGGCTGAGGGTTCTGCGCGAACTCCTCGATCCGCCGGCAGGCGAACCCGGTGATCGCGTTGGTCATGTAGAAGTCCGGGTCGGCCGAGATGCCGATGTCACGGCCATTCAGGAAGCGCTCGGTGGTGAAGTAGCCGTTGCCGCCGATCTCGCAGAACGACTGGTCGAAGCCGCGGGCCGGCGGCTCCGCGGGTGCCGTGTGCCAGCCCGACACGTGCCATTTCCCGGAGATCGCGGTCTGGTAGCCAGCCTCCTGCAGGACCTGGGCTGTGGTCACGCAGCTGTCGTTCAGGTGACCCTGGTAGCCCGGTGAGCCGTAGTCACTCGTGTAGTAGCCGACCCCGGCCTGGGTCGGATAGAGGCCGGTCAGCAGCGAGGCGCGGCTCGGACAGCACATCGGGTTGGTGAGCATCTGGGTGAAGCGCCGCCCCCCGGCGGCCAGCCGGTCCAGGTTCGGCGTCGGGATCTCGCCGCCGAAGCACCCGAGATCGGTGTACCCGATGTCGTCGGCGACGATCAGCACGATGTTCGGCTGCCGGGTCGGCGGGGCGAGGGTCGACGGGCTGCCGGAGGTCGACGGTGACGAACCGGGCGACGTCGGCCCGACCGGGGACGACGGCGCCGCATCCGTGCACGATGCCAGCGCCAGACCGGCGGCGAGCGCGCCGGAACCCTGGAGGACCCTACGGCGGGTGATCTCGGGCATGGTCCCTTCCTGGTACGGCCGGCAGCACGTCCCAACGTACAAGGTGTGCCTGTGGACAACCGGCGGCCCATTGTGGAGAACTCCGGAGTCCCTGTGGACCCGGAACGTTGATCTGTGGACAACCGGCAAAGATACCCGATTGGGAGTTGATTCTTCGCGGAATCCCTTGTGCTGCACGGGTCTGGGGGAGTAGAAATCTCATCACGCATCCCTTGGATGCGGGAACGGACAGCAGAAGCGGTCCATGCCGAGAGGGTCAAACCTGTCGGGACCAGCCGGTGGTGAGGCTGGTGGGCCGGGACCGACGTCCGGGAGACTGGTCTCGCCACATACCGGTCGAACGAGGCCCCGCGAACTCATACTTCGCGGGGCCTCACCTATTTCATCCCAAACGAGCGGGCCGTCTCCACCACGACACGCGGACTCGAGGTGAACTTTTCCGGTCGGTCAGCCGACGGACAACGGCAGGCTGAGGGGTCCCCGGATCGTCGTCGCATTGCGCCGCCGGACCGGACCGGCTCTGCGCAGGTCCGGCAGCCGTTCCGCCAGTGCCTGGAACGCGATGGTGGCCTCGAGCCGCGCGAGCGGCTGGCCGATGCAGTAGTGGATCCCGCTGGAGAACGCCAGGTGGTCGACAGCCGCCTCGCGACCGATGTCGAAGCGGTCGGGATCGACATAGACCTCGGGGTCGCGGTTGGCCGCCCCGATCAGCGTGACGACGAACTGCCCACCGTGCACCTCACGCCCCTCGAGCTGGACCGCCTCTGACGCGATCCGGGCGGTTCGCTGCACGGGAGGGTCGAACCGCAGCGTCTCCTCGACAGCCTTGGGCGCCATCTCGGCCGGGGCGGCGCACAGGGCCTCCCACTGGTCGCGGTGGTCGAGCAGCGCGAGCACGCCGTTGCCGATCAGGTTGACGGTGGTCTCGAAACCGGCCACCAGCAGCAGCACGCAGAAGGGCAGCATCTCCGTCGGCCCGATCCGGTCCCCCTCCGCCGCCACGACATCGCTGACGATGTCGTCGGCGGGCTCTCGCCGGCGCAGCTCGAACAGCTCCTCGAAGAGCTTGGTCAGCTCGTCGTTCGCCGCGAGCAGACGCCTCGCGTGCGACATCGACTGCACCCCGTCCAGGGCACTACCGATGACCGCGCCGTACTGGGCGAAGGCCCCGGCCTCGGCATCCGGGACGCCGAGCAGGTCCGTGATCACCCTGATCGGCAGCGGCGCGGCGATGGCGGGCACCAGGTCGAACTCACCCGCCACCATCGCGTCGTCGATGAAGCCGTGCATCGTCTGCTCGATCCGATCCCGGTAGCCGGCCATCTGCTTGGGACTGAACGCAGGTTGCGCCAGCCGCCGGAGCCGGGTGTGGTCCGGCGGGTCCATGTCGAGGAACGACAGGTCGAAGTCGTCGTCCTGCGGGATCGCCTTGTCGGTGTCGGCGCTGCGAACACCGAACCGCCGGTCACGGAGGACCGCGTTCGCCACCCGGTGGCTCGTGGTCGCCCAGTTGCCGAGACGGGTCGGCACCAGGGTGCCGCGACCTCGGAGGCCCGCGTAGATCGCGTACGGGTCCTCCCGGCCCGGGCGGAGCTGGAGGAGAGCCATCGGGTCGCGGCGCAGGTAGCCGGCGTACAGCGTCTCCGCCCGCTGGCGGTAGAGGCGAGAGGCGAACCTCACGGCCTGCGTCAGGTCGCTCATGGCCGCCGCCTTTCAGGCGCCTCTGAACCCACTTTGAGCCTGCGCCCGAGCCTGACGACCACCAGGTCGGGTGCGTCGCGCAGGCGAGGGCGAAGCACCGGAATCGTAGGTCACTGTTCGGACTCGGTCAACCGTGCGAGATCGCTCCGCGCCCCAAGGAGGACCGGCGCTCATCCCTGTGAACTGCCGAAGAAATCCAGGCAGGATCACCGGACCCTCCGGCTGGGTTGCGACGCTGACATAGGCTTGCCCAGTCGGGGGTGACGCTGTTGCGGCTCGCCCGGCGGCACATTCACCCACACCCAGCGAGGCTCGAGACGTCATGACCGACATCACCCGACGCCGGGTCCTGCAAGGGACCGGTGCCGCGGCGGCGGCCCTGGCTCTCGCCGCGTGCACGGACACCGCCGAGCAGACCGGCACTGTTCCGCGCTCGACCTCGCCCGGCACCGGTACGGGGTCGGCCACCACGCCGTTGCCGGACGCGAAGCGGCCGAACATCGTGGTGATCCTCGCTGACGACATGGGATATGCCGATCTCGGCTGCTGGGGGTCCGAGATCTCGACGCCCAACATCGACAAGCTGGCGCAGAACGGCTGGCGCTTCACCCAGATGCACAACAACCCGCGCTGCACGGTCACCCGCGGGGCGCTGCTGACCGGGCTGTACCCGACCCAGGCCGGGGTCGGGTTCAACACCGGGAACTACGGCACCCCGGCCTACCAGGGTTACCTCAACGACTCGTGCGTCACGCTCGGCGAGGCCCTCGGCCAGGCCGGCTACCGGACGGCCATCGCGGGCAAGTGGAACGTCGCACCCTGGGGCCGCTCGACCCCGGCGCTGCCCGCCCAGCGGGGCTTCGAGCGCTCGCTGTGCGATGTCGGTGGTGAGGCCCTGACCTACTACGACACCGTGCGCTACCTCAACGGGGACGTGATCGGCCGGTCTCAGGACCCCAACTACTACTTCACCCGTTCGGTGACCGGGTACGTCGTGGGGAGTATCAAGGAGTTCCACGCGAGCGGCGACCCCTTCTTCATCTACGCGGCCTATACGGCGCCGCACTTCCCGCTGCAGGCCCCCGAGGCCGACGTGACGCCCTACAACGGCGCCTACGCCGCCGGGTGGGACGAGATCCGGCAGCGGCGCTACGACAACGGCGTGGCGGCGGGCGTCATCGACCCGGCCTGGGCCATCCCGCGGACCGGGCCGGGTACGACGCCGTACTCCAAGGCTCGTGACCTCGACTGGCAGCAGCGGCGGATGGAGGTCTACGCGGCCCAGATCTCGATCATGGACGAGGGCGTCGGGAAGATCGTCACCGAGCTCGAGCAGCTCGGGATCATCGAGAACACCCTCATCGTGTTCCTGAGCGACAACGGCGCCTGCTCGGAGCTCGTCCACACCGGCAACAAGCACGCCCAGGAGATCACCCGCAACGGCCTGCCGATGCAGTCGGGCAACATCTCGAGCGTCATGCCCGGCCCGAGCAACACGTTCCAGAGCTACGGCGTCGACTGGGCGCACGCCAGCAATACGCCGTTTCGGATGTACAAGCGTTGGACCGAGGAGGGCGGCATCTCGAGCCCGATGGTCGCATCATGGCCGGGAACGCTCTCCGGCGGCGGACTCGACCACCGGCTGCTGCACGTGATGGACCTGATGCCGACGTTCCTCGAGCTGGCCGGCGTGCCGTATCCCAAGACCTACGCGGGCAATCCCATCACGCCCACCGAGGGCCAGAGCTTCGCGCCGATCCTGACGGGGGCCCCGGACCAGGCGCGACTGGTCCCGCACCGGCATGCTGTTCTGGGAGCACATGGGCCACCGGGCCGCCAGGCAGGGTGACTGGAAGCTGGTGTCGGAGTTCCCCGAGGGTGGCTGGGAGCTGTTCAACATGGCCAGCGACCGCACTGAGACCGTCGACGTGACCGACCAGAACCCCGGCGTGGCCGCCACCTTGGCATCGGCGTACGACGTCTGGAAGGCAAGGGTCGGCGTGCAGACCTGGAGCGATCACACGGAGTACAGCGTCAGCTGACCCGGCGCCCGCCCCTGGTTGACCGGAAGCCGTCAGTCCCGGTCGTCGTCGGTCGAGTCGTCCTCGTGTTCGCTGCCCTCGTAGGCCGTCGCCTCGAAGCTGTCGAACTCGTCGTCGTCCGCAACGCCCTGGGCAGCTGCCGCGCGCTTGGCGGCTCGTTTGGCACCCTGTCGGCCACCTCCGCCGCCCTTCTTGCCGCCACCGCCACCGCCGCCACCGCCACCGCCGCCACCGCCGCCGCCGCCGCCGCCGCCACCGCCTCCGCGGCCGCCACGGCCACCACCGCGCGGGCTCTCGGCCGACGGAGCCGAGGCGGGGTCGAGGACCTTGCGTGAGCGTTCCAGGTCACGCTCCAGCCGGGCGATGCGCAGTACCAGCTTGGCTAGCGCCTGCGGCACCGAGTCGGGGATGCGGTCGCGCGGACCCGTGCTGTCGACCGCGCCAGGCTCACCCTTGTACGGGCTGACCCGCAGGTCCTCCACGTCGCCGATGACCGTGACCCCGCTCGCGACCACCGCCTCGATCATGTCGTCGGCCCGCTGCTCGACCAGGTTGTGCGACTGTTCGCCGAGGGTGGGACGGTCGGGCTCCTTACCGACCTCCGGTGCCTTCCGGAGCAGCTTGTTCGCCAGGTACTTGTTGACGAGCAGCCGGTACTCGAGCGGCCCGAGCGGCTTGCGCACCCGCATGTTGACCTCGCGGAGCATCTCTGTCTCCGCGTACGAGAGGGAGATGTTGCTCTTCGCGTTCGACTCGTGCTCGTAGTGCTCGGCGTTGACTCCGATGGCCTCGGCGAACCGCTGCCAGAGCAGGTCGCTGGACGAACCCGATCGAGGCACCGTCACGAGCACGACGTTGTCCAGCCCGACCGCGGCCACCCAGTTGCTCACGATCTGGCCGACATCGTGGTGACGCCAGAAGCCGCGGCTGTAGCGGTGCTCGGACCCGTCCTTGCCGGGCTCGTCCAGCAGCAGCCGGACGTACTCGGGGAACGGCCAGGTTCCGCCGTTCTTGACCACCGTCTGCCAGTGCGACGGGATCACCCGAAGCAGGTCCCGGTTCGTGATGATGACCTTGACCTTGCCCTCGGGCAGGGTGGCGACGACCGCCTTCGCCTCGCTCTCGGTGGCTCCGCTGAGGAACTCCTGCGAGGCGAGGACCGCCCGGCCGTTCCAGGCCTCGACCATCTGCTGGAAGCGTTCCCAGGCGCCCTCGATCTCGGCCTCTTTGGTCGCCCCGCGGCGCCCGAGAACGTCGACGACCGCCGGCACCATGTTCCGCGGCACCTGTACCCCGTCGCGGTTGAGCAGCCGCTTGTTCCGCCGCAGGATCGCCTGGATGTACGACGTGCCGCTCTTCATCGTCCCGATATGGAGGATGACCTCGGGGCTGTTGTCAGTCTCGGTCGTCATAGGGCGACGTTATCCTCCGTGGTCGATGAGTCCTTCGCAGCCTGCCGTGCCGCTCAGGTCAGTAGGAGGGTAGACCGCCCGCGTGGAACACGACAACTCACGCGGGCGGTCCTCGGTCGTAGCCGGATGTCTCTAGTGGCCACTAGTACGGCAGCAGGAAGTGCCTGTGGGGGTTGGTCGCGATCTTGGCAAGCGCCGGTCCGGGCACCTGGCTCAGGTCGCCGGCGTTGGCGGCGGTCGACAGGTTCCCGACGATCGGCAGGGTCAGCGAGCTGTTCTTGAGGTCGACCGTGTACTGCGTCGCGGCGTGGTCGACGGTCGCCAGCCAGTTCGGGCGATGCGCCGAAGATCGCCAGCCCGAGCTGGTCGCCCTTCTGGATCGTGACGTCGTTGTAGGCGAGGTCGACGGTGAGGTCGTTGGTCTTGCCGCCCTCGAGCCTGGCCCATCCACGTGCCAGCACCGCCAGCGGGAAGGAGCTGGTGTCCTCCGCTGTGTCGATGTAGCAGGCGTCGTCGTACGACACCGAGTCGCCCCAGCAGGACGAGGTGCCGAGGTTCTTGACCCCTTCGCCGTCGTCGCGTACCCGGACCTGCGGTGCCGTAGTCGACCAGCGCGACCCCGACCTGGCCGGACGTACCGCGATCGAGCCGTTGGACGTGATCGTCAGGTCCACGGTGGCCCCGCCGCTGATCCGCAGGTCGTCCTTGAGGCTACCGCTGACGTACAGCAGCCGGTTGGGGTTGGAGCCCTTGGCGACGGCCTGCGCCTCGCTCTGGCTCGGGCTGTTGACGAAGCTGTCGCGTGCCGCTCTCGGCGGCATCCCGTGGTCAGTGAGCCGTCGTGCGTGGAACGTCATGACCTGGTTGTTGTCGGAGACCGGCCACGTGTCGGAGGTGACCCAGTGCCCGGGCGTCGTCTCGACGTCGACCCGCGGCTCCTTGAGGATGTTGTTCTTGATGCCCATCAGCTGGTTGTCGAACCAGCGGTGCAGGGTGTCCACCCAGAGCTTGCGGCGGTAGTCGAACGGGTCGACGTGACCGAGCCGGGAGAGCCAGATCTTGGTGGTGACGTGGCTCTCCTTCATCAGTTCGTACCAGCGGCCGAAGTTCACCGTCTTGACGTTGGTGTCCTGCATGCCGTGGCTGATGAAGACGCTCGCCTTGACCTTGTCGGCGGACGGCGGAGGCGACTCGCGGTAGTCGCGCTTCGACCAGAACTTCGTGTAGTCGCCGGTCTCGTCAGCGTCGTCCTTGTTCATCTGGGCGTTGACGGCCGAGCAGTTGACCGACCGGGTGCGGTTCGACTCGACGAGCTGGGACAGGCCGGCCGGGTAGTTGAACGAGAACGGCAGCCCCTGCGAACGGTCGTAGTCGTACCACGAGCTGATCGCGCTGATCGGCACGATCGTCTTCAGGCCCTTGACCCCGGTCGCCGCGACTCCCTGGGTCAGCGTCCCGTCGTACGACTTGCCGATCAGCGCGGCGTTGCCGTTGCTCCACGTCGCCTTCACCGGCTTGCCCTTGATGTCCTCCGCGGTGGCCCGGCCGTTCAGCCAGTCGATGACGGCCTTGATCGAGCCGATGTCGGACGCTGCGCCCTCGTCCGCGCAGCCGGTCGAGCGCGCGGTGCCGGCCATGTCGATCTCGGCCATGGCGTATCCCCGCGGCACGAAGAAGTTGTCGTAGAAGAGCGGCATCTTGAGCGGCTGACCCTGGGAGTCGTAGGTCTTCGTCTCGCTCTCGTTTCCGCGTCCGCAGCAGAGGTAGTACGGACTCGGGTCGATGATCACCGGGACCGGCGTCTTGCCGTCGAGCTCCTTCGGCCGCACGATGTCGACCGTCACGAGGTCCGGCTTACCGTCACCGTCACCATCCGGCGCATGGACCCACACCGACTCGCGGATCGCGTTCTTGTAGGAGTAGACGGGGCTGGACTCGCCGCCCTTCAAGACGTACGGCTTGGCCGCGATGACGGCCTGGGCGCTCGTCTGCGCCGGGGACGCGCTCGTGGGTGAGATGGCGAGTGCGAGCGGGGCCGCGACCAGGGTGAGGGCGAGGGTTCCCCGGACCAGAGTTGAACGCATCTGTGATGTCCTCATGTGAGTGGGGGTACGACGTGGCGACGGGAGGGAGCCTACTCCCGGGTCGCCGGCTGCGGGAGAGCCCCCGACGGGGTCCCGCAGCCGGCGATGAGTGGTGCGTCAGGCCGGGATCTTCACGACCCCGTGACCGCGAACGCCTTGGTGATGTTCTCCTTCAGCGTCGATCCGGCCTTGTCCTTCGCCGTGATGGAGAGCGCCCCGAAGCCGTCCGTCTGGCCGGACTTCGGCACCGTGAAGTCCACGGTGAACTCACCCTTGCCGTTGTCGGTCACCTTGGCGTTCTCGTACGTCGAGCCACCGTCGTACGAGATCTTGACCTTCAGCGACTTGACGTCGATGTCGGCTCCCGCGAGGTGGCCGATAGTCAGGGAACCCGAGGCGTCACCGGCCGGAATCTCCCCGAGCAGGTTGCTGGGCAGTCCGTAGTTGACGGTCATGAGCGGCAGGACCGTGCAGTCGACGCCACCTGACACCGTGCACGTCCAGCCCTTGGGGAGGTCACTCTGCGGGGCGTCGGCCGGGACCTGCCACACGGTGTGCGTCTTGGTCGAGAGGCCGAAGTCGTCGCTCGACCTCGTGGTGTCGTAGGCGATGGAGTACGACGATGCCCCACCGACCGACGCGCCGGCCTGGAGGACGCCCGTGCCCTGCTGGACGATGTCTCCGTCGGCGGAGACGGACCAGTTGGCCGTCTCCGAGAGGCCGGCGGCGGCCTGGTCCGGGTACGCGCGGTGCTCCGGTGAGTTGTCAGCGAAGGGGAACGCGATCGCGTCGAGCGTCTTACCCGCGATGCAGGCGGGGCAGACCACCTGGTTGAGGAAGATGTTGTTCTCGAGCAGGCGTGGGTGGGACGGGTCGTCACCCCAAGGTTGGGTCGCCTTGTACCCGGCCTTGTAGGTGCGCCACGAGCTGTCGATCTCGCCTTGGATGTTGAAGGGGTCAGGGACGAAGACCTGGTAGTCGACGCCGGCCCAGGAGAGCGTCTTGTCGGCGTTGTAGTACTCGATGCGCGTGAGCGGAGCGCCATGGGTGGCGTCTGATGCGATCAGGAACGTCTCCCATGAGAAGGCGCCGAACCTGGCGTCGAGCGACTGCTGGTCAGGGTGGTCGGCGCCGTACAGCGACGTGATCGCGGCCAACGAGCTGCTCGTCGGCTGGTAGCTCTGGTTCGCACTGATCTTGTCGACGCTGCCGTACTTGAGGTCGTACGAGTAGGCCTTCTTCGACCCGGCCGAGAAGGCTCGGGTGTATGCCCAGTAGTAGAGATGACCGATCGACGGCGCCTTGTTGATCGGCGCGACGAAGAACGGCTGATCGCCGGCCGTGAACGAGTACGACCCAGCGACGCCGTTGACGTCCGACCGGCCGACTCCCATGGCGTTGCTGAACGGAGTGGAGGCCTTCGGGGTCGTGATGCTGACCGCGGAGGTCGCGTCACGCGCGTCGATGCTGACCGTCGTGTCCTTCTTCACCGTGAACTGCGGCAGGGTCACCTGGTAGATGGTGCCGGTCGCGAAGTCATAGAAGAATCCGACCGCCGAGTAGTGGCCGTCGGGCACGGTGATCTGCGCGGTGCCGCCCTGGAACGTCACGCTCTGGGACAGGTTGATGTCGTCGAGGTTGTAGATGTTGTACGAGTCGCCGTTGTCGGGGTTACCTGCCCAGTCGGTGCCATTGACGGTGAGCACGTTGTCGGCTGGTGCGGGTGGCTTGGCCGCCGCGCCAGCGGCCGAGGTGACCGTGGCAACTCCACGGAAGAGGCCCGTGGTGTGGGTGGGCGACGCGTGGTCGCGCATCGACTGACGAGCGAGGGCGCGACCGAATGCCTTCGCGGACGTCGCCGAGAAGCTTCCCGAGAGCGTCGAACCGGATCGGCTGTGCACCGCCAGGCCGGTCAGGGATGCCGACGAGGTGCCACTCAGCTCGACACGGACGGAACGGCTGCTCGCCGGGTGCTGCGCGAGGCGCGTCACGTCGAAGAGGCTGGCGTCCAGCGTGCTGCCGAGGTACGGCACAGCAGACTGCGGTACGACGTACTGGTGGCCGCCCTGCGTGTAGGAGCGAAACACCGAGCCCGGACCTGTGTGCTGCACCTTGATGATCTGCGCGGTCTGCCGACCGCTGCTGTCGCTCCTCAGGCGCACGATGTCGCCAGTGACAAGCTGCACCGTGGACGTGGAGGCTGACGACACATCCGGCGAGGGAGCCGCGGACCGGGAGTTCCCGGCGGCCTGTGCCGAGGTGCCCGCCGTGAGTGCGCCGAGGACGGCCAACCCGGTGAGGCAGACCAATGACCTTCGATATCGCATCTGTCTACTCGTTTCCGGCGACTGTCGTCACTCGTCCGGAGCCAGCCGCCAAAGCCTCCGGGTGCCGAGTCTCGGTAAGCGCTATGTGCCGCCCATGACCTTAACGAGACAGCCGTGCCCCAGCAAGACCCATCGAGCAACCAGATACCCAGAAACCTGCCCGGCAAGCAGGAGCGGACCCGGTCGCCTACCGTGACCGCATGACACGTCATGAAGTTCTCGCCATCGTGCAGGCCGGTGGCGAGGGCAGCCGGATGGACGTCCTGACCCGCGAGCGCGCCAAACCTGGACTCCCCTTCGGCGGCGTCTTCCAGCTGGTCGACTTCCCGATGTCCAGCCTGCGCCACAGCAGGATCGAGGATGTCTGGCTGTCGGTGCAGTACCAGGCCGACTCGCTGGACGAGCAGGTCGCGAACGGCCGGCCGTGGGACCTCGATCGCGACGGCGGCGGCTTCCGGCTGCTGACACCGCAACAGGGTGGCTCACCCGACTCGGACGGGTTCTCGTCGGGCAACGCCGATGAGCTGTTCCGGATCCGTGACCAGATCGCCTCCGCCGGCCCGGAGATCACCGTGGTGCTCAGCTCCGACCACGTCTACCGTCTCGACTTCAACGACGTGATCGCGACGCACCGTCAGAAGGGCGCCGAGTGCACTGTCGTGACCAGCGAGGTCTCCCGAGAGGAGGCGTCGCACCATGCGACGGTGGTGGCCAACCGGCTCGGGCGGGTGACCGGCTTCGCCTACAAGCCGGCGCGTCCCACGACCGGCGTGGTCGCTACCGAGATCTTCCTGTACGACACGAGCACGTTGCTCGACGTGCTCGACCAGCTGCACCGGGAGCTGACCGCCACTGCCGCCCCGGACTCCAACGGCCTCGGTGACTTCGGTGAGCACCTGCTGCCCCGGCTGGTCGACCGTGGCCGGACGTATCGCCCACCCGCTGCCGGGCTACTGGCAGGATCTGGGCCGCCCGGAGACCTACCACGCGGCGCACCAGGACCTGATCCGGGGCGAGACCGGCCTGTTCGACGACCCCGGGTGGCCGATCATGGCCCGGCTCCCGCAGCGCTCTCCCGCGATCGATCTGTGCCGGGTCGCGCGTCGAGGACTCCCTCGTGAGTCCCGGGTGCCGGGTGCTCGGCACCGTACGGCGCTGTGTGCTCGGCCCCGGAGTGACCATCGAGAAGGGCGCGAAGGTGAATGACAGCATCATCTTCGCCGACACGACCCTGAAGGAAGGCGCAACGGTGGCCTGGTCGATCCTCGACCGGGGAGTTGTGGTCGGCGCCGGGGCGAAGGTCGGGGGCCGCCCCCGGGCGACGCCGGCCCGGTCCGAGGACCTGACGCTGGTCGGGCGTGACTCGCGGGTCGGACCGAACGTGGTTCTCCCCCGCGGCGCTCGGCTCGAGCCCGGCACCACCGCCTGAGTGACGTGCCTCGCGGTCCGGAGACCAGCCGCACCGCGCAGATCGCTTCCCCCAAACGGAATCAACGAGCCCGCTGCGCACTCCTAGAGGAGATACACCGCGACCATCCAGGCCGCGTCAACGCCCACCTCTAGGAGCACAGCGATGAACGAACCGTACGTGCGCCTCAGCGACGACGAGCTCAAGGCCGCCGCCGAAGACGCAGACGCGCTTCCCGACCCCTACCGAGGACACGCCCGCGATCCGCAGGACGAGGGGGGTGCCACGCATGCGAAACACCGCTGACACCCTCGACTGGCTGCGCAACCAACACGACAACCCGACGCAGTCGTGGTACCGACTGTGCCTGAGCGTCACCCGTCAGGCGCGCGGCGTCGACGGGGTGTTCCCACGGGCATATGACGCCTGGGTCGGAGCCGAGGACAAGCACCCCCTCACCCCGGGCGCGGACTGGCACGACGTTCCGCGTGGGGCGCCGATCTTCTACAAGGGACCGCTCGATGACGGCGTCGAGTACGGACACATCGTCACGTACTTCGGCGTCACCCAGGCCGGACCGCTCGTGTGGTCGAACGACGTCGTCGCCCAAGGCAAGATGAACATGGTCTCGCCGCTGTGGTTCCTCAGCCATTGGGGCCACACGCTGCTGGGCTGGACCGGTGACCTCAACGGTGTCGACCTGCATCTCGAGGCGAACGGCTCCGAGTCCGCCGGCGCCAGGAAGGCCGCTCCGGCGCCCACTGCCACCATCTCGGTGGCGTCCGTCGTGGCGGCGGCCAAAGCCGATCCGGGCCGACCGCAGGGTCACCGCAGCAAGGACGCCTGCGACGACGTGCTTCCAGTCGAGAAGGCGCTGGTCAAGCTGGGCTGGCTGCCGGCCAACCTCGCGGACGGCGCGTTCGGTACGTCGACCGTCACCGCCTACAAGAAGTGGCAGCAGTCGCTCGGCTACCGCGGCCAGGACGCTGACGGCATCCCGGGCCAGGTCAGCCTCAGCCGGCTGGGCGCCAGGTTCGGCTTCAAGGTCACGGCCTAGCCAGTCGGATCGAGCCCGTCCGACTCACCGTCGGTGCGTCGTACCGCACCGTCTCGGGGTAGAGAGCGCCGGCGCCGGTGTTGAGCAGCACCACTTCGTCGTCGGCGCCGATCCAGCCCTGCTGCCGCAAGGCTCGGGCGGCGGTTACCGTGGCCGCGCCCTCGGGACACAGGAAAAGCCCCTCGAGCCGGGCGGTGCGATGCAGGTCCAGGAGCAGGTCGGCGTCGCTCACGGCAATGGCCGTACCCCCGGTCCGATAGATGGCGTCGAGCACGAGGAAGTCCCCGAGGGCCTTCGGGACGGTGAGGCCGAAGGCGACGGTGCGTGCGTCCGGCCAGGGCTCCGACTCCGCGGCGCCGGCTTCGAACGCCTTCACGATGGGAGCGCACCCGGTCGCCTGGACCGACACCAGTCGTGGCAGGTCGCCCTCGACCCAGCCCAGCGAGCGCAGCTCGTTGAGGGCCTTGTAGATGCCGATCAGGCCGACGCCGCCGCCGGTCGGATAGACGATGACGTCCGGCATCCGCCAGCCCAGCTGCTCGGCTATCTCGAAGCCCATCGTCTTCTTGCCTTCGATCCGGTACGGCTCCTTGAGGGTGGCGACGTCGAACCAGTCCTCGGAGCTCTGTGCGATGGCAGCGGCCACCAAGCGACCCGCGTCGGAGATCAGCCCGTCGACGAGCCAGAGATCGGCACCCGCCACCGCAGTTTCTGCCCGGGTGATCGCCGGCGCGGCGAGTGGCATGGCGACGAGCATGTGGAGTCCGGCCCTTGCGGCGTACGCCGACCAGGCCGCCCCGGCGTTGCCGTTGGTCGGCATCGCCAGGCGGCGGGCACCGAGCTCGCGAGCTTTCGATACCCCGACGGCGGCCCCGCGCGCCTTGAACGAGCCGGTGGGGAGCAGCCCGTCGTCCTTGATCCGGAGCCGCCTGATGTCGAGGTCTTCGCCCAGCGCAGGGGTTCGCAGCAGCGGGGTCATGCCCTCGCCGAGGCTGACGACGTGCTCGGGCGCACCGACCGGGAGCAGCTCGTGGTAGCGCCACAGGTCAGGAGGACGCCCGACAAGGGCCTCTCTTTTGACCCCGACGCGTCCCAGGTCGTACCTCGCTAATAGCGGAGCGGCGCACGAGGTGCACAGCCCCTGCCGGGTCGCGGGATCATGCACGGCATGGCATCGCGAGCACTCGAGGTGGCTGAGGCTGCTGAACTCAGGCATCTGCAGATCATCACAGAGCCGGGGGGCGCCGACGGCCGAGGTCTCGTCCAACTGGCTCGGTGGGGGCCAGCCGGCCGACGCTGTGCCGGTCAGATCTGCGGCATCAGCTCGAGCTGGGCCCGTCGATACAGCCGGGTACCGTCCTCGTGACGGACGAACGGCACTTTCTGCGAGCCGGCCAGCTGGTTCAGCCGACCCGTCGTGATGCCGAGCACCCGCGCCGCCCGCGCTCCGGTCACCCAGTATGACGAGGAGTCGTGCAGGTGCTGTCGCCACGGATAGAGCCCACCTACGCCGGCCAAGGTCTCGACCTCACCACGCGAGATCAGCTGATGCTCTGCGTGCCCGGACTCGTGCAGCCGGTGTGCGTCGACGTGCCGGCGGACGGTGTCCAAGGAGCAGCCCAGGATGTCGGCGGCCTCCTTCACAACAATCGGATCGGCGGGTCTCATGCCTGCAGACTAACGCGAAAGAGGGCAAGAATTCGGGGTCCCTAAAAGCCGCCCGAACGGTCTGCGATAAACGCCCGGTTTAACCGGCTTTTTATATCTACATGTGAGATCGTTAATCACCCATAGCACGGTATTGGCGATACGATACGATTCGAGCCGGGGCGGCTCGCAGTTTCGCCCGCGCCACGCCCGAGGCCGGCACGGGACAGGCTGCTCCGTCCCGGAACCAAGCTATGCGGTTCCGTACCGGCTCGGACCGCGGGGACTCTCGACCCACCCCGCCGTCTCGGACGAACCTTCAGCGCGAAACCCACGCCACCTCACCCCACGCGGCACACATCGAGCGCAATCGGCTGGCTTGAGGTGATTCGCGCCCTTCGTCCGCTCGGGGAGCGCACAGGATAGCGTACCCGGAAACCGCCTCTGACCAGGGAATCTGCGGGAACCCCCGGGAGCCGACCCGCGCAGGCGACTGATTACAAGTAGCCATTGACGTGCCCCGCGCTGACGTGGGA
Source organism: uncultured Actinomycetota bacterium (assembly GCA_963833975.1). GTDB lineage: Bacteria > Actinomycetota > Actinomycetes > Propionibacteriales > Nocardioidaceae > JAWWPG01. The sequence continues at coordinate 153,486 of CAWIAB010000003.1, forward strand.
TGAATAGCCCGACACGTGGTTGCGCCGACCCTCGGTGGTCGGCGCCTGGATGCACGGGAGGTGTGTGAATGAGGATGCGTTTTGCGCGGGTAGGCATCATCGCAATCGCTGCGGGGTTGGTGCTGTCGGGTGGCACCGCACTTGCTGCGGGAACGTCACCGGACGTAGGCGTCAAGTTCAAGTCCGGGGCCGAGGCCCCGTTCGGTGGAACCCGGTTCGACGGAGCACTGGTTGACGGGAAGGTCTACTTCCTTGGCTTCCGGATCGTCGACAACACGACGGACGGGTCCATCTGGACCTATGACGTCAAGAAGAAGAAGTACGCAGACACCAAGATCGACATGCCGGTGCCCGTCTCGAACTACACGATCGCCGTGCTTCAGGACAAGACCGGGACCGGACTGTACATCTTCGGTGGGCGCGACAACGACGGGGCCAGTATCAACACGGTGCAGGTGTTCTACCCGAAGACCGGCAAGGCCAGCGTGGTCAAGACCGACCCGTTCCCCGGGACGACGCCCTCTGACTGCATCGCCATCCCCGGAACCGGAGTGGCGGTCGTCGACAACAAGGCGTATGTCATGGGTGGCATGTCCTTCGCCACCAGCGTCCCCGCGTGCGTTGACGACCAGTCCAAGCAGACGTGGAGCTTCGACCCCATGGCCAAGGACAAGAAGAAGTGGACCGCAGGACCGGCCCTCAAGACCGCGCGCGGCTACATCTCGCCAGCCGTGGTCGGCAACACCATCTACGCGATCGGTGGCGACACCAACGACGCCGGCACGCTGAACGCGTCTGCAAAGGTCGAGTCCTGGAAGGTCGGCTCCAAGAAGTGGTCACCCGAGACCGATATGCCGGCAGTGGGCGATCTTGGTATCCAGGGTTGCGATGAGTCGCAGGCGTTCGGCTTCGACAGTGGCCCGCTGGCCAACACCATCACCCTGGCCGGTTGTGGCCAGTGGCCGAACGCTCTTCCGGACGTTTTGCAGTACGACGTCAAGAAGGGCAAGTGGTCGAACATCGGCGCGCTGGCCGAGGCTCGCCGCAACCAGGCCGGTGCCAACATCGGCACCGACGCCAAGCCGCAGCTGATGGTCCTGGGTGGATACAACAGCGATGGCTCACTGGTGCTCACGACCAGTGAGATCGGCACGCCCGGCGGAAAGATGCTGAGCGCTCCGGCGGCTGCTTCTCACCTCTCCGTGGCGGGAGGCACTGCCTCCGCGTTCTGAGCTCTCTGAACGCATCCGCTGAAGTCGATGTGGCGCACGTCCTTCTGGACGTGCGCCACATTCGCGTCCTCGCCTGTTGTGCCCGCCGAGGGTCCCGCGCGACTGTCTTAGGCTTGGCTTCGTGACCACCGTGTCGACCGAGCCGATGCCGCCCCACGTCTCACCCCCGTCGGGAAACCTGGTCGCCGTCAACGTCGGCCTCCCGCGCGACGTCGAGTGGCGCGGCCGGACAGTCCATACCGGGGTCTGGAAACGACCGGTCGACGGCCCGCGGCTGGTGCGGACCCTGAACATCGACGGCGACGGTCAGGGAGACCTCGGGGGGCACGGCGGACCTCATCGAGCCGTCCTCGTCTACCAGCTCGGCGCGTACGAGCACTGGCGGCAGCACTTCGGCCGCGAGGACCTCGAGCCCGGCAGCTTCGGCGAGAACTTCACCGTGGACGGACTGCCCGACGACGTGGTCTGCATCGGCGACCAGTACCAGATCGGGGATGCCGTCTTCGAGGTGAGCCAGCCCCGAGTCACCTGTTACCGGGTCGGCCTTCGGTTGGGCGAGCCGCAGCTGCCGGCGCTACTCGTGGCGCATGGGCGGCCGGGGTTCTACCTGCGGGTGCTCCGGGAGGGAACGGTCGCGGCCGGGGACCCGATCATCAAGCTGCGAACGGGTCCGGAGGAGATGACGGTCGCGGAGATCGACGCCCTCCTGTACCTGCCCGGACACGAGCGCAGCGGACTCGAGAGAGCGCTCGCCATCCCGGCCCTGAGTCCCGGCTGGCAGGGATCCTTCCGGGCGATGCTCGGCCACCAGGAGGGCGCCAGCGGCAACGCCGGTCTGAGCGCGGCCGCCGCCGAGCCGCCGGCCGCCTGGGCGGGGTTTCGGGATGTGGTCGTCACCACCGTCGTCCGGGAGACCGACTCGGTGGTCTCGCTCGGATTGGCGGCAGTCGACCGCCAGGCCCTGCCCGCCGCCGTACCAGGGCAGTTCGTCGCACTCCGCCTCGACCTGGAGGACGGGCAGCCGCCGGCCTCCCGGAGCTACTCTCTCTCGGGTCCGGCCGATTCGTCCGAGTACCGCATCAGCGTGAAACGTGAGCACGACGGGCCGTTCAGCTCCTTCGTGCACAGCAGGATCCAGCCCCAGGCGGTCCTCCAGATGTCGGCCCCACGAGGTCGCTTCACCCTCGACGCAGGCGAGTCCCCGGTGCTCCTGATCTCCGCCGGCATCGGCGCGACACCGGTTTTGTCGATGCTGTACGCCCTGGTGGAGGCCGAGTCCACCCGGGACATCTGGTGGCTGCACGGTGCGCGAAACAGCGCCGAACACGTCTTCGCTGCTGAGGTCCGCGGGCTGCTGGCCCGGCTGCGGACGGCCCACACCATGGTCTGCTACAGCGCGCCCCTGTCGACCGACACGATGGGCAGGGACTTCACCCGCCTCGGCCGACTGGACGCGGGCGCCCTCCGGAATCTGCCGCTTCCGCCGGCGGCCCAGGCATACGTCTGCGGTCCACAGTCGTTCATGACCGACCTGCAGATCGCGCTGGTCGAACTCGGGGTGGATGGCTCCCGCATCCACACGGAGGTCTTCGGTGCGGGTCCTGCCGTGACACCGGGGATCGCGGCCAGACCGGTGATCGCACCCCATCCACCCGTCGGTGACCCGGGACGCGGGCCGAGCGTCAGCTTCGCCCGGAGCGGTCTCACCGTGCCGTGGCGCGACGACTTCATCAGCGTCCTCGAGCTCGCCGAGGCATGCGACGTGCCCACTCGCTGGTCCTGCCGGACAGGGGTGTGCCACACCTGCGAGGCGGGACTGCTGTCCGGAAAGGTGGAGTACGACCCCGCGCCAGTCGACCTACCCGCAGACGGCAACGTCCTGGTCTGCTGCGCGGTGCCCGACACCGCGGTCGTCGTGGACATGTGAGGTGCCCCGGGCCGTGTCGACCCGGGGCACCTCGGCGAAGCTGGACAGCTAGCTGAACGACACCTTCAGCAGCATCGTGTCACCCAGCACGCTGGTGTTGGTGACCTCGATCCTGGTGCCGGTTCCCGCCACCTGGACGGAGCTCCATGGGTTGTCCTTCGACCAGTACCGGTTCGGGTTCGAGTCGTCGAACACCGGGATCGCCTTACCGGACGGCACCTTGACGGGCGCTCCCAGGCGGTGGAACGTCACAGCATCGGTCGGCTCCTGTCCGAAGGTCGCGTCGAAGGGCTGCCGCCGGTTCCCGAGCTTCGTTCCGTCGTCGAAGACGATCGGCTGGGGCCGCGCGTCGACCGGGAGGACCAGGCCGGACCCGGGGTGCACGCTGGTGTTGTTGTCCTCGACGGACTCGTTGACGTACCACACCAGGAGGCCGTTCTGGTACGGGAACCGCTCCACCCACTTGGGTCGGGTGTCTCCCCAGCCGAAGTTGTACGGCCCGGTCTTCAGCGTCTCGTCGTAGCCGGAGTAGGTGCGGTTCTCGGCGATGTAGTAGGTCGGTGACTGCCTGGTCACCTTGCCGGTGATGATGCTGAAGCCGCGGCTGGTCCAGTCGCCGGCCCCCTTCTCCACATCGTCGGTCCAGACCTTCTTGCCGTCGACGGCGAGGCTGATGTCGTCCAGGAACGCGCCAGCGAGGTGCGTGCCACCGTCGGTCTGGTAGCGGAACCGGAACAGCACCTTGTCGCCGACGTACTTGGACAGGTCGAACGTGGCGTCGGTCCAGTCGTCGGACTTGCCGGTGATGCGAGTCACCGATCTGGTCCCAGCTGGTTCCGCCGTCGGTCGAGACCTCGCCGTACAGGTAGTCGTAGTCCTCCTCGATGTCGTACCAGGCCTTGGTCGACACCTCTGCCGACTTCTTCGCCTTCGAGAGGTCGATCGTCTGGGTCAGCGTGGTGTTCAGGTCCGTCGGCGCTGCCGCCCCACCACTCATACTTGCCTGACGCCGGAGTGTTGTACTTGGTCGTCACTCGCTTGTCCGGCAAGGTGACGATGAGGGCCTGTGGTTTGCCGGTCCCACCCGCAGCCGAGCCAACCTTCACCTCGGCGTCGTTGCCCTGCATCACGACTCGGTAGTCGAGCCAGCCCAGGAACAGCTTGCTCCACGGGTCCATGTAGTCCGGGGTGGTGCCGATCGAGTCGCCGCCGTGGTTCATCCACGAACCGGCGCTCATCAGGGTCCAGAATCCGGTGCCGTTGTCCCCACCGGCGGTGTCGTACAGGTCCGGGAGACCCAGGTCGTGACCGAACTCGTGGGAGAACACGCCGAGGCCGCCGTTCTCCGGCTCGGTGGTGTAGTCACCGATCCAGATGCCGGACTTGCCGATCGGAACGCCGCCGAGCAGGTTGCCGTCCGGGCCTTCGCGACCGGCCAGGTTCTGGAACGCGTACCAGCGGTGTGACCAGATGGCGTCGGTGCCCTGCTTGCCGCCGCCCGCCTCCTCGCCCTCACCGGCGTGGATGTCCTGGAAGTGGTCGATGTAGCCGTCCGGCTCGTTGAAGTTGCCGTCACCGTCGTAGTCGTAGCGGTCCCACTGGTCGTACTGCTTCAGCGACTTCTTGATCTCGGCCGCGGCTCTTGCCGGCGTCGATCTGCGCCTTGTACCAGGCTGTCGCCGAGTCCTTGATGAAGTTCCAGTACCCGTCGGACCCGTCGATCTCGTTGGACCCGTAGCGGGCCTCGTTGTACGGCACCTGGACCCAGTCACTGACCCCACCCTTGGCCAGGAACTTGCCGTTGGACTGGTGCAGATAGAAGTCCTTGAAGGACTCACCGTCACCGAACATCAGGTCCCGGTAGTGCGCGACGTCGAAGTTCGGGACCCAGTAGGTCGAGTTGTCGTCGGTCGCACTGCCATCCCACTTCCGGTCCGGCTTCGCGATCTGGTTCTGCACCGGACCCGGGTCCCCACCGGTACGGTCATCGGTCTTCTTGCCGAAGTCCACGAGCATCGTGAAGATGGACTCTTCCCGATCGGGCTTCCATTCGACGTACTGTCCCGGGCTGACCTCGATCACCGAGCTCCCGGCCTTCTGCACGATCTTCGCCGTGCCGGCGAGCACCTGATGCATGGCGGTCTTCCGCAACGCGATCTGCTTCTCCGCCAGCGGGTTGGGAAGGTTGTCGCCCCGACTTGCGCTCGGGCCGAGCGCAGGCTCGCTCGCCGTGCCGGCGGTCGTCGATGCTCCTGCCGGTATGGACGTCGTCCCGAGGGCAAGCCCCACGGCCGCCATGGCGATAAGGACGCCTGATGTGCCTCGTCTCACCTACTTCCTCCTCCACATTGAAATACAAAGCGCCCGCAATGACTCCACTGATGTCCTCACACTGGGAGCCCGTGGGGCGCTGGCAGCCCGTCACCGCCGTGCCCAAACCCAACCACGATTCGCGCCCGCTGTCGAGACCGCTTCCCATGCCCGGCTCGGGACGACAAAGTGCCCCGGGCGGTTGCCGGCCCGGGGCACTCATCTCGCTATCAGCTGAACGACACCTTCACCAGCATCTGGTCACCGAGGGGACTGGTTCGGGCGACCTCGATGCGGGTTCCGCTGCCGGCCACCATGACCGAGTTCCACGGGTTGTCCTTGTCCCAGTACCGGTTGGCCTGCGTGTCGTCGAAGACCGGGATGGCCTTCGTGGACGGCACCTTGACCGGGACGCCGAGCCGGTAGAACTTCACCGCGTCGGTGCTCTCCTGGCCGAAGGTGGCGTCGAAGGGCTGCCGCCGGTTCCCGAGCAGGGTGCCGTCGGGGAACGTGATCGCAGTGGGTCGAGCGTCAACCGGAAGATCGAGGCCGCCGCCAGGGTGGCTGATCGTGTTGTTGTCGCCGTACGTCTGGTCGACGTACCAGACCAGCAGGCCGTTCTGGTAGGGGAACCTCTGGACCCACTTCGGGCGGGTGTCGGTCCACCCGAAGAGGTACGGCCCCGTCTTGAGCGTCTCGTCGTAGCCTGCGTAGGTGCGGTTCTCGGCGATGTAGTAGTTCGCCTTGCCCGCCTTGTCAGGCAGCGTGACGATGATCGCCTGCGGGTGACCGCTCCCGCCGGATGCCGGACCCAGCTTGAGGTTCTGACCTTGGCCGTACATCACGACCCGGTAGTCCAGCCAGCCCAGGAACAGCTTGCTCCAGGGGTCCATGTAGTCCGGGGTGGTGCCGATCGAGTTGCCGCCGTGGTTCATCCACGATCCCGCGCTCATGACCGTCCAGAATCCGGTGCCGTTGTCCCCACCGGCAGTGTCGTACAGGTCCGGGAGACCCAGGTCGTGACCGAACTCGTGGGAGAACACGCCGAGGCCGCCGTTCTCCGGCTCGGTGGTGTAGTCACCGATCCAGATGCCGGACTTGCCGATCTCCGTGCCGCCGTTCTTGTTGCCCTTCGGACCCGCCTGGCCACGCAGGTTCTGGAACGCGTACCAGCGGTGTGACCAGATGGCGTCCGTGCCCTGCTTGCCGCCGCCCGCCTCCTCGCCCTCACCGGCGTGGATGTCCTGGAAGTGGTCGATGTAGCCGTCCGGCTCGTTGAAGTCGCCGTCCTTGTCGTAGTCGTAGCGGTCCCACTGGTCGTACTGCTTCAGCGACTTCTTGATCTGCGCCGGGCTCTTGCCGGCGTCGAGCTGCGCGTCGTACCAGGAGTTGCCCGAGTCCTTGATGAAGTTCCAGTACCCGTCCTGCTGCGGGATGCTGTTGGAGCCGTAGCGGGCCTCGTTGTACGGCACCTGGACCCAGTCACTGACCCCACCCTTGGCCAGGAACTTGCCGTTGGACTGGTGCAGATAGAAGTCCTTGAAGGACTCACCGTCACCGAACATCAGGTCCCGGTAGTGCGCGACGTCGAAGTTCGGGACCCAGTAGGTCGAGTTGTCGTCGGTGGCACTGCCGTCATACTTCCGGTCCGGCTTCGCGATCTCGTTCTGCAGCGGGCCCGGGTCACCACCCGCGCGGTCATCGGTCTTCTTGCCGAAGTCCACGAGCATCGTGAAGATCGACTCCTCACGCTGCGCCTGCCACTGCACGAACTGTCCGGGCCGAACCTCGATGACGGAGCCGCCGGCCTTCTGCACGATCTTCGCCGTCCCGGCCAGGACCTGGTTGACGGCCTCCGTCCGCAACGCACGCTGCTGCTCTGCCAGCGGGTTCCGCAGGTTGTCGGCGCGGAGCGTGCTCGGCTCGGCAGCGCTGCGGTCGATGCTCGGGGACGCACCCGCCGGGATGGACGTCGTTCCTACCACGAGGCCCAGGGCCCCTAGCCCGATGAGGACGCCATATGTGCGTCGTCTCACGTGTTCCTCCTCCATTGTGAACAACAAAACGCCCGCACCAGCCCGCTATCTGTCCTCCACGCGGAGCTTGTGAGGCGCTGGGCAGCCTGTCGCTGCCGTGCCCAAACCCAACCATGATTCCCGCGCGACGTCGAGACCCTGCCCCGGGTACGCCACGTCCCGAGCGACTATGTTCCTGGTAGAAACGCCGACCGGCGCGGCCGCAGTAGTCAGAGGTGCGTGATGAGTTCTATGCAGTTCGGAATCTTCACCGTCGGAGACGTCACTCCCGACCCGGTCAGCGGCCGGACGCCCACCGAAGCTGAGCGCATCCAAGGCACCGTGCAGATCGCCAGGAAGGCGGAGGAGGTCGGGCTCGACGTGTTCGCGACGGGTGAGCACCACAACCCGCCGTTCGTGCCGTCCTCGCCGACCACGCTGCTCGCGTTCATCGCCGCTCGGACGGAGCGGATCATCTTGTCGACGTCGACCACGCTGATCACGACGAACGACCCCGTGAAGATCGCCGAGGACTTCTCGGTACTGCAACATCTGGCCGGCGGCCGGGTCGATGTGATGCTGGGCCGCGGCAACACCGGGCCGGTCTACCCGTGGTTCGGTGAGGACATTCGCCAGGCGATACCGCTCACGGTCGAGAAGTACGGCCTCCTCCGCCGACTCTGGCGAGAGGACGTCGTCGACTGGGAGGGCAAGCTCCGCTCACCGCTCCAGGGTTTCTCGTTGGTGCCCAAACCACTCGACGGCATTCCGCCGTACGTGTGGCACGGCTCGATCCGTACACCGGAGATCGCCGAGCTCGCCGCCCACTACGGCGACGGGTTCTTCGCGAACCACATCTTCTGGCCGCCGTCCCACACGCGCCGGATGGTGCAGCTGTACCGGCAGCGTTTCGAGCACTACGGACACGGAACGGCGGCCCAGGCGATAGTGGGGCTCGGCGGCCAGGTCTTCATGCGCAAGAACAGCCAGGACGCCGTGCGTGAGTTCCGCCCCTACTTCGACGTTGCTCCCGTGTATGGCTACGGTCCGTCGCTGGAGGAGTTCACCGCCGAGACGCCGTTGACCGTCGGGTCACCGGAGCAGGTCATCGAGAAGACACTCGGCTTCCGCGAGTACGCGGGCGACTATCAGCGACAGCTCTTCCTGCTGGACCACGCGGGCCTGCCGCTCAAGACCGTTCTCGAGCAGCTCGACCTGCTGGGAGAGGTCGTCCAGGTGCTGCGCAAGGAGTTCGACGCCGTCAGACCTGACGATGTGCCTGATGCGCCGACCCACGAGCGTCTGGTCAGACAGCGAGACCTCCAGACCCTGCCAAGGACCACTCCAGTGACCGAAGAGGAGACCGGATGACCAGACTGGCGATCGTCAGCGGCGGGCTGCGCGAGCCGTCCTCGACGCGCCTGCTCGCGGATCGGATCTCGACAGCCCTGCGTGCCGAGCTGGCCAAGAACGATCTCGACGTCTCCGCAACCGTGATCGAGCTGCGGCCCCTGGCCAGGGCGATCATCGATGCGATGCTCACTGGATATCCGAATGCCGATCTCGAGGCCGCATTCGACAGCCTCGCATCAGCCGACGGGCTCGTCGCCGTGAGCCCGGCTTTCAACGCCTCCTACAGTGGCTTGTTCAAATGCTTCTTCGACGTCCTGCCCGAGGACACGATCTCTGACATGCCGGTGATGATGGCGGCGACTGGAGGGACCGAACGCCACTCGTTAGTTCTCGAGCACGCGATGCGGCCGATGTTCTCCTACCTCCACGCCGTCGTCTCACCTACTGGCGTGTACGCCGCCACTGACGACTTCGGTAGTCAGCAGGGCACGTCCTCGCTCAGCCAGCGGATCACCAAGGGAGCCAGCGACTTCGCGCGCCTCCTCCAGTCCTGCGGTCAACGACCCCACCACAACGCGTGGGACGAGGAGCTCAGCGCAATGGAGAATCTCCTGAACCCTCCCGCGGTCGAGGCCCCCACCGACTCGCGGCACACCCATGAGGATGACGATCTCGGAGGCCGCGGCTGAGAGTGGGCGAATAACTACCCATGAATCAACCATGAGCCATTGGGTGACGTATTAACCCGACCTAACCTCGGCATTGGATGGGCCGTCATCGAAGATTCTCTTCCGGCTCAGAAAAATGATCGGAGAGAACATGCTGCGCGAGACCCCTCGTCACGAGGCCCCTCGAAGATTCGAGCTCATCGTCAACCGTCCGGGCGGCTCAACCGTGACGACACTGGACTTCCTCACCGCCGATCTGCGACGCCTCGACACCGACGATCTGGTCGCCGGACTGGCCGACCTCGAGGAGAGGCTACAGCTTCTGGATCCCGAGACCGGCGCTGGCGACGGTCTTGAGGGCACCAAGCAGGACCTCGTCGAGGCCGAGTACCGGATCCTGCGCGAGCTCCGTCGCAGGCATACCGTACTCCGGCAGGGCATCGCCTGGACCAGCCTGTTCCGGCGACTGGGTTGGCGGCGTCCCTAGCCGACCAACGGCGTTGCCGGTCGGCTGCGGAATCACGCTGGCCAGGACACAATGTGGCCATGCCGGTGCTGACGAAGCAGGACGTCACATCGGCAGTAAGAGGTGAGCCGGCGGGTCTGCGACGGGTATACGAGGTACTTGCTCCCGCAATCGAGGGCTACCTCAAGTCTCGAGGGTCCGAGGACCCCGAAGGCCTGACCCAGGACGTCTTCGTGGCGCTGCTCCCGCAGCTGAGGAATCTTCGCGGCGGCACTCGGGGCCTTCGCACGCTGGCTTTCAGCATCGCCCATGCACGACTGGTGGACGAGCTGCGGCAGCGAACCAGACGCCGAGGCGATGCGACCTTCGAGCCCGAACGAGATCTGCGATCCGCCTCCTCGGCCGAAGACCGCGCTTTGTCCCAGCTGGCGGCTGACGAGGCCGTCGAGCTGATCGGCTGCCTGAGCGAGGACCAGCGCACCGTGGTGACCCTCCGGGTCATCGGCCAGCTCAGCCTGGAAGAGACCGCGGACGTGATCGGCAAGAGCGTTGGAGCCGTCAAGCAGCTACAGCGGCGCGGGCTGCTTGCGCTGCGGGAACACGTCCAGGCACGGCAGGGCGTAACCTCATGACCCGGCCGAGCGATGACTTCAACGAGATGAGCCCCCAGACGACACCGCTCTGGACGGACAGGAACGTGGAGAACCTCCTGACTGGAGCCGCGCCGGTCGACTCGACGCTTGATGGTGTCCTCGGACAGCTGCGCACGCTCGGTTCGGATCCGGCGCCAGCGCCACGGGCCGATGTCCTCGACATGCTGGAAGCCGGTTTCGAAGCGCCGACTCACCACCGAAGAGTTGTCGCGGGGGTGGTGGCCGGCCTGTGCGTGGGTTCCTTGTCACTCGCAGGCGCCGCGGCTGCATCGGAAACCGTCAGGGCACCACTGGTCACCATCGTGCACAAGGTGGTCGACACCGTTGATGGTCACCAGGAGCCGCAGCAGCAGAAGTCGGATGCACCGGACGCCGTGCGCCCGCCCACGCACCCCGGCGCCACCGAGATCCGTGCCCACGGCCCGGGCGGTGAGGCCACATCCAACGCAAGCATCAACCCGAGTGGACCGGCGGCGAGTGGGCGCCCGGTCACCAGTCCCCCCGGGTCGGGAAAGCAGGGCGACCCCTCCGATCACGAGCACAGCGGGGGCGCCCAGCATCACCAGGATCCACAACACGGGCAAAGCCACGGCGAAGGCCAAGGACAGAGCCAGGGCCAGGACCAAGGCCAGGACCAAGGCCAGGACCAGGGCCAGGGCCAAGGCCAGGGCCAGGGCCAAGGCCAAGGCCAAGGCCAAGGACAAGGCCAGGGCCAAGGCCATGGTCCCCCACCGGGGCACGGCCATGGTCCCCCACCGGGGCACGGCCATGGTCCCCCACCGGGGCACGGCCATGGTCCCCCACCGGGGCACGGCCACGGTCCCCCACCGGGGCACGGCCACGGTCCCCCACCGGGGCACGGCCACGGTCCCCCACCGGGGCACGGCCACGGCAACGGTCCGCCACCCGGTCATGGTGATGGTCACGGGGACAAGGGGAAACCCGGTTCGCCGTGACCTTCAAGCGTTTGAGCGGAGCCGCCTACATCCGAGCTACGGTGCCGATGATCAGCTACGCCGCACGAAATACAGAATTGCGGCGACCAACAAGACAATGACAAGAATCGTGATGATGAGGCCCATAGTGATCCCTAACTAGACAAGATGGAAACAGCGCAACGATGCCAACGGGTGAGGAGTCACTCCATCGTGTCACCTGTCCGGAGAAAATCGTCGGACACGCCCTCGACAAGGCCGATCAACTCATAGTCCGGCCGATAGTCGAGCGCCCGACCGGCTCCGGCCTTGATAGCGCCATGCCAGTCGAAGTGACGTTCCTGGTCAACGACGACCGCACCGCAGGCGGCGCACGCGTGCAGCTCGACGCGGATCTGCGGCTGGTCGCTCATCGACGACTCTCCTGAGGTCTGGTTGATGGCGGCCCCCGCCGTTCAGGCGGCAGGCCAGAGCTGGAGATCAGTGCGAGCCCTTCAAGGTAACCTCGCCTTGACACGTCTCACCGGTCACGCTGTTGGTTGCGCTCAGCGTGACCGTGTCGGGACCCATCTGGTTGTGGATGCTCTGCTTCTCCTGGAGATCGCCGTTCGACTTCGTGGTCGACTGACCCGTGCCCTCCACGATTCCGTTGTCCAGGAGCTGCCAGTCCCACGCCTGACCGCCCTGATCCGTCCTGATCCTGAACTTCACCTCGACGGTGTGGCCCTCGCCGCCGCGGTTGCCGTCGGCCTTGAGATACCAGGTGGACCCCAACGAGCAGTCGCCGCTGGCCTTCGAGTTGCCCGTGCCATGCGCGGAGGCCGGCGCCGACATCCCGAGCCCGAGCGCGGCGGTCATGGCGACGGCACCCACGCCCGCCAGCGTCATCTTGCGTTTGCTTGTCCTGGTCATACCTGCTCCTTCTGCAAGGGAAAGTTGACATTCACCCGGAGTCATCGAACGAGCCCGCAGAAGGTTACGCAGGGGACCAGCCTCCACCGCTACCCGGGCGCTCAGAGAGTTCGGTTGAGTCCCCGCTCGTAGGCGAAGATGACGGCCTGGACCCGATCCCGCAGGTCCAGCTTGTCGAGGATGTGGGCGACGTGGGTCTTCACCGTTGCCTCGGAGAGTGTCAGCTCCCCGGCGATCTCGGCGTTGGTGCGACCCGCTGCAAGGGCGGAGAACACCTCGCGCTCGCGTGCGGTGAGCGGCGCCAGGGCGTCAACGCTCGACTCTGGCGCGCTTGGATCGGGGAGTCTGTGCGCGTACGTATCCAGCAACCGTCGGGTGATGCTCGGTGCGATGACCGCTTGTCCCGCTGCAACGGTACGGATCGCGTTGACCAGCTCGACCGGCAGCACGTCCTTCAACAGGAAACCGCTCGCACCGGCCTTGAGCCCGGCATAGGCGTACTCGTCAACATCGAACGTCGTCAGGATGACTATCCGCGCCAACAGGCCTTCGGCCACGATCCGACGGGTCGCCTCGATACCGTCCATCTGCGGCATCCGTACGTCCATGAGGACCACGTCGGGCGCCACCTCTCGGGTCATGGCGACGGCCTCCTTGCCTGTTCCCGCCTCGCCCACGACTGACATGTCATCCTCGGCAGAGAGGATCAGCCGAAACCCGTGCCGCAGCAGGGGCTGATCGTCAGCCAGCAGGATTCGAATGGTCACGTCGCACCTCCGTCAGCGTGAACGTGGAGTAGACCGTTGACCTGCCAGCCGCCATGCGGCCGGGGACCCGCAACAACCGTTCCTCCGAACACCGCTGCTCGGTCGCGCATCCCCGTCAGGCCGCGGCCTTGCGCTGGGTTGTCCGGGCGGGCCGGCGCTCCCTCGCCGTCGTTGACGATGTCGACCTCGACCGTCGTTGCGCCGTACCGGAGAGTGACGACTGCTCGGGTCGCGGCAGGCGCATGCTTGAGCACATTCGTCAGACTCTCCTGCACAAGCCGGTAGACGGCCAGCTGCAGGCTGGGCGGCATCGACGGAGGCGCGCCAGCCATGACGAGCTCCACGGGAAGACCCGCGGTGCGCACGGCAGCGATCAGGTCCTCCACTTGCTCAACCCCGGGGGCCGGTGCCAGGTTGACCTCGTCTGGCTCCTGGATCCCACCGAGCAGCCGCCGCAGGTCCGACAACGCCTGCCTGCCGAGCGTGGCCGACTGTTCCATCGCATCCCTGGCGGCGACGGTGTCACGCTCAACGGAGATGGCTGCTCCATCGCTGAGCGCCACCATGACCGAGAGGGTGTGCGCCACGATGTCGTGCATCTCACGCGAGATCCGGGCTCGCTCGGCTGCCGTAGCGAGAAGTGCCCGTTGGTCCCGCTCGCGTTCCGCTGTTGCCGCGCGGTCGAGCGCGGATGTGATGTATGCCCGCCTGGTGCGGGTATACACACCAAGCACCCATACCGCCGTGACGGTACCGGTGAGCAACACGAAGGCGGTCGGCCGATGTCCGACCGGTGCCCAGCGGACGGTAGCCATGACGACCCCCAGCTCCGCCACCGCTACCGCCGCCACGATGCCTACGCGCCGGGGCTCGTAGGCCCCGACGGCGTAGAGGGCGCTGAGCACCGCGATCGAGCCACCGGCGGGGATGTTGCCAACCCAGAGCATCAGCGCACCAGCCGAGATGACCCAGAACACCGTGAGCGGGTAGTGCCGTCGCCACAGCAGTGGCGTGGCCAGCGCCAGGTCGAAGACCCAGAGCAGACCGACGTTGCGGGCATCTCCGTCCCAGTGGTCCCGGCTCACGGCCAAAGCGGCGGTCGTCAGCGCAACCAGCACGTCGACGAGCACCGGCGATGCGAAACGGCGCCGAACGCCAAGGAACCCACCGATGCTCGAGGTTGCTAGCGTGGTCACACCACCATGGTGCGCCCAACCGCTGCGGACTCCTAGCGGGCAGCCGCTCTGTGAGGGATCAGGCATCCCGGCGCTTGAGCAGCACCGCGGCAACTGCGAGTGAGCCGCCCACCCAGAGCAGCAGAACGACGAGCCCCGGCCACGGCGCCAACGTGTCCGGCAGTCGGACGCTGGTGACGAAGGAGCTACCTGCGGCTGCCGGGAGGTACTTGGCGACCTGGCCGGCCCACGATCCGGGCAGAACCTCCAACAGCACCGGGATGACCAGCAGGATGCCGACCAGGCTCGAAATGCCGCCGGGGGTGCTGCGCACGATCCATCCGAGGGCGCCCCCGAGGAGACCGATGAGTGCCAGATAGACCCCGGTCCCGACCACAGCGCGCAGGACCCCCGGATCGGAAAGAGCGCTGCCATGCCCATAGTGCGAAAGGAAAAGCTGCGAAATGAAGAATGCGCCGAAGGAGCTGGCGACCATGAACACCACGGCAGTGGTCCCGAACACGATCGTCTTCGCGACCAAAACAGGCACCCGGCGTGGAACTGCGGCGAGTGTGGAGCGGATGGCCCCGGTGCTGTACTCGCCCGAGACGAAGAGAACCCCGAGCACACCCATGAGCAGCTGACCGAGGTAGTACCCCTGCAACGGACCAGAGGCGGCCGCGTCCTCAGGCGCGAGGTCGTGGAAGTTCCTGCCGACGTTGTACCCGATCACCATGCCGAGCACGATCATCGCCAGGACCGCAGCCAGGAGAACCACCCAGCTCGATCGGAGGGTGCGGAACTTGATCCACTCCGAGGCAACGACCCGGCGAAGTGTCACGTCGCCCTGGCTCGGCGCCGGGTCTTGCGACATCCTGGCCTCGTCACTGACCTCCGCGGTGGTGCTCATGCTGCTGCCTCCACTCTGTTGCTGCCGGCTTCGTTCGAGCGGTATTCGACGGCATCGCTGGTGAGCTCCATGAACGCCTGCTCAAGCGAGGCCTGTACGGGTGAGAGCTCGTAAAGGGTCAGCCCGGCCTCGGCCGCACACCGCCCGATCTCGTCGCTGGTCATGCCGGTGACCTCGAACTCCCCCGCACGATGGCTCACGATGGTGACCGCCGGCCCCAGCAGCAACCCCCGAAGCTCCTCGGCATGGGGGGTTCGCACCTTGACCGAGTTCGCCGACGCGCTGGCGATGAACTCCTCGGTCGACACGTCCCGGATCAACCGTCCACGGCCGATGACGATCAGGTGATCGGCTGTCATGGCCATCTCACTCATCAGGTGCGAGGAGACGAAAACGGTACGGCCCTCGGCCGCCAGTCCTCGTAGCAGGTTTCGGACCCAGAGAATGCCTTCGGGATCGAGCCCGTTCACCGGCTCGTCCAGAATGACGGTGGCCGGGTCGCCGAGCAGGGCTGACGCTATACCCAGCCGCTGACCCATTCCCAGGGAGAAGGCACCCACGCGCGATCCCGCAACCTCAGTCAGCCCGACGAGGTCCAGGACCTCGGTGACTCGTCGCCGTCCGATGCCCGTCGTAGCAGCCATGGCCCTGAGATGGTTCTCCGCCGTCCGGCCCGGATGGATCGCACGGGCCTCCAGCAGAGCGCCCACCTCGTGTAACGGGGCGGCGTGATCGGCGTACCGTCGACCGTTCACCGTGACAGCGCCTGAGGAGGGTGCGTCCAGGCCGACGATCAGCCGCATCGTGGTGGACTTTCCCGCGCCGTTCGGTCCCAGAAAGCCAGTCACGGTGCCTGGCCTGACGGTGAATGTCAGGTCGTCGACGGCCACCTTCTCGCCATAACGTTTAGTCAGGCCGGCGGCCTGGATCATAGGAGCTCCCTCATTCAGAATATCTCCACAATACCGATCCACCTCCAGTAGCCCATCGGGCTACTTGATGATGTTCCCAGACGTGAGCTCAACCTTCCGGATGAGGCACCTCGGTAGCCCGGATGATATTCGAAGCTGCGTGCTGAATACATCCTCTCCGGGCCTATGATGAAGACCCCCCGGGGATGAGCGACGGGCCGCCCGGCGGATTACCAGGATGCCAGGCATTCCGACTTGACGAGCAAGCGCAGACTCACGTCGCCACCAAAGCCAGAGAAGGGCACCATGTCGCGTCCAGTATGGGCAGATATCCACTTGCACGAGCCGACGCGTACGACGGGCGCACCGTGACGACATTGCTTCAGCATCCCGCCATTCTCAGTGGCCTCCTGGACCCACAGACCCTCATCGACCACTTCGGCGCATACGCGCTTTGGGGCGCGCTGCTCGTCGTGTTCATCGAGTGCTGGCTGTTCCCGTTCCTTCCTGGGGACTCACTATTGTTCACGGTTGGCCTGCTGATCGCCCGGAACGAGATCGGCGCGCCACTCTGGGCGGCCTGCGTCGCTTTGTCAGCGGCCGCCGTGGCCAGCAACTTGGTCGGCTACTTCGTCGGGGCTCGAGTCGGACCGACGCTATTCGACCGTCCGGACTCCCGGTTCTTCAAACAAGAGTATGTGGTAAAGACACACGCATTCTTCGACCGTTATGGTAACCGAGCGATCGTTCTCGCCAGGTTCGTGCCCATCGTGCGCACCTTCATCGCCTTGGCTGCAGGGGTCGGACACATGCCCTTTCGGCGATTCGCTCTGTACAGCGCGATTGGCGGCGTCCTCTGGGCCACGGGAGTGACACTGCTGGGCTACTTCCTGGGACATGTTGCGTTTGTCCAGCAGCACATTGAGATCATGCTGATGGCGATCGTGGCCGTCTCACTTATTCCCATCGTCATCGAGTTCATTCACCAGCGGCGTGAAAACGGTCCTGTCCGGGCGAACTGATCCCAGCTGCCCGAGAATTCGCCGTACCGCCGGCCAAACCAGCACTCAGACGCTCGGCTACCACGCGTCGCGACTCGCCCGCCATGCCCCCAGTCCCAAGATGGCCGCCAAGTAGACCATGATCTCAACGCCCGCCATCGCCAACGACGGCGTGCGCGGCAAGTTCTGCGGGCTCGGGGTACGCGTGCCGACGAGTGCATCCGCGGCGTTGACGAGCAACCATCGATCTGGCAGGTATGAGTAGCTTTCAACAGCCCGCGCAAGCGGCCAGGCGAGATAGACGAGCGAAACCAGGAAGGTCAGAGCGATGGCCGCGTGCCTGAAGATGGTCCCCAGCCCGAAACCGAGGAGTGTGACGACCGCCAGGTAAAGACCCGCACAGCCGACCGACCTCAACACGCTGACCTGGCCAAGGGAAGCGTCCAGGTTCACGGCCGCCAGCTGACTCTGCCCGATCAGAAAGGCGAGCAGAGCGAGTGCGAGGCAGCTAGGGACCGTGACGATGGCCAGGACAGTGAGCTTTGCCGCGTAGACACTCTGTCGATGCGGGTTGGCGGCCAGCGTAGGACCAATGGTGCCGGTCGTGTAGTCGCCGGTTGCCACGATAACGCCCAGAGCGCCCAGAACGAGTTGAGCGAACTGGAAACCGACGAAGGAATCGGCCACTGGGTCAAACGCAGCCCGGTCAGCTGGATCCAGCGCCGACCAGCCGTGGACGATGGACGCCATGTTGAGCAGTCCGACTCCGAGCCCCAATACCGCGGCCAGGACGAAGATCAGGTAGGTCGACCGCAACGACCGCAACTTCACCCACTCGGACCGCAACAGCGGCAGAGTGGTACTCACGACTCGCCCTGAGGCAGGCTGGAGCCTGATTCGCTGCCGCGAACGAGGATCAGGTAGGCGTCCTCCAACGTGAGGCGCGGCCGGCCGGGGCCCGATGCTGCCGCGATCAGTTCCGGGACCGGCAGGTCGGCGAGGAGCCGGCCGTGCGCTACAAGCACGAGGTGTTCCGCTATCAGGGCCATCTCTGTCATCACGTGACTAGAGATGAGTACAGTCCGTCCGTCATCAGCAAACGACTTGAGAAGTCCGCGGAGCCAGACGATCCCTTCGGGATCCAGTCCGTTGGTCGGCTCGTCGAGGACGAGCACCTGTGGATCTCCGAGCAGCGCTGCGGCGATACCTAGGCGCTGCCTCATACCCATCGAGAAGGAGCCGACGCGGCGATCGGCCACACAGCCGAGTCCAGACAGCTCGAGCACCTCACTGACGCGTTGACGAGGCAGGGCCGAGCTGTCGCAGAGGAAGGTGAGATGGCTACGTGCGGAGCGCCCCGGGTGATACGGCGAGGTATCCAGCAAAGCACCCACCACGCGTTGCGGTGAGATCAGGTCGCGATATGCATTTCCACAGATCGTCACCCTCCCGGCGCTCGGCGTCTCCAGTCCCAGTGTTACGCGCATCGTGGTTGACTTGCCGGCCCCGTTTGGTCCGACGAACCCGGTCACCCGGCCAGGAGGCACCCGAAAGGTCAGATCATCGACCACGAGCACGGCGCCATGCCTCTTGCTCAGGTGCTGGACCTCGATCATCAGAACTCCCGGCTCATCCATCAACAGTGGACTCACGGTCCCAAACCCCGCGAACCCTGTCATCAGACCGACGGCCTAGGACCGCAGGCCCATGGTCGCGGCGTCTCCGTGGACCTACCCTGAGGAGATGGGCTCGACTCATCCCGCGAGACTGCTGCCACGGATTCCCCTCTCGGTATGGCGCGGCCTCGACACAGCCCTTGGCGTGCTCTATGTCATCCCCGCGGCCATGATTCTGGTCAACGAGGCTGCAAGTCCATCGGGCACCATCGCGGCTCTGCTCGCCGCAACCGGCTGTTCCTTGACGATCATGATTCGCCGATCGCATCCTGCCGGCTCGTTGGCGATCCAGCTGGTCATTGCCACGCTGATCGAAGTGGTCGAGCCTCGGGGTGCAACCGCAATCCTGCTTCCCATCGCCCTTGTTCTCTACACTGTGGCCGCCGAGACCGGGCTCGGAGTGGCCGTTGCGTCGTTGGCAGGGTCGGTGGCAGTCGCCCTCGGGACGACCCTCCCGCAATTCAGTCAGCTCGGTGCAGCCTCGGCCTTCGTGACGCTGTACGTCATCAGCTGGACTACCGGTTACGCAGTGGGACTGCACCGCCGGGATCTCCGGCATCAGCTCGAGTACCAGCAACGGTCTGCCGAGGCTGAGCGTGACCAAGCAGAACTCCGGCTCGCGCGCGAACGAATCCGCATCGCGCGAGAGCTGCATGACATCGTCGCGCACGGTATGAGTGTGGTCACAGTTCAGGCGGGCTATGGGGGGCTCATTCTCGATGATGACCCGGACACTGCACGATCTGTGTTCAAGACGATCGAGACGACCGGTCGGAGCAGCCTCGTCGAGCTGCGAGAGCTCCTGTCTCTTCTGCGTCGGGAGCCAGTGGAACCGGACGGCCCGCCGCTCGGCCCCACGCCATCTCTGGCCGACCTTCCCACTCTCGTGTCGCGTATGGTCAGTGTCGGACTCATGGTTCACGTACGGGTGCGCGGGTCGCCGCGGCCGCTCCCCGCCGGCCCGGGTCTGGCGGCGTACCGAATCCTCCAAGAGGCACTCACCAATGTGGTGAGGCATGCCGGATCCGCGACGGCAACTGTCGTCTTGGATTACCAAGCAGATGCTCTGGGCATCGTGGTCAGCGATCCTGGCTGCGGTTCAGGACGCGCAGCCACCGCCGACGGTCACGGCATCACCGGCATGCGAGAGCGCGCCTCTCTTTACGGCGGGTCCTTGGATGCTGCCCCGTTACCGGCCAGCGGGTTCGCGGTGCACTGCTCTCTTCCACTTCCTCGCATCGATGGCCGGACTGGGGACGTCCAGACCAAGGACGCCGGATGACCATCCGCGTGGTCGTCGCCGATGACCAGGCCCTCGTACGAGCTGGCTTGATCGGGATCGTCAACACCGCATCCGACCTCCGCGTGGTGGGAGAGGCGGCCAATGGCGACCAGGCGGTTCGTATCGTCCGTACGGAGGAACCGGATGTCGTCCTGATGGACATCCGGATGCCGACGTCGGACGGTCTCGAGGCAACCCGGCAGATTTCTGAGACGACCTCAGCCAGAGTTCTGATTCTGACCACGTTCGACCTGGACGAGTACGTCTATGCCGCGATCCGCAACGGCGCCAGCGGCTTCCTCTTGAAGGACACTCCGCCAACCGAGCTACTCAATGCAGTTCGCGTCATCGCAGCTGGCGACGCCTTGCTCGCGCCTGGAGTCACCCGTCGCCTCATCGACTCCTTCGCCCGCCACCCTGCCCGCCAAGAACATCCGCCGACAAACGACCTGCTCGCCGCCACGACGGATCGCGAACGCGAGGTTCTCTCGTGCATCGCGATGGGGCTGACCAACGACGAGATCGCGCACGAGCTGCACATCAGCGCTGGGACCACCAAGACCCACATCAGCCATCTGCTCACGAAGCTCGGTGCCCGTGATCGGGTCCATCTCGTGATCCTGGCCCACCAAGGCGGCCTTGCTGACCTAAGGCAGACGCGTGCGGAGAGTCCGTGACGCCGCGTCGTGACGAGTTGACGATGCGTCTCCCGATACCTAGACTTCCGAGGTATGAAGAGCGATGGAGTGCGAGGACACCTTGACCTGTTGTTGTTAGCGACTCTCGCCGAGGGCCCGCGCCACGGGTACGCCGTGATCATGGCGCTGCGCGAGCGCAGCGAGCAGCACCTCGATCTGGCGGAAGGGGCGGTGTACCCCGCGCTGCACCGCTTGGAGAGCGACGGCTTGCTCAGCAGCGACTGGGCCGTCATCGCCGGGCGCCGCCGGCGGATCTACCAGCTCACGCCAGCGGGGCGACGCGGGCTACTCGAAGAGCGTCGTAGCTGGCGCACACTCAGGGACATCGTGGATGCGGTCATCGGCCCGTGGCCTGCACCCTCATCTCCGCCAGCCGGTGCGCTGCCATGACGCCGCGGAACCCTTCTCCACTCGACGGACCAATCGACACGTATCTCGACACCTTGCTCGAGGCGTCACGATGTCTGCCTCCCCGCATCCGCCGATCACTCCTCAGCGAGACCGAAGCACACTTGCTCGATTCGGCCGAAGATGCCGAGGCAAGGGGGCTGACGCGTCAGCAGGCGGAGGCACGTGCGGTCAGCAACTTCGGCGCGGCTGGAGACATCGTGGCCGCCCATCGACGGACGTCGTTCTCGGCTCCGTTGATCGCCCGTCAGGTCGCCGTCACAGGTCTCTTCCTCGGCGGGATCGGGGCAGTCGCAGTCGGCATCAGCGGACTCGTGGCGGAGGCAATCCGCTGGTTCGATGGGTCTCGCGCGCTCGTCGACGTTCCAGCGAGAGGCACTCTTGCGGCGTCGGACTGCGTCCGTTGGCTGCGAATCGATCCACACGCACTCAACTGCCAAACCGCGGCGCAGGCCGACTGGGCCAACGAGACGGTCGCCTATCGAGTCATTCTCGGTCTGATCGGAGCGCTCCTGCTGCTCGTACTCCACCTCTACGTCAGGCGACGCGGCGGTGGGACGGGGTTGATGCTGGCGCCCGTTGTACGCGACACCGTCGCAGCAGCTCTGTTCGGCGCAGCCGGTGTGGCCACGCTCGTCCTGGGAGTCGAGGCGATCGTCGTCGCGTCGGGATTCGGCGCCGGGCAGTGGCTCAGCGCCGCGCCAGTGGCCCTACTGCTTGCCGGCTACTACGCCTTCAGGGTCACCCGGAACCTGCCCACGTAGCAAGATGATGCTCCTGCCCGACCGGACCGGCCGGACCTGATGACCTCCTAGCGTCAGGTCCCGAAGGCGCTTTGGATGGCGTCGGCGAGAGACTCGGCGGCGTTCCCGTAGGCCGTGGTGGTGGTGTCGGAGCGCCCGCTGAGCGCACCAAGCTGCTCGAGCAGGGCGCTCCTGGTCGTCTGTGACAGCCATGGGGCGCGGTCGAACTCGTCGGCGAGCTCGGTCTGCGTGCGCTGAAGAATCAGGTCTGTACCGCCTGCGCCGACGCCGGCCTGGTCGTGAAGGGCGATGACACGCAAC
Source organism: uncultured Actinomycetota bacterium (assembly GCA_963833975.1). Lineage (GTDB taxonomy): Bacteria > Actinomycetota > Actinomycetes > Propionibacteriales > Nocardioidaceae > JAWWPG01. Next base: position 175,849 of record CAWIAB010000003.1, read on the forward strand.
CCGGCGGCAGTTGCCTGCGCATCGCCTTGTACGGCGTTGACCTGATCCTGGACAGACGGCGCGGACAAGCGTCCGATGAGGCCACCGACCAGGAGCCCCACGGCAAGGGCACCCAAGGCGTAGAGGAGAAGACGCCTGCGTCGACGACTCTCGGGGATGTAGAGCGACACGCTATTCCCTTCCCAGGATCAGAATTCCCTCAGTTGGTGCCTCGGAGAGAGTTGTCGGGTCGACCTGCAATGCCCGGTTTCCGGTGATGATCCACGCGTCGGGAAGCGCCTTCATCGGCCCGATCCGGCGGCTTCGCCTGGCCACCGCCTCGGCCAGACTCCCCTCGACGACCTCACCTGTGACATCGAGAACCAGGTCGCCGTACCGGTCCCAAACGGCAACGTGGTTGTCGCGGCGGCTGATCCAGAAGGAGCCGTTGAGGTCGGGGTCAGAATAGTTCCGGTCGGCCGCGGCGGATGCGATCTCGGCCGGTCCTGCTGCTGGGCGCCCCGGGACGGCGCCCGTGGAGAGCGCGACCGCGCCGCTGACGGTCACCCGGACGGCCGACTGGTGTTGCAGCCGCTCGACTCGTACATCGAGATCGCTCGCGGCTGCTCCCGCGGCCACCGCCTCGGCCTCGACGTCGGCGATGACGGCGTCCAGTCCCGCCTGGTCGTCCTGGGCCAGCGGCTGCTCACGCTCGACCACGATGAGCGACAAGGCGTCACCGACGGCACTGATCACCTCCGCATGCGGAGGGATGGTCAGCTCCAGCCCGATCGCATCGGCGAGAGCCCGACCGAGCACGCCGGCTCCGCCGCCGACTGCGACGAGGCTCGGAGTCTCGAGCTTCTGGCTCGAGATGACGCTGCTCACCAGGTCGCCCAAGGTCTGCACACAGGCCTGGAGCATCCGGCGGGCCACCTCCTCCGGAGGTAGCCGGAGCTCCGCGCCCACGATCGCGAACGCCTTCAGGGCTGCATCGGTCGATCCCTGCGCGTAGTCGCCGTCCACCAGGCCGAGCGCGTTGGCCGCGCAGGTGGTGGTGAGGGCCGCTCGCCGTCCGTCGCGCAGGTGCAGCAGCACGTAGTCGGCGGGATCTCCAGCGCGCGGCGCCTCCTGCGCGTACGTCGCATCGGCCAGGTCCGCCGGATCGAGGAAGCAGCTGTACTCGCAGGCGGCGATGTGGGCGCTTCGCGGGCCGACGCCGTAGACGTTGCGTCTCCGGGCGCGGAGCATCGAGCCGCCAGCCACGCCGACGACACGCACGTCGAGGGAGCGGAGGGCAGTGGCGTGACTGGCTACCTGCACGTAGGACAGCCCGGGGCGACCTCGCCGGACGGCGGCGAGGTTCGTGCTGGTGCCCCCGACCTCGAGCACCACCGCGTCGGTGAGGCGCAGGGTGCGCACCACACCGGCGACGGATGCGGCCGGCCCGGAGTAGAGCGTCCGGGCCGGCGCTCGACGGAAGCTGTCGAGGTCGGTGGCGCCGCCGTCGCCGCGCATGACCATCACCGGGCGGGTGATGCCAGCCCGCGAGACCCCCTCCTCTACGACGTTCGCCGTGCGCAGTGCGATCGGCATGATCGAGGCGTTGAGGGCAGCGGAGACCGCTCGAAGCTCGAGGCCGTACAGGCCGCTGAGGTCTGCCGACGTCGACACCGGGAGCCCGCGCGCCTCGGCGGCATCGCGGAGCGTCCGCTCGTTGCTGGCATCGTCGGGGGCGAACGCCTCAGCGACGGCGATCGCCTCGGCCCCTGCGTCCACCAGCCGCCCGACGACGGCGTCAGCCACGTCGCGGCTCAAACCGGAGGTGACGTCCAGGAAGGCCGGAACCACCGGCAGTGGGCGGCCGGGACTGAGCTGGATCTGCGCCCCGACGGTGCGTTTGCGGGACTTGCGCAGGTCGGGCGATCGACCCATGCCGACCATGCCGACCGTGGCCACATCACCTTCGAGCAGGGCATTGACTGCCTGAGTGGTGGAGTGGGTGACGATCTCGATCGCATCGGCGGTCAGTCGGGAGGCCAGCATCGTCACCACTTCCACGACCCCGGCCGCGACACCCTCGGGGGCCGTATGTGTGGTGGCCACCGACTGGTCAGCCACGACGCAACCGGCCGCCAGGTCGTAGGCCACCGCTTTGGTGAAGGTCCCGCCCACGTCCACGCCGACGCGAACCGTCACCGGGTCACGAGCTGACAGCCGCTGGAACGCCACGCGCGTCGACCGGGGTACGGCGGTCGAGCAGCGGACGGACGAGCAGCAGGTAGGCGATACCGACCAGGTAGATGCTCAGCAGCACAGCCTGGGCGACGAACGTCTCGCGGCTAGGCCAGTAGCCGATGGACTGACGTACGAAGATCGGCAACTGCGGCCAGTTCTCATAGCGGTGCAACGCGACCTTGTCGGCCTCTTGCAGGGAACGAACCGCGTTGCCGAGGAAGGCGACCGAGGTAGCCATCAGCACCACCACAGCCGCGATGAGGAACTGCTTCACCGGGAGTCGGCGGCCGAGCTTGAACACTGCCCAGGCCACTACCACCAGTGCGAGGAGTCCCAGGCCCAGACCGACAAGCACCCAGCGGCCGAGACCCGGCCCGAAGGACAACAGAGCCTGGTAGAACAACGCGGTCTCGAAGCCCTCGCGGTAGATGGCGGTGAAGCCGATGAGGACGAGTGCCGACGCCGAGCCCACGGTGACGGCATTCCAGACCCGGGCCTTCAAGAACTCGAGTCTTCGCCTCTCGTCGAGGCGGGCACTGAGCCAGAACGCCACGCAGATGAGAACCCCCACCGCGAAGAGGCCGGTTGCGGCCTCCAGCATCTCGCGACCGAAGGGTACAACCGCCAGGAGGCCGCGGAGCAGGAAGAACGTGCCCACGCAGGCGACCACCGCGGCGGCCATGCCCGCAAAGATCGGTCGGCGCAGATCGGTTGCCTTTGCCGAGTCGAGGTAGCCGAGGAGGACCGTGATGAGCAGTACGGCCTCCAGTCCCTCGCGAAAGATGATGATGAAGGACTCTCCGGCCACCACCGCGGGTGCGGTCAACCCTTGATCGGTGAGGGTGCGTTCAGCGTCGTCCATGAGCCGTCGGAGCTCGACGATCTTGGCCACGATGTCGCTGGTCGGCGCGTGCGCCGAGATCAGTCCGCGGATCTCGGCGAACATCGTCTCCGCGTCAGAGGTCAGGCTGGCGTCAGCCACCCGTAACGGCACTTCAACCAGCTCGAAGTGACTCAGGTAGCCGTCCTTGGCCTCAGCGAAGGCGCGCTCCGCCGCACCGGCCTTGACCAGCTCGAGGGTCCGGTCGATGGACTGCCGAGTGACCTCCAGTTGCTGGATGGCCTGGTCGCGGCTCGTGCCCGAGTCCGCAGCAGCATGTGCCGCGGTTGCCCCGATGGCCATGAGGGCTAGTGCTGAGAGCAGTCCCGCCGCGCCCCGGCGAAGCCAACGAGTCACGAACCTGGGTACTTGTTCAGGTAGGCGGTGACCGTTTCCGAGACCGCCGTCGATCCGGACGCGGCTTTGGTCGCATCAGTGTTGGCTGCGGCCTCCTCCAAGACGGCGAATGCGTCCTCCAGCGAGATGTAGGCGTCAGGGTCGTTGCCCTTGACCGTGCCCTCGATCGTCGACCAGATGGGCTCGATCTGTCCGTCCAGGTCGGTCGCCTTGGGCGAGTCGCTGATGGACGTCTCGATCTGAGCAGCGATATCAGTGATCTGTCCCAGACCGGTGGCGACCGTGGCTGCGTCCGTGGTGATCTGCTCCGGGGCTGGCGACTGCGCCAATGCGTCGCCGCCGGAGTCGTCGCCACTGCAACCGCTCATGAGCAGCCCGGAAAGCACGAGAAGGATGGTGGCGACCGCTCGACGCATGGGTGAGGCCTCACTGTGAGTTCCGGTGTGCTGTCCACCCACCGGGCTTGAGAGTAGGTAAGGCTACCCTAAATGTCAACGGCCTGCGTGCGGGGAACTGCTAGCTCTTACGCCAGACCGAGATGTGGTTCTCACTGTCCGACGTGAACGGTGCGCCGGTCCAGTCCGCTAGGCGCTCGACGAGCTTCAGGTTCGCGATCGTGGCCATCAGGTCGCACTCTGCCGGCCAGATGTAGCGGAAGTGGCCGAAGCCATGGCGGACCACCCCGTCGGCTTGCTGCCAATAGTGGTGCGAGGTGCTTCGCTGAGTCGCGAGGTCGTACGTGTCGAAACCCAGGTGGCTCTCGCTGACATCGAAGGGCACCGCGAGCTGACCAGGTGGGAGACGCCGGATGGGGGGAACCCACAGCTCGATGACGAAGTGACCGCCCGGCCGCAGGTGACGTGCCGCGTTCCGGAAGCACTCCACCTGCTCCCCTTGCGTGAGCAGGTTGGAGATGCTGTTGAAGACGAGGTAGACCAGCGAGAACTCTCCTGGGACGGCGGTTGTCGCCATGTCACCGATGACGACGGGCAGAGTGGCCGCATCGACCTTGCGACGAAGCTGATTCACCATGGGCACGGAGAGCTCGATCCCGGTCACCGGCACACCACGGTCAGCGAGCGGGATAGCAACCCGGCCGGTCCCGATTGCGAACTCCAACGCCGCACCCGACCCGGCCAGCCGGGCCAGGAAGTCGACCGTCGGATCAAGGACGTCCGGGGCGAACTTCTCCGCCGAGGTCTCGTCGTACCGCTCGGCCGTTTCGCTGTCCCACACCTCACTACTGGTCACAGGAGCGAAGCGTGCCGGTTGGGCAGGCCCGCGTCCAAGGGTTTTAGACGTCGTGATGCGAGCCGGCGAGAGGGTTCGGATCTCCCCTCGGATACCGCCCACGACCGTTGAGGGTGCACTTTGGGACATAGGGGCGTACTGTCGCAAACAGGCCATCTCGTCGGGAGATGGTGCGACGGAGACTTCCGCTCTGGACCTCGGCGACGGACCCGCGCGAGACGCCGGAGGACCGCCAATGTCGCCATCATCGGAGACGCATCGCGCAACAACCACCGCCTTCCAGCGTGCCTTGGACGCCGCCGAGATCGGGCCCGAGCTGGACGTCCGGGACGCCGACACACACGAGTTGGTCCGCGCGGCGAAGGCCCTGCACGGCGCACTCAGCAAGGTCGACTTCCACGATCATCGGCTCCCGGACCTGGTCCGGCGCGTCTACAACATTCGCCAGGAGCTGACGCGCCGGGAGCGGCAGCTACCCCCGGGCACCATGTGGACGGTCACCGACGCCGAGATCCCCACGCGAGTGACGTGGCCTGCACCGTTCAGCGCAGCCCAGACCCGCAACGGTCGCGGTGGACCGGGCGGCCCCGGCGGCTGGGACGACTAGACCCGAGTCCGATTGAACGTGGAGGGACCCCTGGCGAGCGGAGCTCTCAGGACCACAAACCAGGGGTGCGCATCGAGAGGCAGCGACATGGGGTGGGGCCATCCCCCCAGACGGCTCTGCGCCACCCCCCGATACCTACGTACACGCACCCTCTGCTGCCTGAGTTCAATGCTTCGAGTCCCACGACAGTCCTCGCTGGTTACTCTTGGACCAGGGCCGCAGACCTGGAGAAGCGCATGCCCGCCGACCGTCGTGTCGACCCACCCACACCTGTAGAAGTTCGATACCGCGGCCTCTGGGTGTCGGGCCATCTCGCCGCCTGGCGCAAAGAGGGCGACCGGTGGATCGGCTACTGCGAGCTCCCCGTCATCCGCGGCGGATGGTGGTTCGACCAGGACGAGATCCGACCAGGGAAGGCATCGTGCCTCTAGCGCGGCTCCCCTGCCGAACGAATGCAGGGCTATTCTCCGTGGGGCCATGAAAGTCGAGAAGGGGAGTGCGATGCGGCAGTATCGGCGGGCGGCGATGGCTTCGGCAATCCTCTCGATGGCAGGGATGAGCGGCGTATCGACCGCTCAGGCGGATGGGGACTCTCGACTTGAGTCGGCGACTGTGCAGGGCAGCCTGAACGATGTAACCGTCCTTGGGAGGCATCTGGCGTGGGCGGTGGGGACCCAACATCTGGGACATCGCTGCCTTCTCCCCTGACGATGCCTGGATCACCGGCGCGGTCGGCGAGCGAGACGGCTCGGACCAGACGCTCGCGGCACACTGGGACGGGTCGACGTGGACCCGTGTCACCACGCACCCTGGTTGGCATGCAGCACCCGGACGGAAGAGAGTTTCTGCGCGTTTGTGCGGAGGGGACGACGTGGCCTAGCTCGCATGCGCGCGCTTCTCCCGACTAATGTTCAGGGATGGAGCCGACGGGGCATCGGGGTCCCTACCAGCCACGAACGGCGCCTATGGCCGAGGACGATCCGGTTGTGCAGTGGCTGCTGCAGGGCGATCCGGCAATCCGCTGGCAGGTGCTGCGGGATCTGCTCAACGCCTCGGAGACCGAGGTGGCGACCGAGCGAGCTCGGGTGGAGCACGAGGGCTGGGGTGCTCGGCTGCTGGCGCTGCGGGCTCCTGACGGCCTGTGGGCGAACGGCGCCTGCTTTCCGGATACCGCGGCGTTCGCAGCGGCCACTGCACGGGCTCTGGCTGCCGGTGAGCCACCGCCTCCTTGGCCGTCGCCCGATGCGGAACCGGGTGAGGCACCGACCGACGGATCGGATTCCCAGCCGGGCCAGCCGTGGACCGCGACCTACCGGGTCCTGCTCGACCTGTGCCACTTGGGCACGCCTCCGGACAGTCCGGTGATGCAAGAGACCGCACGCCTGGTGGCCCGTAACTGCCGCTGGGAGTGCGACGGGCTGCCGTTCTTCGCCGGCGAGGAGGACTGCTGCATCAACGCCGGCACGATCCTGATCGGTACCTACCTGGGCGTCGACGTCGACCCAGTGGTGCAGCGGCTTCTGGCCGACCAGATGCCGGATGGTGGCTGGAACTGCTGGGCCGAGACTCGGCCGGCGCCGTCATCGTTCGCAAGCACCCTCGACGTGATCGACGCCCTGCTGAGATGGGAGCGCCGTACCAGCGGATCTGACGAGGTCCGTCGGGCTCGTCGAAACGGCGAGCAGTACTTGCTCCGACGCAACCTCTTCCGGTCGTTTCGCACGGGCGAGGAGGTCAACCCTGAGTGGGCATTGTTCTCCTACCCCCCACGCTGGCAGTACGACCTGCTCAAGGCCACGGAGTACTTCGCCCTGCGTGGTGGCACTCCGGATCCGCGGCTGGCCGAAGCGATCGAACGCGTCCGCGCCAAGCGCCGACCCGACGGGCATTGGCTACTCGAGAACACCCACCCCGGCGCGGTCCACTTCCGCTTCGAGGAACCCGACGGCGCGCCAAGCCGGTGGAACACCCTCAGGGCGCTGCGGGTGTTGCGCTGGTACGACGCGTCCGCCCCCACCCGGCGACACGGACATCTTCAGTGACGCGGCCTCGCGTTTCACTCATCCGGCTACGTGAAGCAATCGAAGCATCGTGGGGGCCTGACACCGCGTATCTGGGAGTGCGGTGTCAAGGAAACCCAGCACTGGGCAACTGCTATCCCACCGCCAGAGTGATCCAACACTTCTTCCCTCGGTTCGAAATCGTCCAGGGGGGCGTGTGGACTGGCACCACCCTTGAAAAGCACTTCTGGAATGCGCTGCCTGTCGACGGTACGCACTACCCGCTCGACCTCACTTGGCAGCAATTTCCCAGCGGATCGGTCGTTCGACAGTACGCGATTCGCGACCGCGAGAGTCTCGGTGACGGCGAGGAAACACAAGGACGGGTGGCGCTGCTCCTCCACCGGGTGGATGCGTTCCTGTCCCCTCACGACTAAGTCGGTGAGTTTACCGACGCGTGAAGGCGCTCCGTCGCGCCGCGGCCATGGGTAAGGAGGCCCGCGAGGATGTGTTCCGCACGCTGCTTCCGACGAACGCTTGGGGATGAGCCGTATCCACGCGGTTACCCAGTCCATGCTTGCCGCCGCTGTTAGCACACCACCGAGGTGGGCTTGACCGGGTAGAGCGTGGCTGATACACACCTGATGGTGTCCGAGCAAGAATGTGCATCGACGCCCTGAGCCCGACCGATGTGTGGACGTTCAGGGTGGGGCGTCGTCCTAGGCCCGGACGTACCGGTTCTGGATCGTGAGCGCCTTCATACACCCCACAACTTCACGGGAGGCATAGATGGCGCGGTACACCATTCGCCGGAGGGCGATGCCGTTGCTCGCGATGTCGGCGATCGTCTGCGGCTCCGCCCTCGTGGGCGGTTCGTCGTCTGCGGCCGCACCCGAGTTGGCTGCCGGCCGATCGGTGGGGATCGAGCCACACAACAATTTCTTCGGCAGCAACTGGCTGACGGGGGTCAAGGCCTTGGCGCCGAACGACGTGTGGGTGGTCGGCAACCACCCCAACTCGAAGACCGACTACCAGCCCGTCATGCGGCACTACGACGGCGTCACATGGAAACGCGTCGGCCACTTCGGAAAGCGGGCAGGTGACAGGTGCATCCCGACAGCCGTTGACGCCCGCTCCGACGACGACGTGTGGGTGTCCTGCACTCACCAGCTCCGGCGCGACCCGTTCGTCGAGCACTGGGACGGTACGTCGTGGCAGCTGCAGGACATCCCAGGCATCGGCGACGGCATCAATCAGCTCTGGTCCGTCTGGGAGGACACGCCCGACGACGTCTGGGCGGTCGGGCAGTACCTCGGCGGCACCCACGGGGTGCCGTACGGCATTGTCGTGCACTTCGACGGGCAGCGTTGGAAACAGATGCAACTGCCGCTGAGCGAACCCTTTGAGCTCTACGGCGTCAGCGGCACCTCTCCCAGCGACGTCTGGGCGGTGGGGCACTCCTGGGACAGATCGCAGACGTTGGCCCTGCACTATGACGGGACTTCGTGGCAGGTCGTGGCCAGTCCGACGGGCAACGGCGGGTCCGGTTTCGACAGCCTGGTCGCACTTTCGCCAACGGACGCGTGGGCCGTCGGCTGGGCCTACGAAGGCAACTTCAACGGGCTGGTGGCGCGCTGGGACGGCACCAAGTGGGTGGACACCAAGGCCACTACCGTGAGCCATGCCTACCTGCAAGGCGTGTCCGCCTTGTCGGACGACGATGTATGGGTCGTCGGCGCGGGCGTCCTGGGCGCCACTGCTTCGCACTGGGACGGCCACGAGTGGACCTCCCATCCACCTCGGTATCCCGGTGATGGCGATTCCCGGCTGACCGCCGTGTCTATGGCGAACCCCGACAATGTATGGACAGTAGGGCACTGGGAACGCCAGTCGCGCGGGCTCCGAACATACCAGTACTGGGATAGCGAGGACTGGCATCGTCATACGCCGTAGCCGGACGGGACACAGGTAGAGGGAATGACCTGCGCCGTACGTCGTTCTCGACCGAAGCGCTGAAGCGCTGAAGCCGGGAATGCCATACATGTGCACGACGGCACACAGGCCGCTGACCTGCGGTTTTACCAGAGCCGGCGAGGGGATTCGAACCCCTAACCTTCCGATTACAAGTCGGATGCGCTGCCAGTTGCGCCACGCCGGCCTGGTGCCCGCTCATGGTAGTTGGCCCAGCCGGGGGGCTGTCACGGCGGCGCGGGATCGCTAGCCTCAGTTCACCGACCACCTGGCCCACCAGTCAGCCACCCAAGGGGACACCATGAGACCAATCGTGCGACGCGCGGGCGTCGTCATCACCCTGTCCACCGCATTGTTCGCCATCGGCTCCGCGCTCGCCGTACCAGCCGATGCCTCGGATGCCGCGGAGACCACGACCACAGCCGCGCACCCAGCCGCGCACTCAGTCGCACTGAAGGGCAACCCCGACTTCACCGGGATCGTCCGGCTCAGCAACTGCTCGGGGTCCCTCGTCCGGTGGGAAGACTCCAAGCCGGGCGACAAGGCGATGATGCTCACCAACGGACACTGCCGGAAGACGTACACCCCTGACGAGGTGGAGGTCGACGTCCCGACGGTGCGTACGGTCGTCCTGCTCAAACCCGACGGCACCGACCTGGCCACTCTCTCGACGACCAAGCTGATCTACGGGACCATGTCCAAGACCGACGTTGCGCTCTATCAGCTTGCCGTGTCGTACAGCGACATCAAGTCGACGTACGACGTCACCCCGCTCACCATCCAGTCGGCGCGCGCGGACTCGCACGAGCGAGTGGTCGTCATCTCCGGGTACTGGCGCAAGGCCTACCGATGCCACCTCAACGGCTTCGTCTACCGACTCCAGGAGGGCGACTACACCTGGAGCAACTCGATGCGCTACCGAGAGGGCGGGTGCAACGTCATCCACGGCACGTCCGGGAGCCCCGTGCTGAAGGCCGGGACGCGGACCGTGGTCGGCATCCACAACACGACCAACGACGCCGGGCAGGAGTGCACGCTGAACAACCCGTGCGAGATCGACCGGCAAGGTCACGTCACGGTCGACCAGGGCCGCCACTACGGCGAGCAGACCTGGTGGTTCACGACGTGCCTGTCGGCCGACGGCCGCAAGCTCGACCTCGACCGGTCTGGGTGCCTGCTGCGGACGCCCTGAGCGCCGTCGTACCTGAGAATTTTCGACTTTCCGTAACGACTTGGGGCCGAGGCTCGATGAACCCAGCGCACCCACGAGTTCAGTTCGAGGTCATGCACGGTCTCGGGATCGCTCGATCGCAGTGAGCAGATAGTCTCCTGCGCACGACGACCCCGCCGCCCACCGGCGGTGGCCGCGTGTGATCGGAGGCTGCTCACAGCGGAATGCCCCGTCAGCACGCTGACGGAAAGTTTCGCAGTATGCTGCCCGACGCGGCCGCTCAGCCACACACCCGGCGTCGGGCAGCATACGTCCGCTGAGCCGGACCAATCTCTAGGTAACGACACGCGCACAAGGCTGCCTGGCCGGTTACGTTGCTGGCTTCTGGACCGATATGGGCAATAGGGTCATCCCGCCATCACCTTCTGCCATCCACCTTCCAGGAGTCTCGCCCATGCTCGCTTTCCGTCGCCTGGCCTTCGCGGCCGCGATCACCGCCCTCCTCGGCGTCGCTGCCCCGGCCGTTGCCTCAGCCCAGTCACCCACCGAGTCCCGTGCGGCCGATCCGAACTTCAGCGGGACCGTCGCGCTGTCCAACTGCTCCGGCTCGATCGTCCGCTGGCAGAGCTCGCAGCCGACGGACAAGGCGATGGTGCTGAGCAACGGCCATTGCTACGACTTCATGGGCGCCCGGCAGGTCGTGGTCAACCAACCGTTCGAACGCAGCGTCGACCTGCTCAACTCCGACGGCAGCGTCGCCGGCACGGTCAACACGGTCACCCTGCTCTACGCGACCATGTGGCGCACCGATGTGTCGCTCTACCAGCTGAGCCAGACCTACCAGGACCTGCAGAACACCTACGGCGTGCCGTCGTTCACGCTCGCGGACACCAAGCCGTCCCCCAAGACACAGCCGATCGAGGTCCTCTCGGGCTACTGGCGGCTCGCCTACGACTGCAACCTCAACGGCTTCGCCTACCGGCTGCACGAGGACGTCTGGGACTGGAACATGTCGTTGCGCTACTCCGACGGCGGATGCCAGGTGATCGGCGGCACCTCGGGCAGCCCGATCCTCGACTCCGACCGGGTCCAGATCGGCATCAACAACACGATCAACGAGGACGGCCAGCACTGCACGTTCGACAACCCGTGCGAGGAGAACCGGCACGGCAAGATCACGGTGCACATCCACCGTGGGTACGGCCAGCAGACCTGGGTCTTCTACACCTGCCTGAACGGCACCACGATCAACCTCAACAAAGCCGGGTGCATGCTGCCGAAACCCTAGCTTCGCGGAAACCGTGACTCACCCCTTGCGCGGCCCCAGGGGTGCTGCTAGACACCGGATGACCGGCGACATCCCGTCGCTCTTCCCGCCTCGAGGACCGCCATGAAACCTCGCTTCAGGTCGTCACGGCTGATCCGCCACATCGCCGTTGCCGCGGGGGCGCTGGCCCGATGACACCTACCACCTGCGGTCGCTCAAGCACGGCAGGATCGCGAAGACGCTCTTTCGGGGTCTGCCGGATCCGTACGTCAGCTCGGGCTACCCGGAGACAGATACCTGAGGACGGCACCTGGAGCCGCAATGACCTGAACGGCGCGAAGATCGTCGCCACGAACTCCGACGCGACCGCGGCGATCACTGTCTTCGAGCGCCTTGATTACCACGCCGTCTACATCTCCAGCATGCCCGAGTACCGCGGCGGCACCGACGACCTGCAGTTCGCCTACAACGCGATCACGTTCCCGCGCCCGGGCTGACGGGTCAGGGCCGCCAGCGGCGGTGCCGGATGCCTTGGTCGCCCTCACGGGCGAGCTGCAGTCGCGGCTTCGGCCCGTCGGTACGGCCCAGCTGCGGCTTGCGCCGACCGGCTCGCCATGGCGTCGGCCATCGGGCGCCGGGGCCGTCGTAGTCCTGTTCGACCGCGGCGTGCAGCGTCCAGCTGGGGTCGTACAGGTGGACGCGTCCGAGGGCACACAGGTCGGCGCGGCCAGCGAGGATGAGCGAGTTCACGTCGTCGTACGACGAGATCGCGCCGACCGCGATGGTGGCGATGCCGAGCCGGTTGCGGATCGCGTCGGCGAAGGGCGTCTGGAAGGAACGCCCGTAGGCCGGCCGCTCATCGGGGCTGACCTGTCCGGTGGAGACGTCGACGGCATCGGCGCCGGCCTGCTGGAACGCGCGGGCGATCTCGACGGCGTCTTCCGTCTCGATGCCACCCTCCACCCAGTCCGTGGCCGAGATGCGTACAGACATCGGCTTCGCCGCGGGCCACACCTCACGCACCGCGGCAAAGACCTCGAGCGGGTAGCGCAGCCGGTTGTCCAGCGATCCGCCGTACTCATCGGTGCGCCTGTTCGTGAGCGGCGAGATGAAGCTGGACAGCAGGTAGCCGTGCGCGCAGTGCAGCTCGAGCAGGTCAAAGCCAGCCGCCTCAGCACGCCGGGCAGACGCGACGAACTCGGCCTTGATCTCCTCCATCTCGTAGGGCGTCAGCTCGCGCGGCACCTGGTTGACGCCGGGCTGATAAGGCAGCGGCGACGGGGCGACGACGGGCCAGTTGCCCTCGTCGAGGGGCTGGTCGATGCCCTCCCACATCAGCTTCGTCGAGCCCTTTCGCCCCGAGTGTCCGAGCTGGATGCCGATGGCTGCATCAGTCTGCGTATGCACGAAGTCGGTGATGCGTTGCAACGCGCGCTGATGATCCTCGGTGTAGAGGCCGGCGCATCCGGGGGTGATCCGACCGTCGGCGGAGACGCAGACCATCTCCGTCATCACCAGTCCCGCTCCCCCCAGCGCCTTGCCGGCCAGGTGCGCGAAGTGGAAGTCGCCAGCCACCCCATCCGCCGAGGAGTACATGTCCATCGCCGAGACCACCACCCGGTTGACCAGGGTGAGCTCGCGGAGCTTGAAAGGCTGGAACATCGGCGGCCGGACGTCACCCGGCCCTTGACCGGCCCGCTTGACCAACCCGGCGAACCACTCGTCGGCTGCGTCGACGAACTCGTGGTCGCGGATCCGGAGGTTGTCGTAGGTGACCCGTCGACTGCGGGTCATGATGTTGAACGCGAACTGCATGGGCTCCTGGTCGAGGTACTGGCCGAGGTTCTCGAACCACTCGAGGCTCGCCTGCGCCGCGCGCTGGGTCGAGAGCACGACAGGCCGGCGCTCCTCCTCGTACGCCGCGAGGGCGGCCTCGAGCCCCTCCGTCGGGCTGCCGTCGGGCGTCAGGCCGCGCTCATGGAGGCAGGCGGCCAGGGCCAGCGCATCCTCCATCGCCAGCTTGGTGCCCGAACCGATCGAGAAGTGAGCCGTGTGCGCGGCATCGCCGAGCAGGACGACGTTGCCGCTGCGCCAGAACTCGTTGCGTACCGTTGAGAAGCCGATCCACCGCGAGTTGTTGGTCATCACCTCGTGTCCGTCGAGGACGTCGGCGAAGATCTCACGCACTCGCTCGATGGACCGCTCGTCCGACATTCCGGGGCGGACTCCGCCTGGCCGGGCGACGAGCTCCTCGTCGCATGCCCGGAACCCGGCGCGCTCCCACACCTGGTCGTGCATCTCCACGATGAACGTGCTGCCCTTGGCGTCGTACGGATAACCATGCATCTGCATGACGCCGTACGGCGTCTCCCGCACGTCGAAGGTGAACGCGTCGAAGACCTTGCTGGTGCCGAGCCACATGTAGCGGCAGCGCCGTTGCTCAAGCGTGGGCCGGAAGGTCTCGGCGTACCTCGCTCGGATCGCCGAGTTGAGCCCGTCGGCGGCAATGACGAGGTCGTGGGTAGCGGCCAGCTCGTCGACGTCCGGAGCCGGGGTGAGGAAGTGCAGGCTCACACCCAGACTGCGGCAGCGCTCCTGGAGGATCTCGAGCAGCCGGGCCCGGCTCATGGCTGCGAACCCGTGACCGCCGCTGGTCACCACCTGTCCGCGGTAGTGGACATCGATGTCGTCCCATCGGGCGAACTCGGCCTCCATGGTCGCGTGGATCGCCGGGTCGGCATGCTCGATGCCGCCGAGCGTCTCGTCGGAGAAGACGACTCCGAAGCCGAAGGTGTCGTCCGCGGCGTTGCGCTCCCACACCGTGATCTCGTGGTCCGGGCCGAGCTGCTTCGCGAGCGCCGCGAAGTAAAGCCCGCCCGGGCCGCCACCAACCACGGCAATCCGCATGCACCTGCTCCTTCCTGATGACTCGAGGATATGGCGTCTCCTGGTGTGCTCGACCTTTCGTACCAGGTTGCCGGGCCGCGGCTCAGGAGTCGGGGGCTGACAGCAGGATTCATCCGCAGATATGCTCCACCCAACTGCCTTCTCACTAAGGGGAACGATGGCTGTCTCGGGGAACTGCCGTGCTGTCCGGCGTGCGCTTTCGGTCGTGATCGGCTTGGCGGGGCTGGTCGCCTCCGCATTACTGCCGTACCAGACCGCGAGCGCCGGACCGACCACCCGCGGCTGGGTGATGATCGCGGCATCGGAGGGGCATACATGCGGCATCCGGGTAGACACGTCGTTGTGGTGCTGGGGAAGCAACGGCACCGGCGAGCTCGGCGATGGCAGCGGGCGCAATCAGACAGCCCCGGTCGAGGTGTCCACAGGTTGGGCCAGTGTCAGCGGAGCTGAGATCGCCACCTGCGGGATCCGGCTCGACGGGTCGCTCTGGTGCTGGGGATCGGGCCAGGCAGGTGAGCTCGGACTGGGTCCGACACACGGGCAGAATTTCCCTACGCCCCAGCAGGTCGGCTCTGACACGGACTGGCTGGAGATTGCCGGCGTGTTCCAGTCGTTCTGCGCGGTTCGCGCACCCGGCTCGCTGTGGTGCTGGGGCTTGAACCGGTACGGCGAGCTCGGCCTCGGCGACAACAAGCCACGAAACCACCCGGTTCGAGTGGGCCAGGCCGCACGCTGGACCGGACTTTCGGGAAGCAGCGAGAGAGCGTGCGCCGTGATGCGTCACGAATCACAGCCGAGCGGCACGATCTGGTGCTGGGGTAACGGCTTCGGTCTCTCACCGGTCAAGGCTGCGTCCGGGTCTCGTTGGACCGCCGTCTCCGTCGGCTGGGAGCACCAGTGCGCGCTCAAGACCGACGCCAGCCTGTGGTGTTGGGGTGACAACCGCCATGGCGAGCTCGGAGACGGCACAACCACGCCTGAGGCATCACCCACGCTGGTGCCCGGTGCCAACGACTGGACGTCCGTGACGGCTGGTTTCGACTCCACCTGCGGCCTCGAGTCGGCTGGCGCGCTCTCGTGTTGGGGTCGCAACGAGTTCGGCGAGCTCGGGCTCGGAGACCACGTCGACCGATTGGTTCCGACCAGAGTCGCGGCACCGACTCGTTGGCGGGCCGTATCCAACAACTACCTCTACGCATGCGGGATTCGCTCCGACGGCTCTGGCTGGTGCTGGGGTTATAACGACTTAGGTCAACTCGGTGATGGCACCTATCAGGACGCCGATACCCCGCAACGTCTGCTCATGAGCTGAGCCAAGGGCGCCACGGTTAGGCTGACCGCCATGAGCCCGTTCCGGGGATCCGCCCCGTTCACGCAGAACTGGGAGCACTTTCGGGTGGAGCGCGCGGACGGCGTTGCGACGATCACCTTCACCCGTCCTGAGCGGCTGAACGCGCTCACCTTCTCGTCGTACGCCGACCTGCGGGACTTCTTCTTCGAGGTCCCCCACCGTGACGACACCCGGGTGGTGGTCCTTCGCGGCGAAGGCCGGGCGTTCTGCTCCGGCGGCGATGTCGACGAGATCATCGGCGCCACGCTCGCGATGCGTCCCGACGAGCTGCTGTCGTTCACCACGATGACCGGCGAGGTCGTGCGGGCGATCCGCGAGTCGCCGGCACCGGTGATTGCCGCGATCCAGGGAACGGCCGCCGGAGCCGGCTCGGTGCTGGCGTTGGCGAGTGACTTTCGCGTCATGGCGCGCTCCGCCAAGTTCGCCTTCCTCTTCACCAAGGTGGGGCTGGCCGGCGCGGATATGGGAGCCGCCTACCTGCTACCCCGTCTCGTCGGGCTCGGTCGCGCGACCAGGCTGCTGATGCTCGGCGACAGCATCGGCGCCGTCGAGGCCGAGGCCATCGGGCTGGTGAGTGACTTGGTTGACGACGACGCCGTGGACTCGACCGCCGCGACGCTGGCGGCTCGGCTGGCGTCGGGCCCGTGGCAGGGCTACTCGGCAACCAAGCGGCTGCTCAGCCGAGAGCTCGACATGAGCTTGGCCGGGGCGGTCGAGCTCGAGGCCATGACCCAGGCGCTGCTGATGAAGGGCGACGACTACCGGGAGTTCCACGCCGCGTTCACCGGCAAGCGCCCGCCCGAGTGGACCGGACGCTGACGTGCCGCAGCCGGCGTTCGAGCTCACCGAGGAGCAGCACACCTACCGCTCCTGGGTCCGCGAGGTCGCACGGGACAGGCTGCTGTCCGTCGTTCAACAAGGTCCGGACGGGCAGGTCAACCGAGCACTGGTGAAGGAGCTGGGCGAGCTCGGACTCCTGGCCAAGCTGTTTCCGGGGGCGGCTGACAAGGGCGCGGGACGGCAGGCGGCGGCTTTCGATCTGTGCCTGCTCCGCGAGGCGCTGGCTACCGTCTCGACCGAGGCCGAGACCGCGCTCGCGTTGCAGGGTCTCGGCACCTACCCGATCGTGCAGGCCGGCACAGCCGAGCAGATCGAACGTTGGGTGCCCGCCGTGGCCAAGGGCGACGCCGTCGCCGCCTACGCTCTGAGCGAGTCGGGCGCCGGATCGGACGCCGGCGCCCTGACGTTGCGAGCCGAGCCCGACGCGGGGGGCGGGTGGCGGCTCACCGGTGAGAAGCGCTGGATCTCCAACGCACCCGAGGCTGACGTCTACACGGTCTTCGCCCGGACCACCGCGGATGCCGGCTCGCGCGGTGTGACCGCGTTCGTCGTCCCGGGCGACCGGTCCAGGCTTTCGGGGGAGCATCTCGACATGGTCTCGCCGCATCCGATCGGCAGCCTGGTGTTCGACGGTGTTCGCCTCGAGCCCGACGAGGTGCTGGGCCAAGTCGACCAGGGCTTCGCGGTCGCCATGCGTACCTTGGATCTGTTCCGGCCGAGTGTCGGCGCGTTCGCGGTGGGTATGGCGCAAGCGGCCTTCGAGGCGGCCCGGGCACACGCGGACTCTCGCCAGGCCTTCGGCGGGGCGCTCCGCCAGATGCAGTCGGTCGCCCACACCCTCGCCGAGATGGCGATGCGGATCGACGCATCCCGCCTACTCGTCTACCGTGCGGCGGCGGCGTACGACGCCGACCGACCGGGCATCTCCACGACATCGGCGATGGCGAAGCTGTTCGCGACCGAGACCGCCCAGTGGGTCGTGGACGCAGCGATCCAGATCCACGGTGCACAGGCCTTGCAGCGTGGACATCTGCTCGAGCACCTCTACCGCGAGGTCCGCGCGCCGCGGATCTACGAGGGCGCGTCGGAGGTACAGCGCTCCATCATCGCCCGCGACCTCTATCGCTGAAAGCTCGAGAGTCCTTGGGACCAGCTGCCGGCCACTCCTCGTTCAGAGTCGACCCAGTGCGGTGGTGCCGTGTTGGTCGACGAGGAAGTAGTACCGGTGACACATTGAGGTGGTTACAGGTTGGGTCGCCGGTCCGTTCTGAATGTGGTGCAGTGGCCTGTCTGTGGCCGCCAGCCGGCGTGGGTTTTCAGCCGGTGACGGATTGAGGTGGATACAAGTTGGGTCGCCGGTCCGTTCTGAGAGTGGTGCAGTGGCCTGTCTGTGGTCGCCGGCCGCCGCGGTTCATCGGGACGAACCGTTCGGTGTGTTCGCAGTCTTGATGTCGTGACGTGGAGGTGCCGTAGGGGAAGTAGTCGACAGACCGGATCAGCCGGATCGCCTCCGATGTCTTCGGTGGGGTCTCGTAGTGGTCGACGGGTTGGACACCGGCCAGGTCGATCACCGGCTTCACCACCACATTGCTGTGGCCGAGCCACTGCTTGACCTGGTCCAAGATCACCGGCCCGATGTCCTCCACCCGGACCACCCCCGCACCCGCGTACGGCTGGCCGGCCAGCATCGCCTCCAGAGTCTCCCGCGACAAATGGAAGTACAGGACAGCGGTGCCGAACGTGAACGGCGACTGCCGCCCGCACCGGCCGTCGGGTGGACACCGTCGGGCAGCGTCGCCGCGAGCTGTTCGGCTGCCTCGTGGTCTCCGGCGCGGCGGGCGGCGGCCGCGTCGAGACTGTGCCGTTGCGGACCCGTTCGGCCTCGGCGATCAGGTCCTGGGCGGCCGCCGGGTTCGCGAGGATCCCGACCGCGCTGGCCCGACGCTGCTGCACCGGCCGGGTATCACCGATCGTCTTCAGGGCCCGGGCGATCAGCTCGACCGCCGCATCGAACGCTGTGACGTCGCCGGCGCGG
Organism: uncultured Actinomycetota bacterium; assembly: GCA_963833975.1. Taxonomy (GTDB): domain Bacteria; phylum Actinomycetota; class Actinomycetes; order Propionibacteriales; family Nocardioidaceae; genus JAWWPG01. The sequence continues at coordinate 194,703 of CAWIAB010000003.1, forward strand.
GCCTTGATGAACAGACCCTGGTAGCCGTCCTTGGACTCGGGATCTGGGAACACCCGCCTAGCTGGCGGCGCCACGCATCAGCCACGCGGGCGCCAGTACCGTCGCCGTCAGCTCCTCCAGTAGCCGACCCGCGTCGCGCAGGCAGATCGTCGGATCCGGTTCGAGAAGGCCCAGCGGGTATGCCGCCGCCAACCCCGCCGACTCGAGGTGCCCGGCTGACAGCGCACTGCGTCCAGCCACGGCGACGGCCGGAACCCCCTGCCGCCCGGCAGCTCGGGCGACGCCCATCGGGGCCTTGCCGCGCAACGTCTGGTCGTCCAGAGCGCCCTCGCCGGTGATGACCAGCCGCGCCCCAGTCACCAGGTCGTCGAAGCCGATGAGCTCCAAGACGACCTCGACCCCGGGTCGGCGCTTGGCGGCCAGCATCGCGAGTGCGGCGTACCCCACACCCCCCGCCGCCCCGGCACCGGGCGCTCCCGCGAGGCCCTGGCCGATGACCGAGCCGACCAGGTCGGACCAGCGCCGCAGGCCATCCTCGAGCTCCGCCACCTGCTCCGCGTTGGCCCCCTTCTGCGGGGCGTACACCGCCGCGGCCCCTTCCGCGCCGAGCAGTGGGTTGTCGACGTCACTGGCCAACATCATCGTCGTACCAGCGAGTCTCGGGTCCAGGCGGTCCAGCTCGACAGACGTCAGGTTCTGCAGTCCACGGCCACCTGGGCCGATCTCATGGCCGCGATCATCAAGGAGCCGAACGCCCAGCGCCTGCAGCATTCCGGCGCCACCATCCGTGCTCGCGCTGCCGCCAACGCCCAGCACGAGCCGTCGGCAGCCAGCCTCCAGAGCCGCCAGAATGAGGTCCCCGGTCCCCCGGGTGGACGAGCCCATCGGGTCTGTTCGACCGCCCGGGAGGCGACGCATTCCCGATGCCTCCGCGAGCTCGATGACGGCCGTATCGTCGCGGCGGGCGTACGAGGCGTCGACAGGTTGACCCGTGGGGCCGGCGACGGTGACCTCGACTCGACGGAACCCACTCGCCACCAATGCGTCGACTGTCCCGTCGCCACCATCGGCGACCGGGGCCAGTCGAACCTCGAGATCCGGAAGCACAGCTCGCAATCCGACCGCGATGTGCCTGGCAGCCTCGGCCGCGGTGAGTGACCCCTTGAACTTGTCCGGCGCCACCACGACCGCGGCGTGAGTCTCTGCCACCGGTCAGGCGGGCGTGGTCGGTGGGCTGTCCGGGCGCAGCCGGAAGCGCTGCAGCTTTCCCGTGCTGGTGCGCGGCAGAGCGTCGGCGAACTCGACAACCCGGGGATACTTGTACGGCGCTATCCGCTGCTTGACGAAGTCCTGCAGCTCGATCACCAACGCGTCACCAGTGGCCGCTCCCTCGGCCAGCACGACGACCGCCTTCACCACCGAGCCACGGGCCTCGTCGGGGACCCCCACCACAGCGCACTCCGCGACGGCTGGGTGAGCCAGCAGCGCCTCCTCCACCTCGGGGCCGGCGATGTTGTACCCCGACGAGATGATCATGTCGTCGCTGCGGGCCTGGTACCAGAAGTAACCGTCCTCGTCGCGCAGGAACGTGTCACCGGTGATGTTCCAGCCGTTCTGCACGTAGACCGCCTGCCGGTCGTCGGCGAGATAGCGGCAGCCGGTCGGGCCCTTCACGGCGAGCCGGCCGATCTCGCCGGCCGGCAACGGGTTGCCCAGGTGGTCGGCCACGGTGGCCACGAACCCCGGTACGGCACGTCCCGTGGAGCCCGGCCGGATGTCGTCATCAGCCGACGAGATGAAGATGTGCAGCATCTCGGTCGAGCCGATGCCGTCGATGATCTCGACCCCGGTTGCCTCCTTGAACGCCTGCCACGTACTTGCCGGGAGATGCTCCCCCGCCGACACGGCCCTCCGGAGTGACGTGAGCCGTGCCGCGTGACCTCCCGCGAGCATCGCCCGGTACGCGGTGGGTGCCGTGAAGCACACCGTGACGCCATGGGTCTCCATGAGCTCGACCAGCTCGGCGGGCGCGGCCTTTTCGATCAGCAGCGTCGAAGCCCCGACGTGCAAGGGGAAGACGACAAGGCCACCAAGTCCGAACGTGAACGCCAGCGGCGGCGTGCCGGTGAACACGTCGTCGGACGCCGGCTTCAGCACATAACGCGAGAACGTGTCGGCATTCGCCAGCACGTCGCGGTGGAAATGCATGGTGGCCTTGGGCCGGCCGGTGGTTCCGGAGGTGAACGCGAGCAGTGCGACGTCATCGGCCGCAGTCGCGACATCGTCGAAGGTTCCCGGGTACGTCGCAGTGCGCCGGGCAAGGTCGTCTGCTGAGCTTCCGCCGTACTCGACGATCGGCGCGCCACCGAGGTCTGCCTCGCGCAGGTCGGCGGTGAAACGGTGGTCGCACAGCGCCAGGTCGACCCTCGCGATCTCGTGCACGGTAGTCAGCTCACCCGGTCTGAGCAGCGGCATCGTCGTCACCACCACAGCCCCCGCCTTGAGCACGCCGAACCAGCAGGCGACGAGCCACGGGTTGTTGGGGCCGCGCAGCAGGACCCGATTACCTGGCACCACCCTGAGCTCGTCGACGAGCACGTGCGCCACCTGGTTGGCGCGCTCGAGGAGCTCGCCATACGTCCACGGGTCGTTGTCCGGGGACAGCAGGCACGGCCTATCCGCGCCGAGTCTCCGCGTGGTGACGTCCAGTAGTTCCGTCGCGCAGTTGAGCTGCCGGGGGTACTGCACATCCGGCAGGTCGAACAGGAAGTCCGGCCAGGATTCCTGAGGGGGTAGGTGGTCCCGGCAGAAGGTATCCACGTGTGCCGATGCCGTGAGCTCCATCCAAAGCCCTCCTCGCGTGTCGCCCGGTCCACGCTATCGCCCAACCCGGATGGGTAGGGCGACCACACGGCTCTCGTTGTCCTGACGAACGCGTAGCGGCTTCCACTCGGCGGGCTTTTCTGGTCTCATGTCAGCACGGGCAACGCCGAGAGCGGCGGGCACCCGCCCAGGGGACGGAAAGGCACACACCGTGAGGCGCTCGCGACTGCGACCCAGACTGTCCGTGATCCTGATAGCTGCCGGGGTGGTGGTGGCGCTCGCACCCAGCGCGAGCACGGCCCAGCTCTCTTCGGGCACAGGGACGCGATGGACGTCGGTGTCCATCCTCGAGGACTCCAGCTGCGGGACGCGTACGGACGGTACGGCGTGGTGTTGGGGGCACAACGACTTCGGACAGCTCGGCGACGGCACGACGGTCGACCGGTGGCGTCCGGTCCAGGTGGGCGGCGACAGTGACTGGGTGAGCATCACGACAGGCCACGAACATACCTGCGGCCTCCAGGTCGATGGCACAGCTTGGTGCTGGGGCAAGGGCGGCACCGGCCAGCTCGGCACCGGCGAAGACGCGAGCTCCCCCAATCCGGTGCGCGTCGAGGGTGGCGCCCATTGGCGGACCATATCTGCGGGATTCGGTTACTCCTGCGGCACCCGCACGAACGGAACACTGTGGTGCTGGGGCTACAACTTCGATGGACAGCTGGGGGACGGCACGAGTCAGAACCGCTTCTCTCCCGTGCGCATCGGTCCGAAGACCGACTGGTCCAGCGTGACCACCGACTGGGACCACACGTGTGGGCTGCGCTCCAACGCCACCGCATGGTGCTGGGGTCGAAACTACGCTGGAGCCCTCGGCGACGGCACGACGATCACCAGATACAGCCCGGTACAAGTCGGCGACGCCAATGACTGGGCCAGTGTCAACCCCGGCGCCGCATTCACCTGTGGCACTCGTACGGACAGCACGCTGTGGTGCTGGGGCGACGGTTTGTGGGGTCAGCTCGGGAACGGCACCGACGAGGACCACTACCTGCCCTGGCCGGTCGGCTCCGACACCGACTGGACAAGCGTCTCGACAGGTGAGGAGCACAGCTGCGCGACACGGACCGACGGGTCCCTGTGGTGCTGGGGCCTCAACGACCGTGGACAGCTCGGCGATCGCACCACAACGGACCGATGGAGTCCGGTGCGGGTCCAGAGCCGCTCGGGGTGGGCGCAGACCAGCGCGGGCGAGGGCTACACCTGCGCGCTGCGGACCTCCGGCACCGCGCTGTGCTGGGGGCAGAACCGGTACGGTGTGCTCGGCGATGGCACCCAACACAAGCGGTTCGTGCCGACCCGCGTTCGCATCCCCTGAGCTATCCGGCACTGAGCTATCCGGCACTGAGCTATCCGGCACTGAGCTATCCGGCACTGAGCTATCCGGCTTCGATGACGGCGACTCCCTGCACCTCGACGAGCGCCTCCGCATCCCACAGCCGGGACACCTCGACCAAGGCCATCGCCGGATAGTCGATCCCGACCAGGCGGCGCCAGACCTCGCCGATCTCGCGGGTCCGCTTCTTGTAGCGCTCGATGCGGACCACGTAGATGGTGAGGGAGGCCAGCTGGTCGGGTCGGCCACCCGCGTAGCGCAAGGCCTCGAGCAGGTTGGACATCGCCTGCTCGAACTGCGCCACGACGTCGCCTTCGATGATGCGCCCGTCCGCGTCGAGTGCGGTCTGACCGGCGAGGTGGATGGTATGACCGACAGCCACGACCGCGTGCGAGAAGCCCCGGGGCGCCGGTAGGGAAGGAGGGTTGACCCGCTCGACGCTCATGACTGGACCGCTCCCCCGTCGACGTTGATGCCTTGGCCGTTGACCGACCCGTTGGTGACGCACATCCACACGACGTCAGCGACCTCCTCGGGAGAGACCAACCGACCGGTCGGCTGGCGGCCGGCCAGGATCGCCCGGGCGTCGTCCTCGCTGCGTCCGGTCAGCTCGACGATGCCGGCCACGGTCGCGTCCGTCATCGGAGTGTCGACGTACCCGGGACAGACCGCGTTGACAGTGACGCCGGTGCTGGCCAGTTCGGCGGCGGCCGACCGCACCAGGCCGAGAACCCCATGCTTGCTTGCGGTGTACGCCGAGATGTAGGGATCCCCTGACTTGGCAGCGATGGATGCGATGACAACGATCCGTCCGGCCTCGGCCGCCCGCATGGCGGGGATGACCGCCCGCAGGCAACGGAACGGCGCGGTGAGGTTGATGTCCAGCATCCGCTTCCAGTCCTCGTCGCTCGTCTTCTCGACCCTCGCCGAGACACCAGCCCCCGCATTCGCGACAAGCACCTCGACGGGGCCCCATTGACGCGCCACCTCGGCGACCAGGTCGTCGGCCGCGGTTGCGTCGGTCAGGTCTCGAGGCAGCACCAAGGTAGGTCCAGGGCATGACGCCGCCGTGTCGGCGAGCTCGTCGGCACTGCGCGCCGAAAGCGCCACCCGCAGGCCTTCGACGCTGAGTCGCTGCGCCACCGCCCGTCCGATACCGCGACCGGCACCCGTCACCAGGGCGACCGCAGGGCCGTACCCGGAGTCCCTGACCTGTCCGCCGTCGACCACGAGCCGAGACTAGTCGTCCGGCGGTCGATAGGGTCACGGCATGAGCAACTCAGTCGCTGTGGTGGTGGGCGCGGGCCGTGGCCTCGGCAGCGGCCATCGCTCGACGATTCGGCCAGGGCGGGTACGACGTGGCACTCATAGCCAGGACGGAGAGCACCCTCACCGAGATAGGCGAGGCCCTGCAGGGCGAGGGCATCACCGCCGGCTGGACCGCCGTCGACATCACCGACGACGAGGCGCTGCGTGCGGCGATCGCCCGTTTCGGTGCCCACACAGGACACATCGAGGTGCTGCACTTCAACCCCAGCGCCTTCACCGAGAAGAGCCCGCTCGAGCTCACTCCCGCGGAGCTCCTGGCCGACGTCCATCTCGGCGTTGCGAGCCTGCTCAGCGCCGTACAGGCAGCCCGACCGTTCATGTCCGCTGGAGGTCGGATCACAGCCACCGGAAGCATGAGCGCCGATCATCCGTGGGCCGGGGCGGCATCACTCGGAGTGCAGAAGGCGGGCCTGCGCAACCTGGTCACGTCCGTCGACTACTCGCTCAAGGGCGAGGGAATCCGGGCCGCCTCGATCACGGTCAGGGGGACGTTGGCGGCCGGAACCCCGTTCGACCCGCGCCTGGTCGCGGACCGTGTCTTCGAGGTCTCCCAGCTACCCGAGCACGCCTGGCACACCGAGGTGCCCTTCACCGGCCGCAAGGATGACGAGCAGTGATGACGACGGAGAGCGACGACCTGGCCGAGGAGGTTCGCGCGATCCTGGACGCAAACCTGTATGTCACCGTCGGCACGGCGGACGCCGAGGGACGACCGTGGGCCGCACCGGTGTACTTCGCTACCGCGGACAACGTCAACCTCTACTGGGTCTCGGCGCCTGATGCGAGACATTCACGCAACATCGCCGAACGTGCGCAGGTGAGCCTCGTGGTGTTCGACTCGCAGGTGCCTGCGTACTCGGGTCGAGCCGTCTACATGGTCGCGACCGCCACCGAGCTGTCCGGCACTGAGATGTCCGGTGCTGAGCTGGACCGTGGAGTCTCGATCTACCCGGGTCATTCGGCGCGCGGTGCCGGCCGGGTGACGGCAGCGGACGTGAGCCCGCCGGCCGCGTACCGCATGTACCGGGCGACGGTCTCCGAGCACTCCGTCCTCTGCCCGAGGGAGACCGGCCAGCCGTGCGTGCGTCATGGCAGCGCAGTCGACCACCGCGCGATCGTCACTCTGTAGCGCACAGGAAGGGCACCCGATGAAACGAACGGCGCGTCCGGCACCACTGACGCCCGGGCAGGGCCAGGAGTCGGTGTGGGACTACCCGCGACCACCCAGCGTCGAGCCGGTAGCAGCACAGATCGAGGTGACGTTCGGAGGAGTCACCGTGGCGCGGACGAACCGCGCGCTCCGCGTCCTCGAGACGAGCCATCCGCCGGTCTACTACCTACCCACCAGCGACTTCGTGTCGGGAAGCCTTCGGCCGGCGCTGGGCCGGTCGTTCTGCGAGTGGAAGGGCACCGCGTCGTACTTCGACATCGTCGTGGGACCCAACGTCGCTTCGGCCGCAGCCTGGGGCTATCCGCAGCCCACTCCGGCATTCACCGAGCTGCTCGACCACGTGGCGGTCTATCCCGCGGCCATGGACCGGTGCACGGTGGACGGCGAGGTGGTTGTCGCCCAGCCTGGAACCTTCTATGGCGGCTGGGTCACGTCCGCGGTCGTCGGCCCCTTCAAGGGCGAGCCCGGTAGTGAGTTCTGGTGAAGCACCCCTCACCCACGCGTTGACCACCTGAGCAGGTCGCCCTAGATTGCTCCGGAGGTCCATCCGCGCCCGCCGACTGATCGAGGAAATTTCATGAATGCGCACCTCCGTAGGACTCCTTCAGTACGTCAGGCACGGGCCGGCCTCGCTGGGGCTCTGCTCGTCGCCGCCCTCGCCGTCACGACTGTCGCCTCGGGGGTGCCGGCCACCGCCTCACCGCCCTCCGCGGCGACCGGGCAGCCCACCCAACAGCAGACTGACCAGCCCACAGCCATGGTGCGTCAGGTGAGTGCGCGGATGCCGATCCAAGGGCCGTCGCACGCACTCGCCGCCGTCCGCCCGCAGGCCGGCCATTCCCGGCGCGGCGCAGCTCACGTCGGTGGGTCCAGCGGTCAACATCTGGCGTAAGCAGTCCACGATGCCGGGTGCCGTCGTTCACGATGTGGACTTCCCGACCGCGCGGGTGGGGTACGCCGCTGCGGAGCTCGGCCAGGTGTGGAAGACCGAGGACGGCGGGAAGACCTGGACCAGGATCCTCAACCGCGGCTTCCCCTACTACTACTACGGTGTCGAGGCCATCAGCCGCGACCACCTCGTGGTATCGGGGTTCAACAACACGACGTCGGAAGGCATCATCTCCTGGAGCCATGACGGAGGAGCCACCTGGTCTGCGGACCAGGTCATCAGCGGTACGGCATGGGTGGGCCGGATCCGTATCCCGGTCGGTACCAGCCATGGGCTGGCGATGAACGGCGGAGGAGCGTCGGGGACGGACCCCAACGCCGCCTGGTACTCCCACCAGGCCGACGACTGGCATCAGGTCGTCCCGGACCCGGCAGGCGGCTGGTTCGGGAACCAGTTCACCTTGCTGGCTGACCATCACGCCTACGCCTCAGGCATCACCTACTGCGACAGCGCGAACACCGGCCGTACCTGGGCCTGCCGACCCTCCATCGACGAGGTGTTCGACGGGCCGACCGCCTTCGTCGACGAGAGCCACGGCTGGGTCGGTGGCGGCGAGATCAGCCCGGACGTCGCTGGCTGGCTGCACCGCACCTCCGACGGCGGCGCTACCTGGAGCGGACGGGTTCTCGAGACGCCATGGCCGATCCGGCAGATCCAGTTCCTCAGCCCCAAGGTGGGCTGGGCGGCCGGCGGCAACATCTACTCCGGCGTCGGCGGCATCTACTACACCAGCGACGGCGGTAAGACCTGGTCCCTCGACAGCGACACCGGGGACGAGGTCGGGGCCTGCGCGTCACACACCAAGACGCTCAGCTCGCGAACGCGGGTGTGGTGTGTCGGCGACTCCTTCGACGGCAGCCAGTTCGTCAGCACGGTCTACCGGATCACCGTGGGTACCCCGTAGCCTCGATTTCCCCCGCAACGTCCGTCCCTGTCGCGCAACGTCCGTCCCAACCGACGCGGGGACACCGGATCCAGAGACCCGGACGCTGTCGCCGCCCCCACCCCAACGTCCGTCCCAACCGACGCGGGGACACCGGATCCAACGGACGCTGTCGCCGCCCCCACCCCAACGTCCGTCCCAACCGACGCGGGGACACCGGATCCAACGGACGCTGTCGCCGCCCCCAGCGCAGTCAGGCGCGCCATCGTCTCGCGTACAGGCGCTCGTACAAGGGCAGGCACTGGTCGGCGACGTCGGCTGCCGGGCCCGCGAGGTCGACCTCCCGTGCTCGGTACGGCGAGAACCCGGTCGACTCGCGGACCGCGGCATACCAGTACGGCGCCCAGACACCGTCGCTCGCCCGCGGCCCGGAAGGCCAGCGACAGCATGGCCTCGTCGAACTCGACACGAACCAGCTCGCACAGGCCACGCAGGTAGTGCTCCGGGTCGCCGAGGAAGTCCGCGGCGTCGATCACCCGCGGTTCGATGCCGGCGCCAGCCAGGTCGTCGTACAGGAGGTTCTGCTGGCGTAGGCCGATGTCGTCGACCGTCACCTGGTCCCGCGACCTGAGGTAGCTGGCGATGACCTCGCGCGGGTCACGGATCAGCAGCACGTTCGTCAGGTCGAGGATCCACCCGCGCTCGACGTCTGGTGTGAGGTGGTGCGCCATCTGCTTCTGGTAGTAGACGCGGAAGCCTGGGGTCGGAGCGAGCAAGGACTGGACGACGGTCGGCCAGTCAGTCTCCCCGGCCGCGATGACCTCGGTCTCGCCCTGGGTGGTCGAGGCCGGTGACCTCGAGGTAGTGGGCGTAGAGCGGCTCGTCGACCACGACGGTGTCCGGGCGGTTCTCCCAGGAACGCATCAGCGCGGTAGAGATGTTGCGAGGGCCGGACCACATCGCGAGGCGAGCAGCTCCACTCACGGGCTAAGGCCTTTCGCGACTCGCGACGTCACGCTCGACATGGTCGCGGTAGAGGTCGCGCAGTCGGCTCATGCAGGGGCCGCTCACCGGACCCGATCACTCTGCCGTCGACCTGACGGACCGGGACCAGACCGGCGAACGTGCCGGTCACGAACGCCTCGTCCGCCCCGTAGACGTCGGTCAGGCTGAAGTTGCGCTCGTACGCCGGCACCCCGGCCTCCCGTGCGACGTGCAGGACGTTGGCGCGGGTGATGCCACCGAGGCAGTAGTCGCCGGTCGAGGTCCACAGCTCGCCCTTGCGCACGATGAAGAAGTGGGTCGAGTTGCAGGTGGCGACGAAGCCGTGCGGGTCCAGCATCAACGCCTCGTCGGCGCCCGCCGTGTAGGCCTGGATGCAGGCGGTGATGTCGTTGAGCTTGCTGTGGGAGTTGAGCTTCGGGTCGAGGATGTCCGGGCCCGGTCGCCGTACATGCACCGTGAACAAGGTGATTCCGGCGTCGACGATGGCCGGCAGCGGCTCCTTGTGCTCCGCGATGATGACCACGGTCGCCGGGCCGATCGTCACCCGAGGATCCTGGTACGGCGTCGACTTGACGCCGCGGGTGACCATCAGCCGGATGTGCACGCCGTCTCGCATGTCGTTGGCCTGCGAGCGTCCGGTAGAGGTCCGCTGTCAGCTCGGCGCGGGTGCGTCCGATGTCGAGCGCGATCGCGGCCGCGCCCTCGAAGAGCCGGTCGAGGTGCTGGTCGAGGAACGCGGGATGACCCCGATGGACACGCAGTCCCTCCCATACCCCGTCGCCCAGCACGAACCCGCTGTCGAAGACCGAGACGACGGCCTCGGCGCGTGGCCTCAGCTCACCATTGACGAAGACCAGCACGCCCGCGTTGCGCTCGTCGGCGACGTACTCGTGGGTCCCGGTGTGCTGATCAGCCATGCGCGCCAGTCTGCCAATTCGCAGACGTGCCTCGATCAGGGGGTGAGGAACGCGGTGATGCTGCGGCGGAGACCTGCGGCATCGAGCCCGTACGCGCGCGCGTGCTCGGCGGAGGTCCCGTAGTTGCGCGGCTCGACCCGTGGCACGCCCAGGGAGAGCAACCGGTGTGGGACGTCGGCCAGGGCGATCGACACCTCAGCAGCGGAGGTCCCCGCCAGGTAGGGCTCCACCAGAACCACGTCCGGTCTGTCGAGAGTGGCCGCCAACGTGGCCCGGTCGAAGGGCCGCGCCGTCGACGTGTAGAGCACGGTCACGTCCAGCCCTTCGGTCGCGGCCAGGACCGGATCGAGCAGGGGACCCACCGCGACCACCGTCCCGGTCGCTCCTCGCCTCACCTGGTGCATCCGTCCCACCGGCAACGGAGCCAGGTTGGTCTCCGTGCTCGACCGCAGATAGACGCAGCCGCTGCCGGCCACGGCCTGCCGCAGCAGCGCATCCAGCTCGTCGGCATGGCCGGGGACGTGGATCGTCCAGCCGGGAAGGGTGTCCAGCAGGGCGACGTCCCCCGGCGACTGGTGGGTACGGCCGCTGCTGGCGTTGTCGTACGACGCCCCTGCGCTGACGAGCACTCCCCCGACCCCCTGGTGCCCGAAGCCGAGCTTGATCTGCTCGAAGCCCCGCTCCACCAGGAAGGGCGCGAACGTGTGCACGATCGGCCGCATGCCGGACAGAGCGAGCCCGGCACCGACGTTGATCGCGAGCTGCTCCCGGATGCCGACGTTGACGAACCGCTCCGGATGCCGGACCTCCGCGTCCTCGAAGAGGCCCTGCGAGATGACCGCGAGGACGAGCACGACCGAGAGGTCTTCGTCGAGGAGCTCGGTCGTCGTCTGGGCGAACGTCTCGCGCATCCCAGCTGGTTTGCGCGTCGCCACCAGCTGCTGGGTCATGAGTCCTGCTCCACTTCCGCCACCACCAGGGTGGGCATCGAGGGATGGGTACGTCGCAGGCCGGCCGCCAGCGCGCGATGGTCACGGCCGTCGACCCGGGAGACATCCCACCCCGCTACCGAGAACCTGGTCTCGAGGCCGCCGCTGCCAGCCCCACGTGCCGGACGAGTTGTCGACGGCGACGACCGTGAGGGCGGCTAGGCCAGCAGCACCCGCGAACTCGATCGCCTCGGCATTGGTGCCTTCGTCGAGCTCCGCGTCGCCGACGAGAACCACGACCCGGGACCGCAGCCCCTGCGCACGCAGGCCGAGGGTCGTTCCCACCGCGAGCGGCAGTCCATGTCCGAGCGAACCCGACGAGATCTCGACCCCCGGAACCAGGTTGCGGTCCGGGTGGTGGCCCAGCGGTGAGTCGAAGGCGCCGAACCTGGACAGCCAGTCGACGGGGAAGAACTCGTGCGCGGCCAGTACGGCGTAGTAGGACATCGGGCCGTGCCCCTTGCTGAGGTAGAACCTGTCGCGCGCCGGATCGTCGATCGTCTCCGGACTCACGTGCAGAACCTCGTCGTACAGGACCCACAGCACGTCCAGCGTGGAGTTGGCCGCTGGGTCGTGCTTCTCGTCGCCGCTCTGCATAGCCACCAGGCGCGGCAGGTCGTCGTACCGGAGAACCGTGGTGGGTGGTGGATTCTGGGTCGTCGTACGTGTCATGGTGCAAGCCTGCGACCTCAAGTTAACTTGATGTCAAGGAGTAACCTGACGCCATGACCCGACTGGCGACCTGGCTCAGCATCGGCGACCTCTCAGCGCGCTCCGGCGTGGCCCCATCGGCTCTCCGCTTCTACGAGGAGGTCGGGCTGATCGAGTCCGAGCGGACGTCGGGGAACCAGCGCCGATATCCCAGGCACATGTTGCGCCGCATCGCGTTCGTCAGGGCGGCCCAACGCGTCGGGCTCAGCCTGGAGGAGATCGGAGAGGCACTCGCATCGCTGCCCGCCGGCCGGACGCCGAACAAAGCGGACTGGGAACGGGTCTCCCGCACCTGGACGGAGCGGTTGGACCGGCAGATCGCTGATCTGCAACGGCTGAAGGCAAAGCTCACCGGCTGCATCGGTTGCGGATGCCTGTCGATGCGCACCTGTGTGCTGAGCAACCCCAACGACGAACAGTCAGTGGCGGGACCCGGACCGGCCTGGCTCGCGACCGACGAGAACGGCGGCCGGATCCGTCCCTGACTGGCCGGCCACGTCTCTGCGAGACTTGTCGCATGCCACCGGCCGAGTCGTCAGATCCACCGCCGTGGAGGCTGAGCACGCTCGCGGTGACGGCCGGCCGGCCCGACGGGCCGGGTGCTCCCTTCAACGTCCCCCCGACGTTCGCCTCGACCTACCGCGACGGGGGTGAGATCGGCTACGGGCGTTGGGGAAACCCCACGTGGACCGCGTTCGAGACCGCGATCGGTGCCCTCGAGGGCGGGCGAGGCGCTGGCCTTCGCGAGCGGGACCGCAGTGACCGCGGCCGTGCTGGAGACGCTTCCGCAGGATGCGGTGGTGATGCTCGCGCACGACTCCTACACGGGGACCCGCGGTCTCCTGGGCGAGCTTGCCGTCCGCGGGCGGTTGACGTCAATGCACGTCGACACGTCCGATACGGACGCGGTTCTGGCCGGCCTGTCCGAGGTGGCGATGCTGTGGGTCGAGTCGCCCGTCAACCCCCTGCTCGGGGATCGTCGACCTGCGGCGGGTTCTCGCGGCGGCGCAGGCTGCGGGCATCCCAGCCGTCGTCGACAACACGCTGGCCACTCCCGTCCTGCAGCGCCCGCTCGATCTCGGCGCGACCGCCGTCGTGCACAGCGCCACCAAGTTCATCGGTGGGCATTCCGACCTGTTGCTCGGTGCGGTCGTCACGCGAGACGAGGATCTGCTCGCCCGTCTCCTGGATCACCGGACCGTGCACGGCGCAATCCCCGGGACCCAAGAGACCTGGCTGGCGCTGCGCGGCTTGCGCACCCTGCCACTGCGCATCGAACGGGCCCAGGCGACGGCGCAGATCCTGGCTGAGCGACTCGAGCACGCGTCGGCCGTCGAACGGGTTCGCTATCCGGGCTTGCCCAGCCACCCCGGCCACGCCCTTGCCCTCACCCAGATGCAGGGGCCGGGCGCCGTCCTCTCCTTCGAGCTGACCGATCTCCAGGCGGCCGAGGCATTCATCTCGCGGCTCGGCCTCGTCGTGGGTGGCACCAGCCTTGGCGGCGTCGAGACGACCATCGACCGACGCAACCGCTGGGCCGGTGAGGAGTACATTCCCGCCGGGCTGCTTCGCCTGTCCGTCGGCATCGAGGACGTCGAGGACCTGTGGCGCGACCTCGAGCAGGCCCTGCCGCCCGGTCGACCCTGACCGGCCGGCCGGTTCGACGGCCAACCAGGTAAACCGAACTCGCCTTCGTGATGCACTACAGGTGCGACCCATTCGAAGGGGCGGAGCGGACGTGACGCGGGATCTCGAGGAGTTCACCGAGTTCGTCGCCGCACGCTCCGGGGCCCTGCTCCGAACCGCCGTCGCTGCTGAGCGGCGGCGATCGTCAGCACGGTGAGGACCTGCTGCAGGATGCCTTGGCCGAGACCTTTCGGCGGTGGACTCGAATCTCCGCGCCGCAGGCTCGCGAGGCATATGCCCGCACCATCCTGGTACGGAAGGCAACGCAGATCTGGGGGCGCGCGAAGCTGCCGGTGCCCACCAATGACGAGCTCCTCGTGTGGGAGCGGGCCGGGACCCCTCGAGCCGATCCCGCCGAGGACGTGGTGGTCTCGCTGGACGTACTCGCTTACCTCCGTGAGCTGCCTGCCCGACAGCGAGCGGTCGTGGTGCTCAGGTACTTCGACGACCTGTCCGAGGTGGAGATCGCACGAGCCATGGGGTGTGCGACAGGGACGGTGAAGAGCCACGCGGCCCGCGCCCTGCGCACCCTGCGGGAACGGCTCAACGACACCGTGTATGGCGATCCGCACGCAGAGGAAGGACAGCCACAATGACCACGCCTGCAGAGCTGGACACCCTCCTGGAGAACGGGCTCGCGACCGCGGTCCGGGACGTCAACGGAGACCCGCGACTGACGCAGGAGCTCGTCGACGGCGCGGTGACGAGACTGCGCCGGAGACGCCGTTTCGGGATTGCCGCCGTCGGTGCGGTGACGAGTCTTGCCGTTCTGGCGACCGGGCTGGTCGGGTGGCAGCTACGCGACGGGTCACGAGCCGCCGCGCCGGCCACCCAGGTGCCACGGGTCGCTCCGACGTACACCGTCAAGCCTGCCTACGCGGAGCTCTATGGCACCTATGCGTGGGCTGAGGCGCTCCCCCGCGGGGAGGATGCGCCGGCAGCCTTCGTATCCGGCCAACACCTCGTCGTGGACGGGCACGCCATCGATCTGGGCGACCACGTGTCCGCACAGCTGGACGCACCGTTGCCGGGTGGTTGGCTCGCCGAGCTGTGGCACATCGACCAGGTGGGCAACCAGACAGACGTCGCTTACGGGCTTCTCAGCAGGACCGGGGCCTTCCGGGCGTTCTCGTTCAAGCACGAGCCCGGGTCAGGGCACAACGCGAGTGGATGGGCTTCGTCCCCGGACGGATCACGAGTGACGTACGGAGGCAGCATCGTCAACGTCTCGACCGGGCAGTGGGTGAGGCACCTGCCTCGCTCGGCAAGGGTGGTCCAGGCGTGGACCGCCGACGGGATCGCGTTCCGTGACAGCCGCGGCCAGAACATGATCTGGGCGCCTGGGTCTGCGCCTCGGGCGAGCGACTGGGGGTATGCCTCGCCGGTGCAGGCGATCCAGTACAGGCGCGACTGCGCCACCGCTGGACTCCTCGAGGACGGCTCAGTCCATCCGCTTGGCACCGTCTGCGGAGACGGCATCGCGGCTTTCTCGAACAATGGCTTCGCCGTCACGAGCTCAGGGCAGGTCATCGACCTCGACACCGGATCACGACTCGGTTCCATCCCCGTTCCTCCCCCGGTCGACGGGATCTTCGGAGACCAGATCGGCCCGCTCTTCTGGACCGATGACGACCTGCTGGTGTTCGGCGTTTCCTCCCTCGCCGTGCGTGGTCGTGGGTCACTGCAAGTCTCATGCGACGTGCGGATTGAACATCTGACGTGTGCTCGGGCCTCAGAGATCCTTGGCGACGGCCCCGTGACGGAGTTCGACGACCCGTGAGGCCGCCAGCGTCAAACCGAGGCCGTGACGCACCAGGCTCGTGCTTCCACCTCGAACGGCGCGGTCGGCAGCAGCTCGGCACAGCGCGCCCGGAGTCGCCCACGCGCGGACTCGTCAAGCCTCGCGACGTACGCTCCGGCCGGCCCGACACCGAGCGTGTACGGCTCCCACCAGTCGTCGAACGTCGCGAAGGAGACTCGGACAGTCAAGGTCGTCGACTCGATGTCGCGCAGACCGGCCGACTCACAGAGCTCGGCGAGGTGCCCTCCTCGGGCGCCGGCCAGGTTGGCCTCGGTGGGCGCGGCGGGATCGAGCTCTGCAACCGCCCGCCAGAACAGGGACAGTGGGCCGGAGGTGCCCGCGTGGTCCCAGACGCAGGCAAGAACATGCCCGCCCGGCCGAGTGACGCGGCCCATGTCCCGCAGACCCGCGATCGGGTCGTCCATGAAGTGCACGACGAGCTGAGCCAGCGCCGCGTCGAAGACGTCGTCCGGGAAGGGCAGCTGCTCCGCAACGCCATGGCGTACGTCGAACCCTGGAAAGCGTGCCCGCATCGCGGCGACGAACGACTCCGACGGGTCGATCGCGGCAACGGCCGCCGTCCCGAGGCGCTCGACCAGCTGCGCGGTGAGGGCGCCCGGGCCGCAGCCGACGTCGAGCGCCCGCTGGCCGGGGCTCAGGTCGGCGAGAGCGGCGAACTGCACTGCCAGCGGCTCGGAGTACTGCCCCATGAACCGGGTGTAGACATCGGCCCCGACATCGAACGACATCCGCCAACCCTATGCTCACCACCCGAGGGGGACGTTTGGGTGGTGCACCACTCAAACGCCCCTCAAGCCACCCAGATCTGAGTGGCTTAGGGGACATCTGAGTGGCTAGCCACCCAAACGCGGCCGGCGCGCCGGTCCAATGTCGGGCCGTGGGACGGGCGGTCGGGTCAGCTGCTGGCCCGCGCCGTGCTCCCGCACCGGTTCGCGGTGGCGCAGTTCCTCCCGGATCGGCACAGTGTGCTCATCGCCCAGTTCGATGGCGACCTCTACCGATGGGACACCAGGGTGGACCACGCGATCGACTTCGCCTGCGCGATGGCGGGCCGCGATCTCACCCGGACCGAATGGGCGGACAGCCTCGGCGACCGGCGGTACCGCGCGACCTGTCCCGAGGGCTGACCCCGCGGTGGCTGCCCGTCGCGAGCCCCGGGGTTCTGCAGGATGGGAGAATTGCGCATGGCCCTGCGCATCATGGCGACGACCCCGCATCCAGCGCTGGTGACGCTGCCGTGGGACAAGACGCTCGAGGAGTGGGAAGGGCCGTTCCTGGTGGCGCTTCCCCGCGGCCTGTCGCGCCACATCGTGCGTTTCGTCCGCGTGGAGGACCAGGTGTACGCCGTGAAGGAGACGCGGGAGCCCATCGCCTGGGGCGAGTACCGCCTGCTGCGTGACCTGCGACGGATCCGGGTGCCGGCGGTCGACCCGGTCGGCGTGGTGACCGGGCGGGAGAACGCCGAGGACGAGCCGATCGAGCCGGCCCTGATCACCCGGCACCTCAGCCACTCGATGCCGTACCGCGAGCTGTTCTCGCGCGGTGTGCGGCCGGACACGATGCCCAAGCTGGTCGATGCGCTCGTCGTGCTGCTCGTCAAGCTGCACCTGGCCGGGTTCTTCTGGGGCGACTGCTCGCTCTCCAACACCCTGTTCCGTCGGTCGGCGGGCGAGTTCGCGGCCTACCTCGTCGACGCCGAGACCGGCGAGCTGCACCAGACGCTGAGCGACGGGCAGCGGAACTACGACCTCGAGATCGCCTCCAGCAACCTGTTCGCGGAGATGCTGGACCTGCAGGCCGGCGGCTTGATGAGTGAGGACATCGACGCTCTGGAGCTGGCCACCGGTCTACCGGACCGCTACCTGGGCCTGTGGACCGAGCTGACCTCGACCGAGAACTTCTCGACCGACGAGATGTGGCGGATCGAGCAGCGCATCTCCCGGCTCAACGACCTCGGGTTCGACGTCGACGAGCTCGACATCGTCACGGACTGGGACGGCTCCACGGTCCGCATCCAGCCGAAGGTCGTCGACTCCGGACACCACCAGCGACGGCTGCAGGGCCTGACCGGCCTCGACGTCGAGGAGAACCAGGCCCGGCGCCTACTGAACGACCTCGACGCGTTCGCGGCGCACTACGACCTCCAGGGCGAGGACCCCGCATTGGTGGCGCACCGTTGGCTCACCGTGATCTTCCTGCCGGTCGTGGCGCTGGCTCCTCCCGAGAAGCGCGCAGAGCTCGACCCGGCCGAGATCTTCCACGAGATCCTCGAGCACCGGTGGTACCTGTCCGAGCGGGCCGGCCAGGAGGTCAGCATCTTCGACACAGCCCGCAACTACGCCGAGTTCGGCGTCCCCGGGCTGGCGGGTGACTACGAGCCGCCGGACCTGCTCACGCCCGACGCTCGCGCAGGAGGCTCCGCGCGATGACCATCCGCTGGACCTGGTTCGTCCCCTCGAAGATCTGGGTCACCTTGGCCTCGCGCATGTAGCGCTCAGCTGGGAAGTCCCGCGTGTAGCCATACCCGCCGAGGACCTGTACGGCGTCCGTAGTGACGCGCATCGCGGCATCGGTGGCCACCAGCTTCGCGACCGACGCGGATCGGCTGAAGTCATGACCCGCGTCCCGCAGCCGCGCCGCATAGAGGTACTGCGAGCGAGCTGTGTCGACGGCCGCCGCCATGTCCGCGAGCATGAACTGGACCCCTTGGAACTCGGCGATCGGCTGGCCGAACTGACGCCGCTCCTTCGCGTACCCGACGGCTAGATCGAGCGCCGCCTGGGCCAGCCCGGTCGAGGCCGCCGCGATCCCGAGGCGGCCAGAATCCAATGCTGACAGGGCGATTCGCATGCCATCGCCCTCCGCGCCGAGCCGGTACGCCGCCGGAACCCGCGCACCGTCGAAGTTCAGCTGGGCGGTCGTGGACGCGGTCATCCCCATCTTCTTCTCCGGGGCGCCGAACGTCATGCCCTCGAGCCCGGCCGGTACGTGGAACGCCGACAGCCCGCTCTTGGGGTCCGGCCCCGTGCGGGCGAACAGCAGGAAGAAGTCCGCATGCGGACCATGGCTGATCCAGGCCTTGGTGCCGGTCACCACGTAGTCGTCTCCGTCGCGAACCGCCTTCGTGGCAATGGCGGCGACGTCCGAACCGGCCTGCGGCTCGGACAACGCGTACGCTCCGAGCTCGTCACCACCGAGCATGCCGGGCAGGAGCTCGGCCCGCTGTTCCGCCGTACCGAACTTCGCGGTCGCGTACGTGGCCAGGGTGTGGACGGACACGTCCACCGCCACGCTCATCCAGGCGGTCGCGAGCTCCTCGAGGACCTGGAGATAGACCTCGTACGGCTGACCACCACCACCCAGGTCCTCATCGAAAGGCAGCGACAGCAGGCCGGTGCGGCCCAGCAGGGTGAACACATCACGCGGAAACTCCGCATCCGCCTCGGCCTGGGACGCGCGCGGGGCGAGCTGCTCCTGGGCGATCTCGCGGACGAGGTCGATGAGGTCGTGCGCCTCCGACGTGGGCAGCAGGCGTTCGACGGGCATCCGGTCTCCTTTGATCGGATCGTCTGGTCAGCTAGCGGAGGTTCGGCGGCGGCGGTCGATCTCGTACAGTGCGATGCCGGCCGCGACACCGGCGTTGAGGGACTCCGACGTGGTCGCCATCGGTATCCGTACCAGCACATCACAGCTGTCCCGCACCAACCGCGAGAGGCCCTTCCCTTCGCTGCCGACCACGAGGACCAGCGGTGAGGTCGCCAGCTCGAGCTCGGTGATCTCGACACTCCCGGCTGCGTCCAGGCCCGCGACCATCAGGCCCTCACGCTTGTAGGCCTCCAGGGCTCGTGTCAGGTTCGTGACGCGCGCGACCGGCACCCGAGCAGCAGCCCCGGCCGACGTCTTCCAGGCACTTGCGGTCATCCCCGCAGCCCGCCGTTCGGGTACGACGACGCCGTGCACCCCGAACGCCGCGGAGGAACGCACGACCGCGCCGAGGTTTCGCGGATCCGTCACCGAGTCCAGGGCAACCAGCAGAGCCGGCCGCCCGGTGTCTGCCGCCCGCGAGGTCAGATCTCCCGCGTCGGCATAGTCGTAGGGCGGCACCTTCATCGCCAGGCCCTGATGGACGGCGTGGTCGGTCATCTTGTCGAGGGCGGTGCGAGAGACCTCGAGGATCGAGAGGTTCCGCTCCGCGGCCAGCTTGAACGCCTCACGCACCCGGTCGTCGCGCTCGGTGTGCTCGGCTATGTACAGCGACGTCACGGGGACCCTCGCCTGCAAGGCCTCCACCACGGAGTTGCGGCCGGCGACCCAGTCTGCGGGGGCCGCTGACCGGTTACGACCACCGCCACCTGTCCCACGGGTGCCCGATGATCCGGCGAGGCGAGTTGCGGTGTCCGACTCTGGCTTCCGAAATGCCTTGTGTCCTTGGCGTTCGACCGCCTTCGGCGTCGGGCCCTTGCCCTCGAGAGCACGTTTGCGCCGGCCGCCAGAGCCTGCCGTCGGGTTTCCTCCGGCGCGTTTGCGCACCGCGCCCACCCGTTTGCTGTTCCCTGCCATGCTTCAGCCTTCCTTGCTTTCGGTTGCCGTGCCCGTTGTCGCCGCAACCGTCCACCGGGGCCCGGTCGCCGTGTCCTCGAGCTCGACGCCCGCGGCACGCAGCTGGTCACGCACCCGATCGGCGGCGGCGAAGTCCTTGTCGGCCCTGGCCTGCTGTCGTTGCTCGACGAGCGACCCCACCAGTGCATCGAGGCTGCGGCGCAGCTGCGTGGACTCTCCGGCGCTCGCGTGCCACGTCGGGCTCAAGCGGGTCGAGGCCGAGCAGGTCGAGCATGCGCCGTACCGCGGCGAGGTTGCCGCGCAGAGCGGGGCTGTCCCCCCGGCCAGCAGCTTGTTGCCCTCCCGGATGACGCCCTGCAGGGCCGCCAGCGCCGCCGGGACCGAGAGGTCGTCGTCCATCGCCTCGGCGAACTCCGCGCATACGACAGGAGCGGACTCGTAGTCGTCGCCGGTGATCTCGGTCGCGCGCAGGACGTAGCCCTCGATCCGCTGGAAGGCGGTCGCGGCCTCGTGCAGCGACTCGAAGCTGAACTCGATGATCGACCGGTAGTGGGGTGCGACGAGGTAATAGCGGAGCTCGATCGGCCTTACCCTCTTGACAACCTCGCTCACGAGCATGGCGTTGCCGACGGACTTGCTCATCTTCTCGCCGGCCAGGTTGACCATCGCGTTGTGCATCCAGACTCGCGCGAACGGCCGCCCCGCGGCGCGCGACTGGGCGAGCTCGTTCTCGTGGTGCGGGAAGCGGAGGTCCAGCCCGCCGCCGTGGATGTCGAACTCGTCACCGAGATACTTGCCCGACATCGCGGAGCACTCGAGGTGCCAGCCGGGTCGGCCGAGCCCCCAGGGAGCGGGCCAGGCCGCGGTCGCCGGCTCCTCCTCCTTCTTGAAGCCCTTCCACAGTGCGAAGTCCCGGGGGTCGCGCTTGCCTCGAGGGTCTGCGTCCGCGGCCGGCTCCATGTCCTCGATCCGCTGGTTGGACAGCTCGCCGTACGACGGCCAGGAGCGCACGTCGAAGTAGACATCGCCGGAGCCGTCCGCCGCGACGTAGGCGTGCCCCTTGGTGATCAGCTGCGCGATCATCTCGAGCATCTCCGGGATGTGGCCGGTGGCGCGCGGCTCGTACGTCGGCGGCAGGCAGCCGAGCACCGAGTACGCCTCATGCAGCGCCCGCTCGTTGGCGTAGGCGATCGCCCACCACGGGCGGCCCCAGCTCGTGCTCCTTGGCGAGGATCTTGTCGTCGATGTCGGTGATGTTGGCGACCAGCGTGACGTCGTACCCGAGATGCTCGAACCACCGGCGAGCGACGTCGAAGGTCACCTCCTTGCGGATGTGTCCGACGTGCGGAGGCCCTTGCACGGTGAGACCACAGTGGTAGATCCCGACCTTCCCCGGGATGACCGGGACGAAGTCGTGGACCCCACGGGTCGCAGTGTCGTAAAGGCGAAGCGTCACCGGCACAGGGTACCGACCCGCAGGCGGCCAGCGCCAAAACGTAGGCGGCGGGCGACCCCGCTCATATGATCGGCTCATGGGGAGATCCAGGCTGCTGGTAGCTGCAACAGTGATCGGCGCGTCGACGCTCGCTGGAACCGCCGTGCGCACTGCGGACGCCGCGCCGAGCGCCGGCTGCTCCGCGGGCGCAGCTGATATGCGCGCGGACGCTCTCGATGCAACGTCCACCCACCCAGGGGATCGCGACGGCGAACACGTCCTGTACGACGTCGATGCCATCGCACCGGCCGACGCCTGGGCCGTGGGCGTCGGAGGGGCCCAGCCGCGCGGTGCGACCCTGCACTGGGACGGTGACCGGTGGCTGGTCACCCCACCACCGAGCGGCCGGGTCTGGGGAGTGACGGCGATGGACAGCGACGACGTGTGGACGGTTGGTGAGGACGGCCATCGATGGGCTGCCCGCCACTGGGACGGCCGGCACTGGACGATGACGACGGCCAAGACCGGGACGAGCCGCCTGCTCGCGGTCGATTCCGTCGACTCCGACGACGTGTGGGCCGTCGGACAAGGCTCCGCGTGCATAGGGTCCGGCGTCCCGCTCGCCATGCACTGGGACGGCACCCGATGGTCGAGGACGCCGATCCCCGGAGCGGTACCCGCCGAGTTCGGCCTCGACAGCGTGGCCGCTCGCAGCTCCGACGATGTGTGGACTGTCGGCGAGAGCTACGGGTCGCTCGCGTTCCACTGGGACGGGCAGCGGTGGACCAGGGAGTCACGAGGGCTGCAGGGCCGGTGGTACCTCGAAGACGTCGTGACCGTAGCGCCGGACCAGGTCTGGGCGGTCGGTCGGGCCTACCGAGGATCGGCGGCATCGACGCTCGTCGTCCGCTGGGACGGCCAGCGATGGGTCCGGATGCCTTCGGCGAACAGCCCCGAGGCGGACAACCAGCTGTACGGGCTCGAGGTCGTCGCACCCGACGACATCTGGGCCGTGGGCACGTCGGGTGGCCGGGGCACGCCGCTCCAGCAGACCCTGATCGAGCACTGGGACGGGGTGCACTGGACAGTTGTTCCGTCACCGAGTCCGGGCAAGCAGTTCAACGTCTTGTTCAGCGTCAGCGCGGACAGTGCCGGTGACGCCTGGGCGGTCGGTGCTCGGTCGTGGGACCCCTTGTGGTGGTACGAGGGCGCCCAGCTGCTCCTGCACTGGAACGGGGTGGAGTGGACGTGGGTACGCAAGTCGGGCTGAAGCCCCAAGTCGGAAGCGAAACCCACATCAGGTACCACCAGTGGGTGGGAGCGAGCGACTTCGCGGGTGGCCGCTCGGCGGGCACGACGCTGTCCGGCGACCGGCTCCTCGTCGGCTCACCCGAAACGACCTACAGCTACCAGGACCCGCACGACGAGACGTCCGTTGCGACGTACGATGTCGCGTTCTGGACCTCACCGGAGATCGACCCGGGCTTTCCGTTCACCGAGCTGGTCGCCTCGTGGAACACAGTGACGCCACCCGGGACCTGGGTCGAGACCACGGCTCGGGTCGTCGCCGAGGACGGCAGTCGTTCGAAGAGCTACAGCCTGGGTCGATGGTCGATGGACCACGGCACGATCAACCGCACCAGCGTCCCGGACCAGGGCGATGACCTCGCTGACGTCTCCATCGACGTGCTGGTCGCCCGGCCCGGCCGCACGTTCATCAGCTGGCAGCTCACGGTGTCGCTCTACCGGCGAGCCGGTATCGAGGCGACGCCGGAGCTGACCCTGCTCGCGGCCGTGGCGTCGGCACTCCCCCCGGAGCGGCTGCCGATGCCGAAGCGGCTGCCCACCGATGGGTCCGACCTGGCCCTAGCGGTTCCGACGTACTCGCAACAGCTCTATCGCAACCAGCACACGCGGTTCAGCGGTGGCGGCCAGTCGTGGTGCAGTCCGACGTCGACCGCCATGGTCCTGACCTTCTTCGGCGCCACACCCGAGCGCGCGGAGCTCGCCCGGATCGGTGAGAACCAGCCGAACCCGTTGGTGCTGCACGCGGCGGCACACACCTACGACTGGGAGTACGGCGAGGGCAACTGGCCGTTCAACACCGCATACGCCAGCGAGCTCGGGATGCGCAGCTTCGTGACCCGGCTCAGGTCGCTGCGGGAGGCGGAGCTGTTCATCGCGGCGGGGATCCCGCTGGTCGCATCCGTGTCCTTCGAGGACGACCAGATGGCGGGCGCGGGATACTCCACCGAGGGCCACCTGATGGTGATCGTGGGTTTCACCGGAGCGGGCGACGTCATCGTGAACGACCCCGCCTCGCACCAGATCGCCAAGGACAGCGAGGTGCGGATGGTCTACGACCGCCGGCAGTTCAGGGCAGCCTGGCTGACCGGGTCCGGCGGCATCGTCTACGTCATCCACCCACCCGAACTGCCGCTGCCCGAGCCGCCCGCCGAAGCCAACTGGTAACCAGGCTCCACGGATTCGTCCGACCCACCGGCCCCCGGATTCGTCCGACCCACCGCGGGCAAACCACGCCCAACCCAGTCGGACGAACCCACCGGCCGGTCAGCGGACGTTGAGCTGGATGCTGTCGTAGCCGGTCGCGCCGTTCGGCACGACTCCGGCCACCCGGCTGGTCTGGGTCTGTCCGGTCTCGTCGGTGGCGCGGACCTGGACGGAGTGGCTCCCCTTCGTGCGCCTGCCACTCGTACGACCACTGCCGCCACGAGTCGATGGTCGGGTCGGCGGCGATCCGGCACCCCTGCCAGGGCCCGTCGTCGACCTTCACCTCGACCTTGCGAATCCCGCGGTGCTGAGCCCAGGCAACCCCGGCGACGACGACCCGGCCGGCGGAGACGCTCGACCCGTTCCGTGGCACGTCGATGCGTGACTGGGTCTTCACCGGCCCCATCACCGACCAGCCGCGCTGCGTCCAGAACGCCGAGAAGTCACTGAACCTGGTCACCTCCAGGTCGACGACCCACTTGGTCGCCGACACGTAGCCGTACAGGCCAGGCACCACCATCCGGACCGGGAACCCGTGCTCCGGGGTCAGTGGCTCGCCGTTCATCGCCACGGCGAACATGCGCGTTCCGCCCGTCGGTCAGGGCTGCTAGCGGCGTACCCGCCGTCCAGCCATCGACGGAGCGGGAGAGGACGGCGTCGGCGCCGGAGCGGACCCCCGCCTCCGCCAGAATCGGCGCGATCGGCACGCCGGCCCAGTACGCGTTGCTGATCAGGTCGCCGCCGACCGGGTTGGACACGCAGCAGAGCGTGAGCCAGTCGTGGGTGACCCCGCGCGCGAGCAGTTGCTCGTAGTCGAGCGTGATCTCATGGTCGACCATCCCGTGGATGCGCACCTGCCAGTCGTCCGGTACGACGAGGGGCACCGCCAGCGCCGTATCGATCCGGTAGAAGTCCGGCACCGGGGTGACCCAGGGGGCGACGCCGGCGACCCCCACGGAGACGCCAGCGACTCTGCAGGCACCCGCCCGAACCGGTGCATCAGCGCGTCTCGAGCGGCCTCGACCTTGGCCCGGCCGTGGGCCAACCCACGTCCGACCACGGTGACCGCGACCGATGACACGGCGAGGATGCCGGCCAGCCGCAGGAACGAGCGCCGGCTGGTCGCCTGGGCCGACTTCGTTCGCTGGCTCTCCTCCGCAGGTTCGATGGCCGAGGCCGCCTTGGCCCGCTCCACCAGCACCGACAGCGCAATCATCGCGACGAGAACACCGACCACGGCCGGGACATAGCGGGTCGTGCCCAGACGGCAGCCGGCTGTGCACGGCCAGCAGCAGCGACGACGCCCATCGCCGAGAAGACCAGCTCGCCGGCCAGCCGGGACCACATCGCAAGCACCCCGGTCGCGGCGCTGAGCACGGCCAGCCCCACGAGCGTCAGGAGGATGACCAGCGGCTTGTCGTTGTGGCCGAAGTGGGAGATCACGAACTCGATGACCGGGCCAGGCGTGAGCCGGATGATGCTCTCGGCGACCGCCTCCACCGGCGAGACCCGCAGATGCGCGAAGCCGTTCAGCAGCTCGGAGACCGAGAGCCCGGCGGCCGCGGCGACGACACCGGCGATCGCCCCGCGCCCCTGATCACGGGTCAGCCTCATGCTTCGATCCTCCCCCAACACAGGCGCCAACCGAAGGCCGCCGACGCCGAGGACGGTAGCCGTCACACTTTCGTCAGATCCGGAGCGGTGGCTGCGATGATGCCTGGGTGACGAACACCCCGGCGGAGCCGACCCTTCGCAGTCCCCGAGTCGGCATCGGCGTGGACGTGCACCGGCTGGTCGCCGGCCACGAGCTGTGGGTCGCCGGCCTGCACTGGCCGGGCTCCGAGGTCGGGCTGGCCGGCCACTCCGACGGCGACGTCGTGGCGCACGCCTGTTGCGACGCGTTGCTGTCCGCAGCCGGACTCGGTGATCTGGGCAGCCAGTTCGGTACGTCGCATCCGGACTGGGCCGGCGCCAGCGGAGTACGCGCTACTCGCCGAGACCACGAGACGGGTGCTGGCCACCGGGGCCGTGGTCGGGCAACGTCGCCGTACAGCTCATCGGCAACGTCCCGCGCCTCGAGCAGCGACGCGCGGAGGCGGAGGCGATGCTCAGCACTGCCTGCGGCGCTCAGGTCAGCCTTTCGGCCACGACCACCGACGGTCTAGGACTCACCGGGCGAGGTGAGGGGCTGGCCGCCATCGCCACCGCGCTGGTAATGGCCTGAGACGCACAGAGGCTCCGTCACGGGTCGGCGAGCAGTGCCTCGGCGAGCGACCAGGTCCAGGGGGCGGGTGATCTTGAACGCCATCGGGTCCCCGTCGACCAGGGTCACCACCTCGCCGATGGCCTCGACCAGCGATGCGTCGTCGGTGGCGAGGTCGCTCAACGAGGAGACGTGCCCGCGCAGCAGCGCCTCGACAGTGAACCCCTGAGGGGTCTGCACCAGCCGCGCCTGAGACCGGTCCAACGGCGCGTTGCCCCCATCGGCGGCCAGCCAGCGCAGGGAGTCGTGCGGTGCGATGGCGGGCACGACACACCGGGCGCCGCCATGCAGGGCCTCCAGCACTCGCCGTACGACGTCTGCGGGAACCAGTGGCCGGGCGGCATCGTGGACGAGAACCCACGCGATCGAGTCGCTCAGTGCGTCGAGGGCGTTGCGCACCGACTCCTGCCGGGTCAGGCCACCGGCCACGACGACGACGCGAAGCCCCGGGACGTGGAACCGGAGGGACTCGGCGAGATCGGCTGGGGCGGCGACCACGATCTCGTCGACGTACGGCGCGAGAGACGTCGATACTGCGCTGCAGCAGGCTACGACCGGCCGAGCAGGCGCAGCGCCTTGGGGACCTGTTCCGCGCCCTTGGCCGGGCCTAGCCGGCTGCCCTCGCCGCCCGCGGGGATGATCGCAGCGACGGTTCCCGACATCCTCGCACTCTCTCACACGGCCGGCCGAACCTCGCTAACGCTCCAACCCGGTCCGGCTGGCCATTCGACTCGAGCAATGACTCGAGCAATGAGAAGCCCCGCTGGCGGACCAGCGGGGCTTCTCGACGATCGGCGGGCTCGCGCCCACAGCTGCTCAGCAGTACGGGGTCAGGAGGCGAGGACCTCTTCGAGCATCGTGTAGGCCTTGTCCTCGTTGGTGTGCTCGGCGAGGGCCAGCTCGGAGACCAGGACCTGACGGGCCTGGCCGAGCATCCGCTTCTCGCCGGCGGACAGACCACGCTCACGGTCGCGGCGCCAGAGGTCGCGGACGACCTCGGCCACCTTCATCACGTCGCCGGAGTGCAGCTTCTCCATGTTGGCCTTGAAGCGGCGCGACCAGTTGGTCGGCTCCTCGACGTGCTCGGCCCGAAGGACGTCGAACACACGCTCGAGACCCTCCTGGTCGACGACGTCGCGGACGCCGACGAGGTCGAGGTTGCAGGCAGGAACTCGGATCTCCAGGTCATTTTGAGCTACGATGCGCAAAACCAGGTAGAGCTTGTCCTCTCCCTTGATCGTGCGGGTCTCGATGTCTTCGATGACGGCCGCCCCGTGGTTTGGGTAGACCACGGTCTCGCCGACCTTGAAAGTCATGTGTGTGTAGCCCCTTTCGACCACTCAAGGATACCACGGCGCGGAGCCCCAAGGAATCGTGTTTGCCCAGGTCAGGGGCCTATTCGAGGCTTGACAAATATCAGAACTCATGCCTAGCGGCCGTCCCGGGAGGTGACGTTCGTCTCGGTTTGGATACGCTGATGCTGCCCCGTCCCGCACGGGGTGTGCGACCAGCCGAAACCAGGAGGACGACGGACCGTGGCGACCCACCGCTCTGCCGCATCACCGGCCCTCACCGCGACACCGGCGGCGGCTGGCCCTCGCGGCCGCCGTGCTGGCACCGCTGCTCGCCGGCTGCGGCACCGGCTTCCAGGCCCAGACGAACCAGATCTACCAGCCCGGCCCGGGCATCACCGTCCGCGACGGTGGCGTCTACGCCATCAACACGTTGATCGTCACCGACGGCAACGGCAACGGCACGCTGGTCGCCGCGCTGGTCAACCAGGCGGCCCGGCCCGACACGTTGGTATCGCGCGGCGGTCACGAACACACGCCGGGAAGCCGCTCACGACGACGATCCTGAGCGGCACGGTCGCCCTGCCGCTCGCAGCGTACGCGTGCAGCTGGGTCACACCGGTGACGTCCGCGATCACGGGGACCCAGCTGAGCCGGGTACCTTCTGCGACCTCACGCTCACGTTCCGCAACGCCGCGCCGATCCGCGTCCGAGATCCCGATCGTCGCCGACGACCGACGGACGTACGCGGACGTCCCGCTCGGGTCCGGTGCCGCCACCCACGACGCCCAGCCACTCGAACCCCTGCCTGAGGCGTCAGGCCGCGCCGGCCGGCATGTCGTACTTGTAGCCGAGGCCCCTGACGGTCACCAGGTAGCGAGGGGTGGCTGGGTCGGGCTCGATCTTGGCCCGCAGCCGCTTCACGTGGACGTCGAGGGTCTTGGTGTCGCCGACGTAGTCCGAGCCCCACACCCGGTCGATCAGCTGGCCCCGGGTGAGCACCCGACCGGCGTTGCGCAGGAACATCTCGAGCAGCTCGAACTCCTTGAGCGGCATCCGCACCTCCGAGCCGTGCACCGTGACCAGGTGTCGCTCGACATCCATCCGGACCTGCCCGCACTCGAGGGTCGCAGGCAGCAGCTCGGGCTCCACGCCGCGGCGCAGCACGGCCCGGATCCGGGCCACCAGCTCGCGCGGGCTGTACGGCTTGGTCACGTAGTCGTCCGCGCCCGAGCTCGAGGCCGACGACCTTGTCGACCTCGCCGTCCTTGGCGCTCACCATGATGACCGGGACCGAGGACACCTGCCGGATCCGGCGACACACCTCCGTGCCCGGCAGCCCCGGCAGCATCAGGTCGAGGAGCACGATGTCGGCTCCGGCCCGCTCGAACTCGGCGAGAGCGTCCGGGCCGGTGCCCGCAAGCGACACCTCGAAACCCTCCTTGCGCAGCATGTAGGCGAGCGCGTCGCTGTAGCTCTCTTCGTCCTCGACTACGAGAACCCGGGTCATGACGCCTCCTTGGAGTGCACTTCGCGAGAGGTACGGCCCACGGAGCGGGGCTCGGACTCGGGTTCGGGGACGGACGGCTCCCGGCGGAACCGCCTGCGGACGATCGGTCGCCCAGCATCGTCGAGCTGCGCCGGCAGGACCATCGTGAACGTCGACCCGTCGCCCTCGACACTCCAGACCCGAACCTCGCCGCCATGCGTGGCAGCCACGTGCTTGACGATGGACAGGCCGAGACCGGTACCGCCGGTCGCCCGGGCGCGCGCCGGGTCGACCCGGTAGAAGCGCTCGAAGATCCGCTCGAGCTCGGTCGCCGGGATGCCGACGCCCTGGTCGGTCACGGCGATCTCGACCATCCGGTCGACGGGTCGCACCGAGATCGTGACCTGGGTGCGCGGCTGGCTGTAGACGACGGCGTTCTCGACCAGGTTGCCGAGCGCGGCGAGGATCTGGTCCCCGTTTCCATGGATCAGACAGCCGTACTCGCCCGCAAAGATGAGCTCCACCTGCTTGCCGCCAGCGTCGACCCGCATCCGGTCGATGGCTCGCTCGGCGATCTCGTCGACCAGGACACCCGTCGCGTCCTCCAGCGGGTCGTCACCTTGGAGCCGGGAGAGCTCGATGATCTGCTGGACGAGTCGGGTGAGCCGCTCGCTCTCCATCTGCATCCGGGAGGCGAACCGCACCACCGCCTCGGGGTCGTCCGCTGCCTGCTCAACGGCCTCCGCGAGCAGGTTGATCGCGCCCGACCGGGGTCTTGAGCTCGTGGCTCACGTTCGCGACGAAGTCGCGGCGGATCGCCTCGACGCGCCGCTCCCTCGTCCGGTCCTCGACCAGCACCAGCACCAGCCGGCTGCCCAGGGGCGCCACCCGGGCGGCGACATTGATGGCCGGGCCGCTCCTGGATCGGCGAAGCACCAGCTCCCCCTCCCGGATCTGCCCGTCACGCCGTACCAGATGGACCATCTCGAGCAGGTCAGGGACGTCGAGGCGCGACCCGCGGACCAGACGCCAGCAGGTGCGACGGCGCACTCGCCTTGACCACCTCGTCGTTCGGGCCGACGAGCAGAGCCGAGGAGCGCAGCACCGAGAGCACTGCGGCGACACCGGGCGGAACGAGCGGCTCGGCCACCGACCGGGGCCCGGCCCTGCGCTCGCTCACTCAGGCGCCACGCGAGCATCGTGACGGCGCCCAGCACGGCTCCGAACACGCCTCCCACGAGGAGCGCCGTGGACGTCTGCATGATCCGATCGTACGCACCTGAGGGCGGTCGAACTGCTAACGCGAAGTCGCCGCTGACCGCGGCTTTTGACGACTGTTCACCGTGCGTTCACATTGCGACGCCCGCCATTTACCCAACCGATCTACGGTGACGACATGCGCGATCAGTACCAGCAGCAGCTCGACGCCGTCCTCAACAGCCTGGTCGAGATGACCGGTGCCGTCCGGACCGCCCTCGAACACGCGACGAAGGCACTCCTCGAAGCCGATGCCACCGCGCGCCGAGACCGTGATCGGTGGCGACCTCGCGATCGACGCGGCGCGTGAGCGCATCGAGGACGAGAGCTTCGACATCCTGGCCCGGCAGGCGCCGGTCGCCGGCGACCTGCGGATGCTCGTCGCCGCCGCTTCGGATGGTCACCGACCTGGAGCGGATGGGTGACCTGTCGGTGCACGTGGCTCGGGTGGCCCGCCGCCGCTACCCGGCGAAGGCCGTGCCGCCGCTCCTGGTGCCCACGATCCAGGCCATGGCGGCGACTGCGGACCACATGATCGCCCAGGCGGCAGAGATCATCGCCAGCCGCGACGTCCATGCGGCGGCCGAGCTCGAGGACACCGACGACCAGATGGACTCGCTGCGCCGGTCGATGTTCGAGGCGCTGCTCAGCGACGAGTGGGAAGCGACCGTGGGCCGCGTCGAGCCGGCGATCGACATCGCCCTGCTCGGCCGCTACTACGAGCGGATCGGCGACCACGCCGTGTCGATGGCCCGGCGGTTGATCTTCATCGTCACCGGCGAGCACCCGGTCAGCGTCTGAGACCTCGCGCGGCGGTCACCGGCAACCGCGAATAGGCTGCCTGCATGACAGGTGCGCCGTACCGGCTCGTGTTGCTTCGCCACGGCGAGAGCACGTGGAACGCCAAGAACCTCTTCACCGGATGGGTCGACGTCGCCCTCAGCGACAAGGGCCGGGACGAGGCGGCCCGCGGCGCAGCGTTGCTGTCGGAGCGCGGCATCCTCCCTGACGTGCTTCACACCTCGGTCCTGCGAAGGGCGATCTCCACCGCCCAGATCTGCCTCGACGGCGTCGACCGGCACTGGATCCCGGTACGTCGCTCGTGGCGGCTCAACGAGCGGCACTATGGCGCGTTGCAGGGCAAGGACAAGAAGGCGACGCTCGCGGAGTTCGGCGAGGAGCAGTTCATGCTGTGGCGGCGCAGCTACGACACCCCGCCTCCGCCGCTCGACCCGGACAGCGAGTTCAGCCAGACGCGGCGAGTCCGCGGTACGCCGACCTGCCGCCCGAGATCATGCCGCACACGGAGTGCCTCGCCGACGTGCTCGCCCGGGCACTGCCCTACTGGTACGACGCCATCGTCCCGGACCTGCGCCGGGGGCTGACCGTCCTGGTGGCGGCACACGGCAACTCGCTGCGCGCCCTGGTCAAGCACCTGGACGGCATGTCCGAGCAGGCGGTGGTGAGCCTGAACATCCCGACCGGGATCCCTCTGCTGTACGAGCTCGACGAGCAGATGCGGCCGGTGACGACCGGTGGGGAGTACCTCGACCCGGAGGCCGCCGCCGCCGCCATCCAAGCCGTCGCCAACCAGGGCCGCTGACGACGATCGGCCATCCGAGCCTCGTAACCGGCCATCCGAGCCTCCGTCACCGGCCATCCGCCCCTCGTTACCGGTCATCCGAGCCTGGTAACCGGCCATCCGAGCCTGGTCACCACCCCGTCCGTTCCTGACTGAGTGTGGTCGCCTTTGAAGGGCGCGCCGACGACGAACGGCTCCCTGGTTAGGTTGCCACCTCGCGGTTCGCTCGGCTCGCCTTCTTCGCTCGGTCTGCGTCTGAGTCAGATGTGGCAGTTGGGTCACGTGTGCGTCTGTTTATCGCTCGAGGGGGATGGGCCGATCACAAAGTGGGGAGATTTACATCCCAAACGTCTCCCAGAACCTGCAGATCTCCCCACTTTGTGTCTCCCAGCAACCATGAGCAGCCGACAGCTGGTGACCCCAGCCCGAACCGCACGACGACAGCCCAGACCACAGCCGCCCGCCGTCGTCGCTGCGCCTTTCAAATCCGGACCCCACTCAGACAGGAACGGACCGGGCGGTTACCGCCAGCCGACCCTGGTGGCCTGACATCCGTCTCATGTCGTCCTGAGCACTGGACCGACGTGGCACCTCAACCCGACCGGAGTGACCACTCAACCCGACCGGAGTGGCATCTCAACCCGACCGGGATGGCATCTCAACCTGACCGGGATGGCATCTCAACCTGACCGGGATGGCATCTCAACCCGACCGGGATGGCATCTCAACCCGACCGGGATGACTCAACCCGGGATGGCATCTCAACCCGACCGGGATGGCATCTCAACCTGACCGGGATGGCATCTCAACCGGGCGGGGACTCGAGCCAGCCGCGGAAGGCGTCGAGGTTGCGGGTCGACTCGCCGCGCTTGAGCCGCCACTCCCACTCCTTGCGGATCGAGGTGGCGAACCCGAGCTCGAGGATGGTGTTGAACGACTCGTCGGCATAGGTCAGGACCGCCCCCAGCAGCCGGTCGACCTCCGCGGGCGTGACGGCGGCCAGCGACAGCCGCCCGTCGAGGTAGATGTCGCCGTTGTGGTCCACCGCATAGGCCACGCCGTACAGGCGCAGGTTGCGACCCAGCAGCCACCGGTAGACGCCCTCGTGGTTCTCGTCGGGGTTGCGGCAGACGAAGGCGTGTACTGCGACCGCGTGGTCGCCGACCACGAGCTGGCAGGGCGTCGAGAGCTTGTGCACGCCGGGCAGGTCGAAGACGAAGACGCCCGCCTTCGGCTCCTGGGCCTCGATCTCCGCCTCAGCAAGGGCCGCCCGGATCGTCTCGGCGGCAGACTCCGCGGCCGGCGCCGCACCCGAGCGGCCAGCAGACTCTGTCACGGAGCGGCAGCCATCGCCTCGCGCCAGGTGAGCGACTGGGCGTCCGCGTAGGCGTCGACCGTACGTTCAGCCGTGCGGGACCAGCCGAACGACTTCGCATGCTCCGCCGCCGCGGACCCGAAGGACGCCAGCAGCCGCGGATCGTCCAGCAGACGTTCGATGACGGCTGCATAGTCCTCGGCGCGGTGGCCGTCGACGAGGATCCCGGTGAAACCGTCACGGACGGCGGTTGGCAGCCCTCCGACGTTGGCGGCGACCACCGGTGTGCCACAGGCCTGCGCCTCCAGGGCGACGAGACCGAACGACTCGTTGTACGACGGGACGCAGACCAAGGACGCCGCGCGATAGTGGTCGGCGAGCTCCTGCTGGCCAACGGGCGGGACGAAGCGCACGACGTCACCCACGCCCAGCCGCACCGCGAGCGCGCGCAAGGACTGGGGCGTCCCCATGCCGCTGCCCGATGGCCCGCCGATGATCGGAACCACCAGCCGCGATCGCAGGTCGGGGCGTCGGGAGACGATCGCGGCGGCCGCGTGAACGACCACGTCCGGCGCCTTGAGCGGCTGCAGCCGGCCTGCGAACATCACCACCAGCGCATCCCGGTCGATCCCCACTCGGTCCCGTGCGGCGGCCTTGTCGCCGGTCGAGAATACCTTCAGATCCACACCAGGGTTGATGATTCGCACTCGATCGGGGCGAGCGTCGTACAGGTCAATGAGCTGTTGTCCCTCGGAGGCGGTGTTCGCGATGATCAGGTCGGCGGCCTCGACCACCTGCTGCTCGCCGATCACACGCGCGGCGGGCTCAGCCTCGTCCCCACTCGCGAGCAGCTCGTTCTTGACCCTCGCCATCGTGTGCATGGAGTGGACCAACGGCACACCCCACCGGTCCCGCGCCAGCGCCCCCACCTGACCCGACAGCCAGTAGTGCGAGTGGATGAGGTCGTAGTAGCCCGGCTCATAGGCCGCCTCGGTGCGGAGCACCTCCCGCGCGAAGGTGCAGAGCTGACCGGGCAGGTCGGTCTTGGTCAGTCCTTCGAACGGCCCGGCGATCACGTGTCGTACGAGGATCCCTGGCGCCATCTCGGTCACGCTGGCCTGAGTGCGCGAGGTCGCCCGGGTGAAGATCTCGACCTTGATCCCCAGCGCCGCGAGCCTGCGGGACAGCTCGACGACGTAGACGTTCATGCCGCCCGCGTCACCCGTACCGGGCTGCGCGAGGGGAGAGGTGTGGACACTCAGCATGGCGACCCGATGGAGGTTGCGGGTATGCCGACCCACGCGCACGACGTTATCGCCGTGAGCGCGTGGCTCATTCGAGCGCTGCACCGGTCCGCACCTCCGTGTGACGCTAACGCAGCGCCAGTCTTTCTCATTCCCACGGTACGGCGAAATCATGCGCCCGCACGTTGACCGGAACGCAATGACAGGATGACCGGATGGCTGACAGTCGACCCCTCGCCGTGGTCACCGGGGCGAGCAGCGGCATCGGCGCGGCGTGTGCACGACACCTCGCCGAGGCCGGGTTCCAGGTGCTCGTCGCCGCCAGGCGGGTCGACCGCCTCGAGGCTCTGGCCGCCGAGATCGACGGAACCGCGATCGCCTGCGACGTCACCGACGCCGGCCAGGTCGCCGATCTCGCCACGGCGGTCGGCGACGCCCTCGCCGTCCTCGTCAACAACGCCGGGGCTGCCTTCGGCCTGGACCGCATCGCGGACGCCGTACCGGCGGACTGGCGGGCGATGTACGAGCTGAACGTGATCGGCACGCTGCGGGTGACCCAGGCGTTGCTGCCGGCGTTGATCGCAAGCGGGGACGGCGTGATCGTCAACATGGGTTCGACCGCCGGTCACGGCACCTACGAGGGCGGCGGGGGCTACACGGCCGCCAAGCACGGCGTCGCCGCGCTCACCCAGACCCTGCGCCTCGAGCTGCTCGGCCAGCCGGTTCGGATCACGGAGATCGCGCCCGGCATGGTGCGGACCGAGGAGTTCGGCCTGGTTCGCTTCGACGGTGACGAGGCCAGACGGGATGCGGTGTACGCCGGCGTGCCCGATCCCCTGAATGCCGACGACATCGCCGATGCGGTCACCTGGGTGGCGACGCGCCCGTCGCACGTGAACATCGACAGCCTGACGATCCGACCACGCGCGCAGGCCACCCAGGACAAGGTCCACCGACAGCGCTGAGGGCGACGACGACCTCGGGGCCTGGGCTCTCGGGGCCTGGGCTGGAGAGGCACGTCACCCCGTCTTGTCCAACACCCTCAGGTCGACGACGAACGTCTCGGTGCCCTTGAAGTCCGCGATCCACAGGCGGCCGTCGTAGCCGTCGGCCACGAACGGGTTGTTCGCGCCGAGCACGAACGGTCCGCTGGTCTTGTTCGTGGCGATATCAACCCGATAGAGGCCGTTCACTGCGTCAGGGACCCAGAGGTAGCCGCGATAGACGTCCCCGTCGTTCGGCGTTGGCCCGACCGGGACGCGGGCGACGATCTTCCCGGTCGACGAGTCGATCCGGATCACCTGGCCGGCCGACGCGTCCCCGATCCACACCGTGTGCGCGTCGTACGCCGTCCAGCCGGGCGAGCCGCCCGCATGGATCGTGGTGACGTGCAGTGTCTGGTCGTCGATGCGGGAGATGGTTCCGTCGCCCTGGTTGCCGACCCACAACGCTCCTCCTGATGGGGCGATCCCCACCGGTGACGAGCCGACGTCGATCGTCGTGGTCTTGCCGGTCGCCGCATCGACGCGGGTGATCGTGTTGTCGCCATAGTTCGTCACCCAGGCCGCACCCGCTGCGTAGGCGACGTCGTACGGCAGACTCCCGACGCGATAGCGCCTGGTCGTCAGGCTCGGCAGCTCGATGCGGGTCACGTCGCCTGCGCCGTAGTCCTCGACCCAGATGCTGTCAGCGCCGTACGCCATCCCGCACGGAGACGCACCGGTCCTGATCGTGGCGGTGACCTGGCCCGTCTCGGGGTCGAGGCGGCTTACCCGAGCCCGCTGGATGTCCGCGACCCACACACTGCCGGCCGCACCCAGCGTCGCGCAGGGGGTACCTCCGGTCGCGATCCTGGTGAGGTACGGCGGGTCACCGGTCGGGCTGGGAGTGGAGGGGTCGCCGGGCTCGGTTCCGGTGCGGTCGCCAGATGTGGGCGGGCTGCTCGGAGGCTTGTCCGCCACCGAGGACGAGCAGCCGACGAGGGCAAGGCACACGACGAGGACCGCACCGGCGGCTGCTGCCGGGCGGCTACGGAGGCTGATGAGCATGACCTGACGCTAGGCAGGTCAGGTCACGGAAATACTACGAAGTCGGAGTAGTTAGGTCTCGGTGAGCCTGCTCGGCATAATCGTCGCCGTGGCCGGGCTGGAGTTCCGTGGACCGTTCCTGCTGCTGTTCGCCCTCGACCAGCAGTTGGGCAGCCTGCTCACCCGAGCCATGGCGGATGCGCCGTTGCGGCCGGCTGAGTTCGCGGTCTACAGCACGCTGCGACTCGAGCAGCCGACCACACCGAGCGAGCTGGCCAACACGCTTGGGATGCGCGCCACCACGATGTCCAGCCAGCTGGTCAAGATGGCACGTCTCGGACACCTCGAACGCTCCCCGAACCCCCGAGACGGGCGCTCCAGCCTGATCGCGCTCACCCCCGAGGGGCTGGCTGCGACCGAGGCCTGCTTCCCGGCCTTCCAGCGAGCGATCGGCTCATTCCAGGCGAACCTCACCATCGCCCAGCCGGACGTCCTGACCGTGCTCGAGGCCGTGAGTACTGCCCTGGCCTCGGCGGCCGCCGAGCTCCGTCACCCGGGCGAACCCGCAGACCCCGGATTCGTCCGACCAAGACCCGGATGAAACCCCCGCGCTCACCCGGACGAACCCGCAGACCCCGGATCAGGTGAAGAGGCCCGCCTTACGCCGCATCAGGAAGCGCCGCTCGGTCTCGTTCATCGACAGCGCGAGGGCTTCGTCGTACGCCGTCGTGGCCAGGTCTGCACGGCCGAGCCGCGAGAGCACGTCGGCCCGGGTGGCCGGCAGGTAGCAGTACGACCGCAGCGCAGGCTCATACGCCAGCAGATCGAGCTCCCCCAGCAGCAGGTCGAGATCCGCACCGGGCTCCAGGCTGCGCGCGGCGACCCGGTTCAGCGCGACCACCGGCGAGGGCCAGCGCGCCATCAAGGCGTCGTACATCCGGGCCACCTGCCGCCAATCCGTCGTGTCCCACGAGGGCGCGATCGCGTGCAGGCCCGCGATCGCCGCCTGCAGGGTCAACCGGCCCTCTCCGCGCAGCAAGGCATCAGTCGCGAGCGCGATGCCCTGGGCAATCAGCCGGCCGTCCCAGCGGGCCCGGTCCTGGTCCGCGAGGAGTACGAGCTCGCCGTCCTGGCCCACCCTCGAGGCACCCCGGGCCTCGGTGAGCAGGAGCAGCGCGAGCAGCCCCGCGGTCTCGGACTCCTCCGGCATCAGCATGGCGAGCATCCGGGCCAGGTCGATCGCTCGCCCGGTGAGGTCGGTACGGCGCAGGTCGGGACCGCTTGCCGTGTGGCCTGCGGTGTAGACGAGATGCACGACGGTGAGCACCCCGTCGAGCCGGGTCGGGAGCTCATCGGGACCCGGGATCCGGAACGGGATCTTCGCGGTCGCGATCTTCTTCTTGGCCCGAGTGATCCGGGCCGCCGCCGCGGTCTCCTTGATGAGCAGACATCCGGCCACCTCGGCCGTGGTGAGACCGCACATCAACCGGAGAGTGAGGGCGATCCTCGAGTCCTGGGCGAGCGCCGGGTGGCAGCAGGTGAAGATCAGCCGCAGCAGGTCGGCCGGCTCGTCGCGACCGTCGTCCGCCCCGGGTCCGTACTCACCGGCATCGAGCGCCTCTACGGCGAGCAGCGGCAGCTTGCGTCTCAGCGTGGTCTCACGGCGCAGCCGGTCCAGCGCGGCTCGCCGGGCGACCGTGGTCAGCCAGGCGGCCGGGTTGTCGGGAACCCCGTTCGGCCAGGTGCGCAGGGCGCTGACGAAGGCGTCCTGCGTGCAGTCCTCGGCGAGGTCGATGTCGCGGGTGAGGCGCACCGTGGCGGCCAGCACTGCTGACCAGTGCCGACGGTGCGCCTCTTCGACGACGGAGGCGACGAGGCGCGCCTCAGGCGCCACGCGTGTCTGCGTTGCCCGACGTGTCCATCACCGGCCGTACCTCGATGATCGGCGAGGGGCACTTGGTGGCCAGCTCGAGCGCCTGGTCCAGGTCGCGGGCCTCGATCACGTAGTAGCCGCCGATGGCCTCCTTGGTCTCGATGAACGGCCCGTCGGTCGTCAACGGACCCTCCGAGCCACCGGTGTTGCGAACCGTGGTGGCGGTGCGGGTGTGCTCGAGCGCGTTGCCGTCGAGCACCTTGCCGCCGGCCGCCTCCACGGCCTCCGCGAACGCGCG
This sequence comes from uncultured Actinomycetota bacterium, assembly GCA_963833975.1. Taxonomy (GTDB): domain Bacteria; phylum Actinomycetota; class Actinomycetes; order Propionibacteriales; family Nocardioidaceae; genus JAWWPG01. The sequence goes on from CAWIAB010000003.1 coordinate 233,527, forward strand.
GTGGGCCTTCATCCCCTCCTCCCAGTCACTCTCACTGCTGTCGTGCCATGACTCGTCGTCGAACAGCATGAACATGTACTGCGTCATCTCGGGACTCCTTCTCTCGTGGTCATCCTGACACCTGGTTGACGGACGACACCTGATGGATTCGACAGCGCGACGAAAGTTTCTCGCTGCCGTCGGACAACAACGACGCAAGCGCCGACTCGAGGTCCGGTTGCTCGGGTGCCGCCGCAGTCGCGGCGCGAATTCGTCCCAGCATGTCCTGCGCCGATAGACTCAGCGAGGTGCCCGCGGAATCGCGCGGCGCTCCCCCCATCTCGATCGGACCCACGCTCCGCCATGTCTGTCACCGCATCAGTCACCCCCACGGACCTCACCGCGCGTCGAAACGACCTGCGCAACGTCGCCATCGTGGCCCACGTCGACCACGGCAAGACGACGCTCGTAGACGCCATGCTCTGGCAGACCGGCGCGTTCGGCGACCACCAGCACGTGGACGTGCGTGCGATGGACTCCGGCGACCTGGAGCGTGAAAAGGGCATCACGATCCTCGCCAAGAACACGGCCGTACGGTACGCCGGCGGAGCGACCACCGAGCCGATGACGATCAACATCATCGACACCCCCGGACACGCGGACTTCGGTGGCGAGGTCGAGCGAGGCCTGTCGATGGTGGACGGGATCGTCCTGCTCGTCGACGCCTCCGAAGGCCCCCTGCCGCAAACCCGGTTCGTGCTGCGCAAGGCCCTCGAGCAGAAGCTGCCGGTAGTCCTCGTCGTCAACAAGGTCGACCGGCCGGATGCGCGGATCAGCGAGGTGGTCGAGGAGACGTACGAGCTGTTCCTGGACCTGCTCGACGACGAGCACGACCAGGACGCACTCGACTTCCCGGTCATCTACGCGTCGGCCAAGGCCGGGCGGGCCTCCGTCGCCCAGCCGGCCGACGGCACGATGCCGGACGCACCCGACCTCGAAGCGCTCTTCCGGACGATCATCGAGACCGTCCCCGCCCCCGAGTACGTCGAGGGCGCGCCGCTGCAGGCCCACGTGACCAACCTGGACGCCTCACCGTTCCTGGGTCGGCTGGCCCTCTGCCGGGTCCACCAGGGCACGCTGCGCAAGGGCCAGAACGTCGCCTGGCTACGCCGCGACGGGTCGCAGCAAACCGTCAAGATCACCGAGCTGTTGGTGACCAAGGCACTCGAGCGGGTGTCCGGCACATCCGCGGGGCCGGGTGACATCGTCGCCGTCGCAGGCATCCCGGAGATCACCATCGGCGAGACACTCGCCGACATCGACAACCCGGTCGCGCTGCCGCTGATCACCGTCGACGAGCCGGCCATCTCGATGACCGTCGGGATCAACACGTCACCCCTCGCCGGCCGCGGCAAGGGCACCAAGGTCACCGCTCGGCTGGTCAAGGACCGTATCGACCGCGAGCTCGTCGGCAACGTGTCGATCCGGGTTCTGATGACCGAGCGCCCTGACGCATGGGAGGTGCAGGGCCGCGGCGAGCTGGCGCTGGCCATCCTCGTCGAGCAGATGCGCCGCGAGGGCTACGAGCTCACCGTCGGCAAGCCACAGGTGGTCACCAAGCTGGTCGACGGCAAGGTGCACGAGCCGATGGAACGCCTCACCATCGACGCACCCGAGGACTACCTCGGGACGATCACCCAGCTGCTCGCGATCCGCAAGGGCCGGATGGAGCACATGGTCAACCACGGCACCGGTTGGGTACGGATGGAGTTCCTGGTCCCGGCCCGCGGGCTGATCGGCTTCCGTACCGACTTCATGACGGACACCCGTGGCACCGGGATCGCCAACCACGTGTTCGAGGGTTACGAGCCCTGGGTCGGAGATCTCCGGACCCGGTCCTCCGGCTCTCTCGTTGCCGACCGCACCGGGATGGCGACGTCGTACGCCATGTTCAACCTCCAGGAGCGCGGCAGCCTGTTCGTCGAGCCGACGACCGAGGTCTATGAAGGCATGGTCGTCGGGGAGAACAGCAGGTCCGAGGACATGGACGTCAACATCACCAAGCCCAAGAAGCTGACCAACGTGCGATCGGCGACGGCCGACGAGCTCGAGCGACTGGTGCCGCCGCGTCGGCTCTCGCTCGAGCAGTCGCTCGAGTTCTGCCGCGAGGACGAGTGCGTCGAGGTCACGCCGGACGCGATCCGGATCCGCAAGGTCGTCCTCGACCAGACCGAGCGCGCTCGCACCGCCGCCCGCGCCCGTCGACCCACCCAATCCTGATCTGACAGATCCTGATCGACCCGGAACCTCGGGTGGTCCGTGCCCGTTGTGGTGGCAAAGCGCCGTCTGACCTTTTATGCGCGGCGCCGCGGAAGAGGACAAGGCGACGGCGGCCGGGCCAGGTAGGACGGGGGTCCGGCCGTTGTCGTCGCGCCAGCCTGCGGCGATCGACAGCTGGGCTTCGAGACGGTAGCGAGCGACGTCACCGGTCGGGGTGGTTGAGGAAGCCGCTCACCAGGTCCCGTAGCTCGGCGCGGTGCGCCCAGACCATGCCGTCGGCGTCGAAGATGCGCAGCTGCGCGGCCGGGAGTCGCTCGGCGATCTCTCGGGCCAGCGCGACCGGATGGGCGCCGTCGCCTTCCTGCCCCACCACCAGCACCGGGCAGGTCACGACGGAGAGGTCGGCCGGCGCAACCAGCGGAAACCGCTGCGGCAGGTCGAGCAGCGCATGCGCCACGTTGGTTCCGGCCAGCCGCCGGGCCTGCTGCCCCGCCCACACCCGGACGTCAGGACGGGACTGGGCCCCGATCGGCTGATCCTCGATCAGGGCCTGCGTGAGTCGCTCCAGGTCGCCCGTCTCGACGAGCCGGGCCATCCGTCGCATCCGGTCGATCGCCGGGTCGTGGCGCGGACGGTCAAGTGCGCCCGGCAGTACCAGGACCAGCCGGTCGAAGGCCTGGGGCGACTCGCACGCGGCGCGGATGATCGCTCCAGCGCCCAGCGAGATGCCCAGTGCGCGCCGAGCGCCGTACGCCGTCACGACGGCCATCAGCTCACTGGCGACGGATGCGTAGGTCCAGGTCGAGTCCGGCGAGTACGACGCGCCGTGGCCGCGGAAGTGCAGGAACACTCGCGACCCATGCACCCCCGAACCGAACGGCCGGGTCTCGGCGATCGACCCCGCGAGGCCGTGCGCGAAGACGGTGACCGGCTCGCCACTGCCCCGGACAAGCACCTCGAGCGGGCCGTCCGGGCCCTCGACCCGAGCCACCTGGCTCAGTAGTGCCGCATGGCGCGCAGCGTCGGGCGTACATCGACGAGATAGACGCCGGCCGCGACGGTGCCGACGAGGTTGAGCATCTGCAGGGGGGACCGAACCAGGATCTGCAGGATCAGGAAGATCGCCAGGATGATCAGCCAGAATGCCTTGTTCTGCTTGTCGGCCGCCACATAGAACGCGTCCTTGCGGTAGGCGGCATCGGCCAGCGCGAAGATCTTCATCCCCAGGATCGGGATCAGCAGCACCAGCTCGATGAACTGCTCGATGGCAAACACGGTCACCCGCCAAGGATACCGGGGGAGGTAACGCCAAAGCGGGCCCCGGCAAGACAGTGAGTCTTGACGGGAGCCCGCTTGACCGCAGTCGTCTGATACGGCCATACCAGACGCGACGGTTCTGAGGTGGGACCCTGCACGGTCCGAACCCGGTCAGCTCTCGGTGGTGGTGCCCTCGGTGGAGGCGGTCGTGTTCGGTGTTTGCGCAGCCTTCTCGGCCGGCGCGGACGACGTCGTCGACGTGGTCGAGGTGCTCGAGGTACTCGCGGTTGCCTGCTTGGCGGCGCTCTGCTTGGCGGCCGGCTTGGTCGTCGTCTTGGTCTTCTTGGTGGTCGTCTTCTTGGCGACCGGCTTCTTGGTGGCCGTCGCCTTGCGCGCGGTACTGGTCGCGGGACGTGAGACCGGCTTCACCTCGACCTCGACCTCGACGCCGCCGGGCATCTCGCGACGGGCCTGGTCCACCCGGACCTTGCCACGTTCGGCGAGCTCGCCGTACGTCGAGAACGCCGTCGACAGCACATCGGCGAACAACGACTGCGCCTTCGCTGGCCACTCTTGGGCCATCTCGGGGATGGCCTGGATCCGCTCGGGGGCGGCCTTCAGCTCGGTCTGCAGGGCGCCGACCCGGTTGGCGATGGTCGCCTGAGCCTGGTCGCGGGTGCTCTTCGGGTCGAAGGACGTGGCGCGGTCGGCCAGGTCGGCACGCGCGGCGAGGATCTTCTCGAGCGCCAGGTCGCCGGCGCCCACCAGGGCAAGCAGGGCTGTGGAGTTCGCGATGGCCTCTTCGAGGTCCTTGATGTTGATCTTCTCGATGAACATGGTTGTCATGATCGTCCTTCCTGGACGGGTTGTCTGCGAGCTTGGGTCATTCGGCTGAGAGTCGGTGGGTCGGCCGGCGGCTGGCGGTGTCATGTCTCGGCCGGCCGCTCGTTCTCATGCCGGAACGACTCGTAGATGTCCAGCAGCACGCGCCGCTGGCGCTCGGTAAGTGCTGCGTCGCTGCGCACCGCCAGCTCGACCGACCGCTCCGCCTGCTCGTCCAGGTCGAGGATCCCCGCGCGGACGTACAAGGTCTCGGCGGAGATCCGCAGCCCCTTCGCAAGCTGTTGCAGCACCTCGGCCGACGGTTTGCGGAGGCCGCGCTCGATCTGGCTCAGGTAGGGGTTGGATACCCCGGTCTGGTCGGCGAGCTGGCGCAGCGTCAGCTGGGCAGTTCGGCGCTGGTCCTTGAGGAACTCCCCGAGAGACTCCAGCGTGGCCATGCCTCAATCTTGCTTGCAATAGCTAGCAAATGCAAGCTGGCAGTCCGTGATGCCCGCCACCCTTCCGGATTCGTCCGATCCGGTCCGGCTCAAAACCCCCGCGCCCAGTCGGACGAATCCGCAAGGGTCGGGTTCGTCCGATCCGGTCCGGCTCAAAACCCCCGCGCCCAGTCGGACGAATCCGCAGGGGCCGAGTTCGTCCGACCGGCTCAGGCGTAAAACCCCCGCCCTGGGTCGGACGAATCCGAGGCGTACGCTCGCGCCGTGGCTGCGCCCGAGATCCTGGTCGACATCGTCCGCTCCGGCTTCGTCGAGGGCCACCATCGCGGTTCCGTGGTCTACCTGGACGCCGACGGCCGGGTCGGCTGGGCCATCGGCGAGAGCGTCGCACCGATCTACCCCCGGTCCTGCAACAAGCCCATGCAGGCGGTCGGCATGCTGCGTCTCGGCCTCGGCCTCGACGGAGAGCTGCTGGCGCTGGCCAGCGCCAGCCACTCGGGTGAGGACTTCCACATCGAGGGGGTACGTCGCATCCTGGCCGGTGTCGGGCTGGACGAGACCTTCCTCCGGACCCCGCCGGACAACCCGCTGGACGAACACGCCCGGGCCGCCTACATCCGGGCCGGGAACCAGCCGTCCTCGATCGCGATGAACTGCTCGGGCAAGCACGCCGCGATGCTGGCCACGTGCGTCCTGAACGACTGGCCGCTGGACACCTACCTGTCGGCTGACCACCCGCTGCAGCAAGCCCTGGCCGCGACGTTCGCCGAGCTGACCGGCGAGCCGATCGCGTCGACCGGTGTGGACGGCTGCGGAGCTCCGCTCTTCTCCACTTCCCTGACCGGGCTGGCCCGCGCCTTCCGCACCCTGGTCACGGCGGACGAAGGCTCGCCCGAGCGGCGGGTGGCCGAGGCCTTCGCCGAGCATCCCACCTTCGCCTCCGGCACTCACCGCGACGAGGCGGCGCTGTTGACCGCGATCCCGGGCGCGATCGCCAAGGCAGGCGCCGAGGCCTGCTACGCAGTAGCCCTTCCGGACGGTAGAGCGGTTGCGCTGAAGATCGACGACGGTGCCTATCGGGCCCGCCCGCCAGTGATGGCCGCAGCCCTCCACCGGATCGGCGCGGACAGCGACGAGGGTGTCGACGGGCCAGCCGTCGCGGCCACCGGCGTGGCGACCCTGCTCGGGGGCGGACGGCCCGTCGGCGAGCTGCGCGTCGTACACCCGATGCTCAGCTCCTGAGCCACTCCGCACCTCGTGACAGAATCTCCCGGTGCCTGACGACGCTGTGCGCAATGCGACGCTCCCCCAGTGGACCCCGACCGCGCGGGAGCTGGACGACCTGGACCTGCTGGTCAACCAGTGCTTCTCTCCACCATTGAGCGGATACGTCGACCCCGGCCTGGCCCGCTCAGCTGCGCCGGTCACCCTGGTGGTTCCGGACGCGACGGCCGAGCAGGCGACGGCCGCCGGGGGTCTCGAGCTGATCGACCCCGAGGGTGCGCCGCTGGCTCGTCTGACTGTCGAGGGCACCTGGCCCGGCCCGGATGGCGGGGTCGGCCTGGTCGGCCCGGTCGTGCGGCTGGCCCACAACGCGTTCGGGCCGTTCCGCCGCCTCTACGTCCCGCCCGCCGCCGTGCACGAGACGCGTTCGGCTGACACTCTGCTCGCCGTCGCCGTACGGCGGCCGCTGTCCTTCGACGACCTCCGAGACATCGACAGCACGGCTCGCGAGCGGGGGAAGACCGTCCTTCTGCTGGCGTGTGTCGGAGACGGCATGCCCCAGGGAGTGTCCGCGCCCGCGCTGGTTCGCGCCACCCAAGTAGCCGCGGGGCATCTCGAGAGCCCCAGTCTCGTGGTGGCGGCCGCCGTCGCCGACCACGGTGACGAGGACGCGAACGCCTGGCTGGTGGCCAGCGTGTCCCGGGCGTTCGCCAGCGAGTCGCTCCCCCTTCCCGACGGTGATCTCGGCGACCCGAGCGGCATCCCCGCGGACGTGGCCGCGATCGTGGACCGGGACCGGCCGCCGCGTGACCGGCAGGGTGCCGTCTTCTTCTTCACCGGGCTCTCGGGCTCCGGCAAGTCGACGCTGGCCCGGGCCCTGATGGATCACATTCTCGAGCGCGGGGAGCGCACCGTCACCTCCCTCGACGGCGACGTCGTCCGCCATCACCTCTCGAAGGGCCTCGGCTTCAGCCGGGAGGACCGCGAGACGAACATCTTGCGCATCGGATTCGTCGCGGCCGAGATCTCCCGCCACGGCGGCCTCGCCGTCTGCTCGCCGATCGCGCCGTTCGAGTCGACTCGGGCCGAGGTACGGCGCATGGTGGAGCGGGCCGGGGGAGGCTTCGTGCTGATCCACGTGGCAACGCCGCTCGAGGAGTGCGAGCGCCGGGACCGAAAAGGCCTCTATGCGAAGGCCCGAGCCGGCCTCATCCCGGACTTCACCGGAATCTCGTCGCCGTACGAAGAACCAGTGAATGTTCTGAAAGTCGACACGACCGATCGAGATATTGCAGAATGTGTAGCGGAGATCCTCGCTGCGCTGACCTTCGAGGGCTGGCTCCATTCCTGACCATCCCCGGAGGACCCATGCTGACCTCTGCCTCGAGCTTTGTCGCTGACAACCTGATATCGGGCCATACGACCGAGCTGAAAACCGTTATCGCCGCGTTCTTCGTCGGCACCATCGTCGGAATCACCGGGATGGGCGGCGGCGCCCTGATGACCCCGGCGCTCATCTTCCTCGGTGTCGGCGACGCCTCGGCGGTCGTCACCGCCGACCTGACAGCCGCCGCTGTCTACAAGTCCGCCGGCGCCATCGTGCACTGGCGCGAAGGCTCCCCCAACCTCCAGCTGGCCGGCTGGCTGATCATCGGCTCGGTGCCGTGCGCCTTCATCGGGCCGTTCCTGGTGAGCTGGCTCGCGCCGGGTGACGACATCGAGACCACACTCAAACGGCTGATCGGGCTGGCCCTGCTGCTGGCGGCATCGACGTATGCCGCTCGCCTGTACATCCAGCTGAGACGAGTGGCGAACTCGCCGGACGCGGCTATCGCCGAACCCGTGATCCGGCCCATCCCCACCGTCCTCGTCGGTGCACTCGGCGGGCTGCTCGTCGGCATCACGTCGGTCGGGTCCGGGTCGGTGATCATGATCGCCCTGCTGATGCTCTACCCGACGCTGACTGCGGTGAAGCTGGTCGGCACCGACCTCGTGCAGGCGGTTCCGCTGGTGTTCTCCGCGGCCGTCGCCAACATCATCGCGCACGGCCTGGAGTGGAACATCGTCATCCCGCTGATCATCGGGTCGGTCCCGGGCTCGATCATCGGGTCGCACATCGCCCCGCGGGTGCCAGCGTCGTTCATCCGGCGCGGCATCGTCGTCGTCCTCACCGTCTCCGGCCTCGCCCTGATCGACAAGGCCGGCTGGTGGCCCCTCGGTTACGACGCCGATGGTGACACCCACCCGCTCACGATCGTGTCGATCGGCATCGTGATGCTGCTCGTGCTGCCCTTCGTCTGGGGGCTGCTCCGCCGTACCGTCGGCCTGCCGATGTTCGGCGACCCGACCGTGGCCGAGATCGAGGCACCCCCCGAGGGCGTCAGCGACACGGACGAGACCAGCGAGACAGCCGCCCGCGTCGGGCCCGGACCCGGAGGACCATGACTCTGACCGCACCCTCCGCACGAAGCGCCTGCGGGAGACCGATCGTCGGCTCCCGGGGCGCTTCTGCGGTGTTGCGTTCGCCACTGTCGGGGCGCGAGCGGTCTGTGGAGAGGCTCGACAAGGATAAGATGACCCCCATTCCCCGCCCCGAGGAGTCCATACAGGTATGACCGTCCACGCTGACTATCGTCTGAGCCAGCTCGATGAGCTCGAGGCCGAGTCGATCCACATCTTCCGCGAGGTCGCGGCGGAGTTCGAGAAGCCGGTCCTGATGTTCTCCGGCGGCAAAGACTCGATCGTGATGCTCCGACTGGCCGAGAAGGCGTTCTTCCCCGCCAAGATCCCGTTCCCCGTCCTGCAGGTCGACACGGGGTTCGACTTCCCCGAGGTTCTCGACTGCCGCGACAGCTGGGTCAGCCGGCTCGGCGTGCGCCTGGTGGTGGCTTCGGTCCAAGAAGCCATCAACTCCGGCGTGATCGTCGATGACGGCAAGACCAGCCGCAACCGGATGCAGACCGGCACCCTGCTCCACGTCATCGAGGAGGAGGGCTTCACCGCCGCCTTCGGCGGCGGTCGGCGCGACGAGGAGAAGGCTCGGGCCAAGGAGCGCGTCTACTCCCATCGCGACGAGTTCGGTCAGTGGGACCCCAAGAACCAGCGCCCGGAGCTCTGGTCGCTCTACAACGGCCGCATCCATGCCGGTGAGCACATGCGCATCTTCCCGCTGTCGAACTGGACCGAGCTCGACGTCTGGCACTACATCGGTCAGGAGAAGATCGAGATCCCCGGGATCTACTTCTCCCACCAGCGTGAGGTCTTCAACCGCGACGGCATGCTGCTCTCGACTGGCAAGTTCAACCCCATGAAGCCGGGCGAGGTAGCCGAGGTCAAGACGGTGCGCTTCCGCACGGTCGGAGACATGACGCTGACCGGAGCCGTGGAGTCACCTGCGTCGACCGTCGCCGAGATCATCGACGAGGTCGCCGTCGCCAGGATCACCGAGCGCGGGGCCACCCGCGGTGACGACAAGTTCAGCGAGGCCGCGATGGAAGACCGCAAGCGAGAGGGCTACTTCTGATGACACAGTCTCCGTCCATGCCGAACAGGCCGACGATGGATCTGCTCCGTTTCGCGACCGCGGGCTCCGTCGACGACGGGAAGTCCACCCTGATCGGTCGGCTGCTGCTGGACTCGAAGTCGATCTTCGAGGACCAGCTCGCCTCCATCGAGCAAACCTCGAAGGACCGCGGCTACGACTACGTCGACCTGGCGCTGCACACGGACGGACTTCGTTCCGAGCGCGAGCAGGGCATCACGATCGATGTCGCCTACCGCTACTTCGCGACCCCCAACCGCAAGTTCATCATCGCCGACACCCCCGGGCACGTGCAGTACACACGCAACATGGTCACCGGCGCGTCGACGGCCGACCTCGGGCTGGTGCTCGTCGATGCCCGCCAGGGCCTGACCGAGCAGTCTCGCCGGCACGCGGTGATCCTGTCGCTGCTACGCGTCCCCCACCTGGTCTTGTGCATCAACAAGATGGACCTGGTCAAGTTCTCGCAGGAGCGCTACGACGAGATCCACCAGGAGTTCACGTCGTTCGCGACCAAGCTGTCGATCCCGGACCTGACGATCATCCCGATCTCGGCGCTGCTCGGCGACAACGTCGTGACCCGCTCGGAGAACATGAACTGGTACGAGGGTCCGTCGTTGCTCCACCACTTGGAGAACGTTCACGTGGCCTCCGACCGCGACCTCGTCGACACCCGGTTCCCCGTGCAGTACGTCATCCGACCCAAGTCCGACGACTACCACGACTACCGCGGCTACGCGGGGCGAGTGGCCGGCGGGATCCTCAAGCCGGGTGACGACGTACTCATCCTGCCCTCGGGGTTCACTTCGAAGATCGCGGGCATCGACCTGTTCCAGACCGAGCTCGAAGAGGCGTATCCGCCGATGTCGGTGACCGTGCGCCTCGAGGACGACATCGACGTGTCGCGTGGCGACATGATCTGCCGGCCGCAGAACGCCCCGACCCCGAGCCAGGACATCGACGCGATGGTCTGCTGGATGTCGAACACTCCCCTGCGCCCCCGTCAGAAGCTCGCGATCAAGCACACCACGCGGACCTGCCGCACGCTGATCAAGGACGTGCAGTACCGGCTCGACGTCAACTCGCTGCACCGCGACCTGGAGACCAAGCACCTCGGGCTCAACGAGATCGGGCGCGTCCAGCTCCGTACGACGGTCCCGCTGCTTTGTGACGCCTACGAGACCAACCGGTCGACGGGGTCGTTCATCCTGATCGACGAGGCGACCGGCGTGACCGTCGGCGCCGGGATGATCAACGCCGCCAGCTGACCTTCTCCCGCGAACCGCCGCCGGTCAGAGGCGGGCGCGGACGTGCAGGCCGGCCTCGGGGTCGACGACGACCTCCTGGGCAGCGGCCACTCCGTCGGCCAACACCTCCGCCTCGACCGGCACGCCGCGCTTGACCAGCGCGAGCGCGACCGGCCCGAGCTCGTAGTGCCGCGCCGACGAGCCGACGAAACCCACCTGCCGTCCGTCGTGGACGACCGCGCTGCCGTGCTCGGGCAGCCGGTCGACCGAACCGTCGAGCAGGAGCAACACCAGCCGGCGGGGAGGGCGGCCGAGGGTGTGCACCCGGGCCACCGTCTCCTGGCCGCGGTAGCAGCCCTTGTCGAGGTGTACGGCGCTGCCCAGCCAGCCCATCTCGTTGGGGATCGCCCGATGGTCGGTGTCGAGGCCGAAACGCGGCTCCCCGCGGGCGACCCGCAGCGCCTCGAAGGCCCACATCCCCACCGGCGTCGCGCTGATCGCGTCGGCCAGCTCAACTCGTCGTACCAGCTCGACCGTCTCGGGACCGAACGCGACAGCCGCCCACTCCGGCGTCACGTCGGACACCTCGACGCGCATCATGAACCGCATCGAGTCGAGCCAGCCGACCAGCCCCGGCGCTTCGCCAGGCTCGATATGGGCCCAGAACACCTCACCGTCGTCGTACCCGGACATGGCATGCTCCACGTGGCCCTGCGGGGAGAGGATGAGCGCGGCGGTGCGCTGGTAGGGCGCCAGCCCCTCGAAGTACTGCGTGGTCAGCGAGTGCAGCCAGCTCAGCCGGTCGACACCGCTGATCCGGACCACACCACGGTGGGAGAGGTCGACGACGCCGGTGCCGCCGACCAGCGCCCGCTGCTCGCGAAAAGGGTCGCCATAGTGTGCGGGGACGCCGAGATCGACTCCCTCCGCGGGTACGGCACCGGGCAGGCCCAGGAACGGGCTCGGCGTGATCACTGCGCACATCCGCGGCACTCGCCGGAGATGGTCAGGTGCCCGACGTCTGTGACGAAACCGGTGCGCTGCTGGACGGTCTCGACCAGCGAGCCGAGGTCCTCGGGCTCCAGCTCGGAGATGACCCCGCAGGAGTGACAGACCAGGTGAGCGTGTTGCGGGCCGCCGGCCGCGTGGTAGGTGGGCGCGCCGTGGCTGAGATGGGCGTGAGTGACCAGGCCGATCTCCTCGAGCAGCTCGAGCGTGCGGTAGACGGTGGAGATGTTGACCCCTTCAGCCCGCTCGGTGACCCAGGCGTGGACGTCCTCAGGAGTGGCATGGCCGAGCTCGGTGACCGCCCGCAGGACCAGCTGACGCTGCGGCGTCAGGCGGTAGCCGCGTTCGCGCAGACTCTGGGCCAGCTCCACCTCTCCAGGGTAGCCCGCTGCTGGGGCCCCTCGGCACCCTCGAGACCCGGCCTCGTGACGCGGGGGCGGTCAGTAGACGACGACCTGGGCGTGCGGCTCGAGGATCTGTTCGACGTACGACGATGCGCCAGCCAGCTCGACGCCCGGAACGAAGTCCGCGAGCGCCAACCCACGCCGCCCGGCGCACTGGTCGCACACCGTCACTGAGCCGGCTCCCAGCAGCAGGTCCAGGATCGCGTCGAGGGGAGCGGCATGCATCAGATCGAAGGCCGCGGCCCGCCCCGGAGTCGCCAGCCAGACAGCCTCGCCAGCCAACCAGAGCGACACTTCTGCGCCGGCGCTGGCTGCGGCCGCGGCGACGGTGAAGCCCTCGCTGCACCGCTCCCTCGCGTCATCGCCGACGGTGACCTTGACGACGAGGGATCGCCGCCCCGTCGATGCGTCCATCGCGTCACTCTAGTGGTCCGAGCGGTTAGACTCGCTGCTCGTGGAGGTCCTTTTCGTCAGCCTGCTGGTGCTCGTCGCCTCTGGGTATCGCTGTGGTCGCGAGCCTGGCTGTCTACCGCCTCGCCCGCGGCCAGGCCTGAGCGGTCGGCGGCATGCCGTTCGAGATTCCGGTGGACCTGCATCCGGATCTGCTGCCGGTGGCCTTCCTGCTGGGCCAATGGCACGGCAACGGCCACGGCGACTACCCGACGATCGACGCCTTCCAGTTCGGTCAGGAGCTGGGCTTCACCCACGACGGACGGCCGTTCCTGCACTACTTCAGCCGGACCTGGCTGCTGGACGACGACGGCGCCGCCGTACGTCCGCTGGCGCTGGAGACCGGCTTCCTGCGGCCTCGGCCGGACCGCGAGGTCGAGCTGCTGCTCACCCACCCGACCGGGTTCGCGGAGATCTACTACGGCACTGTCGACAGGGCGCGGCTGGTCCTGGCCACCGATGCGGTGGTCCGGACCAGCTCGGCCAAGGAGTACGTCGCAGGTCAGCGGTTGTACGGCCTGGTGGAGGGTGACCTGCTCTGGACGTTCGACATGGCGGCCCAGGGCCAGGAGCTCCAACCCCACATCTGGGCCCGCCTCCAACGCACCTGACCACCATCCGGCCGTTCTGCCCGACCATCCGGCCGTTCTGCCCGACCATCCGGCCGTTCTGCCCTGACCATCCGGCCGTTCTGCCCGACCATCCGGCCGTCAGGGGGTTTGATCTGGAGGAGGTCGCGGGCCTCGGCGGTCGACATGGCCGGGCGCTGGGCCAGGTCGGCCAGCTGGGCCGCCCGTTCGACGAGCTCGGCGTTGTGGGTGACCGGGACGCCGCGGGCGAAGGTCAGGGTGTCCTCCATGCCCACCCGTAGGTGGCCCCCCTTGGCCAGCGAGGCGAAAGCGACCGCCAGCGACGTACGGCCGATGCCGGTCGCTGACCACGATGTCGTCTCCGCGGGCAGGGCCTGGACGGCTGACACCAGGGCGTCCGCCGTACCCGGCATCCCACCCGGCACTCCCATGACGAGGTCGCAGTGCACCCGCTCGCCAAAGGGCAGCCCGTACGTCGCCAGCAGCCGGTGCAACGCCGCGACGTGGCCGAGGTCGAAGAGCTCGAACTCCGGCACGACCTGCCGCTCCTGCGAGAGCTGGTAGAGGTCGCAGATGAACGGCCACGGGTTGGAGAACACGTCGTCGCCGAAGTTGACCGTGCCCATGGTCAGCGAGCACGAGTCCGGCTCAGCGTCGAGAACAGTCAGTCGGGTATCCAGCGGGTCGTGCACCGAGCCACCGGTCGAGAGCTGCACGATGAGCGAGGTGCTTTCTCGCACGGCGTCCACAGCTGCCGCGAGCCGGCTGGTTTCGAGCGTCGGCCGATGCTCGTCGTCGCGGATGTGCAGGTGGATCATCGCCGCCCCGGCCGCCTCGCAGCGAACCGCCGTCTCCGTGAGCTCGGCGAGGGTGGTGGGCAGCGCGGGAAAGTCCGCTTTGGTCGTCTCGGCACCGGTCGGCGCGATCGTGATCAAGGTTCCCGGGTGTACGGCCGACGTCATGGCGATATCGTGCCAGACGCCCGAGGCCGCGCCGTACGGCGGCGAACCCGGCCCCGATGGACCCGAAGGGAGGCTCGATGCGTGCCGTCATCCAACGCGCATCGAGCGCCGAGGTGGTGGTCGATGACGAGGTCGTCGGCCGGCTGACCCGCCCGGGCCTCGTCGTACTCCTCGGCGTGACCCACACAGACACCACCGACGCCGCCAGCCGACTGGCCGCCAAGATCTGGGCGATGCGGATCCTCGATGGCGAGCGCTCGGCGTCGGACGAGGGCGCTCCTCTGCTCGTGATCAGTCAGTTCACGCTCTATGCCGACCTGACCAAGGGCCGGCGGCCATCCTGGTCGGCGGCAGCTCCAGGTGTCGTCTCCGAACCCTTGTACGAGACCTTCTGCTCGGCATTGCGGTCGCTCGGCGCGGAGGTGTCGACGGGGGTGTTCGGCGCACACATGGAGGTATCACTCACCAATGACGGTCCGGTCACCCTCATCGTCGAATCCTGAGGATCAGCCGTGCATCTCGGCTGGGAACCGTGGTTAATTTCGGTTCGTCAGAGATTGTTGGCACACTTAGCCCTACCTAACAACCTCTGCGCGCGAAGAAACTGGTAATGAGCGACGATTCCGCAACCGGCAACCCCGACTCCCCGGAGGCCTCCGCCTCGGGTGCGGACGCGACCGGCGGTGACGGCCAGGTCGTCGGATCTGACGGTGCGCCAGACGCTTCGACGGGCTCCTCGCTCGGCTTCACGACAGTGACGACGACCAAGCCGGCCAAGAAGCGCAACTTCTTCCGACGGCATCTCGCGCTGACCTCATTGCTCGTGATCATCTTGGTGATCGTGGGCAGCGCTGGTGGCTTCGTGTTGTACCTCAACCACCAGCTCGGCAACATCAAGCACTTCGATGCCGGTATCACCCAGGACCCCGATCACCCTGGCACCAGCGCGGACGCCCCCGGCCAGCCGATGAACATCCTGGTGCTCGGCTCGGACGACGGCAACAACGTCCAGACCGTGGCCGACGACCTCAACGACGGCACCTGGACCCCCGGCGCCCACCGCAGCGACACCATCATCCTGGTCCATCTGCCCGCCGACCGTAAGTCCGCTCAGATCGTCTCGATCCCCCGCGACTCCTGGGTCCCGGTGCCCACCTTCCCGGGAGACATCGACGGCAAGGCGAAGATCAACGCCGCGTTCTCCTGGGGCGGCCCGGCGCTGGCCGTACGCACCATCCAGGACTACACCGGACTGCACATCGACCACGTGGCGATGATCGACTGGAACGGTTTCAAGGGTCTGACCGACGCTCTCGGCGGCGTCCGGGTCTACATCCCGCAGACCGTCTACTGACTCCTCGCAGAACGTGACCTGGCACCAGGGCTGGCAGACGCTGAACGGCGAGAAGGCTCTCCAGTACGTCCGCACCCGGCACGGGCTGGCCAACGGAGACTTCGACCGGATCGAGCGGCAGCAGAACTTCCTGCGCACCATCATGAACTCGATGCTTTCCACGAGCACCTTCATCAACCCGATCAAGCTGGCGAAGGTGGTGGGCACGGTCTCGAGCTTCGTCCAGGTCGACGACACGTGGAGTACCGGCGATATCCGTAACTTGGCGCTCGACTCGAAGGACCTGCGCGCGAGCAACGTGCAGTTCACCACCGCACCGTTCGGCGGATACGACACCATCGGCGGCCAGTCGGTCGTCCTACTCGACGCGGCGAAGACGAAGGCATTGTTCCGTGCGTTCGACCACGGGAGCCTGACGGAGTACCTCAAGAACAACCCTGGCAGTGCGCTGCCAGGCAGTCAGTCCGTCAAGTAGCCAGCCGGCTCGGCCGCGGGTGGTCTGGCGGCTCGCCAACCACTGAGCTCGTCAGCTGGACAGGTCGCGGCCGTAGTCGTCTTCCAGGCGCTCGATATCGTCCTCGCCGAGATACTCGCCGGTCTGCACCTCGATGAACGTCAGATCGGCACCAACGTCGCTCGCGATCCGATGGGCCGCCGCTACGTCGATGTCGACCACGCTGCCCTGGGACACCGGCCGCTCCTCGCCGTCGACCGTCGCCACACCACTGCCCGAGACGACGAACCAGTGCTCGGCGCGCGACTGGTGCCGCTGGTAGCTGATGCGCTGCCCCGACCGGACGGTGATGCGCTTCACCAGGTAGCCCCGACCCTGGTCAACGACCTCGTAGTCACCCCACGGTCGCTCATCTCGCTGGCTTGCCACGGTCTCCCTCGCTGCCGGCTGGGCGCACCAAAAGTGACCCGGCTCCCTCCGAACCGGGTCAGTCTAGTGTCGTGCCCCGCGCGAACCGCACCGGCACACCCGCCGGCCCCCCGCGTTGAGATGCCAACTCGGCCGGATTCAGATGCCAGCTTGGCCCGGTTGAGATGCCAGCTTGGCCCGGTTGAGATGCCAGCTTGGTCGAGCTGAGATGCCAATCCAGTCCGCGCGACCGGAAGGGCAAGCTCAACCCGATCGGAGTGACACCTCAACCCGACCGGAGTGACACCTCAACCCGACCGGAGTGACACCTCAACCCGACCGGAGTGACACCTCAACCCGACCGGAGTGACACCTCAACCCGACCGGAGTGACACCTCAACCCGACCGGAGTGACATCTCAACCCGACCGGAGTGGCATCTCAACCGGGATCTGCAGCCGACTGCTCAGCGTGAGGGGGGTCAGAGGGTGAGCTCGACCTCGGTGACGGAGCCGACGGTGGCGCGGACGGTGGACTGGATCGGAGCGGAGCCGGGCGCAAGAACCCGAACGGTCCATTCACCGTCGCCGGCGAAGAAGCGGAAGTCGCCCGACTCCCCGGTCGGCACCTCCGCGGTGAACTCGCCGCCGAGATCCAGCAGTCGGACGTAGGCGTGGCGCACCGGTTGGCCGTTCCGCACGACCGTGCCCTGGACGATCGCCTGGGTGGCCAGGTCGATCTCGGCCGCCCGCGCCGCGCCGGCGCCCGCGCCGCACCCCATCAGGCCTCGCCCGGCTCGTCACCGACAGCCACCGGGACACCGACCAGGGATCCGTACTCGGTCCAGGACCCGTCGTAGTTCTTCACGTTCGGCTGCTCGAGCAGCTCGTGCAGCACGAACCACGTGTGCGCACTGCGCTCCCCGATGCGGCAGTAGGCGATCGTCGCCGTGTCGAAGTCGACGCCAGCCGCGGAGTAGAGGCTGGTCAGCTCGTCCTGGGACTTGAACGTCCCGTCCTCGTTGGCCGCCTTGCTCCACGGCACGTTCGCGGCGGTCGGGACGTGGCCGCCGCGCTGGGCGGCTTCCTGGGGGAGGTGGGCGGGGGCGAGCAGCCGGCCCGCGTACTCGTCGGGCGACCGCACGTCGACCAGGTTCCGCGACCCGATCGAGTCGAGGACCTCGTCACGGAACGCCCGGATCGACAGGTCGGGCTCTGCCGCGTGGTAGGTGGTGGCGTTGCGGGACGGGACCTCGTCGGTGAGCGCCCGGCTGTCGAGCTCCCACTTCTTGCGGCCGCCGTCGAGGAGCACCACCGCGTCATGCCCGTAGAGCTTGAAGTACCAGTACGCGTACGCCGCGAACCAGTTGTTGTTGCCGCCGTACAGCACGACCGTGTCGTCGTTGCCGATGCCGAGCCGTCCGAGCAGCTGCTCGAACTGCTGCTGGTTGACGAAGTCGCGACGCACCGGGTCCTGGAGATCGTCCTTCCAGTGGATCTTGACGGCGCCCTTGATATGGCCGCCGTCGTAAGCAGTGGTGTCCTCGTCGACCTCGACCAGGACGATGCCGTCGTCGTCGAGATGGCTCTCGACCCAGTCGGCGTCGACAAGTACCGCGTCACGGCTCATGCGAAAGTTCCTCCAGAAGTAGGCGGCCTGCTGTCCGCGAGCCGGCGCTGACGAATCCGGGCACCGCGATACGTCGCAGTACCCGAAGCCACTGTAGGACGAATTCGGCGGCGCCCGGCAGGACTTTGGATAGTGAGATAGTGCACTTTCGGCGCTACCCGCCGGCGAAGGGCGGCAGCACCTCCAGCACGTCCCCGGGGGCGACGGCGACGGTGGTCAGGTCGCGCGATCCGAGCGGTACGTCACCGAGCAGCAGCGAGCTGACGCTGAGCACTCGGAGCATGGCCGGGTTGGCCGCGTGCACCTGCCGCACCGCACCGAGCACGTCGGCGACCGTGCGGCCACCCACGACGTCCTCAGAGCGACCGGCCGCCGCACGGGCCGCTGCCCAGTACCGAACCGTCACCACGGGGGTCGCGGTGCCGGTTGCGACGACTCTCGTCGACGTCGGGGTGATCTCCACTCGGGTATTGTCGCAAGTCAACAAGACCGGTGCGCCGACCTGTCCGCGATGCGGTGCCTGAGACACGGCCGCCGTCGCCGGTCCATGATCAGGTGCATGTGGGGTGATCGCAGATGAGCAGTCTGTTGCTGCTGACCGACTCGCCCAGCGGCTCCGCCCACGTGCTGCCTGCCCTCGAGCTGCTGCCGCACCGGGTACGGGTCCTGCCGGCCGAGGTGACCGTGCTTCTCGAGGCGCCCGAGTGCGACATCCTGTTCGTCGACGGACGCCAGCACCTTTCGGCGGTGCGCGGACTCTGCCGGCTGATCCAGCACACCGGCGTGGAGGTTCCGGTCATCCTGGTCGTCACCGAGGGCGGCCTGGCCGCGGTCGCGGCGGACTGGGGGGTCGACGATGTCGTCCTGTCGAGCGCCGGCCCGGCCGAGATCGACGCGCGGATCAGGCTCGCGTGCGGACAGATCGCCCTCGCGATCGCCGCCGCGGCTGGTCAACCGGTCGTAGGTGGCGGGGGTCTGACCGTCGACGAGTCGTCGTACGTCGCCCGGGTCGGCGAGCGGGACCTGCAGCTGACGTTCAAGGAGTTCGAGCTGGTCAAGTTCCTCGCCCAGCACCCAGGGCGGGTCTTCAGCCGGCAGCAGCTGCTCGACGAGGTCTGGGGCATGGACTACTTCGGGGGCACCCGCACCGTCGATGTGCATGTACGGCGACTGCGGGCCAAGCTCGGCCCCGAGCACGAGCAGCTTATCGGCACGGTGCGCAATGTCGGCTACCGCTTCGTGCTTCCGACCCCCGCCGCGGGCTGGCCGACCCCACAGACCGACGCGGCGAGGATCTCGAGCTGGAGGACGATGTCGAGCCCGATGCGTCCCGGTCCCGTCGACGATGAGTGCGGAGCAGCGCGGTGCTGGGGCCCGGGTCAGCCTGGTCCGGGTACAGCGGGTCAGCGGGACGGAGCGTGACGCGATCGGGTCGATCGCGGCAGCGGCCGAGGCGGCCGATGGCATCAGCCCGCTCGACGACCAGGTGCGAAGCGAGCTCGCCTACGGCGCCGGCGCGGACTCTCACCACATTCTGGGTCGCCTTCCCGGCAACAGCTCGGTCGTCGCGTACGCGCATGCAGCTCGCGATCCGGACGGGGTGAGCGGGCACCTGGTCGTTCATCCTGACCACCGTCGGCGCGGCATCGGTCGGGACGTCATCGACCACCTGCTCAGCCTGATCCAGGGCCGCGGGCCGGCCGGGGTTGCCGCGCTCGGCCACTCGCCGGCGCGGCACTCGACGCTCCGACTCTGGGCGCACGGCAACACCTCCGGCGCTCAGGCCCTGGCGGCCGCGCGCGGGCTCCTTCCGGTCCGCGAGCTGTGGCAGATGCGCCGCGACCTGGGCCTGCCGCTGGCGACTGCGACGTACCCCGACGACGTCACCGTCCGGACGTTCGAGCCGGGCCGGGACGACAAGGCGTGGGTACGGCTCAACTCCACGGCTTTCGCGGCCCACCCCGAACAGGGCAGGCTGACCCTCGACGACCTCCGGCATCGGATCGCCGAGCCGTGGTTCGACCCAGCCGGCTTCTTCCTGGCCGAACGCGACGGCGAGCTGCTCGGCTCGCACTGGACGAAAGTGCATCCTGCGGAGGAGACCGGATCCGAGGCAGTCGGTGAGGTCTACGCAGTCGGCGTGCACCCCGATGCGCAGGGCCTCGGGCTGGGCAAGGCCCTCACGCTGAGCGGGCTCGAGCACCTCCGTGACGCGGGGCTCGTCGAGGTGATGCTGTACGTCGATGGCGACAACGCCGCCGCCACCGGTCTCTACGAGCGCCTCGGGTTCGTGACCTCGCGGGTCGACGTCATGTACGCCAGCCGATGACGCGCCCGGAGCCCGATCGCCGGCTCCTCAACCCCGCGCCGGCGACGCGACCCGCGGCCGGGGCGAGACGCTACCCAGCGTTCACCCGCAGGTGAGACCATGGCGTCATGTCTTCGGATCCTCAGGGCCAGGGCGGCACGGCCACCCGGTCCCCCGACCTGCCCGCTGCTACTGCGGGATCGCCTGACGAGGGCCCGAACGCCGTATCCCGGCTGACCGCACCTGACAACGCCTTCGACGTCGAACCGCCGTACCGGCCGGACTACGACGACCTGCCGGACGACCGGTTCCTCGACCGCGAGCTGTCCTGGCTGCGGTTCAACAGCCGCGTCCTCGAGCTCGCGGAGGACCCTGAGCTTCCCCTCCTGGAGCGGGCCAGGTTCCTGGCGATCTTCGCCGGCAACCTGGACGAGTTCTTCATGGTGCGGGTGGCGGGGCTGAAGCGGCGGATCGAGGCCGGGGTCGCCGTCAGGGCCTCCAGCGGGATGAACCCGGGCGAGCTCCTCGAGTCGATCTGGCGTGAGTCGAGCGACCTCATGCAGCGGCACGCCGGGGTCTTCCACGGCCAGGTGTTGAGCGCCCTCGACGACGAGGGGATCCACCTGCTGAGGTGGAAGGAGCTCGACTCCGACGAGCGCGACCGGATGACGTCCCTCTTCACCGAGCGGGTGTGGCCGGTGCTTACCCCGCTAGCAGTGGATCCTGCTCATCCTTTCCCTTATATATCAGGGCTCTCGCTCAACCTCGCCGTTCTCCTGGTCAACCCGGAGACCGGCAAGGAGCATTTCGCGCGGGTCAAGGTGCCACCGATCTTCCCGCGGTTCGTCAGGCTTGGGGACCAGCGCTTCGTGCCGCTCGAGGACGTGATCGCCGCCCATCTCGACCGGCTGTTCCCCGGGATGGACGTCCTGCAGAACCACACCTTCCGGGTGACTCGCAACGAGGACCTCGAGGTCGAGGAGGACGACGCCGAGAACCTGCTCAAGGCGTTGGAGAAGGAGCTTCAGCGGCGGCGCTTCGGCTCGGCCGTCCGGCTCGAGGTCGAGGAGTCCATCGACGCGCATGTCCTCGAGCTGCTGGTGTCCGAGCTCGACATCTCGACCCGCGAGGTGTTCCATCTGCCTGGCCCGCTGGACCTGACCGGCCTGCACGGCATCGCCGATCTCGACCGCCCGGAGCTCCGTTACCCCGCCTTCGTCCCCCACACCCATGCGCATCTCGCCGAGGTCGAGTCCTCCAGTCCGGTCGACATCTTCACCGCCCTCAACCGGCGTGACGTGCTGCTGCACCACCCCTACGACTCGTTCGCGACCAGCGTGCAGCGGTTCATCGAGCAGGCCGCCGCAGACCCGCAGGTGCTCGCCATCAAGCAGACGCTGTACCGGACGTCGGGTGACTCGCCGATCATCGACGCGCTGATCGACGCGGCGGAGGCCGGCAAGCAGGTGCTCGTGCTCGTCGAGCTCAAGGCGCGCTTCGACGAACAGGCCAACATCAGATGGGCACGCAAGCTCGAGCAGGCCGGATGCCATGTCGTGTACGGCGTCGTCGGCCTCAAGACGCACTGCAAGCTGGCGCTCGTGGTGCGCGACGAGGCCGACGGCATGAGCCGCTACGCCCACATCGGCACCGGCAACTACAACCCCAAGACCGCACGCATGTACGAGGACGTCGGCCTGCTGACCAAGAACGCGGACATCACCGCTGACATCAGCAACCTGTTCAACGACCTGTCGGGGTTCGCCCTGAAGCGCGACTACGGCCAGCTGCTCGTGGCGCCGCAGACGGTGCGCACCGGCCTGCTGGCCCTCGTCGAACGCGAGATCGAGCACCACCGGGCCGGACGTCCCGCCAGCATCCGGCTCAAGCTCAACTCGCTGGTCGACGAAGCCGTGATCGACGCGTTCTACCGTGCGTCGCAGGCCGGCGTGCCGGTCGGCCTGTTGATCCGGGGCATCTGCGCGCTGCGCCCGGGGGTCAAGGGAGTCTCCGAGCAGATCACGGTGCGCAGCGTCCTCGGTCGCTTCCTCGAGCACAGCCGGGTGTTCTGGTTCGAGAACGGCGGCGACCCAGAAGCTTTGATCGGGTCGGCCGATCTGATGCACCGCAACCTGGACCGGAGAGTGGAGGTTTTGGTGCGAGTCCCGTCCGAGGAACACGTCAAGGAGCTCGGCGAACTGGTCGAGCGTGGCCTGGACCCCGGCACGGCGTCGTGGTGGCTCGCGGACGACGGGACCTGGACCCGGCACAACCGCGACGTGGAGTCCGGTGAGGCCCTGCCCGACCTCCAGACGACCATGATCGGGCTGCATCGTCACAGCCGAGATGCGGCGTCGGCAGCCAGGCGGTAGCCAGATGCCCACCTCGAGCCGAACGCTGGTCCGAGCGGCCGGTTGCGTCGTCTGGCGTTACGGCAGCGACGAGCCGGAAGTGGTCCTCGTCCATCGCCCCCGCTGGAACGACTGGACCTTCCCCAAGGGCAAGCTCGAGTCTGGCGAGCTGTCTACCGTGGCGGCCACTCGCGAGCTCGAGGAGGAGACCGGACTTCGGGTGTGGTTGGGGCCACGGCTCCGCGACGACCACTACACGATCGCCAGTGGCCAGCCGAAAGTCGTCTCATACTGGTGCGCCCAGCCCCCGCGCAAGGCTGACATCACCAGCTACCAACCCAACTCCGAGATAGACAAGGTGGAGTGGTTCTCCGTCTCGCGGGCGCGCGAGAGCCTGTCCTACCCCCGCGACGTCGATCGGCTCGACGAGCTCGAGCACGCCCCCTTCGACTCGTCCGTGCTCTTGGTCGTACGGCACGCCGAGGCGCGCAAGCGCAAGACCTGGCGTCATGACGACACGGAGCGGCCCTTGACGGCGGAAGGTCGCCGTACCTCTGAGCGGCTGGCGCCGGTGTTCGCGGCGTACGGCATCACCAGGGTCGTGACGAGTGACGCGGTCCGTTGCGTGGACACGATGCTGCCGTTCGTGAACGGGTACGACATCAAGTCGCGCCTCGACCCCGGCCTGTCCGAGGATCGCGCCAGCAAGAAGAGCCTGGCCAAGGCGGCCGCCAGGGCCCTCGGCAGCGAGAAGCGGATGGCGATCTGTACCCATCGGCCGGTGCTGCCCGGGCTGTGCGCGGCGCTCGGCATCGGGGACACCGAACTCGATCCCGGCGGCATGATCGTCATCCACCGGGCGCGGGGCAAGGTGCTCTCCATCGAGAAGCCCGACTAGCCGACCCCGCCGATCCGGCCGCGGCATGGCATCACCGCCGAGACCGAGGCAGCGACGTAGCGGCGCTTCGACGTCGGCGATGCCGGCTGGCTACGGCAAGAAGATGTGCAGAACCAGATAGACGGCGGCGGACACCATCGCGGCGGCCGGGAGGGTGATGACCCACGCGGTGACGATGGAGCGGGCTACTCCCCAGCGGACCGCCGAACGCCGCCTCGTGGCGCCCGCGCCCATCACACCGGACGTGATGACGTGGGTGGTGGAGACGGGGGCCTGGTAGACGTAGGCCGTTATGTACAGGATCGATGCGGCCGTGGCCTCGGCGGAGAAGGCGCGCGGCGGGTCGAGATGGATGATGCCTCGGCCCATCGTCTTCATGATCCGCCAGCCGCCTGAGTAGGTGCCGAGGGAGATGGCCGTAGCCGCGGAGGCGATCACCCACCAGGGCAGGTCGTCGCCGGCGCTCGCGTAACCCGCGGTGACCAGGGCCAGGAAGATCACTCCCATCGTCTTCTGGGCGTCCTGGAGGCCGTGTCCGAGCGCCAATGCCGACGCGGAGACGGTCTGGCCGAGCTTGAAGCCGCGGTTGACCCGACCTGGGTTGCGGCGCCGGAAGATCCACATGATCGTGAGCATCACCAGGAACGCACCGAAGAACCCGAGCACGGGCGAGGCCACCATGGGGATGAGCACCTTGTCCTTGATCGACTCCCAGTGGATCGCCGTACCCGAGGCAAGGGCGGCGCCGACCAACCCGCCGATGAGTGCGTGCGAGGAGGATGAGGGGAGCCCGAAGTACCAGGTGATCAGGTTCCAGGAGATGGCGCCGAGCAGCCCCGCGATGACGACCACCAGTCCCTGGGAGCCGTCCGGTGGGTCGATGATGTCACTGACCGTGGTCGCGACCTGCTGACCGAGGAACGCGCCCACGAAGTTCATGACGGCCGCCAGGGTCAGCGCCAGCCGGGGGGTGAGCGCCCGGGTCGAGATCGACGTGGCGATGGCGTTGGCCGCGTCGTGGAAGCCGTTCGTATAGTCGAAGATGAGCGCGACGACGATGACGCCGAGCATGAGCGCGAGCTCCACGCGGTCAGGACTCCTTGACGGCGATCTGCTCGATGATGTTCGCCACGGTCTCGAACGCGTCGATGGCCGCTTCGAGCGCGTCGACCACATCCTTGAGCTTCATCACGGTGAGGGCGTCATAGGAGCCGCTGAAGAGCTTGGCGAGGATACGGCGGTAGTGCTTGTCGCCCTCGTTCTCGAGGCGGTTGACCTCGATCCAGTACTCGTCGAGGTCGCGCATGGTGCGCAGCTTCGGCATCGCCTCCGCCGTGAGGTCGGCCGAGCGTTGGAGCACGTCGACCATGTTCGCCAGCCGGTCGGGCAGCTCCGCTATCTCGTAGAGGTTGACGAGGTCGACCGCCTCCTCCATGAAGTCCATGACGTCATCGAGGGCGGAGGCGAGTCGGTAGATGTCCTCGCGGTCGAAGGGCGTGACGAACGTGGTGTTGACCCGCTTGATGATCGCGTGGGTGGTCTCGTCACACTCGTGCTCGGCCTCCCTCATCTTCTTGGCGATGTCCTTGCGGTCAGAGGTGCTCGAGAACATCTCCGCGAGCAGCTCCGCGCCGCCGACGAGGTTGCGTGCGGACTCCGAGATCAGGTCGTAGAACGTGCTGTCGACGGGTCGGAAACGCAGCAGCACCGTAAACTCCCGTCGAGCGCAGAAAGATCACCGCCATGCTAGGGGGTGAACAAATGGTGTACGAAACCGCCGGTCAGTCGGCCGGTTCAGCCTCCACATCCGCATCGTCGGCGGGGGGCGCCACACCGAGGATCTCGTCGATGCGGTCCTGAGGCA
This sequence comes from uncultured Actinomycetota bacterium, assembly GCA_963833975.1. Lineage (GTDB taxonomy): Bacteria > Actinomycetota > Actinomycetes > Propionibacteriales > Nocardioidaceae > JAWWPG01. The sequence continues at coordinate 259,014 of CAWIAB010000003.1, forward strand.
CTCGACCATCGTGCTCAGAGGTGGCAACGATGAGGTTGGCGAGCATCTCGATCTCCTCGAGGGCCTCTGCGTCGTGTACGTCGACGTCGAACTGGTCGCTCACGATCAGCACCCTCCTCTCGAGGGACGAGGTCATGTGAACGCACACGAACCACCGAGGGGTCACTCCGGTCGGCAATCGAGCCTATCCAGGTGCAGGCGAGTCGCGGAGCCGTTTCGGCAGATCTGTGGGTAAGCGGTTACCAGCGGTGCCGCTGTGGAGGACGCGGCTTCGGGTCACTGCGGTTGCCCACGATCGCCGCCACCGGCGGGATGAACATGGCCACCACACTCATGACGATCGCGGCGGTCGTCGAGTAGAACCGCACCACGAACCAGGCCGAGATGATGAGCGCCAGACAGATGCCCATCAGCACGAAGTAGCGCTGCCGCCGGTCCACACCATCGAGCGTAGTTCGTGCTTGTAGCTCAGCCGGTACGGCGATCCTCAGATCATTGGACCTGGACCGGCGTGGGGCGGGCAGCGGTCCCGTCGTCGCCAAGCTGACCCCAACGGTCGCGGCCCCAGCACCACGCGGTGCCATCGACGCCGACTCCGCAGGTGTGGGAGTAGCCCGCGCTGACGCTCTGCCAGTCCCCCGGTCCGCCCAGGACGAGGACGGGAAGGTGTCGGTCCTTCGTCGTACCGTCACCTAGATCGCCGTACCAGTTGAGTCCCCAGCAGAGGGCTTGCCCGGCGAGCTGCGTCGCGCAGGTGTGTGCGGCTCCAGCGGCCACCGTCGCCCAGGTAGCGGCCTCGCCCACCTGGACGGGAGTGTGTCGGCTGACCGTCGTGCCGTCCCCGAGCTCACCGTGGCCGTTGGTTCCCCAACACCAGAGGGTGCCGGACAGGCGGATGGCGCAGGAGTGGCCGAGCCCCACGGCGACGGCCTCCCAGTCGTCACCGGAGCCGACCTGCACGGGGGTGTGGCGGTCCGTCGACGTCCCGTCGCCGACCTGACCGTCCTCGTTCTCTCCCCAACACCAGAGCGTCCCCTCCGTGCGGATAGCACAGGTGTCCAGCCCGCCGGCGCTGACTGAGGCCCAGTCGGCATCGACGCCGACCCGGCGTGGCCACAGGCGCTTGCCAGCGAGGCCGAGACCGAGGTCGCCGGACTTGTTGCGGCCCCAGCACCAGAGGGTTCTGTCGCCGTGCACTGCGCAGGTGTGGTCGGTGCCAGCCGACACCTGGCTCCAGTCCAGCCGTGGCCGGACGGTTGACGGCCGAAGCCGGGTCGTGGTGTCGCCGCCACCCAGCTGGCCATAGGCGTTGTACCCCCAGCAGAGCAGCTTGCCGCGGTCCTGGATCCCGCAGCTGTGTGACTCGCCGACGCTGAGGGTCGCCCAGCTCATGGCGTCACCGATCTGTCGGGGGATACCGCGGTTGTGGGTCGTGCCGTCCCCGAGCTGACCGCGGCTGTTGCGTCCCCAGCACCAGAGCGTGACGTCGGTACGGAGACCGCAGGTGTGGCCACCCCCGGCACTGAGCGTCGCCCACGGGCTGCCTGCAACTGTCGTCGGCGGGCGGGCCGACGGGGTCGTCGATGCTCCTTGGGCCGGGACGGTGGACATGCCGATGAGGGCACATCCGCCTGAGACGAGCCCGATTGCAAGCCTGAAACGTGCGTTGTTCACGTGTACTCCCCGAGTGATGCCTGGGCTGACCCCAGGCCCAGACGGCACCCTACACAGTCAGCGCCGCGGTCTGCTGTTGGCCACGTCAAGCCCGGGGACCGCCGATCGCACCGTAGCCCATGGATCCGTATGGGATACGTGCGACGCAAACTCCCTTGCCGCGCGCTGACGCAGCGTGACAGCATCCGTCGCGTGACTTTCGAGGTACGCCCCGAGCGGTCTGCGGACCGCGAAGCCGTACAACGAGTGATCACGGCAGCCTTCGGGGCGGACGATCCGGCCCACGGGGGCGACGTGGCCCACATCTGGGAGTCGCTGGGCGATCACAAGCGCGCCGGCATCGTCGCCGAGGAGCGTGGCGCTGTTGTCGGACACGTGGGACTCAGCCTGGCCTGGGTGGATGCTCGCCGGAGTCTTGTGGAGGTATGGATGCTCAGCCCGCTGAGCACGCTGCCCGCGCGACAGCAAGCCGGAGTGGGTACGGCGCTGGTGGCGGCGGCGGTCGAGACTGCACGGAAGAACGGCGTACCGGCGCTGTTCCTCGAAGGCAGCCCGATCTTCTACGGCAAGCGCGGCTTCGAGCGTGCCGACCGGCACGGCTTCCTCCCCCCGGCGCTGGAGCGAACGCCCCGCGAGGCTTTCCAGGTCGTACTCTACGAATCGCACGAATCGTGGATGACCGGACAGCTGATCTATCCGGACGTCTGGTGGAGGCACGACGCCGCTGGGCTGCGTGATCCACGCCTGGCGGATCTCGAGGCGCGGTTCGCCGACCTCGACTAGCGCCGCGCCGTGCAGCCTGCCGCCGCCCCCTGGGTCGCGTCGATAATGGGTCACGCCTGGGTGTCCATGACGAGCGGACGTACCCGGATAGAGTCCACATCTCGGATTAAGTCGACCTGGGAGAACTGATGACGCCATCCGCCACCGACGGCGTGACCTTCCAAAGCACTCTGACTGCGAGTGGCAACAACACAGGCATCGTGGTCCCAGATGACGTCATAGAGCAGCTGGGACGGGGAAAGAGGCCCTCCGTGCTCGTAACTGTGAACGGCTACGACTACCGCAGCACCGTCGCGGTTATGGGTGGTCGATACCTGATCGGCCTGAGCGCTGCCGTCCGCGCTGCTACCGGGCTCACGGGCGGTGACGCGATCACGGTGACGTTGAGGGTTGCGGATACGCCTCGGGACGTGGCGATACCCGTCGATTTCGCAGCCGCCATGGAGGGACACGAAGGGAGTCGTCAGTTCTTCGACGCGTTGTCCAACAGTTTGCAGCGTTATCACGTCGACAACATCAATGCAGCGAAGGCGCCGGAGACTCGGCAGCGGCGCATCGAGAAGGCTGTCGGCCTCTTCATGGCTGGCAAACAAAGATGAGGCCGACACGTAGCACGTACGTGCCGTTGTCCGGTCGCACGCGCTCAGCGAGAGTCCGAACGAAGCCCGCTCGATCACGTTGGCTGTGCAGTCCGCCCAAGCACTCTCTGATTCTGGCACCACACTCCGGATGTGCCGCTGTCCGGCTCGCTCACATGCCGATCTGCGTGCGTGGCGTTCAGGCGTCCCGACGTGGCGCGACCTGCCAGGCATCGAGTTCGACCATCACCTGATCGACCTCGGCGGAAACACCACGTTCGTCAACTGCGAGCCCCATCAGCGCGAGTGCGCCTGCCTGGTATCTGATCGTGCCCTCCGCCGCTCCGGCATACCGCGGCTTCTGGCGATCCAGGCAGAAGCCAACATCAAAGTCGTCCAGTCGATGATGGGCCATGTCTCGGCGACCATGACGTGGGACCTGTACGGGCACCTCTACGATGAAGACCTCGACCAGGTGGCGGATCGTCTGGGCGAGGTCCGGGAGCGGTTCCTCCACACTCCTTGCGGACTACCTGCGGACCAGGGCCCGACCGTCGTTCAGTTAGCCTGAACCCGTAAACCCCTGACCTGCGAGTTTGTAAATCGAGGGGCCCCTAGCTCAACTGGCAGAGCAGCGGACTTTTAATCCGCGGGTTGTGGGTTCGAGTCCCACGGGGCCCACAAAGTCGCAGGTCAGGAATCTCCATAGCGATGAAGCCCGACAGGCTCGCAACCTCCTGGGGCGAGCGGCAACACCACCCGTAGGGCCGAGGGCGAATCGGCTCAAATCGAGATGACCTGGCGGTACCGAACGACGCGCTCCAGATGCTGTCGCCGTGCTGGCACCAGGAAGTGCAGGCAGTTGCCTTCACGGGCCCAGTCTCTGACGGGGCCTCGAGGCAGTCAGGATGTCGAGGGCTCGTTGAGTGAGTCCAAGCCACGTCTTCCAACAACCTAAACTCTTGCCGTGACGACCTTCCCCGCCTTCGACGCTGCGAGGCTGCCCCCCGGGTTCGCACATCCGCATGCCTCGGAGGAGGCGCGGCTCCTGGCGGAGCGCGGGCTGATCTTGCGCACCCAGGTCGGCTCCGGCGTTCATGGCACCGCAATCAGCGGGCAAGACGACCGTGACGAGATGGGTATCTGCCTCGAGCCACCTGAGTTCGTGACGGGCCTGGCTCGGGTGCCCAACGGGATCGACGGAGATGGCCCCAGAGTGGAGTTCCAGCAGTACGAACGGCACACCGTCTGGGACCAGCCTGGCGGCCTGGCCAACCGGTCCGGTGCCGGGGACCTGGACGTCATCATCTACTCGGCCCGCAAATGGGCCCGGCTCGCACTCGGCGGGAACCCCACTGTTCTGTTGGTCCTCTTCGTGCCCGACGAAGAGGTCGTGTACCGCAACGAAGCTGGCACCGAGCTGGTGGCGAACGCCAGCCGCTTCGTCTCGAAGCTGGCCGCCGTCCGCTTCCTGGGTTACCTCAACTCCCAGAAGCGGGCCATGACCGGCGAGATCGGTGCCCACACCAACCGACCCGAACTCGTAGCTGTGCACGGATACGACACGAAGTACGCCATGCACGCACTCCGACTCGGCATGCAGGGCATCGAACTTCTCACCACCGGCCGCATCACGCTCCCGGTCCCCGAACCGGGTCGTGAGTATCTTCGTTCGATCCGTCGCGGCGAGGTCGCTCTCGACGACGTCGTGGATGCGGTCTCCGAAGCGGAGGCCACTCTGACGCGCCTCCAGTCCGACTCATCAGTGCCAGACGAACCTGACCACGAGTGGGTCGATGCGTGGTTACACCGCAGTCACCTCGAGTACTGGGACGAGCTGAGCGCTAGGACTTGACCTCGGACGAGACCTCCGAGCCAGCGATGGCTCCCCACGAGAACTCGCTGCACGTCGCCAGACGACTGACCCCCGCGCAGTCCATGTCGACCTCAAGCGAGGCGTTGATCAGGTGGACTGGTCTGCCGACCCAGGGGGCGAATCCTCACCCACAGACGTTGCACCAGACGGGTTTCGTTTCCGGTAGTTCTCGGCGCGAAGATCCTGCATGCGGATCTCTGCCAGAGTCTGCTTCTCGTAGCGCTCAGCGACTACGTCCGGGTCATTGGGGTCGCGCAGTCCGAACGCTGCGGGGTGGGCATTGCGCGCTTCCTGCAGCTTGTGTGCCTCTGAGACATCGACCAGCGCCATCAACTGATCCTTGGCCGCTACGGCCTCAGCTTGCGCGGTCTCAGCGGTTCTCGTCGCCGTCTGTGCAGTCTCTTGAGCCTGGGCCGTCCCCTGGCTACCAAGCCAGAAGCCGACCGCGGTCGTGGCCAAGGGCAGCACCACCAGCAGGATGTCCTTGGTTCGCTGGAAGGTATCGAGTGTCACAACCCCGTCAGCGTTCACCACGGGATTGGTCCCGACATGCAGCGCCACAACGATCAGCCACCAAAGCAGGATCACGAAGATGAAGGCGGTAGTGATGAGGGCCCCAAGGCCCTTGATGCGGTCTGTCATGGATGCACTCTCCACCGCCCATCCCGAGTGATCAAGACTCCGGCGCGAGTTTCCGGCTAGCGCTGGGGAAACTCGCCGGCACCGCGAGTGGACCACAGCATGGCTCAGCCCAAGGCGAGGTCATGCCCCGCAGACGATCACCAGTTCGTTGCCCTCGGGGTCGGCGACCCGCCAGCGATCCTCCGACTCTTCGAGAAGCCGGCCACCGGCTGCGACGGTCGTGGCGAGGCGCGTCTGCGCGAGGTCCGACGGCACAGCGAGCTCGAAGTGGATGCGGTTGCGCTGCCCACGCCGCTCCGTCTGCGAAGCGTCGATCTCTTGGAACACCAGCACCGGGTTCAGTCGCCGCGGGTCGTGGACGTCGCTGACCCCGGCTCGCCGGTCGGGGATGTATCCGAGTGCCGCGACCCAGAACGCACGGACCGCCGCAACATCGGCGGCGTCGAGGAAGAGCTGGGCGAAGCGCGGCAGCCCCGGATCGGCAGTGGCCCCGAGTTCGCGGGCAGCGGTCTGGACGTTTTCGGCGAGGTCGGTGAAGTCGAGCTCGAGGCCGTGGGCGTCGTTGTCGGACTGGTCCTTGCCGCTGTCGATGATCACCAGCCCCGGGCGCAGGTCGACCAGCAGCGGGAATCCAGCCTCGCCGGCCAGCGCCGCTGCTGCGGCGGCCACGTCAGACTGCTGCGTTGGCGAGGTGATGCGGTAGCACGCCATCGCGCTGAACACCGCCTGCCAGTCGGATGTCCCGGCCCGCTCGCTGAGCGCATCGCCCGGGACCAGGTCGACCTCGTTGCCGTCGGGGTCGGTGTGACAGACCCCGTACGGTCCCGATGCCTCACCGAGACTCGCCTGCTCAACCGTCGCGGCCGGCCGCACCACGTCGAGGTGGATGCGGTTGCGCAACGGTCGCGGCTCGGTCGTCTGCCGGATTCGTATCGCGGGGTCGCGCCGCAACGGATCTGCCAAACCGCCGTCCTGCCCAGGCGCGTAGTCGAGCAAGCGCTGCCAGAAGCGCTTCACACCGGTCGGGTCCGCGGACTCGAAGACGACGCTCAGGTCCTGCAGCACGGCAGGGTTCGCGGCCAGCCCGAGATCCCGCGCGACCGCCGATACCGTCACGGCGTGGGCACCTGAGTCGAGGCGCACCCGCAAGCCTGTCGCGCGGAGGTCGACCACGATCTCGGCCGACAGCTTCACGATGCGCCCGGCCAGCGCAGCCCCCTCGCTCAGCGACGGTGCGTCGAACCATGCCGTCGTAACGCCATCGACAACCCGCCAATCCGTTCTGCTCTCTGTCATACCGGGCACTGTAGAGGCCTTTCCGGACGATCTCCCTCCGGATAGTGATCAGGATCCGACCGGGGCCTGACTGCCACTCCTCGAGCAGGTTGGCCAGGACGGCCCCGACCATGCGCTCACTTGCGACGAAGCCGCGCGGCGATCAGTGCGACCGCGACGACGGCACAGATCAGCTGGATCAGGATGCGCAGCCAGTCGATGTTGTCCTCGGTGTCGGACAGGCCGATGCCGTTCGCGAAGATCCCACCGACAAGGGCTCCCAGAAAGCCAGCCCCTACTGTCCAAGCCACGCCGATGGCCTGGCGTCCCGGCAGGATCAACCTGGCCAGCGGCCCGAGGATGATGCCGAAGAACAGCGAGCCGATGATGAGACCGATCACAGATACCTCCATGGAGAACAAGCCGGCAGCCGGCGCCAGATCAGCAGTCTGCCGTACCGACGCCCCCCGCACCGGACACCACCCCCGCACGCCGAACCGGCCCGGCTCGCGGGCCATACTGTCGCCGTGACCGACACCGCCGGGATAGTCGATAACGGCGAGGGTGACCTCATGGCCGACCGCTACTCTGAGTCGGTGGCGGTGATCGCCGACCTCAACCGGATCACCAGCCCCAACGGCGTCGAGGAGACTCGGGTGGTGGAGCTCGGCGGGGTGCCGCACGTGGTTTCCATCCGCGGCCGCCGACGCGACAACCCCGTACTCCTGATGGTCCATGGCGGACCCGGGACGCCCCTCGCGCCGACGGCGTGGATGTGGCAGCGCCCGGTCGAGGAGTACTTCACCGTCGTCCACTACGACCAACGCGGCGCCGGCCGTACCTACGCCCTCACCGAACCCGACGTCATCGAGCCGACGCTGCACCTCACGCAGTACGTCGCCGACCTGGTGGACCTAGCCGCGTGGCTCACCAGTGAGCTCGAGGTGGAGCGGGTCGCGATCTGCGGCCACAGCTGGGGTACGGCCCTGGCGACGCTTGCGGTGGTCGCGCGACCGGACCTCTTCAGCGTGTACGTCGGAGTGGGGCAGCTCGTATCCATGGCCGAGAACGAGTCGGCCAGCTGGCGCTGGGTCCGCGAGGAGGCAGAACGTCGAGGGCTCGTCGAGGCGGTGACCGAGCTGGACGCGTTGCAGCCCTACCCAGGAGACTCCAGCACCCTGCTCGAGAAGATCATCGTTGAGCGCGGGTGGGTACAACTGCTCGGCGGCTTCGGCGCGGGGCGCGACGGGTGCGTCTTCTTCATGGACGGCGACGTACTCTCCCCCGACTACACAGACGCAGACCGGGAAGCCCTGCAAGCGGGCAACGCGCTGACCGGCAAGGTGATACTTCCGCAGCTCCTCGACCTCGACCTGAGGCATGTTGTAACGTTCCCGGTCCCGATGGTGCAGCTACTCGGCCGGCACGACGCCATGACGCCGACCGCTCCGTTGGAGGAGTGGCTGGCCCGGCTCGAGGCGCCGAGCCTGGTCGTCGAGTGGTTCGAGGACTCGGCTCACATGGCGATGTACGAGGAACCCGGCCACTTCCTCATGATGCTGTTGACCCACGTGCTCCCGTACGCCCAACCCACGGACTGACTCGCTCGGCGGGCGGCGGGCGGTGGACGGTGGGCGGGCCGAGTTGACGGCTACCCCTCGTCCACCGGCTCCTCGACCGAGTCAGCGTCCGGTCCATGGTCTACCCCCAGGACCTCGATCTCCTGCCCAGCTGTTGCCGACTTGATGTGCAGGACTCCAGCGGCTTCGAGATCCCGGAGGGCGGCGAGGACCTCCTCTTTGTCGAATCCCGTGAGGTGGGCGATCGCCGAACCCGTCGCCCACGCCTGCGGCTCGGACCTGTTGTCAGCCTGCTCGTCCAGCAGCCGTTTGGCGGCCTGCAACACCAGCTCCTCGACGGATTCGCCTGTGCTTGTCTTCTCACTCACGGGTAACCCTCCCTGTCATCAACGACGATGGCTCGACCTCCACGAGGTCTGCGGTGGGCACATACCCCACCTGGCCGGCTGTCAATCTGCGACGCGGTCGAGACCGACACGTCAGTGAATCGAGATGGCTTCCGCGTCGTGCCGCGCCACGATGCCATCAACGGCTTCCCGTAGATCGTCCTCCGCGTCGACATGGACGCGAACCTTGCCGACCTCCGGGCTGGGAGCCGGATAGACCCGGAACCCATCGTCGGTCAGCGCGTCGACGATCCGCTCGGCACGGTCGACGGACGCGATCTCGTAGATGAACTCGTCCGGCATGCCCTGTCTCATACCCCCGGGCGCACTGGTTCAACCCACCCTGGCCGGATCGGCCCGGTCGAGTCGCCACCCGACGTTTGCCGAACAGCGGCGGTGGGTACCCCACCTCCGTCGGCGCACCAGCATCGAGACCCAGCCGCCGCCCCTTCCGAAGGAGACAGCATGACGGAGACCCCGCAAGCGCCCCTGAGCGACGACGACATCGAGACGGTGGGCGCCCCAGCCGCGGGCGACAACCCGGGAGATGCCGACGGGACCGACGGCGACGCGATCGACACGACCGACGGTGACTCGAGCGACTCGGACGGGACCGACTCCGACGGAACCGACGGCGACGGGACCGACGGCACCGACGGCGACGCCACTGACGGTGACTCTGACGGCACAGACAGCTGAGCGTTGGACGCCCTCAGTCTGCTGAGCGGGGACGCGCACGAGTTTCTCGAGCACATTTGGGCGTCCCGCGTCCATCTGCACAAGGCGGATCCGGCAGATATCGTTGGCCTGCTCTCGCTGCGGGACGCCGATCAGCTGTTGATGGGCTCGGCGCTGCGAACTCCGGCGCTGCGCGTGGCCAAGGACGGCGTGGTGCTGCCCGCTTCAGCGTTCACCCGGTCAGCGACCATCGCGGGTACGGCGATGACGGGCCTCGTCGACACGCGGAAGATTGTCGACCTCTTCGGCAACGGCGCAACCCTCGTGCTGCAAGGCCTGCACCGCTATTGGCCACCGTTGACCGAGCTGATCCGTGATCTCGAGCGTGCACTCGGGCACCCATGCCAGGCGAACGCGTACCTGACGCCGCCCGGCGCTCAGGGGTTCGCCAAACACAGCGACACCCATGATGTCTTCGTCTTCCAGACTCACGGGGCCAAGCAGTGGGAGATCGAGGAACCCGGCAAGACGCAGGCAGTCCTGATGGAGCCCGGCATCTGCGCCTACCTGCCTGCTGGCACCCCCCATGCGGCGCGGACCCAGGAGGTCGCGTCCCTGCACGTGACGGTGGGCATCAACCAGATCGCCTGGCGCGAGGTACTGGAACGAGCGGTGTCGTCGGTCGTCGCGCGCTCGGCCTTCGACGACCGCATTCCGGCCGGATACCTCGACGACCCGGCCGTACTCGCCGCGAAGCTCTCCGGTCAGCTGCGCACCCTGGCCGCCGAGATCGGCGCACTCGACCCAGCGACGCTGGCCGCGGACGAGGCGTTCCGGTTCCTCACCAGTCGTCCTCCTGCGCTACAGGGCGCCATCGCCGACAGCCTGGAGCTGAGCGCTCTCGACGATGACACCGAAGTGGCGCGGCGACCCGGGTCCTTGGCCTCGATCCACGTCGACGCCGGTGGCGATGACGATGGCGGCCGCGTGCGCTTGCTCTTAGGCGATAGGGAGCTACGCCTTCCGACCAGCACCCGGGAGCCGCTCGAGCAGCTGATCAGCTGGCCCGTGTTCGCGCCGCGACAGCTGGCGCCCTGGCTCGATAAGCAGAGCCGCTTGGTGCTGGTAAGGAGACTCGTCCGCGAAGGGCTCCTCTCCATGGACTCACCTCGGCACAACAGTTGATGCGTCGTTGTACGGCGGACAGCCTGGCGCGTGGAGATCCCCAGTTCGGGACCGCATCGGTCGTCAAGGCCTTTCTGCTCATCGAGTTTCCTGGCGCCTGGGGCACTACCGCGCTGCGGGATGCACGCCTACCCGACGGCATCGGAGCTCGTCTGGCTCGCGACTCCGCCCGGCACGGCATCAAGACGCTGCTCATTCGTCGGTACCACCGCCGGGTGGCACCCGCCCGCCCTCGAGTCTTCGCCGCCTTCGCACACCCAGCCCACCCATGGATGGAGACCACGTCTCTGGCCTCGCTGGAAGAACTGCTCGACATCGACCTGCCCTCGTTCGCGAAGGGCAAGTCGATCGGTCTGACGCCGACGGAAGAGCCGATCTTCTGTGTGTGTACGCACGGCCGCCACGACGCCTGCTGTGCTGAGCTGGGCCGTCCGGTTGCCGCAGCGCTCGACCGTCGTCACGCCGCGTCGACCTGGGAGGTCTCGCACATCGGCGGAGACCGGTTCGCCGCCAACATCGTCGTACTGCCGCACGGCCTGTACTACGGCCGAGTCGAGCCAGACCGGGTTGACGAGCTGGTCAGGCGACATCTCGGCGGTCACCTGACGCCCGATCTCTTGCGCGGGAGGTCGGCGTACCCGTTCGTGGTGCAGGCAGGTGAGCACTACCTGAGGCAGGAGCTGGGCGAGACCCGCATCGACGCGGTCCGGCTCGTCGGCCGCCGCCGCTCCGAACAGCTGCCCGGCGAGCAGGTGACCTGGCACCTGGACTTCACGGTCGGGTCCGTCGTCTGGACCGTCCGCGTTGCCGTGGCTGAGGGTTTGCCGAGCCTGCTCACCTGCCGGACGCAAACTCCGTCCCCATCCCCGGTGTTCACGCTGCTCGGGATCGATGCCGGCCAGTAGACCGACTCGACTATGGCCGGGTCTTGGCCGGCGGCTGCCGCTCCGAACGCAGCATGGCCAACCGGTCGAGAAGGTTCTCGAGCGACTCCTCGAACTCTGCAGCGGAGTGGTCCTCGGACAGCGATCCCCTCAACTGGCGGACCAGTGGGTACTCGGACAGATCGGGGCTCTCTGAGTCCGGATCCTCCAGCACGTCGAGTGGTCCGACGTCCGCACCAAGGGCGGATACCTCGAGCAGCAGGTGTCCTAGCAGGAAGCTCGTGAAGGCCCGATAGGCGGCAACCGCCGTCTCCTCGGTGAATCCCTCCCCGGTGAGCCCCTCGAGGAAGGATTCGACCCACCTGAGGTTGCGCAAGGGGGGTCGCAGCCACGGCGCCTCCGGCGGTCGCGAGGCCACCAGCGGAAACGCCAGTGGATGGCTCAAGGCCACCCGGCGGACCCCGTGCGCCAGTCGCTGCAGGAAGTCCTGCCACCCGTCCCGCGGCTTCTGCAGGACGTCGTGATCGTCGTACATCTCGTCGATCATGGCGTCCACCACGGCATCCAGGAGCTCTTCGCGGCCGGGGACGTAGCGGTAGAGCGACATGGCCTCGACGTCCAGCGTTCCCCCGAGCCTGCGCATGGTCAGACCCGCGAGCCCGTTGGCATCGATGAACGCCACCGCGGCCGACACGATCCGCTTGCGGTCAAGGGGGATCCGCGCTGAAGGTGGTGCGGCGCCTGCGACCACCTGAGCATCGGCGTCGATCGTGTCATCACGGTCCGTCGGCAGCATGTGCACCTCCTTCTTCGTCACGATATCGGCTGCCGCGACGGCGTGTGCAGGCCGCCGAGGTGCGCTGGCCAGATCTCCGTGGTTGACTTACGATGTAACGCTTACACTGTAAACCCACGCTCGACCGAGCGACACCCTACCGATGGAGAAGTTTTGTGACCGACACCCGAGAGGTCGAGTCGAGCACCTCGACCGATGTGAAAGACACCGCGAAGGAGCAGGCGCAGAGTGTCGCCGCCACTACCAAGGACGAGGCCGCGAACGTTGTTGAGACGGCCAAGGAGCAGGTCCAGACCGTCACGGCTGATCTGCGGGTCCAGACTCGGCAGCTGGCGGACGAGGCGCGCAGTCAGTTGAGCGACCATGCGTTCGCGCAGCGAGACAGCGCGGTGGACAGCCTGCGTTCGATCGGGGACGAGCTGACCGGTTTGGCGGACAAGGCCGACGGGCCTGGCATCGGCGCCCAGCTGACCCGGGAGGTCGGGGGTGTGGCTCACAAGAGCGCGGACTTCCTTCAGGAGCGTGAGCCCGGACAGCTGGTCGAGGAGCTGCGTGATCTGGCCCGTCGACGTCCCGGCTCGTTCCTGCTCGGGGCGGCGTTCGCGGGTCTGCTGGTGGGGCGCCTGACCCGCAGCGCCAAGAGTGTCCACTCCTCGGACGCGCCGTCCGGCGCCACGTCTGGAGCATCTGACGGTACGGCCGCGGCGGGCCAGGTCGGGACGGGCTTCCCGGCCGCGTCGCCGGTCTCGCCGGTGGTGGTGGAGGCCGACGCGTGGGGTCCGGTGTCGCCTGCTTACCCGGCTTCGCTGCCGGATGAGACAGCGTCGGGAGTCATGCGGTGACCTCGTCCTACGAATCCGACCTTGCCGAGGGCCACGACGGCGGATCGGACAGCGCCGACCGTTCGCTGGGCAGCCTGGTGTCGTCGTTGACCAGTGACATGTCCAAGCTGATGCGCCAGGAGCTGACCCTGGCGAAGGCTGAGCTTCGCGAGGAGGCCAAGGAGGCGGGCAAGGCCGTCGGGATGCTGGGCGGGGCAGCGTTCGCCGGCTGGATGACCGCGATCTTCTTGTCGGTCACGTTGATGTGGCTGTTGGACAAGGCGATGGATCTGACCTTGGCGGCCCTCATCGTGACCGCGGTGTGGGGCATCGCTGCCGCCGTCCTGGGTCTCGGGGGCAAGAAGAAGCTGCAGAACCTCAACCCCAAGCCCGAGCAGACGATCGACTCATTGAAAGAGGATGCCCAATGGCTCAAAGCCCAGAAGAACTGAAGCGACAGATCGAGCAGACCCGCCAGGACATGAGCCGAGACGTCGATGCGATCAGCGACAAGGTGAGTCCCGGCCGGATCGTGTCGCGCCGGGTGGACCGGACGAAGAGTGCGGTCGGCTCGGTTCGTGAGCGGGTGATGGGTACGGCGTCGTCTGGGACCGCCACGATCAGCGACAAGGCCAGCTCCGCCCAGTCGACGGTCACCGATGCCGTCACCGGTGCTCCCGATGCCGCCATCAGCCGCACCCAGGGCAACCCGCTGGCCGCCGGCCTGATCGCCTTCGCCGCCGGTTGGCTCGTCTCGAGCCTCCTCCCGGCGTCTCGAGCCGAGCAGCAAGCGGTCCTGGCCCTCGAGGACAAGGTCAAGGAACCGGTCAAGGAACAGCTGACCGGCATCGCGCACGATCTCAAGGACGACCTGCAGGGACCCGCTCAGGACGCCCTCCAGACCGTGAAGGACTCCGCCACCGACGCCGCCCAGGCGGTCAAGGACCAAGGCGGCGACGCTGCCCGGACGGTTCGCGACGAAGCACAAGGCGCGACCGACGAGGTGCGGTCCACAGCCGGCAGCGCCTCCTGAGGACCCTGCAGCCGTACCGATCGAGTGCCGGAAAGAGCCCTATGAGTGAGCAGTCCACAGCTGTATCGAGCCGCAGCCCGCGCGGCGACGTCGGATATGACGCCGAGTCGCCGACCGACATCCCCGCCAAGGGATGGTGGCAGATCAGCAGACGCAGCCTGCAGGAGGTCGGAAACGACAACCTGTCGCTGATCGCCAAAGGCGTCGCCTACTCATGGTTCCTGGCGTTGTTTCCGGGGTTGGTGGCCGCCGTCTCGATCTACGGCCTGGTCACCACCCCGGCCGAGGTCAAGTCCCAGGTCGCCAACCTCTCCTCGTCACTTCCCGACAGCGCGAAGACGCTGATCACCACCCAGCTGGAGTCGCTGGCCGGCGCCTCAAGCGGTGCCCTCACGCTCGGGCTGCTGATCAGCATCGCCCTTGCCCTGTGGAGCGCCTCGGCCGGCATGTCAGGCCTGGTCGAGGCACTGAACATCGCCTACGACGAGGAAGAGGACCGCAACTTCGTCGTCAAACGCGGCCTCGCGCTGCTCCTGACCGTAGGTTTCCTCCTCTTCCTGGCAGTAGCCCTCGGCCTGATCGCCGTCGTACCGTTCCTGGCAAACCAGATCGGCGGCGGCTGGGCCGTCCAGGCTCTCCTCCAGATCGTCCGCTGGGCACTCCTCATCGGGGTCGCGATCCTGGCCCTCGGACTCTTGTATCGAGTTGGACCCGACCGAGACGCACCCGCCGTGAAATGGCTGTCGCTCGGATCGATCGTCTCCACCATCATGTGGGTCGCAGCCTCCCTCGGCTTCGCCTTCTACGTCGACAACTTCGGCAGCTACGCCAAGACGTACGGCGCGCTCGCCGGCGTCGTCGTGCTGCTGCTCTGGTTCTGGATCACCGCCCTGGTAGTCCTGCTCGGTGCCGAGATCAACGCCGAAACAGAAGCACAAACCATCAAAGACACCACCCAAGGCCCCCCACAGCCACGAGGACAACGCGGCGCCGTCAAGGCCGACGAACTCCCACCCGAATAGACACCCAAGCAACCTGCTCGCTTCACCATGCGAGCGCGCAGATACCACCCATCCGAGGGCGCGCATGTTCCCTCACTCATTGGAGGCTCATCAATGCTGGACCAGAGCAACATCAACGACGTCATCGGCAGCACCGTCTACGACACCGACGGGAGCAAGATCGGCAAGGTCGGCCAGATCTACACCGACGACAACACCGGGCAGCCGACCTGGGCGACCGTCAACACCGGACTGTTCGGAACGAGCGAGAGCTTCGTACCGATTCGGGAGGTCACGTTCACCGGTGACGACGTGGCGGTCCCCTACACCAAGGACCAGGTCAAGGACGCCCCCAACGTGGACTCGGAAGGACATCTCACGCCTGAGGACGAGCGGAGTCTGTACGACCACTACAGCCTGGACTACAACGCCGGCATCGATGGCGGCGTCGACGCTTACCCCAACGACAACGTCGTCCCTGCGGCCACGGACAGCCCCGCCGACGATGCGATGACCAGGTCCGAGGAGCGCGTCGACGTCGGCACGCAGACCCGCGAGGCGGGTCGGGTCCGACTGCGTAAGTACGTTGTCACCGAGAATGTCACCCAGGTTGTGCCCGTCCGCAAGGAGAAAGCCGTCCTCGAGCGGGAGCCGATCACCGATGCGAACCGTGGCGAGGCTACCGACGGACCCGAGATCGGCGAAGCCGAACACGAAGTCGTGCTGCGCGAAGAGGTGCCGGTGGTCCAGAAGAGCGTCGAGGCGGTCGAGCGGGTGCATCTCGGCACTGAAGAGGTTCAGGGTGAAGAGACCGTGACCGAGGAGGTCCGCAAGGAGCAGATCGAGACCGAAGGCGACATCTCCACCCGGTAGTGGTCGGCGCCGTCGACGAGCGGGCTGCCTCCGACGCGGATAGGGTCTTTCGGTATGGGCCTCATCATCACGATCCTCGTCATCATCCTGCTCGTCGCGGCCATCCTCTACTTCGTCCGGCGCAGCTGACGACTGTTTTTCTGAACCTCTTGTGAGGTTGGCAGCAGAGAAGTAGGGTCACAGGCAATCGATTTGCATGACGCAGACACCTCGCTGCTGCTGTCCCGCGTGTCTGCCTATCTCAGGAGCACGCCATGGGCGATGAGTTGACCATCCAGCGACGTTCGTTGCTTCTCGGCGCAGCCTCGGTGGCCGCCGCAGGGGCGCTGGGCGGGCTCACCTCCCGCTCCGCCTCAGCCGCCACCGCGGGTCCGCTGGACTTCGACCCTGCGCCCCTGTGGCGGACGGCGCGCAACCGCGGTCTTGCGTACGGCACTTCGTGGGCGACCTGGATGGCCGACCGGCCGCTGATCGCGCTGCAGGATCGCGAGGCGTCGATCCTGATGACCCAGGATGACCTGCTCTGGTACGTGCTCAAGCCGAACCCGAAGGCGAAGCTCGACTTCAGCTACGGCGACCAGTTCTTCGCGTTGGCCGAGAGCCAGCAGCAGCTCGTACTCGGCGCCCACCTCGTGTGGGACGAGGGGTTCGGGGACGGCTGGACTGATGACGACCTCTGGGGCCTCAACCGCCGAGAGGCGTCGGATCTGCTCTTCGGTGTCGTCCGAGCCGAAGTCAAGCACTACAAGGGCCGAACCAATGCCTGGATCGTCGCGAACGAGGTCACCGACCCCGAAGGCGTCAACGGCTTCCGGACCAATGTCCCCTGGTACAACACGATCGGACCTTCCTACATCGCGGAGGCATTCCACCTCGCTCACGACACGGACCCGGCTGCCGAGCTGATCATCAACGAGTTCGGCTTCGAGACCACGAACAAGTACGGCGACGAGCCCTGGCGACGCCGCAAGGCACTCCTCGAGGTGGTGGATACCCTGCTCTCACAGGGGGTTCCGGTTCATGCCGTGGGCATCCAGGCCCACCTGTTGGCCTACCAGTTCGCGGACCGGTTCAAGGAGCTCGCCTACCGACACTTCCTCACGGAGATCGCGGACCGTGGGCTGCACATCCTGATCACGGAGATGGACGTGATGGACGGCGGCCTACCGGCCAACCCGGCGGTTCGCGACCCAGCGGTGGCCGACGTCTACCGGCGGTATCTCGACGTGGCCCTCAACGAGCCCGCCGTGAAGGCCCTTCTGACGTTCGGCCTCACCGACAAGTACTCCTGGTTGAACGAGGACTACCCGCGCCATGACGGCGCCAACCGGCGCCCGCTGCCCTTCGACAACAAGTTCCACCGCAAGCCTGCCTACTGGGCGCTCCGCCAGTCCCTGCTTCAGGCGCCTTACCGCAAGCCGTTGTGGGACCTATCGAGGGCCTAGCCCCACTGGCGATGCGGCCGCAGCCGCTGCGTAGCCGGCCAACGCGACCTCGAGTGCGCGGAGTCCGTCCTCGCCGTCGGCACAGGGCCATTGAAGGGCACCCTGACTCACGGAGGCGACGAACCCGTCGAGCATCAACGCGTCCACATCGACACCGAAGGGAACCAAGCGCAGCCCTGCGCCGTACCGCCGACTGACCAGCTGGAGCGATGACGCCACATCGTCGATCATCAATGATCCTTGGGTCCCGACGATGTGCAGCGAGAAGTCGTAGTCCCAGGGGTTGTCGGACGGAACGGACCAGCTGGGGTCCACGCTGCCCACCATCCCGTTGTCGAACACGAGGGACATCAGAGCGATGTCGTCGACCCCGCAGTCCCACATCAGGGAGTCCACCTCGGCGGCGACGGTCACCACCTCGCGGCCACTCAGATGCCGCATGATGTCGGTCAGGTGGACGGAGTGGTCCAGCAACGCTCCCCCGCCGGCCAGTGCCGGGTTGGTGATCCACTCCGGATACTGCGGAGGAAGCGGCGGACGACCTCGGTTTCCCGCGACCATCGCGAACACGTCGCCGAGCTCACCCGACTCGAGCGAGGCCCGAACCTCCTGGATGAGCGGCAGGAACCGGGTCACGAACGCGACCTGAAGCTGCACGCCCGCATCGGCACACACGGCGATCATCCGTCGCGCGTCCTCGAGAGTCGTCGCAATCGGCTTCTCACAGAGCACGTGACACCCGTGCGCTGCGGCGATCTCTACCAGATCGAGGTGCTCCACCGTCGCGCTGCAGACCACCGCGGCGTCGACAGCTGGCTGGCTGAGCAGCTCAGCGGCGTCGTCGTAGTAGCGGGCGCCGAAGTCGCGCTCGATCGGCGCGGCCAAGAGCGGATCCTGATCGAAGACGCCGACCAGCCGCGCGCTCGGTGAGGCACTCAGTGCGCGGGCATACGCCCACGCGTGCATGGTGTGGGCACATCCGACCAGCGCCACACCAAGGGGAGAGGTCACTCTGCGCTCCACGTCGTGAGATCGATCGTCTCACCCGTCCGTAGCGACTCCACCGCGGCAAGAGACGCCCGCAGCGCGGCCATCCCTTCCCGACCGGTGACCGGAGGCTCGCCGCCCGTACGCGCTGCGTGCACGAAGCTCGCGATCTCGGTGGCGAAGCCACGCTCGCCCAACGGGTCGAACCGCACGGTGTCTCCCTCCGCGCGATGGAGGAAACCACCCGCGAGCTGGTCGTAGTTCCAGCTCAACCGACCCTCGGTGCCGACGATCTCAGCAGCGAGCTTGAATCCGTGGGACGCCGGATGTGCCCAGCTCGACTCGACGCGCGCGATCGCTCCACTGGCGAAGCGCAGGTGGACCAGGGCATACGTCGCCGTACCCACCGCCGTGTCCACACCCACCGCATGCACCCGCACGATCTTGCTGTCGCTCACCCAGGAGAGGAAGTCGAAGCTGTGGACCGCGAGGTCGACGAGGGGCCCACCCGAAAGCTCGGGGTCGGAGAGCCAGCCGAACTGGCTCCAGCCCGGCAGGGACGTGGTCACGGAGTGGCTCATCATGGTGATGTCGCCGAGGTATCCCGCTTCGACCACCTGCTTTGCCTGCCGATGGTCGTCCTCGAACCTGGATACGTGACCCACCATCAGGATTCCCGAAGCTGAGTCCGCAGCCTCGACGATCCGGCGGGCATCCTCAGACGTGCGTGCGATCGGCTTCTCGCACAGCACATGAAGCCCCGCCTCAAGGCCCTTGATGGCCAGTGCCGCATGTGTGGGCGTCGGAGTGCACACACTGAGAATGTCGAGGTCCGCATCGAGCAGGGCGTCGATGCTGTCGAGAGCGCTCGCCCCGACCGTCGCTGCGAGCTGTTCCGCCTTCCCTGGTACGGGATCAGCGATCGCGACGACACGCACGCCACCGGCGGCTCCATAGGCTCTCGCGTGCACGCCCGCGATCAGGCCCGCCCCGGCGATGCCGACCTTCAGGTCGCTCATGTCCGGCGCGTCTTGGTGGGGGCGTCGGGGTTGATGTCGGGACCGAAGAACTTGAACACCACAAGGTCTTCTGCGCCGGTGCTCTCCACGATATGTGGTGCAACGGCGGCGTCGTGGACGACCAGCAGCTCATCCAGACCGGGCTCGCCACCGTGCACCTCCTGGCCGCCGTACCGCCCGGAGCCTGACCAGACGAGCACGTTGTAGACGCCTCTCTCAACGGTCTCGACACGTTGTCCGGACGGCACGACGAGCCGCTTGCCGCTGAACTTGGTGGTGTCATAGAAGATCCAGGACTCATCGACACCCTGAGGTGACCCTGCGAGAGCGGGCACCGGCGCCAGATGCCGGTTCTCGAAGAAGTCAGGGTCGCCGTTCAGCTCCCACTCGACAAAGCGAAGCGGGAACCGCTCGCCATGGGTACGTCGATCCTCAGCCCTGACGTCCTTGAACAGCAGGTCCTTCGAGATGATCCGGCCGGCGTTCAACGCCTGGAACATCGCCAGCACGTCGGAGTCCTCTTGCAGCTCCAGGGTGAGCGCGGTGCCGGGGGCGTGCAGAACCCCGGACGGGATCAGGTAGCCCTCGCCCGCCACCAGCAGTTCGGCGCTGGCGTGCCGCAGGATGAGGTCACTGTCCCAGTCGACGAGATAGGGGAGCAGCGTGTCGTAGGCACGTTCTCTCGCGATCCAAGGGTGCACGCCGAAGAAGGACTCCGGATGGGGTCCCATGTCCACGCCGGCGGGGAAGTAGTACGCCTCGTCCTTCGGGTTCGCCCCGACCAGTGAGGCGAACTGCGCGGGTGGATGGATGTGGTACGGCAGCCTGGCCGCGTAGTCGAAGAGCTTGGCCAGCCGACCGAGGCCACGGGGATGACGCGCCGCGTACTCGGCTCCCATCATGGCTATCGGGTCGAGGTCGACGGCGTCCTTGAGCAGCATCCGGTCGCCGTTGTCACCGATGAGGTAGCTCAGGCCCTCGTCAGCGGGCCCGACCCTGTTGTCGGCCCGGGTGGTCGACCCCAGCCAGCGCTCGCAGATCCAGCCCCGCTCGCCGACGTCATACGCCTCTTCGGGCAGCCCCAGTCGACGCCCTGGCGGCAGGAAGTCTCGCGCCACCCAGGCGGGCTCCAGCCGCAGGATCCCGTCGGCGGGTGCCAGCAGCTCATGGATCCGCTGCCGTGGAGTACTCAAGGCCGGCACCTTGGATCACGACCTGGCATCACACCTAGCCCTTGAGACCACTCATCGAGATCCCCTTGATGAACCTGCGCTGGAAGATCATGAAGACCAGGACCATCGGCAGAGTGGCGATGACCGATCCGGCGAACAGTACGTCCCACTGGGTCTTGTTCTTCACCACGAAAAGAGCCAGTCCGAGGGGCGCCGTGATCTTGTCCTCGCTGGTGATGATGATCAGCGGCCACAGGAAGTCTTCCCATTGGTACACGAAGGTGAAGATGCCGACCGCGGCGAGCGCGGGACCGGCCAGCGGGAGCACGATCTGCCAGTAGATCCGGAACTCCGACGCGCCGTCGATACGCGCCGCATCGATGAGCTCGTCCGGGATCGACTGCATGTACTGGCGAAGCAGGAAGATCCCGAAGGCGCTGACGGTGCCCGGGACGATCAGCCCGTAGTAGGAGTCGAGCCAGCCGTATCCGCCGTGTCCCAACGCGTTGTTGCCGCCGAAGAACGGGATGTGCTTGAGCACCAGGTAGTTGGGGATGAGCGTCACCTGGCCGGGCACCATCATCGTGGCCAGGAAGATGACGAAGATGAAGTCACGCCCCGGGAACTTGCGCTTGGCGAAGACGTACGCGGCGAGCGAGTCGAAGAACAGGACGAGAACCGTCGTGGTCGTGGCCACGAAGGCGCTGTTGGCGAACCACCGCCAGGCTCCTTGGGTGCCGGCTCCGGTCACGTCGGCCCGGCCACGGCCGATGAAGGTCGCGTAGCTGTCGAGTGTCGGGTGCAGCGGGATCCAGTGCGGCGGTAGGTCGAAGATGTCACTGAGCGGTTGGAACGACGCACTGATCAACCAGGCGAACGGGGCGACGAACAGGATCGCGCCAGGCACCAGGATGAGGTAGGCGATGAGCATCCGGCCGTTCAAGCGTCTCGGGCGACGGTTGGGCTTCCTGCTGCTGACCGGCTTGTCGCTCGCGTCGACCGGTGGCGCGCCCGTCGCGGTCATCGTTCCTGCCTGTTGAGCCGGAGGTTGATCGCAGTGAACACCAGGAGCATGAGGAACAGTGCGTAGGCCAGGGTGCTGGCGTAGCCCATGTCGAAGTTGATGAACGCGGTCTGGTAGATGAAGTAGACCATGGTGGTCGTGTGCTCGACGGGCCCGCCGCTGGTCATGATGAAGATCTGGGTGAACACCTGGAACGAGCCGATGATCCCGATGATCAACAGGAACAGCGTGGTCGGTCTCAGCATGGGGATCGTGATGTAGCGGAGCTTGTGCCAGGCGCCCGCACCGTCCACCTCGGCCGCCTCGTACAGCTCCTGCGGGATGGACTGAAGTCCGGCCAGGTAGATGACCATCGAGTACCCGATCCCGCCCCAGATGCTCATGATGATCACGGACGGCATGGCCAGGTTCTGGTCGGACAGCCACAACAGCGGCTGGTCGATCAGGTGCGTCTTCAGCAGATAGAAGTTGAAGAGGCCGTAGTCGGGCTGGTAGAGCCACTTCCAGACGATCGAGACCACGACGAACGGTGTCACGACGGGGAGGAAGTAGATGGTCCGGAAGATGCTGCGTCCCCAGAGCGGTTGGTTGAGCAGCAATGCGATCCCGAGACCGATGAGCATCGTGATGGGGACCGACGCGCCAGTGAAGTACACGGTGTTGATCGCAGCCCGACGGAAGCTGTCGTCCTTGATCAACCGTCGGTAGTTGTCCAGCCCGATGAACGGCTTGTCCGGCTCGATGATGCTCCAGCGGTGGAACGTGAGATACAGCGTCAGGATCAATGCGAAGAAGGTGAAGACCGAGAACAGGACCACACCTGGTGCGATGAACAGGTACGCGCTCCACTCCTTGCGCATGCGAGCGAGGGTGTAGCGAACGCCCTTGCGCTTCTTCAGCTTGGGCTTCTTAGCCTCCTGCTGCCTGTCCACTACGGTATCGACTGCCATGCTGGCCTTCCCGCCGGCCGGCCCGAGCTCAGGGAGCCCGGACCGGCGTTGCTTGAGAGAACGGTCACCCGTCGGTGCCAGACCGCCGCGATGCTCGTCAGCGGGCGAAGATCTCCTTCGCCTTCTCGGCCGTGTTGTCCAACGCCTCCGAGGCACTCTGGTCGCCGTACATGGCCTTGCCGAGCTGCGTGTTGAGCTCGGTCTCGACCTCGCCGTACCTGGCGTTGGGCGCACCACTCGGAATGCCGCAGTCCTTCATGTCCTGGGCGAACCCGGTGAGGACCGGCTTCGCCTTGTACAGTGCCGGGTCCGACAGCTGGGCGCTGAGCGTGGGAAGCTCCGTGCCGCTGGCCACCCCCTCGACTCCCGGGATGCCCTTGTAGGTCCACTGCGCGATGATCTCGGGCTGGGAGAGGTACTCGATCCACTTCCAGGCGGCGTCGTTGTGGTCGGTGTTGAAGAGAACGAGTGCGTCACCGGCCAGGGTCGTGGCGCAACCCGCCGGGCCCTTCGGCAGCGGGGCGGTCGCCCAGTGGCCCATGAACTCCGGGGCGTCGTCCTCGAGAGTCGCAGCCAGCCAGTTCCCGGCCATGTACATCCCGACCTGGCCGTGCTCGAACGCGATCCGCCCGTCGTACGAGTTGGAGTTGAGGTACTGCGGGGGCGCGTACTTGGTCAGGCCGACGTAGAAGTCGGCCGCCTTCTTGCCCTCGGGGCTGTTGAAGACGACGGTCTTGCCATCGGGAGACAGCTGCTGCCCACCTGCCTGGTAGAGGAACGGGTACCAGTAGTAGGCCGACTCCGAGGCGAACATCTCGATGCCGTACTGCTTGTCCTCGGGCTTGGTGAGCGCTGCGGCGTCCGCCTGCAGCTCGGCCCAGGTGGTCGGTGGATGGTCGATACCCGCCGCCGCGAACAGGTCCTTGTTGTAGAACATGCTGGTCGACTCGCCCTCGAAGGGCAGCCCGTACATGCTCTTGTCGATCGTCACGAAGTCCTTGAAGGCCGGGACGTAGGCATCCGGCTTGACCCAGGTACTGCGCGAGATGTAGTTGTCCAGGTTGGCGATCGCCTCTCGCCCGGCGAACGTCGGCACGGCACTGGCGTCGATGAACGCGGCGTCTGGTGGGTTGCCACCGGCGATCTGCGTCGTGATCTTCTGCTGTGACGTGTCGGCCGTGACGTTCTGGAACTCGATGGTGATGTTCGGGTGCTCGGCGTGGAAGTTCTCCGCGAGCTTCTTCATCGCCGGCTGTGTTCCGACCCATGAAGAGAACGTCACGGTGACCGGGCTCTTGGGCTCGGGCACCGGACCCTTGCCCTTGCCAGCGTCCTGGCCGTTTCCACTGCCGCTGTCGCCGCCACAACCGGCCATCAGGAGGGCCGCGGTCACCAGCGACCCGATCAGCGCTATGGACTTGCGGGACATGAGATTCTTCACCGGACCAGCTCCCTCACTGACGTTCAGACCCGACTCGAGTTGCCGAACGCGATGCACCGGACCTTGGATGCAAATCGTTTGGCATGTCCCGACAGCGTCGCCTCCCACGCGGACGATGTCAAGAGGTTCAGCAAAGGGCATCACACCAGGTGCGGCGCGGCGACCCGTGGCGGCGCGCCGGTATCCGCAGCCACGGGTCACCGACTCGCCATCGAGCCCGGCCGAACGAGTGGCGGGACCGGCCCCGCACCGGACAAATCGGTTTGGAACTCCGCCTTGCTACCCTACGAACCGGTGCCGGCGTGTTCATGCGGTGTGCTGATCGGTGCCAGTCCCGAAAGGCGGTGCTCGCCATGGTCCCCGAGCAGGTCACCTCCACGTCCAGTCGCCCCCAGCCGGGTCACGATCGCCCAGGTGGCCAGGCTCGCCGGGGTGAGCCCCACCACGGTCTCACACGTGCTGTCGGGCAAACGTCTGGTCGGTGCCAGCACGAAGGACACCGTCCAGGAGGCCATTCGGCAGCTGGGCTACCGGCCGAACAACGTGGCGCGAAGCCTGCGCACCAGTCGGTCGAAGATGATCGCCGTCGTCGTACCCGACATCACCAACCCGTTCTACGCGGTGCTCACCCGTGGTTTGGCTGACGCGGTCGACGGCGTGGGCTACGGGACCTACGTCTGCAACACCGACGGTCAGCCGGAACGCGAGAACACCTTCCTGGAGGACGTTCTGGACCGCGGCGTCGACGGAGTCGTGATGGCCTCCGTCGATGTTGCGGCCCGCGGCAGCATCGGCCCGGGCGCGCTGGGCACACCGGTGGTGTGTGTCGGCGGAATGTTCGACCACCCCGAGGTCGACCTGGTGTCCGCAGACGACGAAGTCGGGTCCCATGCGGCGACCCGCCTGCTGATCGAGCGTGGTTGCCGACGGATCGCCATGATCCAAGGACCGCCGGAGTCCGGAACGGCGCGCGCCGAGGGCTTCCGGCGGGCGCTGGCGGAGTCCCACCGTCGCTTCGACCGCTCGATGATGGCTCGTGGGGACTGGACTCGCAACGGCGGCCGGGCGGCCATGCACACGTTGATGGCGCTGGCGAAGCGCCCGGACGCCGTCTTCTGCGCCAACGACCTGACCGCCATCGGAGTGATGGACGCGGTGCACGAGCTCAAGCTCACGATTCCCGATGACGTTGCCCTCGTCGGCTTCGACGACGTCGACGCCGCCAGCATCGTGAGCCCCGCGTTGACGACCGTGCGAAACCCGGCGTACGAGACCGGTAGTGCGGCCGGTGAGCTCCTGTTGAGCCGGATGCTCGGCCACTACACCGGCGAAGGTCGCACCGTCATCCTGCCGTGTCCCCTCGTACGGCGAGAGTCGGCCTAGTCGTCACGATTGATGGTCGACGCCTTCGAAGACCACGACGGCTTTCACGAACCCCTCCGGCTTCTCTCGCGCGGCGCCGAAGGCGTCCGAGATCTCCGTCAGGGAGAACCTGTGTGTCACCAGGGCTTCGAGGGACACCTGACCTGATGCAACGAGCCGCGATGCGATCGCCATCCCGCGCATGATCGTCGGCACATCGCGGAAATGAGCGTTGACGATGGTGAAGGCCATCCAGTTCCAGTACGACAGCGGGATCGTTCGGCTGCCACCCTGGTGGAAGCCCACGAGCACGACCTTGCCGCTCATTCGCGTGACGTCGCCCATCGTGTTGAGCGCGCCCTGGCTGCCGGTGCACTCGAAGGTGGCGTCCGCGCCGCGACCGTCGGTGAGCTCGGAAACCACATCCGGCAGAGCCTCCTCGGTCACGTTCACCACTCGAGTAGCTCCCAGTCGCAGCGCCAGCGCAAGGGCTTCCGGCCGAGTGTCGGCGACGATCAGGTGCCGGGCGCCTCGCAGCGCGATGAGCTGCTGTACCAGGGCGCCCATGAACCCGGCGCCGATCACCACGACGTCGTCTCCGAGCCGAACGTCAGCCAGCTCGACCGCGTTGGCGGCGCAGGCCAACGGCTCAGTCATCACCTGATCGAGCGGCACCTCCCCAGCGCGAAAGCAGTAGTCCGCCTTGACGGCCACGTACTCACCAAAGCCCCGCGACGTCACCCATACGCCAACCCGGTCGCCAGCAACCAGGTGCTCGACCTCCGACCCGACGCCGACCACGACCCCGCTGACCTCGTGACCGAGGTACAACGGGTAGTCGGTCGGCCCGCTGCCGTCCCACACGTCGAGCTCCGACGTACACACTCCACAGGCAGCCACCCTGACCAGAACCTCATCGGCGGCGATGCCGGGCACGGGCGCTGTCTCGATCCGGAATTCGCCTCCGCCCGTGAGCACGGCGATGCGCATCTCGCCGGCAGGGCTTGCGTCGAGTGGTGCCGTCATGACCTGTCCGCGTGCCCGAGGACGACGATCGTGTACAGGCCCAGCACGGGGAGACGAACCGTGTGGCTGTCGCCCACAGCGTCGACGTCGAGCTCCCACTCCCGGCCGTCGCACCCGTACGCCGTAGCCTGCGACCAGGACCCGTCGAGGCGCACCGTCAGATCGACATCCTCCACCGGCCGGACTCGGTCGTCCGCTTCGCGGTAGTCGTAGTTGACGATGTGCACCGCGGCCCTTCCGTCGGCCAGCCGGTGGATGTTGACACCGCAGTCCGCGGCGAGGACCACCTGGCGCCCAGCTGGCACCAGACGGTCTACTTCCCGTGGCTCGGCTCTGTGCACACCTCTGTGCTTCGAGAGCGCGGCTCGATCGTTCCAGTTCAGGTTCTCCCCCAGATCACCGGTGACGACGACCTGGCCGCCCGCGTCCAGGTAGTCCTGGAGAGCCTGCGCCTGGCGGGACGTCAAGAAGCCGCACGAAGGCAGGATGACCGTGCCGTAGCCGGAGAGGTCGGCGCTTTCGACCCGGTCGTCAGCGGTCACTCCGTCGGGGAAGATCAGCACGTCGAAGGGAACCTTTGCGGTCGCCAGCTCCTCGGTCACGACGCGGTACGGAACCTCGATCGTCTCGTCCCTGGCGTTGTGGATGTTGTCGCTCTGGTCCTGCCGGCTGATGAGAGCGCGGGTGCTCTCGACGCTGAACACGACAGCGACGTCGTTCCACGTGATCTTGCTCATGTGGTCGTCATGGACGGCCAGGAAGTCCTGCACCTCACACACGACCTCGTGCGGTGCGTAGAACGAGTCCTGGATCGTCGCCCCCATCCAGGCACCGTACGGCGCCGTCATGTTGGCTCCGAACGCGGCACCCTCGTAGAGCGACATCCGGAACAGGTCATGACCCTGACCGCGGCGCAGCTTGGCGACGAGCTCCGGAATCACACCCCCGTAGGGGTTCTCGACGACGAGCACATCCTTCGTCCCGGCAAATGCCGCGACGTAGCGGAACCACTCAGGTTGGCGGTACGTCGTGTTGCGCATCTCCGTGATCAGCAGGTCGACGTCATCCGCCAGCGCGAGGTACTGCGGGTCGACGTTGAAGAAGTTCCCCGAGACGAGAACCTCTCGACCCTGCTGCCGCCCGTACTCGCGGGCATAGGTGGCCAGCTCGCTGAAGTGCTTGCGGATAGCGGCGCACTGGTATCGGTAGTAGAGACCGAAAAGCGGCGTCGACTCCCTACCCTGCTTGAAGTCGAAACCCTTCTCGAGCAGCCACTCGCCATAGTGGAACGACCGGAGGTCGACGCCGTCCAGGTCTCGCTGCTCTGCCGCGCCTAGTCCTGAGTCTCCGAGCGGTGACCGGTCCAGTGCCTGCAGGTACTCGCGGAAACCCTTCATGCAGTCCTTACAGAAGCACCCGCCGTACTGGAACGAGCCCATCGGAAGCTCTGCCTCGTCCAGCTGGATGCCGTCGACGCCGGCGTCGATCTGGATGCGTATGACGGCCTTGAGATACTCGCGCCACACCGGGTTGTTCCGGTCCATGTAGAAGCATCTGTGCTCCCGGTCCGGACACTCGACCCACTCGGCATGGAGTGGGACCTGGTGGATGTCGCGTGAGCAGCACTCCTCGATCAGATCGGTGACGAGGTCACCGTCACTGTTGTGCAGGCCGCCTGGGAAGTAATGCTCGAAAGGCTTCCAGAGCTTGGGATACCTGTCCTGTGAGAACTGCCGAAGCCCGATCCAGTCACGGTGGCCCACCCCGCGCAGCTCGTTCAGAGCCAGGATCGAGCTCTCGTCGTCGTTGAGCTCGACCGGGAACTCCCATCCTTGTGCCTCGAACACGATGCCGAACACCCCGATGTCGTGTTTGTGACACTCGGCGATGAACTCACTGTCGTTGACGAAGCCGTAGAAGCGTGACCGCGGCTCGACGGCGCCGAAGGCCTCCTGCTCGAGGTAGGGAAGCGACAGCGACCCGCCTCCCATCGACGCCCAGACCAGCACCGTGGCCCGGTACTCGACCAGCTCGTCGACCATCCGGAGCCGCCGGGGAGGGAGGCTGGGGTGATAGCAGTGCTGCCGTGGGAACCAGGCGTCGAAGTAGATCCCGCGCTGCATGTCAGCTCACCAGCAGGGGGCTGAGGGTCCGCTGAGCGATGGCCAAGCCTTGCTTGACCTTGGTCTCGCTGCCCGACCACACCGGATCCTCGTGCTCGACGGAGACGAAGCCGTCGAAGCCGCCCTCGTAGAGCCGGTCGACCAGACTCCCCCAGTCCACGTCTCCGAGCCCAGGGATTCGATATCGCCACCAGCCGCTGTCCCAGGGCGACGGCCGCTCGACGACCCGACCGAAGACGCCGTACATGTTGCGCGCGGACTCGTCCACCTGGGCGTCCTTGGCCTGGACGTGCAGAACTCGGTCGATCGCCGTGCCCAGCGCGGTCACCGGGTCGATTCCCAGCCAGATCAGATGGGACGGGTCGAAGTTGAGGTACAGACCGAGACCCGCCATCCATTGCCACAGCTCCGGCGAGTAGGCCAGGTTGGCCGGGTAGCCGTCGGGGTGCCAGCCCTCCATGGGGCAGTTCTCGATCACCAGTCGGACGCCCCGGTCGCCCGCATACTCGACGAGCGGCGGCAGCGTCTGCTCGGCGAGCCGCATGTTGTCGGTCATGCTCAGCGTCACGTCACGGCCGACGAACGTACCGACCAGGTCGACGTCGAGCAGGTTGGCCGCGTCGATCACGTGCCGCAGGTGCTCGTGCACCCGCTCACGTCGCTCGACGTCGACGTCGAGGTTGTTCTCGTAGTAGGCAAGGGCAGAGATCTGCAGTGCGCTCTCGCCGACCACCCTGAGCACTGCGGCAGCTCCCTCCGGGTCGAGGGTCGCCACGTCGATGTGGCTCGCCTCCCAGTCCCGTCCAGGGTCGTCGGGCCAGACCGCCACCTCGAGGCCCTGATAGCCCTCAGCGGAGGCCCAGCCCGCGATCTCGGCCAGCGACATGCCGGGCAGGCACGCCGTCAGGAAACCCAGCTTCACCGGCGGGCTGGGGCGTTCGCGTAGGTGTTGCCGGCGAGGTCCTCACCGCGGGCCAGCCAGATCTTCCAGCCTGCGTTGATCTCGTTGTCGAACATCCGCACGGAGGTCGGGAAGTAGCGCATCGTATAGCCGGTTCGGCGGATGGCGCTGTGGTTTGCCTTTGCTCCGTGGACGATCCGGCCGTCGTGCAGGGAGTACTCACCGCGCTGCAGCTCGAACGCGACCGCCTGGTCCTCAGCGACCTTGGCGATCTCGGCGTGGAAGGTCTTCGTGGTCAGGTCGGCGGGCACGTACTCGGAGGCACCGAAGCTCAGGTGCGTGCCAGGTACGACCTGCATGCAGCCGTTCTCGAGCGTGCTCGCGTTCTCCAGTGCGAGCCACACGGTCACGATTCCGTCGTACGCGCTGAACCGGCCGTCCCAGAACGCGCTGTCCTCGTGCCATGGTGTCTCGCGGCCGGTGAACGGGTCCTTCGAGATGAAGTGGCTCGACCAGAGCGCGATGTTGGGCCCGATCAGCGGCTCGACGGTGTCGAGCACCTCGTCGGACAGCAGGAAGTCGAGCAACCGGTCGTCACGGTAGTGGGGGGTGTCCAGCTCGTCGGAGAGCTTGTCCCCCTTGTCGGCCAGGTGTTCGTTGAAGATTGCCTCCAGCTGGTCCAGCCGCTCCGGCGCGAACAGCTGAACGCCGGGCAGGAGGTAGCCGTTGGTGCGGAAGAACTCGACTTCCTTGTCGTCCAACACGGCGTGCTTCCCTTCATTCGTTGGTCATGGCAAACGTTGGCTGGTCGGGCGGACCGCTCACCCGTCGCCTTCGCCGATGACCCGGATGATCTCGGCGAAGAGATCGAGGTCCGCCAAGAAGTCCTCGGGGTCGGTCTTGGGCGACAGACCGGTCGTCATCATCTGGTGGAAGTACTCGAGCTCGTAGGTGTACGGGTCCTTGAGGTTCGGCCGGGTGACGGTGTGCCGAAGTGCGTCCCCGATCGTCTCCTCGGTCACCAGGGTCGTCGGCAGGTGTCGCACGTACGGCGTGTCGTACTGGACGCGAAGGGTGGCCAGGTCTCCGTAGACCTCGATGTGCGCGTCGAACCTCAACTGGTCGTCAACCCCCGTCTCGTAGGTGACGAAGAAGTCGTCGTACTCGAGAAGGGCCGTGACGAAGTTGCCATCCCGCCACTGGCGAGCCGTCACGACTCGTCTCGGGCGGCCGATGAGCTCGCGCATCGCCGACAGGTCATGGCTACCGAGCCCACAGAGCAGCCGGTACGTGTTGGCCAGCTCGTCCTTCACCGATCCGATCGCCTCTTGCACAAGCTTGCGACCGCGCTCCCAGCGCTCTTCCATCAGCGCCTGCTCGAGATCGTCGGGTCGGAGAACCGTGGCCGTCTGGTCGATGATCAGCCGGTTCTTGCCGATGATGTCATGCACTCGGACGTAGTTGATCCGGCCGACGTCGGCCAACCGGTCCACCGCGTCGGTGAACGCCGGCGCGAAGCGTCGCATGTAGCCGACCATCACCTTCGCTTCCGAACGGTCTCTGGCGGCAATGATGCTCTCCGCCTCGCGAGGACTCAGGCACATCGGCTTCTCCACCAGGACATGGATGCCTCGTTGCAGCGCCGCCACCACAGCCTCGGCGTGGTACTCGTCGCTGCTGAGGACGAGCACCCCGTCAAGGTCTCCGGCGTCGAGCAGGTCCCCGGCATGGGCGAAGCGGTTGGTCTCCGGCACGGCGTACCTGTCCCCGATCACCTGCCGCAGCGTCGGCGAGATGTCGCAGACGTTCGTGAGCTCGAACTTGTCCGACAACGACTGGAGGACAGGGAGGTGGACGACCTGCGCCACCTCGCCGAGTCCGATGACGCCGATCCGTTGCTTGCTCAAAGTCATAGCCTTTCTGGCCGCTGGAAATGGCAGTTCATCGGCGTTTGTCAATCATGGGTGGAGAATGCTGCGTCGAAGGACGATGCTGGGGGCTCGATCGCGCAGAGCCGGCGCACGAAGGCGAGGGCATCGGGCGCGCCAACCTGACGATCCATGCCGGCGTCCTCCCACTCCACACTGATCGGCCCTCCGTAGCCGATCGAGTTGAGCATCCGAAAGACCGGCTCCCACGGCACGTCGCCGTGTCCGGTGGAGACGAAGTCCCATCCCCGCCGCGGATCCCCCCACGGGAGGTGCGAGGAGAGCCGCCCATTGCGACCGTTCAGCCGGGTGACCGACTCCTTGCAGTCGACATGGTAGATCCGGTCCTTGAAGTCCCAGAGGAAGTCGACCGGGTCGAGGTCCTGCCAGACGAAGTGGCTCGGGTCGAAGTTAAGCCCGAACGCCGCACGGTGGCCGATCGCCTCGAGTGTCCGCTGCGTCGTCCAGTAGTCGTACGCGATCTCGCTCGGGTGCACCTCATGGGCGAAGCGGACGCCCACCTCGTCGAAGACGTCGAGAATCGGATTCCAGCGTTCGGCGAAGTCGGCGTACCCACGCTCGATCATGCTCGGCGGGACAGGCGGGAACATCGCGACGGTGTGCCAGATGGAGGAACCGGTGAAGCCGATGACGGTGTCGACACCCAGCGATGCGGCAGCCCGCGCAGTGTTCTTGATCTCCTCGGCAGCTCGGCGTCGTACGCCCTCCGGCTCCCCGTCGCCCCAGACTCGGTGCGGCAGGATCCCTTGGTGCCGCTCATCGATGGGATGGTCGCACACGGCCTGTCCGGTCAGGTGGCATGAGATGGCGTAGACCGAGAGGCCATGCTCGTCGAGGATGTCGCGTCGACCACGCACGTACGCCGGGTCGTCGACCGCCTGCTGGACATCGAAGTGATCGCCCCAGCAGGCGATCTCCAGCCCGTCGTAGCCCCAGTCGGCAGCCAGCCGGCAGATCTCCACGAACGGCAGGTCCGCGAACTGGCCGGTGAAGAGGGTGACGGGTCGGGGCATGAATGTCTCCTGCAGGGATGGACCGGAGGACCGGGGACGGGTAGTGGGTCAGGTGTCCAAGGGCGTCCATCGTGACTCGTGCTGGGACGACTCCTCGACGGCGGCCAGCACCCGCTGGACCGCCAGTCCGTCTCGGAACGACGGGGAAGGGGGTTGCCCTGCGCCGATATCCCGGACGAAGTCCGCGATCTCGTGGACGAACGTGTGCTCGTAGCCGAGCCCGTGGCCAGGTGGCCACCAGGCACTGGTGTACGGATGGTCGGGCTCGGTCACCAGGATGCGGCGGAATCCCGCATCACGTGTCGCGACGGTGCCGTCATAGACGTGCAGCTCGTTCATGGACTCGAAGTCGAAGGCGACACTGCCCAGCGAGCCGTTGACCTCGATGCGCATGGCGTTCTTGCGTCCGGTCGCGAACCTGGTGGCCTCGAAGGTCGCAACCGCGCCTTCGTCGGTGCGGCCGAAGAACACGGCTGTGTCGTCGACCGTCACTGCGCCGACGCCCGATCCGCCGTCGGCGCCCCCACTGGTGGCGCTCAGACCGGTCGCACTCTCGGGCAACGGACGCTCGGTGACGAAGGTGTGCAGCAAGCCGGACACCCCGACCAGTCGCTGTCCGGTGAGGAAGTGGGCGAGGTCGACGACATGGGCGCCGATGTCACCGAGCGCGCCGGATCCGGCCAGCTCCTTCTGTAGTCGCCAGACCAGCGGGAAGTCCGGGTCGACGATCCAGTCCTGGAGGTAGTTCGCCCGGATGTGCCGCACCGTGCCCACCCGACCGGCCGCGATGAGCTCACGAGCGAGGGCGAGCGCGGGGACCCGTCGGTAGTTGAAGCCCACCATCGAGAGCACGCCGAGAGCCTGGGCCCGCTCGGCGACCTCCGTCATCCGCTCGGCATCCGGCACGGAGTTGGCCAGGGGCTTCTCGCAGAGCACGTGCTTGCCGGCCTCGAGTGCGGCTATCGCGATGTCGAGGTGGCTGTCACCCGGCGTGCAGACGTCGACCACGTCGATGTCATCGCGCTCGACGACCTCGCGCCAGTCTGTCGCGTACGACGCCCAGCCGAGCTTGTCCGCGGCAGCAGCAGCGGCATCCGGCGTACGGCCGCACAGCACGCTCAGCTGCGGGACGAGCGGCAGGTCGAAGAACCGGTGCGCCGACCGCCATCCCTGGGAGTGCGCGGCGCCCATGAACGCGTACCCGATCATCGCGACGCGCAGCGGCGGCCGGGCCGCGTCGTCAGCAGCTGGTGTCACGGAGAAGCCCCTCAAGATGAAGTGCCGTCGCGGGTGGATGCAAATCGATTGGTATGACGCTAGAGCAGGTGCCTGCGATGTTCAAGGGGCAGCACCGGTCAGAGCGACGCGATGCGCTCGAGGAACAGGTCGACGAACGCCTGGCTGTCGACGTCCACCGCAATCCGGCAGTTGGGCTCGGGATGCTCGTCCAAGGTGAGCAGGTCGGCCACCATGACCCCACGGGTGAGCGCGCTCGCGGTCTCGACCTGGACGAACGCAGGGCGCCAGGTGACCAGGTCGGGTCGGGTCACGGTCGCCACCGCCAGCGGGTCGTGCATGGCACAGCTGTCCTGGGACCGTGGGTCGCCGGGGTTGGTTCGCGCCTTGTGGTCGATCCACTCCCGGGTGCACTCGCCCGCGAAGGCGCCGAAGTCGCGTCCCGACGCGGCCAGCCTCGCCGCGTCATCGCGGGTCAGCCGGACCTGCTCCGTGACGTCGAGCCCGACGAAGCTCAGTGGTGCGCCGCTCTCGAGCACGATCGCGGTGGCGTCGGGATCGGCCCAGGTGTTGAACTCGCCGGGCATGACGCTCAGGTTGGTCTGCCCGAGGAAGACGCCGCCCATGACCACGATCTCTTGCACCTGTTCGGCGATGACCGGCTCCATCGCGATCGCCAGCGCGATGTTGGTCAGCGGGCCGATGGCGACGATCGTGAGGACGCCGGGCTCGGCCGCGACCCGCTCGACGATATGCACGGCGGCCTGCCCGGGCTGGGGTTCCGCGGCCCCTTGCCGCCGTACCGGAAGACTCGACGCGGGTCCTCGCCACCAGCCGCGCAGACCGTGCGCTGCCCCTCGCACCACGGGAACGTCGGAGCGGCCGAGCCGTTGGAGCAGGTCGAGGGTGAGCCGGGTTGCCGTCTCTACATCGGTGTTGCCACTCACTGTCGTCACCAGCTCGACCGACAGCTCCAGGTCGGCCAGCGCGAGCGCCAACGCGAACCCGTCGTCGATGTCTGAGCCCGGAGCTCCCATCGCCAGGTCGGTGTCGAGCAGGATCCGCCTCACCGGCTCGCCCAGAGCAGCCCTCGCTCCGTGAGCGTGCGTACCTCGGGCTGGTCCAGGTCGTCGAGCTTGTGACCGATGGTGGAGACGAACACCCGTCCAGCGCCCCATAGCCTCGTCCAGACGGCCGGCACCACGAGGGCCTCTCTCCATGGGGTGTCTGGACCGGTCTCGAACCGAGACGTCACCAGGACGTCGTTCAGGTCGTCGGTCAGACACCAGTACTGCTCGGTGTGATGGCTCCAGCGGGTGAGACCGGCGACGATCTCGTGGTCGGCCCGCTCAGGCACGACCTCGACGTCGTAGTCCACGAAGTCGCCAGGGTGCGCCGCCCACTGACCACCGGTCATGTGCAGATAGTCCGGCGACGCCCGGAAGGAGTCGACCACACCACCGTGCCAGCCGGCGAGCCCCGCACCCGCACGCACCGCGGCGGAGAGACCGTTGATCTGCTCGTCCGTTGCCGTGCCCTGCGTATAGCACTGCACGAAAAGGTCGACGCCGCCCATCACCTGCTCGTCTGCATACACGTCCGGGGAGTCGTGCACGTCCACCTCGAAGCCGTGCTCGCGCAGGAAGGGGATGAAGCGGTCCGTCGCTTCGACGGGAGAGTGGCCCTCCCATCCCCCGCGGACGACCAGGGCCTGTCTGGTTGAGCGATCCTGCATGTGTGCTGCCTCCTGCACGGTTGTCACAGCGGGCGAACCTTGGTCGCGGTCAGCTCTCGTACGTCGGCGTACCTCTCTCGTACGGCGGGTGTGGGCGCGGACTCATAGACCTCGACGGCCTCGAGCGGCCACGCCGGGGGCAGCTGATCGCCGCTCAGCACCCAGGCGGCCTGCCGGGCAGCGCCGTTGGCAACGTACTCACCCACGTCAGGGACGGATACCGGCGCGCCGAAGATCGCCGGGGCGATTCGTCGGACCGCTTCAGACCGGGCTCCACCTCCCACGAGGATGATCCGCTCGACGGCCGTGCCCTGGCTGCGGATGGCGTCGAGGCCGTCGGCGAGGCCGCAGAGCATCCCTTCGACGGCGGCGCGGGCCAGGTGCCCAGCGGTGGCTGTAGCCAGCCGGAGCCCATGCACAGCGCCCGTGGCATCCGGTCGGTTCGGGGTCCGTTCGCCTTCCAGGTAAGGGATCACGACCAGGCCACCGGCGCCGGGCTCAGCACCGAGGGCCAGCTCGGACAAGCGGTCGAGGGTGACGTCGAGCATTCGGGCCACGCCTTCGAGCACCCGCGCGGCATTCAGCGTCGCTACCAGCGGGAGGAAACGGCCGGTGGCATCGGCGAAACCGGCGACGGTGCCGCTG
This sequence comes from uncultured Actinomycetota bacterium, assembly GCA_963833975.1. Taxonomy (GTDB): domain Bacteria; phylum Actinomycetota; class Actinomycetes; order Propionibacteriales; family Nocardioidaceae; genus JAWWPG01. The sequence goes on from CAWIAB010000003.1 coordinate 295,107, forward strand.
GGATCCGCCGACGCGGTCGTCGACACGGCGCAGGCGACGCCCGACGTTCCAATGGAGACGACGACATCGCCGGGCTCGGCGGCCAGACCGAGGGCCGCTGCGGCGTTGTCGCCGCTGCCCGGGCCCAGGGCGGCTCCGGTCGTGGTGGAGCCGGCCCGCTCAGCGGGACCGAGCACGCGCGGAACGACCGCGTCATGACCGAGTCCGGCCCGGAACAGGTCCGGACGGTAGGCCTCGGTGATCGGCGACCAGTAGCCGGTGCCGCTGGCGTCTCCGCGGTCGGTGACGAGGTGGTCCAGGCCAGGAGACCCGGCCAGCCGATAGGTCAGCCAGTCATGCGGGAGGCAGACTGCCGCGGTGCGGGCAGCGTGGTCCGGCTCGTGCTCGGCTAGCCAGCGCAGCTTGCTGACGGTGAACGAAGCGACCGGCACCAGACCTACCGCTGCGGCCCAGGCCGCCGGTCCGGTCTCCTCATCACCGAGCTCGGCGATCAGGTCCAACGCCGCCTGCGCGGAGCGGGTGTCGTTCCAGAGCAAGGCGGGTCGTACGACGCTGCCGGACTCGTCGAGACAGACCATGCCGTGCTGTTGACCACCGACCGCTACCGCCGCAACGTCGTCCAGGCCGCCTGCCTCTGTCAACGCCTTCTCGAGCGCCGACCACCACGCTGCCGGATCGACCTCGGTGCCGTCGGGGTGGGCGGCTTGCCCGGCTCGAACCAGAACACCGTTGCTGGCGTCGCGAATCAGCACCTTGCACGACTGGGTCGACGAGTCGATGCCTGCGACGAGTTCCATGCGGAGTCTGTTGCCGTGCGTCGTCAGCGGGCGCCGAGAAGATGCTCGATCACGAGCTGGTCGATGCGGCCGAACCCGTAGCCCCGCGCAGCCGCAGCCTCGAGATCGAAATCTTCGTAGGCGGACCGGTCGGCGGCGAGGTCCTGATGAGTCTCGCCGGCGGCCAGCGTGGGGACTCCGAGGTCGAGTACGCCGGCGTACCCGAGCGCTTCCTGCACCTCCGGGTCGGCCCGGAATGCCGCCGACCTCTCCTTGAGCAGCAGGTAGGTGCGCATGTTGGCTGCTGCCGACTGCCAGACGCCGGCCAGGTCCTCGGTCCGCAGAGGCTTGTAGTCGAAGTGCCGGGGACCGTCATATGCCGGCCCGCCGCCCGGACCGCCGTGCTCCAGCAGGTCGACGAGTCCGAACGCGCTGATCAGGTCGCCGTGCCCGAACACCAGGTCCTGGTCGAACTTCGGCCCATGCTGGCCGTTCAGGTCGATGTGGAAGAGCTTGCCCTGCCAGAGCGCCTGCGCGATGCCGTGCACGAAGTTGAGGTTGGACATCTGCTCATGGCCGACCTCGGGGTTGAGGCCCACCAGGTCGGCATGCTCCAGGGTCGAGATGAAGGCCAGGGCGTGCCCGACGGTGGGCAGCAGGATGTCGCCGCGAGGCTCGTTCGGCTTGGGCTCGACGGCGAACCGGATGCCGTAGCCGTGGTCGATGACGTAGCTCGCCAGCAGGTCCAGTCCCTCGCGGTAGCGGTCGAGGGCCGACCTGACGTCCTTGGCCGAGTCCACCTCGGAGCCCTCGCGGCCGCCCCAGAACACGTACGTGGTGGCACCGAGCTCGGCGGCCAGGTCGAGGTTTCGCATCACCTTCCGCAACGCGTACCGCCGTACTCCCCGGTCATTGCTGGTGAACGCGCCGTCCTTGAACATCGGATGCGTGAAGAGGTTGGTCGTCACCATCGGCACGACCAGTCCCGTCTCGTGCAGGGCCTCTTGGAAGCGCTTGATGTGCCTCTCGCGGGCCCCCTGGTCGCTCCCGAACGGGATCAGGTCGTCGTCGTGGAAGCTCACGCCGTACGCGCCGAGCTCGGCCAGCCGGTGGACGGTCTCGCTCGGGTCGAGCGGCGAACGCGTCGCGTCCCCGAACGGGTCGCGAGCCTGCCACCCGACAGTCCACAGGCCGAACGAGAACTTGTCGCTGGGACGTGGGTCAGCAGAGCCGGACAGGAGATCGGCCATCTCGTCATCCTCTTCGATCGGTCGAGATTCAGTGGGCCTGGCGACCCGCTGGTCGGGGGGTAGCGACCTCATCCTGACATGCCGGTCAGGCCCGGGGAAACCTGCGCCCCGAAATCAGGCAATCGATTTGCAAATCCGTCCCGAAGTCTTGGCGATCCTCCGCCAACTGTGCGAGTCTGGCCACCGAACCCGCCAGGAGGGTCCGGCAGGGGACTTGCCCGTGAAGGGATGTACCTACATGGCTACCGTGAGCTTCGAGGGCGCCACCTGTATCTATCCCGGCGCGGACAGCCCCGCCGTCAGCGACCTGGACCTCGAGATCGGCGATGGCGAGTTCATGGTGCTGATCGGCCCGTCAGGGTGCGGGAAGTCGACGTCGCTACGGATGCTCGCCGGCCTGGAGGAGGTCTACGCGGGCACGATCCGCATCGGCGACCGCGACGTCACCTCGGTGGCGCCGAAGAACCGGGACATCGCCATGGTCTTCCAGAACTATGCGCTCTACCCCCACATGTCGGTCGCCGAGAACATGGGTTTCGCCCTCAAGATCAGCCGTATCCCACGAGCGATGCGCAACCAGCGGGTCAAGTCGGCAGCCGAGCTCTTGGACCTCCTCGAGTACCTCGCGCGGAAACCCAGGGCGCTGTCCGGCGGCCAGCGACAGCGGGTAGCCATGGGCCGGGCCATCGTCCGCAGCCCGCAGGTCTTCTGCATGGACGAGCCGCTGTCGAACCTGGATGCGAAGCTCAGGGTCTCCACCCGCACCCAGATCGCGTCCCTCCAGAAGCGGCTCGAGATCACCACCGTCTACGTCACCCACGACCAGGTCGAGGCCATGACGATGGGCGACCGGGTCGCGGTGATGAAGGACGGCCTGCTCCAGCAGGTGGACACTCCGCTCGAGCTGTACGACGACCCGGTGAACCTGTTCGTCGCGGGCTTCATCGGATCCCCCGCCATGAACCTGCTGGAGGCAGAGCTCACCGAGCATGGCGCCGTGGTCTTCGGCCATGTCATGGAGATCCCGTTGACGCCGGAGGTTCGTCGACGGCATTCCGGCGGTGTCACGATCGGCATCCGTCCCGAGTACTTCCGGGTCTCAGCCGACGGCACCGGGCTGCCGGTGACGGTCACGGTTGTCGAGGACCTCGGTGCAGATGCCTACGTGTACGGCGTGGCCGGGCCGTCGACGGTCGGGGACGACGGGGTGCCGACAGGTACGCCGATCGTGGCCCGCATCGAGACGCGCAGCAAGGTCGAGCGTGGCGCCACGATCCACGTGACGGTCAAACCCGAGAACTGCAGGGTGTTCGCGACCAAGACAGGCGAAAGGCTCGACGCGCGCGTGAGGTGACTCTCGCTCCGGCCACGGATGCCGACATGTCGCCGGCTGTGCGTGGTGGAGAGACCCGAGTGGGTGGAACAATCATGTGGATGACGTGCCCACACAAGACAACGCGATTCAGACTCCTCCGGCTCCTGTTCGGCGTGCTGCTGGTCGGTGTGGTCAGTCAGCTCCTTGCGAAGCGCGTGACAACTGGTGACGAGGAGACTGACGAGTTCCGGATCGCCCTGATCGTCGGAGGTCGAGAGCTCAACAGCCGCGCGGCTGCACTCAGATCGGCCTCGGTCTTCGCGCTGATCGGCGGAGCGCAGATCGACCTTCGGCAAGCAAGTCTCGACCCTGCGGGGGCGACCCTCGAGCTCACGACAATCGTCGGCGGCGTCCAGCTCTTCGTGCCGCCTGAGTGGGCGGTCGAGGTCGAGAGCCACGGCCTGATGGGAGGAGTCGACCGCCAGCTGACCGAGGTCTCCGACCTCCCCGCCGATGCTCCCCGCCTCCACGTCATCACGAGAACGTGGCTCGGCGGAGTCCAGATCACCAACACCGGCAACTGAACCCGAGTCGGAAGAGCCGAGATCAGTCGATCGAGACTTGGTCGGCTGAGTGGGCTTCAGCGGTAGCGAAAGCCGTCCATGAAACGACGTAGGAGACCGCCCTGTTGAGGCAGTGCCGGGGCGGGCGGCGGCGCGGTTGCCCGCTGGGTCGCAATCGGCTTGTCGTAGTCCGTGCGCAGGATGGCGTCGATGATCTGCTCTTCCGAGAAGTCATCAGAGCCCTCGATCACCGGGACGAACCCCACCAGGTCACCATTACGCATCACCTGGGCTTCCAGCGAAGCTGTGCCGTCGGAGTCCCACATCGCCTCACGGCCATCCGGCAACAGCACCCGGACACCGTGCTCGCGTCCTCCGACCGAGGCCAGCTGAGCATTCGTACCGCGCTCGCGCAAAGCGTCGACGACGCGACGTGCCTTGTTCTCTTCCATGATCCATTGAGGGTACTCGGTGCAGAACACCCGGCCGAACACTCCCGACCACAGGGCTCAGAGCTGGTACGTCATGCTGAAGTCACCTTGGGGCTTCTGGAGCTTGGAGGTTCGGACCTCGGCGACGCTGTGCTGTTGACGCATGTCCAGCCGGCGGAGCTTGCCCTGGACCGCTTTCCCATTGATCCTGCCGTCGGTGAGCTGGACGGTGCCGAAGTCGGCAAGTGGGTGGTAGCCTCCCACAGCTCCCGAGCGGGTCCGAAAGACGAGCATTCCCGCCTGGTTCGACAGGAACCCCGCTGGTCCCCTGATGAGGCCGGACCAGCCGCGCGTGTCGTTTGTGAGGGTTGCCGAGAAGCCATCCGGCGTCGCCTTCATGGACGCTTCGACGACATCACCCGGGCCGACCTTCGCTGGGATCTTCGCGCGCCGGGAACCCTGGACGTGCAGCCACGGGGCGTAGGACGGCTTGCTGGCCGTACAGTCGACGTCGACCCCGAGCGTCACGAAGTGCCCCGTGCTCCGGTTGCCGAGCAGGATGCCGATACCCACCGAGGACTGTGGCGTCGTACAGGTGACTGTCGGAACCGTCCACGACGCAGAGACCGATCGCAGGGTCGCCGGCGTGATCACGTAGCCAGCATTGGAACCTGGCTCGACGATGATCCCGGCCGGCGTGGTCGCGCTGGACGGTGACGGCACGAGGACCGCACCAAGACACGCCGCAACCAGACAGCCGGCAACGGCAGCGAGCGAGGGCAGCTTCATCCGAACTCCAAGTCATCTCGGGACAGGCCGTGCTGATGCTACGTCGTACTCGTCGTTGCGGCGCCACAGCACGAACGCACTCAGGCCGGGACCCCGTTGACGATACGTGGGCCAGTCCACTCCCGAACGCGACGGGATGTCGTTGAGAAGGGGAAGCTCGTCGCCGCTCTCTGATGTCCACACGTCCATCGAGTGGAATACGACAGGGCGGCGCGCACCCGGCCGAACGTGGCTCCATGCAACCCTCAGGTTGCAGTAAGAATTGCCAGCCGGCTTGTGCACCTCGCGCGTAGCGTGGTGCCGTGAATGACCCACAGGCGACGCCACCACCGCTGGACGTCACGCAGGCACGTCTCTTGTTTCCCGCCACGGCCGACCGGGCCTACTTCAACACCGCTGCCGTTGGCCTGGCCAGCCAGCAGTTGGCGCAGACCTACCACGCCATCATCGATGCGTGGGCCTCCGACGGACTTGACTTCATCCGTGGCGAGCAGGCCGCCAACGAGGCAAGGGCGCTGGCGGCGGGAGTCATCGGTGCCGAACCCGCAGACGTGGCGCTGATCCCGTCGGTATCGTCGGCCGCCGGACTGGTCTCGGCCCAGCTCGGCCCTGCCGCCCGTGGTGAGAATGTCGTCATCGGGGAGCGGGAGTACAGCTCGAACCACTTCCCCTGGCGCCAGCTCGAGAGCAAGGGCTACGACGTGCGCCAGGTCCCGTTCCACCGTGGTGGACTCGAACCTGACGACGTCGACCAGCTGGTCGATGGCGGCACCCGCGTCGTGGCGTTCAGCGGCGTGCAGTCGTCGACCGGCCACCGGTCCGACGTCGGCGCCATCAGCTCGCTGGCGCGCCAGGTCGGTGCGATCGTCTTCGTGGACGGTTCGCAGCTGGTAGGCGCGGCACCCGTGGCACAAGACCTTCGCCAGGTGGACGTGCTCGCCACCGCGGACCACAAGTTCCTGCTCAACGCCGGTCGCGGAATGGGCTACTGCTACTTCTCTCGGGACGTCCAGCAGCGGTTCACCCCGATCAACGCCGGCTGGCGAGCCGGCGCGGATCCGTTCGCCAGCTTCTTCGGCCCGACGATGGAGCTGTCGCCGAACGCATCACGGTTCGACAGCTCCATCAGCTGGCTGGCCGCGCACGGCAACACGGCCGCCCTCAGCATCTTCGAGGAGCTCGGACCGGACGTCATCTACGACCGCAACCGCGATCTCGAGCGGCAGCTGCGCGAGGCCCTTGCCGGGGCGGGCTGGGATCCGGCGGACCTGCCGGCGGCCAACCGCAGCACGATCCTGCGGGTTCCGCTCGGCGACCTGGAGGCCGCCAAGGTCGTCGATGCGCTCTCCCAACAGGGAGTCATCGGCTCCGCACGGGACGGGGCACTGCGACTCTCGGTCCACTTCTACAACCACGAGGACGACATCGACCGGCTCATCTCCGCCCTCAGCTCACTGGACCGGCCGAACGCACGTTGAAGCCCTGCGGGCGTCAATGCCCTGCGAGCCCCGGGGACGACAGATGGAGCGCCTTCTCGAGAGGTCCCGTGAGCTGAGCGGCGTACTCGGTGGTGATGTGCTCCGGGTCGCGATAGGTCACCGTAGAGCCGACGACTGATGGACACAGGTCGTCAGCACAGAACCACGGGATCGGGTTGACGAACTGGTAGCCGCCGGCGGCGGCTACCAGGCGGGCCGCGTGGAAGTTCAGTTTCGAACGAACCGATCGAGGGAACGCGCAGTCGCCGAGATCGGCGCCGTGGGCGGACAGGCACGGCGCCGGAAACTTGTCCACGCCTGGGACGTCGCCGATGATGACGATGCGTCCCACGTGATCGCGGAGATCTGCCATCGACTTGGTCAGCCCGATCTGGAAGGCACTCGCGAGCTCGGAGTCACCGCTGACTCGTTCCCCGCGCGGCCCGATGATCCCCGAGGGGACGTCATTGGCCACGAGCAGGACGTCGGGACGCAGTGACTTGATGGCTCCGATGGCCCAGAGTCGCCAGTCCAGGCAGCCTTGGAAGGCGCCGTATCCGGTGTCGGGAACCATCTGTGCCGCAGTGCAGCCGGGCTTGACCAGATAGTGGGCCACGTAGCCCTCTCTCTTGGCAATGCGATCGATCGCCGGTATCCACGCCCGGCCGTGTGAGTCGCCGAACACGACGAGCGACTTGACGCCTCGTACATCACCTCTCGGGCACAAAGTCCGTACCGGGTTCTCGTAGTCGCAGGCACCGACATCAGCGACGTCGCCGTTGAGATCGAGCAGCGCCGGGGTGAGCTGTCCGGGGATCGCCTCGCCGTTGCGCGCCGCCACGACCGACGCGCGCACCAGCTCGACCGCAGGGTCAGGGCCACCCTGTGGGTCCCGCCTCCCTGCCTCTCCGGAGGATGGGGACATCGAGATGGAGATGGGCGGCGCCGTGGACGACTCGGCGATCTGCCGCAGGACCGCCTCGTGGGCGACCAGGCAGGCGACCAGCGTGGTCACGATCGCCGCTGGGTAGAGCAGGACGCTGGGAACTGGCCGAGCCGCGAGCAGCCGGCCACGACGGAACGGGTTCTCGACGTGCTCGTAGGTGAGCGCCGAGACACCCAAGGCGGCGATCAGCAGCAGGACGGTTTCGTACTGGCTGAGCGGACGTTGCAGATATCCGGCAGCGATGATGAGGAACGGCCAATGCCACAGGTAGAACGAGTATGACCAGTCCCCCATCAACTGGCATCCCTTGCGGCTGAGCAGCGCCTTCGGCCCGACCGTGATGGTGCCCGCACCACCCGCGATCATCAAACCGGTGCCCAGCACCGGCAGGAGTGCGGCTTTGCCCGGGAACGCGGTCAGCGCCGTGTAGTGGAAGATCGACCAGGTCACCGCGGCCAGCCCCACCCAGGCCATGACCGCGCGCAGCCAGGCCGGCGTCTCGGAGATGGCCGGGACGAGAACCGCGCAGATGGCGCCGACCGAGAGCTCCCAGGCTCGGGCAGATGTCGAGAAGTACGCCGCCGTGGGGTCGTGCTCGGTCACGATGATCGAGTACGCCAGGGACGCGCCGCCGAGCACACCGAGGCCGACGAGGATCCGCCCGACCGGCAACGCGTACCGACCGTCCGCCAGCGGCTCGGGTCGCCCCGCGGTCGGGGTACGGCGATCCCGCCATCGCGCCAGTCCCCCGAGCAACAGCAGGAGCAGCAGTGGCCACACCAGGTAGAACTGCTCCTCGACGGCAAGGGACCAGAAGTGTTGAATGGGAGAGGCTGGGTTGTCGGTGGCGAAGTAGTCCGTGCCGACGTGACCGAAGTGAATGTTGGCGGCGAAGAACGTCGACCAGACGGAGTCGCTGATGACCGAGGACGACTGGACGAAGCCGAGCAGTCCCACCGAGACGAGCACCGTGGTGACGAGGACAACGGTCGCGGCCGGCAGGATCCGGCGCGCCCTTCGGCCGTAGAACTGCATCGACGAGATCGTGCCCGTGTGCTGGGCCTCGTACAGGAGTAGCTGGGTGATGAGGAATCCCGAGATGACGAAGAAGACGTCGACTCCCACGAACCCACCCGAGAAGGCTCCGACCTTGGCATGGTTGAGAACCACCGCCACCACCGCCAGCGCCCGCAGTCCTTGGATGTCGGGCCGGAACGGCGATCTGGCTGCCCGCGGAGACGATCCGGGCACGACATCGGCCGGTTGCACAGCAGCCGCAACCGAGGTCGTCATCTGACCCCCTTTGCGCGCTCAGACCAAACGCCGACGCTCGGATGGTATCGAGGCAGCTGCCCGATGTGGCCGTACCACGCCAGCAAAAAGTGGCTCTTGTCCCGCTTCCGATCGTCGAAGGGTGGTCGACCAGCCGTCTTGTCGGCGCCGGGTGACACAATCTTCGTTGTTGTGCGCCCCCTGGTTACGAGGGTGAGCAACTCGTCCGCTGCCTGACGGGAGACCCTGGTGACTCACTCGATAGAACCTGCCGACGAAGCCATGCAGGAGCGCGCCTCCGGGGCGCCGGATCCTCGCCGATGGCTGGCCCTCGGCGTACTCGCCATCGCGCAGCTGATGATCGTGCTGGACGCGTCGATCGTCAACATCGCCCTCCCGTCCATGCAAGAGGACCTCGGCATCACCGACGCCAACCGGCAGTGGGTGATCACGGCCTACACGTTGGCGTTCGGTGGACTGCTGCTGCTGGGTGGTCGGATCGCCGACTACACCGGGCGCAAGCGAACTTTCATCATCGGCCTGCTCGGCTTCGCGGCTGCCTCGGCCCTCGGCGGGTTCGCCCCCAACCAGGAGCTGCTGTTCGCTGCTCGGGCGCTCCAGGGAGCCTTTGCGGCGCTGATGGCGCCGGCGGCCCTGTCTCTGGTCACCGTGACCTTCACCGAGCCGAAAGAGCGCGCCAAGGCCTTCGGTGTGTTCGGCGCCCTGGCCGGCGGTGGCGCGGCCATCGGCCTGATCGTCGGGGGTGTGCTGACCGAGTACGCGTCCTGGCGTTGGTGCCTGGGAGTCAACGTGCCGGTGGCGCTGCTCACGGCGGCGGCGGCCGTCCCGCTCGTGCACGAGAGCAAGGCGCACGGTGACACCCGGTACGACGTACCCGGTGTGCTGCTGGCCACCATCGGCCTGGTGTGCCTGGTCTACGGCTTCACCGAGGCTGCGAAGCCCAAGAACCCAGGAGACACCTCCGACACCTCCGTGCAGGGCTGGACCTCGACATCGACGGTCAGCTTCCTGGTGGTCGCCGTCGTGCTGCTCGTCGCGTTCGTCTGGTGGGAGCAGCGGGCCAAGAACCCGATGCTGCCGCTACGCGTCGTGCTCCATCGCAACCGCGGTGGCTCCTACCTGCTGTTCCTGCTCGTCGGTGCGGGGCTGTTCGCGATGTTCCTGTTCCTCACCTACTACTTCCAGCTCAACCTCGGCTACAGCCCACTGAAAGCGGGCTTCGCGTTCCTGCCGTTCAGCGCGGGCATCATCATCACGGCCGGAGTCGTGGCCCAGCTACTGCCCCGCATCGGACCGAGGCCGTTGATGATCACCGGGCTGGCGATGGCCGTGGTCGGGATGCTGCTGCTCACCCAGATCAGCGCGGACACGTCGTACTGGACCCACGTGCTGCCAGCGGAGATCCTGATGAGCGTCGGACTCGCCGGCGTGTTCATCCCAGCCTCGAGCACGGCGCTGATCGGGGTGGACACGCACGACGCCGGCGTCGCCAGCGCGGTGCTGAACACCGCTCAGCAGATCGGCGGCTCACTTGGTACGGCGCTGCTCAACACGCTGTTCGCCGGGGCAGTCACGGCGTACCTGGCCGACAACCTGACCAACCCCGCCGACGCCAACAAGGTGATCCCCTCGGCGCTGATCCACGGCTACCACGTGTCGTTCTTCTGGGGCGCGATGCTGTTGTTGGCGGCGCTGCTGGTGGCGGTGTTCGTCATCAACGCAAAGAAGCAGGACGTGCCGTCCGACCCGGCGGCCGTCGCCGCGGGAGCGGTGGAGTAACCGGTCGGGAGCACTAAGGTTTCAGGTCGTCGGCGAGCAACCCGTGCACATGCATGTCATGCCAGCCGTCGGCATGCAGGCCTTGGCTGCGCCGGGTGCCCTCATAGTCGTATCCGACCTTGGTGGCCACCCGGCATGATGCCGGGTTCGCCACCGAATGGTTCAGTTCGAGCCGGTGCAACCCGCCGACGGTGAGCATCCAGCTGGACGCCACCCGGAGAGCGCGTGCCGCGACGTCGCCTCCGCGGGCGGCTGGGACCGTCCAGTAGGCCGCCGCCGCCGAGCCCCAGCCGAGGCTGATCGCGTTGAAGCCCGTGCGGCCGACCAGGTGATCGTCCCTGATGACCGCCCAGCTGGCGCCCGTCTCCGCGGTCCAACGCTCAGTCCAGGAGGTCACCCAGTCGCGCGCTTCCGCCTCGCTCATCGAGCGAACGTGCCACTGCTGAATCTGCGGATCGCGATAGGCATCGAGCACGGCCAGGTGGTCCGACCCGCGCCACGGGCGCAGCGTCAGCTCGTCCACCGACAGCGTCGGCTGTCCCAGGTCTCGAAGATGACCCGCCTGGACGGCGCCGCTCGCTAGCGTGGGCACGGCCTCAGACCTGCTGCCCGATCGCCAGGGTCAGGGCGTCCTCGATGGGCGTGTGGCGTCCGGCCTCGTAGGCGTCGTTCCAGGCCTCGGAAGTCAAGGCCGCCTTGGTGGCGTCTATCAGGCTCGCCCGGTCGCCTTGCTGAAGTGGATCCGGCCGGCTGCCGAGTCGGTCGTGCGTGGCGTCGGTTGCGCCGAGCAGTCGTACGGCGGACGCATCCGCCGAAAGCGCAGCCAGGACCACCGCGTAGTCCAGGCCCACCGGAAGGAACAACGACGGCTCGTCAAGGTCGAGAGCCTGGCCGATGACCCGGCGCATCTCCTCCTGGGCTTCGCCGACTCGCCCCATCTCGAGCAGCGTCCATGCCATGTTGTGCTGGGCGACGAGGGTGCCCACCGTATGCCGCAGATCGCGGGCAATGGCCAGCGCCTCCCCACCCAGCTCCAACGAGCGCGGGTAGTTGTGCTCCGAGCTCTCCAGGCTGGCCAGGTCGACCAGGCAGCCATGCAGCGACACCCGGTCGCCGATTCGCCGGGCGACCGCGATCGCCTCCTCGTAGAGCAGATGCGCTGACTCCGGGAGACCCAGGTCCCACTCGAGCGCGGCCATCGTGTTGAGCGCCATCAGGAGTGCGGTGTTGGACTCCTGCCATCCGCGCGCCATCGTCAACGACCGCGACGCATACTCATAGGCCCGGTGGGGCTCACCCTGGATTCGGTACTTCCTGGCAAGCAGCGTGAGACATCTGGCCAGCTCGCGGCTGTCCCGGCCATCAGCCCGCGCCACGGCGAGCTCCAGCCAGCGCTGCGCCTCGGAGAGGTAGGCATTGGCGATCCAGAAGCCGTTCAGGGCCAGGCAGAGGTGCAGGCCCGCTTGGACGTCGTTCGGCTCGGGAGTCACGGCCGGGTCCGGTCCCAAGGCCCAGTCGAGGGCACCGCGGAAGTTGTCGTGCTCGACCTCGAAGCGGGTCCGAGCCTCCAGGCGCCGGTCGCCGTACAGAAGGGGGACCAGCCCCGCCGCGACGCCGAGATAGTGCTCGGCATGGCGCGCCCGGACCAGGTCCTGCCGTCCGCTCAGGGTCAGCTGCTCGCGAGCGTAGATCTGGACCGTCTGGAGCATGCCGACCCGGGGTTCGCCGTCCGACGTCTCTCGTACGGTCAGCAGGCTCGCATCGACGAGGTCCGACACGAGGTCGAGATCCAGGTCGTCGGAGGCGTCATCGTCGTCATCGGGCGTCACCACGGCGGAGATCGCCGGCAGGTCGGCGCCCCCGGAGAAGACGCCCATCTCGTGGAAGAAGGCTCGCTGGCGCGGCGTGAGCAGCTCCTCTGACCAGGCGATCGTGTCCCTCAGCGTCTTCTGCCGGTCGGGAACGATGCCGACGGCCGATATGTCGAGGGCCCGGTCGAGGCGGGCCAGCAGCGCGTGTGGGCTCAGCAGCTTGGTTCTGGCGGCGGCCAGCTCCAGCGCAAGGGGCAGGCCGTCCAGCCGTCGGCACAAGGTCGCGACGTCTGCCGCGTTGTCGGCCGTCAAGGTGAAGCCCGACCGGACCCTCCTGGCCTGCTGGACGAAAAGCTGGACCGCTCCGGACTGCTGGGCCGCATCGAGGCTCGCATCTTCAGGTACGTCGAGCGGGGTCAAGGCATGCTCATGTTCCGCCGCGACGTGCAGGGGCCGTCGCGAGGTGGCGAGTATGGCGAGGTTGTGCGCCTGGGCCAGCAGCTCCGCCACCACCGGTCCGGCCCCCGGGAGCTGCTCGAGGTTGTCCAGGACGAGAAGGGCCCTGCGGTCCGCCAGATGATGCAACAGCCTCGGGACGCTGGGGTCGGGAAGTCGAAGGTCCAGCGCCTCGGCGATCGTCGTCCACAACAGGTCCGGTGTTGTGACCGAGACCAGCGACACGAAGTACACGCCGTCCGGGAAGTCGTTGACCAGCTGCAGGGCAACCTCGATCGCCAGCCGGGTCTTGCCGGAACCTCCCGGGCCGGTCAACGTCACCAGCCTCATCCGGGACAGGGCAAGGGCCTCCGCGAGCTCGGCGAGCTCCTTGTCCCTCCCGACCAAGGGAGTCGGCGGTGTCGGCAGGTTCGAGACCGCCCCGATGGTCTTGAGTGGCGCGAAGTCGGCCTGCAGGCCGGTCACGACGAGCTGGAAGAGATGCTCGGGCCTCGGGATGTCCTTCAGCTGGTGCGAGCCGAGGTCCATCAGCTCGACACCGGCCGGCAGGTCGTCCTGGACCAGGTGAGCCGTCGCCTCCGACAGGACCACCTGACCCCCGTGTGCGGTGCTCGCGATCCGCGCCGCCCGATGCACGTCCTTGCCGACATACCCCCCGTCGTGGAGCACCGGGTTGCCGACGTGAATGCCCATGCGCACCCGGGCCTGCTCCCCACCCGGCCAGTCATAGCCGGCCAGCTCCCGCTGTCCGGCCGCGGCCGCCGCCACCGCCGCCGGCGCCGAAGGGAAGACCACGAAGAAGCTGTCGCCCTCGGTTCCCATCTCCGTGCCGCCATGGGAGCTCCAGGCGGAGCGCAGGACCTGCCGTTGCGCGTCAAGGGTCTCGGCGTACGCCGGGCCCAGACGCATCAACAGGCCCGTGGAGCCCTCGATGTCGGAGAACAGCATGGCGACTGTCCCCGTCGGCAACGTGCTCATCGGCCCATTACAGCAGTACCGCAGCCGCTTGCCCCACTACGGCGACCGTCACGAGGTCAACCGCTGGACGACTTGTAGACCGCGATCGCCGCACCGACCGCGAGCACGGCGAAGAACACCGCAAAGAAGATCTTGACGACGCTATACGGCCGCTCGCCGATGACCTCACCGGTGTTGGCGTTGACGAAGACGTGGTACGACCTGCCAGCGAAGAGGTAGGTCGCCATCCACAGCGGCATGAGCAGCAGACGGAACAACACGTCCGCATCTCTGGTCCGCATGCTCGAGACCCGTTGCTCGTCGCCGCCGATGTCGTCCCGGCAGTCGCGTTCGATCTGCTCGGCCATCTGCTGCTGCGCGGCGGTGAAGCCGTCCTCCGCCGACACCGTGTAGCGAGGTGTGTCGAAGCCCGCAAGAAACTCCGGCTCGTAGCTGGTTGCGCCGGCCGTCGTCCAGGGGCCGAGCTTCTCGAGCAGGTCCGCATCCGGCGCGGTCACCGAAGACGTCAGGACGTCGACGAACTCCCGCGACACCCGCCCCGAAACGTGGTACCAGCGGGTGTGCTGGACCTGTCGCGTGCGGGTCTCCGACTTGCCGTTCACCATCTCCGTGTAGGTCTCGGTCTCCCAGTAGTGCTCTCCGCGCTGGCCGGAGTAGTCGGTGGTCGTCGAGTCGTCGAAGCCCCAGTGCGGCAGGTAGGTGCCGACCATGCGGTCCGTCTTCACGACCTTCTTGAGGGCGTTCGGTGCGAACCAGCGCGAGCTCGACCAGTCCTTGAACTCCTTGTCCGCCCGTTCCTTGTCGACCAGGAACGCCACGATGCCGTCCGGCGACTTCAGCTGGCCGCCGAGATCGTCGGTGACGACGAGAGCCCCCTGGCAGGACGGACATCGGCTGGACACCGCCGTCGTGACCTGGGTCGCACCGCAGTTGCGGCAGTTCACCGAGAACGGCCCGAGCTCCGTCAGGGGGACGTGGGTCGCGGCGGCGTAGCCTGCATAGTCGTGCTTCTGGCTCTCCTCGGCGGCGATCTCGGTGTGTGCGCCGCAGTAGGGACACACCATGCTCGTGGTCCCCGGCGCGAACTCGAGCGCCGCACCGCACGACGAACAGGCGAACTGATGTTGCTCTCCCGACTGCGCCGGGGTCGACTCGCCTTCGGGGGTGTCCGCTGTCATGAGCCAGCGTCCTCAGCTCGGGGGCAATGGCGGCGGAGCGGCCGGCTGTAGCTCCGGTACGTCGCCCAGCCGGGTCCAGGCGGGCATTCCGGCACGCCATACCAGGGTCTCGACCGTGGCGGTGCCGGCTGAGAGGTGTCCGGCGACCTCGGTCGGGCTCAGCGGGCCGACCTGCTGGCCGTTGATCCCGAGGTACCACTGGGTCGTGCCGGGAAGTGGTGGCGGCGGGATGGCGGCAGCCGCAGCGGCCGCCGCAGGCGCAGGAGCTGCCACCGGCACGGTGGTCGGTTGCAGGGCCGCAGCGAGCTGGGCGCCCATGGCGGCCCCGGCTCCGACACCCACGCCGAGTCCGGCGACGCCGCCCGGGTTCGCCGCCGCGGTGCCGATGGAGCTCGCCGCCTCGAACTTCGCGTACTGGTCGAGGTTGCCGAGCACCCCCATGGACGTGCGGGTGTCCATCATCTTCTCGACCTCCGGCGGCAGCGAGACGTTCTCGATGATGAAGCGCGGCACCGTGAGCCCGAGATGTCTCGAGGTCCTCGCTGATGATCGGGGCCAGCTTGTCGGCGATCTCGTTCTGGTGCGCGGCCAGGTCGAGGACCGCGACGCCGGACGTGGCGAACGCAGTGATCGCCCGGGAGACCACGGACTGGCGGACGAACTCCGAGACCTCGTCGGTCTTGAAGTCCGGGTCGGTGCCGACCAGCTCGCGGAGCAGCACGGCCGGGTCGTCGACCTTGAACGAGTAGGCCCCGAAGGCGCGGACCCGGACCATGCCGAAGTCCGCGTCGCGCATCATGGCAGGGTTTTGGGTGCCCCATTTCTGGTCCGTGAACTGGCGGGTGTTCACGAAGTACACCTCGGCCTTGAAGGGACTGTTGAAGCCGTACTTCCAGCCCTGCAAGGTCGACAGGATCGGCAGGTTCTCCGCCCACAGCGTGTACATGCCGGGCTGGAAGACGTCAGCCACCTGGCCCTGGTTCACAAAGACCGCGACCTGGCTCTCCCGGACGGTGAGCTGCGCACCCATCTTGATCTCGTTCTCGTAGCGCGGGAAGCGCCACACGATGGTGTCCCGCGCGTCATCGGTCCAGTCGACGATGTCGACGAACTCGCCTTTGATCTTGTCCATCAACCCCATGCTGTCTCCTCCCAAGCCGAGCCGGCCGTCCTCTGCTGCACGGTACTGCAGGTGGGGTCCGGAGCTTGGGGCGATCCTCATAAGTAGGTTGAGCCGCGAGGATCGCCCCATTAGGTTGTGGACCCACGGCACGGGAGCAGCTCCGCACCCTGATCCGCGACGAGCGAGGCGAACCGCAGATGTCCTACGACTTCCAGGCGTTCGAAGCGAAGTGGACGCAGTACTGGCGTGAGCACCCGCCCGCCCACTTCGACCTACGTGACATCGATGCGTCGACGAAGTTCTACAACCTGGTGGAGTTCCCGTACCCGTCGGCAGAGGGCCTGCACGTGGGAAACGTCTTCACCTACTGCGGAGCCGACACACTCGGGCGATATCTGACCATGAACGGGCGCGCCGTCTTCCAGCCGATCGGGTGGGACTCCTTTGGCATCCACACCGAGAACTACGCGCTCAAGATCGGTGAGAACCCTCGAACCGTCACCGACCGCACAACCACGGCGTACAAGCGACAGCTGGAACGGATCGGCGCCAACTGGTGTTGGGACTCCGAGTTCCGGACCGACGACCCGACCTACTACCGGTGGACCCAGTGGATCTTCCTGCAGATGTACCGCGCCGGCCTGGCTGTGCGGACCGAGTCGAAGGTGCTGTGGTGCCCGTCGTGCCTCACCGTCCTCGCCTTCGAGCAGGTCGACGGCGACCTCTGCGAGCGGTGCGGAAAACAGGTGACCACCAGGCAGATGTTGCAGTGGCGGCTGCGGATCACCGAGTACGCGGACGTGCTGCTCGACGAGCTGGACGGGTTGGACTGGTCAGAGGTCTCGAAGCGCGTGCAACGCGAATGGATCGGCCGCTCAACCGGCGCGAACGTCACCTTCGCGTTGAGCCTCGGGCCGGCCCACACGCTGACCGCGTTCACGACCCGGGTGGACACCGTGTTCGGGGTCTCGTTCGTGGCCGTCGCGCCGGAGCATCCGATCGTGGCCGAGCTCGCGGCCGCGTCCAGCAACGGCGAGGCGATCCAGGCCTACGTGGCCGAGAGCGAGGGCCATCTGGGCAGCGAGCGGTTCAGCACCGTCGAGCGTGACGTGCCGGGGGTCGTCACCGAGGTCCGTGCGGTGCACCCGCTCACTGGCGAGGAGGTACCCGTGGTCGTCGCTGACTATGTGATCGCCGACTACGGCAGTGGCGTGGTCATGGGCGTGCCCGCACACGACGAGCGGGACCTGGCGTTCGCTCGCCGTCTCGGACTGCCGATGCGCCCCGTGGTCGCGCCCGCGGGTAGGGACGTCGACCCCTCCGGTGCCGGAGCCTTCGTCGACGATGGCATCCTGACCGCTTCCGGCGAGTTCGACGGCCTCACGAGTGCGCAGGCAAGGAGCCAGATCGCAGACCGGCTTGCCACCCTGGGCTCTGGTGGACCGGCCAAGGTGTACCGGTTGCACGACTGGCTGGTGTCCCGCCAGCGTTACTGGGGCACCCCGATCCCGATCGTCTACTGCCCCTCCTGCGGCGAGGTGCCGGTTCCCGAGTCGGAGCTTCCGGTCGTCCTGCCGTTCGTCGACGACGTCATACCGTCCGGCACGGGTCGGTCGCCGTTGGCAGCGGTCGAGAGCTTTGTCCGGACCACGTGTCCACGCTGCGAGGAGCCGGCTGAACGGGAGACGGACGTGTTCGACGCGTTCGTCGAGTCCTCGTGGTACTACCTTCGCTACCCCTCGTTCGACCGCACGGACGTTCCGTGGGATGCCGGGCAGACCGCCGCCATGCTGCCCGTCGACATGTACGCGGGTGGCCGGGAGCACGCCACCCGGCACCATCTCTACGCGCGCTTCGTGACCCGCGTCATGCACGACCTGGGCTTCCTGCCCTTCGCCGAGCCGTTCCAGCGACTCCGCCTGCACGGATTGATCGTCAAGGACGGCGCGAAGATGAGCAAGAGCCGCGGCAACGTCGTCAATCCCGACGCCTACATCGACCGGTACGGCGCTGACAACCTGAGGGGCTACCTGCTGTTCACCGGCCCGTGGGAGGAGGGCGGAGACTTCAACGACCGTTCGCTGATCGGCATCGTCCGGTTCAACGTACGGCTCTGGGACCTGATCGGCCGGGCTGCCCCATCGGGGCCCGGGGTCACCGACCTACGCGTGATGCATCGCGCCGTACACAAGATCGGCCAGGACATCGAAAGGCTCAAGTTCAACACGGCGATCGCCGAGCTCATGTCGCTGTCGCACTGGCTCCGCGACGTAGCCGATGACATGGACGCTGAGCAGTGGGCCGAGGCGTGCCGGGTCCTGGTCCGGCTGTTGGCGCCCGTCGAGCCCTTCCTCGCCGAAGAGCTGTGGTCGCGGCTCGGCGAGCAGCCGTCGGTGCATGCCCAACGCTGGCCGACCTATGATGCGCGCGCATTGCAGGACGACCTTGTACGGCTCCCGGTCCAGGTGAACGGGAAGGTGCGCGCCACCCTCGAGGTCGACGCGGCGGTCGACGAGCAGACCGCCGTGCAGCTCGCCATCACCGAGGCCGCGGTCAGCCAGGCACTCGCGGGGGCCGTCCCGCGCCGAGTCGTGTACGTCCCCGGCCGGATCCTCAACCTCGTCACCTGACACCTTCACCCCCCGCCGGCGAGCCGATCCCGATCAGGTAGGGGTGGCGTGACTGGCCAACCACCGATATGGTCGCGGGACGCCCGCGGGCGAGGTCTGCGCGGACCTACATCGCGATGGGGGAGGGACACCGGTGGTGTGCCGACTTTCGCTCTCCCCCTCCGAGAGGACCCGCACCATGACAGACGGCTTCTCCACACCGTCCCGAAGGTCAGGCGCCGCCCCACAGGTGGTCGCCACGTCGTTCAGACCGGCCCAGTCGTCCTGGCCCGGAGCCATGCCGGTAGGCGGTGCCTGACCGCGACGGCTTCGCCGTGCGCCGAGTGAGCCAGAGGTCGTCCGACCTCTGACGTTCGGCTGCGTGCCGCCCAGGCGTTCGCCGACGCCGGGTGGTGGCGCGGAAGCATCCCCCGACCGCGAGTTCGCGCGGCCGCACGGTGGTTGATTTATTGCTTTTGAGTTACTTCGTCAATCCCCCGAGAGGACACCCATGCACGCCCCCTGCACGGCATCCGGTCCCATCAGTCAAGCGAAGTCTTCAGCCCGTCGTTCGTCCACCAGCAGCGGTTCTGCGCTGAGTCGGCGTTCCCTACTGCGAGGAGCCGCCGCCCTCCTCGGCGCCGGGCTCGCGCTGCCTCCAGGAGCGGCATCCGCCGCCTCGATCGAAGGGGACTTCGGTCCACCCCGCAGGAGCAGTCGGCCCCGAACCCTGTTCGGCGCGCTGCCCGGCCCGCTCAAGTACCCGAACGTCGACCCCACCGAGCTCAAGGACGACATGCGGGCCCGAGTGTGTGCTGCCTACCAGGTGCCCAGCCTGCCCGTGGAGCGCATCTTCAACGAGGCGACCTGGGCGGTCCCGCCGGCTGGTACTCCCGCCATCGTGAGCTTCACCCAGGACCCCGCTGCGGTCGCGTCGGGCCAGTTCGACGGCGACATCACGGCCTTCGTCCGGGCTCTGGATCCGAACACCCAGTACTGGCTCTGCCTCAACCACGAGTGCGACCAGCCGACCCGCCCGTACACCCCCGCTCAGCAGGTCCAGGGGTTCCGGCACTTCTCCACGGTGGTGCGTGCGGTCGGCATGGCGAACGTCGCCCTGACGCCCATCCTGATGTCGTGGACGCTGTCGCAAGGTCTCGACTTCTGGCGGCAGTGGTACCCGGGCCCCGAGTACGTCGACGCTCTCGGGTGGGACGCGTACTGGCGGCCGCTGCTGCCCCACACGGCCGATGACATCTTCGGACCGGCGCTCGACGTCAGCCGAGGCGAGGGGAAGCCGATGCTCATCTGCGAGACGTCCATGGGCGCCGCGGGCCATGGTGGGCAGTACCTCGTGGACGGCGTCTACCGCGACATCCCCGACGAGCTGTGGACCGCATTCACCGCCGATGCCGTCGCCTACCTCAACATCACCGACGTAGCGGCAGTGACCTGGTTCGAGACGAACAAGTACGACGGTCGCTGGCTGCTGGAGGGCCATGCGGCCGCACTCGACCTGTGGAAGGCGGCGGTCCGGGGCTCCCTCTACTCTCCCGTCGGCCCGACCTGAGATTCGCCAGACGAGAAAACCTGATATGTCACCTCCTGGTGGTGCTTGTGGGCTATGTCGATTGATCGTCGACCCCCTCGGATTTTGTCTGCCGCAACGCCTCTCACCTGGCCTTTCTTGTCGAGACGCTGGGGTGGCGAGACCGCCTCAGCCTCGGTATGGTCGCGGGACGCCCGCGGGCGAGGTCTGCGCGGACCTGTATCGCGATGGGGGAGGAACACCACTGGTGTGACGGCTCTTGCTCGCCTCCTCGAGAGGATCGCACCATGTCCGACGGCAGCTCAAACCTGTCCCCAACACCCCCCCACTACCATCCGCACGGCAGTCAGCTCGCCCACGCGTCGTACTCCTCGACCACGACCAGGCCGAGGCTGGACCCCACCATCAGCCGCCGGTCGCTGCTGGTCGGGACCGCGGTGGCCGGTCTCGGCCTGGCTGGGTTGCGGGCTCCGGCCCAAGCCCTGGACGTCAGGTTCCCTGGCGACCCTGGCATCGGCAAGCTCTACTACGGGCTCAACACCGTGGGCGGCGACCCGTCCAGCCGGGAGGCCTTCTTCGGGCACCGGGTCGGCTGCTACCGCTCCTACTTCCGGGCGGACCAGGCCGACTACCTGGTCTCCATCTGCAAACGCGACCTGGCGGCCGGCCGGCAGCCGATGGTGTCGATGGCGAACCCCGGCACGTGGGACGACGTCAGCAAGGGAGTCTATGACGCGTCCTGGCTCAAGCCGCTGATGAGCAAGCTGGCCACGGTCCCAGGGCCGGTCTGGCTCTGTGTCAACCACGAGCCGTACTTCGACATCGGGCCGGGGAAGAACGACGTCACGTACCGTGCGATGTACCGGCGCATGGCGCAGTACAAGCCGGCGAACGTCGCCCTCATGCCGATCCTCGGACTGGTCAGCTACGACAAGACCGAGCACGGCTCCCAGACGGACATCGCAAAGTGGTACGCCCTCGACGTCATCGACATCGTGGGTTGCGACACCTACAACCACTGGTGGGACGGCTCGTCGTACTGGGTCTGGCGTACGGCGGCCACCACGTTCGCCTTCTTCGATGAGCTGGCCAAGATGGGGAAGCCGATCGCGCTCAACGAGTACGGCACCCGCACCGACCCCCACCAGGCCGGCAAGGCGGCGACCTGGATGCAGCAGGCTCACGATCTGCTGGTGAAACGGGGCGACGTGGTGGCGATGTCCTACTTCGACTGGCCGGGCAAGGTCAGCGACGGCGGCCCCCCGTGGGCGCTCGACTACGCCGGCAACACCGAGCGGCTGAACGCATTCAAGAAGCAGCTGACTGCCGTGGGATCGGTGTTCCGGCCACTCTGACGCTTTCGCCCACGAGCCGCCGGACCCGGTGCAGCCGGGTTCCGGCGGCTCGCCGGGCAGCACTCACCAGGGCCTTGGGCACATCATGAAAGAGAGGGTTGGCGTATATGTTGCATCCGTGTAGTCTCCTAGCATAAATCGAAAGGGTGACTCCATGTGCACTCCAACCAGGACCCCCACACCATGACGCCCAAGCTGCCGAACCTGGCACCCTTCTCTCGCCGCGGGCTCTTCAAGGGCGCGGCCGTTGTCGGCGCCGGCCTCGTGTTGCCCGTCGAGCTGGCGTCCAAATCCTCAGCGGCTACGTCCGGCGTAGGTGACGAGCGGACCGCGCCAACGCTGTTCGGCGCGTTCGCCGGGCCGTACAGCTTCCCGAACGAGAGTCCGGTCGAGACCAAGGCCCAGATGCGCGCCAGGGTCTGCAGCGCATTCGGGATCGACGAGCTGCCGGTCGAGCGCATCTTCAACGAGAACACCTGGGTCGTGCCGGAGGCGGGCCGCCCGGCCATCGTGAGCTTCTCCCAGAACCCGACCTCGGTGGCGAACGGAGACTTCGACGGCCAGATCACGGCGTTCGTCCAGGCCCTCGATCCGAACACCCGCTACTGGCTCTGCCTCAACCACGAGTGCGACCAGACCGGGCGCAGCTACACCCCGGCGGAGCAGGTCGCCGGCTTCCGACACTTCTCCACCGTGGCCCGGGCGGTCGGCAAGCCGCGGGTGAAGCTGATCCCGATTCTGATGTCGTGGACGCTTACTCGGGGCCAGGACTTCTGGCGCCAGTGGTACCCAGGCGCCGCCTACGTCGATGCGATCGGCTGGGATGCCTACTGGAGGCCGACGCTGAAGCACACTGCCGCCGACGTCTACGGCGGCGTGATGGCCGTGAACAAGGCCGAGAAGATGCCGCTGCTCATCTGCGAGACCTCGTTGGGCGCGCAGGGGCACGGCGGCCAGCAGCTCGTCGGCGGCCAGTACGTCGACATCCCGGACGACATCTGGAGCGGCTTCACGACCGACGCGATCCAGTTCCTCAACGTTCCCGGTGTCACAGCGGTGACCTGGTTCGAGACGAACAAGACCGACGGCCGTTGGCTGCTCGAGGGCCATCCCGAAGCACTGAGAATCTACTCGGCCGCGGTGGCCGCCTCGGGGAAGCGCTCGACCGGGCGGGACCAGGTTTCGTTGCGCTCGGCATCCTGACGAATTCGACGTCCACTCGACCGGCTGCGCCTCACCAGGCGTTCCGTCCCGCGATCCCTTTCGGAGGGATGGGGATCGCGGGCCCAGAGATCGCGGGCCGAGAGTCCGCCCAGCAGTATCGGCTCACTCGACGGGTCGAACGAGACTCTGTGTCGCCCGTACCCGATCAGTCGTTCACAGTCAGCCGTTCACAGCCTGCCGAGCGGCGTGGTGCCGTGTTGGTCGACGAGGAAGTAGTACCTGTGCGGTGACCGGAACAGCCAGGCGCCGGGTCTGAGCTGTGTGACGGTCCAGCCGCCGTGGGTTTTGATCCGGTGACGGATTGAGGTGGATACAAGTTGGGTCGCTGGTCCGTTCTGAGAGTGGTGCAGTGGCCTGTCTGTGGTCGCCGGCCGCCGCGGTTCATCGGGACGAACGGGTCGGTGTGTTCGCAGTCTTGAGTTCGTGACGTGGAGGTGCCGTAGGGGAAGTAGTCGACGGTCCGGATCAGCCGGATCGCCTCCGATGTCTTGGGTGGGGTCTCGTAGTGGTCGACGGGTTGGATCCCGGCCAGGTCGATCACCGGCTTCAGCACCACATTCGGATGGCCGAGCCATTGTTGGACCTGGTCCAGGATGACCGGGCCGATGTCCTCGACCCGGACCACCCCGGCACCGGCGTACGGCTGGCCGGCCAGCATCGCGTCCAGGGTCTCCCGGGTCAGATGGACGTACAGCACCGCGGTGCCGAACGTGAACGGCGACTGCCGCCCGCACCGCCCATCCGGCTGGACACCGTCGGGCAGGGTGGCCGCGATCCGTTCCGCCGCCTCCATGTCTCCGGCCCTCCGGGCGGCGGCCGCCTGAGACTGTGCCTTGCGGACCCGTTCAGCCTCGGCGATCAGGTCGTGGGCGGCTGCCGGGTCCGCGAGGATCCCGACCGCGCTGGCCCGACGCTGCTGCACCGGCCGGGTATCACCGATCGTCTTCAGGGCACGGGCGATCAGCTCGACCGCCGCATCGAACGCTATGACGTCGCCGGCGCGGGCCTTGATGAAGATCCCCTGGTAGCCGTCCTTGGACTCCGGGTCCGGGAACACCCCCACCCCCGATGCCGCCTCCTGGGCGTCATCGGCAGCCTTCGCCGGGTCCGCCGCCAGGATCGCCGCAGCGACAATGGTCTTCAACCGCCGCCACGTCAACCCCCCGGCCAGGTCCGCGATCCGCGCATCCACCGCCGCCGCAGCCTCCACGGTCAGCGGCCGGGCCTCTTGGACGATCCGGCGGGCCAACCACACCTCCACCCACCCGTCCTGGACCCGTCGCCACAACAGCGGGAACCGGTGCCGCAGATCCAGCCCATCCCCGATCAGGCTCTTCGCCGCACCATCCGTCGTCCCGAGGACCGCACCGAGCTCGGCCGGTGCGAACTCCGCCACCTCCGGCGTCCCGTCCCCACCCAGCCGCACCAGCCGCTCCCGACCCCTCCCGGTCGCACCAGGCCGAGCCAGCACCGCATGCAGGTCAGCCCAGTGCATCGCCAGCCACAGCTGCTTGGCTTGTACTCGCCGCTCGGCCTGCTTCGTGCCGGCGGCCTCCGCGAGAGTTCCGTCCGCGTCCAGCCCGTCGAGACGCTCCGCCTCAAGCTGCTCCTCGAACTCACCCAGCGCCTGCACCGCGGCGGCATCGAGAGCCGGGTCCGGCAGCACACCGTACCCCTGACGCTCGACGCCGTCCGCAGAGTCATCCGCACCCAACCAGGCCTGCAGCTCCTCCGGAGCGCAGTCGTCCGGCTCGAACGGCGGCGCCCCATCGAACGGCGGCACGTCCTCGACGGGCGGCTCTGGTAGCTCGAACATGCGCTCTAATTTACAACCGGGCTCCGACAGTTCTGAATCCCAAGACCCGTTGTCCACAGGTGAACTCCACCAAGCGACAACGGCGCCGCCTGGAGGTCAGCCGGCCGGCAGCACGGTGATCTCGTGACGGATCCAGGGAGAACTGTCGCCGAAGTCGACGAGCGCGAAGTAGGTCCCCGGCTCGAGCGGGGTCCCGGTCCGGGTCCGGGCCACGAACACCGGGCCGGAAGACGGCGAGCTGAATCCCGGGTCCAGCATCTCGGGTCCCGCGCAGTCGACGACCCCTTGCCGCCACTCGATGTGTTGCTCGCCAACACGCTGCAGCCCGTAGCGGGGGTTGCCCGCCGTGCAGCTGTCGTACCGAATCGCTCCGGCCGTTCTGTTCTGCATCAGCATTCGGCTTCGCAGCATGTGTCCGCTCGCCACGGTTTCGCGGGGCAGCCACAGTCGGATGCTCAAGCCGCCAACGTTCGTCTCTGTGCGCTCTGGCGCCCTTCGATAGCTTCGCTGATAGAAGAGGACGGAGACCGTCGAGCCGGTCTCGACGGGGCTTCCCGCCGACGGAGATGTCGCGACGACGTAGTGGGTGCACTCACCGGCGAGACACGGCGGGTCCATGACCAGGCCCCCGGCCGCGAGTGACTCGCGGGCCTCGGTGGCTGACATGGTGAAGACGTCAGGGACCGATGACGAATCCAGCCGGCAGACGCTGTGCACTGTCCAGTACGCGTGCGACGACGTGCGCGTCGGGCGATGTGACCAGGAAAGAGACATCCTGGCCCGGGAAAGTCAACGCCCCCGAGCACGTCCGGCCGCGGCCGAGCTTCGCGCAGGCCGTTGAGCGTCCGGAACGACGGCATTCCGTCGATCGAGATCTCGGCCGCATCTCGGCTCGGCCAGGATCTCCGATCGAGACAACGTACTGTCGGTCACCGAGAGCACGCTCGCGTTCGAGTCATACCCCGCACAGGCCAGACCAACGACGTCACGTGGTTGAACAGGACGGTGTCGGAGTACGCGCCTGACCCATGCAGCCGGTGTCGTTGGTGGTCCACAGCTGAGGTACGGCGACGACCACGCCGCCTTCTCCGACCAGACGAGTCCCAGGTGGCGTCACCAGTCCAGTGACACCCGTGGTCGCGTTGGGCGTCGGCGGAGGCGGCGTCGCAGTCTCCGCGCCGGAACCCGGCCTGAGTACGTATCCCCCGATCAGCAACACCAGCACGGCAGCCGCAGCCCCGCCCATCTGAACTCCCCGACGTCGCCGCCTGACCCGGTCCCCGTCGTCGAAGATGCCCTTGATCGGCGGCGACCCGACCTCCACCTGGGTCCCCAGTCGGTCCAACAGCCTGGTGGCCTCGTCGTCGTTCACGGCAATGTCCCATCCGGTGAGTTGGTCAGGTGTTCGTCCTGCGAGAGCTGCGACAGAGCGCGCGACAGCCTGCTCTTCACGGTGCCTGGCGAGATGTTGAGTACCTGAGCGGTCTCCTGCTCGCTGAGGTGGGCATAGAAGCGAAGAACGACGACCACTCGGTTGACTCGGCTCAGCCCACCGAGGGCACGCTCGACGGCATCCGTCACGTCGACGTTGGACAGCTCCTCCGAGTCGGCTCCGGATTCCGGGACACTCGCCGCCGGCAGCTCTCCCCACCAGCGTCGTCTTCGACTGTCGATGTGCGTGTTCACCAGGACGCGATGGACATACGCGTCGCGGTTGTCCGCGTCGCGCACCTTCGACCACGACGCCCAGCACCGTGCCAGCACGCTCTGCACGAGGTCCTCGGCATCCTGGCGGGGACAGCCGAGCAGCACCGCCGAGCGGACGAGAGCGGCCCACCGGACGCTCACGTACTCGGCGAACTCCGCAGTCTGGTCCATCCACTCTCCCGTCCGTGCTCCCTACCTATCACGACCGGTCGACCGCTACCTCAGGTTCCATCGGCCATGGCGCGGAGGCTGCGTGCAAGAATTCGACCCGGGTGAAGCCCAGCGACCCGAGAAAGGCGCTCCGTGACGATCTCCCCGGCGCCCGACTCCGTGGCCCTCCTCGTCGCCCGACTTCGGACGGCGGGTTGCGTGTTTGCGGAGGACGAGGCCCGGCTGCTGATGTCGGCTGCCGGTACGGCGAGCGACCTGGAGGCGATGGTCACGAGACGCACTACTGGCGAACCCCTCGAGTACATCCTCGGGTGGGTCGACTTCTGTGGCCTGCGGATCGCCGTCGATACAGGCGTGTTCGTGCCACGCCGCCGTACCGAGTTCCTGGTTGTCGAGGCGGTCTCGCTCGGTAAGCGAGGGGCGATAGTCGTTGACATGTGTTGCGGATCCGGCGCGGTCGGCGTCGCCCTGGCGACGGCACTGAGCGACGGGATCGAGCTGCACGCAGTGGACATCGAGCCGGCCGCAGTGCGGTGTGCGCTGCGCAACGTCGTCCCCGTGGGCGGCCGGGTCTACCAAGGCGATCTGTTCGAGCCTTTGCCCGCCGGACTTCGGGGCCGGGTCGATCTGCTGGTCGCGAACGCACCGTACGTCCCTAGTGATGCAGTCGGTCAGATGCCGCCCGAAGCGCGAGACCACGAGCCTCGGATAGCCCTCGACGGCGGCGGCGACGGCCTCGATATCCAACGGCAGATTGCTGCCGCGGCGGCGAGCTGGCTGGCGCCCACCGGGCGGCTGCTGATCGAGACCAGCGAACGTCAGTCGCCGGAAACCCTGGAGGCGATCAGGCGTCACGGCCTGGCCGGCCGGATCGCCAGGTCCGAAGAGCTGGACGCCACCGTCGTGATCGGTCGCCGACAAGAAGATCCCGCCAGCTGATCCGTGGCATTGCCTGATCGCGGTTCGAGCCGGTCTGGCGCGGATACCATCACGAGGTGAAGCTGCTTGATCGCGAGGCGATCCTGGCCGCGCTCGATGAGGAGCTGACCCTAGCGCGAGCCGGCACCGGTGCGATCGTGCTGCTCACCGGCGAGGCAGGCATCGGCAAGACCTCTGTGGTCAACGCCTTCATCGCGAAGCACACGAGCCACGTCCGGATCGCCGTGGGGCGCTGCGACCCGCTCTCGGTGCCGCGGACCATGGGCCCGATTCGCGACATCGGCGCGATCATCGGTCTCAGGCGGGTCGACGCCACGTCGCAGGCGCCCTACGACATCGAGCAAGTGCTCACCGACCTGCAGACCAAGCCCACGGTCGTTGTCGTCGAGGACGCGCACTGGGCCGACGGGGCGACGCTCGACTTCCTGGTCTTCGCCTGGCGCCGGCTGTCGGCCGGACCCACCTTGTGGGTGATCACGTTCAGGTCGGACGAAGTGGGCAGCAGCCATCCCCTCCGGCTGGCCCTCGGTCGAACCGCGACAGCACGACCGCGACGAATCGACATCCGCCCGCTCACGCAAGCCTCGGTGGCCGCCCTGGCGGCGGACAGCCAGCTCGATGCCGCAGAGCTCATGCGCGTCACGGCCGGCAACCCGTTCTACGTGACGGAGGCGATTGCGTCGGGGCTCGAGCGGGTGCCGTCAACGGTCGTGGACAGTGTCCTGGCCCGCGCCGACATCCTCACGCCACAAGGGCGCCGAGCACTCGATGCCGCCGCCATATTCCCGGCCGGGACGACCTACGATCTGTTGGCGACCGTGGTGAGTGAGACCGCTGGTATCGACGAGTGCGTCGAGGCGCGCAGCCTCGAGCTCCGGGATGGCCGGCTGGGCTTTCGTCACGAGCTCGCCCGGCGGGCGCTCTGGCAGGAGCTGGCGGAGCGTCGACGGCGAGCGTTGCACGGTGCTGCCCTGACGGCACTCGAAGGCAGTGGCGGCTACGAACCCGGGCGGACCGATCCTGCTGAGCTCGCGTTCCACGCGGTCGAGGCGGCCAGACCGCAGGCGGTGACCGCGTACTGCCTGCTGGCTGGGCAGGAGGCGCTCGCGGCTTCGTCCAACCGCTCGGCAGCACAGCATTTCCGCAATGCCCTGTCCAAGGGCGAGCCGCTCGAACCGGTACGGCGAGCCGAGGCCCTCGAGTGCCTCGGGCGGGCGACGGCCAACGTAGGCGACACGGTCGAGGCAACCGAGGCGTACCGCCAGGCTGCCGAGATCTGGGCCGAGGTCGGCGACGTCGCGCGTGAAGGAGAGGCTCAGGTCTCGGTCGCGCGACAGCTGTGGTCCTCCGGTCGGGGTGCGGAGGCCCGGGCGACCCTCGATGACGCCGTCGCCTCGCTCGAGGCGGTCGGAGGCGCGCCGCTCGCGGCGGCCTACGCACAGCAGGCGGCTCTTCGGATGCTCGCCCGCGATCTGGAAGGGGCGTTGCACGCCGGGGCGCTGGCCGTGGCCCTCGCCGAGTCGGTGGGGACCGACGCCACTCTGGCCCGCGCACACAACGCGATCGGCACCGCGCTGTGGTTCGTGCGACCTGATGACGCCGAGGCGGTTCTCGAGACAAGCCTGTCGTACGCTCGCTCAGCCCATGATCCCGGCCTGGTGGCCGTGGCCCTGAGCAACCTCGGCTCCGGCGCCGGAGAGATCAAACGGTACGACGTCGCCGAACGCTGGCTCGGCGAAGCGATCCGTTGGTGCGATCAGCACGACCTGGACAGCAGCCGGGACTATGCGCGCTCCTGGATGGCGCGAGTGGCCCTCGAGCGCGGCCGTTGGACCGAGGCGGCCGAGCTGGCGCACCAGGTCCTCGAAGCACCGTCGGTCGCGGTCGCCCGGATGGTCTCGCTCATGGTGCTCGGGTTGGTCCGGGCCCGGCGCGGTGACTCCGACAGCCAGGACCTGCTCGACGAGGCCTGGGCGATGGCGGTCGCCACCGGCGACCTTCAACGGCTGTGGCCGACGGCCGCTGCCCGTGCCGAGGCGTCCTGGTGGGCTCGTGGCCAGGTGACCAATCTCGCCGACGTCGAGGAGACCCTCGAGCTGGCCGTCCGCCTCACCCACCCGTGGGCCATCGGCGAGCTGGCGTGGTGGGCCCAGCGCGGCGGTGGCAGCGGTGGGTCCCCGCCGGGCGCGGCCCCTTGCTACGCGGCAGCCATCCGAGGCGACTCTCGCGCGGCGGCTGCTGGGTGGCTCGACCTGGGTTGCCCGTTCGAAGCGGCCGTCGCGCTGCTCGACACGGGTCAGGAGGCCGACGTACGGCAGAGCCTGGACACCTTCGAGCTGCTCGGCGCCGTACCAGCCGCGAGGCGGGCGAGGGCTGAGCTACGAGGACTCGGCGCCAGCCACATCCCACGCGGCGCCCGCCCAGCGACCGTGGCCGACCCTTCCGGGCTCACCCCTCGAGAGGTCGAGGTGCTGGTGCTCGCACATCGCGGGCTCAGCAACGCGGCCATTGCTGCTGAGCTGGTCATCTCGCCCCGCACCGTCGATCGGCACATCTCCAGCGTGCTCAGCAAGCTCGGCGTGGCGACCCGACAGGAGGCCGCCACGATCTGGGAGCGCCGGCACCCGACGGCGCCGAACATGGGTGGCAGCTGACCCAACCTGGGTGTGCTCAACCGAGGCGACCCTGATCACCACGAAGCATGCTCGAAGTGAGCCGGACACTCGTCCGGACCCGAGCCCAAGGAGATCCACCATGCCTCGATACCTGGTCGAACGAACCTTCCCCGACACCCTGACCATCCCGCAGGACGGGGGCGGCGCAACAGCCTGCCTGGGCGTCGTCGACAACAACACCACCGAGTCCGTCACGTGGCTGCACTCCTACGTCACCCCCGACCGGGTCAAGACGTTCTGCATCTACGACGGCCCGGACCCGGAGGCGATCCGCTCCGTGGCCGGCAAGAACGGCCTCCCCGTCGACACCATCACCGAGGTGAGGGTCCTGGACCCGTACTTCTACCACGTCTGACGACGGCACTGTCACCTGTCGCACGTCACCGCCACTCGCCGGCGAAGGCTCGTAGCCTCCCGCTGGCGTCGTGACCGGTCGCACAACTACCGTTCCGGGGAGCCTCGGCATCGAGGCGTGAACCGGGAGGCGAACATGAGACCGCGTCGACGGGACTTGGTGGCAACTGGCGCCCTCTTGGCATCCCTGGCGGCTCTAGGGCTGCCCATAGCCGGTGCCACGAATGTCACCCATCGAGCCGGCACTGGGGCTCCGGATGCTCAGGCCAACTGGTCATTGGACCGGTCGCTGACCAGGCCTCCCCGGTCCGATCCCGGTGCGGACCACGCAACTCACGATGTCGTCGCCCTTGCGGACGACGACGTGTGGGCCGTCGGCGGCTATGACCCGCCCGATGTGCCATCGCAGGCGTGGGTTCGCCACTGGGACGGACGCGAGTGGACGCAGGTCCACACCCCGGATCTTCCCGGCGGCGACTTCAACGGGGTCGCGGCGATTTCGGAGCGAGACATGTGGGCAGTAGGAGACTTTCAGGCAAAGGATGGGTCCGGGTTCGGCGATGTCCTCGTCGAGCACTGGGACGGCGACCAGTGGCGCCGCGTGTTCGCGCCTCGACCGGGTGGATTCAGCAAGCTGAACGCCGTCGACGGCGCCACCTCGGATGATGTCTGGGGTGTGGGCATCGGTCGACGCTGCCTCACCGAGCACTGGGACGGAACGGCGTGGCGCGTTGTGCAGGACGCATCGCCTGGCACTGGATTCTGCGATCTCTTCGGGGTCACCGCATTGAGCCCGAACAACGTGTACGCCGTTGGCGTCCTCGACCGGACGGGAAACGAGCCATTCATCGAGCACTGGGACGGAACCTCGTGGACGCGTCAGCAGACCGTCGGCGCGCCGCCGGGGACCTACTTCCTGTCCGTTGACTCCGACCCCGAGGGCGACGTATGGGCCGTCGGTGTGACCAATCGCGATACTGACATCGCAGCTGCGGCCCGCCTGGATGGGGACGAGTGGAGCTACGTTCGACCGGCACGGCCCGAGCACAGCACGACGTGGACCCGCGGGATCGCCGTGGCTGGGCCGTCCGACGTATGGATCGTCGGGTTCGAAAGCGGGATCGGGAGACCGCGGACGGCCCTGGCGGAGCACTGGAACGGAAGCCGGTGGACGGTCACGCCCATCCCGCGGCGATCGAAGACGATCGACGACCTGGGAGGGGTCTCGGCGCTCGGCCCGGATGACATCTTCGCCGGCGGCGCCTACGCCGTGCGCGACAAGCTGAGAGCGCTGGAGGAGCACTGGGACGGCACCACGTGGAGCATTCTGCGATAGCGGATTTGGCGTCGCTGGATGGCCACGTACGGCAAAGCCTGGTCCTTCCCTTAGCGTTGGTGCATGCAGCTGAGAGTGATGACAGAGCCGCAAGAAGGCGGCACGTACGACGACCTCCTTCGCCTTGCCCAGCAAGCCGAGCGGCTCGGCTTCGACGCCTTCTTCAGGTCCGACCACCTGCAACGGATCGGCAGCGGGGATCCGGGACCAGGGTCGACCGAGGCGTGGGTCACCTTGGCCGGGCTGGCCCGGGAGACGAGGAGTATTCGGCTGGGAACGATGGTGACGTCGGCTACGTTCCGCCGTCCGGGGGTGTTGGCGATCGCCGTCGCGACGGTCGACGCGATGAGCGGCGGGCGGGTCGAGCTCGGGTTGGGCGGAGGCTGGTTCCAGACCGAGCACACGTCGTACGGCATCCCATTCCCTCCCGTCGGTGAGCGCTTCGACGCGCTGGAGGAGCAGCTCGAGGTCATCACGGGGCTGTGGGCGACTCCGCCCGGCGAGACGTTCTCGTTCGCCGGGCACGCACGTCACCCTGCGTGACAGCCCAGCCTTACCCAAGCCGGTCCAGGCTCCGCGAGTGCCGATCATCGTCGGCGGGGTCGGCAAGGTCCGCACGCCGGCCCTGGCGGCTCGCTTCGCTGACGAGTTCAACATGCCGCCGTACAGGGATCTGGCGAGCACCGCTCGCCAGTTCGCGCTGGTCCGCGCCGCCTGCGAGAGCGCGGGACGTGATCCTTCGTCACTGGTCCTGTCGACGGCACAGCCGCTCCTCATCGGTGCTGACGACGCGGAGGTACGTCGCAAGGCGGCCGCACAGGGAGTCGACGTCGCCGAAGCCCGCTCGCATGGGCTGTGCGGGACCGCGTCGGAGATCGTCGACAAGCTCGGCCGGCTCGAGGAGCTCGGATCCGCACGGACCTATCTCCAGCTGGGAACCATGCAGGACGCAGAGGTCCTCGAGGAGGCCGCCGCAGCGCTCATGAGCAGCAACTCCTGATCGCCTCTTGACAGCGAGAGATTGGGTGGTCAGCATGTGCCCTGACCACGGGTGTGACGGGCACTCATGCGGCAATCACCAAATCCAAGGAGTCAACGTCATGTCTGAAAACTCGGTCGGAGGTCGCGCGCGCTCGCGACCCAAGCCTTCCTTCTCGCTCACCCGGCGGCGCACCCGCCTGGTTGCCGCTGTCGGCGCCGCGGCCCTAGCGTTCGCCATCCCGGCAGCGGCCGCCCAGGCGACCACCCATGGCGCCACCGGTACCACCGGTGCCGCACCCAGCGCCACCGGGTCGGGCCACCAGCCGACCAGCTATCCCAACCCGTACCACAAGTTCAGCGACGCGGCGCTGAAGGTCGGACACGGCGCGACACCGGCGGACCGGGCCCGCATCATGGGGCAGCTCACCGACCCTCCGTTCATCGTCCCTGCCTACGACGTCCAACCGCTCTGGAAGAAGGGCATCACCGGCAAGGGCACGTCGATCGCCACCATCGTGAGCTTCGGTGACCCGAACATCCAGGCCGTCATCGACGCCTACGACGAGCGGTACGGCCTGCCCAAGGCGAACGTCACGATCCTGACGCCGCTCGGCGACGTGTCCTGCCCATCCGGACAGGAGGCGACCTGCGCCGGCTGGAAGGGCGAGACCGACCTCGACATCGAGATGTACCACACGCTCGCACCGGGCGCGCATCTGTATGTGGTCGCGACCCCGGTGGCCGAGACGCTCGGCATCCATGGCTTCCCGCAGATGATGAAGGCCATCGACTACCTGCTCGAAGCACAAGACCGTCCAGGTCATCTCGATGAGCCTGGCCGCGACCGAGAAGACCTTCAAGCTCCGCCGACCAGATCCGAGCCTCGACCCGACGTTCGAGCGCGCGAAGGCGGCCGGTGTGCCGATCGTCACCTCCACCGGCGACTCCGGCGCGACCGGTCCGAAGCGCAAGGGTGGGGTCTACGACGCACCGAGTCACCCAGTGGCCGGCATCCGATCCGCTGGTCACCGCAGCGGGCGGCACCGTCATCCACTGGGTCGATGGCCAGCGCAGCGCACCCGACTCGCTGATCCACCTCTCGGGCGGCGGGCTGTCGCGTGTCTTCAGCGCGCCCGAGCTGGCAGGACAGCGTCAAGAACATCACCAAGAGCGACATGCGCTCCCTGCCCGACATCACCATGGTGGGTATCCAGCGGCACGTCGCAGTCCGCTCCGCTGTTCGCCGCCCTGCTCGCCCTCGCCACCCAGATGAACGGCGGCAAGCCCCTGGGCTACCTCAACCCGACGCTGTACAAGATGGGTCCGCAGGGCAAGAAGGACGGCATCATCGATGTGACCGACGGGCAACAACGACTGGCAGGGAGTCACGGGATACGAGGCCAAGAAGGGCTTCGACATCCCAACGGCGTATGGCACCTTCGACGCCGCGACGTTCGTTCCGGCGCTGGTCAAGGCGCTCCCCTAGCCGGGATCGGCTCGTGACCGCGTGACCTGAGCTGACGGCGGCCCGGAGGACTGTCCCTTCGGGCCGCTGCCGGCCGGGTCAGATCCCCGGACAAACGGCTCCACCGGCTAGACAATGAACACATGGGCAGCGACCCGGAGAGTAGTGCGACCGAGGCCCCGGCGGGCCGCCGCGACAAGCACACCTTCGACGCCTTCGTCTCCTACAGCAGGCAGGACGTCGAGCTGGCCACCCGCCTGCAGACCGAGCTCGGACGGCTGACCAAGCCCTGGTACCGACGGCGCGCACTTCACGTGTTCCGGGACCAGACAAGCCTCTCGGCAGGTGCCCGGCTCTGGTCGCCGATCGAGCGCGCCCTGGCCGGCTCAGGGTCGTTCATCCTGGTCGCCTCGCCGGCTGCGGCGGCGTCGCCTTGGGTGGCACGCGAGCTCGAGTGGTGGCTGGCGAACCGGAGCGTCGACGACCTCATCCTGGTCGTGGCCAGCGGTGACCTGGTCTGGAGCTCGGAGACGGAGTCGTTCGACCCGACGCGAAGCGACTGCCTGCCATCGGCAGCGACGTCCTGCTTCTCTGAGGAGCCGCACTGGGTCGACGTTCGTCCGCTGGCGCCGGAGTTCGACCGAGACCGATTGCTGCCGTACGTCGCATCGGTGATGGCGGCCGTTACGGGCAAGGCGAAAGAGGACCTGCTCAGCGAGGACCTCCACCAGCACCGCCGGGTCAAGCGGCTGGCGATCGGGGTGGCGGTCGTCTTCTGCCTGCTGTCCGCCCTGCTCACCGTCGTGGCCCGCCAGGCGTACCAGGCGAGGAACGATGCAGTCGAGGCGAAGAACCACGCGCAGGAGCTGCAGCAGATCGCGGACCACGAAGCGGCCGTAGCCGAGGCGCACGCCATGGCCGGCACCTCGCAGGCATACCTCGACAGCCGGCTGGACCGAGCGCTTCAGCTCGCGAGCGACAGCTACGAGAAGTCTCCCGACTTCAGCTCGAGGTCAGCACTGTTCAGGGCCCTGACGCACGACCCGCACCTCGTCCGATTCATCCATCTCGGCCACGTCGTCAAGCAGGTGACCTGGGCCGGATCCTCCGGTCAGCTCGTGGCCGCTGGGGACCACTACCTCGCGACGGTCGATCCCGGGACCGGTGCCGTCGTCGGCTTGAACCAGGACAAGGGCGTCTCGGCCGTTGCTTCCTCCTTGCAGGGCGACACTTTCGTGGTCGGATCCAACGACGGACAAGTGTCGATGTTCTCTCCGGACTCGGCGACTCCGGTGTGGACCCGGGTGGCAGACCCGAGCCCCTCCGGGGTCAAGGTCGCCGCGATGGCCATCGATGCACAACGCCATCGCGTGATCACCGTGTCGCGGTCCGGTTACCTGGCGATCCTGGCCAGCAGCGACGGCCGGCTTCTTGCCCACGGCCGAATCGTGCCCGCGGACCCCGATGTGCCTCTGAGCTATCTGGGGCTGGTCGACGACGGTTCGACCCTGGTGATCGGGGACAAGCTCGGTGGGGTGACCGTCAGCTCGGCAGACCGCCCCCTGACGGTGACGGCGCGGAAGCCCTCCGTCGAAGGACTCTATCGGAGCTCCCGGGTCCCCCGGGCGTACGTCGCAACCGACCATTCCGTCGTCCTCGGGTGGCCGGACAAGACCACCTACCAGGTCTCGGTGCGACACGGCAGTGCTCAGGTGCCGCACTTTCCGCTGAACCAGGACATCCGGCCGACGTCGTTCGCGCTCTCGGACGATCTGGGCGTCATCGCGGCGGACACCCGCGGCACGCTGACCATCTCGCGTGCGAAGAGCGCCGAGGACCCGAAGGGATTCCGCTTCGTGCTGCCCGGCGCGCCGAGTGTGAACGCGCACCTCAGCTTCAGCCCCGACGGGACCATGCTCGCCGTCGCATCCGGTGCGAACCTGAGCGTCTGGCGGGTGGAGGGGCTGGCCGGGATCGCGGGAACGCTCCCGACGTCGACTCCCGGCGACCAGGTCATGAGCCATCCGTCGTCGATCCTGTCCAAGTCGAGCACCCGAACCCTGGTGACCATCGAGCCGAGAACGATCGCCGACGAGTCCTCGGCGACGGCCACCATGGACTGCTGGAGCACCGACGAGCCGCAGAGTCGGGAGCGCGTCAGCGTCAGGCTGCCGGGGGTGGATCCGTTGACCGCCCTGTCGTGGGCTCACGGCAAGCGGCAGATCCTCGCCGCCACCGGTTCCATGTCGACGGGCCGGGCGCGCGTTTATGTCCTGGACACCCGCGAGGGCTGCCCCGGTCAGGTTCTCAGGAGCTTCCCGATGTCGCTGGCCGCCAAGGACTACGCGGTGACGGTGCGTGGCCTGGCGGACGGCAGCCTCGTGGTCTGCTCGTTCTTCGGTGCTCTCATCCACCTACGTCCCGACGGGTCAACGCTCCAGGAATGGCCCCAGGACCGGTTCTCCGACCCGGATTCAGTCCGAGCGGTCGCCGTCTCCCCCCGTGGCGACGCGCTCGTCGTCGGCTTGCAGAGCGGGCGCCTGCAGGGATATCGACTCGAGGGCACGATGCTGCGGCCGAGCAGCGGCTGGCCGTCGCAGGGCGGTCTCGCGGTCGTCGCCGTCGTCTACTGCCGACCCGACCTGGTCGCCTACTCGAGACTGTCCGGCGTGGTGACGCTGGCCAACGCCGACGACGGGGCCAAAATCGCCACCCTGGGTGGCGCACAAGGCTTCAACCTCGCCACCGCCGGTCGTCGAAGCATGGTGGTGGGCACCGAGCCGGACCATCAAGCGGCCGTGTGGAGCATCGACACCCGTGGCCTCATGACGAAGTTCTCCTTCGCTCCCGTCACGTCCGGCGAGCTCCGGACCTACGCCAAGCGGCGCAACGACCGCGCGATGTCGCCGGCCCTGGCGAGCAACGGTGCTGGCGGGCTGTGGTTCGGAGTTCCGACCGCCTACGTGACCTTCTGGAACTTCGGCGTCGACGCCTGGCACTCCTGCGCGCTCGTCGAGGCCGGGCTACCACCACCGGTCGACACGACGGATACGCCGTGTACGCCGTGAACGGCAGACAGGCAGCCCGGCAGGTCGGGCTACGGAAGCTCGATGTCGTGAGTCGCTGCGATCGTGTACCAGTCGGCGGAGTCCCCTTGCATGATGAGATCGATTCTGGAGGTCACCACTCGCAAGCCTGCGAGGTCGGTGACCTGTGACAGGTCGGTGCGTGCATGCGTCAGGTCACGTGACGTCTTGTGCGCCCGCCTGGACTGGCGGAGGAAGTCACGCTGCGCGGCGTACCCCGTGATCGATGCGCCCAGAGCCGGTACCACGAGTGACAGGTAGGCGAAGTACTCGTAGCCCTGCTCGTCCTCGTCCTGCTGCTCGGTCGCGTGCAGGACCGCGGCCGAGAGGCTCACCGCGAACAGCGCGAGACCGACTACGCCAAGAACCTTGTGCTTCAGCTCCATCGACTCGTGCAGGCGTGTCTGGTAACGGATCTGGGGGTCCACCCACTCCTTGGTGAGACCGGCCTTGACCGCCTCGAGGTCGAATGGCGCCGAGGCGGTGAACGAAGCGGAGAAGCAGATCTCCTGCAGTGCCCGGCCGACCCAGTCCGTCGACCGGCTCTCGTCGTCGTCGAAAGTCCGGACCTCGATCGAGATCGGGGGTGTCCCCATCTCCGCCAGGCAGATGGCGGAGAACAGCCGCTCGGCAAGCATCCGGGTGGACGTCCATCGGGCCACGACACGCATCCGTCGAGCCCCGAACAGAACCCCGATCAGCAGCACCAGGATGGTCGCCTCCACCCAGGCCAGCCTCGGACGGGTGTCGAAGAAGATCAGCTGGGTGGCCACCGTGGCCACCGCCAGGAACGCCAGACCGTAGACAGCCCGGCTCGCCCAGCGGACCAGGTCACGATACGAGGTCGCGACCGCGTCGGCCTTGTGGAAGTACGGCCTCACCTGCTGCGCGAAGGTGTCATCGCGACTGCCGGCCCGACGGTCTTCGCCGCTCTCGGTCGCCCGAGCCCGGTTGAAGCGTTCGAGCTGGCGATAGGTGGCCCTGCGCACCAGCGGACGAATCGTGTCGAAGTCCTGCTCGTCGACCTCCCCGACACCATCCCTCCCGACGAGGATCTTGACCACCGGGATGTTCAGCCGTTCGGCCAGCCCGATCAGGTACGCGGTGCCTCCGATCCCGGCCGACGGCCGACCGTCCCACAGGCCGAGCAGGATGTCGCATCTGGTCAGCAGCTCGGCTCCGGCCTTGGCGTAGGCGCCGCTGACGTCGTCGGGCTGTGACACTGCCTCCACCTGGTCGGTTTCACCAGGCAGCACCGTCGTGGCGCTCGACCGGGCCAGCAGCTCGAGGAAATCCGCGCGCGACTGCGGTGTCGCGAAGTCTTCCTGGTAGTCCGCAGGGGCCATCGGCAGGACGACCTCGAGCCGCGCCCCCCGACCCAGCCCGACCCTGGCCACGATCCGGTCCGCCCCCTCCGCGAGACAGGAGACGACTGCCAGCGGGATCGTCTGGTCAGCCGGCTCCAGCTCCGTGACCCGCCGGAAGATCCGCTCGATCGTGTCCGAGACGACGGCCATCACGGCATCGTCCGCCTCGGGGATCCATCGGTGGCCGGTGACGGCGATGCGGCAGGTCACGTGGATCGGGCCCGGACCGGAGGCTTCCCCAACCATGGCGTCTCCCTCTGCTCGTGGGATCTCACCTCCATTCTGGCTGCCCACCCTGACCGCCGCCGGACGTACGAGTGGCCGGG
The DNA here is from genome assembly GCA_963833975.1 of uncultured Actinomycetota bacterium. Taxonomy (GTDB): domain Bacteria; phylum Actinomycetota; class Actinomycetes; order Propionibacteriales; family Nocardioidaceae; genus JAWWPG01. The sequence continues at coordinate 334,233 of CAWIAB010000003.1, forward strand.
TACGACGTCGTACCCGGCCACTCGTGGTGCTACCGCCTCATCGAGGCCTCAGCTCAGAACGCTCCCGCACCGTTCGGGGTGCCGAGACCGGTCGGGCCGTCCCAGCCCTTGCCGGCCGTGCACAGCGGTGCGCCACACGAGCCGTTCGACCCCGACGTGATGTCGTACAGCTTGTTGGGGTTCTTCCAGAGGTTCTCACCCGGGTAGCCCTTGGTCTTGCCGGACAGCGCGAACACCGCGGCGATGATCGGGGAGGACTCGCTGGTGCCGCCGACCACGGTGAAGTGGCCGCTGTAGTAGATGCTGGCACCGCCGGCGCCGGGGTTGGCCGCAGCCGAGACGTCCGCGCTGGCGTCTCCCTTGCACTTCGTGGCTTTGGTGTCCTGGTACTTGGGCGCCTTGTTGTGGTCGGAGCAACCGGAACCGGCACCCGCCCACACCGTCTCGTTGTAGCCGCGGGAGCTGCCGTCGGGCACGATCGAGGTGCCGCCGACGGCGATCACGCTGGTCATGTTGGCCGGAGCCGAGGCGTCCTGGTAGCCGTGGTCACCGGTGGATGCTGTGACGGCGATACCCGGGTGGTCGTAGTCGTCCCGGTTCCTGATGTCCGAGCCGTCAGCACCGTAGCTGTTCGAGATCGCGACGACACCCTTGACCTTGGCAGCAGCGTTGACCGCGGCGCCGAGGTTCTTGAAGGAGTTGTTGTCGCTCTGCACGATCACGATCTTGCAGTCCGGGCAGATGGCGGACACCATGTCCAGGTCGAGCGCCTGCTCCAGGTCCCAGCCTGCGTCGGTCGGGGGCGTGCTGTGGCCGCCGCGCTGGTCGAGGATCGACAGGCAGCCGTTGTCGGTCGTGCACTTCGGCAGCTTGTAGAAGTCCCGGTAGGCGTTGAGGTCAGTCTCCAACGTCGGGTAGCCGAAAGCGTCCACGATCGCGACCGTCCCGTGGCTCTTCAGACCCTTGAGGTTGTAGGCCTTCTGGAAGTCCGCCGGCGTGAATGCCGCGAGCGGCTTGCTGCTCTGGATGACTTTGCCGCTCCGGTCAGCCATCGCCATCGCGTAGCACGAAGCGAACCCGGGCTTCGGGTGGGCGTTGCACACGCGAACGGCGTGGTTCCCGCTCGAGCCCTGGGTCGTGCTCGCCGATGCCGGCAGCACGGCGGCCAGGCCACTGAGAGCGAGTGCCCCTGCGGCCAGACCTGAGAAGATCAACTTCCGATTCACACTTACTCCTTCATTCGATTCACCCTGTTGAAGGCATGCGCCAGCGCGCATGCCAGTCTCGTGACGCGTGCGGGTAAGGCTCAGCCAGCCGGACCCACGGAGACACCGGCTGCGTCATCGCGCGACGGCGCCGCACCAGGCCGCGCTCGTCCCACTTCGACCTCCGGTGATTTCCCCAACGAGAATGGCCAGGCTACCCGCCGCACGGATTGCCATCGCTCATGGTGGACCAGGACGGGCTGCACCGCAAGACCTTCCGCAGGTCGGAGTCCGCGTAGGCGTCAGTGCCTCGCACCCGGCCTCACGAGTGCCGGGGCTCCCCCTCGATGATCGCCAGCGCCTCGCGCGGGCAGCCGCGAACGGCACGGGCAGCCTGGCGTTCCTTCGATCGGGTGAGAGCGTCCACGGAAAGGACCGGGTACCCCCACCGGTCCAGGTCCACGACGTCGCGCCCATCGGCCCACTAGCCCGCTGGTGTCCGCTGACCGCCCTCCGCGCCGGTCGTCGCGATCAGTGCACAGCCTTGGGATCGACGGCGAGCACCATCACGCCGGTGTAGCCCCGACGCGGGTGTCCGTCGCTGATCTCCGAGGTCTTGGCGATGGCTGAGGACCCGCCGGCCTGGTGGTAGAACGAGTCCTGCTCGTTGCGCAGCCGTGCGGTCTCCGACTCGGAGTAGGGCTTCAGCTTCTCGATCGTCTCCATCAGCCGCTCGGTGAAGAAGATCTGCCCGGTGTGGGAGATTCGCCCGCCGACGTAGTGGTGGTCCCTCACGTCTCCGCGCAGGTGGACCTTGGTGTGGATATGCGTGGTGCGCCCCGGGTACCAGCCAGGCACGATCGTCGTGAAGTCGCACCAGCCGTCCGCCCCGGTCACCTGGATTCCGCGCATGAACGTCGACGAGTCATCAGTCTGCTCACCCTCGGCCCGCTTTGACACTCCGGAGTAGTCGCCGAGCGCGTCGCAGTGCCAGATGTCCACGGCGGCGTTCTTGAGCGGCTCGCAGGTGTTGGCGTTCATCACGTGGAAGCGCAGTCGCAGCAGCACGCCCGCGTGGTCCTCGCGGATGTCGTCGCGGACCAGTTCATCCGGGAGGTAGAACGGGCCCTCGTCCGCCTCCGGCGTGAGGTCACACACGGCCCCGGCGCGCAGCGCCGCATTGACCTGAGACGGGCTCACCCCTTCCTCGGTGTCCGCGAAACCAGTCGATCGGCCGGCCAGCGCTGCTGCCGCGCCGAGCAGGCTGACGCCGCCCGCCGCTCGTAGGATCGTCCGACGAGGCGGCCCAGAGCTGGGCTGCCGACCGTCTTCGGGTTCTGTGGGATCGGTCATCGCGAGGCCCTTCGATCGGTGGGACTACGGCGCGATTGTCCCGGATTCATGGCTCAGGATGGCAGGTGCGCTCAGCGGCTGAGGAAGTGGTCGCGCACGGTCTGCCCATACGCGGTCGGCGTGCCGTCGTACGACGTGATCAGGGCCGGCCCGCTCGTGCAGTCCCAGGTGTCCCAGGTCCAGCCGAGGTAGGAGATCCCGTGCTGGTCGAGCCAGTCCATCAGCGGCCCGACATATCCGCCGGCGCAGTCGTTCTCGCCGATCTCGGTCGTCACGACGGGCACCCGCTTCGCCACCTTCGCCACCGTGGTGTCCCAGCACGCCTGGGTGCTGCAGCCGCTGAAGTTGTAGGTGTGGAACGTCGCCGCCAGCTGGCCGGTGGGGTCGTTCGGCCGGTGACGCAGCCACGCCGACAGGTCGCTCGACCAGCCGAGTCCGCCGACCAGGACGACATTCGTCGCGCCGGTGCCGCGCACGGCGTCCAGCAGCTGCTGCATGCTGGCGGTCCGCCATCCGTCACTCGTCAGGCAGCCGTGCTCCCAGCAGCGCCAGGAGATGTCGTGCGGCTCGTTGAACAGCTCGAAGAGCACGGCATGGTCGGTCTTGAAGGTCTTCGCGACGCTGCGCCAGAAGGCCGGCGAGTGGTCGGCGTCCGCCATGACCTGCTGGCCGAGCGCGAGCTCGGTACCCGGTGCGCTGAGGTGCAGCTCGAGGTCGACCAGCAGGCCATGGCTCTCCAGCCGCTGGACGAAGCCACTGACCGCTTGGCGGTAGGCCGCTCCGCCGTACTCCTGCTTGACGCCGTTGATGCCCAGCCAGCAGTCCTCGTTGAGCGGCACCCGCACGATGTCCGGCCGCCAGGTCGTCATGGCGACGATGGACGCATCGTCTGACGGCCCGTCGAAGATGCCCCAACCCTGGGCGCACGCGTACTCGGTGCCGGAGCGGTTCAGCCCGACCAGCTGTACGCCGTGCCGTCGGCGTCGACCAGCTGGTTGCCCTCGACGTGCACGCTCGTCGGCGCGGTCTGGAACACGGCCTCGGGTGCCGTACTCGCACTGGCCGCGGTCGAGGTGACGAGCGCAGCGGATACGACGGACAGAGCCACGAAGCACGTCACCCGGATACTCACAATTAGTGACGTTAGTCCCAAACCACCTCACACGGCTAGCGCGACCTCGGGCCGGGCTGGCAGGCCGGGCACCAGTAGGTGACCCGGTCCTCGGCCACGTCTCCACCCTGACGCTCCATCCGGATCTTCGTTCCACAGCGACGGCAGGGTCGGCCCCGCCGATCGAAGACATAGCTGTTGTTGCCGGCCCTCCGGTCTCCGGTGGTCACCTGTTCCCAACGTTCACGGTTGGCGAAGAGCATCCGCTGAGCGAGGGTCACCACCGCCTTGAGGTCGCCGGCCTCCGCCACCGGGGTCCATGGCGACAGGCCGCGCAGGAACAGCAGCTCGCACTTGTAGAAGTTCCCGATCCCGGCCAGGTTTCGCTGGTCAAGGAGAGCCACGGCGATGTCGCGTTCGGGTCGCGCCGATAGTCGCCGGACGGCCTCGTCCGGGTCCCAGTCCGGCCCGAGCAGGTCCGGACCGAGATGGCCGACCAGGCTGGGCTCCTCACTCGACGGGACCAGGGCGATCTCGTGCAGGTGGAAGCCCACGGCGACGGCCCGGTCGGTCGTCAGGACCACTCTGATGGTGTGCGCCGGTCGACCCGACCAGCGCTCCCCTGGTCTGAACACCCGCCAGGTGCCGTCCATCCGCAGGTGCGAGCGAAGTGTCCAGTCGCCACGGCTCGGGGTGTTGAAGCGGACCAGGAGATGCTTGCCGCGACTGCGCACCTCGCGTACGACGCTGCCGGCCAGGTCCGTCGTGGCCAGCGAGGGGATCCGGAAGTCGGAGGAGACCAGTCGCTGGCCGCTCAACGCCTGGTCGAGCTTGCGCGCATGCAGCCAGACCGTGTCACCCTCCGGCACGCTGGCCTCCTCACGCTGGGACCGAAGACGCTGGTCGCGGCGACGGCCGCTGGAGCGGAGCGGCCGATGGTCTCGATCGTACGGTGAGCGCGTGGCGGACGCCCGACGTCCCAGTCCAGGATGGGCCAGGGCTAGGTCGAGAGCGGTCCGCCTCTTCACGCTACTGTCGGGCACAGACCGCGTCACCGACGCCCTAACCCTGGCGAACTCCCTGGTCAGCGACGGGCGCGCACCCCTGCCGCCGACCGATCGGAGACCGAGCAACCACCATGTCCAGCCACGATGTCGTCGTCATCGGCGCAGGTCTCGCCGGGCTGACCTGCGCCGTCGAGCTGACTCGCCGTGGGCACGACGTCGTGGTGCTCGAGGCCAGTGATGCCGTGGGTGGGCGGATCCGCACCGATCGCGTCGACGGCATGCTGCTCGACCGCGGCTTCCAGCTGCTCAACCCTGCCTATCCGGCGCTGACCGGGCTCGTGGACCTGCCCGGACTCATGCTCCAGTCCTTCGAGCCCGGCATCGCCGTGACGTCGCACGGCAGCACATCCGTGCTCGCCCACCCGCTTCGGTCCCCGCGAGACATCGCCCGGCTCTGGGCCGGCTCCACGGGCTCGCCGTGGGAGAAGGCCCGGTTCGCGACCTACGCGTTGTCATGTGCCGTGCGCTCGCCGAGCAGCCTCCGACGGCTGCCGGACATCGGCTACGGTGCGGCCCTCGACCAGGCCGGCGTGAGCGGCCGGCTACGGCGGTCCGTCCTCGAGCCGTTCCTCGCCGGCGTGCTCGCTGAGGACTCGCAGGAGTCGTCGCGCCGCTTCGTCGACCTGCTGCTCCGGATGTTCGTTCGCGGCGTCCCGGCGCTGCCGCGCGACGGCATGCAGGCGCTGCCCCAGCAGGTTGGCGACCTGCTGCCGGCCGGCGTTGTACGGCTGCAGACCCCGGTGACCTCCCTCGACGGCCGCACCGCGCGCAGCGCGAACGGTGACTGGAGCGGCCGGGCCGTCGTGGTGGCCACCGACCCGGGCCGAGCCGCCGACCTGACCTCGCTGCCGATGCCCCGAATGCGGGGGCTGACGACCTTCTACCACCGGGTCGAGACATCACCAGCCAGGCGGGCGCTGCTCCACGTGGACGGAGATCGCGATGGACCGGTGGTGAACACTGCCGTCGTCTCGGATGCTGCGCCGTCGTACTGCACGGCTGGTGCACTCGTCGCCTCGACGGTCCTCGGGGCCGATGATGACGCGCAGACCCGGCTTGCCGTCGAACGCCAGCTCTCGGCGATCTACGGCACGTCCACCCAGAGCTGGGAGCTGGTCGCCAGCTACCCGATCCCGGCGGCGCTGCCGGCGATGCTGCCGCCCCTGGACTTCCGGCAGCCGGTCGCTCTCGGAGAGGGACTCTTCGTCTGCGGGGACCACCGCGACACCGCCTCGATCCAGGGCGCCATCGTCTCCGGGCGGCGGGCCGCCGCGGCCGTACGACGCTCCCTGCGCGCTGCCTGACCGGGCCCAGCCGGACGAGTGGATACGACCACTACGCCGGCGCCGTCTCCGTCTCCAGGACGGCGATGGGCGGGGCCTCGCGAAGGGCCTTCGGCCGGCGGTTGACCAGGTACGACCCGGCCACGACCAAGGTGAAACCGACGAAGGTCCACACGCTGAGCGGCTCGTTGAGAATCAGGGCTCCAGCCGCAACGGCCACCGCCGGGTTGACATACGTGATGGTGGTCGCGCGGACCGGGCCGATCTCGCCGACCAGCGCGAAGAGCATCAGGAAGGCTGCTGCCGTGCAGACCGTCGCCAGCAGCACGACGGACCAGATGACGTCGGCGGACGGTAGTCCGGTCGGCACGCCATCACCGATGAGCACCACCGGCAGGTAGACGATCGCCGTCAGCGAGAGCGCCAGCGACATCACGCCGACCCCTGGCAACGCACCGAGGTAACGAGCGAGGATGGCCGGGCCGATCGCATATCCGAGCACCGTGATGCCGAGCTCGGCTACGGCACCCAGGTCGGATCCACCGACCTCGAGTCCGACCAGGGCCGCGACGCCCGCGATGCCGAGCGCGAGACCCAGCCACGCGGTGGCCGCCAGGTGCTCGGCCCGTCCAGTGAGGAAGGCCAGTGCCACGCCGACGATCGGAACCGCGGCGATCAGCAGTCCGGTCGTCGAGCTGGGCAGGCTCTGCTCGGCGTTGCCCAACGCGACCCACGGCAGCGCGATCTCGAACACGGTGAACGCGACCAGCGGCTTCCAGTAGCGCAGCACCGGGACGATGGCGCCCCGCGCCGCAGCGATCGGCAGCAGGATGAGGGCCGCGAGAACCGTCCGAGCCAGCACCAGCTCGGCCGGCGACAGCTCGCGGACGGCGACCTTGATCAGCAGGTAGGGGATGCCCCAGGCGACGCCGAGACCGATGAAGCAGAGGAGTGCGCGGCGGTTCACGTGCTCATTCTGGTCCTCATCTACTCTTCAGTCCAGATAGAATTCGTACATGACTTTGCTAAGCCGAGACTTCACGATCGATCTTCGCCGGCTGCGGGTCCTCCGCGAGCTCGAGCAACGCGGCACGGTTGCGGCGACCGCCACGGCGATGCATCTCACGCCGTCGGCGGTCTCCCAGCAGCTGGCCGGGCTGTCGCGGGAGGTCGGCGTACCTCTCCTGGAGAAGCACGGCCGCGGAGTCCGGCTCACCGGCCAGGCCCGCGTGCTGCTCTCCCACGCCGTCGTCGTACACGAGCAGCTCGAGCGGGCCCGAGCCGACCTCGCTGCCTGGGACGAGGGCACGATCGGCGAGGTCCGGGTCGGCGCCCTCTCAACCGGGCTCACGTCTCTGGTCGCGCCGGCGTTCGCTCGGCTCGCCGTCGACAGGCCCGGGATCTCCCTCAAGATCGAGCAGTCCGAGCCGCCGGCGGTCTTCAGCGCCCTCGACCTGGGCGACATCGACGTGATCGTGGCCTCCGACTACCCCGACGGACCTCCCCGCAACGACCCGCGGTACCACCGCGTCGACCTGCTCGAGGATCCGATGGATGCCGTGCTCCGGGCCGGGCACCCCCTCGCCGCGGGCCGACGGGATCCGGCTGCAGACGCTGGCCTCGGAGGTGTGGGTCGGCTCGAACGCTCGGCGACCCCTGCTTCCAGATCATGCAGGCGGTCTGCGCCGCCGCCGGCTTCAGCCCCGACATCGGCCACCGTTGCGACGAGTGGACGGCCGTCGCCGCGCTGGTCGCCGCCGGCTGCGGCGTGGCCCTGGTGCCACGGCTTGCCCAGCCGCTGCTGGATGACGTCGTCGTCTGCCCGGTCGTGGGGACGCCGGCCACCAGGCAGATCTTCGCGGCGGTCCGAGCCGGTGCGCAGTCCGACCCGGTCGTGACCGCCGTCCTCGACATGCTGGTCTGCGTGGCTGCCGAGCGAGAGACCGGCTCGCTCTAGCCGCGGGCTCAGTGAGCGAGTGCCGTCACCAGGGCCGTACCGGCAGCAGGCGGGGCGTGCAGGCGGGCCAGAATGGACCCATGTCCGGCCTGTCGCTGTGGTCCCGCAACTCCTTCCTGTCCATCGCCTCCGATGGCTCCGTGCTGTCGATCGGCAGCGTCGGGTCGTTCGCGTCCTTCGCGAGCATCGGCTCGTTCGCCTCGTCGCTGTCCATCGGCTCGTCGATGAGCAGCGGGTCGGCCTTGTCCAACATGGCGAGCTGGTCGATCCTGTCCAACATGGCCACCGGATCGATCCTGTCCAGCCAGTCCAACCGAGCCGTCCTCGCGTCGCAGCACCGGGGTGACCTTCAACCGTGGGTGCCGCCGGCCGCCGTCGCAGCGCTCGGACTCGCGGCCCTCGTCACCTATCTGGCTCAACGAACCCGCACCTCCAGCCAGGGGTAGCCCTGCCTAGCGGTGCGCCGCCCGCTCGTGCGCCCAGTGGCTGGCCGCCTCGAACTGGATCGTCGAGTGCTGGACGTCGAAATGCCCCGCCAAGCAGTCCTGCAGCTCGTCGAGCATCGCCATCAGATGTCCGTCGTGGAAGCACTCGTCGTCGACCACGGCGTGGACGGTGAGGACCGGCAGCCCGGTCGCCACCTGGCTGGCATGCAGGTCATGGACGTCGTGGACGTGCGGCACGCGCAGCAGGTGCTCGCGCACCTCGCTGAGCTCCATCCCGGCCGGGGTCGACTCGAGCAGCACGTTGACACTGTCGCGCAGCAGCTTCACGGTGCGCGGGATGATCATGGCGCCGATCAGCAGGGAGGCGACCGCGTCGGCCCGGGTCCATCCCGTGACGGCGATCACCACGGCCGCCACGATCACCGCCACCGAGCCCAGCGCGTCGGCGAGCACCTCGAGGAACGCCGCCCGCAGGTTCAGGTTCGCCGATCTCGACCGCGCGAGTACGGCGACACTCACCAGGCTGCCGGCGAGGGCGACCACGCCGAAGGCCCCCATGACCCCCGACTCCACGTCGGGTGGCGTCACCAGGCGCCGTACGCCGACGACCAGGACGACGCCGCCGACGGCAAGCAGCACGGCGGCCTGGGCCGCGGCGGCGAGCACCTCGAGTCGCCGGTACCCCCAGGTTCGGGCATCCGTCGCCGGACGCTGAGCCAGGACGGCAGCCACCAGGGCGAGTGAGAGCCCGGCCAGGTCCGTCAGCATGTGGCCGGCGTCCGCGAGCAGCGCCAGGCTGTGCGCAAGGAGGGAGCCGACGACCTCCACCAGGAGGACGCCCCCGGTGATCACGATGACGATGGTCAGCGGACGGCGTCCTGCGGTCAGCGGCGCGCTGCCGTGATCGTGCCCGTGGCCGCTCACGCTCGTCCTGTCTGTCTGCCGGTCCTCTGCACCCGAGGTGTTGTCCATTCTGCCGGACGCCTGACGAGATCCGGTCTGCCCGACCACCGCAGGCCGTACCGGACCACGGGATACGGGCACGCCGAGGAGCGCATTTATTACAGTGGTTCCATGAGTGACTTCTCGGCAAGGCCCTTCGGCGTCGGGTTCGACGTCGCCGACCCCGCCGCGATGGCGGACTTCTGGCAGGGACTGACGGCGTACGAGCGCGCCGAGGACACCCCGACGCACGTCTACCTGGTGCATCCCGAGCGAGCCACCGCCGGCATCTACCTGCACCAGGTGCCGGAGGCGAAGCCGCCGGGGAAGAACCGCCTGCACCTCGAGCTCTGGGTCGAAGACCTCGAGGTGGCCCGGGCCCGGGTGAGCGAGCTCGGCGGCCGCCTGGTCGCGGACTACTCAGACGGTTCCGACGACGAGCCCGACATGTCGTTCATGGTCTTCGAGGATCCCGAGGGCAACGTGTTCTGCCTTGCCGAGCACTGACCGACCGCGCGCCTCGTCGGTCTGTCCGTCAGTGGCCGAGTAGCCACCCTGCGTTCACCCCTCGTTCACCATCGGCCACCGGAGCGGACACCTCGGATCCCTAGCGTCAGCGGTGTCAAGCACACTGTCTCGACCCCTGAGGAAGTCTTGTGACCCGTCATCACGTCCGTCGTGCCCTCGTTCTGGGGCCGCTTTCGCTCGGCGTCGCCGTTGCCATGACGGCCTGCGGCGCCTCCAACGAGGACTCCGGCAACGACAACCCGAGCGACAGCCCCGGCACCGGCGGCAGCGTCTCCGGCACGCTGAACGGAGCCGGGTCGACCGCACAGGAGGCCGCGATGGCCGCCTGGAAGGCAGGCTTCCAGACGGCGAACACCGGTGCCACCGTCAACTACGACGCGGTCGGCTCTGGCGGCGGCCGCGAGCAGTTCCTCGCAGGTGGCGTGAACTTCGCCGGATCGGACGCCTACCTGTCGGACGACGAGCTGACCAGTGCGCAGAAGACGTGCGGCGGCGACCCGGTCGAAGTGCCCGTCTACGTGAGCCCGATCGCCGTCATCTACAACCTCGACGGCGTCGACAAGCTGCAACCTGTCGCCCGCGACCCTCGCGGACATCTTCGCCGGCAAGATCACCAAGTGGAACGACCCGCGATCGCTAGCGAGAACGCCGGACGTCACACTGCCGGACACGACATCACGCCCGTCCACCGCTCCGACGACTCGGGCACCACGCAGAACTTCACCGACTACCTCGCGCAGGCCGCACCGGACAACTGGACCTACCCGGCGTCCCAGACCTGGCCGGTGCAGGGCGGAGAGGCGGGCGACGGCACCTCCGGCGTCGTCGCGGCCGTCACGGGAGGCGCCGGCACCATCGGGTACGCCGACGAGAGCCAGGCCGGCGACCTCGGCAAGGCGATGATCAAGGTGGGCTCGGCTTACGTCGGCCCGTCCGCCGAGGCAGCATCCAAGGTGCTCGACGAGTCGAAGGTCGGTCTCGGGTCGCCCCTCGACCGACATCGCGATCGCCATCAACCGCACCACGACGGCTGCCGGCGTCTACCCGATCATCCTGGTCTCGTACCAGATCATGTGCCAGAAGCAGGCCGACCAGGGCGCGGCCGACCTGATCAAGGGTTTCGAGACCTACGTCGTGAGCTCGGCGGGTCAGCAGGCAGCGGCAGCCGCGGCCGGCTCGGCGCCCCTCTCGGACTCGCTCGCGGCGAAGGCTCAGGCGGCGATCGACACCATCACCACCAAATAACCTCCCGGTTGGTCGGCTCCGGGCGGGGGCCGTAGCCGACCAACCGACTGTCGTACCTAGCAAGGGACATCGTGACGACGCAGACGCAAGCCGACGTACCGCATCAGGCTCCGCGACGACTCGGTGACCGGATCTTCAAGGGTCTGACCACCGGCGCGGGCGTCCTGATCCTGGTTGCCCTGGCCGGCGTCGGCGGTCTTCCTGACCGTCGAGGCGATCCCCGCCTTCACCGCCGGCCACGACGAGCTCATCTCTGCCATCCCTGGCAGCACGTCGCTTGCGGGCTACATCGCCCGACTCGTCTTCGGGACGGTGCTCGCCGCCACCTGGCCCTGCTGATCGCGATGCCGCTGTCCATCGGCGTCGCCCTGTTCATCTCCCACTACGCGCCCGCGTCGGCTGGCCGGGTCGCTCGGCTACCTGGTCGACCTGCTGGCGGCCGTTCCCAGCGTCATCTACGGCCTGTGGGGCATCTTCTTCCTGGCCCCGCGGATGGTGCCGATCTACGACTGGCTCGAGGCCCACCTCGGCTTCCTGCCCTTCTTCAAGGGGCCGGCGTCGGTGACCGGAAGGACGATCCTCACCGCGGCGATCGTGCTGGCCATCATGGTCCTGCCGATCGCCACGTCGCTCTGCCGCGAGGTGTTCCTCCAGACCCCACGCCTGAACGAGGAGGCGGCGCTGGCGCTCGGAGCCACCCGCTGGGAGATGGTCCGGCTCGTGGTGTTCCCCTACGCGCGCTCCGGCATGGTCAGCGCCGCGATGCTCGGCCTCGGCCGCGCGCTCGGCGAGACGATGGCCGTCGCGCTCGTGCTGTCGGTCAGCAACGTCGTGTCGTTCAACCTGATCAGCAGCGTCAACCCGAACACGATCGCGGCCAACATCGCCCTGCAGTTCCCCGAGTCGAGCGGGGTTGCGGTCAACGTGCTCATCGCCACCGGTCTGGTGCTCTTCGTCATCACCTTCCTGGTCAACTTCGCGGCCCGCGCGATCGTCGGCCGCAAGAGCATGGCGGGAGAGCACTGACATGAGCCACCCGACCAACCCGCAGCACCCGCCACGACGACCTCGAGATGGTGCCCTTCGAGGAGCAGATGCACTCGCCGAGGCTGCCCCGGCGCGCCACCCTCGGGCTGGGTCTTGCCTCACTGGTGGTGGGTGTCGTGCTGCTGACTCGCCCTGGACCGGGGTCTCGCCCTGTCGATCCTGCTGGCCTGGCTGGTGTTCGCCGTCGCGCTGGTCGAGCTTGTCACGCGCCGTCGAGGGTGCGCGCAAGAGCAAGGACCGACTCGCGACGACGTTGGTCACGACCGCCTTCGTCGTCGCGCTGCTCCCGCTCGTCAGCCTGCTGTGGCAGGTCTTCAGCAAGGGCGCCCCGGTCGTCAGCTCGACGTTCCTGACGTCGTCGATGCGCAACGTCGTCGGCGAGGGCGGCGGCGATCTACCACGCGATCTGGGGGACGATCCTGGTCACCGGTCTGGCCACCATCATGTCGGTGCCGATCGGGCTGCTGACCGCGATCTACCTCGTCGAGTACGGCGGTGGTCGGCTGGCCAGGGCGATCACCTTCCTGGTCGACGTGATGACCGGGATCCCGTCGATCGTCGCCGGGCTCTTCGCCTACGCACTGTTCGCCATCTTCTTCGGTCCGGGAGTGCGGATGGGCTTCGGCGGCGCCGTCGCGCTGTCCCTCCTGATGGTCCCGCTGGTGGTCCGCTCCGGCGAGGAGATGCTGAAGCTGGTCCCGCACGACCTGCGGGAGGCGGCGTACGCGCTCGGCGTGCCCAAGTGGCGAACCATCCTCAAGGTCGTGCTTCCGACATCGCTCGCGGGCATCGTGACCGGAGTCACGATCGCGATGGCCCGCGTGATCGGCGAGACCGCGCCGCTGCTGATCATCTGCGGCGCGACGGACTCGACGAACTTCAACCTGTTCAGCGGACGCATGATGACGCTGCCGGTCTACATCTACGGGCAGTACAAGAACCCTGGCCTTCCCGCGTCCGCGAGCGTACGACCGGGCGTGGGGGGCTGCATTCGTCCTCACGGTCATCGTGATGACGCTCAGTCTCATCGCCCGACTCGTTTCTCACTACTTCTCACCCAAGACAAGGGCATGATGATGACCCAAGACCGTGCAGGAGAGTCGAAGGAAGAACGTGGCAAAGAGCATCGACGTCAGCGACCTGAACATCTACTACGGGTCGTTCCTCGCCGTCGAAGGCGTGACGATCCCCATCGCCGCCCGCTCGGTAACCGCGCTGATCGGCCCCTCCGGGTGTGGGAAGTCGACGTTCCTTCGCTCGCTCAACCGTATGCACGAGGTCATCCCCGGAGCCCGCGTGCAAGGCAAGATCATCATCGACGGGCGAGACCTGTACGACGCAGACGTCGACCCGGTCGAGGTGCGACGCAAGATCGGCATGGTCTTCCAGCGGCCGAACCCCTTCCCCACCATGACGATCGCCGACAACGTGATCGCCGGGGTGCGGCTCAACGGCGGGCGCATCTCCAAGTCCGACGCCGCTGAGCTCGTGGAGCGCTCGCTGCGCGGCGCCAACCTCTGGGAGGAGGTCAAGGACCGGCTCAACAAGCCCGGCGCCAGCCTGTCGGGTGGTCAGCAGCAGCGGCTGTGCATCGCGCGAGCGATCGCCGTGGAGCCTCAGGTGCTGCTGATGGACGAGCCGTGCTCCGCCCTCGACCCGATCTCCACCAGCGCGATCGAGGACCTGATCCACGAGCTCAAGGAGAACTACACGATCGCGATCGTGACCCACAACATGCAGCAGGCGTCACGGGTCTCGGACACGACGGCGTTCTTCAACATCGCCGGCGTCGGCAAGCCCGGGCATCTGATCGAGTACGGCTCGACCGCGAAGATGTTCTCCAACCCCGACAACCCCTCCACCGAGGCATACATCTCGGGCCGCTTCGGCTGAGCTTCCCACCCCACCCAAGAATCCGGCGTTCAGGTCATCACCTGAACGCCGGATCTCTGTGGGGTGGAGTTGTGGTTCTTGGTGGGCTATGGATCCGTCTGGGCTGTGGGTCTGGCTGGTTAGTGCACCGTCTCCGTGAAGCGCTTGAACGCGTCGTGTGCCGGTCCGGCCGTGACGCCGACGACGCGAAGGTCGCGGACGCCCTTGGTCTGCAGGATGACGTGCAGCTCGTACTTGCCGTCGCTGGTGGTCCGGACGACGGCGCCGGTGAGGGTGCTCCAGGTGCCCTGGAACAGTCGCTGGACCTTGACCGGCTCGTGGTCGGCGAGGACACCCTGGTCGACGAAGACGCCACTGACCGCGAACGTCTGTCCGCTGGCCGGCGTGTAGTCGGAGGACATGCACGGTGATCGAGGAGCCGGTCGTGGCGGGGGCGGCGTCTGCGGCCGGGACGGTACCGGCGACCAGCATGGCGGGAGCGAGGATGGCCACGGCGGAGGAGCCGAGGGCACGACGAATGGACATAGTTTCCCCTTGTGGGCTTGAGTGTTGGTTGAACGAACCCCGTTGCGGTCGGCTGTCCCGACCGTCATACCAATGACGCCCGGACGGCCATTCCGGTTGCCCAGGTTTTCGTGAGTCAGATAACACTTCCGCATCGACCATCCGGCCAATCCTCCCGACCATCCGGCCGATCTGCCCGACCATCCGGCCGATCCGCCCGACCATCCGGCCGAACTGCCCGACCATCCGGCCGATCCGCCCGACCATCCGGCCGAACTGCCCGACCGAACCCGGGCAACCTGGAGGCGGCCTCGACGCGGGGCTGACCAGCGTGACGGCGGCGTTCGTCGGCGGACGCAGGTGCACGCCGATCTGGGACGACGGATCACCGGTGGCGAAGGACAAGGGCAAGGCGAAGGCCATCCGGAGGCACCACAATCGACCTGGTCAACATCATGGCGATGGACTACGGGGGTGCGGTCGCCGACATGGGGGTACGGCGATCCAGGCCGCGACAACGACTCGGCCGGGGAGACGTTCACCCTGTCCGAGGCGTCGGAGGTCGTGGCGTTCGCGACGGCCAACAGCGTCGGTCGGCTGGCCTTCTGGTCCCTCAACCGCGACCAGGAGTGCGAGGGCTTCGGCTCGGCTCGCAACGACTGCTCAGGCGTTACTCAGGACCCCCTGGAGTTCACCACCACGTTCCTCGGCGGCTGACGGATCCCGGGCGTGCCAGACTCGTGCCGTGGATCTTGGACTTCAGGGCAGAGTCGCGGTCGTCACCGGCGGCAGCAAGGGAATCGGGCTGGCCATCGTGCAGGCCCTGGTCGACGAAGGCTGCCACGTGGTCGCCGCCGCCAGGTCGTCCACCGAGCAGCTGGCGTCGCTGGCCTCGGCTGGTTCGGTAACGGTGGCGGAGCTCGACCTCGCTGATCCCGCGGCGCCGGCCGAGCTGGTCGCCCTGGCGGGAGGACGGCTGGACATCCTGGTCAACAACGTCGGCGCGGCCGCCACCCGGACAGGCGGTTTCCTCACCGTGACGGACGACCAGTGGATGCACTCGATCAGCATGAACCTGATGGCGGCGGTCCGGACGACCCGTTGCGCGCTGCCCTTGATGGTGGCTGCCGGACACGGCTCGATCGTCAATGTGTGCTCGGTCAACGCGTTCCTTCCCGATCCGCTGGTGATCGACTACAGCGCGTCCAAGGCGGCGCTGTGGAACTTCTCCAAGGCGCTGTCCAAGGAGGTGGGGCCGCAGGGTGTCCGGGTCAACACGGTCAACCCCGGGCCGGTCAACACCGACCTCTGGCTCGCCGAGGGCGGGGTCGCCTCGACCGTCGCGAAAAGCGCCGGAATCGCCCCGGAGGACGTCGTGCGGGCCGCCGCGGGCGGCTCGGTCACCGGGAGGTTCACCAACCCGCAGGAGGTGGCCGACCTGGTGGTCTTCCTGGCCGGCGACCGGGCGGCGAACATCACCGGTGCCGGCTTCACCATCGACGGAGGCCTGGTCACCGGGCTCTGAGCCCGGTCCGAGCAGCCGCTCCCCCTGTGCCCTGCGCCACGGGTCCGCAGCTCGCGGTTCCGCTCAGCCGTAGCCGAGCTCGTGCAGACGCTCGTCGTCGATGCCGAAGTGGTGGGCGATCTCGTGAGCGACCGTGATCCGGACCTGGTCGCGCACCTGGTCGATCGTCCAGCAGACCGCCAGCGTCGGCCGGCGGTAGATCGTGATCCGGTCCGGCATCGCCAACATGTACGACGAGCTTCCTCGCTCGGTGAGGGGCACACCCTGATACAGCCCGAACAGCCGCTGCCCCGGGGGCGAGTCGTCCTCGACGAAGATCGCCACGTTGTCCATCAGCCGAGTCATCTCCGGGTCCAGCCCGTCGAGGGCCTCTGAGACCAGCTCCTCGAACGCCTCCAGCGGCACGTCGATCATGGGCCCAAGAGTACGGGGGACCAGTGGACCACCTCGTTTTGGCGACGCGGAGCGATGCCCCTATGATTGGTCGGTCCCCGACGGCTTCCTTAGTGGTGCCCGGGCTTAGGCCCCCATCGTCTAGTGGCCTAGGACGCCGCCCTTTCACGGCGGTAGCACGGGTTCGAATCCCGTTGGGGGTGCGTCGCACGCTAGTGTTTGCGCGTGACACTGCTGGCCCCGTAGCGCAGCTGGTTAGCGCGCCGCCCTGTCACGGCGGAGGTCGCGGGTTCGAGTCCCGTCGGGGTCGCCGAGGCGCCTCACCTGAACATCAGGTGGGGCGCTACGCAGTTGAGCGGGGTTCGGGCGGCCGTGCGGCCCGGTCATGCCCCGCCGCTATGCGGTTCGTCGGGCGGCCAGCGGGCCGCCGTACCCGTCGGTAGGGTGACCGCGTGGCCAGGGAGAGCATCGCCAACCTCGTGCGGCCGCTGAGGCCGCGAGACCCGCACGAGGAGCACCGGGTCGCCTCGCCCCTCGAGCTCTTCACCGATCTGTGCTTCGTGGTGGCAGTCGCCCAAGCGGCCTCGTCGTTGCACCACTCGATCTCCGAGGGTCAGGCGTGGAAGGGCGCCGTGTACTTCTCACTGGCGTTCTTCGGGGTGTTCTGGGCCTGGCTCAACTTCACCTGGTTCGGATCGGCGTACGACAACGACGACCTCGCCTACCGACTGCTGACCATCCTGCAGATCATCGGCGTGCTGGTGTTCGCGGCCGGGCATCCCGCGGATGTTCGAGGGGGACTTCCTGCTCGGTGTGACGGGGTACGTCATCATGCGGATCGCCCTCGTCACCCAGTGGGTACGTGTCTCGCGTCACGACCCTGAGCGCCGTACGACCGCCATCCGGTATGCCTTCGGCGTGGTCCTCGTCCAGGTGGGATGGGTCTGCTACCTCCTGGTGCCGAACGACCTCGGGGTGCCGGCCTTCATCGCATTGGCCTTCTGCGAGATGGTCGTGCCCGCCTGGGCGGAGCGGTCCGGCGTGACCCCGTGGCATCCGCACCACATCGCGGAGCGATACTCCCTGTTCTTCATCATCGTGCTCGGCGAGGCGATCCTGGCGTCGACGGTGGCCATCCAGACGGCGCTGGACGAGGGCGAGTCCGCCCACCTGCTCGCGCTGATCGCCGGCGGGCGTGCCGCTGGTCTTCAGCCTATGGTGGCTCTACTTCTCGCGGGAGGACTCCGACCTGCTGCTCGACCGCAAGGTGGCCGCCAACATGGTGTGGGGCTTCGGCCACTACTTCGTCTTCGCCTCGGCCGCCGCCGTGGGGGCGGGGTTGGCCGCCCGGGTCGACCACTACACGCACCACTCGGAGTCGTCCGACCGACTGACGGCGCTGGCCGTGACCCTGCCGACAGCCGTGCTCGTCGCTTCCATCTACGTCTTCCACCTGTCGCAGCACGACCGCTCCGGACGTACGATCGGCGCCTTCCTCGCGTGCGTGGTCGTCATCTTCGCCGGGACGTTCACCGTCGTACCGGAGCTGGTTGCGGGCCTTGCCTGTACGGCGCTGGTGGCCGTCACCGTCGTCGACCCGCGAAACCGGCCCACCGCGACGAGCTGGCGGGGGACTGAGCGCGCGGTGACGAGCCAGCAGCCGGAGATCGTCCGATTCCTCCGGGCCGCCTTCCTGGAGAGGGTGCCGCGCGACCATCGGCAGAGCGATGCCGACTTCCGACGCCGGCGGATAGTCGCCGCGATCACGATCGTCGTGGGCGCGACGCTGCTGGGGCTGTCGCTGCGGTTGGCGCCGGGTGACAACCGTTTCTACGTGTACACGCTGGCCCTCGCGGCCTGCTGGGTCGTGGGATCCCTCGCCTCGGGACCCATCCATCTCGGCCGCGCCCAGACCCGGGCCGGCGACCACTACACGCGGCCGGTCGCGCAGCCGCTCGTCGTCGGGCTTGCCGCCGTCGCGGTGTTCGCCGTGGGGGCAGTGGTGATCGCCCAGATCGGCCCGATGCGAGACAGCGTGAACGACGTACTGGACCACGCCCGCTTCGCGTCGTTGCCGGTCGTCGCGGCCATCACGTTGGTCAACGGCATCTCGGAAGAGCTCTTCTTCCGGGGCGCGCTGTTTGCCGCCATCGGGCGTCGCTACCCCGTCGTCATCTCGACGCTCGCCTACACGCTCGTGACTGTCGCCGCCGGCAACGCCATGCTGGTCGCTGCCGCGGCGGCGCTCGGCACGATCGTCGGCCTCCAGCGCGCGGTGACCGGAGGAGTCCTGGCCCCGATCATCACGCACGTCACGTGGTCGATGAGCATGCTCTTCCTGTTGCCGCCGCTCATCTCCGCGGTGTCCTAGGCGGTCCCCAGCCGGGACGACAGGCCGGCCCAGCAGTGGTTAGACTGGTGCCCGCCCAGGGAGCCCTGGGCGTTTGTCTGCGGGACGCGCGACGCGCGACTCCGTAGCGGCCAGGTAGCTCAGTCGGTACGAGCGTCCGCCTGAAAAGCGGAAGGTCGCCGGTTCGATCCCGGCCCTGGCCACCCCTGTCGCCCCCTGTCGCCCCCTTTCGGCGGCGCTGTGGGCCGTCTTGCTCGCGAGACTTTGCGGTTCCCATGGAGAGCCGACTCAAACGGACCAATCTTGGCCCTGGGCTTGCAGCTGTGCGATATCGAGCACGACCACCCGACCGCGGGGCAGTCGGTGATCTGTTGGGCGGCCAACCGCTGCAGGACCCGGTTGACCGACGAACGCGTGCCCCCCACCAGATCTATCAGCTGGTCGTGGCCGGGGGCTCGTTCCATTTCGCCATCCACGCATGGTTCTCGTGGGAGATGACCAACTCGCAGGCCTCGACGAATGCCGCCTCGGACATCTCGAAATCGACACGCCTGTCGCGCAGGTGCTCAAGCTGAAGGGCGGTTCGGAGGAACTCGATGACTTGGTGGTCGTAACGAGACGCCGTCAGATAGGCGACCAAGGCAGTGCCCATGGTGGTCACCACCGGCACCCAGGCCGCGAACTCCGCAACACCGAAGGATCCGGCGGCCACGCCGAGAACCACCCCGACCCCGCCCAGCAGCGCCCCAAGACGACGCAGCCGAGTCGCCCGGGTTTCGTACAGCAGCGCTCTCGGGCGGTAGTAGCCTGCGATCTCCGCGTTCAGTCGCTGCCGGATGTACGAGTCCAGGTCGTGCACAGCGGGGATCGCATCGGCAGCCGGATCCATGCCCAAGGTGTAGAGCTCGAGATCCGCCACCGATGCGGTAATCCTGTCGATCTGCTTCCACAGGCGCTTCGCCCGATCATCGCCCGGCTCTGCCGGGCCGGCACACAAGTACTTGTAGACCTCGCTCTTGAGTGCCTCGGACGCCGATCGAGCCCGCGTCCACGCGCGTACCTTCTCGACATTGGCGCCACGGAGCACAAGGGGAGCCAGACCGGCCGTGACACCAGCCGCGAACGCCAAGACCTTCTGGACCCACGGGTCGACGCCATGGACCTGTGCCGCGAGAACGCCGAGAATCGCCGCACACAGGCTGAGGCACAAGGCCGTGACGCGAGCCGAGTTGATGCGCTGCTTGAGTCTTCCGGCCGCTTGCGACCAGACCTCCTGCTGTGCCCACGCCGCGTCTTCAGCGCTCGGCACGCCGAGATCGTGGTCCGTCACGGCACACACACCGCCTCTAGCTGGTCAACGGGCACTCGAAGGAACACCGGCTCTTGCCAGAATGCCACCATGGACCGGCGCGACGCAGCAAAGTCCCGACGCGGCCATTCTCGCCGGCCGCGCCGGGACTTCGTGCTACTGCTTCTCGGGTACTACAACCGGTCTCAGTCGTTGAACGCGAGATCCGTCATGAGCACCGATCCCGGTTTCGACTTGTTGAACTTGAGCGTGACCTGACTGATCTGCGTGAGGTCGACCCCACTGAACGCGGACAGCGGGATGCGGACCGTGTTCAGGATCAGCTTCGGCGTCAGGCCGCCAGTCGTGCCGAGGGGCCGGAACAGCGCGTCACTCCACTTCTTCTCGGCCACCGAGCTGGTTGCTCCGCTTGCATCCTGCAGCACCACAGACATGTTCCGCTCGTCCTGCAAAGCGTTGATGTTCTGCGAGATCCGGAACGAGACCGCCTCGAAGCCGGACACGTCACGAGACCCGCTGGGGATCGCGTTGGTCATCGAGGACTTCTTCGTCGACCAGGCGAACCGCAGCTGACTGAGCCCTCGTTTGCTCGAGAATGCACTGCCGACCGTGTGCGGCATCTGCGCGCCTCCGGCGCTCGCACAGGTCGAGGGCTCCGGCGGGTTGCCACCACACAGATCGAACGGCGTCAGGCCCTTCTTGGTCACAGCGCCGCCGAGCAGGTTCTTGGTGAGGTCGGCGGCGGTCATGAAGTTGGCAACGCTTCGCCGCTGGTTGGCCGGCGCATGGTAAGCGTCGTGCAGGTCGGCGAAGCTCACCGACGCCGGCTGGATCTCCGTGCCGTCGAAGTACGGCTTCATTGCCGTCTCACCACCGATGTACAGCCGGAAGAAGCCAGCCATGTACGCCAGGCCCACGTCACGCTGCTCTTGGGCAGTCAGCCGCTCGGAGCCGGACTGCGAGCCACAGATCGGGTCGCTTCCGCCACCCCAGTCGTCGAATGCGCCGGCCTCGAAACCACCTGGCGTCCAGATGGTGTTGAAGTAGTTGTGGTTGGCGCCCATCACCTCGAGATAGTTCTTCGGTGAGTTGTCGTTGGCGACGTTGTAGAGGGAGTCGTCGTAGAAGTGGATGCCTTGGTTGTCGCTCACGTCGCCGTCGCAGTACGGCAGGATCACGGACAGGGGCACGTTGTTGTCGACGTGTCGGTTGAAGTCGACCGGTGCGAGTGGGAGGACCGCATTGATGCCGTACGGCGAACCGAGCGACTTGTTGAGCAGGTAGCTCTCCACGACACCCTCGCCACCGCGGGAGTGGCCCATCTCACCGATGTTCTGCAGATCGACCTTGCCGACGAAGGTGGTGCCGAACGGCGAGCCACCCGTTGTGGTGAACGTCTTCCACTTGTCGAGGTGCTTCTGGATGAGCTGCGCGCGAGCGAGTGCGCCACCGTCGGAGGTGCCGCTGTCGAAGGCGTTGATCCCGTTGGCGCTGATCGAGATGACGACGTAACCCCAGCTGGCCAGGTTGGTGGCGAGGTAGTCGTAGCCCTGGAAGCTCGGGATGGTCGACGACCCACCGCTGCACGGCCATCCACCACCGGCCGACCCGCCGGTGTGACATGTGGAGTGTCGTCCGTGCAGGAGCACGATGAGCGGGTACGGCCCGTCAGGCAGACCGGTCGGGTAGTGGACGCTGGCCCGCACCTCGACCGCGTGGCCAAGGGCCGGCGGGGTGAAGGCGGTGTCACCGTCGTTGTACTCGGTGGCGGTGACGGGGTCGGGTCCTGGGTCACCCGGGTCCGGCGGGGCCACCACTTGGGTGGCCGTGACCGGTCCCTCGGCTCCGGCGGCGGACGCAACGCCGGTCAGACCCAAGGCGCCGAAGGCGACCAGCGCGACAAGCAGCCGAGTCGATCGAGACGTGCTGAGCGCGTTCACTTCAGCACCTCGATCGCGGAGGTCCAGGTGGTGGTCGCGGACGAGGGCAGTCCCCAGCTCACCATGAGCTTTGCGCCTTGGGTCAGCACCGACTTGTCGAAGGAGAACGCTGTGAGACTGGTCAGATCGGTTGACTCGATACCGATCGCGAGTGGACGGTTGTCGATCGACACGACCGAAGGCATGTCACGCATCTGGTAGGGACCAGCAGTGATGACGATCCGGTAGACGGACTTCGCGTTCACCGAGGTGCCGCGGACGTCGACCGTCGTCGGGATGCGTCAGTGCGACCTGCTCGACGGTGAAGTCCTTACCGCGAGCAACGAGGTCTCCAGCGCGAGTACGGAGGGCTTCGTCCTGTGCCGCGACACTGGTGTCGGGGATCCGGCTGGAGAGGCCACCGGGGGCTGGGTCGCTGCTCAGAGGGATGGCTGCGACGGGATTGATGGGGGCGTGGGCTGCGGCCGCAGGCGCCTCATGGTGGGGTGTTCGCCAACCGGTCGCTGCAGTGGCTCCTACGACCACGGCTACGACGGCAACGAAGACACCAACCACGAGGGCGGCGGCGTGACGGGGTTTGGACACCCGGCGATCCTAGCGACGCACGGCAATCCGGCGGAAGGTTAACGGTCCGGCCAAATCTCTTTCATATAATGGTAAATCGTGACGACGGAGGGCGCCGCACTCAGCGTGCCACGGAACCGTCGTGGGACATCCTCGACCCGCGAAGCTCTTCGACGGCGAGAGCAACGAAGGCCAGTGCCTCGGCGACGAGGAACGTCCAGCAGGTTCGGCTCAACGGCTCCGACCAGGACACGATGAACATCACGGCTCCGCCGAGCAACGCCACACCCCATGCGCGGGCGATGGCCTGGCTGCGGCTCTGGGCCATGATCGAGATGGTGATCACGAGGTTGGACAGGGCAAGGGCGCTACCGATCGCCACCAGCATCGATGGAAGCCAGTCGATCGTGACGTTCTCGCCGAAGATCAACGGCAGCAGCCAAGGCCCGACGACCGCGCCGAGGGCCGCCGCGATCACTACCACGACGCCGGTCGCCCAGAAGATGGTGTGGCGGACCCGCCCGAGCGAGGCGTGGTCGCGTTCGACGACGAACGTGGTCAGCCGACCGGTCAGCTGCGACACCAGACCGAGAGCCACTGTGTACGGCGCACGGAAGAGCGCCAGCGCGGCGAAGAGCGCGGTCACTTCCTCAGGCGAGCCGCCGCTGAGCGCCAGCAGCACCGGGCCACCGGTGAGGATCGCCTGACCGATCAGCTGACCGCCGGCGGCCGCGCCCAGGAAGGCCAAGGGCGAGTCGTGGTCGCCCTCCGACCCCTCAGCGGAGAAGCGGAACGACGATGGCCACGCGAAGCCGATGAGCGAGCCGAGGGCGAGGCAGACCCCGAAGCTCAATGACCCGTAGGTGCCGAGAACGATCAGCGTCATCGCAGCCAGGCAGCGCAGCGCGTTATCACCGACGAGTGCCCACGCGACGCTCGAGAAGCGGTGCCGAGCCGTCAGCCCCCCTCGGACGACACCGATGAACCCGGAGCCGAGGGTCACCCAGACGACAAGCAGCGGGAACCACAGGGCCGGGCTGTGGAACAGCGACTCCCGCCCCAGCCAGGCCAGGACTCCGGACACCGCCCCGGCAACCGCCACCGCCGCAGCAACCCGAGGGAGCGCGACGCGCACCGCACCTTCGCTGCGGTGGGCGGCCACCGACCGGGCGATCCAGTGCTGGACGGGAAACGTCAGTGCCGCGGCCGAGAAGCTCCAGTAGGTCCACAACACCGACACCGGAGCCGCCGCCTTCGCGCCCAGTGACCGCGTGACGAGCACGAAGAAGAGATAGGCCAGAACCCCGCCCACGGCCGAGCCCACGGCCAGCGCCTGGGTGTCCCGAAGTCTGGCTCGCATGGCGTCGCACAGCCTAGTCGCCCGGACCTCGCAGGCCCCGCTCTGCGCCTGAGCCACATCCGAGGGGCGTTCGGATACAGTCGGCGAGGAACTGCCCGGGCCCCCGCAGGACGGAGATGGACGACATCAACTCGACGCCAGCAGCAGAGCCAGAGCCGCTGACCTCGGCGGAGGACCCTCTGCTCGACCCCCACGATTTCACCTACTCGATCGTCGTCCCCGTCTACAACAGCGCAGGTCAGGTCGGACACACGGTCGACCTGATCGTGGGGGAGATGGAGCGGCAGGCGCTGCGCTACGAGCTGATCCTGGTCAACGACGGCAGCAGTGACGGCAGCTGGGCCGTCATCGCGGGTCAGGCCCGGGCCAACCCGCACATCGTCGCGATCAACCTGCTCCGCAACTACGGACAACACAACGCCAACCTGGCCGGGTTCCGGGAGGCGACCGGTGAGTACGTCATCACCATGGACGACGACCTGCAGAACCCGCCCGACCAGATCAGACTGCTGATCGACGAGGCGATGAAGGGCCGAGACGTCGTGTTCGGGGCGTTCGAGGCCAAGAAGGCGGCGTTCTACCGCCGGATCGGCAGCGGCATGATCAGCAGGATCAACCGGCGCGTGTTCGGCCAGCCCACCGACCTGGTCGTCTCCAACTTCCGGATCCTGCGGCGCGACGTCGTCGACCGGATCTGCGCATCGCGTACCGCATACCCCTACATCACCGGCCAGGCGCTGATGTACTCGAGCAACCGGGCGAACGTCCAGGTCCGCCATGACCCGACCAAGATCGCCAAGAGCCGGTACAGCATGAGTCGCATCATCCGGCTCGTGCTCACGATCCTCTTCAGCTACTCGCTGTTCCCGCTCCGTCTGGCCGCTGCGGGGGGCTTCATCTTCTCCATCCTGAGCTTCCTGATCGGTGGGGCCTACCTGATCCACGGCCTTGTGACTGACTCCGCCGTACCGGGCTGGACCAGCCTGGTCGTGTTCTCGGCGGTCTTCAACGGCGTCACGATCGCGCTGCTCTCGATGCTCGGCGAGTACGTCGTACGCACCCTCAATGCCGTGAGCGAGCAGGAGACCTATCACGTGGTCGAGCGAGTGAAGCGGTGACGAGGCACCGCCATCTGCTCGTCATCGGCGCCCAACGCTGCGGCACGACGTACCTCTCCAGCATGCTCGATGCCCACCCCGACATCGCGATGGCGCGACCGGCCCGCCCGGAGCCGAAGGTGTTCATGTCCGACGAGCTCGCGACCCGCGGACTGGACTGGTACCACACCACGTACTTCGCGCACGCGACCACCGAGTCGGTCCTCGGTGAGAAGAGCACCAGCTACCTCGAGGACGGCGAGGCCGCTGAACGCGCCGCATCGGTGCTCGGGCCGGCGCAGATCGTGGTCCAGCTCCGGGACCCGGTCGAGCGGGCGGTCTCCAACTGGCGCTTCAGCTCCAAGCACGGGCTCGAGGACCGACCGCTGGGCCAAGCACTCGCGGAGACCCTGCACGAGCCGCGGTCCTGGGACCCGAAGGTCTCGTCGGTATCTCCCTACGCCTACCTCGAACGCGGTCGTTTCATCGACTACCTCGAGCCCTGGTACGCAAGCTTCCCCGACACCGTGCACGTGCGGTTCCTCGAGGATGTGAGCAGCCTTCGGGCGACGTCCGCTGACCTCTACGACCAGGTTGGCGTCGACCCGCGCTTCCCACCGCCCGGCGAGGGCCGGCGGGTCAACGAGAGCGAGGGCGACGCGCCCGAGCTCGACGAGGAGCTGGTACGGCGGCTGCGGGCCTATTTCCGCGAGAGTGATCTGCGCCTCAGCCGGCGGCTCGGCCGTCCGCTGCCTTGGCCTTCGGGCTGACCTGAGGAGGTACCGTATCGGGGTGCCCCACCCAGACATCCCGTTCAACCGAGCATCCGTCGAGGGCTCGGAGCTCGAGTACATCAGGCAGTCGCTCGAGAGCGGTCACACCTCCTCGTCCGGGTCGTTCTCGAAGCGCTCGGTCGAGATGCTGCTCGCGTGGAGCGGCGCCGAGGACGTGCTGCTGACCACCTCGTGCACGTCCGCCCTCGAGCTCTCGGCGCTGATGCTCGACCTTAAGCCGGGTGACACGGTGATCGTGCCGTCGTTCACCTTCACCACGACTGCGCTGGCCTTCGCGCGCCAGGGCGCCCAGCTGCTGTTCTGCGACATCGAGCCTGAGACGCTCGGACTCGACGCCAACCACCTGGCGAAGCTTCTCGACGACACCGTGCGGGCCGTCGTACCGGTCCACTATGCGGGCGTCGCGTGCGACATCGAGGGCATCCGCAAGGTGCTCGTCGACCGGCCGGACGTGGCGGTCATCGAGGACAACGCGCACGGGCTGTTCGGCCGCTGGAACGACCAGCCACTCGGCAGTCTCGGCAGGTTCTCGACGCTGAGCTTCCACGAGACCAAGAACATCACCTGCGGAGAGGGCGGAGCGCTCGTCCTCAACGACCCTGCAGATGTCTACCGGGCGCGGGTGCTCTACGACAAGGGCACCAACCGCAGGGCCTTCTTCCTGGGTCAGGTCGACAAGTACTCCTGGAAGGACACCGGCTCGTCCTTCGGGCTCTCCGACATGCTCGCCGCGTACCTGTGTGCCCAGCTGGAGAAGGCGGACGTCATCCAGGCCAAGCGGCGCGACCTCTTCGAGCGTTACCAGAGCGCCCTGGCACCGATCGCCGACGAGTTGGCGATCCGGCTCCCCGTCGTGCCGGACAACTGCGAGATCGCGTATCACATGTTCTACCTGCTGGTGAGGGACCGCTCGACGCGTGACTCCGTCCTGGAGACGATGCGGGCAGACGGGATCCAGCCGACCTTCCACTACGTGCCTCTCCACAGCTCAGACGCCGGCCGACGCTTCTCCGCCGAGCCGACGGAGTGCCCGGTCACCGACGACATCAGCGGCCGGCTCATCCGGCTGCCCTTCTACAACCACGTGACCGCCGAGGAGAGCCAACGCGTTGTCGAGTCGTTCGTGAGCGCGCTCGCGGCGGCTCCTGCCTGACGGCGCTTACAGTGGCAGACGTGGCATCCCCGATCCTGACCGGCTCATCCTCGCTCCAGCAGCCGGACTACTGGTGGTATCGAGCCCGGGCCGGCCTGCTGGGCAACGCCTTGGGCTCCTACCTCGGTGACCCGGCGCGGGTGCTAGACGTGGGCAGCGCCGACGGTCCAAGCGTGGCCTGGATGCAGGGCAGTCACGATCGCTTCACGATCGACGTCGACCCCCGAGGGCTCAAGCCGGGTTACGGCACGTGCGCCTCGGCGCTCGCGCTGCCCTTCCCCGACGGTGTCTTCGACGTCGTGGGCGCCTTCGACGTGCTCGAGCACTGCTCCCCCGAGTCGGTGGCGATCAAGGAGCTCGCCAGAGTCATCGCACCCGGCGGTCGGCTGCTCCTGTCGGTACCGGCCTACCAGTGGGCCTGGTCCGACCACGACGTGCGCGCAGGCCACCACCGCCGCTACACCAAGGCGCGGCTGCTCGCCGCGGTCGGCCAGACCGACCTGACCGTCGTCCGGTCCACGTACGCCTTCGGTGCGGTGTTCCCGTTCTTCGCTGCCGAGCGGATCGTACGGCGCTTCAAACGCGGCCCCGACCCTTCGGCGAGCCGGCTTCCCGAGGTGTCACCCCTGATGGACAAGGTCCTGATGGGTCTCACCCGAGCCGAGCAGAAGGTGATCGGTAAGCACGACATCCCGTTCGGTTCCTCGGTGCTGATCGCCGCCGTCAAGGGACCCCGGTCCGGTGCGGACGCGGACAGCGGTGGCGAAGGCGGGCGCGACGCCGTACCCGAGGACCGACCATGAAGATCCTGGTGACCGGCGGCGCCGGTTTCATCGGCAGCCACTACGTCCGAAGTGTGCTCGGCGACGCCTGGGGGCTCTCTCGGCCCGACCGGGTCACGGTGCTCGACAAGCTCACCTACGCCGGCAACATCGAGAACCTCGCGCCGGTACGGGGAGACCAACGACTTCGGTTCGTCGAGGGCGACATCCTCGACCGTACGGTCGTCGACACCCTGGTCGCTGAGGCCGATGCCGTCGTGCACTTCGCCGCGGAGAGCCACGTCGACCGCTCGATCCTCGGTGCCGCCGACTTCGTCATGACGAACGTCGTCGGCACCCAGACGCTGCTGGACGCCTCGATTAAGCAGGGCATCGACAAGTTCGTGCACGTGTCCACCGACGAGGTCTACGGCTCGATCGAGACGGGGAGCTGGGACGAGGACGAGCCGCTCGAGCCGAACTCGCCGTACTCGGCCTCGAAGGCGTCGAGCGACCTCATCGCGCGCTCGTACTTCCGCACTCACCGGCTCCCGGTCTGCGTCACCCGCTGCTCCAACAACTACGGGCCGTACCAGTTCCCCGAGAAGGTCGTACCGCTGTTCGTCACCAACCTGCTGGACGGCGGCACCGTCCCGTTGTACGGCGAGGGCGCCAACGTGCGCGACTGGCTGCACGTGGACGACCACTGCCGTGGCATCCACCTGGTGCTCGAGCGCGGCCGGCCCGGCGAGGTCTACAACATCGGGGGCGGAACCGAGATGACCAACCGGGAGCTGACCACGCGACTGCTGCGCGCGTGCCACGCCTCTTGGGACAGCGTCGTCAATGTCGAGGACCGCAAGGGACACGACCTGCGCTACTCCGTCGACATCAGCAAGATCGGCCGCGAGCTGGGCTATGCGCCGAACGTGGACTTCGAGAAGGGACTGGCGGACACGGTGGCCTGGTATGCCGACAACCGCTCCTGGTGGGAGCCGCTCAAGCAGCGCGCGTCGCTGCCCGCCTGAGCGTCAGCGCTGCTCGATCTTCGGCCGAAGCCCGCGAGCGCGAAACCAGGCAACATCTTCCCCGACGCGCGGGACCAGACGTTCTGGTACCACTGCCTCACGATGCCCTTACAGAACTGACCACCTGAACGCCGACGGCCGCCGGAAAACCTGTTTCGGCCGGCCTCGCACCGCCGTACTCTCGTTCTTCGTGGACATCCGCTTGCTTGACGACACGGCCCTAGCCGACGACGCGCTGATGCGCGACTTCTACGACCTCAACCGTCGCGCCGAGCTGCACGGTCGACCGCATGCACCGTTCTGGGAGTTCCAGGAGTTCCTCGGCGCCTACCGCTCGAGCGAGAGTGGGGAGCGTCAGGATCTGTTCGGCGCCTACGAGGGCGACCGGATGGTGGGCAACGCGGTTCTGTGGTCGTTCCTCCTCGACAACACCGACAAGGCCTGTTTCCACCTGAACGTGGACGTGCCTGAGCGTCGCCGCGGCATCGGGCGGGCGCTGGTCGAGCGGCTCGAGCAGACCGCCAAGGACGACGGCCGATCACAGATCCTGGCCGATGCCAAGATGCCTTTCGAGGATCGTGAAAGCCACGCCTACCGTTGTTTCGCCGAGGCGTGCGGCTACCGGCTCTTCAACAACGAGGTGGTCCGCCATCTCGGCCTCCCGGTTCCGGACCAGCAGATCCAGGATTGGATCGACGAGGCCCGACCACGCCACGAGGGCTACACGTTGGAGACGTTCGTCGGGGCCCTGCCAGACGATCTCGTCGAGTCGCTGTGCGTGCTGCTCGGCCAGCTCGCTGTCGATGCGCCGACCGGAGACGTCGACTTCGAGGAGGAGGCAGTCACCCCGCAGCGGTACGCGGAGATGGTGGCGACCATCGAGGCGATGGGTCGAGCCCGCTACGAGACGGTCGCCCTCACGCCGGACCGGCAGGTGGTGGCGCAGTCCACGCTCGCGGTCTCGCTCGAGAGAAGCACCATCGTCTACCAGTGGGGCACCTTCGTGCATCGCGAACACCGTGGCCACAAGCTCGGCCTGGCCACGAAGGCTGTCAACCTGCGCGCTGTCCAGGCCGCACGCGACGACCTGACCCTGGTCACCACCCAGAACGCCGAGACCAACGACTACATGGTCGCCATCAACGAGCGGATGGGCTTCCGGCCGATCGAGGTCGCAGCCGACTTCGTCAAGCACCTCTGACCTTGCCGGCCCCGACTCAGGGGAGAACAGCTATGAGTCGGCTGGCTGGCCCGGATGGGCCCGGCGCCACTGGATGTCATGACGTTCCAGCAGCCCGAGCAGGTAACGTCCGTAGCCGCTCTTCAGCATGCGTCTCGGCCCGCACTCGCAGCTCGTCGTCGGTGAGGAAGCCACGCCGCCAGGCGACCTCCTCGGGCGCGCCGATCTTGAGCCCTTGGCGGTTCTCGACGGTACGGATGAAGTTGCCGGCGTCGTTGAGCGACTCGAAGGTCCCCGTGTCGAGCCAGGCGGTGCCGCGGGGAAGCACCTCGACGTGCAGCCGGTTGCGGTCGAGGTAGACCTGGTTGACCGAGGTGATCTCGAACTCCCCCCTGGCCGAGGGACGGATGTTCTTGGCGATGTCGAGCACGTCGTTGTCGTAGAAGTAGAGCCCGGGTACGGCGTAGTTGCTGCGCGGATGGGCCGGCTTCTCCTCCAGCGACAGCGCAAGTCCGGAGTCGTCGAACTCCACGACGCCGTACGCCTGGGGATCCGTGACCCAGTACGCGAAGATGGCAGCGCCCTCGATGTCGAGGTAGCGCTGCAGCTGCAGGCCGAGGCCTTGTCCGTAGAAGATGTTGTCGCCCAGCACGAGTGCGCACCGCTCGCCCCCGACGAAGTCGGCGCCGATCACGAACGCCTGCGCCAGCCCGTTGGGCTCGGCCTGCTGGGCGTACGAGATCGAGATGCCGAACCGCGAGCCGTCGCCGAGCAGTCGCTCGAACCCGGCCGCCTCGTGGGGGGTCGTGATCACCAGGACGTCTCGGATCCCCGCGAGCAGCAGAGTCGATAGCGGGTAGTAGATCATCGGCTTGTCGTAGACCGGCGTCAGCTGTTTGCTCACGCCCAACGTGATCGGATGCAGCCGGGTGCCGGCTCCGCCGGCCAGGATGATTCCGCGCATGTCCCCAGTATCGCGGCCCGCTTGCGATTACGGGAACCTGGCGCGGCCGGGCCATGAGCGCCAGTTCCCCCGGCTCGCGGCCGGGGCTCGGGGTGGGGCGGCGGCGGGGCGGGGGCGCGTTTGCCCAGCATGCTGGGCAGGTGCCCCGTGCGCCGGGCAGGCCTGCCCTGCAGAGGGTGCCGTTGCCAAGCGTGCTGGGCAAACCCCACCACCCGTACAGCCGCGGACACCCGCCACGGGAGTCACCGGGCCGGGCTCGGGGCGTCAGGGGGTCTTTGGCGGAGGCGACCCCAGAGGCTTGCCCCCGGGTGGCTGCTTGACCTGGAAAACGGCGTAGTTCTTGTTGGCATACGTTCGGGTGAGCAGGCTCTTGACGGAGTTGAGACCGTCCAGGTCGACCGGGTAGCTCTTGCTGACCAGCAGGAACTTCACGTCGTACAGGTCCACCAACCGGCTCACCGTCGCGACCGACGGATGCTGGAAGGCAGCGTCGTTGATCTTGAGCCGCAGCGGGTCAGGCGTCGGGATGTAGGCGTTGCGGGTGTCGGCTGAGTAGTCGCCGTTGGTCGCCTGGGTGTAGCCCCAACCCTCGATGACGATGCGGCGCTCCGTGTAGGCGGCCATCCAGAAGTTCCTGTTGTCGCACTTCTTCGCGGCCGGCTTCCGGCAGTGCGCGTTGGTCGCCACGATGTCGTAGTCGTCGGAATGGTCGCGGATCCAGGTGGCGGCCTGGACGCCGCCGGGCGCGAACTGGTTGGGCGGCTTGGTGCGCTTCTCCGGCTGCTGGGTGATCGTGTCGTACGCGAACGAGTAGACGTGCGTGAGGCTCAGCCCGAGGAGGACGGTCACGATCACGACCGGCCCGAGGTTCGGGCGGTGGCCGATGCGCAGCACCAGCACGATCAACAGGAAGAGCCCGACCAGAGCGAACGGCAGGATCGCGGTGGCGAGGATCTCGTGGTACGTCGCCTGCCTGGGCACCTTGTCGCCCTCCTCGGCGACCCGGCTGACCACATAGGCGCCGAGGCCGGCCGCCGCCGCCAGGCCGACCAGCCAGGCGCCGAGACGTCTGGGGATGGGGTTGGGCAGCAGTACGGCGAGCCCCCACGCCGACATCAGCACGACCAGGGGCGCGACCGAACGCTGGAACCAGAGCTGCGCCAGACCTGACCGGAAGAAGACGAAGGCGACCGACACCCCGGCGAGCACGCTGAACGTCATCCAGATGGTTCGCCGGTCGGCCCAGAGCTTGCCGCGGATCAGTCCGACCGCGCCGACGCCGTACAGCAGCCAGCCGATCAGCAAGGTGACCGTCATCACCACATCCGCCGTGGTTGACGGCGCGATGTGCTGGGACTTCAGGATCACCTCGGAGGTGAGGAAGAAGTCGATACGCAGGCCGCCGCTCGCACTCCCGAACAGGACCACCTGGGCGAAGGCCGTGACGGCCACCAGGATGCCGGTCAGCAGCAGCACACCCTTGTCGAGCATCCGACGGAACACCAGCTGCGCCAGCAGGAGCACGATCGAGCCGCAGAGGAAGATCGGCATGAAGGTGGCTTTGGACCCCGAGAGGGCCAGCAGGGCCAGCACCAGGGTGAGCCAGGTCAGCCGACTCGCCTTCCGGTCCGGGCGCAGCACCTCGAGGATCAACATGATCGGTGGCAACGCCATCATGAAGCCGTACGCCTGAGACGGGCTGGACACGTACCTTCGGGACAGGAACGGCTCGATGAACGCTCCGGCGTCGAAGTGCGGGCCCATCAAGCGTGAACGCGCCCGAGACCAGCAACGCGGGCGCGATGAACGCAGCGATGGGCCGCCGGGACAGCCGCAGGGCAACCGCCCCGAGACCCACGACCGTGAGCGCCACCATCGTCACGGGCATCAGCTCGCGCAGCATCACCGTCGAGCTGAGCCCGGTCGCCCAGTGGTCGGCAGCCATCTGCGCGTGCATGAACCAGTGGTAGTCGAGACGGGTGCCGAGCAGGTAAGGGATCTGCGGCGGGAACCGGTGGAGGAGCTCGGAGATCAGCGCCTGGTGGAACGTCTCGTCGACGCTCGGTGTCTTGTACGGCGGCAGCGACAGCGGGCGCAGCGTGAAGATGTAGCGGCCCAGCCACCCCACGGCGAAGAGGATGATGAACCCCAAGGACCAGGAGAGCCTGAAGTCGACCTTGGCCGTGGGCATCGTCCAGACCCGGCGGCCGAAGCCGGCTGCGAGCGACAGCACGACGACGACGAGGGGGATGCCCAGGAAGAGGGTCGGTCGGTCGATCCAGACGCCGAGGAGGTACACCGGAAGCTGCAGGCCGAAGCCGAAGATCGTGCCCAGCGACAGGTCCTCGAACCAGGTGGGTCGTTGCTCCTCGTCCTCGTGCAGGTTCCGGAGCAGGAGGCGCCAGAGGAACACGCCGGGCATGGCCACGGCGAGCAGTAGATAGGCGCCGAACGCCGCCAGATCGCGGGCGTCGACGCCGTGGTCGTACAGGACCCAGACGATGCCGAGCATCGTCAGGATCATGGGCGGCCATGAACTACGGAGCAGCCGCCTCGCTATCACGTCCCAGACCATACCTGACAGTTCTGAGCGTTCCCGGCAACGCGAGTCGGGGAGACAGGCAAGAGATCGCGGGGTGGTTGTCCGGCCGGAGCCACCCCGCGACCTCCCCTGGGTTGGTCGCTACTCGTACCCGTTTGTGGGCCCAACGACCGAGGTCAGGCGGCTACCGGCAGCAAGAACCAGTGCTTGAGGATGCATCGAACCTTGGCCAGCCGCACCGGGCCGGAGGTGCCACAGACGCTGGCGCTCCACTCGATCTCCGCGACCGACCCACACTCGGGGCAATGCGTCGTGATGAGCTCGGCGTCACATCGCTCAGTGGTCAGGTCGGTCGGGGTGCACATCAGGTCTCCTAGGCTCGGGCACGGCCTCGGTGGCCGCTCTCGACGAGCGTGCCCGGCAGAACGGGGACCTGCATCGGGGATTTCCCCTACATGCCGCACCGGTCGACCCTCACCTCCGGCACGGCTCCGGATCCCGGGCAGAGCACAAGGAAACAGGCACCGGGCTCGAGAGTCCGGTGCCTGCGGTCAGCGTTGGGTGACCTGGTGGGTCAGTCGCTCTGCTGCTGTGTCGAGACGCCGCTGAGCAGCTCGCGCACCTCGGACTCGCGATAGCGCCGATGGCCGCCCAGGGTGCGGATCGAGCTCAGCTTGCCTGCCTTGGCCCATCTGGTCACAGTCTTGGGGTCGACGCGGAACATGGCTGCTACCTCAGCCGGCGTCAACAGGGGCTCCGTGTCGGTCGGTCGTACATTCACCGTGGTACTCCTTCTGAATTCTCCCCCCGGCCGCACGGGCTGGTCACCTCGGTCAGCGTTCTCGGATAGAGCCAGCCTCCCCCTGCCAACGACTCCAACGACGCGGATGGCATACCTACGGCGATACACCATGAACCGGTCATCCGACTTCAAAGTCTAATCGATGGGAGCAAACACCCCAGGGTTGTTGCAGAAATAGGACAACTTACAACATCTTGCTTCGAGTCTAGGTCCGTTTGTCCGTTCGGGCACGGTTGCCAGCGAGCCCAGACCCGTGTCAGATGCCGACTCCGACGGGGCATATCGTGGGATCGCGCCGATGTCCGGTGGGCGCCGAGTGCTCAAGGAGGACCGACGTGGCCGATCGCTCGACATTCTCCGTCTTCGAGCAGGGCTCCCAGCACGAGCAGGTGGTGTTCTGCCGAGACGCTGCGACCGGGCTACGGGCGATCATCGCGATCTACTCGACGGCGCTCGGTCCGGCGCTCGGTGGCACCCGCTTCTACCCGTACGCCACGGAGGCCGACGCCGTACGAGACGTCTGCAACCTGGCGCGCAGCATGGCCTACAAGGCGGCGCTCGCGGGTCTCGACCTCGGCGGCGGCAAGGCCGTGATCATCGGCAACCCCCGCGAGGACAAGAGCGAAGCGCTGCTGAGGGCGTACGGCAGGTTCGTCCAGTCCCTCAGCGGCCGCTACCTCACTGCGTGCGACGTCGGCACGTACAGCGAGGACATGGACATCGTCGCGCGGGAGTGCGACTTCGTCACCGGCCGTACCGTCGAGCACGGCGGAGCCGGTGACTCCTCGGTCCTCACGGCGTTCGGGGTGTTCCAAGGAATGCGGGCGGCGGCCGAGATCGCGTGGGGGTCCCCGACGCTGCGTGGCCGACGCGTGGGAGTCGCCGGTGTCGGCAAGGTCGGCCACTACCTCGTCGAGCACCTGCTCGACGACGGGGCTGAGGTCGTGATCACCGACGTGTACGAGCCCGCGGTGGCCGGGGTCCGGGCGCTGCATCCCGAGGTCGAGGTCGTCGCTGACACCGACGACCTGGTCGCGTCGGATATCGACGTCTACGCTCCGTGCGCGCTCGGGGACGCCATCAACGACGAGTACGCGCAGATCCTGAAGGCCAGGATCATCTGCGGCGCAGCCAACAACCAGCTCGCTCACCCGGGCATCGAGGACGTCCTCGAGAGCCGCGGCATCTTGTACGCCCCCGACTACTGCGTCAATGCAGGCGGCCTCGTGCAGGTGGCGGACGAGCTGGAAGGTTTCTCCTTCGAGCGGGCCAAGGCGCGGGCCAGCAAGATCTACGAGGCGACTCGCAGCGTCTTCGAGGTGGCCGCAGCCGAAGGTGTACCGCCCGCCGTCGCGGCGGACCGCATCGCCGAGCGTCGGATGGCCGACGTGGGCCGGCTGCGCGGGATCTGGCTCGGTTCCTGAGCCTCGGCTAGCCGCCTCAGCGCTCGGGGTCAGCGCCTCGGCGCCGGCTCCCCGTACAGGTCGGCGTAAGGATCGTCGTCATCGGCCAAGCCATCGCGTTCGGTGTCCTTGGACCCGTCCGACTCGACGTCGCCGTGCAGCTCACGCTGCAGCTCGGTGAAGTCCGTGTTGAACTCACGGTACTTCAGCTCACGAGCGACTTTGGTCTGCTTTGCCTTCGCCCGGCCGCGCCCCATAGGGTCGACCCCCTCGCACGTATTGGCCGGGATCGCCTAGGGGATTGCCCGGTCTCTCACCTGTTTTGTCGTGAGCACAACGATACCCGGCATCGATCGTGATACCTACAGCAGTCTCTGATTGACTCGCCGCTCCAGCGTGACGGCGGTCACTCCCCGCTCAGCGTGCGTAGTCTCCGACCAGTACGG
Organism: uncultured Actinomycetota bacterium; assembly: GCA_963833975.1. Lineage (GTDB taxonomy): Bacteria > Actinomycetota > Actinomycetes > Propionibacteriales > Nocardioidaceae > JAWWPG01. The sequence goes on from CAWIAB010000003.1 coordinate 370,425, forward strand.
CGCCGAGAGACCCGGCAGCTGCCTGAACCTCGCCGCAGATCCAGGCGTCGACGCCGGCTTCGTTCAGCGTCCGTACGGCCAGGTCGGCACCATCCTCGGCGACCACGGCCATCATGCCGACACCCATGTTGAGGGTGGCCTCGAGATCCGCCCGGCTCAACGAGCCCACGTCCGACACGAGCCCGAAGATGGGTTGCGGCGCCCACGTCGACCTCTCGACCGTGGCGGACACGTTCGCCGGGAGGACCCGAGCCAGGTTCGCGGCCAGGCCGCCGCCGGTGATGTGGGACATGGCGTGCACCGGCGCGCGGGCGACCAGTTCGAGGCACGGCATGGCGTAGATCCGGGTCGGCTCGAGCAGCTCTTCACCGAGGGTGCGGCCCAGCTCGTCGACCTGCCGGTCGAGTCCCCATCCCGCGTCGGCGAGCAGGACCCGCCGTACCAGGGAGAAGCCGTTCGAATGAAGCCCCGAGGATGCCATCGCCACGAGCCGGTCGCCCGGCCGGACCCGCTCGGGACCGAGGAGCTGGTCCGCCTCCACGACCCCGGTCGTCGAGCCGGCGACGTCGTACTCGTCTGCCTCCAGCAGGCCAGGATGCTCGGCGGTCTCCCCACCGAGCAGTGCGCAGCCCGCGACGACGCATGCCTCCGCGATGCCCTTGACGATCTCGGCGATGCGCTCGGGCACGACCTTCCCGCAGGCGATGTAGTCCGTCAGGAACAGCGGCTCCGCCCCACAGACGACGAGGTCGTCGACCAACATCCCGACCAGGTCGAACCCGATCGTGTCGTGCTTGTCGAGAGCCTGCGCGATCGCCACCTTGGTGCCGACACCGTCCGCGCTGGTCGCGAGCAGCGGGTGGCGCATGCCCTGGAGCGCGGAGGCGTCGAAGAGACCCGCGAAGCCGCCGATGCCACCGACGACCTCTGGTCGGCGAGCCTTGTCCACCCACCGCTTCATCAGGGCGACCGCGCGATCACCCTCCGCCACCGAGACTCCGGCAACGGCGTAGGCGCCGCGATCATCCGGAGCGGAGGTCATGTCCGGCTCGACGTCATCTGTCGCCTCTCGTCGCGGTGCACTCAGGGCCGGCTGAGCGCATCGACGGCACCTCCGCCGGTGAGCGCGATCTCGAGGCCGTCGGGTCCGCGCGTCAGAGGCGGCTCCAGCGGAGTCTCCAGCAGATGCTTGCCCAGCAGATGCGCCTCCGGCATCTCCATGGGATAGACGCCGTCGAAGCACGCCCGGCACAGCTTGGGACCGGCCACCTTGGTCGCCTCGACGAGGCCGTCCAGCGAGATGTAGCCGAGTGAGTCCGCGCCGATCGAACGGCGGATCTCGTCGACGCTCATCCCGTTGGCGATCAGCTCCGCCCGGCTTGCGAAGTCGATGCCGAAGAAACATGGCCACTTGACCGGTGGGCTGCCGATCCGTACATGCACCTCACGGGCACCGGCCTCGCGAAGCATCCGGACCTGCGCCCGCTGCGTGTTCCCGCGGACGATCGAGTCGTCCACCACGATGAGCCGCTTGCCCTCGACGACGTCGCGCAGCGCGTTGAGCTTGAGTCGGATGCCGAGCTGCCGGATCGTGTTGCTGGGCTGGATGAACGTCCTTCCGACGTAGGAGTTCTTCACAAAGCCTTGCCCATAAGGGATCTTGCTCTCCTCGGCGTATCCGATCGCGGCCGGTGTGCCGGACTCCGGGACCGGGATCACAAGGTCGGCGTCGACCGGGAACTCGCGGGCCAGCCGACGGCCGATCTCGGCCCGCACGCTGTGCACCCGCTGTCCGCTGATCAGGGTGTCCGGCCGCGCCAGGTAGACGAACTCGAAGAGACAGCCCTTCGGTGCGGGCTCGGCGAAGCGTTGCGACCTGCAGCCCGTCCTCATCGATGGCGATCAGCTCACCGGGCTCGACCTCACGGACGAACGTGGCGCCGACGATGTCGAGCGCCGCCGTCTCGGAGGCGACCACCCATCCCCGCTCGAGGCGCCCCAGCACCAACGGCCGGATGCCTTGCGGGTCGCGGGCGGCGTACAGGGCACCTTGGTCCATGAAGACGAAGCAGAAGGCGCCCTTGACCGACGGCAGGATCTCGAGCGCTGCCTGCTCCGGGGTGCGATCGGGGTACGACGCCAGCAGCGCGGTGACCAGGTCGGTGTCGGTGGATGCCTCGTCGGTCCTGGTAGCGACCCCGAGCTGGCCGCTGGACAGCTGGTCGACACGCTTGGCGAGCTCACCGGTGTTGATCAGGTTGCCGTTGTGACAGAGGGCGATCGAGCCGTTGGGCGTCGGCCGGAAGGTCGGCTGCGCATTGCGCCAGACGCTCGACCCGGTGGTCGAGTATCGCGCATGCCCGATGGCGACGTGGCCCTTGAGGGAGCTCAGGGTCGCCTCGTTGAACACCTGCGAGACGAGGCCCATGTCCTTGTAGACCAGGATCTGGCTGACCGTTGCCGACGGCGATGCCGGCGGACTCCTGTCCACGGTGCTGGAGCGCGTAGAGCCCGAAGTAGGCCAGTTTCGCGACTTCCTCACCGGGCGCCCACACTCCGAAGACGCCACACGCGTCCTGGGGTCCGAGATCTTGCGGGTCGAGGTCATGGGTCAACAGCCCATCTCCGCGCGGCACTGCCTCAGTCTAACGGCTCGCGGCGCCGGGGCCGACCAAGGCACGGGCAGGCTCGGGTGACAGAAACGTCGTCCTAGTACCAACGGCCAATGGTGAACTGCCCGCGGCGGACCTGAGGCTTGCAGCACCATCCCCCGCTCGACTCGGCAGGAGTCGGGCGGGCACACGAGGACTCTGTGCCTGGGGCTCCCATGCACACGCGGGGACGCGGGTCCGCTACCGAAGGATTTCTTGATGACCTCCTCCATCACCTTGGGACTCAGGACGGCCGCCGCGGCCTCCATCGTCGCCGTGGGCCTGGTGCTCGCCGCACCTCCCGGCGGGGCCGCGCAGACCGGCGACGCCCACCGCTTCGACACCTGGGTCGGCTACGACGTGGGCGAGTCTCCCAGCTCGCTCGCAACTGGCGACTTCAACGGAGACGGCGCGCCGGACGCCGTGTGGGGTCATGACGGGGGCGACAGCCTGGCCGTCACCCTGAACGTGGGCGAAGGCACGCTCGGCAGTCCGCGTGAGCTACCAGGTGTCGGTCGCGACGTCGGCGGTCGAGGCGGCTGACGTCGACAACGACGGCGACCTCGACCTGGTCGCTGTCGCCGGCCGGTTCAACCCGAGCAACACCACGATCGACGTCCTGCTCAACGACGGGTCGGGTACCTTCACCCGAACCCGGGTCGAGGGCGGCGTGGGGCCGAGCTCCGTCGTGGTGGCCGACCTCGACGGTGACGGCGTGCTCGACCTCGTGGTGCCCAACACCGGCTTCTTCGACGAGGGCGACCCCACTGCCGGCTCCGTCAGCGTGCTGCTCGGCGACGGCGACGGCACGTACGCCCCCGAGGTGCGCTATCCGACCACTGGCGCCACGCCCACCGACGTCGCCGTGGGCGACTTCGACGGCGACGGCGTGGTGGACATCGTCAGTGCCCGCCAGGACGACGACACCCAGAAGTTCGACTTCGATCTGCTGACGGGGAACGGCGACGGCACGTTCACCGCCGACGACATTCCACAGGTGGTGTCCCTGCCCGGCTCCGGCGTGTCACCCCCGCAGATCGCTGCCGGCGACCTGGACGGCGATAGCGTCCCGGACCTCGTCGTCGGTGGGGTCTCCCGCTTCAATGACGCCGTACTCATCAATGACGGCACCGGCACGTTCACGGTGACGCTGTACGGCGTGTCCGGGGCCGTCGACTCGCACCTCGCGGACCTCGATCACGACGGCGACCTCGACCTGGTGAGCGCCGGCGGCAACGGCGGCATCTCGGGGTTCGCCTACATCCAACGCAACAACGGTGACGGCACCTTGGCCGAGGTCGAGCCGATCCGGACCAGCCGCAACCCGCTGGCTGTCGGGATCGCCGATCTCGACCGGGACGGCCGGCTCGACATCCTGGTCGCGAACCGCGACACCAACAGCGGCGACGGTGCACCTCCAGCGGTCGTCGGGGTCGTTCTCCAGCCCACCGGTCGGCAGCGACTTCGACCCGGCCGTCGACCTCTCGGCTGCCGACGTCGACGGTGACATGGACCTCGATGTCGTGGCTACCGGCCAGGACGAGCGCGGACTCGGAGTCATCCGCATCCTGAGCAACGACGGCACCGGCACGCTGACCGAGACGGGGGTGATCTCGTGGGACGACCTACAGCTGAACCGGCAGGCCCGTTCGGTGCAGACCGGCGACCTCGACGGAGACGGTGACGCGGACATCGTGTGGATGGTCAACCAAGGGTCCGGCCAGCGCATTCTGACGTCGCTCAACGACGGGACGGGGACGTTCGCCGCGCCGGTCCTGCACACGATGCCGACCTGCAGCGCCAGGGTGACGCTGGGCGATGTCGACGGTGACGACGCTCCCGACCTGGTCGTCGGTGGAGACGGCTTCGGCTGCGGTGCTGCCGAGGCGGTCTCGGTCGCATACAACAACGGGAACGCGACGTTCGCGGCCCCCGTGGTGCTCGCGATGTCGTACCGCACCTCGTCGGTCGTGGTCGCGGACGTCAACCAGGACGGAAACCCGGACCTGGTGGGTGGCGGTCAGCAGAACGGCAGCCTTGGCGACGTCAGCGTGCTCCTCGGCAACGGTGACCGGACCTTCGCCGACCCGGACTACCTCATCACCGGTGGCACCCACCGCGAGCTCACGGCCGCCGACCTCGACGGTGACGGCGACATCGACGTGGCCGCGAACAACGTCGACGACAGCATCCACGTGCTGCTCAACAACGGCGACGGCCAGTTCGACCCGACCCGGCTTCCAGGCGAGGCGATCAACGGCTTCTTCAACGCCGTCGGCATCGCGGCCGGGGACGTCACCGGCGACACCATCCCGGACCTGCTCGTCCCCAACCAGACGGGCAGCAACGTGGGGCTGAACACCGGCAACGGTGACGGGACGTTCAGCGACCAGGTCCGGTACGGGTCGCGACCCACGGTCAGCGACGTCATCGTGGCGGATCTGGACGGCGACGGGGTCGGTGACATCGTGACCACGGCTCAGCTCCCGCAAGGGGGTCTCGCGAAGCAGGAGACGAGCGGTGCCGGCGCTGACGCCAATGCTGGCGCCAAGGCCGGCGGAGTGAGTGTCCTGTTGTCGCGCACGCCCGCCTGCACCATCACGGGGACCGCCGGCAAGGACACGCTCCGTGGCACCCGGCACGCCGACGTGATCTGCGGGCTGGGCGGCAACGACGTCCTCCGTGGTCTCGGCTCGGCCGACATCCTGCTTGGGGGTGCTGGGAACGACAGTCTCATCGGCGGCGCCGGAGATGACGTCATCGACGCCGGTGGCGGCGACGACCACGCACTGGGCGGTGCCGGGGCAGACCGCCTGCGCGGCGGGACCGGGACCGATCTCCTGAGCGGTGGTAAAGGGTCGGACGTCCTGGACGGGCTCGACCGGGTTCGGGCCAACGACACCGTGAACGGCGGCAAGTCCGCGGATCACTGCCGTGCGGACCGGGGCGACACCCTGACCGGCTGCTAGCCCGCGGAGCCAATAGACCCTGTTACGGGCGGGCGAGGTTGCGCAGCAGCAACGCCTCAGCCAGGCAGACCCGGGCGAACTCGGCGAGATGAAGTCCCTCGTCGGCACCATGCGCGCGGGTGTCCGGGTCCTCGACTCCGGTGACCAGGATCGCCGCCTCGGGGAACATGGCCGCGAGCTCGGCGATGAACGGGATGGACCCGCCCACCCCGATGTCGACCGGAGCCGTGCCGTCCCAGGCCTCCGCGAAGGCGTTGCGGGCCGCGTCGTACGCCGGTCCAGCTGCGTCGATGCGGAAGGGCTGGCCGGTCTCACCCGCGGCGACCGTGACCTGAGCGCCCCACGGGGCATGTGACGTCAGGTGCTCCTGCAGACAGGCCAATGCCTGCTCGGCGTCGTCGCCAGGCGCGACCCGGAGGCTGATCTTGGCCCGCGCCGCAGGGACGAGGGTGTTGCTCGCCCGGTTGACGGGCGTCGCGTCCAAAGCGAGTACGGCGATCGCAGGCTTGGTCCAGAGCCGGTCGACGACCGACCCGGTACCCATCAGGTGGACGCCGGCGGAGATCCCTGACTCCGCCCGGAGCCGGTCCTCGGGGTAGTCGATGTCCGAGGCCGTCCCCACGGACAGGCCGGCCACGGCCACGTTCCCCTCGTCGTCGTGCAGCGTGCTGATCAGTCGAGCGAGCGCCGTAAGGGCGTCGGGCACGACCCCGCCCCACATCCCGGAGTGGACCGCGTGCTCCAGGGTGCGCACCTCGACGACGCAGTCGGCCAGCCCGCGCAGCGAGGTCGTGAGCGCCGGAGTGCCGATGTCCCAGTTTCCCGAGTCGGCAATCACCATGACGTCGTTGGTCAGCTCACTTCGATGGGTCTCGAGGATCGTCGGCAGGGACCACGACCCCGACTCTTCCTCGCCTTCGACGAACACGACCACGCCGACCGGGAGATCGTCCCCATGCGCCCGGATGGCAGCGAGGTGAGCCGCGACCCCGGCTTTGTCGTCCGCGGCTCCACGGCCGTACAGCCGGCCGTTGCGTTCAGTGGCCTGGAAGGGGTCGCTGCTCCAGGCGCCCAGGTCACCCTCGGGCTGCACATCGTGATGGGCGTAGAGCAGCACGGTGGGCTGACCAGCAGGCGCGGCCTTGCGGGCGATGACAGCGGGAAGCCCGTCGGGCACCTCGACCACCTGGGTGTCCAGACCCTCGGCCTCGAAGAGGGCAGCCACGGCGGCCGCCGACCGCCGCACCTCGTCGGCACGGTCCGGGTCCGCACTCACCGAAGGGATGCTGACCAGCCGCTCGAGATCGGCCCGGACACCGGGGAGTACGTCGGAGACTGCTTGCCGAAGGTCGCGTGCCATAGCCGCGATGCTAGTGGCCCACGAGTGGTCACCGCCCGCGCCCGGTTCGGGGACTATCGTGGCCGGGTGGCGCACCCTAACCAGCGACGGCAATGGTCCTGGTTCGTGCTCGGCGTCGGCCTGGTGCTGCTGCTGCTGTGTACGGCGGCTGCCTCGGCAACGGCGCTCGCCGCGGGCGCGGTCATGGTCCTCGCCGGCCTGCTCGGCCTCCTGCTCGGCGCCTGACCGATCAGAGCAAGGGGAGCAGCCCCGAGAGGTCCGACCGCTCACCGGACGCGCGAACCCGCCCGTCCCGGGCAGCTGTGGTGAACTCGAGGTCACCCCGGGCCAGCCCGAGCCAGGTCGCGGCGTCGGTCTCGACCACGGCCGGCGGCGTGCCCCGAGTATGGCGGGCGCCGGCGACGCACTGGATGGCCGCGTACGGCGGCACCCGCACCTCCACGCTCTTCCCGGGATGTCGCTGCTCGAGGACGGCCAGGAAGTGCTTGACCGCGGAGCGCTCGACGTCGGACGGCGGCGACTCGCCACGCCGTACCGCTTCGTCGAGCCGATCGAGCACGGCGGCCAGGTCGCCAGGTGGGAGCGGACGGAGTCGGCCGGGCACCCGCCCAGCCTAGGGTCGGCTAGCCGGCGAGCGCGCTGCGGATGGTCGAGGACCAGACCCGACGAAGTTCGCTGAGGGGCGCCTCGAAGATGCCCCGAACCTCGAGCGACGCCTCGGCGTCGTCACCGACGGTGATGCCGATCGGCCGACAGGGCACGCCATGCGTCGTACACAGTGCGTCGAAGCCCGCCGCCGCGGAGTCGGCAACCGACACGATGGCACGGGACGCCGACTCGGAGAACAGCGCGACGAACGGGTCGAGCTCGACCGGCAGGTCGATCTGAGCGCCGATCCCGTGTCGCAGGCACGACTCGAGCAGCGCCTGGGCCAGCCCTCCGTCGGAGAGGTCGTGGGCCGTGCCGATCACACCGGCCTCCGAGCCGCCGACAAGCACCTCCGCGAGGGCACGCTCGGCCGCGAGGTCGAGCCCGGGCGGCTGACCTCCGAGGTGGCCGTGCTCCACCTCGGCCCAGGCCGACCCGTCCAGCTCATCGTCGGTACGGCCCAGCAGGTAGATCTGCTGCCCTGGCTCGCGAAACCCGATCGGGGTCCGTCGAGTGACATCGGACATCACTCCCAGCACGCCGACCAGCGGGGTCGGCAGGATCGCTGACGCGGCGGTCTGGTTGTAGAGGCTCACGTTCCCGCCGGTGACCGGGATGCCGAGCGTCCGACACCCGTCGGCGATTCCCCGGGTCGCCTCAGCGAACTGCCACATGACGTCCGGGTCCTCTGGTGACCCGAAGTTGAGGCAGTCGGTGACGGCCATCGGCCGAGCGCCGGCAGCGGCGACGTTGCGGTACGCCTCCGCGAGTGCCAGCTGAGCGCCGAGGTAGGGGTCGAGGCGGGCGAAGCGCGCGTTGCAGTCGAGGGCGAGTGCGATGCCGAGGCCGCTCTGGTCGTCGACCCGGATGACGCCGGCGTCCTCGGGCTGGGCGAGGACCGTGTTTCCGCGCACATAGCGGTCGTACTGGTCGGTGACCCAGGAACGATCACAGAGGTTGGGCGAGGCGATCAGCCGAAGGAAGGTGGCCTTCAGCTCGGCACCGCCCGCGGGTCGCGTCAGACCGTCGGCCACGGTCGACGCTGCTTGCAGGTCGTCCTGGTCCGCTGGCCTGGCGAACGGACGCCGATAGACGGGACCATCGTGGGCCACCGTCCGAGGTGGCACGTCCACGATCGTCTCTCCGTGCCAGTCGATGACCAGCCGACCGGTCGTGGTCACCTCGCCGACGACCGTCGCGTCGACGTCCCATCTGGCGCAGATCTCCAGGAAGGCCGCGACGTGAGCCGGCTCGACGACGGCCATCATCCGTTCCTGGGACTCACTCATCAGGATCTCTTCCGGCGCCAGCGATGCGTCGCGCAGCGGCACTCGGTCGAGCCAGACCTGCATGCCTCCGTCACCGGCGCTGGCCAGCTCGGAGGTCGCGCAGGACAGACCGGCACCGCCGAGATCCTGGATCCCGGCCACCAGGTCGGCGTCGAACAGGTCCAGCGTGCACTCGATGAGCAGCTTCTCCATGAACGGATCCCCGACCTGGACGCTCGGTCGCTTGGCCGGGCCATCCGCGTCGAACGTCTCGGAGGCCAGCACGGACACCCCACCGATCCCGTCGCCGCCGGTCCTGGCGCCGTACAGCATGACCAGGTTGCCTTCGCCGGAAGCCTTCGCCAGATGGATCTGCTCGTGGCGCATCACTCCGACGCAGAGGGCGTTGACCAGTGGGTTGCCTCCGTACGACGGGTCGAAGATGGTCTCTCCACCGATGTTGGGCAGGCCCAGGCAGTTGCCGTACCCCCCGACGCCGGCCACGATGCCGGGCAGGACACGTTGCGTGTCCGGTGCGTCCAGGGCCCCGAACCGCAGCGAGTCCATGACGGCGACCGGCCGGGCTCCCATCGACAAGATGTCGCGCACGATCCCGCCGACCCCGGTCGCGGCGCCCTGGTAGGGCTCGATGTACGACGGGTGGTTGTGCGACTCGACCTTGAAGGTGACCGCGTAGCCGTCACCGATGTCGACGACGCCGGCATTCTCGCCGATCCCGACCATCAGCTGCGGCGCGCATCTCGTCGCTGACGTTCTCGCCGAACTGGCGCAGGTGCACCTTGCTGGACTTGTAGGAGCAGTGCTCGCTCCACATGACCGAGTACATCGCCAGCTCGGACGACGTCGGCCGCCGGCCGAGGATCTCGCGCATCTGGGCGAACTCGTCGCTCTTCAACCCGAGCTCGGCCCAGGGCTGGGTGACCTCGGGAGTCTGCTCGGCGTTCTTGACGGTGTCGAGCCGTCGCGGTTCCGTCACTGCCCCAACGCTACCGGCCCACCCCAGCCCAGCCCCCACTCCCGCCCCATTGAGATGCCACTCCGGTCTGATTGAGATGTCACTCCGGTCCGATTGAGATGTCACTCCAGTCCGGTTGAGATGCCACTCCAGTCCGGTTGAGATGCCACTCCGGCCTGTGATCAAAGTGCCCAGAGGTGGGACCAACACGTCCGAGGTGGGATCTCAACACGCCCGAGGTGGGATCTCAACACGGCCGAGGTGGCATCTCAACACGCCCGAGGTGGCATCTCAACACGCCCGAGGTGGCATCTCAACCGGGGGGGAGATAGTGGGCGAGGAAGTGGGCGGTGCGGGGGTCGTGGGGGGAGGTGAAGACGTCGGCGGGCGCGCCCTCCTCGACCACGGCGCCGTCGTCGAGGAACACCACTCGGTCGGCGACCCGGCGGGCGAAGTCCATCTCGTGGGTGGCCATCACGATCGTCATCCCGTCCTGCTTCAGCTCGGCGATGACGTCGAGCACCTCGGCCACCAGCAGCGGGTCGAGGGCCGAGGTGATCTCGTCGAGCAGCAGCAGCCGAGGGGCCATCGCCACCGCCCGGATCACCGCGACCCGCTGCTGCTGTCCGCCGGAGAGGCTGTCCGGGTAGGCTTCCGGGCCTTGTCGGCGAGCCCGAACCGCTCCAGCAGAGCGAGCCCGCGGGCCTCCGCATCGGAGCGAGCCACCTTCATCGATCGCCGAGGTCCGAGCGTCACGTTGGCGAGCACGGACATGTGGGGGAACAGGTTGTAGGCCTGGAAGACGATGCCGACCTCGCGGCGTACCTCATCGGCGTTCACCCGCGGGTCGCTGATGTCCCGCCCGTCCGAGCCAGATCGTGCCATCGTCGACGGTCTCGAGGAGGTTGACGCAGCGCAGCAGGGTGGACTTACCCGAGCCGGAGGCCCCGATCAGGCAGACCACCTGCCCCTCCCCGACCTCCAGATCGATGCCCTTGAGGACATGGTGCTCCCCGAAGTGCTTGCGCACGCCGTCCAGCCGCAGCATCGCCATCAGTCCGCACCCTGCTCGCGACGAATCTGGCGCAGCGCCAACCAGTCGGCGAACCTGGCCAGCGGCACGGTCATGACGATGAAGAACAGTGCAGCGACGACGTACGGCGTGAAGTTGAAGGTCCGGCTCGAATTGACCTGGGCCGCACGCAGGATCTCCACCAGGCCCGCCGCAGCCACCAGGGCGGTGTCCTTCTGCAGAGAGACGAAGTCGTTGAGCAGCGGCGGCATGACCCGGCGGATCGCCTGCGGAAGTACGACGTGGCGCAGGCGTCTGGGTGTACGTCAGGCCGAGCGACCGCGACGCCGCCCACTGGCTCGGGTGGACCGACAGGACGCCGGCCCGGATGACCTCGGCGACGTACGCGCCGTACGAGAGGGTCAGCGCGATGACCCCCAGCCAGAAGAGACTGGTGGGGACGCCTTGCAGCTGCAGCGCCGGCATTCCGAAGCAGACCAGCAGGACGACCAGCAGCGTAGGCGTGCCGCGGAAGACGTCGGTGTAGATGACGGCGAGCAGCTTGATCGGCGCGAGCGCGGGCGACGGCACAACCCGGACGACCGCGACCAGTCAGGGCCACCACCAGGATGAAGGCCTCCGCGACCAGGAACAGCTTGATGTTCAGCACGAAGGCGCGCGCCAGGTCAGGCAGCACCTCCCTGGCGTAGTCGACGTCGAAGTAGGTCGCGCGCACCCGCTCCCAGCCGGGCGACCGGACGGTGAGGACCACCAGCACGACGAACACGAGCACGGTCGACACCGTCGCGAGCGCTCCTCGCCGCAGCGCCTGGCGCTTGCGGTAGGCGACCCGCTCGCGCTGCGCGTCGCTGGGCCGCCACTCCGCCATCGGTCAGGAGTCGAGGCGCGGGGCGTCGACGGCGCTGCTCAGCCACTGCTTCTCGAGCGACGCGAGCGTGCCGTCGGACTTCAGCGTCGCCAGGGCCTGGTTCGCGCAGGCCACCAACGGGTTGCCCTTCTCGAACAGCAGGCCGAACTGCTCCTGCTCCCCGGTCTCCGGCTGGAACTGGCCGACGATCGTGGCCTTCGGGATCTGCACCGCCGTGATGTAGAAGGCGGTGGGGAGATCGACCACGATGCCGTCGATCTGGCCGTTCTGCAGCGCGTTCTTGGCCAGGTTGGTGTCGTCGAACACCTGCGGCTGCGCGTTCGTCTTGATCGTGTCGGTGATGGCATCCAGCGACGTCGTACCGACCTGCGCGCCGAGCGTCGCGTCGGCGAAGTCGGCCAGTGACGTCGCGTCCGCGTACGGCGAGTCCTTGAGCGTGATGATCGACTGGGCCGCCGAGTAGTAGCCGTCGGAGAACGTCACCGCCTCGGCCCGCCGGGCGTTGATCGAGATCTGGTTGATGTCGAAGTCGAAGTTCTTCGGCCCGGGCTGGTAGCTCGCGTTGAACGGCTCCTTGGTCCAGGTGACGGCATCCTTCGCGAAGCCCATCTCTGTCGGCAACGGCATAGGCGACGGCGGACTCGAAGCCCTTGCCGTTGGTGGGGTCGTTGTCGGAGAACCACGGGTCGAACGCCGGGTCGTCGGTCGCGATGGTCAGTACACCGGCCTTGACCGTCGCGGGGTTCGCGCACGCGTCGACGACCGAGCCACCCGACGTCGGACGTACCGCTCGGCGCGGGGTTGTCGGCACTGTCGTCTGTGGGCGCGCAGGCGACGGCGGCCAGGGAGAGCGCCGAGGCGCCCAGCAGAAGGGCTAACCGACCGGGCAGCTGGCGTTGTGACATGGCGCAATCGTAGAGCCGTGGGCCCGAATAATTAGCGAGTTGTTGACGCTGCCCCCCATTGACTCGTCGTCGTCGGTAGCGGTGCGCTAGACGTATGGCCCTGTCACGCGTGCGACCCCTCGTTCCCCTCGCTGCGGCCGTGGTCGGTCCCATCCTGCTCTGTCTTGCGCTGGTACCCGTCAGGTCCGACGTCGAGAACACCAACGCCGCCCTGCTGCTCGTGATCGTCATCGTCGCCGTCGCGACGTTCGGCAACCGGCTGTCCGGCGTGCTGGCTGCCCTGGTCGCCGGCCTGGCGTTCGACTTCTTCCTCACCTCGCCGTACGAGAGCCTTGCCATCCACCACGGCCGCGACGTCGAGACCGATGTGCTGTTGCTGGCCGTTGGGGCGGCGGTCACCGAGATCGCCATGTGGGGAAGGCGCCAGCACGCACTGGCCGGGCAGAGTGCCGGATATCTGGCGGGCTTGTACGACGCATCGGAGACGGCGGCCAATCGCACGCTCACACCGCCAGAGCTGATCGAGCGGCTGTGCGGCCAGCTGACCCTGGTCCTCGGGCTGCGCGGCTGCCGCTTCGACTACGGAACCGGCCTCGGCTTCCCACGGCTGCGCCACGACGGTCGGGTAACCGTAGGCGCCGCCGAGATCGACGTCGACGAGGTCGGCCTGCCGACCGACCACGAGATCGAGCTGCTCGTGGAGTCCGGGGGCAGCTATCGGGGTCGCTTCCTGCTGACGGCCCCTCCGCGGTGCCGCCCGACGCTCGAGCAGCGTTCCGTGGCCGCCTCGCTGGCGGACCAGGCGGTGCTGCACTCACGGAGTACTCGCCGCGAAGCGCGGACCCGTCCTGGCGCTGATGGACACTCGCCGCGTGTTGGGCCGGTGATGCGTTGGTACGGCGTCCCTGGGTCGGATCGCCGGCTACCAGGCTCGGATGGTCAGGGCTGGAAGCGGTAGCCCATCCCGGGCTCGGTCAGCAGATGGCGCGGGCGAGCCGGGTCCGGCTCGAGCTTGTGGCGCAGGCGGGCCAGGTACTGCCGCAGGTAGTGGAACTCGTTGGTGTAGGCCGGCCCCCAGACCTCCGTGAGCAGCTGCCGCTGGCTGATCAGCTTGCCCGGATGCCGGACCAGGATCTCCAGGATGTGCCATTCAGTCGGGGTGAGCCGGACGTCGGACTCGGCGTCGGGGTCGCCGGACTCGCCGTCGGCCACCGCGGACCCGACGCCGAGGTGGACGCGCCGCGCCGCCAGGTCGATCGTGTAGGCACCCACCTGGATCTCCGGTACGTCGTCGTGCCCGGCCCGCCGGCTCACCGCACGGAGCCGAGCGAGCAGCTCGTCCACGCCGAACGGCTTGGTGACATAGTCGTCGGCACCGGCGTCCAGCGCCCCCACCTTGTCGGAGCTACCGGCCCGGCCCGACAGCACGATGATCGGCGCCTTGGTCCAGCCTCGTAGGCCCTGGATCACCTCGATCCCATCCATGTCCGGGAGCCCCAGGTCCAGGATCACCACGTCCGGGGGATGAGCCGCCGCATCGGCCAGCGCATGCCGCCCGTCCGGCGCCGTACGCACCTGATGGCCGCGCGCGGAGAGGGTGATCCGCAGGGCACGCAGCAGCTGAGGTTCGTCGTCGACGACGAGCAGCCGACTCATCGGAGCCGTCGTCCGCGCGTCGAGGGTGGCAGTGGCCGGACTGCGGTCCGGGGCGATCGGCAGCCGAACCACCATGGTCAGCCCACCACCGGGGGTGTCCTCTGGCGTGAGCGACCCGCCCATCGACTCGACGAGGCCACGGGACAGGGCCAGCCCCAGACCCACACCCGTGGAGTTGTCGCGGTCGCCGAGCCGTTGGAACGGGGCGAACACGCGCTCCCGGTCGCCCTCGGGTATCCCCGGACCGCGGTCCACGATGCGCAGCTCGAGGTGTTCGGCGAACGTGCTGGCGGTGACCAGCGGCGGTCGGTCCGGCGGCGAGTAGCGCAGGGCGTTGGAGACCACGTTCGCGATCACCCGCTCCAGCAGCGCCGGATCCGCGAGGACCGCGGGTAGGTCGTCGGGCACCTGGATCTCGACCCGTCGCGCCGCATCGCCGAGGTCGTCGAGCGCCAAGGGCACGATCTCGTCCACCCCGATACGGCGCGGACGAACACGCTCAGCGCCCCGGCCTGCAGCCGGCTCACGTCGAGCAGGTTCTCGACCAGCCGGATCAGCCGGTCGAGCGACTCGTCCGCCGTCGCCAACAGCTCGGCCCGCTCGTCGGCCGACCAGTCGATGTCCACGCTGCGCAGGCCGGTCACGGCAGCCTTCGCCGAGGCCAGTGGCGTCCGCAGGTCGTGGCTCACGGCGGACAGCAGCGCAGTCCGTGTCCGGTCGGCTGCCGCGAGCGGAGCAGCCTCGGCTGCGGCCTCGGCCAGCCGCTGCTGCTGGAGGGCCACGGCGGTCTGGGCCGCGAAGGCGCCCAGCACCCGTCGGTCCGCCGCCGGCAGCGGCCTTCCGCGCAGGACCAGCGCGAGGTTGTCACCGACCGGAATCTCGGTGTCGCCCGTCCTCGGGGCGCCGGCACGGGTCGTCACCGGCACTGACGACGACGTGCCAGCCGTGCCGGTCCACCTGCTCGTCCTCATCGCCCGGAGCCGCGGTCGCGTCCGCTCGCGGTCGCGGTCACGGCGGAAAGACCACCCGATCCCCGCTCCAACAGGGCCGCCGACGACAACCCGAACGTCCGGCGCACCTGATCGAGCAGAGCCGCGAGCGCCGACCGACCGCGCAGCACGCTGCCCGCCAGGGTGAACAGCGTCTCCGCCTCCGCGCCGGCTCGGGCTGCTTCGGCCGTACGACGGGCGGCCAGGTCGACGACCCGGCTGACCATCGCAGCGACCGCGACGAACACCACCAGCGCGAGGTCGTTGTTGCGCTCGGAGATGATCGAACGTGTGCAAGCGGCGGGACGAAGTAGTAGTTCAGCAGCAGGCTGCCCACCACCGCGACAGCGATCGCGGGCCAGAAGCCCCCGATCAGCGCCACCGCGACGACCGCCAGCAGGAAGAGCAGGACGTCGCTGGTGAGGTTGAGCACCGTCCGGTCGAAGCTCAGCCCGAAGGTCAGCAGCAGCAGCAGTACGGCCCCGACCACCGCGCCGAGAACCCTGCGGCGGGTCGTGAGACCGCCTTCGATCGGCGGGCAGCCGACGACCCTGCCGATGCCTTCGTGCTGACCATGTGCACGTCGATGTCGCCCGACAGGCGGATGACCGCGGAGCCGATGCCTGGTCCGGTGAGCAACGTCTGGAGTCGACCACGTCGACTGGCTCCCAGCACGAGCTGGGTCGCGTTCTCTCCGCTGCGCGAAGTCGAGCAGGGCCTGCGGCACGTCGTCGCCGACGACCTGGTGGTAGCTGCCGCCGAGCGACTCCACGAGGCTGCGCTGCTGCGCCAGCACGCTCGGGGTCGGCCCCCAGCAGCCCGTCCGACTTCGTCACGTGCACCGCGAGCAGGTCGCCGCCGGCAGCCCCGGCGGCGATCCGGGCGGCCCGGCGGATGAGGGTCTTGCCCTCCGGACCGCCGGTCAGCGCCACCACGACCCGCTCCCGGGTCTCCCAGGTGCCCGAGATCGAGTGGGCGGCCCGGTACGTGTCCAGCTGGTCATCGATCTTGTCGGCCAGCCAGAGCAGCGCCAGCTCCCGAAGGGCGGTGAGGTTCCCGACCCGGAAGTAGTTCGACAGCGCCGCGTCGATCTTCTCGGGCCCGTAGATGTTGCCGTGCGCCATCCGGCGCCGAAGCGCCTGCGGCGTCATGTCGACCAGCTCGACCTGGTCGGCGTCCCGGACGACCTCGTCGGGTATCTGCTCGCGTTGCGGCACCCCGGTGATCTTCTCCACGACGTCGTTGAGCGACTCGAGGTGCTGCACGTTGACCGTCGTGATGACTTTGATGCCCGCGTCGAGCAGCTCCTGCACGTCCTGCCAGCGCTTCTCGTTCCGTGACACCCGGCACGTTCGTGTGGGCAGCTCGTCGACGAGCGCGACCTTGGGCCTGCGTCGCAGGACTCCGTCCAGGTCCATCTCGGTGAATGTCGCACCGCGGTACTCCACCGTCAGGCGTGGCAGGACCTCGAGTCCCTCCAGAAGCGCCGCCGTCCGGGGGCGGTCGTGCGTCTCGACGAACGCCACCACCACGTCGGCTCCGCGCTCCTTGCGCCGACGGCCCTCGTTGAGCATGGCGAACGTCTTGCCGACACCCGGGGCGGTTCCCAGGTAGACCCTCAGCGTGCCGCGCGTCACGCCTCCCATCCTCCTCTCCGCCCTACTGGCCGGTCGTCAGCCGGTCCAGGGCCAGGTTCAGCTCGAGGACGTTGACGTGCGGCTCGCCCAGGAAGCCGAGACCTCGACCGGTGACGTGGTCGTTGACCAGCGCGAGCACGGTGGCCGCGGGAAGCTGGCGAGCCGCCGCCACGGAGTCGACCTGCAGACGGGCATACGCGGGCGAGATGTCCGGGTCGATGCCGCTACCGCTTGCCGTCACCGCGTCCGATGGCACCACGGGCTCACCTGGAGCGTTCCCTCGGATGAGGACCAGATCACCCTTGGCGACGTCTTCGCCGTACCGGTGGCACTGGACCGCCACGCCGCCGTACGTCGCAAGAAAAGGCTTGGTGGGGCACTCCTCGTTGACGCTGACGACCTTGGTGACCGGTCCGGCGAACCCAGGGCCGGCGTGGAAGACAGCCAGGACGGCGCCGACACCGGAGGGCGTGCAGTTGGGCCGGCTTCCGTCGACCCCGTAGA
This sequence comes from uncultured Actinomycetota bacterium, assembly GCA_963833975.1. GTDB lineage: Bacteria > Actinomycetota > Actinomycetes > Propionibacteriales > Nocardioidaceae > JAWWPG01. The sequence continues at coordinate 387,889 of CAWIAB010000003.1, forward strand.
GCTTGCCGATGGCGTAGCTGCGGCCGCATACCTGGGTCAGCAGGCTGGGGCTGCTCTCGTCGGGCCTTGGTCGCGGGATCGTCGAGGGTGTCGACGACGTCCTCGGGCCCGAGGTTGCTGGCCCCGGTGGCGGTGGGGTCGTACCCCGTGGAGACGTTCGCCGTGGCCGCTGAGGGTCGGCTCTGGAAGTACTGCGGAAGGGGGTTGCCCAAGGCATCGGTGAACGACTGGCCGATGAGCTTCGATCCGACTACCCGGCCGTCGGCGCCCTCGACCATCGACCCGTCGGCCCGGGACTGCAGGCCGGGGAGCTGCGCCACAGCCGTGATCACGAGTGGATAGGCGACTCCGAGGGCGACCGTGAGCACCAGGAGCGCGCGCAGCGCGACGAGGTACTGCCGGATCCACGCGGGCGTGTTGCGCGGCATCATCATCGGTCACCGGATTCCGGGGATGAACTGGACGACGAGGTCGATCGCCTTGATCCCGATGAACGGGATGATCAGGCCGCCGAGCCCGTACACATAGAGGTTGCGTCGAAGCATCTGCGAGGCGCTGCTGGGTCGATAGCGGACTCCCCGCAGGGCAAGGGGGATCAGCGCCACGATCACGACAGCGTTGAAGATGACCGCCGAGAGGATCGCCGACTCCGGGCTGTAGAGCCGCATGACGTTGAGCGTGCCCAGGCCGGGGTAGGCGGCGGCGAAGATCGCCGGGATGATGGCGAAGTACTTCGCCACGTCGTTCGCGATGCTGAAGGTCGTCAAGGCGCCACGGGTGATCAGCAGCTGCTTGCCGATCTCGACGATCTCGATCAGCTTGGTCGGGTTGCTGTCGAGGTCGACCATGTTGCCGGCCTCCTTCGCGGCGGAGGTCCCGCTGTTCATCGCCACCCCGACGTCGGCCTGGGCGAGCGCCGGTGCGTCGTTGGTGCCGTCGCCCGTCATCGCGACCAGCTTGCCGCCCTGCTGCTCCTTGCGGATGAGGGCCATCTTGTCCTCAGGCGTGGCCTCGGCGAGGAAGTCGTCGACGCCTGCCTCCTCGGCGATCGAGCGTGCGGTCATCGGGTTGTCGCCGGTGATCATGACGGTGCGAATGCCCATTGCCCGGAGCTCGTCGAACCGCTCACGCATGCCCTGCTTGACGATGTCACGGAGTGCGATGATCCCGAGGACACGTGCTTTGCTTCCTCGTACCTCGGCGACCAGCAGCGGCGTACCCCCCGACGCCGAGATTCCGTCGACCAGCTCACCGGTCTCCGGCGGCACCTCGCCGCCGCGTTCGCGCACCCAGGTGATGACCGAGCTCGTGGCACCCTTGCGGATCTGGTGGGTCGAGCCGTGCCGTCGTCGAGATCCACCCCCGACATGCGCGTCTGCGCGGTGAACATCACGAAGCTCAGCTGGCTGAGCTCTCCGGCCGCTCGCTCGCGGAGGCCGTACTGCTCCTTGGCGTGTACGACGATCGAGCGGCCCTCGGGCGTCTCGTCGGCGAGCGACGAGAGCTGCGCGGCACTGGCCAGGTCGTCCTCGGCGGTCTCACCGACGGGGATGAACTCGCGGGCCTCCCGGTTGCCGATGGTGATCGTCCCGGTCTTGTCCAGCAGGAGGGTATTGACGTCACCCGCAGCCTCGACGGCACGTCCACTCATCGCCAGCACGTTGCGCTGGACCAGCCGGTCCATGCCGGCGATGCCGATGGCCGAGAGCAAGGCCCCGATCGTCGTGGGAATCAGGCAGACGAGGAGGGACACCAGGACGATGCCGGTCACCCCGTTGGCTGCCCAGCGCGCTCGAGTCGGGCAGCCCAGGATTCTGGGCCTTGGAGTAGATCGCCAGCGGCTGCAGGGTGGCGACAGCGAGCAGGAAGATGATGGTCAGGCTGGCGAGCAGGATGTTCAAGGCGATCTCGTTGGGGGTCTTCTGCCGGTTGGCGCCCTCGACCAGCGCGATCATCCGGTCGATGAAGCTCTCGCCCGGCCTCTGGGTGATCTCGACGACGATCCGGTCCGACAGGACCCGCGTGCCACCCGTCACTGACGATCGGTCACCGCCGGCCTCGCGGATCACGGGAGCCGACTCGCCGGTGATCGCGGACTCGTCGACGCTGGCGATGCCCTCGACGACGTCTCCGTCGCCCGGCACGTACTCCCCCGCCTCGACGACCACCCGGTCGCCCTGCTGGAGCTGGGCTGCTGGGACCGACTCCTCAGAACCGTCGGCACGGATCCGACGAGCCACGGTGTCGGTGCGTGCTCGCCGCAGGGTCTCGGCTTGCGCCTTTCCGCGCCCCTCGGCCACCGCCTCGGCCAGGTTGGCGAAGATCACCGTGAGCCACAGCCAAACCACGATCAGCCAGGCGAACGTCGTACGGTCGCGGATGGCGAGCACGCGTGCTGAAGGCGGCACCGATCTCCACGATGAACATGACCGGGTTGCGGTAGAGCGTCAGCGGGTTGAGCTTGCGGATCGCGTCCGGGGTCGACCTCCACAGCTGCTTGGGGTCGAGGAACCCGCTTCCCACGCGCGGCGGTCGCGGTGGTGCGTTCCGATGCGTCGACCTGGGAGACGGAGAGGCTGTGGGTGGTGGCAGACATCAGTGGAGACCCTCCGCGAGCGGACCGAGCGCGAGCGCCGGGAAGTAGGTGAGCGCGACGACGATGACCACGACGCCCGCGAGCATGCCCGCGAACAGCGGCTTGTGCGTCTGCAGAGTTCCGGCGGACTCGGGGACCGCCTGCTGCCGGGCCAGGCTGCCGGCCAGCCCGAGGACGAACACCATCGGCAGGAACCGGCCGACCAGCATCGCCAGCCCGAGCGCGGTGTTGTACCAGGTGGTGTTGACCGAGATGCCGGCGAATGCCGAGCCGTTGTTGTTGCCGGCCGAGGTGAAGGCGTAGAGCACCTCGGACAAACCGTGCGCTCCGGTGTTGAGCATCGATGCCCGCTCATCCGGCAGCGCCATCGCGGCCGCCGTACCCACCAGCACGACGAACGGGGTGGTGAGGATGTAGAGCGAGGCGAACTTCATCTCGCGGGCGCCGATCTTCTTGCCGAGGTACTCCGGCGTTCGGCCGATCATCAGGCCGGCGACGAAGACGGTGATCACGGCGAGGATCAAGATGCCGTACAGGCCCGAGCCGACCCCGCCGGGCGCGATCTCGCCCAGCTGCATGTTCAGGATGAGCATGCCGCCCCCGATGCTCGTGTACGAGTCATGGAAGGAGTCGACCGCACCCGTGGAGGTGAGTGTCGTGGCGGTCGCGAAAACTGCCGACTGAGGCACCCCGAAGCGGGTCTCCGTGCCTTCGCTCGCCGCACCGACCGCCGTCGGAACGGTGCCGGGGTGCGCAAGCTGGAACGCGCACGGTGACGCCAGACTGGTCAGGAAGATCCCCGCCATCACCGCGACGATGCTGAGGCCCTGTCTGGTGTTCCCCACCATCCTGCCGAACGTGCGCGGCAGGCTGAACGGGATGACCAGGAGCAGGAAGATCTCGAACCAGTTGGTCCACCCGGACGGGTTCTCGAAGGGGTGCGCCGAGTTGGCGTTGTAGAAGCCGCCGCCGTTCGTACCGAGCTCCTTGATCGCCTCCTGGCTGGCGACCGGGCCACCGGTGATGCTCTGCTTCGCACCTGCGAGCGTGTGGATCACCTGGGTGTCGTGGAAGTTCTGGATCGCGCCGCTCGACCACGAGGACGACGGCGGCGATGGCCGCCAGTCGGCAGCAGGATGCGGAAGCAGGTGCGGGTCATGTCGACCCAGAAGTTGCCCACGTTCAACGTGCCCTTGCGGGCGAAACCGCGGATCAGCGCAACCGCGACGGACATCCCGACCGCGGCCGAGACGAAGTTCTGGACGGCGAGACCGGCCATCTGCACGAGGTACCCGAAGGTGGACTCGCCGGAGTAGGACTGCCAGTTCGTGTTCGTGACGAAGCTGGCGGCCGTGTTGAACGCCTGGCTCTGCTCCATACCGGGAAATCCGAGGTCGAGCAGCAGGTGGTTCTGCAGACGCAGGAAGGCATAGAGGAACAGCACACCCACCAGCGAGAACGCCAACACGCCGCGCAGATAGGTGCTCCAGCGCTGGTCGGCCTTCGGGTTGACCCCGATCAGCCGGTAGACGGCGCGCTCTGCCCGGGTGTCACGGTCGCTGCGCGTAGACCCGGTACATGTAGTCCCCGAGCGGTCGGTGCACCAGGACGAGGGCGGCAGCCAGCACGACGACGAAGACCAGGGCAGCCGCGGTCGAGCTCATCTAGAACTTCTCGGGGAAGAGCAGCGCGACCACCAAGAAGATGGTGACGAGCACGGCCAGCACCAGACCGACGGCGTTGTCCACGTTCACAGCCGCTCTACCCCGCGGACGATCAGGGCCAAGACGGCGAAGACGAGCAGGGTCAGGAGCACGAAGGCCAGGTCAGCCATGTCGACGGCCCACAACAGATTCGGTCATGCCGCCATCGTGGCTCGCTCAGTCCCCCCTCCGGCCCTGCGTTGACGCCCTGTTCACGCCGTACCTCTCTTCGTTCACACCCCTTTCACACCGTCAGGAGGGCCAGGGGGTACGGCGGATGCCGAGCTCGAGGAGGACGAGGGCGATGACCAGCGCGATGGCGACCACTACCGACCAGCTGCGCGAGCATCACGGCCAGTACGGCGAAGGCCATGCCGAGCCGTACCAGGGGCCGCGATCGGGTCCGCCAGCCGAGGAACACGACGATGCCTGCGGCGACCACGGGGACGCGCACGACCGTCATGTATCCAGGAGCGCCGACCTCTCCCCACGGCAGGCCCAGCGAGACGAGGCCCACCAGGAGAGCAGCCGTCGCCCAGCCGCCCAGTGAGCCGCCGCCACCGACCACCCGAGGCTGCGGGGGCGGCCCGGAGGCGCGGTCGCTCACACCCGGCGTCCGGGCGACAGCCAGAGCCCGATCACGGCGAAGCCCGCGGCGAGCGTCTGGGCGAAGCCGGTGTTGCTGCTCACCCCCGGCAGCACGATGATCACCCAGTAGCCGACCAGGCCAGCGGTCCCGACGGCGGCGAGGAACCAGGCGTTCTCGGGGGTGAGCCCGAGTGAGCGTCCCACCAGCGGAGCGAGCTGGATGACGGCGCAGACCGCCGCGAAGACCGCCCACGCGGTGTACGCCTCCCAGCCGGTCTGGACGCCGTCCTCGGCGAAGCTCAGCCCGACGAGCAGCAGGATCGGGCAGGCCACCTGAGCCAGGACCCGCAGTGCGTGGAGGTTGGCCCACGACGTGGCGCCCCCACCGTCGCTCTCCGCAGCGGCCGCCGACCCGGCCGACTCCGAGGGAGCCGGCCCGGACTCGCCGGGATAGGCAGCCTGGCCCGAGTACTCCGCTGACGTCGGCTGCTCGAGAGCCGCCTGGTCGAAGGGCTCATCGGCCGGGTTCCACGGCGCGTCCCAGTTCGCCCATTTCGGCTCGTCCGCCGAAGCCGGCGGGAACCAGCCGCCCACCTCTTCTGCCGTCGTACGCTGCTCGACCGGTGGCCGGTCCGCGGGGACCCACTGGGTCCGCGTCTCGTCAGGGGTCGGGATATCGGTGGTCGGGGGTTCGGGGTGGCGCTCGTTCTCCTCGGTCATGGCCTCCCACCCTACGGTCTGGTGAGCGGACCCCAACGGACCCGACCCGGGCCGTCAGTGGCATCGTCGGCTAGCGCGACGCGAGCTCCTTCAGCACCGACGTGAAGAACGCCAGCCCATCCGTGCCTGGTCCACAGAGATCCTCGACGGCGTGCTCCGGATGCGGCATCAGGCCGACCACGTTGCCGCGCTCGTTGCTGATCCCGGCGATGTCGCGCTGGGAACCGTTGGGGTTGACCTCGAGGTAGCGGGCAACGACCCGGCCCTCGCCCTCGAGCTCGTCGAGCGTGGCCCGGTCTGCGACGTACCCGCCCTCGCCGTTCTTGAGCGGGATGGTGATCTCCTGTCCCGCGTCGAAGCCGGACGTCCAGGCGGTGGTCGCATTCTCGATGCGCAGCCGCTGGTCACGACAGATGAAGGTCCGGTGGTCGTTGCGGATCAGTGCGCCTGGCAACAGGTGCGACTCGCACAGGATCTGGAAGCCGTTGCAGATTCCGAGGACGGGCATTCCGCGGCCCGCTGCCGACACCACCTCGGTCATCACCGGCGCGAAGCGGGCGATCGCGCCGCAACGCAGGTAGTCGCCGTACGAGAAGCCCCCCGGCAGCACCACGGCGTCGACCTCATGCAGGTCGGGGTCTGCATGCCACAGGGCTACGGCCTCCCCGCCGGCGATCGACACGGCACGCATGGCGTCGGAGTCGTCGAGCGAGCCCGGGAAGGTCACGACGCCGATCTTCATCGGGCCTCCACCCGCACGGTGTAGGTCTCGATGACCGGGTTGCTGAGCAGCGTCTCCGCTACCCGCCCGACCTCGGCCAGTCGCTCCTCGGTCGGCTCCCCGTCGAGCTCGAGCTCGAACCGCTTGCCCTGCCGTACGCCGAGGACGCCCTCGAAGCCCAGACGTGGCAGCGCCGCGTGCACGGCCTTGCCCTGCGGGTCGAGAATTTCCGGCTTCAACATGACGTCGACGACGACGCGAGCCACGGCTGCTCCTGGTCGAGAAGAGGGGTGGGCAGCCTCAAGTCTAGAGGTCCGAAAAATTTATTGGACCGAAGGCAACCAAATCGCGTCACGCCACGTCTATACCAATGACGGCATCCTGCAGGGGATTCCGACTTCTCTCGACAGCCCGCAAGGGCGAGATCGGGTGCCAGCCGGTTGGGGGAGCGGCGGCGACCGAAGGCGGAGAAGGGGGAAACGGAGAGGGCCGGGTATCGGCGATATACCCGGCCCTTCTCCCTGTCCGGGCCACGGCTCGGCCACGACGCCGGGATGTGGCCGCCGGCAGCCAGCTCAGCTCAGCTCGCGCTTGAGGATCTTGCCGGTCGCGGTCATCGGCAAGCGCATCGCGAAACTCGACCGTCCGTGGGTACTTGTAGCCGGCCATCTGGTCCCTGGCCCAGGCCACCAGAGCATCCTCGGTCAGCTCCGCGCCGTCGCGCAGGATGACGAACGCCTTGACCTCCTCGCCGTTGCGCTCGTCGGGAACACCCACGACGGCCGCCAGCGAGACGTCCGGATGCGTCATCAGCACCTCCTCGACCTCGCGGGGGTAGACGTTGAAGCCACCCCGCAGAATCATGTCCTTCGCCCGGTCGACGATGTAGTAGAAGCCGTCCTCGTCGCGCCGAGCCAGGTCGCCGGAACGGAACCACCCGTCGCGCATGGCCGCGGCGGTCTCGTCCGGCCGCTTGTAGTAGCCCTTCATGATGTTGTGCCCGCGAATCGCGACCTCGCCCACGAGACCCACCTCGTCGAGGGTGCCCCAGTCCGGGTCGATCAGCTTCACCTCGACACCCCAGACCGGGATGCCGATGGACCCCGGGCGCGGCTCATGTCCCATCTGGCTGAAGGTCGCGACCGGCGAGGTCTCCGACAGTCCATACCCCTCGAGGATCTGGACGTGGAAACGATCCTTGAACTGCTTGAGGATCTCGACCGGGAGCGACGAGCCACCTGCGACAGCCCGCCGCAGGTTGCCGGCGATCCGATCGACGTCCACCTCGTCGGTGAGGGCGCCCAACAGACCCCCAGTACATCGTCGGCACACCCGCGAAGAAGGTCACGTTCTCGCTCTCCATCAGGCTGAGCGCGGCTGCCGCGTCGAACCTCGGCATCAGCACGAGCGTCGCGGCGCCCCCGAAGCCCGAGTTCAGCTGCACCGTCTGGCCGAACGAGTGGAACAGCGGCAGCGTCACGAGATGGGTGTCCGGCCGCTCGGCGCTGACCTCGTGCAGGCGGTGGTTCGCCAGCACGTTGATTCCGATGTTGCTGTGCGAGAGCTCGGCCCCCTTGGGCTGGCCGGTGGTGCCGCTCGTGTAGAGGATCACGGCCGTGTCGCCGGGCTCGGTGGCGACCGTCTCGAACGCCGTACCCTGCTCCTCGACCGCAGCCGCGAACGTCTCGGCGCCCTCGATCACGACGTCGCCACCAGGTTCGGCCTCGATCAGGAGGAAATGCTCGCACCCCGCGACCTGCTGGAACCCCTGCCACCCCTCCCGTCCCATCGGCAGGTCCGGCGGGCCTTCGAAGCAGACGTAGGCCTTCGCGTCGGAGTCATCGAGGTGGTAGGCCACCTCGCGGTGCCTTGAAGAGGACGTTGAGAGGTACGACGACGGCGCCCGCCTTGAGGATGCCGTAGTAGACGATCGGGAAGTACGGCAGGTTGGGGCAGGTCAGCGCCACCTTGTCGCCCGGCTCGATGCCGCGCGCGACCAGCAGGTTGGCCACCTGGTTGGCGGCCGCGTCGATCTGCGCGATACGTCAGCCGGGTTGTGCCGCAGACCACGGCCTCCCGGTCAGGGACGGTCCGGGCGCTGTCCTCGAGCATGACCGCGATGTTGAACAACGTCACTCCTTGGGCTCACTCGTTGGGAGCTTCCTTGGGTCAGAACCGTTCGCCGGTCAGCCGCTCGTACGCCTCGACGTACTTCGCCCGGGTCCGCTCCACCACCTCGTCGGGGAGACCCGGGGGCGAGTCCCCCGAATGCCGGTCCCAGCCCGAGGCGGGCGAGGTCAGCCAGTCGCGGACGAACTGCTTGTCGTACGACGGCTGGGCGTGACCCGGCTCCCACTCGTCGGCCGGCCAGAAGCGAGACGAGTCGGGGGTCAGCACCTCGTCCGCGAGGACCACCGTGCCGTCGGGGCGGGCTCCGAACTCGAGCTTGGTGTCGGCGAGGATGATGCCGCGCTCCCGCGCGACCTGCTCGGCCCGTCGGTAGACGGCAAGGGTCAGGTCGCGGATGGCGGCCGCGGTCTCCGGGCCGACGGTCGAGGCGACAGCGTCGTACGAGACGTTCTCGTCGTGCTCGCCGAGCTCGGTCCCCTTCGTTGCGGGGGTGAAGATCGGCTCGGGCAGCCGCGAGCCGTCCTCGAGGCCCGCGGGCAGGTCGACGCCGCAGACGGCCCCGGTCGCGCGGTAGTCGAGCAGCCCGGAGCCCGCGAGGTAGCCACGAGCGACGCACTCGACGGGATACATCTCGAGCCGCTCGCAGATGATGGCGCGGCCTTGCACGACATCCGGTACGTCGGTCGAGAGCACGTGGTTGGGCACCACGTCGGCGATCTGCTCGAACCACCACAGCGACAACCGGGTGAGGACCGCGCCCTTGTCCGGGATGGTCGAGGCCAGCACGTGGTCGAACGCGGAGATCCGGTCGCTGGCAACCATCAGGATGCGGCTGTCGTCGAGCTCGTAGAGGTCGCGAACCTTGCCCGAGTACAGATGCCGGGCGCCGGGGATGTCGGGAGGTGGCGTCGGCGTCGAGGGCGGAGGGATGCCGGGCAGCGTCATTCCCCCATCCTGCCTGGTCCTGGATCGGGCCGCTCCAGGCCCGACCACTCGCGCATCGGGTCAGGCGCCCGCGGCGGTCAAGAGCCGCACGACGAGACGCGATAGTTCATGGCTATCCCTCCGTTGATGCGACCTCGCTTGCCGCCGCTCAGTCGAGCGACCAGTGGCGGCCGTTCCAGTGCTCGATGAAGCCGGCCTCCACGGACGGCCCACGCGTCTTCGCGATGCCGACGGTGACCGCGCTCGTCTTCGAGATGGCTACGACGTCGAACAGTCCGTCACCCGGTGGGTCGTCGAAGCCGCTGGGCGGGATCGCCGACGCCGACCACGCCGTGCCGTCCCAGTGCAACATCTCCGGCGTGACGCCGTCGCTGCAGCTGCGGGAACCGGCTGCCCACACGTCGCCCGAGCTGGAGCCACTGACGGCGGCGAGCGAGTGGTCGCAGGACACGTCACCGGGGTTCGGCGACGGCACGACGGACCAGCGACTGCCATCCCAGTGCAACGTCATGTTCTGAGCCGTGGAGTGCTGATGGGTGGCGAAGCCGACCGCCCACACGTCGTCTGGAGCAACCGCGGCGAGGCCGGACAGGCCGCTCGACATGTGCCGCCAGATTCTCGGGACGTGGATCCGGGTCCACCGGTCGCCGTCCCAGTGCTCGAGCAGAGCCGTGGATCCGTCGCAACTGAGCGTGCCGGCGGCCCAGACATCATCGGCGGCGATCACCGCGACGTCGGAGAGTACGGCATCACAACCTGGATCGACCTTGGCGGTTGGCACCGACACCCAGTGGGTGCCGTCCCAGTGCTCGGCAAGGGCGATGAGCGAGCCCGCGGCGCTCGTCTGCGCGTCACCGACGATCCAGGCATCGTCCGCCCCGAAAGCATCGACGGCCTTGGCCTCGGAGGTGAAGAGATCGGGATCGGCGGCGACCGTGCGCCACCCGCTGCCGTCCCAGTGCTGGGCGTAGGCCACGCGGACTCCCGTCCCGTCGGGATCGTCGCTGCCAACGGCCCAGGCGTCGTCCGCCGTACGGGCGTCGACCCCGACGAACGCCGAGGAGTTCGCCGAGGCCGGGTGGCGGGCGCTGGCCCATTGCTTGCCGTCCCAGTGCCGGATGGCCGCCCGATCGCCGGGGGTGAGTCCCACCGCCCAGACATCGTCGGCCGCGACACCATCGGTGGCGAAGAGACTACGGCCGTAGTGCCGCGCTGCGTCCGCGTCCGCGGTGTGGATGGCGGCCGATGCCGGAGACGTCGACGTGAGTGCGCTGACGGCCAGGACAGCGACCGCCCCGACGGCGACGCTCGTGCGCCCCACGGCCGGTCGACGCCGTCGCTCGGTCCGACGGGTGGAACGCGTGGATGTTGCGGTGCTCGTCGTGGTTCCGCGGTCACGCAGCGGATCTGCCTGGGGGTGCGCCATGCTCAGGACACGCGCAGCGCGGGTATCAGGTTGCCTGCCTCCGGCCGGTGGGCGATGAGTCTCAGGGAGAATCACAGTCAGTATCGGCACAGCCCGGACCCGGGCGACGGAGAGGTGGAGTCATGCGCAAGGTCGTGTCGTACATGCTGGTGTCGGTGGACGGGGTGGCCCAGGATCCCGAACAGTTCCTGTTCGACTTCGATGAGGTGATGGAGGCCAACCTCGCCGAGGTGATCGGGACGCAGGACACCGTCCTGCTTGGTCGCACGATGTACGACCAGTGGTCGAGCTACTGGCCGAAGTCCGATGACCAGCCGTTCGCCGACTTCATCAACAACGTGCACAAGTACATCGCCACGGCGACGCCATTGGCGAAGGAGTGGACGAACGCAGAGTCGATTCAGGGCTCCGTCGACGACTTCGTGCGCGAGCTGAAGTCAGGCGGCGGTGGCGACATCGGGGTCCACGGGAGCATCTCGCTGACGCAGTCCCTGCTGGCCGCGGGACTCGTGGACGAGCTGCGGCTACTCGTCGCGCCACGTGTGGTCGGGAGTGGTCGACGGCTGTTCGAGGACGACGTTTCCCATGCGCTCGAGCTGGTGGGGTGCACTGGCAGCCCGACTGGCTCGCTGCTTGTCCACTACAAGGTCGTCGCTGACGACTGAGCTGCCTCACACCGGCGCGCGCACGGTCCGAAAGGACGATGCCGCGAGCCCGGCCGCCGTGAGCGCGAAGATGACTGCCGCCACGAGCAACGTGGGGCGGATCCCCCACGTGTCGGCCAGGATGCCGGCCACGGGTGCGCCGACGACCATCACGGCCCGGTTGAGGGACCGCAGCGTGGTGTTGGTCCGCGCCTGGAGGTCATCGGGCGTGATGAGCTGGCGAAAGCTCATCTCATGCGAGTTGCTCATGCCTATCGCGAGGCCGTAGAGCCCTTGCCCGACAGTGAGGACCGCGACCGAGACCCACGCATGCAAAGGCTTTCCAGCAGCAACCATCACGAGCACACCCACCGTTGTGATGACGTGACAGGCGATGATCGTGCGCCCGGTCCCCAGCCGGAGACCTACCCGGGTGGTGACGGTGGCTCCGAGGAGCGCACCCACTCCGCCGGATGCTCCGATGATGCCGAACTGGAACGGCGTCAGCCCCAGCTCGTCCAGCGCGTACGGCGCCAAGACCACGCCGATGACCGCGTTGCCGAGAAACCATACGTGCGTATAGATGGCGAGGGTCCGCAGCCCGGAACCGCGATACACCCAACGGACGCCGTCCCGGATCTCGATCATCAGGCCTTTGGCCGTGGCTCCTGTCTTCGACGCCGGCTCTTCCACGCTGATCCGGCTCAGCGTGAAAGCGCTGTAGAGGTACGTCATGGCGTCTACAAGGACTGTCAACGGAGCACCCAAGGCAGTGACGAGCAGGCCGCCAAGGGCCGGGCCGGCGGTCATGGCAACGGCGTCGGCACCATCGGCGCGCGCATGAGCCCGCTGAAGGTGCTGTGGATGGACCAGGCGAGGCAGGAAGGACATCGCGGCCGCGCCATTGATCACCGAGGCGGTCCCGTAGGCCATCACGATCACCAGGAGAGCCGGAAAGGACAGCAGATGCTGCCACCACAGCAACGGGATCGCCGCCAGCAGAACCGCCTGCACCAAGTCCGTCGCGATCATGACCGGACGCCGGGCACGACGGTCGACCAACGCCCCTACGACGATGCCGATCACCAGGTACGGCAGCCAGCGCGCCGAGTTCAACCAACCGACCTGAGCAGCCGAGCCGTGCAGCGTGAGAACCACCAACGTCTGCAGCGCCAGCAACGTGATGTAGCTGCCGAAGGCCGAGACTGCGTTAGCCCGCCAGTACAACAGGAAGGGCCGCGACGGGAATCCCTCGCCGCCGTCCATGACACCAGTGTCCCAAACCCCGCCTGCGCAGTCTGAGTTGCTGCCTCAGAGGATGGCGCCGGGCCGGTATGCGGCGGCGTCGGGGTTGTCGGCGACGAGCGTGTGGATGCGGGCGAGTACGGCGTCCACCTGTGCCACGGCGGCCCCGGTGAAGGTGAGCGGTTCAGCCACCAGGGTCGCCAGGTCATCGGCGCTGAGACGCAGCCGGTCGTCCGCGGCCAGCCTGGCGAGCAGGTCGTTGTCGGCGGCGCCCTTCTCCCGCATCTCGAGGGCCACCGCGACCGCGTGCTCCTTGATCACCTCGTGGACGACCTCGCGTCCCACTCCTCGCCGTACGGAGGCAACCAAGCACCTTGGTGGTCGCGAGGAACGGGAGATAGCGGTCCAGCTCGCGCTGAACCACCGCCGGGAAGACGCCGAACTCGGCGAGCACCGTCAGGAGCGTCTCGAAGAGCCCGTCGGTAGCGAAGAACGCATCCGGGAGAGCGATCCGGCGGACGACGGAGTCTGAGACGTCCCCCTCGTTCCACTGGTCCCCGGCCAGCTCGCTCACCATCGAGAGGTGGCCGCGCAGTACCACCGCCAGGCCGTTGACGCGTTCGCAGGAACGGGTGTTCATCTTGTGCGGCATGGCGCTCGACCCGACCTGGCCGGCCTGGAAGCCCTCGGTCACGAGCTCGTGACCGGCCATCAGCCGGATCGTGGTGGCCAGGTTGCTCGGCCCGGCAACTGCCTGCACCAGCGCGGACACCACGTCGAAGTCGAGCGAGCGCGGGTAGACCTGGCCGACGCTGGTGAGCACCCGCTCGAAACCCAGGTGCTGGGCGACCTTGGACTCGAGCCCCGCCAGCTGCTCCAGCGAGCCGTCGAGCAGGTCGAGCTGGTCCTGCGCCGTACCCATCGGTCCCTTGATGCCGCGCAGGGGGTAGCGCGCGACCAGATCGTCGAGGCGTTCGAGAGCCGTGAGCATCTCGTCCGCGATCGTGGCGAATCGCTTGCCCAGCGTGGTCGCCTGCGCTGCGACGTTGTGCGAGCGGCCGGTGATCACCAGCTCGTGATGCTGCGCGGCCAGCTCGCCGAGGCGGGCGATCGTCGTCACCATCCGGGCCCGCACGAGGAGAAGCGAGTCACGGATCTGCACCTGCTCGACGTTCTCCGTCAGGTCGCGGCTGGTCATCCCCTTGTGTATGTGCTGCTGGCCGGCGAGCGCGCTGAACTCGTCGATGCGCGCCTTCACGTCGTGGCGGGTCTCGCGCTCGCGCGCCGCGATCGACTCGAGGTCGACCTCGTCGACCACCCGCTGGTAGGCCTCGATGACCCCGTCGGGCACGTCCACACCGAGGTCACGCTGGGCCCGGAGGACGGCGATCCACAGCCGACGCTCGGCCACGATCTTGCTCTCCGCCGACCAGATGCCCCGCATCGACGACGAGGCGTAGCGCGACGCCAGCACGTTCGCGAACCCGGTCATCCCCCCATTCTCCCGCATCCCCGCGCCCCCCTTTGTTGAGATGCCAGTTAGGTTGTGTTGAGATGCCATCCTGGTCGACCGGAGCGGCAGCTCAACCCGACCGGAGTGACACCTCAACCCGACCGGAGTGACACCTCAACCCGACCGGAGCGGCATCTCAACCCGACCGGAGCGGCATCTCAACCGGACCGGAGTGACAGCTCAACCCGACCGGAACGGCATCTCAACCCGACCGGAGCGGCATCTCAACCGCGGGCGATGTCGGTGCGGTGGTGGGCGCCGGCGAAGGAGATCTTGTCGACGCCGGAGTAGGCGAGGGATCGGGCCTCCTCGACGGTCGCGGCGGTCGCGGTCACGGCAAGCACCCGACCACCTGAGGTGACCAGCTCGCCGGCCGACGAGCGCGCCGTACCGGCTTGGAGCACGACCACGTCTTCGAGGTCGTTGGCGGCATCCACGCCGTTGATCACATCACCCTTGCGCGGAGACTCGGGATAGCCCGACGCGGACATGACCACCGCAACCGCGGCAGCATCACGCCAGCGCAGCTGCTCGACGACCTCGAGCCTGCCCTTGGCCGCTGCCATCAACACGCCGGCCAAGGGTGTCTCGAGGAGCTCGAGCAGCGGCTGGGTCTCCGGGTCACCGAAGCGCGCGTTGAACTCCACCACCTGGACCCCGCGCTGGGTCAGCGCCAGACCGGCGTACAGCAAGCCGATGAACGGGCTGCCCCGCCGACCAAGCTCGTCGACGCACGGCTGGAGGACCGACCTGACCACCTCGTCGACGAAGCCGGCCGGCAGCCAGTCCAGCGGCGCATAAGCACCCATGCCGCCGGTGTTCGGACCTTCGTCGCCGTCTCGCAGCCGCTTGAAGTCCTGGGCCGGCAGCATCGGGACGACTGAGACCCCGTCGCAGATCGCGAACACCGACACCTCGGGGCCGTCGAGGAACTCCTCGATCACGACCCGCGAGCACGAGGCTGCATGCGCACGAGCCGTCTCACGGTCCCGGGTCACCACGACGCCCTTCCCGGCGGCCAAGGCGTCGTCCTTGACGATGTACGGCGGCCCGAACGCGTCGAGCGCGTTCTCGACCTCGTCGGCCGTGTCGCAGATGCGGGCCATCGCCGTCGGGATGTCGGCCGCCGCCATGATCTCCTTGGCGAACGCCTTCGACCCCTCGATCCGGGCGGCTTCCCCACCGGGGCCGAAGCACGCGATTCCCTCACCGCGGATCGCATCTGCGACGCCCGCGACCAACGGCGCCTCGGGCCCGACGACGACCAGGTCGACGCCCAGCTCACTGGCCAGGTCGGCCATCGCCGTACCGTCCAGGGGGTCGCCGTCATGCAGCGTCGCAACCGAGGCGATCCCGGGGTTGCCGGGAACCGCATGGATCTCCGATACCTGCGGGTCGCGGGCCAACGCTCGAGCCAGCGCGTGCTCGCGGCCTCCGCCGCCGACCAGCAGGATCTTCATCATGCCTCCAGAACGCGGTGTAGCGACTCAGACCAGGTCATTGATGACGACGGTCTGCATCTCGTTCGGCGCCGACACCCACAGCGGAGATCCGGCTACCGGCGAGCTCCTCGACGCGGCGCAGGTAGGCACGCGCGTTGGCTGGCAGGTCACCGAGCGTGCGCGCGTGCGAGATGTCCTCCCACCAGCCCGGCAGCTCCTCGTAGATCGGCTTGGCGTGGTGGATGTCGGTCTGGTTGACCGGCATCTCGTCGTGGCGAACGCCGTCGATGTCGTACGCCACGCAGATCGGCACCGTGTCCAGCCCGGTGAGGATGTCGAGCTTCGTCACCACGAAGTCCGTGACGCCGTTGACCCGTGCCGCGTAGCGGGCGACGACAGTGTCGAGCCAGCCACAGCGGCGCGGCCGTCCGGTGGTGGTGCCGTACTCGGCACCGGTCTTGCGTAAGAACTCGCCGGCGTCGTCGAACAGCTCGCTCGGGAAGGGTCCCTCGCCGACCCGGGTGCTGTACGCCTTGAGGATCGCGATGACCCGCTCGATCCGGGTCGGAGCGATGCCCGATCCGGTGCAGGCACCACCGGACGTTGCCGACGACGACGTCACGAACGGGTAGGTGCCGTGGTCGACGTCCAGCATCGTCGCCTGGCCGGCCTCCAGCAGCACCAGCTCGCCGCGGTCCAGCGCCTCGTTGAGCACGAGCCCGGTGTCGGCCACCAGGGGACGGATCCGATCACGATGGACCAGCAGCTCCTCCATGATCTCCTCGACGTCGATGGCCCGTCGGTTGTAGACCTTGGCGAGGACCTGGTTCTTCAGGTCGAGCGCACCCTCGACCTTCTGGCGCAGGATCTTCTCGTCGAACAGGTCCTGGACCCGGATACCGATCCGGTTCATCTTGTCGGCGTACGCCGGCCCGACTCCCCGTCCGGTGGTGCCGATCTTGCGGGTCCCGAGGAACCGCTCCGTCACCTTGTCGAGAGTCCGGTGGTAGTCGGTGATCAGGTGGGCGTTGGCGCTCAGCAGCAGGCGCGAGGTGTCGATCCCGCGGGCATCCAGTGCGTCCAGCTCCTCGATCAGCACACCGAGATCGACCACGACGCCGTTGCCGATCACCGGCACGCAGCCGGGCGTCAGGATGCCGCTGGGCAGCAGGTGCAGCGCGAACTTCTCGTCGCCGATGACGACCGTGTGGCCCGCGTTGTTGCCGCCGTTGAACTTGACGACGTACCCGACGCGCCCGCCGAGCAGGTCTGTTGCCTTGCCTTTGCCCTCGTCGCCCCACTGGGCGCCGACGATCACGATCGCAGGCATGGACGCACCTTCCACCATGTCGATGCCGTCGTCCCCGGCACATGAAGACAGCCCCTGCTCAGGCAGCAGCAAGGGGCTCTTGCGGCCTCATCGTAGCCGAGAACAGAGCGGTCCATCGTCCTCCAGTCAACCGCTCTCCCGGACGAAACTCCACCTCCGGAACCGAGCGCAGCCCATCCGGATTCGTCCGATCGGGCCAGGCGTGCTGCCCCCGCGCTCGGGCGGACGAATCCGGGTGTTCAGAGCCACCCTCGTCGTACGGCCTCGGCGCCGGCTTGGAACCGCGACTCGACACCCAGCTCCGCGAGCAGCTCAGCGATCCGACGACGCACCGTCCTCAGCGAGATGCCCAGGGTCCGGGCGATCCGCTCGTCCTTCACGCCCCTCACGAGCAGGTCGAGCAGCTGGGCACGGGACCGGCGATCGCGTGGCTGCCCGAGCTCGGGCAGTCCGACCCCGTGGCCCCAGAGCTCCTCGAACCACTCCCGGCAGGCCGCCACGATCCCGGGTTGCCGGACGAGCAAGGCGGTCCCCGCCGGCCCTCCCCACGTCTGAGGGATGACCACGGCCTGCTCGCCGAACACGGCAAGGCGGCACGGGACGTGCGGGAGCAGTCTGACCCGCTCACCGGCCGCGGCCCGCTGCTCGATCAGGTCCTGCGGCTCCGTGGCCAGCTCGGTCGGGTAGAGGGCCCGAGACCGACGGCCCCGTTGGAGGGCGCCGGTGATCACCAGATCGGTTGTTCGGCCTCCCGGCATCCGCCATTGGTCGGGTCGCAGGAAGAGCATCTCGCCGACCGTGCTCAGAACCAGGGACTGCAGGACATTGGTGACCTCGGACGGGTCGATGAGGTCGAGACCGGACGTCTGCGGGCCCGGCTTCTGGCCGGCCTGGTGCTCCGCCTCGTAGTGGGAGACCTGGAGTCTGGCCTGGGCCAGCGCCGCCTCCGCCGCCACCAGCTGGCGGGCGTGTCGAGCGAGCAACCGGCCGAGTGCCGTCTGGGGCGGCTCGGCGGTCACCCGCTGCCCGGCGACCGTGGCCAGACCGTTCTCGACCAGCACCGAGATGTCGTCGCTCACGGCCGCCGCGCTCCGGCCCACCCGGTCCGCGAGGAAATCGGCAGTGCTCCCGGGGCTGCGGAGTACGGCTCGGTAGACCTGCTCGGTGGAGAGACCGATACCCAGCGCCATCAGAGATCCGGACGTCGTCAGCTGAGCCATGCTGGCAGGTTAGGGCCAGTGGCCGTTTCCTGCCACCAAAGTCGGGACATTGAGGTGCACAATGGGAGCCCCTGGACGCTGCCTCGGAATCGACGCAGGGGACGACTCCGAGGTGGCGCCCTTGGCATGATGGGGGCCATGAGCTTCGACAACCTCCTCGGCGGCCCCCCTCCCACGCTGCTCCCACCCGACCCGGCCGCACTGGCCTTGACATCGGGTACGGCGGCCGCGGACGCGGCAACGGCGTACCCGGCCTCGTCGCTGGCCTGGGCGATCCTCGCTGAGGAACGCCTCGCCAGCGGAGACACGCTGACCGGCTACGCCTTCGCGCGGGTCGGCTACCACCGCGGGCTCGACGCCCTCCGGCGCAGCGGTTGGAAGGGCTTCGGGCCGATCCCGTGGGACCACGAGCCCAACCAGGGCTTCCTGCGCTGTCTGGCGGCGCTGGCGCTCGGGGCCGAGCGGATCGGCGAGTCCGATGAGGCGGCCCGCTGCCGTCAGTTCCTGGTCGACGCGGATCCGACCGCACCTCGTCCCTGAGGAGTTCGGCCGGCTCGGAGCCGTCGCTGACGATTCGTCAGGCGTGCTGGTTCCGGCGGCTGCGCAGCGCCTCGATCGCGATCGGCACCAGCGACACGGCGACGATCGCGATCAGCATCAGCTCGATGTTGTTGGCCACGAAGTCGATGTTGCCGAGGAAGTAGCCCAGCAGGGTCACCCCGCAGGCCCAGAGGACGCCACCGATCGCCGAGTAGGTCACGAAGCGCCGCATGGGCATCCGCCCGACTCCCGCGGCGAGCGTGATGAAGGTCCGGACGATCGGCACGAACCGGGCCAGCACGATCGCCCGGTTGCCGTGCCGGTCGAAGAACGCGTGTGTCTTGACGACGTACTCCTGCTTGAAGAACCGTGAGTCGGGGCGGTCGAACAGGGCCGGCCCGACGCGCGCACCCGACCAGATAGCCGACCACGTTGCTCAGCACGGCCGCGGCCGACAGCACGATGCAGGCGACCCAGAGCGGCTGGCCGACCGTCTCGCCCCGGGCGATCAGCAGCCCGACGGTGAACAGCAGCGAGTCGCCCGGCAGGAACGGGAACAGCCAGCACTCGATGAAGACGACCAGCGCAGCGCCCCACAGCGCGTACGCGCCGAACTGGTCGATCAGGCTCTGCGGGTCGAGGAGACCGCCGAGCAGGGCCGGATGCTGGAACAGGCTCACCAAGCGAGCCTAGGCGACACGATCACCGCCGACCTGACGATCGAGGCTTTCGGGACATGACTCATAGGATTCCCACAGTGAGCGACCAAGACGACACGACGAGCGGGTACGACGTCGGAGTCGGCCCGTGGCCCGGCGCCTGGCCGACCGACGAGCACCTCGACCCGGCCCTGCTCGCCGAGGGTGACCGCCGCAACGTCGCCGACCGCTACCGCTACTGGCGACACGACGCGATCGTCGTGGACCTCGACTCTCGCCGCCACCCGTTCCACGTCGCCATCGAGAACTGGCAGCACGACCTGAACATCGGCTCCGTGGTGCGCACGGCCAACGCGTTCCTCGCGGCACGTGTCCACATCGTCGGCAGACGGCGCTGGAACCGGCGCGGCGCGATGGTCACCGACCGCTACCAGCACATCGACCACCACGAGAGCGTCGAGGTCTTCGCCGGCTGGGCGGCGCACGCGGGTCTCCCGCTGATCGGGATCGACAACCTGCCTGGTGCGATACCGATCGAGACCGCCGCGCTGCCGACCGCGTGCGTGCTGGTGTTCGGCCAGGAGGGACCCGGCCTCAGCGACGAGATGCGCGCGGCGTGCGGGACCACGCTGTCGATCGCCCAGTTCGGCTCCACCCGGTCCATCAACGCCGGCGCCGCCGCGGCGATCGCCATGCACACGTGGGTACGGCAGCACGTCGTACCGCGGACGACGATGGCGGCCTCGGACCGGACCGGAGATACTGAGAGCCTGGACCGGACCGCTGAGCGCGCCGACCGCCCCTACCCATTCGACGCACCCGACCACGACGGAGACTGAGATGCCCATCGCCACCCCCGAGGTCTATGCCGCCATGCTCGACAAGGCGAAGTCCGAGCGCTTCGCCTATCCCGCGATCAACGTCACGTCCTCCCAGACCCTGCACGCCGCGCTGCGCGGCTTCGCCGAGGCGGGCAGCGACGGCATCGTCCAGGTGTCGACCGGCGGCGCAGAGTTCCTCTCCGGCGCCACCATCAAGAACATGGTCAGCGGATCGCTCGCCTTCGCCGCGTTCGCCGCTGAGGCGGCCAAGCCGTACCCGATCAACGTGGCGCTGCACACCGACCACTGCCCGAAGGACAAGCTCGACGGCTTCGTGCGACCGCTGCTCGAGGCCTCCAAGGAGCGCGTCGCGGAGACCGGGCTGCCGATCTTCCAGTCACACATGTGGGACGGGTCGGCGGTGCCGCTCGAGGAGAACCTCGAGATCGCCGGGGAGCTGCTCGCGCTCGCGGCCGCGGCCCACATCATCCTGGAGATCGAGGTCGGCGTCGTCGGCGGCGAGGAGGACGGCGTCGAGGGTGGCAGCGGCGACAAGCTCTACTCGACGCCCGAGGACGCCCTGCGTACCGCCGAGGCTCTCGGGCTCGGCGAGAAGGGCCGCTACCTGATGGCCTTGACGTTCGGCAACGTGCACGGGGTCTACAAGCCGGGCAACGTCAAGCTCCGGCCCGAGATCCTCAAGAACGCGCAGACAGGCCGTGGCCAAGGAGCACGGGCTCGGCGACGACGCCAAGCCGTTCGACCTGGTGTTCCACGGTGGGTCGGGCTCGCTGCTCGAGGAGATCCGGGAGGCGCTCGACTTCGGCGTGGTCAAGATGAACGTCGACACCGACACGCAGTACGCCTTCACCCGCCCGGTGGTCGACCACATGTTCTCGAACTACTCCGGCGTCCTCAAGGTCGACGGCGAGGTCGGCGACAAGAAGGTCTATGACCCGCGCTCGTGGGGCAAGTCGGCCGAGGCCGGCATGGCCGCCCGGGTCACCCACGCCTGCGAGGACCTCCGCTCGGCCGGTACGGCCCTCTCAACCTGACTCGGCGCGACCAGGCGCGCAACTCAGCAGGTACGTCGGGAGCCAGGCGCTAGGAGCTGGTGAGGATGACCAGCTGCTGGGTCGCGCGGGACATCGCGACGTAGCGGTCGACGGCTCCTTCGACTCCCTCGCCGAACGACTCCGGGTCGATGAGGACGACGAGGTCGAACTCGAGCCCCTTCGACAGCTGCGGGGTCAGCGACCGGATGCGCGACGTCTGCCGTAGGACGCCAGGATCGACCTCGCCAACAGCGATGACGCAGCCGATCCCGTCGGCATGCTCCGCCAGCCAGGAGTCCAGGATCGGGCCAGCTCCGAAACGGCCCCGTGGACGACGGGGACACCCGCTGCTGCGGATGGAAGTCGGGCACATTGGCGTCGGGGAGCACGGCCCGGATGACGGGCTCGGCTGCGGCCATGACCTCTTGTGGCGTGCGGTAGTTGATGCTCAGCGAAGCGAGGGTGATCCGGTCGAGCCCGATCCGCTCGAGCCGTTCCTCCCACGACTCAGAGAACCCGTGTCGGGCCTGGGCGCGGTCTCCGACGATGGTGAAGCTGCGCGACGGGCAGCGGAGCAGCAGCATCTGCCACTCTGCGTCGGTCAGCTCCTGGGCCTCGTCCACGACGATGTGCGCGAACGGGCCGGCGAGCAGGTCGGGGTCGGCCTGGGGCAGGGCGGCTTCGTCGACCAGGGCGTCGCGGATGCCCTCCTGGCGCAGCATCGAGCGATCATGCCGTCCTCGTCGTCGAGCTGGAGCAGCTCGTCGACGACACGGTCCATCTGCGCGCGCTCGGCGGCGACCGCGGCGTCGTGCCGGCGCCTGCGTCGCGAGCCTCCGGGTCGCCGAGCCGCTGCCGTGCCGCATCCAGGAGCGGCAGGTCGGAGCGCGTCCAGGCGTGCGCGTCCGCGCGCTGCAGCTGCTGAACCTGTCGTGGGTCGAGCCACGGTGCGCACATGCGCAGGTAGGCGGGCACCTCCCACAGGTCGCCGACGAGGTCCGCCGGGTCGAGCAGCGGCCATGCCCGGTTGAAGGCTCGTGAGCAGCTCCTGGTTCTGCAGCAGCGAGCCGCGCACCAGATCGGCCGAGACGTCGTCGTCCTCGTACTCGTCCGTGCTTGTCGACCAGGATGGCGAGCAGCTCCTCCCAGACCTGGTCGCGCGCCTCGTTGTGCGGCGTACCGGGATCGGCGCCGTCGAACGCCTCGGCCCAGTCGGCGGCGCTGAGCCAGATGTCGGCCCAGTGGGTCTCGACCGCCATGCCTTCGGTTGGCGGCTCCTCGTAGAGCCTCACGGCCGGCTCGATCGCCGTCACCAGGTCGCGCCGACGACTTCAGCCGGGCCACGTCGGGGTCGGTCTCGGTCGCGCGCCGTCGCGCCCTCGGGGACGAGGTCTCGCAGAGTGCAGGTCTGCACGCCCTCCTCGCCGAGGCTCGGGAGGACGTCGGCGACGTAGGCCAGGTACGGCTGGTGGGGACCGACGAACAGCACGCCGCCGCGGCGGTGACCGAGGCGCGGGTCGGAGTACAGGAGGTACGCGGTGCGGTGCAGGGCGACGACGGTCTTGCCCGTGCCGGACCGCCGTCGACGACCAGGGCGCCGCGCGAGCCCGCGCGGATGATCGCGTCCTGGTCGGCCTGGATGGTGCCGAGCACGTCGCGCATCTGGGGCGACCGGCTGCTGCCCAGGCTGGCGATGAAGGCGGACTGGTCGTCGAGCGCGGCGTGACCGTCGAACCCGTCGGCGGTGAACACCTCGTCCCAGTAGTCGCTGACCCGGCCGCGGGTCCAGCGGTACCGGCGGCGGCTGGCCAGCCCCATCGGGTTGGCGTGGGTCGCACCGAAGAACGGTTCGGCGGCGGGGGAGCGCCAGTCGACCAGCAGCCGGCGGCCCGTCGCTGTCGGTGAGGCCGAGACGTCCGACGTACACGGGCTCCGGGTCGTCCGCGCTGACCATGTGCCCGAGGCACAGGTCCAGGCCGAACGGCGCAGGGTCGCGCAGCCGTGCGGTCAGCCGGTGGATCTCCAGGTCCCGGTCCATCGCCTCCTGGCCGATGCCGCCGGGCGCCCTGCGCGCGGCATCGAGCCGGTCGGACAGGTCGGCGATCGACTGCTCGAGGCTCTCCGCGATGGCCGCGAAGTGCTGCTCGTCGCCGGCGATCAGCGCCGGGTCGGCCTTGGCGGTGAGACGTCGGGAAGGTCGAACGCGCTTGTGGTCAAGGGGTTCACGTGCATCAGCTCCGATCGAATGGCAACGGCAGTTCTGCCTTCGGCCGGTAATTCTGCGCCACGACCCGGGCCTTGCCGCAAGCCCCCCGGTGCGCTATATGTTGGAAGTGGAAGGGAGAGGATGCCCTTCTCACCCGTGCTCAGCCGGCGGCAACCACCAGGCCGTCGCGCGCGGCGTCGACGTCGACCCGCACCGGGTCGCCGTCCTTGACCTCGCCGGACAGCAGCGCCTTGGCCAGGGCGTCGCCGATGGCGCTCTGCACCAGCCGGCGCAGCGGCCGCGCGCCGTACGCCGGGTCGAAGCCGGTCAGCGCGAGCCACTCCTTCGCGGCGGCCGAGACGTCCAGCGTGATCCGCCGCGGCGCCAGCCGCTTGGCCAGCGCCGCCACCTGCAGATCGACGATCTCGGTCAGCTCCGCGGTGCCGAGCGGGTCGAACAGGACGACCTCGTCGAGCCGGTTGAGGAACTCCGGCTTGAAGGCGCTGCGTACGGCCGCCATCACCGCGTCGCGCTTCGGCTCGGCGTCCAGCACCGGGTCGACCAGGAAGGTCGGAGCCGAGGTTGCTGGTCAGCACGATGATCACGTTGCGGAAGTCGACCGTGCGGCCCTGACCGTCGGTCAGCCGGCCGTCGTCGAGCACCTGGAGCAGGACGTCGAAGACCTCCGGGTGCGCCTTCTCCACCTCGTCGAGCAGCACGACGGAGTACGGCCGCCGCCGCACCGCCTCGGTGAGCTGGCCGCCCTCGTCGTACCCGACGTAGCCGGGAGGGGCCCCGATCAGCCGCGCGACGGAGTGCTTCTCGGAGTACTCGCTCATGTCGATGCGGGTGATCGCCCGCTCGTCGTCGAAGAGGAAGTCCGCGAGCGCCTTGGCCAGCTCGGTCTTGCCGACGCCGGTCGGTCCGAGGAAGAGGAACGACCCGGTCGGGCCGGTCCGGGTCGGAGATGCCGGCCCGGGCTCGCCGTACGGCGTCCGAGACGGCCGACGACCGCGGCACGCTGGCCGACGATCCGCCTGCCGATCTCGTCCTCCATGCGCAGCAGCTTGCCGGTCTCGCCCTCGAGCAGCCGGCCGGTCGGGATGCCGGTCCAGGAGGCCACGACACCGGCGATCTCGTCGGCGTCGACCTCCTCGCGCACCATCAGCTCGGTCGGCTCGGACTCCTGGGCCTGCTCGAGCTCCTTCTGCAGCCGCGGGATCTCGTTGTACTCGATCTCGCCGGCCCGCCGGAAGCTCTCCTCGCCGCCCTGCCGTTTGAACTTGTCCGCCTCGGTGCGGAGGTTGTCGATCTGCTCCTTGATCTCGCCGACCCGGTTGAGGCCCTGCTTCTCGCTCTCCCAGCGGCTCTCGAGCGCGCGGAGCTGCTCGGAGCGGTCGGCGAGCTCGGCGCGCAAGCGTCGTCAGCCGGTCGGCGGAGGCTGCGTCCTGCTCCGCTCGAGCGCGAACTCCTCCATCTTCAGCCGGTCGACCTGACGACGGAGCTCGTCGATCTCGATCGGGCTGGAGTCGATCTCCATCCGCAGCCGAGAGGATGCCTCGTCGACCAGGTCGATCGCCTTGTCCGGCAGCTGGCGCCCGGTGATGTAGCGGTCGGACAGCGATGCCGCTGCGACCAGTGCGGAGTCCGCGATCGAGACCTTGTGGTGCGCCTCGTAGCGCTCCTTCAGCCCACGCAGGATGGCGATGGTGTCCTCGACGCTCGGCTCCCCGACGTACACCTGCTGGAAACGACGCTCGAGCGCGGCGTCCTTCTCGATGTGCTTGCGGTACTCGTCGAGGGTGGTGGCTCCGATCAGGCGCAGCTCACCCCGGGCGAGCATCGGCTTGAGCATGTTGCCCGCGTCCATCGCGGACTCGCCGGTCGCGCCGGCGCCCACGACGGTGTGGAGCTCGTCGATGAACGTGATGACGCGACCGCCGGAGTCCTTGATCTCACCGAGGACGGCCTTCAGCCGCTCCTCGAACTCGCCGCGGTACTTCGCGCCCGCGACCATCGCGCCGAGGTCGAGCGAGAGCAGCCGTCGACCGCGCAGAGACTCGGGCACGTCACCGGCGACGATGCGCTGGGCGAGGCCCTCGACGACGGCGGTCTTGCCGACTCCCGGGTCGCCGATCAGCACGGGGTTGTTCTTGGTACGGCGTGAGAGCACCTGCACGACGCGTCGGATCTCGCTGTCGCGGCCGATCACCGGGTCGAGGTGGCCGTCGCGCGCCTGCGGCGGTGAGGTCGACGGCGTACTTCTCCAGCGCCTGGTAGGTGCCCTCCGGGTCCGGGCTGGTCACCCGTGCCGAGCCGCGGACGGTGTCGAAGGCGGCCTGCAGCGCTGCGGCGGTGGCGCCGGCGCCGGTCAGCAGGTCCTTGGCGGGGCTGTCGACGGTCGCGATGGCAACCAGCAGGTGCTCGGTCGAGATGTACTCGTCTCCGAGCGACTCGGCGTTCTGCTCGGCCGACTGCAGGGCCAGGATCGTCGGTCGAGCGTACGACGGTGACGAGACGGTCGAGCCGGACGCCGCGGGCAGCCTGCGCAGCAAGGCCGTTAGCCTGCTGGGCGATGGCGTCCGGGTCGACAGCCGCAGCCTTCAGCAGGGCACCGGCGATGCCGTCCGGCTGGCTGAGCAATGCCGACAGCAGGTGTGCCGGCTCGACGGAGGGGTTACCCGCCGCGGTGGCGAGCTGGATGGCAGCGCCGATCGCCTCCTGGCTTCGGCGGGTGAAACGGTTGGCGTCCATTCAGGCTGGCTCCTGGGGTCTCACGTGCGCGGCACTCAACTGGACAACGCCGCAGACATTCGAGGGTATTCCGCTCGTCCGAGGTGTCTCTTCGGCGGTGCCCGGGCGGGCACTAGCAACGTCAATGGCCCATCGCCATGGCGGCTGGTCAAGAGTGACTATGTGCATGATCTTGATGCGTCTCTAGACTCGCATTCGACAGTAGGCCCACTCGATAGGGCAGGGAAGTCACCAGATTCGGGGAGACACTCATGCACCTCCGTACCTTCTCAGTAGCGGGTATCGGCGCCGCCGCACTTCTTCTCGCCCTGATGACATCCGGCGCCTCCGCATCCGGGTCGGGCTCGTCGGGCATCGCGTTCAGGGCTTCGGGCGCGAGTCCCTCGCGCATCAGTGCGGTCTCGGACCGGAGCACCACCACAGGCAAGACGGGCAAGTGCGGGACCGGTTTCGGTGAGGAGCTGCCCTCGGTCGACGGCATCATCTCCTGGAATGACACCACCGGCGCCATGGACAGTGCCGGCGCTGCCGACGTCGTCTGTGGGGAACGTACGAAGATCAAGAGGATCAGCGTTCTCGGCTACGACGGCGCGGTCAGCGAGACGTTCCACGTCACCTTCTTTGGTGACTCCGCGACCGGCGGTTCGAGCGAGCCGAAGGATTCCAAGGTGCTCTGCGACTACCCCGCACTCACCGGCGCTGCCGGCGGGCAGTTTCCCGACCATGCACTCACCAGGCTCAGGCTCACCTCGCCATGCAAGCTCAAGACCGGTGTCTCCTGGGTCTCGATCCAGAGCGTGGATGCGACAACGCCGTGGTACTGGGAGATGCAGGACGGCCCCCAGAGCGGAGCGGCTGGTCCGGACTGGGGCGACCGGCCCGACACGTTCGGGAGCGGCTGCACGACCTATGACAACAACCGCTACCTGGTGGAGTGTCTCTCCTACCCGTACGCCGACTGGATGCTCCTGCTCGAGTAGTGCACCGCGAGGTTGACCGAGCCACTATCGCCGAAGTCGTTGCCACCCACGGAGAACGCGTGGATACTCGCAAGAGGGGATTGCTTTTCACGCTGGGTCAGCGAGGGCATGGTGACCAGGACGGACGCCGACGCCAACGGCATCGGGGTGGACGAACACGAGCGACTCCGTCGCGACCTCGCGGACGCGACCCAGCAGTTCACGGCCACCAGTGAGGTCTTCACCGCTCTCGGCCGACACGTCTCTGACCCGGATGCGGTGCTGGACACGATCGTGGAGAGCGCCCGCCGCCTCTGCCGAGCGCAGGCCGCGCAGATCTCGCTCCTCGACGGAGACGAGTACCGCCTCTCTCGGTCGGTGGGGCTCTCGGACGACTACGTGGCCCTGATAGCGGAGCGTCCGGTCGCCCAGGACCGAGACAGCCTGATCGGTAGGGCCGGGCTCGACCGCCGCACTCATCAGATCGCAGACGTCCTCGCGGATCCGGACTACGGTCGCCAGGACGCCCAGCAGATCGCGGGCTACCGCACCCTGATGGCCTCTCCCATGTTGCTGGACGAGAAGGTCGTCGGTGCCCTACTGGTCTGGCGGACGGCCGTCGACCCGTTCGACGAACGCGCGGTCACCCTGCATGAGGCATTCGCGTCACAAGCAGCGATAGCGGTCAACAACGTCAACCTGGTGCGAACGCTCGAGACCCGGAGCGCCGAGCTGGCTCGAAAGGTCAACCAGCTGGAGGCGCTCGGTGAGGTCGGAGAAGCCATCAGCTCCAGCCTCGACCTCGACGAGGTCCTCTCCTCCATCGTGATGAACGCGGCTCGACTGTCGGACACCGACGGCGGCTCGATCATGGAGTACGACGAGGCGCTGCGGCTCTTCACTGTTCGCAGTGCTTACGGGACCGCCCCCGAGGTCCTGGAGCGTCTTCGCCGCACTCGGATCGCCCTGGACGCAACGCTGGTTGGGCGGGCCTGCCGCGAGGGACACCCATTGGAGGTGCCCGATCTGGACGCCGTACCACTCGACCCTCATCTCCAGTGCCTGTACGACGACGGCTGGCGCTCGGTCGCCGCCATCCCGATGCTTCGCGAGAGTCAAATCGTGGGAGTTCTGGTCGTGCGACGGAAGTCCACGGGGAGCCTGTCGGCGGACACGCTGGACCTGCTGCAGAGCTTCGCCGCCCAGTCCGCACTGGCGCTGCACAACGCGCGCCTGTTCCGGGAGCTCGAGACCAAGGGCACTCAGCTGGAGATCGCCAGCCGGCACAAGTCCGAGTTCCTCGCCAGCATGTCGCACGAGCTGCGGACACCGCTGAATGCAGTGATCGGCTTCTCGGAGGTGCTCCTCGAGCGGATGTTCGGAGAGCTGAACGAACGCCAGGAAGAGTACCTACGCGACATCCGGAGCTCGGGAAAGCATCTGCTCGAGCTGCTCAACGACATCTTGGACCTGTCCAAGGTCGAAGCGGGACAGATGCACATGGACCTGACGACGTTCGTCGTGCGAGACGTGCTCGAGACTGCACTCGCCCTGCTGCGAGAGCGTGCGCTGCTCCAGCACGTCGAGCTCGTCCTCGAGCTCGACAGCGCCGTCGGGTTGATCGACACCGACGAGCTCCGGTTCAAGCAGATCGTCCTCAACCTGGTCACCAATGCCGTCAAGTTCACCCCTGCGGGCGGCCATGTCCTCGTCCGCGCGTCCACCGATGGTGGGGAGCTCTTCGTGGCGGTCACGGATACGGGTATCGGAGTTCCTATCGATGATCGCGAACGGATCTTCGAGTCCTTCCAACAAGGCAGCATCGGCGCAAGCAACGAAGAGGGCACCGGCCTGGGGCTCACCCTGTGCAGACGGATGCTGGAGCTGCTCGGCGGTCGGATATGGCTCGAGAGCGAGGTTGGCATGGGTAGCACCTTCACGTTCGCCCTTCCCCTTGGCGTCCTGGACGTCGAGGCTCCGGACGTCGACGGGCCGAGGTCTGCGGGTGGCGCGCGAAGCGTCGTACTCATTGACGACGACCGACCGTCGATCGACCTGATGACCGCGTACCTGGATGGTCCGAGCTGGACAGTCTCGGTCGCGCGCGACGGCGCAGAGGGACTGACGACGGTACGCCGGCTCGACCCTGCTGTCGTCGTGCTCGATATCCGACTGCCGCGGGTCGACGGCTGGGACGTACTGCGGGCGCTCAAGGCGGACCCGACAACGGCGAACATCCCCGTCATCGTCGTGTCCATCGTGGACGAACGCGCGAAAGGCCTGGCCTTGGGTGCCGCGGACTATCTCGTGAAACCGGTCGGTCGCAGTCACCTCCTGGGCGCTCTGGCCGCGGTGGGTAGGCGTGACCGTCCAAGGGGACGAGATCAGCAGCCACCCCAGGTGCGTGGGTCGTGAAGCAGCCACGCATCCTCATCGTCGAGGACAACCCCAAGAACCTCAAGCTGATCAGGGATGTCCTGCAGTACTGGGGCTACCAGGTAGTCGATGCCGGTTCCGGGGAAGAAGGAGTGGAGCTCGCGACCCGAGAGCCGCCAGATCTCATCCTGATGGATCTGCAGCTTCCTGGAATCGATGGGCACGAGGCACTCCGGCTGCTCCGCCGCGAGCCCACGACCCGTGCCGTACCCGTGGTGGCCGTCACAGCCTTCGCCATGCAGGACGATCGTGACCGAGTGGCGCTGTCCGGGTTCGACGGGTTCCTCGAGAAGCCGCTCAGCGTCCGCGACCTGCCAGAGCAGGTGAAGGGCTTCCTGCAGGCGGAAGCTTCGTCATGAGCGACGACATCACCATCCTCGCCGTCGACGACCAACCGCAGAATCTGCGGCTGCTCGACGCCATCCTGGCGCCGCGCGGTTACCGCGTAACCAGTGCGACGTCCGGGAAGGCGGCGCTCGGCCTGCTGGCGGACTGGCTACCGGACCTGCTGCTGCTGGACATCGTGATGCCGGAGATGGATGGCTACCAGCTGTGCCGAGCCATCCGGGCCGATCCCAGAACTGCGTTTCTTCCCATCGTGATGCTCACAGCCAGCGGGGAGCAGGAGAAGGTGCGAGCGATCGAGGCCGGAGCAGACGACTTCATCACGAAGCCACTGGACCAGGGAGAGCTGCTGGCCCGGGTGCGTTCGCTGATCCGGATCAAGCGCTATCACGACACGATCGAGCGGCAGACCGCCGAGCTCTCGGCCTGGAACAAAGAGCTCGAACGGCGAGTCGATGCCCAGGTGGAGGAGCTGCAACGGATGAGCCGGCTACGGCGCTTCCTGTCGCCGCAGCTTGCCGAGCTCGTCGTCGACACGGGCGACGAGACGTTCCTCGAAAGCCACCGACGCGAGATCGTCGTGGTGTTCTGCGACCTGCGGAACTTCACGCCGTTCGCCGAGTCGAGCGAGCCCGAAGAGGTCATGTCGGTTCTCAAGGACTACCACGCAGCCTTGGGTGAGGTGATCTTCGAGCATGAAGGGACCCTGGAGCGCTTCACCGGGGACGGACTGATGGTCTTCTTCAACGACCCGATGCCATGCGATGATCCCCCCGGACGAGCGGTCCGGATGGCGATCGTCATGCGGGCTCGGGTAGCCGAGCTCGAGCACCGCTGGCGGCGCCTGGGACATGATCTCGGGTTCGGTGTCGGCATCGCGCAGGGGTTCGCCACGCTCGGTCGGATCGGCTTCGAAGGACGCTTCGACTACGCCGCCATCGGCAGTGTGACGAATCTGGCGGCGCGTCTTTGCGCGGAGGCCGGGGCCGGCCAGATCCTCGTCTCCCAGCGGGTCATGTCCGCGGCCGAGGAGATCGTCAGCGGTGATCACGTAGGAGCCCTGACGTTGAAGGGCTTCAGCCGGCCGATCAGCATCTATGCGGTCAACGGATACCTGACTGCGAACGAGGCGCCATGAACACCATCGATGAGCACGCCGGCGCGATCTCCCTCTCGATGCTCGACGAGACGCAGCGATACGCGCGGTACGACGACCTCCAACATCACATGCGGTCGGTTTGGGAGTCCATGCGACACCATCATGGAGACGAGTCCGTGGTCGTCATCCCCTCGGTGACGCTCGACCGAGCCGTGGCCAGGAGCGGCAGCCTGACCCAGGCATACGAAGAGCGCCTGCTCTTCATGCTCCTCCTGCTTCGGCAACCTCGTCTGCGCATGGTCTACGTGACGTCGATGCCGATCCCGCCGGTCATCGTGGATTACTACCTCGCGCTGCTACCCGGCGTGATCCCGAGCCATGCGAGGGCCCGGCTCTTCCTGGTCTCGGTCGGGGACTCGTCGTCGCGCTCGCTCAGCGAGAAGATCCTGGAGCGGCCGCCCGTGCTGGAGCGCATCGCCGAGCTCATCCCGAATCGGTCCCGCTGCCACCTGGTCCCCTACAACACGACCGAGCTCGAGCGGGATCTCGCGCTGTCGCTGGGAATCCCAATGTTCGGCGCGGATCCGCGGCTCGTCGACCTCGGGACGAAGACCGGGTGTCGCCGGCTCTTCGCTGAGGTCGGTGTGGCGCACCCGCAGGGTGTCGAGAACCTGCACAGCCTGGACGAGCTGGCAGATGCAGTCTGCGCTATGCGGAGGGCCAAGCCGTCGATCGCCGAGGTCATCGTCAAGCTGAACGACGGCGTCTCGGGCGAAGGCAATGCGCTGGTCGATCTCACCCACCTCCCGACGCCCGGGGACTCGGTCGAGCGAGACCAGGTGATGGATCGACTCCGGTCGATGCGGCTGGAGGCACCCGACACTCCGTTCCAGGCGTACCTGGACAAGTTCGTCGAGGGAGGCGGCATCGTCGAGGAGCGGATCACCGGGGTCGAGATGCGTAGTCCGAGTGTGCAGCTCAGGGTGACGCCGACGGGTGACGTCGAGCTGTTGTCCACACACGATCAGCTTCTGGGCGGAGCCAGCGGTCAGAGCTATCTGGGGTGTGTCTTTCCGGCCGATCTGGCGTACTCGCGACTGATCACGGAGCAGGCCACCGCATTGGGAGCGCGGTTGGCGGGAGAGGGCGTTCTAGGGCGCTTCGCCGTGGACTTCGTCGTTGTGCGATCCGCTGCTGGTGACTGGACGGCCCACGCCATCGAGGTCAACCTGCGCAAGGGCGGCACCACGCACCCATTCCTGACGTTGCAGTTCCTCACCGATGGTCGATACGACGTCGAGAGCGGGCGCTTCCTCACGGCGGTCGGCCGCCAGAAGCACCTCGTGGCCACGGACCACCTGGAGGCTCCCGAGCTCCGCTCCATGAACGCAGACGACCTCTTCGACACCGTTGCCGTCCATGAGCTCCACTTCGACCAGTCGACCCAGACCGGGGTGGTCTTCCACATGATCAGCAGCATCACCGAACACGGTCGAGTCGGGCTGACGGCGGTCGGGGACACGCCCGGGGATGCCGACGAGATGTTCCAGCATGCTCAGCGAGTGCTCCTGGCCGAGGCGCAACGCGCGCTTCGCGAGCCCAGCCTGCCGCGCTGAGTCTGCCCGGCGCGACGGGTGTCAGCCGGCGTAGCGAAGCATGAAGTCGCGCTCCGGGTCCCTGCTCTCGTCGACCCCCGGGTGGGGGCTGGCCTCCTGTGTCGCAACGGTGTCCTCGAGCCGAACCGGCTTCGGGAGCTGGGAGAACCTGCCAGTACTGATGGGCTCAGCCTGAGACGTACTGTCGCCCTCCACCACGATGACCACGTTCATGATCCCAGTGTGCCGCACGCGGCAAGCCGAGGGCGAGACACTGGACCGCTGACGCGGGGGTGGCACGTGATCGATGATCACGTGCCACCCGTTTGTCGCGCCGTACTACAGCGTGCAGGTCGCCGATCCGGTGACAGAGGAGTCACTCTCGGAGATGACCGTCAGTTTGACCGTACGAGCGGCGGAGCCCGACGCAGCAGCGACGCGAACGTCCACGCTCGCCGTCTTGCCGTTCTGGATCCCGACGATCTCGCGGGGCAGCCACACGTCCGACCCATCGCTCGATGTCGCGCTGACCCGGTACACGTCCGCGTTCACATAGTCGGACACGTCCTCGGGCTGCGAGCCGGAGACGTCCTTCGCCTTCCCGGTGTTCTTCACTGGGAATGAGCAGGTGGAGGCTGCGGCATCGACGGTCGCGGCGCCTGCGTCCTTGACCTGGACGCCACGCTTGTGCGGACCATCGCCGTCGAGCGACTTGATCGCCACCGTGTACGACAGGACACCGTCGGCGTCCCGCTGGAGGTCGAGCACGTAGAAGTGCAGCCGGTTCGCCTTGTCGACGTACTCGTACTCGCTGCCCGAGCTCGTGCCCGCGTGGAAGAGGGCATCGGAGAGCTGGCGATAGTCGCCGAGCGTGACCATGGCCTTCGTACCGTCCGGACGCGTGAAGTCGACCAGGTTGATGTCCTGCGGGTTCGCGTCGATGACCCAGATGAACGGTGACGCGTCCACGTCCTTGGTCTTGGACAGCATCACTCCGTGGTCGGGCGTGAAGGAGTCCGTGCCCATGCGGTCGACGACCTCGACGGTGTAGTTGTTGTAGCCGCCACGGTCGCAGGTGTAGTCCTGGGCGACGTCGCACGTGGGTTCCTTGTCGCCGGTCTTCATCGCGACGTTGACGCCGTTCAGGCCGGGGACCCCGCCTGCGATGCCGGCCGCAACCTCGCGCGCGACCACATGCACGGTGACCATGCCGGAGTCAGCGAGCCCCTCACGGGTGAGGTTGAGCAACTGATCCGGATCCACGATGCCGAGCTTCACCTTGTCCCGCAGGGGATGTTGCGAGCCCATCGTCGCCCCCTCCGTCGCCGGAACCAGCCAGCGCATGTGTGGTCCGCCGGGTCCGTTGAAGCTGCCGCGGCTCAACATGTCCCAGGGTCCGGAGAAGTCACGCCAGACCGGGACGCCGTACGGGTTCCCGTAGTTGTCGCCGATACCGAGCACGTGGCTGAACTCGTGTGCATACACCGCCGCGCCCGAGCTCTCCGACTGGGTCGTGGAACCTCCACCGGCGTTCGGCCACTGGCCGGCCCCGGCGAGCCACGAGGTCCATGGCACATAGCGCGTCGTCGTCCAGTTCGGCAATGAGTCGTCGGGCGGACCGAACTTGTCGGGCACGTCTTCCTTGTTGAGCCACTTCATCTCGCCGAACTCCTGCCAGGTGCCGGACTCGTCGTGGCCGGCGGTCAGGTAGAAGACGAGGTCGAACTTCGAGGGGATGTCCTGGCCCTTGTCGTCACGCCAGAGCTTGCCCAGGTCGGTACGGATGTCCTTGTTGCAGGAGTCACCAGCGGGGCAGCTTCCGCCGCCCTGGAAGTCGGCGAGGCCGTACTCGTGCATCTTGCCGGGCATGTGGTAGACCCCGAATGCCTTCAGGTCGACGGAGTAGCGGTTGAACGTGTCCTCCATCCAGTACTCGTTGAGCGTGTGTCCGTGGTTGAGCTTGCTCGGCTTGTTGAGCAGGTCCTGGTAGAACTTCGGGACCTTGGCCATCGGGATGTTGTCGCCACCCGGTTGCGGGTTTCCGAATGGATGCGTGTGCGCGTCCTGCGTGACCAGGAAGGGCTGGTCGGTGAAGTCGCCGAGGACGAGAGCCGCCCTGAACGGCCGTATCGACGGTGCAACCGCGGCGTCGGCGTAGTTCGTGTGCGGGATCGGGGTGTAGTCCTTCCACGTCATGTGGGCCGGGTCTTCCCACTTCTGCGGGTCTATCGCCTTGACCAGCCCCGCCGGTGCATCGGCCTGGTGCGCCGATCCGCTCGGTGGGGTGACCGCCGCTGTGGTCATCGCCACAACGACAGTGACGGCAGCGGCGGCGCCGCTCGCTCGTAGCCATCGTCTCCGGCGGGATCGGTGCGGGGGGTGCGCCATGACGCCTCCTTGAGGGTGGGGGATCGGCCAACCCTAGTGGCGCGTAACACCGCTGACTACTCCCGCGGTGAGGCTCTTGTGACCCTTCCGCAGGCGTGATCTGGGAGACCCGCGGGACGATGCTGTGCGCCTCGGAGATCCCCACCTCGCCGTACCCTTTGAGCTGCTCGAGGAGAGTGTCGATGTGCTCTCCGCGTTCGCCCCGGCTACGTCTTCGCCGCAGCCTGCTTCTCGAAGACCGCGGTCACGTCCTCCAACGCCAGGCCTTTGGTTTCGGGCAGGAAGCGCGCGACGAACCCGACTGCC
Source organism: uncultured Actinomycetota bacterium (assembly GCA_963833975.1). Taxonomy (GTDB): domain Bacteria; phylum Actinomycetota; class Actinomycetes; order Propionibacteriales; family Nocardioidaceae; genus JAWWPG01. Next base: position 423,275 of record CAWIAB010000003.1, read on the forward strand.
AGGAGGGCCAGCACGGCGAACAGCACCATGACCCACGCCAGCCCGAACTGTTCGTTCAGGGTGGGGAACCACTGGACGATGACGAAGTTGGCCATCCAGTCGACACTCGCAGCCGTTGCCGCGGCTCGACCACGGATCGCGGTCGGGAACACCTCGCCCTGGATCAGCCAGCCGGTCCCACCCGACACCGATCGCGAACGAGGTGATGAAGAACGAGAACCCCACCATGACGACCCAGACCCTCGGCAGCCCGGTCAGCTGAGCAACACCGAATGCCGCCACCAGGATGAAGATCGCCATCCCCAGGAAGCCGGCCATCGCGAGCTTGCGTCTGCCCACGCGGTCGATGAAGCGGAAGGCGAAGAACGTCGCGATCACGTTGACGGCGGCGAGGATGGCCGCGGCCTCGACGCCGGCGACCGCAGCGTCGACTGCCGACTTGCCGCTCTGGAAGTAGTCACCCAGCAGCTGGGGGCCGTAGTAGAACGGGATGTTGATGCCGGTGATCTGCTGGAAGATGAAGAAGACGCAGACGACGGCGAGGGCCCGCTTCACCCCTGGGGTCCACAATGTCTTGCGTTCCAGCTGACGCTCGGTCTCGGCCAGCTCCTCTGCCGTCTCGCGTACCTGCTCCTCGGTGACGTCCATGCCCAGCTTCTCGAGCGCCTTCTGGGTGTCCGCGTAGCGCTTGTTGAGCATCAGCCACCGCGGGGACTCCGGCATCCGGGCCCTCAGCACCAGGGCGAGGACCGCGGGAACGGCACCGAGTCCCAGGATGATCCGCCAGTCCGCACCGGTTGCGGATCCAGGGGCGATCTTGAAGGTCGCCACAGCCACCAGGTAGGAGACGAGGATCCCCACCGTGATCATCCACTGCTGCATGATCATCAGGGAGCCGCGGCGGTTTCGTGGCGCGAACTCGGCGATGTACGCCGTCGCGATGGCGGAGTCGGCCCCGACCGCCAGCCCGATGAGGGTGCGGGCCGCCAGCAGCATCGCGGGGTTCAGGGTCACCGCCGACAGGATCGCCCCGACTGCATAGATGAGTGCATCGACGATCAGCAACGACTTCCGACCGAACTTGTCGGTGAACGGACCGGCGGCGAGCGCCCCGACTGCGGCGCCGATCGACGCACCCGCAACCAGGTAGCCGGTGGCGAAGCTACCGAGGTCGTACGGGATGAAGGCGAGTACGGAGCCGATGACGGCCGTGTCGTACCCGAACAGGAATCCGCCGATGCACGCGAGCACCGCGAGATACCAGTAGAACGTGCCTGCGGCCTGGGCGTCCAGATCCGCGAGCACTCCTTCGCTGCCCGGTTCGCGCTCTCTGGACTCCGTTGACTTCGTGCTCATCGCTGCCTCCTGAGCTTCGGCTCAGAAAGACGTACCCAGCATGCGGGCCTCGCAATCCGCTAGCAGCAGGTCAGTCTCAGCTCGATGCCTCGAGCGCCCGGATCCGCCGACAGAGGACGAGCAACAGCGCCCTGGACAACGAGGGGTGCTTCTCGATCAACGGCGAGAAGCTCAGCTGCGAGAGAGCGAACGTCGTAACGCCTGCATCGCCCGCCGTCAGGTTCGCGGATCGACCCTGGCCGTCGATCAGGGAGATCTCCCCGAAGTAGCCTCCGGGCTCGATAGCCGGCCGGGCCGCGCCGTTGACCTCGACGTCGACGCTGCCCTCGAGCACCACCTGGAGTCCGGCGTCCGAGCTGCCTTGCGACGCGAGCCTCCCTCCGGGGGCGACCTTGAGCGTGGTTCCCGCCGCGATCAGATCCGCCAGCACCTCGTCAGGAACGCCCGCGAACAGGTCAGTCTGAGCGAGCGCCCGGTTGAGCGACAGTTGCGACATGGTGCGGAACCCTCCTGATTGCCGAATTCTGGTCACATGGTCGCACAGTCCCTGCTCGACGACCGATGGACGCCAATGGACCCGGGGGGCCGACAGGGTGACCGCGCGCGACCAGGCAGATAGTGTACGGGCCGATCGAGGATCGTTGTTCGTCGTACCTCGTGAGCGCGGCGCCGGCGCGGACCACCGGGAGGTTCGGGTGCAGCGCGTCGACCAGGGATCGGTGTGCGGCGGCCAGCTCGGCCTGCAGCTCGCCGACCCGGGCGCGGAGGGCGGCCACCTGATGCTCGAGCTCGAGGACGCGCCGTACTCCTTCGATCCCGATGCCGGAGGACGTGAGCTCGGCGACGGTTCGGAGCAGCTCGATGTCGCGCAGCGAGTAGCGCCGTCCACCGCCGCCGGCCCGACCCGGGCTGACCAGGCCGATCCGGTCGTACCCACGCAGCGTCTGCGGGTGCATCCCGGTCAGCTGTGCCGCGACGCTGATCACGAAGACCGGCTGGTCCGCGTCGGTCGGTTCGAAGCTCATCGCGCGGTGACTAGGCATTCGGCGCCGACCGGGTCATGAGGCTCTCGCGCGGGTTGTACGAGCCGGCGGCATCGCGAAGCGCCTCGATGGCGGCTCGGGACGCCTCGTCGAGCGACAGCGGGGTCTCCACCTCCACGGTTACCAGCAGGTCGCCCTTGATGCCGGCCCGGCCGGGCGCACCGCGACCCTTGACCCGGAAGGTCCGGCCGTTCGGCGTACCCGGTGGGATCTTCAGCGTCACGGGCCGACCGTCGATCGTCGGTACGGAGATCGAGGCCCCCAACGCGGCTTCGTCGAACCGTACCGGCACGGTCAGCGTGAGGTTGTCGCCCTTACGGCCGAACAGCCGGTGCGGGCTCACATGCACCACGACATAGAGGTCGCCGTCGGGGCCGCCGTGCTCACCCGGTCCGCCCTTGCCGCGAAGCCGGATCCGCTGGGCGTCCTTCACGCCGGCCGGGATTCGGGCCGAGATGGTCCGGTTGGAGACGCCCCGGCCAGAGCCATGACAGGTCGGGCAGGGATCATCGACGACCAGGCCACGGCCCAGACACTGGCGGCACGGCTCCGTCATCGAGAAGACACCGCCGTCGCTCGAGGTCTGCATTCCCGAGCCCTCGCAGGTCGGGCACACCCGAGGCACGGTGCCGGCGCGGGCACCGGTGCCGGCACACACCGGACACGCCTCGTCGCTGCTCAGCCGCAACGAGATGGTCTGACCCTCGATGGCCTGCTCGAAGGTCAGCGACGCCTCGGTCTCGACATCCTGGCCGCGCCGGGGTGCACTCCTGGTCCGTCCCCCGCCGAAGATCCCGCCGAACAGGTCGTTGAGCCCGCCGGCACCAGTCTTGGCGCCTCCCCCGAACACGTCGTGGAAGTCGTAGCTCCCCGCCGTCTCCCCGGGGCGACGGAAGCCACCGCCGCTGCTGAACAGGGCACGTTGCTCGTCGTACTCCTTGCGGTGCTCGGCGTTCGAGAGCACTGAATAGGCCTCGGAGACCGACTTGAACCGCTCTTCGGCAGCGGCGTTGCCAGGGTTGGAGTCCGGGTGGTTGGCGCGCGCGAGCTTGCGGTAGGCCTTCTTGATCTCGTCGGCAGTTGCGTCCTTCTTGACGCCGAGGACCTGGTAGAAGTCCTTGTCGACCCAGTCACTGGGGCTCATCCGATCTCACCTCCTCCACCCGGTTCTCCGCTCAGGCGCTCTCGCCCGCCGGTCCGTCACTGCTCGAGTCGTCAGTGCCGGTGCTGCCATTGTCGTCGTCCGAGGTGCTTGCGGAAGCATCCCCCGGACGATCGTGGAGCGGGTCGTCGGCCGAGAACGGTACGTCAGCCGGCGGCTCTGCAGACGCCGGCACCGAAACCGGGGTCGGGGGTTCAGCAACGGCGACCCTGGCCGGCCGGACGATCCGGTCGCCGATCTGGTAGCCGACCTGCAGGATCGCCTGACAGACAGGCCCATCGACGTCATCTGAGTAGCTGTGCATCAGCGCCTCGTGGATACGTGGGTCGAACGGGTCGCCGGCCTCGCCGAACGACGTCATGCCAAGGCTGGCCACGGTGCGCTCGAGCGACTCGGCAACCGCCTTGAAACCCCCACTGAGCTCCTCGTGCTCACGCGCCCGGGCGATGTCGTCCAGCACCGGAAGCAGCGCGCCGAGGGTCGAGGCGACCGCGGTGACGCGGGTGTTCTCCCGCTCCCGGTCGACTCGACGCTTGTAGTTCAGGTACTCAGCCTGCAGTCGCTGCAGATCGGCGGTGCGCTCGGCCAGCTCGATCTCGGCCGCCTCCTGCGTAGGCGCCGCCGGGGATGCGGGAGCGGCAGTCTCCTGCCCCTCCCGCATCTGACCGGTCTCAGGGTCGACGCGCCGCTTGTCGCGGATCACCGGTCCCTTGCTCTGCGGGTCCTCGGGGTCGAAGCTCACTTGGCCTCGTCCTCGGAACCGCTCGGAGCCGAGTCGCCGGAGGCCGGGGTGTCGTTGCCGTCATCGACGATCTCCGCATCCACGACGTCGTCGTCGGCTGAACCGTCGGAGCCCGACGCGCCACCGGCCGCGCTTGCCGCCTCGGCTGCGCCGGCCGCCTCGTACATCGCTGTGCCCATCTTCTGGCTGGACGCTGCGAGCTTCGCCGCGGCCGCCGAGATGGCGTCCTGGTCCTCGCCCTCGAGCGCCTTCTTGACCTCTGCGAGGTCCGACTCGACCTCGGTCTTGACCTCGGCCGGGATCTTGTCCGCGTTCTCGCTGAGGAACTTCTCGGTCGAGTAGACCGCGCCATCGGCGGAGTTGCGAAGCTCGACCGCCTCGCGACGCTTGCGGTCCTCCTCGGCGTACTGCTCGGCGTCGGCGACCATCTTGTCGATGTCGGACTTGCTGAGCGCGGACCCACCGGTGATCGTCATGGACTGCTCACGGCCGGTACCCCGGTCCTTGGCCGACACGTTGACGATGCCGTTGGCGTCGATGTCGAAGGTCACCTCGATCTGCGGGATGCCGCGCGGTGCGGGCGGCAGCCCGGTCAGGTCGAAGTTGCCGAGCAGCTGGTTGCTGGAGGCCATCTCGCGCTCGCCCTGGTAGACCTGGATCATCACCGACGGCTGGTTGTCGTCCGCAGTGCTGAAGACCTGCGAGCGCTTGGTCGGGATCGTGGTGTTGCGCTCGATGAGCTTGCTCATCACGCCACCCTTGGTCTCGATGCCGAGACTCAGCGGCGTCACGTCGAGCAGCAGCACGTCCTTGACCTCGCCCTTGAGGACACCGGCCTGGAGCGCGGCGCCGACGGCAACGACCTCGTCGGGGTTGACGCCCTTGTTCGGCTCCTTGCCGCCGGTCAGGTCGCGTACGACATCGGCGACCGCCGGCATCCGGGTGGAGCCACCGACGAGGATCACGTGGTCGATCTTGTCCAGCGGGATGCCCGCGTCCTTGATGACCTGCTTGAACGGCGACTTGGTCCGGTCGAGCAGGTCCGACGTGAGCTTCTGGAACTCGGCCCGGGTGAGCTTCTCCTCGAAGTGCAACGGTCCGGTGGCGCTCAGGGTGATGTACGGCAGGTGAATCGTGGTCTCCGACGAGGCGGACAGCTCGATCTTCGCCTTCTCCGCGGCCTCCTGGAGGCGCTGGCGGGCGATCTTGTCGGCGCCCAGGTCGGTACCGTGGGCGTTCTTGAACTTGCTGATCATCCAGTCGACGATCCGCGAGTCCCAGTCGTCGCCACCGAGGTGGTTGTCACCGTTGGTCGCCTTGACCTCGATGACGCCCTCGCCGATCTCGAGGAGGGACACGTCGAACGTGCCTCCGCCGAGGTCGAACACGAGGATGGTCTGGTCGACCTCCTTGTCGAGGCCGTACGCGAGGGCAGCCGCAGTCGGCTCGTTGACGATCCGCTGCACGGTGAGCCCGGCGATCTCGCCGGCCTCCTTGGTGGCCTGGCGCTGGGCGTCGTTGAAGTACGCCGGGACGGTGATGACCGCGTCGGACACCTTCTCGCCGAGGTAGGCCTCGGCATCCCGCTTGAGCTTCTGCAGGATGAAAGCCGAGATCTGCTGCGGGGTGAACGGCTTGCCGTCGATGTCCACCTTCCAGTCAGTGCCCATGTGCCGCTTGACGGACCGGATCGTCCGGTCGACGTTCGTCACGGCCTGGCGCTTGGCGACTTCCCCGACGAGCACCTCTGCGTTCTTGGCGAAGGCAACGACCGATGGCGTGGTGCGGGCGCCCTCGGCGTTGGCGATAACGGTGGGCTCTCCACCTTCGAGCACGGCGACGACGGAGTTCGTCGTCCCGAGGTCAATTCCAACCGCACGAGACATATTTGGCTGTACCTTTCTTCACAAGTTGAGTGCTGCAGGCTCATGTTTACCGCAGAGCTCCAGCCCGGCCAAGTCCGACCTAGCAGGGTTGAGTCTCTCGGGCTCAAGTCTTACGACTGGTACAAGCCACGGAGCGGCCAGGATCTTCCCGACGACCTGCCGGAGTCGCCAAATGACGTGTGAGCCGCGCCACACTTCGCTTCTGTCACAAGCCGACCTGATCCTCCAGTCAGCTTCCGTCACCGCCCCCGGCCCGCTGGGTTTGCCCAGCATGCCGGGGAGGTGCACCCCCAGCCGGGCAGGGCTGCCCTGCACACGAGGCGTTTGCCCAGCATGCTGGGAATCATCGCGGGGACCCGAACGATGCTTGGGCTCAACCCAGATAGGCGGTCGGGTCGGCGGCCGAGGGACGTGCTCCGGTGATGGCGGTCAAGTCGGCCGTCGCCCAGGCGGCTCCCTGGCCGAGGCTCAGCTCGTGGAGATGCCCGTCGTCACTGCGGTAGACCACGCGAGAGGTCCGATCCAGCGGGGTCACGTACCCGAACGGGTCGCCGGCCGCCGCAGGAGCGCCCGCGCGGGAGCTCAGGTCGTCGGTGCCCCAGGTCCCGGTCGGGGTGCAGCTGATCTCGTGGATCTGACCGTCGGCGTCGCGGTAGACCACCCGACACGTGCCGCCCGAGGAGACATACCCGTGCGGGTCACCAGAAGCCGCCGCGGCACCGCTGATGTCGGTCAGGTCGCCCGCGGACCAGCCGCCGCCCAGCGCTCGGCTGATCTCGTGAACATGCCCGTCGTCGCTGCGGTAGACCACCCGCGCAGTCTCGTCACGCAGGCTCAGGTATCCCCACGGGTCGCCTGCGGCGTCCGGTGCGCCTGAACGGACGGTGAGGTCGTCGTACGACCAGCCGGATCCTGGCGTGAGGCTGATCTCGTGCACGTGCCCGTCGCTACCACGGAAGACCACACGCGCCGTGCGGTCCCCGGCACTGACGTACCCGCACGGATCTCCCTCAGCATCCGGCGCGCCGGACAGGGCGCTCAGATCGCCCGTCGACCAGGCGCCGCTCCGGTTGAGGCTGATCTCGTGGATATGCCCGTCAGCCCCTCGGTAGACGACGCGCGGAACCAGGTCGGGACTCACGTAGCCTCGCGGTCGTCCGGCCGCAGGCGGCGCTGAAGCGTGGACGGTCAGGTCGCCGTACGACCAGCCGGATCCTGACTCGAGGCTGAGCTCGTGGACGTGTGCGTCCGCGCCGGAGAAGACGACCCGCAGTGTGGAGTCAAGCGGACTCACGTAACCCGACGGCCCGGCGGTCATGCCCGGCGCGCCGGCCGGTGCCGTCACGTCGCCGTCCGACCACCCGGCTCCGAACGGGAGGCTCAGCTCCACGACATGGCCGTCCGCGTCAGCGGCGATGACGCGTGCGGTCTGCACGTCCACGACGCTCTTCGGAGATGTACGCCGGTATGTCTGGACGAAGCAACCGAAGGTGAAGTCGTGGCTGTCACGGGAGGCGGCGACCCCGTCCACGGCGAAGGTCAGGTCCTGCGCGCCGGGGTCATTCGCCGAGAAGCCCAAGGTGACGTTGTCGTTGATCGGATTGTTGGGGTCGCAGATTCGCAGGGTGATGTGGCCGGTCGCATCCTCGTCGTATCCGAAGGCGAGGACCTGATGGTTCTTCCCGAGATCCCCCGGCCAGAACGAACGGGTCCTGATCAGCCCGAGAGCAACCAGCGACCCGGCATCAAGCGCCTGCTTGATCTTCGGCCACTCACCCTCGATCGTGTCCTTGAACTGGTCCTTCGTCGGGAGCTGCCACGCGATGAAGAGCCTCACCCCACCAGGGATGTCGAAGCTGTCGAACAGCCGACGGACGATGAAGTCGTACAACGGGGTGTGCAGCACCGGGTTGACCGCAGTCCGCGGGATCGGGAGCGACTCCTCGAAGAAGTCGCGCACCGCGAACGCCATCCCGCCGCAGAGCCCGTTCGCCGCGTCCCCGATGTTGATGTGCGTGGTCAGGAACGGAATCGAGATCTCTGGTTGGTGCGGCCAGGAGTTGCTGAACTGGAACCCGTTGGTGCTCGGCAGGAAGCCCGCGACTCTGACTGATCCCGCCATCTCTGTCCTTCGGTCGTTGGCCTGTCGGCTGTTGACGCCGCCCTCTCGACCATGATGAGGCCCTTCGACCGAACGAGATACAGCCCGGGCTCGGCACCTCGTGGTCGCCGTCGAGCTGCCTGGGATGTCGGGAGGTTCCGCGGTTTCGTCTATGACCAGGTGCTGCCGTCCCAGTGGCGCACGATGGGCTTGGATGCCGAATACCCGAACACCCAGGCGTCGTTCGAGGCGTCCGCGCTCACCGACGTCAGAGTGTTACGTGGCGCTCGTCCGCCCTTGATCGCCACCTGTGTCCAGGTCGAGCCGTCCCAGTGCAGCATCATCGCGTCGTACGTAGTCGGGTGGTCGCCCTGATGGATCTGGCCTGCCGCCCAGACCTCCGATGACGACACCGCGCTGATGCTCGACAGGGAGCTGCTGAGCCCCGTAGCCGGGGTGGAGACTCTGGTCCACGAGGAACCGTCATAGTGCTCGGCGAGCGTCGCACCGACCGTATGGCCCACCACCCAGACGTCAGACGGCGAGATGGCAGAGACGTCGCTGATGCCCTCCCCTGGTCCGAGGGCGAGGCCGTCGATCCGCGTCCAGGTGGAGCCGTCCCAGTGGTCGAGGATGTTCTGCCCCACTTCTGTTCGCAGGTTGTACAGGAACCCGGTCGCCCAGACGTCGTTCGGGCTCAGCGCCGAGACCGACTGATACCTGAGCCAGGTGTGCCGTGACAGCTCGCTCGTAGGGACGAGGGCCCAGGCTTGGCCGTCCCAACGCTCCACGGCTGGATGGTGTCGCGCCGTCTCGCCCACGGCCCACACGTCCGTGGGCGACGGCGGCACCCCCACGTCACAGGTGATCCTCGGTAGGATGTTATGCGGTAATGGCTGTGGGCGTCACCTCCTGGGTGATTGCGGTCGGGTCGCTGCTGGTGCTAGTGGCGGTTTGGAGGCGTGATTTTGCGAGGACTTCGAGGCCGATGTAGCGGCGCATCTCGGCTCATTCGTCGTGTTGTTCGGCAAGTACGGCTCCGACGAGCCTGATCAGGGATGGGCGGTTGGGGAAGATGCCGACGACATCGGTGCGGCGGCGGATCTCGCGGTTGAGGCGTTCTTGGGGGTTGTTGGACCAGATCTGACGCCAGATGGCCTTGGGGAACACGGTGAAGGCGAGGATGTGGTCGCGGCCGATCACGAGGTGGGCGGCTACGTCGGGCAGCGTGTCGCGCAGGGCGTCGATGACCGGGTCGAACTGGGCGTGCACCGTGAGGGTGTCGGGCTGGTCGTAGATCGAGTGCAGCAGCGCCTTGACCGATCCCCACGCCGACTTGGGGGTGAATCGACATGAGGTTCGCCGCGCGACCGCGCTCGCCCTCGCCGACCGCCCAGACGTCGTCGCTCACCAGGGCCGCGACTGAGAGCAGCACCCCCTGACGTGGTGGGGTTGCACTCCTGTCCACGCCGCCCGTCCCAGTGCAGACCGCCGGCGGCGCGTACGGGAGCCTCCTGAGGCGCCCACCGCCCACGCGTCGTCCGATGCGAGTGACACGACAGAGGTCAGCCCGGGATTGTCCAACGCTGGGCGTCGGTACTGGACCATCGCGATCCGTCCCAGCGCTCGATGATCGGCGTACCCAGGACAACAGGTCGGTGAGTCCCGACGACCCACGCGTCAGTCGAGTTCGCGCGCTGACGGCATCAGGAATGAACACGGTAGACGAGGCGGCTGTCGCCGAGACTGACCCAGGTCTGTTCCACCCGCCGTGGAGGAGGCCCTTCGGCCGGGCCGAGCACAGCGGCGCTAAGGAGCAGACAGCCCAGTCCCGCGATGAGACAACGACGATGCATGGTGCCCCGATTCATCGAACGCGGCCGCTCCCCCGACGGGCTGGCCTCGTCGGGAGCATAGCCAAAGGTCGCGATCATCGCACCCCTCCCCGATTGGTCAGCAATCCCCGGACGGTCGAGCCCCCTTGGACCGCAGACGAATCGCTAGGGGGCGGGTCAGGCTGGCTGCGTTGTTGGTGGACAGGCCGACGATCCGGCCCTCGGGGTCGGTGAAGTTGCCCCACCAGCCCATGTCACCGCCTACCTCGGTCCTGGGCGTCTTGATCGCCCCGCCGTTGGACTCGACCCTGGCGAAGGCGGCCTCCAGGTCGTCCACCTGGACGTAGATCCGGATCCCCTCTCCAGCCCCCTCGGAGTCCGATTCCGACAGACCACCGATCATCGTCTCGCCGGCCAGGATGCCTTCGTAGCCCTCGCCGAACGGCGTGTAGCCCCAGTCGAAGACGGCGGTGTAGAAGGCCTTGGCCTTGTCGAGGTCGCGAACCGGGATCTCCCACCAGGTCACGGTGTTCAGGGTCGAGCTGGCAACGTCTTCGGTCATGGTGCTTCCCTTCGGTCAGCGTGTCGGGAGGGTCCCGACAACGCTACGACGAACGAGCCGGTGCCACATCGACAGTCATCGGGTCACAACGCCGGCGACCAGCTGAGGGTCCTGGCCGGCGACGAAGGGACCGACGTCGATGACCTTCCCGAGCAGATCCCGCAGGTCCTGGTCCGGGCCTGGGCCAAGGGTTCGAGCGATGCCGGCCTGGAGCTCCAGGGCGACCGCGCGAGCCTTGCCCAGGACCGCCGAGCCCTGTTCGGTGAGCCTGAGGTCGTACGCCCGACGGTCCGCCTTGTTGCGGCTCCGGGACACCAACCCAGCGGCCTCGAGCTCGTCGACGAAGGCCAGCACCGCCGGCGCCGAGACCCCGAGGATCGCCGCCAACCGCTGCTGCGAGCAGGGCTGGGCCGAGGCGAGCGCACTGAGCAGGCCGAAGTCGCGCGGGGTGAGACCAAGCGGCGCCAGAGCATCGGTAGCTCGGTGGAACATCATCCGGTGGGCCCGGGCGATCAGGTAACCGCAGCGGGTGCCCAGGCCCTGGATGGTCACCGTTGCGTCTCCGGCGAGCAGCTCGCGGAGCGCGGTCGACAGGCGCTCGTGCTCCTCCGTAGTCAGCGGCTGGGTCAGGTGGGCCTCGCCCTTGTCGAGCGAGCGATGGAGCTCGGAAAGCACCTGGCGCCCGGTGTCCGTCAGTCGCAGCGCGTAGGAGCGCCGGTCCTGCGCGTCGCGGTCGCGGACGATGAGCCCCTTGGCCTCGAGCGCGTCCACCAGCTTGCCGGTCGTCGTACGGTTCAGGTTCAGCAGCTCACCCAAGCGGCGCTGGGAGATGGCACCGTCGTCGCGAATCAAGGTGAGTGCGGGCACCTCTCGGACCGTCGTGTCCTCGCCGATGCACGCCTGCGCGTGCTCCCGGGAGACGACGTACGCCCGGCGCAACAGGAAGCCGGTGAACTGTTGGGGGACGATTGCCCGCGCATCGACGTCTCCCATGACATCCATCATCCTCCACTGTCAGTCAATTGTCACCGCAACTTAACCATTAACTTCGTTGACGATGTCGGCGGTACGGCGTAGCGTCGCCCGAAATTGTTCGTACAGCAAGCCATGGACGCGCTCGGGGATCAGCACACGCATGGCAGGGACCGAGACGTGGGAGAAATCATGCACAGACAAATCGCCGGAAAGCTGACCGGCCCCAGGACCAAGTGGGTGGTCCTCGTGAGCTGGATCCTCTTGGTGTTGGTGCTCGGCAGCTTCGCCGGCAAGCTCACCGGGGCGGAGAAGAACGACGCGAAGTCCTGGCTGCCGGGCAGCGCGGAGTCGACGAAGGCCCTGGACAAGCAAGCCGCCTTCCAGTCCCCCAACACGTTCCTGACCGTCGTCGTCTACGAGAACACCAAGGGCATCACGGCGGCCGACCAGGACAAGGTGGCCGCGGACGTCGAGGAGTTCGCCAAGAACCCCAATGTCGACGGCGACATCCTGGGGCCGGTCGTGTCGCCGGACAACCAGGCCATCCAGGTCGCCGTGCCGCTCAACCTCGGCAGCAACGGCTGGGACAAGATCCCCGACATCACCGACCACTGGCGTGAGGTCGCCGAGGCCGACACGGACATGAGCGTCCACATCACCGGGCCCGGCGGAATGGCGTCCGACTCCGCCGAGGCGTTCGCGGGCATCGACGGAAACCTGCTGCTCACGGCGCTCGCCGTGGTCATCGTCATCTTGCTGTTCAGCTACCGCAGCCCCACGCTTTGGCTGCTCCCCGTGATCTCGGCCGGGGTGGCGCTGGTCGCTGCCCAGGGGCTGATCTATCTCCTCGCCGACTACGGGGGGCTGATCGTCAATGCGCAGAGTGCCGGCATCCTGACGGTGCTGGTCTTCGGAGCCGGTACGGACTATGCCCTGCTGCTGGTCGCTCGCTACCGCGAGGAGCTGCGGAGACACCACGACCGGCATGAGGCGATGGCGGTCGCCTTGCACCGGTGCGGCCCGGCGATCTTCGCCAGCGCCGGCACGGTCATCGTCGGCATGCTGTGCCTGATGGTCGCGGAGACCAACTCGACCCAGGGCCTCGGCCCGGTCCTGGCCATCGGAGTGGCCGTCGCCATGCTGGCGATGCTGACCCTGCTCCCGGCGCTGCTGGTGATCTGCGGCCGGTGGGTCTTCTGGCCCCAACGCCCCGCGGAGGGCTCCGAGGAGCCGACCGCGAACGGCATCTGGGCCAAGGTGGGACGCCGGATCAGCGTTCATCCGCGAGGCGTCTGGGCGGTCACCGCTGGGGTGCTCGCCATCGCTGCCCTGGGCATCTTCTCCCTGAACGCGACCGGGCTACAGACGAAGGACCAGTTCACCAAGACGGTCGACTCGGTGGTGGGCGAGCAGGTCATCGAGGACCACGGGTTCCCCGGTGGCGCCGGCACACCGGTCGTGGTGATGGCCAACGCCGACCAGGCAACCCAGGTCGCGGCTGCCGTGAAGGCCGACCCCGGGATCGCCACGGTCGACAAGCCCGTGGTCCAGAACGGAGCGGCCTACATCAGCGCGACCCTGAACAGCGCTCCGGACAGCGATGCGGCCTACAACACCATCGACCGGCTACGCACCAGCGTCCACGGCATCGAGGGGGCTGACGCGCTCGTCGGTGGAGGCACTGCGGTCAACCTGGACGTCCAGCGCGCCGCCGACCACGACCGGAACGTGATCATCCCACTGGTGCTGATCGTGGTGTTCCTCATCCTGATGCTGCTGCTCCGTGCAGTCGTGGCCCCGCTCATCCTGATCGGGACCGTCGTGCTCTCGTTCGGTGCCGCGCTGGGCATCAGCGCCCTGCTGTTCCAGCACGTGTTCGGCTTCAACGGGGCCGACAACTCACTGCCGCTGTTCGTGTTCGTCTTCCTGGTGGCCCTGGGCATCGACTACAACATCTTCCTGATGACCAGGGTCCGGGAGGAGGCTCTGCGCTACGGCACCAGGCGTGGGGCGCTGATCGGGCTGGCGGCCACCGGAGGGGTGATCACGTCGGCGGGGCTCGTGCTGGCCGGCACGTTCGTCGCGCTCGGCATGATCCCGATGGTGGCCTTCGCCGAGATCGGTATCGCGGTCGCCCTCGGCGTGCTGCTGGACACGATCGTCGTCCGCTCCGTGCTGGTCACGGCGCTGAACCTCGACGTCGGCCGGCACATGTGGTGGCCGAGCGCCCTCGGGCGCAAGGAGGACGTCGACATCGACGAGCTGCCCGACCGGGAGCAGGTGTTGGTCAGCTAAGAGCGGCCATCCAGCTCCGCACACTGCGGGAAACCGGACCTCTCCACCCAGTGAGAGGCAGCCGGTTTCCCGCAGCTGCGCGTCCCGGGCCGGGTCAGGTCGGTGGGAGCTGGCCTGATCCACCCACGATCGGGAGCACCAGCCTGGTCGTATCGGTGTGCAGCGTCGCTTTGTTGCCCGCGGGCGGACGGATCGTGTACTCGTGGTCGGTCTGCAGCAGCACGAAGGCGATCCGGTGGCCCTTCGCGAAGAGGTAGTCGTTGGCCTGCATCGGCACCGACAGGTGGTACAGCTCGCCCGGATGCACGATCTGGGTCGTGGAGAGCGAGCCGCGGTTCTGCGGGTCACGCCAGCCCTCCGTTACGAGCCGGGTGACCGAACCGTCCGGCCCGAGGTCGGCGATTCCCACGGAGACGTTGGCCGCGTACTGGCCGAACTCGATGTCGAGCTCCGCGACCGGCGTCCCGCTCAACCGCACGTCCTTGGTCAACGGCGCGGTCGTGTAGACCAGGCCGTGCTTCGGGTCCGGCGAACCGGCGAGTGCGGTCGCGGTCAAGGTGGGGATGTCGGTGAACGACTCCAGGACCTGCTGGGGGTCGACCGCGCCCGCCGCGCCCTTCACGACATGCAGCGAGCCGGTGTCGTCGCCGTCCTTCGGCGCGCGGGGAGACAGGGTCACCGGCTTGGTTGCCGGGTCCGGCCACTCCTTGTACTTCGCCAGCGTCCCGTCCTCGCGCTGCACCCAGGCGAGCTTGCCTGATACGACGCCGTTGGCCTTGCCGAACAGGAAGTGGGTGAACCAGCGGACCTGGAGGGCCAGGGGCGGGTCACCGCCGTGGCCACCCTGGTGCCAGTAGATCCGGTGCGGCACGCCCGCGGCCTTGAGCGCCTCGTACCACTGCGCGGCTTGGGTCGTCTTCACGTTCCAGTCGGACAGACCGTGCGCGACCAGGACCCCGGCGTGCACCTTGTCGGCGTCCTTGTAGTAGTTGCGGATGTCCCAGTAGTGGCTGTAGTTCCCCGTCTTGCGATCCATGTTGTGGTTGAGCGACCGGATCACCGGGTGGCAGATGGTCTGGTCCGGCCGGGTGTAGACGTAGCGGGCCAGCACGTCGAGGTCCTCGCCCTGGTAGGTGCCCGGTGCCAGGACCATCCCGTTCGCCCGGTAGTAGTCGTACCAGCTGGAGATTCCCGACACCGGGATGATCGCGTCGAGGCCATCGACTCCGGTCGCGGCCACGGCGTTCGGCAGGGTGCCGTTGTACGACGTACCGATCATGCCGACACTGCCGGTGGCCCAGGACGCCTTGACGTCCTTGCCTGCACCGTCGACGGCCGTCGCCCGCCCGTTCAGCCAGTCGATGACCGCCTTGATCCCCAGGGTCTCGTTGCGACCACCGCTGGTGGGACACCCGGTCGAACCGCCGGTGCCTTCGGACTCGGCATGGACGACCGCAAAGCCACGTGGCACCCACGTCGAGATCAGTGAGCTGCTGATCACTCCTGGGCCGTGGTGGGTGGTCGCAGGTCCGGCCAGCCGATCCGCGGCGCCCGACCAGGGCTGTCCGACGTGTCGCGGTGCGTACAGCCTGCGGTCGACGTTGTGGTTCTGCACCGCCTGGCCACCGGAGTAGTAGGGGCTGGCCTCGAAGACGACGGGGACCTTCAGCCCGTGCTCGGTCTCTTGCACCCGGGTCACGTCGATGTGAATCAGGTCCTTCTTGCCGTCATGGTCCGAGTCCGTTGCAGCCGTGACCCAGAGCTCCTGCTCGACGTAGTCGGCGGGACTCTCGGTGAAGACCGGCTTCGCCATCCCATGCTCGAAGACCGGCTGCTGGACCGCAGCTCTGCTGGGGACCGGGGCGGCGGGCCCCGAGCGCGGGGTCCCTTGGCTCGGACCCACGGTGATGGCGGCCGCGGCCAGGGCCACCGTCGCGGCGGCCAAGGACCGCCGTACCTGTCGAGATCTCCACACAGTGGTCATGCTGTCGTCCCCTAATCCGGGCGCGCCGTCGGCGCGCGGGTTGTCCCGAAGATGGTGTGGACCGAGAGTAAGCGACTCGACGGGACGAGCGACAGGGCTGAGGATCGGCCGTCCGCTCCCGGCGTCAGGGTTCACCCTGATGTTGACCCTTGTTTCAGCAGATTGATCATTAACCACGTTGACGGTCTAGTCTCGCGTCAGTACGGTCGCACCAGATCCCGAGCGTTTGGAGACCCCGTGGAGCGCCTGGCCCGTCTCGTGATGCATCACCGCCGAATCATCAGTGCGTTCTGGCTCGTGCTCTTCCTCGCGGGGGCGGCCTCGGCCAGCCAGCTGAGTGATCGGCTCTCGGTCGACTTCTCCCTGCCTGGGCAACCCGGCGACGCGGCCGACAACCAGCTGATCGAGACCTACGGGGTGAGCTCGTTCGACACCTACATCGCCGTCCTGACCATGCCCGAGGGTCAGACCGTGAAAGACGAACAGGCCAAGGTCGACCAGGTCTTCAACGCGGTGGAGCAGTCCATCCCGGTGTCGCGATGGGTCGACTTCCAGTCGACCAAGGACGCCGGCTTCATCTCCGACGACGGCCGGATGACGTACGCCCTGATCCAAGGTCCGCTCCCGCAGTCGTTCGGTCCTGGCATCGAGGCCCAGATCGAGCCGGCTCTCACCAAGGCCGCAGAACAAGCCGGGTTCACCAGCGGACTGACCTCGTACGGTCTGCTGTCGGCCGGCGGCGACACGTCGGGACCCAGCGTCCTCGTGGAGACCTTGTTCGGAGCCTTCGGCGCGCTCCTGGTGCTGATCTTCGTGTTCGCCTCGTTCTTGGCACTCGTTCCGCTGATCATCGCGGCGGTGTCGATCCTGACCACCTTCCTGCTGGTGCTGGGCCTGACGACGTTCACCGACGTCAGCTTCGTCGTGCAGTTCCTGATCGCCCTGATCGGCCTGGGAGTGGCGATCGACTACTCACTGCTCGTCGTGTCGCGTTGGCGCGAGGAGCGCGCGCACGGGCGGAGCAACGAGGACGCCGTGATCGTGGCGATGCAGACGGCGGGCCACGCCGTCCTGGCGTCGGGCGTCACGGTGGCGATCAGCCTGGTCGCCCTGGTCGTGGTTCCCGTGCCGTTCCTGCGCAGCATGGGAGTCGGCGGCATGCTCATCCCGCTGGTCAGCGTGTCGGTCGTCCTCACCCTGCTGCCAGCCCTGCTCTCCAGCATCGGTCCCAAGATGGACTATCCCCGGGTCCGGCACGAGGCGAACGCTTCTCGCGGGTGGACTGCCTGGGCGCGGCTCATCGTCCGGCACCGTTTCATCGCCGCCACGGTCGCACTGGTCACTCTCGGCCTGCTGATCATCCCCGTCTTCAGCCTGAAGATCGGGCAGTCCGGAGTGGATTCGCTGGCTCGCAGCGGGCCGGCGTACACCGCGCTGAAGACGCTGAACGCCGGCGGTGTCGAGACCGGGGTCCTGACCCCCATCGTCGTTCTGGTGCCGGCCGACCAGGCCACGTCCGCCGCCGACGCAGCCCGCGATGTCGACGGGGTGCAGCTCGCTGTCGTGGGTGGGACCAAGGACGGTCAGGGAGTAGTCGACGTCCTCCCCACCAATGAGACCGTCGACAGCTCGAGCATCACGGTCGTCGATGACGTGCGGAGCGCGGTAGAAGCCGCTACAGACGGTCCCGTCGGGGTGACCGGTGCCGGAGCGACCGTCCAGGACTACTTCAGCGCCGTCTACGACAAGTTCCCGTACGTCCTGCTACTGATCGCCTTCATCACGTTCGTCCTGCTGGTGCGCACCTTCCGGTCCCTGATCCTGCCGATCAAGGCGATCATCCTCAACCTGCTGTCGCTCGCTGCCGTCTTCGGCGCTGTGGTGTTCTTCTGGCAGGAGGGCCATGGCTCCGAGGCGATCTTCGGCGTCTCGGCGACCGGCGCCATCACCTTCTGGCTCCCGGTCATCATCTTCGCGTTCCTGTTCGGCCTCTCGATGGACTACGAGGTCTTCATCCTGGCCCGGATGCGTGAGACATATGACGAGACCGGGGACACGGCCACGGCGGTCGTGGTCGGGCTGGGTCGGACGGGTCGTCTCGTGACCTCCGCTGCGCTGATCCTGTTCTTCGCGTTCGCGGCGCTGGCGTCGGCGCCGGGCACGGACATCAAGGTGCTGGGCACGGCGCTTGGGGTGGGGATCCTGATCGATGCGACCCTCGTCCGCGCCCTGCTGGTCCCCGCGCTGGTCAGCCTCTTCGGCCGCTGGAACTGGTGGCTGCCGGTGTGGCTGGCGCGGCTGCTCCGCGTCGAGCCGTCACCGCTGGCGCCGAAGGGCGGCGCGCTTCCGGAGCCGACTCCCGAGCCCGCAGCCGTCCGGTAGCCGAGGTCATCGCCGGCTAGGCGAGCCGGTGTCCACCGCGGTAGGTAGCGGCCACCAAGGGGACCCCGGGCCGGTACATGAGGTGGAGGTACGACGGCGCCGAGAGTACGGCGAAGTCGGCACGAGCCCCCACCCCGAGATGTCCAACATCGTCACGACGGAGGGCCTGAGCTCCGCCGGCGGTCGCTGACCACAAGGACTCAGCAGGGCTCATCGCCATCTCGCGGACGGCGAGCGCCATACAGAGCGCCATGGACGAGCTGAAGCAGGAGCCGGGGTTGCAGTCCGTCGCGAGCGCGACGGTGACTCCGGCGTCCAGCATGGCGCGGGCGTCCGGGTAGGGCGAGCGCGTCGAGAACTCGACGCCTGGCAGCAGCGTCGCCACGACTCCCGCGTCACGCAGGTTCGAGATGTCGGTGGAGGTCGCGAAGGTGCAGTGGTCCGCCGACGCGGCCGACTCCTCACACGCGACCGTGATCCCCGGCCCATCACCGAGCTGGTTGGCGTGGATCCGGGGCAGGAGACCGGCGGCTCGACCGGCCCGGAGCACGGCCCGCGCCTGGTCGGCGTCGAAGGCGCCGCGCTCACAGAAGACGTCCACCCACCGGGCATGCGGCGCGCAGGCCTGCAACATCGGCCCCGTCACCAGGTCGACGTAGCCGCTCACGTCATCGGCGAACTCCGGCGCGACGACGTGTGCCCCGAGGAACGTCGTCTCGGGCGTGAGCTGGTGCGCGATCGCCAGTGACCGTGCCTCGTCCTCGACGGTCAGCCCGTAACCGCTCTTGATCTCCACCGTGGTCGTCCCCTGGCGGGCCATCTCGGTCACGAGTCGCGCCGCCTGGACCGCCAGCACCTCATCCGGCGCAGCCCGGGTCGCCGCGACTGTGGTGCGGATCCCACCGGCCGAGTACGGCCGCCCCTCCATCCGCGCGGCGAACTCCTCCGCCCGGTCACCGGCGAAGACCAGGTGCGCGTGGCTGTCCACGAACCCTGGGACCACGGCGGCACCTGCGACATCCAGTGCCTCGTCAGCGTCCGGAGCATCCTGCGAGCGCCCGACCCAGACCAGTCGGCCATCCTCGACGGCGAACGCCGCATCCCTCATCAGACCGAGAGCAGACCCATCGCCCAGCGACGGGCTGTTGGTGACCAGCTCGCCGATACCCGTCACCACCAGCGAGGTCACGGCTCCCCCCAGGCCGCGGCGATTGCTGCTTCGAGCTCGCGACCGATCTCCTGGTGGTCGTCTCGACTCGCGATCACCACGCCGTCACAGACCACCTGCACGACGTCGGCCGCGCTGGCCGAGAACACCGCGGTCTCGGGCTCCGGTCCGCTCCCCGCGGTGCGGCTCGACCTGAGGTCGAGCGTCACGAGGTCGGCGCGGGCTCCGACGGCGATCCGGCCGGCGTCCGGAAAGCCCAGCGACGTGTGGCCGTCCGCCGTACCGGCTGCGAGCAGCTCGGCCGCAGACCAGTGGCCGCGTCGCTGGGTCGCCAACCGCTCATCGAGCTCGAGCGCGCGCATCTCCTCGTACGGGTCGATGACCGCGTGACTGTCAGAGCCCAACGTGAGCGGCGATCCCGCTGCCTGTAACGCGCGGGCGGGGCCGATGCCGTCGCCGAGGTCACGCTCCGTCGTCGGACAGAAGCAGGCGGCAGTCTGCGACCCGCCGAGCAGCTCGATGTCTCGGTCGGTGAGGTGCGTGGCGTGTACGGCGCTGGTGAGCGGGCCGAGCACACCCGCGTCGGCCAGCAGCTCAGTCGGACTGCATCCGTAGGCCTCCTGGCAGGAGGTGTTCTCGGCG
Source organism: uncultured Actinomycetota bacterium (assembly GCA_963833975.1). GTDB lineage: Bacteria > Actinomycetota > Actinomycetes > Propionibacteriales > Nocardioidaceae > JAWWPG01. The sequence goes on from CAWIAB010000003.1 coordinate 443,408, forward strand.
ACCTGCTCCGAGACGTGGGCGTGCAGCGGCCGATCATGCGACTGCGCCCAGCGACCAACTGTCGGCAGCGCCGCCCGAGGGACTGCTCGGACCGAGTGCACGGCAGCGCCGACGACGACGCCCGGGTCGACCTCCGTCGGCCATGCGGTCGACAGCGCCTCCACTCGCTCCTCCCATCGCTCGGCATCCCCGTCACTGAAGCGCCGTTGCACGCCCTCAGCGGGTACTCCGATACCGGCCGTGAGATAACACGTGTCCAGCAAGGCGATCCGGATACCCACGTCGCGGGCTGCCGCGACCAGGGACGCGCCCATTTCGTTCGGATCGAGATATGGCTTCCCGCCAGGACCGTGGTGGAGATAGTGAAACTCCCCGACGCTGGTGACCCCGGCCGCGGCCATCTCCCGGTACACCGCTCGGGCCAGCGCCAGGTAGGTGTCAGGATCCAGGCTTTCGGCGAGGCCGTACATCTGGTCTCTCCACGTCCAGAAGGAGCCCTTGCCACGTTGAGTCCTGCCTCGCAGGCCGCGATGGAACGCATGGCTGTGACAGTTTGCCAGGCCGGGAATCGTCAAGCCCTCAAGGCGAATCGAGCCACCTGTCTCTTGGTCGGGCGACAGGGAGGTGATCACCCCGCCCTCGACAGTCACGCTGACCCCCTGCGCCACCCACCGGTTGTCCAGCAGGGCGTACTCACACCAGTAGGTCGTCACCCGGCGAGCTCCCGGACCACCGTTACGAGCGCGTCCACCCCGGCCAGACAGTCGGCCGGCTCGGCGAACTCGGCGGGCGAGTGCGAGATGCCGGTCGGGTTCCGCACGAAGACCATGGCGGACGGGATCCCAGCCTGTTGGAGGATCCCCGCGTCATGTCCCGCCCCCGTCGGGATCACCGGGATCCCATCGAGCAGCGCCGCCAGCCTGCTGGTGAGGACGCCGTCAAAATCCACCGTCGGGGAGACCGACTCCGCGGTGACCGACACCGACGTACCGTCCCGTTCGGCGCGCTCCGCAGCCTGGCGTTCGATGGTCGCCACGAGCCGAGCGACCAGGTCGGCATCCGGGCCTCGGGCGTCCAGCCAGCCGCGCACCCGAGACGGGATCGCGTTGGTGGCATTGGGCTCCACCTCGACCCGCCCGAACGTCGCCCGCGCTTCGGCGAGCCGGGCCTGCTTGTTCGCCGCCAGCGCGGTCATGGCGTAGGTGAGCATGGGATCGTGGCGATCCTGCATCCGGGTGGCCCCAGCATGGTTGGGCTCTCCATCGAAGTCGAAGCGCCACCTACCGTGCGCCCAGCTCGCCGATGCCAAACCGACGGCCACTCCTCGATCGACCAGGTCCCGGCCCTGCTCGACGTGCAGCTCGACGAACATGGCGACGTCGCCCAGCAGGTCGGACGGGCCGAGGTCGGGCTCGAGCCCGGCCTGCGACATGGCGTCGAGCAGAAAGGTCCCGCTGGCGTCACGCAGCTCGCGGGCGCGATCCGGGGTCAGCAGGCCGCTGGCCAGCCGCGACCCTAGGCAGGCGATCCCGAACCTCGACCCCTCCTCCTCGACGAACATCCCGACCCCGACCGGGCGCTGTGGCGCGAACCCCTCGGACCTCAGCAGATCGATGGCGGCGAACGAGGAGACCACGCCGAGCGGCCCGTCGTACGCGCCGCCATCGGCCACCGAGTCCAGATGCGATCCGACCAGCAGCCCGCGGCCCACGACACCGTCCGGACGCCACCACGCAATGGCATTGCCCTGGCCGTCGAACGACACGTCCAGTCCTCGCGCAGCTGCCTGCTCGACGTACCACGCCACGCACTCGCGCTCGGCCGCCGCGAACGGCGAGCGGTGGTAGCCACCGCTCAGAGCGTCTCGGCCGACGGGGAGCAGGTCGCGCCACATCGACTCGAACGTCATGGCTGCAATATGCCAGACGCGTTCCGGCCCATGCGACAATGAGCCTCGCACGAGGAGACGTGAGGGGAAGCGAGGCGCAGTGCCGATCCGGCTTCGCCTCCTGCTGGCCAGCTTCCTGATGCTCTTCCTCGAGCTCTCGTTGATCCGCTGGGCCGGCGCCGAGGTCGTCCACCTCAGCTACTTCAGCAACTTCGTGCTGCTCGGGTCGTTCCTCGGCATCGGCCTCGGGTTCCTCCGGGCCGGGAAGCCGCGACGCGGCCCGCCGCTGTACTCGCCGGTCACGCTGATCGGGCTGATCGGCTTCATCTCGGCGTACCCCGTGACCGTGGACCGGCAGGACTCCTCGGTCATCTTCTTCACCAGCCTGACCACCTCGGGCCCGCCGATCTGGGTGACCCTGCCGATCATCTTCGCCTCCGTCGCCGCGATCATGGCCGGCCCCGGCGAGCTCACCGGCGGCCTGCTTCACCGAGCTGCCGAGGCTCGAGGCGTACCGCTACGACCTGCTGGGGTCGCTCGCGGGCGTCGTGGTCTTCACCCTGTGCTCCTTCAGCGGTGCCCCGCCGCTGGTCTGGTTCGGCGTCGTCGGGGTGCTGTTCCTGGTGCTGCTGGGTGTCCCGTCGGTGGCCATCCCGGTGCTGATCGCCATCGTGGCCATGTTCGCCTACCCGCTGGTGCACGACCAGGGCGTGTTCTGGTCGCCGTACTACCAGGTCTCGACGTTCCAGCAGGACGACGGCAACGGTGGCACCCAGTGGCAGGTGTACGTCAACGGCGTTCCCCACCAGCGGTTGACCACTGCCGCGACCCGGCTGAAGCAGGAACCCTTCTACGACGAGCCGTATCGCGACGTGCCGTTCATCCCGCAGAACGTGCTCATCGTCGGGGCCGGCACCGGTACCGACGTGGCGATCGCGCTGTCCCATGGCGTGCAGCACGTCGACGCAGTCGAGATCGACCCTCGCCTGCTCGAGTTCGGCAGGACCCACAACCCCGACCACGCCTACCAAGACCCACGCGTCACGACCTACGTCAACGACGGCAGAGCATTCCTGTCCAACACCGACAAGAAGTACGACCTCATCCTGTTCGCGCTGCCCGACTCGCTCACTCTGGTTTCCGGAGCCAGCGCACTGCGGCTGGAGAGCTATCTCTTCACCTTGCAGGCGATGCAGTCGGCCCGCGACCACCTCGCGCCGGGTGGCGCGTTCTAGCATGTACAACTTCTATCGGGAGCCATGGCTCGTCGACCGGCTGGCCAACACGATGGACCAGTCGTTCGGTCACGCCCCGTGCCTCTTCTCGGAGCCGAACGCCATCTCCCTGGCCGTGCTCGTCGTCGGGCTGACCCCTCAGGACCAGGTCTGCGGCACCCAGTGGCAGCCGACCAGCTCTGCGCCGTCCCCGTCGACGGACAACCATCCCTTCCTGTACGTCGAGGATGGTGCCGGGCTGTTCGGGATACCGGGCGTCTATGTACTGATCATCGGGCTGATCATGCTGGTCAGCGTGCTCGCTATCGGTCTGGTCGGCGGGCACCCAGCTGCGCTCCATGTGGGCGTATCGGGACCTCTTCCTGCTCGGGGTGGCGTTCCTGCTCCTCGAGACGAAGAACGTGACCGGGTTCGCGCTCTACTTCGGGACGACCTGGCTGGTGAACGCCTTCGTGTTCGGTGGCGTGCTGCTCGCCGTCCTGGCCGCCGTGGAGGTGACCCGACGGTTCACCACACCTCCGATCAAGCTGATGTACGGCGTGCTGTTCGGCGGGCTGGCGGCGGCCTGGCTGGTGCCGTCGTGGTGGGTGCTCTCGCTGCCGTTCGTGCCGCGCCTGATCGTGGCCCTGGTCCTGGCCTTCGTGCCGATCATGGCCGCCAACGTGATCTTCGCCAAGCGTTTCGCCACGACACTCAATCCGACGGTGGCCTTCGGGACCAACCTGCTCGGTGCGATGTTCGGCGGCTGTCTGGAGTACCTCGCGCTCGCGACGGGGTACCGGTCACTGCTCATCGTGTGTGCGGCGGTCTACCTTGGGGCGTATCTGCTGACCCCACGCGCCACCGCAGGGCGCATCGCATAGGAGGCAACGGACATGGAGTTCCAGCAGGTCGTCGACCGTCGGAGGATGGTCCGCAACTACACCGATGACCCGGTCGACCCGGCCATCGTCGACCGGATCCTGGCGAATGCCCTTCATGCGCCGAGTGCCGGCTTCAGCCAGGGGTGGGCGTTCCTGCTCCTCGACGATCCGGTGGCCGTCAGCCGGTTCTGGGAAGCGGCGACGCCGCCCGACGCCGAGGTGGCCGCCTGGTTGGCCGGGGTGCGTCGAGCGCCGGTGATCATCGTGCCGCTGTCGTGCAAGCGGGTCTACCTCGAGCGGTACGCCGAGCCCGACAAGGGCTGGACCGACCTCGACGAGAGCCACTGGCCGGTGCCGTACTGGGACATCGACACCGGCATGGCCGCTCTGATCATGCTCCAGACGGTCGTCGACGAGGGGCTCGGCGGCCTGTTCTTCGGTATCTCACCGGCCGAGATCCCTGCGTTCCGGGCCGCCTTCGACGTGCCGGACGACTACACGCCGATCGGGGCTGTCTCGGTCGGCCATCGAGCCCCTGATCGGCGCTCCCCGTCACTCAAGCGCGGTCGCCGCCCGGTGGCCGAGGTCGTGCACCGCGCCCGCTGGTAGCCCGAGGTGGGGTCGGGGTCGAGCTGGGGCATCGCTGGCATGCTCTCATGCAACGCCGCTAGGTTCGATGCATGGCGGCGCCGATCGAACCCACCCGTCCGATCCGGTGGGGAGTGCTGGGCGCGGGCCAGATAGCCGCCACCGTGGGCGCCGAGATCGTCGCCGCGCAGCACAGCGAGCTGGTCGCGGTCGGTGCTCGCGACGGCAACCGCGCCGCGGAGTTCGCTCGGACGTTCGGAATCCCCCGCTCCTACGGGTCGTACGCAGAGCTGGTGGCCGACCCTGATCTCGATGTGATCTACATCGCGACCACCCACGGTCAGCACCACGAGCACGCCCTGCTGTGCCTGCGTGCTGGCAAGGCAGTCCTCGTCGAGAAGGCCTTCACCCTCAACGCCCGGCAGGCGCAGGAAGTCGTGGACGAGGCTCGCCGCCGTGATCTCTTCTGCATGGAAGCGATGTGGATGCGGCTCAACCCCATGCTCCGGCAGGTCGTCGACATCGCTGGCAGCGGCCGGATCGGCGACGTCACGAGCGTGCGTGCGGACCTCTCGCGACGCTTCGAGTACGACCCGGGCCACAGGCTGTTCGACCTGGCTGCCGGCGGTGGCGCCCTACTCGATCTGGGTGTCTACCCGCTCACCTTCGTCTGGATGGTGCTGGGCGCGCCGGACGCCGTGTCCGCGTTTGGACAGCTCTCACCGACCGGCTCGGACCTGGTCGCCGCCCTCCAGCTGTCGTACCCGGGGGGCAAGGTCGCCCAGGTCCACACGAGTGCCGCGGGCTTCAGCCCGGACGCCAGCCTCGTGCTCGGGACCGGAGGGTGGATCCACCTCACCCCGCGGATCCATCGACCGAGAACCCTTACGGTGTGGACATCCGAGGGTGAGGAGACGATTCACGGCACGGAGGAGGGTAACGGGTACGGCTTGGAGGTGGCCGAGGTCGAGCGATGCCTTCGGGCTGGCCTGACCGAGAGCCCAGCCATTCCCCTCGGCGACACCGTGGGGATCCTGCGGGTCATCGACCAGGCTCGGGCCCAGCTCGGAGTGGTCTATGCCGCCGACGCCCGCTAGCTTGCCGACGGTGTCGTCGGCTCGGTGATGCTTTCTTCGGGTAGGAGGGTTTTCTGGTCGAGGGTGTAGAGGAGGATGAAGGCGGGGACGATGAGGATGGCGGCGAGTGCGGTGGCGACGAGTACGGCGGTGATGGTTCCGTCGGGGGCGGCTGCGGCGGAGACGGTGAGGGTTTGGGGGAGGATGTAGTCCCATTGGGCGACGCCCCAGGCGATGACGAGGGCTCCGACGGCGGCTACTGCGGCGAGTCGGGTGGCGCGGGTGGCGTCCTTGCGGAGCAGCCAGAGTGACCCGAGGCCGCCGATGGCAGAGATGATGACCAGGGGGAGTGCCCGGGAGGTGAGACCGTCGTAGAGGTAGGGGGCGTCGTTGTGCAGCACGAAGATCCCGACGAGGGCGGTCAGACCAGCCACCACGGCCGCGGCGGTGGCCCGGGTTCGGAAGTAGGTGACCATGGTGTGGTCGGAGAGCCGGCGGGCGTCCCAGACCAGGAACACGGCGGCGAGGTAGGCGGCCACGCAGACGGCGAGTACACCGGCCATGACGGAGGTGGGGTTGACCCAGCTGTCCCAGGGGTCGCCGGCTTGCCCGCCGGAGGGAACCCGCCCGGATGCGATGCTGCCGGCGACCGTCCCCAGACAGTACGGGACGAGCACCGACGACAGGGCGAACGCGGCGCCGAAGTTTCGTTGGTCTCGGGTGCGGAACACGGCTTTGCGGAACGCGAAGCTGGCACCGCGGAGGATGATCCCGGCGGCGGCCAGGGTCAGGGGGACGAACAGGGTCAGCCCGATCGACTCGTACGCGGTGGGGAAGCAGGTCCACAGCACCACGAAGGAGAAGATCAGCCACACATGGTTGGCTTCCCAGACGGGGGCGATCGCGTGGTCGATGACCTCGCGGGGGCGTTGGCCGCGTTTCGCGCCGCCGGCGATGAGGTCCCAGAAGCCGGCTCCGAAGTCGGCGCCGCCGAAGATCGCGTAGACGGTCACCGCGGCGAACAAGATGACGGCGGCGGCGGTGCTCATCCGACCGGCACCTGCGGGGTGGCGTGGGCGTCGTCGTTGGGGCCGTACGGCACATCAGCGTCGTCGTCGGAGCCGTCCGGGTCGACGGAAGCGGCGGCTCATCCCCCGCAGCACGAGGATCGCGGTGATCCCGAGCCCGAGGTAGAGGCCGACGACTCCGATGAAGGTGACCCAGACGCCGGTGTTGGCGGTGGCGGCGTCGTCGACCTTCATCTTCTCGTACACGATCCAGGGTTGGCGTCCGACCTCGCTGACCGTCCAACCGGCCTCCAGGGTGACCACCGACAACACCCCGGACACGGCCGCCGCCCGCAGGAACCATTTGCTTCTGGGCAGGTCACGGCGGAAGATCCACGACCCCCAGTACCACAGGGTCAGCAGGAACAGCAGCGTCCCGAGGCCGACCATCAGGTCCCACGCCAGATGCACCACGTTGACGTCGGAGATGGTCGGCTGGTCATCGGCCGGGACCGTGTCCAGGCCCTGCACGACGGTGCTGGTGCCGGTGGCCGGGTCGGACAGGATCGACGCCAGCCCGGGGATCGGGAGACCGCCGACGACCTGATGCGACGAGTTCAGATGCCCGAACAGCGTCTCGGGGACGTCGCTGGACGTGGTCGGAACCATCTCGATCGCGGCGAACTTCTCCGGCTGGTTCACATAGACCCACCGCGCCAACGAGTCCCCGACCCCCATCTGGATCGGGGTCGCGATAGCCGCCACCGTGAACCCGATGATGAACCCCAGCCGGTGGTACCGGTCACGGCGACCACGCAGCATCCCCACCGCATACACCGACGCGATCAGGAACCCACCCACCAGATACGCCGCCACCACCATATGGGCCGCCATCAACGGCATCGCCTTGTTGAAGATCACCCCCACCGGGTCGACACTGGTGATGTTGCCCGAGGAGTCCTGGGTGACCCCTTCCGGTGAGTTCATCCACGCGTTGGCCGCGACCACCGAGATGCTGCCGAACACCCCCGCCACCGCGATCGGCACCCCCGTCCAGAAATGCGCCCACGGCCTCAGACGTCGCCACCCGAAGATGTAGATCGAGATGAACACCGCCTCGGTGAAGAAGAAAATCCCCTCGAACGCGAACGGCACCCCGAACGCCGCACCCCACTGCCCCATGAACCTCGGCCACAACAACGCGAACTCGAACGTCAACACCGTCCCCGTCACAGCCCCCACCGCGAACGTCACCGCCATATACTTCGACCACCGTTGAGCCAACAGCATCGCGTCCGCGTCGTTGTGCCGGATCCCCCGATAGTTCGCGATAAGAGTCATCACCGCCCACGACACACCCAACGGCACCAAAATAATATGGAAACCAAGGGTGAACGCCATCTGCGCCCGAGCCCACGGCACCGGATCAACCGACAACGCGGGAAGAAGCAGACCACTGGCCAGGGTCATACGATTACCGACCTGTCATTCTCCGGCGGTCTCGGTTGCCTCGTCCGCCTCGATCGAGGCAATGATCGCTTGGATCGGGATCCGTCCGTCGGCGATGAGCTGACCTCCGGCTCGACGTGCTGCGGAGGCGAAGGGCGCGGCCCACAGGTTCTCGTAGATGATTACCCCGGCAGCGCTTCCCGGGTCCATCGCCGCCGCGAGGTTGGCCACGTCGTCGGCGGCCAGCAGCTCGGCGAGCTCCGTCTCGAGCACCTGCAGCTCTCCCAGGTCCCCGAGATCCTCGAGCTCCATCGCGTCGATGGAGCCGTCGTCCGCCTTGACGAGGACGACCAGGTCGATGATCCGGATGGTCCCTGCATCGGAGAGCTTGATCAGCTCGGCAGCCATCTCACCATTGAAGTTGGCGGCCCCTGCCGGGAACTCGACGACCACGTAGTCCACGGGGCCGAGCTGGTCGAGCGATGTATCGGTCATCATTGTCCCTTCGATGGTCACACCAGCACGCGCTTTCGCCGTGGATGGGCGGTCATCCGCCGACATCAGTCTTGGCCGGATATCCGGTCGACACCTCACCCGGACGGGGTGATGTGGGGCCGCCGACGCCAGCCGCCCATGGCCGTCTCGACCTGGGCGGCCAGGGCGTAGAGCAGGTGGTCCTGCCCCGGCTTCGCGGCCAGCATCGTCCCGATCGGCAGACCGGAGGCCGACCACGCCGTCGGTAGGGAGACGGCCGGCATGCCGGTCATGTTCCACACCGAGGTGAACGGCGTGAACGCCTTCTGCGCCTCGAAGTCCGCCGCCGGGTCGTCGTCGTTGCGGATGCCACCCACCAGCGCCGGGAGCTGCGCGAGGGTGGGCGTCAGCACGACGTCGTACGGCGCCAGAACGCGTCAGCGCACGGGCACTCGCCTGGGTCATCGCCACCAGGCTCTGCGCGAACGCCAGGTCCCGACGTGGCCGCGCCGCGGTCGCGGAGCCATCGGGTCAACGGGCGCAGCAGATGCTCGCGGGCCGGGTCGACCGGCCACATCGCCGCGCTCACCGACCACACGGTCTCGAAGACGCCGACGGTCGCGTCGTCGAACTCGATCCGACACGTCCTCGAGCTCGTGGCCGAGGCCCTCCAGCAGCCGGCTCGCGTCGTCGTAAGCCGGCCAGCACCTCAGGGTCGACCTCGACGCCGGCGATCACCGGCGTGGCGAACCTCGCGATCCGAAGCCGGCCCGGGTCGCGGTCGCACCACTCGAGCAGGCTCGCGCCGTCCGGCGGGCCGGCCGCCCAGAGTGAGTCCGTCGGCGTCGGACCCGAGATCACGATCGAGGAAGGCCGCACTGTCCCGCACCGTGGTCGCCATCGGTCCGGCCGTCGACAGCCCCGTGACATCGCCGTACACAGGCGCCTTGCTCACCCGGCCGCGGCTCGCCTTGAACCCGACCAGCCCGCACACGCTGGCGGGGATCCGGATCGAGCCGCCGCCGTCACTGGCATGGGCGATCGGCACCAGCCCGGCCGACACTGCGGCGGCCGCGCCGCCCGACGAGCCGCCGGCACTGCGGGTGAGGTCGTACGGCGTCCGCGCCGGCGGGGCGTTGTCCGGCTCGGTGTAGCACGGGCAGCCGAACTCCGGGCGTGTTCGTCTTGCCGAGGCTGATCATCCCGGCGGCCTGGATCCGCCGTACCGTCTCGTCGGAGAACGGCGGCACGAAGTCGCGGATATGCCGCCGAACCGAGCTGGGTCACGACCCCCTCGGTGAGCGCCAGGTCCTTGATCGCCGTGGGCACGCCGTCGAGGGCGGAGAGCCGCTCCCCGCGGGCGATCCGCCGGGTGGCCTCGGCCGCCTCGGCCCGGGCCGAGTCGGCGGTGACGGTGACGAACGCGCCGAGCTCCTCGCTGTGCTCGCTCGATCCGCTCGAGGCAGACGCTCGACGGCCTCCGACGGGGTGGTCGTCACCTCGGGCGAAGGCCTCGGCAAGCGCGAGCGCCGAGTCGTCCTCCGGCCACCTGCGCGTGGGCCTACTGGTCATCCCGCCACGCTACTCGCCGGCAGCCATCGGGGCTCATCGACCAACCCCGCTTGGGGTCAGCGGCCGCCGGCCTGGCGGGTGATGTAGGTGAGCGCGACGAAGGACCGGTAGACCGCCGCCGCGTCGTCCCCTTCGATCGCAACACTGCGCACGTCGGCTCGCTCGACGCCCTTGACCCAGGTGGCGACCTCGGCCATGTCGGCGGTCTGGACGTCGACCTCCAGCCGGTACGGCGCTTCGAGCGCGCGGCACGACCGATCCCGCCGGCCCGGACCCGCTCGACGGCCTCCTGGGCGCCGGCGCGGATCCGCTCGCCGGGCCAGCTCCGGGTGCAGGTTGTGCGCCGCGAACCGCGTCACCGACTCCTTCGTCGACGACGCCCACACAGTCCGGCGCGAACCAGTCCGCCTCGTCGAGGGTCACCGAGTCGCCACTGATGAACGCGATCGGAACGCCACACGCCAACGCCGCAAGGGCGTTGATGCCGCTCTCGCCGACCAGCCGGCCGGCCAGCCGAACTCCCGAGATCACCTCAGGGTTGTAGGTGTGCGACAGCGCGGACGGCGGTCCGGAGATCGAGCCGTGGTAGCCGACGAAGAACACCGCGTCGAAGGTCTCGTCCAGGCCCTCCATCATGTAGCCCGGCTTGTGGCGTCCCGACAGGTAACTGGCCGAGCCGGCGAGCGCCGCCGGGTCGAGGTTGTACATCCCGCCGTGCGAGTCGTTGACCACGACCTCGTTGGCGCCGCCGGCCAGCGCGCCCTCGATCGCCGCGTTCACCTCGGCCAGCATCAGCGCGCAGCCCGCGTCGTACCCATGACCGCCCGGCCGGCACTGCGACCAGTCCACGATCCCGGCGACGCCCTCCATGTCACACGACAGGAAGACTTTCACCTCGTCATGCTCCCACCGACGATCAGTGCATGGGGATGGGGACGTGGCGCTCGGCGGCGACCTCGTCGGCGCGGTCGTAGCCGGCGTCGACGTGCCGGATCACGCCCATGCCGGGGTCGTTGGTGAGCACCCGCTCGGCCTTCTGCGCGGCGAGGTCGGTGCCGTCGACCACGACCACCTGGCCGGCGTGGATCGACCGGCCGATCCCGACGCCGCCACCGTGGTGGATCGACACCCAGGTCGCGCCGGAGGCCACGTTGACCATCGCGTTCAGCAGCGGCCAGTCCGCGATCGCGTCCGACCCGTCGAGCATCGCCTCGGTCTCGCGGTACGGCGAGGCGACCGACCCGCAGTCGAGGTGGTCGCGCCCGATCGCCAACGGCGCCTCGAGCTCCCCGGAGGCGACCATCTCGTTGAACTTCAGGCCGGCGCGGTGCCGCTCGCCGTACCCGAGCCAGCAGATCCGGGCCGGCAGCCCCTGGAACTGCACGAGGTCGCCGGCCTTCTTGATCCAGCGGTGCAGCGGCTCGTTGTCGGGGAAGAGCTCGAGGATGGCCCGGTCGGTCGCCGCGATGTCCTTGGGGTTGCCCGGACAGCGCGGCCCAGCGGAACGGCCCCTTGCCTTCACAGAACAGCGGCCGGATGTACGCCGGCACGAAGCCCGGGTAGTCGAAGGCGCGCTCGTAGCCGCCGAGCTTCGCCTCCGCGCGCAGCGAGTTGCCGTAGTCGAAGACCTCGGCGCCGGCGTCCAGGAAGCCGACCATCGCCTCGCAGTGCCGGGCCATCGACTCGCGCGCCCGGTCGGTGAAGTCGGCCGCGTCCTTCTCGCGCAGCGTCACCCAGTCGTCGAACTCGACGCCGACCGGCAGGTACATCAGCGGGTCGTGCGCCGAGGTCTGGTCGGTGACGATGTCGATCGGCGCACCCATCGTCAGCAGCTCGGGCAGCATCTCGGCCGCGTTGCCCAGAACCCCGATGGACAAGGGCTTCCTGGCGTCGCGCGCCTCGACGGCGAGCTCGACCGCATGCGTCAGCGAGTCCGCCTGCACGTCGAGGTAGCGGTGCTCGATCCGGCGCTTGATCCGCGTGTCGTCGCACTCGATGCAGATGCAGACGCCGTCGTTCATCGTGACCGCCAGCGGCTGCGCGCCGCCCATCCCGCCGAGGCCCGGCCGTGACGGTGATCGTGCCGGCCAGCGTGCCGCCGTACTTCTTGGCGGCGATCGCGGCGAACGTCTCGTAGGTGCCCTGCAGGATGCCCTGGGTGCCGATGTAGATCCACGAGCCGGCGGTCATCTGGCCGTACATCGTGAGGCCCATCGCCTCGAGCCGGCGGAACTCCTCCCAGGTCGCCCAGTCGCCCACCAGGTTGGAGTTCGCGATCAGCACCCGCGGCGCCCACTCGTGGGTGCGCATGATGCCGACCGGCCGCCCGCTCTGCACCAGCAGCGTCTCGTCGAGGCGCAGGTCGGTGAGCGAGCGGATGATCGCGTCGTACGACGGCCAGTCGCGGGCCGCCTTCCCGGTGCCGCCGTAGACGACGAGCTTCTCGGGGTGCTCGGCGACCTCCGGGTCGAGGTTGTTCATCAGCATCCGCATCGGCGCCTCGGTCTGCCACGACCGGGCGGTCAGGGTGGTGCCGCGCGGGGAGCGGACCTCGCGGGGCTGACTTTCGTGGGGCTGGGTCATCAGGTGCTCCTTGTCGGTTCAGACGAGCGGTGTCGGAAGTGCGCGAGTTGGCGGCGGCGAGCAGCGCGCCGGATCGGACCAGCTCGGCGGCCGCCTCGATCTCGGGGCTGAGCTGGCGGTCGGGTCCGGGACCGGCCACCCGCGTGCGCAGCGCCGCGATGACGGCCCCGGTCGCCGGCGAGGGCGACAGCGGGCTTCGCAGGTCGAGGCCCCGGGCGGCCGTGAGGATCTCGATGGCCAGCACGGTGGCTGAGCCCGTCGACCGACCGGCGGAGCTTGCGGGCCGCCGACCAGCCCATCGAGACGTGGTCCTCCTGCATCGCGCTGCTGGGGATCGAGTCGACGCTCGCCGGCGCGGCCAGCCGCTTGAGCTCGGAGACGATCGCGGCCTGCGTGTACTGCGCGATCATGTGGCCGCTGTCGACCCCTGGGTCGTCGGCGAGGAACGGCGGCAGGCCCTCGTTGCGAGCCTTGTCGAGGAAGCGGTCGGTACGGCGCTCGGCCATGCTGGCGACGTCGGCGATCGGGATGGCCAGGAAGTCGAGCACGTAGGCGACCGGGGCGCCGTGGAAGTTGCCGTTGCTCTCGACCCGGCCGTCGTCGAGGACCACCGGGTTGTCGACGGCGCTGGCCAGCTCGCGGCTGGCGACCAGCTGCGGCATGGTCGACGGTGTCGCGGGCGGCGCCGAGCACCTGCGGCGAGCAGCGCAGGGAGTAGGCGTCCTGGACCCGGTTGCAGTGCGGTGTCTGGTGGCTGGCCATCACGCCCGAGCCGGCCAGCAGCGCGCGCAGGTTGGCGGCCGACGCCGCCTGCCCCGGGTGCGGTCGCAGGCTCCTGCAGGTCGGCGGCGAACACCCGGTCGGTGGCGAGCAGCCCCTCGACGGACATGGCCGCGCCGATGTCGGCCGTCTTCAGCAGCATCCGGAGGTCGTGGATCGCGAGGACCAGCATGCCCAGCATGCCGTCGGTGCCGTTGATCAGGGCCAGCCCCTCCTTGGCCTCGAGCTGCGACCGGCTCGAGCCCGGCGGCCGCGAGGGCCTCGGCGGCAGGTCGCCGTACGCCGTCGGCATCCCGCGCCTCGCCCTCGCCCATCAGCACCAGCGCGCAGTGCGCGAGCGGCGCGAGGTCACCGGAGCAGCCGAGGCTGCCGTACTCGTGGACGACCGGGGTGATCCCGTGGGTCAGCAGGCCGGCCAGCGTCTCGGCGGTGCGGAGCCGGATGCCGGTGTGGCCGGTCGCGAGGGTGGACAGCCGGAGCAGCATCATCGCCCGCACGACCTCGCGCTCGACCTCGGGCCCGGCTCCCGCGGCGTGCGACCGGACCAGCGAGCGCTGCAGCTGGGCGCGCATCTGCTCCGGGATGTGCCGGGTCGCCAGCGCGCCGAAGCCGGTCGAGATCCCGTACGCCGGCGTCGGCGCGGCCGCCAGCACGTCGACGCGTCGTCGCGAGCCTTGCCGATCGCGGCGACCGCCTCGTCGCTGAGCGTCACCGCAGCGCCGTCGCGGGCGACCGCCACGACGTCGTCGAAGCGAGACGGGGCCGACCCCGACGGTCACGCCCCCGGCGGTCGCTGTCTGTGTCATGTGCCCATTCCACTCGTCGGTGGACGGGTGACGCCAGACGGTGACTCCGGTTAGTGTCTCGGATCCGAGACTAGACCGAGCTGGCGGGCGGCCTGGACGACGACGGCGTAGGAACCGACCCCGACCAGCCGGTCGGCATCGATCTCCTGTCCGGGCAGCAGGATGGCGAGCAGCACGCCCGAGCCCGGGTCGAAGTCGACGTCATCGACCTGGCCGAGCTCGTCGCCGGTCGTCGCGAGGACCCGCTTGCCGAGGAACGTGTGGTCCTTGCCGGCGAGACCGGCGGTTTCCTGGTCGGCGCCGGTGAGCCGGTCGACGTCGGCGACCGTGACGGCGTCGGGGCCGAAGGACTCGATGCCGTCCCAGCGCAGGGTGTCGCCGGTCTTGGACTTCGAGATCCCCAACGCGACGATGCGTTGGCTCTGCGGGTCGACCACGAACTCGCCCAGCGTCCCGACGGTCTCGGCCGTCGCGAGACTGACGATCTTGCGACCCATGGCCTCGGTGAACTTCATGCGTTGCCCTCCGCTTCGAGCTGGGCGCGGAACTCCGCGACCGCGGCCCCGAAGCCGGCCAGGTCGTCTCCGACGAAGTCCTTCGCGCTGGCCGGCACGATCAGGTGCTCACCCGAGACGGCGAGCGTGTCGGGGAGCGGGATCAGCACCTTGGTGCCGTGGGTGCCGAGGCTCTCCGATGCCTCCACCTCATAGCCGACGACGTCACACTGGTCACCCGCGCCTTCCGAGACCTCGATGATGACGTCGACCACGCTGCCGAGGTCGGTGCCGTCGTCGGTCAGGACCCGCGACCCGAGGACATTGCCACCGGAGCCTCCTGAGGAGGCCGATGCATCGAGCACGATCTGGGTCGGCTCGAGCACGAACTCGTCCTGGATCATCACCGCGTCGGTGCCCAGCGCGGAGACCGAGGTCCACACCAGTCCTTGCTTCAGCGGGCCCGAGAACCGACCGCGACCGGCGAGCGTGAACCCGCCGACCGCGCCACCCCCGGAGGAGTAGACGATGTCCTTGATCTGGGCGACGTCCTCTCCGGCCATCGTGACGACGGGGCGCTTCTCGATCTCGGAGCTTCGCATCAGCGGCTCATGGCTGTCCACCCTGCTTCCTGCGACGCGAGGAGCCCGCCGGGTCGGCGATGACGCCGCCGCGTCGACGACGGGCCTGTACGGCGAGGGCGGCGCCGACGAGCAGCGCCACCACCACCACGATCACGATGAGCCAGGCCCACCAATCCATGACGCACCTCCGTGGCGAGATCCCGAGCTGGCGGCCGTCGGGTCAACGGCCCTGACCAGGGGATTCGCGGCTACTGTACCGGCGGGTCGCCGGGACCGCCTCTCGTCGTCACGCGTTTCGCGTCGGGTCAGGCCGCGCCCTCGGACTCCCGCGGCTGTCGCGACCTCGACGACGAGCCCCGGCCGGAGCCGGGCACGCGGCAGGTCGGTGAAGCGAAGTCGCAGCCCATGGCCGTCGCGCTCGGCGTGGATGTGCAGGTGCGGCTCGGCCGAGCGCCCGGAGTTGCCGACCTCGCCCAGCGGCTCCCCGGTCACCACCCGGTCGCCCTCGGCGACGCGGACGCTGCCGGGGCGCAGGTGGGACAGCTGGACGATGCTCGTGCCCGGTGTCGATCCGCACCTGGTTCCCGGCCGGCGGCGCGGTCGCTGAGTCCGCTGCGGCACCTGGTCACGGCAGTCCGTCGACGGACGCCACGACTACCCCGTCGCAGGGGCTCACCACCTCCTGGCCGTACGCCTCGTAGCCTCGAGCCGATCAGGACACACGCCTGCGGCCCGAGCCCCGTCGCGGCGAACGGCGATCAGGTCGAGGGCCCCAGCTTGGCCGGGCGCATGGACGTGGTGGTTGAGCGCGCTGAAGCCGCCGACCACGACGGCCCATCGACCGGTGCTCAAGGGGAAGGCCAGCGGCTGCGGGTCCCGGTCGGCGGCCGGTTCCCGCAGGCCCACGACGACGTACACGACGAGAACCACCGTGAAGACGATCGGCTCCCATCGCCGTCGAGCTCACGTGTGGCCAGCCCAGACTGCCGACTCTGGTCAGCGGAGAGGAGGCCCGACCAACCCGCAGAGCCGGGTAGACCCAGGCGAAGCGGTGCGCGAAGCAGGTGCCGGCCGGGTCGGGCGTAGACCGCAGTGAGCAGCATGAGGATCCCCAGGACCGCGACGTTCGCCAGCCAACCGACCACTGAGGTCTGCAGCCAGCAGCCCGACGGCTGCAGCCAGGCACGCGACGACGGAGCCGACCAGCGACACCCAGACCGCGACCCTTCGCACGCGACACAACACTAACCTGAGCGCATGGACGGCCCTGGGAGCCAGGCGCCGGCTGCGTCACGTGCGTTGCGGGTGTTGCGGTTCCTGGCGACGCAACCGGACCCGGTCACCCTGCACCGGATCGCGGGCGCCTTGCAGATCCCGCGCTCGATCGGCCTACCACCTGATCAACGTGATGATCGCCGAGGGATTCGTCACCCACCTCGAGGACGAGCACCGCTACGCGCTCGGCGTGGCCGCCTTCGAGGTCGGCAGCGGCTACACCCGCCAGGCGCCCCTCCAGCGGATCGCCCGCCGGCCCCTCGCCGACCTGGTGGACTCGCTCGGCGAGTCGGCCCATCTCGCGGTCCTGCACGGTCGAGACATCTACTACGTGCTGGAGGAACGGGCACCGGGGCGGCCGCCCCTCGTGTCGGACGTCGGCGTCCGGCTCCCGGCGCATCTGACGGCGAGCGGGCGGGCGATCCTGGCGCTGCTCCCCGGCCGTCAGGTGCGCGCGCTCTATCCGGACCGGCTCGCGTTCGTCTCCCGCTACGACACAGGCCCGACCTCGCTCAGCGCGCTCACCTCGCTGCTCAGCGAGACCCGCCGGCGCGGCCACGCCCGCGAGGACGGTGACGTCACCCCGGGATTCTCATCCGTGGCGTCGGCGGTGACCGACCATTCGTCGTACCCGATCGCAGCCGTCGCCGTGACGTTCCCGTCCGACGGAGCGGTCGACGTCGATGCGGTCGGTACGGCAGGTGGCGGCCGTGGCGACCGCGCTGAGCCGACGACTCGGCGGCTCCGGCGGAGATCGACCAAACGCCGGCAGGGCTGAAAGAAAGTTGCTGCCTCGGGGGGTGCACCTGTGCCCGTGAGGCCGTAATCTCCGAGTTACCCCGTTCGAGCACCTATCTGTGGAGGAATAGTGTCATCGACGCGAAAGCGCGGGGCTCTGTCAGTGTTGGCGATTACCGCCGCTGCAGGCCTTGCCATCTCCGGACTACCCAGCAGCACCGCCGCACCCCAAGTGCGGCGTCCAACCGATCGGGAGACATCTCCGGTCCACTCAACCAGACGGCCAAAGAGCGCCCCGTCAACTACGACGCGCGCTACGGAACCGTGCAGGGACAGGCCGCCGCGGCTGCCTCGATCGTCGCCAAACGTGAGCCTGGCTTCGCGGCCTTCGCCAGGAGCCTCGGCACCAAGTCGATCATGGACTACGACGCTGCGACGGGCACGCCGCGCAACCTCGGGCGTCTCGACGGCTTCCTCACCGGTCCGTCCTCAGCGTCCGCGGCAGTCCATCGCCATGGGCTACGTACGAACGCATACGGCGGACCTGGGACTCACGAGTGCGGACCTCGCAACCTTCCACCTGCGCCAGGACTACGTCGACATCGCGGGTATCCACCACATCTCGTGGACCCAGTCGGCCCGCGGGATCACGGTGTTCAGCAACGGGCTGAAGGCCAACGTGACCAAGACCGGGCAGATCATCTCGATCCAGGGATCGCCGATCTCCGGACTGACTGCGAAGGCCAGCGCCGTCAGCGCCACCCCGCACCTCTCGGCCGCCGAGGCCCGGGCGAAGGCTGCCGCGGACGCTCACGGCAAGGTGACACCGGGGACCACCGTCTCCTCGACGTCAGCCACGCTGACCACCTGGTCCAACCACGACCAGGCCCAGCTGGTCTGGTTCATGTCTCCCAGCGGGCTTCAGCTCGGCTGGTCGACGTACGTGCAGGCCGGCGGCAACCTCAACTACCAGCACGTCATCGACGCCGCGACCGGGCGGGTGCTGTACCGCCACGACACGACGAACTTCGACCGCGGCGACGCGCTCGTCTTCGAGAACTACCCGGGCGCCGCCGTCGGCGGCAAGCAGCACGTCGTCAACCTCTACCAGGCGAAGTTCCTGCCGAAGACCGAGACGACCTGGCTCCGTGGGCAGTACGCCATCGCCTGGTCGGACGTCAACGACGACAACCAGGTCAACCCCGGCGAGCGCACGCGGGTCCCTGGAACCGTGCAGCATGCCACCAAGAAGCTGGTGCCCTTCAACCCGATCAAGCCGCTCTGCTCCAAGCAGTTCGTGTGCACCTGGGATCCCGAAGCAGGCCGTACTCGTGGCAGACCAACCGGGCCGCCGACGTGGCCCAGGGCTTCTACTACGACAGCATCTACCACAACTACCTGAACGCGGCCCCGATCGGCTTCACCTCCGCGGCCGGTAACTTCGAGCTGCGCGGCGGCGACCCCGTCCTGCTCAACGCGCTGGACGGCGCCGACACCGACGACGGCCTGCCGGACGGCGGCCACATCGACAACGCCAACATGTCCACCCCGCCGGACGGCATCGCGCCGACCATGCAGATGTACCTGTTGCACTACCCGAACACGCCCGCGTCGATCGAGCCGTTCCTGCGCCACCTCGTCGACGTTCGACCCGAGCATGATCATGCACGAGTACACCCACGGTCTCTCGAACCGGCTGGTGGTGGATGCCCAGGGCAACTCGACCCTGAACAGCATCCAGGCCGGCGCCATGGGCGAGGCTTGGAGCGACTACTACGCGATGGACTACCTGGTCACCAAGGGCCTGGTACCCGACAGCTCAGCCGCCGGCGAGGTCTTCGAGGGCGAGTACGTGATGGCGGGTCTGCAGCCGTTCCGCACCGAGGCGATCGACTGCCCGGTCGGAAGCACGGCAGCCGGCTGCACCCAGCATCGATCGGCAGACCAGGTGGATACACCTACGGCGACTTCCCGACCATCGGTGGAGCGCCCGAGGTGCACGCGTCCGGTGAGGTGTGGTCGCAGACCCTCTGGTCCCTGCGCGAGCGAATCGGCCACGACCAGGCCGACGCGAGTCATCACCCGGGGCATGGAGCTGGCGCCGGCCGACCCGACGCTGCTCGACATGCGCAACGCGATCGTCCAGGCCAACCTGGCCGTCTACGCAGGCTCCAAGACGAACCAGATCTGGCACACGTTCGCCACCCGGGGCATGGGCTGGTACGCCGGCACCATCGACGCAGGCGATGCGTTCCCGCAGGAGAACTTCAAGGTTCCGCCGTCCCCGCAGTCGCCGCGTGGCACCATCACTGGCGTCGTCAAGGACGCCAAGACGGGCGACCCGATCCGTGGCGCCCTGGTGGCGATCACCGGGCACAGCTCCGGCTTCACCGGCGACTACTCGGCGGTGACGAACCCGGACGGCACCTACACGATCCCGGACGTCTACGTCGGAACGTACGCCCTCGCGCGGGTCACGTCTCCGGGCTACGAGGTCATCGCGGGGCCACTCACCGTCGTGGCGGGCAGCAACGTGGAGAACTTCGCACCACGACGTGACTGGGCCGCTGCCAGTGGTGGCGGCGTCGTCACCGCCTTCAACGGACCTGACTTCTCGCCGCAGTGCGGGCCTATCGGTTCGATCGACCTCAGCCAGGGCACCGGATGGGGCAGCACGACCGGGGACGACGCCGGGACACCCACGGACAAGATGATCCCGAAGTACGTCACGATCAAGCTGCCGTCGACGACCAAGGTCACCTCGTTCGCGGTCAACCCCTCGAACACCTGCGGCGACCCAGGCAGTAGCTCGACCGGCAAGTACAAGATCCAGACGTCGCCGGACGGCAGCACGTGGTCGACGGCGCTGAAGGGCACGTTCGACGCCACCATGCGACACCTGAACCAGCTGACGATCGACAAGCCGATCAGCGGCGTGAACTACGTCAAGTTCTGGATGCTGTCCCCGCAGGTCCCGGACTTCCACCACACCTGCCCGCTGGGCAACTACGGTGGCTGCACGTTCACGGACATGACGGAGATCGAGGTGTTCGGCGACAGCTGACCACGAGCACAACGGACGGGCCCGGTCGGAAGCTCGACCGGGCCTGTTCCCGTCTTCAGGGGGTGGGTCAGTCGCTGATGCCGGCGGGTCGCTCGGCCGGGTCGAGCCCGATGGTGACGTACTTGTCGTGCAAGGTGTAGGCGGCCATCGCGGTCAGCCCGCTGGCCAGGATGACGCCAGGAAGTCTGAGCAGACGCGGCCCGAACGGGTCGGAGAGCCGCACGGCACCGAGGTAGACGAGACCGAGCAGGGCGGCCGTTCCCGCACCTCGGTTCTGGAACCACTGGGTGCCGACGAGGATGCCGACGCCGCCGAAGACCGCTCCGGTCACCGAGCGACGTTTCGTCAACCGGCCAAGGAGGAATCCGCCGATGAGTCCTCCAGCTACGGCGACCGAGGTGCTCAGCACCACCTCGGGCTCAGATGTGTTGTCACTCATGACCAGGGTCCTCCATGGGGGTGTGGTCGTGTCCCGAAGGTCACGCTAGTCTCACCTGGAAACGACCGCGAGGAGGGCCTCCATGCAGGTGTTCGCGATCGTCGTGTCGCTCGCGATCACCCTCGTCGCGGTGGCGCTGTTCGCCAAGGCGATCGGGCAGATCCTGGCCACGCTCCGCATCGGGCAACCGGCCGTGGGCCGCTCCGGACGCCAAGGCCCGACGCTGGCGGACGATGCTCACCGAGACCCTGGGTCACACCCGGATGCTCCAGTGGACGCCACGTGGGGGTGCTGCACTGGTTCGTCTTCGTCGGGTTCGGCTTCCTGTTCCTGACCCTGGTCACCGCCTTCGGCCAGCTGTTCGACGCGACCTTCGCGCTGCCGGTCGTCGGACACTGGCTGGTGTACGACTGGGCGACCGAGCTGCATCACCTGGCTGCTGGTGCTGTCGATCCTCGGGTTGACCGCCATCCGGCTGACCCACCGGCCGGTGGGCGCCCTGGCCCGCTACAGCCGGTTCTACGGGTCACGGATGTGGCAGGGCTACTTCGTCGAGGGCGTGATCCTCGGGGTCGGGCTCTGCATCCTGGTGCTGCGCGGCTGCTGAGTACGCTCTCGAGTCGGCGACTCGCCGCGTCGCACTACCCGCTGACCTTCTTCATCGGAGAGCTCTTCGACGGCGCGAGTGACTCCGCACTCCGCAACACGATCTATCTCGTCGCGATGGTCAAGATCATCATCTCGTTCACCTGGATGATCGTGCTCGCGCGCAACACGACGATGGGCGTGGCGTGGCACCGCTTCACGGCCTGGCCGAACATCTGGTTCAGAAGCGCAACGCCGACGGGCGTACGGCGCTCGGCGGCCTCCAGCCGATGATGGCCGGCGGCGCCCCGATCGACTTCGAGAACATCGAGGACCTCGACGAGGACACCGCGTTCGGCGTCGGCAAGGTCGAGGACTTCACCTGGAAGGGGCTGCTCGACTTCACGTCATGCACCGAGTGCGGGCGTTGCCAGTCCCAGTGCCCGGCCTGGAACACCGAGAAGCCCCTGTCTCCCAAGCTCCTCGTGATGGCGCTGCGGGAGCACGCGTTCGCCAAGGCACCCGCTTTGGCCGGCGCCGTACCCGATGCGGAGACCTCCGCAGTGGTGCAAGCAGAGCTCGACCGACCACTCATCGGGAACGCCGAGGCGTACGGCGTGATCGACCCCGACGTGCTCTGGTCGTGCACCTCGTGCGGCGCGTGCGTCCAGCAGTGCCCGGTCGACATCGAGCACGTCGACCACATCATGGACATGCGCCGCTACCAGGTGCTCGTCGAGTCGAGCTTCCCCGCCGAGCTCAACCAGCTCTTCAAAGGCCTGGAGAACAAGGGGAACCCTTGGAACATGGCGCCCAACGCACGCATGGACTGGGCCAAGGGGCTGCCGTTCGAGGTCAAGCAGGTGGGTGCCGACATCGAGAGCCTGACGGAGGTCGAGTGGCTCTTCTGGGTGGGCTGCGCCGGCGCCTACGAGGACCGGGCCAAGAAGACGACGCGTGCCGTGGCCGAGCTGCTGCACGAGGCGGGAGTCTCGTTCGCGGTGCTGGGTGACGGCGAGACCTGCACCGGAGACCCGGCGCGACGCTCGGGCAACGAGTTCGTCTTCCAGCAGCTCGCGATGCAGAACGCCGAGGTGCTCACCGAGGCCAAGGCGACCAAGGTCGTCGCCACCTGTGCGCACTGCTTCAACACGCTGAAGAACGAGTACGGCCAGCTCGGGGTCGATCTCGAGGTCGTGCACCACACCCAGCTGCTCAACCGGCTCGTGCGTGAGGGACGGCTGACGCCGGTCGCGCCTGCGGAGGAGTCCGTCGGCGGGCGCACCATCACCTACCACGACCCCTGCTTCATCGGACGGCACAACCAGGTCTACGAGCCGCCTCGCGAGCTGCTCGCAGCGATCCCCGACGCGACGATCGCGGAGATGCCGCGCCACGGGGCGCGCTCATTCTGCTGCGGTGCGGGCGGGGCTCGGATGTGGATGGAGGAGCGGCTCGGGGAGCGGATCAACATCAACCGGACCACCGAGGCCGTCGCGACCGGCGCTGGGCAGATCGCGACCGCGTGCCCGTTCTGCCGGGTCATGCTCAGCGACGGGCTCACGTCGTTGCAGGCCGACGGCAAGGCCAGCGACGACATCGAGGTGCTCGACGTCGCGCAGCTGCTGCTCGCGTCGGTCCGCCGCTCTCCAAGCCCGCCCAGCTGAAGCGACGTCATGAGGCGGTACGGCGGTGTCAGCCGACTCTCCTGGGTCGTACCCCCGCTCAGACCGGGCCGCGCTACGACTCGGTGCCCGAGGTAGTGGCACTCCTGCGACGCCGGCTGACCTGCGCCTTTGCGATGAGGCGCGAGAGACGTTGACATGACGTCATTGTGATGTCATAGTAGTGCTCATGGACATCACCCAGTTCGTCGACGAGCTGAGGCGGGACCTCCAGGTCGCCGCTCAGGCCGGTAGCGACGACATGCGCGCCGCGGCCGAGCGGCTCACCAACGCCCTGGACTCGTCGGTGCGCCTCACCTTGATGGACGCGCTGTCGCAGGCCGCGTCCGAGATCACCAACGAGCTCCAGGGCACCAGCGTCGAGGTGCGGCTCAAGGGCCGCGAGCCGATCTTCGTGGTCGTGGGAGCCGCAACCGAGGCCCCCGCTCCCGCCGAGGAGCCGCGCCGACCCGGCCGATGACTACGAGTTCGATGACGACGAGGCGGTCGCCCGCATCACCCTGCGCCTGCCGGAGTCACTGAAGTCACGAGCCGAGGAGATGGCCGCCCGGCGCGGCCAGTCGCTCAACACCTGGTTGGTCAACGCGACCCGCAACGCCGCGAACATCAGCATCAACATCAGCTCCCAGGGCTTCGGGCCAGGCGCCCCCGGCCGGAACCGTTCATCCAACAAGCGCATCCAGGGGTGGGTGCGATGAGCCACGAGGAGAACGCCTGACTGACACGACACCTTCGAGACAGCCGAGCCGGTCGACCTGAAGGTCGAGCTGAGCACCGGACAGATCGACGTCACCACCGACGACACCGGCAGGACGACGGTCGAGCTGGAGCCGATGCACGGCGACAGCTACGCCAAGGAGCTGATCGCCAACGCCCGGGTCGAGCAGCACGGCAACAAGATCTCGGTGATCATGCCCAAGAACAAGGGCGGCTTCTTCGGTCGCAAGGGTCAGGTCCGCGCCACCATCCGGCTTCCCCACGAGAGCAGTCTGCAAGATCGACACCGGATCCGCCGACCTCGAGGCCCGCGGCCGGTTCGCCGAGGCGAACGTCAACAGCGGGTCGGGCGACATCGAGATCGACCAGATCGCGACGGGTGACCTGAAGGCCGGCTCGGGAGACATCGACGTCGAGAAGGTGATCGCCGGCGTCAAGGTCAAGACCGGGTCCGGTGACGTGACGCTGGGCCCGGTCGGTGGCGCATGCGACGTCATGGCCGGATCCGGCGACGTCGTGCTCGACACCATCGACGGCTCGCTGAAGGTCAAGACCGGGTCCGGCGACGTGATCGTCAAGGCCGGCGGCGACCGGGTCGACGCCATGGCCGGCTCCGGCGACGTGCTGATCAAGCAGGTGGACCGCGGTGAGGTCTTCGCCAAGACCGGCTCCGGCGACGTCACGATCGGAGTCGCAGCGGGTACGGCGGCCTACCTCGACATCCAGACGGTGACCGGCGACGTCAGGTCTTCGCTCGACACCACCGAGGTCCCTCTCGACGGGGACTCGCGGGTAGCCATCAACGTGGTCTCAGGGACTGGCGATGTGGTCCTACAGCGCGCCTGACCGCACGCCGCAGCCGTCGGCGGCGCCGCCTCACGACGGACACGAGAAGGTGGCCCGGCGCCACCAGCACCCGAATGGACAGCCCTCGAAGCTGAGGCTCGTCACCCACACCGACACCGACGGTCCCACCTTCCAGAAGGAAGAGCTCTCATGAGCATGGAAGACCAGATCGCCGCAGAAGTCATCCGCGAGCGCACGGCGCACCGCGAGGCCTACCAGCGCCCGGTTCACCACCGCGCCGCCCGGGCCCTACGCAACCTGGCCACCGCCTAGACCGGACGTACCTAGCCCACAGCCCACCCCCGGTGCCCGTGTGTACGGCGACCAGCACGGGGCACCCACAAGGCCCGACGAGCACTCCAGCGCTCGTCGGGCCTTCGTGTGTGCACCATGCGACGTCACCGTGACGCTACTGCGGCACTCGTGACGCCACGGCGAGGAGATCAGTGGGTGTTGACGGCCTGCAGTCGGCGCAACTCCCAGCCGCAAATGGGGCTGACCAGCGCTTTCATAGAAACCTCAGAAAGGCATTGACATGATGTCACTATGATGTCATAGTAGTGCAGGTAGACATCGAGGGGCTAAAGATCCACTCGAACCCCGGCTGAAGGAGAGAGACCATGACCACCACCATGACCCAGCAGATCGCCACCGAGGTCATCCGTGAGCGCACCTCGCACCGCACCGCCATGCAGCGCCCGGCTCACCCCCGCACCGTTCGCGCCCTGCGCGGGCTGGCGGACCGCCTCGACCCTCGTTCGTGACGAGGAGACGGCGCGCGACGCCAGGCGAGCGGCCACCACCGCCCACACCACCTCCGAAGAGGCCCGACGAGATCCCACTCGTCGGGCCTCTTCGCTGTCGCGGGGCGCGTCAGATGGGGGTGCGGTGGAAGTTCTGGAAGGACCGCGACGGTGTCGGACCACGCTGCCCCTGGTACCGGGAGCCGTACTTCTCGCTGCCGTACGGATGCTCGGATGGCGAGCTGAGCCGGAAGAAGCACAGCTGGCCGATCTTCATTCCCGGCCACAGCTTGATCGGCAGCGTCGCGACGTTGGACAGCTCGAGCGTGACGTGCCCGGAGAAGCCGGGGTCGATGAAGCCCGCCGTCGAGTGGGTGAGCAACCCCAGCCGGCCGAGTGACGACTTGCCCTCGAGCCGCGCGGCGACATCGTCCGGAAGCGTCACGATCTCGTACGTCGACCCGAGCACGAACTCGCCAGGATGCAGGATGAACGGCTTGTCGGCCTCCGGCTCGACCGCCTGGGTCAGCTCGGGTTGGTCCTCGGCCGGGTCGATGTGCGGATAGCGATGGTTCTCGAAGACCCGGAAGAAGCGGTCCAGCCGCACATCGACGCTCGACGGCTGGATCATCTCCTCGTCGTACGGCTCCAGCTCGACCCGCCCGGAGGCGATCTCGGCCCGGATGTCTCGATCGCTCAGCAGCACGTACCCGACCCTAGCGAAGACCCGGACGTCATCGCTGACGCCCGGGCCTCCACCTCTACGGTGCTACTTCAGCTTGATCGAGTGCGGGCCGGTGCCTGCGTAGCGCAGCGTGATGGCGCCGTCACCGCTCGCTACCTCGTTCGTCTCGCGGATCTTGACGTCGTAGGTGCCGCCCTTGATCTTCTTGAACTTGTAGTTCGCCGAGACCGGACCGAGCTGTCCGGACGGGATGACGAACGAACCCACGTCGATACCGTTGATGGAGAGCGTCCAGTCCGTCTCGGCTCCCGGGGCCAGGCCGTTGTAGGGGACGTCGAGCTTGAGCTTCGCCTTGTTCACCGAGGCGGGGCCGCTGAACGACTGCGCAACGCTGTCACCGCGCGCGGCCGACCAGAAGTAGCCGACCTGCTCGGCGTCGACGAAGCCCGTGCTGCCGATGACGGTCGAGCTGGCCGAGGGAAACGCAGAAGCTGCCTGCGGAATGACCTTGCTCACGTGAGCCGAGGTCGAATGGATGGCGCTGGCGCCACTGAGGTTGTTGACGCCCAGCCCGGTTGGGTGGGCGCTCTGGCCCTGAGCCAGAGCCGGGCTGGCGAGCGCCAGGGCAAGCGCGAGGGAAACACCGGTAACCGATGCCATTCGCCGGGTATAACGGACCATCTTCAGCACACTCCTCAGGGGTAAGGGATTCTGGCCGAGAGGGAGTTCGGCCAGAACGACGTACGTGTTCGGCTTCCCGGTGCGTTGGAAGACGTTCGGAGCCTACTGATCCTGGCACTCATCCGCCCTGACCCAATAGGGCTATTCCCCCCAACCCGGAGGCTCCGGGCCATTCGTGCTCTTCGGCCAGACGGCACGGCGCGGCCCGCCACGACGGGCACGGTAGGATCGTTGATCGCACGCTCTCGGTCCTGCCGGAGCGGCGCGCGGGTGTAGTTCAATGGTAGAACATCAGCTTCCCAAGCTGACAGTGCGAGTTCGATTCTCGTCACCCGCTCCACCTAGCCAATCAGGTCAACGCCTTGTCCTCGTCGTTGGTCCGGACGCGTGGTCGTCGTTCGACCCGGCTCTGGGAGACCTGGCCGTTCGTGACGGAACCTACGAAGTCGCGGTCGCGCAGCACTGCGAGGGCCCCGGCACGACCATGTTGGTGAACGTCCACGACGATCAGGCCGTCCTTCAGAGTCTTGCTCAAATCAGAGTCGACCTAGCGCGGTGGTGCCGTGTTGGTCGACGAGGAAGTAGTACCGGTGCGGCGACCGGAACAGCCAGGCGCCGGGTCTGAGCTGTCTGACGGTCCAGCCGCCATGAGTTTTGATCCGGTGACGGATTGAGGTGGATACAAGTTGGGTCGCCGGTCCGTTCTGAGAGTGGTGCAGTGGCCTGTCTGTGGTCGCCGGCCGCCGCGGTTCATCGGCACGAACGGGTCGGTGTGTTCGCAGTCTTGATGTCGTGACGTGGAGGTGCCGTAGGGGAAGTAGTCGACGGTCCGGATCAGCCGGATCGCCTCCGATGTCTTCGGTGGGGTCTCGTAGTGGTCGACGGGTTGGATCCCGGCCAGGTCGATCACCGGCTTCACCACCACATTCGCATGTGGCCGAGCCATTGTTGGACCTGGTCCAGGATGACCGGGCCGATGTCCTCCACCCGGACCACCCCGGCACCGGCGTACGGCTGGCCGGCCAGCATCGCGTCCAGGGTCTCCCGGCTCAGGTGGAAGTACAGCACCGCGGTGCCGAACGTGAACGGCGACTGCCGCCCGCACCGGCCATCCTGCGCGACACCGTCCGGCAGGGTGGCTGCGATCTGTTCCGCCGCCTCGTGGTCTCCGGCCCTCCGTGCGGCGGCCGCCTGAGACTGTGCGTTGCGGACCCGTTCGGCCTCGGCGATCAGGTCGTGGGCGGCTGCCGGGTCCGCGAGGATCCCGACCGCGCTGGCCCGACGCTGCTGCACCGGCCGGGTATCACCGATCGTCTTCAAGGCACGGGCGATCAGCTCGACCGCCGCATCGAACGCTGTGACGTCGCCGGCGCGGGCCCTGATGAAGATCCCCTGGTAGCCGTCCTTGGACTCCGGGTCCGGGAACACCCCCACCCCAGATGCTGCTTCCTGGGCGTCATCGGCGGCCTTCGCCGGGTCCGCCGCCAGGATCGCCGCAGCGACAATGGTCTTCAACCGCCGCCACGTCAAACCCCCGGCCAGGTCGGCGATCTTCGCATCCACCGCTGCCGCAGCCTCCACGGTCAGCGGCCGGGCCTCTTGGACGATCCGGCGGGCCAACCACACCTCCACCCACCCGTCCTGGACCCGTCGCCACAGCAGCGGGAACCGGTGCCGCAGATCCAGCCCATCCCCGATCAGGCTCTTCGCTGCACCATCGGTCATCGCCGAGCACCGCACCGAGCTCGGCCGGTGCGAACTCCGCCACCTCCGGCGTCCCGTCCCCACCCAGCCGAACCAAACGTTCACGACCCTTCCCGACCGCACCAGGACGAGTCAGCACCGCATGCAGGTCAGCCCAGTGCATGGCCAGCCGGAGCTGCTTGGCTTGTACTCGCCGCTCGGCCTGCTTCGTGCCGGCGGCCTCCGCGAGAGTTCCGTCCGCGTCCAGCCCGTCGAGACGCTCCGCCTCAAGCTGCTCCTCGAACTCACCCAGCGCCTGCACCGCGGCGGCATCGAGAGCCGGGTCCGGCAGCACACCGTACCCCTGACGCTCGACGCCGTCCGCAGAGTCATCCGCACCCAACCAGGCCTGCAGCTCCTCAGGAGCGCAGTCGTCCGGCTCGAACGGCGGCGCCCCATCGAACGGCGGCACATCCTCGACGGGCGGCTCCGGTAGCTCGAACATGCGCTCTAATCTACGACCCGCCTCCGACACTTTCCCGCCCAGACGGAGTTATCCACAAGGAAAACCCGAGGTTCCCCATTCGACCCCGGCAGCCTGATCCCCACCGACAACGTCGTTGCGCCGGTGGACCCAGCGGGCACCGACACATTCAGCCGACGTCGCGGAGGAACTCCTCGAGGATCGGCCCGGCCGTCTGGGAGCCCGACTCCCCCACGTCCACGAAGACCGCGACCGCGAGATCGCCTTGGACGGCGATCATCCAGGCATGGGTCTGTAGCGGCGCCTTCGTGCCGAACTCGGCGGTGCCGGTCTTGGCCAGGATGGGCGGACCGGGCAGATCGGCCAGGAAGCTGCCGCTGCCGTCCGCCACCACGGACGCCATCAGCTGCTGGAGCAGCCTGGTCTCCTCGGCTGTCAGCGGAGCGGCCGGGTCGGCTGCCGGTCGGCTCTGCTCGAGCAGGTGCGGTACGACGGTGTGGCCGGCCGCCACCGAACCGGCGACCGACGCCATGGCCAGGGGCGACGCGAGGATGTGTCCTTGGCCGATGAGGTCCGCGGCGTGAGTGGTCGTCTCCGCGTCCGACGGTACGGAGCCGAAGTAGGCCGGGAAGCCGAGATCATGGTCGACCCCGAGCCCGAGCGCCGCCGCCGCGTCGGTCAGGCCATCGGGGGTGATCCGGTCGCGCTCGCCGATGAAGGCGGTGTTGCACGAGTTCGCCAGCGCCTCCTGCAAGGTGATGTCGCCGAGCTCCGCCGCGGGGTAGTCGGAGTAGTTCTTGAACTGTTTGCCGTCGACGGTGACGGTCGGTGGGCAGTGCACCACACTGTCCGGGGACAGGCCCGCTCGAAGCAGGGCGAGGCTCGATACGACCTTGAAGGTGGACCCCGGCGCGTACTGGCCGACCGTCGCCGTGGGGTAGCCGGCCGAACCAGGCCCGCTGGCTGCGGCCAGGACGTCTCCGCTGGAGGGCCGGATGGCCACCAGGGCGCTAGCCGAGGGAGTATCGGCGAGCGCCTGCTCGGCGCTGTGCTGGATGCCGAGGTCGAGGGTGGTTCGCAGCGCCACGCCCTTGCGCGGTGCGCTCTGGAAAAGAGTCCGTCCTCGATCGTTGGCGTCTACCGCCTGTACGAGCACGCCCGGGGTGCCACGCAGCTGTGCGTCGTACCGCTGCTCGAGGCCGCTGAGCCCAGCCACGTCGCCAACCCGATATGCCCCCTTGCTCGCTGCCACCATCTCTGCGGTGACCGGACCAACCGTGCCCAGGATGCCCCGCGCGAACTCTCGGGTGGGCGCGAGCGGTATGGAGTCTGCGATGGCGCGGGCACCCGGGATCTCGTTGCTGGCCTGCTTCAGCTCGGCAGTCGCGTCGTGGGCGCGCAGCACGAGACCTTCGACGAAGGCATCCGGGCCTGCGGCAGCCACCCGTTCGGCGTACGCCGCGGCGTCGATGTCCAGCAGGCTTGCCAGCGAGCGTGCCGATGCAGACTGCGCGGCTGCTGGTACTCGCGTCTTGTCGATGCCGAACCTGACCACCGGACGCTCGGTGACCAGTGGCACTCCTCCGGCACCGAGGATGTCGGCGCGCTCGGCAGGCAACATCGACAAGGCAAGCAGGTCACTCTGCGCGAGGCCCGGAGCGACCGAGTCCGGGTGCAGCACCACTGCCCAGTCGTCGCCACGGCGCACGAGACCCAGCCGGGTCGTGTACGACCAGTCCGTTGGCGAACCGGCCAGGTCCCAGCGGTACCGCAAGGACGCCGATGACTCGTCGCCGTGTTCGGCAACGTTCGCCACCTGCACGGTCAACGTGGATGCACCCATGCCTTCGCGCGTCCGCGACCACCAGCGCTGAGGTGAGTGGATGCTGCCGGCGGCGAAGGCGACGTCGGTGAGATCTCCTCGAGACAGTGCGGCCGCGAACCTCTCGGCCTCGGGCTGCGCCGAGCTACCCGACGACCCGGTGCAGGCGGGGAGGAGGAGCACCGCAAGCAGCGCGACGAGAAAGAGCCCGACTCTCCGACATGACACGCACATCCGCCTTCCGAGGATCACCCTCACTGGTTGTCGTCCTCGATGTCACCACGATCCACTGCCGTCGACCAGCACTCAGCAGGTGGCCGAGACCGCCTGTTGCAAGGCACTGGCGGTCGTGGCGACGGCGGAGATCGCCGTCCCGACGGTGACGATGGTCGCTGCGGAAAGATCAGCCTGGGCGGCCGCCAGGCTCGTCGACAGGGTGTCCAAAGCGCTCTGCACCGCGCTCACCTCGGTGCCGTACTGCGACTTCGCGTCGCTGGCGACCTGGGTCAGGTCCTTCTTCACCTGCCCGAAGTCAGTCTGCAGCTCGGTGAGGGCACCCTGGGTTACCTGCACGTCCGCCAAGCTGCTGACCGACGACTTCAGCGAGTCCACTGCCGAGCACACTGCGGGTTTACTGTCTGAGGAGCAGGCGGTCAGGCCACAGACGATGAGGAGGGCGCCCGTCAGGAAACCGGCGCCTAACTTCGAGGCAAGCATCATGGTCCCCAGTATCCACCCCCACGAGCGACTGGCTAGGATCCCGATTGGCCGGTACGGCGTCGCAGAAACTCCGGCCAACCGAAAATCCAGGCACAATCGTGGAGAGTCTCATCAGCGGACATGCACATGGCTCTGATCGGGGATTGCCGCGCCACCCCTTGATCTACGAGATCAACACCTGGCCATGGCTTTCGGCACTGAGCGAGGATGCCGGCCGCCGACTCGACCTGGCGACCATCCCGGACTCGACCTGGGACCAGTTCGTGGGGTACGACGCCGTATGGCTGATGGGCGTGTGGCAACGGAGCCCAGCAGGTGTGCAGATCGCGATGGGCAACCGCGGCCTGGTCGAGAGCTTCGAGGCGGCCCTCCCGGACTACGCACCTGTAGACGTCGTCGGGTCGCCGTACTGCATCCGCGACTACGTCGTCGACCCCTTCCTCGGCGGGACCGCCGGACTCGCTGTGGCGAGGCAGGCGCTTGCTGAGCGTGGTCTACGTCTGATCCTCGACTTCGTCCCCAACCACGTAGCGCCCGATCATCCGTGGGTCACGCAGCATCCGGATCGCTTCGTCCAGGGAACTCCTGACAACCTGCGGGACGACCCGGGCGCCTTCATCGAGGTCTCCGGCACCGTGCTGGCCAACGGCAGGGATCCGTACAGCGGCGCGTGGCCGGACGTCGTGCAGCTCGATGCGTTCTCCGACGACCTGCGTGGTGCTGCCGTCGACACGCTTCGAACCATCGCCGACCAGTGCGACGGCGTTCGCTGCGACATGGCGATGCTGATGATGAACGACGCGTTCGCCAGGACGTGGGGCACACGGGTCGGCGACCCACCGTCGCAGGAGTACTGGATCGAGGTGATCACCGCCGTACGCCAGACCCATGCCTCGTTCCGGTTCATCGCCGAGGCCTACTGGGATCTGGAGTGGGCGCTGCAGCAGCAGGGATTCGACTACTGCTACGACAAGCGCCTGTACGACAGGCTGGCTCACGAAGCCGGCGAACAGGTCCGGCTCCATCTGCTGGCAGACCCTGCGTACCAGCAAGGACTGCTCCGGTTCGTGGAGAACCACGACGAGCCGCGAGCAGCCGCCGTCTTCTCCGCCGAGCAGCACAAGGCCGTAGCGGTGGCTGCGCTCACCCAGACTGGTGCCCGCCTCGTACACCACGGGCAGACCCTCGGCTGGCGCACCCATCTCCCGGTGTTCCTGGGGCGCTACCCCGTCGAGGTCGCCGACCTCGATCTGGCCGGCTTCTACGACTCACTCCTGGCCGCTCTCACCGATCCGACCTTCCACCAGGGAGACTGGCGGCTAGGTGAGCGCTGGGGCTGGGACGGCAACGAGTCCTTCGAGAGCATCGTCTCCTGGTGCTGGACGGGCGACACCCGCTGGCTGGTCGCGGTCAACCTCAGCGACCGGACAGCGTCCGCGATGGTCCGGGCCGCCTTCGACGACCTGGCCGGGCGTCGTGTCCGACTCGTGGATCCCACCAACGATCTCAGCTATGTGCGCGAGGGTGACGACCTACGCGACGGGATGTACATCGAGCTGGGCCCATGGCGCTGGCACCTGTTCCGCATCGAACCCGAGGATGACGCATGACATCAGACAAGAGCCAGGACACCGCTGAGCACCGGCGCCTCGCCGAGGCCACCGGACGCGCCGAGGACGACCTGTTCACCGCGAACCCCTGGTACGAGTGGGGGCCGTACCTCTCGGAGCGGGCCTGGGGCACCGTGCGTGAGGACTACAGCGGCGACGGCAACGCGTGGGAGTCCTTTCCGCACGACCATGCCAGGTCTCGTGCGTACCGGTGGAACGAGGACGGCATGGCCGGGCTCTCCGACATCCGCCATGAGCTCTGCCTCGGCCTCGCGCTGTGGAACGGCAAGGACCCGATCCTCAAAGAACGCATGTTCGGCCTCACCGGGCCTCAGGGAAACCACGGCGAGGACGTCAAGGACTACTGGTGGTACCTCGAGGGGCTGCCCAGCCACGCACTGCTGCGGTGGCGCTACCACTACCCACAGGGAGAGTTTCCCTATGCAGATCTGGTAGCAGAGAACGGTCGACGCAACCGAGACGACTTCGAGTACGAGCTGCTCGACACGGGAGCATTCGACGACAACCGTTTCTGGGCGGTCGAGGTCACCTACGCCAAGGCGAGTCCCACCGAGATCCTGGCCAGCATCACCATCGAGAACCGTGGACCCGACGCAGCCACCATCGACGTGCTCCCAACCATGTGGTTCCACAACACGTGGCGATGGGACAACCTCGACGAGGTGCCCGTCCTCTCGGTCGACGGAGACGGCCTCGCCGTATCCGAGCACCGGCTTGCCGGGTACCGGCTGGAGGCCGCTCCAGGCCCGGATGGACAGACGCCGGAGGCGCTGTTCTGCGACAACGAGACGAACACCGCTCGCTTGTACGGCACCGATCCCATCACCCCTTATCCCAAGGACGGCATCAACGACCACGTCGTATCCGGTGCAGCCACGGTCAACCCGGAGAGGCGGGGCACCAAGGCAGCCTGGCGCTACCACCTGACGGTGCCTGCCGGAGAGACCGCTGAGATCCGGGTACGCCTGTACCAGCCCGAGCCGTCGTCAGCACCGGCGAAGTCCGGAGGGTCGGCGTGGTCAGCGGCGACCTTCGACGAGCTAATGGCCACACGTCAGCAGGATGCGGACGACTTCTACGCGGCCATCGCACCAGCTGGTACCGACCCGGAACGCATGCGGGTCGCCCGTCAGGCCAGCGCCGGCCTGGTGTGGAGCAAGCAGATGTACCCGTACCGGGTGAAGCGGTGGCTCGACGGTGACGCCGCCGGCTCCCCGCCACCAGCGGCCCGGCGCACTGGCCGGAACGCCGACTGGCTCCACCTCGACTCCTTCGATGTGCTCGCGATGCCGGACCCCTGGGAGTACCCGTGGTTCGCGGCCTGGGACCTTGCGTTCCATGCGATCAGCTGGGCGCACCTCGATCCAGCCTTCGCCAAGTACCAGCTGGTCGTGCTTCTCCGGGAGTGGTTCCTGCATCCGAACGGAGCGCTGCCGGCGTACGAATGGAGCTTCGACGACGTCAACCCGCCGGTGCACGCCTTGGCCGCCATCCGCGTCTTCACCATCGACGGCAGCACGGACACGGTCTTCCTGGAGCGGATCTTCCAGAAGTTGCTGCTCAACTTCACCTGGTGGGTGAACCGACAGGACCCTGACGGCAACAACCTCTTCGGGGGAGGGTTCCTCGGTCTCGACAACATCAGCCCAGTGGACCGGTCACACCTTCCGCCCGGGTTGCGAATCGAGCAGGCCGACGGCACGGCCTGGATGGCCTACTACTCGATGGCGATGCTCGTCCTCTCACTCACTCTTGCGGACCGAAACGAGGTCTACAACGACATGGTGGTGAAGTTCCTCGAGCAGTTCCTGCTGATCAGCGATGCCCTCGAGGACTCCGGACTGTACGACCCTGTCGACGGGTTGTTCTACGACCGCCTCATCGACACGCAGGGTACGGCGACCCCGATCCAGGTCCAGACCCTGGTGGGCGTGATCCCAGTGCTGCCGGCCGCGTCGGTCCCGATCGGAGAAGCCCATCGCCTGCAGTCGCTACGCAAGCGGTTCGCCCGCTGGATGGCGCACCCGGACCGCGACGGCTCCCGGCTGTGGCGGGTCGTCGGAGAAGGCGAGTCCCGACGGGTCCTGGTCTCGATCGTCTCACCCGAGCAGCTCGAGCGGGCCTTGGCGACGATGTTCGACGAGGACGGCTTCCTCTCGCCACATGGCCTCCGCTCGATCTCGAAGCGGCACCAGACGCCGTACCAGGTTCCCGGCATTCCTGGTGCGGTTATCGAGTACGAGCCGGCGGAGTCGCACACCGCCATGTACGGCGGGAACTCCAACTGGCGCGGGCCTGTCTGGTTCCCGACGAACTACCTGGTCATCCGGGCACTGATCCAGTACGACCAGTTCTTCGGTCCTGGCTACACCATCGAATATCCCACCGGATCGGGTCAGCGGCTCACTCTCGGTGAGGCCGCCGCAGACCTCTCCGAGCGACTCGTGTCCATCTGGCTACCGGATGCGGACGGGCGGCGCCCGGTGAACGGGGGCTCCGAGCTCCATCGGTCGGACCCGGCCTGGCGTGACAACCTGATGTTCAACGAGTACTTCCACGGTGACATCGGCGCCGGGCTCGGAGCCTCGCACCAGACGGGATGGACTGCGTTGGTCGCCGATCTCATCTTCGATCCACCCGGGTAAGGCTCAGAGGCTCGGGCTCGGCACGACGGTCCAGGCTTTGCCGTCCCAATGCTCGATCAGGGGGACTGCCCCACCGGTCTCGAAGTCGTTGGCGGTACCGACGGCCCAGACGTTCTTCGCGGCAAGGGCTTCCACACCCCACAGGATGGGTTGGTCCGTCGGGCTCGGGCTCTCGACCTGGGCCCACTTGGTACCGTTCCAACGGTTCGCGAGGGTCTCGTTCGTGTTCAAGCGGAAGCCCACGGCCCACGCCTGCGACGAGGACCCGGCGCTCACGCCGAACAGGAAGGGGTTGGTCTCCGACGGCGGGATCTTGCTCTTGACCTTGGTCCAGGCCGACCCGTCCCAGTGCAGCGTCAGTGTCTTCTGTCCGTTCGATCCGGCGTACTCACCGACTGCCCAGACGTCATCCGTCGCAGCAGCGCTGATCCCGTAGAGCTCGCTGAAAGACTGAGGATGCGGGCTCGCGACCCGGGTCCAGGTGCTGCCGTCCCAGTGCTCGATCAGGGTGACGTTCGGGTCCAGTGCCTCGAAGCCCGCCGCCCAGACATCGTCTGCGGATACCGCGGTCACACTGTTCAGGTGGCCGGCCAATGCCGGGCTCTCGACCTTGGCCCACTTCTTCCCGTTCCAGTGCAGGGTCTGCGTCCTCGACACACCAGAGTCGTAGTAGTTGCCTACGGCCCAGACGTCGTCCGCGGCGACCGCGCTCACGCCGTACAGCTCGCCCGGGAAGCTCGGCAGGATCGACCACTTCTTGCCGTCCCAGTGCTCGATCAGGGTGTTCGCCGTCTCCGCGATTCCGGTATTGCCCACGGCCCACACGTCTGATGCTGAGACGGCATCGACGGCCAGGAGATCACTGACCGACTGGCCGGTCGGATTGGGGCTGGCAACCCTTGACCAGGTAGAGCCATCCCAGTGCTCGGTCAGCGTCTGGAATACCTGTTGCTGCTGCTTCGTCTTGAACCCCACCGCCCAGACGTCGGAAGCCGAGACTGCGCTTACGCCACGCAAGGTGGTCTTCTCCGTGGCTGCAGACGTGTCGAAGTGAGCGGATCCGCCCCCTGACGACGCGAGAGCGGGCGTGGCTGCCCCGAGCGACGCAAGCACCGCGAAGGAGGACAGGCCGCACCAGAGCGACTTCGAACGACGGGACATGGGAGACCTCTACATCTTGGGTGGGTGAGTGTCCGGCAGAATCGGGTGTGCGTCACAACGCCGCGGACTCGTTCAACGTATCGGGCCCCGCTAAGACCATCAAGGTCACGAGCTGATTCACGGCAAAACCTCAGACGGTCCTCGCCGGTCGCGGACGCGATCGAGGCTTTCCGTGCAGTCTCATGAAACCATCCGCGACCCCGATACCCTCAGCCCATGCCAACTGGCGCGCAGGACAAGCAGGACAGCAGTCAACAACGAGCGGCCCTGGCCGGCACCCTGGCACGCTCCGGACAGCGGAGGCCATGGACGTCCTTCGTCGGCTCGGTGCTGCTGTCGCTCGTGGCGACAGTGCTCGCGGTTGCGTTCTGCGACTGGGTCGTCCCCGGTTTTCACGTCAACCTGCCGGCCGGCTCGATCGAGTTCGCGCTCGTTCTCGGCGTTGCCGGGCTGATCCTCCAACCCTTGCTCATCGCGGGAGCCGTGCGCGTCGGGTGGGCCGGCGTGGTCCTGTTAGCCCTGCTCGGGCAGGCCTTTATCGTCGCTGTCGCGGCGTGGATCCTGCCGGATGTCTCCCTTGACGGTTTCTGGGCCGCGTTCTTCGTCGCCGCGATCATCGGCATCGTCGGAACCTTGGTGGGCTGGGTCACCACGGCAGGGACCAACGAAGCGCTGGTCGGCAGACTGGTGTCCTCGGGCCGTCGACGACCTGCGGTGGTCGAGAACCCGGAGATGTCCGGGGTGGTCTTCGTCCAGCTGGATGGGGTTCCCTATCCGGTCTTGCATATGGCTGTCATGGCCGGCACCGTCCCGACCCTGTCGCGCTGGATCCGTGACGGTAGTCATCAGCTCCACGAGTGGACGCCGAAGCTCCCGGCCACCACACCGGCCAGCCAGATGGGCATCCTGCACGGGGTGATCGATGGCATTCCGGCCTTCAGGTGGTACGACCGGGCCAACGACAAGGTGCTGGTCGCCAACCGTCCCGGTGATGCCACCCTCATCGAGGAGACGCTCACCACCGGTCGAGGTCTGTTGGTCGACGGCGGGGTGAGCATCAGCAACCTGTTCACGGGCGATGCGCCGGACGCCGTACTCACGATGAGTCGACGATCCCGGAACGGTGAGACGACCCGGCGCGCGGTGGCGTGGTTCGTCTCGCACCCGAACGGGTTGGTGCGATCGCTGTCCCGCTCCGTGTCCGAGCTGGTCCGCGACCGCTTCCAGGCGCGGCGCGCGATTCGGCGTGACGTCCGACCGCGTTGCGAGCGCACCTGGTCGACGGCACTGCTGCGGTGCGTGACCAACGGGGCGTTACGTGACCTCAACACGGTCCTGGTCGCCCAGCACATGCTGCGTGGAACCCGCTCCATCTACGTCGACTACGTGGACTACGACGAGATCGCCCACCATGCCGGCGTACTCCGGCCCGAGAGTCTCGAGGCGCTCGAGGCCATCGACGGCGTGCTGCGCCAGCTGGAGCTCGTCGCCACCGTGGCGCCCCGGCCGTACCGGTTCGTCATCCTCTCCGACCATGGACAGGCCCAGGGTGCGACGTTCGCGGACCGCTACCCGGAGGACCTCGCCACCCTGGTCTCCCGGCTGGCCCGGGCCGATGTCGCAGGGTCAACCGAGGACATCGAGGGCTGGGGCCGCGCCCGGGTCCTGGTGGACGACCTGGCCACCGGCAGCGGCGTCAGCGGGAAGACGATGCAGTCGGCATCGAACGCAATGGACAAACGCGCGAAGAACGAGCCTGCGCAGGTGAGCGAACCCGGCCCACGCGGGAAGGCGACCAAGGGCGGCGACCAGACGTTCCATGTCTTCGGATCCGGCAACCTCGGGCTGATCTACGTCCGCGGCGAGAAGCAGCGGCTCTCCCGCCGCGAGCTCGACGAGAGGTACCCCGCGCTGATCGCAGGCCTCGCGGCCCATCCCGGCGTGGGATTCGTCGTAGTGACGGACGACGACGTCGACGGCCCGGTAGCGCTCGGCAACGCGGGCTGGCATCGACTCAACGACGGGCATGTCGAAGGTGTCGACCCGCTGCTCCCGTTCGGACGGCTCGCGCCCGAGTTCGTCCTCCGGGTGGCGTTGCGGCCGGAGGCGCCCGACATCTACGTCAACAGTCTGGTGGATCCGGGCACCGATGAAGTGGCAGCATTCGAAGGCCTGGTGGGCTGCCACGGGGGGCTCGGCGGCTGGCAGGACCGTGCCTTCGTCGCGGTGCCCAGCGACCTGCCGTTCCCCGTCGAACGTGTCATCGGCGCCGACGCCCTGCACGTCGCCCTCCGCGAGATCCTGCGGCACCTCGGGCACCGGGCAGACATCGAGGAACCGGAGTAGTACCGCGCCCGTCAGTCGCAGCCGGATCAGGGACGGAAGGCGGATCGGGTCTGGTCCAGGGCACCCTCCGTGGCCGGCACCGAGCCCTGTCGAACGGCACGCACCAGTTCGGCGTGGTCGGCTTCGACCTGATCGGCGTAGACCCGGGCGAACTTCGACATGGCTCGATCCAGCTTGTCCGAACGCCCGGCGTAGCCCCCGATCATCGAAGCGCCACTGGTACGGGCGTGTCCCTTGGCGAGCAGGCGTCCGACGATGCCGGCATAGTCAGCCAACGCCGCGGGGTCGATGGCGTCGAGCGGGATGGTGCCCTTCATGTTCCGGAACTGTCGAACGTAGTACTGCCGTTCATCGACCGTGGTCCAACCCAGGAGTGGGTCGCTTACGGTCTGCAAGGCCTGCTGGTACTCCACCACTCGCTGACCTTGGTGGGCGTGCCAAGCGGAGTCGCCATGCACGTACTTGGCCAGCACTGATCGGCGCGCCTGCTTCAGCTGGAGGAACAACACGTCGTCTGGGCTGCTGCCCTCCAGCAGCACCACATAGGCGCGCAGGCCGACGCTCCCGACGCCGACGACCTTGTGGGCCATGTCGACAACGGTGTAGCCGCCCAGGACCCGGCGCCAGTGCGGCGCCAGCGTGGCCAGGTACTCGTCCAGTGCGGCTGCGATCAGCTCGACGTCCTGCTCGGGGAGGTGCGTGATCAGCGGTGGCTCCTCCACGATGCGCCGCCGGCCTTCGTGCTCGAGCGTGAAACGGGGCAGCGCCCGGTCGCTGGTCCGGTTCCGGGCCCGCTTGGCCGACCGCGCGATCTCGGCCCGGAGGGTCTTCTCGCTGGCGGTCTGGTGCAGGCGTCTGAGGTCGAGACGGTTGTACGAGCGGGTGAGCAGAGGCTGTTCGGCCAAGAAGTTCACCTCGGCCCGATACGCCGACACGCACGAGGTGACCGCAGCCGCGCACTGCTGCTCGCTCGACGAGTTCTCCCGTCCGGCCACCCAGATGCTGGCCACCAGCCGCCGAAGATCCCATTCCCACGCACCGGGATGGGCCTCGTCGAAGTCGTTGAGGTCCATCACGAGCTCACCCTCGGGCGAGGCGTAGAAGCCGAAGTTGCCCAGGTGGGCATCGCCGCAGATCACCGGGGTGATCCCGGTGGCCGGCAGCTCGGCGAGGTCCGCGGCCATCAGGATCGCGGTGCCACGCAGGAAGCCGTACGGCGAGCTGAGCATTCGGCTGACCCGGATCGGGACCAGCTCGTCCAGGCGGCCTTGGTGTGACTCCGTGATCAGCTGGACCGGGTCGCGCCGATCGACGGGCGCCTGCCATCGACCCAACGACTCACGAGGCACCTGCTTGCGCAACGCTCGCCCGATGGCGAATCGTTCCCGCCGCGACGTCGGACGCTTCCGTAGCGAGCCGAACGCCTCGCCCTCGGTCATGGCCAGGACGGTGTGCGCTCCAGAGCCGGTCGTCACGTCGATCACCCTAACTGTCGGACCCGCGGAGTGGCTCGACCGGGAGAGCGTGAAGGTGGACAAGGGCCAGCCTGGACGGAAGGCGTTCCTGGACGCCTGGTCCACGTTCGTGGTCTGAGACCGCTCAGGGTTCTGCCCGAGCCGACTTCCCCAGCTGGTCGCGGCGGCGGGTCAGGAAGGTCGTCTCGGCTGTGTTGCCCGCCAGCTCGATGGCTCGGTCGTAGGCCGCCCGCGACTCCTCGCTGCGGCCCAACCGGCGCAGCAGGTCGGCTCGGGCCGCGAAGTAGGCGTGATATCCGCTCAGGTCCGCCTGGAGACGGTCGACGATCGGCATCGCGACGTTCGGGCCATCGAGCTCCGCGATCGCAACGGCTCGATTGAGGGCGACGATCGGTGACGGGTCGAGACGAACGAGCTGGTCGTAGAGAGCCACGATCTGTGCCCAGTCGGTGTCTCGTGCATCGCGGGCCGACGTGTGTACGGCGTTGATCGCGGCGAGGATCTGGTAGCGGCCCGGAGCCCGGCGGGTTGCCAGGCGTTGCCGTACCAGCCGATGGCCCTCGACGACCAGGGCCCCGTCCCAGAGCCCACGGTCCTGCTCGTCAAGAGTGACCAGCTCGCCGCTCGCCGAGACCCGGGCGGCGCGACGGGCCTCGGTGAGAAGCATCAGCGCCAGCAGCCCGGTCACCTCACCATCCTCCGGCATCAGCTCGTGGAGCAGCCGCGCGAGACGGATGGCCTCGGCGGTCAGGTCGTGGCGGACCGGGTCCGCGTCGGGGCCGCTCGACAGGTAGCCCTCGTTGAAGACCAGGAAGAGGACGGCGAGCACACCGGAGACTCGTCTCGGCAGGTCGTCCGCGGATGGCACTCGGTAAGGGATGCGAGCCACCTTGATCTTCGCCTTCGCCCGGGTGATCCGTTGTCCCATGGCGGCTTCTTGCACCAGGAAGGCGCGGGCGATCTCCGGAACGGTCAGACCGCCGATCATCCGGAGCGTCAGGGCAACCCGGGCCTCCGGCGCGAGCGCCGGGTGGCAGCAGGTGAAGATCAGCCGAAGCCGCTCGTCCTGGACCGGCCCCAAGGAGGCTCGCGGGACATCGTCGTACATCAGCTGCGCCTCCTTGTGCTTGTCGTCTCGCTTGTTCTCGCGCCTGATCCGGTCGAGGGCCTTGCGGCGGGCGGTCGTGGTCAGCCAGCCCCCCGGGTTGGGCGGGATACCGTCGGTCGGCCACCGTTCGACAGCGGTCGCGAACGCCTCGGCGGCGGCGTCCTCGGCGACGCTGAGATCGCCGAACTGTCTGGTGAGGGTGGCGACTACTCGGGCCCACTCCTCGTGATGTGCCTGGGTGATCGCCGCACCGACGTCGACCGCGCTCACAGGAACGGGCGCACCTCCACCCGTCGGTTGCAGGCCCTCGATCCCGCGGCGGCCAGCTCGAGCGCCACGTCGAGGTCAGGCGCCTCGATGACCCAGAAGCCCGAGAGCCACTCCTTCGTCTCGACGAACGGGCCATCGGTGAAGATCGCCTCGGCACCCCTACCGTCGATGACGGTGGCGGTTGCCGGTGCCCCGAGGCCGCCCGCGAAGACCCAGTGGCCATCGGCCTGAAGGCCGTCGTTGAACGCGTCGATGTCGGCCATCTCGTCTGGGCTAGCGGAGTCGGGCGCGTCGTCGATCACGGAAACCAGGTACTGCATACGAATCATCCTCCTGCATCAGGCACGCCCTCGTGGGCGTGTGCTCACTCGTGCCACGAACACCTCCGGCCCGATCCGACAACCTCCGGCGCTTTCCCTACCCCGTGGCGTTGGTACAGCCTCCGAATCTATGCATGTGGTGCCGCGAAGGTGCTGCATCGGCACAGTACGACTAAGGTCCCATTTGTCGGTCTCGACACATATCGCCCTGGACCCTGGTGGTATTCACTCCGCACCGCCCAGGTCTGGGGACTCATGACGTCAGCTCGGCAGCAGACCTCTCCCACGCTGGCGGCGTGGATTGCCCAGATCGCCGACGGAGACGAGTCGGCGTTCACCCACCTGTTCGATGCGACGGCGGCGTCGCTCTACGGGATGGCGCTGTCGGCCCTGGGTGATGCTTCGGAGGCCGAGAGCGCCGCGCTCGACGCATATCTGGAGCTGTGGCGAACCGCGCGGACCTTCGACTCGGCTTCACGAGATGCCAGCGCGTGGGTGAACAGCATCGCCATCAGGAACGTGGTGACCCATGCCCGCTGCACGGCGCGCGATGGGGAG
The DNA here is from genome assembly GCA_963833975.1 of uncultured Actinomycetota bacterium. Classification (GTDB taxonomy): domain Bacteria; phylum Actinomycetota; class Actinomycetes; order Propionibacteriales; family Nocardioidaceae; genus JAWWPG01. The sequence goes on from CAWIAB010000003.1 coordinate 486,488, forward strand.
GCGCCACGGCACCTCCCCATCGTCGTACCGGAGCCACATCAGGGGAGGTAGTGGACTCCGGAGTTCATCATCTGAACGCCCGCGGATGCGTCGCCGTCGAACTGCGTCGTGGGGCTAGCGGCACCAAGGCAGCTGTCATCGTCCTTCGGGTCCGCGAACCAGAAGCCCACGGAGTTGAGCTCGGTACGGGCCTGCGTCTCGTTGTTGAAGGCGAAAGCCTCCTCGGCGATCAGGTTGAACGTGTTCTTGGCGTTGCCGTACTTGTCCGTGAAGATGTCACCGATGTACTCGACGGCGCCGAACGGCGCCGCCGCCTTCTCGATGATGAAGACCGTGAAGGCGGTATCCGGCTTGAGCCCGGACGCCTTGATGTCGAAGGCGTCGCTGCCGATGTCGTCGGTCGTCAGCGCGACCTTGACCGTCGCCTTCGCGTACGGGAAGCACGCCTTGAGGTCTGACGAGGACGTCTGGAGCTTGAGCGACACGCTCGGCGCCGCCTTTGCTGGGGCGACTCCGGCCGACGGGGCCTGGGCCAGAGCGGCGCCCGTGCCTCCGGCGATGAGGGCGGCCGCGGCGACCGCCGAAGCCACGATGGAGCTACGGCTGATGCGTGAATTCATGGTGATCTCCTGATAGGTGCCGCATGCCGAGTGCCTGCGGACTTTCAGGAGTGTGTGCGACGGTCGTAGACCATGCCATCGGGGGAATCCCCTACATCGGGCGTGCTTGGAACCACAACCACCTGCACGGACGTGCGGCCGGAGTGGCGATCGACCCGGTCACGGGCGAGACCCTCACCAAGCCCCCAGACACCCAACCTGAGGACTGACCTACGGCGTGGAGCCGGCGGTCACCCTTTCTTCGTGGGCGGGATGATCGGGGCGTGGCCCTTGGCGTCGGCCTTCGCGTGCTTCTCGGCCCGCTTCTCCTTGAGGGACTTGCCGGCCTTCTTGCTGAGATGTTGTCGAGGCGATTTGTCGGCCATGATGGGCTCCCTGGTCCCTGAAGCCTGAGTGGCTCCGCAGGTCTCGACCTTACGCTTCCTGCGCCGATGGGTCGACGGACTTCTGGGCGGGTGCTCGAGGCCCTCGGGGCCTAGGAAGCCTCGGGGTCATCGGAGGCATGCGCCCCACCGGCGGAGAAGAACTCCAAGACGTCGTCGACCCCGGGCAGCTCACGCATCAGCCGGGCGGCGCCGAAAGGCGCATTCCAGAACGGTCCGGTCCGTAGTCTCCAGGGCCCGATGTAGGCATACGGCTCAGCGAAGTCCGAGTCACCCGGCGAGACGCCGTAGTTGACCTCGTCGAACCCGATGCCGACATCGAAGTGCTCCGGCCACAACACCGGCTCGTCGCCAGGAGCCAGCAGTCGCATCGCGGCGTCGCCACGCGAGAACGCCGACAGGATCACCCTGGCCGCTTCTTCGTCGACCACCAGCGCGTCGTCGACACCCATGACCGGCCCGGCGGCGTACACGTCGCGTAGGTCGCGCGGCTGCACCCCGGCCAACGCGGCGAGCGAAGCCACGCTTCCCGTGAGCGGCCACCGGCCGGCCGGCGTGACCAGCTCGGTGGCGCGGACCTCGAACATCGGCTCGACGACCGTCGCGAACCCGGTCGGCGTGACCCGCAGCCGGATATCGCTGCTGCGTGCGTACTGCGGGCCGGCCAGAAGAAGCTCCGCAAGCACGTGCAGGCTCTCGCGGGTCGATCTGAGCGCTGTCGGGTCCATGTGCCAACCCTCCTGGGTACGGCGCCGGGTGACGCCTCTAGTCATCGTGACACTCACCGGTGGTCCCACGCCAAGGCGCCCTGATCGACCCGCGCGACGGCGGCCCGGAGGCCCGGCTGACAATGGATCAGTGACCAGCGAGGTGACCGGCCGTGCCTGACATGCAGATGGGCGGCTTCGCCCCGTTCGGCTGGCACCTGCTCCTCACGACCTGGCAGCGCAACCTGGTGTGGGACCTGCTCATCGTGGCGACCTTCGCGGCGTACGTCGCAGGTCTTGCCAAGGCTCGACGGGCCGGCAGTCCCGGCCTGCCGTGGTACCGCGTCGTCTCGTTCATGCTCGGTCTCCTGACCCTCGTCGTCAGCCTCAATACCGCGATCGAGACCTACGGCCACGTGCTCTTCTGGGTGCACATGGTGCAGCACCTGCTGCTGATCATGGTGGCGCCTGCCCTGCTCGTCGTCGGCAGTCCGCTGACCCTGCTCCTGCAGGTCACCACCGGGTCGGCCCAGCAACGCGTTCGCGCCGCCCTCCTGTCGGCACCGGTCTCGTTCCTGACGCACCCGTTGTTCGGTTTGCTGCTGTACAGCGGGGTCATCGTCGGAACGCATCTGACGTCCTTCATGCAGCAGATGATGCTGCACCCATGGCTGCATCAGGCCGAGCACGTGCTGTACCTGGGCGCCGGCTACCTGTTCCTGCTGCCGTTGCTCGGGAACGAGCCGATCCGGTGGCACCCGCCGTACCTCGTCCGCCTCGCCGTCCTGTTCATCGCGATGGCGCCGGAGACCGTCGTCGGCATCGTGCTGCTCCAGGCCGACCACGAGCTCTTCCCCGCGTACGCCGAGATCCATCGCATGTGGGGTCCCACGCCGCTCGCGGACCTCAACCGCGGCGGAGGCATCATGTGGGCGTTCGGAGACGGCCTCATGATGGTGTTCATCGTCGGCGTCATGCTCGCCTACATCACGCATGCGTCCACCAACGCGACCGCCGGCGGCTGGCTGGAAGGAGTCCGACGGAGCACGCTGGCCGACAACGTCGCGGCGACGGGCGAGGACAGCGAGCTCGGCGACGGCGACCTCGATGAGGACGAGTCCGCGCTGGCGGCGTACAACCGCATGCTCGGACGGCTCAATGAAGGTGCTGCTCAGACGTCGGCGACCGGCGAGGAGACGACCACCGGTCGCTGAACCTCGGCCGGCGGTGTTGACTGGTCGTATGCCATTGCAAGGAGAGTACGAACCGAGTCCCAGCAAGTGGGCCGCGACCAGGTCGCCGAGTACGAGAGCTCCGGCGGCACCAAGGGGACCACCATGAAGGATCGACCGGTAGTGATCCTGACCACGGTCGGAGCCCGGTCCGGCAAGCTTCGCAAGACCCCGCTGATGCGCGTCGAGCACGACGGCACCTACGCGGTCGTGGCCTCGCTCGGCGGGGCCCCGAAGCACCCGGTCTGGTACCACAACATCCGCAACCATCAGCACGTCGAGCTCCAGGACGGACCCGTTAAACAGGACATGACTGCGCGCGAAGTGGTCGGTGAGGAGAAGGAGCTCTGGTGGGAGCGCGCCGTGGAGGCGTGGCCCGACTACGCCGAGTACCAGAAGAAGACCGACCGCCAGATCCCGCTGATCGTGCTGGAGCCGATGACCGGCTGACCGTCGGCGGTCAGTGCGCCAGGGCCGGCAGGTTCGCCAGCGCTCGGTTGACTCGCTCCTGGACGTCGGGGTCCTCCCAGGCGTGGTCGAGGATCCTGCCGTGGAGGTAGGCGTCGTACGCCGGTAGGTCGAGGTGTCCGTGGCCGCACAGCGCTGTCACGATCACCTTCTCCTCGCCGGTCTCCGTGCACTGGCGCGCCTCCTCGATGGCGGCCGCGAGCGCGTGCGTCGGCTCCGGCGCCGGCACGATTCCCTCGGTGCGGGCGAACAGCACCCCGGCAGCGAAGCACTCCGACTGCGGCTTGGCGACGGCCTCCATCAGGCCCTGGTCGTAGATGTGGCTGATCAGCGGGCTCATGCCGTGATAGCGCAGGCCGCCCGAGTGGATCGGGTCCGGGATGAAGTCGTGGCCGAGCGTGTGCATCTTCATCAACGGGGTCATGCCCGCCGTATCACCGAAGTCGTAGGCGTAGACGCCCTGCGTGAGCGATGGGCAGGCTTGCGGCTCGACCGCGCGGATGACCGGCGACATCCGGCCGGCCAGCTTCTCGCGGAGGAACGGGAAGGCGAGGCCGCCGAAGTTGGACCCGCCGCCCGTGCAGCCGACCAGCAGGTCGGGCGTCTCGCCGATGGAGGCCAGCTGGAGCAGGGTCTCCTCACCGATGATCGTCTGGTGCATCAGCACGTGGTTGAGCACGCTGCCCAGTGCGTAGTTTGTCGTCGGGATCCTGGGCCGCCATCTCGACGGCCTCACTGATGGCGATCCCGAGCGATCCCGTCGAGTCGGGGTCCTGCGCCAGGATCGCCCGGCCGGCGTTCGTCAGATGCGACGGACTGGGATGGACGGTGCCGCCGAAGGTCTCGATCATCATCCGCCGGTACGGCTTCTGGTCGTACGACGCACGTACCTGCCAGACCTCGCACTGGAGATCGAACTGGGCGCAGGCGAACGCCAGCGCCGTACCCCATTGGCCGGCGCCGGTCTCCGTGGTCAATCTCGTGATGCCGGCCTTGGCGTTGTAGTAGGCCTGCGGCACAGCCGTGTTCGGCTTGTGCGAGCCGGCCGGCGAGACACCCTCGTACTTGTAGTAGATCCGGGCCGGCGTCCCGAGCGCCTTCTCCAGTCGGTGCGCTCGGAACAACGGGCTCGGCCGCCACAGCCGGTAGACGTCGAGGACCTCGCCAGGGATCTCGACGTACGAGTCGCCGGTGACCTCCTGCATGATCAGGTCCATCGGGAACAGCGGAGCGAGGTCCTCGGGACCGACCGGCTGACCGGTGCCCGGGTGGAGAACCGGGGGCGGCGGTACCGGGAGGTCCGGCACGATGTTGTACCAGCGGGTCGGCATCTCGTCCTCGGACAACGTGATCCGGTGACGCTTGGTCTCGCTCATCTCGTCAGCTCTCGGTAGGAGTCCACCCCGTCGGCTCAGCCTACGGTTTCGTCAGCCCACGATGACCGGGTCATCGACCCGCACCAGGCCGGTCGAGACCGGGATCATCCGGATCCCGAAGAAGACCTCGTGGTCCCACTGCCGATGCAACGCCAGCGTCCGGGTGGGCTCCTTGCTGCTCTGCAGGCTCACCGGATCGATGGTCGGGACGGCGCACCGGTCGCAGTGCTCACCGAAACGCAGCTCGACGTCGCCGATGCGGACCAGCTTCCACTCATCCTCGGCGAAGGCCTCGTCGACACCATCGACGACGATGTTGGGCCGGAACCGGAGCATCGGGAGCGGCTCGGGCACTGGCTCACCGCGATCACCCGCGGTCTGTCGCAGCCAATCGTTCAGCTTGGCGAGGGACGCCGTCGACGTGAGCAGCACAGGGCCCGCATCCGACAGGTTCAGCACATCACCTGGGCGCCCTCCGTGAGAGACCGCGACGGTACGGCGTCGGGGATCGTCCAGCCAGACCAGCCGCACCGGCCTCTCGAGCACCTTCGACATCCAGGCATCGGCCGCCGGCCCGGCACTGAGGCCGGACCCGAGGCGCGACATCGTCAGTCGGACAGACCCGTCGTGCCGCAGAACCTCGACGTGCAGGGTCTCGAGCCCCGGGGCCGAGAGGTCGAGGGCGCCGCCGTGCTGTGGGGTAGCGGTCACCTGCATCAGCCTGCGGTCGTCTCGCGACGTGAGAGTCTTACCATCGAGGTCGACGACCATCCAGCGCCGGTCGTTCTCGAGACCCCACGGATGCACCACGGCCGTCACGCACGTCGAGCCCCGCGGTCGACTTGACCGGGTAGATCCGCAACGAGGACACCTGCACACGTCGAGCCTAGTCGGCGAGCCGACCGGCGCCGGATTCATCGACGGCGCCTACGCGTCGCGGGCGATCGCCTCGTGGTGTCGCAGCACCTCGGCCACGACGAAGTTCAGGAACTTCTCGGCGAACTCCGGATCCAGCCTCGACTCGACGGCCAGCTGCCGAAGCCGGGTGATCTGCTGCGCCTCGCGCTCAGGGTCGGCCGGCGGCATGCCGTGGCGGGCCTTGAGCCGGCCCACCTGCTGGGTACAGGTGAAGCGCTCCGCGAGCAGGTGGACAAGCGCGGCGTCCAGGTTGTCGATACTCGCCCGCAGGCGGAGCAGCTCCGCCCGGGCCTGGTCGTCACTCATCTCTCCGAGGGTAGTGCTGCCCACAGGCCTCTCACTGCGCTGTCCAGTCCACAGGAGGGCGGGTTTCGTCTCGTGCGCTCGGCGCTGGCCATCAAGGTTGGTTGATGCTCGATTTGCCGCCCTGCCGCGAGGGGCAGTTCGGGGTGTTCACCTCGGCGCAGGCCCATGAGTGTGGTTGGTCTCGACATCAGATCCAACGTCTGCTTCACACCGGTGAGATTCTCGCGTTGCGGCGGGGTGTCTATGTGGAAAGACGCAGCTACCAGGCGGCCAGTTCTGCTGCGCGATCGATCGCGTGCGCCGTTGCGGCGTGCTTGGCTCGGCCCGGTTCGGTCGTCAGTCATCACAGCGCGGCTTTGGTTCACGGTCTTCCCACGTTGGGCTCCCGGCCCGCTATCCCGGCATTGACGGTTGCGAGAGGTTCCTGCCAGAGAGGAGAACGCGATCGCACCGTCGTCGTGAGGACCGGTCACCTCGCAACCTGGCAGCTTGAGCAGCGTGGAGCATGGCGCCTCACCACGGTGGCACGCACGATATGCGATCTGTCCCGCGATCAACCGTCCGTGAACGTGCTAGCGGCTATGGATGCAGCACTCTTCCGAGAGCACACCACGAAGCGGGAGATACGGCAGGTGTATGACACCTGCGACTCCTGGCCAGGCAGCGGGCGCCTGTTGCCCCTGCTCGGACTCGCAGAGCAGCTCGCGGAATCGCCTTATGAGACGTTCGCGCGCTGGCAGCTCATCCAGCTCGGACACCGTGGCATACCACAGGTCTGGGGCTACGACCGCGATGGCCCTGTCGGCCGCGGAGACCTGTGGATCCCTCACCTGTGGAGCTACCTCGAAGTGGACGGCGATGTGAAGTACACGCAGGAGGCGCCTGCCACCACGCTCATGGACGAGAAGCATCGCCAGGAGCGTCTGGAAGAGGCCGGCTTCGGTGTCGCTCGCATCGCCGCTCGCGACGTCAAGAACCTCTGCCTCCTGGAGCAGCGAATTCGAAGCGCCGGGCGTCGTGGCCAGATCGTACGCGCCACATCAGCTATCAGCGGCCGGATCGGCCCGCCGCCCAGATGGGCGCGACGGGGTGCATCGATTCCCTGGCAGGAAGCCCCGGCGGGTCAACCGATGTCCGTTTTGCCTCCGGTGCAGCCACTGGCAGGTCTGAAAGCCGCCAAATAGGGCGGAATCTATCCCACGAGCGGCATTCAGACCTGCATGTAGTCACAGATGTACCAGCAGCCCCTTCGACCCCATCAGTGGGGTCGTTAGTGGGGTTGCCAGGCGTCGCTGTCGTTGGTGAGGGCCATCACCGTCGGTGGGAGCTGGTCTTTCGCCAGCATCTCGACGGTCACCTGCTCGAAGACGTCGCGCAGGTTGGCGCGCGCCGCGATCCAGACCAGCTGGAGCACGGTGGCCGAGTCGTGGTACTCGACGGCCTCCGGACGAAGGCCGTACACGCTGACCAGGGGACCGTCGACGGCGCGGATGATGTCGGCAACGGTGATGGTGGACGCATCGGCGGCCAACCGCCAGCCGCCGTTCTGACCACGCACGCTGATCACGATGCTCGCCCGACGCAGGTCCGCGAGGATCGCCTGCAGGAACCCCCGCGGGATGCCCTGGAGCTGGCCGAGCTCCTCCGCCGACACGCGTGCGCCATCCTCGCGCGTCGCGATCTCGATCAGAGCGCGCAGGGCGTAGTCGGACTTGGCGGACACTCGCATGCGGCCCAGTTTGACAGATGCGCGCAGCCACCGCGTACGCATGCGATAGAGCGGACCGCTGGCCAAGATAGCGTGGGCACGTGCACGTGGTGACATCGGCTATCGAGTCACTGCCTCCGCTCGCCGCTTACGCGATCATCGCGGGCCTCGTTTTCGGGGAGGCGGCGGTGTTCATCGGGTTCATCCTGCCCGGTGAGACCGCCGTGCTGCTGGGCGGCTTCATGGCCAGCCGGGACCACCTCGACATCGCGGTGCTCTGCGTCATCGTGGTCGTCTCCGCCGTGCTCGGTGACAGCGTGGGATACGAGGTGGGCCGGCTGTTCGGACCGAGGGTCGTGCGGTGGCGCCTGCTCGACCGGCACCAGGCCCGGCTGGCCATCGCTCGCGGGACGCTGCGAGACAGAGGCGGTCCGGCCATCTTCCTGGGCCGTTTCACGGCGTTCTTCCGGGCAGTGATGCCGGGACTAGCCGGGCTCAGTGAGATGCAGTACCGCCGCTTCCTGCTGTGGAACGCCATGGGTGGGCTGCTCTGGGGAGTGGGTTTCTGCCTGGTGGGCTACTTCGCCGGCGCGTCGTACGAGCGGGTGGCGGCGAAGATCGGCACCGGCTCCGCAGTGGTGATAGGCGTGCTGGTGCTGGCGACGCTCATCGTCTGGCACGTGCGCCGCCGCCGGCGTCATGAGATCCAGGAAGCGGAGTACGTGGAGCAGAGTGCCGCCGCGGCTGCGACGGACCCGACCGACGCGCTCTGACCTGAGCCGAGCCCGTGGGACAATTCGACCGTGACACTCAGCGAGCAGCAGGCAGCACCTGCGCTCCAGGTTCGCCCACGAGCCCTCTGGTACCTGCTCGTCGTCGTCATCTGGGTCGCCTCCGGCGTCGTCTTCGGTACGGCGATCGCGTCGTTCGTGCGGGTGATCGACCACGGCGTGACGGCGATCGAGGCCGGCGCGCCCGTTCCCGTGACCGACTCAGGGCTCACGGTCTACTCGCGGACGAAGCCGGCGACGCACGACTGCTTCCTTCAGGACTCCCAGGGCCAGTCGACCGCGATGGACGGCCTGACGTTCGACGCGAACGCGACCTTCAACGGCGTCACCGTCTACGCGGTGGCCAGCTCGCCGGACGGGCTCGCCCCGGGCGACTACCAGGTGTCGTGCACCGGCGTCCGTAGCCAGCTCTACTACGGCGACAAGTTCCCGATCGGTGGGCTGCTTGTTCGCTTCGGGATCTCCTCGGTCCTCGGACTCATCGGCCTGGTGCTGCTGATCGTCCTGCTGGTCAAGCGGCATACGAGCAAGTCGCGGATCCGGACCCAGAACCTGGTCGATGCCCAGGGGCAGAGCGTGGGCTGGCCTCCCGGCTGGGCGGGAGGACAGCCGCAGAGTCCGTACGGCCAGCAGCCGCCACCGCCACCGCCACCGCAGGGACAGCAGTACCCGCCCTACGGTGCGCAGCAGCCATATCCTCCGTACGACGCGCCGGCGCCATCCCAACCGCAACAGTCCTACCCGCCATCCCCGCCGTATCCGCCTTACGATCCGCAGCAGGCGCCCCCGCCCCCGCCGCCGTACGACGAGGACAACAACCCGCCGCGTTAGCTCGAGGCGTCGGCGTTGGGCGGGCCCACCGATCCACCGAGCGGCAGCTCGAGGCTCTGCTCACCGTCAGGCGCGACGGTGACGGGAACTCCCCAGTCCTGCTGGTGCATCCGGCATGCTGCACCAGGCCCGGTGCCGACATCGCACGAGGCGGCGCGGGCCGAGATGTGCAGCACGCCGGAACCGACTGCCGGGTCCAGGCGCAGCGTGCGTCGCAGCGCTCGTTCGACTCCGTCGCCGCCCATCAACAGGCCGGGCGGGGTCGACGTCACGGTGAGCTGGGTCGGTGGCCCGAAACGCTCGTCAAGCTTCTGACCCGGCGGCGGGACGAACACCACGTTGAGCTCGACGGCGGGTGATAGCCGAGCCGCTTCTCGTCCGGTCGATGTCGCAAACCCGGTGGCGGAAGCAGCCACGGTCGGCAGCGGGAGTAGGCGGTGCTCCGCGGACTCCACCGCGTAGACAGCGTCCCCGTGGACGACCAGCCCGGACACCTCCGCCAGACCGGATGCGAGTGTCGTGAGCTGACCGGTCGCTTCGTCGTACCGACGAACGGCGTTGTTGTAGGTGTCGGCAACCGCGATGGAGCCGTCCGGCAGTACGGCGACGCCCAGCGGATGCTGGAGGAGAGCCTGCCCGGAGTCGCCGTCCCGGAACCCGAAGTCGAAGAGCCCTTGTCCCACGGCGGTATGCACTCCGGCGGCGTCGAGCCAACGCAGTGCGGAGACCTCGGAGTCCGCGACCCAGAGCCGTTCGCCGTCCGCGGCCAAGCCAGACGGTTGGGCGAACCACGCCTGGTCGGCCGGCACCGTCGACGAGTCCCTCGTGAGTCGTCCCGGCCTCGACGCGGAGCTCACCGGTGCGCGGGTCGAAGCTCCACAGCTGGTGGATGCCGGCCATCGCGACCCAGATCCGTCGCTGCCACCACACCACATCCCAGGGCGAGGACAAGGCGGCCACCCCGTCGCCCTGCATCCACTGCCGCCCGTCGCCGGCCACGGTGGTGACCCGCCCGCTGGACAGGTCGACGCCACGGAGGGCGTGGTTGACGGTGTCCGCCACGACAACGTCGTACCCGACCTCCGCGGCGACTCCCGGCGGGAGAGCGCACAGCCCGTTGGGCTCGTTGAAACGCGCCACGTCCTGACCACCGTCCACAAGTCCGCGCTCACCGGTGCCGTAGTGACGAACGACCGTCTCCGCATCGGCCGCGAGCTCGACGAGCCGGTGGTGACCGGCGTCGGCCACGAGAAAACCGTTACCCGGAAGCGATATCGCCTTGGCCGGAAAGCGGAGGTCTCCGTCCGTTCGCTCGATCGGCACGTACGGGGACCTCCCGGGCTGGAGGGTGCCGCGCTGCAGGTATCGCGGTGCCAGGTCCAGCAGCAGAGCGCGGATCGCGTGGACATGACCTTCCCCTGCGTACTGCGCGACGACGTAGCCCTCGGGGTCGACGAGGACCAGGGTCGGCCAGGCCTGCGCGGCGTAGGCGCCCCACGTGATGAGCTCCGGATCATCGAGTACGGCATGCTCGACGCCGTACCGCTGGACGGCAGCCACCAGCGCATCCGGGTCGGCCTCGTGCTCGAACTTCGGCGAGTGCACCCCCACCACCACAAGCTGGTCGGCGAAGTCCCGCTCCAACGGCCGCATCTCATCCAGCACGTGCAGGCAGTTGACACAGCAGAAGGCCCAGAAATCGAGAATCACGAAGCGGCCGCGCAGGTCGCCTAGGCGCACGACGTGACCACCGGTGTTCAGCCAGCCGCGGCCGGTCAGCTCGGGGGCGCGGACTCGTGCGGACCCGGGGCGATGTGGCACCTCACCATTGTGGCTGACGCGGTCCGAGAGACTAGGCTGAAGGTCCGCTGGTGAGGAGTGACTGTGAAGGCTCGGGCTGGACGATGGGCCTCTCTTGCCTGACCTCCGGGCGTTCAGGATCGAGATCGAGCAGGCCCTGCTCATGACCAACGGTAACGCGGCAGTGATCGCCGCCTGCGCCGCCTGTGCAAACGCACTGCCAGGCGATGGTGCGGCCATCACCGTCATGACGTCGGACTCCAGGCGAGAGACCGTCTTCGCTCGCGATCAGGTCATCGCCGACCTGGAACAGCTGCAGTACAACATCGGCGAGGGACCGAGTCTGCTGGCCTTCTCGACCGACCGTCCCGTTCTCGTCTCGGACATCTCTGCACCCACGATGTTCGCGCGCTGGCCGGGCCTGATCGGCACGCTCGATGAGCTGCCCATCCGCGGGGTCTTCAGCTTCCCCTTGCGTTTCGGCGCCATCAGCGTCGGGGTCTGCACGTTCTACCGCCGTGAGGTCAGCGCGCTCACTGCTGCGGACCTGGCGACGACCCTGGACATTCTCGACGTCACCACCCTCGTGCTGCTCGAGCTACGCGAGGGCCAGCGCGCAGACGCACTTCTCGGACAGTGGCTCAGTGTGAGTGGCGGCAAGCGACGACAGGTCCACCAGGCAACCGGCATGCTGATCGGACAGCTCGGCGTTTCAGCCGAGGCGGCGTTCGCTCGATTGCGCGCCTACGCTTTCGCGCAAGGCACCGACATCGACGCGGTCGCGGCCGACATCGTCGGCCGCCGCCTGCGGTTGGAAGTCGACCCCGCATTGGAGCCCGACTCCGATCCCGACCCCGAGCCGTTGCCGGGGTGACTATATGCACCACTAAGGAAGCACCGTAAGATGCCGAATGGACGGATGTGAAAGGGGGTGGGTGATATAGGCACCGTAGGACGTGAGAATGCGCTGACGCGGGCGTTTGTAAACCTGGCCGACACTTTGGTGAGGGATTTCGACGTCGCAGACCTGCTCCACAGCCTGGTCGAGCACTGCGTCACCTTGCTCGACGCGGATGCCGCCGGGCTGCTCCTGTCCGACCAACGAGGGGGCCTTCAGGTGCTGGCATCGTCGAGCGAACAGGCCCACCTGCTCGAGCTGTTCCAGCTCCAGGCCGACGAGGGTCCCTGCCTCGAGTGCTTCCGTACCGGGAAGCCCGTGTCCGTCCCGAACCTGGTGGAGACGAGCGACCGCTGGCCACAGTTCGCCAGGGCAGCAGGCAGCGCCGGGTACGCCTCGGTCCATGCCTTGCCGCTGCGGCTGCGAAGTGAGGTCATCGGCGCCCTCAACCTGTTCGGACATCAAGCTCAGAAGCTTCCAGAGGACGACCTGGATGTCGCGCAGGCGCTGGCCGACGTTGCGACCATCGGAATCCTGCAGGAGCGGGCGATCCACAACCGTGAAGTGGTCGTGGAACAGCTTCAGGGGGCCCTGAACAGCCGCATCGTCATCGAGCAGGCCAAGGGCCTGCTCGCCGAGGCGGGCGGCATCGACATGGACGCCGCTTTCGTCGCCCTGCGCCAGATGGCTCGCCGTACCAACAGTCTGCTCGCCCAGGTCTCGCGGGATCTCGTCGAAGGTCGAATCGACGCGCGTACCGTGCTCGGCGACCGCGCCACCCCGCGCAAGCCCTAGCAGCCGCCTTCCACAAGCATTCGTCGCTGGGGCAGCTCGAGGGGTCTCGGCGGTGTACGGTTGCGGACAGACCCGGGGTTCCTCCCGGGTCTTCGCTAAAAGGTGTTGCCCCAGTCCCTGGTGACTCCCTCGGATTTGAGAGTCACAGGAGTGCACCGCATGCCGACATCCGTGCCCGGACCGAGCCTCCTTCGACGGGCTGACCGTCACGTGAGCCTGTACACGGAGCTGGCGGCGACGATCCGGGACAGCGGCCTGATGAAGCGCCGCTACGCGTACTACTGGACCCGGATCATCGCGGCAGTCGCCGCGTTCGGTCTCATCTGGTACGTGGTGGTCGATCTCGGCAACTCGTGGTTCGTACTCATCTGTGCCGGACTGCTCGGTGTCGTCATCGCGCAGTTCGGGTTCCTCGGTCATGACGGCGCCCACCGGCAGATCTTCAACTCCGCCGCATGGAACGACTGGAGCTCTCGTCTCCTCTCCGGAATCTTCATCGGCCTGAGCTACGGCTGGTGGAAGACCAAGCACAACCGTCACCACGGGGCCCCCAACCAGGTCAGTCGTGATCCGGACATCGAGTCGGGTGTCCTCGCGTTCACCCCGGAGATCGCCGCGTCCCGCCAGTCCGGCATCGCCGGCTGGGTGGTCAGGAGGCAGGGCTGGCTGTTCTTCCCGATGCTCACCCTGGAGGGCATCAACCTGCACATCGCCAGCATCCGGACCCTGTTGACCCGCCGCTCGATGCCCCACCAGCGAGTGGAGGCGCTGCTCGTCATCGCTCGACTGCTGGGCTACGTCATCGTGCTCCTGCTCCTGCTACCGCCGGGTAAGGCCTCGGCGTTCTTCGGCATCCAGATGGCCATCTTCGGCGTCGCGCTCGGTGGGTCGTTCGCGCCCAACCACAAAGGCATGCCGTTGGTCCCAGCGGACATGAAGGTCGACTTCCTGCGCCGACAGGTACTCATGTCGCGAAATATTCGCGGCGGCATGATGACCGACTTCGCCATGGGCGGCCTGAACTACCAGATCGAGCACCACCTGTTCCCCAGCATGCCTCGTCCGAACCTGGCCACGGCACAGCCCATCGTCCGTGCATACTGCAACCAGCATGACGTCACCTACACGGAGATGGGGCTGTTCGAGTCCTACGGGGTGGTCGTTCGCTATCTGAACGAGGTGGGCCTGCGCGGGCAGGACACCTTCGCCTGCCCGCTGGTCTCGTTCTATCGAGACTGACCGCACGGTCACCATGAGCGCACGGCCGCCATGGGAGCGGTCGGCTCGCCCGGTCGTCGTAACGTGGCGAGCACCCTCGGACGTCTGATGAGTGGGCGTCGCACCCGACGCCTCCACGACGGACGAACTCGAGGAGTCCCATGAGCACGAAGACGACCACCACTGTGGTCATGATGAGCGCGGTCGCCTGCGTGGTGGCCTGCGCGTCAGGCGCCGACGGGTCCGCCCCCACGTCAGCCCACGCCTACGGATCGGCACTCAGTGCGGTCGATGCGATCTCGGCGAACGACGCCTGGGCCGTCGGGTACGACGTCGGGGGCCTGATCGAGCGATGGAACGGCTCAGCGTGGACGAGGGACGCCAGCGGCGACACTCCGAACGCCTCCTACCGGGATGTCGACGTCCGCACGACCACGGACGGTTGGGCTGTCGGCGACGTGGTGGGCGCCCCGTTCCACCCACCGGTGGCGATGCACTACGACGGTGACAGCTGGACTCAGGTCCCCATCCCCACCCTCAAGGGCAAGTACACCTTTCTCGACGGCGTGACGTCGATCAAGGCCGACGATGCCTGGGCGGTCGGTTCCGGCATCGACGGCAAAGGCCACCCACCGGTGCCGTTGATCGAACACTGGAACGGCGCGACATGGTCGAAGGTCACGGGCGGCGAGGTCGGCGCGCACTGCCGCGGCTCCCTCTCCGACGTCAGCGCCACCAGCCCGGATGATGTGTGGGCGGTCGGCACGACGGGATGCGGACGCGCCCTCGTCGAGCACTGGGACGGCAGGTCGTGGACCCTCGAACGCACCCCGGACGCTCCACGGAACCATGACCTCGATCTCGAGGCCGTTGCTGCGGTCAGTGCGACCGACGTCTGGATCGTGGGATCGGTCTCCTCCCTCAAGGGAGCGCCCGAGGTTCGGTCCACCACGCTCACCGAGCACTTCGACGGCTCCGGGTGGACCGTCGTCGCGAGTCCGAACTCCGCGAGGCCGACGTGTCTGGCCAACCACCTCCAGTCCGTGAGTGCTTCGGCGACCGGCGACGTGTGGGCGGCCGGGTGGGTCGGTTGCGGCAAGCGGCTCACCAGCCAGTACAACCTGCTCATGCGCTGGAACGGGAGCGGATGGGCGCTCACCCGGGCTCCGGGCACTGGCGGGACTCCCAGCGATGACACGTTGAGCGGAGTCGTTGCTGTCTCACCCACCCTGGCCTGGGCGGTCGGCTCCGGCACCGACCAGGGCGGCGATGACGGGGGCCGCATCGACGCCTGGGACGGTGTGCGGTGGGTGCGGCAGTAGCGGTCAGATGTGTCGACGGGACTGGATGAACCGGAACCGGCTGGCGACGTAGGCGCCATCCGTGTACGTCGCATTCGCAGCCGGGTTGGCGCCGGTGCCGTGGAAGTCGCTGAAGGCGGCCGACTGGTTGACGAACACGGGTCCGGTGAGGTTCTCACTGAGCGCCACACCCGCATCGAGCGCCGCCGACCTGACGGCTTCGAGCACATCGGCACTCGTCGTGTAGACGGCGGCGGTCATCGCTCCGTGCTCGAGCACGGTCTCTCGGAACACGTCGATCGACTCGTCGGTCGAGCCCGTCTTGATCAGGTAGGCGACCGGTCCGAAGCACTCCTGCTCGTAGACCCCGCGGTCGGCGACGTCGACGGTCAGCAGCGTCGGGGTCCGAACCGTAGCCTCGGCATAGGTCGGGTGGACGACCTCGCGGGACTCGATGACCACGTCGCCGCCGGTCTCTCCCACGTGCGACAGCCGGTTCAGGACGCCCGCGTTGACCACCCCGCCGAGCAGCTCGACCGCACGGGCGTCGTCGCCGACCAGCTTCGTCATGGCACCCGAAAGTCCCGCGACCACGTCGTCGACGGATTTCAACCCCTCATCGGTCTCGATGCCGCCGGCGGGCAGGTAGAGGTTCTGCGGCGCCGTACACATCTGGCCCGTGTACAGCGCCAGCGAGAACGCCAGGTTGAAGCACATGCCCTTGAAGGAGTCGGTCGAGTCGATCACCACGGTGTTGACGCCGGCCTTCTCGGTGAACACGACTGCCTGGCGCGCGTTGTCCTCGAGCCAGGTCCCGAAGGCGTTGCCGCCGGTGAAGTCGACCAGCCGAACCTCCGGCCGTACCGCCAGCACAGCAGCGATCCCATCCGCCGGATCCTCCGCGGCGAGGGTGACCAGGTTGGGGTCGAAGCCCGCCTCGGCCAGGACCTCCTGGCAGACCTGGACGGTGATGGCCAACGGCAGGACGGCGCCGGGATGCGGCTTGACGATGGTGGGGTTTCCCGTGACCAGCGAGGCGAACAGGCCCGGGCCACGAGTTCCAGGTCGGGAAGGTGTTGCAGCCCACAACCAAAGCAAGCCCCCGGGGGACGACGGTGAACGTCTTCTCCATCCGGATCGGGGCATCGCGGGCCGGCTTCTCCCAGATGGCGGTCGCCGGCACCCGGGTCATCTCGACGTATGCGTAGGCGATCGACTCGAGCGCCCGGTCGAGGGCATGGGCGCCCCCGGCCTGGAAGGCCATGACGAAGGCCTGTCCCGAGGTGTGCATGACCGCGTTGGCCAGCTCGAAGACTCGGGCGTGCAGCCGGGCCAGGATCTCGATACACACGCCGACCCGTGCCTCGATACCGGCATCGCGCCACTGCACGAGACCAGCCGAGGCGGCCGTCACAAGGGCTTCGACCCCGTCGGCCGAGAGGCGCGGGTAGGAGACGTCGAGGGCGAGGCCGTACGGCGATTTCTCGGTCGACACGGTGCCGTCGGCGCCCGGCGTCGAGATCGGGAAGTCCTTGCCCAGCAACGCTTCGAACGCGGCGAGACCGTCAGCGGCAGCGTTCTCACCGTAGACGCGAGGGCTGGGAGACTCGGGGTAGGCGCTGAAGTATCCCCGCGTCCGGGTCGCCTCTACGGCCTGCTCGAGAGTCTCGCGATGACTGGCAAACGACTCGGCAGCGAGCGACATGGGGACCTCCGACGATCTGGTTGTGACAATGTTCCGGCATCCGTGCCGGAGAGCGTCATAAGTCTAACGTCGTGCGGGCTAGCGCTCGAGCGGCTACGAGGTCAGCCGGCTGCACGAGGATCCAGATCCGAGCACGCCGGCCGCGACACCGGTGTTGTCTCATGACCACGACATGCGCCGTGGCGATCAGCGCCGGTGCGCCTCGCCGACGTCGTGGGCGAGGACATCGGGAGCACGCATCCGCCACGCGTCGGTCACCAGCTCGCGCAGACGCTCGACGCCGACCCCAGGCAGCCGGAGCATGACCAGCGGCCAGCCGTCATAGCTGGGCGTGGTGAAGAAGAGATCGGGCTCACCGAGCAAGAGCGCCTGCTTCTCCGCCTCGTCGCCGACGTAGAGCACAGCGATGTCCGTCCGGATCAGTCGCGGCTTGCCGGCTCTGCGCTCCGGATATGACCAGACGAAGCCCTTGCCGGCCACCCGGAAGTCGAAGCCATCGCTCTCGATCTGTTCCACCTGGGGCAGTGCCGACGCGATCCGACCGACGTCTTCTGCATCAGCCATCAGGTCCTCCTTGTGGGGCCGTCATCTCAGGGTCGGAGGCGGTACGCCCGGATCGCTGTTTCGGTGACGTGGCGTCCGGAGGCGTCGGTTGCGGACAGTCGCAGGCTGACGTGCGTCCTGGCGCCCAAAGCCGCCGGGTTGGCGAAGCCGACCCGGAAGGAGTTGTGGTCCAGGCGGGTGAGCTTGGCCGCGCGCCAGGTGTGCCCACCGTTCGAGGATACGGAGAAGCCCACACCCACGACGGTGGGGTCGACGGGTCCCAGCGTGAAGCTCATCGAGTGCGGAACGCCGGGACGGCGATCCGCGGTCACGGCCATCGACTTGCGCACCAGCGAACCCCGGTCACCGACCGGCACGAAGGTGCCGGACACTCCCGAGGAGAGCGTGCACCTGCGCCGTCCGCACGTGGATGGTCAGCGTGTGCAGCGGGAGGGCGGCCGCGGCGGCGCGGGTCCGCACTCCCCCGGGAGGCCGATGGACGTGAGATCCACGCTCCGCAGTGAGGCGTCGATCCGGTCGCTCGCATCCCGAGTGGGGCGTTCGCCGATGACGCCTGGCCGACGATAACAGACCCATGCGCCAGCGCCGACGCGTCGGAATCAGACTGCGGCGGGGTGACCTTCAGGTCGTCCCGCGGCAGCGGGTGGCGCGTCCCGACGGACGAGGCGAGCGAGCCGATGCACCGGAGTGCGCCGGACTGCATGGGGCCGGCGGATCCGGGCCTCGTGGGCGCCTGCCCACGTAGCAACCAGGGCTGCGTAGTGCGGCGGGATCTTGCTCATGACCTCTCCTCGGGATATCTGAGCGCGATGCGCGTTCAGCATGAAGAGGCGGGGCACCCCGCCGTGATACCCGGCCCGGGGCGATGATCGGAGCATGGAGCTTCCCTCGATCGGCGGCCTGACCGCGCTACCCGCGGTGGACCATCCGGAGCTGATGGCGCCCTCGGTGGCCGAGGCGTTGGCTGCTTGGGCACCCGCCTCGGCCGTCGCCGTCGTGCAGATCGACCCCCAGATCGCTGACACGGCCGTGATGATGGAGCGGTTCTCGCTCCCGATGTCGGCCGGTGCCAACTGTGTGGTCGTGGCCGGCCGACGCGGCGGAGCGGAGCGAGTCGCCGCCTGCGTCGTACGCGCAGACACCCGCGCCGACGTCAACCGGATGGTCAAGCAGACTCTCGACGTGCGCAAGCTGTCCTTCATGCCCATGGAACGAGCCGTCGCCGAGTCCGCGATGGAGTACGGCGGGATCACGCCCATCGGGCTGCCCACCGAATGGCGGGTGCTGGTCGACAGCGCCGTACTGGACATGGACCTGGCGATCATCGGCTCCGGGGTACGGCGTTCCAAGCTGCTGCTTGCCGGCAGGTTGCTGGCCGAGCTTCCCGGTGCAGAGGTCCTCGACGGCCTCGGCCTGGCCGTGCCATGAGAGAGTGCGAGCGTGGAGATTCGTGCCATGACAGACGACGACGTCGCCTCGATCCTGAGGCTCAACCAGGAATCGGTCTGGGCGGTGAGCCCCCTGGATGCCGAGGGCCTGGCTACACACCGAGCGGAGGCGGCGTTCGCCCTGGTCTGCGAGATCGAGGGACAGGTGGCGGCGTTCGCCATCGCCTACGCGCCGGGTACGTCGTACGGATCGGTCAACTATGCCTGGCACTCGGAGCAGTTCGACGACTTCCTCTACCTCGACCGGATCGTCGTCGACCCGCAGTTCCGCCGGCGCGGCGTCGCCAAGAGCGATCTACGACGTCATGGAGGAGAACGCCCGGCCACACGGCCGGATGGTGTGCGAGGTCAACTCGAAACCGCCGAACCTCGGCTCGCTCTCCTTCCACGAGTCGCGTGGCTACCGTGAAGTCGGACACCTCGTTCAATCCGACGGCCACGAGGTCGTAATGCTGGAGAAGGCCCTATGACGAGGACGGTCGCATGACGCCGGACGACCTGGCCCGCGCGTGCGCCGACGCGATGTGGGCCGATGACGCGGCCTCGCAGCGGCTGGGGATGCGCCTCGAGTCGGTCGGGGCAGGCCGCGCCACACTCTCGATGCGGGTGGGCGACGACATGACCAACGGGCATGGCATCGCCCACGGGGGCTTCATCTTCACGCTGGCCGACTCGGCGTTCGCGTTCGCCTGCAACACCTACAACGTGCGCACCGTGGCACAGGCCTGCGACATCGTCTTCGTCGTACCTGCTCATCAGGGGGACCTGTTGCGTCGCCACGGCGGTCGAACGCCATCGGTCCGGGCGCAACGGGATCTACGACATCCGGGTGACCCGCGGCGACGAGGTGGTCGCCGAGTTCCGTGGCCGCAGCCGCACCATCGGCGGCGCCTACCTCGCGGAGCCGAGCTGACATGGAGCCGCTGTCCACCCCTCCGGAGCTGTGGGACGCGCGGGAGCAGATGTCCATCGACGAGCTTCGCGCCCACCAGCTGCGCGGCCTGCAAGACACCCTGCATCGTGTCTACGACCACGTGCCGCACTACACCCGTGCCTTCGACGCAGCCGGGGTGCGTCCCGAAGACCTCCGCGAGCTAGCCGACCTGGCCCGGTTCCCCTTCACCGCGAAGGCAGACCTGCGCGACAACTACCCGTTCGGCATGTTCGCCGTGCCGCGCGAGGAGGTCGTCCGGGTGCACGCGTCCAGCGGTACGACGGGCCGGCCTACGGTCGTCGGGTACACAGCGGACGACATCAGCGACTGGGCCGACGTGATGGCGCGGTCGATCCGGGCCGCCGGAGCGCGGCGCGGCGACCTCCTGCACGTGGCCTACGGGTACGGCCTCTTCACCGGCGGGCTGGGTGCCCACTACGGGGCGGAGCGGCTCGGCTGCACCGTCGTCCCGATCAGCGGGGGGATGACCGAGCGTCAGGTGCATGCTCATTCAGGACTTCCGGCCCCGGGTCATCATGGTCACCCCGTCGTACTTCCTGGCGATCGTCGACGAGATGGAGCGTCAGGGTCTCGACCCGGCTGACGTCCTCGCTCGAGATCGGCATCTTCGGTGCAGAGCCGTGGACCGACGAGATGCGTGCGCGAGATCGAGCAGCGGTGCGCCATGCACGCCGTCGACATCTACGGGCTCAGCGAGGTGATGGGGCCCGGCGTCGCCCAGGAGTGCGTGGAGACCAAGGACGGCCTGCACATCTGGGAGGACCTGTTCTATCCCGAGGTCATCGACCCGGTGACCGGCGAGGTGCTCCCGGACGGCGAGGAGGGTGAGCTGGTCTTCACCTCCCTCACCAAGCAGGCGATGCCGGTCATCCGCTACCGGACGCGGGACCTGACCCGGCTGCTGCCCGGTACGGCGCGCCCGTCGTACCGGCGGATGCAGAAGGTCACCGGGCGGACCGACGACATGATGATCGTGCGCGGCGTCAACGTCTTCCCCACTCAGGTCGAGGAGCAGCTGCTCAAGGTCGACGGGCTGACCCCGCACTACGTGTGCGTGCTGACGCGGCCCGGGCGCCTCGACGAGATGACCGTCCGCGTCGAGGCGCACGACGCCGGCTCGGCCCGGAGGCCACCCGGGCCGCTCGCAGCGGCCGCGGCGACGGCTGATCAAGGACAACATCGGCGTCACCGCGACCGTCGAGGTCTGCGAGCCGTACGAGCTGGAACGCTCCCTGGGCAAGGCGAAACGGATCAACGACCTCCGGTCGACGTAGCCACGGTCATGTCCGTGGGGGACTCGTGGGCGTTTGGGTGGTGCACCACTCAAACGCCCCCTGAGCCACCCAAATCTGAGTGGCTTGGGGGCAGCTTGGGTGGTGCACCACTCAAACGTCCCCCCGAGCCACCCAAATCTGAGGGGCTTGGGGGCAGCTTGGGTGGTGCACCACTCAAACGTCCCCTGAGCCACCCAAATCTGAGTGGCTTGGGGGCAGCTTGGGTGGTGCACCACTCAAACGTCCCCCCGATGGCGGCGAGGCGGGCGAGTCGAAGGTGACGGGGGCGCCGAACGAGGCACGACGCGATGCCCGGCGCAGGGTCGCGAGCATGGCTGGACCGAAGGCGAGGATCGCCAGCGCGTTCGTGATCGCCCGCCCGGTGTCCCAGCCCAGCGTCGAGGTGGTCAACGTGTAGATGAGGAACCGGTGCAGGTTCTCCCAGACGCCACCACCCGGCACGAAGGACACCTCGGTGCCGGCTCCGACCGCGAACGGCCAGTACCAGAGGTTCATCAGCAGGCCGAACAGGTAGGCCGCCACGACGCCGTACCCGACGAGCATCGCGATCTCGGCCCGGCCCCGAACCCGCCGCGGCAGTAGCCCGGCCCCGAGACCCGATCCACGCGGAGGCGAGCATCTGGAACGGCAGCCACGGACCGACGCCGGCGGTCAGCAACGCCGACGCGAAGATCGACGTGCACCCGAGGACGAACCCGAAGCCCGGGCCGAAGACCCGGCCCGCGAGCACCAGCAGGAAGAAGACGGTCTCGACCCCGGCCAGTCCGGCCCCGAGCGGTCGCAGTGCGGCGTTGACCGCCGAGAGCACCCCGAGCATCGCGAGCGCCTTCGAGTCCATCCCGCCCTCGCTGAAGGAGGCGAGCACGATGCCCACCAGGACCGGAAGGACCAGGACGAAGAGGAACGGGGCGTCCGTCGTATGTCCGGAGGCGTCCGGGCCCACCTGGACGAACAAGGGCCAGCAGAACATCACTATCCCGCCGACCGTGGCCAGGAGCAGGAGGGCCCCGGTCTTCGGCCCGACCCGGAGCACGGCGGCATCCCGCGGGGAGCGCGGCGCCAGGTGAAGGGCACGTTCGACGACGTCAACCACGAGAGACTCCCGTCGGTTGAGCATCGTCGGCGAGTGCGGCCGCCACCTGCTGCGTGGTCAGCCAGGCCTGCGGGGCGAGGATCTTGGCGACCTGCGGGGCGAAGACCGGCGAGGCGGCCAAGGCCTCCACGGTCGGCGCCGACGTGATCACCTCGCCCTCGGCGAGTACGACGACCCGCTGGGCGGTGTGGGCGACGAACTCCACATCATGGGTGGCCACCACCACGGCCTGCCCGCCAGCGGCCAGCTCGGCGAGCATGACGGACAGCCGCGCCTTGGCCCGGTAGTCGAGCCCTCTGGTCGGCTCGTCAAGCAGCACGACGGTCGGCCGAGCGGTCAGCTGGACGGCGAGCGCGAGCGACAGCCGCTGGCCGTCCGACAGGTCCCGCGGATGTGTCGAGCCGGGGAGGAGTCCACCCTCGCAGAGCTGGTCGAAGATCTCCCGCGCCGTACCACTCGGCGACCGCGGCCGCCTGGTCGGCGGCAGCACACTCCGTGGCGATGCTGTCGTGGTACAGCAGGTCTGCGGGCTGTTGGGGCACCAACGCCACCAGTCCGGCCACCTCGCGTCGAGACAGCCCAGCTGTGTCGCGGCCCGCAAGGCGCACGCTCCCGCTGGATCGCCGACCGCTGCCCTGGATCGCCCACAGCAAGGACGACTTGCCGGATCCGTTGCGTCCCATCACGGCGACGACCTCCCCAGGGGCCACCTGGAGGTCGGCGTCGCGTAGCGCGACCCGGTCGCCGTACACGACACTGACCGCCGTCGCGTCGAGCCCGTCAGCGACGTCTCCCACCGTCGGGATGGCGACCGGTGGCGTCCGGCCGGCGAGCAGGTCACGCAACAGTCCGGCCCGTCGCCGGGCGTCGCGGACCGACAACGGCAGCGGGGTCCAGCCGCACAGTCGGCCGAGCTCGACGACCGGCGGCGCCAGGGACGACTCCGCCATCATCACCTCTGGGGTACCCGACCGACAGCCGTGGTTCTGGACCAGGATCACCTGGTCGACGTACTCCACCACCCGTTCGAGCCGATGCTCCGCGGCAAGCACGGTGACGCCGACATCGTGGACCAGCCTGAGCACCGCGGCGAGCGCGTCTTCGGCGGCGGCCGGGTCGAGTGCCGACGTGGGTTCGTCGAGGATCAGGACCTTGGGGTTCAGAGTCAGCACGGACCCGAGCGCGACCCGCTGCTGCTCTCCGCCGGACAGGGTGCGCAGCGCCCGGCGGCGCAGCCGAGCGATGCCCATCAGGTCGAGGACCTCCTCCACCCGTCGCCGCATGTCCTGTGGTGGTACGGCGAGCTGCTCCATGCCGTAGGCGAGCTCCTCCTCCACCGTGTCGGTGACGAAGCCCGCCAGAGGGTCCTGTCCCACGAAGCCGACGGTGCCCGCCAGCTCGCGAGGCGGACGATCGCGCGGGCTCAGTCCTGTCGACAACGACCGACCCCTCGACATGTCCGCCGGAGAAGTGCGGGACCAGGCCGTTGACGGACCGGAGCAGAGTCGACTTGCCCGACCCGGTAGGCCCCACCACGAGTGCGAAATCACCTTCCGGTACGGCGATCGTGACCCGATCCAGTGCGGTGGAGTCGGCATCGGGATACCAGAAGGAGAAGTCGCTGGAACTCGATCACGCCAGCACGGCCGTTCGCGACTCGGCCGGGAGCGGTGTCAGGACCGCCGGAATGAGCCCGACCAGGATCCCGATCATCGGGAGCAACGACACCTGAGGCCAGGCCAGCGGGTTGAGGGACGGGTTGAGATTGGCTGGGTCGACGCGAGACGTCAACGAGACAAGGACTCCTGCGGTCATTCCGGATGCGACGACGATGAGCTCGGCCAGCCGCCAGGTATCGGGTCGGTACGACGACCTGACCACGCCGCGACCGGACAGCGTGATGCCAGCGACGCCGACCGCGCCGGCCACCAGCAGGAGTGGCGTCGCCAGGACGCGGGGGGTCGTGCCGTCGAGCAAGCAGTAGACGCCGACACAGATTCCCGCCAGCCCCATGACGAGCAGCCCACCCGTGACCACGGTCGAACGCCGGGACCGGTCCCCTGTGCGGCCGTACCCACGCGAGTCCATGGAGGCGGCGAGCAGCAGCGAACGGTCCAGCGCGTCCTCCAGAACCGGGATCACCACCATCCGCATCGCCTTGAGGCGGGACTCGCGCGCGGCCGGACGCAGCCGACGGGCCCGGCGCACTCGCACCACGCTCTCGGCCAGCTGCGGGAAGACCGAGAGCGCCACCACGATCGCGGTGCTCACCTCGTGCAGGGCCGGGGGCATCGAGCGGAGCAGCCGACGCGGGTTGGCGAGCGCGTTCGCCGCGCCGAGACAGATCAGCATGGTGGCGAGCCGCATACCGTCGTAGACCCCTTCGAGCAGCGACTCCAAGGTCACGTCGCCGAACAGCGTCAGACCCCCCGGCAGCTCGATGGTCGGCAGCGGCACCAGCACGATCTCACCCTGGTTGCCGGCGAACAGGATGCGAAAGAAGACCCGCAGTCCGACCACCAGCAACCCCCCGATCAGGTAGAGCCGGAAGGCGTGCGCCCAGGGCTCGTCGGGGCGCCTGGCCATCACCACCCAGCAGACGACCCCGAGGATCATCGCGAGCAGCAGCGGGTTGGTGGTTCGGCTCGCGGCAACCGTCAGGCCGAGAGCCCACAGCCACCAGGCGAGGGGGTGCAGCGACCGGGGTAACCAGTACGCACTGCCGAACAAGGTCATTCGCGGCTGGCTCTCCTTCGCCAGGCGGCCAGCCCGCCGCCCGCGAGCAGGAGGGCGACCAGCCCGACAGCGACGACGGCCGAGACGGCAGACCCGCCTTCGGAGGACGTCGCATCCGGCAGCTCTCCGCTGACCTGCTCCCCGGCCGCGTTGTGCCCGACCGCCACCGGGTCGTCGGCGGTGACCGGGTCATCGCTGGCCGTCGGGTCGGTCGCCGAGCCTGAGTCATTCGGCGATGTCGGATCGGCGCCGCCTCCGCTCGACGACCCGTGATGGCCCTGCGTCGACTGGGTCGCTGCCGGGCTCGACGGCGTGCTCACCTGGGGTGGTGACGGGCTGCCTGAGCCGTGTCCCGCCGAGTGTGCGGGGTGTGTGGGGCTCGCCGGGTGAGTCGGGGGATGCGTCGGAGAGTGTGTTGGCGGGTGTGTCGGGGGGTGAGTCGGAGGGTGTGTCGGAGGGTGTGTCGGAGGGTGCGTGGGTGGGGTGGTGGGTGGCGGCGTGGTCGGTGGCGCATGCGGAGGTCGCTTCGGTGCGACTCCGGGCGGGGGTGCCTGACCAGGGCCATGGTTCAGCGAGAACGACCAACCCTCGAAGCCGCCGGGGATGGCATCGCGGCTGCTCGCGGCGGTCTGGCTGAAGCGTCCAGCTGCCGCCGTTCGGCGCGTACCAGTAACCCCAGAACGCCGCCTGCGGAGGAGTCTGGTTGCAGTCCTCCCGGTAGCTCGGGTCACCCTCGACGGGCAGGGTCTGGTCGGCGGCGGGCTTGCCCGCGATCCGGCAGATGAAGGCCAGGCCGTACTGCCGGACCCCGGTCGGGGTCGAAGCCGGCGTCCTGCAGTGCGTCGAGTCCGCTGTAGCCAGCTACGACGGGACCGGGCGCACACCTGACGACGATGCCGCCGCCGAGCTCCTGGAAGTCCACCACGACCGTGACCCCTTGCTCGCTCGGGCAGTAGCCCGGCGTGCCACCCGATGGCGTCTCGGCGCCGGAGGCCGTGGTGGGCGCGGCTCCTCCGACGACGAGGGTGCCCGCCACGAGGAGGGCCGCTGCGGCACCGGCCAGGCGCCCGGGAGTCACGGTGCGGTCAGCGTGCCGAGCGGAGCCGGAACCAGCGCGAAGGACGCCTGCGGCGAGACTCGCCACCACTGCGAGCGGCTGGTCGCCGAGTCCGTGCGCGATCGCGTCGGCGAGCGCCGCCGGGTCGAACGCGATCGCCCCGATGTCCGGCTTGGCGGGTCCACTTCCGACATTGGCCCGGGTGAGCTGCATGGGCCGCGACCCAGGCCGCTCGCCTCGAGGCGCGGAGCGGCGTGCCCGGCGGCCACGAGTGCGTTGGCGGCCAGCCCGGTGGAGTTCGAGTTCGGCGCCGCGTCGGTCGCGTCCTCGGAGTACGACCCGTCGGCGTTCTGCACCGAGATCAGCCAGCTGGTGGTCGCCTTGATGAGCTGCTGGTTGACCACTGCGCCGTCGGCCTTGGCCGCGATCAGCGCCTGCAGGGCCAGCGCTGTCGCATCGACATCGGGCGCGCTGGCGCTGTCGTCGCAGGTCTCGCCGGCCGTGATGTAGAGCCGGAAGTAACCCGCCGAGCAGCGCTGCTTGAGCAGGTAGTCGACGACATCCTGCGGGACCGCGCCGGACCTGGCGAGCCCGATCGTGCCGTAGGACTGGCCGAAGACGTTGCTGTAGTCGGTCTTGCCGGTGTCGCGTAGCCGACCGGCCTCGAATCCGGCGCTCGGCGGGGCGACCAGCGCCAGGACCCGCTTGCGCAGGTTGAGCCCACCGAAGTCGGTCGGATCCCCCTTCAGCACCTCAGACGCGAGAAGCGCCTTCGCCATCGCTCCCGACGCCGTGTCGCCCTTGTAGACGGCGTAGTCGAGGATGTGGCCGGCGATCGCCTTCTTCACCTGGCCCAGGGTCGTAGCCATGGAGCCGTCCGCGGCGATCATGAACGCCGTGTCGATGGTCAGCCCCCAGTCCGGGTGCCCCGGCGC
The DNA here is from genome assembly GCA_963833975.1 of uncultured Actinomycetota bacterium. Taxonomy (GTDB): domain Bacteria; phylum Actinomycetota; class Actinomycetes; order Propionibacteriales; family Nocardioidaceae; genus JAWWPG01. The sequence continues at coordinate 513,628 of CAWIAB010000003.1, forward strand.
GAAGCCCGGCATCTGGCCGTTGACCAGCTGGCTGGCCTGCCACTCGGTGGCCAGGTGTCCCTTGGCCGCGTAGTTCGCCTGGCGGCGCGGCTGGTCGGCCTGAGCGGGCAGTGCGGTGAGGGCGAGCCCGGCCGAGAGTCCGACCGCCAATGCGGTGATGGACAGTCTGCGGACCGGTTGAGTGCGCGCACGGATGGCGAACATGGCGTCTGGGGCCTTTCGTGAGCGGTCCCAGGAACGGATGGCCGGCCGCCGCAGGGCCGACGCCGTCCATGACTCCGACCCTGCAGACCTCGACAGTTGGGGAGCCGCTCGCCCGACGCAGGTATTCCGGCTGCGGGTGCGAAGCATCCGTCACGGTTGCGGGACAGCGCTGGAGTTCCACCAGCTTCCCCTACGACGAGCATTGTGAAGTTGACACCGCCACGGCTGACGGCTTCCTCACGATAGCAGAGCAAACCGGCCAGCAGCCCTACCGCGAATTGCGGCCGGATCGCCCTCGAGCAGGCGGCGGGCGCGGGGGGAGGTGCGAATCTCCTGGAAGCCGGCGGATGCCAGGGGTATCCCCATCCTCGCCGAGGACGCGGGTGCGCACCTTCCATCGGACCGACGGTTCCTCGCTCGCGAGCAGTGCCTCGACAACCGACATGGTCAGCTCCCGGAGAACGGCGGACGTGCGCTAGAAGAGCAGCGCCTTGCCAGGTGACTCGATGATCGCGGCCACATCGGCCAGGAACTGTGACCCCTGCTGCCCGTCGACGACCCGGTGGTCGAACGACAGCGCGAGCGTCGTGACCCAGCGCGGCCGGATCTTCTTGCCGACCACCCACGGCTGCTGGCGGATCGCGCCCATCGCCAGGATCGCCGACTCGCCCGGGTTCAGGATCGGTGTACCGGCGTCGACGCCGAACACCCCGACGTTCGTGATGGTGAACGTGCCGCCGGCCATGTCGGCGGGCTGGGTCTTGCCGGACCGGGCCACGGAGGTCAGCTCGCCCAGAGCTCCCGCCAGCTCGACCGCCGTCAAGGCGTCCGCGTTCTTGATGTTGGGCACCACCAGGCCACGCGGGGTCGCCGCGGCGATACCGAGGTTGACGTAGTGCTTGAGCACGATCTCCTGCGCCGCCTCGTCCCAGGTCGAGTTGATCTCCGGGGTACGGCGAACAGCCAGGCAGACCGCGCGGGCGACCAGCAGCAGCGGGGAGACCCGGACGTCCTCGAACGCCTTGTCCTCGCGCAGCCGGTCGACCAGCCGCATCGTCTTGGTGGCGTCGAACGTGATCCACTCGGTGACGTGAGGGGCGGTGAACGCCGATGCCACCATCGCCTGTGCGGTCATCTTGCGCACGCCCTTGACCGGGACCCGGGTCTCACGCTCGCCGGGTGCACGCAGCGACACGGCAGTGGCAGCGGTCGTCTCGTCGGACCTGCTCGCCGGTGGACGCGGAGCCGGCTGCGTGGGACTCGACATCGACGCGCGAGATCGTGCCGCCCGGCCCGGTCGGCGGTGACCGAGTCCGAGGTCGACGCCCAGGTCCTTGGCCAGCTTGCGAACTGGCGGTTTGGCCAGGGCCTTGGCCCCGTTCGCGCTGGCTCGATGCCGGTGGCCGGTGGCGACTGGAACGGGAGCCGGCGCTGACGAGCCGCGATCGGCGCCGCGGCTGGCTCGACCACCGGTGACGGCTGCACCCTTACGAGCCCGGCGGACGGTGCCCGCCGTGCGCGGTCCGTAGCCGACGAGAGTCGGCGTCGCGCCGTCCGCCAGCGGCGCCGGGCTGCCGATCATGCCCGGCTCGACGGCGAGGTCCGCAGCGGGCGGTCTCGACCTTGGCTTCGTCGACCGTCGCGGCCGACGCGGCACCGACGACGGCGATGATCGGGGTCCCGACGGCTACCAGCTCACCCTGCGACACCATCAGCTGGGAGACCGTGCCCGGCGTACGGCGACGGGAGCTCGACCAGCGACTTCGCGGTCTCGATCTCGCAGATGATGTCGTTGACCTTGATCGTGTCGCCGACCTTGACCAGCCAGGTGACGATCTCGGCCTCGGTGAGACCTTCCCCGACGTCGGGCAGCTTGAACTCGTTGACGGCCATAGTGTCCAGGCTCCCTGTCAGAAGCTCAGTGCGCGGTCGACGGCGTCGAGCACCCGGTCGAGGTCGGGGAGGTACTCCTCCTCGATACGGGCCGGTGGGTACGGCGTGTCGTAGCCGCCGACCCGGAGTACCGGCGCCTCGAGCGAGTAGAAGCACTCCTCGGTGATGCGGGCCGCCACCTCGGCGCCCATGCCGAGGCTGATCGGCCGCCTCGTGGACCACGACGACCCGTCCCGTCTTGCGCACGGAGGCGAAGACCGGCTCCAGGTCGAGCGGCGAGAGCGTGCGGAGGTCGATGACCTCGATGCTCTTGCCCTCGGCTGCCGCGGACTCGGCGCTCTGCAGGCAGACGTGCACCCGCGGGCCGTAGGTGATCAGCGTGAGGTCGGTGCCCTCGCGCACCACCCGTGAGCTGAACAGCGGGTCCGGCGTCGCGGTCTCGTCGAGCTCGGCCTTCTCGCCGTGGTACTGGCGCTTCGGCTCGAGGAACACGATCGGGTCGTCACTGCGGATGGCCTGCTGGATCATCCAGTAGCCGTCGACCGGGTTGGAGCAGGCCACCACCTTGAGCCCCGCCGTGTGCGCGAACTGCGCCTCGGGACTCTCGCTGTGGTGCTCGACCGCGCCGATGCCGCCGCCGAACGGGATCCGGATGACGATCGGCATCCTCAGCTTGCCCTGGCTGCGGAAGTGGATCTTGGCCACCTGGCTGACGATCTGGTCGTAGGCCGGGTAGACGAAGCCGTCGAACTGGATCTCGCACACGGGGCGGTAGCCGCGCATCGCGAGCCCCACCGCCGTACCGAGGATCCCCGACTCCGCGAGCGGGGTGTCGATGACCCGGTCCTCGCCGAAGTCCTTCTGCAGGCCGTCGGTGATCCGGAAGACCCCGCCCAGCTTGCCGATGTCCTCGCCCATGATGACGACCTTGGGGTCGGCCTCCATCGCGGCCCGCAGGCCGGCGTTCAGTCCCTTGGCGAGCGTGATCGTGGTCATCAGTGGGCTCCCTCGAACGACGCAAGGTAGGCCGCGAGCTCGTCCTGCTGGGCGGCGAGCTCGGGGGTCTTCTCGACGTAGACCTGGTCGAAGATGTCCAGGACGTTGGGCTCGGGCAGCGCTCGGCAGCCTTCGCGGAGGTGCTCCCCGAGCTTCTCGGCCTCGTCCTCGACCGACTCCAGGTAGTCGCTGTCGACCAGACCGTTGCGCGTCAGGTAGGCCTTGACCCGGGCGATCGGGTCCTTGAGCTTCCAGCTCTCGAGCTCCTCCGAGAGCCGGTAGCGGGTCGGGTCGTCGGTCGTGGTGTGGGCGCCCATCCGGTAGGTGTAGGCCTCGACCAGCGTCGGGCCGCTGCCCTCGCGAGCGCGCTGCAGGGCTGCCGGTCGTGACCGCGTGTACGGCGAGCACGTCGTTGCCGTCGACCCGCAGGCCGGGGAAGCCGAAGCCGAGCGAACGCTGGTAGAGCGGGATCCGGCTCTGCCGCTCGATCGGCTCGGAGATCGCCCACTGGTTGTTCTGGCAGAAGAACACCACCGGGGCGTTGAAGACCGACGCGTAGACGAAGGCCTCGTTGACGTCGCCCTGGCTGCTCGCCCCGTCGCCGAAGTAGGCGATCACGGCCGCGTCCCGGTCGGGGTCGCCGGTGCCGACCGCGCCGTCGCGCTGGATGCCCATGGCGTAGCCGGTCGCGTGCAGGGTCTGGGCGCCGATGACGATCGTGTAGAGACCGAAGTTGTTCTCCCGCGGGTCCCAGCCGCCCTGGTCGACCCCGCGGAAGAGCCCGAGCAGATGCAGCGGGTCGAGGTCCCGGCACCAGGCCACGCCGTGCTCGCGGTAGGTGGGGAAGACGAAGTCCTGCTTGCGCAGGGCCCGACCGGAACCGATCTGCGCGGCCTCCTGGCCGAGCAGCTGGGCCCAGATGCCGAGCTCGCCGTGGCGCTGCAGCGCCGTCGCCTCGACGTCGATCCGCCGGGTCAGCACCATGTCGCGGTAGAACCCCTTGATCGCCTCGTCATCCAGCGACGAAGGAGAAGTCCGGGTGCTCGACCCGCTCACCCTCCGGGGTCAGCAGCTGGACCAGGTCGGGCGAGACCGCTTCTGGACTGGGGCCGAATACCTCTCCAAGGTCAGGGTCCGGGCCGGAACTGCTCACAGGCTCTCCTCGTGGTGACGATGCACGGGATCGCTGGCATCCATCGGTGGCGTCCTCAACCGTACCCAAACCTTCGCGTGGCTTCACATCAGACAAGGCCACACCGGGGCGAGCTGGGACGCCCCTGACGATACCTGAGACGGAGCACTGATATTTCGGTCTGCCCGACGTTATGCGGCACAATGGTGAGTTCCCTTTTTAGCGGCTTCGAGCCGCATACGTGGGGAGGAACGGGGCCAGGTGTCAAACAGAGATCGCCGGCAGGTGACCAGCCACGCGGTCGAGCAGGAGATCAAGAACGAGCAGGCGGTCGTCGACCGGATCTATGCACGCCTCGAGGCGGCTGCGGCGTCGGCCAGGCAGCTCGCCGCCGACGGTCATGCTCGAGCCAGGCTCGGCAACTTCGGAGGCCTCGTCGAGCGCGACGCCATCGTCTTCCAGGCGGGCCGGCGGCTGGCCAGCCTCGACGCGGCGCACGACGGGCTGGTGTTCGGCCGGCTCGACCTGCACGACGGCGAGACCCGCTACGTCGGAAGGCTCGGGCTGCGCAACGCGGACCGCGACGTCTGCTCGTCGACTGGCGCGCCCCGGCCGCGGCGGTCTTCTACCAGGCGACCGCGCAGGACCCGGCGGGCGTCGTCCGGCGCCGGGTGCTCCAGTCGTTCACCGACCGGGTGATCGGCGTCGAGGACGACCTGCTCGACCCCGACCAGGCGCCCGACGACATGGTGGTCGTCGGCGAAGGCGCATTGATGGCCGCGTTGTCCCGTTCTCGCGACCGTTCGATGCAGTCGATCGTGGCGACCATCCAGAAGGAGCAGGACGAGGCGATCCGGGCTCCCCACCGCGGGGTCACGACCATCGCCGGCGGCCCGGGCACCGGCAAGACGGTGGTCGCGCTGCACCGCGCGGCCTACCTGCTCTACACCGACCGGCGGCGCTACGAGTCCGGCGGCGTGCTGGTGGTGGGCCCGAACGCCGTGTTCATCTCCTACATCGAGCGGGTGCTTCCGTCGCTGGGCGAGACCACCGTCTCGCTGCGAGCCCTGGGCGAGGTCGTCGACGGGATCCACGCCAGCCGGCACGACGACGCCTGCGGTCGCCGCACTCAAGGGCTCCGCGCGGATGCGGCAGGTGCTGGCTCGAACCGCTCGCGGCGACGTGCCAGGCGCGCCCACCTCGTTCCGGATCTTCTACCGCGACGACGTCCTGCGACTCGATCAGCGCGAGCTCGACCGCCGTACGACGACGGCTGCTCAGTGGCGGACAACGGCGCAACCGGGCCGCCGCGAAGGTCGCCGGCGAGCTGATCACCGCTCTGTGGGAGCAGGCGGCGGGTGACCGGGCCCGGGAGCACGGTCGCGACGAGTTCGCCCGGGCGATGCGCGACAGCCGGGACTTCGTCGAGTTCGTCGCAGGCCTGGTGGCCGGTCGTGGATGCGCGTCGAGGCGCTGGGCTGGCTCGCGGACCGACAACGACTGGGCCAGCGACGCCGCTGGTCTGCTGAGCCGCGATGAGGTCACCGACCTCGCGGAGTCGCTGGCGGTCAACCTGCTTGAGTGGCGAGCGCCACGGTCGAGGACGTGCCACTCATCGACGAGCTGCGCTACCTGCTGGGAGAGCCACCGGAGGTTCTGGAGGACGACGAGGACGACCCGTTGGGCGACCTCGACGGGCTCGACGACGACACCGTCCCGGAGCTGACCACGCTCGACCAGCGGCGGTCAGGCGACTCCGGGGCCGGCCCGCCGCGGCCGTCGGGCTCCATCGAGGACGACGCGTACGCCCATGTGCTCGTCGACGAGGCCCAGGACCTGTCCCCGATGCAGTGGCGGATGCTCGGGCGTCGTGGGCGGCATGCCAGCTGGACGGTCGTGGGTGACCCGGCCCAGAGCTCGTGGCCGCTACCCGAGGAGTCGGCGACGGCCCGCGACGAGGCACTCCAGGGTCGCGACCAGAACGCCTTCCGGCTGTCGACCAACTACCGGAACTCACGCGAGATCTTCGAGCTCGCCGCCGACTACGCCCGCGCGGTGATTCCCGGCGCGGACCTGCCGCGGCGGTACGCGAGACCGGCGTCGAACCGGTGCGTCGCCGAGGTCGACCAGGCTGTCGCTCGCCGCCACGGTGCGCGACGCGACTGCCGACCTGACCGACGAGCTCGAGGGCACCGTCGCCGTGGTCGTACCGGCCGGCTGGGAGGACGAGGTCGCCGGCTGGCTCGGGCCTCGCGACGAGACCCGCGTGCCCGTGCTCGGCGCGCTCGAGACCAAGGGACTCGAGTTCGACGGCATCGTGGTGGTGGAGCCGGACCGGATCGTGGCCGAGTCGCCTTCAGGACCCCGGACCCTGTACGTCGTACTCACCCGCGCCACGCAGCGGCTGCACGTCGTCGGCACGACCAGCGACTGGCGGTCGACTGACTCCCATGGGGCCAGATGACCGCCCGGCCGTTGGACGCGGTTCTGGCCAGCCCGGCATGGGCGCTCATCCGGCTGCCCGGGGCCGCCGAGATCACCATCCTCGGGGGAAGCCGCGCGGACCACGACCTGCTGGGCGACGTACCCCTCGAGCCCGGACGGCCACGGCCGGGCCGGCGCTTCGACCGGCTGGTCTGCGTGCCGTTCGCGCAGATCCGCGAGCGAGGCTTCGAGGTGCATCGCGACGAGACACCGCTGTCCAGCATCGAGATCGACCTCGAGACGACCGTCGCCGGTCGCCGACCTCGAGGCGCTCGCGTCGAGCGAGCCCCTGCGCACCATCGGCGCGGCGGGGTTCTCGGTCGACGACGACGAGTACGCCGAGCTCGTCGAGACGGATCATCCAGGACGAGATCGGCAAGGGTGAGGGCGCCAACCTGGTGATCGCCCGCGACTTCCTGGCCCACATCGAGGACTGGGACCGCGCGAAGGCGCTGGGTGTCTTCACCCGGCTGCTTCGGCAGGAGCGCGGCGCCTACTGGACGTTCCTGGTCTTCACCGGGGACCGCTACCTGGTCGGCGCGAGCCCGGAGCGGCACGTCCGGGTGCAGGCCGGCGAGGTCTCGATGAACCCGATCAGCGGCACGTTCCGGCTGGGCGACGCACCTGCCGGCGCGTCCGGTGACCTCGCCGAACGACTGCTGCGCTTCCTGGGTGACGAGAAGGAGATCTTCGAGCTCTTCATGGTCGTCGACGAGGAGCTCAAGATGATGTGCGGGATGTGCTCGGGTGGCGGCTCGATCACCGGGCCGTTCCTGAAGCCGATGAGCCACCTGATCCACACCGAGTACCTGCTCAACGGGCGCTCCTCCCTGGACGTGCGCGACGTGCTGCGCGACTCGATGTTCGCGGCGACCGTCACCGGCAGCCCGGTCGAGAACGCCTGCCGGCTGATCACGACGTACGAGGCGGGACGGCCGCGGCTACTACGGCGCCGTGCTCGCTCTGGTCGGTCGCGACGTCGACGGCGGCGCCGACCCTGGACGCCCCGATCGTGCTGCGTACGGCCGATGTCGCCGTCGACGGGCGGCTCCGGGTCACCGCCGGCGCCACCTTGGTGCGGGACTCGCGACCCGCGCTCCGAGGTCGCCGAGACGCACGCCAAGGCGGCCGGGATCCTCTCCGCATTCGGCCTGGTGCCACTCGCCGCCTCGGCGAGCGACCGGGGTCGCCACGCATCGTCGACGACCCCGTCGTGGCCACGACGCTGGCCCGTCGGAACGAGCCAGCTGAGCCGGTTCTGGCTGGCCGACCAGTCCGGTGCCGCGCCCTCGTCCGAGCTGTCCGGACGTCACGTGGTGGTCCTCGACGGGGAGGACGACTTCGTCGCCATGCTCCGGCACATGCTCCGGGTGCTCGGGCATGTCGAGTGTCGTCGATCAGCCACCGCGACTACCGGCCGGGAGACTTCGACGCCGCCGATCTGGTGATCGTCGGCCCCGGCCCCGGCGACCCACGCGACCTCAGCGACCCCAAGATCGCCACCGTCCGATCCGCCGTCGACTCACTGCTCGAGTCGCGGCAGCCCTTCCTGGCCGTGTGTCTGGGACACCAGGTGCTGTGCGGCGCGCTCGGGCTCGACCTCGGCTTCAAGGACATCGTCTTCCAGGGCACCCAGACCAAGGTCGGCATCCTCGGACGCCAGGAGAACGTCGGCTTCTACAACACGTTCGTCGCCAGAGCCGACCTCGGGCGACCGCTGCCCGATGGGGTCACCATCGACGCCGACGACGCCACCGGAGACATCCATCTGCTGCGCGGACCGCATTTCGTCGGCGTCCAGTTCCACGCCGAGTCGATCCTCACCGAGAACGGCTTCGACCTGGTCCACGAGATCGTCCGCAGCCTGCTCGTCGCTTGAATCTTTTGGTTTCTGAGAGATCGAAGGGACGAGCAGGCTGAGCCCTGAGGTCGCAGGGTTGCCGGGACGACCCTTTCTTCTCATGGACCGCTGGGCTGGTCCGAAGCCGTCAACGTGATCTCGTAGCGGTGACACGGCACCTCGACTGGGCCGTCCTCGGTCTCGGCCGAGTAGGAGAAGGCCCCCCGGTCGTGCCAGCCTTGCCGTTCGTAGAAGGCGCGCGCTCTGCTGTTGCCGGCAACGACAGCGAGCCAGGCCCGGTGGTGGCCGGCCAGCCGGATCTCGGTCTCGGCGCGCCGCAGCAGGGCCGACGCCACGCCGGCGCCCCGTGCGCTGGAGTCGACGTAGAGCTGCTCCACCTCGTCGTCGATCACCACCACGAAACCAGAAACCTCATCGTCTGCTGCCGAGACCCAGGTGGTCTCCCACCGGTCGCCGGCCCGTGCCCTGAACTGGTCGGGGCCGCGATGGCGGGTCAGCTCGTCGGGAACGTTCCCGAGGTGCCCGTCGGGCCAGCCGGCGTGCCAGATCCGGGCGATCGCCTCGACATCGTTCGATGTCGCGGGTCGTACGGGGGGCGACGCGGCGCGTCCAGGCTCGGGCAGTGTCGGCATGCGCCGAATCTAGCCAACCGGATCGAGACCGTGACCACCACGAAGGGCGCGGCGACCACGAAAAGAACGCCCCAGCAGCCGGGGACGGGTGAGCTGCTGGGGCGTGTCTGGGGGCGTCGGTGTCAGTCGGATCCCAACGTGACTTCGACGGTTCTGGTCGGGCCGGACTTCGAGCGCACGGTCAGGGTGACCTGGTCACCCGGACGGTAGGAGCGGACGTCGGCGACCAGCGAGTCGGAGTCGGCGACCTGCGTGCCGTTGATCTTGGTGATCACGTCGCCGACCTTCAGCCCGACCTTGGACGCGGCGGTTCCGGCGGACACCGACTTGCACCAGCGCGCCGTCCGGCAGGCCGAGCGTGTCGGTCGCATCGACGACCTCGACGCCGATCCGGGCGTGCGTCGGCTGTCTGGTGGTTGCGCAGCTGCTCGACGATCGGGACCGCCTCGTCGATCGGGATGGCGAAGCCGAGCCCGATGGAGCCGGCCTGCCCGCCGGACCCGCTGTCGGAGGCCGTCCGGATGGCGGAGTTGATGCCGACCACCTGACCGGTCGAGTTGACCAGCGGACCGCCCGAGTTGCCGGGGTTGATCGCGGCGTCGGTCTGGATGGCCGGGAAGACCGTGGACGGGTCGTTGGCCAGCTCGCCCTGGGTCGTCACCGGTCGGTTGAGCGCGCTCACGATGCCGGAGGTGACGGTGCTCTCGAGACCGAACGGCGCGCCGACCGCGACGACCGGCTGGCCGACCTGCAGAGTCGACGACTTGCCGAGGGTCGCCGGCTTGGCGTCGGAGATGCCCTTGGCCTGGATGACCGCGAGGTCGGTCAGCGGGTCGCGGCCCACGATGGTGGCCGATGTGGTCTCGCCGTTCGGGAAGCTCACGGCCAGCTTGCCGCCGTTCAGCCCGAGCTCGGCGACGTGGTTGTTGGTCAGGATCTGCCCGTCGGTCGTCAGCACGATGCCGGAGCCGGAGCCGCTCTCGGTGGAGGACGTGCCGTAGATCTTGACCACGGACGGCAGCACGTTGGCCGCTGCCGTCTCGGCGCTGGCGTCGAAGGCGTTCGGTGACGAGCCGCCGCTCGTGTCCGGTGCGGCGGTCAGGCCCGAGGCAGTCTGCTGGCTCAGCGTCGCGGCGTTGTGAGACGTGGTCTCGTGCAACAACGCCGCTCCGCTGAACCCGGCGGCACCTCCGGCGAGAGCGCCGACGAGCAGAGCAGCACCGACGACACGACCCCGACACGGCCGCCGCGCGGAGGACGCGCTGGTGGAGGACTCAGCGCGTACCCCTGCGGATACGGCGGCGGTGGAGTCGTGTCGCCGTTGTTCACGAGTTGCATCCTCTCGACTATGGCTGAGGAAGGGCTGAGACCCACCTCAAAGCTTCATGTGAATGATGTCGGGCCGCCCGTCGAGCTGGCCGGCGGCGAGCGCGCCCGGCGGGGGCTCCGGCGGGACGGTTCGGCGAGCCCGGCAGGGTCATCGTGAAGATCGCGCCGTGCGGCTGCCGGTTGGCTGCTCGCACCGAGACCGCCATGGCGCTCGGCTGCCTGCCGGACGATGGAGAGCCCGAGACCGGAACCCGGCATCATCCGGGCGTCGGAGGCCCGGTAGAACCGCTCGAAGATCAGCGGCAGGTCGGCCTCGGCCACCCCTGGCCCCTCGTCGGTCACCGTGAGCTCGCCGCGATGCAGCGAGATCCCCACCGTGCCGCCGGCCGGGCTCCACTTGGCCGCGTTGTCGAGCAGGTTCGTGACGGCGCGCTCGAGGATCTGTGCCTCACCGACGACCCACCAGGTCGAGCACCCGGATGTCGAACACGACCGAGGGGGCGCGTCGCCGTACCCGGTCGACGGCGCGCGCGACGATGTCGGCGAGGTCGAGCGGCTCGGGAGTTCGCGACAAGCGGCTCGTCGCGGGCCAGCTCGACGAGGTCACCGACCAGGGTCGAGAGCTCCTCGACCTGGGCGGTGACGTCCTCGAAGATCTCCTGCCGTGAGCTGAGCGCCATCCCGCCGCGCTTGTCGGCCTGCGCCAGCAGCTCGAGGTTGGTGCGCAGGCTGGTGAGCGGTGTGCGGAGCTCGTGTCCGGCGTCGGCGACCAGCCGGCGCTGCCGGTCGCGCGAGCGCTGCAGGGCGCGCAGCATGTCGTTGAACGACGCCGCCAGGCTGGCCAGCTCGTCGTCGCCGGTGATCGGGATCGGGTTCAGCTCCTCGGTCCGCGCGATGTGCTCGGCCGCCGCGCTCAGCTGGCGTACCGGAAGCAGCGCCGACCTGGCCACCGCGAGCCCGATCAGCCCGGCCGCGATGATCCCGCCGCCGCCGACGAGAGCAGCACCAGGCCGACCCGGTCGATGGTGCTCTCGATCGACTCCTGTCGACTGGGTGAACATCAGCGCGGTGCCGTCGCCTCGGCGTCCGTACCGTCACGGCGCGGTAGTCGACGCCGTTCTCGTCGATGGTCCGGAAGGTGTGGCTCGAGCGTGCCGCGCTGCGACCGCGCTTCTCGCTGCGACTGAGCGGCCGGATCTCGCGCCTCTCCGGTGAATGCGACCGACGTCGCCGTCGGCATGAGATCAGGTAGAACTGCACGTCGGCGGCCCGAAGGACCTCCTGCGGAGATTGCTCGAGGGTAGCGTCGTGCCGATCAGGTCCGAGTCGGCTGGCCAGCGTGCGCGCGCTCGAGCAGAGAGTCGTCGAGCCGGTCGTGCAGCTGGGACCGCAGCGTCACATAGGCCGCGAGGCTGGCGACGGCGACGGCGATTCCGACGGCGCAGGCCGCCAGGAGAGAGATCCTGGTGGCCAGCGACATTCGTTTCACGGGGGCGTCTCGCGCAGGACGTAGCCCACACCGCGGACGGTGTGGAGCAGCCGCGACTCACCTTCCGCCTCGGTCTTGCGTCGCACGTAGCCGACGTAGACCTCGAGCGAGTTCGCGGTGGTCGGGAAGTCGTAGCCCCAGACCTCCTCGAGGATGAACGCCCGCTCGAGGACCCGCTTCGGGCGCCGCATGAACAGCTCGAGCAGGTCCCACTCGGTCCGGGTGAAGGTGATCGGCCGGCCGGCGCGGTCGACCTCGCGGGTGACCGGTGTTCATCGTCAGGTCGCGCGAACGTCAGCGGGCCCTCGTCGTCGCCCGCCTGGGTGCCGAGGGTACGGCGGCGCAGCATCGCCCGGACCCGGGCGAGCAGCTCGTCGAGCGCGAAGGGCTTGGCCAGGTAGTCGTCGGCACCGGCGTCGAGCCCGTCGACGCGGTCGTTGACGGAGTCGCGGGCGGTCAGCACCAGGATCGGCAGGTCGTTGCCGGCGGCGCGGAGCGCCTTGGTCGTCTCGATGCCGTCGAGCCGCGGCATCATCACGTCGACGATCAGGGCGTCTGGGGCGAGCCCGTTGATCCGAGCCAGGGCTTCGACGCCGTCGTTGGCGACCGCCACCTCGTACCCGTTGTACTCGAGGGAACGGCGGAGGGAGTCGCGGACGGCGCGGTCGTCGTCGACGACAAGAATGCGCATACGGATCAGGTTGCCACGACGATCTGAGACATCCCTGAGAGGTACGGGAGTCCGTGCCGCTCACGGGGCGACCTCGCGGGACGCCAGCAGGGTGCGCGCCGCATCGCCGGCCCGTGCGCCGTAGGAGCCGCCGAACACCGCCGCGTGGACCAGGAGCGGGTGCAGCTGGTGCAGCGGGACCCGGTCGCGCCACCCGTCGCTGAGCGGGAATGCCTCGTCGTACGCGTCGACCAGCCGCGCCAGGTGAGGCGCGCCGAACAGCGTCAGCATCGCCAGGTCGGTCTCGCGATGACCGCCGTGGGCGGCCGGGTCGACGAGCACGCCGTGGCCGTCGGAGCTCCACACGACGTTGCCGCTCCACAGGTCGCCGTGGACCCGGCTCGGCGGCTCCGGGCGGCCCAGCGAACGCGCGTGATCGTCTCGACGACCTTGTCGACCGCGGCGGCGTCGTCCGGCGGAGATCGCGCCGCGGTCGCGCGCCACCCGCAGGTACGGCAGCACCCGGCGGGTCGCGAAGAACTCGGGCCAGGTCTCGGCCGGGGTGTTCGTCAGCGGCGCCGACGCCGATGTAGCCCGGTGCGGTCGGCGCCGAAGGACGGGGCCCCGCTGGCGATGCGTCGCGGCCAGCCGTCGCGCGAAGCCCTCGACGATGTCGGCGCTCGGCCGGCCGGACTCGACCCAGGAGAGCACCAGGCAGTCGTCGGACTCGGCGAGCACCTCGGGCACCCGGGCGCCCCCGTCGGCCTCGGCCAGCCAGCGCAGCCCGGCGGCCTCGACCGCGAAGAAGTCGGCGGGGGCATGCGGCCTCGTCTTGACGAACGCGTTGCGGCCGTCGCTCAGCCGCACCCGGGCCGCGTTGCACACGTCGCCGCCGGCGACCGGAGTGGTCGCGACGACGGCCGTGCCGAGCAGCGCCTCGACCCGGCCGGCGATGCTGCCCATGCGTGCCATGTGTCGAAGGTACGACGCAATCCGCGGACGAATCCACTCAGCGCCGAGGCCGTTCAGACGGAGCGCGAGGGCGGCGACCAGGGCGTCGGTGGTGCGCTCGACGATCGCGAGCACGTCGTCGAAGCCGCCCTGGCCGCCGTACCAGGGATCGGGCACGTCGAGATCGTCGCCGGCCAGCGGGTCGAACGCGCGGAACATCAGCACCCGGTCGCGGTCGTCGCGTCGCCGGGCGAGCGCCTGGACGTCGCGGAGGTTGCGAGTCGTCCATCACGAGGATCGACGTCGTTGTCGCGAGAAGAGGTCGGCGTCGACCTGGCGGGCCCGGTGGAGCGACGGGTCGTAGCCGGCGGCCGTCAGCGTCGCGGCGGCGCGCCGGTCCATCGGCTCGCCGATGTGCCAGTCGCCGGTCCCGGAGCTCTCGACCACGATCCGCCGCGTGGCCGCGCCGCGTCGAGCTTGCGCTCGAGCACGACGTGGGCGATCGGCGAGCGGCAGATGTTGCCGAGACAGACAGGGCGATCGAGTACGTCTCGCCGTCGGGATCGCGCGGCGGCGGGAGCGACGCGGCAAGGCGGTCAGCGCCAGCTGACGCGTACGGCGCCAGCTGGTCGATCTTGTCCGCGGGCAGGATCATGCCCATGACCCAGCAGACGATCGAGATGACGATCGCGCCGAACACGGCGGTCCAGAAGCCGTGGACCCGGAAGCCGATGTCGAGCAGGTCGCACACCCAGCTGGTCAGCCACAGCATCAGCGCGTTGACGATGAAGTAGAACAGGCCGAGCGTCAGGAGGTAGAGCGGGATCGAGAGGAGCGAGACGATCGGGCGCACGAACTCGTTGACGACGCCGAAGATGAGCGCCACCACGAGCAGGGTCAGCAGCCGGTCGCGGTCGGTGTCGACCGTTGATCACGATCCCGTCGAACAGCCAGGCCGCGATCGCCGAGCGCGCACGCGTTGATGACGACGCGGACGATCCAAGTCTTCATGGCTCGATGGTGCCATGCCCGATGACGTCGTGGAGTGACACCTCCGCCGCGGCGAGGTGCCTGGCGAGCTCGGCGATCGGCCGCGTCGACGTCGCCGGCCTCGAGCAGCTCGACCAGCTCGCGGTGGCTCGTCGACCTGCTCGGCGATGTTGCCGCGCACCCGGTCCAGGTGGGCCAGGCCGAGCCGGAGCTCTCCGCCGTAGGCGTCGGCGGCCGCCAGCAGCCGCTCGCTGCCGGTCAGGCCGACGAGGGCCCGGTGGATCTGCAGGTGCGCCTCGGTCAGGGCGGCCGGGTCCGAGGTGCGCCGAGCCAGGGCCGCATAGGCGTCGACCGCCGCTCGGACGGCCGCACGCTGCTCCGCGTGCCGAGCGTCGGCCCAGCGCCGTACCCCCGAGGACTCGAGGCTGGCCCGGGCCAGGCTGATGTCGCTGACGTCCTGGGCCGACAGCTCCTTGACGGCCACCCCCTTGTTGGGGACCCGGACCGCCACCCCGTCGGCGACCAGGACGGCGAGCGCCTCCCGGATGGTGCTGCGCCCGACGCCCATGGCCTCGGAGAGCGCGACCTCGCGCAGCGGGAGTCCCGGGGTCGAGCTGGCCGGCGAAGATGGCTCGCCGGATCTCGTCGGCCGCCCGGTCGACGGTCGACGAGTGCTCGAACTGCAGGTCGCCGTACATGGTCGTCCCACCCTAAGCGGGCTGGTGGGCTCGCTGGTTGACCCGGCAACCGGGCGACCGCATACTGGGAGACTGTCCTATTGTCTGACAATCTTTGCTCGTAAACCCCGGAGGTGACCCGATGACCGTGACCCTGACGCAGCCCGAAGCCTCAGCGCCGGCGCCCGACGCTGGCCTGGGGTCGGCGGTACGGCATGGTCCGGCCGGACCACTTCCGCGTCGACTACGTGATCAACCCCTACATGGACCTGGCCAACCAGCCCGACGCGGCTCGCGGCGATGGCGCAGTGGAAGCACCTGGTCGGCACCCTCGAGCGGCTCGGCGCACGGGTCGACGTGATCGAGCAGCGGGCCGACTCCCCGGACATGGTCTACGCGATGAACCTCGGCCTCGCGCTCACCGACGCCAGCGGACCGCGGGTCGCCCTGTCCCACATGCGCTTCCCGGAGCGGCGTTCGGAGACCGACGCGGCCCGGGCCTGGTTCGCCGACGCAGGCTTCGCCCCCACATCCGTCGGCCAGGCCGGCGTCGGCGCACATCTCGAGGCGGGTGACGCCTTCCCGTTCGCCGGAGAGCTCGTCGTGGGGTACGGCCCTCGCACCGGAGGAGCAGGCGCTCAAGCACCTGGCGACGGACTTCGACATCGCGGTTCGCGGCGTGCGGATCACGCATGCCGGGATGTACCACCTCGACCTGGCCTTCTGCCCGCTCGACACCGCAGACCGCGCTCGTCTGCCCGGCGGCATTCGACCCGGCGAGCGTCCGGGTGCTGATGGACCTGGTGCCGGACCCGATCCTGCTCAGTGAGGGGGAGGCGCTCACGTTCTGCGCGAACTCGGTCGTCGTCGGCCGCACCGTGGTGATGCCGGCGTGCCCCGACCGGGTGCGCCTCGAGCTCGAACGTCGTGGCTTCACGGTCGAGATCGTCGACGTGTCCGAGTTCCACAAGGGCGGCGGGTCGGTCCGCTGCATGACCAACCCGCTCGACATCTCGATCGGCCGTGACCTCGGTTCGCGTCGCCGGAGGTCGGGTGCTGGCTGCCGCCCGGCCTAGAGACCGGGCACCACGTCCGGTCGGTGCGACGACATCCGCGCCGTCTGAGCGAGCACGATGCCCGAGCAGGATCGCAACCACCCCCGCGGTCTGAGCCGGCGTGAGAGTCTGCCGGAACCAGATCCAACCCGAGGAACGTGGCGCCCACCGGCTCGAGCATCCCGACCAGGGTCACCTCGGTCGCGGTGAGGTGCTGCAGGGCGGTCAGCTCGGCCAGGAACGGTATCGCCGTACCCAGCAGCACCATCCAGACGAACAAGACCCATACCGGCGCCTGCAGATCACTGAGCGTGCCGCCCAGGCTGGTCGGGCTCGTCAGGTCGGTGTCGAAGACTCGGGTCCCCGGAGAGAGGACGTTCCAGAAGACAGCCGCGACGATGAAGGCCTCCGTGAGCACGTGCAGAGGCGACCCCGCGCTGACGCTGCGCTCGCCGATCAGGAAGTACGTCGCCAGTGACACCGCTGCCCCCAGGCCGGCCAGCACCCCGAGACCGTCGAGGGCCAGACCGGACCACACCTCGGCCACCAGGGCCAGCCCGGCGAGCGAGAGCCCGATACCGAGCCAGATCCTGGGCCGGACCGGCTCGCGGTAGACGAAGCGAACGAAGAGCGCCACCAGCACCGGTGCGGTGAACTGGAGCAGCAGCGCGATCCCGACCGGTAGCCGGTCGATGGCCACGAAGTAGAACCACTGGACGAGCGCCACCCCGGTGATGCCGAAACCAACGATGCGGGTGATCTCCGCCGGCCGCGCGGAAGCCGCAGCCGCTCGCCGCGGGCCAGCACGACCGCGACCAGCACCAGCGCCGTGCCGGTGCAGCGTACGGCGGTCAAGGTCGTCGACTGGACGCCGGCGTTCTGGATGACCCGGGAGACGCCGGCGTTGATCGTGAACAGCACAGCGGCGCTCGCGACCAGCAGGTAGCCGCGTCGGCGATCCCGGCTGCCGGACATGCGGGAACCCTACGCACCGAGGGATATCCCCCGCCTCTCGATGGGGTGTCAGCCGTATTCCGCGGCTTCGTCCGCGTTCCTAGCGTGGTCTCAACGCAAACGGGAGGTCACGTGATCCAGGTACAGGGCTTGACCAAACGCTATGGCTCGACGATGGCAGTCGACAGGCTGAGCTTCGACGTCCAACCGGGGACGGTCACCGGCTTCCTCGGTCCGAACGGCTCCGGCAAGTCGACCACCATGCGCATGCTTCTCGGCCTCGACGCCCCTGACGCCGGTCACGCCCATATCGGGGGGCGTCCGTACGGTGAGCTGCGCTGGCCCTTGCGAGAGGTGGGCGCGGCGCTCGACGCCAGGTCGTTCCATCCCGGTCGCTCGGCACGTGCGCACCTGGCCGCACTGGGGGCGAGCAACGACATCCCCCGAGCCAGGGTTGACGAGGTCCTGGAGATCGTCGGACTCACCACGGCCGCCAGGCGACGAGCGGGAACATTCTCCCTCGGCATGGCGCAACGGCTCGGTCTCGCCGCCGCGCTCATCGGCGACCCGGCGGTGCTGCTGCTCGACGAACCGGTCAACGGCCTCGACCCCGAAGGGATCCGCTGGATCCGTGACCTGCTGCGGTCGCTGGCCGCCGAGGGGCGCACCGTGTTCGTCTCCAGCCACCTGATCAGCGAGATGGCTCTCACCGCGGAGCGTCTGGTGGTCATCGGTGCCGGACGACTGCTCGCTGACACGACGGTCGCCGCTATGACTGCCGGTGCGCTCTCCATGGAGGACGCGTTCTTCGAGCTGACCACCAGCAGTGCGGAGTACCGCGGCTCGGCTGCTCACACTTCCACGACACCATGATCGCGAGGCAGCACATGACCACCACCCCCGCTCTCTTCACCGCCCCGCCCGGCCACTACGGGTTCCGTCAGGTGGCCCGCATGGAGTGGATCAAGATTCGCAGCCTCCGGTCGACCTGGTTGACCCTGGCCATCACGGTCGCGGCAGCCGTCGGCGTCTCGGTCGCCGTCGGCACCCAGACACAGGACGCGTCGGAGGATCTCACCAACAACGCACTGAGCGGGATCGCCATCGGCCTGTTGGTCACAGGCGTGCTCGGAGTGCTCGTCATGAGCAGCGAGTTCACCTCCGGAATGATCCGTACCACGCTGGCCGCGGTGCCCAACCGGGGTCTCCTGCTCGCCGCGAAGGCGGCCGTGTTCGGAGCTCTGGCGCTGGCCGTCGGAGAGGTCGCCTCGTTCATCTCGTTCTTCGCAGGCGGCCTCGCGTTGCCGAGCTCGATCGCGGCGCCCACACTCAGCGATCCGGCCGTGTTGCGAGCCGTACTCCTCGCCGGAACCGGGTACTGCCTGGTCGGTCTCATCGGCGTCGGCCTGGGCGCCATCATCCGGAACACCCCAGCCGCCATCGCGGTGATGGTGGGCGGGATCTACGTCGGCGCCCAGATCCTTGCCGGCCTCTCCGACACGTTGCTCGGGTACGTCCCGATCGCGATCGTGGCGAACTCACTCACGGTCGTCCAGCAGTCGAGCGGGATGCTGTCGCCGTGGGCCGGCCTGGCCGTGCTCGCTCTTTATGCCGCCATCGCGCTCGGCATCGGCGGCCTGCTCCTGGCGCGACGGGATGCCTGACCCGGACAATGGCGACATGGGCCCCCGTCTGGCTGCACTCGGCGCGACCGGACCGGTGCCCTGGTTGCGTCAGGTGCTCCGCGCGGCCCTCGAGGTGCTGACGAGTCGACGCACCCGGTCCGAACTCGCCTACGTCGTCGTCAGTCTCCCGTTGGCCGTCCTCGGCTTCGTCTTCGTCGTGGTCTCGACCCTGCTCGGTGCGGTTCTCGCCGTGACCTTCATCGGGCTGCCGTTGCTGGCGCTGGGCGGGCTAGGTGCCAGGCGGTTGGCGGGGATGCATCGCGGGCTGGCGCACCGACTCCTTGGCGAGCACGTGGCGGCACCGCCGCCTTTGCAGCCCGGCATCGGCTTCCTCGGCTGGCTGCAAGCCGCCCTCCGGGACTCCGCGAGCTGGCGAGCTCGGACGTACCTCCTGCTGAAGCTGCCCGTCGCCTTCGTGACGTTCTACCTGACGGCCTTGATCTGGTTGCAGGGCCTGTTCTGGCTCACCTACCCGATCAGCTGGCAGCTCACCGGGCCGGGCAAGGCTGTGCCCAACCCGTTCCTCGATGTCGGTGCACTGATCTTCCGGGGCAGCGCGAAGCCCCACCACGTCGCCCATCAGATGACGCTCTTCGTCGGTGACACTGCCATCGACGCCTGGCCGGGAGTTCTCGTGGTCGCCATGGTCGGCGCCCTCACGCTGCTCGCCGCGCCATGGGTGGTGCACGGGTTGGTCGCACTCGACCGGAGATCCATACAAGGGCTGCTCGGTCCGCCGGCAGGAGCGGCGCGGGTACGTCAGCTCGAGGAGTCGCGAGCCCAGATCACCGACGAGTCAGCCATCACGTTGCGGCGGATCGAGCGGGACCTCCATGACGGGACGCAGGCCCAGCTGGCCACTCTGGCGATGACTCTGGGGCAGGCGAAGGAGAAGCTGGAGAACCGGGCCAACGTGCCGTACGACCCGCCCGGCGCCCTCATCCTGGTCGACACGGCTCACCGCCACGCCAAGGAGGCCCTGGTCGAGCTTCGCGACATCGCACGAGGCATCCACCCACCTGCTCTCGACCTCGGCCTCGATGCCGCCCTCGCCACGCTCGTCGCACGCAGCGCCGTACCCGGCATCCTGCGGGCTGACATCGGGACCAGACCCAGTAGGGCGACTGAGACCATCGCCTACTTCAGTGTGGCCGAGCTGCTGGCGAACGCCGCCAGGCACAGCCATGCCCGGCACGTCTCCGTCGACGTCACTTCCCATGACGGCACGTTGCGCCTGCGGGTTCGAGATGATGGGGACGGAGGGGCGACACCTGGCAGCGGCAGCGGTCTGACGGGACTCGCCGACCGGGTGCGGGCGGTGGACGGGCGGCTGCACCTCTCCAGTCCGCCCGGCGGTCCCACCGTGGTCACCGTCGAGCTTCCCCTTGGGTCGTGAGGAGACGGACGCATGCGCATCGTGATCGCCGAGGATGCCGCCGTCATGCGCGAAGGACTTGTCGGGCTCCTGACCGAACGAGGCCACGAGGTCGTCGCGGCGGTTCCCGATGCCGCTGAGCTCCTCACCGCGGTGGCCACGCACCTTCCCGACATGGCGGTCGTCGACGTACGGATGCCGCCGAGCTACACCGACGAGGGTCTGCGGGCCGCGATAACCCTGCGGCAGCGTCATCCTGGCGTCGGGGTCATGGTCTTCTCCCAGTACATCGAGACGCGGTTCGCTGCCCAGCTGCTCGCAGCGGGCTCTGCCGGGGTCGGCTATCTCCTCAAGGACCGGGTCGCGGACACCAGCGAGTTCGTCGATGCGCTGACCCGGGTCGCAGCCGGCGGCACAGCCCTGGACCCTGAGGTCGTCACGCAGCTGTTCGCCGTCAGCCGGCGCGGACCGGCCCTCGGCGAGAGCCTCACGCCTCGGGAGAGCGAGGTCATGACGTTGATGGGCGAAGGTCGTTCGAATTCGGCGATCGCGGCCCGCCTGTACGTCGGTGAGGGCGCCGTCGAGAAGCACGTGGCAAGCATCTTCGCCAAGCTGGACCTGCCCGCCTCCGCCGACGACAACCGGCGCGTGCTCGCCGTACTCCGTTACCTGCAGTCGTAGACCTGCCCCGTCATCCATGCCCTGGCCGTAGATCAACCACCGTGGATGCAGGACGCCGGTCCGCTACGAAAGGTTGGCAGCCGGACCGAACTGACTCCTCAACCGGCTTGTCTACAGTGAAGCCCATGACGACACCGCGGTTCCGGGAGGCACTCGACACGATTCCGGCGTACAAGGCAGGCAAGCCGCCCAGCGCGGATCTGGCGCAGTCCTTCAAGCTCTCGAGCAACGAGAACCCCTACCCCCCGCTCCCGGGGGTCATCGAACGCGCCACCGAGGCAATCGGAACGATGAATCGCTATCCCGACATGGGAATGTCCGCGCTGAACAGCGCGATCGCCGAGCGGTACGGCGTCGGCGTCGATCGGGTGGCCTCGGCGACCGGCTCCGTCGCGGTCCTGTACCACCTGCTCCAGGCGACCTGCCAAGCCGGGGACGAGGTCGTCTACGCCTGGCGATCCTTCGAGGCGTACCCGATCGCGGTCGGCCTGACCGGGGCGACCGACGTGCAGGTACCGCTGACCGCGGACGCCCGGCACGACCTGCCCGCAATGCTCGCCGCCATCACCGACCGCACCCGGGTCGTCGTGGTCTGCTCACCCAACAACCCCACCGGCCCGTCGGTGCACCGCGACGAGCTCGAGACCTTCCTCGACGCCGTACCGGCACACGTCCTGGTCGCCGTCGACGAGGCCTACCGCGAGTTCGTGACCGATCCCGACACTCCGGACGCGCTCGAGGTTGCCGCCGGACGGGACAACGTGGTGGTGCTGCGCACGTTCTCCAAGGCGTACGGCCTGGCCGGCCTCCGGGTCGGCTTCGCAATCGGCCCCGCACCGGCGGTGGAGGCGATCCGCAAGTGCGCCCTGCCCTTCGGGGTCTCGTCGATCGCCCAGGCTGCGGCCGTGGCCTCCCTCGACGCCGAGGCCGCCCTGTTCGACCGGGTGAAGAGTCTCGTCACCGAGCGGGTCAGGGTCCATGACGCGCTGACCGACCAAGGGTGGACGGTGCCAGACGCCCAGGGCAACTTCGTGTGGCTCGCGCTCGGCTCGGACAGTACGGCGTTCGCGGCGGCCTGTGAGCAGGTGGGCGTGAGCGTGCGACCCTTCCCGGTGACGGCGTCCGGGTGACCATCGGCGAGCGCGAGGCCAACGACCTCTTCCTGGGGGCCGCCAAGGCCTGGCGAGCAGAGCACTGACCGGACCCCGGTCAGGTCCCGGCACTCGGTAGCTAGACGCTCTTACGGCGGAACGTTCGGCCCTTGGTCGGGCCCTGGGCGCCATGGGACTTCTCCGACCCGTCGCGAACCACAGCGTCTGCGCTGGCATGCCGCTGGTTCTGCTTGCGCTCCAGAGCCTCGCGGAACCTGCGCCGCGTCTCGTCTTCGTCCGGCACGGTCTCGTCGGGCGCGGTCTTGTCGGACACCGTCTCGTCCTTCTGGTCTGCCATGTCGCCTCCAGGATTCGCGGTCCGGACCCCAAACTCCATCAGCCCTGTCCACAAGCCTCGCACGAACCGGACAGCCCACCGTGACCCGGGCGTGGTTCCTGCTCTGCGCCGTACCTCTCCTACTCTCTGTCGTATCACACGGTGAGCCTCGCTAACAATCTCGAAACTCGTTCGCGACTGTCAGAGGCATCAAGTAGAATGGTGCTTACACAAATCTGCGCCCGCCTGTCGCCGCAGCCGAGGAGGCAAACGCCCACACGATGCCCTTAACCACCGTCGCTGATCCCGGGACGATCCCCGACTCCGACTCATACCGCCGCCCAGCAGGAGTTCACTCGCTGTGGCGGCTTCGTAGCTACCTGCGCCCCTACTACTGGGCGCTGGGCTTCATGGCGGCTGACGGCCCTGGTCGGCGTGTTCGTGAGCCTCGGGATCCCGCTGGTCATCAAGGCGATGATCGACGGCCCCATCGCCGACCACGACTCCAGCGCGATCATCCCGCTCGGTCTCGCTGGCGCTCGGCCTCGGCATCGTGGAGGCCGCGTCTGATCCTGATCCGCCGGTGGGTGCAGGCCGCCGCCGTGCTCGGGTTCGAGACCTCCGTCCGCAACGACCTCTACCGGCACATGCAGGCGCTGCCGATGGAGTTCCACAGCCGGTGGCAGAGCGGCCAGCTGCTCTCCCGGATCACGATGGACCTCAGCTCGATCCGCCGCTTCATGGGGTTCGGCCTGCTCTTCCTGTTCATCAACATCATCCAGCTCACGCTGGTCACCTTGTTGCTGCTCAAGCTGTTCTGGCCGCTCGGTCTGGTGGTCGCGCTGTCGGCGGTGCCGATCATCTTGCTCAGCAAGCGCTTCGAGTCCCGCTACGTCGTCGTGTCGCGGCGGGTCCAGGACCAGCAGGGCGACGTGGCGACGGCCGTCGAGGAGGCGGCGGTCGGCTACCGGGTGATCAAGTCCTTCGGACGCCGCCGCTACAGCCAGACGAACTTCCACGGCAAGCACGCAGACGCTCTACGAGACCTCGATGGAGAAGGTCCGCCTGTCGGCGCGCTTCTGGACCTTCCTCGAGGTCATTCCCAACATCTCGCCTCGCCATCGTGCTGCTGCTGGGCGCGCTCGGGGTCGGCCACGGCCAGCTGACTCTCGGCACGCTGGTGGCGTTCATCACCTTGATGCTCCAGCTGATCTGGCCGATCGAGGCGCTCGGTGTGATCCTCGCCATGGCGCAGGAGGCCATGACGGCCGCCGACCGCGTGCTCGACATCTTCGACACCAAGTCGAGCATCGTCGGCGGTGACACCGACCTCGACGACGGCGGTGGGGCACCTGCGGTTCGAGCACGTCGACTTCCACTACCCCGACTCCGACGAGCTCATCCTGCAGGACGTCAACCTCGACGTCGCGCCCGGCGAGACGATCGCCATCGTGGGCGCCACCGGCTCCGGCAAGACGTCACTCACGGCCCTGGTGCCGCGCCTGTACGACGCCACCGCCGGGCGGGTCACCATCGACGGGGTCGACACCCGCGATCTCACTCTGCCCAGCCTGCGCCGGATCGTCGCGACGGCCTTCGAGGACGCGACCCTGTTCTCGATGAGTGCCCGCGAGAACGTCACGCTGGGTCGCCCGGACGCCAGCGACGACGACATCCGCGACGCCATCGAGACCGCCCAGGCGGCGTTCGTCTACGAGCTGCCCTGGGGCCTCGAGACCCGGATCGGCGAGCAGGGCATGTCTTTGTCCGGCGGACAGCGCCAGCGCCTCGCCCTGGCCCGCGCCGTACTCGCGCAGCCCAAGGTCCTGGTGCTCGACGACACCCTGTCGGCGCTCGACGTCCACACCGAGGCCCTGGTCGAGCGCGCGCTTCGCCGGGTGCTCGTCGGAGACGACCGCGATCGTGGTCGCCCACCGAGCGTCGACGGTCATGCTGGCGGACCGGGTGGCACTGCTGTCCGGGCAGCACGATCACCCACGTCGGCAAGCACCACGACCTGCTGGCGACCGTGCCGGCCTACCGCGAGCTGCTCGCGGCCGACGCCGACACCGAGGACGATCTCGACACCCATCGGGAGGGGGTGGTGCTGCGATGACCGCGACCCAGAGCACACCCCCACCCGTCAAGCCGCCGGAGAAGGACTGGCGCGGAGTCGCGGCCGAGCACGACGACGAGATCTCGGAGCGGGTGTCGCTGCTGCTGAAGGCCCGCTCCCGCCGGCTGCTCGGATCGCTGCTGCGGCCGTACCGCACCGCCCTCATCTGGGTCATGGTCGCCGTGCTGATCGAGAACGCGGCACGGCTCTCGGTGCCGTTCCTGGTCGGCGCAGGGCATCGACCTCGGCATCCCGCCGATCCAGGCCGGCGACGGTGCCGGCAAGCTGATCGAGATCGTCGTCATCCTGCTCGTGATGGTGGCCATCCAGGCGGTCACCCGGCAGATGTTCCTCGTGCATGTCCGGCCGGGTCGGCCAGAACGTGCTCCTCGACCTTCGGCGCCGCGATGTTCGGGCACTTCCAGCACCTCTCCCCGGAGTTCCACGACGAGTACACGTCCGGCCGGGTCATCTCCCGCCAGACATCCGACATCGACGCGATCTACGAGCTGCTCGAGACCGGCTTCGACGGGCTGATCACCGCGGTCCTCACCATGGTCGGCACCGCGGTGATCCTGCTCTGGCTGGACCTCAGGCTCGGCCTGGTCTCCCTGCTCTGCTTCCCGTTCCTGTAGCTGCTCACCCGCTGGTTCCGCAAGCAGTCGGCGATCGCCTACCGCCGTACCCGCGAGACGGTCGCGGTCGTGATCGTGCACTTCGTCGAGACGGTCAACGGCATGCGCGCCGTCCAGGCCTTCCGGCGCCAGGCCGCGCAACCAGGAGATCTTCGACGACGTCAACGACGACTACCGGGCCGCCAACGAGCGCGCCTTCCGGCTGGTCGGCGTGTTCATGCCCGGCATCAAGCTGATCGGCAACGTCACGCTCGCGGTCGTCCTGGTGTACGGCGCCTACCTGCGCTTTCTACGGCGACCATCACCGTCGGCACACTGGCCGCGTTCCTGCTCTACCTGCGCCAGTTCTTCGACCCGATGCAGGACGTCTCGCAGTTCTACAACACGTTCCAGTCCGCCTCTGCCGCCCTGGAGAAGCTCTCCGGGGTGCTCGAGGAGGAGCCGTCGGTGCAGGAGCCTCAGCAGCCCACCCCGCTGACGGATGCCGAAGGCGCGCTGAGCCTGCAGAGCGTGCGGTTCTCGTACGTCGACGGCCGGCCGGTGCTGCCCGAACATGACGCTGGACATCCCCGCCGGCCAGACCATCGCGGTGGTCGGCACGACCGGCGCCGGCAAGACCACGCTGGCCAAGCTGGTGGCCCGGTTCTACGACCCCGACGCCGGGCAGGTCACCTTGGACGGCGTCGACCTGCGGCTGCTCTCGGAGGACGACCTGCGCGCGTCGGTCGTGATGGTGACGCAGGAGAACTACCTCTTCAACGGCTCGGTCGCCGACAACATCCGCTTCGGCCGACCCGAGGCCACCCGGGACGAGATCGTCGAGGCGGCCAAGGCCATCGGCGCCCACGACTTCATCATCGCGCTGCCCGACGGGTACGACACCGACGTCGCCAACCGAGGCGGGCGGCTGTCGGCCGGCCAGCGCCAGCTGGTGGCCTTCGCCCGGGCCTTCCTCGCCGACCCGGCGGTGCTGATCCTCGACGAGGCCACCTCGAGCCTCGACGTACCGTCCGAGCGGCTGGTCCAGCGTGCCCTTCGGACGATCCTGTCCCGTCGGACAGCGATCATCATCGCCCACCGGCTGTCCACGGTGGAGATCGCCGACCGGGTCCTGGTGATGGAGCACGGCGAGGTCGTCGAGGACGGCGCCCCGCAGGACCTGATCGACGCGCACCACGGCCGGTTCTCCGACCTGCACGACGCCTGGCTCGCCTCCCTCGCCTAGCGGCGGCCGGCGGGGGCCGGCGGCGGCCGGCGGGGTTTGCCCGGCACGCTGGGCAGATGCTCCGGCCGGCGGGGTTTGCCCGGCACGCTGAGCAGATGCTCCGGCCGGCGGGGTTTGCCCGGCACGCTGAGCAGATGCTCCGTGTGCCGGGCAGGCCCGCCCAGCACAGGGTGAGTTTGCCAAGCATGCTGGGCAAATGCCGGCCTTCGGGCGGCGGCGGCGACGACGGCAGGGGTGGGCCGGCCAGGGCCAGGATCTGGACGGAACTTGAGCGACCGAGGTGCCGGGCACCCACCGCCGACGATTCATGTTGAGCTTCGGCAGGTGGAGCAGCCTCAGCTCATCAAGATGTGTCAGGTTCGAGGCAGGTCTCCCGAGACGCTGAGGTCGAAGGGCTGCCTGGACGACCCGAGCCGCTCATGATCGGCCCGTCAAGGCGGCCGGCTCGGGATCGGGTTCCCGCAAGGTGCCGGAGTGGCGCTCGGCGGCGACCACGATGGCCACCCCGACGACGGCGACCGCGCCGCCGAGCACGATCGCCAGCGTCACCGGCTCGGAGAGGATGAGCCAGCCGAGGAACACGGCCACGATCGGGTTGACGTAGGCGTAGGTCGCCACCAGCGAGATCGGCGCGGCGTCGAGCACCCAGACGTAGGCGGTGAAGGCCACCACCGAGCCGAACATCACCAGGTAGCCCCAGGCGAACCACGACTCGGTCGACCCGCCACCGGGCAGCAGGCTCTCGCCGTCGATCAGCGCGAAGACCGCGAGCAACACCGCGCCGAACAGCATCTCGTAGACGGCGGTCACGAAGGGGTCGGCCGGCAGCGAGCAGCCGCGGCATCGACCACGATCCGAACGACCAGCAGAGGGTGGCGACCACGATGATCAGGCAGGGGACGACGGTCACGTCGCCGCCGATGCCGCTCGCCGTGATGAGCCCGACCAGCCCGCCGAAGCCGAGCAGCACTCCGACGACGGTCCGGCGCCCGGGCAGGTCGCCGGACACCACCCGGTAGATGATGATCCAGAGCGGCACGGCCGCGACGAGCAGCGCCGCGATGCCGGACGGGGCACCCTTGTCCTCGCCGACCGAGACCAGCCCGTTGCCGAGTGCCGGTAGCAGCAGGCCGAGCAGAGCGCAGCCGAGGAGCTGACCGCGGGTGGCGGCCATCCGCCGCCAGCCTCCGCGGATCATCAGGATCGACGCCGAGGATGACGGCTGCGAGCCCGAATCGCCAGCTCGCCGACGCCAGGGTCGGCAGGTCGCGGACCACCACCCGGATCGCCAGGTAGGTGGATCCCCAGACGACGTACACGATGCCGAGAGCGACGGCGACCAGGACCGGTGAGGCCACCGGAGCACGCCTGGTCGCCCGCAGACCGGTGAGGAGTGTCTTGGTGTTTTGGTCCTGTCGCATGGCACGAGCCTAACCCTGACTGCCGACAGTCGTCGACGGATTTGCCGGCGTCGACGCGTAGGTTGCTCAGGTGAGCGACGGCGTGCGGTACGACTCGGGGACCGGCCGGGCGCTGCTGGCCGCAGCCGTCCTCGGCTCGGGGATGGCCATGCTCGACGGGACCGTGGTCAACGTCGCCCTGCACCGGATCGGGACCGATCTCGACGCGAGCCTCGAGCAGCTCCAATGGATCACCAACGGGTACCTGCTGGCTCTCGCCTCACTCATCCTGCTCGGTGGTTCGCTGGGTGACCGGTACGGCCGGCGCCGGATCTTCGTCGTCGGGGTCGTGTGGTTCACGGCCAGCTCCTTGCTCTGTGCGATCGCCGTCAACTCCGAACCAGCTGATCGCGGCGCGGGTCCTGCAAGGCGTCGGAGCAGCGCTGCTCACGCCAGGAAGCCTGGCGATGATCGAGGCCTCGTTCCGGCCCGCTGACCGCAGCCGGGCGATCGGGGCCTGGGCGGGGCTCGGCGGCATCGCCGCAGCGGCCGGGCCCCTGGTCGGCGGTGCGTTGGTCCAGTACGCGAGCTGGCGGTGGGTGTTCCTGCTCAACCTCCCGGTGGCTGCGGTCACGGTCTTCGTCGCGCTCCGTTGGGTTCCCGAGTCACGCGACGCGGAGAGCTCCCATCACTTCGACGTGGTCGGCGCCACGCTCGGAGTGGTCGGACTGGCCGGCATCACCTTCGCGCTGATCGAGGCGGGGACGCTGAGCACACAGGTGGTGCTGCTCGCCGCGGGCCTCGGGATCGCCGCACTCGTCGCGTTCGTCATCGCCGAGCGCAGGGAGAAGATGCCGATGCTGCCGGTCGTGATGTTCGCCTCCCGCCAGTTCAGCGCCGCCAACCTGATGACCCTGCTGGTCTACGCCGCCCTCGGCGCCACCATCTTCTTCCTGGTGCTCCAGCTTCAGACGGTGCTCGGATACGGCCCACTCGAGGCGGGGCTCGCCACCCTGCCGATCACGATCGTCATGCTGCTGCTTGCCGCCCGAGGCGGAGCCCTGGCCGCCCGGATCGGACCGCGACTGCCGATGTCGCTGGGCCCGGTGGTGAGCGCCACCGGGATCGCCCTGCTGGCTGGTCTGGACAGCGGGTCCACCTACTGGGCGGCGTCTTCCCGGGTCTGACGATCTTCTCGCTCGGCCTCGCGCTGCTGGTCGCCCCGATGACGGCGACCGTGCTGGCGGCGGCGCCGGACCGCTATGCCGGCATCGCGAGCGGCGTCAACAACGCGGTGGCCAGGGGCGGTTCGCTGCTGGCGGTCGCTGCGCTGCCCTTCGCCGTCGGGCTGAGCGGCGACGACTACGACGACCCGGTGGTGTTCTCCATCGGGCTATCAGCGCGCCATGTGGATCTGCGTGGTGATGCTCGTGATCGGCGGCGCGATCTCGTTCGCGCTGATCCGCAACACCGACCTGCCAACCGCCTCACCGAGCCGCTGAGAGGGCCGCAGAAACCAGGACTACGATGCCCAGGGCTGTCAGGCCCAACGCACCCATCCTGAGGAGTACACCCTTGTCCAGAGCCATCACCAGGCGCGGCATCGCCGTCGCCACCTCTGCGGTCGCCCTCGTGGCGCCGCTCGCACTGAGCGCGACCGCCGCGGCGCCGTCGGTCGCCGCCAGCTCGTTCGGCTCATCCGTCACCTTCGGCAGTCCCCTCCACCGGGTCGGCGGCCCCGACTCGATCAGCAACTGGGGCGGCTACGTCGCTCATGGCGCGACCTTCACCGTCGCGCAGGCATCCTGGAAGATCGCCAAAGTGACCTGTCGGTCCTCGAACGACCTCTATGCCCCCTGGGTCGGGATCGACGGCGACGGCGACAACACCGTCGAGCAGACCGGCGTCCAGACCGACTGCCACACCGGTCAGCCGACCCACAAGGCCTGGTACGAGATGTACCCGGCCGCCCCGGTCTACTACGCCGACCCGATCTCCACCGGCGACAAGTTCACCGCGACGGTCACCGCCTCCGGCACGTCGTTCACGCTGAAGATCACCGACGACACCAAGGGCTGGACCGAGTCCACGACCCAGTCCCTCGCCTCGGCACAGAAGGCGACCGCCGAGGCCGTCATCGAGGCTCCTGGCGGCTACCCGAACATCAAGAAGCTGAAGTTCTTCGACGTCAACTTCAACGGCCAGCCGCTCGACAGCTTCAGCGACCTGGTCAAGTACGAGACCCAGAGTGGCAGCAGCACGATCTACGGCGCCTCGAAGATCAAGCACCACACCGACTTCAACATGAAGCCGATCAACTAGCGAGACGAGCCGTCAGGGCGTACTCCGCGACCTCGTTCATCGAACCCAGGTCGCGGAGTACGCGGCGCTCAGGCCCAGAGCTGGCCCTCGAGCCGCTGCTCGGCCTCGTCGATGGTTCCCGAGTAGGCGCCGGTCGACAGGTACCTCGACCCGCCGTCGGCGACCACGAACACGATGTCGGCCCGCTCATGCTGACGCAGCGACACCGCTGCCTGGGCGAGCGCGGCGTGCAGGATGGCTCCGGTCGAGATGCCGGCGAAGATGCCTTCGGTCTCCAACAGCTCACGCACCCGACGAACGGCGTCGCGAGGACCCACCGAGAAGCGCGCGTCGATCAACGACGCGTCATACAGCTCGGGCACGAACCCTTCATCCAGGTTTCGCAACCCGTAGACCAGCTCGCCGTACCGAGGCTCGGCCGCGACGATCCGCACTCCCGGGTGGTGCTCCCGGAACCAGCGCCCGACGCCCATCAGCGTTCCGGTCGTGCCCAGGCCCGCGACCACATGCGTGACCTCGGGCAGGTCGGCGAAGATCTCCGGCGCGGTGCCCTCGTAGTGCGCCTGCGCGTTGGCCGGGTTCCCGTACTGGTAGAGCATCACCCAGTCCGGGTGCTCCAGAGCGACTTCCTTGGCAACCCGGACGGCCTCGTTCGACCCGCCCGCCGCCGGGGAGGAGACGATCTCGGCACCCCACATCTCGAGCAGCTGGCGACGTTCGACGGAGGTGTTCTCCGGCATCACGCAGACCATCCGGTAACCCCGCAGCCGGGCCACCATCGCCAGCGCGATGCCGGTGTTGCCGGATGTCGGCTCCAGGATCGTGCAGCCCGGCCGAAGCGTGCCGTCCTTCTCGGCGGCTCGCAACATCCAGAGCGCCGCGCGGTCCTTGACCGAGCCGGTGGGGTTCTGGTCCTCGAGCTTCGCCCAGAGCCGTACGTCGGGCGAGGGAGACAGGGTCGGCAGCCCGACCATCGGTGTGCCGCCGACGGTGTCGAGCAGCGAGTCGTAACGCGTCATCGGACCGGCACGTCGTCGTACGACCGGACCACGCTGACGTCCTCCTCGCGGATCTCCCCGCCGACGATCCGGAAGGAGCGGAACTCGACCGGTCCGACGTCGTTGCCGTGATGACGGGTCGAGACGAGGACGTAGTGCGCGCCCGGCTCCGAGGCCAGCCGGCTGTCGGTCGGCGAGGGGAACGCCTCGGTGTGGGTATGCGAGTGGTAGATCACCACCGGCTCCTCGCCGCGGTCACCCAGGTCGCGGTAGAGCTCGAAGAGATCGGCCGAGGCGAACTCGTAGAGCGTGTACGGCGTGGCCGCCGCATTGTGCATCGGTACGAAGCGCTCCGGGCGGTCCGACCCCACCGGCCCGGCCACGACACCACACGCCTCGTCGGGGTGGTCACGTCTGGCATGCGCGACGATCGCGTCCCGGATCTGCTCCTCGATGACCAGCACGCATCGAGGGTATGTCAGTGCCGAAGCACGGCTCGATCCCTTTCAGCAGGTGGGCCTACGGGCAAGTTACCCGTTGGTAGATCGACACCTCGCGGACACCGGGTAGGCGGACATGAGACATTTGTCCCTCAGCAGGTCGGCAATCGGCCGGCTGCCGACTTTGATCGAGGGACGAATGAAGAAGATCCTGGGCGCTGGCGCGGCCGTGCTGATGACCGTGACCGTGCTCGCCGGTTGCGGCGGGGGAGATGACGGCGGGAGCAGCAGCGGCAGCTACTGCGATGACGTGCAAGCAGCCAAGACGACCGTCACCAGCCTCGGTGACGCCGACGTCGACCAGGCCACCTTCGACAAGATGACCACCAGCGTGCACACGATCGCGGACGAGGCGCCCAGTGACGTCCAGGACGACTGGAACACGATCTCGGATGCCCTCGATACCTTCAACACGGCCATGACCGACGCCGGTCTCACCTTCGACAACATCAAGGATCTCGGCAAGCCGGGAGGCCCCACCATCGACCCCTCCAAGCTGCAGGCGATCACCGCGGCGGCCGGTAAGTTGGACACCGGCGCGCTCACCACCGCGACCGACAACATCAACAAGCAGGTCAAGAGCGAGTGCGGCTTCGAGCTGAACATCGGCGGCTGACCGGCTGACCCGCCCCCAATCGCGCGAAGAGGGACCATGCACAAGATCCTCGGGACGGCTGCGGTCGCCGTACTGGCCCTGGCGATGCTGACCGGCTGCGGTGGTGACGACGACTCGCCCGGCGGATCGGGCGGGACGGGTGGCTCCGGCAACTACTGCGACGACCTGTCGGCGGCGAAGGACTCGTTCGTCGGCCTGCTCGACAACCAGATCGGGCAGGACACCTTCGTCCAGCTCCGCGACTCGTTGCCAGCCCTGCAGGCCGAGGCACCGCCGAAGCTCAAGGGCGACTGGACGACGTTCAAGCAAGCGGTCGACGACTTCAGCGTGGCCCTGCAGAAGGCTGGTCTGACCATGGACGACATGCGGGAGATGGGGACGGGGACGATGCCGGGAGGCACCGACATGCAGACCGCCATGGACGCGGCCGCGGCATTGGGGTCGGCGGAGGTGTCCACCGCCCAGTCCGCGATCGCCGCGGACGCCGTGAGGACGTGCCAGCTCGACTTCAACTCCTGAGCCGCTCCCCGGCGCGAATGGCCGCGCTGATCGTGTTGCCTGGTTGGGCGAGCGGGCACTGCCAGGCGTCGTTGTAGCGGCAGGAGGGGTGGTACAGGAAGTTCAGGTCGACCACCAGCGTTGTGCCCGAGCCACCGAGGTCGGCCCCCTTCGCGGTGTCCAGGAGGTAGCGCCCGCCCCCATAGCTGGTGTCCCCCGCCGTACCGTCCCGCACCGGTAGGAACATGCCGCCCGCGTACTGCCGGAGCCACCAGACGTCCACCGTCGCGTCGAACGGCGCCGGCAGCCGCACCTCACCGACGCGTTGCATCGCCGTGTCCCCGTCGGCGCCACTGGGCAACGAGATCTCCGCCGGCTCGGTCGGCTCCACGGCAAGCTCGAACCGCAGGTCCGCTTGGTACGGCCAGTACGGCAGCCCCGACCGGCGGAGGGGGTCGTCGTCCGAGAGCGGGCTCTGCGGATGGTCGCGGAACAGCGTGTCCCGTCCGGCTCGCCACAGTGCGTGACCAGCCGCGTGATCCGGCTGAGCGCGAACTGCGGCGTAGAGGGTCGCCAGCTCGCGGCGCCAGTCGACCAGCTCGAGCTCGGCGCTCACATCTCGGCGCGGATGGTCGTGGACTCCCCGTGCCCGGTGTGCACGACCGTGTCCGGCGGCAGCGTGAACAGCCGGTTCTGGATGCTCTCCACGATCGTGTCGTGGTTGGAGAAGCTGCGGCCGGTGGCGCCCGGACCCCCCTGGAACAGGGTGTCGCCGGTGAACACCACCCCCAGATCGGGCGAGTAGAGGCACACTGATCCCGGCGAGTGCCCTGGCGTGTGCAGCACCTCCAGGGCGATGTCGCCCACCACGATCCGCTTGCCGTCCAGCAACGGCCCGTCCGGCTCGATGTCCGGGTGGGTCGAGCGCCCAGACCTCTGCGTCGTCCCGGTGCAGGAGGATGGGCGCATCGACCTTCTCCGCAAGCTCGGGGGCCGCCCGCACATGGTCGTCATGGGCATGCGTGCACACGATCGCGAGCACCCTTCGGGAAGCGATGACACCCTCGATGTCGAGGACGGAGTGCGGTGCGTCGATCACCACGCACTCCTCGTGGTTGCCGACGACCCAGATGTTGTTGTCTACGTCGAACGTCTCGCCGTCGAGAGAGAACGTGCCACTCGCCACGCCATGGTCGACCCGGACGTCGGTCACAGCACTACCACGGAGCGAAGCACGTCTCCCGTGTGCATCCGCTCGAATGCCTCCTTCGACGTCATCCAGGTCGATGGTCTCGGAGACGAAGGCGTCGAGGGGCAGACGCCCTTGCAGATAGAGGTCGATGAGCATCGGGAAGTCGCGGCTCGGCAGGCAGTCGCCGTACCAGGATGACTTCAGTGAACCGCCTCTGCCGAACACGTCGATCAGCGGGATCTCCAGAGTGGCGTCCGGCATGGGCACCCCCACCAGGACGACGGTCCCGGCCAGATCTCTTGCATAGAAGGCCTGCTTCCAGGTTGCCGGGGTGCCGACCGCGTCGACGACGACGTCGGCACCGAAGCCGTCGGTGAGCTCTTGGACGGCCTCGACGATGTCGCCTGAGCGGGCGTCGATGGTGTGCGTGGCGCCGAGCTTCTTCGCCGTCGCCAGCTTGCGCTCATCGATGTCGATGCCGATGATCGTGCGCGCACCAGCGAGGACCGAGCCAGCGATGGCAGCCGCTCCGACACCCCCACAGCCGATGACGGCCACCGAGTCTCCTCGGCTCACCCCGCCGGTGTTGATCGCAGCGCCGAGTCCGGCCATCACGCCGCAGCCGAGGAGGCCGGCGGCCGTAGCGGGCGCTGCCGAATCCACCTTGGTGCACTGGCCGGCATGGACGAGGGTCTTCTCGATGAACGCGCCGATCCCCAGTGCCGCCGACAGCTCCGTGCCGTCCTCGAGGGTCATCTTCTGGGCGGCGTTGAAGGTGTTGAAGCAGTACCAGGGCCGTCCTCGGCGACAGGCGCGGCAGGACCCGCAGACCGCCCGCCAGTTGAGGATCACATAGTCGCCGGGCGCCACGTCGGTCACCCCATCGCCGACCGCCTCCACCAAACCCGCGGCCTCATGTCCAAGCAGGTAAGGGAAATCATTGCCGATCCCCCCTTCACGGTAGTGCAGATCCGTGTGGCAGACCCCGCACGCCTGGATCTTCACCACCGCTTCGCCCGGCCCGGGATCGGGTACGACGATATTGACCAGCTCGACTGGCGATCCTTTTTCGCGGGCAATGACGCCCTGCACGATCTGCGACATGCGGTGGCCCTCCAGGGTGGCAACGACGGTGGTCTCCCCGACCTCGGCAACCGTACCGGAGGCGCGCCGACTCAGCCGTCGGAACTCGGCGTGGTCATCGCAGCGTCGGTCACTTCCCCGCGGTCATGACCTCCAGCTGCGCCCGATATGCCGGAACGAGCTCCGCCCAGCGGTCGTCCCACTGTGCTCCGTGCCCTTCGCCGCCCTCGAGGTCGGCGGCCAGCGCCTCCAGGTATGCCTGCCATCCAGCGCCGTACCCCGCCGCTTGGCTCATCGGCAGCCGGCGGTGCTCGAGCACGAGGCGACTACCGGCCGGTGTGGAAGACAGCTCGGCGCAGACCGTGGAGACGTCCTCGGTGCCGAAGTTCCATGCAACGACCAGTCGATTCGGCGACTCGCACTCGAGGACTCGGCCCACGGTTCGCTGTGACGGGTCGACCTCGTCGAAGACGATGAGGAAGCGCCCGCCGAGCGAGAGGTCGCCCTCGACGCGAGAGAACCAGCGGGCCAGCCGATCCGGCTCGGTCAAGGCGGACCAGAGATCGGCCACATCGGTGTCGTAGTCGCCCTCCAGGTGGAGTGCCAGCGCCGCTCCGTCCGCACGCAGAGCGCCGACTACGTCCAGGTCTGTCATGCCGTCTCCTTCGGCGCACGTCTGCCGCGCGCGATCTCGGTGCCCAGAGCATCCAGCCGCTGGGTCCAGAACATCCGGTTGCGACTGATCCAGTCGCCCAGCTCGTCGAGCCCGTCCGGGGCCAGCGAGTAGACCCGGCGTTGCGCATCCGGTTCTGACCGGACCAGCCCGGCCTCACGAAGCACCCTGAGATGACGTGAGACCCCTGGTCGACTGATGTCGAACAGCGCGGCCAGCTCGCCCGCCGTACGGTCGGCCTGCGCGAGCTCCTCGACGATGCGCCGGCGGGTCGGGTCCCCGAGGGCCTCCAGGGCTGCTTGCATGTGGAGAAGGGTACCCCCAGCGTTACGTAACGTCAAGGTTACGCTAGCTCGAAACATGGAATTTACCTGGGACGCCGCATCTGTAACAGCCTGGAAACGGCATGGAACCTTCTCGGAAACAACGCGCCCAACCAACTGAGGAGCTCCTGAACGTTTCGAGAGAGGGACCTCCTCCCATGCTCCACATCGCTGTCTGTGGCGAACGGAACCGAAGACGTCGCCAGCAACCTGAACGCTCTGTGGCTCATCGTCGCCGCGGCACTCGTGCTGCTGATGACACCGGGCGTCGCCTTCTTCTACGGCGGCATGGTCCGAGCCAAGAGCGTCATCAGCATGATGATGATGAGCTTCGGCGCGATGGGCCTGGTCGGCGTGCTGTGGGTGCTGTTCGGCTACGGGATGTCCTTCGGCAACGACTGGCTGATCCCGCACGTGCTCGCTCAACCCGTTCTCGAACATCGGCCTACGCGACTTCCTCGGCATCGCCAGCGACGGCGCCATGGCCTCCAGCAACGTCGCCGACACCTACTCACTCGCGTTCGTCGGCTTCCAGGCGACGTTCGCGATCATCACCGTGGCGCTGATCTCCGGCGCCATCGCCGACCGCGCGAAGTTCGGCGCCTGGATGGTCTTCGCGGGAGTCTGGGTGACGCTCGTCTACTTCCCGGTCGCCAGCTGGGTGTTCAACTTCACCGTCAACAGCGCCGGCAAGATGACCGACGGCGGCTGGTCGGTCTTCAGTCTGGGCGTCAACGACTTCGCGGGCGGCACGGCGGTGCACATCAACGCGGCGCCGCGGGACTCGCTCTCGCGCTGGTGCTCGGCAAGCGGGTCGGCTTCGCGCAAGGGCATGAGCAAGCCGCACAACGTGCCCCTGACCCTGCTCGGTGCCGCCCTGCTGTGGTTCGGCTGGTTCGGCTTCAACTCGGGCTCGGCGGCCGCGGTGAACACGACTGCCGCGATCGCCTGGATCAACACGCTCGCCGCACCAGCGGCGGCGATCCTCGGCTGGCTGGTCGTGGAGCGCATCCGCGAGGGCAAGCCGACGTCGATCGGCGCGGCCTCGGGCGCGGTGGCCGGCCTGGTCGCCATCACCCCCGCCTGCAACATCCTGACGCCGTTCTGGGGCATCGTCCTCGGTGCCCTGGTCGGCGCCGTCTGCTGCGTCGCCATCGAGCTGAAGTGGAAGCTCGGCTTCGACGACTCGCTCGACGTGGTCGGCATCCACCTGATCGGCGGCCTGGTGGGAACGCTCTACATCGGCATCTTCGGTGCCGGGATCGGTCTGCTCGACAGCCGGCAGCCTCCACCAGCTCGCCGTGCAGGCCTCGGCGCCTTCGGCGTCGCGTTCTACTCCTTCGGCATGGCGTACGCGATCGGCTGGACGATCGAGAAGACCATGGGCTTCCGGATCACGACCGAGGACGAGCTGGCCGGCGTCGACAACGTCGTGCACGGCGAGCGGGGCTACGCGCTGGTCGACTGACCGCCGGATCTGACACTGGACCCGGTTCGGACCGTCAACCTCCAGGACGGTCAGGACCGGGTCCAGCCAGGTGCAGGTCAGCCGATCGTCAACCCGATGGCCTTCCTGGCTCGCTGCACGACCGGATCCGCCTGCCGGGAGGCCTGCGCCGCACCCACGCGCGAGCGTGGCGGCGAGCCGGCCTCGTCCGGCCGCAGCTCCGCGTAACGCCGCTGGATCGGCTCCAGGACGCCTACGACCGCGTCTGAGACCGCAGCCTTCAAGGCGCCGTACGACGAGAACGCGTCCGGCCAGCGCCCGCGGGTCGCCGCCGCGTGACCGCCGCGAGGATGTCCAGCAGGTTGGAGACCCCTGGCTTCGTGCTCGGGTCGTAGCGGACCTCGCCGTCGGAGTCGGTGACCGCGCGGGCGATCTTGCGCCGGATCACGGTCCGGCGGGTCGAGCATCCGGATCACGCCGGCAGCCGCATCTCGGGGCTGACTTGCTCATCTTGAAGGTCGGGTCGGCCAGGTCGGCGACCTTGGTCGGCGAGCGCTGCCGGAGCCAGCTCCGGCACCACGAACGTCTCGCCGTAGTCGCGGTTGAACCGGATGGCGAGGTCGCGCGCCAGCTCGACGTGCTGGCTCTGGTCGGCTGCCGACCGGGACTCGCCGAGCGTCGTACAGCAGGATGTCGGCGGCCATCAGGCACGGGTAGGTGAACAGACTGGCGCGGGTGCGCGGGCGGCCGCCCTTCTCCTTGAACTGGATCATCCGGCTGAGCTCGCCGACGTAGGCCGTGCACTCGAGCAGGTAGGACAGCTCCACGTGTGCTCGCACGTGGGACTGCACGAACACCGTCGAGACGTCCGGGGTCGAGCCCAGCCGCGAAGAACAGCGCCGCAGTCTGCAGGGTCAGCTCGCGCGCTCGGGCCGGATCGACGCGGCATCGTCAGCGCATGCAGGTCGGCGACGAAGAAGAAGCCCTCCTGGGCGCCTTCGCCGTCCACGAACCGCTTCAAGGCGCCGAGGTAGTTGCCGAGCGTGAGGGCTCCGCTGGGCGTGATGCCGGACAGGACGCGCGGGGTGTTCGGTGGGGTTCACGGTTGCTCCTCGTGACGTGGGCCCCACGTGGACAGGAACAGCTCAGCCGCCCACGCGGGGCGGCTGATGGGTCAGGGTTGACTCGACGGGCCGCCCGTCAGGGCAGCCACCACTGCGCGGCAGACGGTACGGCGCGCCGGCTGATCGGTCATGCCGTACGATGATAGCCGACGACCGCCACGGCCTGGCGCGGGGTCGATTCTCCGGACACCGAGCTGGTCCGGCTGAGAGGATGACGCAACAGTCGCGTGCTGATCCCTCTCTGTCAGGAGCCTGATGTCCGACACCACCCCGCCGCCACCCGCGGAGGAGCAGCCTCCGAACGAGCCGACTCCCCCGCCACCGACGGCCGCGGAAGAGGCGACTGCCAGCCAGCCGGCCCCACCGCCGTACCCGCAGTACGGCGACGTCGCCGCCCAAGCCGGCCTGACCCCGCAGCCGTACGGGGCACCGGAGCAGCTCGGCCCGGTCGGGCAGATTCGCGGCACCGGGTTCGCCATCCTGCTGACGATCGTGACCTTCGGCATCTACTCGTGGTACTGGTGGTACAAGACGCACGAGGAGATGAAGGCGCACTCCGGTCAGGGCATCGGCGGCCCGCTCGCACTGGTGCTGGCCATCTTCGTCGGCATCGTGATGCCCTACATCACGTCGTCGGAGGTCGGCACCTCTACACCCGCCGCGGCCAGGCCGCACCGGTGACCGCGATGACCGGCCTCTGGTACTTCCCGGGGATGTTCATCATCGTCGGGCCGTTCATCTGGTTCATCAAGACGAACGGGGCGCTCAACGACTACTGGCGCTCCCTCGGCGCCACCGGCTGACCCTGCGGTCGAGCGTCAGGCACCCGCCGCGGCCAGGGTCTGCTCGACCCGCTTGAGGCCGCGCTCGCGGGCCTTGGCACGTTCGACCTCGCGATCCTTCGGCGCGAGCGTTGGTCACGAGCGCCTCCAGCAGCGTGCTGGTGACGGCAGCCACGGCGGCCACGGCCTCGGCCATCGCCTCCTCGTTGGCCAGGGATGGCTTGGTCATCCCGCTGACCTTCCGGACGTACTGAAGGGCGGCGGACTGGATCTCGTCCTCTGTCGTGGGCGGCTCGAAGTTGTAGAGCACGCGGATGTTTCGGCACATCCCCCTACGATCTCACGTGCCTCACACGCGCGTAGCCGGTGTCGATTGTGGGTACACATCGGGCAGTCCACCTGCTCACCGAGGAGAACCCATGTCCACAGATGCCATCGTGATCCTCAAGCAGGACCACGTCGAGATTCGACGGCTGTTTCGCGACTTCGAACGAGCCGGCGAGGACGCCCCCGCGGCCCGCGGCAAACTCGTCGACCGGATCCTCGAGCTGCTGACGGTCCACACCTACATCGAGAACGAGGGGATGTACCCGCGGGTCCGAGCCCTGCTTCCAGACCTCGAGGACGACGTCCTGGAGTCGTACGAAGAGCATCATGTCGCTGACGTCCTCTGCATGGAGCTGGCCGCCATGTCGCCCGACGACGAACGGTTCACGGCCAAGACCACGGTGCTCATCGAGAACGTCCGGCACCACATGGAGGAAGAGGAGAACGACTGGTTCCCGAAGGTGCGTGAGGCCTTGGGTCGCAACAAGCTGAAGGAGCTGGGTGCTGAGATGCTGGAGCTCCGGGAGGAGGCACCACGCAGACCCAGCGAGCCCGGTGCCCTCAAGAAGGCCTTCGACGCCATCGTCAGCTAGCGGGCTCCGACCACGCCCGCGCGACCCGCTCCGACAGCACCTTGTGGTGCTGGGGCCGCGGCGCCAGCGGACAGCTCGGCTACGGCGGCGAGACACGCCGAGTGACACCCGTCCAGGTCAGTGGATCGGCAGCCTGGCAGTCGGTCTCGGCGGGGGCCGGCTCCACGTGCGCATTGACCACCACGCAGGCCATCTGGTGTTGGGGTGCGAACCAGTACGGCCAGTTGGGCAATGGCACGACGACGCCGAGCTCGGTACCGGTGCCCGTGCAGTCTGGCCTCGGCTGGACCGAGGTCACGAACGATGGTGGCTCCAGCTGCGGCGTGAGCAGCGATGGGACCGGGTGGTGATGGGGCAGCAATGGAGGATTCGGGCTCGGCGACGGGTCGTCCGTGAGTCGTCTCACTCCGGCCCGCATACGCGTCGGCTGACCGCTGGCGACCCATTACAGTATCTGGGTGGTGGGCACTGACAACGCGCAACAGCACGCAGCGGCCGTGGCGTCGCTGCGTGACGTCGTACGCCGCGATTCCCGCCGACCAACCCGTCCGGCTGGCGAAGCGCACGTCCAACCTCTTCCGCCGCCGTACCTCCGCTCCCTCAGTCGGGCTGGACGTCGCCGGGCTGGACGGTGTCATCGCGGTGGACCCGACCGCGCGTACTGCCGACGTGCAGGGCATGTGCACCTACGAGCACCTGGTGGCGGCGACCCTTCCGCACGGCCTGATGCCGCTGGTGGTTCCCCAGCTCAAGACCATCACGCTTGGGTGGCGCCATCAGCGGCCTGGGC
Organism: uncultured Actinomycetota bacterium; assembly: GCA_963833975.1. Lineage (GTDB taxonomy): Bacteria > Actinomycetota > Actinomycetes > Propionibacteriales > Nocardioidaceae > JAWWPG01. The sequence continues at coordinate 554,758 of CAWIAB010000003.1, forward strand.
ATCGAGTCGTCGTCGTACCGCAACGGGCTGCCTCACGAGTCGGTTGTGGAGATGGACATCCTGACCGGCTCCGGCGAGATCGTGACCTGCGGGCCCGACGGGCCCCATGCTGACCTGTTCGCCGACGTTCCCCAACTCCTTCGGCAGCCTCGGCTACGCGGTCCGGATCCGGATCGAGCTCGAGCCGGTCTCGCCGTACGTCGCGCTGCGCCACGTGCGCTTCGACGACCTCGACCGGCTCGCCGAGGCCATCGCGACCGTATGCCGCGACGTCGGCCTGGGACGGACCACCCGGTCGACTTCGTGGACGGCGTCGTGTTCGCCCCCGACGAGGCCTATCTGACCCTCGGCCGCTGGGCGTCGGACGTCAACGAGGCAGGGCTGCTGACCACGAGCGACTACACCGGCCAGGAGATCTACTACCGGTCGATCCGCGAGCGCTCGCGTGACGTGCTCACGGTGCACGACTACCTGTGGCGCTGGGACACCGACTGGTTCTGGTGCTCGGGCGCGTTCGGCGCCCAGCACCCGCTTGGTGCGGCGGGTGTGGCCCGGGCAGGTGGCGGCGCAGCGACGTCTACCACCGGCTGGTGGGTCTCGAGAACCGCTTCGGGGCCTACGCCCGGCTGCAGCGACTTCGTGGTAAGCCTGAGGTGGAGCGGGTCATCCAGGACGTGGAGATCCCGGTCGAGCGCACGGCGGACTTCCTGCGCTGGTTCGACGAGCACGTGCACGATGCGCCCGGTCTGGCTGTGCCCGATCGCCTTGCGCCAACGGCGCGAACGCGCGCGAGTGGCCGCTCTACCCGCTCGCCGCCGGCCAGCTCTACGTGAACGTCGGCTTCTGGGGCACGGTGCCGATCGAGCCCGGCCGCCAGGACGGCGACGTCAACCGGCTGGTCGAGACCGCCGTCGCCGAGCACGAGGGCCACAAGTCGCTCTACTCCGACGTCTTCTACGACGAGGAGACGTTCGAGGAGACGTACGGGGGCAAGGCATATCACGCGGTCAAGGACGAGTACGATCCCGGCCACCGGCTGACCGGGTTCTACCAGAAGGTGGTGAGACATCAGTGAAGATCGCCGAGATCCTTCAGATGATGGTCGAGGACTCTCCCCCGATGCGCTTCGAGGCGTACGACGGCAGCAGCTTCGGCCCGGCGGACGCGCGAGTACACGCTTCGGCTGAAGACCGAGCGCGGCCTGCGCTACATGGCGACGGCGCCAGGAGACCTGGGACTGGGCCGGGCCTACGTCGCCGGCGACCTCGACGTCGACGGCGCCCATCCGGGCGACCCGTACGAGGCCTTCAAGGCGCTCGGCTCATGGCGGCTCCGTCGTCCGTCCGCCGATGGAGATCGCCGTCGATGGTCAAGGCGATGGGCTGGCGCAACCTGGTGCCGCCCACCCCGCCGGCACAGGAGACGCTGCCGCGCTGGCGCCGTACGGCTGAAGGCCTGCGGCACTCGCGGCGCCGCGACGCGGAGGCGATCCACCACCACTACGACGTCTCGAACGAGTTCTACCGAGATGGTGCTCGGGCCGTCGATGGCGTACACCTGCGCTGTCTTCCCCAAGCCCGACGCCAGCCTGGAGGAGGCGCAGGAGGAGAAGTTCGACCTCGTCGCGCGCAAGCTCGGGCTCTCGCGCGGGATGCGGATGCTCGACGTCGGCTGCGGCTGGGGCGGGATGTCACTGCACGCGGCCAAGCACTACGGCGTCCATGCGGTCGGTGTGACGCTTGTCGAAGGAGCAGGCTGCCTGGGGCGCCGAGGCCGTACGAGCGCGAAGGCCTGTCTGACCGGCATCACCATCCTGCACTCCGACTATCGCGACTCCCCCGGACAGGACTACGACGCGATCAGCTCGATCGGCCTGACCGAGCACGTGGGGATCGCGCAACTACCCGGCGTACTTCGGGTACCTGCGCGGCAAGCTGCGCGACGGTGGCCGGCTGCTCAACCACTGCATCACCCGACCGACCAACGACACCTCGGTGAAGACCGGGGCGTTCATCGACCGCTACGTGTTCCCCGACGGCGAGCTCACCGGATCGGGCCGGATCATCACCGAGGCCCAGGACGTCGGGCTTCGAGGTACGCCACGAGGAGAACCTGCGCGAGCACTACGCGCTGACCCTCATGCAGTGGTGCGCGAACCTGCGCGACAACTGGGACGCCTGCGTCGCCGAGGTCGGCGAGTCGACCGCGCGGGTGTGGGGCCTCTACATGGCCGGCTCGCGGCTGGGCTTCGAGCGCAACGAGATCCAGCTCCACCAGGTGCTGGGTGTCAAGGTGGCGTCGGACGGCGACGCGTCGTTCCCGCTGCGTCCCACCTGGGGCAGCTGAGGCCGAGTCACCTCTGGGCTGGGCGTCTTCGGCGCTCAGCCATCCTCGAGGAAGTCGGCCGGGTCGCCCAGCTTGATGCCGAGGCTGCCCGCGGTCGCGACCATGAACGCGTGGGCGTCCAGCGGCGACCCGTGCACGATGGTGGCGCCGGCCAGGCTGGAGACCCCCCGGACGCCGTCCCAGGTGCAGTCGATGAAGGTCGCGCCGCGTGCCTTCACTTGCGACAGCTCGGCCCGGGTGAGGTCGCAGCGGCGAAACACCGCGCCACTGAGGTCCGCCGAAACGAAGTCCGAGCCCTGGAGGCGACAGTCCACGAGCACCACATGGGCGAAGGTCGCGAACCTGAAGACACTCAGGTCAGCGAGGCAGTCGCGCATCAGCACGTGGCGCAGGTTGGCGCCACTGAGGACCAGCCCGGTCGCGCGGCAACCGGTCAGCTCGGTGCGGGCCAGCGACGAGTGGGTCAGCGTCACGTTCGCCAGGTCGCAGCGGTCGAACACCGTGTCGACGACCGTCATCTTGTCGAACCGGCCACCGGCCAGGCCGGTGTCGACGAACCGGCAGCCCTCGACGTCGACCAGCCGCGCGTGGCGGGCCGGCAGGTCGAGCGCCTCGAGCCGAAGACCGCCGAGCAGCGCCTCGTCCACCAGGTCGTCATCCGGCAGGCTCGCCATCCGCGGCGCCGGCGGCAGCCGAGGTGAGACCCGCTTCGTCATGCCCGCACTCTAGGCGCACCCGCCGTCGATATCGGGGCGCGTCACACCGGCTATCGTCCCTGGCATGTCGACTGTGCTCATGGAGATCCGACCGGTGCCGTACGACAATCCGGACGCGAGCGCCATGACGGAGGCCGTACAGGACTACTACCGCTCGCTCTACCGGGGACCCGACAGCTCTCCGGTCGACCCGACCGAGTTCACACCCCCTCATGGGCGCTTCTTCGTCGGCTATCTGGACGACGTGGCGGTCGCGATGGGCGGCTGGCGTTGGATCGAGCCGCTGGCCGAGATGGGTTCCCGACGACCGGCCGAGATCAAGCGCATGTACGTCGACCTCGGCTGCCGTGGGCGTGGCTTTGCCCGCACCCTGCTCGCTCACCTCGAGTCGACCGCCGCAGCGGCCGGCGCGGACGCGGTCGTGCTCTCCACGGGACAACCTCAGCGTGAGGCGATCGCGCTCTACCGGTCTTCGGGATACGTCGACGTACCCCGCTTCGGATTCTTCGCGCCGTACCCGACCGCGGTGCACCTCGGCAAGTGGCTGACAGCCGACCGATCGGCAGCCTCGACGGCAGGCTAGCGGACGCCCGGTGGACGGAACTGAACGCTGATCCGCGGCCCCACCGGCCTGGCGGTCTTCAGGATGGCGTGCTCCCAGGTCCGCTGGCAGGAGCCGCCCATCACGATCAGGTCGCCGTGACCGAGGTTGAAGCCGATCGCTCGGCCACCGCCTCGTGGGCGGAGGGACAACCGGCGAGCTGCCCCGAGGGACACGATCGCCACCATGGTGTCCGCCCAGCGACTGCGGCCGATGGTGTCGCCATGCCAGGCGACGCTGTCGTTGCCGTCGCGGTAGTAGCAGAGCCCCGCGGTGACGAAGTCGGTCCCGAGCTCGTCTCGGTAGTGCGCGCTCAGTGCGGCCTTCGCCCGGTCGAGCAGCGGGTCGGGCAGGGCATCACCTTCGCCGTACCAGCTCAGCAGCCGGGGTACGTCGACAACGCGCTCGTACATCTGTCTGCGCTCGGCGTGCCACGGCACCTCCTCGACCAACTTCACGAAGAGGTCGTCGGATCCGGCGACCCAGCCGGGAAGCACGTCGACCCAGGCTCCGTGCGTGAGCGTGGTGCGGGCAAGCCCGCCCGGCAGGTCGCCGAGCTGCGGATGGCTGCTGGGCAGGTCGAGCAGCGAGCCCTGGTAGGTCATGGCCATGGCATCCAGGATACTCTGCTTCGAACGTATGTTCTAGAGGCATTGGGTGTAGAGCTGGGGATGGCGGCCCTCGTCACCATGATGCCGGTGACCCCAAGCACAACCACACGTGGACGACCGGCCGGGCCGGACCACTATGCCGGATGGGCGGATGTGCGCGATCGCGATCTGGATCTGCGCGGAGTCCCTACGCTGTGCAGGTGCCCCGGACAGAGATCACCAGACTCAGTGAGAAGGCGTCCCGCGACCGGAGCCTGCTCGACGCCCTCATCGACGAGTCTCGAGTCGCCCATGTCGGGCTGGTGTCGGACGGGCACCCGGTGGTGATCGCCACCGGTGTCGCGCGGGACGGCGACCAGGTGCTGATCCACGGCTCGACCGGGTCGGGCTGGATGCGCCTGTTGGCGGCGGGAGCCGACGCGAGCGTGGCGGTCACCGCGCTCGACGGCCTGGTCTTCGCGCGGTCCGCATTCGAGTCCTCCATGCACTACCGCAGCGCCGTCCTCTTCGGCACGTTCACGCCGGTCACGGACGCCGATGACAAGGATCGTGCGCTCGACATCCTCACGGAGTCGCTCCTCCCGGGCCGGTTGGCTGAGCTACGGCGCCCCACCGCCAAGGAGCTGGCCGCCACCCTCGTCCTCGCGATGCCGATCCAGACGTGGTCCTTGAAAGTGTCCGAGGGCTGGCCCGAGGATCCCCCGGAGGACGTCGTGGGCGACGCGTGGGCCGGCGTCGTACCCCTGACCCTGGTTGCTGGTGAGCCACGGAGTGCGCCGGACCTTCGCGTCGGCATCGTCGTACCGGACTCCGTCCGCGCCCTGCGACCGCACAGCCAGTCGAAGCGAGACGTGAGTACCCCCGATCCCTGTGAGGGCGTCACTCGAGGACCGACGAAAGCGGACCCACGTGACCACTCAACCGGGTTGGGTCACTCGGAGGTGTAGTGGCTGCGCGTCATGTACCGCCCGATCGGGAACGCCAGGCATCGGTGGGCCGCTCGACCAGCCGGGGCTCGTCCACGAGTCCATCGTGGCCGCCGATCCTAGCGGCGTCTTGCAGAAAGGGGAGCGAGCGGACGGCGCTTTTGTGACATCAGGCGGGGTGGGTGCAGACTGGCCGATACCGGCCGAAAGGGCCACCACCCGTGGGGGGTCATGGAGGCACCATGTCCCTGTCAGTCCAGGCCCGTCAGGTCGTTGCTGGCTGCACGGTCATTGCGCTGGCCGCCCTCGGCGGCGCGTCGGCAACGGCGGCCACCCCATCGGCAACCGCCCCCACCCGCGCCAGCACCTCCGAAACGGCGAGCGGATCACTGCCCGCGGTCGACAACTGGACGACGTACCACTACGACCAGCGTCGGCAGGGGTACGACCCGAAGGCCAACCAGGCCAGCGGGAACCTTGCCGTCGCCTGGCAGGCCGACCTTGACGGCGCCGTGTATGCGGAGCCGCTCATCATCAACGGCACGGTCATCGTGGTCACCGAGAACGACTCGGTCTACGCCTTGACCCTCTCCGGGTCGGTGATCTGGAGGCGGCACCTCGGGACACCCGTTCCGCTCTCGTCACTGCCCTGCGGCAACATCGACCCGTTGGGGATCACGGGCACGCCGATCTTCGACGCCGGCACCGGCCGGGTCTACTTCGTGGCTGAGCTGAACAACCCGATCCGGCACCGCCTCTATGCCGTGAGCGTGGACACCGGCACCGTCGCCTGGTCTCGCAACGTCGATCCCGCGGGCAGCACCCCCAGGGTCCAGCAGCAGCGCGGCGCAATGGCGATCACGAACGGTCGGGTGTGGGTGTCGTACGGCGCCCTCGCCGGCGACTGCGGTCCGTACCACGGCTATGTGGTGGGCGTCCAGCTCGACGGGACCGGCTCCCGGTCCGTCTACACGACTCCGAGCAAGCGGGGCGCCGGCATCTGGGCTCCGACCGGTCCTTCGGTGGACGCTGCAGGTCACCTCTTCGTGGCGCCGGCCAACGGAGCCGCCTTCAAGCCGCCGTACGACGACAGCGACAGCATCGTCAAGCTGGACGGGAGCACAAAGATCTCCCTCTGGGCGCCGACCAACTGGGCGGAGGAGAACCGCTTGGACCAGGGGCAAGGTCCGGCAGCTCCACTGCTGTTCAGTGCTCTCGGCCAGCGGTGGGGCTTCGTGGTCGGCAAGGCCGGTCATCTCTACCTCCTGCACCAGCAGGACCTCGGCGGGATCGGAGGCCAGGCCGCCCAGGCCGACAACTGCAAGGTCTGGGCGGGCATGGCGTTCCAGGACGGCCGAATCTATGTGCCTTGCCTCGGCGGGATGAGCGCCTACACGATCGAGGCCGGCCCGACGATCACCAAGCTGTGGCAGACCGATGCGACCGGGTACGGCGCCGCACCCGTCATCGGGGGCGGCGCGCTCTGGTCGGCCTACGACGGAGTCTTGCTGCAGCTCGACCCGGCGACGGGCGACACAGTCACCTCGATTCCGATCGGCGCGCTACCCCACTTCGCGACACCGTCGCTCCACGAGTCGCTGGTGCTCGTCGGGACGTTGGCCGGGGTCACGGCGGTTCGCACCAGCTGAGGCTGACCGCCTCAGCCTCGACGTCGCTTCCCTTTCTCCCGGCGCAGCTCGTCGAGCTGCTCCTGGCGTCGTTGCTCCCAGTCGGCGCGCGCCTGGCGCCAACCCTCCATGGCCGGCTCGACGTCGACGGTGCGAACGAAGATGGGCGGGCCGGTGTCCAAGCGCCGCCGGTCGCGAAGAATCCGCTCGTTGAGGTCGTCGATGAGTCGCCGGGCCTCCGCCTCGGTGCGCTCCTTGGCCAGCACCGTTGGCAGCTCCTCCACCTCTTTGCGGAGAGCCAGCGAAGGGGGCAACGGCATGGGCAGGCGCTCTCGCTCGATCAGGCTCTTCGCCCACCAGTCGTCGTCGCGGCGGCCGCCGAGGCCTTTGATCGGCTTGCCGGCGCCGGGCAGATTGTCGAACTCGCCACGCTCCGTGGCCTCGCGAATCTGCCGGTCGATCCAGGACTCGTGCCCCGTCACGGTGGTCACCCCCTGCGGTCCGGCTGGCGGCGTTGCGCCATAGGTTAAGACTACGAGTCGGCCGACGAGGAGACGTGGGTGCCCTTGGTGGCGACGGGTGGGCTCGGGGTCACCTCGGCGGTCATCTTCGCGGCGCTCCTGCACGCGATCTGGAACGCCGCGGCGCACCGGATCAACGACCAGGCCGTGGCGTCCGCCCTGATCGGCAGCGCCTGTGCGGTGGCCGGTCTGTGTCTGGTGCCGTGGGTCCGGGTGCCCTCGGGAGCGGCCTGGCCGTACCTGCTCGGATCCGTCGCCGTCCACGTGGTGTACCTGCTGCTGCTCATGCGCAGCTACCGGCTCGGGGACTTCGGCCGGATGTACCCGCTGGCCCGCGGCACCTCACCCCTGGTCGTCGCGCTGCTGACCGTCCTCGTGGTCGGACAGCCGCTCTCGGCCACGCACGCGGCCGGGGTGGCGACCATCTGTGCCGGCCTGGCGGTGCTGGTCATGGCCGGCGGCGCGTTCCACTCCTCGGACCGGGTTGCGGTGACGGCAGCGGTCCTGACCGGGCTCACCATCGCGGCGTACACGGTGCTGGACGGGGTCGGCGTCCGCCACGCAGGGTCGACACTCGGCTACATCGGCTGGCTGTTCCTGATGCAAGGTCCGGTGTTTCCCCTGCTGATGCTCGCCCAGCGCCGTCGGAGGCTGTTGGCGGATGTGCGCCCGTTCCTGCTGATCGGGCTGGTCAGCGGCCTGGTCTCCGTGCTGGCGTACGGCATCGTCATCTGGGCCCAGACCCGCAGCAACCTGGCCTCGGTGGCCGCACTCCGCGAGCTCAGCATCGTGTTCGCCGCCCTCATCGGGCTGATCTTCTTCCACGAGCGCTTCGGGGTGCTCCGGACGGTCGGGGCGGCGCTGGCCGTGGTCGGCGTTCTCCTGCTCAACCGTTGACAGCCGGACAGCCGGACAGCCGGACGGCGGAACGCCAGATGGCCGGGGACGACGTCCCCGGCCATCTGGTTCTGTGGTCTCTCAGACCCTTCTGCGACTCAGCTCAGAAGGCTCCGACACCCAGCGGGGTGCCCATACCGGTGGGGCCGTCCCAGCCAGCGCGAGCCGTGCAGAGCGGCACGCCGCAGCTACCGTTGCTACCTGACGTGATGTCGTTCAGGAACTTCTTCTTCTTGGCCTTGTAGGCGATCTTGGCCGGGTATCCGGTCGTCTTCCCGGACAGCGTGTACACGGCGCCGATGATCGGGGAGGCGAGGCTGGTCCCGCCGTACTGCGCGAACCCGCCGCAGCCGGAGACGCTGCCGCAGTAGACGTTGATCCCACCGTTGCTTGGATCGGCGACTGCGGAGACGTCCGACATGGCCTTTCCGCTGCAGGTGGTGCCGGCCCCGTTCTGCCACGCAGGCTTCGCCTTGGTGCCACATCCTGAGCCGGTGCCGGGCCAGACGTTCTCGTGCACGCCGCGCGAGCTGCCGTCGCGGAACGCCGAGGTGCCGCCCACCGCGACGACGTTGGTGTCATCGGCCGGGTACTGCCCGCCCTGGAAGCCGCTGTCGCCGGTGGACGCGACGATCGCGATACCGGGGTGGTTGTAGGCCGGAGCTCTGCGAACCGCTGCCGCCGTAGCTGTTCGAGATAGCCGAGACGCCGGACTGCATGGCGGCGCGGTTCACGGCGGTGCCCAGGTTGGCGAACGAGTTGTCATTGGCCTGCACCACGAGGATCTTGCAGCTCGGGCACGCGGCTGACACGGCGTCCACGTCCAAGCGCCTGCTCGATGTCCCAACCCGGGTTGGTCGGCGGGTTCGACGAGCCACCGTTCTGGTCCATGCGCTTGAAGCAGCCGTTCGCCGTCGTACAGGCCGGCAGGCCGTTGGTACTGCGGTAGATCGCGAGGTCGGCTTCGAGGCCCGGGTAGCCGAAGGCGTCGACGATGGCGACGGTACGTCCACCGGCGTTGAGACCCGTCAGCCCGTATGCCTTCTGAATCTCTGCCGGCGTGAAGGCCGCCGCGAGTGGCTTGGCGCCCACGACCAGCTTCCCGTTGGCCCCGGCGACACCTAGGGCGAGACATGAGGCGAAGCCTGGCTGTACGGTGCTCGGGCAGGCCCGAACAGTGTGTGCGCTGGGTTGGGCGCTCGGCATCGCCGAGGCCCCGGTCGCGATTGCGCTCATGGCGGTGACGGCGAGGGCGCCCGCCGCCAGCCCTGAGAAGATCATCCTTCGGTTCACTCGAACTCCTTTGTCGGTTGGAAGCGGCACAGCGCCACGCGTGAAGTGGACAACCGAGCCTTCTGAAACTTTGCCTAGAGATGGCCCCGTGTCCATACCGTTACGCTGAGAGATCGCTAAGAAATCCGGGGACGGGTGTAACACACCCGCCTGCCGGAGCCGGTCGGGTCAGGCGGGAGCAGCCTCCAGGGCCAACAGCCGACGCTTCGCCGCCGCGCCTCCGGCGTACTCCCCGGGACTGCCGTCTGCGCGCACGACGCGGTGACACGGTACGACGATGGGCAGCGGGTTGACCCGGCACGCCGAGCCGACCGCCCGAGCCGCCTTCGGGTGCCCGGCGGCGGCGGCGACCTCGGCATAGCTCTGCGTGGCGCCGTACCGGATGTCCCGCAGATGCGTCAGGACGTCGCGACGGAAGCCGTGCGCAAGGCGCAGGTCGAGTGCCAGGTCGAAGCCGCTGCGCCGACCCTCGAAGTACTCGTCCAGCTCACGCGCGACATCGTCGAGGCGACCGGGGGCCCGCAGCACGCGCGGGCTCACCTGCTCGGCCAGGGTGGCCAGCACGGCGGCATGGTCCTGGCTGGCGAACGCGACCCGGACCAGACCGGTCTCGGTCCTCGCTACCAGCAGTGACCCGAGGGGGCTGTCGACCGTGCGATAGGCGACGTCGAGCAGACCGTCGCTGACCGCGGCCGCCACGAGCCTGGCGTGCAGCCGGGCTCTGGTCTCGTCGTCGACGGTGGACAGCGGGCCGAGCAGCTCGGCGACCGATGGCGGACTGGCGGTTGTGGCGTTCATCGGGTTGCCTCCAGGTCGAGGGTGGGCAGGTAGGTCTCGCGGAGCTTCTTGACCCCGTCGGCAGCCGCCCGGCGGGCCGCTGCCTCGTTGTTGCCGAGGATCTCGGCGACCTCGGCGTACGGAAGTCCCGCGAGGTAGTGATAGGCGACCGCTTCCCGCTGCTTGCGCGGGAGCGCTTCGAGGGCGGTCCACAGCTCCTCGCGCTCGGCCGCGACCGCTGGGTGCGGGTCCGGGCCGTCCTGGACCTCCTCGACCGGGATCGGGAGCCTGGCTCGTCGGCGATGGCTGTCGATCGCCTTGTGCTTGGCGATCGTGACCAGCCAGGCTTCGACGTTGCTACCGGGCTTCAGCTCCGGATAGGCGCGCATGGCCGACAGGAAGGTCTCGGACCACGCGTCCTCGGCGTCGGCGGGCCCGAGAACGGCCCGGCACACCCGTAACACGGTTGGGCCGTGCTCGGCCACGATCTCTTCGAACGGTCTGGTCGCCACAGTCGGTAAACGTCCTGGCCGGCCGCTTCGTGAGTTTCAGGACTGGTCGGCGACGAGCAGGTCACCGCCGGGCTCGGGGTCACCCACGCTGGTCGCCGTCGTCCCACGCCGGACGAACTCCCTCGCAGGGGGCCAGATCGCCGTGAACTGGTCGCCGGTCGGGTGGTCGTAACGGACGAACGCGACCGACTCGAGATCGACCCGGAAGAGATGGAAGCGTCCCGGGACCGGGCTCCACCCCAGATGTCGAGTCACGTCGGCGGCATATCGCTCCTGAACCTCGGCGTCCTCCTCAGGCACGGCCAGGCCACGGACCTTGAGCTCGCCTTCGCCGCCCTCGCGACCGGTCACGATGCTATGCACGAGGATCCGCGGGTCGCGCTGCAGGTCGTGGGCCTTCAGGGACCCCCAGAGCATCGACAGCCACAGCTCTCCGCCCATCAGCCACGGCTCGACGGGGCTCAGCCGCGGCGTGCCGTCGCGCCGCACCGTCGCCACCAGGACGACGCCGGGTTCCAGGAGCCGGCGCCTGGCTACCTCTTCCAGCCTCGGCTGGTGCCGCTCCAGGTCTGCCCACTGCATGTGGGTTCACCCCGCCCGTCGGTCAGAGGTCATCGCACGAGCTCCATCCAGGTGTAGGCCGCCGGCTGGCCCTGGTTCCACGCCGCGTTGCGAAGGCTGCGCCATGTGCACCAGTCTCACCCATGCATGCGACACTCCCCGCATGATCGGGAAAGAAGCCTGCCGAGCGGCGTACTCCGAGATCCTCGACGTGCTGCCGGCCATCGACGAGGACACGGGATGGCTGCCGACGTTGTGCGCCGGCTGGACGGTCCGGGACCTCCTCCTCCATCTGCTGAGCGACGCGCAGCGTGCGCTGGTCGCGCTGCACACCCCGGCCGACGGACCCGCCGACGTGGACGCGATCAGCTACTGGAGCTCCTGGCAGCCGGGGACTCCTGGCGCGGATGCCGGCCGTCGGGGGACCCGGATCATGGCGAGCGCCTGGAGCAGCGTGGCGCCCATCGCCGACCTGTACGGCGAGACGGCGCGAGCCGTCCTGGTGGCTGCCGATGAACGACCCGGTGGGGAATTGGTGCACACCCAGGGCAAGGTGCTCAGCGTCGACTCGCTGCTGAGCACGCTGGCCGTCGAAGCGACGATCCACCAGCTCGACCTCGGGCTGGGGCAGCCGGCCGCACTCGGTCTGGCCGAGGTTCGGCGAGTGCTCGACGGTCTCCTGGGTGCGGTGGCACCCTTCGAGGACGACGTGCGCTATGCCCTCGTCGGGACGGGCCGGGCACCGCTCATGGCAGCCGAACGTGAGGCGCTCGGACGGCTGGCCAGCCGATTCCCCCTTTTCGGCTGACCAGCCCTGCTCATTCCCTTGGACGAATCGCGGAGCCTTCTGGTTCCCTCCTTCTCATCCGGGACCTGAGGCGTGGCCGTGGACGAGGAACTCCCAGTCGGGATATTCCGACTCCAACAGAGACCGGTGCGACTCCCAGGTCTCGATGGCGAGCTCCGTCGGTGCGAAGCGCTCGACGGGATGGCCATCGACGAGCCGGTAACCCCAACGAAATGCAGCAAGCGGCTCCAGCCGTCGGGTACGGACGACGTCCGGGACGGCGACCAGGAAGGTGTGTGCGATCCAGTCGCCGTCCGGGTGGTCCGGGTTCGCCGGGAAGTCGGAGAACGTCGGCAGGTAGCCGTACGTGAACAGCGGCACACCCTCGAGGAACGGCAGCACGTCGACGCTGGACACCACGGTGCCGTCGTCGTCGTGTCGCTCGATGACCTGCAGCCAGCCCATCCAGGCCCGTACGCCGATTCCGTCGTACGTGACGCTCGCCGTGATGACCGGGAAACCGTGGAACTTCTGCACGTCGTACCCGATCGCCACCAACGGGTGACCGACCTCCACCGGGTCCTCGTTGGCGTTGACCTCGATGTGGATGGTGCCGTACCTGTCGCGAAGACGGAACGCGATGTCCAGGCTGTGCTCAGCGGTCGTCACGTCAGCCCCCGTACTCCGCATCGTGGCCGGGCGCGCCCGGCAGCTGCTCGTCGAGGGACTGGCGGTACGCGACACACCCACGCAGGAAGCTCGGCCATGCCGGGACGGCCACGTCGGGCTCCACCCGCTCGGGCAGGAGATTCCACAGCTCCGGATGGTGCCAGCACAGGTCATGGCCTGAGCTGTCGCGGTGCTCCCGGATGCCGGCCCGCAACCGACGGATCTCCGCCTCCAAGGCGTCGCGGTCGAGGTCGGCGAGGTCCGCATCGATCTCGCGGTCGGTCATGGCCGCCTCTCCTGACTCCCGAGATCGTGCCTGCGTCGGCGCTCCTGCCACTCGGTCGTCGAGTTGGAGCTCGGGAACGGTTCCTCGGGTACGGCGACGCCAAGGGCGGCGCACAACGGACCCCAGCCGTCCCGCGCCTGCCACTCGACCAGCCGATCGGGGGGAGCCGTCCGTCGCACCTGGTCGACCCAGCGTTGATAGGCGTGAGCGTTCTGCGCCGCGTCGTCCCAGCTCGGGCTCAGCGTTCGACGCCACAGGTCGCCGTCGAGCTGTCGCCACTGCGCTGGATACTCCGGGTCGCGCAGACCGCTCATGATGGTGGCGTCCGCACTGCGCCACCAGGCTTCGCCGTCGCTGCGGGTCGAGAGCAGGATCAGTGCCTCGGGGAACGCCTCGGCGAGGTCCTCCCAGAAGGCCGAGACCGGCCAGTCGACCGCCGCCGTGTAGTCAGCGAAGAAGGCGCGCCAGTCGGGAGGATGGCCGTCCAGGGCCGCCTGCCAGACCGGGATGTGTTCGGGCTGCTCGTTGACGGTCACCATGTGGTAGCAGGCGCCACCGGTGAGACGGGGCAGCGCCACCCGCAAGGAGTTGGTTGCGGTCCGCGGAAGCCCTGCACCGATGACCTGGAGCATCTGGTGAGTCTAGTGACCAGGGCTCGGCCTCAGGCGGAGCTGCTCTCCTGCCACAGGTTGATGCCGCCTTCGACGGCATGGCGGTCGATCTCGGCGAGCTCGTCATCGGTGAAGTCCAGCCGCTCCAGCGCGGCCACGTTCTGCTCGAGCTGCGCGACGCTGCTGGCGCCGATCAGCACCGAGGTCACCCTCGTGTCGCGAAGAGCCCAGGCGAGCGCCAGCTGGGCGAGTGACTGTCCTCGCCGACCCGCGAGCTCGTTGAGCGCGCGGATGTGCATCAGGTTCTGGTCGCTCAGCTGGGACTCGCTCAACGAGCTGCCCTTGGCCATCCGCGAGTCGTCGGGTATGCCGTCGAGGTAGCGGTCGGTGAGCAACCCCTGTGCGAGGGGTGAGAAGACGATGCACCCCGCGCCGACCTCCTCCAGGGTGTCCAGCAGCCCTCCCTCGACCCATCGGTTGAGCATCGAGTACGACGGCTGATGGATCAGCAGCGGCGTACCCAGCTCATGCAGGATCGTCGCGGCTTCAGCGGTGCGCTCGGGCGAGTACGACGAGATGCCCGCGTACAACGCCCGTCCCGACTGAACGGCAGTGTGCAGGGCGCCCATCGTCTCCTCGAGCGGCGTCTCCGGATCGAAGCGGTGGGAGTAGAAGATGTCGACGTAGTCGATGCCCATCCGCTTCAGCGACTGGTCGAGGCTGGCCAACAGGTACTTCCGCGAACCCCACTCCCCGTACGGCCCAGGCCACATGTCGTACCCGGCCTTGGACGAGATCACCAGCTCATCGCGGTACGGCAGCAGGTCGTCGGCGAACAGCCGGCCGAAGTTCTCCTCCGCGGAGCCGTACGGCGGACCGTAGTTGTTGGCCAGGTCGATATGGGTGATTCCCAGGTCGAACGCCCTCCGCAGGATCGCCCGCTGGGTGTCCAGGGGCCGGTCATGTCCGAAGTTGTGCCACAGCCCGAGCGACACGACGGGCAGCTGTAAGCCGCTGCGTCCGCATCGCCGGTAGGTCATCGAGTCGTATCGGTCAGACGCGGCGAGGAAGGTCACGCCTGAATACTGCCAGCGGCGGTCCACGAAGAGGGAACTCGCCTCCATCGCTCTCGGCCCACGTTTCGTGCATCAGGCAGAATCGAGGGCATCGACGCCCCGGATCACTCGCTGCTTGCCGAGCTGAAGTGGGTCCACGGCCATCTCCGGCATGACCTCGAGGTCTGCCAACGCCTGGCCGGGCAGGTCATCGACGGTGCGCCGGCGGCAGTCGTACGGACCGAGATCGAGCAGCTACAGGTCAACGGCCCGCTGTTCCAGCTGAAGGTCAACTGCCTGCGGTACTGCCAGCTCGTGCACGGGCATCACGGGTTGGAGGACGCCATGCTGTTCCCGGCGATCCGGCTGAAGGCCCCCGAGCTGACCAGCGACGTCGACCGACTCGAGTCCGACCACCGCACGGTCTCCGACCTGCTCGACCGGGTCGAGACGCAGACCTACCTGGTCGAGGACGGCCCCGACTCGCCTGCCCGTCAGGCTCTGTCCGACGCGCTCAACGATCTCGCCGAGCTGTTGCTGGAGCACTTGACGAGAGAGGAGGAGGTGCTCTCACCGGTGCTGGGCGCGGCGTCCAGCTGGTCGGAGCTGTTGTCCTGAGCCGCCGGCCGGACCACGGCCGCGAACAACGCCAGCACCATCACGACGGCGCCGTACCAGGTCGCTGTCTCCTCGAGGCCGTACCGCGGCACGGCGAGCCCGGCGAGCACGGCCGACCCTCCGAAAGCCAGGTAGCTGACCACGAACAGGGAGGCGAACAGCTCAGCCCGCTGGCTGGCGGCGACCAGACCGGCAACCGAGCCGAAGGCGCCGACGAATGCCGCACCGAAACCCCAGCCGCTGACGAAGAGCGCCGCGAAGAAGAACGGAGTCGAGGTCGTGGCCAACGCTACGAGGAACATCGCCACGCCGACGAACAGCACCAGGGAACCCTGCCGCATCACCCGCCGCGGCGCCCCTCCGCGGGTGACGACCGAGGCGACCGCGCTCACGCCGGCCACGGCGGTGACGACGAGGCCGCCGACCAGGTGGTTGTCCAACCCGAAGACACCGGCGGCGAGTGAAGGCCCAAGTGACAGCACCAGACCGCCGACGGCCCAGGTGGCGATCAGGACGGGGACGGCGATGCGGAAGGCGGACCTGGCGGCGGGTGGCACGGAGGCGCGCGGTCGGAGCGACGCCAGCCCACCTGCCCGGCGCTGGACGGTCTCGGGAACTAGCAGCAGACCGGCCAGCAACGCGACGAAGGCCACCGCGAACACCGCGAACACGAGGGTCCGCGGGTCGGGTGCGTACTCGACCAGCACACCGGAGGTCAAGGCGCCCACGGCCAGGCCGGTCGCGGGGGCCGCCGTGTTGACGGCCGGCGCGAGGGTGGGCCGGGTGCTCGGGGCGAGGTCCGCGACCCCTGCGCCGAGCGCTCCAGCGGCGATGCCAGTCGCCACCCCCTGCACGACGCGGGCCCCCAGCAGCCACCACACGCCGTCGGCTGTCAGGAACGCGACCATCGCGATGACCTCGATGACGAGCGCGATCGCCAGCACCGGACGCCTACCCAGGAAGTCCGACAGTCCGCCCACGGTCAGCAGCGTCAACAGCAGCGCTGCGGCGTACGACGCGAAGACCAGCGTCAGGGTGAACGACGAGAAGTCCCATCGCTCCTGGTAGACCAGGTAGAGCGGTGAGGGCGCGCTGGATGCGGCGAAGAACAGCACCTGGGTGAGACCGAGCAGCCAGAAGCCGACCGTGCGCCGAGTGATGACACTCATGAGTGAGCCTCCGAAGGTTCGATCTTTGTGGAACCGTCTGAGTCTACACATTGTTCCATAGATGTCGAACCGTCTCGGATTTCGGCGTATGCTGAGTCATGGCCGAGTTCGAACACCCCGCCGTCGAGGACATCGACGTGACCACCGTGCTCTTCGCGCTGAGCGACCCGGCCCGGCTCGCCATCGTGCGTCAGCTGGCCGTCCCCGGTGAGCAGGCGACCTGTCAGTCGGTCGCGCTCGACATGCCGAAGTCGACCCGCTCTCACCACCTCAAGGTGCTGCGTGAGTCGGGGGTGGTGCTGTCCGAGGCCAGCGGTCGGGAGCGGCTCCTCTCCCTGCGCCGTGACGACCTCGACAGTCGGTGGCCCGGGCTGCTGTCCGCCGTACTCGCGGAGCATCCCGCGCTTCGCTGACTCTTGTCGGTAACAATGGGCAGGTGCCCTCCTACGCAGTGAACCCGGCTGGCGTCGCACGAGCGCGCCAGCTCATCGACGCGCGGCAGTATGTGCTCGACAGCGACTGGGGCGACGTCCAGCCCAACGCCGCCGCCGAGAACGACTTCCTCGAGTCCCACTCCTGGGACGAGTACGGCGAGTGGCATCTCGGGCTGACCGAGGGCGCCAACGACGAGACCAAGGCGCGGTTCGCCTTCGTGTACGGCGACCTCCGGCGCATCCACCGGAGCGGGCTGATCGCGTGTGTCTACCGAGCCTCCGAGTGGCGGCACAAGGACGTCGAGCTGGCCGCCCACGAGCTTCTGCAGCGGCTGGACAAGGTCAGCGGCTGACCTTGGGTGTTGCCCGGCCGCTGCGCTGCAGGTACGGCGTCCCGTCGGGGAACCGGTCGAAGAGCAGGCTGGTCCAGGGCTCGTGGTCGTAGAGCCGACAGACGAACGCGTTGCCATCGGAGCCGGCGGGATGGAGTTGGTAGTGGTACGGGCCCTCGTCATCCAGCGCCGCCAAAGCGCCGGTCACCGTGACGACGGCCCGTAGCGACCCGTCGTCCAACGACACGTCGTAGCGCAGCGACGTGCGCTCGTACCTCCCGACGTGCTGGCTGAGGTCTGCGGTCACGACGTCGGTCGACGGCCGCGGTTCCGGTGGCGGCGTGACCGCGACGTACTCGCCGAAGATCTCAGCGAACAGTCGCTGGTAGAGCGTCTCTGACATCGACGAGTTGGTCAGCAGACAGACCGCAAGCCGGGCTTCGGGATCGACTCGCAGGTAGGCCAGCTGGCCGATCGTGCCGCCGTCGTGGCCGACGATCCGCCGACCACCCCACTCGTTCAGCCGCCAGGCCAGGCCGACCGCGTCACCACGACCCTCAATGCTCGGGATGCTGTGCTGGGCTTGCTGCATCGCGGCGACGGAGGCCTCGCTCAGCAGCCGGTCGCCGCCCTCGGTCAGACCGCCGTCGAGATGCAGCCGGGCGAAGGTCAGGATGTCGTGGACGCTGGCGTTGATCAGACCGACGGGAGCGACACTGCGCGGGAGGGCCCAGGTGGAGACCGGCTCGCTCTCTCGCGGATGGTCCCGGTGCCCGACCGCGGTGCGGTGGAAGATCGCCTCCTCGGGCAGGGTGACCGTCTGGGTGAGGCCGAGCGGGTTCACCAGCCGGGCTCGAAGGGACGCATCCCAGATCCGGTCGTCCAGCACCTCGATCATCCGACCGAGGACCACGAAGCCGCTGTTGCAGTAGGAGTACGCCGCTCCGAGCGGGAAGTTGCGGGCGGCTTCGGCCAACAGGTCGACGTACCGGGCGACGCAGTCGTCACCCCGGCCGGTGTCGGTGAAGATGTCGCCGTCGAGACCGCTGGTGTGCGTGAGGAGATGCCGGACGGTCACCTCGGTACTCGAGTCCACGACACCCAGCTGGATACCCGGAAGCACCTCCGCGACCGACGAGTCCAGGGCGAGCCGACCCTCCTCGACCAGCTGCATGATCATGGTCGCCGTCCAGACCTTGGTGATCGAGCCGATCTGGAACAGCGAGTCCGGAGTCACGTCCACCCCGGTGGCCGTGCTCAGGAAGCCATGCGAGACAAGGGTTTCTTCGCCATCGAGCCAGATGCCAAGCGTGGCGCCGGGGACCTTGGTCTCCAGCGCCAGCTCGTGCAGACGGGTCGTCCAGTGGGCAGCAGGGTCATCGATGGCCATGCCGCCGACGTTAGCTCAGCTCGACGTGACCCAGCTCGTGCCGTCCCAGCGGAGGGTGATCGCGCCGGCACCCTGTCCGGTGAACCCCACGGTCCAGGCGTCACCGGTCGAGTCCGCCGAGACCGAGAGCAAGGTGTTGCCGCGGGGACGCTTCGGTCGGGGGTGGTTGACCGCGGTCCAGCTGGACCCGTCCCCGTGCTCGATGACGCTTCTCCGGTTGATCTCACCAACGGCCCACACGTCGTTCGGTGACACCGCGCTCACGCCGCCATTGGCCGTTGGTACTGCGACTACCGGCCGTTCCCCGATACTGGGGTCGTGACCGAGTGGACAGACCTGAACATGGCGATGTGGGACGAGCGCGCAGACGTCCACGCCGCCTCGCCCGACTATGCCTTCGACCAGTACGTGGAGGACCCCGCGTTCCTCTCGCACGTGGTCCGCTTCGACGTTCCCCGCCTCGGTGACCTGACCGGCCTGCGCGGCGTCCATCTCCAGTGCCACATCGGGACGGACACCCTGTCCCTCCACCGGCTCGGGGCCCACATGACCGGTCTCGACTTCTCGGCGCCGGCCCTCGCGCAGGCCCGGGAGCTCGCTGCGCGAACCGGCGCTGACATCACGTACGTCCGGTCCGAGCTGTACGGCGCTGCCGACGCTCTGCCTGAACACTCGTACGACTTCGTGTTCACCGGAGTCGGCGCGTTGTGCTGGCTGCCCGACATCGGGCGCTGGGCCGACGTGGTGGCCCGGCTGCTGAAGCCCGGCGGTCGGCTGTTCCTTCGCGAAGGACATCCCGTCCTCTGGTCGTTGGGTGACCCGCGAGACGACGGTCTGCTGACCATCGAGTTTCCCTATTTCGAACGTGATGAGCCGACGACCTGGGACGAGCCCGGCACCTACGTCGAGACCGACCACGAGTTCGTGAACACCCGGTCGGTCGAGTGGAACCACGGGATCGGCGAGATCGTCTCGGCCCTGCTCGAGGCTGGACTGGAGCTCACGTCACTGGTCGAGCACGACACCGTGCCGTGGGATGCGCTGCCAGGGATGATGGACGCCCTGCCGAACGGGGAGTTCCGGCTATCGGACCGCCCGTGGCGGATGCCGCACTCCTACACGTTGCAGGCCGTCGCGAAGGCGTCCGCGATCGATGCATAGCCGCGCTCGTTCGGGTGGAAATGATCCTCCGCCCGCGTGCCGCGCAATGACGCAAGAGTGCGGCCTCGCATGTCGGCGATGCGGAGCCTGCCGGCCGCGCCCGCCTCGTCGATGAGCGCGTTGATCGCCAGCGCCTGAGGGTTGCGGCGGGGCATCGTCGCGACCACTGCCGGGTACGGCCTGAGCGCCTCGATGAGCCGGGCGAAATGGCCGACGGCTGCAGCTCGCCTTCGACGGAGCAACATGTCGTTGGCCCCGACCAGCACGGTGACGAGATCGGGCTCGACGCCGAGGTCGCGGAGCCGCGCCAGCTGGTCCGTGAGCACGTCGAGAACCCGGGCACCGGTGACGGACAGGTTCACCAGGCGCATCCGGTGGCCGGCCGCGGTCCAGCGGGCGTGCAGCTGGCCGACCCAGCCTCCGGAGATGTCCCGCGCGCCGATGCCCTGGCTCATCGAGTCACCGAGCGCGACCCAGAGCGGCCCCGCACCGTGCAGCGCCTCGTCGTTGGCGCTGTGCCAGGCCCGCGCGAAGGGTTGCACGGTCGCGTGGACGCGACCCACTCCCGGGACCAGCCTGCTTGCCACCGCCATCGGGATCGACGCGCGCGCGGCCGCCACACCTAGCTCTGGGCCATGTCGACGAAGCGCGAGTAGTGGCCCTGGAAGGCAAGCACCAGGTCGGCGGTCGGGCCGTTGCGGTGCTTGGCCACGAGCAGGTCGGCCTCTCCGGGACGGGACTCCTTGTCGTACATGTCCTCGCGATGCAGCAGGATCACCATGTCCGAGTCCTGCTCGAGGCTCCCGCTCTCGCGCAGGTCGGAGAGCAACGGGCGCTTCGAGGTGCGCTGCTCGGAGCCACGGTTGAGCTGCGAGATCGCGACCACCGGCACCTCGAGCTCCTTGGCCAGCAGCTTGATCTGCCGGGAGAACTCCGAGACCTCGAGCTGGCGAGACTCGACCTTCTTGCCCGAGGTCATCAGCTGCAGGTAGTCGACGACGATCAGCCGGAGGTCGTGGCGCTGCTTGAGCCGTCTCGCCTTCGCGCGGATCTCCATCATCGTCAGGTTCGGCGAGTCGTCGATGAACAGCGGCGCCTCGGAGACCTCACCCATCTTGCGGACCAGCTTGTTCCAGTCGTCGTCACTCATCTTGCCGTTGCGCATGTGGTTGAGCGGGATCCGGGCCTCGGCCGACAGCAGCCGCATGGTGATCTCGGTACGGCTCATCTCCAGCGAGAAGATGCAGCTGGTCAGCCCATGCTTGATCGACGCCGAGCGTGCAATATCGAGAGCCCAGGGTCGATTTCCCGACCGCCGGCCTAGCGGCGACGATGATCATCTGCCCGGCGTGCAGGCCGTTGGTCAGCTCGTCGAGCTCGGCGAAGCCGGTGGGCACGCCGGCCATCGCGCCGTCGCGGTTGCCGATCGCCTCGAGCTCGTCGATCGTGAGCTCCATCAGGTCGGCCAGCGGCGCGTAGTCCTCCGAGGCGCGCCGGTCGGTGACGTCGTAGACCTCCGCCTGGGCCTGGTCCACGACGTCGTCGACCTGACCCTCGGCGGCGTAGCCGATCTGGACGATCTTGGTGCCGGCCGCGACGAGCCGGCGCAGGATCGCCTTCTCGCGGACGATCCCGGCGTAGTAGCCGGCGTTCGCCGCTACCGGCACCCCGGCGACCAGGGTGTGGAGGTACGGCGCGCCGCCGATCCGGGCCAGGTCGCCGGCGCGGGTCAGCTCGGCCGACACGGTGATCGCGTCGACCGGCTCGCCGCGGCCGTACAGGTCGAGGACCGCGTCGTAGATCAGCTCGTGGGCCGGACGGTAGAAGTCGGAGCCGCGGACGGCCTCGACCACATCGGCGATGGCGTCCTTGCTGAGGAGCATCGCGCCGAGGACCGACTGCTCGGCGCCCTCGTCCTGCGGGGGCACCCGACCCGCTCCCGAGCCGGACCCGTAGTCGTCGCGCACGGCGATCGGACCAGGGAACTCGGCGATGCTCACATGGCTCCTCAACGAGGTCGCGGGGATCAGTACATCTGCGATGCTAGGTGCGGCCACCGACAGGACCTGGCCCGACCGAGTCTCGGGGGAGGGATCGGAACGACCCGGCCGTCGAGACGCTACGGGGTCTGCACGGGACGCGAAAGTGCGTCGTCAACACCCCTTGTGGAGCAGTCGTCAGACCATGTGGATAACGACGGCAAAGATGTGCACAGCCTGGGTATACGCCTGTGGACAGACTGCAAGAGCCAACCTGCTGAACCGCTGTGACCTGGGAGTATGAGATGCCACTCGTGTGGAGGAGAGAAAGTCTTCGGCGTGTCGGCGGAGTTTCGTGACCGCTGAGCGATCGCGGCCGGCCCGCACCCTGGCGGCGAAGCGCCGAGAATCGCGGCCAGGACCGGGAGATCGCCCGGCTGGCGGTGCCCGCCTTCGCCACGCTGGTCTCCGAGCCGCTCTTCCTGCTCGCGGACGCGGCGATCGTCGGCCATCTCGGCACCGCCCAGCTGGCCGCGCTCGGCATCGCCGGCGTCGTGGTCCAGACGGCGGTCGGCCTGTTCGTCTTCCTCGCCTACGGCACCACCTCCACGGTCGCTCGCAACCTCGGCGCGGGAGACCGGCGGACCGCCCTCACACTCGGCGTCGACGGCCTCTGGCTAGCGGCCCTGATCGGGATCGCTGCGGGGGTCGCGAGCTTCCTGCTGACGCCGGCCATCGTCGACGCCTTCTCCACCGATCCCGCGGTGCGCGACTTCGCCGTCACCTACCTGCGGATCGCCTCCTTCGGCATCCCCGCTCTGCTGCTCATGCTCGCCGCCACCGGCGTCCTGCGGGGACTCCAGGACACCCGTACGCCGCTGGTGGTCGCCGTGGCCGCGAACCTGGCCAACATCGGGCTCAACGTGACCTTCGTCTACGGCTTCGGCTGGGGGATCGCCGGATCGGCGATCGGTACCTTGGTGGCCCAGGGACTCGCCGCGCTCGTCCTGGTCTGGCTGGTCTGCCGGGTCGCACGACGGCACGGCGCTCGTCTGGTCCCACACCCGGCGGGCATCCGGGGCGCGCTCGCCATCGGGCTGCCGCTGATGGTCCGCACGCTCACGCTGCGGGTGGCGCTGCTCATCGCCACCTACGTGGCCGCATCCATCTCCACGCCAGCGATCGCGGCACACCAGGTGGCGTTCACCTTGTGGTCGTTCCTGGCGTTCGCCCTCGACGCGATCGCGATCGCCGGCCAGGCCATCACCGGACGCCTGCTCGGAGCCGGAGACGCGGCCGCCGTCCGGGCCGCCACCCGTCGGATGATGTGGTGGGGGGTGGTGAGTGGTGTGGCCCTCGGACTCCTGGTCGTGATCACCCGGCCCGTCGTCGTACCCCTCTTCACCAGCGACGCAGCCGTACAGGACCTGCTCTCGACCGTGCTCCTGGTCATCGCGCTGCACCAACCCATCTCGGGCCTGGTGTTCGTGCTCGACGGCGTGCTGATCGGCGCCGGCGACGGACGCTACCTGGCGGTGGCGGGAGTCGCTCACCCTCGTCGCCTTCGTGCCGCTGGCGTTCGCCGTGCTGTGGACCGGCGCCGGTCTGACCGCGCTCTGGTGGGCGTTCACCGGCTTCATGGTCGCTCGCCTCGTGACCCTGCTGTGGCGCGAGCGCACCGACTCCTGGCTGGTGCTCGGCGCTACCCGAACGGCCCGTCCCGCGGCCTGAGCCGTCATCCACCGCGCTCGACCTGGTCCGTTGGCCGACGGGCAACCACGACGTACGCTGCTCACTCGTGGGGCGACGTCGTGAACGCCACGGGAGATCGAGCCAGGAGACATCGGATGTTGAGACCTCGGGTGGCCGTGATCGCTGCCCTGCTCGCGCTGACCTTCGTGGCGGCCGCGTGCACAGGTAGCAGCCCCTCGGTGCCTCCGGAGCCTCCCCTGAGCCACCCGGAGGTCGGTTGGGTCGACGGCAAGCCGCGTCCCGCCAGTGGCGGATCGGCGCCGGGCCCGGACACACCCAACATCGTGTACGTCCTCACCGACGACCTCTCCTGGAACCTGGTCAAGTACATGCCGCACGTACGCGCCATGGAGCGCGCCGGCATGACCTTCAACAACTACTTCGTCACCGACTCGCTGTGCTGCCCCTCGCGGACGTCCATCTTCACCGGGGAGTTCCCGCACAACAGCGGGGTCTACGACAACAGCGGCTCGGACGGCGGCTTCGAGGCCTACCTGGCCAACCACGACGAGGACAAGAGCTTCGCTGCGGATCTCGAGGCACGTGGCTACCTGACCGGCTTCTTCGGCAAGTTCCTGAACCTCTATCACCCGACGGTCGAGTACAACGGGCAGACGCCGTACGTCGCACCCGGCTGGTCTGCGTGGGACGCGGCGGGGAGCAGCGGGTACAACGAGTTCAACTACCTGATGAGCGTCGGGCACAAGATCGCCCGCTATGGCAGCGACCCCGGCGAGTACCTGACCAGCGTGCTGGCCAACAAGGCGACCCGGTTCATCTCGACGAGCGTCGCGGCCCACCAGCCGTTCATGGCGGAGATCTCGACGTTCGCGCCGCATTCGCCGTACACCCCGGCGCCGGAGGACTCCGCGAGCTTTCCCGACCTGCAGGCTCCGCGGAGCCCGGCGTACGGGCGGGCGGTCGAGGACGCGCCACGCTGGCTGCACGTCATCCCGCCGCTGAATGCCTCCACGGAGACCAGCCTGAGCCGGACCTTCCGGCTCAGGGTCCAGGCCATGCAGTCGGTGGACCGGCTGATCGGTCGCCTCCAGACCGAGGTCGAGCGGCTCGGCATCGCGCAGAACACCTACTTCGTGTTCAACAGCGACAACGGCTTCCACCTCGGTGAGTACAACCTCCGCGCCGGCAAGCAGACCGCGTTCGACACCGATATCAAGGTGCCGCTGGTCGTCACCGGTCCGGGCGTGCCTCCCGGCAGCAAGGTCACCCAGCTGGCTCAGAACATCGATCTGGCCCCCACGTTCGAGGATCTCGCGGGCGCCACTCCACCAGCGACCATGGACGGTCGCTCGCTCGAGCCGCTCCTGCACGGGCAGCCGGTCCCACACTGGCGAAACGCGGTCCTGGTGGAGCACCACGGGCCGACGACGATGCCGTCCGACCCCGACTATCCCATTCCGCTGTCCGGGAACCCGCCGTCGTACGAGGCGATCCGAACCCCGCGCTACCTCTATGCCGAGTATGTCGACGGCGAGCACGAGTTCCACGACCTCAGGACCGACCCGTGGGAGCTGCACAACACCTACGCCACCATGCCGGACAAGCTCAAGGGGCGGTTGCACGACGCTCTGCTGATCATGTCCTCCTGCCATGGGAGCAAGGAGTGCTGGCGGGTGCAGCACGTCCATCTCTGAGCACGAGGCTGCCGGTCAGGGGCGCTCGGTCATCGGGGCCTCGATGTGTCGTACGGCGTTCTGGTAGGTGTCGAGGTCGCCTGCGGCGAACAGCTCGATGCGAAGCACCTGGCCCTCCGGCCCGATGGCCAGCGCCAGGCCACGTTCGGGGTAGACGCGCAGGCCGCCCGGGATCCGCAGGACTCCCCATTGCGTGTCGAGCCTGGCCTGCGGCTCACCGAGGGTCCCGGTCAGATCGGGCACCGGCTGCGCCAGGTCCGGAAGCTGGGCCTCGATCAGCACCACGTCCGCGTCGACGTAGGCCACCCACAGGTGCTGGGGATAGCGCTGGCCGTCGTGGATCCGGTAGCGCGCCTCGATGTGGTCGCGGCCGAGAAGCACGCGCGACTCCTGCTCGTACAGTCGCGGGAACTGGCGCTCGAACTCGGCATAGGGCGCCGGAACCGCCAGGCCGTGCCACTGCGTGAAGTCGGCCCGTGCAACGGCCCGCCAGGCCGTTTCGCTGTCTGACATTCGGTCACCTCATCCGGATCAGGTTGGTGTGGCCGAGGAAGTAGGCCCCCATCGCATTGCGGACCCCGATGATGCCGCGATGACCTGGTGGGGGGACGCCTCCGGCCCGGCCGGCCGAGCGTCCGGCCGCCGCGGCTCCCGCGGTCGACGAGGGACCGCGGCACGCTCCTGCATGCACCCAGTATCTGCCGCGCGGACTGGCTGTCGTGGTCCGGGCGACCCGGCAGATCGGGCGTCGATCGCTGCCCTTTCAGGCACGACACCCGGCCCGGAGCCGAATCGCGACGAGTGCCCTAGGAGGCGACGACCTCGAGGGTCACGGTCGCGGTCACGTCGTCGTGGACCTTGACCTTGACCTGGTGGCTGCCGACCGACTTGATCGGGTTGCCCAGCTCGATGCGCCGCTTGTCGATGTCCGGACCGCCGGCGGCCTTGACCGCGTCCAGGATGTCGGCAACCGTCACGGCACCGAACAGGCGTCCGGTCGAACCGGCCTGCGTCGAGATCCGGACATTCAGCGCCTCGAGCTGGTTCTTGATCTCGTCGGCATGGCCCGAGATCGCGAGACCTCACGGACCGAGCGGGCCTTCTTGATCGAGTCGATCTGCTTCTGGCGCGCCCTTCGTCCAACGGATCGCGAAGCCGCGGGGCATCAGGTAGTTGCGGCCGAAACCGTCCTTGACCTCGACGATGTCGCCGGGCGCGCCGAGGTTGGAGACTTCCTGCGTCAGGATGAGCTTCATGGTGGTCGCTCCTCTCAGCGTGCGGTGGACGTGTAGGGGAGCAGCGCCATCTCGCGCGCGTTCTTGATCGCCATCGCGACGTCGCGCTGGTGCTGGGTGCAGTTGCCGGTCACCCGGCGGGCCCGGATCTTGCCGCGGTCCGAGATGAACTTCCGCAGCAACGCGGTGTCCTTGTAGTCGACGTAGGTCGCCTTGTCCTTGCAGAACGCGCAGACCTTCTTCTTCGGTTTGCGCACGATCGGTTTGGCCATTGTGGTGCTCTCTTTCTTGAGCCCGGCAGCTGCCGGAATGGTCTGGTAGGTGAATGTGGTGAGTGGGTACGGCGGTCAGAACGGTGGTTCGTCGGAGCCGCCGGCAGGCGCGGCCCAGGGGTCGCTTGCCGCCGCTGCTCTGAGCCACCCCCGCTGGAGCGAGCCGGTGGCCCACGGGTCGTTGCCGCCGCCGCCACCGCCACTGCCGCCACTGTCGCCACCGGATGCGCCGGAGCGGGTGGTCTTGGTCGTCTTGGCGGTGGCGTACTTCAGCGAGGGGCCGATCTCGTCGACGTCGAGCTCGAACACGGTGCGCTTCTCGCCCTCACGGGTCTCGTAGGAGCGCTGACGCAGCCGGCCCGAGACGATGACGCGGGTGCCGCGGTGCAGCGACTCGGCGACGTTCTCAGCGGCCTGCCGCCAGATCGAGCAGCGCAGGAACAGCGCGTCGCCGTCCTTCCACTCGTTGGTCTGCTTGTCGAAGAAGCGCGGCGTGGAGGCCACGGTGAAGTTGGCGACGGCAGCCCCCGAGGGGGTGAATCGCAGGTCGGGGTCGTCGGTCAGGTTTCCGACGACGGTGATCGTGGTCTCGCCCGCCATGGGCAGCCTCCCGGAAGAGTGTTGATCGAATCGAGCGTGGAGTGAACCGGGAGGGTCAGTGGACTTCGGGTCGAAGCACCTTGGTCCGCATGACCGACTCGTTGAGTCCGAGCTGGCGGTCCAGCTCCTTGACTGTCGCAGGCTCGGCCGACAGGGTGACGACGGCGTAGATGCCCTCGGTCTTCTTGTTGACCTCGTAGGCGAGGCGGCGACGTCCCCAGACGTCGACGGACTCGACGGTGCCGCCGTCCTGGCGAACCAGGTTGAGGTAGGTCTCGAGCGACGGTTCGACCGTCCGCTCTTCGAGGTCGGGATCGAGGATCACCATGAGCTCATAGTTACGCATACGCGACATCCACCTCCTGTGGACTCTGCGGTCACGGCGTTTCCGTGACAGGAGGTACGACCGGTCATGACCGGACGTGCATCGACCCTGCGTCTGGCGGGATCGGTGAGCGACAAGGCTACCAGCGCACCGACGTACCCCCGAAATCGTCAATCCACAGGCCCGATCCTTACGGGCGCTTTGGATCTGCGCGGCGTCACCCCCGCCGGCCCGGCGTCACTCGGTGGTGATCGCCCGCAGCACGTTGAGCCGGGCGGCCCTTCGGGCCGGCAACCAGGCCGCCAGCATGCCGATCACCGCCGCGATCACCACGAAGACGATGAGCAGCACCCACGGGATCGAGAGCACGTCCAGCCCCTGGTCGCTGAGCGCCTTGATCAACGACACACCGAACACGATGCCGATCAGGATGCCCAGGACGGCGCCCAGCACGGCGATCGCGATGGACTCGAGCCGTACCATCCGGCGCAGCTGGCGCCGGCTCAGACCGATGGCCCGAAGCAGCCCCACCTCGCGTGTTCGCTCGATGACGGAAAGGGCGAGCGTGTTGACGATGCCGAGCGCGGCGATGATGATCGACAGCCCGAGCAGGGCATAGATCAGCAGCAGGAAGTTGTCGACCTGCTTGTTCTGGGAATCCGCGAAGCCCGCCTGGTCCTGCAGCTCGATCGTCGGCAGGTCCTTGGTGATCGGGTCGATCTGGCTGTGCAGCTCGGTGGTCGAGACGCCCGGCTTCGGCGCGATGAAGAGCAGGTTGTCCTCGGGCTTCAGCGCGCCCTTCTGCAGCGTGCCCAAGGTCACCAGGTAGTTCGCCGGAACGACGGCCGACGCGGAGAAGATGCCCGCGACCTTCAGCCGCTGGATACCGCCCTGCAGCTTCAACGGGACGATGTCGCCGATCTGGTAGCCCTTGCCGCTCGCCGTGGTCTTGTCGATCAGGATCGTCTTGTCGTTGAGGTCGCTGAACTTGCCGGACTGCATCGGGACGTTGAGGCCCTGCTCCAGCTGCGCGGGGTTGGCGGCGCCGAGGAACACCTGGTCACCGTCGATCTTGCCGGTCGCCGACCGGAACTCGGCCACCGTCTGGACGCCTGGCAGCTTGCGGATCTGCTTGGCGATCGTCGGGGAGAACGGCGTACCGACCGCGTTCGAGACCACGAAGTCGGCCGTGAGGTTCTCGCTGACCGCCTTCGAGGTGCTCGCCTTCGCGGACTGGCCGATGATCGACATCGTCGCCACCAGCGCCAGACCGATCATCAGCGCGCTGGCGGTCGCCGCGGTACGGCGCGGGTTGCGCAGCGAGTTCTGGGTGGCCAGCCGGCCCACCGACCCGAACACCCGGGAGTAGACCCAACCGAGCGCGAGGATGATCGGGCGGCCGAGCAGTGGCGTCATCAAGGCAACAGCGATGAGCACGGCCAGCGCGCCGAGGCCGAGGACCAGGAGCCCGGTACCACCCGAGCCGAGGAAGCCCAGCACGGCCGCGGCGGCACCCAGCACGAGCAGGACCAGGCCGACGATCATCCGCCGGCGCAGGGACGACTCAGGCAGCGCGACGTCGTCTCGCATGGCGGCGACCGGCGAGATCCGGCTCGCGCGGCGGGCCGGGAGGTACGCCGCGATCAGCGTGGTCACCATCCCGGCCAGGTAGGCCGCGATGATCGTCCGGGCGGCGATCGGCATCGGCACGCCCGTGAGGTCCAGGCCGATCTTGCCGAAGATCCACCGCAGGCCCATCGCCAGCAGGTAGCCGACTCCCACGCCGACCGTCGTCCCGACCAGCCCGACCGCGAAGGCCTCCGCGATGACGGACCGGTTCACCTGGCCCTTCGAGGCGCCCATGGCGCGGAGCAGTGCCAGCTCTCGGCTGCGTTGGGCCACCAGGATGGAGAAGGTGTTGATGATGAGGAAGATTCCGACGACCAGGGAGATGGCCGCGAACGTCAGCAGGAAGTCGTTGATGAACCCGAGCACCATGTCGATCGACTTCTCGCCCTCGGCCGCGACCTGGTCACCGGTGCGCGCCTTGAGACCGGCCGGCAGCAGCTTCTGGGCGGCCGTCGCGAGCTCCTGCTGGGACACGCCGGGCTTGGCTGCGATGTCGATGCCTGTGTAGACGTCCTTGCCGTGGAAGAAGAGATCCTGGATCGCCTGCTGGCCGAAGAGGGTGAGCGTCGCTCCGCCCGCGTTGCCCGTCTGCCCGAAGTGCACGATGCCGGCGAGGGTCACGGTCATCTGTGGCTTCGGCCCGGGAGTGACGAGCGTGACCTTGTCGCCCACGTCGATAGCCGGCCTTGTCGGCGGTCTGCTGGTCCAGGGCGATCTGATGGATCCCGACCGGTGGCTTGCCGTCGATGATGGTGACGATGCGGTTGCCGGTGATCGCCGTCATGGTGCCGTAGTCGAAGGCCAAGCCAGGGGCGCCCGCCACCGCTCACGACCTTGTGGTCGCTGTCGAGCACGTAGACACCCTGGACGGAGTTTCCACCGTCGACCTGCGCGGCCTGGGGCAGCGTCTTCAGCTTGTCGACCACGGAGGCGGCGATGACCCGGGAGTCGTCGACGGAGTCGAAGTTGCCGGCGCCCTTGGGGGCGATCTGGACGTCCGCCGTCGAGCTCTTGATGATTCCGGTGAAGGCGTCCCTGATGGTGTCGGTGAGGATGAACGAGCCAGCGACGAAAGCGACCCCGAGCACGATCGCGAAGCCGCTCAGCAGCAGCCGTACCTTGCGCGCGAAGAGATTGCGCCAGGTTACTTTCCACATGGCGTCAGCCCTCCGCGCCCGCGGCGACCGGAGTCCTGGCGGAGAGCTGCTTCATCTTCTCGAAGCACCCGCTCGCTGGTGGGCTGGCGCAGCTCGTCGACGACCTTGCCGTCATCGAGGAAGACCACACGGTCCGTGTACGACGCCGCCACCGGGTCGTGGGTGACCATCACGATGGTCTGGTCGTAGTCGTCGACGCTCTTGCGCAGGAAGCCGAGCACCTCGGCACCGGATGCGGAGTCGAGGTTGCCGGTGGGCTCGTCAGCGAACACGATCGCTGGCTTCGACACCAGGGCCCGGGCGCAGGCGACCCGCTGCTGCTGGCCGCCGGACAGCTCGTTCGGCCGGTGCTTCAGCCGTGACTCGAGTCCGACCGTCCGGATCACCGTGTCGAACCACTCCTGGTCGGGCTTGCGACCCGCGATGGACAGCGGGAGCAGGATGTTCTCCTGGGCTGTCAGGGTCGGTACCAGGTTGTAGGCCTGGAAGATGAATCCGATCTTGTCCCGGCGCAGCATCGTCAGCGCCTTGTCGTCGAGCCTGGCCAGCTGCTGCTCTCCGAGGAAGACGTCGCCGGAGGTGGCCGTGTCGAGCGCGGCCATGCAGTGCATGAGCGTCGACTTGCCCGATCCCGAAGGCCCCATGACGGCGGTGAACTCGGCGGTGGCGAAGTCGACGGTCACCCCGTCCAGGGCGGCGATGGTGGCCGACCCGGTCGCCGTACAGCTTGCGCAGGTCGATGGCTCGGGCAGCGACCTCGGTGCCCGTGGCGGCAGCAGGGGTCACGGGAGTCGTCAGACATGGGGCCTCTGTTCTGTCGAAACGTGTTCTCGGGTGGCGGGTGGATCTCGGGCGGGTGACCATCACCACGCTAGGGGAGGGCAGGATCAGGAGGCGATGGGGTTTTACCCCTGCATGCCCCTGACATCTGTCATGACGACCCTGTGACCGACGTTTCGGACACACTGGTGCGGTGCGGCTCTATCTCTCCTCGTTCCGGCTCGGCGATCGGGCCGACCTGCTCGTCGATCTGGTACGGCGCGCTGGCGGGGCCCCGACCGTCGGGGTGATCGCCAACGCCTGTGACGTGGGCGACCCCGCGCGACGGGTCGAGACGGTGGCGCAGGAGCTCGACGGCGATGCGCGGAATCGGCCTCGACGCCGCACGAGATCGACCTGCGCGACTACCTCGCCGACGCCTCGGCGTTGGAGCGCGACCTGGGCGGTCTGGCCGCCCTTTGGGTACGTGGCGGCAACGCCTTCGTGCTCCGGTACGCGATGGCGACGAGCGGAGCGGACCGGTTGATCCCGCGGCTGCATCGCCGAGGATGCCCTGGTCTACGCGGGCTACAGCGCTGGGCCTTGCGTGCTGGCGCCCAGCCTGCGTGGGCTCGAGCTCTGCGACTTCCCCGGCGACGTCCTCGAGACCTACGGGGCCGAGCCGGTCTGGGACGGGCTGGGGGTCATCGACCGGCCGTTCGTCCCTCACCTGGACTCCCCCGGCCACCCGGAGACCGAGCTGGTCGCGAAGGTCGCCGCGTCGCTACCGACGAGACAGGGTGCCGTTCTGGGCACTTCGCGACGGCCAGGTGCTCGTCGTCGACGGCGAGCTCGACAGCGCCGTGCTGGTCTGAAGGCGCTCCGTCGGCGCCGTCCCGCCACTTTGCCCGGCATGCCGTCAGCTTGCCGGGCAAAGACGGCGGCGCTGCCGTGCTCCTCGGGGGCGTTTGGGTGGTGCACCACTCAAACGCCCCCCAAGCCACTCAGATCTGGGTGGCTTGGGGGGCACCTGGGTGGTGCACCACCCAAACTCCCCGGCTGATCCGTCGGCGGGCCGTCCTAGAGTGTGGGAATGAGCGATCTCAACATCGGCGCCCACGTCGACCAGACCGACCCCATCGCCGAGGCGATGGCCCGCAAGGCGACGCTCTCGCAGTTCTTCCTCGGCGACCCGCAGGCCTGGAAAGGCCCAGTCGTCACCTACGCGGGCGGTGCTGCCGCGTTGAAGGCCGCGGCCGAGGAGGCCGGGATCGACCTCTACGTCCATGCGCCGTACGTGCTCAACGTCGCGACCACCAACAACCGGATCCGCATCCCGTCCCGCAAGTTCCTCCAGCAGACCGTGACGGCGGCCGCCGAGATCGGCGCCAAGGGCGTGATCGTCCACGGCGGTCACGTGCTCAAGGACGACGACCCCGCAGATCGGCTTCGACAACTGGCGCAAGTGCATCGACCAGCTCGACATGGCCGTCCCGCTGCTCATCGAGAACACGGCCGGTGGCGACAACGCGATGGCCCGCCGGCTGGAGCGAATCGCCGGCATGTGGGACGCCATCGGTGGCGCCGAGGGCGGAGACACGGTCGGGTTCTGTCTCGACACCTGCCATGCGCACGCGGGCGGCGAGGAGCTACCGTCCATCGTCGAGCGGGTGCTGGCCATCACCGGCCGAATCGACCTCGTCCACGCCAACGACTCCCGCGACGCGTTCGACTCCGGTGCCGACCGGCACGCGAACTTCGGCGAGGGCGAGATCAAGCCCGACGACATCGTCGAGGTGGTGCGGGCCGCCGGCGCTCCGGTGGTGTGCGAGACACCCGGCGGCAGCGAGGGCCAGGGCAGCGACATCGCCTATCTCCGCGACCACCTGATCTGACGCTCAGCCTCACCTCAGACGAGGTAGCGCCACAGCGACGAACGTCTCGAAGTCGTCAGCCTCGACGTCCATCGGCCACCTCCTGTCACCACCTAGACGGCAGAGCCTCCTCAAAGGTTGCATGGCCGCGCGCGGTGGAAGACCTCCTGGGACGACAATGGAGGCATGGGACCGGGCGCGCTGTTCATTGCGGTGTTCCTCGCGTGCGCCGTGGAAGCGACGGAGGCGGCGACCATCGTGCTCGCCATGGGCACGACGCGGGACTGGCGCTCGGCGCTGCTCGGGGTCCTGGGCGGGTTGGGCGTCCTCGCGCTCATCGTCGCCGTGCTCGGTCCCGCGCTGACCCTGGTGCCGCTGCAGGCGCTTCGCCTGGTCGTCGGCGGACTGCTGCTCATCTTCGGTCTGCAGTGGCTACGTAAAGCCATCCTCCGAGCCAGCGGGTACAAGGCGCTGCACGACGAGGACGCCATCTTCGAGCGGGAAGTGGCCGAGGCGCGCCAAGCGACGCACTCTGGCCGGCCTGGAGTCCCGGACTGGTACGCCTTCACCCTTTCCTTCAAGGGCACCCTGCTGGAGGGGCTGGAGGTCGTCTTCATCGTGCTGACCTTCGGCACCAACCAGGGCAATATCCCGCTGGCCGCCCTGGCCGCCGTCGCGGCCGTCGCGGTCGTGACCCTCGCCGCGGTCGCCGTACGAGCGCCGCTGGCTCGGGTCCCGGAGAACACCCTGAAGTTCATCGTCGGCATCATGTTGACCGCGTTCGGCACGTTCTGGGGGGCTGAGGGCGCCGGCGCCGAGTGGCCCGGCTCCGATGCGGCATTGCCGGTACTGGTGGCCGGGATAGCCGTCTTCGCTGTGGCGTTGGTGCTCCTGCTCCGTCGGCAGAATCCCGCGTACGGCGACCCGCCACGGCGGCTGACCCCAGCGGGAGCGCCATGAGAGCGCGGCTGAAGGCCTTCGGCGCCTTCTGGTACGACTTCGTGGTCGGTGACGACTGGCGGGTCGCCGTCGGGGTTGCGGTGGCACTCGCGCTGACCGCGGTCGCCAGCACGGCCAGCGACGACACCTGGTGGATCGTGCCGCTCGCCGTGGTCATCCTGCTGCCGTACAGCCTCTGGCGAGCAACCCGACGTCCCACGGACTCCTAGCCCGACTCCGGTAGCGTTGCCGGGCGTGACCCAGACTGCCGTCCGCACCATCTCCGCGAACGAGCATCTGGCCTTCATCGAGCGGCGGGGCAGCGCGAGCTTTCTGCAGACGCCGGCGTGGGGGAACGTCAAGAGCGAATGGCGCCACGAGTCCATCGGGTGGTTTCGCGACGACGACCTGGTCGGTGTGGGACTGGTGCTCTATCGGCGGCTCCCGAAGGTCGCCAAGTCGCTCGCCTACCTGCCGGAGGGTCCGGTGCTCGACTGGGCGGATCCGGAGCTCGGCGACCTGCTCGACGCGATGACCACCCACCTTCGCGGTCAGGGCGCCTTCGGTATTCGGATGGGACCGCCGGTCGTCATGCGAACCTGGACCGCTGCCACGGTCAAGCAGGCGATCGCCGACGACACCACGCGGCGTCTCGGTGACGTGCCGCCAGACGAACGAACCGACGTGGGAGAGCGGGTCGTGTCCACGTTGCGCGACGCCGGGTGGCGGTCCCAGGTCGCGGAGGAGGGATTCTCCGCCGGTCAGCCGCAGTACGTCTTCCAGATCCCGCTGGCCGGGCGGGACGAGGCCGCAGTGCTCGCCGGCATGAACCAGCTCTGGCGCCGCAACATCAAGAAGGCCGCCAAGTCCGGGGTCGAGGTGAGCGTCGGCTCGACGGATGACCTGCCGGCCTTTCATGCCCTGTACGCCGAGACCGCCGTACGAGACCACTTCACCCCCCGTCCACTTGCCTACTTCCAGCAGATGGTCACCGCGATGACCGCCGAGGACCCGGACCGGATCCGGCTCTATCTGGCGCACCACGACGGCGACCTGGTTGCCGCGACCACGTTGGTCAGGGTCGGCACGCATGCGTGGTACTCGTACGGCGCCTCGTCCACAGCCAAGAGAGACGTGCGGGGCTCGAATGCCGTGCAGTGGCAGATGATCCGCGACTCCATGACGGCGGGGGCCGAGGTCTACGACCTGCGTGGGATCACCGACACGTTGGCCGCGGACGACCCCCACATCGGCCTCATCCAGTTCAAGG
Source organism: uncultured Actinomycetota bacterium (assembly GCA_963833975.1). Taxonomy (GTDB): domain Bacteria; phylum Actinomycetota; class Actinomycetes; order Propionibacteriales; family Nocardioidaceae; genus JAWWPG01. The sequence goes on from CAWIAB010000003.1 coordinate 590,105, forward strand.
TCGGGACCGGCGGTCAGGCCGTCGAGTACGTCGGCGAGTGGGACCTGCCGCTCAACCGCCTGTTGTACAAGGCATTCGACGTCTACATGTCTCGCCGAGCCGGTCGATGACTCTCGACCTGTACGTCGATGGTCCGCGCTGGCGGACGCACCTGCGGGCGACCGCCGATGCCTACCCGGGCATCGTCGCGGTGGCAAAGGGCAACGGTTACGGGTTCGGGCTGGCCGGTCTGGCCCGCCGTACCCAGTGGCTCGGAGGCGACACCATCGCGGTCGGTACCTATCGCGAGGTCGGCGAGGTCGCGAAGCGCTTCGACGGTGACATCGTGGTGCTGGAGCCGTGGCGACCAGATGTGTCCGACCTGCCGTACGGACCCCGCATCATTCACACGGTCGGCCGGGTCAACGACCTCACAGCCCTCGGGAAGCGCGACGACCGACCCCGGGTCGTGCTCGAATGGCTCACCTCGATGCGCCGGCATGGGCTGTCGCTGACGGATCTGCCCGCGGCTACGGCCGCCGCCCGTGGCGTTCGGGTCGAGGGCCACGCCCTTCACCTCCCGCTCGGCGCTGGGCACGTCAGCGAGGTGGAGTCGTGGCTGACCGCGGCACCCACGCATCGGTGGTACCTCTCGCACATCACCAGGGACGAGCTCGCCCAGCTGACCCGGACGCATCCCGACGTCGAGCTTCGCCCGAGGATCGGTACCGAGCTCTGGCTCGGAGACCGGGAGGCCTTGTCGGCAAGGGCAACCGTGCTCGATGCGCATCCCGTCAGACGTGGCGACCGGGTCGGCTACCGGCAACGACGGATCCTGCGGAACGGCACTCTGCTCGTGGTGTCCGGCGGTACGGCACACGGCATCGGCCTCGAGGGGCCGTCGGCCGCGGCATCACCGCGGCACCGCGCTCGTTCTCTCGCGAAGGGCGGCCTGGATGCGGCCGGCCGCTCGTTGTCGCCGTATCTCGTCAGCGGCCGACAGCGCTGGTTCGTCGAGCCGCCCCACATGCAGGTGAGCATGATCCACCTCCCGACCGGTGACATCGTGCCCGAGATCGGCGACGAGGTGGAGGTCCAGGTCCGGTTCACCACCACGACGTTCGACCACATCCATCTCGGCTGATCCGCTCAAGCCGCAACCTTTCTCGTACTGCCGAGGTACTAGTAGGTAGACCTGGAGGAGGCGGCGCCAATGCCGGACACGCATGCGTTCGACGCGTTCTACGCAGCGCGGGTCCAGGTGCTGACCCGGCACATCTACCTCGCCACCGGCGATCTCAGCCGAGCGCAGGACTGCGTCCAGGAGGCGTTCCTACGGGCCTGGCAACGCTGGGACGAGCTCGAGAGCGACGACCCGGTCGGGTGGGTCCACACGGTGGCCTGGCGGCTCGCGATCACGGACTGGAGACGCTCACTGCGTAGACGGCTGGCACAGGCTCGGCACGGTTCCGGGTACGACGTGCCGCCGCCGTCGGTGGACGTGCTCGCGATCAGGGACGCTCTGGCACAGCTGTCGGAGGGACAACGCGTCGCGATCGTCCTCCACTACTTCGAAGATCGACCGATCGCTCAGATCGCTCAGACTCTCGGCATCGCCGAGGGCACCGTCAAAGCCCGGCTCTCACGCGGACGACAGACACTCGGCACGCTGCTGTCGAGCTCGGAGGAGGATCACTCATGGACGACCTGATGGCCACCCTGGTGGAACGAGACAGCACCGAGAACTGGCCACCTACCGATCGAGGCGCCGCACAGGTGCGGGCTCGGGCCACTCGCCGACGTAACGTGCGACGGTTCGCCACGGCCACCGCCGTCGCCGTCAGCGCAGCCGCCGTCGTGATGGGCGTCGCGCTCGTCCAACGTGACTCGACGGCGGGCCTTGTCGGTCCCGCGGATCACTCCCACCAGCGGACTCATCGACCCGTGCGCCCTGACGGCCCCACGGCCACCCTGCTGGGCGTCACGGTCACCCTGCCCGACGGCTGGTCGAGCTGGTACGAGAGCTCCGCCGGAGATGCCCGATACGTGTGTCTCGGGCCCGCCACGGACGAGCAGAACTGCCCGGTGGTCCTCCTGGTCAACCCGGCCGCCGCAGGCTCCGACGTGCCCGAGCATCCCCTTATGACCGGCTTCTGCAGACCCGGCACGATCGGGCCCCGCGGCGAGGGGCTGCCGCCGTCTGCCCATCCGACGGGGCTCTACTACAGCCAGCTCTGCCCTGGCCCCCTGCCGCTCAGCCCGGAGGGCGACTTCGCCGTCGACCTGCCGGAGCACGGTGCGCGAGGGATCTGCCCGGTTGAGACAGTCCCCACCTCGGACTCGCCGGCCCCCCTGGACTGGGGCGGGCCGCCGGCGCTCTGGTACGAGACGAGGTGCTCTTACATGACCTTCGTCGACTACCTGCTGGCCGACAACACGGTCACGATCTCCACGATCGCGCCGCCTGAGAACAAGTACGCGCGCTCCATCTTCGAGTCGTTGCAGCTACCGGTCGGGTGGCCCAGCTGAACCAACGACGTCGAGCAGCTCCCCCTCGAACGGCTCATCGTCGAACGGCTCAGTATCGAACGGCTCGGAGTCGATGCCCTCGTCGAGCACGCCGCCCAGCGGGTCGTCCGAGAGTCCGTCCGCACGCACCGGGTCGTGCCAAGGCAGCAGGATGTCGCGGACCACCAGCACCATCAGGAACACCTCGCCGGCCACCCGGATGACGATGGCGAGGGAGTACACCCAGTCGCACCCGCTCGACGAGATGAAGAAGTGCGATACCTGGCAGGTCCCGGGCGTCACGAAGAAGTTCGCGATGTGCATCCACACCGCGAAGAAGTAGAACAGCTCGCAGGCCTGCCAGATGATCATGTCGCGCCACCGGGGCCGGGCCAGGGCCGCCAGCGGGAGCAGCCACAGCACGTACTGCGGCGAGTAGACCTTGTTGACGATCAGGAACGCGGCGACGACCAGGAACATCAGCTGAGGCAGCCGAGGCTTGCGCGGCGCGAGGAGGGCGAGCAGACCGATGAGCACGCAGGCGCCACCGAACACGACCAGGGTGACCAGGTTGATCTGATGCGATGACGCTGAGTGTCCGGCCATCGAGAAGACCAGCCACAGAGACCCGAAGTCCGGTCCACGCGAGGCGTTGAAGTGCCAGAACCACAGGAACTCCGTCGGCGACCAGAAGTAGATCGGTAGGTCGACCACCAGCCAGACGGTGAGCGCCGCAGCCGCCGTCTTCGTCCAGGCGTCGAGCCGGCGATGCCGCAGGCAGAGCACGAGCAGGGGGCCGAGGAAGAGCAGCGGATAGAGCTTGGTCGCGGCGCCGAGACCGATGAAGACACCCGCCCAGATCGGGCCGTCGGGTCGACCACGCCCAGAACGCACCAGCCACCAGGCCGAGCGGCGAGCATGTCCCAGTTGATGAACGCGGTCAGTGCGATCATGGGCGACGCCGCGACGAACATGGCGTCCCAGGGTCTTCGGCGCTGGGCCTTGACCAGCGCGACCAGGGCGAGCACGAGGACCAGGAAGAAGCCGACGGCGTTGACACTCCAGAAGACCCCGCTGTCGTGCTGCACCCCCGGCAGCCTGCCCGACGTCGGACTGTGCGCGAGCTCGCTCACGTCGGGCGAGTCGCCGATCTGGTGGGTGATCCAGCCCGCGACGCCCATCCAGACCCCGGTCAGCACCGGGTACTCGACGGTCAGCTGGTCCGCGCTCGGTGCTGTCGTACGGCTGCTTCGTCGGCGGGCAGGTCCTCGACCGGCGTGTACGGGAAGATCCCCTCGGCGAGCCCGCGGCTGACGTAGAGGAGCGGGATGTCGGTGTAGCAGAGGTGCGAGAACGGCTTCGGTGAGGCGTCATCGGACCAGGACGTGACGACGCACGGTGACTTCTGGGTCACCCCCAGGGCGAAGACGAACGACCCGATCAGGAGCGTCACGCTCAGGACCGTCCACCAGCTCCGTCCGGTGCGGGCATGCCTGCCGAGGGGTCCGGACACGGCCGGGCTGGCCGCCCGCGCCAGCGGGTCGGCGAGCGTCGGGGCGACGACGTCGTGGGTCGTGCGCGTCGGCTCGGGGAACACCACGCGGCCCAATCGTGCCTCATGGCATCCGGCCGGCCTAGCCGCGCCGGCCCGGTGCGCCCCGTCCTGGTCGCCTTGGGGTTGGTGGGCTCGGTGCTCGTGGGCGTCGTCTGCGTCGGCGTCGTCGGAGTCGTCGGCGTCGTCGGCGTGGTGGGTGTCGTCGGAGTCGTCGGCGTGGTGGGTGTCGTGGGGGTGGTCGGCGTGGTCGGTGTGGTGGGGGTCGTCGGAGTCGTGTGCGTGGGAGTCGTGTGCGTCGGGGTCGTGTGCGTGGGCGGCACGAACGTCGGGGTCGGCTCCGTGCCGCTCAGCTCGCCGGGCTGGGGAAGTTCGAGGACGCGCTGACCCTGCAGGGCGGCATCCGTGTACGCCGTCCAGGTCTTGGTGGGGTAGTCGGCGCCGAAGTAGGTGTCGAGGTAGCCGTCGAGCGGGTCGTTGCCGTCCCCGCGGGTGTAGGCGACGGCGGTCGCCAGCTGCGGCGTGTAGCCGACGAACCAGGACGACGACACGTGCTCCTCGCAGGTGTCGCAGGACGCCGCTGTGGCCGTGCCCGTCTTGCCGGCCGCCGGTCGCTCCAAGGCGAGCGCGTTCTGTCCGGTGCCGGACTCCACCACGCCGTGCAGGGCTGCGGTCACGTTGCTCGCCACGGCTGGGCTGAACGCTCGCGTCGGGGTCGAGCCGGTGCTCGTAGACCGGTCCACCGGGACTGGTCACGGACTGGATCACGTACCAGTCGTGCCGGTTGCCGTTGGTGGCGAACGTGGCGTACGCATCGGCCATCGAGAGCGGGGACACTGACGCCGTACCGAGTGCCACATTGGGGAACGCGTTGAGTCCCGGCGAGTCGCTGGGGATGCCCGCCGCCTCGGCGGCGGCGATGATCCGCCTCGGCCCGTTCTCCATCTGGGTGGTCAGGTCGACGAACGCCGTGTTGACGGACTGCTCGGTGGCGTACTGGAGCGAGATCGTGCCGTAGCTCTGGCCATTCGGGATGCCGGCCGCCTCGCCCTCGTTGTGGACCTCCGTGCCGTCCGGCAAGGTGAACGGCGAGTTGCCGTTGAACGTGTCGTTCAGCGTGTAGCCGTCGCTCAGGGCCGCGGCGACCGCGAAGGCCTTGAACGTCGAGCCCGGCTGCACCCGGTTGGTCGCCCAGTTCAGCTGGCTGCTCAGATAGTTGCGGCCTCCGATGATGGCTCGGACCGCACCGGTGGCGGGCTCTACGCTGGCCAGTCCGACGTGCAGCTGCAGCTTGCCCTTGGGGCGAACGTCGTAGACCGCCTTCTGGGCGGCCTGCATGTCGTGGAAGCTGAAGGTGCTGATGATCTTCAACCCGTCGCCGTAGATCTGCTCGTCGGTCATGCCTTGTTCCTTGAGCGCGTCCAGCACCATGGACATCAGGTAGCCCCGCTGCCCGGCGTACTGGTCCCGAGTGCTCGGATCGGCGATCGCCGGCAGCTGCTGCTGGTAGTGCGCGACCTCTGCGGGTCTGAGGTTGCCCATCTCGCCCATGCCGTTCAGCACGTAGCGGTAGCGCGCGAGCAAGGGGGCCCGGTTGGCCTTCGAGACCGCGGGGTCGAAGTTGCTCGGCGAGTTGAGCACCGCGGCCAGCACGGCACTCTCCGGCACGGTCAGGAACCTGGCAGGCTTCTGGAAGTACGCCTCAGCGGCTGCATCCACGCCGTACGCCCCACGGCCGAAGTAGATCGTGTTCAGGTAGCCCTCGAGGATCTGCTGCTTGCTGAGCTCCTGGTCGATCTTCACCGAGATGAACGCCTCCTTGATCTTTCGCGTCCAGGTGCGCTCCTGCGAGAGATAGAGGATCTTGACGTACTGCTGGGTGATCGTGGAGGCACCCTGGGTGCTGTCGGAGCTGACGTTGCTCCAGGCCGCCCGGACGATCCCCTTCGGGTCCAGGCCCGGATCGGTCCAGAACGACCGGTTCTCGGCTGAGACCACTGCGTTGCGCATCGAGACCGGGATCTGGGAGTACGGGATGCTGTGCCGGTTCTGGACGGCGAACGTGCCGAGGACGTGCGTGCCGTCGGAGTAGTAGACCGTCGACGTCTGCGCCTCGAAGGCCGCGTTCGCGTTGGGGATGTCGATCGTCTTGTAGATGACGTAGATCGCGATGGCGCCGGCGACGAAGAAGATGGCGCCGACGATCGCACCCCACTTGAGGATCTTGCCCGCGACGTGGTTGGCCCAGTCCCAGCCCGACGTGTCGCGAAGCTTGATCTTGCCCTTCTTGCCGCTTCCCCTCGCCCTTCTCCGGCTTCACCGCGCTGTCCACAGTCGTCGTCCTCGACCGTGCGCTGACGACGCGGCGCCTTGCGGGGCACGCCGTCGCCGACGACGTACGACTCGACCAGGTGGTTCCAGCTGCACGACTTGCACACCTCGAGCACGTAGATGCGGATCTCGCCGTGCTGATGGGCCATCTGCTCGATGTCGCCGCGCGACTTGATCCGGCCCGGAGTACTGGCCGAGCTCGTCGCCGAACACGTAGTTGAGGTGCGTCATCTCGCTCTTGCGGCAGACCGGGCACGGGGTCGCGACGGGCTCGCCGTGGTGCTTCGCGGCCAGCATCGTGTACGGGTCCGCGTCGCAGACGTCATCCATCGTCGTCGCACCGCCGTTGAACAGCGTCGACAGCTTCGCTCGCCGCTGCAGCGAGTAGTCGATGACGGAACGTTGGGACCACATGGTGACTTCGAGGGTACGGCCTCTCCCGGGTGCCTCAAACAAGTCGGCAGGGCGCAATCGCCCCGCTCGTCGGCGTGACGAACATCGCAGCCGGCCGCAGGTGAACGCGACACGTCGCGAGGCCGCGACTTGCACCTGAACGCGTGGCAGACTAGATTGCGCTTCGATGTATCGCTACGATACATATGATCGATACGTGCCAGCGATACGTTCGGGCGATACGTACAACTGATACGTCGCCATGATCGTAGAGCGCACGGAGCACGCGGGTCGAGCCGGACGAAGGAAGGAGCAAACGTGGCGAAGAAGCGCGGTGACGCACTCGAGCTGGCGGTCCTCGGACTGCTCAACGAGTCTCCGATGCACGGCTACGAGCTCCGCAAGCGGGTCACGGCGATCCTGGGCTGGGGGCGGGTGCTGTCGTACGGTTCCCTCTACCCGTGCCTCAAGCAGATGCAGTACGACGGTCTGCTGACCGAGGACATCACCGTGCCGGAGCCAGGCGCCGCGCGGGCCAGTCGGCGGGGCAAGATCGTCTACAAGCTGACCGCGGAAGGCAAGGAGCGCTTCGCCACGCTCGTGTCCGCCGCGGGGCCGAGCTCCTGGGAGGACGAGAACTTCGGAGTCCATTTCGCGTTCTTCGGCTCCACGAGTGCCGAGAACCGGCTGCGGATCCTCGAGGGTCGCCGTAGCCGGCTCGAGGAGCGTCTCGAGGGGGTCCGCACGTCGTTGGCCCGCTCCCGCGAGCGCCTCGACAGCTACACACTCGAGCTCCAGCGCCACGGTCAGGAGTCGGTCGAACGAGAAGTTCGCTGGCTGACCGAGCTCATCGACAGCGAACGGGTGGCGAAGCCCCAAGCGAGCGCCTCGGTCGCCGTAGAGACACCCAGCACCAGCCACCAGCCAAGCAACAGCACCGCGGCGAATCCGCACGGTGCAGACAACCGGGAATGAGGAAAGCCGAATGGGTTCGGTTCGTGTAGCCATCATCGGCGTCGGTAACTGTGCGACGTCGCTTATCCAGGGCGTCCACTACTACCAGGACGCAGACCCGGCGGGGAGCGTCCCCGGACTCATGCACGTGAAGTTCGGCGAGTACCACGTCAGCGACATCGAGTTCGTCGCGGCGTTCGACGTCGACGCGAAGAAGGTCGGCTTCGACCTCGCGGACGCCACGGCCGCCAGCGAGAACAACACCATCAAGATCTGCGACGTGCCCCCGCTCGGCATCACCGTGCAGCGAGGCCACACGCTCGACGGTCTCGGCAAGTACTACCGCGAGACCATCGACGAGAGCGACAGCGAGCCGGTGGACGTGGTCCAGGTGCTCAAGGACACCAAGGCCGACGTGCTGGTGTCCTACCTCCCGGTCGGCTCGGAGGAGGCTGACAAGTACTACGCACAGTGCGCGATCGACGCGGGGGTGGCCTTCGTCAACGCACTGCCCGTGTTCATCGCCTCCGACCCCGAGTGGGCGGCGAAGTTCGAGGCGGCCGGCGTACCGATCATCGGCGACGACATCAAGTCGCAGGTGGGCGCCACGATCACCCACCGAGTGCTCGCCCGGCTGTTCCAAGAGCGCGGCGTGGTGCTCGACCGCACCTACCAGCTCAACGTCGGCGGCAACATGGACTTCAAGAACATGCTCGAGCGGGACCGCTTGATGTCCAAGAAGATCTCCAAGACGCAGTCCGTCACGTCGAACATCGACCATGACCTCGGCGCCAAGAACGTGCACATCGGCCCGTCCGACTACGTGCAGTGGCTCGACGACCGCAAGTGGGCCTACGTCCGCCTCGAGGGTCGCGCCTTCGGCAACGTGCCGCTCAACATGGAGTACAAGCTCGAGGTCTGGGACTCCCCCAACTCGGCGGGCATCATCATCGACGCCATCCGCGCCGCCAAGATCGCCCTGGACCGGGGAATCGGCGGGCCACTGCTCGCAGCCTCGTCCTACCTGATGAAGTCCCCGCCGGTGCAGCGCCCCGACAACGAGGGTCGCGACTCCGTGGAGGCCTTCATCCGCGGCGAGGTCGACCGCTGACGCTCACCTGAGCGCTGCTTCACCTGACCTCAGGTCCAGCGGAACACTGCTCCACGGCAACACCGGATTCGTCCGATCGGCTGGCGGGACAAACCCCCGCAGCTGGTCGGACGAAACTGTTTGTGCCGGATTCGTCCGACCAGACCACCCGACAAAGCTCCGCACCTGGTCGGACGAACCCACCCTCACTGGATTCGTCCGTGCGGACCACCCGACAAAACCCCGCACCTGGTCGGACGAATCCGGGTGTGGCGGCAGACTTGCTGACCATGCGCTACCTGGCGGACCTTCGGCTGCTGCTGCGCGGCGCCCGATTTCGCCAGCTGCTCGGCGTCCGGCTGGTCAGCCAGGCCTCGGACGGCGTCTTCCAGGTCGCGCTGGCGTCGTACGTGCTGTTCTCCCCCGAGGACAAGCCAGATGCGAAGGCGATCGCGGCCGGCCTGGCGGCGTTGCTCTTGCCGTTCAGCGTGCTGGGGCCGTTCGTGGGCGTGTTCCTCGACCGGTGGCGACGACGCCAGGTGCTGTTCTTCGCCAACCTGGTCCGACTTGCGCCGGTCGCGGTCATTGCGGGGCTGATCGCGGCCGACGTCAAGGGAGTCGGGCTCTTCGTCGTCGTGCTGGTCGCGCTCAGTGTCAACCGCTTCCTGCTGGCCGCACTGTCCGCCGCCCTCCCGCATGTGGTCACGCGCAAGGACCTGGTCCTGGCGAACTCGGTGACGCCCACCAGCGGGACCATCGCCTTCACCATCGGCTTGGGGCTGGCGTCCGCGCTGCGCTCAGCACTGCCGTTCGACGAGCCGGACGTCGCGATCGTGCTCATCTCCGGCCTCGGGTATCTGGTCGCCGCGCTGCTGGCCCTGCGGATGCCGGTCGATCTGCTCGGGCCCGACCACGAGCAGCGGACCGCTCCGGTCCGGGCCGCGCTCGGTGGGGTCGTGCGCGGACTGGTTGACGGCCTGCGCCACCTGCGGGAGCGTCGTTCTGCAGCCAGCGCCCTGACGGTGATCGCCGCCGCGCGCTTCTGCTACGGCCTGACTGTCGTGTCCACGGTGCTGCTCTACCGCAACTACTTCCACGACTCAACCGACACAGACGCTGCCCTGTCAGGTCTCGCGCTGGCCGTGCTGTTCAGCGGGCTCGGCTTCCTGACCGCCGCCGTGATCACGCCGGCCGCCACCGCCCGGATGACGCCGGTGCGGTGGATCGTGATGCTGCTGGGCCTCGCGGCCGTCGCCGAGCTGATGCCCGGAGCCTTGTTCACCGAGTGGGGAATGCTGGTCGCCGCGTTCTGGCTCGGGCTGTCGGCCCAAGGCGTCAAGATCTGCGTCGACACGCTGGTCCAGCTCGGGGTCGACGACGAGTTCCGCGGCCGGGTCTTCTCGCTGTACGACGTGATCTTCAACGTCGTCTTCGTCGCCGCGGCGGCCTTCGGGGCGCTGGTCATCCCCACCGATGGCAAGTCGTACCCACTGTTCGTCGGCATCAGCCTCGGGTACGCCGCGACCGGCCTCGTGTACGCCCTCGCCAACCGCGGAGCAAGGGATCCGTCCGCGGTCTAGCGGGTATGTCGCACCGGGTGGCACCAGACGAATCGCGCGCGGGGAGCGGAACCTAGGAGCGGGTCGGCCACCAGGCGAGCAGCGCCTCCCGGGCACGCTCCTCGCCGATCGGGCCTTGGTCGAGGCGCAGCTCCAGCAGGTACCGGTACGCCACTCCGACCTCGGGACCAGGCGCGATGCCCAGCGCCGCCATGATCTGGCCGCCGTCCAGCTCCGGGCGGATCGAAGCCAGCTCCTCCTCGTCGTCAAGATGGTCGATCCGCGCCTCGAGCTCGTCGTAGCTGCGTCGCAGGCGCTCGGCCTTGCGCACGTTTCGCGTCGTGCAGTCCGCCCTGGTGAGGACGTGCAGCCGCTCGAGCAGGGGACCCGCGTCACGGACATAGCGCCGTACCGCCGAGTCGGTCCACTCACCGGAGCCGTACCCGTGGAACCGCAGGTGCAGCTCGACCAGCCTGGCCACGCTTCGACCTCCGCGCCAGAGAACCGCAGGGCGGTCAGCCGCTTCTTGCCATGCTTGCGCCCACCACGTCGTGGTGGTGGAACGTGACCGACCCGTCGTCGGCGAAGCGCCTGGTTCGGGGCTTGCCGATGTCATGGAGCAGCGCCGCGAGCCGGACGATCAGGTCGGGGCCGGTACGGCGACCGTCGATCATCATTCGCGGCTCCAGCTCGATCGCCTGCTCGAGGACCGTGAGGCTGTGCTCGTAGACGTCCTTGTGACGATGGTGCTCGTCGCGCTCCAGCCGCAGAGCCGGCAGCTCGGGCAGCACCAGCTGCGGCCAGACCGGTGTCGACCAGCAGGGTGAGCCCGCTGCGCGGGTCCCGGCGACAGCATGATCTTCGCCAGCTCGTCGCGGACTCGCTCGGCCGACACGATCGAGAGCCGATCGGCCATGTCGGTCATCGCCAGCGACCACGTCCGGGTCGACCAGTCAGCCCGAGCTGGGCCGAGAAGCGCGCGGCGCGCATCATCCGCAGCGGGTCGTCGGAGAAGGACTCCTCGGGCGTCCCCGGGGTCCGGAGCACCCCGGCGGCGAGGTCCAGCTGGCCGTCGAACGGGTCCACGAACTCCCGGGACCCGAGCTCGAAGGCCATCGCGTTGACCGTGAAGTCCCGCCGGGACGAGGTCGCCGAGCAGGGTGTCGCCGAAGGTCACGGCCGGTTTGCGCGACGTCGCGCTGGTAGGAGTCCGCACGATACGTCGTGATCTCGAGCTGCGTGGTCGCCGACCCGGGCGCCGATGGTGCCGAACTCGCGGCCGATGTCCCAGATCGCGTCGGCCCAGCCGGCGAGGCAGCGCTCGATCTCGTCCGGGCGCGCCGACGTGGTGAAGTCCAGGTCCTTGTCTGCTCAGCCGACCGAGCAGCGCGTCGCGAACCGACCCGCCGACCAGGGCGATCGAGTGCCCCGCCTCGGCGAACCGGCCGCCCACCTCGTCGATGACCGGGGCGACCCGCATCAGCTCGCGGCACGGCGGTCCGCTGGATCTCGGCAAGGCGGTGCTCGGGGGTCGACACGATGCACCACTGTATGAGGCCACGGCGTCGCCTGGAGCCAGCGGTTAGCATTCAACGCGTGGGATCCCCGGACGACTCGTGCCAGTAGTGGCCGTTGCCGCGCGCCTGGTCGCCGGGTTCCTCGCACTCCTGGCGGCGTCTGACTCTGTCCGGTGCGGCCCTGCCAGCGTACGCCGACCCGGCGGCTCGGCGCAGCGCCAGCAGCCCGTCTCGGACGACCTCAGGGTCGCGATCACGAAGGTGGGTAACGGCGACGACGCCGGGGACGGGACGATCCAGCCCGACCACAAGCTCGTCGTCCATGGCACGGTGACCAACCCCGGCTCGACCCACTGGCTGGATGCGCAGGCATACCTGCAGATCACTCCGGACCCGGCCAAGAGCCTGGCCGACCTGCAGTAGTTCGCCAGCGTCCCGGACGATCCCGGCTCGGCAACCTGATCGACGGCTACGGACTCTTCGACGAAGATCGGCGAATCGCTCCGCCGGGCCACCGGGTTCCGTTCACTGCTGAAGGTTCCGTACGACGCGCTCGGCATCAGCATCGACCCGGTGAACCCCGGGGTCTACCGGGTCGGCGTGAAGGTCGTCGCAGGCACCGCCGAGGGACGCGACCCGGACGACGCCGCCTACGCCAGCACCCTGATGCCGCTGCTCCCGACCGGCCTGACGCCGATCCGATCGCCGCCCAGACGGTCACCCTGCTTCCGCTCAGCGCACCGGTGAAGCGGCTGGCCGGCCGGCGCCTTCGCCGACGACTCCCTGCGTCACGCTGATCTCGGCGACGCGGGCGGCTGACCAACGTGCTCGACTGGGTGCTGCTCGCTCCCGCCGGAACCGTCCAGGTCGTGATCGACCCGGCGCTGCTCACCGCGATCACCGACATGTCGGACGGCTACGTCGTCGAGGCTGTCGACCCGACCAGGCCGAACCTCGCCGGGCAGGGCGAGGCCGAGGCAGCAGGTGTGGCTGCAGAAGTTCGACGAGGTGCGAGCAGGCAGCAGCACGTGATGTACATGCCGTGGGGGGAGCCGGCCGTCAACTCACTGCTGGAGAACCACGTCCCGGGCCCGGTGATCGCCTCCATCGCGGCCAGCGAGGCCTACCGCGACCAGCACGCGTCGTCGGGACTTCGTCGCCGGCTGGCTCACGAACGGCAGCTCCGGGATCCGCGCCGTCACCGTGCTGCAGCACCTCGGGGTCGACTGCAGATCGTCTCGCAGGACAGCCTGCCCGGCCTCGACTCGTACTCCACGACCGGTCGGTATCTGCCGTCCCAGGTCGACGGTCTCCGCGAAGGGCCGGCAGATCCCCTTCCTGGTCGCGGGCACCGACCTGGCCGGTCGTGGCGACGACGTCGACCACCTCTGCCCTGCAGTTCCGGCAGCGGCTGATCGCCGACGCCACCGTCCGGTCGCTGGAGGGTCGCACCGACGTCATCACGGTGGCGGCGCTGCCCTTCACCTGGAACCCGGGTCACGTGCAGGACTTCCAAGGGTTGGCCGCCGGCGTTCGCGCTGCCGGTCGTGGTGCCTCAGTCGGCCATCGGGGCGGTGGACGGCCGGCCCGCGGCGCGCGTACACCGGTGCGGTACGGCCGAGCGAGACGGCGTTCAACGCTCTGGCGCGACGCGGTCATCGAGAAGATCCATGAGCTGCGGGTGAGCGGCGGGAACCTCACGGCGATTCTGAACGCCCCGAGCGCCACGCACGCAGTTCCACCGGGTCTTCGCGATGGCCGGGTCGGCGGCCAGTGGCGCGTCTTCCCGCGCATCGGGATCCGGCTGATCACGGCCAAGGCCAGCGATGACCGGGCCGCGCTGGCCAAGGTCGAGCATCACCGGACCGCCGTTCGTCGCCATGTCGAGCAACTCCGGTCGTCTTCCCGTTGACGGTGACCAACGGGCTGGGTCGGCCGATCACCGTCAGCGTCGCGGTCAAGCCGGCCGATCCCGGCGCTGTCGATCGAGCCGATCGACCGCGTTCCAGCTCGATCCGGGCCAGCGGCGCGACGTCCGGTCATCACGACCGCGGCCGGATCCGGAGTCACCTCGGTACGCGCCAGGCTCGCCACCCCGGCTCCGGGCGGGACCAGCTTCGGCCGGCCGTGGCGGTTCGACGTCCGCTCCACCCAGATCGGGCTGGTGATCTGGATCGTCATGGGCGTCGGGGGCGCCGTCCTCTTCGGCGCCGCGGGCTATCGCATCGTGAACCGGATCCGGGGCAACGCGAACCCGCGACGGCAGGTGTCGACCTGATGGCCGCCAGCTGATGGCACCAGTCTGATGGCACCGATCTGATGGACCCGAGCTGATGGACCCGAGCTGATGTCAGAGGCGTCGACGTCCAGCGTCCTCTCGGCCAGCCGGTTGATGGCGAGCGGCACCGTGGTCTCGCGCATCACCGGCCTCTTCCGGGCCCTCCTGCTCGTCGCCGCGATCGGCAACGTCGGCGCACATCCCGACATCTTCAACGTCGCCAACACGATCCCGAACAGCCTCTACATCCTGGTCGCGGGCGGCGTCTTCAACGCCGTACTCGTGCCGCAGCTGGTGCGGGTGATGAAGCGCGACCCCGATGGCGGGCGACGCGCTACGCCAACCGCGATCATCACGCCTCGGCGCGCTGGTACTCGGCTCGGTCACCATCGTGCTGGTGGTCTTCGCGCCGGTGCTGCTCCGGCTGGTCGCGCCCGCCTACTTCACCGATCCCGTCGCTGGCCGCCGAGAAGGACTCGCTGGTCACCTTCGCCCGCTACTGCCTGCCGCAGATCTTCTTCTACGGCATGTTCGTGCTGCTCGGCCAGATCCTCAACGCGCGGGGCCGGTTCGGCCCGATGATGTGGGCCCCGATCGCGAACAACCTGATCTCCATCGCGATTCTCGCGACCTACCTGGTCCTCTACAACGACCCGAGCTCGACGCAAGGCGGCTACACCTCGCAGCAGGAGCTGCTGCTCGGCATCGGCTCGACGATCGGGATCGTCGCACAGACCCTCATCCTGCTGCCGTACCTGCGGCGCTCCGGGCTTCCGGATCCGGCCACGGGTCGACTTCCGGGGCACCGGCCTCGGGCACACCTTGCGGCTCGGCAAGCTGGACCGTCGGCTTTCGTGGTCGTCAACCAGATCGCGTTCTACGTCATGGTGCGGCGCTCGACCGCGCGCGACCGCGGAGGTGGCCGGAGCAGCGGGGTTCACCGTCTACTCGAACGCCTTTCTGCTGATGCAGCTACCGCACTCGATCGTGACGGTGTCGCTCGCGACCGCCACCATTCCGCTCGTCTCACGACTGGCCGCCGACGGGCGGATGCGCGAGATGGCCACGGAGATGGCCAGCAGCCTGCGCCTGGTGCTCTCGGTGATCGTGCCGTTCGCGGCGGCGATGCTGGTGCTCGGTCCGGCGCTGGCGACGGTGCTCTTCGGCTACGGGGCCGGGGCCGGCGACACCCGGACGCTCGGCCTCACCATCATGGCGTTCGCACCCGGGCCTGTTGATGTTCAGCGTCCACTACATGGTGCTGCGCGGCTTCTACGCGCTCGAGGACACCCGGACGCCGTTCTTCATCCAATGTGTCGTCGCCAGCCGTCAACATCGCGCTCGCCGTCGCGCTCACCGACCTGTTCGATCCGCTGTACGCCGCCATCGCGCTGGCCCTGGCCTACGGAGCGTCGTACACCGCCGGAGCCGTCCTGTCGACGCGGCTGCTGGCGCGGCGCCTGGGCGGCCGAGCGAGCCTGGGTCTGACCAGGTTCATCGATCCGGGTGGCGGCGGCGGCCCTGCCGGCCGCGGTCGCTGACCTGGGTCGCGGTGTGGCTGCTCGGTCGCGCGGGAGTCGAGCACGGCGCGGGTCCTCGACTCGCTGCGTGTTGCTTGCGGTCGGCGGGATGCGTCGGTCTGCTCACGTATCTGGCCCTGGCCCGGCTGCTCTCCATCAACGAGATCGCCCGCATCGTGGCGACCCTGATCCCTCGGCGCAGCGGGTCCGGCGGGTCCCACGTCCAGCCGGACGTACCGCCTACGATGGGGCAGGAGCAGCCTGAGACCGAGGACCACCGAGACCCCACGAGAGGCAGGCAGGAGGGACGTGGCAGCACACCCTGTCGAGCCCGGCGCGGTGCTCGCTGATCGATACGCGCTCGAGGACCTGCTCTCGGAAGAAGGGGAGGCCACCACCTGGCGGGCCCGTGACCGTGTCCTCGCGAGGTCGGTCGTCCTGCAGATCGTCCCCTCCTCGTCGCCCGCCGCCGCCGAGATGCTCAGCGCCGCGAAGCTCGCCTCACGGGTGGCCGACCCGCGGATCCTGCAGGTGCTCGACGCCGTCGACGACGGCGATCTGAGCTACGTCGTCCGCGAGTGGACGAACGGCCAGTCCCTCGAGGTGGTGCTTTCCGAGGGACCGATGTCGGCCCGCAAGGCGACCTTCATGATGCGCGAGGTAGCCGGCGCGATCTCCACGGCACACAAGCTCGGTCTGCGGCACCGACGCCTGGCGCCCGACACGATCATCTTGACCAAGTCGAGCGGCATCAAGGTGCTCGGGCTCGGCACGCTCGCGGCCTTGCGCACAGATCCGGCGGAGATGGACGACCCCGAGCTCGCCGACACCCGCGACCTCGGGCGGCTGCTCTACGCCTGCCTCACGGCCCGCTGGCCGGGCGGCTCGGCGGGCACCCTCCCTGCAGCGCCGACCGAGCACGGCAAGCTGCTACGTCCTCGACAGGTTCGGGCGGGAGTACCCCGCCCGCTCGACGTCCTCTGCGACCGCATCCTCGGTCAGCCGCCGCGCGCTGGTGAGCCCATCGCGACCGTGGAGGAGGTCAAGATCGCGCTGAGCGCGATCCTGACGAACGATGGGTTCAGCGAGACCTCGGGGCTGCGCATGAACGAGCCGGAGGCCATCGAGCCGGCGCTCCGCCGACCCGAACCGCCGCCCGCGGTGCTCTCGACCGACGACGGCGGGCCGACTGACCGGAGACAAGCTCGCCGCGATCGCCCCACCCCAGCGGCCGCCGAAGGAGCCGTCGCGAGTCGGTCGCACGCTGGGCTGGACGGTGCTCCTGGTGCTGGGCATCGGGTTGATCCTGCTGCTCTTCCTGATCGCCTCACGGCTCTCGCCCGACCACGGCGCCGAGCCCGGGTTCGCCACCCACCCGTCCCCGCACAAGACCACCACCCCGACGAAGACCACCGACACCACTGCAGCCCCGCCTGTGGCGCGGCTGCATCCGATCCAGATCTCCAGCGCCACGGACTTCGACCCGCCACCGCAGGGCTCGGGTGACGAGAACCCGGCTCAGGCGGCGCTCGCCATCGACGGCAACCCGGCGACCTACTGGTCGACCTCGTTGTACTACGTCTCGGCGGACCTGAACGGCACCAAGCCAGGCGTAGGCCTGGTGCTCGACCTGGGCTCGGCGAAGCGCGTGTCGCAGGTCAAGGTCACCCTGATCGGCACTCCCACGTCCCTCGAGCTGAGAGCCGCCCCAGCGACGGCGACGACGATGCCGACCGTCTCCGCAGCCGCCTACCCCAAGGTCGCCACGCTGGATGACGCAGGCACCGAGGCGAACTTCACCCTGGCCAAGCCGGTGACGACCCGGTTCGTGTTGGTATGGCTCACGTCCGTGCCCAAGGTGATCGGCGGCTACCAGGGAAAGGTCGCTGAGATCCAGGTACTCGGGTGACCTCCGGGTCCGATGACGCGGCCCTGCTCGCGGCGCATGTGGACGGCGATCCCGACGCTTTCGCCAAGCTGGTGAGTCGCCACCGCGACCGGTTGTGGGCCGTCGCGCTACGGACCACGGGTGACCGGGAGGAGGCCGCAGACGCCGTACAGGACGCCCTCCTGTCGGCGTTCCGACGGGCGGCGACCTTTCGTGGCGACGCACAGGTCTCGACCTGGCTGCACCGCATCGTCGTCAACGCGTGCCTGGACCGGATGCGCCGGCAGAAAGCCCGGCCGACGGACCCGCTGCCGGAGGACGAGGACCGGTTCGGCGCCCTCGCCGACGAGCCGGCCGCAGCGGATCCGGCTGACGCCAGTGAGCGTCGGACCGACGTCATGAATGCGCTGGCCGAGCTGAGCACGGACCAGCGGACCGCGATCGTGCTGGTCGACATGGAGGGCTACAGCGTCGACGAGGTGGCGGAGCTGATGGACTGTGCGCCCGGCACCGTCAAGAGCCGCTGCGCGCGGGGCCGAGCCAGGCTGGTCCCGCTGCTAGCGCAGTACCGGGCCGCCGAACGGAACCATGAGGGTCCCGACGACGTCCAAGAGACAGACCCTGCACGGCCGGACGGTGGCGAGGTTCAGCCCACACCGTCCTCGATCGCCAGCCCGCCCCACGACACAGGAAGCATCACGTGACCCAGCCGGAGCACCCTTCAGCAGAGCGGATCTCGGATCTGCTCGCCGGAGTCCTGCCTGCCGTGGAGGCGATGGACGTCAACGCCCATCTGGCCTCGTGCGAGGCGTGCCGCGATGAGCGCGCCGCCCTGCTCGACCTGACCGCCCTGCTCGCCGATGAAGGCGCCACCCCCCTGGAGATGCCGTCGGACCTGGCGGCCTCGCTCGACGCCGCGATCAGCCTGGCGAGTGCCGAGCGGGCCGCCGGGGTCACGTCGATCGACCGGACGCAGTCGGCCGGCCAGCAGGCAGCCTTGGCGATGGCTCGCCGGTGCCGCCGCCGCCGTTTTGGTGGTGGGAGTCGGCTTCGCCGGTCTCCGTGCCTTGCCTCAGCAGAGCGACGACACCTCGAGCGCCGACTCGGCCGCAGGGAGTCACGACCCGGCGCAGTACGCCCCGAGCGCTCCCACCCGCGCCTTCGACGGGGCGGCCCTTCCCCCGAGCAAGCGCACGTACGGCGGACACCCGCGGGAGTCCGCCGTGGGCGGGAGCGGCAGCTTTGCGGACTCCATCTCGATTGCCGAGATTCCGGGGGTGGCCGGGATGCTGGCGGCGCATCCTCAGCGGGCCATCTCGCTGTCCAGCCGGGACTGCGCCGCACCGATCACGGGTGGTCCATCCACGCTGGTGAGGTACAAGGGCCAGGTGGCGGTGCTGACGATCGACCGAGCCACCAGGCTGGTGACCATCTACGACTGCGCGACGGCGACGAAGACCCTGTACGTCACCGGCTACTGAGCCGCGCCGTCCTCGCTCAGGGCGAAGGAATGAACTCGCCCTAGGATCGGTTGATACCACTAGTCAATCGAGTCGAGGAGCAGGACGTGTCGGCCGTAACCGATGTGAACCCCCGCAATGTGATCATCGTCGGATCCGGTCCGGCCGGTTACACGGCGGCGATCTACGCTGCCCGGGCCAACCTGCATCCGCTCGTCTTCGAGGGGTCTGTGACTTCTGGTGGGGCTCTCATGACGACGACCGAGGTCGAGAACTTCCCTGGCTTCCCGGACGGGATCATGGGACCCGCGCTCATGGAGAACCTGCGCAAGCAAGCCGCGAGGTTCGGCGCCGAGCTGGTCAGCGACGACATCACGTCAATGGACCTCACCGGCGACATCAAGATCGTCAGGGACCACGCAGGCAACGAGTTCCGCGCGTGGAGCGTCATCCTGGCCATGGGTTCGGGCTACCGCAAGCTCGGTCTGCCTCGAGAGGAGACCCTCTCCGGCCATGGCGTGAGCTGGTGTGCGACGTGTGACGGCTTCTTCTTCCGTGACCAGGAGATCGCGGTCGTCGGGGGCGGCGACTCCGCCATCGAGGAGGCGACGTTCCTGAGCAGGTTCGCGTCCAAGGTGACGGTCATCCACCGCCGGGACCAGCTGAGGGCAAGCGCCATCATGGCGCAGCGCGCCTTGTCCAACGACAAGATCGACTTCGCCTGGAACAGCGCGGTCACCGAGATCGTCGGTGACACCCACCTCGAGGGCGTCGTCCTCGAGGACCTGGAAACCGGTGAGCACCGCCGGCTCGACGTGACCGGGCTCTTCATCGCCATCGGCCACGACCCCCGCTCCGAGCTCGTCCGCGGCCAGGTCGACGTCGACGCGGCCGGCTATGTGCTGGTCGAAGGCGGTACGACGAGAACGAACCTCGACGGCGTCTTCGCCGCGGGCGACCTCGTGGACCACACCTACCGGCAGGCCGTGACTGCCGCCGGGACCGGATGTGCTGCCGCGCTGGATGCCGAGCGCTTCCTCGCGGCTTTGTCGGACCACGTGCCTATGGTCGTAGGCTGAAACCACCAGAGATAGAGAGAGAGAATTCATGAGTGAGCTTCCCGCCGTCACGGACGCCGACTTCAAGGCGACCGTGCTCGAGGCCGACAAGCCGGTCCTGGTCGACTTCTGGGCCGCGTGGTGCGGGCCCTGTCGCCAGGTCGGGCCGATCCTGGACGAGATCGCGGCCGAGCACGGCGACAAGATGTCCTTCGTCAAGATGAACGTCGACGAGAACCCGATCACGCCCGCCGGTTACCGGGTCACCGGTATCCCGGCGTTGAACGTCTACCAGGGCGGTCAGCTGGTCAAGTCGATCGTCGGTGCTCAGCCAAAGGCCTCGCTGCTCAACCAGCTTGCCGAGTTCATCGCCTGATCTTCGAGTAGCTGCTCCGCAGGGTGTCCGGCCGTCGGCCGGGCACCCTGTTCTGCGCTCAGGGGTCGATCCGGGGAGCTGCGCCGGCCGGTCCGGCACCCTGCTCCGGGTGGATCGCCCCCGGCCTGATCGCACTCGGCATGATCGCGCCGAGCCAGCGCTCCACGGCGAGCTCGACATCATCGCGCCAGCTGAGGACGCCCCGTAGGTCCAGCCGCAGGCGAGGGTAGCGCGGATGGGGCTGGACGGTCTTGAACCCCACCGCGGTGAGGAACGCCGCCGGCACCACGCAGCCGTTCTCTCGGCCCTGCGCATCGCCGAATGCCTCGATGCCGCGTACCCGGCGCCGGCCCATCAGGTCCTTCGCCACCGACTGGATCAACACCCGACCCAGGCCGCCGCCTTGGAAGGCGGGCACGATCCGGGCGGTCATCAGCATCACCGCATCCGAGCTGACCGAGGCGCTGACCAGCGATCTCGCTCCTTCGACGTACTCCGCTGGGGCGTACATCGCGAATCCCGCGATCGTGTCGTCGACGTACAGAACCTGCCCGCAGCTGCCCCAGTCGAGCAGCACGGCGGAGACCCAGTCGTCCTTGGTGGCCAGGTCGTTCGGATGGCTCCCGATCTCCCACAGTGTGCAGTCGCGGCAGGGCAGCGGCAGGTCGGCGACGTTGTCACGTGTGAGGGACACGACTTTTCGTCCCATCCCCTCATGCTAGACCGCCCGTGGTGTGCCCGGGATGAGAGACTTGTGTCCCATGGAGGGACCCCCGACCGTCGGCGCGTCACGTCACACCAGGCTCGACGGGTACGTCGACCGGTACGCCGCCCGCACGCGCGGGATGAAGGCGTCGGAGATCAGGGCGCTGTTCGCCGTGGCCAGCCGGCCCGAGGTGGTTTCCCTCGCCGGCGGCATGCCGAACATCAGTGGGCTGCCGCTCGATGCGTTGGCCGAGACCATCCGCGAGCTGGTCGCCGACAACGGCGCCACCGCGATGCAGTACTCATCGGGGCAGGGCGACCCGGGCCTTCGTCAGCACATCTGCGACGTGATGACGTTGGAAGGCGTTGCGGCGCACCCCGACGACGTCGTGGTCACCGTCGGCAGCCAACAGGCAGTCGATCTCGTGACGCGGGTGTTCTGTGACCCCGGCGACGTCGTGCTCTGCGAGGCCCCGAGCTACGTCGGCGCGCTCGGCGTGTTCAGCGCCTACCAGTGCGAGGTCGTGCACGTGGCGATGGACGACGACGGCCTGGTCCCCGAGGCGTTGGAGTCGACCTTGGCCAGACTCGCCGCCGCCGGAAAACGCGCCAAGCTGCTCTATACGGTGCCCAACTTCCACAACCCCGCCGGAGTCACGTTGAGCGGGGCTCGACGCGCCGCGGTGCTCGACGTCTGCCAGCGGGCCGACCTGCTGGTGCTCGAGGACAACCCCTACGGGCTGCTCGGCTTCGAGCACGACCCGATGCCCGCCCTGCGCAGCCAGGATGCGGAGCGGGTCGTCTACGTCGGGTCGTTCTCCAAGACGTTCGCACCTGGGTTCCGGGTCGGCTGGGCGGTCGCGCCGCATGCCGTGCGTGACAAGCTCGTGCTCGCCCAGGAGTCGGCGACCCTGTGTCCGCCCACGTTCAGCCAGCTCGCGATCGCCCGCTATCTGGAGCGCCACGACTGGGAGCAGCAGATCAAGGACTTCCGCGGTCTCTACCACGAGCGCCGCGACGCCATGCTGGGCGCCCTCGAGGATCATCTCTCGAGCACCGGGACGTGGACCCGGCCGGCCGGCGGGTTCTACGTATGGGTCACCTTGCCGGAGGGGCTCGACGCCACGTCCATGTTGCCCCGCGCGATCGTCGAGCGGGTGGCCTACGTGCCCGGCCGGGCGTTCTTCGCCGACGGCGCCGGCCAGGAACAGCTGCGGCTCAGCTACTGCTATCCCACGCCGGACCGCATCGTCGAGGGGGTACGACGGCTGGCCGCGGTCATCGACTCCGAGCTTGAGCTGCAGGCGACGTTCGGCAGCGCGACCGCACCCCACCACCCGGGCGGCTACCAGCGGCCGACCCCCGACCTGAGCTGAGCGACTGCTCGTGGCGAACACCTACCGCGTCGTCGTGCTCGCCGGTGGCCTGACCGCTGAGCGCGACGTGTCCCTGCGCTCGGGTCGACGGGTAGCCGAGGCGCTCAGCACGCACGGTCACGAGGCGAGTGTGCGCGATGTCGACGCGAGCCTGCTCGAATGGCTCGCCAGCGCCCGGCCGGACTGCGTGATCCCACTCCTGCACGGGGGCGCGGGCGAAGGGGGCGCACTCCAGGAGGTGCTCGACCTGGCGGCGGTCGCGTTCGTGGGCTCGCGGGCCGCCGCGGCCCGGACCGCGTTCGACAAGCCGATCGCGAAGCAGGTGGTAGCCCGGACCGGCATCTCTACCCCGGCGTCCGTCACGCTTGCCGGCCGACACGTTCCGTGAGCTGGGGGCCGCGGTCGTGCTCGAGGGTCTCGTGCGGCGTCTCGGGCTGCCGCTCTTCGTGAAACCCGCTACCGGAGGTTCGGCGCTCGGCTGTACGGCGGTCCACCGGGCCGAGGATCTCGGTGGTGCGCTGCTCGGCTGCTTCGGCTACGGCCCGGTGGCGCTGATCGAGCGGTTGGTGAAGGGCATCGAGGTGGCGGTGCCCGTGGTGGAGCTCGCCAGCGGACTGCGGGCGCTGCCGGCGGTCGAGATCCACGCCGACGGCGGCGTCTACGACTACACCGCGCGCTACACGGCCGGTGCGACCGAGTTCGTCGTGCCGGCCGGCCTCGACCCTGGGGCCGCCCGCGCCTGTGCCGAGGTCGCGACCCTGGCCCACGAGTCGCTGGGCCTGCGAGACCTGTCACGGTCCGATCTCATCGTCGACCCGGACGGCACGATCTGGTTCCTCGAGGCGAACGTCTCCCCCGGAATGACCGAGACCTCGCTGGTACCGCTGTCGGCCGAAGCGGGCGGGCTCTCCGTCGGCGCGATGTACTCGAGCCTGGTGGAGGCCGCCGTCGATCGGGGTCACTCCAGCTGACCGGGTCGGACTGACCTAGTGACCGCAGCGTGGCTCACTGCCGGTAGGTGTACCAGGTCGGGCTGTAGGTGATCGCGAAGGTCGGCGTCTCCGGCGTCCGGTAGCGCCAGTACCAGCGCCCCTGCAGCGGCGCGGAGACCGGCAGGACGATCCGACCGGAGGCACTGGTACGGCGCAGCGCCACTCGGTTCCACGTGCAGGTGGCACAGGTCTTCTTCATCAGGGCCACGAAGCCGTTGGGGTACTTGGCGACATGGGCCCGGAAGGAGAGCGAGCCGTCGTGCAGCTTGACGATCTTGGCGAAGGTGAACACCCGGTGCGGCTTGGCCACGCCCTGCGCCGCTGACACGGCCACGGCTCCCGGAAGGACCAGCACAACCGCACACACCAAGGCCGCGAGTAGACGAGTTGATCGCATGATATGTCCTCTTCGATGCGAGGGATGCTGAGTTGCAGACACTCTGGTCAGGGTAACCGCGCCGGGGGTCGGGGCAGCGGCATCAGGTTCGATCTGCCGCCGAGTCCGCCGGTGTGGTCAGGTTGAGCGGCCCGACCGGCCCGGCCGCCTCCACCTGGACTCCGAGCGGCTCTCCGGCCCCGGGGTCGACCTCGGGCAACGGGCTCGCGTCCTCGCCGCGCAGGGCCAAGGTCAGGTAGATCGCCGAGCCGAAGATGACCACGGCGCTGACCCAGAAGATCGAGCGGAAGCTGACGACCGTCACCAGCAACGCACCAAGGGCGATCGAGGCGGACTGCGGAGTGCCGAGCAACACGTCGGTCGCGGCCGAGACGCGCCCCATCAGTCGCTGCGGCGTCCGAACCTGCAGCAGCGTCGTCAGTGCCACGATGAACACGGGTAGCGCGAAGCCGAGCACCACGGTCCCGCAGAAGAAGCCCCACAGCCACGGCGACGCGGCTGCGATGGCGAGTCCGGCCGCGAACATCACCAGCGACAAGGAGATCGAGCCGGTGCCTCCCAACCGCCGGATGATCCAGGTGGACGAGAGGCCGCCGAGGACGGCGCCCACGCCCTGGACCGACACGATGACGCCGACGAAGCTGGCTGGCTTGTCGTAGTAGTCGACAGCGGCGAAGACCGCCGACTCCATGAAGCCGACGACGAGCAGCGCCATCGCAACCGCGATCAGCGTGTGCTTCAGGACGGGATCGCGCCAGATATGGCGGATGCCGGCACTGAACTCGGCCTTCCAGTGTCCCGTCTCACGGACCGGCTTGGCTTCGCGCAGCCGGATCAGGGCGACCGCGATCGCGGCGACGACGAACGAGGCCGCGTCGAGCATCGCCACGAACCAGCCACCGGCCCAGGCGTACAACCCGGCGCCCAGCAGCGGACCGAACAGCCGCAACGCCTCCTTCGTCGTCGCCAGTGAGGCGTTCGCATCGACGAGCAGGTCCTCCGGGAGAAGCTCCTTGAGCAGGCCGTTGAGGGCTCCGGGTAGCACGACCCAGGAGACGCCGTACAGCACGGCGACGACGTAGATGATCCAGACCTGGTCCTTGTCGTGGACCAGTAGCAGCGGGGTCATCGCCAGCGCACTGCCCAGGTTTCCCCAGATCAGCACGGTACGACGCTTCGCCCGGTCGACGAACATGCCGGCCACCGGCGCCGCGAGCGCGGGGATCGCCATGAAGAAGAAGGTGAGGCCGGCCGCCCCGTTGGACCCGGTCAGGCTCTTCACCCAGATCGCCAACACGATGAGCATCAGGGAGTCGCCGAGCATGCTGGTGAACAGGCCCGCGAACAGGAGCGGGAAGCCGCGCTGGCGAAATGCTTCCTTCATGCGGTGATCCCTTCGACTCCGTCTTGCGGTTGGTCCCCGTACGGCACGACCCAGCTCATCAGGGCCATCAGCCGGGCGCCGGGTGGGCGCCGCGACGCATCCTGGTTGCGTTCCATCAGGTCCTCGCTGGCGAAGATCTCCTTGAGCTGCTCGCCGAGGTCGGCTGCCTCCTGCGGGGTCAGCCAGAACCGGGACTGCAGAACGGCGGTGGCGTCTCGCCAGGTCTGACCCTCCGAGCTCTGCTGTCGCAGGCTGGTGCGCAGGACCTGGAACTCGCGCTCGAGGACGAGATCGGTGAGGGCCGTCGCCGCCGTCTGGTCCTCGGCGTCCTCACCGAAGGTCAAGGACTGGGCGACGAACTTCCACGGTCTCGCCCGCCCCGCGCCCTGGCTCTGCCGCACGAAGCCATGCTCCGCGAGCTTGCGCAGATGCCAGGACACGTTCGCCGGGGTCTCCCCCAGCCTGCGGGCGGCGGCACTGGCGGTGAAGGCGCCCTCGGAGGCCAGCAGCTCCAACAGCTGCAGGCGCAGCGGATGGGCGAGGGCTCGCATCTCTTCGGCGGTGGTGACACGACGCTGGGTGACAGGCACCTATTGAAGGTACTCTTTCGAAAGGATCGTTGCAATAGGCTCTGACCTGGCTGTATTCCCTCAGCAGGCGCACACATGCGGAAACAAGGTTTGTCGACAAACCGATAAGTAGCGAAATCGCTTAATCGTCGGGCGACGTGAAGGGATCCATCATCGCGAGGATGCGCTGGAGGTCGTCCATCGAGGCGAACTCGACGACGATCTTGCCCTTCTGCCGACCCAGGTCGACCCGGCACCGGGTCTCGAACCGCTCCGAGAGGCGCTCGGCGATGTCGTCGAGCCCCGGCGCGGTAGGCCGCGGCCGCCGCCGCCGGGCTGGGGTCTCGGGAGTCCCAAGGGACACCAGCTCCTCCAGGCCGCGGACCGAGATGCCCTCGGCAACCACCCGGCCGGCTAGCCGCTCCTGCTCATCTGCGTCGTCGATCGTCAGCAGAGCCCGGGCATGCCCGGCCGAGAGCACGCCGGCGGCGACCCTGCGCTGTACGGGAGGCGAGAGCCGCAGCAACCGCATGGTATTGGAGATGTGCGGCCGTGATCGGCCGAGCCGCATCGCCAGCTCGTCATGCGTGCAGCCGAAGTCGTCCAGCAGCTGTTGGTAGGCAGCGCCCTCCTCCAGCGGATTCAGCTGGGAGCGGTGCACGTTCTCCAGGAGCGCGTCACGCAGCATGGCATCGTCAGCGGTGTGCTTGACGATGGCCGGGATGGACTGCAGGCCGGCCTGTTGCACCGCACGCCACCGGCGCTCACCCATGATCAGCTCGTACCCGCCGCCACTGACCGCCCGCACGACGACAGGCTGCAGCAGGCCGACCTCCTGGATGGAGGCGACCAGCTCGGCCAACGCGTCCTCGTCAAACACCGAGCGCGGCTGTCGAGGGTTCGGTCGGATGTCCGTCACGGCCAGGTCGGCGTAGTACGCCCCCTGGGAGGTAGGAGTCTCGTTCGCCTCGCTGGTCTGCGGGATCAGCGAGCCCAACCCGCGGCCGAGACCTCGCCTCGGCGTGCTCATCCGAGTCCCTCTTCGGTCTGGCCCGTGAGCTCCGCGGCCACCTCGAGGTAGCTCGAGTGCGCCGGCCGACGAAGGGTCGTAGGTCAGGACGGTCTGGCCGAAGCTGGGCGCCTCCGAGATACGCACCGACCGCGGCACCGCGGTACGCAGCACTCGGTTACCGAAGTGCTTGCGCACCTCTTCGGCAACACCCGCGGCCAGCTTGGTGCGGGCGTCGAACATGGTGAGCACCACCGCCCCGACCCGCAGACCGGGGATTCAGATGGAGCCGGACCTGGTCGAGGGTGCGCATCAGCTGGGTGACGCCTTCCAGCGCGTAGTACTCGCATTGGATCGGGATCAGCATCTCTTCGCCCGCGGTCAGCGCGTTGACCGTCAACAGGCCGAGCGATGGCGGGCAGTCGATGAACACGTAGTCGAAGCGCCGGCCCACCGCCTCCTCCTCCTGGAGATACCGGGTCAGGGCGTTGCGCAGCCGGTTCTCCCGAGCGACGAGAGACACCAGCTCGATCTCGGCACCCGCCAGGTCGATCGTTGCCGGTACCGCGAACAGCCCCGGAACCTGCTCGCACTCAGAGACGACGTCGGCGATGGGGACCGAGTCCACGAGCACGTCGTAGGTGTTGGGGGTGCCCTCCGTGTGCAGGATGGACAGCGCGGTCGATGCATTGCCCTGCGGATCGAGGTCGATCAGCAGGACCCGCAGTCCGTGCTGGGCCAGCGCGGCGGCGATGTTCACGGCCGTCGTCGTCTTGCCGACGCCACCCTTCTGGTTGACCACGACCATGACCCTTGTCGCGTCCGGACGGACGATGCGCTCCCGAAACGGACGTCCGGCGGCCGCCGCGAGCGAATGCGTCGGGGCAGCTGGGCTGGCGACGTCGGCTGGAGTCGGTGGGACGACTGGTTCGGCCACCTCGGGTGCTGGTGTTTCACGTGAAACGGTGCCGACCCAACCCAGCGGTTGAGTCACGTCCGGAGCCGGCCGGACCGGCCAGCCAAGCCCTGGCACCACCGCTTCGGTCACCTGCGCGACTCTATCCGAACCACCTGGGTCTCGGGGTCCACGAGCCCTGCGCCGTAGGACTCGAGGCGGACCCGGGTCGCACCGAGCCGGGTCAGTCCGGGGCCCGCCTCGGCGATCTCGTCAGCCGCACCGCGACCCTTCAACGCCACCAGCTCGCCGCCCGGGACCAGCAACGGCAGCGCCCACCGAGCCAGTCTCTCCAGGGGAGCAACCGCACGCGCCGTCACCACGTCGACGCGGATCGTCTGCGCGGCGTCCTCTGCCCGGGCCCGAACCACCTCAACATTGAGCAGCGCTAGCTCGGCCACCACCTCCGCGAGGAAGCTGGCTCGGCGGAGCAACGGCTCGAGCAGGGTCAGCCGGAGGTCGGGTCGGGCCACCGCCAGGACAATGCCGGGCAGCCCGGCGCCCGAGCCCAGGTCGCAGACGGACCGGTCCTGACCGAAGACCGGCGCGATCACCGCGCAGTTCAGGATGTGTCTGTCCCAGACCCGGTCGGCTTCGCGTGGCCCGAGCAGCCCCCGGTCGATTCCCTCATTAGTCAATAAGTCGACATACCTACAAATAGTCTCAGTGTGGGCGCGGAACAGCCGGTCGAGCACGTCCTGCGGCGGTCGCGCCGACGACTGCGGGCTCATCGATCGCCGGGTCAGGCCGGCAGCACGACCACGCAGCGGGTCGGTTCGACACCCTCGGACTCGCTGCGCAGCCCGCCGGCCGCGACGGCGTCGTGCACGACCTTGCGCTCGAACGGGGTCATCGGCGCCAGCTTCACCGGCTCGCCGCTCTCCACGACATCAGCGATCGCCTCCTGTGCCAGCTCGACGAGCTGCCGGCGCAGGTCAGCGCGGTAGCCCCCGATATCGAGCATCAGGCGGGAGCGTTCTCCGGTCTCGCGGTAGACGGCGAGCCGAGTGAGCTCCTGGAGCGCCTCCAAGACCTGACCGTTGTCGCCTACCAGAGACTGGAGCTCGGCGCCGACGATCGAGACCGCGGCTCGGTCACCTTCGACATCCATGTCGAGGTCGCCGTCCAGATCGGCGATGTCGAGCAGCTCCTCGAGGTAGTCCGCAGCGATGTCGCCCTCGGCCTCGAGCTGCTTGAGCCGCCGTGGTGAACCCTGCTCAGCGGCTTCCTCCGCCCCTTCGTCGGACTCCGGTGAGACCTCCTCCTGATCGTCGGGAGTCTCCTCGAGGTCGTCGGGGGTCTCTTCGAGCGTCGGGCTGCTGTCGGTATTGGTCATGGCTCACTCCCAGTGAGAAACAGACGATGGGAACGGACGGCGATCGGGACGACTGGCTGCCGTCACGCCGCAGGTGGCTTCTTGGGCGGTTTGGGCGGCGGTTCGGTGTCGCCCCCCGCCGTGGGGTCGTTCGGAGGCTTTTTGGGGGACCGGTTGCCGGGCGGCTGCTGACCCTTCTTCGGGGGCCGCTTGCGCTGTTCCCGGCTCTGCTTCTTGGGCTGGCTGCGGTTCTGCGGTGGAACGGGAGGCGGTTCGACCGCAGGCAGCCCTTCAGCGGCGGGGGGCTGATCCTTGTCCCTCGCCTTGGCCTTGTCGCGGTCCTGCTTGGCCTGGAAGGCCGGTGTCCCGGGGGTCGGGTTGTTGCGGATGACGTAGAACTGCTGGCCCATCGTCCATAGGTTCGAGGTGGTCCAGTAGAGCAGCACGCCGATCGGGAACGCGATACCGCCGACCGCGAACACGACGGGCAGCACGTACAGCAGCAGCTTCTGTTGCTGGGCGTACTGACCGGTGAGCGCGGACTCCGGCATGTTCTTGCGCATCAGCTGTCGCTGCGTGGTGAACGTCGTCGCCGTCATCAGCACCACCAGGCAGCCGGCGAACACCTTGGTCGACCACTGCGGATCGTGGGTGACGTGCGTGAACGAGTCCGAGATCTTCGCGAACCCGAAGAGCATGCTCTCCTTCAGGCTCGCCACCTGCGCACTGCTCAGAAAGCCGACCGGCTTGTCGTGCGACGCCTCGTTGAGGGTGCGGAACAGGGCCAGGAAGATCGGCATCTGGAGCAGCAGCGGGAAGCACGAGGCCAGCGGGTTGGTCCCGGTCTCCTTGTACAGCTTCATCGTCTCCTGGGTGAGACGCTCCCGGTCGTGGCCGTACTTCTTCTGCAGCTCCTTGACCTTGGGCTGCAGCATCTGCATGTTGCGGCTGTTCTTGATCTGCTTGACGAACAGCGGGATCAGGGCGATTCGGATGACGAGGGTGAGGCAGATGATCGACAGCGCCCAGGACCCGCCCTCGGGCAGCGAGAGAACCTTCCGTGAAGAGGTCGTGGAACACGATCAGGATGCCCGACGTCATGTAGTAGAGCGGCGTCATGATGGCGTGCCCGATGCTCAAGAAGAAGTCGATCACTCCAGCTCCTCGCTGACACGGGCGGACGTCGGCGTCCGCCAGGCAAACGTCTTGGGTACCGGGTCGTAGCCGCCGGCGGCCCAGGGGTGGCAGCGCACGATCCGTCGGACCGCGAGCCAGCAGCCACGGACCGCGCCGAACCTGGTGACCGCGTCGAGCGCGTACGCCGAGCACGACGGGTGATAGCGACAGACCTGTCCGTACAGCGGGCTGATCAGGAACCGATAGGCGCGCAGGAAGCCGATGACGGCGTAGGCCAACGGTGATCTCATGGGCGCGCCAGCCGTCTGGCCACCGAGCCGAGACAGCTGTCCAGGTCGTCGCGGAGCCCGCCGAAGTCCGCCACCGCTGCCGTCGGATTCGCCCGCACGACGACTGAGGCGTGCGCGGGCAGCAGGCTGAGTCGCTCGCCCATCAGGTGCCGCAGCCGGCGCTTGACGGTGTTGCGGTGTACGGCGTTGCCCACGGCTCGTCCGACGACGAAACCGACCCGGACCGGGTCGAGGTCGTCGCGGATCGACGCATGGACCACCAAGGAGGGCGCGGAGGCACGCAGGCCCCGGCGGACCACATGACCAAACTCAGCGGACCGGCGGAGCCGGTGCGCTCGCGGGAGCACGGTCGCGATCAGGCAGCAAGCCGGGCGCGGCCCTTGCGCCGGCGGGCGCCCACGATGGCCCGGCCGGCCCGAGTGCGCATGCGCAGGCGGAAGCCGTGCGTCTTGTGCCGACGGCGGTTGTTCGGCTGGAACGTACGCTTGGTCACGGGTAGAAGCTCCCAGTTCTGCGTTGACAGCTGTGGGGTTGCGGGGCAACCGGGTCACGGGCCCGACCGGTTCGAGTAGCACCGCCCCTCCACACTGCGAGCTCCGCGCGACTGCGTCCGACGAATCGGCCCGGTGTGCGCGTCGCAGCGCTAGGTGTGGACATGCGGCGACCCTCGACTCCGGCCGACTCGTCAACGGTACGCGGTCGATCCGCAGAGGGTCAAACCAGCCCAGCAAACGGGTCCGAATCTGGCCCGCAAGCAGGCGAAACCCACTAGTCTCGCGATGCGAGCCCGCGGCGGGCGGCCGACACGCCGTACCGACTCGCGGAAGGAGAAACCAATCTCAGCGTGACCTGTGGACAACAGGTTGAAATCGAGACCCGAGGGTTGTTAGCGTCCCGCAGAACCGATGCCCACAGAATCGACGCCTTCCCTGCCGCTCCCGGCGCCTCGGCCAGACGGTTCACCGGCTTGTACACAGCCTGTGGACAACTGTGTGGATGTCCTAGTTGCACGGGACGCCGACGAACGAGAAGGTTGTGGTAGCTGCGATGACAGAGGTCGCCGATCTTTTTCGTGCCTGGACAAGACTGATCGACGGTCTTCCCGCCAGCCACCGCGCCTGGCTGAGCGCGTCCCAGCCGGTCACCCTGCACGAGAACACGGCGATCGTCGCGGTGCCCGACGACTTCACCCGCAACCAGCTGGAGACCCGGCTGCGACCCACTCTGGAGGCTGGACTGAGCCAGGCGCTCGGCCAGCATGTCCGGCTGGCCGTCACCATCGACGCGAACCTGGCCGGTGCCGACGGGCGACCTGGTCGATGACGGAGCCGAGCGAGCCCGTGTCCCGCAACGAGCTCTCCTCGATGGACGACCAGGTCCCGGCCGTCGATCGGCGTGTCGACCAACGGCGACTCCGCCGGCAGCGTCCGGCAGGCCAGGCTGAACCCCAAGTACGTGTTCGAGACGTTCGTCATCGGCTCGTCGAACCGGTTCGCCCACGCCGCGGCGGTGGCGGTGGCCGAGGCGCCGGGCAAGGCCTACAACCCGCTGCTCATCTACGGCGACTCCGGCCTCGGCAAGACGCACCTGCTGCACGCCATCGGCCACTACGTGCGGAGCCTCTTCAACGGCGCGCGGGTTCGCTACGTCAGCAGCGAGGAGTTCACCAACGACTTCATCAACGCGATCCGAGACGACCGGGCGGCCGGCTTCCAGCGGCGCTACCGCGACGTCGACGTCCTGCTGATCGACGACATCCAGTTCCTCGAGGGCAAGATCCAGACGCAGGAGGAGTTCTTCCACACCTTCAACACGCTGCACAACGCGAACAAGCAGATCGTGATCACCTCCGACCGTCCGCCGAAGCGCCTGGAGGCCCTCGAGGACCGGCTGCGCAACCGGTTCGAGTGGGGCCTGATCACCGACGTCCAGCCGCCCGACCTGGAGACCCGGATCGCGATCCTGCGCAAGAAGGCGGCCACCGAGCGGCTCACCGCCCCGCCGGACGTGCTCGAGTTCATCGCCAGCAAGATCCAGACCAACATCCGCGAGCTCGAGGGCGCTCTGATCCGGGTGACGGCGTTCGCCAGCCTGAACCGCCAGCCGGTCGACCTGACGCTCGGCGAGATCGTGCTCAAGGACCTGATCCCCGAGGGCGGCGAGCCCGAGATCACCGCGGCCGTCATCATCGCGCAGACCGCCGCCTACTTCGGCCTCTCCATCGACGACCTGTGCGGCGGCAGCCGGAGCCGGGTGCTCGTCACGGCCCGACAGATCGCCATGTACCTCTGCCGCGAGCTCACCGACCTGTCGCTGCCCAAGATCGGCCAGCAGTTCGGCGGCCGCGACCACACCACGGTGATGCACGCCGACCGAAAGATCCGACAGCTGATGGCCGAGCGGCGTAGCGTGTACAACCAGGTCCGCGAGCTCACCAACCGGATCAAGCAGCAGGCTCGCCAGCCGTGAGCCGCCCCGCGCCAGAGACGCGGGGCCCCGGACGCCTCGGCGCACTATCACGACGCTATAGTCGCGAATCGACATGTTTCAGGCAAGCACACATCCTGTTGACAACCTTGTGGACAAGTCTGCATTCCCGTCGGGATGCCTGTGGACGACGGCGGGTCGACCGATGCCCGCAGGTCGATCGCGTCCCCAGCCGCGCACAGCCGAGACGCCGGCCGTCCCCAGGCCGTCCGCGGTCTTCTCAGCGCGCTGACCTGCGACTTCGGGGGTTATCCACAGTATCCACCGCTGCTACGACGATGGTGGAAGAGATAGATGGCTGAGCCGAGGGTTAAACGGGACCGCGGCCGGCCGGCCTGGGGACAACCCGCCGACGGCCACGGCCTGCCGGTGTCGGATGTCCACCGCGCGTGGGAGGATTCGCTGCAGCATCGGAGCAGGGCATCGGCCGGCATGGCAGCACGTCGCATCGTCAGCGCGCAGGAGGGAACGACAGCGTGAAGTTCCGGGTCGAACGTGACGTGTTCGCCGAGGCGGTCGCCTGGACAGCGCGCAGCATCCCGACCCGGCCGGGGACGGTGCCCCAGCTGTCCGGCATCATGCTCGAGACCGTCGTCCGACGGGCTGGCGATGAGCGGCTTCGACTACGAGACGTCGGCCGAGGTCACCGCCCAGGCCGAGGTGGCCGACGAGGGCCAGGTGCTGGTGTCGGGCCGGCTGCTCGCCGACATCGCCCGGGCGCTGCCGCACCAGCCCGGTCGAGGTCGCCCTCGACGGCGCCCAAGGTCAGCCTGACCTGCGGCAGCTCGCGGTTCAGCCTGCAGACGATGCCCGTCGAGGACTACCCGGCGCTGCCCGAGATGCCGGCGACCGTCGGGTCCATCGACTCCGACCTGTTCATGGCCGCCGTCGACCCAGGCCGTCACCGCGGCCGGTCGCGACGACATGCTGCCGGTGCTGACCGGGGTCAAGATCGAGATCGACGGCAGCCGGCTGTCGCTGCTGGCCACCGACCGGTTCCGGCTCAGCCTGCGCGAGCTGACCTGGAGCCCCGACCAGCCCGACCTCGAGGTCAGCGCGCTGGTTCCGGCCCGGGTGCTGTCCGACACCGCCAAGTCGCTGAGCGCCGGGCACCGAGCTCAAGATCGCCCTCGCCCTCGACAAGGGCGCCGGTGACGGTCTGATCGGCTTCGCGGCCGAGACCGCCAGCGGGCGACGGCTGACGACGACGCGGCTGATCGAGGGCGCCTTCCCGAACGTCCGTCAGCTGTTCCCGAACGCGACCGACATCACCGCCCGGGTCGAGGTGGCGCCGCTGATCGAGGCGGTCAAGCGGGTCTCGCTGGTGGCCGGCCGCAACACCCCGATCCGGCTGACGTTCGGCGAGTCGATGGTCACCCTCGAGGCCGGCAACGGCGAGGAGGCGCAGGCGTCGGAGTCGCTCGAGGCCGCCCTGTCGGGCGACGGGATGACGATCGGCTTCAACCCGTCGTACCTGCTCGACGGGCTCAGCGCGATCCCGGGCAGCCACGCCCACATCGCGATGACCGAGCCCAGCCGGCCGGCGGCCTTCGCCTCGCTGAGCGAGCCCGACGGCGAGCCCGACCTGGACTTCCGCTACCTGCTGATGCCGCTGCGGATGCAGGGCTGAGCGCCGACCGTCAGCCGTGAACTGCGAGCCTGAACTGAACGCACGAGGAAGGACGCACCATGCATCTCGGACTCGTCGGGCTGGGCAAGATGGGCGGCAACATGCGCTCCCGGCTGCGCAACGCCGGTCACACCGTCGTCGGCTACGACCGCAACGCCGACCTCAGCGACTCCGCCAGCCTGCAGGACATGGTCGACCAGCTCCCGCACGCCGAAGGTCGTCTGGGTGATGGTGCCGGCCGGGAGACCCGACCCGCGGTCGACGATCGCGCGAGCTGAAGGAGCTGCTCGGCGAGGGCGACCTGGTCGTCGACGGCGGCAACTCCCGCTGGACCGACGACCAGCAGAACGCCGAAATCCCTTGCGGAGAAGGGCATCGGCTTCGTCGACTGCGGTGTCTCGGGTGGCGTCTGGGGCCTCGAGAACGGCTACGCGCTGATGTGCGGCGGTGACGCCGCCGACATCGCGAAGGTGCAGCCGGCCTTCGACGCGCTGAAGCCCGACGGCGAGTTCGGCTTCGTCCACGCCGGCCAGGTCGGCGCCGGCCACTTCTCCAAGATGGTCCACAACGGCATGGAGTACGGCATCATGCAGGCCTACGCCGAGGGCTGGGAGCTGCTTGCAGAAGGTCGACCTGGTCGACAACGTGACCGAGGTCTTCCGCTCCTGGCGCGAGGGCACCGTGATCCGGTCCTGGCTGCTGGACCTGCTGGTGGCCGCCCTCGACGAGGACGACGACCTGGACCACATCGCGGGCTACGCCGAGGACTCCGGCGAGGGTCGCTGGACCATCGAGGCGGCCATCGACAACGCCGTGCCGATGCACGCGATCACCGCCGCGCTCTACACCAGGTTCGCGTCGCGCCAGGACGAGTCGCCGGCGATGAAGGCGGTGGCCGCGATGCGCAACCAGTTCGGCGGCCACGCCGTACGCGCCGGCGGTGCCAAGCACGCGACCCCTTCGGCCGATATCGAGCAGTCCTGACCGTCAGGTGTATCGTCTCCCATCTGTCGCTGACCGACTTCCGCTCCTACCAGCGGGCCGAGGTCGACCTCGCGGCCGGGGTGTCGGCGTTCGTCGGCCCCAACGGTCAAGGCAAGACCAACCTGGTCGAGGCGATCGACTACGTCGCCACCCAGTCGTCCCACCGGGTCTCGAGCGACCAGCCGCTGGTGCGCGTTCGGTGCCGACCAGGCGATCATCCGTACGACGGTCACCAAGGCGGACCGGCAGGCGCTGGTCGAGCTCGAGATCAACCCGGGCCGGTCCAACCGCGGGCGGCTGAACCGCGGCGCCGTGCCACGGGCCCGCGAGGTGCTCGGGATCCTGCGGGCCGTGCTGTTCTCGCCCGACGACCTGGCGCTGGTCAAGGGCGACCCGGGGGAGCGGCGCCGCTTCCTCGACGAGCTGCTGGTGGCCAGGCAGCCGCGCTTCGCCGGGGTGCGCGGCGACTACGACCGGGTGCTCAAGCAGCGCAACAGCCTGCTCAAGACCGCCGGCGGCCGGGGCCGACCGGCCGCCGCAGCGAGAGCGCCCTCGGCACCTTGGAGGTGTGGGACTCGCACCTGGCCCGCACCGGTGCCGAGCTGCTCGCGGCCCGGCTCGGGCTGGTCGACGAGCTGCGGCCGCACGTGGCCAGGCACTATGCGGCGATCGCCGCCGGGCTGGCCGAAGTCCGCGCGACGGCAACGTCGCGTCGGCGGCTACCAGGCCTCCTGGGACCTGCCGCGCGGACGTGCGCGATCGCGGTGAGCTGGTGACGCTGCTGCTCGAGGAGATCGGCCGCCGCCGCGACGACGAGCTCGACCGGGGCGTGACGCTGGTCGGACCGCATCGCGACGAGCTCGTCCTCGGGTCTCGGGGAGCTGCCGGCACGGGGCTACGCCAGCCATGGGGAGTCGTGGTCCCTGGCTCTGGCGCTCCGACTGGCGTCCTTCGAGCTGCTCCGCGCCGACGGCGACGACCCGGTACTGATCCTCGACGACGTGTTCGCCGAGCTCGACGACCTGCGCCGTTCGCGGCTGGCGGACGCTGGTGGCCGGGACCGAACAGGTGCTCGTCACGGCGGCCGTACCCGCTGACCTGCCGGTCGAGCTCGTCGAGCACCGCTACCAGGTGGCCGGTGGCGAGGTCGTGCGCCGTGGCTGATCAGCCGAGCGACGAGCGAGACGTTGTACCCGCGGAGCAGCAGCACGACCCGACGGGTCTCGACCTGGCCCGGCGAGTAGCCGCCCAGCTCCGGGGCACGGCCGGACGCGCGCGTCTCCCGACCGACCCGGCAAGCAGCGGCGCTACAACGACCCGGCCGAGTTCTCCGGGGCGCATCCCGACGAGCGCGACCCGGCACCGCTCGGTGCCGCCGTCGACCGCTTGGTCAACGACAGCGGCTGGTCCACCGACGTCTCCGTGCACACCGTGCTCGGCCGATGGGCGCAGATCGTCGGGCCGGACGTCGCGCTGCACTGCAAGCCGGTGAGCTACGCCGACGGAGTGGTGGCGGTGACGGCCGACTCCACCGCCTGGGCGACCCAGCTGACCCTGCTCGCGGCCACCGTCGTGGCCCGGCTCAACTCCGAGCTCGGCGACGGCACGGTGGTCCGGATCCAGGTCAGCGGCCCCGGCGGCCCCAACTGGAAGCGGGGCCGGCGCTCGGTCCGCGACGGTCGCGGCCCCCGCGACACCTACGGCTAGACCCCGCGCCGGGTGGCCCGCGCCCCGGCAGCGGCGGATTGCCGTCAGGGGCCACCTGTGCTTGGGTGAAAAGGTTGCGGATTCGCACCCCCCGTCGCCAAGGAGTCTCTCCATGAGGCATACGTCGCACCGCCGGATCATCGGCGCCACCGCCACCATCGGCGCCCTCGCCCTCACCACCCTGGCCCTGACCGCCGCGACACCGCAGGCCCTCGGGCTCGAGTCAGCCGAGCGGAGGGAGGTGCCTGGCCGCCGTCCGTCCCGGGACACCAGACACGCTGCGGGAGCGGGTGTTCGCCGCAGCCGCAGCGACCTACGGCGTGCCGGCCGCCGTCGCGAAGGGGGTGTCGTACCTGGAGTCGCGGTGGGACGACCACGGTGCGTCTCCGAGCACGGCGGGCGGCTACGGCCCGATGCACCTGACGAACCTGACCCCACCGGACGTGAGCCGAGCCCGTGGCAGGGGCGGCGCCGATCCACTCCGACGGCCCGGCCGCGCTGCACACCGCCGAGGCGGCCGCCGCGCTGACCGGGATCAGCGTCGACCGCATCACGTCCGACGCGTCCGCGAACATCTGCGCGGGTGTCGCGCTGCTGGCGTCGTACCAGCGACAAGCTCGGCAAGCCGGTCGGTGCTCACACGGCGGTTTCCCAGTGGTTCGCCGCCGTTCGTCAGTACAGCGGCAGCGCGTCGCCGGCCGACTCGTCGACGTTCGCCCGCCGCGTGTTCGCCGTGATCAAGAGCGGTCAGTCCCGGGTGACCAACGACGGCCAGCGGGTGACCTTGACCGGCGTGCGCGGACTGCGCATCCCCGCCCAGGTGGCGCCACAGACCGCGCCGGTCGACTGTCCGAGCACGCTGGACTGCGAGTGGGTGCCGGCGCCCTACAACTGGTACGGCCGTCCCGACCCCGGTGCCTACGGCAACCACGACCTCGGCGAACCGGCCCGACGGACCCGAACATCCACTACATCGTCATCCACGACACCGAGACGCAGCTACGACGAGGCGCTCGACCTGGTGAAGGACCCGACCTACCTCGCCTGGAACTACACGATCCGGTCGAGTGACGGGCACGTTGCCCAGCACCTCGACGCCAACGACGTCGGCTGGCACGCCGGCAACTGGTACGTCAACATGCACTCGATCGGCATCGAGCACGAGGGCTTCGCGGCGGACGGTGCGACCTGGTTCACCGAGTCGATGTACGAGAGCTCCGCGGCCCTGGTGAAGTACCTCGCCGACGAGTACGACGTCCCGCTGGACCGGGCCCACATCATCGGGCACGACCAGGTGCCGGGGATCCTGCCGCAAGTACGTCCGCGGGATGCACTGGGACCCGGGGCCCGTACTGGGACTGGAGCCACTACTTCTACCTGCTGGGCGCACCACTCGGCCGTGGCATCCGAGCCACGCCGGCCAACGTGCGACCGGGCTGCTCCGTGGTGAAGGTGGCGCCGAACTTCGCCACCAACCAGCACAAGGTGACCGGGTGCACTGCGCCCGGCGTGCGCTGCCCGGACCAGGGCACCAACTTCGTCTATCTGCGCACGCGCCCCGCGGGCCAGGCACCCCTC
The DNA here is from genome assembly GCA_963833975.1 of uncultured Actinomycetota bacterium. GTDB lineage: Bacteria > Actinomycetota > Actinomycetes > Propionibacteriales > Nocardioidaceae > JAWWPG01. The sequence goes on from CAWIAB010000003.1 coordinate 629,083, forward strand.
GTCAAGGACGTCGGCCTGCACCACCACGGCTTCTCCACCACGGATGTGGCCGATGTCGGGGCCCGGGCAGACTGCCGGCCAGAAGTTCGTGGTGGCGGACACCTCCGGCAACTGGATCGCGGTCTGGTACCTCGGCGCGGAGGGCTGGATCTACATCCCACCCGGCCACTCGCCGCTGGTCCGCTCCTCCGGTGTGCTGGTCGGTCCGTCCGGAGGCTCCGCCCCGGTCTACGGTCGGGCCTACCCCGAGCGTGCCGCGTATCCCGCCACCATCCCGTACCAGCGGGTCGGCGCCTTGAAGTACACGATCGGCGAGGGACAGCTGTACGTCCTGGCCGACGCCGACGTCGCGACCGACTACTACTACGCAACGACGTACGACGACTCGGCGCCCGACGACCATACCGACGTGGTCGGCAAGGACACCTACGACGAGATCTGGTTCGGACATCGGATGGCGTTCGTTCGAGCCGCCGACGTGACGAAGCGGTAACCGCGACGGCCGGGCGTCCCAGACGCCTCACGGCGCGTTTGCGCGCCTAGCGCCGTGAGGGGGACCTAGGCGGACGCGTTCCGGACCGCCTGATCGGCGGTTGAGGGCCAACGGGGGGCTGTTCTGCGGCGCGCGCCACCCGGATTCTGTGGACGAGGATGCCGCTATCGGGGTCTGGGTCCCCTATACTTGAGGTGACAGGAAGGCCGCAACTGCGTGGGTTCACTCACCCGCAGCAGGCGGCCTTTGTGATGAAGCGCAGCCGTGATCAATGGAGGTCTGCCGGTGAGTGTTTCGGACGAGTCGCCGAACCCCGAGATCCCGCAGATCCCCGTCGGGTCGAGCCCCGTCACACCGGATGCCGGGGCCGTGGCGCCCGCGGTCCCTTTCGCCGAGAACGCCGACCGGCCGTCGTACGACGCCTCGGACATCACCCTGCTCGAAGGCCTGGACGCAGTGCGCAAGCGCCCGGGCATGTACATCGGCTCGACCGGTGAGCGCGGCCTGCACCAGCTGGTGTGGGAGATCGTCGACAACGCCGTCGACGAGGCGCTGGCCGGCTACTGCCGACCGGATCGACGTGACCCTGCTGGCCGACGGCGGGAGTGCGGGTCGAGGACAACGGCCGTGGCATCCCGACCGGCATCCACCCGATCGAGAAGATCCCGGCAGTCACCCTGGTGCTCACCGAGCTGCACGCCGGGGGCAAGTTCGGCGGTGGCGGCTACAAGGTCTCCGGTGGTCTGCACGGTGTCGGCAGCTCCGTGGTCAACGCGCTGAGCGAGCGACTCGTCGTCGAGGTCAAGAACGCCGGCTTCCGCTGGACCCAGTCCTTCGCGTACGGCGTACCCGAGGGCGGCGCTCGAGCAGCACGAGGCGACCACCGAGACGGGCACCACGATCACGTTCTGGGCGGCCGAGGACATCTTCGAGACGACCACCTACTCGTTCGAGACCATCACGTCACGTTTCCGCGAGATGGCCTTCCTCAACAAGGGCCTCGAGATCGTGGTCCGCGACCAGCGACCGGCCGCCGAGCAGGTCGCCGACGCGATCGAGGACGGTTCTTTCAACGAGTCCGTGGAGGAGGCGCCCGACGACCTCGTGGTGGCGAGCACCGGTGGGGTGGAGCGCACGGTTCCTCTACCAGGACGGGCTCGTCGACTACGTCAAGCACCTGAACGCCGACCAAGGTCCCGGTCCACTCGCACGATCATCGCGTTCGAGGCGGTCAACGACGAGGTGGGCATGAGCCTCGAGGTCGCGATGCAGTGGAACCTGAGCTACACCGAGTCGGTCCACACCTTCGCCAACACGATCAACACCCATGAGGGCGGCACGCACGAAGAGGGCTTCCGCTCCTCGCTGACCACGACGGTCAACGGCTGGGCCGAGGAGTGGGGCCTGATCAAGAAGAAGGAGGACCGGCTCTCGGGCGACGATGTCCGCGAGGGGCTCACCGCGATCGTCTCCGTCAAGCTGCTCGAGCCACAGTTCGAGGGCCAGACCAAGACCAAGCTGGGCAACACCGAGGCGAAGTCCTTCGTGCAGAAGGTCGTCAACGACCAGCTCGGGCAGTGGTTCGAGAAGAACCCGGCCGAGGGCCGCGACATCATCCGCAAGTCGATCGCCGCCGCGTCGGCCCGGATCGCGGCCCGCCGGGCCCGCGAGCTGGCCCGCAGCCGCAAGGGTCTGCTGGGCGGCGGCGGGCTGCCGGGCAAGCTGTCGGACTGCCAGTCGACGAACCCGGAGGAGTGCGAGGTCTTCATCGTCGAGGGCGACTCGGCCGGCGGCTCGGCCCGCGGTGGCCGCGACCCGCGGGTGCAGGCGATCCTGCCGATCCGCGGCAAGATCCTCAACGTCGAGAAGGCGCGGATCGACCGGGTGCTGGCCAACACCGAGGTGCAGGCGATCATCTCCGCCCTCGGGACCGGAATCCAGGAGGACTTCGACATCGACAAGCTCCGCTATCACAAGATCGTGATGATGGCGGACGCCGATGTGGACGGCCACCACATCCAGACCCTGCTGTTGACGCTGCTGTTCCGGTTCATGAAGCCGCTGATCGAGGGCGGCTACGTCTACCTGGCCCGGCCGCCGCTGTACCGGCTGAAGTGGAACAACCCGGCGGCCCACGAGTACGTCTACTCCGACCGCGAGCGCGACGCGCTGATCGCCGCAGGCGAGGCGGCCGGCAAGAAGCTGCCGAAGGACGCCCCGATCCAGCGCTACAAGGGCCTCGGCGAGATGAACGCCGACGAGCTCTGGGAGACCACGATGGACCCCGACAACCGGCTGCTGATGCAGGTCACGCTCGACGACGCCGCGCAGGCCGACGAGATCTTCTCGACCCTGATGGGCGAGGACGTCGTCCAGCGCCGGGCGTGGATCCAGCGCAACGCCAAGGACGTCCGGTTCCTCGACGTCTGATGGCTCAACCGACCGCCCCGCTCTCGCAAGGGTTGACATGACGGAAAGGTACGACGGGTGACTGACGACACGACGACCACGACGCCGGAGGGACCAGGCGGTCGCATCGAGCCGGTCGAGCTGCAGACCGAGATGCAGCGGGCCTACATCGACTACGCGATGGCGGTCATCGTCGGCCGCGCGCTGCCGGACGTCCGCGACGGCCTGAAGCCGGTCCACCGCCGGGTGCTCTACGCGATGTACGACGGCGGCTACCGCCCCGACCGCGGCTTCTCCAAGTGCTCGCGCGTCGTCGGTGACGTGATGGGTCAGTACCACCCGCACGGCGACACCGCGATCTACGACACCCTGGTCCGGCTCAGCCAGCCCTGGGTGATGCGCGCCCCGCTCGTCTCCGGCCAGGGCAACTTCGGCTCGCCCGGCAACGACCGCGCAGCCGCGATGAGGTACTGCGTCACCGGCGACACCCGCATCCGCACATGGGACGACGGAACCGTGCGGATCGACCAGATCGCTCCTGGCGCCGAACCGAACACTGAGACTGACATCGACCTCAAGCTCGTCGGTAAGAGTGGCGAACCTGTCACTGCTTCGAAGCTGTTCCACTCCGGTGCTCAGCGGACCTTGCGGATGCGCACGCGCCAAGGCCACGAGCTGACCGGCTCCCGCAACCACCCGGTCCTGACGCTCGTCTCGGTCGCTGGCATCCCGACGCTGCTCTGGAAGCTCCTGGAGGAGCTCGTCCCAGGCGACCACATCGTCGTACTTCGTGGCGAGGAACCGTATGACAGAACGGCTGATGTTCCGTTCCTCGCTCGTTTCTTGACGACGTACGGCGCTCGGGACACCGACTCCGCCGAATGGCTGCGCAGCCGTCGCCTGGACCGGTTGCAGACCTGGCAGGCAGACCACAAGTCGATCCTAGGGAGGCTGACGGACGAGGCGGCAGAGCTGGCTTGGCCACTCGTCGATGGCCGCTACCTCTACGCCACCGTCAGCGACGTCACGGATGCGGGAGTTCAGAACGTCTACTCCGTGCGAGTTGACACCGCCGACCATGCGTTCGTGACCAACGGAATCGTCAGCCACAACACCGAATGCCGGATGGCGCCGCTGGCCATGGAGATGGTCCGCGACATCGACGAGGACACCGTCGACTTCCGGCCCAACTACGACGGCCGCGGCCAGGAGCCGGTGCTGCTGCCGGCCAGGTTCCCGAACCTGCTGGTCAACGGATCGGCCGGCATCGCCGTCGGCATGGCGACCAACATCCCGCCGCACAACCTGCGCGAGGTCGCCGACGGGGTGCAGTGGGCGCTGGCGCACCCCGAGGCGACGAAGGAGGAGCTGCTCAACGCGCTGCTGGAGCGCATCAAGGGTCCCGACTTCCCGATGGGGGCGCTGATCGTCGGCACCCACGGCATCGAGGAGGCCTACCGCACCGGGCGCGGCTCGGTCACCATGCGGGCGATCATCGACGTCGAGGAGGACAACAAGAACCGCACCTGCCTGGTGATCACCCAGCTGCCGTACCAGGTCAACCCCGACAACCTCGCGCTGAAGATCGCCGAGCTCGCCGACTCCGGACGGGTGCAGGGCATCGCGGACGTCCGCGACGACAGCTCCAACCGCGATGGGGCAGCGACTCGTCGTCGTCCTCAAGCGCGACGCCGTCGCGCGGGTGGTGCTCAACAACCTCTACAAGCACACCGAGCTGCCAGTCCAACTTCAGCTGCAACATGCTCGCGCTGGTCGACGACGTCCCGCGCACGCTCAGCCTCGACGCGTTCATCAGCAACTGGGTCGCCCACCAGATCGACGTCATCCAGCGCCGTACCCGGGCTACGGCTGCGCAAGGCGGAGGAGGACGCGCACATCTATCGCGGACTCGCGAAGGCGCTGGACGCGCTCGACGACGGTGATCGCGCTGATCCGCCGGAGCCAGACGACCGACGAGGCGCGCGAAGGGCTGATGGAGCTGCTCGAGATCGACGAGATCCAGGCGACCGCGATCCTCAACATGCAGCTGCGCCGGCTCGCCGCCCTCGAGCGGCAGTCGATCGTCGACCGGCTGGTCGAGCTCGAGCGCACCATCGCCGACCTCGAGGACATCTTGGGCAGCGAGCAGCGCCAGCGCGACATCGTCAGCACGGAGCTGCAGACCCTCGTCGACAAGTACGGCGATGCGCGACGCAGCCAGATCATCCCCGCCGACGGCGACCTGTCGATGGAGGACCTGATCCCGGACGAGGACGTCGTCATCACCATCACCCGCGGCGGCTACGCGAAGCGCACCCGGGCCGACCTCTACCGCCTGCAGAAGCGGGGCGGCAAGGGCGTCCGAGGCGCGACGCTGCAGGGCGACGACATCGTCGAGCACTTCTTCAGCTCGACCAACCACCACTGGCTGCTGTTCTTCACGACGGCCGGGCCGGGTCTACCGGACCAAGGCCTACCACCTGCCGGAGTCGGCGCGAGACGCGAAGGGCGGCCACGTCGCCGGCCTGCTGTCCTTCCAGCCCGACGAGCAGATCGCGCAGGTGCTGGCGATCCGGGACTACGAGCAGGCGCCGTACCTCGTGCTCGCGACCCGCAACGGGTACGTGAAGAAGACCCGGCTCGCCGACTACGACTCGGCGCGCCAGGCCGGGGTCATCGCCATCAACTTCCGCGAGGACGACGACGAGCTGATCGGCGCCGAGCTGGTGACGGCCGACGACGACCTGCTGCTGGTCTCGCGCAAGGGCCAGTCGGTCCGCTTCCGTGCCGACGACACGCAGCTGCGGCCGATGGGTCGGGCGACCAGCGGGCGTCACCGGCATGAAGTTCCGGGCCGGCGACAAGCTGCTGTCCATGTCGGTGATCCGCAGCAACATGACCGTCCCCGCGGCCGACGAGTCCGAGTGGGAGAGCGCCGTACCCGAGCCGGAGACCGAGCGCTACGTCTTCACCGTCACCGACGGCGGCTTCGCCAAGCGGACCCGGGTCGGCGAGTACCGACTGCAGGGTCGCGGCGGCATCGGCATCAAGGCCATGCGACTGGCCGACGCCCGCGGCTCGCTGGTCGGCGCGATCGTGGTGACCGACGCCGACGAGGTGATGGCGGTCAGGGCCAGCGGCCAGGTGACGCGCTCGGCAGCTACCGACGTTCCGGCCAAGGGACGTGACACCATGGGGGTGAAGTTCGTCACAGTCGCGGACGGTGACTCGGTGGTCGCGATCGCTCGGAACGCCGAGCCCGACGGGGACGACGAGTCGACCGAGGTGCTCGACGAGGGTGGTGGCGACGGCGGTGAAGTTGAGTCGAGCGACGGCTCACGAGACACTGAGGCTGGTGGCTGACCAGCCAGCGGACGAGACGACCACGGACGTGGATGAGGAGCAACCCGAATGACCGACGCCGGCGACAACGCCCCTTCGGCTCCTCGGCGGCAGTCCGGCGTGGCCTCGGCCGCGCCCACGGCCTCGTCGTCGAACCCGGTGCCTGCGGCTTCATCGGCCTCGACTCAGGCGAATGCGGCTCAGGCGACCCAGGCTCCGACCCAGGAGATCGCCCGACCGATCGGATCCGCGCCGCCGCCCGGCATCGAGGAGACCGGCAGGACCTTCCCGGTCCCGCCGGGCGGTCCGGCGATGCCGTCGGAGGCCGAGCGGGCGAAGGCCGAGAAGTCGCGCCAGCGAGCGGCGGCGCGCGCGGCGCGCAAGGAGGCCGCCCGCCGGCCGCGTCAGACCCGCCGGGCCAAGCTGCGGCTCACCCGCGCTGGACCCGTGGTCGGTGACGAAGACGGCGTTCCTGCTGTCGATCGCGTTCGGCGTGATGTGCGTGGTCGCGGTGTTCCTGGTCTTCTCGATCATGGATGCCTCGGGTCTGTGGGACAAGGTCAACGAGACGATCCAGCAGGTGGTCAACCAGGACCCCGCCGACCAGTTCAACATCAAGGACTACGTCGCGATGAGCCGCGTCATGGGGATCACGATGCTGATCAGCGTGATCGACGTCGTGCTGATCACGGCGTTGGCGACGCTCGGCGCATTCATCTACAACATGTCTGCGGCCATGCTCGGCGGCGTCGAGGTCACCCTGGCGGAGGACCTCGACTGAGCTCCGGTCCGAGCGCCGCTCTGCGCTCGGCACCCGTTTGGGGGCCTGTCGCGATGGGGTAATCTTCGACCGGCGTGCGTCACCCGGGGGCCTATAGCTCAGACGGTTAGAGCGCTTCCCTGATAAGGAAGAGGTCAGAGGTTCAAGTCCTCTTAGGCCCACTGCTCACCACCCCACGGAAGAGGTTGACATGTTGAAGAAGCTGGCCGTTCTGGCCATCGCCGCCGTCATCGCCAAGGTGGTGCTCAACAAGCTCACCGGCAAGAGCGACGCAGACCTCTGGGCCGAGGCCACCGACAAGGTCCGCTAGACCTCCCCGGCGCCCGGACCGCCATCCGGGGACGTAGCTCAACTGGCAGAGCACTGCCTTTGCAAGGCAGGGGTTGAGGGTTCGAGTCCCTTCGTCTCCACTTCACGCACTTCTGGACTGCGGAGCCAACCACGGGACGTCGAATCGGTCGGGCACCAGCGACTCGACGATGGCGATCGGCACGCAGATACTCCACACCACGTGAAACGCGACGACCAGCTGTGTGAGGGCGCCACCGCCGTACATCGGCGCAAGAACCAGCCAGAAACCCAGTTCCGGTAGCGTGAGGTTGCCCAGAACGAACTCGCCGACAAACGGCGAGAGGATGAACAATCCGATCGCCGGGAGGGCTCGACGCACGACTCCACGCTACCGATCCCCGCGGCGAGGACGTCAGTGAGAATGAAGTGAGGCACCGAATGGCCGGACCAAGTCGTGGTTTCCTGAGTCGTCGCCGCTCCGACTACGGAGACCGGCTGCCGCCGGGCCAGTACGTCGAGTCGGGCTTTCCCACCCTGACCGCCGAGGTGACCCCGCGCCTCGACCCGGACCGCTGGACGATGACCGTCGACGGGCTGGTCGCCGACAACCGGGTCTGGACCTGGGCGGAGATGCACGCGCTGCCCCAGTCTGAGTATCGCGGCGACATCCATTGCGTGACCACGTGGTCCAAGTTCGACACCAGCTTTGGCGGCGTCAGTGTCGACGTGCTGCTCGACGCCGTGCAGCCGCTGCCTACGGCCACCCACGTATTCGCGACCTCGACGACCGGTTACACGACCAACCTCCCGCTCGAGCACATCACCGGCGGCAAGGCCTGGATTGTCTGGTCGTTCGATGACCAGCCGCTGCCTCGGGAGCACGGCGGACCAGTCCGGCTGCTCGTCCCGCATCTGTACTTCTGGAAGAGCGCCAAGTGGGTCACCAAGCTGACCCTGCTCGACCACGACCAGCAGGGCTTCTGGGAGCGCAACGGCTACCACGACCTCGGTGACCCCTGGCGTGAACAGCGTTACCAAGGTGACTGACACTGCGCCCGCTCCCGGCCCGGCGGCCGCCCGGGCGCCGGTCGGAGGCTGGCGGACCTCCACGGTGCGCGAGATCAGCCACGCGACCCCCACTGGTGTCATGCTGCGTCTCGAGGTCCCCGACCGGGTTGATCACTGGCCGGGCCAGCACTATGTCGTCCGGCTCAGAGCCGAGGACGGGTACACGGCGCAGCGTTCGTACTCCGTCGCCTCCGCGCCCGCGGATCCGCTGATCGAGCTGTACGTCGAACGGATCGCGGACGGTGAAGTCTCGCCGTACCTCGCCGACATCCTCGAGGTGGGCGACGAGCTGGAGGTACGCGGTCCCATCGGCGGCTGGTTCGTCTGGACTGCCGACACCCCGGCCGTCGGTATCGCCGGTGGCTCCGGGGTGGTCCCCCTGGTGGCGATGCTGCGCCACGCTGCGGGTCTGGGTCGAAGGGAGCTGCTCTCGCTGGGGATCTCCTCGCGGACCCTGGTCGAGCTGCCCTATGCCGACGAGCTGGCCGCGGCCGGCGCGATGATCGCGCTGACCCGCGAAGACAGCGTCGGGGGCCGAGCCGCGGCCCGGATCACCGCTACTGACCTCCAGCCGCTGATCATCGCGGGTGCGACGTACTTCGTCTGCGGGTCCGCCGCCTTCGCCGAGGCTGCGAGCATGCTGCTGCTCGACCTCGGGGTGCCCGCAGAGGTCGTCAGAGTCGAGCGATTCGGGCCGAGCGGCTGAGCGGCATCACCGTCACGTGTCACCACTGTGGCGGTGCCGACCACGCCAGGGATGTCGCCGCATCTTCTTCACCTGGGGGACCCGCGGATGCGGGAGCGCGCGAAGAGTCACGAGTGGCGAGGGAGGCACCTGCGGAGTGGCTCGCTGGTCGATGTCCAGCTCCTGGAGGACCCGCTGGACGGTGGCCAGCAAGGCGACGATGAGCACGGCGAGAGCGGTATCGGTTCGCGGATCGTTGCGCATCCGTTCGGCCGCTCGGACCCGCGTCGCCTGGAGGTTCGCCAGGGCCTCGCGGAGGGCGAGAACCTCGGGCGCGGGGTCCGCCGCGGCCGCGTCGGCCCGTACCAGCGTCGCGAACGAGCGAACGGCACCGGCAAGGTCATGCAGCAGGCGGGACAACGCGGTGCGCAGTTCCGGCGCGAACTCGCGCCCCTCGGACTCGTAGGTCTGTGCGGCCTCCAGGAGCGAGCGGACCATGCTGCGCAGGGCCAGCGCGGAGTGCTCCAGTGCCTCCAGCCCGTGGCGCAGTCCGGGGCCGGTGTCGGCTGTGCCGAGAGCGCGAAGGTTGAGCTTCCTGCTCTCCTCGGCCCGGATCAGCGCCGTACCCACACTGGGGATGTCGTGCGAGATCCGCCTGGCTTCACCCAGCCAGCGCTCGGCGCGCTCGCGCAGGTCCGAGGTGCTGAGGTCATCGCCGACGACGTCGTCCGCAGCCGAGTCGAGCAGGCGAGCGAGCTCGTCCCCCAGGTTCTCGATAGCGACCGCCGCATCCTCCGTCGACACCTTCGGTGGGAAGAGCAGGTTGGACAGGACGCCGACCCCGGCACCGACCAGCGTCTCCGCGATCCGCTGCCAGGCGGCGCTGTCTGCGGAACGCGACCCGACGCCGAGGACGAGCATGGCGCTGATCGGGACCTCGAGCAGGTTGGGCCCGAGCCGCAGCAGCAACCCGATGAGCAGCGACAGGGCGATCACCGTGCCGAGGCTCCACCAGGTGATGTGCACGAGTGACGAGAACAGCACGGCGACGATCACGCCGACGACCACGCTGACCACTCGTTGGACGCCGCTGACGAGCAGGCTCACCGGGGTGAGCTGGACGACGAGCATCGTGGTCAGCGGCGCCAACAACGGCGGGGACTTCGTGTCGAAGACCAGGTTGGCGACGATGAAGCTGGCGACCGCGGCCAGGGTCAACCGCAGGGCCCAGCCGATAGCGCGCCGACCACGCTTGCGGAAGCGGTCGACGCTGGCCTCGAAGGTGCGCGTCACCACCTCCGGCATCGCGGGCATGGCGACAGTATGGCGCTCCCGTGCAAATCGATGGTTACCGAGCGGTACAAACAAGCCTTTGCAAAGATTCGTAACTTGTCATAGGGTCGAGACATGACGCAGCCGCCGCAGCCCGAACAGGTCCGGTTGGACGCCCGCAACCTCCGCGGGATCGCACATCCGGTTCGAGTTCGGCTGCTTTCTCTGCTGCGGTCAGAGGGTCCCGCGACTGCGTCCGGTCTGGCTCGCACCCTGGGGATGAACACCGGTGCCACCAGCTACCACCTGCGCCAGCTCGCGGAGCACGGCTTCATCCGCGAGCTGCCGGCGCGCGGGCTGCGCCGGGAGCGCTGGTGGGAGGCGGCACACGCCGACACCGCCTTCCCGGAGGACGAGCTCCTGAACGACGACACCGGTCTCGGTACGGCGTTCCTGCGCTCCGTCGGCCAGGTGGCTGCCGACAACATGCTGCGGGCGATCGATGCCCGTCCGACCCTCCCGCCGGACTGGCAGGCCGCCGAGGACTTCAGCGACTACGCATTCAACCTCACCCCCGCCCAGGCAAAGGAGCTGACCGCCGAGGTGCACGCCGTACTCAAACGCCGTCGGACCGAGAGCCAGCAGACGATGCCCGCGGCGTCCGAGGATGCGGCTCGGGTCACCGTGCAGTTCCAGCTGTTCGCTCACCTCGACGAGTCGAGCATCCCGTGACGCCCCGCTCCCTGCGCGGCCTGGTCGGGGTGCTGGCCGCGAGCGCCGCCGCCCTCTCCGCGAACCGACTGCTGTCCATCGCCATCCCGTGGTTCGTGCTGTCGACGACCGGCAGCGCGACGAAGACTGGTCTGGTCGTGTTCGCCCAGCTCGGACCGTACGTCGTGTCCCAAGCCTTGGCCGGGCCACTGCTCGACCGGATCGGGCCACGTCGGATCAGCGTCGCGGGCGACCTGGTCTCGATGACGGCGATGACGATCGCGCCGCTGCTGTATCTGGCCGGTTCTCTACCGCTCTGGGCGCTGATGGTGCTGATGGCCGTGGTCGGGGCTGCCGACGGTCCGTCCAACGCCGCCAAAGGGGTCTTCGTCCCGTCGGTCACCCGGGCCGCCCAGGTCCCGCTCGAGCGTGGCACGGGACTGACGGGAGCCGTCGAGCGGACCGCCACCATGGTCGGTCCGGCGATCGCCGGCGTCATCGTGGCCGCTTTCGGTAGCGTCTACGCGCTGTGGGTGGCGGCGGCGATGTTCGGGCTCGCCTCGGTGATCGTCACGACAACGCTGACGGATCCGGTGGTGGGACCGCCGCAGCCTGGCGTCGTCCCTGTGGAGGGCTATGTCGCACAGCTCCGCGAAGGCGCGAACTTCCTGCGCCAGGACGGTCTGCTGCGCGCGATCGTCACCATGGTGGCCGTCACGAACCTGCTCGACCAGGCGTTCATGGCCGTGCTGCTGCCCGTATGGGCCAAGTCGTCGGGCTTCGGGCCCGAGACGGTCGGGCTGACCGTGAGCATCTTCGGCGCCGCCTCCGTGGTGGCTGCCCTGGCGGCGGCTGCCACGGGAGAGCGGCTCCCTCGCCGGACGGTCTATCTCGTCGGCTTCGTGGTCGGCGGGGTGCCGCGGTTCGTCGCGATGGCCATCGGGCTCCCGCTGTGGGCGGTGCTCGGAGTGTTCGCCATCGGTGGCATCGGCTCGGGGTTCATCAACCCGATCCTCGGCGCGGTGACCTACGAGCGGATCCCGCCAGCGCTGCTCGGCAGAGTCAAGACTCTCACCACCGCAGCCGCCTGGTCAGGTATCCCGTTCGGCGGGCTGCTCGGCGCCGGGCTGGTGACCCTCGCGGGCCTGACCGGCGCCCTGTGGGTGGTCGGCGGTGGCTATCTGGTTGCCATCCTGCTGCCGGGGATGCGCCAGGAGTGGTCCGAGATGCGACAGGCCCCCCACGAACCGGCTATGTCGCCACCGAGCCGAGATCGGGTGGCTTCGTAACGTCATCGTAAGGTCCCGACGGTTGTGACTGTCGGTGGTCCGTGGTTATGTCGGTCCGGTGAACGAGACGATCAGGAACCGAGAGCAGGCGGAGGGCTATATCGCCCTCGTCTGCTTCAAGCACGGCCCACCTGTCCATCACGGACTGGAGCTCGAATGGACGGTCCACCACCAGTCGGACCCGACTCGCCCGCTCGAGGCCGACCTGCTCTGGCAGAGCCTCGGACCGTACGCACCTCCGACGGTCAACCCCGAATCTCCGCATCGCACTCTTCCCGCCGGCTCGCGGATCACCGTGGAGCCGGGCGGACAGCTCGAAGTCTCCACCCCGCCGAGCGACTCGGTGGCCGCGCTGATCTCCGCGGTTCGCATCGATACGGCCGCCCTCGGCTCGCTCGTAGCCGAACGCGGCTTCGTCCTCGGCCAGCAGGGCACGGATCCGCTTCGCCCGCCCCGCCGTCTGCTGCACACCCCGCGCTACGACGCCCTCGAGGTCTCGTTCGACCGGGTGGGGTCACTCGGGCGGCAGATGATGAACAGCACGGCCAGCCTGCAGGTCTGCGTGGATGCCGGCGAGCCGACCGAGCTCGCTGACCGGTGGCGTGCCGTCCACGCGCTGGGTCCGCCACTGGTCGCCATGTTCGCCAACTCGCCATCCCTGTGCGGTGCCCCGACCGGCTGGGTGTCGTCGCGGCTGCGTGCGGTGCTCGGCATGTCTCCCCCGTCGACGACGCCGCCGGTCGACACTCACGACCCGGTCGCCCATTGGGTGCGGCTTGCGCTCGAGGTGCCCCTCGTGGTGCTCAGGAGACCACGAGGGTCGTGGACGCCGCCGACCGGCATGACGTTCGCGGACTGGATAGCGGCCGGCTCCGGGCAGCACGGCCAGGCACCGACGTACGACGACCTCGACTACCACTTGTCCACGCTGTTCCCGGTGGTGCGCCCGCGCGGCTACCTCGAGGTCCGCTACCTCGACCAGCAGCCCGCAGACGGCTGGATCGCGCCGACGGCCCTGCTCGCGGCACTGCTGTCGACGCCGGCCACGGTCGACCTCGCCCTCGAGGCGGCCGAGCCAGCATCGGGGTCGTGGGTCCAAGCCGCGCGTGACGGGCTGACCGATCCGGTCCTGGGCCGAGCGGCCGCCGACATCGTCGACATCGGGCTTGGCGCCATGAGCCACCTCGACCTCTCGTCCCGCGACCTCGCCGAGGTCGCCGATCGCCTCTCACAACTCGTGGACAGCGCGTCGACCGACCGCGCCCTGGCCGGAAGGAAGTCCTGATGAGCACCACCCACACCGAGCTCGACGGCGAGCGGCTGCGCAGCAGCGTGGCTGCGGTGCTCGCGCGCGCTCGGACCCGCAGCGCGGTGCTGACCGACGCGGTGGACGACGACGATCTGGTCCGCCAGCACTCTGCGCTGATGTCACCGCTGGTCTGGGACCTGGCCCACATCGGCAACCAGGAGGAGCTCTGGCTGGTGCGCGACGTCGGCGGGCGCGAGCCGGTTCGACAAGACATCGACCAGCTGTACGACGCCTTCCAGCATTCCCGCGCCTCCCGGCCGTCGTTGCCGCTCCTCGGCCCGAGCGAGGCCCGCGCCTATGTCAGCGAGGTGCGCGACAAGGTGCTCGACGTGCTCGACCGGGTCGAGCTGTCCGGTCGGCCGCTGCTCGAGCATGCGTTTGCCTTCGGCATGGTGGCCCAACATGAGCAGCAGCACGACGAGACGATGCTGGCCACCCACCAGCTTCGAGCGGGGGGCGTCGTGCTCGACGACGAACCGCCGCCGCGCCCTCGCCACGACCGACCGGCTGGTCCGGCTGAGGTGCTGGTCCCGGGGGGACCGTTCACGATGGGGACGTCGACCGAGCCCTGGGCTCTCGACAACGAGCGGCCCGCGCACCAGGTCGATGTCGCGCCGTACCTGATCGACACCGCGATGGTGACCTGCGGCGACTTCCTGTCGTTCATCGATGCGGGTGGGTACGACGATCCGCGCTGGTGGTCGGCGCCGGGCTGGGCCCACGTTCGTGACAGCGGGATCTTCGCGCCCGGCGCGTGGGAGCGGATCGACGGGTCCTGGTGGCGCACCCGGTTCGGTCAGCGCGAGCCGGTGCCCCTCGACGAACCGGTCATGCACGTGTGCTTCCACGAGGCGCAGGCGTTCGCGGCCTGGGCGGGCAAGCGACTCCCCACCGAGACCGAGTGGGAGAAGGCCGCTCGCTGGGATCCGGCCACCCAGCGGTCTCGCCGCTACCCGTGGGGCGACGAGGATCCCGGACCGGAGCACGCGAACCTCGGCCAGCGGCACCTGCGCCCGGCCGCGGCCGGCGCATTCCCGGCCGGTGAGTCTGCCCTCGGTGTGCAGCAGCTGATCGGCGACGTCTGGGAGTGGACCAGCAGCGACTTCCTGCCGTACCCGGGCTTCGCCGTCTTCCCTTATGCCGAGTACTCACAGGTGTTCTTCGGCCCGGACTACAAGGTGCTCCGGGGAGGGTCGTTCGGTACGGATGCCGTGGCCTGTCGGGGGACGTTCCGCAACTGGGACTTCCCGATCCGCCGGCAGATCTTCTCCGGTTTCCGGTGTGCACGCGATGCCCGTCCGGACGAGCTGGCCTGAGTCGTCGATGTGTCGTCACGTCGGCTATCTCGGGCCGCCCATCACCTTGTCGGAGCTCGCGATCGAGCCGCGGCACTCCCTCCTCGTCCAGTCGTACGCGCCGCTGGACATGCGCGGCGGCGGTCGGATCAACGCCGACGGCTTCGGGGTCGGCTGGTTCCCCGACGACGCTGGAGCGGTGGCGAGATACCGCCGCGCCACGCCGATCTGGTCCGACGAGTCGCTTCCCTCGCTGGCTCCGACGATCAGCTCCACGGCGATGCTGGCCGCGGTGCGCAGTGCCACGATCGGGATGCCGGTCGTCGAGACCGCGTGTGCGCCGTACACGGACGGTCACTGGCTGTTCAGCCACAACGGGGTGGTGCTGGGTTGGCCGGGCTCCGTGTGCGGGCTGGCGTCGGTGCTGCCGATGGCCGATCTGCTGACGCTGGAGGCTCCCACCGACTCCGCGCTGCTCTGGGCGCTGGTCCGCCACCGGCTCGCGGCCGGCGCATCTGCCACTGAAACCGTGCAGTCCGTCGTGCTGGACATCGAGGCCGCGGCTCCGGGCTCGCGCCTCAACCTGCTGCTGCTCGACCGTACCGAGCTCGTGGCATCAACCGTCGTCCACGCGCTCTCCTATCGACAGACCGCAGCCGCGGTGATCGTCAGCTCGGAGCCGTTGGACGACGATCCCGGCTGGATCTCCGTGCCCGACCGCCAGCTCGTCGTCGCGAACGCCGAAGGCGTCCACATCAACCCCATCGAAGGATGAAGCAACCATGCTCGACAGCTCGCTGAAGCCCACGATCGACGTCCGACTCTCACCCGGCGCCGCGGCGGACGCGCTCCGTGCCGACGCGCTGAGCGGCCTGACGGCAGACCCGAAATGGCTGCCCCCCAAGTGGTTCTACGACGCGCGAGGCAGCGACCTGTTCGAGCGCATCACCATGCTGCCCGAGTACTACCCCACGCGGGCCGAGCGCGAGATCCTCGACACCCACGCTGATGACATCGCGCGCCGAACCGACGCCAGGACGCTGGTCGAGCTCGGCTCGGGCAGCTCGATGAAGACCAGACTCCTGCTCAGTGCGCTGCGCCGCCACGGCTCGCTGCACGACTTCGTGCCGCTCGACGTCTCGGTGGCCGCCCTGACCGCCTCCGTCGAGGCGATCGCCGAGGACTACCCGGGCCTGGTCATCCGGGGGATCGTCGGCGACTTCACCGAGCACCTGGGCAGCCTGCCGACCAGCATCCCGCGGATGGTCGCGTTCCTCGGCGGCACCATCGGGAACCTGCTGCCCACCGAACGAGGCGCCTTCCTCGCCTCTGTGCGGCAGGCTCTGGTGCCCGGCGAGTGGCTGCTGCTCGGGACCGACCTGGTCAAGGACCCCAAAACGCTGATCCGGGCGTACGACGATGCGGCGGGCGTGACCGCCGACTTCAACCGCAACGTCCTGCACGTCCTCAACCGCGAGCTCGACGCCGACTTCGACGTCGACGCGTTCGACCACCTGGCCGTCTGGGACGAGACCGAGGAGTGGATCGAGATGCGGCTCGTCGCGCAGCACGACCTGGAGGTGAAGGTCCCGGCTATCGACCAGGTGATCCACTTCGTCGCGGGCGAACAGATGCGCACCGAGATCTCGGCCAAGTTCACCCGACCCCGGGTCGAGGCCGAGCTCACCGCCAGCGGCTTCACCCTCGACGCCTGGTGGACCGACGCCGAAGGCCGCTTCGCGCTCTCTCTGGCCAAAGCTGTCTGAGGTTTGCTCTCAGTCGACGGCGTCGATGAACTCGGCTGAGGTCATCGGCTTGGAGAACATCGGGTAGTCGAACTTGAGGGCGTTGTCGTGCTCCTCGACCGACGTGGCCGCCACGCAGTCGCTCAACGTGATGACCTGGTAGCCGTTCTCGTAGCCGCTGCGCATGGTCGACTCCACGCAGCAGTTGGTCAGGAAGCCGCCGAGCACCAGGGTCGTGATGCCCTTGCTGCGCAGGATGAAGTCGAGGTTCGTGCTGGCGAAGGTGTCCAAGCCACGCTTGCCCTCGATGACGATGTCGCCGTCCGCGGGTGCCAGCTCGTCGACGATCGCCGCGCCCCAGCTGCCCTTGACGAACGCATTGCCGTCGACGACGCCCTTGAGAATGCCGTACGGATGCGAGCTGAGCTCGTGGTAGCCCTCGGCGAAGGTGATCGGCGCGTGCATCACGGTGGCCCCAGCCTCCCGGGCCTTCTCGACGACACGCTTGGTGTTCTCCAGCATGTCGGTCTTGTCCATGACCTCGGAGACGGCGCCGTGCAGAACACCGCCGTCACTCGTGAAGTCGTTCTGGTACTCGATCAACACCACAGCCGTGGTCGTCGGATCAATGGACATTGGGGGGCTCCTTCGTCGCGTCATCCATGATGCTCCAGGTTATTCGTAGACGAGCTTCTGGGGGCCGGGATAGACGTACGAGAGTCCGTCACGGAGACGGTCGCGCCAGTTCTCCCAGCTGTGGCCGTCACGGACCTCGTCGAAGCGGACGGACAACCCGATGCCCTCGAGGGTCAGCACCATCGCCCGGTTCGGGATGATCAGCGGCTCGTAGACGCCGCAGCTGAGGTACGCGCGGTCGGCCAGCCGTCGCGGGCGGGAGCGGAAGCGGTTCACGAACTTCACCACCGGGTCGAAGGCGGGCCCACCGCCATGGTCGGTGGCGATGTCGGTGAACACGAAGGACCCCGACATCAGCACCAGGGACCCGTAGGTGTCGGGTGAGCGGTTCGCCGTGGACATCGAGGCGATCGCGCCGAAGCTCGAGCCCAGCAGGCACCGGCCGGACGGTTGGCCGACCAAGGGCAGCTCGGCTTCGAGATGCGGCAGCAGCTCGTTCGTGACGAAGCGGGCATGGGCCTTGGAGTTGGCGTACTCGACCATCCGGTCGCCCGGGTTCGTGAAGGCAACCACCATCTCGGCGATGTCGAGCCGGTGGATCAGGTTGTCGAGCACCGTCTTCATGGCGGCGAACTGCAGGAAGTCGTTGCCGTCGTGCACCACCAGCAAGGGGTATCTCGCGGTATGGCGGAAGCGGGCCGGCAGGTACACCGTGACGCGCTCTTCGCGGCCCAGCGCCTTGCTGGGGATGACCCACTCGGTCAGCTCTCCGGTGCGCGCCTCCGGATCGGGCAGCGTCCACTCCGGCGTCTGGTAGCCATAGGCGAAGCACACCGACGACTGGCCCATCGGGCTGTTGGACAGCTGGGGGTTCAGCGGGTCGTTGAAGCGCTCGTAGTGGTCCCCACGGCGAAGCTCGATCTGGTACTCGACCCGTGAGCCCTCCGGCAGCTCGAGCACCAGGTACCAGAGGCTCGTACCGCGCAGCCGCCTCATCGGGATCCGGTTCGGCAGCCCGACGATCCGCTGACACACCCACACCTCGTCGGCGTCGCCGCGGAAAAGGAACGTGCAGCGGGCCCCCTCCACGATCGGGATCGTGTTGCTCTCGAGGAAGTGGTCGATCTCGAGCTCCGTCGAGCGGCAGGCGCTCACGCAGCAGGTTGATCGCCAGTCGGTGGCTCGCCCTGGCGGTCGCCACGGTGGTCACGCGGCGCCGCCAGTCACGATATGTCCCTTGTCGTCCAGCACCCTGGCGTCGGCGGGCAGCCCACCGTCGGGATCGAGGTTCAGTCGGACCTCGTCATCGAGTACGACGCAGGTGGCCGGTTCGAAACCGGAGGGCCAGGGTGGCCATCCGCAGCGGGTCGTCGATCCGCAGCCGCCTCCGGGCATGGGGCAACAGGACGACGTCCCGGATCAGGCCGAGCCCGTCGCCGTAGATCTCGGAAGGTGAGAGACCCTGCGGCGTGCGGTCGTGGAAGAGCACCACGCGCTCGGTCAGGGCCATCGCGCCGGCAGACCACGCAACCACGATGTCGGGGATGTCTCCGGAGACGTCGAACAGACGCAGCAGCCGGAGCAGCACTCCGACATGGCCCCCGGTGACGAAGAGTGCGCCGACATCTCTGAGGATCTCCTTCACCGCCGCTCGATGCTCCGCGATGGCGGGGCGCTCCGCGACCCGCTGGACGTCATCGAACTCCTCGTCCGCGGTCCGCACCCGCGCGGTGTGGTTGTCGTCCAGCAGGCGAACGACCGCCCGCGCATCCGCGAGCGCCGCCTCGATGGCCTCCGGCCGGTCGCCGTTCCTCCTGGCGAGCACCTGGATAGTTGCGCCGGCGGACTCGAGCTGGACCAGGTAGAGCAGCCGGAGCTCCTCGAGGTAGGTCCGGTGCTCGAGCGACGACGACGCGAACTCCGGGTCACGCTCCTGGATGTTCAACCAACGGCCGTACAGGTTGAGGTTGACGGTGCGGCCACCGAGCAGGACGTCGAGCTCGCTGTCGTCCGGCTCTCGCTCCTGCCACCCTGCGGTGATCGTGGCGAAGCGCATGTCGGCGTCCAGCCCCGCGACTACCTGGTCCACCGTAGGCCGCCGCTGCGGCCCCAGCAGCGTTATCTGCACGTGGCCCTCGAGTCCAACAGCATCACTGGGCGTACACGTGGACGGTCTGGCCCACCTCGTCGAGCATCCCGCGCAGGACATCGAAGTCCGGGTGGCGCATCCGTACGTAGGCATTCGCCATGTAGCCCGCCGCCACGCCTTGGGTCGAGGTGCCCGGGTCGGGCAGGTGCGCGTCGATGACCCACTCGTTGTGGCGAGCCGCGATCTCGTCGATGCCCGAGTAACCCGAGATCTGGCCGTCGCGGTCGGGGCGCAGCGCCACGATCCCACTCGCGAAGCGTCGCGACGGTTTCGCGTCGACGGCGCCGTGCACGATCGCGTTCGCCCACTGCCGGTAGATGTCGAGGTCGTTGCCGGCGGAGTAGAGGTCCCATGCCCCGACGCCCGGGGGTCGGCAGCCGATCTCGGAGAACTTCAGCCCCTTCGGGCCGAAGAACCACTCCATGTGCGTGGCGCTCGTTCCGATGCCCAGGGCTTCGTTCACCCGCTGGCCCATCTCACGCAGCTGCTGGTACTCGTCCACCGAGTCGACCCGGTTGGTCGAGATGAACTGCGGTGAGATCCACCGTGAGCGCATCGCGTCCAGGACGTTGGGGTAGTAGTGGCAGACGAAGTCCAAGGCGGCGCCGCCGTTGATCGACAGCGTGTCGTAGAAGCCTTCGTGACCCTCGACGAACTCCTCCACGGCGATCGACGTGGTGCCCTGTCCACCGAACGCGCCGAGCGCAGCGTCCAGCTCGTCCCGGTTGTCGACCCGGGTGGTGTCCTGCGCGCCGGCGCCGCTACGAGGCTTGAGGATCAGCGGGTAGCCGACGGCGTCGGCGAAGTCGTAGACCTCCCGCGCCGAGTCGGCCGCCGTCGAAGCCGCGGTGGGTACGCCGACCTCCCGAAGGGCCTGCTTCATCGACGGCTTGTCCCGGCAGAGCCACGCGGTGCGCACCGACGTACCCGGAATGCCGCAGTTCTCGCGCACCTGGGCGGTCGCGAGAGTGTGGGCCTCGATGGACGTCTCCAGGCGGTCGACCCACACCTTGTCCTGGACCCACCGAACCGCGTCGGTCATGATGCCCACGTCGATGACGGTCTGTACCTGGTGGTAGTGCGTCATCCAGCCCTTTGAGCTGGTCGTCGAGGGAGTGCTCGGGGTACTCACCGATGCCGATCACGTTGGCACCGGCCTCCGCCAAGGCGCGGACGAACTCGCGCTGGTTGGGCGGGAAGAACGGCTCCACGAATACGACGTTCACGCCTGACAGGTTACTGCCCACGCGCTCCAGCCGCCTCACGGGATGTGCGGCGACGCCGGTCGGCGTAAGGTCCATGGCCATGGTCGTTGCCGCCTTCGTCGCTCCCTTCCTGCTCGAAGCCACCACGCGGTTCGTGGACTCCGCGGCCAGGCTGCCCGGGGTCGGCTTGGGACTGATCACCACCGTCCCCGCGGAGAACCTGCCACCCCAGCTCAAGGAGCATGTGGCGGCCCACTGGCAGGTCGACGATGCGCTGGACCCGCAGCAGATCGCCGAACGCCGTGCGCGGCCTCAGCGGTCAGCTCGGCCGGGTGGAGCTGCCTGGTCGGTGCCCTCGAACAGCTCCAGGTGCCACTCGGTGAGGTCAGGGACGCGCTCGGCATCCCCGGCATGGACGAGGCCACCGCACACAACGTGCGGGACAAGTCCCAGATGAAGAGCGTGCTGCGCGCCGCGGGTGTCCCGTGCGCGCGCCACCAGCTGGTCCACCGGACCGAGGAGGCGCTCGTCGTTCGCCGCCGCCGTCGGCTTTCCCGCTGGTCGCCAAACCACCGGCGGGCGCAGGCGCGCAGGCGACGTACCGGCTCGACGGGCCGGACGACCTGAATGCCTGGCTGGAGGCCGCCCGCGCCATCCCGAGCGAGACGTGGCTGCTCGAGGAGTTCCTGGTCGGCAAGGAGCACACCTTCGACAGCGTCACCGTTGGTGGCCAGACCGATCTGGGCGTCGATCTCCGACTACGAGCCGCCGCCGCTCGACGTGCTCCGCAACCCCTGGGTGCAGTGGACCGTGGTGCTGCCCCGGGAGATCGACGGTCCGGAGTACGACGGCATCAAGCAGATCGGGCCTGCTGCGCTGGCCGCGCTCGGCGTTCGGGACGCCTTCTCGCACATGGAGTGGTTCGAACGGCCGGACGGTTCGGTGGCGGTTTCCGAGGTCGGCGCGCGCCCACCCGGTGCGCAGCTCGCGTCGATGATCGGCTTCGCCCACGACATGGACTTCTACAGCGTCTGGGCCGAGCTGGTGATCCTCGGTCAGCTTCAACCCGCCGCCCCGTCAGTACGCCATCGGGTACGGCGTACCTCAGGGGACAGGGCCGGGGCGTGGTCCGCGCGCGTCCACGGCCTCGAGGAGATGCAGCGCGAGATCGGGCACCTCGTCGTCGACGCCAAGCTGCCGCGGCCCGGTCAGCCGGCATCGACCAGCTACGAGGGAGAGGGTTTCGTCACCGTGCGCCACCAGGAGACCGCCGTCGTCCAGGACGCCCTGCGCCGCATCTTGCACGGCCTCCGGGTCGAGCTGGTCGAAGCCCAATGAGGATGGCGTGGGGGAGGAGTAGGCAATGGTGAACGTCGTCATGCTCTAGCCCGGGCTTCCCGCTGGAGATGGCCTACTTCACCCGCGCGCTGGCCGGTGTCGGCGCCAGCGTCATCGGCGTCGGGTGACCAGCCGACGCACGCGCTGCCCGGCCGAGGCCAGGCAGGCACTCGCCCACTACGAGCACGTCTCACTCGCCGACGAGGGTGCCGTGCTCAACGCTCTGCACGGGCTCTCGCAGCACGTGCGCATCGACCAGGTCGAATGCCTCTGGGAGCCGTACATGATGCTGGCGGCCCACATCCGCGAGGCGTTCGGGCTGCCCGGGCATGACCGCGCGAGCAGACGATCCCGTTCCGCGACAAGGAGCGGATGAAGCAGGTCCTGGACGCGGCCGGCATCCGTACCCCCCGGCACTCCAGCACCGTCGACCGTCGCCGGGGCCTGGGAGGCGGCCGAGCGGATCGGCTACCCGCTGATCGTCAAGCCGATCGCCGGTGCGGGCTCCGCCGACACCTACCGCGTCGACACCGCCGAGGAGCTGGCCGAGGTCCTCACCATGGTCCGCCACGTCGACGTGATCAGCGTCGAGGAGTTCGTGGAGGCGGAGGAGTTCACCCACGACACGGTGTGCGCCGGCGGCGAGATCCTGTTCGAGAACATCTGCTGGTACCGCCCGCGGCCGCTGCAGGCGCGCAGCCACGAATGGGTGAGCCCGATGACGGTGGCGCTGCGCGACCTCGACCAGGAGCAGCTGCAGGCCGGTCGTGAGATGGGTCGCGGCGTGCTGAAGGCGCTCGGGCTTCCAGGCCGGCTTCACCCATATGGAGTGGTATCGCAAGGACGACGGCGAGGTGGTCTTCGGCGAGATCGGCGCCCGGCCGCCGGGCGGACGGACCGTCGACGTGATGAACTACGTCACCGACGACGACCTGTTCCGGGTCTGGGCCGAGGCCGTGGTCCACGGCCAGATCTCCCACCCCCTCGAGCGTCGCTACAACGCGGCCAGCATCTTCAAGCGGGCCGAAGGGTCCGGGCGCATCCACGCGCATCGACGGGCTCGAGAGACTGCTCGGCGAGTACGGCGACTCGGTGGCCACCCTCGACCTCCTTCCGGTCGGGCGCGCCGCGACGGGACTGGCGGGCCACCCTGATCTCGGACGGCATGGTGATCGTCCGGCATCCCGAGCTGGGGCCGCTGATCGAGATGGCCGACCGGTTCGCGCGCGAGCTCCGCGCTGTATGCCGGATGAGCCAGCCAGATTCAACGAGCGGCTGGCGAGAGCGGGTCGCGCAGGTCATGCCGTCGGTGCGCGCCGATCTCGAGGGGCTGGTGCGCATCCCGTCGGTGTCCAGCGACCCCGCGGCGTCGGCCGCGATGCGCGAGAGCGCCGACCTGGTTGTCGTCGTTGGTGCGTGCCTCGGGCATCGACGACGTCGAGATCCTGTCGGTCGAGGGCGGGCAGCCCGCCGTACTCGGCGCACCGCCCCGGACCCGCGGGGGCCCCGACGGTGCTGCTCTATGCCCATCACGACGTGCAGCCGATAGGCGACCGCGCCTCCTGGACCACCGAACCGTTCGAGCCGGTGGAACGCGACGGGCGGCTGTACGGCCGCGGCGCCGCCGACGACAAGGCCGGCATCGCTCTGCATCTTGCCGCGCTGCGTTCGCTCGGCGAAGACCTGGGTGTGGGGGTGACCGTGCTGATCGAAGGCGAGGAGGAGACCGGCTCACCGACCCTGCCGGCGTTCCTGGAGCGGTACTCCGAGCGGCTGGCCGCCGACGTCATCGTGCTGGCCGACTCGACGAACTGGCGGATCGGGACGCCGGCCCTGACCACGTCACTGCGCGGGGGCGTCAATGCCGTCGTCGAGGTCCGGACGCTGCGGCATGCCGTACACAACGGGATGTACGGCGGACCGGTGCCGGACGCGCTCACCGTGTTGGCCCGGCTGATCGCGACCCTGCACGACGACGCAGGTGAGGTGGCGGTCGCCGGCCTGGACCGGCAGCCGTCGGACGACCTGGACCTCACCGAGGAGCAGTTCCGCGCTGACTCGGGGGTACTCGACGGGGTGCAGCTGATCGGCCGCGGGTCGCTCACGTCACGGATGTGGGGTGGCCCGGCGATCAGCGTGATCGGCATCGACGCGCCGGCGGTGGACTCCGCACCGATGACCCTGGTGCCGAGTGCCAGGGCGAAGATCACCCTGCGGATCGGGCCGGGCGACGACGCGGAACATGCTCGCGAGGCGCTGGTCTCTCACCTGGAGTCCCACGTGCCCTGGGGCGCCAGCGTCACGGTGACCGCGGGCCGGGCGGTGCAGCCGTTCGCCGCCTCGACCTCGGGACCGGCGTACACGGCCGCGCGGGCCGCCTTCGCCTCTGCCTTCGGCGTACCCGTCGTCGAGATCGGCGTCGGGGGGTCCATCGACTTCATCTCCAGCTTCGCGAAGGCCTTCCCCGATGCGGAGATCCTCATCACCGGCGTCGAGGACCCCGACACGAGGGCACACGGGGCGAACGAGAGCCTGCACCTCGCGGACTTCGAGCGGGCCTGCCTGGCCGAGGTCCTGCTGCTGGTCAGCCTCGCCAACCCCTGAGTGCCCGACCCCAATCGGTCGTTGCGCCACGGGGCTGCCGAAGATGCGACAGGATCGACGGATGGACACCGCCAAGCAGCTCCGCCAGCTGGTCAACGGGTACCAGGTCTCGCAGGCGGTGCACGTCGCCGCGACCTTCGGTATCTCGGACCTACTCGCCGCAGGCCCTCGCGACGTGGCCGACCTCGCCCGGGCGACGTCGACCCATGGGCCGACCCTGGCCCGGCTGATGCGCGCCCTGGAGACGGTCGGCGTCTACGCCAGTGACGCCGAGGGACGCTACGCCAACACCGAGCTCGGTGAGCTGCTCCGCGATGACGTCGAGGGCTCGCTCGGCGGCTGGGCCGCCTTCGTGGGCACGCCCGCGTACTGGCAGGCGTGGGCCGGACTCGTGGACAGCGTGCGGACCGGGGAGAACGCCTTCAACGCGGTACATGGGATGCCGGTCTGGGAGTACCGCCGGCAGCGGCCAAAGGACCAGGAGATCTTCGACCGCGCCATGACCTCCATGTCGGGTGCCTTCGCCAGGGCGGTCGTCACCGCCTACGACTTCGGTCGCTTCGAGACCGTCGTCGACGTCGGTGGTGGTGCGGGCAAGCTGCTGGCCGTGATCCTGGAGCGTTATCCGGCTGTTCGAGGGGTGCTCTTCGACCAACCGGATGTCGTTGCTGGCGCCGGGCAGGTGCTGGCCGCGGCGGGCGTTGCTGACCGGTGCGAGACAGTGGGCGGCAGCTTCTTCGAGTCCGTTCCGTCAGGAGGAGACGCCTACCTGCTCAAGGCGATCATCCACGACTGGCCGGACGCGGAGTCGATCGAGATCCTGCGCATCTGTCGTCAAGCGATCCCGGCAGACGGTGTGCTGCTGCTGGTGGAGCAGCTGCTGGGCGACGGACCGGACACCGTGCGCGCCGCCTTCTCCGACCTCAACATGCTGGTGGGTCCAGGCGGACAGGAACGGACCGTCGCCGAGTACGCCGCGCTGTTCGAGGCTGCCGGGTTCGCGCTGACACGGGTCGTCGAGACCGGTACCTCGGTCTTCGTCATCGAGGCGGCACCGGTCGGCTAGCAGCGCCGTACGTCAGCCGAGCTCATCGAGATAGCGCGGGAGCATCGCGCGCCAGGTGCCCCAGTCGTGCTCCCACTCCTCGCCCCAGGAGTCGACCCGGTTGGGCACCCCCTTGCTGCCCAGTACCTCGGCGGCGTGCCACGACTCGCCGATGTTCTCCCAGGCGCCCTCGCCCGAAGCCAGGATGGCGAACCGACCGCGCAGCGTGTCAAGCTGCGGACCCTCGAGGCCCGGCAGGAAATGGACCGGCGACGACAGATAGAGCTGGTCGTTGAACTCACCTTCGTAGAAGCGCTCGACCCGATAGGTGCCGCTCATGCAGATGGCGGCGCCGAACAGATGGGGGTAGCGGCACATGACGGCCAGCGCATTGAAGGCCCCGATCGAGGCCCCAGCCGAGATGATCGGCGGCGAGTAGCCGCCGAGATCGGAGTGGATCGCCGGCACGATCTCGTTGGCGACGCAGTCATGGAACTGGTTCATCAGCCACATCCGGTATGCGGGCGTACCGTCAGCCGCCACCATCGCCTTCCCGGCGACGCTGTCGCATGAGTAGAGCTTCACCCGTCCGGCGTCGACGAGCTCGGCGCAGGCGTCTATCAGACGCATGCGTTCGATCTCCTCAGCGTCGCCGCCAGCCGTCGGGAAGACCAGCACGGGTGTGCCGAAGGTCCCCCAGCGGGCCAGGGTGATCGGCTGCTGCAACCGCTCGGAGAACCAGCGGTCGGTCACCTTCTCTGTCATGAGGGCTCCTGGACGTCAAGTATGTGCAGAGCAACCGTACTGGTCGGGCGCGGACTCGGCAGGTCAAGGTTGGCGCCGTTCGATCGGTCTCAGCCGTCTTCGACGGAGATCCGGATGCGTTTGTTGCCCTTGCCCTTCGACTCGGTGCCGGTGACCCGGACCCGGCCGACGTCGGCGGTGCTCATCACGTGGGTGCCGCCGTCGGCCTGCTTGTCGAGGCCGACGATGTTGATGACCCGCAGCGGGTCGATCTCGCGCGGGATGAGATTGGCGGCCGTGCGGATCAGCGCCGGGTCCGCGTCGGCGAGGTCTCGGCCCAGGAACTCGACGACGATGTCATGTGCGGCCGCTATCTCCTCGTTGATCCGGGCCTCGATGCGAGATCCGAGCTCGACGGAGATCGCGTCGAGGGGGAAGTCCAGCCGGCCGACTCCCACCTCCATGTTCCCGCCGGTGACCGGGATCCGGAACTCCTCCCAGATCACGCCGCACAGGATGTGCAACGCCGTATGGGTCCTCATCACCTTGTGCCGGCGTTGCCAGTCGAGCTCGCCATGAACCTCGCCGCCGGCCGCTGGGAGCTCGGAGTCTCCGGTCACCCAGTGCCAGATACCGCCACGGTCTCGTTTGGCCTGGCCGACTTCGAGACGTCCGAACGAGGTCGTCAGCGTGCCCGTGTCGCACGGCTGTCCCCCGCCGCCTGGGAAGAACGCGGTACGCGACAGCAGTACCCGGCCGGCCTCGTGGTCGACGTCGATCACCTCTGCGTCGAAGCTCGAGAGATAGGCGTCTACGGCGAAGAGCTCGCGAGCGATCAGGTCGGCGGGCGCGTTGGCGGGGATCTCGGGCTTACCTGGAACGGCCATGATGCGATCATGCCACCGGCACCCTGGCAGACTGGCGGGATGAGGTCCGCGATGCGGGGAGCCCCGTGCATCGCTTCCTGAACCCCAGGGCTCTCGGTCTGGCAGCCGTCGGCCTGCTGCTGATCGCCGCCATGATCTGGCTCGGGTTCTGGCAGTTCCGGGTGTACGACAACCACCAGCACGCCGATGCCAAGGCCGCCCTGGCCAAACCGATCGTGCCACTGGGCGCGCTGCTCGGGCCGGATGACGCCTTTCCCTCGGACGCCGTGAGCCGCCCCGTACGGGTGAGCGGTCGCTATCTGCCGACCAACCAGATCTATGTCAGACATCTTCCGGGTGCCGCCGATCGCTACGCGGTCGCGACGCCGCTGGTCACCGCAAGCGGTTCCGCCATCATGGTCGTGCGGGGATCGAGCGAGTCACCATCCGCGGCGGCACCCGCCGGGCGGGTCATGGTGTCGGGGATCCTGGAGCCCTCCGGTGAGAGCGGCGGATCCCCGAACGCGGCGCGCATAGCGGATGGGCTGTCGATCTCCAGCCTGGTGAACAGTGTGCGTCCGGATCTCTACTCCGGCTACCTGGTGCTCCGATCGAGCAACCCCGAGCAGTCTCCGAACCTGGCCCCGGTCACGCCGCCGCTCCCGGACCCGTCACGCTGGTCGGGGCTTCGCAACCTGCTCTATGCCTGCCAGTGGTGGGTCTTCGCACTGTTCGTCGTCTTCATGTGGTGGCGCATGACCGAGATTGCGGGACCCGAGCAACCACGCGAGGCATGACCCGCCCGTCTCACGGTTTGCCCAGTCACAGTTTGCCCAGTCACAGTCGACCGAGCGCGGTGGTGCCGTGTTGGTCGACGAGGTAGTAGTACTTGTGGGGTGATCGGAACAGCCAGGCGCCGGGTCTGAGCTGTGTGACGGTCCAGCCGCCGTGGGTTTTGATCCGGTGACGGATTGAGGTGGATACAAGTTGGGTCGCCGGTCCGTTCTGAGAGTGGTGCAGTGGCCTGTCTGTGGTCGCCGGCCGCCGCGGTTCATCGGCACGAACGGGTCGGTGTGTTCGCAGTCTTGAGTTCGTGACGTGGAGGTGCCGTAGGGGAAGTAGTCGGCAGATCGGATCAGCCGGATCGCCTCCGATGTCTTCGGGGGGTCTCGTAGTGGTCGACGGGTTGGACACCGGCCAGGTCGATCACCGGCTTCAGCACCACATTGCATGTGGCCGAGCCACTGTTGGACTTGGTCCAGGATGACCGGCCCGATGTCCTCCACCCGGACCACCCCGGCACCGGCGTACGGCTGGCCGGCCAGCATCGCGTCCAGGGTCTCCCGGCTCAGGTGGAAGTACAGCACCGCGGTGCCGAACGTGAACGGCGACTGCCGCCCGCACCGCCCATCCGGCTGCGACACCGTCCGGCAGGGTGGCTGCGATCTGTTCCGCCGCCTCGTGGTCTCCGGCCCGGCGGGCGGCGGCCGCCTGAGACTGTGCGTTGCGGACCCGTTCGGCCTCGGCGATCAGGTCGTGGGCGGCTGCCGGGTCCGCGAGGATCCCGACCGCGCTGGCCCGACGCTGCTGCACCGGCCGGGTATCACCGATCGTCTTCAGGGCCCGGGCGATCAGCTCGACCGCCGCATCGAACGCTGTGACGTCGCCGGCGCGGGCCTTGATGAAGATCCCCTGGTAGCCGTCCTTGGACTCCGGGTCCGGGAACACCCCCACCCCCGATGCCGCTTCCTGGGCGTCATCGGCAGCCTTCGCCGGGTCCGCCGCCAGGATCGCCGCAGCGACAATGGTCTTCAACCGCCGCCACGTCAACCCCCCGGCCAGGTCCGCGATCCGCGCATCCACCGCCGCCGCGGCCTCCTCGGCAGCGGCCGGGCCTCTTGGACGATCCGGCGGGCCAACCACACCTCCACCCACCCGTCCTGGACCCGTCGCCACAACAGCGGGAACCGGTGCCGCAGATCCAGCCCATCCCCGATCAGGCTCTTCGCTGCGCCATCCGTCGTGGCAAGGACCGCACCGAGCTCGGCCGGTGCGAACTCCGCCACCTCCGGCGTCCCGTCCCCACCCAGCCGAACCAGACGCTCCCGACCCCTCCCGACCGCACCAGGACGAGTCAGCACCGCATGCAGGTCCGCCCACCGCATCGCCAGCCACAGCTGCTTGGCTTGTACTCGCCGCTCCGGCCTGCTTCGTACCGGCGGCCTCCGCCAGAATCCCGTCCGCGTCCAGCCCGTCGAGACGCTCCGCCTCAAGCTGCTCCTCGAACTCACCCAGCGCCTGCACCGCGGCGGCATCGAGAGCCGGGTCCGGCAGCACACCGTACCCCTGACGCTCGACGCCGTCCGCAGAGTCATCCGCACCCAACCAGGCCTGCAGCTCCTCAGGAGCGCAGTCGTCCGGCTCGAACGGCGGCGCCCCATCGAACGGCGGCACGTCCTCGGCGGGCGGCTCCGGTAGCTCGAACATGCGCTCTAATCTACTATCGAGCTCCGACAGTTTTCGGCACGGACGGAGTTGTCCACAGGCGAGTGCGTGACGTCTCCGTGGTCCTCTCAGCGGGCTGAGGTAGCGTCGAGCGGGTGAGGGGAGCACTGCTGCGCTACCGGGTGATGGCCACCGTCATCGGGGTGTTCCTGATCGTGCTCATCTGCATCGGCGTCCCCCTCAAGCACCTGCTCACGCAGGGGTCCACCCTGCAGACCTTCGGCGCCGACATCACCGAGGTCGTCGGCATCATGCACGGCTTCCTCTACATGATCTTCTTGGTGGTCGCGGCGGACCTCGCGCGTCGGGCGAGGTTCCCGCTCTGGTTCGCGGTGATCACGCTGCTACTCGGTACCATCCCGTTCCTCAGCTTCCTCGGCGAGCACAACGCGACCAAGCGGGTGCGCGCGGACTATCCGGAGCTGGCCCCCGCCGGCGCGCCCGCCGCCTAGACCGGCCCCAGCCCACCACGAAGGAGCAACCCATGCCCAAAGCACCCCTGACCGATCAGGCCATGGGCCTGCTCAGGAAGCCCAATCCTGCCGTCATAGCTGTACTCCGCCCGGATGGTCAGCCGATCTCGGTCGCTACCTGGTACCTCGTCGAGGACGACGGCCGGATTCTCGTCAACATGGACGGGAGCCGCAAACGCAACGAGTACATGCGAAACGACGGTCGGGTCAGTCTCACCGCGCTCGAGGAGGGCGCCTGGTACACGCACATCTCGGTCCAAGGGCGGATCACGCAATGGCGTGACGATCCCGACCTGGTCGACATCGACCGGCTCTCACGGCACTACGGCGGCAATGCCTACCCGAACCGCACGGACCCCCGGGTCAGTGCGTTGATCGAGATCGACTACTGGCACGGCTGGGGCGCGCTGAAGGCCCAGGACTGACGACTACGCCGGCCCGGCTGGTACGACGTTGGAGAGGTCGGGCTGGGTGAGCAGGAAGCGGGCCTCCACCTGACCCGTCACCTGCTGCTGCCCCGGCTCGAGGTCGAAAGACGCCTCTTCGCCCATCCCGCCGCGCGACATCTTGGCCCGTGCGGCGAAGGCCTGCATCGGGGCTTCCTGCGAGTGCGACATGCCCTGATCGGCGATCTCGACCAGTCCGGCCAGCTCGGCGCCG
This sequence comes from uncultured Actinomycetota bacterium, assembly GCA_963833975.1. GTDB lineage: Bacteria > Actinomycetota > Actinomycetes > Propionibacteriales > Nocardioidaceae > JAWWPG01. The sequence goes on from CAWIAB010000003.1 coordinate 659,998, forward strand.
AACGCGGCCGCGTAGTCCCGAGCCCGGGTCAAGGCGTCCGCGGCCGCAGCCAGACGGGCCTGCCGGTAGACGTCGCTGTCGGCCCGCAGCCGCCACCACGGTCCGTCCACCGAGACCAGGTCGATCCCTCCCGCGCCGACGACGAGGTCGGACAGGACGGCGAAGTCGTGCACGACCAGGGAGGTGCTGGTGCGGCCGACATAACGGCGGACCTTCTCGGTCTTCTTGCCGTCCAGCTCGGGGTAGACGTGCAGCCGTGAGGTCTCCGAGCGCTCGACCCCCGAGGCGAACCGGCCGACCAGATCCGCCACCGCCTGTGCCCGGCGGCTGAGCAGGTCGAGGGTCGTCTGCTTGTCGCTACCTTGTGCCTCGATGGTGATGGTGAGCGTCGCCAGCTCGGGTTCGACCATGATCGTGGCTTCGCCGCGGACCGAGACGGTGGGAGAGATCGTCATCCTGCGATTGTGCCGGACCCAGATTCACAGCCAGCCGCGGCGGCCGGCCTGATACCCGAGCTGCAACCGGGTCTCAACGTGAGCGCGGTCCATCAGCAGCCGGACGCGGCGTTGGACCGTACGCAGCGAGAGCCCCAGCTGGCCGCCGATCGCCTGATCGGTGAGCCCAGCGAGTAACAGCGAGAGGACCTGGGCATCGATCGCCTGGAGCCGGTCGCCGTCGACCTGGTCGAGTGTGTCGCCGCTGATGACCAGCTCCGAGGCGCTCTCCCAGACCAGCGCGAACACGGCTTTGAGCGCATCCAACAGCCCACTCGGGTGGATCAGCAACGCTCCGCCGCCAGGATTCTGGTCGCCTGCGGCGGGTAGCGGCACCAGGGCCAGCTCACCGTCGACGATGAGCAGGCGCACCGGGATGGTGGGCGCGATGCGCACTTGGGCCCCATTGGTGATCGAGTCAGTCACCTCCTCGAAGAAGCCCGTCCGCTCGAGGTTGCCGCGCTCCAGGGCAACCTTGTAGATGACCCCCCGGGCCAGCGCAAGCGTCTCGTCGTCGTTGTCCTCGGGCTGCACGACGAGGTACTGCGACTTGGCGAGCAGCAGGATCTCGTGCCTGGCCGCGCGCTGGAGTTGGGCGAACCGCTGCGCGACGGCCTGTGATCCGAGGACGACGTCCACGACGTCGTTGACCGTGCGGTCGGCAGCGGCGCCCCGGTAGGCCTCGGTGAGTGCTCCCAGCTCGTGCCGGGCGCGGCGCAGGTCCTCCTGCCGTTCGACGACCAGGGCACCGAGCGCGACCTGCGGCGGGGAGGCGACGAATCGATGGGCGTTGCCCGTCGAGCGGGCCACCAGGCCTTTGACCTCCAAACCCGTGAGCACCGCTTCCGCCTGGGCCGGCCCGCATCCCAGTAGGTCCATCAGGTCGTCGACCGAGCCCGAGGGGACCTCGACCATCCGGCGGTAGGCGCGTTCCTCTGCCTCGTCGAGTCCCAGCACACTGAGCATTGTTACTCCTTTGCGACATCGCGATCAGCGTCGTCGGTGGCGGATATACGGCATGACGTATTCCCGCCGACAGCGCAAGCAGGATACCTGTCGGGTTTATGGCTAGCGTTGGCACCTCGTCCCTTCACGATCCCGCTCGATAGGAATCACCAGATGTCGCGTTCGTCCCGAGCCGCCAAAGCGGCCCTGTCCACTCTCGCTGCCGGAGGCCTGGCTGTCGGCCTGATGACGGCCGCCCAACCGGCCACCGCCGGTGTCTCCATACGTGCGTCCGCAGCGGGCGCCTCATCCGGCCCCGTGTCGCACCGGGTCACCCTGATCACCGGTGACGTGGTCACCGTCACGGGCGTCGGAGGCGGCAAGAGCACTGTCTCCGTCGAGCCTGCGCCGGGTGCCACCGGCGCCGTTCGCACGGAGACGGTGGGCAAGGATCTGTACGTCCTGCCCGAGGCAGCACTGCCCTACCTCGCTGCCGACCGGCTGGACAGCCGGCTCTTCGACGTCACCAAGCTGATCGCCGACGGGTACGACGACGCGCACGCTGACGCCCTGCCCGTGATCGTCGGATACCAGGACGGCGTCGACTCAAGCAAGGTCGCCACCCCCACCGGGGCCACCCGGACGTCGGTGCTCAGCAGCATCGACGGCGCGGCGCTGAGTACGCCCAAGCGGTCCGCGGCCTCGTTCTGGGCCGCTGTCACGCCCGCTGACGTCGTACCCGCAAAGCCGGTGTTCTCCGCTGGGATCGCGAAGATCTACCTGGATGGCAAGGTCGAGGCCGACCTGGCCGAGAGCGTTGCACAGGTCCACGCTCCGCAGGCGTGGGCGGCCGGCTACGACGGCAGCGGCACCACGGTGGCCGTCCTCGACACCGGCATCGACGCCGGGCACCCCGACCTGGCGGGCCAGGTCGACGACGCGGTCAGCTTCGTGCCGGGTGAGGACACCAAGGACTACTTCGGCCACGGCACCCACGTGGCCTCGACGATCGCCGGCACCGGCGCTGCCTCCGGCGGCGTGGAGAAGGGTGTCGCCCCAGGCGCGCACCTGGTCATCGGCAAGGTCCTCGGCAACGACGGCTTCGGCCAGGAGTCGTGGATCATCAACGGCATGCAGTGGGCCGCCAACCATGCCCACGTGGTGAACATGTCACTCGGGTCCAACGAGCCGAGCAACGGCATGGACGACCCGATGGTCCTCGCGGTCAACAGCCTCTCCGCCCAGACGGGCGCTCTCTTCGTCATCGCGGCAGGCAACCAGGGCACACCCGGTTACATCAACTCCCCCGGCGCAGCCGACGACGCCCTGACCGTCGGAGCCGTCGACGGGTCCGACCAGCTCGCCTGGTTCTCCAACATGGGGCCTCGGCTCGGAGACTCGGCGATCAAGCCGGACATCGTGGCCCCCGGTGTGGACATCTCTGCCGCTCGGTCGCAGTACTCCGAAGGTGAGGGCGACTACGTGACGATGAGCGGCACCTCGATGGCGACGCCGCATGTGACCGGCGCTGCCGCGATCCTCGAGGACCGGCACCCGAACTGGACCGGTCAGCAGATCAAGGACGCCCTGATGAGCGCCGCGGACGGCGTGAGCGACCCGTCACCGTACGACGTCGGTGACGGTCGGCTCAACGTCGAGCGGGCCGTCCTCGGCACCGTTCAGGCCACCGGATCCCGGTTCTTCGGGCTGCTCTCATGGCCCAATGTCGACGTGGACCCGATCACCCGGTCAGTGACCTACACCAACAGCGGGAAGACCAAGGCGCTGCTCAAGCTCTCGCTCGTCATGCGCGACGCATCCGGCGCAGCGGCCCCCAAGGGCGCTTTCACGCTGCCTACGGAGGTCACGGTCCCGGCGCACGGCAGCCGGACCATCAAGATCACCGCTACGCCGAACAAGGTGAACGCGGGCACCCGATACGCCGGAGCGGTGGTGGCGACCCGGGGCGGGGCCACCGTCGCCCGGACCAGCCTGGCCATGGACAAGGAGGCCGAGAAGTACAACCTCACCCTGAAGGCCACCGGTCGCGACGGTTCGCCGGCCCAGACCTGGATCGCGATCCACGCCTCCAGCGACGGCTTCACCGACCCGTACCTCGTCGATGGTGAGCGCACCCTGCGGCTGCCCGCCGGGACCTACAGTGCGATGACCTTCATGGACGTCCATGACGCCGCGGATGCCCAAGGCATCGCGCTGGTGGGTAGCCCCGAGGTCGACCTCGACCAGGATCGAGTCGTGGAGCTCGACGCCACGCAGGCGGTGCCGGTCACGGCGTCGGTCGGCAAGGCGAACGCTGAGACGACGTATCGGCAGATGGAGTACTACGTGTCAGGCGGCGGTGGCTACACCGAGGCGCTGATCATGCCGGCCGTCGTCGACAACATGTACGCCCAGCCGACCACGGCGGTGTCCGACGAGACATTCGACTTCTCCGCCCGCTGGCGGCTCCGCACCCCGATCATGCGGGTGGTGGCCGGCAAGGAGGTCCTCGACACCATCCAGCAGTACGGCAGCCCCTGGCTGGACGGCAAGAACAGCCAGGACGCGGTCTATGTCGGCGCGGGCACCGAGGCCGACTACGCAGGTGTCGACGCCACCGGCAAGGTCGCGGTGATCACCTTCACCCCGACCACCGATCTCTATACCGCCGCGCAGACCGCGAGCGCGCACGGTGCGGTCTTCCTGCTCGTGGTGAACGACGCGGACGGTGAGCTCGCCTGGTACGCGAGCGGTCCCAACGGTGAGACCGCACCTGTCCCGGTGGCCACCGTCAGCGGCCTCCAGGGCGCCGGTCTGATCCAGCGACTCACGCACGGCGACCTGACGGTGACCACGAGTGGTGACATGGACACGCCGTGGACCTACGATCTCGTCGACGCGCACGAGGGCAGCATTCCGGCCGATCTCACCTACCACCCGGACGCCTCGGAGCTGGCCAGGATCACCACCAAGTACTACGGCCGCAAGCCGCACCTCGGTGGCGAGTTCCGCTACGACTTCAGGCCGCAGGACCCGTACGGCATGGGGTCGCCGCAGTACATGAACTTCCCGGCGACACGTGTCGAGTACGTCTCCACCCAGCCCGGTACCGAGTGGTACCAGGGCGTGCAGACGATCGACGGCAACTGGGATCTGCGCGGTGACCGCCGGACCTACGACGCCGGGCAGAACCTGGTCGAGAAGTGGTTCACCCCCGTGGTCTACCCGCGGCTCGGCCCCGGCTACTGGGGACCGGTGCGGCAGTACGACAGCATGCAGCTCAACCTGCCGTCGTACGGCGATGCCGGTCGCAACCACACCGGCTCGATGGGTGACAGCGACGGGACGAGCAGCCAGGTCATCGAGGTCTACCAGGGCGACACGCTGCTCAAGCACTCGCAGGGCTGGCAGGCGACCTATGTCGGGGATCTGTCCCCGGACAAGACGCTCTACCGGGCGACGAGCGACATCTCGCGCAGCGCCGCCGAGTGGGCCACCTCGACCCATCTGCACTCGGAGTACACGTTCTGGTCCGAGCACGACGACGGTACGTCGCAAGCCCTACTGCCGTTCGTCCAGGTCGGCTTCGACGTGAACACCGACATGCGTGACGACGCCAAGGCCGGAGCCAAGGACACCATCGGCTTCACGGCCTGGCAGCTGCCCAACGTCATCGACGGTGGCGACATCGCCGGCGGCAAGCTGTCCGTGTCGTACGACGCCGGCAAGACCTGGACCCCGCTGACCCTCACCGGCGGCCCGGGGAACTGGCAGGCCAGCGTCACCTACCCGGACAACCCCGCGCAGTGGGTGTCCCTCAAGGCCACGGCCTGGGACGACGCGGGGAACCGGTCAAGCCAGACGATCATCCGGGCCTACGGCCTGCGCTGATCCACCCCTGATCCGAGGGGGCCGGCACTCTTCGCGGGGAGTGTCGGCCCTCTCGCCCAGTACTCAGCTCAACGTGGCGTCTCGTCAGCGGGGAGAGGACAGCTGCGACGAGATCGCGAACCCGCCCGGTGATGCCTTCGACGTCGAGCGGCGCGCGGCCGGCTCGCCTCAGTTGCCTTCAGCTGCTTCGATCTTGGTCTCTTCGACGGGGTTGTCCGGCGTGGACGGCTGGTGCGACTCCACGGTCTCCTCGGAGGCGAACGGCGCCGTCGGCGCGGTCTCGTTGTTGTTGGTCGCCTCGGTCTTCTGCGCGGCCGCCGACTTCTTCGTCGCGACCTTGGTCTCCACCTTCGCCTTCACCTCGGAAGCCTTGTCCGAGACCTTGTCGGTCGCGTCCTTGGCGGCGTCCTTGGCTGTGGCAGCGGCATCCTTGGCCGTAGCTGCAGCCGTACTGGCGGCCGTACTCGCTGCGGCCGCCGCCCGAGAGGCTGCCGCGGACGCGCTGTGCGTACCGGCACCGGGGCCGCGAGCACCGCCGTCAGCCGGACTGTCCGACTCCGACCACGCGTCGCTGCGACCGAAGAACTTCTTGTAGGCGAAGAGCGCAGCGCCGGTCAGCGCGAACAGCAGCAGCAGGTTTCGGAAACCGTGGCTCTTCTTCGGCTCCTCCGCGATGCCGAGCCGTACGGCGGCCCGTCGGCCCCGTCGCCGGCTTTCGGCGATCGCCTGCGCGGCAACGGGCACCACCAGGCTGCGGGCGTCATCGAGCAGCGGCGCGATCCGGTCGCGGGTCTCCCCGACAGCCGGTCCCACCTTGTCCTTGGCGTCGCCCAGCGCCGGGCCGATCCGGCCCTTCGCATCGTCGAGAGCAGACCCGAGCTTGCTTCCCGCGTCGCTGAGCGCCGGGCCGACCCGCTGCCGGCCGTCGTCGACAGCGGAAGCGACGGTCTCGCGGGCGGATCCGGCAGCCGGGCCCACTCGGTCGAGGGCGTCGTCTTTCGTCGATTGCAGCCGTTCCTTGGCGTTGCTCAGTGCCACCACGTCATCCTCCTAGAGTCGGCCGGGTCGGGCCGCGTCGTGCCAGGTCATCTGCTCGTCACACTATCAACGCCTGACAGGTCGCACCCTTCGAGAGGGGAGCCCTCCCCGACGTCCGCCGGCCGGGTTGAGCGGCGTGCAAGGATAGACACATGCCTGGGCAGGGCGCTCGAAGGAGGCCCGCCTGGCTTGTCACGTCCCCCAGCGCCGCGCTGTCCGACCGCGCGAAGTTCGACGAAAGGTAACCCGGTGGCCAACAGCCTCTATGCAACGCTCCAGACCAACCTCGGTGACGTGGTGATCGAGCTGTTCCCCAACCAGGCGCCGAAGACTGTCGAGAACTTCGTCGGTCTGGCCGAGGGTACGAAGGAATGGACCGACCCCACGACCGGGGCCAAGACCAAGGACCCGTTCTATGACGGTCTGGTCTTCCACCGGGTGATCTCCGGCTTCATGATCCAGGGCGGCTGCCCCCGTGGCGACGGGCGAGGCGGACCCGGGTACACGTTCAAGGACGAGTTCCACCCGGACCTGAAGTTCGACCGGCCGTACCTGCTCGCGATGGCGAACTCGGGCCCAGCGACCAACGGCTCACAGTTCTTCATCACCGTCGGCCCGACCCCGCACCTCAACAACAAGCACACGATCTTCGGCGAGGTCGCCGACCAGCCGAGCCGTGATGTCGTGGACAAGATCGCCAGCACCCGAACCGGCCGCGGTGATGCGCCCGTCAGCCCCGTCGTGCTCTCGCACGTCGAGGTCGAGCGGCGCTGAGCGGCCCGGGATCGAGACATCGAGGACTGTGACATCGAGGAGCGTGACATGAGCGCCACGTCGCCTCCGCCCGGCGGCACGAGCACGGCGCCGCACTGTTACCGGCACGCGGACCGCGAGACGTACATCTCGTGCCAGCGCTGCGGCCGGCCGATCTGCCCGGACTGCATGCGGCAGGCGTCGGTGGGCTTCCAATGTCCAGAGTGCGTGCGCGAGGGACACGCCGGGAGCAGGACGGCACGTACGCCGTTCGGTGGCCGGGCCGGCGTGCAGACGCCGGTGGTGACCGATCACCCTGATCGCCATCAACGTGGTGGTCTTCCTGATCCTCCATGCGAACGGCGGGCCGGGCGGATCCGTCGGCCGGAAGATCATCGAGCTCCCGTCCAGCCGGGGCTATCCGGCGATCTTCGACTTGCAGGGCATCGCCCAGGGGTCGTACTGGCAGCTGATCACGTCGACGTTCGCGCACTACGAGATCCTGCACATCGCGATGAACATGATCGGCCTGTGGATCTTCGGTGCGTTCCTCGAGCGCGAGCTGGGCCGGTGGCGCTTCCTGGCGCTCTACCTGACCAGCGGGCTGGTGGGGTCCGTGGCGGTCTACCTGCTCGCGCCACCGCACGTGTCCGCGCTGGGCGCCTCGGGTGCCGTGTTCGGGCTGTTCGGAGCCGCGTTCGTCATCCTGCTCCGCCAGCACCGCGACATCACCCAGCTGCTCGTGCTGCTGGCACTCAACCTGTTCATCTCGTTCACGGTGCCGAACATCGCCTGGCAGGCGCACATCGGCGGGCTGCTCGCCGGCTTCGCGATCGGGGCAGCCTTCGCCTACGCACCGCGACAGCAGCGCACGATCGCCGCGGTCGGCAGCATCGTCGGCCTGGTGGTGCTCTGCGCGGTGGTCGTCGCGTTTCGCACGGCCGCCCTCACGGCCTGAGAGCGGGACCAGCGGGGAAGTTGTCCACATTGGGGATAACTCCTGTGGAGAACTACAGCGGTGTAAGTCCGGGAGGCGACCGGCAGGCGAACAGATCGGGCAGGCAGGGTGAACGCGGCCCAAACTGAGCCGGCAGCGGCTGCGCGCCGAGCTACTCCCAGCGGGTCGACAAGACGAAGCCGGCGGCGATGAACACCATGCCGATGACCAGGTTCCAGTTGCCGAGCTCGGTCATGTACTTCAGGTCGGGCGCGATGTAGAAGACCACGATCCAGGCCAGCCCGAAGATCCAGCAGGCCACCATGGTCGGGGCAACCCAGCGCCGCGAGCCCATCCGGACGGTCTTCTTCGACCCGGTGGGTGGCGTGTACTCAGCCTTCTTGCGGCTGCGGGACTCCGGCACGACGACTCCTGACTGCGGCGGCTTTCGTGCCTAGCCTAACGCGGTACGGCACTCGACGGCGGCGCCGCCGTACAGTGGGTTGGTGACCGTACCAGACCAGCACGAGCACCGCGCCTGGTGGCGCCGCCTGCTGTGGCCCGGTCGTACCAGCAGGTCGTGGGGCTGGCGGTTCGCCGGGCCGGTCGCGTTCGGTTGTGCCGGGCTGCTCGCGGCCACCAGCGCGGTCAACGCCCGTGGCACCGACCTGCGTGGCGGCCGGAACACCAGCCTGATCGAGATCGTCAGCACCGAGCGGACCAAGGTCGAGGTGCTGAAGGACCAGGAGGCGTCGCTGGACGCCCAGGTCGCAAGCGCTGGCCAAGAGCTTGAGCGGCGGCCAGATCGACGTCATCCAGGGCCGGATCGACACGGTCGGCGTGCCTGCCGGGCTACGCGGGATGGCCGGGCCGGGCATCGTCGTCACCCTCAACGACGCGCCTCGTGACCAGGACGTTCCCGATGGCACCGACCCGAACCTGCTTCTGGTCCATCAGCAGGACATCCAGGCGGTCGCCAACGCCTTGTGGGCCGGGGGCGCCGAGGGGATCAGCCTGCAGGGCAACCGGATCATCTCCACAACCGGGATCAAGTGCGTCGGCAACACGGTCGTCCTCCAGGGCGTCCCCTACGCACCGCCCTACCGGATCGTCGCGATCGGCAGACCCGGCGACGATGTACCACGCGCTCCAGACCTCGCCCGAGGTCGACAACTACCGCGACTACGTGCCGCCGCCGTACAACCTCGGTTGGTCGGTGCGCACCAGCGGCGACCTGCGGATCCCTGGCTACACCGCGCCCATCGCCTGCAGTACGCCACAGCCAGCCAATCCCTGAGGACTGCTGAGACCTAGGTGTTCGTCGACTCCGTCGGCGTCGTGGGGGTGGTCGGCGTGGTCGGCGTGGTCGGGGTCGTGGGCGTGGTCGGGCTCGTGGGGGTCGTCGGGATGGTCTCGGTAGTCGTGGTCGGCGGCGGTGGTGGTGGACCGAGGGACACGTAGATCACCACCGTGGAGCCGAAGGGTTGTTGTCCGGTCAGCGATCTGGTTGACGACCGTGCCTTCCGGCGCATCGCTGGTCGTCTGGGACGAGATGGGCACGAAGCCGGCGTTGCTCAGGATCCGCATGGCGGTCATGCGGTTCTTGCCGACGACATTGGGCACCTCGACGAACCCGGCCGAGTAGTAGACGTTGATCACGGTGCCGACCGGCTGGACGGTCCCGGCCGCCGGGTTGGTGCGGATGACCCGGCCGAGCCGCAGCGGGCTGTCAGTGACCTTCACCCGCTTGACCTGGAAGTCGAGCGCCTCGAGCCGGCGGGTCGCCTCCTTGATCTGGTACGGCGTGACATCCGGTACCGGATGGGTCTCGGTCCCGGCCGACACGGTGACGTTGACGGCGGAGCCCTCGGCGACCCGCTCCAGCGGGGTGGGGTTCTGCGACACGATGTGGCCCTTCGGCACGGTGGCGCTGAACTTCGGAATCTGCGTCGCCGAGCACGAGGCCGGACCGTGTTCAGCTCGCTTCTCGGCCTCTGGCACGGTCGCGCCGATGACGCGGGGCACGTCCACCTGCTTGGCCGTGCCGCTGGTGTCGAGCAGCTTGGGGAGCAGCACTGCGGCCAGGACCGCCAGGACCACGGCGATGGCACCCACGACCACCCACAGCCAGGTTCGGGAGCGTTGCGGCGGCACCGAGTCGTACGCCGTGCTCCGCGAGGTGACGGCGGTCGGGGTGGCGATCGGCCCCGGCGGGTGGAGACAGGAAGTGCGGCCTGCGTGTCGAGGGCGGCAGCGGCCAGGACGGCCGGTGCCAGCACGGGTCGGCCGCCCAAGCGCGCGCTCGATGTCGGCCCGCATCTCCGAGGCGCTCTGGTAGCGCTCGTCGACCCGCTTCGCCAGCGCCTTCAGGGTGATGGCGTCGACCGCCGGCGGGACCGTCGACTCGAAGAACGACGGCGGCGACGGCTCCTCGCGGACGTGCTGGTAGGCGACCGACACCGGGGAGTCGCCGACGAACGGCGGCCGTCCGGTGAGCAGCTCGAAGAGCAGGCAGCCCGTCGAGTAGAGGTCGCTGCGCGCGTCGACCTGCTCGCCGCGGGCCTGCTCGGGCGACAGGTACTGCGCCGTGCCGACGACGGCCGCGGTCTGGGTCATCGTCGCCGACGCGTCGGCGATGGCTCGGGCGATGCCGAAGTCCATCACCTTGATCTCGCCGGTCGGGGTCAGCATCACGTTGGCCGGCTTGATGTCGCGGTGGATGATGCCGGCGCGGTGGCTGTAGTCGAGGGCGCTGAGCACCGCGGCGGTGATCTCGAGGGCGCGCTCGGGCAGGATCTTGCGGCCCTCGCGCAGGATGTCGCGCAGGGTCCGGCCCTCGACGAGCTCCATCACGATGTACGGCAGCATGATGCCCGGTGCCGTTGGGGTCCGGCTCCTCGCCGGTGTCGTAGACGGCGACGATCGACGGGTGGTTGAGCGAGGCCGCCGACTGCGCCTCGCGGCGGAACCTGGCCTGGAACGTCGGGTCGCCGGCCAGGTCGACCCGCAGCCGCTTGATCGCGACCGTCCGGCCGAGCCGCACGTCCTGGGCCTGGTGCACGTCGGCCATCCCGCCGCGGCCGAGCAGCCCGCCGAGCTCGTAGCGGCCGTCGCCGAGCGTGCGCGGCTGGCCACTCCCGTTGCCGTTCCCATCCCCGTTGCCCGGGGCGTTTGTGCTCATCGAGGGGCCCTTCCGAGGAATGTCGTCGTCATTGCTTGATCACGGCCTCCATCACGGCACGGGCGATCGGGCCGGCCAGCCCGCCGCCGGTGATGTCCTCGCGGTCCTCGCCGCTCTGCTCGATGAGCACGGCGACCGCGACCTGCGGGTCGTTGGCCGGGGCGAACGTGACCATCCAGGCGTACGGCGACCTGCGACGTCGCCGAGTTCGCGGTGCCGGTCTTGCCCGCCACGCTGACGCCGGGGATCTGCGCCGGGCTGCCGGTTCCGGTGTTGACCACGTCGACCATCATCTGGGTGAGCTCGTCGGCGACCGTCCCGGAGATGGCCTGGTGGAGCACCTCGCGGCTGTGCCTTGGAGAGCACGTCGAGGTCGGGGGACCTGACCTCGGCGACGACGTACGGCGTCATGACCGCGCCGCCGTTGGCGATGCCGGCCGCCACCATGGCCATCTGCAGCGGGCTGGCCGCGACGTCGAACTGGCCGATCGCCGCCAGGGCCGTCTGCGGCTCGTTCGAGGTTCTCGGGGAACACGCTGGCGTTGAACGGCAGCTGGTCCAGGTAGTCCTCGTTGAAGCCGAACTTCTCGGCCTGGTCGCGCAGCCGGTCCGCGCCGAGCTTGAGCCCGAGGTCCCCGAACGACACGTTGCACGGACACGACCAGCGCCTGGGTCAGGGTGATCTGGTCGCCGCCGCAGTCGGAGCCGTTCTCGTTGTGCAGCACGTGCGACGTCTGGGGCAGGTCGAGCGCGGAGCCGCCCCGCACCATGCGTGTCCGGGGTGTAGCCGTTGGACAGCGCGGTGGCCGCGGTGACCAGCTTGAACGTCGAGCCCGGCGGGTAGATCGACTGGGTCGACCGGCTGATGAAGTTCGGCGCGCCTCGCCGGCGTTGAGCGCTGTCGTACGCGGCCTTCACCTGCGTCGAAGTCGTGGCCGGCCAGCACGTTCGGGTTGTAGGACGGGATGGAGACGTCGGCCAGGATCGCGCCGGTGCTCGGGTCGAGCGCCACGACGGCGCCGCGGGCGTCGCCGGGCAGGTCCAGCAGCCCTCGGTAGGCGGCCTTCTGGGCGCTCGGCGTTGATGGTGGTGAGGACGCTGCCGCCCTGCGGCTGGTTGTTGCCGACCAGGTCGAGCAGCCGGTTGACGAACAGCCGGCTGTCGCTGCCGGACAGGATCGAGTTCTCGGACGCCTCGACGGCCCGGGTGCCGAAGTAGCAGGAGAAGTAGCCGGTGACCGGCGCGTAGAGCTTGGCCCGCGGCGTAGTGGCGGATGAACTTGAGCCGGTCGCCGGACGCGAGGCTCTTGGCCGCGGTCTTGCCGCCGACCAGGATGGGGCCGCGCTCGCTCGAGCACTCGGCGTCGCGGGCCCGCTTGTTGTCCGCCATCGCGTTGAGGGCGCCGGCCCTGAAGACCTGCACGTAGTTGGCGTTGAGCAGCAGCAGGCCGAACAGGACGAGGGCAGAAGACCGCCAGGGTGCGGATGGGTCGGTTCATCGCAGGGTCACCACCTGGGTGTCGTCGTCGGCCGTCGGCATCGACGAGGTCGGGAGCCGGCTGGCGGGCATGGTTGCTGACCCGGAGCACGAGCGCCACCATGGCCCAGTTCGCGAGCAGGGCCGAGCCGCCGTACGACAGGAAGGGGGTGGTCAGACCCGGTGAGCGGGATCAGCTTGCGTGACGCCGCCGATGACCACGAACACCTGCAGGGCGAACGCCATCGACGAGGCCGACGGCGAGCAGCTTGCCGAACGGGTCGCGGCAGATCAGCGCGGTGCGCAGGCCGCGCTCGACGATCAGCGCGTAGATGACGATGATCGCCATCAGCCCGGTGAGCCCGAGCTCCTCGCCGAGGGACGTGCCGATGAAGTCGCTCCACGACCAGCGGCGTGAGCTGCGGGCTGCCGCGGCCCCAGCCACGGCCCGAGGATGCCGCCCCACGCCATGCTGTACTGCCCCTGGATGATCTGGTAGTAGTCGCCGTTGTTGGAGAACGGGTCCAGCCAGCCCTCGACGCGGGTCTGCACGTGGCTGAACGTCAGGTAGCCGAAGTAGGCGCCGGCGGCGAACAGGCCGGCGCCGACGAACAGCCAGCTCGGCCGCTCGGTTGCGACGTACAGCAGCATCACGAACAGCCCGAAGAACAGCAGCGACGAGCCGAGGTCGTCCTCGAACACCAAGATGCCGAGGCTGATCACCCACATCAGCACGATCGGACCGAGGTCGCGGCCGCGGGGCAGGTCGATGCCCAGGAAGCGCCGGCCGGCGAGGGCGAGGGCGTCCCGCTTCACGACCAGGTAGCCGGCGAAGAAGATCGCCAGGCAGATCTTGGCGATCTCGCCGGGCTGGAAGGAGAAGCCGCCGAAGCGGATCCAGATCCGGGCGCCGTTGATGTTGACGCCGAGCACCGGGCACGAGCGGGAGCAGCAGCAGGGCGATGCCGGCGAAGCCCATCGTGTAGGTCAGCGTCTGGAGGATCCGGTGGTCGCGGACGACCAGCAGGGTGACGACGAAGCCGATCACCGACAGCGTCGTCCAGATCAGCTGCTGGGTGGCGTAGGTGTGGGCAGTCGGGGTTCTGGGCCAGCCTGGCCACGTCGATGCGGTGGATCATCGCCAGCCCGATGCCGTTCAGGGCCACGACGCACGGCAGGATCACCGGGTCGGCGTACGGCGCCTTGAACCGGACGACGAGGTGGCAGGCCAGTGCGAGGACGACCAGCCCGCCGCCGTACTCGAGGATGTCGCTCGGCACCTGGTCCTTCGGTGCCGATCCCGACCAGGGCGTAGCTGCCGACGCCGATCGCGAGGGCCATGACGAGCAGGGCGAGCTCGACGCCGCGGCGCTTCTTGGGCACGAAGGCGTCGACGATCCGGCTCGGCCGGTGAGGGCGCGGTTCATCGCGACGCTCCTGGGGTCGAGCCGGCGCACTCCTGCGGGCCGTCCGCCGTCCCCTTGCCCGGACGTACCAGGCTGGTCGGGGGGTTGATGTTCGTGTCCGACGTCGAGGTGCCGGTCGGAGTCGGCTCGGTTGGGGTGGACGGTGTTGGGGTCGACGGGCCCTGCGTCGACGGTGTCTGCGTCGATGGTTGGGTCGACGGTATGTGGGTCGAAGGCGTCCGCGGCGGCGGAAGTGTCACGGACTGAGTGCCGGTCGCCGGGTCCGGACCCGGCGCAGATCTTGGCGAACCCGCGGAGCTCGGCGACGATGCGCTCCGCCTTGGCCAGGCTGTCGGCCTGCAGCCCGTCCTTCACCTGGCTGCGGCGGAAGGCGGGCAGCTCGGTCAGCTTCAGGTGCTGGTCCTGCGTAGACGTGGTTGAGCGAGACGCCGGGCAGCTGGGCGTCGACGCCACGATAGATCGCGACCCGGTCGCCGTGGTCGCTGACGAAGTACTGGGTCTGGGACCACGAGTAGGCGATCGCCAGGCCGCCGCCGATGATCGCCAACACGACGACGACGAAGGCGGTCCGGCGCAGCCAGAGGAGACGGCGCGGTGCGCGCGGCGCGTAGCGCAGCTCCTCCGGGTCGACCGAGGGGTCGAGCATGAGCATCTCGTTGGCCACCGGCTCGTCGCGGTGGGCCCAGGTGCGCAGCCGGGTGAGCGGCCCGCGGTGCTGGTCGCCGGCCGCGCCGACGACCATCGGCTCCGCGGTGACGTCCGCGGCCTCGTCGACGACGTCGCCGACGAGCACGGTGACGTTGTCGGTGCTGCCGCGACTCGAGCGCGAGCGCGGTGAGCTCGGCGGCTGCGGCCTGCGGCGTCCCGATCGCCAGCGACGCGCTCGATGCGGTCGTGCGTGACGAAACCGGTGAGCCCGTCGCTGCAGATCAGGATCCGGTCGCCGGCCTGGACGTCGTACGTCGTGAGGTCGGGCTCGTTGTCGTGCCGGCCGTCGAGCACCTTGAGCAGCAGCGACCGGTGCGAGTGGACCTTGGCCTCGTCCTCGGTGATCCGGCCCTCGTCGATCAGGCTCTGCACCCAGGTGTGGTCGCGGGTGATCTGCAGCAGCTCGCCGTCGCGGAACAGGTAGCCGCGTGAGTCGCCGAGGTGGGCCACGCCGATCCGGGTCCCGTCGAAGAGCGCGGCGGTGATCGTCGTACCCATGCCGTCGACGCTGGGGTCGTCCTCGATGATCTCCGCGAGCCGGTCGTTGGCGACCAGGATGGTGCCCGCGAGGGCCGCCAGCAGGTCCTCGGGCGGGTCGGTGTCGAGCCGCTTGATGGTCTGGATCGTGACCGCGGAGGCAAGGTCGCCGGCCGGGGCGCCGCCCATACCGTCGGCGACGACGATGAGGTGCTGGCCGGCATAGCCGGAGTCGTCGTTCTTCTTCCGGATCCGACCGATGTCGGAGACCGCGCCGAACCTCAGGGACAGCGCCACGGCTACTTCTTCAGCTCGGCGATCGTCTTGCCCACCCGGACCTGCACCCCGACCGTGACGACCATCGGCGTGGTGATGCGCTGGCTGCCGATGTAGGTGCCGTTGGTCGAGCCGAGGTCCTCGACGTACCAGTCCTCGCCGTTCGGCACGAAGCGGGCGTGCCGGGTCGAGACGTAGTCGTCGTCGAGCCGGATCGTGGCGTCCGCACCGCGGCCGAGCAGGATCGGCAGCTCGCCGAGCGGCACGGTCACGCCGGCGTTGCTGCCCTCGGTGATGACCAGCTGGGTCGGAGCGCCGCGGCGCCGCTTCGGCTGGCTTGGACGGCTTGCCCTGCTTCGCGTTGCGTCCCTGCCGGCCCTGTCCGGTGAGCTGCGCCGGGTCGACGCGCTCGCCGAACATGTCGGAGCGGATGACCGACACCGCCGACAGCACGAACAGCCACAGCAGGCCGAGGAAGCCGAGCTTGATCAGCGTGAGGGTGAGCTCAGACACGGCTCACCAGCCCGGTGGCTGCGGATCGGCGGGCGGGTAGCTGGGGTAGGACGCCTGCACGTGGTACGGCGGATCCTGCGGTGGAGCCGCGGCGGCCGGACGCGTCGACGGCTCGGCCGGCTCGGTCAGGTGCACCCGGATCGTGGTGCCGCCGATCTGCACGACGGCGCCCTCGTCGAGGATGGCGTGCTGGACCCGGCGGCCGTTGACCAGGGTGCCGTTGGTGGAGCCCAGGTCGACGATGCTGACCAGGGCGCCGGCCGGGCCGGGCTGGACCCGGAACTCGGCGTGCCGGCGGGACACCCCGGGGTCGTCGATCCGCAGGTCGGCCTGGGTGCCGCGGCCGATGACCAGGCCGGGTGGCTCCAGCGGATGGCGGACGCCGTTGAGGTCGAGCGTCACGGGAGCCCGGCGTACCGCGGTGTCGCGTCATCGACTGACCGGGGGCTGGCGTGACGTCGGCCGAGGCCGAGGAGCGGACCCGGAACCGGCCGGTGGTGAGCTCCTCGCTGCGCTGGAACTTGAGCTGGATGGCGCCGGCGAACAGGTAGCGCTGCTCGTCGGCGTGCTCGTGGAGCATCTGGGCCAGCTCGCTGCTGAGGGTCTCGCCGTACGCCGACAGCCGGTCGAAGTCCGTGGGGGAGAGGTCGATCAGGAAGTCGTTGGGGGCGAGCCGCTTCTCGCGGCTGAGGATCTGGGCGGAGTTGTCGACCTCGCGCTGCAGCGCGGCGGCGATCTCCATCGGCTGGACGGCACTGCGAAAAGCCCGCGCGAAGGCACCGGTCACCAGAGTCTCGAGCCGTTGCTCGAAACGGTGCAGCGCGCTCACTGGGTCGCCTTCCTCGGTTGTCGTCGTAGACCACGCCCAGAGGGCGCACAGGGCCACCATCGTCGGCGCGACGCGAGGCTCGCTGACAGCGGCCCCGGCTCGATGCTATCGGGAAGACGCCCCGAAACCACGTCGGCGCGATGCCGTGCCGCCGCCGGGCGCGGAGGCGTGGGTGCCCTGCGTGTTACCCTTTTCTGTCGCCTCGAGCGGCAGCGCGCGGGTGGCGGAATAGGCAGACGCGCACGGTTCAGGTCCGTGTGCCCGAAAGGGCGTGGGGGTTCAACTCCCCCCTCGCGCACGTTGGTCCCAGGTCATTGACCTGGGACTTTGTCGTCGGCGGCTCACTGGATCTGGCGGGCCCACTCGTCGCTATGCAGGCTGGCGTCGGGCTCTGACTGCACATATCTGGCGAAGGCTTGGCGAGCTGGTCGGAATCGACGTGGCAGCCCTTCGGGCAGTCGAATCGCACGAGCGCGCTGCGAACGTGTGCGAGCTGGGGATGGCTGTCGGTGACCGGGGTCTCGGGCCGTGGGATGTGGTTCCGCCCGCGTAGCGGACGGCGGTCCGACCTTACGACGTAAGCCGAGAATGCCTTAATCTGTTGCCGAGGCAAGCGGCCGTCCCGCTCCGGAAGGGACGGCCGCTTGGCGATCTGACAGGCCGCCAGTCATCCACCACAGTCGTGAGATGCATCCGGGTACGGGAGGGTGGTGGTCCCATGCCGTTGTCATGCCAGGTGCTGATGGCCCAGGGATTTTGCATCTGCCCAGGTGACGGGCCGTCCTTGGCCCCCTACGATCGCTCCCATGCCCGATGTCCTGGACCAGTCACGGACGGAGCAGTCCGTGAGCGAGCGCTTTGTCCGTCTCCGTACGACGGTCATCGCCGTCATCGTGGCGGCGGTGGTCTTCGGTGGGGGTGGCTATCTGGTGGGTCACGAGGTCGGTGTGCGGGCCGCATCCGGGCCGAGCGCGGACTTCATCCGTCAGCAGCAGGCCGACTCGGTCCGCCAGATGCAGACCACCACGAACCACCTCGTGCAGATCGAGCAGAATACGATCGAGCTGATGATGGGCAAGTCCGGCGCCGAGCTCGACGTGGACGCCATCAAGGATCAGCATCTGCAGTATGTGCATACCTACGACGCGATTCTCGCCGAGCGGGGACGTCTCAGTCGCCTGTTCGATGCGCCGGTCCTCGCGGCGGCGAAGGAGGTCACCCACAGGAACAACGTTGCCCTGGACACCCTCTATTTCGGTCTCGACGACCTCTCGCAGAAGTCGGTGGGGCAGATCGGGGCCCTGCTGTTCAACAGCCATAAGGCACGCAAGGGTCAGTGGGAGGCCCTTCGGAGGTTCCAGCAGGCCGCGTGGCTAGAGATCAACTCCGACAGATGAACGAGACACCCCGTCTCATCGCGACAACAGGTTCGACCGGTCGGCTCGGCGGGCGGGTAGCCACCCGCCTCGCTGCGGCAGGAGCGCGGCAGCGGCTCATCGTCCGAGACCCTTCCCGAGCCCCTGAGCTCAGTGGCTCGGAGGTGGTCCGGGCCGAGTACTCCGACGCCGCGGCAAGCGACGCCGCGCTCCGTGGCGCGGACGTGCTCTTCATGGTCTCCGGGGCGGAGGCGCCGGACCGCGTGGCGCAGCACCGCACGTTCATCGATGCTGCCGTGGCGGCGGGCATCGGCCATCTGGTCTATACGTCCTTCTACGCCGCCAGCCCGACCGCCACGTTCACCCTGGGTCGCGACCACTGGGCAACCGAGGAGTACATCAGGGCCAGCGGACTCACATTCACCTTCCTGCGCGACAACCTGTACGCCGACTTCCTGCCCCTCATGGTCGGGGACGACGGCGTCATCCGCGGGCCGGGGGGTGACGGCAGAGTCTCGGCGGTCGTCCAGGACGACATCGCCGACGTGGCGGTGGCCATCTTGCGTGAGCCGAGTGGCCACGCGGGTGCCACCTACGACATGACGGGGCCGGACTCGCTCACCTTCACCGAGATCGCCGAGATCCTGTCCGCCGGCCTGGGTCGTCGCGTGACCTACCACGACGAGTCCGTGGAGGAGGCCTACGCCTCACGAGCGTCGTACGGCGCACCGAGCTGGATGGTCGACGCCTGGGTGTCGACGTACACCTCCGTGGCCGCCGGCGAGGTGGCCGGGGTGAGCGCCGCGATCCCCGATGTGATCGGTCGTCCCGCCACGTCGTTGGCCGAGATGCTGGCCGCAGCCAAGGGCTGACCGCGGTACGGCGCGCGGCCTCGCCGGCCCGCTCCGGTGGCTGGATGACTCAGAGTTCACCGGCTGGTCTTCTGCCGGTGGCTTGGGGGTAAGCGAGGACTCGCCCACGTCTGGTGGTCTCACCAGGTCATCGACCGCGGGTCTTTGCCCCGGCGACCTCGTCGACCCACCTGATTGGACGGATTCATGCGTTTCCAACCCTCCCGCAAGCATGTGCTGCCACTGGCTGTCGCCTCGGCGGCCCTGCTCACCCTCCCGCTCGTCGCCAGCGCCGCTGCAACGCACTCCGCGGACCCCAGCTCACGGCGTTCGGACCAGACCGAGTCGTTCCGTCAGCAGGTCATCGGCGGACCGGCGCGCAACGTGATCATGCTGCTCGGCGACGGAATGGGCGACAGCGAGATCACCATGGCCCGCTACTACGCCGTCGGTGCCGCTGGCCATCTCACGATGGACTCCTTGCCCATGACCGGTGAGTACACGACGTACTCGGTGCAGAAGGACGACCCCTCGCTGCCCGACTACGTGCCGGACTCGGCCGCGACCGGGACCGCCTGGTCCACCGGCCACAAGTCGTACGACGGCGCCATCTCGGTGCTGCCGAGCGGCAAGTCCGTCCCGACGCTGCTCGAGCTGGCCAAGGGGCCGGCTATCGCACCGGCGACGTGACGACCGCGGAGATCGAGGACGCCACCCCGGCCGTGATGTCGGCCCACGTCACCAGCCGTGACTGCAAAGGCCCGGCCAACATGGCGACCTGCCCGACCAACGACATCGCGAACGGTGGAGCGGGCTCGATCGCTGAGCAGCAGGCCGTCCTGCAGCCCGACGTCCTGCTCGGCGGCGGCAGTGCCGTCTTCGACCAGGTCGTCCAGGCCGGCCAGTACGCCGGTCTCACGGTCCGTCAGGAGGCCCAGTCCCTCGGCACCAACGTCGTGACCACGGCCGACGAGCTCGCGGCCGCCAAGGGCGACAAGCCCCTCCTCGGTCTCTTCGCCCCGGTCAACATGGACCTCGAGTGGACCGGCCCGCTCGCCGTGCCGGGCGGAACCGCACCCGCCTCGTGTACGACGAACCCGGACCGGGCCGCGGCCCAGCCCCACCTCAGCGACATGGCCCGCAAGAGCATCTCGATCCTCAACAAGCAGACCCGCAACTCCCCCAAGGGTTTCTTCCTGCAGATCGAGGGCGCGTCGATCGACAAGCAGGACCACGCGGCCAACCCGTGCGGCCAGATCGGTGAGACCGTCGAGTTCGACAACGCCATCAAGGTCGCACTCAGCTACCAGCGAACCCACCCACAGACGCTGGTGATCGTGACGGCGGACCACGGCCACACGGCGCAGATCGTCGAGGCCGGCAGCAGCACCCCTGGTGCGACCGCGACGCTCGTCACGCATGACGGCGCGAACATGGAGATCAACTACGGCACGACGGCGTACCCCGGCTCGCAGCAGCACACCGGAACCGAGGTTCGCATCGCGGCCAAGGGTCCCCAAGCCGCCAACGTCTTGGGCATCACGGACCAGTCGGACCTGTTCTTCACCATGAGACGGGCACTCGGTCTCGACTGACCAGGTCGACGGGTCCCTCCCTCCCAGCTGCCCCTGCCGCCGATCCCCTCGGCGGTGGGGGCAGCGTCCGGTCCGCGGCCGAATCCGCAGGTCGAGGCGTCATAAAGGCCGCCGAAGGGTACGGGTACCACTACGCCACGACGTCAAGGAGACCCCCATGAGTGAGACCCGAGGCGACTCCCCGGAGCCGCTGCCCCCGTTGGACCCGGAGGACCCGGCCGAGCAGCTGCCTGACGAACCGACGGAGCCGGAGCCCAGGTCAGGTGACGATCCGGTCAACCCGCCCGAGGAGCGACCCGATGAGCCGGGCGAGACGACGCCGGACCCCGACATCATCGAGCCGGACGAAGGCACCGCCGCACTCTGGGACCAGCGCCACTAGCGATCTCGGGCGCCATGTATCGGGGCGCCGCTGTGGACCCTCCTTCTCTCATCACACCAACGGTGCCGACGTGCCGCAGGAGCCCTCGCCGCAGGGCGAGCTCCTAGGGCCCGCCGGTACGGCAACGGAGGGAAGCAGCATGGAGTTCCACGGCGGCAGACTGCCACCCACCCCGAACAAACCGCGTCTCACCCTGGCGAAGTACTTCGCCGGTGCGCCCACGGCTCCGCCGAGAGTCGACTACCTCTCGAACGTCGCGTCCTGGCCGATGTACCTGAACGACAGGATCGGCGACTGCACGTGCGCGGGCGCCGCCCACATCATCGAGGCGGAGTCCACCTACGGCCGCGGTTCGACGGAGACAGTGACCGACCAGGACGTGCTGACGGCGTACGAGGCGGTCTCCGGGTACGACCCGAGCACCGGACGCAACGACAACGGCGCCGTCATGCAGCAGGTGCTGTCCTACTGGCGCAAGACCGGCATCGGTGGGCACAAGATCCTTGCGTTCGCCGAGGTCGACCACCAGGACCGGCAGCAGCTGCACGCCGCGATGGCGACGTTCGGCTCGGTCTACGTCGGGATCCACTTCCCCGAGTCGGCCCTGACCCAGTTCCACGAGGGCAAGCCCTGGGACGTGGTGCTGGGGTCGCGAATCGAGGGTGGTCATGCCATCAACGCCGGCTGGTACGACGACGAGGCGGCCAGCTGGAAGATCGTCACCTGGGGCGCCGTACAGGAGATGACCCAAGCGTTCTGGGACGCCTACGTCGAGGAGGCCTGGGTCGTGATCGCGCCCGAGTGGCTCAACGAGGCGGGCAGATCGCCGGGCGGCCTGGACCTGCACGCGCTCGGTGAGGACTTCGCCACCCTGACCGGTGAGCCCAACCCGTTCCCGCTGCACCCGCCGACCCCCGCGCCGGCACGATCCCCGCTGCAGCGCTTCTGGGCGTGGATCAGCAGACTCTGGGGCTGACCGTTCAGGCCGACACCACCGGCCTCTGCTGGTGCACCAGACTATGCAAACAATGAGTCGTCTTGCAGAGGTACGGATGCGTGAGGTTTGATGACGTCATGGTCGAAGACGATCGGGACGTCTCGATCGGTGAGGTGTCACAGCGGCTGGGTGTGCCGATGCCGACCCTGCGATCGTGGGAGCTGCGGTACGGCATCCCGGGGGCGAGTCGGGCGTCCGGCACTCATCGGCGGTACTCGTCGGCGGAGCTGCACGCCCTCCGGCTGATGCGCGACGAGATCGCGCGTGGCACCAGGGCCGGGGCAGCAGCCAGGGCGGTCAAGGCCTCGCTCGGCCAGTCGGGGCCGGCCGCCGACTTCGTCGCTGCACTGCTCGCGGCGTCGACCGCCTACGACGCCGTCGCCGTCAGGGACCAGCTGGACGCGGCGGCGAGTGAGCTCGGCCTGGCCGGCTGCCTGGATGACGTGTTGTTCCCTACCCTGCGACAGGTCGGGGAGTGGTGGCAGATCGGGCGCTGTGACATCGAGCAGGAGCGGCTGACCACCGAGGCGGTCCGGGCCTGGCTCGACCGGCTCACGTCCTACGCGCCGGCCCCCATCCACCCTCGACCCGTCGTGCTGGCGTGCGGGCCGGGAGACTTCCACACCATCGGTCTGGAGGCGTTGTGCCTGTCCTTGCGCCAGGAGCTCTACAGCTGCCGGCAGCTCGGCGCCCGCACCGCCCCGATCGCGCTCACCACCGCCGTACGCGCCAACCGGGCCGTCGCGGTCGTCGTCGCCTCACATCTCGCCTCCGCCCGACAGCGCGCCATCGGATCGCTCCAGGCTGCCGACGACCTGGGCGTCGCGGTGTTCTACGCCGGTAACGCCTTCGCCACCCCGCGCAGCCGGGTGAAGGTGCCCGGCCGCTTTCTCGGGTCGCGAGTCCAGGACGCCTGCGAGCTGATCGTCACGACCCTTCGCTCCCTGGGCTGACTCCACTGGGGCTGAGGGCACGCAGCTTGGCCAGCAACGGCTCTGCGACCGTCTCCAGGAACTCCTCCTGGCGCTCGTCTCCTATCTGTACGACGGCGACGTCGGTGAAGCCTGCGTCCACGAACGGCTGAACCGAGGCTGCCAGCTCGTCGAGGTCTGGCCCGCAGGCGATGGACTCAGCGACATCGTCCGGGCGCACGAACTGCGACGCGGCTTCGAAACCCTTGGTCGTCGGCAGGTCGGCGTTGACCGCCCATCCGCCGCCGAACCAGCGGAACAGCTCGTGAGCCCTCGCCACCGCCGCCTTCCGGTCCTTCCCCCAGCAGATCGGAACCTGGCCGATCTTGCGTGACGACGGGAGCGACTCGTCGCGGCGTACCTCGTCCCACTGGGAGACCAGAGACTTCTCCGGCTCGACCGCGATCAGATGGTCGGCCATAGGAGCGAAGCGAGCGATCGACGCGTCCCCGGAGACCGCAACACCGAGCTGAACCGGGCGGTCGGGAAGATCCCAGATCCTGGCCTGGTCGAGCCGGAAGTACTCCCCCTCCCAGGTGACCGTGTCCCCGCCGTGCAGGAGCCGGATGACCTTGATGGCCTCCTCGAGCATGTCCTGACGGACCCCCACCGCCGGCCAACCCTCGCCGATCACGTGCTCGTTCAGGTTCTCACCCGAGCCGAGTCCGAGCACGAAGCGATCCTGTGAGAGCAGGCCCATGGTTGCTGCCTTCTGGGCGACCACGGCCGGGTGGTAGCGCATCGTGGGACAGGTCACGTACGTCATGAGCTGCACGCGCTCCGTCACCTGGGAGACGGCGCCGAGAACCGCCCAGGCGTACGGCGCGTGGCCCATCGAGTCGAGCCAAGGGAAGAAATGGTCGCTACAGACCTCGAAGTCGAACCCGGCGCCTTCGGCCAGTGCCGCGTACCGGACGAGGGCGCGCGGCCCCGACTGCTCGGTCATCAAGGTGTAGCCAAAGGAGGTCATGACAGAACGCTGTACCCACGAAGCACCCGAACCAGTCTGGTCACGAAGTGGCAACGAGATTGCGTAGGTGGTAACGAACGGGCGTCGAACATCGATGTCACCCGTGCACGGCTCTGGTCGGGGGAACTCGAGCTGAATCGGGAGGAGACGGGGGAAGCGCCACGGGTCAGTGGACATTTCGCCCAACCGATGGTGGCGCCGGTCTGCGCCGGGAGGACGGGGCGGGCCGGTGTCACCGCACCAGCAAGCACAATGGGGTCCGTGCTGCTGACCATCTCGACCACGACCCGACCGGCGACCGACCTCGGCTACCTCCTGCACAAGCACCCTGAGCGCGCCCAGAGCTTCCCGTCATCCGTCGGGGTGGCTCACGTGTTCTACCCCGAGGCGACCCTGGAGCGCTGCACCGTCGCGCTGCTCCTCGAGGTCGATGCCGTCGGCCTGGCCCGTGGCCGACGTCACGGTGGACAGGCCTTCTCGCTCGCCCAGTACGTCAACGACCGGCCGTACGCCTCCTCGTCATTCCTGGCCGTCGCCATGGGCCGGGTGTTCCGGACCGCGATGGCGGGGCGGTGCGACGCCCGACCGGAGCTGGCCGGGGCTCCGCTCGCGCTGGAGATCCGGGTCCCTGCGCTGTCGAGTACCGGCGGAGAGTCGCTCATCCGGGAGCTGTTCGAACCTCTCGGGTGGAGCGTCTCGGCGCGCAGCCAACCCCTCGACCCGCAGCTACCCCGATGGGGGGAGTCGCGGTACTTCGACGTCACGCTGACGGCGACTCTGCCCTTGGATCAGGCGCTCTCACATCTTGCGGTGCTCCTGCCGTGTCTCGACGGCGGCAAGCACTACTGGGTCGACGACGACGAGGTCGACAAGCTGGTGCGGACCGGGGGGTCCTGGCTCGCCGGCCATCCTCGCCGCGACCTGATCGTCCGCAGGTCGCTCGCCCACCAACGCGACCTCGTGCTGTCTGCGGTCGGACGACTTGCCGAGTCCGACGACACCGTCCCGGAAGCCCTCGACAACGCAGTCGACGACGAGCCGGCGCGACCCCAGTCACTCGCCCAGCAGCGGATCGAGGCGGTGCTCGCCGCTCTGCAATCGGTACAGGCGCACCGCATCGTCGACATGGGGTGCGGTGAAGGCGCCCTGCTCCGTCGGCTCCTGCAGGAACCGACGTACACCGAGGTTGTCGGCGCGGACGTCTCCTCGCGCGCCCTCGGCATCGCCACCAAGAGACTCGGGCTGGACCGGATGCCGGACAGCCAGCGGGCCAGGCTGCGGCTGCTGCAGTCCTCGTTGATGTACGGCGACCAGCGGCTCACCGGGTTCGATGCGATGGTGCTGCAGGAGGT
This sequence comes from uncultured Actinomycetota bacterium, assembly GCA_963833975.1. Lineage (GTDB taxonomy): Bacteria > Actinomycetota > Actinomycetes > Propionibacteriales > Nocardioidaceae > JAWWPG01. The sequence goes on from CAWIAB010000003.1 coordinate 685,437, forward strand.
GGTCGAGCACGTCGATCCGGGCCGGCTGCCGAGCCTCGAGCGAAACGTGTTCGCGGTCGCCCGCCCCGGCGCCGTGGTGGTCACCACGCCGAACCGGGAGTACAACACCCGCTACGAGACGCTGCCGGCGGGGACGATGAGACATTCAGACCACCGCTTCGAGTGGAGCCGGGTCGAGCTGTGCGAGTGGGCGACCGGCGTCGCGGACCGGCACGGCTACCGGCTCGAGATCCAGCCGGTCGGCGACCTCGACGACTCCCTCGGCCCAGCCACCCAGCTGGCGCTGTTCACCCGCAACGACGTGCGGGTCGCATCGTGACCGACCTCGCCATCCCCCAGCTCTCGCTGGTCGCACTGGTCGGCGTCTCCGGCTCCGGGAAGTCCACGTTCGCCCAGAGCCACTTCGGCCGGTTCGAGGTCGTGTCGAGCGACTTCTGCCGAGGACTCGTGTCGGACGACGAGAACGACCAGGCCGCCACCAAGGATGCCTTCGACCTGCTCGCCTACATCGTCGGGAAGCGACTCGCGGCCGGCCGGCTCACGGTCGTGGACGCCACCAACGTGCAGCCGGACGCCCGCCGGTCCATCGTGGCGATGGCGAAGGAGCACGACGTGCTCCCGGTCGCGATCGTGCTCGACCTGCCGACCGAGGTCTGCGTGCAGCGGAACGCGGGCCGGGCCGACCGCGCCTTCGGTGCCGGGGTTGTCCGGCGCCAGCACGACCAGCTGCGCCGCGGACTGCGCAGCCTGGCCCGCGAGGGCTTCCGTACCGTGCATGTGCTGCGCTCGGTCGACGAGGTCGAGTCGGCCACCATCGTGCGGAAACGCCTGCTCAACGACTTCCGGGACCGGCCTGGCCCGTTCGACGTCATCGGAGACGTGCACGGCTGCCGGGCGGAGCTCGAGTCGCTGCTCGAAGAGCTCGGCTACCGCCTCGACCGCGACGCTACGGGCCGGCCCATCGACGCGGCACACCCCGACAACCGGACCGCGGTGTTCGTGGGGGACCTCGTCGACCGGGGACCGGACTCGCCGGGCGTGTTGCGGCTCGTCATGGGCATGGTGGCGAACGGCCACGCCCTCGCCGTACCCGGCAACCACGAGAACAAGCTGGTGCGCGCGCTTGACGGCAAGCGCGTCCAGGTGAGCCACGGACTCGAGGAGACGCTCGCCCAGCTGGCCGCCGAGCCGCCCGAGTTCACCGCGCAGGTGCGCACGTTCTGCTATGACCTCGTATCGCACCTCGTGCTCGACGAGGGTCGGCTGGTGGTCGCTCATGCCGGCCTCAAGGAGGTCTATCAGGGCCGGGCATCGGGCCGAGTCCGGAGCTTCGCCCTGTACGGCGACACCACAGGTGAGACCGACGAGTACGGGCTGCCCGTCCGCTACCCGTGGGCCAATGACTACCGCGGCCAGGCGATGGTGCTCTACGGGCACACGCCGATCCCCGACCCCGAGTGGGTCAACAACACCCTCTGCCTCGACACCGGCTGCGTCTTCGGCGGCCGGCTGACGGCGATGCGCTACCCCGAGAAGGAGCTCGTCGCGGTGGCCGCGCAGCGAGTCTGGTACGAGCCGGCCAAGCCGTTCCCGGTGGCCGGCGCCGTGGTCGAGCCGGATCCGGCTGCTGGGCGGGCAGTCGACCAGCTCGAGCTCACAGACGTCCTCGGCAAGCGGGTCATCGAGACCGCACACCACGGCCGAGTGACGATCCGGGAGGAGAACGCCGCAGGTGCGCTCGAGGTGATGAGCCGGTTCGCGCTGCACCCACGCTGGATCCCCTACCTGCCTCCGACGATGGCCCCCGTCGCCACCTCGGCCCGGCCGGACCTGCTCGAGCACCCGGCGGAGGCGATCGCCGACTATGCCGGGCAGGGCATCGACCAGCTGATCTGCGAGGAGAAGCACATGGGGTCCCGCGCCGTCGTCGTGCTCTGTCGCGACCAGACGACGGCAACGGCCGAGTTCGGGGCGCCGCAAGGGGAGACCGGAGCCGTCTACACGCGCACCGGCCGCTCGTTCTTCCGAAGCGATCTGACCGAGGAGTTGCTGTCCCGCCTTCGCGACGCGACGGCGGCCGCCGCGTTGTGGGACGAGCTCGACACCCGTTGGCTGGTGCTCGACTGCGAGCTGTTGCCCTGGTCGGCCAAGGCCGAGGGCTTGCTGCGGGAGCAGTTCGCCAGTGTCGGCGCCGCGGCGAGGGCAGCGATGCCGGTAGCGGTCGACCTGCTTGCTGCCGCGGCTGCCCGTGGGCTTGACGTCTCCGAGCTCGCCTTCCGTACGGCGACCCGGGCCGCCAACGCCGAGGCGTTCACCGCTGCCTATCGCCGGTACTGCTGGGAGACCGAGGGCCTGGAGGGGATCAGCGTCGCGCCGTTCCAGCTGCTGGCCTCAGCTGGCCGTACCTACTCCGATCTCGACCACGGCTGGCACCTGGCGATGGCGGACCGGATGGTGGCCGCCGCGCCCGACATCGTGCGCCCCACCAGGCGTCTCGTGGTCGACGCCACCGACCCGGGCTCGGTGGCTGCCGGGGTCGCCTGGTGGGAGGAGCTCACCGGCGCCGGTGGGGAAGGGATGGTCGTCAAGCCGCTAGGCAACCTGACCACCGGCCGGCGCGGACTCGTCCAACCGGGAGTGAAGGTCCGCGGGCGGGAGTACCTGCGGATCATCTACGGGCCGGACTACACCGAGCCGGACAACCTCGCGCGGCTGCGGGATCGCAACCTCGGGCACAAGAGGTCCCTGGCGCTGCGCGAGTACGCCCTCGGCCTCGAGTCACTCGACCGGTTGGCCCGGCGCGAGCCGCTCTGGCGCATCCATGAGCCGGTCTTCGGGGTGCTCGCGCTCGAGTCGGAGCCAGTGGATCCCCGTCTCTAGTGGTCCGTGTCAGGGGTTCCTAGACTCGGCTGACCTCGTGGACCCGGGTGCCGAGCCGGCGGTCGACGACCAGCGCTATACCGGCCACCCCGAGGAGCAGGGCCGCGACCATCAGGCAGTTCAGTAGGGCGTGGGGATAGCCACGTGCCTGAGCATCGACGAACGGGTACGGATACCAGTCGACGGCGGCCCCGAGAATCAGCACGTAGACCAGCCAGCACACCGGCCAGATGATGAACAACCCCACGGAACGCCCGTCGAACCGCGGCCAGGGGCCGAACAACAGCCACCCGGCGACGGTCAGGATCGGCGCCACCACGTGGAAGCCGAAGTCCGTCCACCACGCCGCGCCGTGCAGATCCAGGATTCCCGCGAGCGCGATTCGGTAGACCACGAAGGTGACCGCCATGCCCACCACAGAGCCGATGCGAGCAACCCGCCAGAGCCGACCGTCCCGGTCCGGCCGGAGGATCAGGCTCGCCGCCATGACCATCGCCAGGATGTTGCTCTGGATCGTGAAGTACGTGAAGAAGCGCAGCAACCGCATCGGCAGCCCGACCAGCGGGGTCCCGTGCTGGTCGACCAGCACCGCCTGACCGTTGATGGTCATCGAGATCTGGACGACCAGGCAGACGCCGATGACGGCGACCGTCGCCAGGTGCCAGGTGAGGGAGATCCGATGACGCCTGGTCACGGTCTCGGGGGGCATGGCCACAACCTAGCGTTGGAGATGCCACCCGCCGCTGACGATCTTCGGCACGGCGCCGCCGTGTCACCGGCTAGTCTGCTCTCGCATCCTTTGGGTGCCAATGATCCGGTCTCATGAGGAGGTTTCATGTCCGAGCGACCGGCCGAGTCGCTTGCCGAACTGGTCGTGGAGCTTCGGGACCGGCTGGCCGTCGTCCGGCGTGGCGGGTCAGAGGCCGCGCGGACCAAGCACGTGGACCGAGGCAAGCTGCTCGTCCGTGACCGCGTGGACCGGCTGCTCGATCCGGGCTCGCCGTTCCTCGAGCTGTCCCCGCTCGCCGCCACCGGGATGTACGGCGACGCGGTGCCGAGTGCCGGGATCGTGACCGGCGTCGGGCGGGTGAGCGGACGCGAGTGCGTGGTGGTCGCCAACGACGCGACCGTCAAGGGCGGCACCTACTACCCGATCACGGTGAAGAAGCATCTGCGCGCGCAGGAGGTGGCGCTCGCCAACCGGCTGCCCTGCCTCTATCTCGTGGACTCCGGCGGGGCCTTCCTGCCCATGCAGGACGAGGTGTTCCCGGACCGCGACCACTTCGGCCGGATCTTCTTCAACCAGGCCAACCTGTCCGCTCGCGGAATTCCACAGCTCGCCGCGGTGATGGGGTCATGCACAGCCGGCGGCGCGTATGTGCCCGCCATGTCGGACGAGACGGTCATCGTGCGCGACGAGGGCACCATCTTTCTCGGTGGTCCCCCGCTGGTGAAGGCCGCTACGGGCGAGATCGTGACCGCCGAGGACCTTGGCGGTGGAGACGTGCACGCCCGGGTCTCCGGGGTCGTCGACCACCTGGCCGACGACGACGCGGAGGCGCTGGCGATCCTGCGCTCGATCGTGGGCACGCTGGAGCGCCGTACCCCGCCGTCGCTGGCTCAGCACGAGCCGGCCGAGCCGGCCGAGGACCCGGCGACGTTGTACGACGTCGTCCCCGTCGACACCCGCACGCCGTACGACGTCCGCGAGGTGATCCGGCGCATCGTCGACGGTTCTCGGCTGCACGAGTTCAAGGCGTTGTACGGCGAGACGCTGGTGTGCGGCTTCGCGCGGGTCTGGGGCTACCCGGTCGGCATCATCGCCAACAACGGGATCCTGTTCAGCGAGTCCAGCCTCAAGGGTGCCCACTTCATCGAGCTCTGCAACCAGCGCGGGATCCCGCTGGTGTTCCTCCAGAACATCACCGGCTTCATGGTCGGGCGCAAGTACGAGTCCGGGGGCATCGCCAAGGACGGCGCCAAGCTGGTCACGGCGGTCGCGTGCTCCGTCGTACCGAAGTTCACCGTGGTCATCGGCGGCTCCTTCGGCGCCGGCAACTACGGCATGTGCGGTCGTGCCTACGACCCGCGCTTCCTCTGGATGTGGCCGAACGCCCGCATCTCGGTGATGGGCGGCGAGCAGGCCGCGTCGGTGCTGGCGACGGTGCGGCGCGATGGGATAGAAGGCGGCGGGGGCGAGTGGTCGGCGGCCGACGAGGAGGAGTTCAAGGCGCCGATCCGGGACCAGTACGAGCGTCAGGGCTCGCCGTACTACTCCACGGGCAGGTTGTGGGACGACGGGATCATCGACCCGGTCGACACCCGCCGGGTGCTCGGCATGGGGCTCGCCGCGGCGGCCAACGCCCCGGTGCCACCACCCTCCTACGGCATCTTCCGGATGTGAGGGACTCGATGCCTATGATTCGCTCGGCAGACCCGACCCCTCGACGGCCAACGACCGGGGGCGTTTGGGTGGTGCACCATCCAAATACCCCTCAAGCCACTCAGATTTGGGTGGCTCAAGGGGCGTTTGAGTGGTGCACCACTCAAACGCCGAGGGCGACATGAGCAGGTTCGGGACGGTGCTGGTGGCGAACCGCGGCGAGATCGCGCTGCGGGTGATCCGGGCGGCCGCCGAGCACGGCCTGACCAGCGTGGCGGTCTACAGCGACGCCGACAGCGGCTCCGCCCACGTCCGTGAGGCGGACGTGGCAGTCCGGATCGGGCCGACGCGCCGCGGCCGCGTCGTACCTGTCGATCCCCGCCATTCTCGAGGCGGCTCGGCAGACGGGTGCCGACGCGGTCCATCCCGGGCTACGGCTTCCTGTCCGAGCGGGCGGCTTTCGCGAGAGCCGTGACCGAGGCCGGGCTGGTCTTCATCGGACCTTCGGCCGAGGTCATGGACGCGATGGGCCGCAAGGACCGGGCCCGCGACATCGCAGTGGCGGCAGGGGTGCCGGTCGTGCCCGCCGCGGACGCGACGGCGGCCGATCTCGATGAGGTCGCCCGTCAGGTCGGCTTTCCCTTGCTGGTCAAGGCTGCGGCCGGCGGCGGTGGCAAGGGAATGCGCATCGTGCGGGAACCGGTCGACCTGCCCGACGCCGTCGCGGCAGCCCGTCGCGAGGCCGCGTCCGCCTTCGGTGACGACACCATGCTCTTCGAGCGGTACGTCGAGCACGGCCGCCACATCGAGGTGCAGGTCCTGGCCGACGAGCACGGGCATGTCGTCCACCTCCATGAGCGGGACTGCTCGGTGCAGCGCCGACACCAGAAGGTCGTGGAGGAGGCGCCGGCGACGGCGATCTCCGACGCGGTTCGCGACCTGGTCACGTCCTCGGCGGTGTCCCTGGCACGCGAGGTCGGCTATGTGAACGCCGGCACCGTCGAGTTCCTGGTGTCGGGCGAGGAGGCGTTCTTCCTCGAGATGAACACCCGGCTGCAGGTGGAGCACCCGGTGACCGAGCTGGTCACCGGGCTCGACCTGGTGGGTCTCCAGTTCGCGGTGGCCCAGGGCGAGACGCTTGCCGTTCACCCAGTCCGACATCGTGGTCCACGGCCACGCGATCGAGGCGCGCGTCTACGCCGAGGACCCGTTTCACGGCTTCCTGCCGCAGGCCGGCGTGGCCGAGATCGTCCGGTGGCCGAGCCGGGCGCGGGTGGACGCCGCGCTCGAGTCCGGACAGCGGGTCGGTACGGCCTACGACCCGATGCTCGGCAAGGTGATCGCCTCCGGCGCGACCCGGGAGGCAGCTCGGCGATCGCTGGTCACGGCGCTCGACGACACCGCCATCCTCGGCCTCACCAGCAACGTCGGGTTCCTCCGCCAGCTGGTCGCCTCGCCGGCCTACCGCGACAGCGACATCGACACGGGCTGGCTCGACTCCCACCCCGACGAGTTCGTCCTCACCACCCCGGTGCCGGCCTGGTGCCTGGCGGCCTGGTCGGTCGCCGCGGCCCGGTCGGCAGACCCGCGCCAGCCGTTCGGGGTCGGCGACGGCTGGCGGCTGGGCGCCGCACCGAGCGCCGTACCGATCGAGCTGACCGCTCCGGAGGGGGACACCCGGCTGCTCCAGGTCGATCTGGCGGCCGGGGTCATCGCCGGTCCGCAGTCGGCTCGCGACGTGACGTCGCTCGGTGAGACCGACGGCACCGTCCGGCTGCAGATCGGGGCAGAGGTGCACGAAGGCCGCGTTCTGCTGCGCTCCCACGATGTGCTCGTCGCCTACCGCGGCCAGACGTATGCTTTTGTCCGGCCCGATGCCTTCGGGCCGGGGCGGTCGAAGGCGGCGTCGTCCGGGACGATAACCGCTCCGATGCCCGGGACCGTGCTTGCGGTGAATGTCTCGACGGGGACCTCCGTCAAGGAAGGCGAGGCGCTGGGCGTGATGGAAGCGATGAAGATGGAGCTCGCCCTGAAGGCCCCCTTCGCCGGCACGGTGACGGAGGTGAACGTCGCCACCGGCGACCTGGTCGACCTCGGCTCACGGCTGTTTTTGGTGACGCCGCTGGTGACGCCCGAGGAGTCCGCATGATGCGGCTGCCGCAGGTCGAAACGCTCCCCAAGGTGCCGGCCAGGGTGCACGATCTACGAGGTCGGCCCCCGCGACGGGCTGCAGAACGAGGACGTCGTGCTGCCCGTCGAGATCAAGGCGGAGTTCATCAACCGGCTTGGTGGCCTGCGGGCTCTCGACCGTGGAGATCACCAGCTTCGTCCATCCCAAGTGGGTGCCGCAGCTGGCCGACGCGGAGCAGCTGGTCGATCTCGTCCCTCAGCACCCGGGGGTTCGGATGCCGGTGCTGGTGCCGAACGAGCGTGGCCTGGACCGGGCTCTCGAGAAGGGCGTGCGTGACATCGCGATCTTCGCGAGCGCGACGGAGACGTTCGCGCAACGCAACCTGAACCGCTCGTTCGAGGAGCAGTTCGCGATGTTCGAGCCGGTGGTCACCCGGGCTCGGGACGCCGGAATGCGGGTGCGTGGCTACCTGTCGATGTGCTTCGGCGATCCGTGGGAAGGGGAGGTACCGATCTCCCAGGTGGTCCGGGCCGGGGTGCGGCTCACCGACCTCGGCTGCACGGAGCTGTCGCTCGGCGACACCATCGGCGTCGCAACCCCAGGCCACGTCGTACGCCTCATCGACGAGCTGATCGGCGTCGGGTTGGTGGCCGACCAGCTCGGCGGGCACTTCCACGACACGTACGGACAGGCGCTGTCGAACACCCTGGCGGCCCTGCGGTGCGGGGTCGCAACGTTCGACTCGTCCGCAGGAGGCCTCGGCGGCTGCCCCTACGCCGAGAGCGCCACGGGCAACCTGGCGACCGAGGACCTGGTCTGGCAGCTGCACGGCATGGGCATCGAGACCGGCGTCGATCTGGACAAGCTGGTGGAGACCAGCGTCTGGATGGCCGGGCAGCTCGGCAAGCCACCGGTCAGCCGCGTCGTCAACGCGCTCGCCTAGCGCTGCGGCGTGGGGGCCCTGCGGGACCTGAGCTCCTGTGCGGCGTACCTTCCGACCTGGAACGTCGCGAGCCCGTCGGACACCAGGCCGACGCTGCCTCCGACCACGGATATCTTGCGGCCGAGGACTGCCAGGGTGCGCTTCCCGGCAACCCGCTCGAGCAGCTCGGCGGCCACGTGAGACGCGATCCGCTGATCCAGCACCGGGTCGTACGCAGGTGCAGTGGCGATCGCCATCGGGCTGCTCGGAAGCTTCTTGGCCTTGATCAGCGCGGTGACGCTGTCGCCACCGAGCATGCAGGCGAGAACCGCGTTCCGGACCCGCGGATCGGTGAGGTCGTACCCGCGCAGGTGCGCGATACCGCCCACCATGTGGGCCTGCAGGAGGGCCAGACCCGAGACGTTCGCCGGGATCGCGACGGACATGGTGACCAGGCCGCCGATGTTGGTCAGGAAGCCCTGGACTCCCGCGAACGAGACGTGGGTGTCGACGATGTCGCCGATCGCGCGGGCTCGATCTCCGTGATTCTTCGCCAGCTTGGCGTCCGCGGCGGCGGCGGCGCCCTTGATCGGGCCAAACCCGTCGACGGCTCGCTCGAACGCCTGCCGGACGAAGTTCGAGGCGACCGCCGGCGACTGCTGACGCGCGACCGGTCCGACCAGCTTGGCTGCGTACCGTCCTGCGCCCACGCGGCCTCCTTGGCTGGTGGCCCGGTTGAGCGGACCGTCCTGGACCTTCCACTGTACGGAGGTTTGATGTGCGTGACACTTGACGGGTGACGTCGCCTGCAGGACCGGCGAGCTCGGGTTGGTGCCATGCCCACTGAGCCGCCGCCCACACCCTGGGTCTTCCCCAGCCAGGAGCGGTCGGCGCAGGATCTGGTCGCCTTCGGCGCCGACCTCGAACCGGGCACCCTCCTCGCGGCGTACCGGACCGGCGTCTTCCCGATGCCGTTGACCGAGGATGCCACGCTCGGCTGGTTCTCACCGGTCGACCGGGCGGTGCTGCCGCTGGACGGGCTGCACGTCTCCCGGTCGATGCGCCAGTCCGCGCGGCGCTACGAGGTCTCGGTCGATACGGCCTTCGCGGACGTGGTTTCCGGGTGCGCCGACCCCTCGCGGGAGGGCGGCTGGATCGACGCACCCATGACCGAGGCCTACGTCCGCCTGTATGAGCTCGGCTGGGCGCACTCGATCGAGGTATGGGCGGCGGACGGGGTGCTGGCCGGCGGGTTGTACGGCGTCGCGATCGGCGGGCTGTTCTGTGGTGAGTCCATGTTCCACCGTCGCCGCGACGCGTCGAAGGTCGCGCTGATGTCCCTCGTGGACCTGCTCCGCGACGGCGTGCCGGATCGGCTGCTCGACGTTCAGTGGGCGACGCCGCACCTGGCCAGCCTGGGCGTCGTCGAGGTCGGCAGGTCGGCGTACCTGCGGCTGCTGGCGCGCGCGCTCGCCGTACCGCTACCGGCGGTCTGGGCCGACTGAACGCTCAGCTGGCGTTGGCGTGCCCGTTGACGTCGGTCGACCCGAACGCCCAGTCCGTGAAGCCGACCTTGACCTCGTGGGCCGTCATGGCCCGGGTCTCGTCCAGCGCATCGGGGTCGACCGGTGCGGCCGTGGACGAGAGCGGCGGCGGGAGATGGACTCCGGGCGCGTCGCGCAGGTTGTCGACCAGCGCGTCGATGAAGGCACCGACATCCTCGTGCGGCATCCGGAAGGTGCCGGCACACGTGTCCTCGCGCCACAGCGAGAGCACCACCACGTCCGCTTCCGGGTGCCAGCTGAGCCGCATGGCCCGACCGTGGCCGCGAGCGTCCAGGAATACGTCCCCGCGGGCCTGCTCGAGCTCCGCGTGATCGGCCATGGCGCCATGATGCCCGGGTCGGGAGTCTCGGGCAAGGGTCACGGCAGATCTGTGGATCTCGGTGGGTCACCGCAGGCTTTGGCACAATGGTCGGGTGCCCGAGCTTCCCGAGGTGCAGGCCCTCTCGACGGACCTACGCGCGCGGCTGGACGGCCGGGCGATCGCGCGGCTCGACATCGTGGCGTTCGCTGCACTCAAGACCTTCGACCCGCCGCCGTCGGCGTTGCAGGGGCTGTTCGTCGATGCGGTCGCGCGGCACGGCAAGTTCCTCGATATCGACGTGGGTGGTCTTCACCTGGTCGTCCACCTGGCCCGGGGCGGCTGGATCCGCTGGCGCGACGAGGTGCCGACTGCGCCGCCTCGCCCCGGCAAGAGTCCACTCGCCGCGCGCGCTGGTCCTCGACAACGGCGCCGGGCTCGACATCACCGAGATGGGCACCAAGAAGGGGCTCGCCGTCTACGTGGTGCGGAGCATCGACGACGTACCGGGGATCGTTCGCCTCGGACCGGACCCGCTGGCGGACTCCTTCACGCTGGACAGCCTGACCGCGATCCTCGCCGCGTCGGGCCGCTCGCAGATCAAGGGAGTACTCCGCGACCAGACCGTGATCGCGGGCATCGGCAACGCCTACTCCGACGAGATCCTGCACACGGCGAAGATGTCGCCCTTCAAGCCGGCGGCGATGTCGCCGGACGACATCGCGCGACTGTACGACGCCATGCAGACCACGCTGCGGGACGCGGTGCTGCGCAGCGACGGGCTGGCGATGAGCGAGCTCAAGGGTGAGAAGAAGTCCGGCCTCCAGGTGCACGGCAAGGCTGGACAGCCGTGCCCGGTCTGCGGCGACACGGTGCGCGAGGTGTCGTTCGCCGACTCGGCGCTGCAGTACTGCCCCACCTGCCAGACCGGCGGCAAACCCCTCGCCGACCGCCGCCTCTCTCGCCTCCTCAAATAATCCAGTCTCCCCAGTGTTGAGATGCCAGTCCGGTCGGGTTGATGTCAGTCTGGTCGGGTTGAGGTGTCAGTCGGTCGGGTTGAGGTGTCAGTCCGGTCGGGTTGAGATGTCAGTCTGGTCGGGTTGAGATGTCAGTCTGGTCGGGTTGAGATGTCAGTCTGGTCGGGTTGAGATGTCAGTCTGGTCGGGTTGAGATGTCAGTCTGGTCGGGTTGAGATGTCAGTCCGGTCGACTGCCTCAGATCACCTGGGGCGGCTGTCCGGGAGCCCCCGTCATGGGGCGCCCTAGGGTGGCCCAGTCGTGCATCCCACCTGCGACGTTGACCGCGTCGATTCCCTGAGCCTGGAGAAATCCGACAACTCGCGCAGAGCGGCTACCTGAACGGCAGATGACCAGCACCTGCGCATCGGTCGGGATCTCGGTGAGCCGTGCCGGCACCTGCATCATCGGAATGTGCTGAGCGCTTTCGATGTGCCCGGCCGCCCACTCGTCGTCCTCGCGAACGTCGAGGAGGTGCGGCGCCTCGTTGGTGTCCAGCGGAATCTGCGCGACGTCGATCTGCGGTACACCGTGGTTCATCACTCAAGCCTGCCATGTCGCCGTACCGGCTCGTCCGCTGGACCGAAATGGCATCTCAACCTGACCGGACTGGCATCTCAACCTGACCGGACTGGCATCTCAACCTGACCGGACTGGCATCTCAACCTGACCGGACTGGCATCTCAACCTGACCGGACTGGCATCTCAACCTGACCGGACTGGGATCTCAACCCGACCGGAGTGGCATCTCAACAAGGTTGTGTAGGACACGCTAGGGGAGTCTAGGGAAAAGGGTAGAGAGGCGGATAGAGTCCGAGCGTGGACCCGGTTCGGAACCCGTATGCGCCTGGCGCAGGCCAGCGACCGCCGGAGCTGGCCGGTCGGGACGGCGACATCCGGCAGTTCGACGTCACGTTGGAGCGGGTCGCCCAGGGTCGTCCGGAGCGATCGCTCATCCTCTCCGGCCTTCGGGGAGTGGGCAAGACGGTGCTGCTCAACGCGCTGCGCGGCCGGGCGGTCAACCGGGCCTGGGGAACCGGCAAGCTCGAGGCGCGTCTCGACCAGGGACTCCGGCTACCGCTGGCCCAGGCCGTGCATGTGGCCGTTCGCGACCTCGGGCAACGGCACCGCGACCCGGCCCGAGTCGAGCGGGTCACGGCGGTGCTGAAGGCGTTCGCGCTGCGCACGACACAGTCCGATCGGCAGGGGTCTCGCTGGACGCCGCCGATGGACGTCGCCGCCGCCAAAGGTCGCGCCGACTCCGGCGATCTCGAGCTCGACCTGGTCGAGCTCTTCACCGACGTCGCTGAGCTGGCCGCTGACCTCGGGGTCGGTGCCGCACTCTTCATCGACGAAATGCAGGACCTGTCGTCGGCCGACCTCTCGGCAGCTGTGCGCGGCCGGTCACGAGATCAGCCAGCAGGATGCGCCGCTGGTGATCGTCGGCGCCGGGTCTCCCGCACCTGCCGGTGGCCCTCGCCGCGTCGAAGTCCTACGCAGAGCGGCTGTTCCACTACCGGGTCGTCGACCGGCTGCCACGCGTCGAGGCCGATCGGGCGTTGCTCGTCCCCGCGTCCTCCGAACACGTCGGGTACGACGAGCCCGCGCTGGCCGAGCTGTACCGGCTGACCGACGGCTACCCGTACTTCGTGCAGGCCTACGGCAAGGTCACGTGGGACGCGGCCCCGAGCAGCCCGATCCGTCTGGCCGACGTCGCCGACGCTGGACCCGATCGCCGAGGGCGAGCTCGCGGTCGGCTTCTTCGGTGCGCGCTTCGAGCGGGCTACGCCGGCCGAACGCGAGTACATGCGCGCGATGGCGGACCTGGCCGCCGACAGCGGCGCGGCGGCCGTCGCCACCTCCGATGTCGCGCTCAGCCTCGGGCGCAAGCCCCAGTCCCTCTCGCCGGCGCGCGACGGCCTGATCAAGAAGGGACTGATCTTCGCCGAGGAGCGGGGTGTCGTGCGGTTCACCGTGCCGCACTTCGGCCGGTTCCTGCGTTCGCGACGCGAGTAGGGCTCGGTGCTTGGGTAGGCTCAGCGTGTTACTCGTGAACCTGTCCAGATAGGTGACCCCCATGCAATGTCCGCGTTGTGGTCTGCAGAATCCTCCCGGCATCACGGCCTGTCAGCGATGCGGGCTGGCGGTCGTGCAGACGCCTCCCGCGGGCACGCCGGCGCCGGCGCCTGCGACCGAGTCCGATGACGCGACGACGCTCCTGAGCACGACGCCCGACGAGGCGGCCGGTGCGCCGAGTGGTGACCAACAGGGGGGATACCCGCCCTCGTCCTACGGACAACCGGGCTACGGACAACCGGGCTACGGGCAACCGGGCTATGGGCAACCGGGCTATGGGCAGCAGCCCGGCTACGGCAGCAGCCGGGGTACGGACAGCAGCCGGGCTATGGCGCCCAGCCGGGCTATGGCGCGCAGCCGGACTATGGCACAGCAGCCGGGCTATGGCCAGCAACCCGGCTACGGCCAACAACCCGGCTACGGCCAAGGCGGCTATGCCCAGCCACCGGCGACCCAGGCCTACCCGCAGTACTCCCAGTCACCCGGGCAGTCGTCGTACCCAGCCGGCTACGGCACGACCGCGTCGCCGTACGGCGCGACGGCGACCTGGCCCGTCGACACGACCAGCAGCGACACGACAGGTGGCGGGGCTGGCCTGTCCCGCGTCCTGCTGCTGCTTGGCGCGTTGGCCTCACTCGGCTACTTCATCTGGGCGATGACCGCGCGGCGCGGGATCTTCTCCGACTTCGCCGACAACCAGCCCGTGAGCCTCAGTGACGCGAGGGCCAGCGACCGCACGGACACCATCCTGCTCGTCATCGCCGGGGGCCTGGCCGTGCTCGCCCTGGCCCTGTGGCTGGTCCGGTTGCTCGGCGGGAAGGCTCGCGGTGGCGGGCTGACCTGCTGGGCTTCCTGATCAGCCTGGCCGGGATCGTCTGCGTGGTCGTCGGGCTGGTCATGTCCGGAATGGTCGGCGATGGCGACAGCCGGGTCGACGAGGGCCAGCAGGCAATGACGGCGACGGTGGTCACGGGGTGCGGGTTCCTCGTGCTGGCCGTCGGCCTGCTGATCGGGCTGCTCGTGGTGAAGCGTCCTCCGGAGCCGGAAAGCAGCACGCCGGCGATGGGTGCGACGACGGCCCCGGCGCCCTGGTGATGTCCGACTGACGTAACGGCGCGTTCACCCCGAGGACATGTTCATCGCGAATCAGCCCGCAGGTCACCATGTGGGCGCGTCGCCGTGCCACGATGAGCCGTGACCAACGTTGCGGTTGCCTGGACTGTCGCTCCGGCGCCGGCGATCGGCGGTGCAGTGGCAGCGGGCGACCGGCCGGCCCCAGGTGGTGGCTCACCGCGGATCGAGCTCGTCGCGGGCCGAGCACACCCTCGGCGCCTATCGGCAGGCGCTCGAGGAGGGTGCCGAGGCGCTCGAGTGCGACGTGCGCCTCACTGCTGACGGCCACCTGGTCTGCGTCCACGACCGTCGCATCGACCGCACCAGCAACGGGCAAGGGGTCGTGTCGACCCTCGAGCTCGCCCAGCTCGACTCGCTGGACTGGGCATCGTGGAAGAACCCGTGGCAGGAGCTCGACGACGAGGCGCCCGAGGCGGATCTCGAGCAGGGGAGGATCGTCACTCTCGAGCGGCTGCTGGACATGGTCCGTGACTGGGGCAAGCCGGTCGACGTCGCCATCGAGACCAAGCACCCGACGCGCTACGCCGGCCTGGTCGAGGTCAAGCTGATCGAGACCCTCGACCGGTACGGCTGGGCCCGTCCGCGACGCGGCACGACGTCCCCCGCTCGCGTCATGAGCTTCTCGTGGATGAGCCTGCGACGTTGCCTCGAGATGGCGCCGGGCCTCGAGATGGTCTATCTGATGGATCGGGTGCCGTTGCGCTTCCGTGACGGCACGCTGCCGCTCGGAGCTAGCGTCGCCGGCCCGTCGATGGACGTCGTGCTGGCCCATCCCGAGTACGTCGCCAAGGTGCACGCCGCCGGGAACGGAGTGCACGTGTGGACGGTCAACAACCCCGTCGACATCGAGCTCTGCGCCTCGCTGGGCGTAGATGCCATCATCTCGGACAAGCCGGCTGCCGCGTTGCGCCAGCTGGAGGCACGCGACAGCTGACTAGTTGTGTGAGTTCCCAGCAAACCCAACAATGAAAATGCTTGATTTCTCGATGATTGCCCGGCGAAGGTTGGGGGGTGGAAGCTCTCGGGGCCTTGGGAGACGAGACGCCTGGATCCTCGCCAGGTGTGTCCTGGGTGGTGCCGTTCACGGCAGCGGCTGTACGCAGCGCACGCACGAACGTCACGGTGGCCCTGCGCCGGTACGGCGTCCCTCAACATGTTGTCGACGACGCCCGGATCGTGGTCAGTGAGCTGCTGGGCAACGCACTGCGCCACGCCCGGCCGATCCAGGACGCCGGCCTCGTGCTCACCCTGGAGATGCAGCCCGACTCCGTACGGCTTTCGGTCTCCGACGGGGGATCCGCGACCCTCCCGACCCTGCTGCACCCGCCGGACCTGGCCCTGAGCGGTCGCGGGCTCACCATCGTGCGGACACTGACCCGCGAATGGGGGGTCAGCGAGGGCGTCGACGGCAACACGGTCTTCGGCGTGCTGGCCATCGCCTGACGTCCAGCCGACACGCCCGCGACCCGAGCGGAGGGCCCATGAGGCAGACTTCTCGGGCGTCCCGCCTTCACGCAAGCATCGATCCCCGGGAGGAACTCATGGCCAAGAGGCCGCGCAGCGCCAAGCCCAGCGCCCGTACCGACGCGGAGGTGGGCCCCCGGCAGCCGTGCCCCTGCGGCTCCGGTAAGCGCTACAAGGCGTGTCACGGAGCGCCCGGTGGCGCAGCCGCCTTCGTGGTCCGGTCGTTCGAGGGTCTGGCCGGCGAGTGCGACTGGGTTGCCATGCGCGAGTTCGTCCAAGCGGGTACGGCGCCGCTGACCGCTGCGACCGGACGCGTTCGACGGTGCCGCCAAGGACGTCGAGATCCAGGTGGTCAGCCTGCTGCCCGGCATCGCACCCGCCCTCAAGCGTGAGAGCGGCGAGGTCTGGGTCGGTGTCCAGGTGGCCCACCAGTCGGGTGACACCAGCGCGGATCTCGCTGAGGCGCTCGGCCTGGCGTTGGCTGCCGCTGCCGGGATCGTCGGTCGTGATGCCTCCGTCGTTCGGGCGCGGCCCGCGGCTGCAGGACGTGGTGGACCCAGAAGCGCCGTTCCCGGTCACCCTGCATGACGGCTTCGACTTCTGGTTCGACGGGGTGGACGACTCGAATGGGCAGGTCGCGGCGACGCTCGAGCAGCTCAACGCCGCTATCGAGCCGGCCGCCAGGCTCTCCTCCGTCGAGGCCGCGTACTGGGTCTCGACCGCCTCGAAGGAGCATCTGCGCTGGGTGATGCCGTACGACGAGGACAGCCTGCTCACGGCGCTGGCGCGGCTGCACGAGTCCGGAGCCGATGGGCTGGTCGAGGGGTCTCGGCTGGTCGGCTCGTTTCGGGCCCACGGACTGCTGGTCCCGGTGTGGGATCTGCCGCTCGGGACCGGCGCGGAGGTGCTCGAGGAGCCCGCAGCGGCGTTCGAGGTCCGGTTGGGTGAGGCGCTGGCCGACTCGTCCCCGCTCTCGGCGGCCGGCAGGTCAGCACGGAACGGACTGGCGAACCGGCAGCTGACGATCCGCTGAACCGTGCAACCTGACCGGCCGTTTTCGAATACTGGTGTTCCTCGATCGTGTTACAGATTGCCCACGAATACGATGGTGGAATAGCACAAATCAGACGAAATTCGTTGCAGGGAATGTCTGCGACCGGGGTTGTGCCCCGCAAGCTGGCCCGTATATGGTTCAACCGACCCGGTCGTTGCTGTATCCCCCGTCAGTAACGGCCGGGTCTTCCACGTCGTAGGCCAGTTCGGGCAGAGGTCACACATCCGTGGCCGGCAAGGGCTCTCGGCTGATCGGGCAGGACATGCACCGGGGCCCGCCTCGTCCGGACCCGAGCTCGGAGCCCGAGATCGCGATCACGTCGATGCCGGCGTCTCGCAGCCGTTCGTTGGTCTCGACGTTGCGCTCGTAGGCAACGGCCACCCGGGGCGCCAGGGCCAACGTGTTGTTGCCGTCGTCCCATTGCTCGCGCTCCGCGGTGACCGGGTCGAGACCGGTGTCGATCTGCCGCAGCGTGTCGATGCCCATCGCCTTCGCGGCCGCCACCAGGAACGGCTCAGCCGGCGCGACGAGCAGCTCGATCTGGTTCTCGTCGCCGGTCGGCTCGGGACAGGTCACCGCGTAGGCGCTCAGCGTGTCCGCGACGTTCGGGTACATGACGATCGCGTCGACGTCGACCATCGTGCACACCGTGTCGAGGTGCATGGTCGCTCGCTCCTGGGCGATCGGTACGGCGAGCACGGTGTGGGCCAACCCCTGGGCGAAGGCGCGCCGGGCCAGCCGCTCAGCGCCGGCTGGCGTCGTACGCTCCCCGACGCCGACCGCGATCACGCCGGCAGCCAGCAGCAGCACATCGCCCCCCTCGAGGTGCTC
This sequence comes from uncultured Actinomycetota bacterium, assembly GCA_963833975.1. Lineage (GTDB taxonomy): Bacteria > Actinomycetota > Actinomycetes > Propionibacteriales > Nocardioidaceae > JAWWPG01. The sequence continues at coordinate 703,191 of CAWIAB010000003.1, forward strand.
GCTGCGCCAGCCATGGACCCGCTGGACGCCTTCGAAACGCGGGTGGAAGGAGTAGATCAGCTCGGTGAGCTGCGTCTCCCGCGCCCGCGCAGGCATGGCCAGGCTGGTGACGGCGACACAGCCGGGAAGCCAGACCGAGGAGTCGCGGGTGAACAGCAGGTTGGGCAGCGGGTCGATCACGAAGTCGTCCGAAGGCAGCAGGCTGGTCACCAGTCCGAACCCGCCGCGCACCTCGTCGTTGCGAACGCCTGCCGTGATAGCAGCCGCGAGATCGTCCGCGCGCAAGGTGTCGAGCCAGCCGCGCAGATACCGGCGCAGCGTGTCGCCGAGCCGCAGGCTTGCGCTGACCTGGCTGACCGCCTGCTCACGCGCCGCCGGGTCGGCCAGCGTCTCGGTGAGCAGCTCGACGAGGTACAGCACCTCCACGCCACGGTCCGCGAAGCGCCGCCGCGAACGCGTCGTGCTCGTCCTGAGCCCGACCGACCCAGGGGATACCGTCGAAGAGCAGGCTGTCGTTGTTGCGCGGCGTGAGCCGCTTCAGCTCGGGGCCTGGTCGGTGCAGCATCACTGTGCGCAGTCGGCCGACCTCACTGTCGGCACCTAGGTTCGCGTCCATGGCGCGAGCCTAGTGCTCAGGACCGGCCCGGAGGTTTGATCCAGGGTCAGGGAATCATCCGCAACGCCTTGGACAACCGGCTGAGATCCCTCTCCTGCTCGGCATCGTCCTCCGTGTCCGGTCGGCGGTAGCCCGAGGCCAGGTAGAACGCGACCGCCTCGTGGTCGTCGCCGACGTCGAGGCTCAGCCAGTGCACTCCGAGGCCCTGGGCACGCCACTCCAGGGCTTCCAGGAGCGCCGTAGCGATGCCACGACGGCGCATCGCGGGATGGACACGGACCATGACGACGTCGGCAGAGTCCTTGTCGGCCAGCAGCATCCCAGCGGTGCCCACGATGTCCCCGCTGACCTCGGCGACGAGGAAGTCGCCCCCGGCGCGGACGAAACGCTCGGTGATGTCGGCCAGGTCGGGAAGGTCCGGTGGCGGCTGGTCGACGCCGGGCAACGGGACCGGCGGGAGATCGTCGTCCGGGGCTGGCGCCGCGGGTAAGGCGGCCAGGGCCCAGATCTGGGCGTCATCGGTATGGCGGTACTGCCGAATCCTCGGCTCTGGATGCTTCCTCGCAGACACGGGGCTCCTTCGTCGTACCTGGTCCGCCGCCATGCTAACTGGCGATGAGCTGGAAGGCCCCGGCGCCGGCGAAGATGAGACACACGCCGGCCGCGATGTAGTGGAGCACGGACAGCTTCATGTAGCGCAGCAGCACCCGACCGCCGATCACAGCGAGTCCAGAGACGCACAGCAGCGCGAGCCAGGCGCCGACGAACACCGAGAGCGGGTAACCGTACTTGGCGACCAGGTTGAGGGTCAGGATCTGGGACAGGTCTCCCCACTCGGCCGCGAAGAGCAGCAGGAACGACGCCCCCACCGCATGGAGTCCCTTTTTGCTCACCGTCGCCTTGGCGGAGAACTCCTCCTCCTGCTCGTGTTCGGCCTCGTCGGCCTTCGGCGCCGCGATCAGCAGCAGGATCGCGCCGATGAGGAACATCGCCGTACTCAGCGCATGGATCACCCACTCGGGCAGGTACGACACTGCCGCGCCTGCCGTGACGGCCACCAAGGTACTGTACGCCGAACGCCAGTCCCACGCCGATCCACACGGCCAGCGGCGGGTAGCGCGTCGAGAGGACGAGCGTCGCGACGAACGTCTTGTCGGGAAGCTCCACCGGGAAGATCAGCGCGAAGCTGAGCAGGGCGATATACCAGTCCAATGCAAAACCCAACGCAGGTGGACGACGATGGTCCCGGCAGAGTCTACGGGCGGTAGCGTGGCGTCGCCCGCCGTCGGCGGGTGACCTGTGGATGGAGGTGCGGCACCTGTGGGCGTGGTGCTGGGCATCGAGACGTCCTGCGACGAGACCGGGGTCGGCCTGGTCGCGGACGGCGTGCTGCTCGGCCAGGCCCTCGCATCGAGCATGGACGAGCATGCGCGGTTCGGCGGCGTCGTGCCGGAGATCGCGGCGCGGGCGCACCTCGAGGCGATGGTGCCGGTGCTTCGAGCGCCGCCTTCGCCGACGCGGGTCTGACCGCAGCGGAGGTCGAGGCGGTCACGGTCACGTCCGGCCCCGGGCTGGCCACCGCGCTGCAGGTCGGGGTCGGCGGCCGCCAAGGGGCTTGCCCTCGCCCTCGGGGTGCCGTTGTACGGCGTCCACCATGCCGCCGGGCACGTCGCGGCGGACACCTTGGAGCACGGGCCGTTGCCGCCGCGATGCGTGGCCCTCATCGTGTCCGGAGGTCACAGCTCGCTGCTTCTCGTGGAGGACCTCGCCACCGACCCGATCGTGCATCTCGGGGACACTCTCGACGACGCGGCGGGGGAGTGCTTCGACAAGGTGGCCCGGCTGCTGGGGCTGGGCTACCCGGGTGGTCCGGCGGTCTCCGCGGCGGCTCTGGGAGGGGACCCGACGGCGGTGCGCGTTCCCGAGGCCGCTGCTGGGGCGCCGGGACCGGCACCGGTTCGCGTTCTCGTTCTCCGGGCTCAAGACGGCGGCGGCCCGCTACGTCGAGGCGCGCGAAGGCCGGGTGGCCCGTCGCGACGGCGGCGACGCGCTGGTCGGGTCGTCACCCGACGCGACGCCGGCCGACGTCGCCGCGTCCTTCCAGGAGGCGGTCGTCGACGTGCTCACCGCGAAGGCGGTCGACGCATGTCGTCACACCGGCACCGAGACTCTGCTCGTGGTCGGCGGGGTCGCGGCCAACTCCCGGCTCCGCGCCCTGGCCGAGGAACGGTGCGCGGCCGCAGGGGTCCAGCTGCGGGTCCCGACGCCCGCGCTGTGTACGGACAACGGAGCGATGATCGCCGCTCTCGGCGACCACCTGCACCGTGCCGGCGTATCCCCCGCCGGCCTCGGTCTGGCCGCCGACCCGTGCGCCGTACTCGAGCGCAGCTCACTCGGCTAGTCCGACCCGGCCCTCGATTCGTCCGCTCGCGCGCATTCGTCCGATCGGGTTGGGCGTGGAACCCCCGCGCTGGGTCGGACGAATCCGGGGGGCGCATTCGTCCGATCGGGTCTGGGCGTGGACCTCCGCGCTGGGTCGGACGAATCCGGGGGCAGCGCATTCGTCCGATCGGGTTGGGCGTGGTGCCGTGGGTCGGACGAATCCGGGGGTGGCATTCGTCCGATCGGGCTGGGTGTGCGCTGGGTCGGACGAATCCGCCCGGGGGGAGGAGGAGGTGACGCTAGGGGAGGTCGTGGGCCCGAGCGGTGGCTTCGGCGAGGACGCACTTTGGCGGGGCGGCCCAGCGCCTTTGCCGCCGCCGCCACGTCGTCGTACTCCGGCTGCACGTTGACGACCGCACCCGCAAACGTCGCGAGCTTCACCCGGATGTCCTGACCGCCCACGTGGACGACGCGGAACCCACGTTCGAGCTCGTGCTTGTCGACCGGGTACTCGCGCATCCCGATCGCCGTCGTCTCTTCGTAGATCGTGGCTCGGACCACGTCCAGCCGGTCGGACCGGACGAGCACCGAGAGGGTGTGGGCGGCCCGGCCCTTCTTCATCAGGATCGGGGTGAGCCAGGCGTCGGATGCGCCGCGCTCGAGGAGCAGGGTGAGGATCCGCGGCCACAGCCGAGGGTCGAGGTCGTCGACGTTCGTCTCCAGGACCACGGCGCGCCGTTGGTCCGCCGTGGACGCCGGGTTCGTCGCCGCGAAGGAGCTCGGTTCGCCGACCAGCAGCCGCAGCACGTTGGCGTGCGTCGCGAAGTCACGTCCGCCCGCGCCGGTGCCCACAGCCGAGACCGCCATCGGCGGCTGCGCACCCCACTCGGTCACCCAGTGCGAAAGCAACGCGGCGCCGGTCGGTGTGCACAGCTCGGTCTCCGCCGGACCCGCGTACGTCGGAATCCCGCGCAGCAACGCGACCACGGCCGGTGGGGGCACGCTGAGGCGTCCGTGGTCGGTCGCGATGGTGCCCGAGCCGACCGCCACCGGCGAGCAGTGCAGCTCGTCAAGGCCGAGAGCGTCGAACCCGGCACAGACGCCCACGATGTCCGCGATCGCGTCCAAGGCGCCGACCTCGTGGAAGTGCACCTCGTCGACCGTCGTGCCGTGCACCGAGGCCTCGGCCTCGGCCAAGGCCGTGAACACCTGTACGGCGTGCTGCCGGACCGGCTCGTCGATCTCGGCCTCCTCGATGAGACCGAGCACCTGGCTCAACCCACGATGCGTGACCGAGTCCTCGATCTCCACGACCATCCGGCAGGCCCGCAGGCCCCGGCGCCACACGTCCTGCGAGGACAGCGCCACCTGCTCCGGAGCGACCGCCTCGACCGCTGACATGATCGCCGAGAAGTCTGCCCCGGCGTCCACCAACGCGCCCAGCAGCATGTCGCCGCTGGCCCCCGAGCCGGCGTCCAGCCAACCGATCATGTACGTCGCTCCGCCTCGGACCGGGGGCGGGCGTTCCGGGCGACCCGCGCCGCGAAGACGCCGGCGCCGAAGCCGTTGTCGATGTTGACCACCGTCACGCCGGGGGCGCAGGAGTTGAGCATGCCGAGCAGCGCCGCGAGTCCGCCGAAGGATGCGCCGTACCCGACGCTCGTCGGAACTGCGACGAGGGGCACGCCGGTCAGTCCGCCGACGACCGAGGGCAACGCACCTTCCATCCCCGCGACCACCACCAGGCAGTCGGCGTCCGCGAGCCGGTCACGTACCCCGAGCACCCGGTGCAGCCCGGCAACTCCCACATCGTTGACGGTCGCCACCTCGGCGCCGTAGACCTGGATGGTCAGGGCCGCCTCGCGAGCGACCGACGCGTCCGAGGTGCCGGCGGACACCACCACGACACGGCCCTGCGGAACCGGCAGCGGCCCGAGGGTGCAGGCTCGCGCCACGTCGTCCACCACTGCGTCGGTGAGCGTGCTGGCGACCTGGTCCATGGCCGCGTCGCTGAGCCGGGTCGCCAGAACCGCCCGTTCGGGGTGGGCGTCGTGCAGCCGAGCGAGCAGCTGGACGACCTGGGCCGGCGTCTTCCCGGCGCCGTACACGACCTCGGGGTCGCCGGTGCGCGACGCTCGTTCGACGTCGAGGCGGGCATAGCCGAGATCCAGGGCTGGCGGCTGTCCCTCGTCCGTCTCAGCAGCGTCGCTCATGAGGCGAATCTAGTCGGCGCGACACTAGGCTTCGGCAATGCCCGGAGTCCCGCCCGCCCGCTACGCCTACCTCGGTCCGGCCGGGACGTTCTCGGAGCAGGCGCTGAGGTCCCTTCCGGCCGCCCGCTCCGCCGACCTGCTGCCGTACCCGTCCGTCGGGCTGGCACTCGAGGCGGTCCGGACCGGTGATGCGGACGCGGCCGTCGTACCCCTCGAGAACTCCGTCGAGGGCGGCGTCGCGGCCACCCTCGACGAGCTGTCCACGGGGGAGCCGCTGATGATCACCCGGGAGCTGCTCGTGGAGGTGCAGTTCTCGCTGCTGGCCCGCTCAGGTACGCAGGTCGGCGACATCACCAGGGTTGCCACCCACCCGCATGCGGCCGCGCAGTGCCGTCGCTGGCTCGCGACGCACCTCCCGAACGCTGACGTGGTCCAGGAGTCGAGTACGGCGCATGCGGCCGCCTTGGTCGCCGGAACGAACTCGCCGTACGACGCCGCGATCGCCGCGCCGGTGGCGGGTGCGACCTACCGGCTGGCCACGCTGGCCACGAAGATCGCGGACCGGGAGGGGGCGGTCACCCGGTTCGTGCTGGTGGCGCGCCCAGGGGCGCCGGCGCCGCCGACCGGCGCCGACAAGACGTCGCTGGTCGTGTTCATCCGGGAGAACCACCCGGGAGCACTCCTGGAGCTGCTCGAGCAGTTCGCGGCGCGGGGGGTCGACCTGACCCGCATCGAGTCGCGACCGACCGGCTCGGCGCTAGGACGCTACTGCTTCTCCATCGACGCCGAGGGACACGTCGCGGAGGCCCGGGTTGGTGAGGCGCTGATGGGGCTGCGCCGGACCTGTGCCGACGTGCGCTTCCTCGGGTCGTACCCCCGGGCCGACAGCCGCAGCTCCACGGACCGGGTCGGGACGACGGCAGCGGACTTCGCCGACGCCGCAAGCTGGCTCGAGCGCGTCCGCACCGGAGGGTAGCCAGCCCGGACCAGGCAACAACGTCCGGGTGGTTGCACGCGATGGCGGTCAGATCCACGGACGTTGTGGTTCGCTGGCTCATTACGTCCGGGTGGTTGCACGCGATGGCGGTCAGATCCACGGACGTTGTGGTTCGCTGGCTCATTGCGTCCGGGTGGTTGCACGCGATGGCGGTCAGATCCACGGACGTTGTGGTTCGCTGGCTCATTACGTCCGGGTGGTTGCACGCGATGGCGGCTGGATCCACGGACGTTAGGGGTTAGGCGCCGGTCAGGGGCCTCAACGCCAGCCGGAAAAGCAGCTCGAGCCCGTCCTCGTCGTCGATCTGCGAGCCGTACTCCACGAAACCTCGCCGACGAAGAATGGCCAGGGACGGCTCGTTGTCGGGCCGCACCGAGGCGATGACCGAGCGCACATCCTGATCGGCCAACCAGCTCAAGAACGCGTCGACCGTCCAGCCACCGATGCCGCGACCGCGGGCGTCGGTCGCCACCGCATAGCCGATCTCGACCTCGCCGTCGTCGTCCGGCGCCCCGTGGCAGCCGATCCGGGCGACCAGCAGTCCCTCCCCGTCGACGACAGCGTGCACCAGGAAAAGCGCCGAGGCCGGGTCGGCGTCGAGCGCCTCCATCCGATAGCGCAGCATCCGCCTGTCCTCGTCCGGCCACACCACTGAGCCGAGCTCGGGCTGGCCAGCCGTCCAGTCCGGCCGGCTGGCGGCAAGGGCGCGCAGGGTGTCCACTCGCAGAGCCACCAGGCGCAGGCCGGCGAGGCTAGTCAACGCAGAACTCGTGCCCGCGTCGGCTGTTGTCAAGGTCGGAGGAGCGGGGGCAGCGGAGCATGGGACGAGTACAGCAGATGGCTGCACCTCCCGAGCCGAGATCGGCACAGCAGCAAGTGGGGGTTTATGAGTTGACGAAGAAAATCGTCGCGCCGCCGACGGCCAGGACTGCGGCTGCGAGCAGCCACAGCAGCTCGGTCCGCATCGGGGTGTAGCGGGTGCCGTCGTGGTGCTTCCTGGCCGTGACGTCAGAGCGGACGACGAGCAACGGGCTGGCCAGGACGCAAAGCGCTCCGAGTAACCGCGGGAGGCTGAAGTATCCCACTGCGCCGATGGTCATGAACAAGCCGATCATCCCGACCATGATGGCGAGGTAGTTGTTGGGGGCGTGGTTCCAGCTACGCCCACCTTTGTAGTTGAAGCCGAAGGGCTCCTGGTCCCACTCCCCGTACCTTCGCTCCGCCATATGTCACTGTAGACCTGGCCACCGTCCAGCAGCGACGTTCATCACAACGCGGCTTCTGGGGGCGATTCCGCGATTCCGCGATGCCGCGATGCCGCGATGCCGCGATGCCGCGATTCCGGGATGCCGCGATGCCGCGATGCCGGGAGGGTCACTCCACGCAGAACTCGTTGCCTTCGGGATCGGCCATGACCACCAGGTCCTCACCATCGCGCAGCAGCGTGGCACCCAGGGCGGTCAACCGCCGTACCTCGTCGTCGATGGCACCGCCGGGTGCCCGTAGGTCGAAGTGCATCCGGTTCTTGGCGGTCTTGCCCTCCGGTACGGCGGCGAACCAGATGTTCGGACCACCCCAGCCCGCCGCCTCGACGAAGGCCTTCTCCGAGGTCGAGTCCTCGTCGAGGTCAGACCCCAGGGCCTCGGCCCAGAAGGCGGCGAGTCGCATCGCGTCCTCGCAGTCGAACGTCACGGACTTGATGTAGGTCGCCATGCGCGACCGTAACCCGGTACGGCGGGCAGTCACCAACCCATATTCGGCCAGGGCTCAGCCTGCGAAGCGGATTCGTCCGACCGAGCGCGGGGGTTTTCGGGCTGGCCGGGTCGGACGAATCGGGGTCTGGCGGGTTCGTCCGTCTGTGTGCGGGGGTTTTCGGGCTGGCCGGGTCGGACGAATCGGGGTCTGGCGGGTTCGTCCGTCTGTGTGCGGGGGTTTTCGGGCTGGCCGGGTCGGACGAATCGCGGGCTCTGGCGGGTCGGACGAATCCGGGTCTGCGTCAGCCGAGAGTCAGCGCTTCGGCCGTCAGCGGTCTGGGGAGCGGGCGAACCCGATCGCCTCGGACTCCTCGGGGGACAGCTGCTGTGACGCCGACCAGCCGGTGACGTTCTTGGCATAGGTGCGTGAGTCGCTCCGACCGTGGATCGAGGTGAGCACCACGCCGTCGCCACCGTCGTCCAGCAGGGCCAGGGACCAGGACAGGTGGCCACCCATGTCGCCGAACGCGTCGTACCGGACGACGGCGACGTGCCGTAGGGCGGACGCCGAGTCCTGCTGGAGGGCCTGGATCTCCGCGGTGACCCGGTCCGGCGACAGGGGCTCGCGAATCGCGCGCCGGCGTCGGTGCGGTGGCGTACGGCCGCCGCGACCGCGGGTCCCTCCTGAGCGGCCCAAGGCGACCAGGGCCAGCAGCAGCGCGGCAATCGCCACAGCGAGCGCGGCGAGGCTCAGCCAGCTCAGCTCGGTCGCTCCCAGGGGCACCCACGAAGCCTAATCGTCAGCGGGGGACTCGGACGAGCAGCACGCCCGGCTCGACCTCGGCATGGATCTCGGTGCCTGGGCCGACCGTGTCCCCATCGAGCTGACGTGGGGTGGACGTCGCGGCCGTGACGACGACCGAACGGCCGGTGAACCGGTCCAGCCGTTCGTCGGTCCGTGGGTGCCGGGTGAGGACCCGCCAGAGCAACGAGACCCAACCGAGGAGGCGCAACGGCGCGATGACCACCACGTCGAGCACGCCGTCGTCGATCCGGGCGTCCGGCAGCAGCGGGATTCCCGCGGTCAGGCTGCCGACGTTGCCGACCAGAACGGTGCGGGCCCGTCGTTGCACGGGCTCGGCTCCGTCGACGCTGATCGAGACGCGCACGGCGGGGTATCGCAGCTGGCGCATCCCTGCGACGACGTACGCCCACCAGCCCATCCGGCGCTTCATCGCGTCCGGCGCGCCTTCCATGATCGCGGCATCCAGCCCCATCCCGGCCATCACCGCGAAGCGCGTCGTCGCCAGCCCGTCACCCTTGATCTGGACCAGGTCGATGGCCCGGTCCTGGCCGCGGAGGATGACCTCGATCGCCTGGTCGCGGCCGAGCGGGATGCCGAGGTTGCGGGCCAGCAGGTTCCCGGTGCCGGCCGGCACCACCCCGACCGGGACTCCCGTGCTCGCCATCTCGGCGCACACGACTCGGACCGTCCCATCTCCCCCAGCGGCAACCACGACGTCGGCACCGGCGGCAACCGCTGCGCGAGCCATCGAGGCACCCGCGTCATCAACCGTCGTCTCGAACCAGATCGGGTCGTCCCACCCGGCCACCCGGGCCGCTTGGGTGACCTTGGTCCGGAAGGCGTCCGAGTCGATCTTGATCGGGTTGACGATGACGGCGAGCGTTCGCAGGTGCTCCGGCATCGACGACAGCGGCCGTTCCTCCGCCGCCGACGGACGCGGGTTCACGATCCCGAAGAGCGCTCCGAGCACGTAGACGACGAGGACGCCCACCAGCCAGCCGCGCGACCACATCGCTCGGGTAGTGGGCCCCGACGAACACCCGGGAGACGCCAACGAGAGCGGCCACGACCACGCACGCGGTGGCGAGTCCCGCCCGCAACCTGCCGGCCCGGAACCGCCGGAGCACGAGCACCATCACCAACGCGGCCGCACAGGCGATCTCGCCCGCATGACCCGAGGGGTACGACCAGCCGTTGACGTGCTCGGCATAGTCCGGCCGAGGTCGCGCCACCCATGCCTTCAACCCGGTCCACGTCACGGCCGTGATGACCAGGCTGAGCGCGATCCACCAGGCGGTCACCCACTGACGGCGTACGGCGAACACGATCGCCACGACCCCGAGGGTGGCCTCGGCGACCCGCGGCTGGCCGAGAGCGGAGACCACCACGAAGAACTGCCGCCAGGCGGTGCCCTCGACCGAGTCATACAGCGTCTTGCTCATCGACGAGTCGAAGCTCATCAACGGCTGCCAGCGGATCGCGACGAGCACCGTCAGCAGGACCAGCGGAGCGGCAATCAGGGCGGCGACCAGGGCCGCCCGGCGCTCGGCCGATGTCTCAGTCACGAACCCTCTCGAGTCTCACGAACGGTCTCTGCTGTGGGGCTGGCGGGCAATGTCTCGACTCGAATCTAGTCGTTGACACGGTGCGAGGCGTAAAACCGCTGCGAGACCACCCGGGCGTGGCGGATATCCTCGTCGGGTGATCGACCTTCGACTTCTTCGAGACGACCCCGAGCTGGCCCGCGAGGCGCAACGGCGCCGACGGCGCCTCGCCCGAGCTCGTCGACGAGATCCTGGTGGCCGACGAGGCGCGGCGCGCCTCGATCAAGGCGTTCGAGGACCTTCGAGCCGAGCAGAAGGTCCTCGGCCGGCAGGTGGCCCAGGCCGCCGGTGACGAGCGCGCTGCCCTGCTCGGACCGGACCCGAGCGGTCGCCAGCCAGGTCAAGGTGGCCGAGGCGGCGCAGCAGGAGGCCGAGGCGACGTTCACCACGGCGATGAGCCTGATGCCGAACCTGGCCGCGCCCGAGGCACCCGCCGGAGGCGAGGACGACTACGTCGTGCTCGAGCACGTCGGGACGCCCCGCGACTTCGAGGCCGAAGGCTTCGAGCCGCTCGACCACGTCGAGCTCGGCCAGCGGCTGGGGGCGATCGACATCGAGCGCGGCGCCAAGGTCTCCGGAGCCCGGTTCTACTACCTGACCGGCGTCGGCGCCGACCTCGAGCTCGCCCTGGTCACCATGGCGATGGACCAGGCGCGGGCCGCCGGCTTCACCACCATGATCCCGCCGGCGCTGGTCAAGCCCCGCGCCATGGAGGGCACCGGATTCCTCGGGCAGGCGGCTGACGACGTCTATCACCTCGGAGACGAGGAGCTCTATCTCGTCGGGACCTCGGAGGTCCCGCTGGCGGCGTACCACAGCGACGAGATCCTGGACGGCGAGTCGTTACCACGGCGGTACGCCGCATTCAGCCCGTGCTATCGCAAGGAGGCAGGGTCCTACGGCAAGGACACCAGGGGCATCTTCCGGGTGCACTGGTTCGACAAGGTCGAGATGTTCACCTACACCACCCTCGAGGAGTCCAACGCCGAGCACCAGCGCCTGCTGGCGTGGGAGAAGGAGTTCCTCGACAAGCTGGAGCTCGCCTACCGGGTGATCGACACGGCAGCCGGCGATCTCGGGCTGTCCGCCCAGCGCAAGTTCGACTGCGAGGCCTGGATCCCGACCCAGGGCAAGTACCGCGAGCTCACGTCGACCTCCAACTGTGGCGACTTCCAGGCCCGACGCCTGGCGATCCGGGGCCGCTTCGGGGACCAGGTGGCTCCGGTCGCCACCCTGAACGGGACGCTGATGGCGACCGCCCGGACCATCGTGGCGATCCTCGAGACCCACCAGCAGGCTGACGGCTCGGTGACCGTGCCCACGGCGCTGCGGCCGTACCTGCAGGACCGGGAGACGCTCGACCCGGTGAGTCGCGTCCGATGAGCCGGGCCAGGTGACGCAGCCGCCCGGACTCGTCGCGCTCGACATCGACGGCACCCTCGTCGGCTACCCCGAGGTCACGTCTGCGCGGGTGCGGGAGGCCGTACGGGCCGTCGTCGATGCGGGAGTTCCGGTGGTGCTCGCCACCGGCCGCTCCGTGTTCGGGGTGTACCCGGTGATCGAGACGCTCGGTCTCGGCGACGGGTACGCCGTAGCCAGCAACGGCGCGGTGATCTTCTCCTACCCGCCGGTCGAGATCCTCTCCAGCGTGACGTTCGACGCCCGACCGGCCGTGGAGGCGGTGCTCGCGGTGGTGCCGGATGCGTTGGTCGCCGTCGAGGTGGTCGGTGACGGCTACCGGGTGAACAGGCACTTTCCGGAGGGCGAGATCACCGGACGAATGTGGGTCGAGTCCGTGGACAGCCTGGTCAAGGAGCCGGTGACCCGGGTGATCATCCGGGACCCACAGTCGTCGGCTGCGGACTTCATCCGGCTCGCGGAGTCACTCGGGCTACGTGGCACCAACTACTTCGTCGGCTACACGGCCTGGCTCGACCTGGCACCTGATGGGGTGTCGAAGGCCTCCGGTCTCCAGACGGTCGCCGAGCGGCTCGGAGTCGCCCAGGCCGACGTGCTCGCGATCGGCGACGGTCGAAACGACGTGGAGATGCTGGCCTGGGCCGGTCGCGGCGTGGCCATGGGCCAGGCGCCGCCTGAGGTCAAGTCGGCGGCGGACGGCGTGACCGGGTCGCTGGACGAGGACGGCGCCGCCGAGGAGCTCGGTCGGTGGTTCCCGGTGGGCAACGCCGTACCTGGTTAGGGTCAGCCCATGAGTGCGCCCGTCGAGAGGGTGGTCAGCGACGACGGGTTCGTCGCGTCTCCGTGCGCCGTCGACGTCGACCTCTATCTGCATCCCCTGCTCGAGGAGCCGCCGGCGAAGTCGTCGGCCGAGCCGGGGACCTGGAACGAGTACCAGTCACTGGTGGCGCGGGCCCGAACGTCCTGCTCAGCGTGCCCGTTGCTCGCGGACTGCCTCTACAAGGCGGTGGTGCACACCGACGTCTCCGGGTACGTCGGATGCACCACGCCGCTCGAGCGGCGGGCGATCCGCAAACGCGTCGGGATCACGGTGCGCACCGAAGACCTGGACGCGTACGCCGGCACTCGGGGCGACCGCCAGCCCGTGGAGCACGACGACGTGCTGAGGATGCGAGCGGCGCACCCTGACGACTCGCTCGAGACGATCGCGGAGCGTCTCGGCTGCTCGCTCTCGACCGTCAAGAGACATCTACGCCGGGCCCGGAAAGACGCCGCGGAAGGGGGACCCGACCAGGAGGAGCAGGTCGCCATCCCGACGATGGACCAGGTGTTCGAGGCTTTCGAGTCGGTCGTGGAGCAGCGGCCGTGACGGCGGATCAGGCGAGCGGAAGGGCCAGGATCGGCGAAGTGGTCGGCTGGTCGGAGCCACCCTTCGGCTCTACCGTCATGGCGATCTGGTCGGCCGACAGAGCAGCCTCCGGAAGAGTGACGAGGGAGGCGGAGCTGCCTGCGGTGAACGTGCCGGCCGGCACCGGTGCCCCGGTGATGGTCCACAGCTGGTAGACCTTGTCCTCGGGAAGCGTCGGCAGCCCGTCGGCGACGAAGAACGCCCGGTTGCGCGTGTCGGACAGGACCACGGTCCCCGAGCCGCCGCCCTCGGCGGGCGCTGTGACGGTCTGAACGTCGGCGGCGCCGAGCAGCTGCACGATCTGGGCCTCGCGGTTGCTCGCAGTCTGAGCATCGTCTCGACTTTGGAGTGCCCATCCGCCGAAGGCCAGCGCGAGCAGCACGGAGGCCGCCGCGACCAGGTACGGGAGCCGGCTCGTCCCGCGTCTGCGCAGCGGGACGACGTTGTCCGCGGGCGGAGCTGGCTCCTTGGCGATCGCCGGATCCTGGGCGGTCCCGGTGATGCCGGCGAGCACGGAGGAACGCAGAGTCGGTGGTGGGTCCGTGGCCAAGGACCGGGACAGCTGATCGGTGACACCGTGCATCTCTGCCACCTCTTCCTGGCAGGCGACACAGTCAGCCAGATGGGTTTCGAACTCCTGGGTCTCGTCAGGCGTGAGCGCGTCGAGGGCGTACAGGGCAGCCAGCTCGTGGATGTCGTTCATCGGGCTCCCCCCTCCTCGAGATGGACACGCAGCTTCTTCATGGCATCGCGCATCCGCGTCTTCACGGTGCCGAGCGGTACGCCGAGCAGCTCGGCGACCTCGCGTTGGGTGCGGCCGTCGAAGTAGGCCATCGACAGCGCCGTTCGCTGCGCTTCTGGAAGCGTGGCCAAGGCACGACGTACCCGGCCGCCTTCATCACGAGCTACGACGATCTCCGAGACATCCGGTACGGCGGAGGTGTTCTCGCTCTCCGCATGGCGCAGGTCACGCTGGGTGGACCGCTCCACGGACCGGACGCGGTCCACGGCTCTGCGGTGCGCGATGGTGTTGATCCACGCCGACGGGGTGCCTTGCTTGGGGTCGTACCGGGTCGAGGTCCGCCAGGCCTCGAGAAAGACCTCCTGGGCGACCTCCTCGGCCTGGGCCCGATCGCGCAACACCCGGAGGACGATGCCGAAGACGGTGCGCGACGTTGCGTCGTAGAACGTGGCGAACGCCGCGTGGTCTCCCTCGGCCACGCGCGACATGACGGCGGCCAGCTCGTCCGCCGCGGAGGTGGGTTGCACAGGCGACACTTTGCCACGAGAACGGGGGAACGCCAGCCTAGAGGGCAGGGAGACGCCGGTCGAGACGGTCATCGTGGTCACGAGGAGCCCCGGATCGCGGAGCGTCCGTGGGGTGCCTACGAATGACCTGGTGATCCACACACTGAGGGTTCGGCGCGTGAGAGGCCGTGGATTGGCTGAGAAGGCGCTACGGGGCCGGATCGGCCAGCTTCGGGGAGGCAAACCGGCGGCTAGAGGTACATACCGCTCTGCGGGTCCGGCCCCTCCTCGTCGGGCTGTGGCATGCCGCCGAAGTGGCCGCCGGCCTGCGGCATCGAACCGGGAGGCAGCGCCCGCCGCATCTGCTCGAGCTGGGCCCGCGCGGCCATCTGCTGTGCATAGATCACCGTCTGGATGCCGTGGAACAGCCCCTCCAGCCACCCGACGAGCTGGGCCTGCGCGATCCGCAGCTCGGACTCGCTGGGTGTCGAGTCGTTGAACGGCAGGCTGAGCCGCTCCAGCTCCTCCACGAGCTCCGGGGCCAGACCCTGCTCGAGCTCCTTGATGGATGCCTGGTGGATCTCGCGGAGCCTCACCCGGCTTGCCTCGTCGAGCGGCGCGGACTTCACCTCCTCCAGCAGCTGACGGATCATGCTGCCGATGCGCATCACCTTCGCCGGCTGCTCGACCAGGTCTGCCACCGAGCGGCTCGCGTCCGCCTCACCGTCCGAGGACCCGCCGGCCTCGGCGAAACCGTCCGGCCCGACGATCATCACCTGTGGTTCGCTCGGCCGGGAGTCCTCCGGCTCGGGCGCGTCGGCTGGGTTCTCGGAGGTCATTGCCTCAGCCTACGCGTCGGGCCGCCAACGGACTCAGCGCGATGTGGTGATGACGACCTTGCCGATCTGGGTCCCCGCCCCGACCATCTCGTGGGCCGAGACCACGTCGTCGAGGTCGAACGTCGCGTGGACGATCGGCCGGATCGTGCCGTCCTCGACCAGCGGCCAGACGTTCTCCCGGACGCTGGCCACGATGGCCGCCTTCCCTCGGTCGGGCGCGCTCGCAGGGTGGTCGCGATGATCGCGCCGCGCTTGCGCAGCAGCGCATTCAGGTCGAGCTCTGCCTTGGCGCCGCCCTGGAGGCCGATCACGACCAGCCGGCCCTCCTTGGCCAGCAGGTCGACGTTGCGGCCGAGGTACGAGGCGCCCATGTTGTCGAGGATCACGTCGGCTCCGCCGCGATCACCCGCCAAGCGCCGTACCTCCTCGACGAAGTCCTGCTCGCGGTAGTTGACCGCGAGGTCGGCCCCGAGGTCTCGGCAGAACGCCGCCTTCTCGGGCGACCCGACGGTGCACGCCACGCGTGGCACCGACCTGCTTGGCGAGCTGGATCGCCATCGTGCCGATGCCACTGCCTCCGCCGTGGACGAGGAAGACCTCACCGGGCTGCAGGGCGGCGATCATGAACACGTTCGACCAGACCGTGCAGACCACCTCGGGGAGCGCCGCGGCCTGGACATCGTCGAGACCGGTCGGCGTGGGCAGTACCTGCCCCGCGGGTACGGCCACCTGTTCGGCGTACCCGCCACCGGAGAGCAGCGCGCAGACCCGGTCTCCTGGCCGCCACTCGGTGACGCCGTCACCTACGGACGCGATGACGCCGGCGCACTCGAGCCCCAGGACGTCCGAGACCCCGGGCGGCGGCGGGTAGTGACCCTCGCGCTGCATGACATCGGCCCGGTTGACGGCCGTGGCCGCCACCTGCGATGACCACTTCGCCCGGCGCGGCTCAGGGTCCGCGATCTCCGCGACCTCGAGTACCTCAGGACCGCCCGCTGTTTTGCAGATGACCGCTCGCATCAAGCGGTCTCGGCGATCAGCTCGGTGGCGATGTCGATGCAGTCCTCGAGGTCGCTCGGCTTGCCGCCGCGCAGGGCCGCGGCGTAGCCGACGACGAACGTCGTCAGCGGGAGCGGCGGGTCGGTCGATCTGGTGCGCGGCGTCGCGGGCCAGGTCCAAGACGGCGTCCACCTCGAACTCGAGGTCGTCGACGCCGAGCGCAGTCACACAGCTGCTCGGTCCACTCGGTAAGCGTCATGATCCCTCCACGGAGATGCTCGTCCACGCGCCGTCTCGCGCGATCCAGGTCGGCCCAGGTGTCGCAGTCCCATGCCTGCTCGGGAACTGCCTGCGACATCCAGCATCGTCACCCCTTCGAGCATCGACATGAATCGGGGTGTTCGACACGTGGACAAGCGTCGAGATCGCCGCCCGCAGGCACGCGGCGCGGTACACGGCGGCCAGCGGCTGGCGGCGCCCGGACTCGTCGACCAGCTGAGCCCCGTCGGCCTCCCCGGGGCCACCTGCGAGGGCGGCGACCAGAGTCTGCACGGTGGCCATCGTGACGAACGGCAGGTCGCAGGCGAGTACGGCGACCAGCGGCGCCTCGACCAGCGCGAGCCCGGCCGCCACGCCCGCAACCGGCCCGCCACCCGGCGGTTGCTCGGACGTCGCCGAGGACCCCCGGCGGCAGGCCTCGCGGAGGCCCGACGACGACAATCCGTCGGGCATCGCCGAGCGCAGCAAGAACGCGGTCGAGGAGTCGTTGACCCCCCACGTCGAGGGCCGCCTTGTCCACGCCTCCGAGGCGGCGACCCGTTCCGCCGGCGAGCACGATCGCGTCGTACTCGGACTCGCCGCACATCAGGCCATGGTGGCAGCCTCGCAGCCGGTCGCGCTGGCAGACTGACGAGATGTTGGTCTCGCTCATCCAGTTCGCGGCGACGCTGGACGTCGGACGCAACCTCGAGCACGGCGTCCGTCCTGGTGCGCGGCGCCGTCGACGGCTCGCGATCGGAGGACGAGCGCCTCGTGGTACTCCCCGAGGCAGCCATGCACGACTTCGGGCCGCCCGACCTACCGCTCGGGCCAGTGGCGCAGCCGCTGGACGGTCCGTACGTCAGGCGGGCTGGCCCGGTTGGCGGGTGACGTGCACGCGACCGTGGTGGCCGGCATGTTCGAGCCGTCGGACGACCCCGACCGGCCCTACAACACGCTGGTCGTCGTGAGCCCGAGCGGTGAGCTGCTGGCTCACTACCGGAAGACCTATCTGTACGACTCCTTCGGCTACCGCGAGTCGGACCGGCTCAGCGCTGGCGACGGTGAGCCGGTCGTCGTTCCTGTCGGTGGGCTCACCCTGGGACTGCTTACTTGCTACGACCTCCGCTTCCCTGAGCTCGGCCGAGATCTCGTCGATGCCGGCGCCGACACCTTCGTCGTACCCGCAGCCTGGGTCCGAGGCCCGCTCAAGGAGGACCACTGGGCGACGTTGCTGCGGGCTCGGGCGATCGAGAACACCTCATACGTCCTCGGGGCCGGCCAGTGTGGCGCGCAGTACATCGGCGCGAGCATGGTGGTCGACCCCATGGGCGTCGTCATCGCCGGCGCCGGACCCGAGGAGGGCGTGACCAGCGCCGAGATCGAACGGCGGCTGGTGGACCAGGCTCGGCGGCGCAACCCGTCGCTGGCGAACCGGCGAACCCGGGCGGCCGGATGATGCTGCGACGTCGGCCCCGGGGTCGGCGGATCGCCGAGCACCCACCGGTGCCGCGCCGCAGGTCGGCGACCTCGATCTGGCTCGCCGTGAGCGCGATCTCGGTCGGCTGGCTGGTCTGCCTGCTGTTGGCCGCGGGGCCGTTGGCTGCCGACCACGGAACGCACCTCTGGGGCGAGACTGCGGCGCGGATCGGAGCGGCCGGTGCCACGTGGTTGGCGGTGATCCTTGCTCGCCTGGCGGATCGGCGGACCGCTGCCGCTGGTGGCCGGCTTCGCCGGAGTGTGCGCGGTCGCCCTCGTGATCGAGCCGCGGGGGTGGGTGCTGTCCGCGGGCGCCGTGATCGCAGCGACGTCGTACGGGCTTCTCGGCATGGTCATGACCCGTCCGATGGCCGGCTGGCGCACCGTCCGGGAGGCGGTCATCACGGCCGTGATCGGTGGCGCTGGCGCCGTCGTCGTCACCGGGTACGACGTCTCGCTCCGGGCCTATCGCTTCCGCATCATGGTGCTGGCGCTGACTCTGATCGCCGCGTTGGCCCTGGCGCGGCGACTCGGGCTGGGGTTCCGCAGCCTCGGTCGACGCGGGCTGGTCCTGATCGTGGCCGCGGTCGTCCTCCTGGTGATGGCGTTCGGCTACGTCCAGGCCGTCCGTCACTGGGGGTCGTCCGGGGTGGTCGGCTCGGTCGGCGATGTGCACAGCCGGATCCGGGACTGGCTGGGCGCCTCCCCGCGCACGATCGAGGCGTTGGTCGGGTTCCCCGCGACGATCTGGGGGGTCGCCGTCCGCAAGCGTCGCCGACAGGGCTGGTGGATGTCGGCGTTCGGCTCGCTGGCGGCCGCCGGGATCGCGACGTCTCTGGTCTCGCCATCCGTGTCGTTCGCCGAGGCCGCGGAGGCAACGGCCTACAACCTGCTGATCGGTTGTGTGCTGGGCCTGGTGATTGATCAGCCTGGACCGGCTGTTGACCGGCAGACGGCCAGCGGAGCCCGGTGACGGGCGCGGCTGACGTGGACCGTCCCGAGCCGAGTCGCCTGGGGCACCTGCTCTGAGCCTCCGGTAGCGGTTGCGCAGTCGGCGCGGGCCGGTGGGAGAATCATGGCCGGACGTCAGCCGCCAGGCCCGTCCAGGAGGGGTGCCGGAGCGGCCTATCGGAACCGCCTTGAAAGCGGTCGCTGGCAGAAATGTCAGCCGCGGGTTCAAATCCCGCCTCCTCCGCAGACCGGCTGGTCGTGCACAGGCCGACCGGTAGGCTGTCCCCTTGGCATTCACATGCTGATACGTCGTCTCAGGGGGCGGCATCCGAGGAGTGAGGTCCGTGGCGTCGCAAGGGGTGACCCGCTACCGCTGGTCGCGTGCGTCCGGCCTGCGGATCGTCGGCGCTGTGGTCGTCGGGCTCGCCGTCGTCTGGGTAGTGGCTGCGATGTCCGGCTTCGCGGGTTGGTCGCTGGTCCTGCTGACCCTTGCGGCCGCGATCACGGTGGGCTGCGTGGTCCGGCTGATCGTCGTCCCGCCGCTGCTGCTGGAAGTCTCCAGTGACGGGTACCGCCTGCATCACATCCGCGGCGGCGGCGTTCACGAGGCCCGCTGGTCGGAGGTCGAGTCCGTCGAGGGGGGCGGCGGTGTGCGGGGGGCGGTCATGTCCGTCACGCTCACCAGCGGGCAGGTCACCTTGGTGCCGATCTCGCTGCTCGGCGATCAAGGAGCCTCCGCCGAGCGTGAGGTCCATGACCGCCTCAACGCCGCGTTCGGCTACCGACGGCTGGGCGGCCGCTGACCGGCCGGTTGGAGTCTCGGGGCCGCTGGCAGGTAGTCTGTGGCGTCGCCGTTCGCCCGGCGATATGGAGGTGTCGCCTAGCCCGGTTTATGGCGCCCGCCTGCTAAGCGGGTTGAGGTTAAAGACCTCTCGCGGGTTCAAATCCCGCCACCTCCGCCAACGTACGACGTTGCGCGACGCGCCCGCGGTCCTCACGGCCGCGGGCGCGGTCACAGTACGGCGTCGAGGAACTTCTTCGTCTCCGGCATCCGGGGCGAGGCGACGATCTGGGACGGTGGGCCCTCCTCGAGAACGACGCCTTCGTGGAAGAAGCACATCCGGTCGGCGACCTCGCGGGCGAAGCCCATCTCGTGGGTGACCACCATCATGGTCATGTGCTCGCTGGCCAACGTCTTCATCACCGAGAGCACCTCGCCGGTCAGCTCCGGGTCGAGCGCCGACGTGGGTTCGTCGAAGAGCATGACGTCGGGCTTCATCGCCAGCGCCCGCGCGATGGCGACCCGCTGCTGTTGACCTCCCGAGAGCCGGATGGGGTGCTCGCCGGCCTTGTCGGAGAGGCCGACCCTCTCGAGCAGCGTCAGCGCCTGCTTCCTGATCTCGTCCTCCTTGCCCAGCTTGGCGGACATCGGAGCGGACATGACGTTCTGGAGAGCCGTCATGTTCGGGAACAGGTTGAACTGCTGGAACACCATCCCGACGTGCAGGCGCAGGTTGCGAATCTGGTTGCGCTTGCGCCGGGTGCGATAACCGCCGCTCAACCGCATGCCGGCGACTTCGATGGTGCCCCGCGTCGGATCTTCGAGGAAGTTCACGCACCGCAAGAGGGTCGACTTGCCGGACCCGGAACGGCCGAAGATCACCACGACCTCGCCGCGGCGGACCTCCATGTCGACGCCCTTGACCACCTCCAGGTGGCCGAAGGACTTGTGCAGGCCGCTGACGTTGACGACGGTCTCCCGGTCGCTCATAGGCCCATTCCTCCGCCGTGCGGCTGGGTGGAGCCGCCCAGGTCCGGCGGCTTCTTGCCGGTGGTGCGCACGTAGCCACGGCCTATCCGGGTCTCGAGCCGGCGCTGGAAGAAGGTGAAGATGCCGGTCAGCGTCCAGTAGACGCCCGCCGCCATGATGTAGGCCTCCAGCGTATGGAAGTGCGCCACGCCGACGTACTGGGCGCGTCGGAAGATCTCTGCCTGGGTGAGGATGGCGCCCAGGAAGGACACCAACGCGGTGTCCTTCATCATGGCGATGAACTCGTTGCCGGTGGGCGGGATGATCACCCGGAAAGCCTGCGGGAGCACAACTTTGCGCATCTTCTGCCGGTACGTCATCCCCAGAGCATCGGCAGCCTCGGCCTGTCCGCCGCTCACGGCCTGGATCCCGGCCCGGAAGATCTCCGTCATGTAGGCGCCGTAGTTGAGTCCGAGCGCCAAGTGTGCCGGCGACGACCGCATTCAGGGTGAGATAGGTGGCCAGGCTGTCGGGCAGCGCCGGGTACTTCGCGACCAGGTTGATCCCGATCTGGGGAAGCGCCTGGTAGATCAGGAACATCTGCACGATGAGCGGCGTCCCGCGGAAGAACGACACGTAGAAACCCGAGACCCCGTACGCGATCGGGTTCGACGAGATCCGGCCGAGTGCGCCCAAGGCAGCCAGCAGTACCGCCAGCACGATTCCGGCGACCGCCATCAACAGCGTGTATCTGAGCCCGCCGATGACGAACCTGAACTCGTCACGCATGAACTGGGTGTCGAATCCGGCTATCTCGAAGAACCCCGCGAGCACCAGGAAGATGGCGAGCCAGACCAACGACACCTTGAGCCGAAAGGGGACCCGGGCGCTGGCCAGAGACAACCTCTCCCAGCGCCCCCCAGGTCCGGCTAGCGGGTCGTCCCGAACGTCATTCGTCATCACATCGCCGGCAGTGACGTCACTGCGTCTTCGACAGGTCCGTCCCGCCGTACCACTTCTCAGAGAGCTTGGTCAGCGTGCCATCGGCATGCATCTCACCGACGATCTTGTCGACGGCCGCTGCGAAGGACGTCGGGTCCAGCGTCGAGCTCTTGTCGATGGCGGCGGCGAGCGGCTCGTAGAACACCGGGTCTCCCACGATCTTGACGGGCTTGCCGGCGTCGATGAATCCTTGGGCGGTGGTGAGCGAGGTGATCACGGCGTCAAGGCGAGTTCCGTCGCCGAGGGCCAGATCGTTCAGCGCCGTGGTGTCGGTGTCATAGCCGACGGCCTGCGCGTTGTCGACGACGAAGTCGAACGTGAAGCCCTTGATCGCCAGGGTCTTGTTGAGGAACTGCTCATAGGTGCAGCCGCTGCAGACGCCGATCTTCTTGCCGTCGAGATCGGTCGAGACGTCGTTGATGCTGGTGTTGGCCTTGTTGACCACCACGACCGCGGGTGTGTAGTAGTACGGCTGCGAGAAGTCCAGCACCTGCTGGCGATCGTTGGTTGGCGTCATCGAGCCGACGCTCAGGTCCCAACGGCCGTTCCAGTGCCCCGAAGTGATGGTCTCCCATGCGGGGGTCTGCCAGTCGACCTTGACGCCGAGGCGCTTGGCGATCTCCGTCGCGACGTCGATGTCGAAGCCGACGTACTTGCCGGTCTTCTCGTCGAGCGCCGACTGCGGTGGGTACTTAGGATCGGTCGACACCACCAGCGTGCCCTTGTCACAGATGGCCGCCAGTGCGTCACCGGACGCGTCCGTGGTGGCACAGACGCCGGTCTTGGTGGATGGACTGGCGTTGTCGTTGCTGTCGCCGCCGCACCCAGCAAGTGGTACGGCGAGAACGGCGAGCATCGCGAATGCGATTCGTTTGTTGCGCATTGGGCGCCTCCTGATGATGTGCACACATGTTGACCCCCGGGTTGCAGGATGTCACGACGGCTCGCCGGATTGCGAGTCTTTGGCGAAGTACCGGCCGCGTCGCACGAGCGCAGACTCAGACATTCGCATCAGTGCCGGACCATTCTCCCCCTAGCCCGGCTGTGCTGGCCCTAGGTTGGTCTCTCGGAAATGCCGGACAGGGTGGTGGTCGCTGATGGGTGGTCGAAGGTCTGTCGTCGCGGGTTTGACGATGGTCGTCCTCGCGGCGGTCGCGGGGCCGGCCGGCGCCGTACCGCTGCAGCATCCGACGGCCCCGCCGCCGTCCGCAGGTTTGTTGTCGTCCTGGGGGAGGCCGCAGCTCATCGACACGACAACCGGCGGCGCCACCGCTGTCTCCTGCGTGTCGTCGTCGTTCTGCGCTGCCGTGGACTCGAACGGCAACGCCTTCGCTTCCGACGGCTCACGCTGGTCGCGGCCGCACCACGTCGATCCGGCCCGGCAGCTGGCGGCGATCTCCTGCGCCACCTCGACCTTCTGCGTGGCGGTCGATCACGATGGCCGATCGGTGGTCCTCGATCGGTCGGGATGGCATCGCGGTGCCGTGATCGCGCAGGGCAGCTCGTTCAGTGGCAT
The DNA here is from genome assembly GCA_963833975.1 of uncultured Actinomycetota bacterium. GTDB lineage: Bacteria > Actinomycetota > Actinomycetes > Propionibacteriales > Nocardioidaceae > JAWWPG01. Next base: position 726,371 of record CAWIAB010000003.1, read on the forward strand.
CTCCTGCCCAGCAGTGACCTTCTGCACCGCTGTGGACCTTTCCCAGCATGCCTACATCTTTGACGGCACGTCCTGGTCGGCCCCCGTGGCCATCGACCCGATGGGCGCTCAGGTGTCTGCGGTGAGCTGCGCGTCGAAGCGGCTCTGTGTCGCAGTCGACTTCGGTGGCCAGGCGATGATCTACGACGGCGCCGCCTGGTCGGACGCGATGCTCATCGACCAGGGCAACGGCTTCACCTCGGTCTCATGCCCGACGGACCGGTTCTGCATCGCCCTCGACGAGAGCGGCGGCGTCTTGCGGTACCGGAACGGTCAATGGGGATCACGTCAGACGATCGACGACCATCTCAGTACGGAGTCGGTGTCCTGCGCCAGCCCGAGGTTCTGTGCTGTGGCGGACAGCGCCGGGTACCTCGTCCTGTTCGACGGGGCGACCTGGTCCGAGCCGAGGCTCGTCGACCCGATGGGCGGGCTGCTCTCCGTCTCGTGTCCCTCGAGTGCGTTCTGCACCGTCGTCAGCTTCGCCGGCCATGCCTCGTCGTACAACGGAACGGACTGGTCCAAACCGCAGCACTTCGACCCCTCGAGGGGACTGCCGTCGGCAATCTCCTGCCCCGCGACCTCGACCTGTGTCGCGGTCGACGCACATGGCGCTGCGGTCGTCGAGACGTCAGGGGTTTGGGCCAAGCCGCGACGCATCGACCCGGGCGTCGGCCTGCGTGCGGTCTCGTGCGCGAGTACGACCTTCTGTGTGGCCGTTGACGACGTGGGGTCCGCGTTGACGTACGACGGCTCGACGTGGTCGGCTCCGGTCTCCGTCGATCCCGGCGGCCTCGGCCTGGTGGCGGTCTCCTGCGCGAGTGCGACGTTCTGCATCGCCGTCGACAACCTCAACCACGCCCTGGTCTACGACGCGCACGGCTGGTCAGCTCCTCAGTCGCCGGATCCGGGCGGGCTGGGCTTCGCGTCGGTGTCATGCCCGCGAGTGCAGTTCTGCATCGCGGTCGACCTCCTCGGCAACGCCGTGACCTACGACCACGAATGGGAGCAGCCGGTTCGGCTGGACTCGAGCTTCTTCGGCTTCCAGAGCATCTCGTGCTCCTCGAAAACGTTCTGCGTCGCCGCTATGGACACGACCTTCGTCTACCTACTCGAGGGCTCGACGTGGACCGGGCCGTTCACCATCGTGCCGGCGCTCGACACCATCTCGTCGGTCTCATGCCCGGCGGCCAACTCCTGCGTAGCTGTCGACTCGAAGGGCAACTCCGCTGTCTACGACGGGGCGTGGACCCTCGTCGCCGCGGACCCTCACGGACAGCAGTCGTCGGTCTCGTGCGCCGTCGCAGGCCTGTGTACGGCGCTCGACTACTCCGGTTACGCCGTGGACTACCGCTAGGCAGCGGAAGGCGCTCTCAGTACCTGCGGGTTACCTCGTGCACCGTTCCGGCCGGCTCCTGGGTGTCCAGGCGTGCCTTCAGCCCATCGAGCTCGGTCCAGAGGACGGCGGGCAGCTTGTCGCCGAACTTCTCGAACCACTCGGTGATCTGCGGCAGCTCCTGCTTCCACTCCTCAGGGTCGACCCGCAGCACGGCCTCGATCGCCGCGCGGTCCATGTCGAGGCCTTCGACATCGAGCGAGTCGACGGTCGGGACGTAGCCGATCGGCGTCTCTACGGCGTCGGCCTTGCCCTCGATACGCTCGATGGCCCACTTGAGGACCCGGCTGTTCTCGCTGAAACCGGGCCAGAGGAAGCCACCGTCGTCATCGCGGCGGAACCAGTTGACGTAGAAGATCCGCGGCAGCTTGGCCGGGTCGTTCTCCTTGCCCATCGTGATCCAGTGGTTGAAGTAGTCGCCTGCGTGGTAGCCGATGAACGGCAGCATGGCCATCGGGTCACGCCGTACGACGCCCACCGCGCCGGTTGCGGCAGCCGTCGTCTCTGACGAGAGGGTGGCGCCCATGAACGTGCCGTGCACCCAGTCGCGTGCCTCGGTCACCAGGGGGATCGTGGTCTTGCGGCGGCCACCGAAGAAGATCGCGTCGATCGGCACGCCCTTCGGGTCGTCGTACTCGGGCGCCAGGATCGGGCACTGCTTGATCGGGGTGCAGTAGCGGCTGTTGGGGTGGCTGGACAGCTCGCCGGAGTCGGGGGTCCAGTCCTCCTTCTTCCAGGAGGTGAGGTGCTGCGGCTCGCCCTCCATGCCTTCCCACCAGACGTCACCGTCGTCGGTCAGTGCCACGTTGGTGAACATCGAGTTGCCGAGGTCGATCGTCTCGATCGCGTTGGGGTTGGTCTTCTGGTTGGTGCCCGGGGCGACGCCGAAGAAGCCGTACTCCGGGTTGACCGCCCAGAGTCGCCCGTCCTCGCCGATCCGCATCCAGGCGATGTCGTCGCCGAGCGTCTCGACCTTCCAGCCGGGGATGCTCGGCGCGAGCATGGCCAGGTTGGTCTTGCCGCAGGCGCTCGGGAACGCCGCCGCGACGTAGTAGGTCTTGTTCTCGGGCGAGATCAGCTTGAGGATCAGCATGTGCTCGGCGAGCCAGCCCTCGTCGCGCGCCATCGCGGAAGCGATCCGCAGGGCGTAGCACTTCTTGCCCAGCAGGGCGTTACCGCCGTACCCGGAGCCGTAGCTCCAGATCATCCGCTCCTCGGGGAACTGGGTGATGTACTTCGTGTCGTTGCACGGCCAGGGCACGTCCTGCTGTCCCGGCTCGAGGGGAGCGCCGACCGAGTGCAGGCACGGCACGAAGTCGGCGTCCAGCTCCTCGATCCGGCGCAGCACCTTGCTGCCCATCCGGGCCATGATGCGCATCGACGTGACGACGTACGCCGAGTCGGTGAGCTCGACGCCGAACATCGGGCGTCTCGGCCTCGAGGTGGCCCATCACGAACGGGATGACGTACAGCGTCCGCCCGCGCATGCAGCCGCGGTAGAGCTCGGTCATCAGGGTCTTCATCTCGGCCGGCGCCATCCAGTTGTTGGTGGGTCCGGCGTCGGCCTCGTCGACCGAGCAGATGTAGGTGCGGTCCTCGACGCGCGCGACGTCGGTGGGGTCCGAGGCGCCCCAGAACGAGTTCGGCTTGATGTCCGGGTCGAGCTGGACCAAGGTTCCGCTGGCGACGAGCTCGCTGGTCAGCCGCTGCCACTCCGCGTCGGAGCCGTCGCACCAGTGGATCGCGTCGGGCTGGGTGAGCTCCGCGATCTCGTCGACCCAGGCGCGCAACCTGCGCGTGGGTCGTTGGGGCGGTGGTCTCGGGTGGGCTTGGTCGCGTTTCGGCGGTCATGCGGGTTCCCTCTCGCGCATCGCGGCGACGGGTGAACGCCATCGCCGCTGTTTCGGGCGGAAAATGTGGATGAAAACGTGTTTACAGGTCGCACCGGTCTCGCTCCGTGGATGATTCGGACCACCGTACGCCCGAGCCAGGCTATCATGCGCCAACCGGCCACTTGTGAAGCAAGTCACAAGACTAACAGTCCGCTGTCGAGGCGGACGAACCTACAGGTTTCGCTCCGGTTCGCCGGTCACGCTAGACTCACTGGTCGCGTCGTCTCGGAGATTTCCGGGTACGGCGGGGCAGGCAGCACCGTCCCAGCGCTCGTAGCTCAACGGATAGAGCATCTGACTACGGATCAGAAGGTTGGGGGTTCGAATCCCTCCGAGCGCGCCAGCAAAACCCCAGGTCAAGGCATGTTTTGAAAATCTTAGTGTCCCGAAATCCTGGCCGGCCATCGCGCCTCTCTCACGAAACTCTCACAGACTGTCTGAGAGCCGCTTTGCGGCAGCCCGCATCTCGTCCAGGAACGTGTGGGTGTACGTACGCGCCATGACCGCCTCGTCGTGACCGTGCCAGGCCGCGACAACGTGCGAGGGAATTCCCAGGCTGCGCATGATCGTCACCGATGTGTGCCGCGCGTCGTGCAAGCGAATGACCGGCACTCCGGCCTCGCGAGCGATCCGGGCAAACCTGTCGGAGTACCACTCCGGCCGCAGCGGGCGACCGAGCTCGTCGACGACGACCTTGCCGAGCGACCCATCGTAAGCCGTGCCGGCTGCAAGCCGTTCCTGGTTCTGGCGCATCCTGAGCTTCCGGAGCAACGTCAGGATCTCGGCATCGAGGGGAAGGGTCCGCGCGCCGCGGCGAGTCTTTGGCGGGCCCTCGACAATCTGCCCGGCCACCGTCGTACGGCTTACCCGGACGGTCACCGTGCCTTCCCCCAAGTCGAGGTCTCTTTCCCACTCGAGCCCGAGTACCTCACCGCGACGCAGACCGCAGCAGGTGAGCAGCCAAGCCACGTAGAGCCGATCTCTGCTGGCTCTCTCCTTGAACGCGGCCACCTCGATCTGTGTCCACGCTGCTCCGGGCTTGGCCGCGCCGGCTGCACGATCCACTAGCGCTGCCACGTTGCGGGGGGTCTTCCCGCGCTTGACGGCCTGGTCTAGCGCCTGTTGAAGCGTGCCCAGCATCAGATTCACCGACCGGGCAGACAGCGGCTTGCCCTTGGTCCCGACCCGGCGTGCGGTCCCGTCGAGCATCGCGGCTTTGACCAGTTCCACGTCTTCAGCCGTGAGGGACTGAAGCGGTTTGCCGCCGAGAATGGAACGGACGTGGCGCAAGGAGTCGGTGTAGCAGCGCATAGTTGCAGGACGATTTCCAGACAGGCGCTTGCTCTCGAGCCACGAGTCGAGATGGGCATCGACTGTTTCGTTGATCGGGCGAACGTATCCGCCAGCAGTGACCTGGGAGCGAGTCGCCGTGAGCCACTTGCGGGCGTCCGCACGGGTGCGAAAAGTCCTAGTGCGCTGGTCTCGTTGTCCACTTGGCCGAAGGCCGACATCGACGACAACGCGGTAGCGCGCGTTCCCATCCTTCAAGGTGATCTTTCGGATCGGCTCGCTCATTGGTCGCCTGCTTTCATTATCGATCTGGCAACTATTGGACCCATTGGGGTGCTGGGGATGCTCACTCAGCCGAGGCCGCGAACACCACTCAGCGGCCAGAACCCGGAGCAATCCGCCGGGCTCTCCAGGGTATGAGTCAAGGAGGCAGCCGGGCGCCGAGATATCCACAGGGACGGCGGACACTCCCCCTAGACCGCGGAGCTTGGGCCTGGCTCGTCTCGGGCCCGCAATCGGGAGACGTACTCGCCAAGGCACTCGACCGGGATCCGTCGGAGACGGCCGATCGGTACCGATTCGACCTCTCCACGACGGACGAGGTCGTACATGGTTGTCCGACCGACTTGCAACCGCAGAGCCGCCTCTTCAACCTTCAGCAGCAGCCGGTCGCTGGCGTCAATTGCTGCGTCGACCGTGACCTCGCCTTCCTCGGCGATCCGTCCACCGTTCATGCGCTCGCACTCCTCGTCTCCCGAAAACCCTCTTGTCGCCGACGTCTGTGGCTCCGAATTCGACTACCGTCCGCGGGGTACACGATTGGTTGCGATGACTCTTGGATCTTCGTCGATGGCGACTCCGACTTGTTTGCAACCGCGGCCGCCTGCACCGCGGCCTTGATGTTGCGGACGACGCCTCTTGCCGGAACGATTCTCGCGCCGTCCATAGTGCGCACCCGCAGACGTCTCATCGGCTTCTTGCCCGCGATGGTCGGGGTCGCAATCGGCAAAACTTGGGCCGGTGGATGACTATCCGTTGTGAGGCACCAGCGTGCTTGGGCTAGCCGGTGCCCTCACTTCGGCGGCCTATGGACCGGATCCTTCGCTCGAGATGAGCCATCGACCCGTCCGGATCTCGGGCCACCATCGCGATCGACCGTACCGATCACCAAACGCACCGCGTCATGACGATGCCCACACGCACTAGCACGGCGCGAGCTCTCGGATCCCGGCTGAGCCAAAGCAAGAGCTCCAGGCAGTGAGCCCCCATGGGGCCAACCGCCTCACCGCCGCACTCACCGACGACCAACACAGAATCCTTCACACGTCTGGCTCCCGAGGTGGGCTCAGCCCGATGGTGTACCGGAGCGGCGGTTACCCCGTGTGCGGGGTGATCTAGCACCCCACCTTGGCGGTGAGGGGTCGGATAGCGGTGACGGTGTCGGTTCGGCGGATGACGTTGGGGTCGGGGTACCGGTATCTGATGGCCTCGGTGGCGCAGTCTGACGGTGCTGGTGTGCAGCGGTCGGCGTTGACCCGGTACTACGCCGAGACGGGCACCCCGCCTGGCCGGTTCCTGGGGGCTGGTCTGGTCGGTCTTGGCGACGGGGCCGGTGTCGAGGCCGGGACCCGGGTGAGCGAGGAGCAGCTGTGGCGGATGCTCGCCAAGCTGCAGGACCCGGTCACCGGTGCCCATCTCGGGACCCCACCCCGCAGCACCGGCTTGTCGTACGGTGAGCGGGTTGCGGCCAGGATCCTCACCGAAACCCTCACCGACATCCTCACCGGCACCGGCGAAACCCGGGACGAAGCCGTTCGTCGGATCAAGGCCGAGGAACGGGAGCGGGAGTCCCGGGGGCCGCAGCCGGTGGCTGGGTTCGACCTGACGTTCAGCGCCCCGAAGTCGGTGAGCGTCGCCTGGGGACTCGCCGACCCTGAGACGCAGGCGAAGATCTATGACGCTCACCAGCGGGCCCTCGCCTATGTCATCGGCTACGCCGAAGATAACGTGTTCTCCTCCCGTTCGGGTCGCCATTCTGTCGTTGAGGAGGACGTCCGTGGGGTGGTCGCTGCGGCGTTCGACCATTGGGACTCCAGGGCGGGTGACCCGCAGCTGCACACCCACGTCGTCATCATGAACCGGGTCCAATGCGACTCCGACGGACAGTGGCGGTCGTTGGACTCCCGTGGCCTGTTCAAAGCCACGGTGGCGCTGTCGGAGATGTACAACGGCGTGCTGTCGGACTACCTCACCGAAGAACTCGGGTTCGGGTGGGAACCGTTGGCCCGGAAACACTCGGCGGTCCCGAAATGGGAAATCGCCGGTGTCGGTGTGGCGTTGCAGGCGGAGTTCTCCCAACGGTCCGCAGCGATCGAGGACAACAAGAACACCCTCATCGACGACTTCGTCACCACCCACGGCAGACAACCCACCAGCCGGGAGATCCTCCGACTACGCCAGCAGGCCGCCCTGGCGACCCGGCCCGACAAACATGTCCATCCCCTCGCGGACCTGGTCAACGGCTGGCGAGGACGAGCCGCAGGGACACTCACCGGCGACCCGGAGGCATGGGTCACCACGTTGCGGAACCGCAACGACCTCCCCCTGCTGCACCGCGGCGACCTGGACGACCGGATGCTCACCGACCTCGGCAAGGTGGCCATCGACACGGTGGCCGGGAAGCGAGCCACGTTCAGCCGGGCGAATATGTTCGCGGAGGTGCTGCGGCAGCTGCACGGTGTCCGGTTCGCGTCGCCGGACGACCGGATGGCCGCGGTCGAACGGACCACCAGCCTGGCGCTCGGTTACGTGTTGTTGATCAGCCCACTCGACCTGGCCCACACCCCGGTGGCGTTTCGCCGCGAGGACGGAACACCCAGGTTCCGGATCCGGGGACACGAGATCTACACCACCACCGCCCTGCTCGAGGCCGAAGGGCGCCTGCTCGACGCCGGCCGATCTCTGGACGGTCCCCGCCTGGCTCTGGTCACCGACGCAAACCATCCAGCCACCCGAGGCGGGAAGGACCTGTCGGCGGAGCAACGGCTCGCGGTCGAGCAGATCACCACCTCCGGGCGAGTGATCGATGTCCTGGTCGGGCCGGCCGGCACCGGGAAGTCCACCATCATGGCCGGACTCCGTGCCGCCTGGGAACGCGAGCACGGTCCCGGGTCGGTGGTCGGGCTCGCCCCGTCGGCCGCCGCGGCCGAGGTGCTCGCCGACCAGCTCGGGGTACCAACGGAGAACACCGCGAAATGGCTGGTCGAGAACACCTGCAATAGCAACCGCCGCGCCCAGATCGACACACTCAACCGAGAGCTGCAGCGGACCCGTCCGATCCGACGCGCCCATGCGCTGCACCGGCAGATCGAAGCCCTCCGCGCCGACGTCGCCAGATGGTCCCTGCGGTCGGGTCAGCTGGTGATCGTCGACGAAGCGTCCCTGGCCGCCACGTTCACCCTCGACACCCTCACCGAACAAGCCAAAAGAGCCGGCGCGAAGGTTGTCCTGGTCGGCGACTGGGCACAGCTGTCGTCCGTCGAAGCCGGCGGTGCGTTCCAGATGCTCGTCCGCAACCGCGACCCTGCCGACGTGCCCGAGCTGAGCGAGGTCCGCCGGTTCACCCAGCCGTGGGAACAGACCGCCTCGGTCGACCTCCGGATCGGGCTGCCCGACGTGGTCGACGTCTACCAGGGACACGGCCGAGTCGAGGGCGGTGACCGCGACGCCATGCTTGACCGGCTGTACGGCGCCTGGGCCGTCGACGTCGCCGCCGGGAAACGGTCGCTGATGATCGCCGCCGACAACCACACTGTCACCGACCTCAACCAACGAGCACGAGCCGACCGAGTCGAGGCTGGCCAGGTGCAGCCCGATGGCGTCCCCACCGCGGGCGGGGCTGTCGTCGGGGTCTGCGACCTGGTCATCACCCGGCTCAACAACCGGCGGCTGACCACCGGGACCGGATGGGTCAAGAACGGCGACCAGTGGGTCGTCACCGCCACGCACCGCGACGGCAGCGTCACCCTCAGACGCGGCGCCACGTCGGGCTCGACATTCGGGCGGGTCACCCTCCCGGCCGACTACGTCCGCGACCATCTCGACCTCGGTTACGCGACCACAGCCCACGGCGCTCAAGGCCGCACCGTCGACACCGCCCACTCCTACATCACCGCCGCCACCCGACGTGAGGTGCTGTACGTCGTCAGCACCCGCGGCCGCGACTCCAACCGGCTCTACGTCGACACCGCCAACGAACCCGACAGCGACACCACCCACCAACCCACGCCCAGCCGGGACGCAGTCGATGTGCTCCGCCAGGTCCTCGCCACCCCCCCGGTGCCGACGTGTCCGCCACCGAAACCATCAGCCACGAGTGGGCCGACCAGCACAGCATCAGCCGGCTCTGGGCCGAGTACCAGACCATCGCCGCAAAAGCTCTCCGCGACCGATACGAGGACCTGATCACCAAGAGATCCGGCCTCACCAACGACCAGGCCGACACCGTCCTCCGGTCCGCGTCGTACGGCGCCCTGGTCGCCGCCCTCAGCCATGCGCAGGCACGCGGTCTCGACGTCGACCGGGTCCTGCCACGGCTGCTGACATCACGGACCATGACCGGCGCCGACGACATCGCGGCGGTTGCCCACGAACGCCTCGACCGATGGATCCGCACCACTCGACGCCAATACGCGCCCGAACGGATCGTCGGGCTCCTCCACAAGGTCGACGCCCCCGAGGACCCCGACCTGCAGCAGGCACTCCACGAGCGCCAAGCGCTCATCGAGCAACGCACCCGCGATCTTTCCGAACAGTCACTCCGCCGCCGGGAAGCCTGGGTGGCCCAGTTCGGCACCCCACCGCCAGAACCCGGTCGGCGCGAGCTCTGGTACCGCCAGGTCGACACCGTCACCGCGTACCGAGAACGTTGGGACATCAGCGGCCCGGAGATCCTCGGTTCCCGGACGCACACATCGCTCGAGCAAGAGGCCGACAAGGCACTCGTCCAACGAGCACTCGACGCAGCATCCCAACACCGCCGCACCGACCCGCCCAGCTCGACACACCACCCACGTGCAGACCCCCATCTCGGCAGGAGCAGACCAGAGCCCCAGATCTAGCGACTCACTCAGCAGCGAACACGAACACGCGTCCGCCGTTGACACGCACGGCCGGCGCCACCCTCCGCTGCCATGCAGGTTCGCGGTCTGGCGAGGTTCGACCTTTACCGGATCTGCTTCTTATGCACGTGATCTTCCGGGACATTTCGATAGGCCGTGGTGGCTTGTCGTTCGTCGTGACGGAGGACCGCGATGCCTCTGCTTGACCCGTGTCTGCTTCGTTCTCGTGGCCCGTCGGGAGAGCCGGTTGCCCGGCTGGGTGTGCCGCTGGTCGATGACTATCTGCAGTTCCTACAGGGCCGGAGTCGACCGAACACGGTGCTGGCTGCGGCCTACGACTTGAAGGTGTTCCTGACCGTTGTCGCCAAGCCGCTCGATGAGGTCCGTCCTGCTGACGTTCTGGCTTTCATCACCGCCCAGCGCACCGGCCTGGCCCACGGCCGATGGTGCGGTGCAGCCGATGGACTGCTTGGCGGAGCCGGTGGGGGTGTCTTCCGCGACGGTCGCTCGGCGGTTGTCGATGATCTCGGGGTTGTTCAGCTTCCTGCAGGTCCGTGGCGACATCGCCGCGAACCCAGTTCCTCGGGGGTTGCCGACGCGTCGGGAGCGGTCTCGTCCGTCCCAGCCGGTGCCGCTGACCCGGCGAACCCGGCGGCTGCCGCGGATCCTCACCCCCGCGGAGGTCGACGCTTTGACGGCGGCGCTGCGCACTCATCGGGACCGGGCGATGGTGGCGGCGATGGTGCTCGGCGGTCTGCGTCGCTGCGAGGTGCTGGGTCTGCGGCTGGAGGATCTGCGGGTCGTGGAGCGGCGGGTGTTCATCGCCGACGGCAAGGGCGGCCACCAGCGGCTGGTCCCGATCTCGGTGCGGTTCTTCGTCGCGGTCGCCGCCTATCTCGAGGTCGAGCGGCCGGCCGGCGCACAGACCGACCGGGTGTTCGTGGTGCTCAAAGGGCCTAACCGCGGCAACGCGTCGTCGGTTCGCGGACTGGACGAGATGCTCGCCGCAGCGAAGCGTCGCGCTGGGCTTGCCCATGCCACCTGCCACGAGCTGCGGCACACCTGAATGACCCGGCTCCGGGAGGCCGGAATGGCGTTGGAGGCCGTCCAGGCCCAGGCCGGGCACGCCTCGATCGAATCAACCCGGATCTACCTGCACGAGCCGACGACTGGCTCGCGTCGCAGTACCGCAACGCCGCCGAGGTCATCGACGCGCAGGTCTTCGCCGCGTTCGGGGCTGCAACGGATTGGCGACGCTACCCACCTGGCAGCAGCTCGAGCTGGTGGTCCCTCAGATCGTTGAGTCGATGCGCCGTTACCTGGAACAGATCGGCGCCGTCCTGCGACCGGGCAGCGTGAACAACACCGACCAGGCACTGCGAGCCTTTGCCGGGTTCCTCGTCGAGACAGCACCCGACGTGACCAGCACCGCCCAGGTCACCCGCCGCCACATCGAGGACTACAAGCCGTGGCTGGCAGACAGGCCAGGACAGAACAAGCCACGGGCCACCGCGGCGACCATCGCGTACCGGCTCGGAACACTACGGATGTTCTTCGTCCGGATCGACGTGTGGGGCTGGGACGAACACCAGCCAGGGTGCCCCATGTTCCCCGGCGAGCTGCCCCGCCAGGACCATCCACTACCCAAAGCCATGGACGACGCCGCCGCAGCGAAGCTGCTGCGGTCCGCCCAAGCCGACCCGCGGATGCTGGGTCCGGGTCACCGTCGAGGTGCTGCTGCGGACCGGGTTGCGGGTCAGCGAGTTCACCGGGTTGGGCGCTGACGCGGTCGTCCACGTCGGCGCCGGACCATGGCTGCACGTGCCGGTCGGCAAGCTCCGCGATGTCAGCGTTGTCACGCTCCACTATCACCGTCATCACCGCCGACCAGGTGGGACCGGAGCGGCTGCTGGGCGGTGTCCAAGGCTGCCAGCCACACAGTCTAACAAATCGCGCATCGGCTGGACCTGGCTGGTCGACTCAGCGATCAACTGCTCCTGCCGGGCCCGGGGATGCCGCAGCCGGCCCCAAGTCTCATCGACCGGTTCCGGCACGTAGCAGCGCAGCTGCGCGGTCAGCCTGGCGATCAGCACGGCGTCCTTCTCATCGGTCTTGTCGAACGTCAGATCCTCCGAACACCGCGCCCTCGACGTCATCAACGTCTGCACGCACACGAACGGCATCGACGGGTCCGTGGCCAGCTGGCCCAAGCACCCGCCACCGGTGCCCGGTCGGCTCGCGCGAGACCGTCGCCCCGGCGAACCCGCCCCCGTCGCGTCGTTCGGCTGCCCAGTCGAACACCGTCCCGAGATCCCAGGTACGACAACGGAACGTCCGCCGCGCCAACACCTTCGAGTCGTGATCGGTGACCACGACCATCTGCTTCTTGTCAGCCAGATCGATCCCCACGATCGCGTTCGTCACCGGACCCAACTCCCGAAGCCGACTCAGTCTCACGATCCTGTTGCGGTCACCCCGAGAGACACCATTACCGTTGCTCATGAACGTCCTCCTTATGTGATGGGACACCAAGCCCTACAAGCACATCAGGAGGAAGTTCCTATCCCGCGGACAGAGACGCGAACGTCTTTCTATGCCGCAAGTCGACCGCGTCACGGCCGGAACCCATGCGCGGTTTAAAGCGGGCTGCGAGCGACGGGTCCGCGCGGTCGCCTCTCCGAGCAGTTGACGACGGACGACCATCCTCGGCCCCGCCAGGATCGACACCGCAACAGTGCCTCGTCCATCGGTGCACCCCCGATCACCATCGAAACGACACGAACAGACTATTGACGAAACTGGCAGACATCACTCCGCTCATCAGATGCCGGCGCCGTCGCTGACCGTAACCACAGGCGACGATCCCATCGGCTACCCGCGTCTGCGCGGCGTAAAGAAGTAATTCAATCCAACTACTCGACAAAGCCAGGCGCTACATCGTAGGCTTCCCGCCCATGCGAACTACTAGTGGGCGATCCCCTCAATCCCTGTCCAAGCCCCGACCACGGCGTGGCTCCGCCTCCGCCGGAACGTCGCGGCGCTTACTCGTCGTCGGTGCTATGACTGTCGGCATTCTCATTCCAACGTTGGCAAGTCAGCAGACTGCGAGCGCCGACTCGTGCTCTCTCCCCCTGACGGGCGACATCACCATGACAGACTTGCCAGGTGGCTCAAACGTGACTAGCTGCAGCGCCGTCGGCCGAACCATAGTGCGAGGCGATATAGGTATCACAGTGCCTGACGTTGGGCATTCAGCTTCGGCGACTCTGGTATACACCGAGGAAAGTGGTCTGCCTGCTAAAGAGTGGGAAATCAGTGTCGATGGTGCCGGCATTGTGAGCTACTGGACGGAATCCGACGAATCATCTGATCCCACGCCCGCCGCCGGCACGCCCGCTTGCTCCGATGCTGCATACACGACGCCGCAGCAACTCTGGTCAGGCGTCGATTACAACTGGCAAATCAACAACGCAGACAAGCCAGTCAACTTCACCGTAACGCAAGTGGATGGATGGCTTGAGACAAACTCGTACAACATGACCAACTCATACAACGACTGCGGGCTGACGAACGAAACGTCAGACAGTATGCATTCTTCCTACCACGGAACCACGACGGCTCTCACGGGAATATATATCGAGGCAGGAGTGAATAAGTGTTACGACGTTGACAGATCATGGGGAGTCACGGGTTTTGGCTATCTAGTAGACCCAGCGGCGTTCATGACATGCACCTTCGGTGTCGGCCACCTTCTGACTAAAGCTGAAACTATGATCAATACTCACTACAACAACTGGACAAACTCGCCGAGTGCACCGGGTTGCTCGGCAAAACTGGATATCCAGTCAGCGGCGATGAAAATTGCTGGCAAGTCGTTCGGCATGCGTTTCATCAAAGGCGCTGCGCACAGTAATCTGACCTTTTGGAATTACCTTCCATCTTGCTCTGGTATCGAGCGAACTCTCGGCAAGGGCGATGTCTATGCCCTGCGGAGTGTGTACTGACAATTACCGATGCAGTGTCGTAAAGCCTCTATCAAGTGGTCAGGCCGCGCGCCGATTCAGCCGTCGCGGCCTGACCACTGGTATGAACAAAGCAAGGCAGTCAGCGCCACGTGTACGCCTCGTTCGAGAGACGGGGGCGTATGATGGCGGTCAGGCTTCCCAATTTCATACAGAATTCGTGAACAGCCACAGACTGAGCCTTATGGCCCGAGAGTCAGGTATCGCGCTGTCATGGCCATTAGAGAATTGAGGTTTCCGTGGAGAGAGCATGTGAAGGACGCGCCGCCAATGATCATTGCAGGTTCAGTCGCTATGCTTCCGCGATCATTGACCCACGATATGCTAGCGACCATTATGCTCTCTGCCGTCTTGGCAGTTGGTCGACCTCATGGACAAGGGGCTCCTTGAGTCTTTTGCTCGCTTTGTCCATCAGTCTCCTACTTCCTACAACAGCCGGAGCGATGGAGTCGAGGCAAACTCATCAGACTTCCGTCGGGACAGGCGAGAAGACTAAGCAAGCGGCGGCGCAAGTTACCGAATCGGCGCTTTGGGCCACGGTCGATGCAGGCGGAACCAATGCATGTGGAATCAAGATTGATGCATCGCTGTGGTGTTGGGGTGACAATTTCTACGGCCAGCTTGGGCTTGGAGACATGAGGCGACGGCTAGTGCCAGCCCGGGTGGGTGAGGCAGGCAAGTGGTCAAGTGTCAGTTCTGGCGAGAGCTCGAGTGTCTGTGCGATCCGCCGCGACAAGAGTTTGTGGTGTTGGGGATACAACGAGACTGGTGCGCTTGGTACTGGAGACGAGATCGACCGGGACACCCCGACGCGCGTCGGCTCCTCGACTTGGCTAAAAGTCACTACCGCCAACTTCTTCACTTGTGGGATCCAGGTGGACCACAGTTTGTGGTGCTGGGGTTCCAATAGCATCGGTCAGCTTGGAGTCGGTGACAAAGTGGATAGGGACATACCGACGCGGGTCGGCGGCGGATCGCGGTGGTTATACGTCGAAGGCGGCTCATACAGCACATGTGGGATCCGGGTCGACCACTCGCTCTGGTGTTGGGGAGCCAATGTTCTCGGGAGTCTTGGGATACCGGGGGGCGGCGATCGATCCATCCCCACGCGAGTGGGTCACGCTTTCAACTGGACGAGTGTGTCTGTCGGCTATTTCGATGGCTGTGGCGTGCGGGAGACCCTAACGCTCTGGTGCTGGGGCAACAACCGGTCCGGTCAACTGGGCCTTCCGGGGCGGCCCACGAATCGTAATCGGCCCTCGTTGGTCGGCCGTGACTGGGCAATTGTAAGGGCCGGATCAACGCACACGTGCGGCATTCGTCCGGACCATACTCTCTGGTGTTGGGGGGCGAACGCCGAAGGTCAACTCGGCCTTGGAGACCACCAGATTCGCTACATACCCACGCAAGTAGGGGCAAGGAGCAACTGGCGAAATGCCTCAGGAGGTACACTAGGAATGCTCGGTCTTCGCGTGAACGGCGCCCTCTGGTCTTGGGGAGCTAACAACGAGGGGCAACTTGGTCTCGGCGACCGACGCGAACGGATTTATCCAACTGTGGTCACTGGCTGACGCCTGACCTACCATGAGTGGGCCTATTGAATTTCAGTTATGGAGGCGCTGCGGCCCCAAATGTTCTACCTGCCTGTTGCCGCCGGCGGCAGTGAACCGCCCGGGTTTCCTGAGTAAATTTTCCTAGGAGATATCAATGATATATCCTAGGGGATATCAATGATATACGAGCACCGAGGATGTATCCGCGTGAGCCGCGGCATAGGGACTTTAGCGCTTTTGGGAGAGGCCCTGAGCAGGGTCTTGGTTTGTTGTTGCACGTGGCGGTGATCCGGGCCACGGGTATCGTTGGGATGACCGTGCGGACAGCTTGCGGGGTCTTGCAATCGGGACGATATCGACGCTGACCGCCCTCCGGGCACATGAAAGTGAGTCATCTGGCCTGAACCAAAGCATCGCCCCGCTCGGTAACGATGTGGTGTCTACGGTCACCCTCGCGTATGATGCCAAAGTCGGGTTACGTCAGGGGCAGCCAAACGAAGGCGCACAAACGCTGGCTTATCGACAAATCAGACTGTCGGTAACTGGTCAAGGTGCGTCCGAGCATTCCGAGCCAATTTCGGGCGATCGCCCTCCTCAGAATAGTCCGGCTGCACGACGTAAAAATTGCAGAGACACGGCGCGCAAAAGATCTCAACCTGTTGCTGGCCGCGCGCCTAGGTGCGATATTGATGATCGCTTTCCTGGACAAAAGTGGCTTGACGCCAGATCGATTTCTCGATAGGCCTGATGAGTTTGGAGGCCTTGCGTTCTCAGATACTCGACAGTTTCACGCCAGCTACCAGGTTCCCCTGGCTGGAGCCGGTGACAAATTGCGAGAGCGCGGTTCAACAGTTGGGTGTCTCCAAGTTTGCTGTCTGCAAATACGCTTGCCCGAACCGTACTCAAATATGACGCGGTAGGTGACGGCTCGCTGCCACTGCAAGCAGCTACAACTACTGAACTCACCACGAGGGCAACCGAAGGCACCGCGCTACGGGGGTGTAGCCGCCGCGATCTAAGCTTCGTGTCAAATCTGGGATTTAGGTTTCGGCCTGATTTTACCTTGTCGCCATTCGTCGAGCTCCCTCTGGGGCCTCCCGTGAGCAGTCCGACCATCGTTCCACGATAGCATCATGGTCCCCCCAGAACGATGCGCACGTCGTGCGTGTACGCACTCCTCTCGGTTCGCCGAGGGCTTGTCCACAGGCCGGATTGAGGGTGATCGCGTCGACCGACCGCAGACGGCCTATCATCGTGTGTCATGCGGCCGGTCGACGCGATCACCCTCACCGAGGCTGCGCGGATCATCGGCTAGACAGAACGACGGTTCAACTGTGGGTGCTCGTCGGCCGAATCCGTCGCACTGCCGTCCTGAGCATCGGATGGTGTCCCAGGCTGACGTCGAAGAGATGGACACCGTGGCCTACGCGTGGCGGGATCATCTGCGTGATCCTGAGCCCTACTGGGTTCGCCAACAATCCGAAACCTGATCTCGCGCACCCACTTTAGCCGTGAACTTCACCCGGCCCACCGACCCGTCGCCGGTCACTCATCGCAACCACTGGCGCAGCTAACTTGGCCGAAGCGCTGACACAGCTTTGCGTACGATCGCAAGGCCTACCCGAGCGCTTCCGGCAGTCGAGTATATTGTGAAGTTTGGGGCCTGTGTACGCCATTTGCCCGGAACGGGGAAGGGCGGCAGAACCTCAACTGCGCCGCACCCCTCCACGGTTCGAAACTGACTCTGGCCCACGACAGATCCCTCCGCAGGTTGTACATCGCGAGCGTCCGCATCTGCCGCCGGCGATCACGTGCATAATGCCGACGAGCGGTCGCTGCTACAGGTCAGCCGGGTCAATCCCGGAGGTGATCGGGCGAGAGAAGCCATCTCGCCGCCGAACAGGTGACCATCGTGCCCGCGCGTGGAGCGATGGAGACCGTTTGGCGACCCTGCCATCGAGGTTCTCCTACACCCGGTTCGAGGCGCCGCGCTTCACCTCTCGACGGTGCGCCGTCGACTGGGTCGGCAGTCGGCTGCTCAGGTGCGGTGTCGGAGGATCCATCCGATCCTGCGGGCTGCGCTCTCACGGCACTCTCACAGAGGTCTCACAGACGGGCTGAACCTCCCCGAACGCGTGTGAACAAGATGCACGTGGTATGCCCTGCTTTGTTGAGGTTTCGCGTACGACTCGACCTCACGCGCACGTGCAGGGACGGCCCTGACGTGACTACGGATCAGAAGGTTGGGGGTTCGAATCCCTCCGAGCGCGCCACATCACCGCAGGTCAGACCGGGCCTCGTCACACATGATGAGCCCTCGAGGTCGTTCGACCAACCATGTCCCCTCAAGATTCGTCGCGGGGGCGGGCGGCCCGACGGTCCTGGGGCGTGCGGGTCGCTCGGGCAGCCCAGGGTCATAAGCACGCATCAAGGCCGTCCACCGGCACCTGTAACGTCTGCGCCTTTGGCGCCGATAGGTCAACGAGTGGAGTGGATCAGCGTCGCTAAGCCGTGGGCTGGTGCTGATGAGCAACATTCCTCCGTCCGCACCCGAGAGGAATTCGCATATGAGACACGTCGCAGCGCCCCTTTTAGGGGCGCTCGCACTTGTTGCAAGCACCGTCGGCGGGGCCCATGCCGCCGTCCCGCAGCACAGCTCACGAACTGAGTCCGTCGCGGCGCTACGTGCAGAAGTCGCTCACAACACGCGGGAGCAGACTCACGGTGTCTACATGGCATGTGCAGCCCGCGGAATGACGTGTCAGTACGGCTACGTGACCAAGAGCAAGGGCTCGACCTCCCCCTTGTTCGGCAGCACCCCCGTCGGGTTCGGCGCGGACGTTCTCGAAGACGCCTACGGGCTGGACAAGGCTCCGACCACGAAGGCAACGGTCGCCATCATCGGCGCCGCGTACTTCGACCCGGCAGTTCTCGAGTCGAGCCTCGCGAGCTACCGCTCGCAGTACGGGCTGCCGGCCTGCACCATCAAGAGCGGCTGCCTCACGGTCACCGGCTACCAGAGCGACAAGCTGAAGCCGCCGAAGACCGACAAGCAGAAGCAGGCAGCCGAGGGAGTCGGGCTGGAAACAAGCCTTGATGTCGAAATGGTCTCGGCCGCCTGCCCTGCATGCAAGATCGTCGAACTCCAGACGCCCTGGGGCGACGGGTTCTACCACCCGAAAAAGCCTGCCCGCGATGAGCTCTCGGACCTGCACTTCGGGGTGGCAGTTCAGCGCGCGGTCAAGGAGTTCGGCGCCAACGCGGTCAGCATGAGCTACGGCCTGCGCATGGACTCCACAACGGCCAAGGGTAAGTACGCGAAGAACCTCGACGTCAAGGGCGTTGGCATCTTCGCGTCGACTGGTGACAGCGGCTACGACGGCTACTTCACCGACACGTCGGCATGGCCGGAGGGCCTGACCACGGTCGCCGCAGTTGGCGGCACCGTGCTCACGAAGTCCGGAAACGGCTACACCGAGACGGCTTGGGGCGGCGGCGGAAGCTCCTGCACCGCTTACCTCGGCGCTGCGGTCGGTCAGCCGGCCTCCGTGGCGAAGAACTGCAAGGGCCAGCGCGCCACCGCCGACATCTCCGCGGTCGCGCACCTGGTGGCGGTCTACGACGGCTACGCGCCTTTCACCGGCACGCCCTACCAGTGGGTTGAGGTCGACGGCACCAGCATCTCGTCGCCCTTGATGGCCGGCATGGCGGCCCGAGCGGGAGTCCCGTCGTCGATAAGTGGACCGAACATCTTCTACTCCGGGAAGGCATCGAACTTCAACGACATCACCACCGGAACGAACGGCAGCTCGTGCGGGTCCGACGGCATGTCGACCACCAAGATGTGCCACGCGGGCAAAGGGTGGGATGGACCGACCGGTGTGGGTACTCCCAAGGGTCTGGCCGCGTTCCAGGGCTAATCTGCCCAGTTCACCATTTGGTAGATCTCGGTGTCAGTGGCCGACGCGGACTGGGCTTCGCCGGTCGGCGTGGTCCCCGAGGCCGAGCTGC
Source organism: uncultured Actinomycetota bacterium (assembly GCA_963833975.1). GTDB lineage: Bacteria > Actinomycetota > Actinomycetes > Propionibacteriales > Nocardioidaceae > JAWWPG01. The sequence goes on from CAWIAB010000003.1 coordinate 745,694, forward strand.
CCGTTTCCGTTGTATCCCCAACACCAGAGCGTGTGGTCCCGGCGTAAGGCGCAGGTGTGGGCCGCGCCGGGCTGGATACCTGCCCAGTCCCGATCGTCACCGACCTGGGTGGGTTCGTCCCGGGCGTGTCTGTCGCCGAGCCCGAGTTGGCCGTCGTGGTTGCCGCCCCAGCACCAGAGCGTGGAATCGCGGATGCCGCAGGTGAAGGCACCACCTGGTTGCACTCGGGCCCAGGTGCTGGTGCCGACCTGGGTGGGGAGGTGCCGATCATGGGTGTCGCCGAGGCCGAGTTGGCCGACGCGGTTGTGCCCCCAACACCAGAGCGTGCCGTCGAGCCGCGTCCCGCACGTATGCTCCGACAACCCCGTGCGCACCGTTGCCCAGTCCGCGTCGACGCCGACCCGGGTGGGCTGATAACGGTCAGAGGTGTCGCCGAGCCCAAGCTGCCCGAAGAGGTTCAAGCCCCAGCACCACAGCGTGTGGTCGACCCGGATCGCACACGTCTGCGAGTAGGCCGCGTGCACCTGCACCCAGTCGCCATCCACGCCGACCTGCGTCGGACTCCACCGATCCGTCCCGATGCCGCCATCGCCGAGACCGAGTTGGCCGTGATCGTTGAGTCCCCAGCACCACAGGGTGTGGTCGAGACGGATGCCGCAGGTGTGGTAGCTGCCCAGCGCAAGCGACTTCCAGCTCTCTTCGCTGCCAACCTGAACTGGTGTCCAATGGAAGTTGGGGTCACCCGTGCCGAGCTGACCGTTCGTGTTGCTCCCCCAACACCACAGGCTGTGATCGAGACGGATCCCACACGTGTGTTCGTATCCCACCTGAACGGTGATCCAGTCCTGATCGGCACCGACCTGGTGTGGCCTGGAGACGCCTTTGTGGTGATAGCCAAGCCCGAGTTCACCGGACCCATTGCTGCCCCAGCACCACAAGGAACGGTCGAAATGTATGCCGCAGGTATGGATATGCCCTGCGGTCACCGACGACCACGCGATCCCCTGCGCCGCCTTCGCCGACGCGGATCGAGAAGCGCCGAGCGCAGCGATTCCACTGACGTCGTTCAGGACCACGCCGCCGATCAGCGTGAGGATGGCCACCACACCCATTGATCTTCCTCGGACTCGCACGGTGTCCCCTCAGCTCGATGACCCGGTTGAACTCGCGCTCATCATCCACCCTGCGAAGCCAACGGCCGAGGTCGACGACCTGTGGGACCGACTCACGGCGAACGGCGGTGAGCCTGGTCCGTGTGGCTGGCTCAAGGACCGGTTCGGGCTGTCATGGCAGATCGTGCCGCGGCGCCTGAACGAGCTGCTGAATGATCCCGACTCCGGACGTGCCCGCCGGGCCATGGAGGCGATGCTCAAGATGGGCAAGATCGAGCTCGTTGAGCTGGAGCGCGCGGCCGACGCGGGCTGACCGAGACTCGACCGACGTTTCGGGGCTCGACCTCGAATCAGAGCTCGCACCTGGCTGCTACGGTGCCCGTCATGTTGCCGTGGAGCTTCGATCTGGAAGGTCGTATCGACGAGCTGACGTTCGTCAGTGAGGCGCTCAGAGACAATCCCCTGGGGGACCCGTGTGAGCGACCCGTGTGGGTGCAGCTACCACCCGGCTACGACGCTGACTCGTCACGGCGATACCCGGTGATCTATGTCCTGATGGGCTACGGCGGCCTCCTGCCCAACCTGCGTCACCGGCAACCGTATGCACCGGCTCTGCCGGAGTCGATCGAGGCGCTGCTGGTCGAGGAGCCCGACCGGCAGTTCCTCACCGTCTACCTGGATGGCTGGACTCGCTACGGCGGCAGCCAGTATGTCGACTCTTCCGGGACCGGCAACTATCACACGTTCGTCTGCGACGAAGTTGTGCCCTTCATCGACGCGCGATATCAGACGCTGCCCGATCGGCACCACCGCGCTGTCACCGGGAAGTCCAGCGGCGGCTTCGGGGCCATGGTGACGGCAATGCTCCGCCCCGACCTGTTCTCCGTCCTGGCAACGCATGCCGGCGACGCCTTGTACGAGACGAACTATCTTCGGGAGTTCGGCCCCGCGGCCCGGGCTCTGCGCGCGTACGGCGGGGACATCATGTCGTGGTGGGCCGACTTCACGTCGCGCCAGCCATTCAGCAAGGGTCCGGACCAGACCCTCTGGGTTCTGTTGGGGGTCGCCGCATGCTTCTCGGCGGAGGACGACGCGACCATCACGCTGCCGTTCGACCCGGCTACGGGCCGACTCCGTGACGAGGTCTGGGCGAGATGGCTCGCGTGGGACCCGGTGCGAATGATCGAGCAGCCGAAGTTCGCCGATGCCATGCGGTCGATGAACGGTATCTGGATCGATGCCGGGACCAGTGATGACTTCAACCTGGACCTCGGCGCACAAGCGCTCGCCGACGGGCTCAGCGCCATCGGGGTCAGCCCGGAGACGCTGAGGTTCGAGCTCGTCGACGCGAACCACTGGACCATCAACTATCGATATCCGCTGGCTCTGCGGTGGGCGGCCGACAAGCTCAGCTGAGCCCAACCAGTCGACGAGGTCGCGCATTCTGGAGTGGATGGCGAGAGCCAGATCATCCGGTATGGTTTCCGTGCCACGCGCGGCCGGAGCGGTCCGGCGGATCATCGGGCCGGAGTCCGAGTCTCTCTGAGCGCGCGGTGGATCATTCGACCGGCGGCTCGGCCGCCGACGACTCAGGGGAGCTCCATGAAGCGCTTCGTCTCGTTGTGCCTCGGCGTCATCCTTTCCGTCGCGCTGATCTCGGGTGCTGCCGAGCCCGCCTCGGCCCGGCTGCACAAGCCAGACCTTCGAGGCTTTGCTGACATCGTCGCGGACCCGACGACAGGTCGCGTCTTCGTCAGCGAAGGCCCGGCAAACGCCGTACTGGTAGCGGACACCGATGGGGAACAGGTCGCCATTCTCCACGGACTCGCAGGCGCGTCCGGGATGGTTCTGGACTCTGGCAACCCGACGCTCTACGTCGCACTCGAGGATGCTCATGCGATCGCAGTGGTGAACACGACGACGTTGGCAGTCACCACGCTCGCCCTGGGTTCCGATGTCTGTCCGTCGACGCTCGCGCTTGGGGCCGGCCTTCTGTGGTTCGGTTACACCTGCCGGTCGTCGTGGGGAGAGCTGGGCGCCGTAGACCCAACGACCGGAGCGGTCTCGCTCAACCTTGGTGAGTCGTTCAGCGACGAGGCGCCGGTGCTCGCCTCGAGTCCGGACCTGATGCCGAACGTCCTCTTCGCGGGGGCGCAGGGCGTCACCCCGGGGCAAGTGACCCGAGTCGACGTCACCGGCGGTGTCGATCCGACTGCCACCATCACGGCGCGCCGGAAGGTGCCGGACAGCCTGCGGGACATGGCCATCTCCGCGGACGGCGCGGACCTCATCGTGGCCGGCGTCTCGCAGGACTATGAGCGGGCGTTCAGCACTGATCACCTTTCGCCCCAGCGCCGATACGACTCGACGTTCTATCCGGTCGCGGTCGCCGTGCGGGCAAGTGATGGACTGGTGGCGGCCGGGAGTGATACGAGTGCCCTCGAACCGGACGTGTATCTCTACCGACCAGAAGTGCATCGGCTGTACGGGCATGTGTACTTCGGAGACGACGGGTTCAAGACATCGCGAGAGCTACTGCCTGGTGGCCTCGCCTTCGGTGCGCAGAATCTGTACGCCGTGACCGCCGACAGCCGGTTCGGCAGGGTGCTCCGCCTGAGAGTGATCACGCCGTTGCCACAGCCGAGGCTCTCGGTCACCACGGACCGCTCTGAGTATCGCTACCAGGCGACGGCGATCGTCACCGCACATCTCGGCCAGAGCGGCGAGAACCGGACCGTCACTATCTTCGCCCGCGGGGCGGATGAGGACCAGCGGCAGGTCGCCAAGGGAGAGGTCGACTCGGCTGGCGATCTCGAGGTCAGCGTTCCGGTCACTCGGCACACGTTCTTCACTGCGCGATTCGCCGGCGATGACACGTGGTCGGATACGGTTGCGTCCGCCGAGGTGGACGTGCACGCCAAGGTGACCGATCGCTTGACCAGGTACGTCGCCGAGGACGGGACATTCAAGGTCTATCCGACGGGGACCAACCCTCGTGCGTTCGCCCACGTCGAGCCACACCTCAGTGGCACCTGCGTCTACTGGCACACCCAGGTGCAGACGGACGGACAATGGTCGGACGAGTCTCTCTCCGGGTGTGCAGTGATCGACTTCCGTGGCATCGAGACTCAGCGCATCCAGGGTGATTTCGCCGTGGGCGAGCGCATTCGTGTCCGCGCCGAATGGCGCGATGACTCCTACAACCTCGATGCTCATGGGGCCTGGCAGTACGCGACGTTTGCCGACCAGTGAGATCAGAGCATTGCCGAGCGCCGTCGTGCCGTGTGGTTCGACCAAGGAGTAGTAGTGGGGTAACACCTTGAGGTGCTGACAGGTTGGGTCGCCGGTCCATTCTGAATGTGGCGCAGTGGCCCGTCTGTGGTCGCCAGCCGTCGAAAGTTTTGATCCGGTGATGTCGTCGGATGCTCCCGACAGCCTCAACCGAGAGTCGCGTTAACCACATGGCTCTCGTCAGGATGATTCCGGCGAGTTCGGCACCGGTTCAGAGGCGAAGAGGTTGAGCCCGAGCCGCTCGGCGAGGTACTTCGTGGCGAGCTGACCGCGCACGCTGTTGCCTGCGGCGTCGAGCGGAGGCGAGAACGTCGCCAACCCGCCCTTGCCGGGTGAGACGGTCACAATGCCTCCGCTGACTCCGCTCTTGCCCGGCATGCCGATCTCGTACAGCCAGTCTCCCGACAGCTCGTACAGACCAGCGGTGGCCATCACCGCCAGCACCCGTCGGCATACCCCGGCCACCACGACCCGTTCGCCGGTGATGGGGTTCACCCCGCCATCGGCCAGCGTCGACGCCATCACCGCGAGATCGTGGACGGTGACGTCGATAGAGCACTGCCGGGTGTAGACATCAGTGATCTCGTCAGGGTCGAAGTAGATCCGCTGATAGCTCGCCAGTAGATGAGCGATGCCCTGGTTACGCAGATTGGTGGCCGACTCGGACTCGTAGACATCGGTGTTCAAGGTGAGTTCGCGGCCGGCGAAACGCGATAGCCCGTCTCGAATCATCTCCCATTTCTCGTCCGCGGTGTCGCCGGGAACGAGGCTCGTGCTGGCTATCGCACCCGCGTTGACCAACGGGTTCATCGTTCTTGCGGCGTTCAGCTCGACGGCCATCAGTGAGTTGAAGGGGAATCCGGTGCTGTTGACGCCGAGTTGATGTCGTGCTGACTCGTACCCGATCGCCTCACAGACCAGCGCGAAGACGAAAGGCTTGGAGACGCTCTGGATCGAGAACGTCGTTTCGACGTCACCGATTTCGAAGAAGCGTCCTCTGACCCCCACCACGCAGATGCCGAACAGCTCCGACGATGCGTTAGCCAGCGCGGGGATGTAGTCCGCCACGGCACCATCGCCGTTCGAGCGATAGCGCGTGTAGGCGTCGGTGACGACGTCCCTCACCTGGTCGAGCCTTGGCAGCTCGCCGGTGGACACCACCGATGGCGCCGTCGCCTCGTCAAAGGGGAGACTCTCGTGCATGGAGTGCTCGCTGGGCATGGGCATCAAATCGCCTGCACCTTCTCCGCGGCGGACCCGCCTCGGGGATGAGGCAATGTCGAGATGTGATTCTATCCAGCCGGCCGTGTGCCGAAACCCCTACGGCCAGGTATTTCTGATGTCTCGGGGTCTTGCGGGGGCAAGCACCCCACTGCTAGAAAGTCCCTGCTCATGCGCGGCGCCGGGCCGTGCAGACGTACAAGGAGTTGACTGTGCGCAGACCGTCTTTCTCTTCCTCCCTCCTCAAGTCCGCGGTCGCGGCGACTGGTGTCGCCGTGATCGCCCTCGCCACGTTCATGCCGGCCCAGGCCTCAGCCAGCCGGCTGGGGAGCGACGCGGCCAAGAAGCACGCCACGATCAACACCTTCAAGCAGTACGACCAGGCCGTCGGCCAGCTGGGTTGTCCGAACAGCACCACCTACGGCGAAACCATCACCGTGCCAGCAGGTAAGAAGAGCCTGACGTCGTTCAAGTACTACATGGGAGGGCAGGCAACGGCCGGCCAGTCCATGGTCGTGCGTGGCGAGCTGTACGCGTGGGATGGCAGCAAGGCGACCGGCCCCGCGATCTTCGAGACCGCGCCGCGCACGATCGCCTATGACGACTTCGACTTCAGGTTCGAGACCTTCAAGACTCCGGGTGCGAAGGTGAAGGCCGGCCAGCAGTACGTCCTCTTCGTGAGCATCGACAAGGACTTCGAGGACTGCACCGGTCCGTACGGAGTGACCTGGGGTGCGGCCGACGGCACGGCCTACACCGGCGGCGGCTTCGTCTACCAGAACAACACCGGCGACGAGAGCCAGTGGACCACCACCACCTGGCAGTCGATCTCCTCGCTCGACGCGGTGATGAAGGTCTACCTGTCGTAGGCCTCACGAACGAGAGCGGGACGGCAATCCCGACCAGCCGTCCCGCTCCACCGATCGTGCTTTACGAGCCTCCATACTGGTGAGTGTCGACCCAGTCTCCTGGTGTCCTCGCTGGCCGATGGGAGGTGGCTCACGTGGATAGGTCCGTCTCGGTCGAGGTGACGGCGCAGCCCCACGGCCGTCGATGAGAAGTCGCCGGCTGAGCCTTGGCTGTACGGCCGCGGGATCCGTGCTCCTGCTGCTCGGCATCCTGGCCGGACTGGTGAACCATCACGTTCTCGATGGACCGCGTTTCGCGAGCCACGTCGACTCGATGCGGCGCGATCCGGCGCTCACCAGCCAGATCGGTCGGGCGATCACCAACCGGGTGCTCATCGCGGATCCGGACCTGGTCGCTCTGCGTCCTCTCATCGAGGCGGCTGCGACCTCCCTGGCCGGCAGCCCCGCGTTCAGCCCGGTCGTGACGGAGTCCGCCCGGCAGACGCATGCGTTCTTCACCGACGAGAACTCGCACCAGTTCGCCGTACGGCTGGCGAACCTGGGCAGTGTCCTGGGCGGCGTGCTGCCCGCGCTGGCTCCGGACGCCGCACACCGGATCCCACCGCAGCTGAGCGTCACGCTCGCCAGTGTGGGTAGCCAGTCCATCGCAGCGCGCACGATCAGGCTGACCCACCTCGCTGCCATGTTGGCATGGCTGCTCCCCTTGTTGGCGCTGCTTGCTTTCGGCGCGGGTGTGTTCCTGGCATCGGATCGGGTTCGGGCAATGATTCGGACGGGTTACGGCATTGCATGTGCCGGCCTGGGAATTGCTGTCCTGTGGGTGATCGGGTCGCTGGTGGCTGGGGCCGAAGACACCTCGAGCCTGCATGGCGCCCTGGTCACTGCGGCCTGGAACGAGCTCGGGTCCCTGCTCTGGTGGGCCGCTGCTCTGACAGCTGCCGCGGGAGCCCTGCTCGCCGCGGCCGCCAGTGCGCGTGTCCCTGAGGTGGACATCGCGGTGTTGGCATCCCGGGTGTGGTGGTGGGTCGCCCACCGCCCCCAGAACGGCTGGCTGCGGGCCGCGCGGGCGATCGGCCTCCTGGGGGTGGGGCTGGGCTGCATCCTGCAGCCGACGACGATGGTCCGGATCCTGGTTCTGGTGGCGGGGTGGGTGCTTCTGCTCTCCGGCGTCGGCGAGCTGGCGGCCATCGCCGGGGCTCGCCGACCTGAGGCTGGTGATCGAGGCACGGCGTCGGGCCGCTGGGTCCCGGTTGTCGTGAGTGTCACCGCCGTGTCTTTGCTGGTCGGCTTCGTGGCCTTCATCGCGACGCCTGCCGGTCAGCAGGTTCGTACTCTCGTGTCTAGCTCGACCGCGTGCGAAGGCTCGGTGGAACTGTGCGACCGACCGTACGACGAGGTGGCATTCGCCGCGACACACAACTCGATGGCCGCGGCCGACGAGCCGCGCTGGTTCATCCCTGAGCAGCCGACCGGGATCGTCGGGCAGCTCCATGCGGGTATCCGGGCATTTCTGATCGACACCTGGTACGGGCAGAAGACGGAGAACACCAGGCTGGTTGCCACTGCGCGTCGAAGCTACGACGCTGCCCTCGCCGAGGCGAAGGCCGCGTTCGGCCCCGAGGTGGTGGCCAGCGCGCTCCGGCTGCGCGAGTCGATCACCCAACGCACCGGCCCGCCGACGCCGTACATGTGTCACGGTCTGTGCGAGACGGGGGCGACCGCGCTGGAGCCCACGATGGCGCGGGTGCGCGACTGGCTCGCCGCCAACCCGCGGGAGGTACTCACGTTCATCATCGAGGACAACGTGACGCCCGCCGATACCGCCGCGGTCTTCCGTCGGGCGGGCCTGATGCCGTACGTCTACACCCATCGGGTCGGACAACCGTGGCCGACGCTTGGCGAGATGGTCGACTCGGGACGTCGGCTGGTGGTCATGATGGAACGCCACGGCGGCGGCTCCACGTATCCCTGGCTGTTGTCAGCCTTCGACTCGGTGCAGGACACGGCGTACTCCAATCCGACCGTCGCGTCCCTGTCTTGCGACCTCAACCGTGGTTCGAGGTCCGACCCGTTGTTCATGATCAACAACTGGATCGCCAGCTTCACCACGCTGGTCAGCAGCGCGCGCACCGTCAACGCGTACAGCCAGCTCATGCCCTACGTCGAGCGCTGCAGATCCGAGCGCGGCCAGATCCCGAACTACATCGCGGTCAACTACTACAACGAGGGCGACCTGTTCCGAGTCGTCAACCAGCTCAACGGGGTTCGTTGAGGCCCACGGCCGGAATTGGTACCCCGACGTCCGAGCCCCCTTGTCGGGTACGGCGCTGCCCCACCTGGACGAACGTCGGAGCCGAGACGAACCCGCCTGCCATCAAGCACTCACCTTGACGGAAGTACGGTGCCCCGGCCAACATCTCCGCAGGCGCGAAGCCGAAGGTGTGCTCCAGCTGGGCCAGATCTCCACGCGAGTTCATCCGCATCAGGACGAGGTTGTCGCACTGGGACAGCACACCCTCGTGGATCCTCGATGGACGCTGGGTGCACAGGAGCAGCCAGATGCCGTACTTGCGCCCCTCGCTGGCGATCTGGACCAGGCGGGCCGCTGCGGCCGCCGCGAGCGGATCGCGCGGGTCGTTGGTGCAGACGTTGTGCGCCTCGTCGATGACGAGCAGCACCGGCTGCCGCTCCTCCCGGTGGGCCCACAGGTCGTTCAACAGCGCCAGTGAGGCCACCAGTCTTTCGCGTGGGTACTCGAAGCCACTGAGATCGAGCACGGTAGCGCGTGGGAACGGCCGTAGCTCGTCGAGAACCGCTGTGCGCCCGGATGCCCAGACCGTCCAGTTGAGCAGACCGAGATTCTGGATGCGCTGGGCCATCGCGCGTTCGTCGTCGTTGGTCGACGAGAGCAGGTCCCGGACCGCGGCTGCCGTCTCGGTGGTGGACAGGAGCTCGTCGAGGTGCAGCAGCAGGTTGTACTCCGCGCGCTCCTTCAACGGATCGAGCTCGAGCACGGCGGCCTTCGCCTCGAGGCTCAGCTCCGTGAACCGCACGAGGAGCTGCTCCTCACCCGGCCCCGGCCGCGGTCGGTAGATCCGCATGGGTGCTTGGTCGAGGCGCGCCCGGTCCGCTGGGCCGGCCGCCGCGAGGGTGCTGCCCAGAGTCACGAAGTCGGCGTTGGGGTCGAGCACGATGATCGGCAGATCCGTGTCGATCATGAGCTGCTCGAGGAGCAGCCCGAGTGCATAGGACTTGCCCGAGCCGCTCTGCCCGCACATGAACGTGTGACGGTTGAAGCCTTTGCTTCGCAGCAATGCATCCCCCGCGCGAGAGGCACCGACCTGCATGTCCGCTCCATGTTGGGCCTGGAGATCGCGCAGCAAGGCCGCTGGAGCGGACTCGATGTCGGCTCTGGCGAATGGATCGGTGCCGCCCAGGACGGTACGGCCGTTCGGCTCGATGCGTCCGAGAATCGAACCGGTTCCCGAGGCAGTCCCCTCGGAGGTCGTGCTCTTACTCAGTATCTGGGCACAGATCGGTGCTCCGGACGGCGGGCTCAGCAGGATGACATCGCCCGGAAGCCACGGACTCTCGATCGGACCCTCGTAGCGGAACGTGCGTCCATCCAGGGACGTCGCCTCGGCGCCCACACTCGCCAGCTCAGATGTCGACACGAGAGCACTCTCCTTGAGTCACCGCGCGCTGGGAACGCTAGCGCCACCACTCGTACCAGCGACGAAGGGTGAGAAATGCCGGCAGGGCCATGACGACACCAAGAGCGGCCAGCACGCCCGCCAGGATCTTCAGACCCCCACCGGATGACTTGCTGGTCCGCGAGGGCTTCGACTCGAGCTGCCGCTCGAGCTCAGTGATCCGATCGCGCAGCATTTGGACGTCATCAGTAGCTGCGATCCCGTCCGGGCGGACACCACGACTGTCGGTCATGGCCCGACGCTAGTGGTCGCCATGCACCGCCACCTCACCCACCGTGGGTGAAGTGGCAGTGATCCTGGGTCAGGAGGCGAGAATCTTGGCTTTCTGGACCTCGAACTCGGCTTCGGTGAGGACGCCCGAGCTCCTGAGCTCGCCGAGCTGGGTCAGCTGAGCCAGCATGTCGGGTTGCTCGGGAGCAGGCGCTGGCGGCGGCGGTGGCGCGTAGTAGGCCTCGGGCTGTTGGGGTGGTGCCTGCTGCGCATCCTGCGCGGCCCACCTGCCTTGTTGCCGGCGCTGCACCCGACCTGAGACAGCAGTCGCGGTGCCGACGACGGCCGCCGTTCGAGCGACGCCCCTCACGAGACCTAGCATGACCAGTTCCTTTCATTCCGAGGATCGGTGCCTGAGACGGTGTTGCCGGCATTCAACCGGTCGCGGCGCTCTCGGCCGCGTCAAGTGACGCCAGGATGGCCTGCACCGGAATCCGGCCGCTGGCCACCATTTGAGCGCCGCTGCGACGTAGCGCAGTCGCGAGCGGCGCTGCCCAGACATTCTCGTACACGATGATGCCCGCCGAGGTGTTCGGCTCCAGGGCGTGGCTGGCCTCCTCGATGTCGTCCTCCCCGATCAGACCGGACGTCACACCTTCGAACACGGTGAGGTCGAACTCGCCGTCGGCATCCAGGTCGCTGATCTCCAGACCGGCGACGTTGCCGTCGGCGTCCTTGGTGACGAAGACCAGGTCGAAGATCCGGATGATGCCGCGGTCCACCAGGTCGACCAGGAGGGGCAGGCCCTCGCCCGTCATCTTGTTTCCCGGGAACTCGAGGATCAGGTAGTCGATGGGGCCGGTCTGCTCGAGATCGTCAATCACGGTTCCTCCAGGGTTCGCGCTCGGAAACTGGTCGCCCTGGCACGACGTACAGGAGCGGCTGACTCCATTCTTGGTCGCAGTCCGAAGTGACACCTCACCCCGTTCGGGTGAGCCAGGCGACGGGACGTGCCGCTCAGGCAGTGCACAGCTCCGCGGTGCGCTCGAGGAGCGCCCGAGCGTCCGGCTCGGACCGCCGGCCGAGTCCGCAGGCAGCAGATATCACTACCTCACGCTGCAGCAGGTCATCGATCATCGTCCGAATCATCAGCTGGTCACCGAGTGACTGGGACTCGTGGGCGAAGCCGGCGGCGAAGCGAACGTCTGCCGGCAGGGTCAGATCCGACAACGGAGCGTAGAAGCCCGAGTCCGTCGTGGCGGGGTTGTCGGCGGCCGCGAATGGGGCATGCAGCACGTCGAGCGGCCGATCGGCCGGCCAGCCGCGCAGTATCTCGGTGGCCAGCAGGACCAGCGGGCTCACGTCGGTCATCGTGCCGAACGCGTGGTTGTTCATGTCGCCGAGGCACAGGTGGACGCCGAACCGGGTGCCGACCGGTGAGGCCGCGGCCAGCGTCTTGACGGGCTTGGCCAGGACTTTCGCGAGTGTCGGGCGAACGCGCGCCGGGGCCTTGGCCAGGAGAACGAGCTCGGCCGGCACCTCGATCTGGAACAGGGTGTTCGCACCGGTGAGCTCCCCGACCGAGCGGATCTCGGTGAGAGTCGCCTCGGTGAAGGCCCGCCGGTGGCGCACCGCACCGGCCGGCCCCAGCGTGAACATGGCCAGGTCGAAGTCGCCGGGGACGCCCTCCTGGAACGCCAGGTCAGGGTGTCCCGCTGCCGTCTTCACCCGCTCGAAGTCGGGGAAGCTGGCGCGCACCGCGGCGACATGGCCGAAGTCGAGGGTTGCGCCGAACAGCCGGTGGCCCTTCCGAACCTTCAGCACCGGGATCTTGTCGTAGTCGGACCAGTCGCCCTCTTTGTGGACCTCGAGGTCGGGATGCTCACGCAGCCCCTCGATGATCGAGATGACCCAGTTGCGACGCTCGCCGGTCTCGCCGTCCGGCAGGGTCCGAAGATACGGCCCCAGCATGTCCAGGGCTGTGGTCATCGCCGCGGCAGCCGTCTCACCGGGCAGGCTTCCCACCAGATGGGCCTCGCGATCGGCCATGTCTGTCTGTCTCCCGTTCCTGGTCAGTCTTCGAAGGTCGGCGCTGTCCGTCATTCGGCGCTGTCAGTATTTCAGCACCGCCCCGGTGTCGCGGCGTTCTACGTGACACTCGCCAGGCGCTCGTACACCGCCGTGCTAGTTTCGTTTTTTGGCCGGATGCGCTTCCCCGACCTTCCTCACCAGGAGCTGAAGATGACCACCCTGCCCAACATTGTTCTCGTGCATGGCGCTTGGGCCGATGGATCGTGTTGGAGCGGTGTCATCGAGCGCCTACAGTCCCGCGGCTACCGGGTCACGGCGCCACAGTTCCCGGAATCCTCGCTGGCGGCTGATGTCGCACGCCTGCGCCAGGTCCTGGAGCTCCAGGACGGCCCGACCGTCGTCGTCGGCCACTCGTACGGTGGCCAGATCGTGACCGCACTCGGCACCGAGGCGCCGAACGTCGTCGCCCTGGTCTACATCGCCGCCTTCGGACTCGACGAGGGTGAGTCGCTGGGGGTCCTCCTGGGTGCCGGGCCGCCCACGCCGGCGCTGGCCCACCTCGTCGTCGACAAGCTGGGCTTCGCGTGGTTGCCCGAGGACGACTTCGTCAACCATTTCGCAGCCGACGTCGATCCCGTGCAGGCGAAGGTGATGCACGCCGTGCAGCAGCCGATCTCGCTCTCGACGTTCGAGGATGTGATGGGCGTCCCGGCCTGGAGATCACTCCCGTCCTGGTACCTGGTCGCCGAGCAGGACGAGGCGATTCCGCCGGACGCCGAGCGGTCGTTCGCCCAGCGCATGGGTGCGACGACGATCGAGATCGCAGCCGGCCACGTGGCGATGGTCTCCCAACCCGACGCGGTCGTGGAGCTGATCGAGGCAGCCGTCCAGGGCACCCAGGCGAACGACAGCTAGGCCACGACTGGGCCTTTCTGTCGCCGGTTCTTCCCGATTGGCGTCTTGATCAGTCGTGCTCTAGGGTGTCCTTCGCCATCCATCGATCCGCGCTTTCGAGGCGCGACGCATCAGTCTCCGGGGGATTCATCTCGTGAAGTCGTTCTCGGTCGCGCTCGCGGCCGCCGCGCTGTCGGTCGCCGTCGTATCGGTCCCGTCAGCCGCACTCGCAACCCAGCCTGCCGTCACCACGCTCGACGGCTTCGCCGACATCGTCACCGACCCGACGCACGCTCAGGTCTTCATCAGCGAAGGCGATTCCAACGAGGTCGCAGTCGCGAACTCGCAGGGTCAGATCGTCACCGTCCTCTCGGGCCTGGCCGGTGCGTCAGGCATGGTGCTCAGCCCGGATGCCTCGACCCTGTACGTCGCATTGCACGACGCCGACGCCATCGAGGTCATCGACACCGCCACCCTCGCCACCTCATCGATCGGCACTGGCGACTCCACCTGCCCTTCGCAGGTTGCGCTCACGGCGCAGGCCCTCTGGTTCAGCTACGGCTGCTCGTCGACCAACGGTGGAAACCTCGGCGAGGTGGACCTCGCCACCCTCGACGTGCATACCAACCTCATCGACGCGGGGTACACAGGCCCGGCTCCGATCCTGGCTGCTGATGCTGCTGACCTGCCCGGCACCTTGTTCGTGGGTGAGCCGGGGCCGGACGCGGGGGATCTCTACCTGTACGACGTCAGCGGCGGCTCCGCGCCGACGGCGGCCGTACGCAACCATCGCCTGGCCGGCGCAAACCTCCGGGACCTGGCGGTGAGCCCGACCGGCACCCAGCTGGTCGCCGCGGCGACCAGCAACACGGTGGCCCGCAGGTTCAGCACCGCTGACCTGACGCCGCAGGCAGGGTTCGTCACCGGGTCGGGACCAGGCGCGGTCGCCTACCGGTCCGACGGCTTCGTAGCAGTGGGCCGGGGCCAGTACAGCCCCAACCTCGAGATCTTCAAGCCGGGCTTCAAGGGGCAGTTCCGCACCTACCAGCTCGGCACCGGGTCTGCCCAGTGGCTCCAGCCGGCCGGCGTCGCCTTTGGCAACACCCAGCTCTTCGCGGTGACAGGTGCGTTCGAGGGTCAGGAGCCGGAGCTGCACGTCGTGCTGCCGCAGCACCTGACGACGCTCACCGTCCGTACCGACAAGCCGGTCTACAACTACGCCGACACCGCCACCGTCACGGCCCATCTCGGCTATACCGTGACCGGGCGCGTTGTCACGATCTCGGCGACGACGTACGGCGGGGCGGCCCACGTGGTCAAGCGAGCCCACGTTGATGCGGCGGGCAACCTGACCGCTGCGGTCCAGGTTCTCAAGCGGACGACCTTCAGCGTGTCCTTCGCTGGTGATTCCCAGTCGACGCCGGCCCGCGCCCACCTCGTGAGAGCCGTGCACGCTCGCGTGACGAACCTCCTCCGCGGCTACTACGGTCGCTCCGGCATCTACCACCTCTACCACCTCAGCGACGACCCGGTGCTGACCACCACGGTCGCCCCACGCGCGCCTGGCTCGTGCGTCTACTTCCGCGGTCAGTACCCCGTGAACGGGCGGTGGACGACGGGTTGGACGACCAAGTGCGGGCACCTCAACATCCATTCGCGGCAGTACGTGAGACTCGTCGGCGACCACTGGCTCGGCGAGCGGGTGCGGATGCGCGCCGAGTGGTCGGGCAACCCGGCCAACCTCGGCGCCGTGGGTCCGTGGCAGTACTCGCGGTTCACCGGCGGTGCGAAGTCGGCGGGCCTGGGCGCGGCGACTCCGACAACCGCCTCGAGCGGTGCGCACATCGACGTGGTCGACGGAGCGCAGCCGACCGGTTGAATCTCCCGCAACATCATCCAGGTCGACTCGACGGAGAAACTCTCGACGGAGAAACTTAGGTCTGCGAAGTAACTTGTTCGCCGGGGTGGGCAACCATTACCGGGGGCGGTTGGGTATTCCAGGTGGAGAGAGGGAGACCTAGCCATGAGCACTCGAACCGCCCGTCGACAGTCACTTCGGAGGATCTTCTTCGTCACCGCCGCAGTCCCACTGGTACTGGGCCTCGCGGAGGCGTCCGGTGCGTCAGCCGGCTCGGTAGTGCCGTACCAGACGTCAGCGAGGACGGTGGTGGCTCATCCGAAGTTCGCTCAGCTCGCTTCCGGGTGGGCGTCGGCCTGTGGGGTTACGACGTCGACGGCGTTGTACTGCTGGGGCGCCAACGACGACTTTCAGCTGGGCACCGGCGGCTACCGGGCCGAGCTGAGCCCGCGTCGTATCGGCTCCGCGCCGTGGAGCACGGTGACGGGCGCGACCCAGCAGACCTGCGGGCTGCGAGTCGATCGCAGCCTGTGGTGCTGGGGCTCCAACTCCCAAGGTGAGCTCGGTGTGGGAGACGCGCGGAGCCGGAAGAATCCGACTCGCGTGGGCCTCGACAACGACTGGCTGATGGTCGACTCCGACTGGAACCACACGTGCGGCATCCGAGCAGGTGGGTCGCTGTGGTGTTGGGGCGCCAACTGGTACGGCCAGCTAGGCGACGGAACGGGGACCGAGCGTGACTTGCCGACCCGGATCGCAGCGGACCAGACGTGGACTCAGGTGTCTGTAGGTGGTCAAGGTGGCAGCTTCGGGCAGAGCTGCGCCATCCGGTCGGACGGTACCTTGTGGTGCTGGGGGTACAACGCGTTCGGCGAGCTGGGAGACGGCTCGCGGGTCAACCGGTCGACGCCCGTGCAGGTGGGGTCATCCACCGCGTGGAGCGACATCTCCGTCGGGACCTACACCACGTGCGCCCGTCAGGCCGACGACTCCCTGTGGTGTTGGGGCGACAATCGGTACGGCGCTGTCGGTGACGGGACCGACACCCGTCGGCTGACCCCCGTGCAGGTGGTCGAGGCCGGCCCGTGGTCCAGTCTCTCCTCCGGAAGCGGCTACACGTGTGCCACGAAGGCCGACGCCACCGGCTGGTGCTGGGGCATCAACTCGGGCGGGACGCTCGGCGACGGTACGACGCAGCGCCGGCTCCGTCCGACCAGGGTCGGCGCGGGCACCTGGTCGGCACTTGCGGCCGGAGAGTCCCAGACCTGCGGAGTGGCTGGTAGCGGCGTCACCTCCTGCTGGGGTGGCAACCAGTACGGCGGGCTGGGAGACGGCACCCTGGACCGACACCTGTCCCCACATCCGGTGAAGTTCCTTCCCCGTGGTGGCGTATCCACCTGGCGGGACCTCTCGGCGAACAGCGGCAGCGGTTGCGGGATCCGGACCGATGGCACGTTGTGGTGCTGGGGTGACAACGACATCTACCCGTTCCGGCAGGACACGTCGACCGACTGGAGCACCGTCGCTCAGGGCCCCGAGCACACCTGTGCCATCCGTGGAGACGCCACCCTGTGGTGTTTCGGCGACAACCAGGTGGGTGAGCTCGGCGACGGGACCACGGAGGACTCGGTCGCACCCGTGGAGGTCTCGGGTGGCGGGCAGTGGCTGAGCGTCTCGTTGGGTCGCTGGTACACGTGCGCCGTCAAGGACGACGGTGGGCTGTGGTGCTGGGGTTACAACGGGTTCGGTCAGCTCGGTCTCGGTGACAACCAGGACCGTCTGGTTCCGACTCGAGTCGGCTCTGCCACGTGGAGCTCCGTGAGTGCAGGCTCGTCCCATGTATGTGCCGTGCGTGAGAGCGGCTCGATGTGGTGCTGGGGCGACAACAGCTTCGGCGCGCTGGGAGACGGCACCACGACGACCGCGAACACCCCGCAGCAGGTCGGGACGGCGAACGTCTGGTCAACCGCCAGCGCCGGTTACGAGCACACCTGCGCCGTGCGTACCGGGCACACCCTGTGGTGCTGGGGAGACAACGACGACGGTCAGCTCGGCGACGGAACACTCACCGGCCGGCTCGTTCCGGTGCGAGTCGGGGCGGACGCGTCGTGGTTGCGGGCGGCAGCAGCCATGCGGCACTCCTGCGCGCTCACGCTGGACGGCTCGGCGTGGTGCTGGGGCTTCAACGGTGAAGGCAGGTTGGGCGACGGGACGTCGGACCAGCGGTTGACGCCCACCCGGGTCATCGGCGGCCACGCCTTCGTCGAGCTCACGGCTGGCGACGATGCCGGATGTGGGCTGACCGACGCGGGGTCGGCGTACTGCTGGGGTTACAACTACGTCGGTCAGCTCGGCGACGGCTCGGAGCGGGACAGCGCCAGGCCGACTCTCGTGCGTGACGCCGCAGGCACCTGATCTGCCGGTACCTGCGGGCGCCAGCGCTCAAGAGCGCTTCCAGTTCGTGC
The DNA here is from genome assembly GCA_963833975.1 of uncultured Actinomycetota bacterium. GTDB lineage: Bacteria > Actinomycetota > Actinomycetes > Propionibacteriales > Nocardioidaceae > JAWWPG01. The sequence goes on from CAWIAB010000003.1 coordinate 763,358, forward strand.
CGTCCCAGTTCTGGGTGACCGTCCGATGCACGCTGAGGTCGTAGGTGTCTCCGACGACCCAGGCATTGGTCGCGGACACGGCGCTGACCGCGAACAGTCGGTCGTTTCCGCCAGGCGTCGGACTGGACACCTTGGTCCAGCTGGTGCCGTCCCAGTGCTCGATCAGCGTCTTGGTGTAGCCGTCAGGGCCGTAGGCGAAGGAGCCGACCGCCCAGGCGTCGTCCGCCGAGGTGGCGGTGACTCCCCACAGGGATGCGTCCGCACTCGGGCTCGGGCTCGGGACCTTGGTCCAGCTGGTGCCGTCCCAGTGCTCGATCAGCGTCTTCGTACCCGCATAGCTGCCCACGGCCCACGCGTTGTTCGGTGAGGTTGCGCTGATCCCCCGGAGCTCGACGACGCCCAGCATGCCGGGGCTCGACATGACGGTCCAGCTGGTGCCGTCCCAGTGCTCGATCAGACCCTGGTAGTCCTGGGTCCCGTTGTCGTAGTGACCGACGGCCCACACGTTGGTTGCGGAGAGGGCGCTCACGGCGAACAGCTGCTCCGGTCCACCCGCTAGCGGGTTGGGGACCTTGGTCCACTTGGTCCCGTCCCAGTGCTCGATGAGGGTCATGGTCTCGGTCGCGGTGCGGTGCACTCCGACTGCCCAGGCGTCCGTGGCCGATACGGCGCTCACATCGGCCAGGTTGACGTACCCCTTCGGGCTCGGGCTCGGGACCACGGTCCACCTGGTGCCGTCCCAGTGCTCGATCAGGGTTCTGACCTCGGTGAGATCTTGGTTCGCGTAGTAGTTCCCGACGGCCCAGACATCGTCACTGGATACGGCGCTCACTCCGTGCAGGTAGCTACCGTTCGCTCCGCCCGGGCTGGGGCTGGCGATCCGCTTCCAGCGGTCGCCGTCCCAGTGCTGGATCAGGGTGCTGGTCTGCGTTCCGGTCCACCGCGACCCGACCGCCCAGGCGTCTGAGGGCGAGGTCGCACTGACCGACTCCAAGGATCCGACCACCTGCGTCATCGATGCATCCCCCTCGCTCGTCGAAGCCTTCGCGGGCGAGCCCACCGCGAATGTCGCGGCGATCGCCACCACCAATAGTCCAGCACGCCAGGGCCTTCGACGGAGGGCCATTGGCCGCACGCCGGACCACGAAACCGGTGTGGCGAGCGACTCGATGGAAGTGTGGCGTTCGCGAGCAAAACCCTGGAACATAGAACTCAACCCCTGAAACCGCTTGAATGGAACGATCCCGCGGATTCACCCCCCGCGATGCCGACAACCTATCGCACTTAGCGGGAAAGCACACCAAAACGGAAGAATCGATCTGCTGCCAGGCTGCCTCCGAATGGGCCGGCAAACGTGCACGGAGGGCCGGGCGCCCCTAGCATCGCCGCCATGCCGTCCCAGTCGTCCTTCGAGTCCGTTGCGGAGCTCCCGGTTGGCCCGCAGGCCAGGGTCTACGAGTCCGGCTGGCAGTCCTGGTCGGTGAGTACGGCGTACGGCATCGATGAGCGGCCACGCCGGCCGGCACCGGCTTCGGCGCTGATGAACGGATGGGGAAACCGTCTGGCCCCACTCGGGACCGGCTTCCAGGGTGAGGGCCTGCTCGCCGTCGGCCCGACTGATGGGGGTGAGGTGGTCATCGTGGCCGCGCCGGCGCCGGATCGAGAGGTCCCGACCATCCGTGCGGCGGTCACCGGCAGCGCGATCGCGATCACCGCCGACGGACCCGTCGAGGTGATCCGCTATCCGGCAACCACCTCGATCGCGCTCGCCCTGGCCAACTGGGCCGAGATCCTGGCGACCAGGCTGGTCACGGAGCCGATCCGGGTCGCGCCGACCATCTGGTGCTCCTGGTACCACTACTTCACGGACGTCACCGCGGCCGACATCGAAGAGAACATCCGAGTCATCGACCAAGCCGACCTGCCCCTGGACGTGATCCAGATCGACGACGGCTACCAGGCCGAGATCGGCGACTGGCTCACCCTGTCAGACCGTTTCTCCGACCTGCGCGCCCTCGTGGAGGGAATCGCCGCAACCGGTCGCCGCGCTGGGATCTGGGTGGCGCCGTTTCTCGCCGGCGAGCGGTCGGCGCTGGTTCGCAGTCATCCCGACTGGGTGCTGCGCGACGCAACCGGCCCGGTCAGCGCCGGGCGCAACTGGAACCAGGAGGTCTTCGGCCTCGACCTGACCCATCCCGGGGTCCGTGACTATCTGACGACCGTCTTCCAGACCCTCTGCGACATCGGCTTCGACTTCTTCAAGCTCGACTTCCTGTACGCCGGCGCGCTCGATGCCCGTCGGTTTGCGGACGACTCGGCCGTCGGCGCCTACCGCTCGGGGTTGGACCTGATCCGGGCGGCGGTCGGCCCGGCGCCGTACCTCCTCGGCTGCGGTGCGCCCATCCTGCCGAGCATCGGCACGGTTGACGCCATGCGGGTGAGTCCCGACACCGCGCCGCACTTCGAGCCGCACGAGGCCGGTGACCTCTGCGCGCCGGCCGGACGCTCGTCGATCGTCACCGGGGAAGGCAGGGCGTGGCAGCACGGCCGTTGGTGGGTCAACGATCCTGACTGCCTGCTCACCGGACGCAACGTCGAACACCGGGAGGTTCTCGCCGAGCACGTCGAACGGTACGGCGGCCTGCTCGGCGTGTCCGACCGGATGGCGGACCTCGACGACTGGGGCCGGCAGACATTGGCTCGGCTGTGCCGAGCCCGCCCGGCGCCGACGCCCTTCTCAGAGCTCCCCGGGTAGCTCGACCGCGAGCCGGCCGGCTCCGTCCCACCGGACGGGCATCGGGTCACTGATCGTCCCGACGAACTCGCCGGCCGAGTCGATGTTGTGGAAGGCCATCAAGGCCCAGCGACCGTTGCGCTCCTGCACCAGTCGCCCGCTGTACAAGCGGTCGTCGGTGAGCGGGTAGGCGTTGGCGACGTCGAAGGGGCCGGTAACCGCCTCCGCGGGAGCGGCCCAGACCCCGCCCGTCTGCACGGGATCCAGACGAGGACCGGTGAGCTTGTCCGACAGGCACGAGAAGATCACCACGGGCCTACCTTCGACAACCGCGACCTGGGTCACCTCCAGCCAAGCGAGCCCCGCCCCAGGTCTGCTGAGCGGGGGCGCGGCCTGCCAGGTGACCAGGTCCGGTGAGGTCGCGTGGCCCACCACGCCGGCGCCGGCGCCGGCACCTCCGGAGTGGTTGGCGGCGGCGGTGAAGAGCATGTGCCATCCGGCGTCGCTGGGATCGGCAAACACCCAGGGGTCCCGCCAGTCGGTCGTATCCGGGTCCGGGCGGATGTCGTACCAGCGGGCGTCCGGCACCAGGATCGGGTTGTGGTCGTCCTTGCGCCAGCTCACCAGGTCTGTGGAGGTGGCCCGACAGATGGTCTGGGCATAGCCTTCGCCCCGGCGGGACATCCCGGTGTAGAACAGCTGCCAGCCGCCGTCGCCGTCGCGCACGATGGATCCGGTCCAGGTCGCTGTGTCGTCGACGTGCTGCTGATCCGGCTCGAGAGCGTTCGCGAGCCTGGTCCACGTGCGCAGATCGGGGGACACGGCGTGTCCGACGCGCGCGTTGAGATGGCGTAGCTGCGGGTCGCCCAGGGAGCGTGGCGCGACCAGGAAGAAGAGGTGGAAGTCGTCGCCGTCGTCGGCCACCCAGAAGTCCCACGCCCAGTCATCGGCGAGCTCGAGCATCTCCGCTCCGTTCAGGCCAGGTAGGTCCGTTGGTATCCTGAGGTCTCGACCTGACCACGCCAGGCACCCTGCGAGTGCCACCTCCTCGAAGGGAAGTCGCGCGTGTCCGTCCCGAGCAACTCTGCCCGACCTTCCGACCTGCCGCTCGCCGCCGACTGGTGGCGACAGGCGGTGGTGTACCAGATCTATCCGCGGAGCTTCGCTGACTCCAACGCCGACGGAATCGGCGATCTCGCGGGCATCACGTCGCGGGTTCCGTACCTGCTCGACCTCGGCGTGGACGCCGTCTGGCTGAGCCCGTTCTACCCGTCCGCGCTCGCAGACGGCGGGTACGACGTCGATGACCACCGAGAGGTGGATCCTCGGCTTGGCACCCTCGCAGACTTCGACGCGCTGGCCGAGGCGCTCCATGACGGCGGGCTCAAGCTCGTCGTCGACATCGTCCCGAACCACACGTCCAACCTGCACCGCTGGTTCCAGGAGGCGCTGGCCGCGCCACCCGGGTCCCCAGCCCGAGAGCGGTACGTCTTCCGCGACGGTGTCGGCCCGGATGGGTCGACGCCTCCCTCGGACTGGGTCTCGAACTTCGGTGGCCCCGCCTGGACGCAGGTCCCCGACGGCCAGTGGTATCTGCACCTCTTCGCGCCGGAGCAGCCCGACCTCAACTGGGACAACCGAGAGGTTCACGAGGACTTCCTCGAGACGTTGCGGTTCTGGTCGGACCGTGGCGTCGACGGGTTTCGCATCGACGTGGCACACCACCTGGCCAAGGACCTCAGCGAGCCCCTGGCCACCCAGGCCGTCCTCAGCGCCGGGACCCTTCCCCACGGGCAGCACCCCTACCAGGACAGGGACGAGGTCCACAAGATCTATGCGGAGTGGCGGCAGCTCTTCAACGCCTACACGCCGCCGAGGACTGCGGTGGCGGAGGCATGGGTGCATGCCTCACGGCGGATGGCCTACGCCAGCCCCGCCGGACTGGGCCAGGCCTTCAACTTCGACCTGCTCAGGGCGAACTGGGACGCTCGCGAGCTCCATGACGTCATCGCCGACAACCTCAGGCTTGCTGAGGAGTCCGGCGCCTCGTCGACCTGGGTGCTGTCCAACCACGACGTGGTCCGGCATCCGACCCGATACGGGCTCCCTCAAGGCACCACCGACAAGCCGCAGGAAGGCAGGGAATGGCTGCACACCAACGGACAGCTGCCTCCCTTGGACGCGGAGCTCGGTCTTCGTCGGGCGCGAGCGGCGACGCTGCTGATGCTGGCCCTGCCGGGATCGGCGTATCTCTATCAGGGAGAGGAGCTGGGCCTGCACGAGGTCGGCGACCTCCCGGCCGCCGCTCTTCAGGATCCCGCGTTCTTTCGCTCGGTTGGTGCAGACAAGGGCCGCGACGGCTGTCGGGTGCCGTTGCCGTGGCGCAGCGTTGGTTCGTCCTTCGGGTTCGGCTCGAACGGGTCGCATCTCCCGCAACCGGGCTGGTTCGCCGAGCACGCAGTCGACGCCGAGGAGGCGGATCCGGGGTCGATGCTCAGCTTCTACCGGCGGGCTCTCCAGCTGCGGCGTGAGCTGCAGACAGCGGAGTCGCTCGACTGGCTGGATGAGGGAACTCGTTCAGTCCTCCATCTCGTTCGGCCGAACGGCTGGCAGTGCGTCGTCAACCTCGGACCGGAGCCGGTCGATCTCCCACCCGGGCGGGTGGCGCTGTCGAGCTCCCCGTTGGACGGCGCGCGGCTCCCGCCGCAGGCCGCTGCGTGGATCGTCTGACCGGACTTCTCCGCCCGTCGCTGCGGTCGCGCAGCGCCGTACGACGCTCGGCAGAGATGTCTCTGAGTAGGTAACCTGGCGCTAGGTCATCTCCGCACACCCTCCCAAGCCGTTGCGACCGGTCGAGCGGTTCGGGGGGCGCTGAACGCCCTCGATACGAGTCTCTCCGGAAGGGGGAGCCGTGCCTGATCGGCGAGTGACGCTCGCTGACGTGGCCAAGCGCGCCCGCGTCTCCCGTACGACGGCATCGTTCGTCACGACCGGGCGCCGCGACATGCGCATCTCACAGGACGCGGTGCAACGAGTGCTGGCCGCAGCCCGGGAGCTCAACTACCGGCCCAACCTGCTCGCCCGCAGCCTGCGAACGAGCGTGCGGCACAACATCGGGTTCATCTCGGATCGCATCACCACGGAAGCCTTCACCGGAGACATGATCCGCGGGGGGGTGGCGACGGCCCAGAAGCATGGGCGACTGCTCTTCATCGGCGAGACACAAGGCGACCAGGCGATCGAGCTCGACGTCACCCAGAGCATGCTCGACTGGGGGGTGGCCGGCTTCGTCTACGCCTCGATGTACACACAGGAAGTGACGATTCCCGCTTCCCTGCAGGGCCATCCCCTGGTGATGTTGAACTGTACGAGCCGGCAGGCCACCGTGCCGACGGTCCTTCCGGATGAGAACGAAGCCGGCCGGAACGCAGCCTTGATGCTGCTCGAGCATGGTCACCGCGATGCGATTGTGCTCGTCGGCGGGACTCGGGACGTGCTCCGGGAGGGCGTCTTCGCAGCACGTGAGCGGCTGGACGGAATCGAGCGGGCGCTCACCGCGGCGGGTGCCGAGCTGGCCGGCTTCATCGCCAGCGCCTGGCGACCCGACCTGGCCTTCGACGCGGTCAGCGAGTTCCTCGCTGCGGGCGGCCGCGCTTCGGCTTTCGTGTGCTTGAACGACAAGGTCGCGTTCGGTGCCTACCAGGCGATCGCTGACGCCGGCCTACGCGTTCCCGAGGACATCTCTGTGGTGTCCTTCGACGACTCCGACATCGCGGCCTGGCTGCGGCCCGGCCTCACCAGCCTGGCGATTCCGCATTTCGAGATGGGCCAGCTGGCCGTGGAGCTGCTGGCTTCGGAGGCGCCCGCTCCCGAGGTCGTTCACCTGCCCATGCCCATCCGGGCGCGCGGCTCCGTCGCAGCGCCTGCGTCGAGAACTCAGACCTGAGGGGTCAGCCAACCCGAGCCGAAAGGATCCGATGAACACCGCAGAGCTGCTGGTTGACGGCTTCGACCGCGTACGTGAGGTCACGTTGGCTGTGGTGGAGGGTCTCACCGTCGAACAGCTGAGCCATCGAGTGCAGAGTGACAGCAACTCCATCGGCTGGCTGGCTTGGCATCTGACCCGGGTGCAGGACGACCACGTCGCCGATGCCGCAGGACTCAGTCAGGTGTGGACCTCGAAGGGTTGGGCCGGGCGGTTCGGGCTGCCGTTCGACGAAGGTGCGACCGGTTACTCGCAGAGCCCCGACGAGGTTGCGGCGGTGCGGGTCGACGCCGAGCTGCTGCGTGGCTATCTCGAAGACGTCCACGCCCAGACGGTCGGCTTCGTCGCCGGCCTGGGAGACGCGGACCTGGACCGGGTCGTCGACGACTCGTGGGACCCACCGGTGACGCTGGGGGTCCGGTTGGTGAGCGTGATCTCAGACGACCTGCAGCACGCCGGGCAGGCGGCGTTCATCCGAGGGACGTTCGGGTGAAGCCTGAGTGACGTGCTCCGTCAGGGGCCCGGACTGGGTTCGTCCGGCGCCGCCGACGGATGCTCTCGCAGCCAGAGCGGCATGAGCAGCCACAGCACGACCAGCAGGCCGGCCGCGACGCCGGCGGCGATGGCACCGGCGATGTCTCCCGCGACGAGACTGAACGTCAGCAGCACCACACCGACCACGGAGCACGCCAACAAAGCCAGTCCGATCAGCGCGAAGTAGTGGGCGACGTTGACCATCTGCCGCCGCAGGTGTTGCCGGAACACCAGACGATGCAGGCTGACCGGTGCGATCAGGAACCCGGTCGCCCCGATCGCACAGCCGACCGTGACGAGGTACGCATCGCGTTGGAAGTCCCCGATGTCGGTGAAGCGGTCCTGGAACGGCAGGGTCAGCAGGAACACCGTCAGCAGCTGGACGCCGGTCTGGACCACCCGGAGCTCCTGAAGCAGGTCCTCCCAGTTGCGGTCCAGCCGCTCGGTCGGAGTCTCGTTCCGTTCCGGCTCCGTCGTGGCCTGGTGGGTCGGTGGTTCCGATCCGACGCCCATGGCATCCCCTCTCACCCGCCTCGCCCTGCCAACGGCCCAGCGTAAACGGCGTCGCAGTGGGTACGTCGCATCTTGGCGAGCGCAGCGACACCGATGTCGACGTAGGAGGTCAGCATGCCGCGGAAGAAGCCGGGCCCGAGCGTCAAGGACGACGTGGTCTACGAGAAGCTGCGAGACGAGGGGAACAGCAAGGAGAAGTCGGCTCGGATCGCGAACGCGGCGGCGAACACCTCGCGCTCCGCGGTCGGACGCAAGGGTGGCAAGTCCGGTTCGTACGACGACTGGACCAAGGCTGACCTGGTGAAGCGCGCCCGCGAGCTGGAGATCGACGGCCGCTCGTCCATGAACAAGCAGCAGCTGGTGGAAGCGCTCCGCAACCACTGACGCTTGGTCAGCAGTAGGTTGTCCAACGCGTTCGTCCACGCTAACGTGTTAGTCATGACGAACGCGTCTCAGGCGGCCGCGGTCTTCGGTGACCCGGTACGGCGCCGGCTGGTCGAAAGCCTGGCGGCGCAGCCGCAGTCGGTCACCGACCTGGCAGCCGAGCTGCCGGTGTCCCGCTCGGCTGTGTCGCAGCACCTCAGCGTGCTGGCCGGGGCGGGTCTCGTGGGATATGAGGTCCGGGGTCGCCGGCACCTCTACCACGTGAAACCCGACGCGCTGGCTGGCCTGCGCGCCTACCTCGATGGGCTCTGGGACGCCGCGCTCGCCACCTACGCAGCGCTTGCCGACGAGGCACCCGCTGGTGCCCAACCCGAGGAGGACTTGCCATGAGCACAGCGCCCGTTGTCCGAGCCGTGACGGTGAACGCCCCGGCCCAACGAGCATTCGCGATCTTCACCAGCCGGATCGGTGACTGGTGGCCACTCACCTCCTACTCGATGGCGGCCTCGCGAGCGGCCGATGTGGCCTTCCTGGACGGGCGGTTGGTCGAGACCGCCGTCGACGGAGCCACGGAGGTCTGGGGATCGGTGACCGAGTGGGACCCGCCGCACCGGTTGGCTTTCACCTGGGCGCCGGGAGGTGGACCAGAGACGTCGATCGGCATCGACTTCGAGGACTCCGGCGACCAGACCCGGGTGGTGCTGACCCACTCCGGGTGGGAGGTGTTCGGGGACACCGCTCCTGACCGACGTGCGAACTACGACAGTGACCAGGCTTGGGGCTGGATCCTCGGCCTGTTCGCGCTCGCCATCGGGACCGGCGTGGAGGCTGCTGAGTCGACCACCCACACGTCCACAGTCAAGGACTTCGACGTATCCCCACTGCGGGCCGGGTACGAGTCCGTGGCGATCGCGCTGGAGAAGGACTCCTTCGAGCCCCCGCCACCCGGCGAATGGAACGCCCGGCAGGTGGCCGGCCACGTCATCACGAACGCCGAGCTGATGTCCACGGTCATCGACGACGTACGCCGCGGCCACGCTGCTCGCCTACACGGTCCCGACGACCATGCTCTCGGGGCCATCGGACGATGCGACGCCAAGACGTTCAAGGACGCAGCAGCGGACGTGCGGCAGGCCGGTGCCGAGCTGGTCGCGCGATGCTCGGCGCTGACCGGTGAGGAGCTGGCGACACCCGTCAGCACGTACATCGAACATCACGGGAACGTGATCGTCGACGGCGAGATGACCGTGGGTGACCTGCTCGCTGCCCAGGTTCAGTACCACCTGCCGGCGCACGTCGGCCAGATCGGCGATCTCACTCTCTGACCGCGGCCTCGAGCACCTCGCGGGTGAGGGCGGGACGCAGCTCGAGTGACGCCTCCTGGAGTCGCGCGCTGCCACCCTGCTGGCGGTCGATGGCGCAGACCACGGTGTCCACGAGTGCGCCCTCGGCACGCAGCATCGGGCAGGCATCGAGCAACGCTCCGCCGGTCGTCACCACGTCTTCCACCAGGACGACGCGCAGACCCGCCACCGGCGGGCCCTCTGCGGCCTTGCAGGTGCCGTACTCCTTCGCCTTTTTTCGCATGAAGACGGTCGGGATGCCGGTGAGCTGCGACATCACGGTCGCGAGCGGGATGCCGCCGAGCTCCATCCCGGCCAGCAGGTCGCATGGTGGCAGCAGCGCGGTCATCGCCTCGGCGACATCGCGTAGCAGTGGAGGGTCGGCTTCGAAGAGGTACTTGTCGAAGTACTCGCTGCTGACCTGACCGGACCGCAGACGGAACGAGCCGGTCAGGTGGCAGGCGTCGTACACGCGGCGGGCCAGGCTTGACTGCATGCCGCAAGCCTCTCAGACCTACGGGTCGCCGATGCCGTTGCGCTCCGCCCAGATGGCGGCCTGGGTCCGGTCACGTGCCCCGATCCGCTGGAAGGCCGACGACAGGTGCGCCTTGACGGTGCGTTCGGTGATGCCGAGCCGGCGGGCGATCTGCTTGTTCGCGAAGCCTTGTCGGACCATGGTCAGGACCTCGGTCTCACGAGGGGTGAGCTCCACCGGCCCGGCGCCGCCTGGACCTCTGCGGGCGGTCAGCAGCTCGCGAGCGGCGCGCGGGTGCAGGGGAGACTCGCCGCGAGCCGCAGCTCGGATCCCGCTCAGCAGGTCATCGGGCTCGGTGTCCTTCAGCAGGTAGCCCACGGCGCCGACGTCCAGCGCCGCGATGATGCGGGCGCTGTCGGAGAACGACGTGAGGACCACGACCTTGGTGTCCGGGTACGACGCGAGGATCTGGCCGGTGGCCGTCACCCCGTCCACGCCGGGCATCTGCAGGTCCATCAGCACGACGTCGGGCGTCATCTCGCGAACCAGGTCGAGCGCCTCGGCCCCGTCGCTGGCCGATCCCACTACCTCGATGTCGTCGACACCTTGGAGCAGCTGCTCGAGCCCGCGACGCACGATCGCATGGTCGTCCACGAGTGCCACGGTGATCATCGGCGTCCTATCCTTGTGACGAGTGTGGTTCCTTGACCGCGCGCCGAGGTGATCTCGAACGTCCCACCGGCCTCACGCACCAGGTCTCTCAACGACTTCAGGCCGAGATGACCGTAGGGCGCCTCGGCCGTGGTGTCGAAGCCGAGCCCGTCGTCCTTGACCTCCAGGCAGAGGCCGCCTGGAGGAGTCGTGACGACGACGCTGAGGTGGCTCGGATGTCCATGACGTACGGCGTTGCGGACAGCCTCCTGAGCCACCCGCCAGGTGAGCGCGGTCCACTCTGGGGAGACCTTGGTCGTGTCTGCGACCTCGAGGCTGACCTCGATGCCCGCGGCGGCCGCAGGTGCGAGAAGGTCCTCGAGCCCGGCGCCCAGGCCGTTCTCGCTGAGCTCCGCCGGGTAGATCTCGACGAGCAGGGACCGCAGAGCCCGCAAGGCGCGGCGCACCCCGGCTCCGAGCGTGTCCAGGCGGCCGGCCAGCTCTGGCTGGTCGACGAGCTGGCGCGAGGTCGCGGAAACGGCGAAGGAGATGCCGGCCAGCTCCTGCACCACACCGTCGTGCAGGTCGCGGGCGATCCGGCGACGTTCGGTGTCGGATGCCTCGACGGCGGCCAGGAGCAGGCGCTCCCGGTCAGCGGCCGTCCGGTCCAGCCGTCGGGCCAGCACCCACACGAGCGGCGTGGTGAGCAGCAGGAACACGAGCAGACCGGCGATGGTGATCGGACGGAACTGCGAAAGGATCTGGGCGCTGCGGTCGGAGACCTTGTCGTAGGGGAAGTAGGCCTCGAAGAGCAGCGGCTGCCCGCCCGGGGGCATGCACTCGGGTGTAGACCTGCAACAGCTTTCCCTCGTCGCGCTCGTAGCGGTTCTCGGGCTCGTCGAGGTCGGACACCCCGGCAGAGCTCCGGCCGGTCCTGAGCATCGCGCGAGATCATCGGCCTCGAGCGGGAACCGTCTTGCCGATCAGCTGGATCTTGTCCGAGTAGACGATGCGGCCGTCGGCGGTCCAGATCTTGATCCGGACGATGTCGTCGACCAGCAGGCGGTTGAGCACGGTGTTGTCGAACTTGTCCAGGGCCGCGGCGTTTCCGGACACCAGACCAGGGGGAATGGCCGGTTCGGCCACCGAGCGGGCCAGCACGTTGGTGACGCTCCGGGCCTCCGAGATGGCCTCGTCGGTGGCCGCCTGCTGGCTGAACCAGGTCAGGATGACGAAGAGCACCACCACGGTCAGCGCGCCGGCTGCCACGAACAGCACGACAGGGCGGGCCCAGAGAGCGTGGCCCGGACGAGCAGCGGTCCCGCTCTCACGGGACCGCCGCTTTCCTGGGGTTTGCGCCATGGCTGGTTGCTCCGATCTCGCCACCAGTATGCCGGGCGCGTCGGCTCAGAACGGCAGGTTCCCCGCGCAGGTCTCGTGGGTCACGGTGTTCGTCGAACGGATGCCGATGGCGTCGGTTCCGGCCACGTTGACGAGCAGCCGCTTCACCTCGAACGACCCGCTCGGCGGCTTGGTCGTCGCCCGGCCTTTGGCCGAGACATCGCCGTTGTGCAGGATCCGCCAGGTCCAGACCTGGCCGTTGACGCTGCTGTCGATCTCGGCCTCGACCTCGATGCGGCCGTCTTCGGGTTTCGCCTTGAGCTTCCAGTCGGTGCTGCCCGAGCAGTTACCGCTCCGCTCGACCTCGCCGGCGCCCCCGCCGCCGTGCGAAGCCGCTGCGGGCACGAGGGTGGCGGCGCCGAAGGCTAGGACGATCGAGCTGGCGGCGGCAGCTCGCCGGAAGGTCGGTTGTGACGTTCATTGCGTCCTCCTCAGAGTCATACGGGTGATGACCGCAACCATGGAGTGAAGCGCAGGGCAGTTCGCCATTGTCCAGTGGTCGTAGTCCCACCCTCCGCCTACGCGGTCCCAGGGGGGTACGGCGAAGGAGGGGAAGCGCACCAAGGTGCACTTCCCCTCCAGCCGGGTGCGCCAACACCCGAATCTGCTTAGCGAGCGCCGGCTACCGCCAGTCCAGCTCGGTGACGGCTCCGCCGGTGATCGTGAACGTCCGCTCGCATGACGCGTCGTCCCACCACACCTGGTAGTCACCTTCCTTGAGCTGTGCGTAGACCCCCGCCCAGAACGTTCGACCGTTGACGGTGCGCTTGTGGATCTGGGTGTGCGTCCGGTGGTCGAGATCGGTGGTCAGGCTGACCTCGATCTCCAGACTCTCCAGCTCCTCGGTCGTGTAGAGCACCAGCGCCCCGATGTCACCGCCGATGTCGAGCACCGGTGCGCCGAGCCCCAGGTTGCTGGGCTGCGTCTCGGGCGGGTGCTCGTGCTCGTGGGTGTGCTGTCCATGCCCAGGTCCGTGATGGTGGTCGTGGTCATGGTCATGGTCGTGGTCATGAGAGGCCGTCATGCTTCAGCTCCTGCTAGGTGAGTGCTACTTGCTGGGGTTGTCGAAGCCGTCCAGGGGCGTTGCCAGGTACGGGAACGACTTCAGGTAGTGCTGCTTGGTGTTGCTCGGAGTGAGGCCGTCGGTCAGCTGACCGGCCGCCGCATCCGGGGTGTAGCTCGGGTCGACCAGCGGGTACGTGGCACCCGCGATGGCGCGAAGCTCGATCGCCGTCACGTCGTCGGCAACCCTTCGTCCGTTCGGGAAACCGGCCAGGTCTCCACCCAGGATTCCATAGATGCTCGGCGTCCGAGGCCGGAGGGACGGCCACGTTGAGGCGCAGCATGTCTGCCTGCGTCGTACCTGTGTAGTTCTGGAAGCCATCGATCAGACCGGACGGGATGCCCGTGAGCAGGATCGCCAGCAGGTCGGCCCGGTCGGCCGACAGTCCAGCCAGGTTGGGGAAGACGCCCGGGTAGAGCACCGGCAGCAGGTCAGCCAGCTGCGGGTGCGCGACGCTGTCGGCGTAGACCGAGTCGCCGGCACGGGCTCCTGGTGTTCCACGAGTCCTTGACGCCAACGCCGTTGATGACCTCGTTGAAGAGCGGGTTGCCGAGTCGCGACACCTGGACCCACGGGCCGGACTGGACCCAGTGGTGGTTCTTCTGGATCCGGAGCTTGCGACGGTACGCCGCCGCCCAGACACCGATGACGGCCTTCGGGTCGTCGACACCGGTCGGCATCGACCCACCGTTGTGTCAGGTCGGTCAGCGGCAACCTGCACGGCGATGCTGTGCACGTTGACCCCTTGCGTGCCGTTGACGCCAGGTGCGGCTGCCAGCGGGATCAGGTGCAGGTTCTGGAACGGGCCGTAGCGCGCCAAGGTCGAAGATCGACCCCAGGTCGACGTAGAAGCCTTCCTTGCGCTGGCCGGCGAAGACCTTCCCGCCGCCCTTGAGGTCATGGATCGCTGCCGTCGCCAGGTCCTCGTAGTTCGGCGTCGAGCGGACGCCGACGTTGCACGGCGGGGAGCTGACGTGCTTGGCGATGACCTGGGACGTCGAGCCCTTCTGCCCATAGTTGGTCACCTTGGTGACGGTGTAGAACTGCTTGCGGCTCCAGTTCGTCGCTGTCGAGCGACTCGATGGGACCGGTGTTGTAGAGGAACGTCGCCGGGTTGCCCACCTCGGTCGTGAACTCGAACTGGTACGAGACGTTCGGCTGGCCGTCGCCGTCGTTGTCGATGTGGATCAGGTAGCGCACGTCCTCGCCGAACTCGTAGAAGTTCGGGCCGCCGTTCGGCTCCTCGAACGGGATGTAGTTCGAGATCAGCGTGACCGTGTCGGGCGCGTCAGGGGAGACGAACGCATAGGTGTCGGTGTTGTCGGCCACCGGGTCCTGGGAGGTTTCCGGTGCTTCGCGGTGGGATGACATGGCCCTACTCCTTCTTGGTCTTGTTGAACTTGCTGAGCACCGAGGACACCAGCTTGGCGTCGTGGTACACGAACTCCTCTTCGCCGGCGATCAAGGCGACCTCCGAGGTACGTTGGCGTCGCGGATGTGCACGACGACGTCTTCGGGCGCGGGCCCGTTGATCTTCAGGTCGGACGGCGGGCTGCTGCTCGTACTCGCTGCTGCGGCGCTGGCACCGGTCGGGCAGCGACGAGATGCCGACGACCGCTGCTGCGGCGCCTACGACCGAGGCTTGGGTAAAGCCTCGGCGAGTGATTTCTTTCATTCGCGACTCCTGTGAGACGAGAAGGCATGGGCCGTTGTCGCCCACGCGGATTGGATGGTGACCCCGGCCTTCATTCGTCGCTCGCTGCGCTTCGGATTGTGAGCTCGGTCACTTCGGTGTCAGGTGCATCACGGGAGGCCGGTTCGGTCGGTGGCCCACGGTAGGCTCGAACGATCTCGCCCGGTTCCGACGCGGCGACACAGACGAGGTGGGAGCGCGTGGAGGCAAGCAGTTCGGTCGAAGAGGGATACGACCACTGCGGTGCGGCCGCAGGACGACCTGTTCGGTCATGTCAACGGTCGGTGGTACGACACGGTCGAGATCCCTGCCGGACCTGCCCGGCTACGGCCAGTTCGTCGGGCTTCGGCTGAGCTCGGAGCAGCGCGTCGGCGATCTGCTCCGCGAGGCCGCTGAGGCGGCGGCGTCCGGAGAGGCCGCGGTCGGGTCGACGGCCCAGCAGATCGGTGACATGTTCGCCAGCTTCCTCGACGAGGAGGCAGTCGAGAGCCTCGGCGTCGAGCCGATCAGGGCCGACCTCGCGGCGGTTGCCGAGCGTGTCCACGCTGACAGAGCTCGCCGCCCTGCTCGGGCGGCTGGAGCGCGAGGACTCGGCCGGCGGCGCCGTTCGCGTCGTACGTCAACACCGACGACCGCAAGTCCGACCGGTACGTCGTCAACATCACCCAGGCCGGGATCGGGCTGCCCGACGAGGCCTACTACCGCGAGGACCAGTTCGCGGAGATCCGCACGGCGTACGTCGCCCACATCTCGCGAATGCTCGAGCTCGTCGATGTCGAGGACGCGGCCGGCGCAGCGGAGCGGGTCATGGGCCTCGAGACGCGGCTCGCGGCTGGGCACTGGGACGCGGTCGCCTGTCGCGACGTCATCAAGACCTACAACCTGCTCACATTCGACGACCTGGTGGCCGCCGCGCCGGCGTTCGACTTCGCCGCCTGGGCGACCGGCCTCGGTGCGCCCGCAGGGCGCGTTCGACGAGGTCATCGTCCGACAGCCGAGCTATCTCGCCACGTTGTCGGAGGCGCTCACCGACGTACCACTGGACGACTGGAAGGCCTGGCTGACCTGGCAGGTCGTCCACTCGTCCGCGCCGTTCCTCACGCGCGGCGATCGTCTCGGAGAACTTCGACTTCTACCGCGAAGACGCTGGCCGGCACCGAGGAGCAGCGCGACCGCTGGAAGCGTGGCGTCGCGGTGGTCCAGTCGGCACTCGGCGAGGCGATCGGCGAGCTGTACGTCGCCCGGCACTTCCCACCCGAGGCGAAGCAGCAGATGGACGTGCTCGTCGCCAACCTGGTCGAGGCCTACCGGCGCAACATCGACACCCTCGAGTGGATGAGCCCGGAGACCCGCCGCAAGGCCCTCGACAAGCTCGCGGTGTTCCGGCCCAAGATCGGCTACCCGCCGCGCTGGCGCGACTACTCGTCGATCGAGATCGACCGCCACGACCTGGTCGGCAACGTCCGGCGCGCGTCGGCCTTCGAGACCGACCGGCAGTTCGGCAAGCTCGGGGGTCCGGTGGACCGCGACGAGTGGCTGATGTACCCGCAGGACGTCAACGCCTACTACAACCCGGGCACGAACGAGATCTGCTTCCCGGCCGCGATCCTGCAGCCGCCGTTCTTCGACCCTGACGCCGACCCCGGCGATCAACTACGGCGGCATCGGCGCGGTCATCGGTCACGAGATCGGGCACGGCTTCGACGACCAGGGCGCCCAGTACGACGGCGAGGGCAACCTGCACGACTGGTGGACCGCGGAGGACAAGGCTGGCTTCCGGGAGCGGGCCGACCGGCTGATCGCCCAGTACGACGAGCTGGAGCCACGGGCGCTGCCCGGGCACAAGGTCAACGGCGGGCTCACTGTCGGGGAGAACATCGGCGACCTCGGCGGGCTGACCATCGCCCTCAAGGCCTACGAGATCAGCCTGGACGGCACTGCTTCGCCGGAGATCGACGGCCTCACCGGGGTTCAGCGCGCGTTCTTCAACTGGTCGCTGGTGTGGCGGGCCAAGTTCCGCGAGGCGCTCGCCCAGCAGCTGCTCACGGTCGACCCGCACTCGCCGCCGGACCTGCGCGCGAACATCGTCCGCAACCTCGACGAGTTCCACACGGCGTTCGAAACCGGTCCCGGTGACGGCCTCTGGGTCGAGCCGGAGGACCGGGTCCGGATCTGGTAGCACGGCGCGTCGTCGCCGTACCGACTTGACAGCACAGGGACGATAGATGTTGGTGCCCAGACGCGTGAACGACAGGCAGACAGGAGGTGACAGCGAGTGATGGCGATGAACACCTGGGTGGAGACCCTGAAGGAGCGACGTCGCAACGCCACGCGTCCCTTCTTGCTCGGTGAGCTGCTCGTGGTCTTCCTGCTCCTGGAGGTCTACGACTACATCAAGTCGCTCGAGTCGGTCCGGATGCCCGCAGCGCTGCACAACGGGCTGGACGTCGTGTCCGTCGAGCGAGCCCTGCACCTCAACGTCGAGCTCTCGGCCAACCTGCTGGCTGGTCCACCACCACACCCTCTCGACCCTGCTGGTGTGGTGGTACCAGTACTCCCACATCAGCGGCACGATGGCGGTGCTGACCTGCTGTTACCTCTGGTTCCCGGTGATGTACCGCTCGGCCCGCAACTCGTTGCTGATCACGAACGTCGTGGGGCTCACCATCTTCGTGCTGATCCCGGTGATGCCGCCGCGCCTGCTACCGAACGCCGGCTTCGTCGACACCGTCGCGGCCGCGGGCTTCGGCAGCAACCACGGCGGGCCGGTCGAGCCGGCCCAGTTCGCCGCGATGCCGTCGCTGCACCTGGCCTGGGCGACGTGGGTGGCGATCGTGGCGTTCGCGATGCTGCGCGGCAAGCCGTACCGCGGGTGGGTGTTCCTGTACCCGATGCTGACCACCGTCGCCGTCGTGTCGACGGGCAACCACTACGTCCTCGACGTGGTCGCTGGTGTGGTGCTCGCCCTCGGGACGTGCACCGTCTTCGGCATGATGCGCCACGCCCGCCGCGCACCAGATCCGGTGACCCAGCTCGAGCCCGCGCCGGCCGCCGTCGTTCTCCAGCCGACCCCCCTCGAGCCGTCCCCCCTCGAGCCCTAGCCGGGGCCTCCCGGGAACCGCCGCTCCTGGGCTGGCAGGTCGGATTTGCCCAGCATGCTGGGCAACGTCACCGTCTGCTGGTCAGGTCTGCCCGGCTGACGGTGCATCTGCCTAGCTTGCTGGGCAAACCCGCAGCGACCACGCGAACCGAAGCGGCATCAGCACGGTGACCGGCAAGCCCCCGAAAGTCCCCGGTCACGTTTCTCCAGGTCAGGCTTCGGGCGGCAGCTGTTTGGCGGCGCGCTCCTCCTGCTCGGCGGCGTCGAGGGCGGCCGCTTCCTCCGGCGTGGGTGCGGAGCCGCCGTAGCTGCGGGGCAGCCACCAGGCGCCCTGGGGCATCTCGGGGTATGCCCGGATGGTCTCGTCCAACATCACCGCCATCGTGGCGTGCAGCTCGTCCAGCGCGGCCGCGTGGTCGCGGTTCGTCGGGTGGAGCGGCTCGCCGACGGTGAGCGCGATCGTCTTGCCCCGGGAGAAGTCGCGCGGGTGGTCCTTGGTGTACATCCGCTGCGTACCCCACAGGATCACCGGGACGACGGGAACCTTGGCGGAGGCGGCCAGCCGGGTCGCGCCGCTCTTGAACTCCTTCAGCTCGAAGCTGCGGCTGATCGTCGCCTCGGGGAAGACCCCGACCACCTCGCCAGCCTTGAGGTACTCGAGCGCCGTACGGTACGACGCCGCGCCGGCCGCCCGGTCGACGTTGATGTGGTGGAGTGAGCGCATCAGCGGGCCGGAGACCCGGTGGTCGAACAGCTCCCGCTTGGCCATGAAGCGCACCAGCCGACGCGACGGCCGGGCGGCGAATCCACCGAAGACGAAGTCGACGTAGCTGATGTGGTTGAACGCGAGCACCGCCCCGCCGGAGGTGGGGATGTTGCGCGCTCCCGGTGATCTGGAAGGTCAGGTTCATCGCCTTGAAGGCGGCCGTCGCGACCGCGATGACCGGCGGGTACGTGAGGTCGCGCATGATGGCAACGTAGCCTACTGATCTGTTGACGGGACGCTGTTCGCGGCAGAGGTCGGGAACGGCGTCGAGACGTGGAGGAGGTCCGAGTGTTCACGGTGCTCGGCGAGGCGCTGCTCGACATGGTCCAACCGGCTCCGGGCGACACTGTACCGGGCGCTGCCGGCCGGTGGTCCGCTCAACATCGCGGTCGGGTCTGAGGCGGCTGGGTCACCCGACGGCGATGATGGCGCGCTTCTCGACCGGCGCCCTCGGACGGCGGGTGCGGGACTACGCGGCAGCCAGCGACCTCGACCTGT
This sequence comes from uncultured Actinomycetota bacterium, assembly GCA_963833975.1. Taxonomy (GTDB): domain Bacteria; phylum Actinomycetota; class Actinomycetes; order Propionibacteriales; family Nocardioidaceae; genus JAWWPG01. The sequence continues at coordinate 782,498 of CAWIAB010000003.1, forward strand.
CCGCCATGCGTGGCGACCGACCAGCAGGCCACCCTGGCCTTCGCCACCGTCGACGAGCTGGGGCGGGCGACGTACGACTTCTACGTCCGCGAGAGCGCCGACTGGGGGTGGACCGAGGCCGAGCTGGCTGCCGATACCGCCCGCGACCAAGGCCATCCACACCGGCTCCCTGGCCACGGCGCTCGAGCCGGGCGCGGCCCGGATCGCCGACTGGTGGGAGTCGCATGCCCGAGCCGGTGACGTGCTGCTGAGCTTCGACCCCAACGTCCGGCCGGCGCTGGCCGGCCCGCGGGAGGTCGCCGTACGCCGAGTGGAGCGGTTCGTCGCTTCGTCCCACGTGGTCAAGGCCAGCGACGAGGACGTCGAATGGCTCTATCCAGACTCAGACCCGGCCGATGTCGTACGGCGCTGGGCCACCATGGGTCCGTCGCTGACGGTGCTCACCCGAGGACCTGTGGGCTGCTTCGGTGTCACGTCGGCCTCGATCGAGCGTGGCCCTGCCGGCTCCGGATGTCAGCATTGTGGACACTATCGGGGCAGGCGACGCATTTCAGGCAGGATTGCTGTCGGGCCTCGCGGATGCCGGTCGGCTGTCACCCGGACGGCGTGGCGGGGTTGACCGAGGCCGAGGTACGTGGAGTGCTCGAGCGGGCGCTCGACGTGGCCGGGTTCACCTGCGAGCGGGCCGGCGCCAACCCACCGACCAGGGCGGAGTACGACGATGTATGTCAGGGGTCGGCACGGCGGCTCGGGAGAGCCCGTGAGCGGGACGGATCGCACCGGGGGTAGTGCGTGAGCCACCTGCTCCGGATCGCGCTGCCCGACGTGCCCGGTTCGCTCGGCGCGGTGGCCTCCGCGCTCGGCGCGGTCGGCGTGAACATCGATGCCATCGAGATCGTCGAGCACCGTGGCGACGGCGTGGCCGTCGACGACTTCTTCATCCGGCTGCTGCCCGGCGTGATGCCGGACGCCGCCGTGTCTGCGGTGACCAGGCTCGACGACGTGGAGGTGCTCTGGGTCTCGCGCTACCCCACGGCCGGCAGCCTGTATCTGGACCTGGAGGCGGTCGAGCTGATCGCCCAGCAGCCGTCGCGCGCCCACGAGGTCCTGACCGAGCTGCTGCCTCGTACCTTCCGCGCGGACTGGGCGATGGTGGCCGTACGTCATGGAGAGCGGCGTCTGCCTGACCAGCGAGACTCCCGCTGCCCCGGAGCTGGTCGAAGCCTGCCGTGAGTGGTTCCCGTTGACCCAGGTGAGCCGGCTCGACGCGCCGCCGTCCTGGGGCGGGTCGACGCTGCTCGGTGCCGCGCCCCTCGGGTCGCCGGACGTGATCGTTGTCTTCGGCCGCCATGGTGGACCGGAGATCCTCGACTCCGAGCTGGCCCGGCTGGCGCACCTGGCCACCCTCGCCGCGTCGATCGGGCAGGCCGTACCCAAGAGCTAGCGGTCGTGACGACGGAGACCGGCTCAGGGATAGGGTCACCTGCATGTCGGTCTCGGAGATCTTCGACCCCGCCGCCTGGCGTTCGGTCGACGGCTTCGACGACCTCACCGACGTCACCTACCACCGCGCAATCGACCAAGGGACGGTCCGGATCGCGTTCGACCGGCCGGAGGTCCGCAACGCCTTCCGCCCGCACACGGTCGACGAGCTCTACCGCTGTCTCGACCACGCCCGGATGTCGTCCCGACGTCGGCTGCGTGCTGCTGACTGGCAACGGGCCGTCCCGCGAAGGACGGCGGCTGGGCGTTCTGCTCAGGTGGCGACCAGCGCATCCGAGGCCGCGTCCGGCTACCAGTACGAGGCGGGCGATCCCGCGAGTCGACGGCGGCAGACCAGGCTCGAGTCGTCGACGCGGCGCGGCTCGGGCGGCTGCACATCCTCGAGTGCCAGCGGCTGATCCGGTTCATGCCGAAGGTCGTCATCGCCGTCGTGCCCGGTTGGGCGGCCGGCGGTGGACACAGCCTGCACGTGGTCGCCGACCTGACCCTCGCCTCGGCTGAGCACGCCCGCTTCAAGCAGACCGACGCCGACGTCGCGTCGTTCGACGGCGGCTTCGGCTCGGCGTACCTCGCCCGGCAGGTCGGCCAGAAGTTCGCCCGGGAGATCTTCTTCCTCGGCGACGAGTACGACGCGGCGGCCGCGCACCGGATGGGGATGGTCAACGCCGTGGTTCCGCATGCCGAGCTCGAGGTGGTGGCCCTCGACTGGGCGCGGCGGATCAACGCCAAGTCGCCGACGGCGCAGCGGATGCTGAAGTACGCGTTCAACCTGATCGACGACGGCCTGGTGGGGCAGCAGCTGTTCGCCGGCGAGGCGACCCGGCTGGCGTACGGCACGGACGAGGCCGCCGAGGGCCGCGATGCCTTCCTCGAGAAGCGCGAGCCCGACTGGTCGCCGTACCCCTACTACTACTGATCCAGCGCGTTTGCCCAGGTCAGCGGCCTATTGGGCGCTGATGTGTGGCAGACGCGTGGCAAGAACGGCCGCCGCCAGTCCGGAGGCGGCCGATCTGGTCTTGTCCTCCGCCGTGGGCCATAGGTGTGTGTAGGTGCCACCGGTCGCGCCTGGGACCCGGACATCGCCACCCACGGCACCCGACCACACAGCAGCACCGGCCTCGCTGCCTGAACGTCAGTCGCGGCGGATCAAGCTGACGGCCGGGGGCGAGCCCTTCGCGGCATTGAGGACCACCGAGTACCTCGACGCTCATCATGGGGGCCCCGTCCGTCGTCTCACCAACCCGATTACACGCTGCTGGGAACCATCCCCATTACGGCTATGCAGGGACGGACGACGGACGAGGCACCGGCCAGAAAGCCTTGACCAAAACGACTTACGCTGATGAGCGTGCGCGTGCTTGATTCGCTATAACGTGTCCGGAGGGATCCCTTGTAACTCAAGTCGAGGCAGAGAGATACGTAGATGGTTCCGGAAAACGAAGCGGTTGTGCGTCGCTTCATGGAGGAGTTGTGGAGCGAAGGGAAGCTCAGTGTGGCCGATGAGCTCGTTGCCGCTGATCATGTTCACCACCTCGGCGATGACACGCTGCGAGGTCCGGATGGCATCAAGGGAGCCGCGACCTGGCTGCGAACCGCGTTCCCCGACCTGTGCTTTGAGATCGACGATCTGATCAGCGACGGAGATCGCGTGGTGCTGCGCTGGACGGCCCGAGGCACTCACCGCGGCACGTTCGCCGACGTTGCGCCGACAGGGCGTCATGTCGCGTGGACCGGATGCGACTGGTTCCGCCTCCGCTCGGGCCAACTTGTCGAAGCATTCGTGATGGCAGACGGAGGGGCGCTCTACGACCAGCTCACTTCGACCAAGCCATGAACCTCGCGGACAGCGGCATGTGAGTGCGATCCCTCGGTCCCCCTGACGGCTGACCGTCACGGGCCATACTCTTCTGACCATGGCCGTTCTGGAGCACCACAAAGAGGCGAACTCGCCAGCCAACCGGGGTGCGCGTTGGGGGCGGCCACTTGTTGTCCTCCTGGTGGCATTAGCCGCAATTATCGGCTTCCTGGCTGGCACGGCATGGACACGTCATCGGACGGATCTCGGCGGGTGGCACACCGCCGTTGCTCAGACAGGTTTGAGGCAGATCTCCATCGAATACGACGGCTGGACCTATGGGGTGTCGGGTTCGGTGGATCAATGGATAGCCAGCGACGGGACGTGGCACGACTCCGGGTGGCCGGAGTGTCTCCGTGTGGTGGGCAGCCGAGTCACCGTCGCATTCCAAGCGCGTGTGGTAACGATCGACGGAGGCACCAGCCGGCCCATCGTCGCCATCGACTGCCGTGGCTCGGCATCGCCAACCGGCTGACTCGCACTGACCGACGCACGCGCATCGGCATGATCGCTCGACTCGTGGCAAATGAGTGCGTTCAGGCGAAGTGCTCGTGAGCGGTCTCTGCCGTACCGTTGGAGGTCAGCCTGCTCAACGCCCAGCGCTTGTACTGGGCGTCACTGAAGCCAAGGATGACGGCACCGTTCGTGTCGGGCCGGGCCCCAGGGGGCGCGCCGTCCACCATGGGCGGGGACCCCCCAAACAGTCGCGACCTCCGGCAGATGTGGATGGTCACTTTGTGAAGTCGCGGCCTCGTTCTGCGCCCGTGGCCAGGTCCATGCGTACGAGCCGACCCGACCAAGAGTTGGCGATCACAGCATCCCCTTCTAGGGAGACGTTCACCCAGGCGTCCTGGTCACCCTCCGGTGGGAGGGCTCGCCAACCAACAGATCCATCGGTCCAGCGCAAGGCTATGACGGCAATGTGTCCATCGTTCGTTTTTGGCAGTTCGATGTGCCCACTGTCATCGGGCAACGCGATGATGTCTTGCACGAGGTCGATGATGCCCGAGCTCATCCGCGCTCGTCGCCGTGGCCACGCGGATAGCGGCAAATCCGGACCTTGACCGAAGGTCCCCGGTGCCAGTGTCAGACCAGAGCTGGTCGGGCTGGTTTCCCCGTGTTTCCGGAACGACGTCGAGCGGCTGGCGGCCGAGCACCTGTCATAGCCGATCGATGTGGCTGGAGGGGGCGAGGTCCCCACGGTGCTTGACGAACCCGGCGCAAACTGACCCGTGGCTCGCGCGGCCACGCGGGCGCTGCTCGAGGGTCGGTCCCAGCTCGGGCCACTGGTGGGTGACCACGGTGGGCAGGGACAGTACGATCGGCTCTCCGGTCACTTGGGGTGAAGGCGATCCGCCGGCGGTGATCCGTCAGAAAGAAATTTGCGCGTAGCCCACGTGCGCCGAGGATGTGGTTACACATCGATAGTGACCGGACATGATGAAGCCCGGATACGCGTGCACAGCACTGGGCCGTTGACTTCTGGGCTCGGCCTGAACCTGTGCCACGCCGGTGAGTACCCACCCGGTCGAGGCTTCATGACGGATGTGATGGCCCGGACCTTGGCTCGCGATGCCGAACCCGTAGGGCGCCAGGTGCCGATAGTGGTTGTCCAGGTAGGACATGCATGCCCGAGTCATTGCCGAGGTGGTCGGTGGTTTCGTCGTCGCGTGCTGATCGGCGGTTGATCCGCCAGTGGATAGCACAAGCACAGCGCCCGCAAGGACCAGTACGGCTATAGCGCCCAGCCAATACCTCCGGTCCGACCACGCGGGATTCACGAACTCAACCTATCTATTGGCCAACCAAGGTGAGGGCATTGCATGGTCACGGTTCCATTCCGACGGTGGGGTCTGGCGCGGCACGGCAGGCGCAGCATGTAACCGAAGACCAGCCCAAACGTGGCGGACTCGACGTTCATGCAGCCGCCAGCTTGCCGCCGCCGATGTCGAGGTGCGCGACGGCCAGACTTCGGTGGAGCGTCCGGGCAGCCTTCAGACTGCTCGTTGCCCCGCGTGAGGTCTCGCACTGAGCCGGCAAACAGTCCTGATGCCTGTCGGTATGACGACCTTGAGCGGGTAGGTTGCAGCGCGCCGAGCCCCGCCCGGCACTCAGCCGTTGAGCAGGAGAGCGACCCCATAACAACGTCCGATCGCCGCATGGTCGCTCGACTTGCGGCATGTCAGTGCGCTTCGTGTGACACGATTCCGCCGTGGATCGCGTCTCCTACGAAGAGATCGCCGGCCTCCTGCATGGTCTCCTGATTCGGCTGGACGACCGGCTGCCGGGCAAGGACATCACGCTGATCGCCGAGTTCATCGACGCGGGCGAGCTGGGCCTGGCCTTGGAGCAGTTGGCCGACGTCCTCAGCGAGGACGAGCAGCCCCTGTATGCAGGTGAGCGGGCGGACATGCTCTCTCTCGTGAACCGTATGCAGATGGATGATCGAGTCCCTCATGCCTTGACCTTCTGCCCAGCGAGGTTACGCTCATCGCCATGGGCGTCCGCTCGGCCTGTGGCAGAGCCGGGCGAGCGCAGCAACCCTTGACGCGGCATGGCCGCACGTAGCGATCGGAATTGCCCACGAGTAGCTCCATGCCGATCTCGGTCGTCAGGGCAGGAGGTCGAGGTACTTCTTGCGAGCCGGCATGGCGTGGATGACCAGCTCGTCGCCGCTCTCGAGTATCAGGACAACCGTCTCCAGCAGCCGAGCACTGGTGTCGAAACCCAGGCGCAACTCCCGGTCGGGTGGGCCGCCCTCGTCGAGGGGCTCGATCCACAGCGACCACTCTGCCGCCTGGATTGCATCCTCCGATGAGACGCCGTGCTTCAGCGCGCTCTGGTGAACCCTCACGCAGCGAAGTGGGCCAGCGCAGCCCGGATCGCCTCGGACCTGCTCATGTCGTTCTTGGCTGCTGCCACGTCAAGAGCCTGGAGCTCATCGACGGTCAGGCGTACCGCCACCACCTGCATCGGCTCAGCCCCACGACCGGGACGCCCACGACCCCGACGCTTCAGCTCGTCAACGTCGTATCCCGCTTCGGCCTCGTCGGCCCAGTTCTGGATCTGCTCCTCGCTCACCACACCCATATCGTATAACGAAAATCATGGATCATCCCGGAGTCGGACCCCAAGTCGACCTAATGGCCCGCAACTGCCCCGCCAGACCAGCCGCGGAGTGCGTCCACGTCCCCTGGCATGTCCGAAAGATCACGTGCATAACCCGGATGAGCGGACGGTCGCTCATCGGCAGAGCCGGTAAAGATCGAACCTCGACAGCTCCGTGCATCCGTGTGGGCCGGAATTGACGCACGACGTCGCCGACACGCGTGCGGCACGGCAGATGGGGGTCGGCCGACGCAAGCTCCCACCTTTCGGTGAGCTGGACCCTTCACGCCGACGCGCTCACCATTCGCCTAGGGGCGCTGGCGGCGCAGACAGGGCTCCAAGGGATCCTCGAGTCCTCGTCCCGGAGCCCGTCAGAAGTACGCTGATCGCGTGTCGATGAGCGCATCGGAGTTCTACGAGGCGGGGCTAGCCTTGCCTGCGTCGGTGCGCAAGGACGTGGCTCTGCGATTGCTCGACTCGGTTGAGGTTGTCGATCAGGAGTCGATCGACCTGGCTTGGACCTCCGAGGTTTCATCCCGTGTCGAAGAGATCCTGAGCGGCGAGGTGAAGACGATTCCGGGTGAGCAGGTCTTCGCCGAGTTGGCTGCCCGACGGGCCGCACGCGACGCATGATCCTCGGCTTCGACTTCCACCCGGAAGCCCGAGCAGAGCTACTGGCCGACGTCGAGTGGTACGACCAGCGTGAGGCTGACCTCGGTGCCCGATTCGAGGGTGCTGTTCGTGATTCGATTGATGTGGCCGTCGAGTCTCCGGAGGCCTGGGCCACGTGGGCAGACTGGGACCGAGATCCCGCTGTGGGTCTTCGCAGGTCAGCACCCCAATGCCAACGATGCCCGTCAACAGTTATCGAGCGTGCCGTGGTTCCCCTACTACTACTACTAGTAGGCCGGCCGGTGACGTCGAACGCACGTCTCCGACCCTTGATTGATTTGTGTCCTGTCCGGCATTGAACCGTGGCGCACCCTGTGGTCGGCTCTTCGGGCGTATCCAGATTGCACGTGCTGACCAGGAAAGGTGAGGAGACCGGATGAAGAGCAGGACAGGAGTATGGCTCGCGGCGGTGGCGCTTTCTGTTACGGCGGTGATGACGGCGGCGACTGGGGCCGCCGCGCACGAGTCCACGGATCGCTCGGCGGTACCGAACAACCCTTGGCACCGCTATCACCAACCGGACTTCGTGGTAGCCAAAGGCCAAGGATGTGCGTTCCGGGTCGCGGTGCACGTGTTGTTCGACCGTGAGTACTTTCGGGTCATCTCTCGGTTCGAGGGCGGTCAGCCGAGGGTGGAGTTGTTCCGTGGCCCCTTGATGGTTCAGTACGTCAACGTGCCTCAGCGCACCAAGGTGATTCGCAACATCTCCGGAGTTGGCACCGAACGGTTCAACCGTGACGGTTCCTTCGCCTCGATCAAGGCGGTGAGCGGGCATTTCGGTGCCACGCTTCCGCCCGGCAGCCCTGCTCCAGGGCGAGGAATCTATTACCTGGGCGGCCAAGGCACCTCCGTGACGTCGAACCCCGACGGCACTGCAACGCTCAAGCTGGGAGCCCGCGGTACCGCCCAGAACCTCTGTCCGATTCTGCGCGGCTGACCACAGCCGGCCGTCGACCGGCAAAGAGTCGCCCCGCCAAAGAAAGAGGGGGAATCCTGACGGGGCGCTCGATGGGCGGGATCGGCACCCCTGCCGTCGACCCTGCGTAAGGCGGAGTCTATCCCATTTCGCCTGATTTGCGAAACCTAGAGGCTTTCGGGCTGAGTGTCGCTGCTTGGGCGTATTATCGCACCACGGTCTTCGCCGACTCCGGATTCGTCCCTGACCCAGGCCCTGGCGTTGCAGCATCATCCAACGTCACGGCCGCCGCTCTGCCCCAGGTGCTTCGCGAATTCCATAAGCCTGGGGCAGCGCGATGTCGGAGCCCCGCCCAGCCGTCGAGCCACAAACCAGGTGACAGCCTCATCGCTAAGGCTGGTACGACCACAGACCAGGCTGACCAACAGATCGCCCCGACCACCTCGGGCACAAACCAGGTGACAGCCTCTTCGCCAAGGCTGGTATGACCACAGATCCGGGCGACCAACAGATCGCCCCGACCACCGGCGAGGTGCGCTCCCACTGCCTAAGGCTGGTACGACCACAGACCAAGCTGACCCCAGGTCGCCCCGACCACCTCGGGCACAAACCAGGTGACAGCCTCTTCGCCAAGGCTGGTATGACCACAGATCCGGGCGACCAACAGATCGCCCCGACCACCTCGGGCACAAACCAGGTGACAGCCTCTTCGCCAAGGCTGGTATGACCACAGATCCGGGCGACCAACAGATCGCCCCGACCACCCGAGGCGTCTATCCACCCTTAGCTTGTTACCACCAGCCTTGTTTGCGGGTCCAGCGCAGCAGGACACCGCTGATGACGGCCATCACGATCAGTACCAGCACCAGCTGGGTGACGTGGGTGTGGCTCGTTGACGATGACGTTCATGCCGTAGACGGAGGCGATGGCGGTGATCGGCAGGGTCACGGCGGCGATCACGGCGAGCCGCTCCATCGCCAGCGTCATCTTCGTCGTGACCCGGGTCTGGTAGAGGTCGATGACGTTGAACAGGAACTGGCATTCGCCGTCGGCGATCGACCGCACCCGCTCGAACTGGTTGGCCAGGTCGCAGCGCGTGCGGGATGTCGGCCGCCGGGACGACCCGGTCGAGGGCGCCCATCCGGGCGTAGATCTCGTACGACTGCGCCGCCATCGTCCGCACGGTGATCAGCTCGTGGCGGAAGAGGAACATCTCCTCGAGCAGATCCTCGGGCTGGCGGAAGTTGCCCTGCATGACCCGCTGTCTCGAGATCCGGGATCTGCTCGGCGATCTGCGCGACCGTGCCCCGTTGCCGCCGGGCCATCGCCGAGACGATGGCGTAGGACAGCTCGGCGGGAGAGCGCGGGTGGAAGCGGCCGAGGGCGATCCGGCGCAGCACGTCGTCGCACTCCTCGGTCGCGGTCTCGATGCTGACCGCGGGGTTGATCGGACCGTGCACGGTGACCAGGAAGCGGCTGCCGATGACCTGGTCGAGCTCGAGCAGGTGCACGTGGCCCCGCCGGCCCGTGTGCGGGCTGTGCAGCACGACGAAGACGTGGTCGGAGTAGCCGTGGATGTTGGGCACGTGGTTGCGCTGCTTGCAGGCCTCGACCGCCATCGGATGCAGCCCGATGCCCGTGCCGGTCAGCGCCGCCTCGGCCGCCGCACTCCACACCGGCACGTCGATCCAGACGAAGCCGTCGGCTCGAAGCAGCAGGTCGGACAGCTCGGCGATGCTCGTGCTCGTCGATCCCGTCGTCGGCGACGAAGCGAATGTCCACGGACCTAGCGTGTGCCTCGAGTGCCACGTCCAGCGTCTGAGCCCTCGCCCGGGCGGACCAGCCTCTCGATCAAGTACTCGGCGACTCCTCCGGTGCAGTGGCGCAGAGCGTGTTTGCCATAGGTTCTGAGGGTGCTGGTTGCCGTCGTCAAGGAGACCCGTGAGGGTGAGACGCGCGTCGCGATGGTGCCCGAGCTGGTCGGCAAGCTCACCGGGCTCGGGTACGACGTCGCGGTCGAGCCCGACGCCGGCCGCGCCGCGCAGTTCTTCGACGAGGAGTACGACGACGGCCGGCGCGAGCATCGACGCGAGCGCCCTCGGCGCGGCTGACGTCGTCCTGTCGGTGCAGCCGCTGACCAGCCAGCAGGCGCGCCGGCTGAAGGAGGGCGCGGCGACGATCTCGTTCCTGCCGCCGTCCCAGTCGCTCGACCTGATCGCCGAGCGCCGCGACCTGCTGGTCACGTCGTTCGCGATGGAGCTCGTGCCCACGGATCTCGCGCGCCCAGTCGATGGACGCACTGAGCTCGCAGTCGCTCGTGGCCGGCTACCGCTGCGCGATCGTGGCGGCCGGGCGGCTGCGGCGGTTCTTCCCGCTGAACATGACCGCCGCCGGGACGGTGCCGCCCGCGCAGGTCGTCGTACTCGGCGCCGGAGTGGCCGGGCTGCAGGCGATCGCGACCTGCAAGCGGCTCGGTGCCGTCGTCAAGGCGTACGACGTCCGGGCGGCGGCCGCCGAGGAGATCCGGTCGATGGGCGCCACGGCCATCGAGCTCGAGCTCGAGACCCTCGAGGGTGCGGGCGGCTACGCCCGCGAGATGACCGAGGACCGCGCCGCACGGCAGCGCGAGCTGCTGGCGCCACACATCGCGAGCGCCGACGCCCTGATCACCACCGCTGCCGTGCCGGGGCGACAGGCGCCGTTGCTGGTGACCATCGACATGGTCGAGGCGATGCGGGCCGGATCGGTCGTCGTCGACCTCGCCGCAGACAGCGGCGGCAACGTCGAGGGCTCGGTGCCGGGAACCGTCGTCGGCGTCGGCGGGCGTGCAGGTCTGGGGCGGCTCGAACGTCCCGAGCCAGATGCCCGGCCCGGCCAGCCGCCTCTACGCCCAGAACGTCGTCAACATCCTCACCCTGATGACGCGCCCGGCCGACGACGGAGGCGGCTTCGCGCCTGACTTCGAGGATGAGATCGTGTCCTCGACCTGTGTCACCCGAGCCGGCGAGATCACCCACGCGCCGACCCGAGAGCTGCTGGAGGCCCCCCATGAGTGACCCGGTGAGTGATCGCGATGAGTGAGGGGATGGTCTGGCTCACGATCTTCGTGCTGAGCGTGTTCGTCGGCATCGAGGTCATCTCGAAGGTGTCATCGACGCTGCACACCCCACTGATGTCCGGTGCGAACGCGATCCACGGCATCATCCTGCTCGGCGCGATCCTGGTCACGGGCTCGAGCGACTCGAACGCCGTCCTCGCCGTCGGACTGTTCGCGATCGTGCTGGCGACTCTCAACCTGGTGGGCGGTTTCGTGGTCACCGATCGGATGCTCGAGATGTTCCGCGGTCGACGAAAGCCGGGACCCCGCACATGACCCCGACCTGGGCGCAGGTCGCCTATCTCGTCTCCGCGGTCTGCTTCATCCTTGCGCTGAAGGGCTTGTCGTCCCCCAAGACTGCGCGAGCCGGCAACCTGATCGGCGCCGGCGGGGCCTTGCTGGCCTGCGTCACGGTGTTCTTCGCCGAGGATCTGAAGCACGTCGGCTGGATGCTCGCCGCCATCGCCGTGGGTACGGCGCTGGGAGTCGTTGCGGCGCGGCGCGTCCAGATGACCCAGATGCCACAGCTCGTCGCCCTGTTCAACGGCGTGGGTGGCGGGGCGGCGGCGCTGGTGGCATTGCTCGAGCTGGACGACGTGGTGAGTACCGGCGGAGCCTCGCACGTCGCGACCTTCAACCTGGTGGCGACCGCCTTCACCATCCTGATCGGGTCAGTGAGCTTCTCGGGGTCGATGGTCACGTTCGCCAAGCTCCAGGAGCTGATGACGACCCGGCCGGTGATCTTCCCGGGCCTACCGATCGCCTTCGGGGGTTCGGCGATCGCGGGTGTCGCACTGGGCGCTGACCTGGCTGTCAATCCTGCCCTGTGGCCCGGCATCGCCCTCGCAATCGTGGGCCTGGTGCTCGGTCTCCTGCTGGTGCTGCCGGTGGGCGGTGCCGACGTGCCGATCGTGATCTCGTTGTTGAACGCCTTCACCGGACTGAGCGTCGCCGCGAGTGGTTACGTCCTGGGCAACGTCGTACTGCTGGTCGGCGGGACGCTGGTCGGCGCCTCCGGAACGTTCCTCACCAAGATGATGGCCAACGCCATGGGACGTTCGCTGCCGAACATCCTGTTCGGTGCACTCAAGGGTGGCTCGACCCTCGGCGCCGGCGAGGCGTCCGACCGCCCGGTCCGCTCGGCCGCCCCCCAAGATGTGGCGATCCTGTTGGCGTATGCGCATCGGGTGATCGTCGTACCCGGCTATGGTCTCGCAGTCGCCCAGGCGCAGCACAGCCTGCGTGAGCTGGTGGACGTGCTCACCGAGAAGGGCATCGAGGTGGACTACGCGATCCACCCGGTCGCCGGACGGATGCCCGGGCACATGAACGTCCTGCTCGCCGAGGCCCAGGTGCCGTACGAGCAGCTCAAGGAGATGGATGACATCAACGGAGAGTTCAAGCAGGCCGACGTAGCGCTCGTCGTCGGCGCCAACGACGTGGTGAACCCGGCAGCGAAGACGTCGCCCGGAGCGCCGATCTACGGCATGCCCATCCTCAACGCGGGCGACGCCCAGCAGGTGATCTTCATGAAGCGGTCGATGCGTCCGGGCTTCGCCGGCATCGAGAACGAGCTGCTCTTCGACCCGAAGACGACTCTGCTGTTCGGCGATGCCAAGGACACCATGAGCAAGCTGCTTTCCGCCGTCAAAGCCCTGTGAGGGAAGCGGCTCCGATCTTGGCAGACTCCGATCAGGGCAGCCGCCAGGCGTCTGCGGCCGTACCTCCGGGGATGTCGTCGATCACCCACTGCGACTTCGGTTTGGTCGTGTCCAGCACCGCCCGCCCGTGACCTTGCAAGGTCACCCGACGGGTCACGTGGTTGTAGCTCAACTCGAGCTGCAGGTATCCGCATACCGGCCGATCGTGGTCCGGTCCCGCACCGAACTGCCAGGTCATCAGCTCGCCGGGCGCCAGCTCGAGCTGGCTCTTCGATGTCCCGGAGCCTATGTAGCACGGGAAGCCGCCGAGGGTGTTGTACACCCCGGAGCCGTCGTCCGTGCCGCGCAGATATCCGACGTAGTGTCGGTCACCACCGATCCATGCCACCCGGTAGCCGCCATTCACGATGTGGTTGACGATCACGTTCTGCTCGTGGAAGTACGTCCACGGCTTGTCCGTCGGGCGGATGCCTGGTTCGGCCAGCCACGAGGTCTCGTTGACCAGGAGGTTGAGTCGTGAGGAGTCCAGCTGGTCCAAGATCCACGCGAGCTGGGTCGCGCCGAACATCGTCTTGCGGGGGCCGTCAGGGACGCCGATGTTCGACCGGTCGGGGCTGCGGAAGTCCGTGACGATAACCCGAACCGCCGAGCCGATGTCGAACGAGTAGTAGCGGCCGCGTCGGGGGCGCCTGGTGTCGCCGTAGGTTCGCACCGGGAACAGCCGCTGGAATGCGATCAGCTCGCGGATGCTCTCCGGCGAGTCGTGGATGCCGCCCGGAGGGTCGCTGTTGGCAGACAGCTCATGGTCGGAGATCGTGACCACGTTGAGGTCGGCCAGCTGGACTGCCTGCCGGATCGTCGGCTGGTCCCTCATGCACATTCGGTAATGGGCGAGATCCCTCTTGTACGACGCATCGCGGGGGATCAAGCTTCCCCAGTATCCCCAGTCCCCGAGATGCCAGATGTCATCCGGACGCCAGGCGATGACATCTCGCCAGGCGAGGTCGGTGACGCTCGGGTTGCTGGCGTTGCTCTGGCACGAGACGAGCGCGATCTTGCGCGTCCAGGAGTGGCCACTCGCCGGCAGGGTCGTGAACCGAGCACGTTCGCCGATCAGCTCGCCCTGGTAGACGAGGCGCGCGAAGTAGGCCGTGTTCGGCTCTTTGCCGGCGACCTGGTGCCGGACGATCGCGTCGTTGTCGGCGACCTGTTCGCCCGCCAGGGTGGTGCTGCCGGCGCCGTCGGCGCGCCAGACCGCCAGATCGACCCGGGCGCCCTTGTCGGCCAGCGACAGCATGGAGCTCACCCGGACGCCGTCGGCATTGGCGCCGCCGGTGAGGATGAAAGCGGGGGTGATCCGTGGAACGACCCGCCGGCCTCCGGGTCGCCACCGGAACACGCTGGCGAGGGCACCCGCAGCGCCCCAACCGAGGAACGTACGACGCGTGAGGTTCTGGAGGTTCTCGCCGAAGGTCACGAGTGCTCAGCGTAGACGCGTGCATCGAGCTCGACGAAGGTTCTGTGATCGAGGGCGTTTCCACTGGTGACATACGTCACTCTCGGCCCATACACTGAGGCCGACTTCAACCCGGGGCTCGCGACGTTTGGAGGATGTCGCTCAGGGGGCTCGGCCAAACGTCAGGGGAGATACATGACCATCAGATCATCCGCGCGTGCCCGAACAGGATTGGCTGTGCTCATCGCCGCCGGAGGGCTAGCGCTCGCGATGCTACCGGCGGGCGCCAATGCGGCCGGAGGCTCGGCCGCCGCACCGGCAACCTACCGCTGGGCAAGCGTCGACTCAGGTGGCGCCCACACCTGTGCCGTCCGGACCGACCACACCTTGTGGTGCTGGGGCGAGAACTCAGAAGGACAGCTGGGAGACGGCACCAGCGCGGACCACCGCAGCCCGGACCAGGTCGGCTCCGCCGCCAACTGGTCGAGCGTCTCGGCCGGTGGCGAGCACACGTGCGCCATCCGCGTCGACAAGTCCTTGTGGTGTTGGGGATACGGTGGGTACGGCCAGCTGGGCGTGGGTGACACGTCCAACCACTACCGCCCGACCCGGGTCGGCACCGCAGGCTGGGACAGCGTGTCCGCTGGCGGATACCACACCTGCGGGATCCGGCCGGGAGGGTCACTCGCCTGCTGGGGTCGCGGCGGCGAGGGACAGGTCGGCGACGGCACGGGTACGAGCCGGCTACGCCCGGTGCAGATCGGCGGCAGCTTCGACTGGCAGACGGTGAGCGCAGGTCGCTACCACACCTGCGGAGTGCGATCGGACCTGCTCCTGAGGTGCTGGGGCTACAACACCTACGGGGAGCTGGGCACGGGAGACACCTCGACGCGATTCTCGCCGGTCAGGATCGGGACCGCCCAATGGATCTCGCTGTCGTCGGGTGCCTACCACACGTGCGGAATCCACCTCAACCACCGGCTCTACTGCTGGGGTCACAACAACTACGGCCAGGTCGGTGACGGGACGTCCACCAACCGGACCAAGCCGGTCTGGGTGGCCAAGGCTGCGGACTGGAACACCGTAGGACTCGGTGACGACCACAGCTGCGCGCTGCGTACCGACCGCCAGCTCTGGTGCTGGGGCTACAACGGCTACGGCCAGCTCGGCGACCGCTCGACGGCCACGCACTTCAGCCCGGAGCACATCGGGACCAGCACGCTGTGGTCGACGGTCTCCGGCGGAGGCGACCACACCTGCGGCTACCGGACGAACCACAGCATCTGGTGCTGGGGCCACAACTCATCCGGCCAGGTCGGCGACGGCACCACGACCAACCGGCTGCAGCCCACCATCGTCAGGGCGTGAGCTGAGCAGCACATCGCTGCCCGTTCATCAGGCAACGGCACCGGCGCGGGATTCAACCCCGGGCTGGTGCCGTTGCTGTTCTCGTGACACCAGACTTCTGCGCTCATAGGATGAGGGCCGACTTCATACTGGGCTCGCGGCATCAGGAGATGCCGCGTTAGGAGCCCGGCCTATCTCAGGGGGCTTAGTGACCATCAGATCGCTGGCTGGTGCCCGCAAGGGTCTCGCCGTACTCATCGTTGCTGGAGGGCTTGTTGCCGCGCCGCTGCTGCCGGCAAGCGCCACCGCCGCTCGAGGCGGGGACGCGGCACCGAACGCCACCTACCGCTGGGCCAGCGTCGACTCAGGCGGCAACCACACCTGTGCCATCCGCACCGACCACACCTTGTGGTGCTGGGGGGACAACGCGCTGGGCCAGCTGGGTGACGGCACCAGCACGGACCGCCACAGCCCGAACCAGGTCGGTTCCGCTGCCAACTGGTCGAGCGTCTCGGCGGGCAGCGAGCACACCTGTGCCATCCGCGTCGACAAGTCCTTGTGGTGTTGGGGATACGGCGCGTTCGGCCAGCTGGGCGTCGGTGACAAGTCCAACCACTACCAACCGACCCGGGTGGGTACTGCGGGCTGGGACACCGTGTCCGCCGGCGGATACCACACCTGCGGGATCCGGCCAGGTGGGTCGCTCGCCTGCTGGGGCCGCAACGCCGAGGGAGAGGTCGGGGACGGCACGAGCACAGACCGGCTGCGTCCGGTGCAGATCGGCGTCAGCCTCGACTGGCAGACCGTAAGTACGGGCATCTACCACACCTGCGGCATCCGGTCTGACAAAACCCTGCGGTGCTGGGGTCACAACCTGACCGGCGAGCTAGGCACCGGGGACACGACGGCGCGCTACTCACCGGTCAAGATCGGTACCGCACAATGGATCGGCCTATCGTTGGGCGGCACCCACAGCTGTGGCATCCACCTCAACCACCGGCTCTACTGCTGGGGCTACAACGCCGATGGTGAGGTGGGGGACGGGACGTCGACCAACCGGACCAAGCCGGTCTGGGTGGCCAAGGGCTCGGACTGGAACACCGTGGGGCTCGGCGACTATCACAGCTGCGCAATCCGCTCCGACCGGCAGCTGTGGTGCTGGGGCTACAACGGCTTCGGTCAGCTCGGCGACCGTTCGACAGCCACCCACTTCAGCCCGGAGCACATCGGGACCAGCACGCTGTGGGCGACCATCTCCGGCGGATTTGACCATACCTGCGGCTACCGGACGAACCACAGCGTCTGGTGCTGGGGCGACAACGGTCATGGTCAGGTGGGCGACGGCACCACGACCACCCGGCTGCAGCCAACCGTCGTGAGGGCGTGATCTGACTCGATCGCTGGTTGGTTGGGAGTCGGTCAGGAGCGGACGACACCGTACAGGCGGTCGCCGGCATCGCCCAGCCCCGGAACGATGTATCCCTTCTCGTTGAGCCGTTCGTCCATCGCGGCGGTCACGATGGTGACGGGTACGTCGATGGACGCCAGCTCCGCCTCCAGGCGGGCGCATCCTTCGGGCGCGGCGAGCAGGCAGATCGCGGTGATGTGGTCCGCGCCGCGTTGGGTGAGGAAGCCGATCGCCGCCGACAGGGTGCCGCCGGTGGCCAACATCGGGTCCAGCAGGTAGCACTGACGCCCGGACAGGTCGTCGGGCAGCCGCTCAGCGTAGGTCGAGGCCACCAGCGTGTCCTCGTCGCGGATCATGCCGAGGAAGCCGACCTCGGCCGTCGGTAGCAGTCGGGTCATCCCGGCCAGCATGCCGAGGCCGGCCCGCAGGATCGGCACGACGAGCGGTCGGGGGGTAGCCAGCGTCACGCCCTCGGTCTCGGCGACCGGGGTCGTGATGTGCACCGGTACCGTACGGACCTCACGAGTCGCCTCGTAGGCCAGCAGCGTGACGAGCTCCTCCACGAGCAGCCGGAACGTGGGTGAGTTCGTGCGTTGGTCGCGCAGCGCGGTCACCTTGTGCGCCACCAGCGGGTGCTCGATCACGAGTGTCTGCATGTCGCAAACCTAGGGGATGCCCAGCGCGGCCAGTTGTGTGGAGCACAACGGGAGGCTCCCCGTATCGGACTCGCCTCCAACGTCCCGATCTGTCACCATCGAGGCATGAGCGCGACGGATGCCGAGTCCGCGGAGGCGATCGACTTCGCCTTCGCCGCCGCGCGCGAAGACGGTGACTGGCAGGTGAGCCCGCTACCCCCGCGGGCCGCAACGGAGCTGACCGTACTGCTCCACGCTCTCGGCCAGCTGCCGTCAGACTCCGGCACCCTCGGCATGGTCAGCGTCGACGAGGACTTCTTCCTGCTGATCAGGGTGTCAGGTGCCCAGGTGCGGCTGCTGCTGTCCGACGTGGGCGCCGCGACCGAATCGCCCCTTGCGCGGGCGGTGGTCGACTACCTCCAGCTGCCACATCCGGATGACGACGACGACCAGATCCAGCCCGCCGGCGACCTGGCCCTGGTGTCCGACCTCGGGCTCTCGGCGATGGAGCTCGGTGCTCTCTGCGACGACCTCGACCTCTACCCCGACGAGGTGCTGAGCGATATCGCGCGCCGGATCGGGTTCGGCCGGGAGTTCGACGAGGCGCTCGACCTCGTCAAGACCTAGTGGGCCACTAAATGTCGGCTGGTCCGGACGGGTCGGGCGGGTACGACGAGGCGATGCGCCAAGCCTTGGCGCTGGCCGCATCCGCTGGAGTTGATGGGCGGCAGGTCGACGTACCCGTCGGGGCGATCGTGCTGAGCCCCGAGGGGGCGGTGATCGGTTCCGGAAGCAATGTCCGCGAACGCGACAACGACCCGACGGGGCACGCCGAGATCGTCGCGATACGGGCCGCCGCTGTCGCGCTGGGATCCTGGCGGCTGGCCGGCTGCACGCTCGTCGTCACTCTCGAGCCCTGCACGATGTGTGCCGGGGCGATCGTGCTCGCCCGTCTCGAGACTCTGGTGTTCGGCGCGTACGACGACAAGGCCGGCGCGGTCGGGTCGCTGTGGGACGTGGTTCGGGATCGACGCCTCAACCATCGCCCGCGTGTCGTCGGGGGCGTGCTGGCCGCTGAAGCGGGCGCGATGCTCCAAGACTTCTTCGGTGACCGACGCTGATTTCTTGGCCCCGACCCGCTCCGGTAACCTACTCCGCGGTGGCGTGTCCGAGCGGCCTAAGGAGCACGCCTCGAAAGCGTGTGTGGGTTAACAGCCCACCGTGGGTTCAAATCCCACCGCCACCGCCACACAGAGACGGCACCCACGCAGGTCAGCGACCTGGGTAGGTGCCGTCTCGTGGTCACGAGGACTGTCGCGGTCCGCCCGCGCCGGCTTCAGCATGCCGAGGAGATCTGTGGGGTGCGGGAGGTGGTCGCCCCTCACAGGTCGACGGCCTCCCGCCGGGTCAGAGTAATGCGTGGCCCGGACACACGGAAGCGGCCCACCACTTTTGCATAGGTGGTGTGATTGCGTGAGGTCGTGCGGACGGGCGGCAGCCGCGACGGTGATCAGCACGGCTCAGCCGCGCACGTTGAACCGTGCGGACCAGCCCTCTTTGTGCTCACCATCGATGGTCAGCTTGTACTCGTAGGCCTCTCCCACCTGGAGGCTGATACCCGGGCCGACGTTCATCGCGAGCGCTGAGGCGAGTGGGGATCCGTGCGGCATTCCGGCCGGCCTGCCGGCCTCGATCTCGCCCTCTACCCGCATCGGTGCGCCATTCGGGTCCAGCACCGTGTGACCGTCCGCGTCAACGAGCTCGACATGGAAGGCTATCCGCCGGTTCGACTGGTCCCAGGGGATGCTCAGCAGCAGGATGACGGCCGCCGGGGGTGTGGGAGTCCCGGTGAAGCTCCACCCGAGGCCCAGTGCGTGGACCTTGCCGTCCGGGCTCGCCTGCGCGCTGTCAGCGAGCAGAATCTTCGCCTCCAAGTCACTCCTCGCTGGGTGTCACGACCGGCAGCCGGTCAATGGGTCTGTGTCCTGCCAGTATCACCTGTCGTGTCAACCGCCGGATGATGAGCCTCGTTCCCGGCGGTCGGCGGCGGGATCGGGGCCTGCGGAGCTGGTGGCGCGGTAGTGGCCGGCAGGTCATCGTCGTCCGTCATGAGGCCCTTGGTCTCGGCCTTGAAGATGCGAAGGGCCCGGCCGGTGCCTCGGGCCATCTCGGGCAGCTTCTTGCCACCGAACAGCAGCAGAACGACGAGCACGATGATGATGAGCTCCGGAGTGCCGACCTCGGCCATCCCGGGGAGTGCAACGGTCATGGGGTGCCTTTCAGCAACGTACGTCCCCACGCAACGCTTTCACTGTACGCGCTGTCACGACCCCGAGGTGAATGCGCGGCCCGGCCTTGACGGCGACCGCCCAGGTGGTCCTGATGAAGCGCCATGGGCCGACGCTGCGCCGGGCGGGCCGATGCCCACGAGGGCGGTCGCGAGAGCGGCGGCGCCCAGAAGTGGGATCCTGCGAGCTTTCGATGACAGCGCGCGCGTTGACATGAGCGACGGTCCTCCCCGATGGTGTCCCGATGTCAGCCGGGATGAAATCCCGACCGTTTGCACCGTACGACACATTGGAGGCGGCTCGCCAGGGGTTGCCAGATCGCGGCTTCGAGTCAGATCAGCTGGGTGGGGAGTGGCGGAAAGCCGTTGAACCCGACCGTCGAGTAGCAGGTGGTGTAACTGCCGGCCGCGTGCAGTCGGACCCGGTCACCCTCTCGGAGGGCGAGCGGCAGCTGTATGGGGCACTTCTCATAGAGCACGTCGGCGCTGTCGCAGGTTGGGCCGGCCAGTACGACCGGACCTTCGGGAGTGCCGTCCCGGTCGGTGCTGATCAGATAGCGGATCGACTCGTCGAGAGTCTCGACCAGACCGGTGAAGACACCGGCGTCGAGATAGACCCAGCGCCGTCCGCCCCGCCAGCACACAGCGACCACGCTTGCGTGCAGGACCCCGGCGTCACCGACCAGGCCTCGACCGGGCTCGACAGCCGTGCGGGGCGGCCGGTCTCCGAAGGTCTTCTTCAGCTGGTCGCGGATCACAGCGCCGTACCGCTCCAGCGAAGGGTGTTCTCCCTCGAGCTCTGCCGGGAACCCGCCGCCGAGATCGAGCAGCCAGGGCTCGACACCCTCAGCCTCCAGCTCGGCGAAGATCGCCCCAGCTGCAACGATCGGCGCGCGCCAGCTCTCCGGGTCGCGTTGCTGCGAGCCCACGTGGAACGCGATGCCGGCGACATCCATGCCCAGTCCCGCGGCGGTGGACAGGATGTCCATGCAGTCGTCCGGAACCGCGCCGTACTTGCGGGACAAGGGCCAGTCCGACCCGATCCCGGAGGTGAGCAGCCGACAGAGCACCTTGGCCCGAGGTGCCACCTCGGCGAGCTTCAGCAGCTCCGGCAGGCAGTCGACGACGTAAAGTCGCACCCCGAGGTCGTACGCGGCCCGTAGGTCGGCACGTGCCTTGATCGGGTTCGAGTACAGCAACTGGTCCGCGGTGGCGCCTGCGTCAAGGCAGGCGACGACCTCCGCCGGGCTGGCGACGTCGAACGAAGCACCGGCCTCGACCAGCTGACGGAGCACAGCGGGATGGGGATTTGCCTTCACTGCATAGTGAATGTCGGTCCCTGGCAACGCGACGGACAGCTCGGTGAAACGCTGTCCGACGACGCGAGGGTCGAGGCGGAGGAACGGAGTGGAGCTCAAGCCGGCTTCGGGTTCGAGCCGTGCCACCGCCGGGGACGCAACATCGTTCGTGAGGGTTGTCATCACTGTCCTGACCATCGGCCCGCAGGTCGTGGCCGAGTCCGACCACGCCCTTCAAGAGGGATCTGCCGACCGGCTGATACGGCGCATCACGCGCTGCGCGGAACCAGATGGCAGCCACCTCCGTCTCAGATGCAACCCGCTATCCAGATGGAGTCACGACCATGACCCGAGCCACGACCCACCCTGCAACGAAGAGTCGTTCGAGGATCCGCCGCATCGCGGCCGTCACCTGCGTGGTGGCCCTAGGTCTCGGAGTCGGTGCGGCCCAGGCTCAACCGGCGCACTCCCCGCAGAACACGACGTCGCCGATGCACCTGGCTCCCGCCTTCCAAGGACCGCCACCCCTCCAGCTGACCAACGGCTCCATCACCTTGTCGCTGAGTCCCTACACCAGCTGTTGGACGCACGGGAACGTCACGGGTTGCTCTGACGGTGCTCCTTTGCAGCCACTGGCGTCCTTGGGCGGGACGTACGGCCCGATTCATCTCGCCTTCCCCCGTGACGGCTGGCACTTCAACGTGAGCGTGGTGGGAGCCGATGGCCACCGCACCAAGATCCGGCTGATCGCGGTCGACGCCCGGCACTGGCGGCTCGACCTCGCAGATCTCCCAGACGGTCGCTATCGCGTGGATATCTTCGGTCGCGGACCGCAAGGGGACGTGGCGGCTGCCGCAGCGTTCACGCTGATCTGAGCGGACCTGCTACTCGTGCGCCTTGGGTGCCTCGGTGGCGTTGGGTGTTTCGGTGGCGTTGGGTGTTTCGGTGGCGCGGTCGCGCCAGACGAGATACCAGAGTCCGTCCGCTGCCCGATCGCTGACCTCGACTCGGTAGGCCGGCTTGGCAGCTGCGGCTTCTCGCTCGAGCGCTTGGTTCCACATCGCGGCTTGCCGTACGGCACTCTTCCGCTTCACGTGTCCCACTACCGGAGCCAGCATCCGGCCGATCGCCGAGGTGGTGACCGGCGTGGTCGGCTCGCCGGGGTCACTCACTACCGCTGCGCCGCCACGATCGCACTCCTCGATCCTAGTCGGGCACTTCTCGCTCGCCGCGGCCTTCGGCGTTCACCCCTCGACGACCCGACGAGGTAGACCACACCTGACCCCAACCCTCGGATTCGTCCGTTCGGGCCAGCCTCGAAATCCGCCGCGCTGGTTCGGACGAACTCGTAGCCTTCGGATTCGTCCGTTCGGGCCAGGCTCGAAACCCCCGCAGCGGGTCGGATCGAACCCGCAGCTGGGTCGGACGAACCCGCAGCCTTCGGATTCGTCCGTTCGGGCCAGCGTCGAAACCGCCGCGCTGGTTCGGACGAACTCGTAGCCTTCGGATTCGTCCGTTCGGGCCAGCGTCGAAACCGCCGCGCTGGGTCGGACGAACCCGCAGCCTTCGGATTCGTCCGTTCGGGCCAGCCTCGAAATCCCCGCGCTGGGTCGGACGAATCCGCTGGTCCACCGGCCAGCCTCGGAACCGCGCGCTGGCTCGGACGAACCATCAGCTGAGACGTCGACTCGGGCCCGCCCATTAGGGTTGGGCATGGACGCGGATCGGCTGAACCAGCTACTCCTGGTGGGCTCCGTGGTCCTCCTCTTGGCGATCCTGGCGGTGCGGGTCAGTCTCGCTGCCGGGCTGCCCAGCCTGCTGATCTACCTGGGTATGGGGCTCGCCCTGGGTGATGCCGGGCTCGGGATCGGGTTCTCTGATGCGTCGCTCGCCCAGGCGCTCGCCTTCGCCGCGCTGATCGTGATCCTGATCGAAGGCGGTCTCAGTACCAACTGGGCCGAGGCTCGCCCGTCCATGGGGCTCGGGCTGCTGCTCGCCACAGTGGGGGTCGGGGTGAGCGTCGTGGTGGTCGCTGCGCTCGCGCACGTCCTCCTCGGCATGTCCTGGGAGCTCGCGTGGCTGGTCGGCGCAGTGACTGCCCCCACGGACGCGGCGGCGGTCTTCGCGGTGCTGCGGCGGGTCCCGTTGCGGCACCGGCTCTCCGGCGCGTTGGAGGCGGAGTCCGGCCTCAACGACGCGGCGACTGTGCTGCTCGTGGTCCTTCTCACGGAGCCTGGTGGTCTCGACTCGGGCCTGTGGCGGTTCTTCGCGACGGCGGGCTATGAGCTGCTGACCGGTCTGGCGATCGGGTTCCTGGTCGGGTTCGCCGGCGCGTGGCTGCTGCGCCGTGTGGCACTGCCCGCCTCCGGCCTTTATCCGGTCTCGGTCATGACCATCGCAGTCATGTCGTACGCCGGAACGGTCGCGATCCATGCCAGCGGGTTCGCCGCCGTCTATGTGGCCGCGCTCGTCCTCGGCAACTCCGACCTACCGCACCGGACGTCCACGCGGTCGTTCGCCGAAGGTTTCGGCTGGTTGGCCCAGATCGGGCTGTTCATCATGCTCGGCTTGCTGGTCACGCCGTCGGAGTTCCGGTGGCAGCATGTCGTTGAGGGTCTGGTGATCGGAGCGCTGCTCACCGTGGTCGCCCGTCCGCTGAGCGTGCTGGCGTGTGCCTTGCCGCTGCGACTACCTCGTGCCGAGATCGCATTCCTCTCGGTCGCCGGGCTGCGCGGGGCCGTCCCCATCGTGTTGGCGACCATTCCGCTGGCCACGAACTTCCCCCATGCGTGGGAGATCTTTGACCTCGTGTTCGTGCTGGTGATCGTGCTGACCCTGGTCCAGGCGCCCGCGCTGCCGGCCCTGGCCCGCCGGCTCGGGGTGAGCGTGGATCGCCCGCGAGACGTCGAGGTGGAGGCTGCCCCGCTGGAGCGGATCGCGGCTGACCTCCTGCAGGTGCACGTGACTGAAAAGTCACGACTTCATGGGGTGGAGATCTCGGAGCTGAGACTTCCGACGGGAACCAACGTGTCGCTCGTCGTCCGGGGGGAGCGAAGCTTCACCCCGACGCTGACGACGTCGATCAGGCGAGGGGACGACCTGTTGATCGTGACCCGCCGCGCGGACCGGGAGGCAACCGAGCGACGCCTCCAGGCCGTCAGCAGACGCGGTCGACTTGCGGCTTGGGTGTCGAGTGAGGAGGGCGCGCAGGGCTGATGGCGCGTGGACGTGCGGTCAGTTCGTTTCGAACTTCGTGCAGACGGTCGCCGGCTGGCGCAGGGTGAGCTGCGACGGCGCTGCTGGGTCCACCCCGACGAAGTTCGTCCCGATGATGATGTCCACGCCGACGCCCAGGTTGGGACCGGGCACCAGCAGCACCTTGCCCTTGAACTGGGCCTCCACCAGTCGGGCCTGCGGCGCGTTCGGCGTCGACGTCAGGATGGAGACGTTGGTCGCGGTGACCTTCGCGGGCGGGTTGTCTGCCACGCCCTCCTGGAAACCCTTGTCATGCAGGGCCGAAAGTACGTCGCCGGCCTGCCCGCTGACGCCTCCTGCGTTGTAGACGTTGACCTTGAACGAGCCGGCTTTGAACGTCTTCCCCTTGGGATACACCCGCTTCTGCAGGCATACCGGTTTCGGCGTCTTGGTCGTGTCGGTCGGCGTCGTCGGCGTGCCGCTCGCATCGGTCTGCGGGTCGACCACCGTCTGCCAGCCGTAGTAGGCGGCGCCGAGCAGGATCACGAGCAGCACGGCAAGCGTGATCGGCGTACGCCACTTCACCGGCTGCTCCAGTCATCAGTCTCGTCCCCGGATGTTCCGGAAAGCCTAGCGGGCGCTGATGGACGCGCCCGGGAACTGCGTGACGGCAGCCCGGTCCGGAGGTTCGGCGGGCAAGCCGAACTCACTCCTTGATGAGGTGAATCCGGGCATGGACCACGTGTCGTTGCTGCAGGGCCGCTCGCAGCGCCCGGTGGAGACCGTCCTCGAGATACAGGTCGCCACGCCACTCCACCACGTGTGCGAAGAGGTCTCCGAAGAACGTCGAGTCCTCATCCAACAGGGCCGCCAGGTCCAGCGTCGTCTTGGTGGTGATGAGCTGGTCCAGCCGGATCTGGTGAGGGGGCAGGGCCGCCCAGTCCCGGCCGCGTAGACCGTGGTCGGGGTATGGCCGCGAAGCACGCACCCCCTTGAAGATCATGGGTCGATGATACGGGCGGCCGGGATATAGTCCCCTTGGGACAAAATTGGGAGCACTCGGGAGCGCCATGACGGTCAACGGTCGGCTGACTCCGACGTCGTACGCGGTCCTCGGGCTGCTGGCGATCAAGCCATCGACGACGTACGAGCTGGCCAAGCAGATCGACCGCACATTGAACCGTTTCTGGCCTCGCGCCCGGAGCAAGCTGTACGAGGAGCCGAAGAAGCTGCTGACGCGGGGGCTTGCCGACGCCACACCGGGAGCACACGGTCGTCGGCCGCGGACGGTTTACTCGATCACGCCCGCCGGGCGAAACGCACTCGCGGGCTGGCTCGCTGCCGAGAGCGCCGATCCCGTCCTCGAGTCCGAGCACATCCTCAAGGTGTTCTACGCAGAGCACGGGTCGACCCAGGATCTGCTCGCGACCCTCACCCAGCTCCGAGCCTGGGCGCATGAGCTGACCCTGCGCAATGTGCAGGTCGGCACCAGCTACCTGGAAGGGACTGGGCCGTATCCCGAGCGGCTCGCCGTGCTCGCCCTCACCGGACGCTTCCTGGACGACTATCTCGAGGCGATCGACCGCTGGGCGAGCTGGGCCGCCGAGATCGTGGCCGGCTGGCCCCCACGGCCCGGCGAGGCCGAACCCGACATCGAAGCCCTCGCCGCTACCGTTCGTCAGGCGAGCGCCCGGGCCGACCGCTGGAGCTCCGAGAATCCACCCTGACCTGCCCCACCGGTGCGGCCTCTGCAGCGGGTCAAGGTGTGGCCACCTGGCAGGGTTGGTCACAGGCGCAGCAGAATGGAGAGCGTCCGTGCGGAGGTCCGCCTCAGTCGCACCCGTATCCGCGCCTTGAAAGGAGACCCCGTGGCTGGATCCGACCAGACCGTCAACCGCCCCGCCATCGTGACCGTCGATGACGATCCCAGCGTCTCGCGGGCCGTCGCGCGTGACCTCCGTCGCGAGTACGGCGCCGAGCATCGCATCGTGCGCGGCGAGTAGCGGGGAGCAGACCCTGGAGGCCCTGCGTGAGCTCAAGCTGCGCGGTGAGCAGGTTGCGTTGATCCTGGCCGACTACCGGATGCCGCAGATGAACGGCATCGAGTTCCTCGAACAGGCCATGGACATCTTCCCGTTCGCCCGGCGGGTGCTGCTGACGGCCTACGCCGACACCGAGGCGGCCATCCAGGCGATCAACCTGGTCGACGTCGACCACTACCTGCTCAAGCCGTGGGACCCGCCGGAGGAGAAGCTCTACCCGGTCGTCGACCGAGCTGCTCGAGGTCTGGAAGGCGTACGGCACACGCGCCGGTCCCGGAGACGAAGGTGATCGGGCATCGCTGGTCGTCGCGTTCCTTCGAGGTGCGTGACTTCCTGGCCCGCAACCGGGTGCCCTACCGGTGGTACGCCTCCACCGAGCCCGAGGGTGAGCGGCTGCTGGCCGCCGCGGATGCGACCGACGAGGACGTGCATCCCGGTGGTCATCACGCCGGAGGGCGAGGTGCTGTCGCGCACCGAGCGA
The DNA here is from genome assembly GCA_963833975.1 of uncultured Actinomycetota bacterium. Taxonomy (GTDB): domain Bacteria; phylum Actinomycetota; class Actinomycetes; order Propionibacteriales; family Nocardioidaceae; genus JAWWPG01. Next base: position 809,459 of record CAWIAB010000003.1, read on the forward strand.
CGCCGAGCTCGCGTCTCGAGTCGGGACTGTCGACCGATCCTGCGGAGGCCTTCTACGACGTCATCGTCGTCGGCGGAGGTCCGGCCGGTCTCGGCGCAGCCGTCTACGCAGCCTCCGAGGGCCTGCGCACCGTCCTGGTCGAGCGCACCGCGACCGGCGGCCAGGCGGGGCAGAGCTCGCGGATCGAGAACTACCTCGGCTTCCCCGACGGGATCTCCGGCTCCCAGCTGGCCGAGCGAGCCCGCCGACAGGCGGTCAAGTTCGGCGCCGAGGTCGTCAGTGCCCGAGACGTCAGCGCGGTCGAGACCCGGGGCGCCGCCCGCGTCGTCCGCTTCGCCGACGGGGGCGCCATCGCAGGCACACACGGCGATCCTGGCGACGGGAGTGGCCTACCGACAGCTCGACGCGCCTGGTGCCGAGGCGCTGACCGGACGAGGAGTCTTCTACGGCGCCGCGCTCACCGAGGCGATCAGCTGCGCCGACCAGGACGTGTACGTCATCGGCGGCGCCAACTCGGCCGGCCAGGCCGCCATGCACTTCGCCCAGCGCTGCCGATCGGTCACCATGGTCGTGCGCGGCCCGTCGTTGACCGCGTCGATGTCGTCGTACCTGATCGCGCAGATCGAGGCGACCCCCAACATTCACGTCCGAACCCGCACCACGCGTCGTCGAGGCGCACGGCACCGACCATCTCGAGGGGATCACCCTGCTGGACGCCGTCACCGGCGACAAGGAATCAGTGAGCACCCAGTGGTTGTTCATCTTCATTGGGGCCGCACCACGCACCGACTGGCTTGACGACTCTGGTGATGCGTGATGACCACGGCTTCGTGTTCGCCGGCCCGGACCTTCTGGTCGACGGCGAACGGCCGCGCGGCTGGACGCTCGACCGGGACCCGTACCACCTCGAGACCAGCGTCCCCGGTCTGTTCGTCGCCGGCGACGTACGGGCCGAGTCGGTGAAGCGGGTCGCATCGGCCGTGGGAGAAGGCGCGATGGCAGTGATGCTGGTGCATCGCTACCTCGAGAAGCTATGAGATGCAGGAGAGACGACATGACGATTCCGGACTGCACGCCAGACCTGCTGCGCACGCTGTTCCTGTTCGAGGCGCTGTCCGGACGAGCGAGCTGGAGTACCTCTGCGAGCACGGCGCGATCGTCGAGGTCCAGCCCGGCTGGCTCTACCGCCAGGGCGAGGACTCGACCTGCTTCTACGTCCTGCTCGACGGCACTCTGGTGATGTCGCGCAAGGTGGGCGACGAGGAGGTCGAGGTGAACCGCACTTCGTTCCGCGGCTCCTACGTCGGGGCCTGGACGGCGTACCTCGGCGACCTGGTGCCGCAGGTCTACGACCAGTCGGTGCGCGTGACGGAGCCCTCGACGTTCTTCCAGATGGACGCCGTCGGTCCTGCGCGACGTGATGGAGCAGTGGTTCCCGATGGCCCAGCACCTGCTCACCGGGCTGTTCCAGGGCTACACGACCCGTCAGCGAACGATCTACCAGCGGGAGCGGCTGCTCGCCCTCGGGTCGCTCTCGGCGGGGCTCACCCACGAGCTCAACAACCCCGCCGCCGCAGCGGTGCGCGCCACCACGATCCTGCAGCAGCGAGTGTCGAAGATGCGCGAGAAGCTGGCCGCCCTGGCCGTCCGGGAACCTCGACGAGGCGGCGCTCCAGACGCTCATCAAGTTCCAGGACGACGCCGCTCAACGGGTCGCGCGAGGCACCGAGGCTGTCCGCGATCGAGTCGGCCGACCGCGAGGACGAGCTCAGCGACTGGCTCGAGGATCACGGCTGCCCCAACGCCTACGAGCTCGCGCCGACCTTCGTGCAGGCCGGTATCGACAGCGACTGGCTGGACGTCCTGGCCAACGCTGCGCCGCCCGACTCGCTGGTCAGCGCGGTCGCATTGGCTCTACTACACGATCGACACCGAGCTCCTGATGAAGGAGATCACCGACTCGACGACGCGGATCTCCACCCTGCTCGAGGCCGCCAAGCAGTACTCCCAGATGGACCGGTCCCCACACCAGACGGCGGATCTGCGCGACCTGCTCAACAGCACCCTGATCATGCTCGCCGGCAAGATCCCACCGGGGGTCACCGTCGTCAAGGAGTACGACGAGTCGCTGCCGCCGGTGCCGTCGTACCCGGCCGAGCTCAACCAGGTGTGGACCAACCTGATCGACAACGCCGTACAGGCGATGGGCGACGAGGGCAGGCTGACCATCCGGACGCGGCACGACGAGGAGTACGCGATCGTCGAGATCACGGACACCGGACCGGGGATCCCGGCCGACGTCAAGGACCGGATCTTCGAGCCCTTCTTCACCACCAAGCCGATCGGCCACGGCACCGGGCTCGGCCTGGACATCGCCTGGCGCATCGTGGTGAACAAGCACCGCGGCTACCTGAAGGTGACCTCCGAACCCGGGGCCACGACCTTCACCATCCGGTTGCCGCTGGCCGGTCCGCAGATCGGTGAGACGGCCTGACCTGAGCGGACCCGATAGACCTGATCGGACCTGTTCCGCAGGGCGGCGGGACTGCAGCCAACATCGATGGCGGCGTCTCCATCAAGCGCGGGCATCGTCGACACAGTCGTGCCGCTGGGGCGAAGGGGGACGATGCTGGGCCGAACGGCTAGCCTCGCCTTCCACCGCCTCATCGAAAGGAGCGGGAACGATCGTGTCCCCTCATGAGTGTGTCGCGGGCTCGCGAGCGAGCCGGGCGGGCATGTCGTCATGGGGTTAGTGATCCCGATCCTGCTGCTCGGCGCGATGGCCAGCCTGTCGCCGACCACGATCGTCGTCTTCATCCTGTTGCTCGCCACCACCCGCGCCCGGGTCAACGCCGTCGGGTTCCTGATCGGGTGGAGCCTCTCGCTGACGATCGTCTTCTACGCCAGCTACACCCTCGGCACGTCGCATGCGACTCAGGCCGGCAACGGTCACACCGTCCTCGAGCTCGGCGAGATCCTGTTGGGGCTGGTCCTGATCGGGGCCGGTGTGCACGGGTGGCGCAAAAGAAACGCGACCCGATCTAGCTCGAGCGCACCCAGCGCCCTCACCGGCCGGCTCAAGGAGCTGAGTCCGCTCAGTGCTGCCGTCGTGGGGGTGCTCAAGCAACCCTGGGCGATCACCGCCGCGGCAGCGATCGTGGTGGTGCACCATCATGCGACCTGGCTGATCACCCTTCTCGCCTTCGCCGTCTTCACGGTCGCGTCGACGGCCACGGTCGGGCTGATCTTCTTGTACTACGCCCGCCAGCCAGGTGTGGCCGAGGAGCGGCTGGCCGTACTCCGGGATCGCGTCGTACAAGCGGGTCCCGCAGTCCTCGCCGTGGTGGCGATCCTGGTCGGGCTCGTGGTTGCCTTCGACGGCCTGATCGGCATCCTGGGGAGTTGACGGGACCGGATTCTCGACCCGGTCCAGCCGCAACGTCCGTCGTAACGCGCGTCATGGCGCACACCCGTGCGGACGTCGTGCGGGCCCCACCGGGCGGCGCCCGCGAGAGGATCACCAAAGCCCGCTCACTCGCCGGTCCGCTGCCGTACGGTTCGAGAGGGCCGTGGCTCATCGGTTTGTCGACTTCTGTGGCGTTTGGGGGACTGGTATGACCTTTCATCGGTTGTCATTCGGTGGTGTTTGTCTGGCGATCGTCGCGGGGCTGATTGCGGTCGGAGCACCGGCCACGGCGATCGGCGTCGGGAGCGATACGTCGACCGGGCGGGTCTGGGCGACGGTGAGCACGGGGGGTGGTCATACCTGCGGGATCCGGCTCGATCGGAGCCTGTGGTGCTGGGGTTACAACCGCAGTGGCCAGCTCGGGCTCGGCGACCACAAGAAGCGGTACAGCCCGACCCAGGTGGGGAGCGATACCGACTGGGCAGAGATCGAGGCCGGTGGGACCTTCACCTGCGGGATCCGCCTCGATCAGAGCCTGTGGTGTTGGGGCAACAATGGCGTGGGCCAGCTGGCGCAGGGTGACTGGGTCAACCGCTACACGCCGACGCAGCTGGGCACAGACACGGACTGGGCCCAGATCCGGGCCGGCGTAGCGCACGTGTGCGGGATCCGGCTCGACGGCACCCTGTGGTGCTGGGGCGGCAACTACAACGGCCAGCTCGGGCTCGGAGATCGCGATGATCGCTCGGTGCTGACCCAGGTGGGCACCGCTATGGACTGGGCACAGATCTCGCCTGGTCTTGGTCACACCTGCGGGATCCGGCTCGATCAGACCTTGTGGTGCTGGGGCTCCAGCGCCGGTGCCGGCAGCATGCGGTTGGTCCCGACACAGATCGGCACCGACACGAACTGGGGACAGGTTTGGGCCGGCTACGTCCACACCTGCGCGACCCGCCTCGACGGCACCCTGTGGTGCTGGGGGGAGAACTCACACGGCGCGCTCGGTCTTGGCGACACGGAGGACCGGAAAGCCCCGACCGAGGTCGGTACGGATACTGACTGGGCAGACGTCCAGGCGGGTTCGTACGGCAGCTGCGGTGTCCGCCTCGACCGAACTCTGTGGTGCTGGGGCTCGAACTCCAACGGCCAGCTCGGCCTGGGCGACAAGGAGGATCGGCTCGTCCCGACCCTTGTCAGCGGGCGCACCGTCTCGGTTGGCTCCAGCGGTTCCATGCCGTACAACTGCGCGATCCGGGTCCACCACACGCTGTGGTGCTGGGGCGCGAACGTCTTCGGCCAGCTCGGGCTCGGTGACACGAAGGCTCGTCACCTACCGACCAGGGTTTGACCCGTCCGCGAGCCGCGGCACGTTTGCTGGCCCGCGGAGCGGTGAGGTAGCCAGTCTCCAACAAGCAACGGCGCTGGCCGCGGATGCGCCATAGTTGGACCTGTCCGCTCGAAGGAGACAGCATGGGCGAAGTCGACGAGGTTGTCTGGATGGTGCGCGGCGCCTGGGTTTCGCTGTGCCTGCGCGCAACGTGTGAGCTGGGCATCGTGGACGCCCTGGACGAGCCGCGGGGCCTTGCTGAGCTGGCCGACCGGACGTCGTCGGACCCGGCCACGCTCGCCCGGCTGCTGCGTGCGTTGGTCGACCTCGACCTGGTCGCGAGGGTCGACGACCACTACGCCGCCACGGCGAAGGGGGAGGTGCTCCGGGTCGGCCACCCGAGCGGGGTCCGGAATCTCGCGTTGATGCAGACGGTGATCCCCAACCTGACGGCCTGGAACCACCTGGCAGATGCCGTACGGCGGGGCAGATCGGTCTTCGAGGACCTGCACGGGCTGACGTCCTGGGCGTGGTTGTCGGCACATCCGGAAGAGGAGGTTCTCTTCAACGCGGCGATGGCGCGACGGGCCGGCCTCCAGGTTGCGGCGATCCGCGCCGCCTGGGAGCTCTCGGGTTCGAGTGTGGTGGTCGACGTCGGCGGCGGCGAGGGAGCGATGCTGGCCGGCCTGCTGGCGGATGAGCCTACTTTGCGCGGGATCGTGGCGGACCGGCCCGAGGTCGCGGCGGCGGCGACTACGGCGCTAGCTGCCGCCGGATGGGGAGAACGGGCGCACGGGGAGGCCGCCGACTTCTTCGTCTCGGTTCCATCCGGCGGCGACTTCTACCTGCTGTCCAATGTGTTGCACGACTGGGACGATGCAGAGGCACTCTCGATCCTGCGCACGATCCACGCCGCGATGCGACCGGAGGCGCGGCTCCTGGTCATCGAGAACGTCCTCGACGCGCCGGACCGTACGCCGGCCCAGCAGCGCGACGTACACCTCGTCGACCTGCACATGCTGGTCATGTTCGGCGCGCGCGAGCGCACCAAGGCGGAGTACGACGCCCTCCTGGTCGCCGCCGGCTTCGCGCCCTCCGCCCTGGCGCCCTCGCCGAACACGTGGAACGTCCTAGCGACGCAGCGCGCCGGTTGACGGCTTGCCTACGCTGATCAGACGGATGGTGAAAGTCGTCTCGGGTGGAGGAGCTGAGATGTCAGGTGCCCCAAGGCTGGTCTCCGTCGTGGTGGGATTCGTCAGCCTCCTGTTCGTGGGCCTAACCACGCCCTCATCGGCGTCAGTGGGCGTGGACCCGGCGTCGGTCGATCCTGGGTTCTCCAACGAACTGGTGGCGGTGAGTGCGGACTCGCCGACGGACGTGTGGGCGGTAGGGAACTACCAGCAGGGTCACCATCTGTACACGCTGGTCGAACGCTGGGACGGAAGCTCGTGGCAGCAGATCAAGGCCCCGACCCCGCCGGGCAAGCTGGGCGGCCAGCTCTCCGGTGTCAGCGCACTTTCCCCGACCGATGTGTGGGCGGTCGGGTTCATCTCCGAGGACCATCAGATGCGCACGTGGATCCTGCACTGGGATGGGCACAGCTGGCGGAGGGTATCCAGTCCCAACCCGAGCAACCCGCGGGCGCCCAACTGGCTGACCGGGGTGACGGCAGTCTCGTCCACAGACGTGTGGGCGGTCGGCTGGGACATCGGGGGTCCAACGGGCGGATACCGGGCGTTGGCCGAACACTGGGATGGCACGTCCTGGAAGGTGGTGCGCACCCCGGACCTCGGAGTCCACGGTGGCGAGTTCACGTCGGTCAGTGCGCAGTCGCCGACCAACGTGTGGGCGGTCGGAACGGCCTACACGCACAGCGGCATTGACGTGCTCGTCGAGCGTTGGGACGGACGCACCTGGACCCGTTGGCAGGCGCCGAGCGGAGCGGGACAGAACTGGGTGAACTCGGTCAGCGTCGATGGACCGCAGGATGCCTGGGTCGCCGGGTGGGTCTACAGCTGGGAGGACCACCTCGACCGGCCAGTCCTCCTGCACTGGGACGGCCGGTCATGGACCCGAACCTCCGCACCCAATCCCGGGGCACGCTTCGGAGGCACCCAGCTCACCGGCGCGGCCGCCATCAGCCCAAACGACGTCTGGGTGGTCGGAAACCAAGGTGACCAGGCGACCTTCCATACGATCACCGAGCACTGGGACGGCACTCGGTGGAGCGTCGTCCAGCCGGCCGATCTCGGAGATCACACCACCAGCCTGTTCGACGGGGTCACGGCCACCGGAGCCGACGACGTATTCGCCGTCGGAGGGTATGTGGAGGGTTCGCGATTCCCCACCTTGGCCGAGAAGTGGAACGGATCCACCTGGACGAAGTTCTGACCCGGTGACAGTCACCTACCGAGGCTGACAACTGGATCGGTCGAAACATCGGGCATCGGTCGGCGTACGGTGGGATCGTGGACCCCGGGACGGGCCGCCTGCGGGCAAGCGTTGCGGAACATCTGTGGCCGCTGGTCGAGACCTTCCTCGATTCCCACGACGCGGCAGGCATCGCCGTTGCGGTGGTGCGCGACGAGGAGATCGTCTCGCGCGGGTTCGGCGTCCGTGACGTCGGCACGGGCGCGCCGGTGACCCCCGAGACGATGTTCCACCTGGCGTCGGTTTCCAAGCCCTTCGTCGCGACCGCCGTCGTGTCGCTGGCTACCGCTCGGGACAACGGCGGGCCGGTACTCGATCTGGATGCGCCGATCGTCGAGTGGGTTCCTGAGTTCACCCTGGCCGATGGTCGGGCGGGGGAGGTCACGGCGCGGGGACTGATGAGCCACTCGAGTGGTCTGCCGGACGTCTCGGACTACGGCTGGCACGACCCACAGCTCGGCGACGACGCTCTCAGTGAGTTCGCCCGCAGCCTTTCGGGCTGGCGGCTGAAGTCGGAGCCTGGCTCGACGTTCTCCTACTCCAATGCCGGCTTCGAGCTTCTCGGGCTTCTGCTGTCGAGAGTCACCGGCACGACGTTCGAGAACGCCGTCCGGCAAACGGTTCTGACCCCGCTCGGGATGCGGAACAGCACCTTCCTGCGGAGCGAGGTGCCCGGTCACCTGGCTGCCTCACCGCACGTGGCAATGCCCTTGACCGTGCCTGAGGGCGCCTATCCGTACACGAGGCGTCATGCCCCGAGCTCGACTCTGCACTCCAACCTGGTTGAGATGTGTCGCTGGATGGTGGCCCACTTCGATGCGGTCGACGTGGCCGTCGGTGGGTCCGGCGAGCAGTGGGTACGGCTGGACCCTGGACTGCTCGAGCTGATGTGGCGACCGGTGATGCTGGTGGGTGATCCCCCGTGGGAGGACCAGATGTCGCTCGGCTGGTGTCTGGGCAGCCACCGCGGGCACCGGATGGTGAGCCACAGTGGTGCGGATCCCGGGTTCCAGACGAGGATCGCGATGGTGCCCGACCGGGGCACCGGGGTCGTCGTACTGGCCAACTCCAACACCGTCCCCACCGGCCTCATCGCCAGGTCAGCACTCGATATCGTCCTCGCCGATTCGGTGGTCTCCGGTACGGCGTCCGGAGAGGTGGGCGAGGGAGTGGCGGCCATGCGGGCCTTGCTGCCTTCGGTCGTCGGCCCCGTCGCCGAGACGCTGAGCACATCGGGTCCGGATGCAGCGCAGGCGGTGTTTCACCGACTTGCCGCGGTCGAGCCAGCCGATCTCGACCTCGACGACGACGGGTTCGAGGACGCCGTGTGGGGAGCGATCGAGCTGCACCGCACCTCCCTGGTCTGGCCTCTGCTGCGCGTGTGGACCGACGTACGTCCGGACTCATCCGCAGCGTGGACGATGACCGGCTGGGCCCATCAGGTCGACGGGAATCTCGACCTGGCGCGGACCCACCTCCAACGTGCGCTGGACCTGGACCCGGAGAACGACGACGCCGCACTGATCTTGGGCAACCTCCCGCCGACCTGACCTGGTGCGGCGCTGCCGAGGTCGATTCGTCAGCCCCTGCACCGACGCTAGGCGCCACTCACCCACTGTGATGTGGTGATCTTCGGGATAGCGTGTCGGATCCGCCGGTCGCCGTTCGTGGGATAGGTGAACGCGGACCACGAGGCCCGCCAGACGAGAAGGAGCGAGCATGACCGAGTACCTCATGTACTTCAACCAGCAGTGGGTGGGCGACCACACCGAGGAGTGGTTCCGCGGCCGCGGGCCGTTGGCCATGGCGGTCGTGAACGAGATGAAAGCCGCCGGGGTGTACGTCTTCGCCGGGGGACTCGAGGAGGAGGACGGCCCGGTCTACAGCGCCGACCCCACCAGTGGCAGCTTGCTGGTCACCGACGGACCGTACGTCGAGACCAAGGAGTTTCTTGGCGGGTTCGCCGTGGTGGATGTCGACGATGACGAGGCCGCCAAGATGTGGGCGGGCAAGGTCGCGGAGGCGTGTGGCTGGCCCCACGAGGTTCGCCGCTTCAAGCCGCAGCCCAAGACGGAGTGACTCCTCCATCGAGGCGGCGCGCCGATCGCGTGGTGCGCCGCTAGCCGCGATAGGTGACGGCGTCGCCGATCTCCTCGATGGCTGTGCAGAACGTGCTCGTCGCACAGCTGACGTCGGTGAAGGTGCCGTAGCCGTCGCCGCGCCGGTCGATGACGCCGGTTTTCGCCCAGACACCGGCGGAGTACATGAACGCGTTGTTGTGGGTGCTGACGGCCATGCACATGCCATCGACCGGGCACGAGACTCCCGTCAGCCTGCCCACCTTGCCGCCGATCTGCCCGGGCGTCCACGTCGTACCGTCGAACGCGGAGAAGTGACCGCCTTGACTCAGCATCATGCAGAAGCGTTCCGACGGACACGAGACAACGTCACCGCCTCCGGTCTGCTGCGGTCCTGACCAGGAATGTCCGTCGTAGGTATAGGCACTGCTGCCGAGGGCCGCCACGCAGAACGTCCGGCTCGGACAGGACACCGACAGGAGCTGGCTGTCGCCTGGGATGGACTCCGGCGACCAGGTCGAGCCGTCGTACCGCAGCGCGCGACGCCCCTCGGGTCCTCCGACGGCGATGCAGAACGTCTTCGACGCACACGACACGGTGGAAGCCCCGCCGTTGAGCGTCTTCGGCCGCGACCACGATCCGTGCTTGAAGACCACGGCTTTGCCCTCGGAAGTGACGGCCACGCAGAAGGCTGACGACGGGCAGGACACCGAGAGCAGGTGCTGCGTGTAGTCCGGCCCGGAAACCACGTGCGTCAGCTCCCAGTGGCCACCCTGAAACTCGATGGCATTGCCGTAGTAGTCCACGGCCATGCAGAACCTCGGACTGGCACACGAGATGGCGGTCGGACGGCCAGCGGGCGGATCGATCAGCGTCGCCGTATCCCACCCGTCCTGGTACGGCACGGCATTCCCGGCTTGGCTCAGAGCCTCACAGTGAGTGTCGACCGAGCAGCTGACCGCCTGGAGATCGGACTCACCGCTGGGCTGGGAATGACTCCAGGTGCTGCCGTTGAATGCGAACCCGCCGCCGTGATCGTCGACCGCGAGGCAGAGAGAGGAGCTTGAGCAGGACACAGCGGTCAACGCGTGGCTCGGGTCGATCACCACAGGGTCGCTCCACCCGGTCCCGTCATACGACCGAATGCTGTGTGCGCTGTCAACCACCACACACCACGACGACGACGTACACGAAAGAGATCCGAGTCCTTGCGGAGAGATCTGCTCGGGCCCGGCCCACGTGGTGCCGTCGAACGTCCAGACCTTGCCCACGACCTGGTCCACGACCACACAGAACGCGTCGGACGAGCAGGAGACATCGCCGAGGGTGTCATCCGTCAGCTTCGTTCGACTCCACGTCGTGCCGTCGAACGTCACGACGTATCCCTGACTGTCGCTGGCCACACAGAACGTCGTCTGCGGGCACGACAGACCGGAAAGCGTGTGGTCGGGATCGATGGTCTGCGTCGGAGACCAGGAGCTGCCGTCGTACGTCGTGATCGTCCCGTCATCGCCAGCCGCGACACACCACGAGTCCGAGGCGCACGAGATCTGCTCCAGGAAAGACCCGGCCTGCACACGTGAGCTCCACGAGCCCCCGTCCTTCACAAAGGCGCCGAACAGGTCAACGGCAGCGCAGAAGTCCTTGCTCGCGCACGACACGTCTCGTGGATTGCCCCCACGGGGATCTATCGACACCGGGTGCTGCCATCGTCCGGCTGCGGCGTCGGACACCGCCGCAGGTGATGGGGACGCAGCGATAGACGCCGCTGCAAGCAGACCCGCCGTCAAGGTGATGACCACGCGTGCGGTGCGAGTGGATGCGGTGCGAGTGGATGCGGTGCGAGTAGACGCGGTGCGCGTAGACATAAAACGGCCCCCTAGCCACGGTGGGTGACAGCATCGCCGCTGGCATCAACGGCGGTGCAGAACATGCTGATCGGACAGCTCACCATCGCAGCCGCCATCCCGGATCGACCCTAGGCGACAACCTCGCCGCCGACAATAGGGACGGTTGCGTCCGTACGAAGAGGGTGTATCGCGCTCGCTTCCACGGACGTTGCTGCGCGGGAATGGTTGCGTCCGTGCGGAGGGGCGGTATCGCGTTCGCTTCCACGGACGTTGCTGCGCGGGAATGGTTGCGTCCGTGCGGAGGGGCGGTATCGCGTTCGCTTCCACGGACGTTGCTGCGCGGGAATGGTTGCGTCCGTGCGGAGGGGCGTGTATCGCGTTCGCTTCCACGGACGTTGCTGCGCGGGAATGGTTGCGTCCGTGCGGAGCGGCGGTATCGCGTTCGCTTCCACGGACGTTGCTGCGCGGGAATGGTTGCGTCCGTGCGGAGCGGCGGTATCGCGCTCGATGCCACGGACGTTGGAGCGCCGCGGCCCCGGGACACCCGTGGTCGCGGGCCGGCTGCCTTCCTGGCCACGAGTGTCTGGCTGCGCTCGGCGTACAGCGATCTGACCTGGTCCACCGAGGAGCACGCGGTCGACGGAGACCTCGTGGTCACCTTCGGCCGCATGTCGGGTCGCCATACCGGCGACTTCGTGGTGTGGACCGAGGACGGGGGTATCGAGCGCGTCTTCGTTCCGACCGGCAAGACCTTCTCCGTACGGCATGCACACTTCCAGCGGATCGTCGACGGTCAGGTGGCCGAGCACTGGGCTGTCCGCGACGACCAGGGGCAGGCCATGCAGCTCGGCTGGATTCCGCCGACTCCGGCGTTCCTCATCACGTGCGGCCGGGCGACCAGGAAAGCTCGGCGTGCTGTGGCCAGGTCGACCGCCGCGGTCACGGGTGAAGTAGAACCTGGCTTCCGGGATTGAACACGGCGACCTCGCGAGTCTTGCCCAGGCAGGGACGGGCGGCTTCGGCTATCAGCGGTCCATAGAGGTCGGCGACGGCATCGAGATCCGTGTAGTAGCCGCCGCCTCCTGTCACCTCGGCGCCGAGCTGGGCGAGTTCGCCGCTTGGCAACCGGACGGCGCCGGTGCGTCGGTCCCAGGTGGTCCCTTCGGGCCACACCACGGGGGTCGTACCCAGAACCAGGCAGTCGCCGGTCATCGTCACTCTGCCCGAGACCTCCGCGGCCATCGCATCGACAGCCTCGTTGTGGGAGACAAGCAGTGGCCCATCGATCGTCCCGGCGGCCTGCTTGCCATCTCCGCTGCAGCCGAGGCAGGTGCCCCATGCGATCGCGATCAAGCCGACCGTCGAAGCGACTTTTGTGCGGTTCACCTGATCGCTCCTTACCGCGGACGGGCCCAACGCTAGGACGCAAGGTACGTCGCAGACGTTCCCACATGACGCCATCTCGCCCCCGGGCGTCTCGTGGAGTCAAGGCGGTGCGTCAGCCGGGCTTGCGACCGATGACATACAACCGCTGGGTCGTCTCACCTCTGGCGACGATCGGCCCGCGGACGTACCACTCCAGCTCGACGAGGCCGGCGCCAGAGGCTACTTCTACGACGTACGGTGGATCGTGCAGCACAAAGTCGAGGTCAACGGGCTGTCCGAACCAATCGGCGATGTGGCGCACCTCCGCCCCGGCATGGAGGCCGAGGACCAGCCATCCACCCGGGCACAGCGGTCGGACCAGACCGGCGATCGCGTCGGGAAGCTCCGACGCCGCCAGGTGGATCAGCGAGTACCACCCCAGGACGACTGCCCACGTGGGAGCCATGGCCGGCCCAGTCAATCGTCGCAGGTCACCGACCTCGAACTTCCGGCCCGGAAAACGCCGGCGTGCTTCAGAAACCATGGCCGGCGAGATGTCGAGCCCCACGACGTCGGCGCCGCCGTTGGCGAGGTACTCCGTAACATGTCCCGGGCCGCAGCCGACGTCAACCACGGGCTGCCCCGCCGCCTGCTCAACCACCCGATCGAGCAGCCACCTCTCGAACGGCAGCCCATCGAGCTCGTCCGAGAGTGTGTCGGCGTAGTCGGTGGCGACGGCGTCGTACGACGCCAAGACGCGTGCGTCGCGCCGGGCCGCGCCATCGGCGATCACCGTGTCCCGGTTGACGACGCTCGTGGCAGCGGGTGCGACCTCCTGCGGGATCGGTCCGAGGAGGTGCACCCAACGCCGGTCCTGCTGGCCCGGTCGTCGTTCGAGCTCGCGCACCAGTGGCTGAGGACGCTGCGCCATCCGGTGCAGCCACGTTTCGACCTGCTCGCGGTCGGCGAACGCGTGTAGCCGCTCCGTACGGGGTCGCAGCTCACCTGGCGTCTGAGGTCCCCGGAGCAACAACACGGTCAGGAGCGCCCGTTCGGCGACGTCCAGCTCGAGCATCTCATCCAGGGTCTGGTGGTATTTCAGCGTGCGGCGACCGACATCGGACCAGACGATCCGCACCAAGCCCCGCTCCTTGAGTGCGCGCGCGGTAGTCACGACCGTCTGCTGGTCGAGGTCGACGACCGGTTCGCGACTGCTCGTCTGGTTGCAGGCAGTGCGCAGCGCGTTGGCCGTCAGAGGATACGAAGCAGGCACGGTGACCTGCTTCTCCAGCAGGCTGCCGATGATGCGTTGCTCGTCAGGCTCGAGTACCGGAAGCTCAACCACGAGAACGAGCCTAGGTCCCAAAGTGATCAGGTCACGAGCGGCCAGTCCGTTCGGGGATGACGTGCCGCCTGCGAACTGGCCGTATAACCCTGAACCATCAGACGTGATCGTTGTGCGATGACGCGCAGCCCACCGGACGCAACTGGGATGTTGGCTGGGACCGTGGCGCCGCTCGCAGCCGGCAAGGTGCCTGTCTGGGTCGCGGCCAGCTTCGACCGTGACATCTGCTGATTGTTGATCAGGTGCGTGAGGCGTCTGAGCTGCTGCGCCGAGCCGGCCATCAGGTGGCGGGATGAACAATCCCGTTTTGAGAGACCTCTGAACGTAGCGGGGTGACGGACACCCTGGCAGGTGCTTACGGCTGGAGGCCGTCGGCGGGAATGTGTGAGGCGATGTCGCTGGGTACGTGGTCCTGAGCCAGATCGCGCAGCATCGTGTATATCTCGTGGGCGGCGTCGGTAAGCAGCCTCTGTTGACCACCTATCGTCGCGACGACTTCGTTGCCTCGGACACGCAGCGTCGCGTCAGTTCCTGGCGACCCGCTGACCGACGTCAGTTCGAGCCCGCGCACGACGAACCCGCGGAAGCCTAGATCCGGGTCGGATGACGCCGTACCGTCCGGAGCTGGCGTCAGGTGCGACACGAGCGTCGCCAGCCGCGCCGCGGAGTCGGCGTCGAGCGTCCACTTCGGGTTTGGCACACCGGAGAACACGTCGACCTCTACGACGACCTCCGCGGCCGCGGCTCTGTCGTCTGTGGTCACAGTCGTACCTCCGCTTCGGCAGGCAGCTACGAGCAGGACGGCGATCAGCGCGGCAATGACTCGCCAGGCGCTTCGCAACCCCATGATCGCCAAGAATACTGGCCAGGAGGTCCGCGTTCTGAATCGTCAAACGAGCACACCCAGACCAGGGAACACAGCGTCCGGTGCCGTGAGCGTTTAGTCGTCCGCGCCGTCGGCGCGGACGACTAAACCACGGTATCGGAGCTCGTTGGTATTGCGGGGCGTTCGGTTACTAGCGCGACCGTTTGCTGACTAGGCCAGCGCGCGGCGAGCCGTGCCGAGCAGGAAGTTCGCGGTCGATGAGGACCCGCTCGTCGAGCGGGCGGTCGTCGTGCCGCGAAGTGCGGTTGCGCCAACGGCCGATGCGCTGCTGCTAAGCGCGGCTGCGCCAACGGTAGCTGCGCCGGTCGCGAGTACGCCTACGAGAAACTGGCGCCTGTCCATGTGGTCTCCTTCGGAGTCCGTAGCGGAGAGTTACTAGGAGTTCTGCAGATAACGGCAGATTGGGCGTTGCGACGCCGAAGAGCTAGCGCGCGACCTTGTTCTGCTTGCCGGGGTTGTACATGAAGCCGCCCCAGATCGTGTACGGGCCACGGTCGCACGTCGACGGGTCGGTGATGTAGTTCCCGCTGCTGTCGTAGTTGCGCGCCGGCGTGCCGCCTGGCTTGTGGGTCCAGCGCACTTCGCCGTCCATCGGCTCGGTCTGGCGGTACCAGTGGTAGTCGCTACCGGGCCAGATGCAGTAGCCGACGTGCAGGTTCTGCTTCTTCTTGGACTGATGGAGGTCGTCGAGGTAGCCGTCGCGAAGGGCGGCCTTGTGGATCTCGTCGGCAGTGATCGCGTGGTACATCTCACCTGAGCCTCGCCCTGGCTGGGCGAACGTGTCGGTGATGCTATTGGACGCGTAGTTGTAGCAGTTGTTCGAACCCTCGTGGCTGCCGTTCCAGTCGGTGAAGTCGGTGCTGCTGGTGAAGAACAGCTTGCGCTTCTTCGCGACGTCTGCGGGGTCCGCCTTCGCGGCAATGCCCTTGCCGATGACGACCTCGGCCGCACCCGGCACCGCCACGTCGTGGCCGGTGTAGCGCAGCCAGGTCTCGGCGCTGGAGTCGATCGACTGGGCGAGCCCGTCGCGTACACGGAACGAGGTTGGCAGGTGCCGCGCGTGCAGCGTGGCGGCCGTGTTGCCGGTCGCCTTGCAGATGAATCCGCGGTAACCCAACCCCTCTCTGGAAGTGAGTGGCGCCATCGGAACAGAGCGGTCCAGGAGTCGGGTCAGGAACTCCTTGCCCTCCGCTGCGTCAAGCGTCCAGCGTGGATTTGGTCGGCCGGAGAAGATGTCCAGCTCGATCTCGAACATGCCGAGATCCTCCTACTTGGGTTGAGGGACGGTGCGTGACTAGGTGACGCTAGCACCGCGTACAGGGGGTGGGAAGAGGGGCGCCGCGACTGGTTCGGTGGTATACGTCCTTTCGTCTACCGAACCCAGCACCGCTCAGCTCGCCGCCGTCGAGGCTCCGAGCCGGTTGCCCGAGTCACCTTCTGACCGGGACCATGGTCGCGACCTGTCTCTTGTCAGGCCACCCTCCTGCGGCCTCACGACCAAGGGCGACGTGCCGACCGGAGGCTTGGAGATCTCTGAGTATTGGACCAAGGGCGGGACGCCGATCAGCGTTTCCGAGGTCAGCTCCGTCCTGGAGAAGGTCGGAGTGACGATGTCGGACGACGGGTTCGCGGCTAACGCCGACAAGGGCAGCACCGTGCCGGTCGACCCCGTCGCGTACCTGAATGCCCACGGCTACGCGCACGTACACAGCTATCAGCCCGACAGCAGGTACTGGACCTTTCAGTGGATCGAGGCGGGCTGGTTGGTGCTGGTTTCGGTGTCCCTGCTCGGACTCACGTTCTGGCTGTTACGTCGGCGCTCGGTGTAGCGATCCGGAACGGCGGGGTGGCGCCGCTGCCGATGACGCCGTACAGGAAGTGATGCAGCGGGCGTGGCGGTCTCGGGAGTCGTTTGACGCGGCGCGCCAGATGGATGCACGGATGACGTTCCGCCCACGAACTGCTCATACGGCTGCACCACCAGACGCGATCGTTGTGCGACGATGCGCTGGTGTCGGTCGCTGATCATCAGACGTTGCGGGTGCTGGAGGGTCGATACGTGCTGGAGCGCCTCGTACCGGACGTCGAGGCAGCCCGTGGTGGCGAGGTGCTCGCGGTCGTCCGCGGCCCTGACGGCGGAGCTTGCATGCGACGACAGGATGCCGCCGACGACGCTTGGGTGGCGCTGTGGAATGGCGACGAGGCGCACCCGCCGGACGCGACCGGGATGCTGGCGGCGATCGTGGCGCCGCTCGCAGCCGGCAAGGTGCCTGTCTGGGTCGCGGCCAGCTTCGACGGCGACATCGTGCTGGTTCCGGCTGACTTGATCACCGAGGCGTCCGACCTGCTACGTCGGGCCGGCCATCAGCTATCGAGCTGAGAAGATGCGGCAGACTGCGTCGCGTGGACCCCGTGGACCCGTGGACAGGGCAGATCCCTGACGCGATGGAAGAAGGCTCCCGCGGCGAGCTCCTTGATCGCGTGCTGTCCGTGATCCAGTCCGTAGCGGTCACCCATCCGTTGCGAGTCGCGGTTGATGGGCCCCCGGCAGCCGGCAAGACGACGCTCGCCGACGAGATCGGCGATGCTCTGCGTGCGCAAGGGCGCTATGTCATCCGAGCGTGGATCGAGAGCTTCCTCTTCCCTCGCGCTCAGCGGTATCGGCGGGGCGAACTTTCCGCCGAAGGCAACTACCACGACAGCTTCGATTACGACGCGCTCCATGAGGTGCTGCTTGATCCGCTGGGTCCAGGCGGAGACCGCGGCTTCCAGCGAACGGTCTACGACAAGCAGACGGACAGCGCCGTTTCCCAGCAGAGGATTTACGCGCCGGCCGCTGCCGTGCTGATCTTCGAGGGCGTGTTCTTGATGCGCCCCGTGCTCATCGACCAATGGGACGTGCGGATCTTCGTGTCTGTCGCATTCGAGGAGGCCCTCGCCCGGGCGCGCACACGAGATGCCGCGCTTTACGGAACCCCCGATGACGTGGAGCGACGGTTCCGCATGCGCTACCGACCCTCGCAGGAGTTCTACCTCAGCACCGTCCGTCCGACGGATCACGCTGACGTTGTCATCCGCAACGATGACCCTCAGCGACCCGCCTGGACGATCCGGTCACGCTGACCTTCACGCCCTTCTCGGCTTCGGCGAAGGGCGCTGCTTGGGCACGGCCGACGTAGCGAGCTCCGATCAGCCGCCGGGCGGCTCCGGTTCGGTGGGGATCTGCCTCAGGGTGGAGAGCCCGCCACCCTGAGGCTGTGTTTGGCGTGCATCGCGGCGAACGTCCGCTGATCAGCTACTGCTCCCGTGCGGCGGGGCGGCCCAATCAACGTGTCCAGGTCGCCAGCACGGTTCCGACGGTGTCAATGGAGTCGGCGGTGATGGGGTCGAGCACGAGTTGGAGGTGCGTGGCACCCGCGTCTGCCATCCGACGTACATGGTCGCCGAGATCGTCAGGCGTGACCTGGCTGACCCGAGTGTTCGAGGCATCGCCCATCACGCGGCCCTTCCCGCCCGGGACGGTGACGAGCACGGCAGCCGTCGCCTCGACGTGCCGTCCCGGGGGCATGGCCTCGTCTACTTCGGCCTTGATCTCTGCGAACCGCTCAACCGAGTTGTCGTAGCTGCTCCACCAGACGTTCCATGAGTCGACCTTGGGCAGCCCGATGCTCAGCATGCGCGGCCCGTGGGAGCCCAACATGATTGGCGGCCCGCCGTCTCGCACCGGAGGCGGGTCCAACACGCAGTCGTCGACGTCGTAGAACTCGCCGTGAAACGTCGTCCGCCCTTCCCTGAGCAAGGTCACGATGATCTCGAGCGCTTCAGCGAAGCGCGAGACACGCCGCTCGTAGGGGAAACCGAAAGCGTCGTACTCGCGTCGGTTCCAACCGGCGCCCAGGCCCAGGATGAGCCTCCCTTGCGAGATGGCATCGACCGTCGCGGCCTGCTTGGCCAGCATCGCGGGGGCATGAAAGCTCGTTGCGGCCACGAGCGGCCCGATCTCCACACGTTCAGTGACCGCCGCGATGGCGGCGAGCGTCGTCCATGCCTCATACGGGCCCCGGGTCGTTCCATCCGGTAGGTCGAACAGCAGATGGTCACCGACCCAGACTGAGTCGTACCCGGCCTGCTCGGCTAGTCGCGCCATGTCGAGGTACTCCGGCCATGGCACGAACCGCTCGACCTCCGGCAGTTGAACACCGATCTTGCACGGACGCCTCATGGAGCAACCCTAGCTAGATACCGGACACGATCTGGCGTCCATCTGCGGTTCAAGTCCGGCTCGATCCAGTTGGCTCGTGCGCAGAGGGCTCGAGAACGAGCGCCTCCCGCAAGGCACCGGCGTCGACGATTGTGACCTCGGCGCTGACGGTCCAGGCCCACGTCTCCCGGTTCCTGCCGCGCTGCGGCCGCTCGGGTCGAGTCGAGTCAGCCCGGTCGGGCAGGTCGAAGAGTCCGGGTTGCTGGGCATCCACGCCGACCGACCATAGTCTGCGGCCCCGGTCCTGCTCCAGCGGCCGGCCGCCTGCGGCGGTTCCCGCGGGGAAACCGGTAGCCGGCACCCAGGTTGATCCGCCCGCGTTCACGTGTATCGGCGCTTGGGTCCCTCCCATGCCGTACGCCCGGACCCGGCTGCTTGACTGGTGCAGTGAGCGAACTGCGACCGGTGCCAACGGATCCCGCCGCGCTCCGGGATTGGCTCGAGAGTCTGGGTCAGGACGAGCTGACGGCTGTCGCCAGGCAGACCGCCAGCGTCGCGCTGACGAACCACCTCGGGTCTGCCGAGGGTGCCGAGCTCGGTAACCGGGCCATCGATTTGCCATCGCCCCCCAACGAGCCGAACCTGCTCACCCTCACGATCGATCTCGAGGGCTCCAGCCCCAGGATCTGGCGCCGTTTGGCACTTGCGGGTGACCTCACGCTGGATGCCGTACACACCCTGTTCCAGGCCGCGATGGGCTGGACCGACTCCCATCTGCATCGTTTCCAGCCCGGCCTTGGGTACGACCAGCCGTACTTCATCACCGAGTTCGACGAAGCCGAGGGCGAAGAGGGCACCCGCGAGGACGGCGTGCGGCTGGATCAGCTCCTGCATGCTCCCGGCGACCGGCTGATCTACCTGTACGACTTCGGCGACGGGTGGCAACATCAGGTCGAGCTGGAATCGGTTACTGCGCTGACAGCGGACAACCGTGAGCCCGAGTGCATGGACGGCGCCGGCAGCTGCCCGCCTGAGGACGTGGGCGGCCTTCATGGACACCACGAGGTCGCTGTCTGGCTGCGTGCCGGGGCCCCAGCCGACGACGTACCCGAAGGCTTCGAAAACGCAGCTCACGCGCACAGCTGGCTACCTGACGGCTATGACCCCGATGCGTTCGACGCCGACGAGACGACCGCGACGATGCGTTTGTGGGCCGCCGGGAAGCACGTGCCTTGGTACGGCGTCCCTGCGCCGCTGGCCGATCTGGTGCAGCGTCTGCGAGGGGACGGCTGGTTGATCGCCGACACCTGGCTCACGGCCCTCGGCCCGCGGGAACCTGTGGTCCTGGACGAGGAGCCCCTACGCGGTGCCGCCCGGCCGTGGTTGGCGCTCTTGGACGCCATCGGCTCCAAGACCACGCTGACGGCGGCCGGCTATCTGCCACCGGTCGTCGTGAGCCGGATCGCAAGCGACGCTGGGATCACGGACTGGTGGCTTGGTAAGACCAATCGGGAGGATGTCACACGGCCGGTTGCCGAACTCCGTGAGACCGCCCTGCAGGTCGGGCTGCTCCGCAAAGTGAAGGGCACGTTGGTCCCGACGGCACGCGCCAAGACCGCGTCGCGGCAACCCCGCACACTGGTCTCGTCGGTGCTCCAGCGACTGCCATTCGGCAGACAGTTCGAAGTCGAGGCGGGATGGTTCCTCCTGTTGGGTCTCGCAGCCGGTGAGTCCAAGGAACGGGTCGATGACGGTGTCGCACAGATGATGAGCGACCGCGGCTGGCGGATGTCCGGCGAGACCGAAGTGAACGCCCTGAACGCACGTGGCGCCGCAAGACTCACGCGCAACACGCTGCAATCGATGGCCGGAGGACGGCGTGACAGCCACCCGGGGCTCGTCACCCAGCTTGCCCGGGCCGCCCTATTCGGCCTGGCCGACAGCCGCTAACGCGTCGGTGTGGCGACCCAGAAATACTCAGCCGTGGGCTGCGGGTATGCGGTCACGGATGCCGCAACCCTCCGGTTAGTTGGTCTGCGATCATCCGCCTAGACCTCCTGCAATCCTCGGCATAGCGACCTGGGAACGCCAAGGCCGTGTCGTGGACGTGGCGATGGCACAAGTCGACGTGGCGGCGATCGGGCCAATACAGGGTCCACAATGCCCTGCGCTCGGATTCTTCCTTGCCGGCCAGTTGCTGAAGAACTGGTCGCGGTTCAGTTGTCGCGCCTGGGCCATGTCGAGCACCCCAACCAGGCCTCAGCGCCGTGCCCATTGCAGCGCCGCGGAGATCCCGGCGGGGCGCCGAGAAACCCACGGGGTGTTCCGGACGATGTTGCCCCGCGGGGGTGATGGACTAACGAGGCCCCGCTAGGCGCAGGCCCGACAGGAGACGAGGATGGTCCGCGTGAATGTGCCCGATTCGATCCGCGCCTTCGCCGACCGCGGAGTGGCGGTGATCGACGTCGTCTGCCATGAGCACCCGGGTATGGAGTACGCCGACCTGTGCCGCGCAGTGGTTTGCACTGACCGTCGAGCCGCCCGCCCGGCGTCAGTGCCGCTTCAGATTCGAGCGTTCAGCCCTTGGGCTGATTCGCTAGGTCCCCAGGACGGCTCATGACAGGCATTGACGAGGTGGATCGTCTTCTCGCGGTGATAACCGTGGACTGCCACAACCTCGCCGAAGAGGTGACAGCGTTCTACGAGACCTTTACCGAAGAAGTCCCGCTCCCCGCGACCGCGACCGCGGGCGGAAGAAGCCTCCAAGTCGTCCGCTTTTATATTGATGAGAGGGGATACGATCTCGCTGCGCGCTGCCGCGACGACGATGTCATACACGACCGGAGGCTCACAGATCTGGTGTTCGCTCCCGATACGGAAGCCGGATGGATCCACGCGGCTTATCGCCGCTGCCTTGGCTTGGTGCCGTATCCGGCGACGATTCCGCAAGGATGGCAACCGTCATGGATCTGAGCTGACCACCGTGCAAGGGCCATGCTTCGTGAGCGCAGACCGCTCTTCTGCATCGGCAGTCGTTGACATCGCGAGGCTTCAGCGAACCTTCGTCGAGCCTGAAGCCGCCGTGGTGAGCGGGCCTGCAGGGGTCCGCACGAGAGGAACAGACCGAGCGACTGGCTGAAGCGGGTTAGCGGACTCACGGTCGTCCATGACCTCCGCTCGTTCGCTAGCTTCGTTGATCGATCCATTGACGAGTGGCGCCGCGCCATGTTGTCGATGGCGCGGCCTCGGTGGCGAGGGGGTCGGCGAAGGCAACGACCATGTTCACCACGGTGTCGAAATCTTCTGGCAGCTTGGCGCTGTCGCGCCCGAGTCCAGTTCGGTAGGCGGTATAGGTCCGGTCGCGGAGCCCGACGACGTCGCCGATCGCGGTAGACAACTCGACGACGTCGGTTCCGCGATGGAGGCACGTGGCGACCAGTGCCGCCCGTGCAGTGGCATGGGTCAGGTCGTGGTTCCCGGTGAGCATGTACATGTCCGCGTAATCTCGTACCCGGGTGTTCGCGGGGCCAAGGCTGATCGCTGTTGAGATCTTCTCTGCCAGCACCGTCTCGAGCGGGTAGCCCAAGATGCTGACAGCTGGCTCCCCAGGTCGCAGTGCCGGCAACATCATCGGTCGCGCCGCGGGCGTGACCGGATCGCCGAAGTTGACGTCCAGTCGTAGTTTGACTGTCGCCGAGGCGACCGCGCAGTCCATGGCGATCCGGACACCTGAGTAGGGATCTTCGTGTCGGATCACCCTCGACGTCACCGTGTTCACTCGGAACTCGACCCCGTCATCGGGGACCGGGTGATCGGCCACGGCGATGACTCGCGAGACGACGGTTGTCTCGTCGTTGGCGAAGCCGCGCGCCAACGCGTCCAGGTCGGAGGTCGGACGGCGATTGTCCAACGCGGCGAGCAGGATGCCGCCCTTGAGCACGAACTCGCTTCGGTACGGCGATGCACTGAGCCGCGCCAGCCACCGTTCGATCACGTACAGGGTCAATAGCTCCTGGGTGCCGCGCCCCTCGGCGCGGGCCTGGTTCTGCAGGTCGAGGTAAGCCCGCCCAGAGGGCGTCGCCCGTGTCGGTCGGCTCACTGGGCCAGCGCCACATCGAGGGCACGCTGCATGGGGCCGCGAACGTCCAGCACCGAGGCAAGACGGAGCAGTTCGCCCGGTCGGGCGTCCCGGAGTCGCAGATACCGCCGCAAAGCCCCGTACGCCAGGTCCTCACCCAGCCGCCCGCGCAATCGCATCAGGTCGACCACCGTTCTGGTCGGGTCGTACACCCGCACCCACTCGCCGGGCGCAGCCTCCACCCGAGACAAGCCGAGCTCGAACGTCGACGCATCGAAGCGAAAAACCTCGGTTGGCGGGTACGCGATCCGCGGCGGCCGATGCCGGGTCGGCACCGCGATCTGCACGGCAGTGGGGATCTCGTCGCTTAGGTCATGCACTGCGGCCGCGGTCCGGCAGCAGACAATCGCGACCGGAGACCGGTGGGCCACCGCCAGCAGGTCCGGGTAGCTCGCCTCCGGTGCGTCCGCGCGCCGAAACACCCCACGGGACAACTCGACTACGCGGCCATCGTCACGCCAGGCGTACAGGTCGCGTGGGTGCACTCCCCGCGCCAACGCCGTCGACGTCGTGAACGTGGCGGGAAGAAGGGCAGGTTCGACCATGGATAAAAGTGTTACACGCGGCTTGCCATCGTGCCACATATCTATCCACAACTGATGCACCTGGAGGCCGCCACCGGGCGGCGAGCGGACCACGGACCCGCAGATGTTCCGAGGAATCAAGCACCGGGCGGGAGGAGCTGCGGGCCTCCCGCCCGGTAGCCCAGGGAACTGGTCGAGCGTGAGTCGAGTATCTGAACTCGCGCACAGTCTATGGCGGACGATGCGAGCCCTCTGAGCGTCAGTCAACATGCTTTCCAACTCCGG